>NZ_PYOO01000002.1 GCF_003026395.1 Photobacterium iliopiscarium | reverse complement strand
CAGTTGCAACGATGCGAACTAATACTTCGCCAGCGCGAGGTAACATTACATCAATTTCTTCAACAGAAAGAGGTTGTTTAGGACCCCACGCGATAGCCGCTTTTGATTTGATAAATTTGTCAGTCATAATTTTCACTCTAGTTTTATGTATCTCTACTTTATCAAAAGTAGATGAGAATTGGGTAGAAAGGGAAAAGTAATTATTTTATTGCCCCGTTTCGATGGTTGCTATTGTATTTGTTTCTCGAATAATGATAATCGCCTAAAAACACAAATTACTTTTACACACATGTAATAATAAACGGTATAATCGTCATTTCGACGGTCGATCATGTGATGGGTAGGTGCTTACAATGTTTTTATGGGAAGGGGTGACTGAGTTTGTTGCGGTAGCTGAAACGGAAAGTTTTACAGCAGCATCAAAACGATTGGGTATTTCTACTGCGCAAGTGAGTCGGCAGGTGAGTGCGTTAGAAAATAGACTTAACACGAAGTTATTTTATCGTACAACTCGTAAGGTTTCACTAACAGAAGAAGGTAATGTTTATTATCAGCATTGCCGACAGGTATTAGATGGCCTTGAAGATGCTGAACGTGCGATCAGTAATTTACGCGGTAAACCACAAGGCTTGATCAAGTTAACAGCGCCTGTGACTTACGGTGAAAAATACATTATGCCGTTGGTTAATGATTTCATGCTGCAATATCCAGAAGTGGAAGTAACAATTGACTTAACTAACCGTCAAGTGGATTTAGTTGAAGGTAGTTTTGATTTGGCGATTCGTTTAGGACGTTTAACCAGTTCATCAATGATGGCTAAACGCTTAACCAGTCGTACGATGTATGTTTGTGCTTCACCTGCCTATTTACAGAAATTTGGTATTCCGCATTCATTATCTGAATTACGCCAGCATAATTGTTTAATTGGTAATTATGATCATTGGCGCTTCCAAGAGTCAGGTAAAGAGAAAAGTATTCGTGTTAGCGGTACGCTTAATTGTAATAGTGGTTACGGTTTACGAGATGCAGTTATTAAAGGCATTGGTTTAGCGCAATTACCTGACTACTATATAGATAAGGATTTAGAATCAGGGGCTATTGTTCCTATTTTAACTAATTACCAAGAGCCAGATGAAGGTATTTGGGCGCTTTACCCACATAACCGTCATTTATCACCTAAAGTCAGAATGCTGGTTGATTATCTGGCAGAGCAACTTCCTCATATTAGCCACTATGATTTGTAAGTAATTATAACGGATGTTAAATAAAGAATTAGCTGCTGAGCACTCAGCAACAAAAGATGATGCTTTTATGCGTCGTGCAATGGAATTAGCTGCTCAAGCAGAAGCTGAGGGGGAGGTGCCTGTTGGTGCCGTTATTGTGCATAATGGGGTGATTATTGGCGAAGGCTGGAATCGCTCTATTGGCCATCATGATGCGACTGCACATGCTGAAATGATGGCGTTACGTCAAGCTGGACAAACGCTACAGAATTATCGTCTGATTGATACGACGTTGTATGTAACGTTAGAACCTTGCCCAATGTGTGCCGGCGCAATAGTACATAGTCGCGTTGGAAAAGTGGTGTTTGGTGCGCATGATGCGAAAACGGGTGCGGCGGGTAGTACAATGAACTTGCTTAGTTATGAAGGCGTTAATCATCACGTATTGTTTCAAGGTGATGTATTGGCAACGGAATGTCGAGCGCAGTTACAAGCTTTTTTTAAGCGTCGTCGAGCAGAGAAAAAAGCGGCCAAGATAGCCGCACGACAACAACCTGATGTTTGAGTAATTATCCGTTCTAATCAGCTCGGTTGCTATTTATGATGATATAAATTATTCCGAGCTTATTACTTACATACTTGGGCAAGCATGTTCCGATGTTGTGGTTAGAATACAGCTACGCTGACGCCATAGGATTTTCTTACGCAGATTACTACTGAGACGTTTTCTACGTGTTGCTGCGGAAGTCATATGTTTCGCGATATATTGCGTTTTTGATTTTAATTTAGTGAATTTCATGGGTCCATCCATTGAATCGAGATCACGGTGAAAGAATAAACTAGCGGATAAATATCGCTATCACCGTTCACAATACCATTATTGAATACAAGCCATTTATTATGCATAGCAGTGCATCTTTTGATAGTGTTCTTTATAGGATAATAGTCAAACGTTGATCAAACTCTCATTGTGTAAAAAATTAGCCTATTATTCTAAACCTAGAGCACTGAATACTGTTATTACACTACGGTGATACACATTGTAGTGATTATTTACTGTTTATCGTCTAATGGTGCAACGGCAGCTGGCGTTGTCGGTGGTGCGGTAATTGTTTGTAGTCCATCAACAATTTTTAAATTATCACTGGTAAATTGACGGCTATGAGTAGTTTCATAACCAATGATACTTTGGTAATAACGACGGATCCCTTCTACATAATTAAGTGCTTCATTGCCACGTGCATAACCATAGCGTGATTGAATGTAATATTTACGTTGTCCTAGTAATGGTAAGCGCTGTTTCACATCAACCCAAGTATCAGGGTTTCCTCCTTGCGCTTTAGTTAATCGACGTGCATCCATTAAATGGCCAAAACCGACGTTATAAGAAGCGAGAGCAAACCATACTTTTTCATGCTCTTCGACACTGTCAGGTACGCGCGCGATCATTTTACGTAGATATTCACTTCCCCCTCGAATACTTTGTTCTGGATCTAAGCGATTAGTAACACCCACTGATTCTGCGGTTGGTAAGGTAAGCATCATCATGCCACGGACACCTGTTGGTGAAGTCGCTTGTGGATCCCAATGTGATTCTTGGTAAGACAGTGCTGCTAATAAACGCCAATCAAAGCCATTAGCATATTGTTTAAATAACGCTTCCCATTGCGGCAAGGTGTTGTTGACTGCGCGTAAAAAAGCACGAGTATCGACATAATCAAATTGATCGATATGACCTAAATATTTCTCTTCAAGCAGCGTCATAGTGCCGTTTTTTTTCATCTTCCCGAAAAATTCAATCATCAACGCATACAAACTATCGTTGCTGTTTTGTTTAACAAACCAGCTAACAGGTTCATCTTGTGTTAATTCCAGCGCGATGGCAATGTCGGGGTGGATACGTTGTAATAACGCCACATCAACAGAATCGGCAACGGTATAATCAAGTTCACCAGTGGCAACTTTTACTAATAGATCGTTAATGTCTGACTCTGGAATTGATTGCCATTCTAAGGTTGGATATTTTTGACGAATTAGTTTTAATTTTTGCTCGTGACTTGAACCACTTACAACGGCTAAGCGTTTATTATTTTTGGCTAATTCAGCAAGGTTACGCGGTCGGCGTTGCCCTTTTTTATACACCACAATTTGGCTCGTGTAATAATAGGCAGGAGCGGGATGAAAACCTTGCAGCCGATCCGGTGTTACTGTGAGTCCTGCGGCAATAATATCAATATCGCCACGTTCTAATGCGGGGAATAATTCCGATAAAGTAAACATGGCTGTTATTTCAAGTTTAACCCCAAGCTTTTCTGCAAAGGTTTGTGCCAGTTCATAATCGAGTCCTGTTGGGCCGTCAGCGCCAATATAATAGGACAGTTGATTGTTTAGTGTTCCTACTCGCAATACACCACTATCTTGAATTTTTTCAAGGCTGGTGGGTGTGTTCTCTTGCCATTGGCAACCACTCATCAATATGATCAGTAGTAATAGGCTTATAAAACGGCGGAATAGCGTGAACAACTGAATATTTATCAACTAAGCGAACCTACAGTAATAATGAATGTTCTTTATATCAAACCCTGTTAATTGCGCAAAGTTGAACTGTTTAATTGGTGGTCATAATTTAGATATTGGAATAGATAAAGCGACTTTTGACTATTCTCTGGTTAAAAAGTGACCCAAAAATAACAACGAATGGTGTTTTTTTGATATTTTTATGAGGATTGAAAAAAAAAGACGCAAACGGTTGCGTCAGGTGTTACGTCACAAAAAAAATTCCCTTATACTAGGCGCTCGTGAATAGTTAAACGGTAATAAATAATTATTACGTGAATTAAAGCAATGCGTAGTCATGAACGAGGTGCTATTGAGTTAAGTCTTTATATCAACAAAGCTTAGTTCAATATCACTTTTTTTACCTGCTAATCGAGAGACCTTTGCACATGGAAATTTTGCGTGGTTCACCCGCTTTGTCTGAGTTTCGCGTTAATAAGTTAGTTGAGCGTTGTCATGAGTTAGATCTGCCTATTATTCGTATTTATGCTGAGTTTATGCATTTTGCTGATGTGACGGCAACATTAATGGCTGATGAAAAAGCTAAATTAAGCCGGCTACTCACATACGGCCCAACGATTGCAGAGCATGAACCTAACGGTTTATTGTTACTTGTTACTCCTCGTGCTGGCACTATTTCTCCTTGGTCTTCAAAATCGACCGATATTGCGCGTAATTGTGGTTTAACAACCATTAAACGTCTTGAGCGTGGTACGGCATATTATGTTGAATCATCTTCGACGTTAACCACATTACAATTGCATGACTTAAAAGCATTACTTCATGATCGGATGATGGAAGTGGTGCTGGATAATGTGGAATCTGCGACGGCGTTATTTAGTCAATCACAACCCGCAGCGGTTAAAAGTGTTGATATTTTAACGGGTGGTCGCCAAGCATTAGAGCAAGCGAATCTCACCTTGGGCTTAGCGTTAGCAGACGATGAAATTGATTACTTGGTTGAAAATTTCACTAAGCTTGAGCGTAATCCCAATGACATTGAATTAATGATGTTTGCTCAAGCGAACTCAGAACATTGTCGCCATAAGATTTTTAATGCTGATTGGACGATTGATGGTGTCGATCAACCAAAATCATTATTTAAAATGATCAAAAACACCTACGAGCATAATCATGAACACGTGCTGTCTGCTTATAAAGACAATGCTGCGGTTATGGAAGGTTCTCACGTTGGGCGTTTCTTCCCTGATCCACTCTCACGTCAATATACCTATCATCAAGAAGATACCCATATATTGATGAAAGTTGAAACCCATAACCACCCAACGGCAATTTCACCATGGCCTGGTGCAGCAACAGGTTCTGGCGGTGAAATTCGTGATGAAGGCGCAACCGGTATTGGTGGCAAACCTAAAGCAGGCTTAGTCGGATTTTCAGTATCGAACTTACGCGTGCCGGGTTTTGAACAGCCATGGGAAACCGATTTTGGTAAGCCAGATCGTATCGTGACTGCACTTGATATCATGCTTGAAGGTCCTCTTGGTGGTGCGGCATTTAATAACGAATTTGGTCGTCCTAATCTTCTAGGTTATTTCCGTACTTACGAAGAAAAAGTGACCTCTCATGCAGGTGAAGAAGTTCGTGGTTACCATAAGCCAATTATGATTGCGGGTGGCATGGGTAATATTCGTGCTGATCATGTGCAGAAAAAAGAGATTCCTGTTGGCGCCAAGTTAATTGTCCTTGGCGGTCCGGCAATGAATATTGGTCTTGGTGGTGGTGCGGCGTCATCAATGGCATCTGGTCAATCAGCAGAAGATTTAGATTTTGCTTCAGTACAGCGTGAAAACCCAGAAATGGAACGTCGTTGTCAGGAAGTGATCGATGGTTGTTGGCAGATGGGTGATGACAACCCGATTGCATTTATTCACGATGTTGGCGCAGGTGGTATTTCTAATGCGTTACCTGAATTAGTCAATGACGGTGAGCGTGGTGGTAAGTTCCAATTACGTGACGTGCCAAATGATGAACTAGGAATGAGTCCACTTGAGATTTGGTGTAATGAATCACAAGAGCGTTATGTCCTTGCAATCGCCCCTGAAAACATGGCAACTTTTGATGCAATTTGTCAGCGTGAACGTGCCCCTTATGCGGTGGTAGGTGAAGCAACGGCGGAGCGTCATTTAAGCCTTGAAGATAGCCATTTTGATAACACCCCGATTGATATGCCAATGGATATTCTATTGGGTAAAGCACCAAAAATGCACCGTGATGCGACAACATTAACGGTGATTGGTGAACCTCTTGATCGCAGTGAAATAACCGTTGAAGATGCAACTCAGCGCATCTTGCGTTTACCGGCTGTGGCTGAAAAAACCTTTTTGATCACCATTGGTGATCGCAGTGTGACCGGATTGGTTGCACGCGATCAGATGGTTGGTCCTTGGCAGGTGCCCGTGGCTAACTGTGCCGTTACCGCAGCAAGTTATGATACTTATCACGGTGAAGCGATGTCGATGGGTGAGCGTACCCCTGTGGCATTACTTAACTTTGGAGCCTCTGCACGTTTAGCCGTAGGTGAAGCGATTACTAATATTGCAGGTACGGATATTGGTGATATGAAGCGGATTAATTTATCGGCTAATTGGATGTCACCAGCAGGTCACCCCGGTGAAGATGCTGGCTTGTATGAAGCAGTAAAAGCCATTGGTGAAGAGTTATGTCCCGCATTAGGGCTAACGATCCCTGTCGGTAAAGATTCCATGTCGATGAAGACCAAGTGGCAACAGGATGGTGAAGAGAAACAAGTGACATCACCATTGTCATTAGTGATCACCGCGTTTGGTCGTGTTGAAGATGTTCGTAAAACAGTGACCCCACAATTACGTACAGATAAAGGTGCATCAAGTTTATTGCTGGTGGATCTTGGTTGTGGTCAAAACCGCCTTGGTGCGACTGCGTTGGCTCAGGTTTATAAACAACTGGGTGATAAAGCGGCGGATGTTGATAGCCCTGAATTATTGAAAGGCTTCTTCTATGCGATGCAAACCTTGGTGCGTGATGAGAAGCTATTGGCTTACCATGACCGTGGTGATGGTGGTTTATATGTCACGTTAGCTGAAATGGCCTTTGCAGGTCACACTGGGGTCGAAGTTGATATTAATACTGCCGCAACTGATGGATGTGATGACGTATTAGCGGCGCTCTTTAGTGAAGAACTCGGTGCTGTGATTCAAGTGCGTAGTGACGATGTTGAAGCCGTACAAGCGGTATTAGCGGCGAATGGTTTAGCTGCTTGTAGCCATATTATTGGTACTGTGATTGATGAAGATACCGTCCGTATTTGGAATGGTAACGATGTAGTGCTTGAGCAAAACCGCACTGAATTACGTGCGATTTGGGCAGAAACAACTTACCAAATGCAAGCGATGCGTGATAATCCAACGGGTGCATTGCAAGAATTTGAAGCCAAGAAAGACAATCAAGATCCGGGTTTACATACCAAGTTAACGTTTGATATTAACCATGATGTAGCAGCGCCTTTTATTGCGCCAGCGATTAATTTTGGTGCGAAACCACAGATGGCAATTTTACGTGAGCAGGGCGTTAACTCGCATGTTGAAATGGCAGCGGCGTTTGATCGTGCTGGCTTTGAAGCGAGAGATGTTCATATGAGCGATATTCTTAGCGGCAAAGTACAATTAGAAGGGTTTAATGGTTTAGTCGCATGTGGTGGTTTCTCTTACGGTGATGTATTAGGCGCAGGAGAAGGCTGGGCGAAGTCTGTGTTGTTTAATAATATTGCGCGTGATCAGTTTGCTGCGTTTTTTAATCGCCCAGATACCTTGGCACTAGGGGTGTGTAATGGTTGCCAGATGATGTCAAACTTGCATGAGTTGATTCCCGGTGCTGATTTATGGCCACGTTTTGTGCGTAATGAATCAGAGCGTTTTGAAGCGCGTTTTAGCTTGGTTGAAGTACAAAAGAGTGATTCGTTATTCTTTAATGAAATGGTTGGCTCACGGATGCCAATTGCAGTTTCACATGGCGAAGGGCGGGTTGAAGTTCGTAATGCTAACCATCTTGCTGCGATGGAACAATCCGGTACGATCGCGCTACGTTACCTTGATAACTACGGCAATGTGACTCAAAATTATCCTGCGAATCCTAATGGTTCACCGAACGGAATCACAGGTTTAACCACTCAAGATGGTCGAGTTACAATTATGATGCCACACCCTGAACGGGTATTCCGCACCGTAGCAAACTCTTGGCATCCTGATGACTGGAGTGAAAATAGCCCTTGGATGCGTATGTTCCGTAATGCGCGGGTTAATTTAGGCTAAGGTTTCAGTTAGTTAAGCTCATAAAAGCTGCCAACAATTGTGGCAGCTTTTTTGTGTTGTAACTGTGATGTTTATAAAATTAAATATGAAGTTGACATTGATCACATTAACCTTGAAAAAACATTGGGATAATTAACCGAATCAATAAGTGAAAATGACCACGGTGTCGTTACAAGGATGAAGTAATGGGATTGGATATTCCCAGCAGTTACCGTTTAATTGGTGCGACCAAATTACTTGCGGTGTTAGTTATTATCGGTCTTATGCAGCATTTTGAGATGATAATTCACGCTTTAAGATTTGATGTACTTAGCATGATACCGATGAGTGTCACTATATTGGTATTGATTTCAGGAATACTCGCTTGTATTGGATTATTTCGAGGTAAAAAATGGGGCTTTATTCCGCTTTATTTTTATATTCCCGCCGCCACGCTATTTCTACAAGTAAGTTTAATTCCTTTCATACCGAATGTTTTTCCGGTGAAATATCATGATATTGTTATTATAGTGATCAATGGCTTAGTATTACTGTATTCCGTGTCGCTACTTTTGCGGCGAATGGAGACTAATTACATTAAAGAATATTAAAATTGATTAAATTACTGTATTTAATCTGTGATAATAACCTTAATTTAATCAAGTCGGTGATCGTAATCTCGGTGCCGATCTTCTGCTCAGCAAAGGATGATGATAATGAAAAAAATTGAAGCCATTATTAAGCCGTTTAAACTTGATGATGTTCGTGAAGCGTTAGCGGAAGTGGGTATCACTGGCATGACAGTGTCAGAAGTTAAAGGTTTTGGTCGTCAAAAAGGCCATACTGAGCTTTATCGTGGTGCTGAATACATGGTCGACTTTTTACCGAAAGTAAAGATCGAAATTGTAGTGGTTGATGAAGTTGCTGAACAATGCATTGAAACTATCGTTGAAACAGCACAAACAGGTAAGATTGGTGATGGTAAAATCTTCATGTTTGATATTGAGCGTGTGGTACGTATTCGTACTGGCGAAGAAGATGAAGATGCTATTTAATTTGTAATGGTTAATTATGATAAAGCATTAATAGGGGTTGCTAGCGGGCAGCCCCTTTTTTATAGCGGTTAATTTGAGCTTAATGAATGAATTAGATATTAGTGACAGATTATTGTTATAACAAATAAACCACATTTAAGACTTTCTGATTTAGATCAATTTATGTAATATAGTTGGCAGATAAAAATCAAAACGAAAACGATTGCGTCCACGTGGCGTCTAGGTTTGTGATTTTTCGGTTATTACTAAAAATAGTATAAAACTTAGCTGAGTCAGGAGATACAGATGCTAAAGCGCGATATGAATATTGCTGATTATGATGCAGAACTATTTGCAGCTATTCAGGAAGAAACAGCCCGTCAGGAAGAACACATCGAGTTGATTGCTTCTGAAAACTACACTAGTCCTCGTGTAATGGAAGCCCAAGGTTCTCAGCTGACAAATAAATATGCTGAAGGCTACCCTGGTAAGCGTTACTACGGTGGTTGTGAATTTGTTGATAAAGCTGAGCAGCTTGCAATTGATCGTGCATGTCAGTTGTTTGGTGCCGAATATGCGAATGTTCAGCCACACTCAGGTTCTCAAGCAAATAATGCGGTTTACATGGCATTATTGAATACGGGCGATACGGTTTTAGGTATGAGCTTGGCACATGGTGGTCACTTAACCCATGGTTCACCTGTAAATTTCTCTGGCAAGTTATATAACATCATTCCTTATGGTATTGATGAAAATGGTCAAATTGACTACCAAGAAATGGAAGCATTGGCATTAGAACATAAACCAAAAATGATTATTGGTGGTTTCTCTGCTTATTCTCAAGTGGTTGATTGGGTAAAAATGCGTGAAATCGCTGATAAAGTGGGCGCATATTTCTTTGTTGATATGGCACACGTAGCAGGTTTAGTTGCCGCTGGCGTTTATCCAAACCCTGTACCACACGCGCATGTTGTTACCACAACAACCCATAAAACCTTAGCGGGTCCTCGTGGTGGTTTGATTCTATCAAATGAAGGCGAAGATCTTTATAAAAAGCTTAACTCTGCTGTTTTCCCTGGTGGTCAGGGCGGTCCGTTAATGCATGTTATCGCAGCTAAAGCGGTAGCATTTAAAGAAGCGATGGAGCCAGAGTTTAAAGTTTATCAAGCCAATGTGGTTGTTAATGCTAAAGCGATGGTGGCTGAATTTATTAAGCGCGGTTACAAGATTGTATCTGGTAGTACTGAAAACCACTTATTCCTTGTGGATTTGATCGATAAAGGTATCACCGGTAAAGAAGCCGATGCCGCACTCGGTGCCGCTAATATTACCGTTAACAAAAACAGTGTACCTAACGATCCTCGTAGCCCATTTGTGACGTCAGGTATTCGTGTTGGTACGCCATCAATTACTCGTCGTGGTTTTGATGCGGATGATGCGCGTCAACTTGCCGGTTGGATGTGTGATGTATTAGATAACATCAATGATGCTGCGGTTATTGAAGCAACAAAAATCAAAGTACTTGAAATTTGTAAGCGTCTTCCTGTTTACGCATAATTTAATAATGATGCGCTAATTAAACACGCGTTGTTGCATATCAAGATAAGGCTTACCTGTTTAATAGGTGAGCCTTTTTTATTTTGTGAATACTATAAAATGTACCATTATTAATGATAATTGTTACTTTTCAGGCTGTTTTTTAGAAAAAAAGGGGGGATAGTCTTATTAAAGCGATGAAATGGGTTACACTGAGTCGATTGAATGTAGGAGGCTAAATGCATTGTCCTTTTTGCGGTGCAAATGACACCAAAGTAATCGATTCTCGATTGGTTGCAGATGGCCACCAAGTGCGCCGACGTCGCCAATGTTTAGCGTGCAATGAACGCTATACTACGTTTGAAACGGCAGAGCTTGTTATGCCTCGCGTAGTAAAAACCAATGGTAACCGTGATCCGTTTAATGAAGAAAAATTACGCGGTGGTATTCAACGTGCGTTAGAAAAGCGCCCAGTGAGTACTGATGACATTGAACGTGCGGTTAATAGTATAAAATCTTGTCTTCGAGCAACCGGTGAGCGTGAAGTGCCTTCAGAAATGATTGGTAATTTAGTAATGGAAGCTTTAAAAGAATTGGATAAAGTCGCTTATATCCGCTTTGCTTCTGTTTATCGCAGTTTTGAAGATATTCGTGAGTTTGGCGAGGAAATCGCTAAACTGGAACGTTAAAATAAATAATCGTTAAGACCAACAATAATGACACAGACTGATCAACAAATGATGTCGCGTGCGATAGCGCTAGCGAAGCATGGTCGTTATACCACAGCACCTAATCCTATGGTTGGGTGTGTGATTGTAAATAATGGCGATATTGTTGGTGAAGGCTATCATTATCAAGCAGGACAACCCCATGCTGAAGTGTTTGCTTTACGGCAGGCACAGCAACGCGCTCAAGGGGCGACCGTCTATGTTACCTTGGAGCCTTGCTCTCATCATGGAAGAACGCCGCCCTGTGCTGAAGCATTAATTAATGCCAAAGTTGCACGGGTTGTGTGTGCAATGGTCGATCCTAATCCTGTTGTTGCTGGTCGTGGTATTGCTTTGTTACAAGCTGCGGGCATTCGTGTGGATGTCGGCGTATTAGCATTACAAGCACAAGCACTTAACCCTGGCTTTATTAAGCAAATGACTCATCAAATGCCCTATGTTGAACTCAAACTGGCAGCGAGTTTAGATGGACGAACAGCATTAGCAAATGGGGCAAGTAAGTGGATAACCGGCCCTAAAGCGCGATCGGATGTACAACAATTTAGAGCCTGCGCTGGCGCTATTTTATCGACCAGTGCCACGGTTATTGCCGACAATCCATCACTTAATGTACGTTGGAGTGAGCTTGATGCATCTGTCCAGCAGCAATATCCTCAGTCAGCGTTGCGCCAACCTATACGGGTTATTATTGATAGCCAGAATCGATTGACACCTGAATATCAACTCTTCAACTTACCCGGAGAGACCATTCTTGCTCGTACTACGCTTGGTACAGAAGCGTGGCCCGATTCCGTGCAACAATGGCAAATTCCAACACAAATTAACAGTAATCAGCTTGATCTTATGGCGTTGATGTCACGGTTAGCAACTTACGGTATTAATCATATTTGGGTTGAAGCGGGTGCTAGTTTGGCCGGAGCATTATTGCAACAGCAATTGGTTGATAGTTTGATTTTATATCAAGCCCCTAAGTTAATGGGCAGTGATAGTCGTGGTTTGATTGATATCACAGGATTGACATCAATGGCACAAACACCACTGTTAACAATCACTGATGTAGGGGTGATTGGTGTTGATATTCGTATTATGGCAACGGTAAATAAGAATAAATAAAATAGTGAAATTAAGGGTTTATCATGTTCACTGGAATTATAGAAGCTGTCGGTAAAATATCAGCCCTGACACCTAAAGGTGTGGATGTTTCTGTTACTGTTGATTCAGGATCGTTAGATTTATCGGATGTTAAATTAGGCGATAGTATTGCGACCAATGGCGTCTGTCTTACTGTCGTAAAACTAACCGGTAAAGGTTATGTCGCAGATCTTTCTTTAGAAACACTACACCGCACGGCTTTTGCAAATTATAAAGCAGGCCAAGTGGTTAATTTAGAAAAAGCGATGTTGGCAACCACCCGTTTTGGTGGACATATGGTTTCTGGTCATATTGATGCTGTTGCTGAAGTGATTGAGCGTCAGCATATTGGTCGTGCGATTGAATTTTGGATTAAAGTACCGCCACAGCTTGCTAAGTATATTTCAGAGAAAGGCTCTGTGGCTGTTGATGGCATTAGCTTGACCGTTAATGCTGTGCGTGGTGACGAGTTTAAGTTAACGATTGTGCCACATACTGCGGCTGAAACAACCATGGCTGATTTTAAAGTCGGTCGAAAAATTAACCTTGAGGTTGATGTTATCGCGCGTTACCTTGAACGCCTAATGCTTGGCGATAAAGCCGCAGAGAAACAATCTAAAGTAACGATGGATTTATTGGCGAGAACTGGGTTTCTCGGTTAAGCATTGCTTTATGCTCAATAAAGCAACATAAGAATAAGGGTAG
Organism: Photobacterium iliopiscarium; assembly: GCF_003026395.1. Classification (GTDB taxonomy): domain Bacteria; phylum Pseudomonadota; class Gammaproteobacteria; order Enterobacterales; family Vibrionaceae; genus Photobacterium; species Photobacterium iliopiscarium. Next base: position 528,351 of record NZ_PYOO01000002.1, on the reverse strand, counting down.
TATTATGATAAGTAGTGCAAAAGAAATCATTGATGATATTCGCCAAGGAAAAATGGTTATCCTGATGGATGATGAAGATCGTGAAAATGAAGGCGATCTTATTATTGCATCACAACATATCACGCCGGAAGCGATTAACTTCATGGCGACGAATGGCCGTGGCTTAATTTGCTTAACATTAAGCAAAACACGTTGTCAGAAATTAGGTTTACCGTTAATGGTTCAAGATAATACTGAACAATTTGGGACGCCTTTTACTATTTCTATTGAAGCTGCAACGGGTGTAACTACCGGTATTTCAGCGGCTGATCGTTCTCGTACAGTACAAGCTGCTGTTGCTGCTGATGCTACCGCTGCGAATATTGTTATGCCTGGTCATATCTTCCCGCTAATGGCGCAAGAAGGTGGTGTACTGACACGTGCAGGACATACTGAAGCTGGTTGTGATGTTGCGCGTCTTGCAGGTCTTGAGCCATCAAGTGTTATTGTCGAGATTTTAAATGAAGACGGTACTATGGCGCGTCGTCCTCAGTTAGAAATTTTTGCTGAAAAACATGGCCTAAAACTAGGTACAATTGCCGATCTTATTGAGTATCGTAATCTCCATGAAACGACGATTGAGCGTGTTGGTGAATGCAAGCTTAATACTGAGTTTGGTGAGTTTGATATGATCACGTACCGCGATAAAATCGATGATCAAATTCATTATGCATTACGTAAAGGCGATGTTGAAGTTAATGCTCCTACGTTAGTGCGCGTTCATTTACAAGATACCTTTAAAGACATTCTTCAATCAGGTGCGACACAGTGGACATTGCCTGCGGCGATGCAACGCATTAGTGCCGAAAATGGTGTGCTGGTGGTGTTGAGTAAGCAAGAATCGACCGACAGTATTATCAATAAAGTAAAAAATATTGCCGCTGAAAATGAAGGACGTCCACAAGTGAAGGTGAATCCATATAACCCGTCACGACAAGTGGGTATTGGTTCGCAAATTTTATCTGATTTAGGTATTGGTAAAATGCGTCTATTATCATCAAGCACGCAGCGTTATCATTCATTATCAGGCTTTGGCCTTGAAGTCGTTGAATATATTTGCGAATAATCGCATATTGTAGTTAACGAGATAACTGTAGAAAGCATTATTATTATTGATAATGCTTGCTTATTGGTTGGTTCTACAACAAATAAGCAATAAATATTAACAAATCCTTTGAAACCGACGGTTGTGCGTAGCAGACATATCGTAAAGTGTGTTAGACTCCCGCGGTTTCTAAAACTGGAAAGACATAGTCACAGGAAGGCCCATGAAGGTAATTGAAGGCGCCATCGCGGCACCAAACGCAAAAATTGCTATCGTAATTGCACGCTTTAATAGCTTTATTAACGAAAGTTTACTTTCAGGTGCATTAGATGCGCTGAAACGTCAAGGTCAGGTTAGTGAAGATAATATCACTGTTGTTCGTTGCCCTGGTGCTTATGAACTACCGCTTGTTGCCCAGCAAGTTGCGAAGAGTGATCGCTATGATGCTATCGTAGCATTAGGCTCAGTTATTCGTGGTGGAACACCTCATTTTGACTATGTTGCCGGTGAGTGTAATAAAGGTCTAGCACAAGTAGCACTAGAGTATAATACTCCAGTTGCTTTTGGTGTTTTGACTGTTGATTCTATAGAACAAGCCATTGAGCGTGCCGGTACCAAGGCTGGTAATAAAGGGGCAGAGGCTGCACTAAGCGCGCTCGAAATGGTAAATGTCCTGTCCCAAATCGAATCCTAATGGGGGTTACTGTGAAACCAGCCGCGCGTCGTAATGCACGTCAATTTGCTGTACAAGCAATTTATTCTTGGCAACTTACTAAAGGTAATGTTGCTGATATTGAGCAATATTTCCTTTCAGGCGATAAGTTTGAAGAAGAAGAACATCAAGCGGAGGCGCCTGCATGTACAGCGCCAGAAACTGATGTTGTTTATTTCCGTGATTTATTCACAGGTGTCGTATTAAGCCATCAAGAACTTGATAGCAAAATGCGTCCATACTTGTCTCGTCCTCTTCAGGATCTAGACCAGATGGAACTTGCGCTACTTCGTCTTGCAATGTACGAAATGGTTAAACGTGAAGACGTACCATTTAAAGTTGTGATCAACGAAGCCATCGAATTAGCAAAACTTTTCGGTGCTGAAGATAGCCACAAATTCGTCAATGGTGTGTTAGATAAAGCGGCACCAACTTTACGTAAAAAAGATAAATAAATTTTTGTTACGTTGAGTACGATGAAAGAAGTCAGCTTATTAGCTGGCTTTTTTTTTACTTAAGGAATAGAAAATTATGGCAAAAAGTGAATTTGATATCATCAAACAGTATTTCGCACACCAACAACAGCAACGTGATGATGTCGTTTTAGCGATTGGAGATGATTGTGCTTTAGTTAATGTTCCTGCAAATTATCATGTTGCAATAAGCACTGATTCATTAGTTGCGGGCACACATTTTTTAGTCGATGCCGATCCTGCTTTTGTCGCTTATAAAGCATTAGCATCTAATATAAGTGATTTAGCGGCAATGGGGGCAACCCCTACATGGGTGTCATTAGCGTTAACATTGCCCATTATTGATGAAGCGTGGTTAGCGCCTTTTTGCCATAGTTTTTTTGAACTTGCTAATCGATATAATATTCAATTGATTGGTGGTGATACCACTAAAGGCCCGTTGAGTATTACCTTAACTGTGCAAGGCTTAGTGCCCCAAGGCCAAGCATTAACCCGTAGTGGTGCACAAGTCGGTGATGATATTTACGTAACGGGTAATTTGGGTGATAGCGCCGCAGGACTTGCTCTGATATTAAATAATCAGTCCCAATGTGAGCCATCTCTCGCGGCAGCGCTTGTTGAGCGGCATTTCAAAGCACAACCACGGGTGAATGTGGGTGAGGCTTTACGTGGCATTGCATCGGCGGCATTAGATATCTCTGATGGCGTGATTGCGGATGTAAAACATATTGGTGAGCGTTCTCAAGTTGCGATCGATATTGATGTTGAAAAATTACCCTTATCTGCTGAGCTGCTTGCATTTTGTGAAGGTGATCGCCAACAAGCGCAACAGTTAGCATTAACCAGTGGCGAAGAATATGAACTTTGCTTTATGGCTTCAAAAGCTAATCGAGATGCATTAGAGATGGCTTTAGCGCATACTAATGTTAAATATAGCTGTATTGGTGAAGTGACTGCGGGACGTGGTTTATCATTATTACAGTTAGGTAAGCCATTGAATTGGAAATTATCCGGTTGGGATCATTTTGGTATAACAAATAATTAGGGTATTAACGTGAGTACAAATCCAAAAGATTTATTAAAAATGAATAATCCTTGGCATTTATTAGCCACAGGATTTGGCAGTGGTTTAGCAAAATATATCCCAGGAACCATGGGAACGCTGGCCGCCATTCCGTTATACCTTATTCTTGCTCAATTGCCTTTTGGTTGGTATTTAGTCGCCGTTTTGGTTGCTGCTCTTATCGGAATACGTATTTGTCATATTACCTCTACTGACATGAAAGTGCATGATCATGGCAGTATTGTATGGGATGAATTCGTTGGTTTTTGGATAACGATGGCAGTTGCACCCACTGTATCCTGGAAATGGATATTGGCTGGTTTTATTCTATTTCGCTTTTTTGACATGCTTAAACCATGGCCGATCAGTTGGCTAGATAAACATGTCGAAGGGGGTTTTGGGATTATGATTGATGATGTTCTTGCTGGATTTATGGCAATGATATCGTTGTGGTTTGTTGGTTACTGGTTAGGCTTCTAAGTTTTATTTGTTACTGATAAATAACAAAAAAGCCATGAAGTGTATGCTTCATGGCTTTTTTGATTGCTGTTAGCATAAATTAACGCTTATTTAGCGAGATACTCAACAATTTGTTTTTCAATGCCGGCACCATCTATTGCTAACATATGGTGTAATTCAGCTTGAGTTCCTTGTTCTATAAATCGATCAGGTAAACCGATGTTCAATACAGGTTTCATGCATTTTTGCTGCATTAGAAACTCAATCACACCGCTACCTGCGCCGCCAGCAATCACATTTTCTTCAACAGTAACTAGCACATCATGATTCGCTGCTAATTCAAGAATTAATGCCTCATCAAGCGGTTTCACAAACCGCATATCGGCAACGGTTGCATTTAAGTTTTCAGCGGCATCCAAGCTATAACCCAGCATGGCGCCAAAGTTTAAAATAGCAACTTTCTCACCGTGACGGCGAACAATGCCTTTACCAATTTCTAGTGCTGTCATGGTAGTTTCAACTTCAGTGCCTAGACCACAACCGCGTGGATAGCGTACTGCACTCGGACCTTGATGTTGATGGCCGGTATAGAGCATTTGACGGCATTCATTTTCATCGCTTGGCGCCATGATCACCATATTTGGGATACAACGCATAAAGCTAATATCAAATGCACCTTGATGAGTTTGACCATCAGCGCCAACTAAACCTGCACGATCAATCGCAAACATTACCGGTAAATTCATAATGGCAACATCATGAATTAATTGGTCATAGCCACGTTGTAAGAAGGTTGAGTAAATAGCCACAACTGGATGATAACCACCAATTGCCATACCGCTTGCGAGTGTAACTGCGTGTTGTTCTGCAATCGCAACATCAAAATATTGAGCCGGGTATTCTTTTGAAAAGCGTACCATGCCTGAACCTTCACGCATGGCAGGGGTTATTGCCATCAGTTTGTCGTCAACGGCGGCCATATCACATAGCCAGTCACCAAAAATTTTAGAAAAAGTTGGACTAGTATTTTTGGCTTTTGGTAGTGGTTTTTCACTTAAATCAAATTTTGGAACCGCATGGTAATTGATCGGATCGGCTTCTGCTGGCGCATAACCTTTGCCTTTTTTAGTCATGATATGCAGAAATTGCGGCCCTTTAAGCTGACGTATATTCTTGAGTGTTTTTACTAACTCATCAATATCATGGCCATCAATAGGACCAATATAATTAAAGCCAAGTTCTTCAAACATCGTGCTTGGCACAACCATGCCTTTAATGTGTTCTTCTGCGCGTTTAACGATTTCTTTAATCGGGGGTGCATTAGACAGTACTTTTTTACCGCCTTCACGAATGGATGCGTAAAAATTGCCTGCCAATAAATGTGCGAGGTGATTACTTAAACCACCTACATTTTCAGAAATCGACATTTCATTATCATTTAGAATGACCAACATATCGCTATGTATATCACCAGCATGGTTCATGGCTTCAAATGCCATTCCTGCTGTAATCGCACCGTCACCAATAATACTGACAACTTTACGGTCAAGGCCTTCTTTTTCAGCCGCAATCGCCATGCCTAAACCAGCACTGATTGATGTTGATGAGTGTCCGACAGACAGAACATCATATTCACTTTCATCACGCCAAGGGAAGGGATGTAATCCTCCTTTTTGGCGAATGGTCGACATTCGATCGCGACGACCCGTTAAAATTTTATGCGGATAAGCTTGATGGCCAACATCCCAGATAACATGATCAAATGGGGTATTATAGACATAGTGAAGCGCAACGGTCAGCTCGACTGTACCGAGTCCGGAGGCAAAGTGGCCGCTGGTTTGGCTAACCGTCTTGAGTAAATAAGTACGTAACTCATCACAAACTTGAGGCAGACTTTCAGCGGGCAATAATCGTAATTCATCTGGCGTATTTGCTAATGCGAGATGCGGGTATTTTGATATATCCAAAGTCATAACTGTTCGGCGCTTTTACTGATTTTAGTTATTGCGCTCGATAACATATCGGGCAAAAACTTCCAATTGATAGGTATTGTAAGGTATTGCTGATAACGCTTGTAACGCCTCTTGATAAAGTTGTTGCGCTTTTTGTTGTGCGCCTTCTAACCCAAGCAGTGCAGGATAGGTACTTTTATCGAGCTCAAGATCTGAGCCTTGAGGTTTACCTAGCGTTTCAGTGTCGCTGATTACATCTAAAATATCATCTTGAACTTGAAATGCGAGGCCTATAGCATCGGCATACATGTCGAGCTGTGGCAGAATTTCTCGTCCTTTTTCGCCAGCAGCCAGTGCACCTAATCGAACGGCACAACGGATCAAGGCGCCTGTTTTGTGTTTATGAATTAATTCTAGTTGCTCAAGCCCAACATGTTGGCCTTCAGCTTCTAAATCGAGTGCTTGTCCTTGACACATACCCGCAGCACCAGAGGCTTGCGCTAATTCGCTAACCATGGCAATACGTTGTTGATGTCCTTCTGGACTTAAACGGCCTTGGGCAATAATTTCAAAGGCTAACGTTTGTAATGCATCACCCGCTAAAATAGCGATCGCTTCATTAAAAGCAATATGGCAAGTGGGTTGACCGCGACGCAATGCATCGTTATCCATTGCGGGCAAATCATCATGAATTAACGAATATGCATGAATACATTCAACCGCCGCAGCGGCAGTATCAAGATCATCATAATCGACACCCAGCATTTCACCGGTTACGTATGTCAGATAAGGACGAGCACGTTTTCCGCCCAACAGAGTACCATGCTTCATGGCCTTTAGTAGGGTTTGGTCTGAAAAAGGTTGTTTATTTAACCAATCGATTAGGCATTGGTTGTTACGTTGTTGCAGCGTTTTAAGCGTCTGCGATAGCGGTACACTATTCGTCATGGCTTGGCTCAAAGTCGGTTAATGGTGCATTATCATCAGCATGTAATAAAATTTCTACGCGCTGTTCTGCTTGGGTTAACTTTAACTGACTGTTGCGAGCCAATGAAATACCACGCTCAAATTTCTTCAACGCATCTTCCAGTGGGATATCACCCGATTCTAGTTCATTGACAATGGCATCTAGCTCATCAAGTGCGGCTTCGAATGCCATATTTTCAGGTTTTTTTGCTGCCATATCATTTTCACTCTTATCTAAGTGCAAGAAAAATAACGTAGTGACTATCTAAGGTCAAATTATGTCACAGTAATCTGTGCCACAGACAGTAATTTTCATCGTTGGGATCAATAAATATCACTCAATGATGGAAATAAAACCCTAAATGAAACGTGATTATGGTCGATAAAGAGTTAGCTTGCGATAGATAGTGCTGTTGACGTTTTATCCTATGATCGCAATCTTTTATTTTATGAGGCGATATGGCGCTGCGGTTTAATGAACGCTGAACATTATCCTTATAAATTTTTATCCTATGTTAATTGGCTGTCAGATCGTTAAATTAAAAATTAAAAACGGCAGCGAAGGAGTTCTTGCGTGGATTTGGCAACACTTATCGGATTGGTTGGGTCATTCGCTTTTATTATAATGGCAATGTTAGTCGGTGGCGATTTGGTGATGTTTGCCGATACCTCCTCGGTATTGATCGTTTTTGGCGGCAGTTTGTTTATCGTACTGATGAAATACAATATCAGTCAGTTTTTTGGTGCCGCAAAAATTGCTGCAAAAGCATTTATCTTTAAAACAGATAAACCCGATGATCTTATTGCCCAAATAGTCACAATGTCTGATGCTGCACGAAAAGGTGGTTTTTTAGCGCTTGAAGAAATGGAGGTAGAAAACCCGTTTTTGCGTAAAGGGATTGATCTACTTGTTGATGGCCATGATGCCGATACGGTGCGAATGATCTTAAGAAAAGATATTGCCTTAACCAATGAACGCCATGAACAAGGTGCAAGTATTTTTTCTGCGTTAGGGGATGTTGCGCCTGCGATGGGAATGATCGGGACACTCATTGGTTTAGTGGCGATGTTATCGAATATGGATGATCCTAAATCTATCGGGCCTGCGATGGCAGTGGCATTGTTAACCACATTATATGGTTCTATTTTAGCGAATATGGTGGCATTGCCTATCGCGGATAAATTAATGCTGCGTAAAAATGAAGAGCGGTTAAATCGATTATTGATTCTTGATGGGGTATTAGCGATTCAAGAAGGTCAAAACCCACGTGTGATTGATAGTTATTTAAAAAATTATTTGCATGAGAAAAAACGCCGTTTAAATTTTGATGAATAAGGGTGGATGATGGATTATTTACCACCACAACAAAAAAAAGGTGCACCGGCATGGATGGCGACCTTTGCTGATCTCGCGACCTTATTGATGTGTTTTTTCGTGTTATTGCTGTCGTTCTCTGAAATGGATGTATTGAAATTTCAACAAATTGCAGGGTCAATGAAAAATGCTTTTGGGGTTCAAAATGTATTAAATGTGAATGATATCCCTAAAGGTACCAGTATTATTGCGCAAGAATTTCGCCCCGGACGACCAGAGCCAACCCCGATTGAAGTCATTATGCAACAGACAATCGATATGACTAAACGCTCATTAGATTTTCATGATGGTATGGATGAACGTGACGCTGGGTCGCGAAAAGATTCGCTAACATTAGATGGTGGCAATCAAGACAATACTGCGAGTGATCAACGTCAACAGCAAGCTCAGACGGTATCTCAAATAGAGAAAATATTAGCTCAAGCATTAGCACGAGAAATCAGTGATAACACGGTGGAGGTTGAATCGTTTGGGCAGCAGTTAGTGATTCGTATTAAAGAAAAAGGTGCATTTCCAGAAGGATCGGCATTTTTACAACCTAAATTTATTCCTCTTATTCAACAAGTCACTGAATTAGTAAAAGATGTTCCCGGTATTATTCGTATTAGTGGTCATACCGATAACCAAGCGTTAGATTCTGAGCTGTATCGTTCAAAGTGGGATATATCATCCCAACGAGCGGTGTCTGTTGCACAAGTGATGGAACAAGTAAAAGGGTTTGACCGAAAACGAATGCGGGTAGTCGGGATGGCCGATACCACTCCGATTGCGGATAATAAAACGGCTCAGGGGCGCAGTCGTAATCGACGGGTAGAAATTTCGATCGTACAAGGTCGGCCACATTATTCTGAAGCAGTCAGTGCTGAAAAAAAATAGGGTATTGATTTTTTTTGGTGCTGATATTTGCTGGTTGGTGTGATTGTGACTAAGGTAAACACAGTATAAATACCAATAATAAGCGCGTGACTGAGTAAGATAAGTGATGCTGTTCGCATATCCTTGTTTCAGTGGCAGACACCTTGCTGTATAATTCGCGCCTTTAATTCCGTTTGGTACTTTATTCTGTTTGGTACTTTAGACCCAGTGAAGCGAAGTGTGTTATGAAATTTATAGTTAAACCACATCCAGAGATTTTTGTTAAAAGTGATTCAGTACGTAAGCGTTTTATCAAAATTCTTGAGTCTAACCTGCGTATTATTTTAAAGCGTCAGTCTGAGTCTGTTAGTGTTTATAACCGTCGTTTTTCGTTAGAAGTGAACGAACCTGATGAAACTAAACGCGACATGGTGCTTACAGCCCTAACGCAAACACCAGGTATTCACCACTCACTTGAAGTTCAACAGACGGAATTTACTGATCTTCATAATATCTTTGAGAAAACACTGGAACTTGTTGGTGACAGTCTTGAAGGTAAAACATTCTGTGTGCGTGCAAAACGTGTAGGTAAACATGACTTTACTTCGATTGAAGCAGAACGTTATGTTGGCGGTGGTCTGAATCAAGCGATTGAGAGCGCAAAAGTAAAACTTAAAAAACCTGATGTTACGGTTAATATTGAGATTGAGAATAATTTACTTAACCAAGTATTATTCCGCCATAAAGGTTTAGGTGGTTTCCCTCTTGGTACACAAGAAGATGTATTAAGCCTTATTTCTGGTGGCTTTGACTCTGGTGTTTCAAGTTACCTTCATATTAAACGCGGCAGTAAAGTGCATTACTGTTTCTTTAATCTTGGTGGCCCTGTTCATGAGATCGGTGTTAAGCAAGTTGCTCACTTCTTGTGGAAAAAATACGGTTCATCTGCCAAAGTTAAATTTATCGCTGTTGATTTTGATCCTGTTGTTGGTGAGATTTTAGAAAAAGTCGATAACGGTCAAATGGGTGTGGTCCTAAAGCGTATGTTTATGCGTGCTGCGGGTCGTATTGCTGAGAAGTTCGGCATTCAAGCATTAGTGACTGGCGAAGCGTTAGGTCAGGTTTCAAGCCAAACGCTGACTAACCTTCGTATGATTGATAACGTGACTGATACGTTAATTCTTCGTCCGCTGATCAACTGGGATAAAGAAGATATTATCGATGTATCACGCCAAATTGGTACTGAAGATTTTGCGGCAACTATGCCTGAATTCTGTGGTGTAATTTCAAAGAGCCCAACAATTAAAGCTGTAAAATCAAAGCTTGAGATTGAAGAAGAGAAATTTGATTTTACTATTCTTGATCGCGTTATAGATGAGGCACGAGTGATGGATATTCGTGAAATCGAAAAACAGAGCCAAGAACAAGCCCCTGAAATTGAATTAGTCGAGAACATCTCAGCTGATGCTGTTGTACTTGATATTCGTAGTCCAGATGAAGAAGATGAAAGTCCGCTAGAGCTTGATGGCGTGGAAGTGAAGCATATTCCATTCTACAAGTTAGCAACTCAGTTTGGTGACTTACCCAAAGAGAAGACTTACTTACTTTACTGTGCTCATGGTGTGATGAGTCGTTTACAAGCTTTATACTTGAAAGAGCATGGCTTCGAAAACGTAAAAGTATATCGTCCACTATAATTAATGCCATATTCGCGGATGTAATACCGCGCTTGTGACATCAAAAAAGCCCTCAATGATCTGATCATTGAGGGCTTTTTTTAATGTTGATGGTGCGACATTAACGCTCAGGCATAATATCGTAATGCATGTTTGGCCACACCACCATTGATTCAGCAATCGTGGCTGTTCTGGCTTTATTGGTTAGCTGAGTCACAATATCAAGCGCAAATTCTTGTGCTGTACCTGGGCCTTGACTCGTCAGTAATCGAGCATGTTTATCATACACCACGCGCTTAGGGCGTAATTGTGGCGTTGGAATTTGATCATGAAAAGCGGGATGACAGGTCATTAGCGCTTTAGTAAACATGCCATTAGCGGCAAACATAATGGCAGGTGTGGCACAAATAGCGGCAATTAATTTACCATCATAATGGTGTTGTTTAACAAATTCGACCACCAACGGGCTATCACGAAAATGCTCTGCTCCTGCAACGCCTCCGGGTAATACCACCGCATCAAATTGTTCATCTGCAATGGCGATTAATGCGGTATCAGCAACCAGTTTAATGCCACGTGACCCATCAACAATTAATGCACCATCTTCAGCTGCGCTGGCAACAATAACCTCAAATTGAGCCCGTTTTAAAATAGCGATAGCATTAATTGCTTCCATCTCTTCAGTGCCGGGGGCAATACAAACGACGACGCGAGGACATAATTCAGGCATGGTTTAGTGACTCCATATGTTTAATTGCCTGCCATAATTGATTATTTATTGGTGTATCAATCTTGTGGCGTTGGGCTTGTTGAACCAAATAACCGTTAATATAATCGATTTCGGTGAGGCGATGATGAAAAATATCGCGATTCATGGATGAATAGTTACTAGCTGTTGCTTTAATAACATTATCAACTTGGTGACGTAGCTGTTGTTGGGTAGTCGTAAAGCCTTCAGCGGTCATGACTTGTGCAACTTCTAAGCAAATAGCATCTAGCTGTGATTGATAACAAGCTTGTGCTAAATCACCATTACAACATTGATGAAGCGCAGTGAGCGGGTTAATGGCGCAATTGATGGCCAGTTTTTGCCATAGCGGCTGATAGATATTAGCTTGCCATTGCGCAGGCGCTAAAGCAGCATCAAACAGAATGGCTATATGGGACTGAGATTGTGCAGGATCATTGATAGCGCCCAGTGAGGTTTGCCCTAAGCCTGTGTGCTGGATCGTTGTCTGGGTAGGTTTAAAAGCTGCTTGAGAGGTAGTGGTATAGATAATCGGATTATGCGGCAATAATTGTTGAACCTGCGACTGAGTACCGATGCCATTATGCATAATAATTACCACGCAATCGGTATTCAAATAAGGTAATAGCGGCGTCAGTGCGGTAACAACTTGAAACGCTTTAACAGTAACAATAAGTAGTTCACTGGCTGCGAGAGCATGAGGATCGTTACAGTTGAAGTGATGGCTATCGGTTGTGGTTGGTGAGGTTAATTCACTAAAATGCAGTGTTGTTTCAGTCTCAGAATGTCGAGTCCACAATTGTACAGTATGCTGTTGTTGGGTTAATTTTACCGCCCATAATGCACCAATAGCACCAGCGCCTAACAGGGTTATGTTCACAGTCGAATCCGTTATTAGCCTAATTTGCTGCATGATAACATTGTGGCTAATTACAGCGATCAAAAAAGGCGCTATCAGCGCCTTTTTTTATGGTGTTATACCGTCAGCTTAGAACTTGTAAGATAGGCTGAAGTATTGTGAAACACCTGATGATTTAAGACCGAAAGTACCGTCATCAATACCGTAGACATTATGGTAAGCTTTTAGACCGTAACCAACTGCGTAGCGATCTGTGTGCCATACGATACCGTTGTACATCACGCCGCCATTGCTTGCTGATGCGTATTCTTTCTTCATACCAAATTGGTAATCAATGTAACCTTGGTAAGAGATGAAAGTACCGTTTTCAAAGGTATAAACAGGCTTGAACCAGTTAGTTGATACTTGGTAACCGTTCCAGTCTTTTTCGTTCATGTCATATAGTGAGTAAACGTTAAAGCCCATTTTGCCTAACCATGGCACTTCAATATCAGAACCTAAACCAACGAAGTAGTTATTAACGCCGCCGTTGTTACCGCCCCAGTTAAATAGTGTTGCTACATAAAGTTCTTTTACTGGGCCGAAAGATAGGTCTTTACCGGTTAATGCATCAAGAGAAATGCGCGGTGCAAATTTCATGAACATCTTATCAGCTGCTGATGCTTTATCGCTGCTATCAGAGTTAGTTAGGTTAAATACATCAACATAACCATAAAGATCGAAAATTCCTGAACGACCGCCAAATTCCATTTCTAGGTAATCGTGACCTGAATGTGCATCTGCTGGGCGAGGTAATTCTTTTAGCGCGTACATTAAGTTAAATTGCATCCACTTATAATCATTTTTGTGGATGTTGTCAGAGTAATCTGCCGCATTAGCTAACGAAGGTAATGCTGTTGCTGCTAAAACGCTTAATGCTACTAGTGATTTGCGCATCTTGTTATCTCGCTCATGTTGATCTAGATGGTGGATTCTGGCCGCCCCGTTTGTTGGCGCTGATTCTAGTGCTTTATTACTCGTTTGGGAATGAAACGATTGCGCAATCCTTTACCATTTGTGATCACGATCTAATGTAATCGATTACACTAACTAAAAATGTGACATTGATCCACTGACGAAAGATTAGAATGAACTTTAAATTGTCTTGATAGACTAACGGGCGCGCAATTAAAGCAGTGAGTTTGAGCGAGTCGGTGACGGAAGTTAGCGACTTGTGGCTAACTTCCGTGGCGATATGATTGTCTTTAAGATGATTCGGTTGGTTTGGTTATAATATTAAGCGCCGAATTATTAGCTAAAATTCGAATTAATATTAATACTGGAACACCCATTAAAGCGGTGGTTAAGAAAAACACATTGTAACCGAAGTGGTCAATATAAATGCCAGAAAACCCCGCAAGAAATTTAGGGAATAATACCATTATCGAACTAAACAACGCATATTGGGTTGCTGAGAATGCGACATTGGTTAAACTTGACATAAACGTGATAAAGGCAGCCGTCGCAATACCTGCCCCAAGGTTATCCGCTGAAATAACCAGTGTTAGCATTTCAAGGTTATTGCCGACATAGCTAAACATAATAAATAATAAGTTAGTGATAGCCGACAGTAATGCGCCTAAAGCGAGTATTTTAAGGGTGCCAAATTTATTAACTAAAATTCCCCCTAAACCGGCACCAACAAGCGTCATTGCTACCCCAAAGATTTTTGAGACGGAAGCGACTTCATTTTTAGTAAAGCCCATATCAACATAAAACACATTAGCCATCACCCCCATTACAATATCTGAAATGCGGTAACAACTAATTAAAAGTAATATCAAGAGGGCATTTTTACCATAACGCTGAAAGAAATCTCGAAATGGCATAATAACGGCGGTATAAAACCAAGCACTTAAATTGGCATGGTGTTTATTATAGCCTTTATCCATAAGTTGCAGTTTGTAGTCGGTTTCTATTTTATTGATGGCACTATTATCAATCGTAGGTTCTTTGACAATAAACGTGGTGATAACGCCAATGAGCATCATTGCCGCCATCATAAAGTAAGCACTTTTCCAGCCACTCGGGTCATAACCCGTATTTGAACCAAACCAAGCCGCAAATGCCAATGTACCCGCACCCGCCATGATCATCGCTAAGCGGTAACCTGCTAAATACGTAGCCGATAACGCTGCCTGCATACGTTCTGTTGCGAGTTCTATACGAAAAGCATCAATAACAATATCTTGTGTGGCAGAAGCAAAGGCAACCATGATGGCAAAAATAGCGAATTGAAATAAATCAGTTTGCGGGTTACTTAATGCCATGCCGCATAATGATAAAATAATAATAAGTTGTGAAAATAGCATCCAGCCGCGACGACGGCCAAATAAGCGTGAAAATATCGGTAATGGAAAACGATCCACCAAGGGTGACCATGCCCATTTAAAACCATAAGCTAAGGCGACCCAGCTAAAAAAGCCAATACTTGTTTTACTTACGTCGGCTTCACGAAGCCAAAAAGACAGAGTACCAAACACTAATAAGATCGGTAATCCGGATGAAAATCCAAGTGCTAACATGATCAAGGCTTTAGGGTTAGCGTAAATTCGCCAACCCTTAGGGGTTTCTATTGGTGTCGCTTTATCCATATCTTCCTCTGGAAATGAAGGTAACAATACTTGTCGCTAGCGTACTGAATATTTGAGATTTTTATTGTAAAACGAAAGATTAGCAGCTATCAAAAACGTGCGCATCGACGTGATGGTTATCTGACAAAGATTTTACGCTTAAATTCTGTTTTAATGCAGATTTAGATAAATTAATGGCATTAAGGACGATTTATTGTTGTAAGTTGTGGGCAAGGGCCAATATTGAGTAAATAACAGCTGATAGTGGCGACTTTGTGTTGAATAAAGCGATCCCCCATTAACTGATAATCGCTAATGCCATTCAATGTTTGTATTAAAGACCAATAACTGGCTTCATATTGATTGGCGGGTTGTGGATTATCATGAGGGAGTGTCCACCATTGCGCTAATTGATGGTTAAATAAATTTTGAAGTTGAACATAAGTAATTTGTCCGTGACTAGCAGCAATAGCATTGAGTGCTAAAACTGGCGCGTTATCGACAATAAATTGTTGTAAGCACCGTTCTTGTGCGGGGATTGCGGGACGATTATAAGCAAGTGTCAACATAGACGTCACCTGTTACGTGAGTAATTACGTACAGGTGACGTAATCACATTATTTAATGACTTTCATGGCTTCAATAATGATCGGTTGTTGTGGAATATCACTCATACCTGTTTGTGGGTTTGAGGTTGTTGGGATGGTTGCCATTTTTTCAACCACAGGGAAGCCTTTTATTACCTTACCAAATACAGCATAGCCTGTTCGGTTACCTTGAGTATTTAAGAAGGCATTATTTGCGAGATTGATATAAAACTGACGGGTGGCTGAGTTTGGATTTTGAGTACGAGCCATTGCAATGGTTGCCATATCATTGGGTAAACCATTATCCGCTTCATTTTTGATTGGTGGGTAACTAGGACGTTGTTTTAACGCTTGATCAAAACCACCACCTTGCGCCATAAAACCGGGAATAACACGATGGAAAATAGTGCCGACATAACTGCCATCATCAACGTAACGTAAAAAGTTTTTAGTTGTAATGGGTGCTTTTGCTTCATTTAATTCGACAGTAAAGCTACCAATATTTGTTGTGACCAGTACCTTGGTGGCAGCACTAACGGGTAATGCAACCAGTAAGCATAAAGCTAATAAAAAACGCGACATTATATATTCTCCGTAAGGTATTTATTTAGTTCACTATCATTAGCGATTTCGTTGAGTACAGAATTCATGAGTTTATTCATGCTTGTTGCGATATCTTTATTCGATGCTGTTAGTGCATCCTCACGACTTGAGCGGCCTGAGTAACGTTTACTAAATTGACCCGCTGGTGTATTAACCATTAATTGCAATTGTAGGTCACTGTGCATGTTATATTTTACCAACCCTTGATTGACGGTCACTAACGCTTTTTCAACCTTAACTGTCATGGTGGATGTTGCATTATTTGTAATGCTAAATCCTTGACCTGTAAGTTGTTGGGCTAATGCTTGACGCAATGTTAATGATATAGGTTGTTGTGGCTGGATGATTTGTACGTTTTCAGTACTACCATTGTCAATGACAGCAATATAACTGTTTGAGGCTTGATCTACACAAGTTAAGTTAAGCGCTTTGTTATTGGCCCATGGTTGTGATGTAAAGACGGCAGTGGGCATCAATGTAACCGGTGCTGGTGGTGTTGTTGCACATGCACTTAATACTAATGTTGATACAAGAACAAAGTATTTTTTGATCATAAAGCATTCCCTTTGCTTAAATTAGTAATAAAAGATAATTATTGTCGTTTATTTGTTGATTTAAACGACAATAAGCCGTGGTTTATTTTATTGCACGTAATACAACAAACTTATCATTATGACCAATAGTATCAACTTTGGTGAAAATGCGGTTTAATTTCTCATGGTATTTCAATTGGCGATTACCAATGATAATTAATTCACCATTTTGACGTAATACTCGTTGGGCATCACAGAACATTTGCCAAGCAATGTGATCAGTAATGGTATTGTTTTGATGAAAGGGCGGATTACATAACACCAGATCAGCACTTTGATTATCAAAATCATCAAGACAGTTTGATGCCAGTACGTTAAATTTTTCAGCTGTCGTAAGATTTAATCGTGCATTTTCACGACAAGAAGCAACGGCCATAAAGCTTTCATCAACACAGGTAATATTAGCGTGTGGGTTTAAGCGAGCCGCTTTAATACCAATCACACCATTACCACATCCTAAATCAATAATGTCATTATATTGAGCATTTTTGGGAATGAAATCTAATAAAAAACGACCGCCGATATCTAAACTATCACTAGAGAATACATTGGCATAATTAGTCATCGTTAAATCATGCTCAGGTACTGTCCAGCTCGTAGGCTGTGGCATTGGCATCGCTAGTGATTTATTGACGGTAGTGAATATCAATCGTGCTTTTTTAACCGCGAGAGAGGTTTTGGTCGTGCCTAAATATTTCTCAAACAATTTTAAAGTTGAAGAGTGAATTTCTTTTACTTTACCCGTTGTGATCACTACACAATCTTGCGGTAATAGGTGACAAAGTTGTTGTAATTGCCAACTAAGTAGACGATTGTTTTTAGGTTGTTTAATCAATACTAGTTGTGGATTTTCGGGTAATTCAGCGAGACAATCAATAATAGTGGCTGTCGGTAAATTATTGACACTTAGGTTATTAATAATGGCTTGCTGGGTGATAAAAGAATCCGTCACAGTGGTAACGGGTGCTTGATTTGCAAACCAGCAACTTAATGCACCAAAATTATCATTGAGGATCAATATTGGCCGTAGAGGATCAATATCTATTGTATGACAATGATTGATCAAGTATTCATCTGCGGCATCCCATGCTTGCAGGGTTTCATTTTTGCGTACAGGGAAACGGGTTAGCGTTAAAGTACGTTGGTGCAAGGTTAGCTCTGGTTTCATTAAGAATAACTTTCGAGTATGTTGGCGAAATAGTAGAGCATTTTCGCAGAACAGAGAAACGCTTGAAAGGAAATCTATCAAGTTAACACCATAATAATGAGGAATTGTTATTATTAGTGGTGAAAAACTGCTTTTTTAGTTGAGGATATTATGATTCAGCCCCAAATCGAAGCAAAGTTAAATCATAGCTTTGCACCTGTGCATCTTGACGTTCTTAATGAAAGTTATATGCACAACGTTCCTGAAGGTTCAGAAAGCCATTTCAAAGTAGTGGTAGTGAGTGCTCAATTTGAAGGTCAACGTCTTATTTCTCGTCACCGTGCGGTAAATCAGTGTTTAGCCGATGAGTTAGCAAACCATATTCATGCACTTGCTATCCATACTTATACAGAATCAGAGTGGCAGCAACAGTGTAATGCACCCGTATCACCACCGTGTCATGGTGGTTCAACACTGGATAACTGATAATTGTGTTAGTATTATAAAGTCGTTAATAAAACGACTTTTCTTATGACATTTTTAAGCGGTTATCGTATTAACTACTGTCGAACGGTATTGTTACTGTAATGTTAATGTTATAGTTAAAATAAAACTAACTATCACGTAGTTGGTAATAAATTTGTATTTATGTTGACGTGATGTGTTGATGGGTGTTTTTTTTTACTGTTTTGTTAAATAAATGAACGTGTTTGAAATTTAATATTTATGTAAAAAAATCCCGTAAATGTGCAGTTGATCATATTTATTAGTTAATAAACCTATTGCGTCTCATTTGTTGCTTGGTTTTCACACGGAATCGAGTGGATTACCATAGAAAAAATGAGTTAATTAATGGTAGAATCGCGGGCTGAAAAATTACTCGCGCATTAATGTTTGTAGCGAGGTAGTTAACTGGATGTTGCGATACGGAGTCGTTCAGTGGTTAGGTCCACTGCCTGTTCATCGATATCAGGCCAAGGAACGTAGTATCTTAATTACGCAATATGAAAATTCTTTTTTCCCTTTAATGTAGTGCAAGTGCGTATGATTACAATAAAAAAGGGTTTGGATATCCCAATATCAGGGACTCCGGCCCAGGCGATACACGATGGCAATGCCATTTCTAAAGTCGCCTTGCTTGGCGAAGAATATGTTGGTATGCGTCCTACAATGCATACTCGCGTAGGGGATGTAGTGAAAAAAGGTCAGATTCTTTTTGAAGATAAGAAGAATCCTGGTGTTAAATTCACTGCGCCAGCTAGCGGCAAGGTAATAGAAGTTAACCGTGGTGCTAAACGCGTTCTACAATCAGTAGTTATTGATGTAGAAGGTGATGAGCAAATCACATTTAACAAATATGATGCAGCGCAATTAGCACAGTTAAATCGTGCCGTTGTGGTTGATCAATTAGTTGAATCAGGTATGTGGACAGCGCTTCGTACGCGCCCGTTCAGTAAAGTACCCGCTGTTGGTTCAGAGTCGAAAGCTATTTTTGTTACTGCAATGGATACTAATCCATTAGCGGCTAACCCAGAAGTAATCATCAATGAACAAAGTGAAGCGTTCATTGCGGGTTTAACTGTGCTTTCACGTTTAACCAGTGGCAAAGTTTACGTGTGTAAATCAGGTGCAAGCCTGCCTCGTTCAGCTGAAGCTAATGTTGAAGAGCACGTGTTTAATGGTCCACACCCAGCAGGTTTAGCCGGCACACATATTCATATGTTGTTTGGTGCAGATGCGAAGAATATTGCATGGAATATCAATTACCAAGACGTGATTGCGTTTGGTAAGTTGTTCCTTACTGGTGAAATTTTCACTGGTCGTGTTGTCGCGTTGGCTGGTCCTGTTGTGACTAATCCACGTTTAGTTCGCACTCAAATTGGTGCTTCTATTTCTGACTTAACTGATTCAGAAATGATGCCTGGCCAATTACGTGTACTATCAGGTTCAGTGCTTAACGGTGTTAAAGCTGAAGGTGTTCATGGATACCTTGGTCGTTACCACTTACAAGTTTCTGCTTTACGTGAAGGCTATGAGAAAGAATTCTTAGGCTGGATTGTTCCTGGTAAAAACAAGTTTTCTGTTACTCGTGCTTTCATGAGCCAGTTCTTCCCAGGTCAGTTGTTTAATATGACAACAACGACGAACGGTAGTGAACGTGCCATGGTGCCAATTGGTAATTACGAAAAAGTAATGCCACTTGATATTGAACCAACATTATTACTGCGCGATATCTGTGCAGGTGATATTGACAGTGCACAACAATTGGGCCTCTTAGAACTAGATGAAGAAGATCTAGCACTATGTACGTTCGTGTGTCCTGGTAAATATGAGTTTGGTCCAATGATGCGTGAGTGTTTGGACAAAATTGAGAAGGAAGGGTAATTCATGGGTTTCAAGAATTTCCTCGAAGGCATCGAGCACCACTTTGAACCAGGTGGTAAGCATGAGCGTTGGTTTGCGTTATATGAAGCGTTTGCCACTCTTATGTATACGCCAGGACAAGTGACGCGTTCATCTGCGCACGTTCGTGACAGTATTGATCTTAAACGTATCATGATCATGGTATGGTTTGCGGTTTTCCCAGCAATGTTCTGGGGTATGTATAATGTGGGTGATCAAGCTATTGCTGGTCTTAACCATTTATACACAGCAGACAAATTAACAGCAGTAATTGCTGCTGACTGGCATTACTGGTTTACCCAGATGCTAGGCGGTACTCTATCAGCGACTGCTGGTTGGGGTAGCAAAATGCTACTGGGTGCGACTTACTTCTTACCTATCTACGCAGTTGTATTTGCGGTCGGTGGTTTCTGGGAAGTAATGTTCTGTATGGTACGTAAGCATGAAGTTAACGAAGGTTTCTTTGTTACTTCGATCTTATTTGCTTTGATCGTTCCGCCAACACTACCACTTTGGCAAGCCGCTTTAGGTATTACTTTTGGTGTCGTTGTCGCAAAAGAAATTTTTGGTGGTACCGGTCGTAACTTCCTTAACCCAGCACTTGCTGGTCGTGCTTTTCTATTCTTCGCATACCCAGGTCAGATTTCTGGCGACCTAGTATGGAATGCGGCGGATGGTTTTTCTGGCGCGACACCGCTAAGTCAGTGGTCTCAAGGTGGTCAAGCAGACGTAGTTAACACTATTACTGGTCAATCAATCACTTGGATGGACGCATTTGTTGGTCATCTTCCAGGTTCAATTGGTGAAGTATCAACTCTCGCTATCCTTATTGGTGGCATATTCATTGTTGTTATGGGCATTGCTTCATGGCGTATCATCGCTGGTACATTGATCGGTATGATCGTTGTTGCAACGCTATTTAACATCATTGGTTCTGATACTAACCCAATGTTTAACATGCCTTGGCAATGGCACCTAGTTCTAGGTGGTTTTGCGTTTGGTATGATGTTTATGGCGACAGATCCAGTGTCGGCTGCGTTCACCAATAAAGCAAAATGGTGGTACGGCGCACTGATAGGTGCAATGGCTGTAATGGTACGTGTAGTTAACCCTGCATATCCAGAAGGCATGATGCTAGCGATTCTATTTGCTAACCTATTTGCACCTCTATTTGACAACCTAGTTGTTCAAGGCAACATCAAACGGAGACTGGCTCGTCATGGCAAGTAATAAGGATAGCTTCTCAAGAACGCTGATTTTTGTAGTTGTATTGAGCCTTGTGTGTTCAATCATCGTATCTACAGCAGCAGTGGTTCTACGTCCAAAACAACAAGAAAATGCAGTACTTGACGTACAACGTAACATTCTTGCTGTTGCAGGTCTGCTAAATAAAGACACTAACATTCCGCAAACCTATAAGGATTTCATTGAACCTAAATTGGTTAACATTGATACCGGTAATTATGTTGCTGAAGTTGCTGGCGAAGATGCAGCTAAATATAATCAACGCGACGCGGCGAAGAATGATAAAGAATCTATCAAACTTCCAACTAACGAAGATTTAGCAAAGATCATTCGTCGTGCAAATGTGGCGACTGTTTATCTTGTTAAAGATGCAGCTGGTACGTTAACTAAAGTGATCCTACCTATTCACGGTAACGGTTTATGGTCAATGATGTATGCATTCGTTGCTGTTGCAACAGATGGTAATACTATTGACGGCATCACTTACTACGATCAGGCGGAAACTCCTGGATTGGGTGGTGAAGTTGAAAACCCAACATGGCGTGAGCAGTTTGTTGGTAAGAAGTTGTATGATATGAACTTCAAACCTGCAATTAAAATCCTTAAGGGTGGTGCACCTGTAGGTACTGATCACCAAGTTGATGGTCTTTCTGGTGCAACGCTAACAAGTAACGGCGTACAGCATACCTTCGATTTCTGGTTCGGTGCACAGGGCTTTGGTCCTTACCTTGCTAAGTTACGTGCAGGAGATCTGAATAATGGCTGATACTAAAGAAATGAAAAAGATCCTATTTGGACCTTTTATCAGCAATAACCCAATTGCATTACAAATTCTTGGTGTTTGTTCAGCGTTAGCGGTAACTACTAAGCTAGAAACTGCGTTTGTAATGACAATTGCAGTGACATTAGTAACTGCATTTTCGAACTTTTTTGTATCATTAGTTCGTAATCAAATTCCAAACAGCGTTCGTATTATTGCGCAAATGGCGATTATTGCATCATTGGTAATCGTGGTTGACGAAGTATTACGTGCTTACCTTTACGATGTATCAAAGCAACTATCTGTATTCGTTGGCTTGATCATTACTAACTGTATCGTAATGGGTCGTGCGGAAGCATATGCAATGAAATCTGCACCAGTACCTGCATTTATTGATGGTATCGGTAACGGTTTAGGCTATGGTTTCGTACTGATCACTGTTGCTTTCTTCCGTGAGCTTTTAGGCTCTGGTAAGTTATTTGGTATGCAGGTATTGCCACTGGCTTCTGATGGCGGTTGGTATCACCCGAACGGTCTAATGCTATTGGCTCCTTCTGCGTTCTTCCTAATTGGTTTCATGATCTGGATTATTCGTACTTTCCGTCCAGAACAAATAGAAGCGAAGGAGTAAGAGGAATATGGAACATTATTTAAGCCTATTGGTTCGCTCGATCTTTATCGAGAACATGGCGTTATCTTTCTTCTTGGGTATGTGTACTTTCTTAGCAGTTTCAAAGAAAGTTAAGACCTCTTTTGGTCTGGGTGTTGCGGTAATCGTAGTACTTACATTATCTGTACCGTTAAACAATCTTGTGTACAACTATGTACTTAAAGATGGTGCGATTTTCCCAGGTGTTGACCTTACCTTCTTGAACTTTATTACGTTCATCGGTGTTATCGCGGCATTGGTTCAGATCCTTGAAATGGTTCTGGATCGTTTTTTCCCGCCGCTATACAACGCACTAGGTATTTTCTTACCGTTGATCACAGTTAACTGTGCAATCTTCGGTGGTGTATCTTTCATGGTGCAGCGTGATTACAACTTCACAGAATCAATTGTCTATGGCTTCGGCTCTGGTGTTGGTTGGATGTTGGCAATTGTTGCGCTTGCGGGTATCCGTGAGAAGATGAAATACTCAGATGTACCTGCGGGTCTTCGTGGTTTAGGTATTACCTTTATCACTGTTGGTCTTATGGCGTTGGGCTTTATGTCTTTCTCTGGCGTACAGCTGTAATCAGGATAAGGAAGGAATAGTCAATGGATATTATTCTTGGCGTAGGCATGTTTACCTTGATTATCCTGGCTCTAGTTTTAGTGATTTTATTCGCTAAATCTAAGCTAGTACCATCAGGTGACATTACTATCTCAGTAAACGGCGATCCAGAAAAAGCGATCACCACAAGTGCAGGCGGTAAATTACTGACAGCACTTTCTGCTAACGGTATTTTTGTATCATCAGCATGTGGTGGCGGTGGCTCTTGTGGTCAGTGTCGTGTAAAAATCAAATCTGGCGGTGGTGATATTCTACCAACAGAACTTGATCACATTTCTAAAGGTGAAGCACGTGAAGGCGAACGTCTAGCGTGTCAGGTTAACGTTAAATCTGACATGGACATCGAGCTTCCTGAAGAAATTTTCGGTGTGAAGAAGTGGGAATGTTCTGTTATTTCTAACGATAACAAAGCAACCTTCATCAAAGAGCTTAAGCTTCAAATTCCAGATGGCGAAACAGTACCTTTCCGTGCTGGTGGTTACATTCAGATTGAAGCACCTGCTCACCACATTAAATATTCAGACTTTGATGTACCAGAAGAGTACCGTGGCGACTGGGATAAGTTTAACTTGTTCCGCTACGAGTCTAAGGTTGATGAAGATATCATCCGTGCTTACTCAATGGCTAACTACCCAGAAGAGTTCGGTATTATTTTGCTAAACGTGCGTATTGCTACGCCGCCGCCAAATAATCCTGATGTAGCTCCTGGTCAAATGTCATCATTCATCTGGTCACTTAAAGAAGGTGACAAGTGTACTATTTCTGGTCCTTTTGGTGAGTTCTTCGCTAAAGATACTGAAAATGAAATGGTATTCATCGGTGGTGGTGCAGGTATGGCGCCAATGCGTTCTCATATCTTCGACCAACTTAAGCGTCTACACTCTAAGCGTAAGATGTCTTACTGGTACGGTGCACGTTCTAAGCGTGAAATGTTCTATGAAGAAGATTTTGACTCATTAGCAGCTGAAAATCCTAACTTTGTATGGCATTGTGCGTTGTCTGATCCACAGCCTGAAGATAACTGGGATGGCTACACTGGCTTTATTCACAATGTTCTTTATGAAAACTACTTACGTGATCATGAAGCACCTGAAGATTGTGAGTACTACATGTGTGGTCCACCAATGATGAACGCTGCTGTTATCAGCATGCTGAAAGATCTTGGTGTTGAAGATGAAAACATCCTATTGGATGATTTCGGTGGCTAATTATTAGCTCTTCGCCTTGAAAAGAAGGCTGGCCTATTAAGGTCAGCCTTTTTCATTATTAATGAATAGTAATGTTATTTTTATTGTGGTTATTATCAGTTAGTGATGACTAACTATGGTCACTAGAGTAAAAATTACCTTTTATTTCATTGGAGTAGTTGAATGAAAATGTTCCTTATTCGGGCTGTATTTGTGATTACAGCATTGTTAGCGCTTGCCGGCTGTAGTGATCAGCGTCAGCAAATCACTATTAATGGCTCGACAATGGGAACCTATTATTCAATTAAAATTATTAATCAAGATGGTTTGCCAGCAACAAAATTGATCCAACAAGAGATCGATCGTCGTCTAGAGCTCGTTAACGATCAAATGTCGACTTATCGTCCTCAATCTGAATTGAGTTTATTTAATCAAGCGCCAGCGAATAAACCTTTTCCAGTCTCAGCGGCAACAGCAAAAGTGATCACTGAAGCATTACGCATCTCTAAAGCTAGCCATGGCGCTTATGATGTTACTGTTGGACCTGTGGTTAATTTATGGAGCTTTGGTCCTGAAGCGCGCCCTGAATCAATTCCAACCGATAAAGAAGTGACTGCTCGCTTATCTGAAGTGGGCTATCAGCATGTGAAAGTATTACCTGATAATAAGCTGATGAAAGATGAAGCTAAGTTATATGTAGATTTATCGTCAATCGCGAAAGGTTATGGGGTTGATGTGATTGCGGATTATCTAAAAGATGACTTGCACGTTAAAAACTTTATGGTTGATATTGGTGGTGAATTACGCCTACAAGGTAAAAATCAAGCCAATGTTTTATGGCGAATTGCCGTTGAAAAACCAGTAGAGAATGAGCGTGCGGTACAAGAAATTCTGCAAGCGGGTGATATGGCAATCGCAACATCAGGTGATTACCGTAATTACTTTGATGAAAATGGCGTGCGCTATTCGCATTTGATTAATCCTAAAACTGGTCGTCCGATTGATAATCATGTAGTGTCGGTAACTGTTATTGCGCCATCATGCATGACGGCTGATGCTTATGCGACCACCTTTTCTGTAATGGGAGAAGATGAGTCGATTGCATTAGCAAACAAAGAAAATATTCCAGTCATGTTGATTGTAAAAACCAAAAATGGCTTTGTTGAATATAAATCAAACACCTTTAACCAATATGTAGATAAAAAATGATAGAGGCATCCATGGCAATTTATTTAGTAACATTTGCTGTTTTTCTACTGGTTATTGTTGCAATGGCAGTAGGTTATATTTTTCAGCGTAAGTCTGTTAGTGGCAGCTGTGGTGGTTTAGACGGGATTGGCATCGCGAAAGAATGTGATTGCCCTGAACCGTGTGATGCGCGTAAAAAGCGTGAAGCCCGCGCAGCACGTCAAGCTGAATGGAAGAAAAATCAGATTATTTAACTGATTTAAACATTACTATGTAAGCCATTACTTACATTAAAGCCTAGGTACGACAATAAAACTGTCATGCCTAGGTTTTTTTATGGGTGTAATTTAAGTGAAAGCTAAATTGATAAAGAACTGTAGTGACATACCTGATCTCGCGTTATCAATCGTTACTATTAGCAAAAATGGATCATTGCTATATTGACTGTGATTAAGTAAATTAGCGTATAATAACTGTATATAAAAACAGTTATTTGCTGTGTTCATTGATGAGTATTTACTGTGACCAATCCATTGCCAATCCAACGTAAAATTATCCATGTTGATATGGATTGTTTTTATGCGGCTGTTGAAATGCGCGATAACCCTGCCTTACGTGATATTCCTATTGCTATTGGTGGTCGCTCTGAACAACGTGGCGTGGTCAGTACCTGCAATTATTTAGCACGTAAATATGGTATTCATTCTGCAATGCCAACCGCACAAGCGATGAAACTGTGTCCTCATTTAACGTTAGTGCATGGGCGAATGGAAATATATCGTCAAGTATCTCAACAAATACGGGCTATCTTTGCTCGTTATACCGATAAAATTGAACCGTTGTCATTAGATGAAGCCTATCTTGATGTCAGTGATTGCGAGATGCTCCATGGTTCTGCGACCTTAATTGCACAACATATTCGCCATACGATTGAACAAGAACTGCAATTGACCGCATCTGCTGGGATTGCTCCGGTTAAATTTATAGCAAAAGTCGCCTCTGATCTTAATAAGCCCAATGGTCAATATGTTGTTACTCCTGAGCAAGTGGATGACTTTGTCGCCGAGCTTAAACTGGAGAAAATTCCAGGGGTGGGGAAAGTCACTATTAAAAAACTGCATCAACAAGGGTTGTATATTGGTCGTGATGTGCAAAATTACGCCCAACAGCAGTTATTGCAACAGTTCGGTAAGTTTGGACAATCATTATGGTTACGCGCTCATGGTATTGATGAGCGTGAAGTGATTGTGGAACGTCAGCGAAAATCGGTTGGCGTTGAACGTACGTTTAGTAAAAATATAGCCAGTTATGATGAATGTTGGCAGGTGATTGAGCAGTTACATGTAGAGCTTGAACAGCGATTGCGAAAAGTGCGTCCCCAGTTGAATATTGCGAAACAAGGGGTGAAATTAAAATTTGCGGACTTTCAGCAAACAACGGTAGAGCATAGTTGCCCGCTATTGGATAAACAACAATTTATTCCACTGTTAACAGAAGCACTGACACGTCAGCAAGGACGAGAAATTCGTTTAATTGGATTAAGCGTTGGTCTAGAGCAAGGATTAAAGGCTCAACAATTGTCGTTTGGTTTTTAATTTATTATACAGTGGATGCTGAACCATAAAAAAACGGGCACTAGGCCCGTTTATGATCAGGTGTTAGCGTTAATATTCAGTGTTATTTTTTAACAGGAATATTTTTTAGAATCGCTAACATTTGATCCCAGAACATTTGTACAGTATCAATTTTCACTTTCTCATCAGGAGAGTGAGGGAATTTGATGGTAGGACCAAATGACAACATGTCCATTTCTGGGTAAGGTTCTTTAAATAAACCACACTCAAGACCCGCGTGGATCACCATAATATTCGGTTTATTACCATACATTTGCTGGTAGGTATCACGGAACACTTGCATGATTTCAGAATCAGCATCAGGCTTCCAACCTGGGTATGCACCAGATACGTCACACTGTGCGCCAGTAAGTGCTGCTAATGATTGCAACATTCCTTCAACGTAGCTACGACCAGAATCGATCAATGAACGGATCAGACATAGGATCGTTACGGTATTCGCTTCAGTCGTGATGACACCCATGTTTAATGATGTTTCAACCACGCCTTCAATATCATCGCTCATGCGAATAACACCGTTAGGACAAACATTTAACGTATGCATTAAACGTGTTTGGTCAGCCAGTACCATAACATCGCTAGGCAATGAACATGCTTCAGTAAATAAGGTAATGTCAGTTTCAACATGGCCTAATTCAGCACTAACGATTTGTTGGTAATGAGCAAATAACGCATTAAGCTTATCGATATTTGCCGCAGGTAACGTTGCAATTACGGTTGCTTCTCGTGGTAGAGCATTTCGTAGGCTACCACCGATGAAGTTATTAAGACGTAAATCAAGCTCATTAGCATGACCCACTAAGAAACGCGCCATTATTTTATTTGCGTTGCCACGACCGGTGTGAATATCACAGCCTGAGTGACCGCCTTTTAGGCCTTTAACGACTAACTTAATTGCTTGATGTTCAGCAGGAATAGCTTCACGTTGAATATCAATGGTTAACGCGACATCAACACCGCCTGCGCAACCCATGTAAACTTCGCCTTCTTGCTCAGAGTCAGTATTCAATAGAATATCGCCTTCAAGCCAGCCAGCTTCCAAGCCAAAAGCGCCTGTCATGCCTGTTTCTTCATCGATGGTTAGTAATACTTCTAATGGACCATGTTCGATGTCTTTAGCCGCTAGGATTGCAAGACAGGTTGCCATGCCCATGCCATTGTCTGCACCTAGTGTTGTACCTGTTGCTGTTACCCATTCACCATCAATAAATGGCAGGATTGGATCTTGAGTAAAGTCATGTACGGTATCTTCATTTTTCTGTGGCACCATATCAATGTGTGCTTGAAGTACGACACCTTTACGGTTTTCCATGCCAGCAGTCGCTGGTTTTTTAATAATAACGTTACCCGTATTATCGCGACGAACATCTAACCCTTCAGCTTGTGCGAACGACACAATGTATTGTGCTAGTTGCTCTTCATATTTAGAAGGGTGAGGGATTGAACAAATCTGATCAAAGAAATGCCAAACAGCTGTTGGTGATAGTTGAGTAATTTCAGACACGGTAGCCTTCCTTTTTATATACGAGATTGGGCTAGTGTCATTTTGTAGGGTTTTAGCCGTAAAATGACAAATAGGTAGCGAGTATGTTTATCGCTTTGGTTTTAGCATATCACTCTGTCTTTGGGGGAGATAGGGCAAATAATAAAATCTTATAGCACTTATTTCTGCGATTATTACGCGACTGATGCCGTTATCCTTAATCATAATGGCGGTTATGTCTTTTTTATGATCAAATGTGCCGAAAAATACCCATAAAGAGATAGATTGAAATATAACTAAAAAATAATGTAATAAATTTACATGAAAACACAGATCTCAAGTAATAGATGCAAAAAGTGTGAGCTAGTTAAAATAAATGTTGTAAATTTATTTCATTTTGGCTATAGTTTAGTCAAGCCATGTTGATTGGCTTAAGAATTAACACTACATGTTCAGGATGAACCCGATATATCGCCTCCAAGGAACCGAGAATAAGTGAGCCGCGATGGCAAGCCACTAACGATGACGTTGGTGTACTTATGACTAAGGTGATTTAAATGAAAATTTTTTCTTCAATGACACATTTTTGGAATAACCGTACTGTATATACAAGTAACTTCCATTACCCAACGCCGTACCGTTACTAATTAGATTTTATTGTTTTGTTGCTTTCAACGAAACAAATGCAAGTTTGTTCATCCCCTTAAATTAAGAATATCTCGATAACACTATCCAGTTATCTGCAACATTCTGCCGCCACTTCAATTTGAAGTGGCGTTTTTTTTGCTGCTGTATTTTGTTCCTACCTTATTTCCCCCCTTGTTACTTTAGTTATCGGTCTTTATTAACGCTTAATTTTAGGGTTAAAAAAGTAAACGTTCAAAAAATAAACAAGCCTGTAATTATATTAACGTGATGATAATTAAGATTAAAATTTGATTTCATCAAGAATTGTTAATGATGTTAGTTATTGTTTTATGGTTTTCATCGATAAAATCTGGAAATTGCGTGATCGCATGATTATAATCAGCTCCGAAATGGATTGCGCAATCGTTTTCTATTTGTTGGCGTTGTTTGTTACTTTATTGTATCTCTCTAAGGAACCGAGAAGCATGCTAGAAAAGTTATTTAAACTCACTGAACATGGAACTACCGTACGCACTGAAATTATGGCGGGTGTCACTACCTTCCTGACAATGGCTTATATTATTTTTGTAAACCCCACTATGTTAGCCAGCACAGGAATGGATCAAGGGGCAGTGTTTGTTGCAACTTGTTTAGCCGCAATGATTGGTTGTTTTGTGATGGGTTTTTATGCGAACTATCCAGTAGCACAAGCACCAGGTATGGGACTCAATGCATTTTTTACTTATACCGTAGTATTAGGTATGGGGCATACGTGGCAAGTGGCATTAGCGGCAGTATTTTTATCTGGCCTCTGCTTTATTGCTCTGAGTGTTATGCGCGTCCGTGAATGGATCATTAATGCGATCCCTCATTCATTACGTATTGGTATTTCTGCTGGTATTGGTTTGTTTTTAGCGTTTATTGCACTGCAAACATCCGGCATTGTGGTTGCAAGTCCAGCAACGTTAGTGACCGCCGGTGATTTAACCAGTTTTTCGGCAATGATGGCTGCGCTAGGTTTTTTCCTGACGATTTCTTTAGTACAACGTGGTTTTAAAGCGGCCGTATTGATAGCGATTTTAATTGTAACGGCAATCAGTATTATTGCCGGAGAAGTGGATTACAACGGCATTATGTCAATGCCACCAAGTATTGCACCTACCTTTATGCAGCTTGATTTTTCAGGCGCAATGGAAGTGGGGTTGATTTCAATTGTATTTGCTTTTTTGTTTGTCGATTTGTTCGATACCGCAGGTACATTGGTTGGTGTGGCAACTAAAGCCAACTTAATTGGTGAAGATGGCAAATTACCGCGTTTAAACCGAGCACTATTGGCTGACAGTACTGCAACCTCTATTGGTGCACTACTGGGAACGTCAAATACCACATCTTTTGTTGAGAGTGTGTCGGGTGTCGCAGTTGGCGGACGTACAGGTCTAACAGCGGTTACCGTTGGCGTGTTATTCTTATTAGCGTTATTTTTTGCACCGCTAGCTGGAATGGTACCTGCTTATGCAACCGCCGGAGCGTTATTTTATGTTGCTATTTTGATGATGTCAGGCTTGGTATCGATTGATTGGCGAGATTTAACGGAAGCGGCTCCAGTGGTTGTTGTGTGTTTGCTAATGCCTTTAACTTATTCAATTGCAGAAGGTATTGGTCTTGGTTTCATTACATTTGCAGTTGTTAAAGCATTAAGTGGCAAGGGACGTGAAGTAAATATCAGTGTTTGGGTTATTTCTGCGTTATTTCTTGCGAAGATTATTTTCTTATAAGTGTAATGTTATTTACGCTTACATAAATTTATGCGATGTTTAAATCGCTGTTTCAGAGGTTGTTTTACTATGAGTAATAAATTCGTAATCACTTGGGATAACATGCAAATGTACACGCGTCAGTTAGCAGAAAAATTGCTACCGGCTGAGCAGTGGACAGGAATTATTGCAGTTAGCCGTGGCGGTTTAGTGCCAGCTGCTATTTTGGCGCGCGAATTAGGTATTCGTCATGTTGATACGGTATGTATCGCAAGCTACGATCATGATCATCAACGTGATATGAAAGTGATCAAGAAAGCAGACGGTGATGGTGAAGGTTTTATCGTAGTTGATGACTTGGTTGATACTGGCGGTACTGCTGAAAAAATCCGCGAAATGTACCCTCGCGCTAAGTTCGTAACCGTATGTGCAAAGCCAGCTGGTCAACATTTAGTTGATGATTTTGTTGTTAGCATTCCACAAGATACTTGGATTGAACAACCGTGGGATATGGCGGTTACTTTCGTTGATCCTATTGCGAAAAAGTAATGATGTGATTTAAGTGTGGATCCTATAACAGATTAATGTTGTGGTGATTATCGCGCTTAAAAACGAAATTTTATCGAAGACGCCATCTTGTTGGCGTCTTTTTTTTTGGATTTTAATTATTGGCTGCCGTTTAGGTATATTATCTAGGTCTATTAAGAGAAAGATATATACGTTGGAGGATGCCGTGTCGGAACCATCAAAACAAAATTTATCAGAGAAGCTATTTGCGCCACGTCAAACCAGTAAAGAGACATCGAATATTGTTAAAATTGCACATGTCCGTAGTGGTGATGTAAACAATGCACTTGATGGTGAAAGTCAGCTTGAATGGTATCGCGTTTTACGTCGTCCTCAATGGATCTGGCAAGGCGTTGATCCTGTTGAGCAAGAAGCTGTTTTAGCCCGGATTGCGGCTTCAACTGCACCTCGTACAAGTGAGCACTTATTAGACACTGTTATTGGCTATCGTCCGGGTAACTGGACTTACGAATGGTCACAGTTAGGCTCAAATTATCAGCAATTAGCCCGTACTGCGGCTAATAATGGTGATAAATTAGCAGCATCTGAGTTGCTATTTAAAGCCAGTACCCATTATAGCATTGCAGCATACCCTTATATAAAGGGTGATCAGCTGGCAGATCAAGCTGAGTTACAAGCTAATCAAAGTTACCGTGAAGCGATTGAATTACGTCCGCATGATATGCGTAAAATTGACGTTAAATATGAAAATAAGACCTTTGAGGCATTTATTCATCTTCCTCGCACTGACAAGTTATTACCAACTGTTATTGTCAGTGGTGGCTTAGCAACATTACAAAGTGATCTGTGGCGTTTATATCAAGATTATTTAGGCCCTGCTGGATATGCAATGGTTACACTTGATATGCCATCGGTAGGTCACAGTGATCGTTGGAATTTAACCGAAGATACTAGCCGTTTACACCAAGCACTATTACAACAAATTCGTGATGTGCCATGGGTCGATAATCGTAATGTTGCGATGCTTGGGTTACGTATGGGCGGCAATGCTGCGATTCGACTTGGTTTTATGGAGCCTACACGCTTAAAAACCTGTGTCAGTATTGGTGGTGCGATTAATAGTTTTCTTACTCAGCCGAAGCTATTGGATAACATTCCACGGATGTATTTGGATGTATTGGCATCTCGCATGGGTAAAAACGGTCAAGCAGAAGCCAGTATTAAGTCACATTTACCTGCGTGGTCATTAAAAAATCAGGGTATTTTAGGTCGTCGTCGAGTTGATATTCCAATGCTAGGTATTGGTTTGAAAAATGATCCCGTTTGTCCTGAAATCGATAATCAACTTATTGCGTTATCAAGTTATGGTGGTAAAGCGATTATGCTTCCTGCAAAACCTATCTATGATGGTTACCATCGCGTGATGACGGAAGTCGTTAAATGGCTTGATGATAAAATGAAGTAATTATCATCGCGATAATATGATAGTTAACAATAACGGAATTACATGATGATGTGATTCCGTTTTTTTTTGTTAAATATATTGCCATGATATTGTTAGCAAAACTGGGGTTTATAGTTTGTTATTTTGTTAAATATTATCCATACTGTAATGAGTTATTATTATGCTAAGTGTGTTTTTTAATGCGCCATGGATGATAAAAAGGTAATTAGTTTTACAAGCATATTCAATACTGCTGACTATGGATGGACAACATTATGACAATAGCAACAAGCTTTCCACCGCATGGCCGTTTAATGTCTAAATTGACGGCAATTGGTCCTTATCTTCGTGAAAAAAAATCCCAACCTCAACGGTTCTTTTTTGATTGTTTAGCCAGTTGTGTTAATGCAGAAAAGGCACCAGAATTACGTGAATTTTGGGGGTGGTGGTTAGTGATGACGGCAACAGACTCAGGTTATGAGTACGAATATGATTTTGGTCGTTTTAATGCTGCGGGTGAGTGGGCGAATGGTAAATTACCGGCTAAACATAAAGAGGCTGTGTTAAAAACCCTCGTTGATTTTTATTCTAAATTAACCCCTTTTGTTGTTGGTGAATGCGAGCTAACGTTGGTGCCAGCTGTCGGATTAACTCAAGTACCATTGGCTGAATTATCAACGCACTGAACCTGATTTATTGTTAAGTATAAAAATTATTACCACTGGCGACACTAGGTCGTGCTATTAGAAAATACTCATCAATACGCACTAATATTGTCGCTATGTGGTGTTATGGTTATTAATTAATGCTGCTTATGCTTAAACAACCTCCTAAACCCCGTTAATATTGATTTTGTCATTGTTTTTTTCTTGTGCTTTTCGGTAGGGATTGATACAACAAAGGACATTTATTATTTCAATCTATTTGATCTCATGGCTGATTCAAAAAAATCTCATGCTCAACAGCAAGATGTTGCCGCTAGTGCTGCAACCCATACAATTGTCGTCAAACTAGGTACTAGCGTACTAACAGGTGGCACACTAAAACTTGATCGTGCCCATATGGTTGAGTTAGTGCGTCAATGCGCAATGTTACGTAGTCAAGGCCATAAAATTATCATTGTTACGTCTGGTGCGATCGCGGCGGGTCGTGAGCATTTAGGTTATCCCGAACTCCCCAAAACCATGGCGAGCAAACAGTTACTTGCCGCTGTTGGACAAGGCCGTTTAATTCAAGAATGGGAAACCTTGTTTGGTATTTATGGGATCAACATTGGTCAAATGTTATTAACCCGTGCTGATTTAAACGATCGTGAACGCTATTTAAATGCACGCGATATGCTGGTGGCATTATTAGATAATGGCATTGTGCCGGTAGTTAATGAAAACGATGCCGTTGCAACCACTGAGATCAAAGTGGGCGATAACGATAATCTATCTGCGCTGGTGGGCATTTTAGGCGGTGCAGATAAACTATTGTTAATGACAGATCAGGCGGGTTTATTTACTGCCGATCCACGTAGTAATCCTGATGCAGAATTGATCCATGAAGTACATACCATTGATGATAAGTTACGTAAATTAGCGGGTGGTACGGTTGGTGGATTAGGTACTGGTGGTATGGCAACGAAGTTACAAGCTGCTGAAGTGGCTTGTCGCGCGGGTATTGAAGTGATCATTGCTGCTGGACGTCGGGTTGATGTGATTGTGGATCTTGCTGCTGGTAAAGCGGTGGGTACGCGTTTTCTGCCGTTAGAATCTCCCCTTGAAGGGCGTAAACAATGGATCCTTGCCGGTCCACCGCCAGCGGGCGATATTGTGATTGATGATGGTGCTGTAATTGCGGTGCAGCAAAAAGGCAGTAGTTTACTTGCTAAAGGTATTACCAACGTAAAGGGTACATTTGAGCGTGGTGAAGTTGTTCGAATCTTTGATAATAAAAATGTCTTACTGGCACGGGGTATTAGCCGTTATTCAAGTGAAGATATGATTAAGATTGCGGGTAAGCATAGTCATGATATTCATCAAGTTTTAGGTTATGAATATGGGCATGCTGCGATTCACCGTGATGATATGGTTGTTATTTAGTCGTAGTGATGATTCATATTGATACCTCATCAGGCATTGAATTCAAATTTAAGTAAGGAATTATTGTGAATCTTGAAATAATGGGACAAGCAGCGCAGCAAGCTGCGTTTGAATTAGCGACGACAGCAATATCAGTAAAAAATACCGCATTAGCGATTATTGCTGATGAATTAGAAGCGAATAAAAAAGCGATTCTTGCGGCAAATAAGCAAGATACTGATGCCGCGATTGCGAGTGGTATGTCTGATGCGTTAATCGATCGTTTATTACTTAATGACGAACGTATTTGCGCTATTGCCAATGATGTCCGTAATGTTATCAACTTAAATGATCCTGTTGGCGCAGAACTTGATAGTCGTGTCCTTGAAAATGGTATGCGTTTAAGTCGTCGTCGAGTGCCATTAGGTGTTATTGGTGTCATTTATGAAGCACGTCCTAATGTAACTATTGATATCGCCGCGTTATGTCTAAAAACGGGTAATGCGAGTATTTTACGTGGTGGTCGTGAGACTTTCCATTCGAATATGGCGCTAGTTAAAGTGATTCAATCAGCGTTAGCAAAAGCCGGTTTGCCCGCAGCATCTGTGCAATATATCGAACAACCTGAC
Organism: Photobacterium iliopiscarium; assembly: GCF_003026395.1. Classification (GTDB taxonomy): domain Bacteria; phylum Pseudomonadota; class Gammaproteobacteria; order Enterobacterales; family Vibrionaceae; genus Photobacterium; species Photobacterium iliopiscarium. The sequence goes on along the minus strand of NZ_PYOO01000002.1, from coordinate 492,365 downwards.
CGTGAATATGTCTCGCAGTTACTCAAGCTTGATCAATATGTTGATATGATTATTCCTCGTGGTGGTGCTGGTTTACATAAGATGTGTAAAGAAAATAGTACCATTCCCGTTATTATTGGTGGCTTTGGTATTAGTCACATGTATGTTGATGATAGTGCAGATTTATCTCGCTCATTAGATGTGGTTGAAAACGCGAAAGTACAACGCCCTTCTGCGTGTAATTCTCTTGATACGTTATTGGTTAATGAACAGATAGCCGCTACTTTTTTACCACGTTTAGTTGAGCGTATGAATCAAGCCCAAGTAACCTTGGTGGCTGATGATGCTGCGTTTAATTTATTTGACGGTAAAGCAAGTTTATTACGTAAAGCGGAAGCGGGTGATTTTGATACTGAATGGTTAAGTTATACGTTAGGCGTCAAGGTTGTGGCTAATGTTGATGAAGCGATTGCTCATATGCGTAAACATAACGCCAGCCATTCAGATTCAATCTTAACCAATAATATTCAAGCGGCTGAGCGATTTGTTAATGCAGCAGGTTCTGCGGCGGTATATGTAAATGCATCAACCCGTTTTACTGATGGTGCGCAATTTGGTTTAGGTGCAGAAGTTGCAGTATCTACGCAAAAACTGCATGCACGCGGGCCGATGGGCCTAGAAGAACTGACCAGTTATAAATGGGTTGGTATTGCTGATTATTTAATTCGTCCGTAATAAAAGCCACACTGATTAATATTAGACGAAAATAAATATCAAAAAAAAGCTGCCGATAAAATGGCAGCTTTTTTATTCGATAAAATAACGGATTAAGGGTTTAAATTGCCTGTTTAAGCTTGGCTAATCCATAAGCGGCAATGGTGACGCTATCTTTTAATTCACCGTTAATGATCATGGCTTCAAATTCAGTAATAGAAAAAGATTGGCTGATGAGATCTTCTTCTTCTAGGTCCCGATGTTGCTCTGACGTTGCGTGTAATTGGGTCGCTAAATAAATATGGCAAGTTTGATTTAAAAAACCATAAGCAATAAATTGGCTACCTAGATAAACCATGTTATCGGCAATTAATCCTGTTTCTTCTTGCAGTTCACCTTTTGCTAGATCAAGATGATCCGCATCCGGGTTTGCTTCCCACGCGCCTTGTGGAATTTCCCAACACCGTTGTTGAATGCTATAGCGAAACTGTTGTACTAAGTGAATACGACCATTATCAATCGCTAAAATAGCAGCACAATCAGGTTTTTCTACTACGCCATAAATACCTTCAGCACCACTTTGACGCTGAATTTTATCTTCGCGTACTGTCATCCATTTATTTTGGTACACAATGCGGCTGTCTAATGTTTTTATATCAGTCATTTTTATCCTGAGTGTTATTGCTCTTGGGTAAGTCATTATGATCAGATCGTGCAGATGTTAGAGAATCATCGGGTGGTGATTGTGGCGGTTGTCTTTTTTTGAGTCCAGTTCGCATATAAGCGGTGTACTTTAACGCGGCAATATTACTGGCGATCACCGCAATAATAATCACACAGATAACCCAAGGATTAAAAAACCATTCCATATTCACCTCGCACTATAATGTCTATATCAATCCACTGCATCACATGAGCGAGATTGATCATAAGTCACAAATCATTGTCATAGAGTATCAAGAATAGGCGTTAGCTACGATGGGTTCATGATAATAACAATGCATAATTATCTATCAAATATCGCATTATTAGCTGTTCAGTAATGTTATCTGAACAGCATTAATGATGACGAACAAGCGCTGTGCGTGATTATAAAATATTATTTAAAATCCGCTGATACATATCAGTCAGTTTTTCAAGATCGGTGACTTTAACGCATTCATTTACTTTATGGATGGTTGCGTTAACCGGTCCTAGTTCCACTACCTGAGCACCAGTACGTGCAATAAAACGCCCATCTGATGTGCCGCCGGTTGTCAGCAATTGTGGTGGAGTATGGTTAATGTCAGTAATAGCAGCAACAACCGCATCAACTAATGTACCACTGTCGGTTAAGAAGGGATGGCCGCTTAAGGTCCACTTTAAATCGTAGTCTAAGCCATGCGCGTCAAGAATTGAATGGACGCGACGTTTAATATCGATATCGGTTAATTCTGTGCTGAAACGGAAATTAAACTGCACCTCACATTGCCCCGGTATGACATTTGATGCCCCCGTTCCGGCTGTGATATTAGGAATTTGAAAGCTGGTTGGCGGGAAGAAGTCGTTACCGTTATCCCAATGGGTTGTGGCTAATTCAGCTAACGCGGGCAGGGCTTTATGAATCGGATTATTGGCCAAATGTGGGTAGGCAACATGGCCTTGAATTCCCTTGACGATCAGATCACCAGTAATTGATCCACGTCGACCATTTTTAACAATGTCACCAACGGCATGGGTACTTGATGGCTCACCAACAATACACATGTCTATTTTTTCATTACGGGCTTCAAGTGTGTCAATAACACGAGTGGTGCCATTAATAAATGGACCTTCTTCATCAGAGGTGATGAGCAGTGCAATCGAACCATTATGATTAGGATTTTGTGCAATAAAACGTTCAATTGCGACAACCATACAGGCCAGCGACCCTTTCATATCAGCAGCACCACGTCCGTGTAAGTAGCCATCAATAATGGTGGGTTCAAAAGGTGGTGTGTGCCATTGGTCGACAGGACCGGAAGGCACAACATCGGTATGACCTGCAAACACAAACAATGGTGCTTGAGTACCACGACGAGCCCATAAATTGACAGTATCTTCAAACACCATTGTTTCTATAATAAATCCTAGTGCCTGTAATCGTTTGATCATTACAGTTTGGCAACCCGCATCTTCAGGTGTTATTGAAGGGCGAGACATTAGATCTTTTGCTAGTGTAATAACGGGACTGTCAGACATCCTTGTATCCTTGTTATTTAGTAAGAAAAATAGCGTTATATTGGTCAGGTTTAAAACCTAAGTAGTAATGATTATTATGTTGTAATAACGGGCGCTTAATCATTGCTGGTTGTTCTAACATTAATTGCAGGGCGGTTTCACGATTAAGGTCGGCTTTTTGTTCTGCGGTTAATTGACGGAAAGTTGTGCCGCGTTTATTAACCATAGCTTCCCAGCCAAGTGCCGCTTCAAAGGTTTCAAGTTGTGCAAGATCAAGCCCATCAGTGCGGTAGTCATGAAATTGATAAGCGATATTTTCAGTGGCAAACCATTGCTTCATTTTTTTGATGGTGTCGCAGTTTTTTATACCGTAAGCGATAGTGTTCATATTTGGCTGACTTTTTTATAATAAGTAGATTATCTTTTATAGCGAGATTATTAGCTTATCGCAACTGTTGTACTTTATTGATTGTTATTTACGGTAATGTGCAATAGTGATAAGAATGGAAGCAAGTTCACTTTTATTTGTATTCATAATGATGAAACCGAATGTCTCGTTGATCAAACGCAACACCCTTGTTTAAGAACGGGCAATAATAGGCATAGTATATTATGGAGGCACCAATGGAACTGAATCCAGTTTTTGCTCGTAGACTTTACTTGGCATTACTTGTTGAGCATACGGAACGTCCTAATGTTCCTCGCTTAATAGAACAAACAGGTTGGCCCCGACGGACAATTCAAGATGTATTAAAAGCCTTACCTGGGCTAGGTATTGAATTGACCTTTATTCAAGATGGGCGACGTCATAATGATGGGTATTATAAATTAAGTGATTGGGGACCGTTTGATCTGCAATGGGTTGAATCGCGTGAACAGGATTTAATTACATCTTTAGCGTTGTAGGCTATCACTATCATAATGATTAAATACCGCAGTGCGTTTATCACTGCGGTTTTTTATTGTATTAATAACCTAATGTTTGTAGATAAAGTACCGTGGCAGCTGTACGTGATTTGACTTGCAGTTTACGTAATAAACTTTTCATATGTACTTTTACGGTTGCTTCTGAAATAAACAGTAAATCGGCAATGGTTTTATTGCTATAGCCTTTTGCGACTTCTTGTAATATCTGTTTTTCTCGTTCTGTTAAGCTTGAGAATAGCGAGTTTTCAGTGCCATTGTTATTCAGAAATGCGGTTACAACTTCACTGTATGCTTTACCCCCCGTTAGTGCCGTTTTGAGTAAAGCGACTAATTCATCAGGCTCGGTATCTTTGAGTAAATAGCCATCAGCCCCTGCGTCGATAAGCGTTTTGATATCAGCATGATTATCAGACACGGTAAGGATCACAATACAGGCATCTATACCTTCATTGCGTAATGTAATCAGGGTATCTAAACCTGAAATTCCTTTCATGTTGAGATCTAACAAAATCAGATCTACGGGCAGTTTATGAGCAAGGGCAATGGCTTCATTGCCATTACTTGCTTCACTAATAACATCAAAAGCGCTATCAAAACTCAATAGTTGACCAATACCTCTGCGCATTAATGGATGATCATCAACGATCATTACTTTCCAAGGTGTCATCTTTTTATCCTTCTGATAATGCGAACTGTAATTTAACGTGACTGCCAACGCCGATTTGAGAATGAAGGGTTAATTCTCCTTTTAAGCGAGAAGCACGCTCTTGCATGATGTTTAAGCCATAGTGATTAAGTTTTGAGTTTGAGGGATCAAACCCAACCCCATCATCAGCAATTTCAACATTAATAATGCCGTGTTGTTGATGACATGAAATTTTGATTTGATTGGCATCGGCATGCTTGATGGCATTTAATACGGCTTCACGAATAATTTGTAATAAATGGACTTGATTATGGGCAATTAATGCCATTGAGGGTAATTGGTTATCAACCTGAAATTGCGCTGAGGTTTGATCTTGTAATGACGTCAATAATTGATTGAGTGCCTCACTAAAATTAGCCTCTTTAATGGTTAATCTAAAGGTACTCAATAACTCGCGTAATTGGGTATAAGCATTAGAGAGTTCTTCATCAATGACTTGTACTGTTTGTTGCTGATTATCATTGGTATTGGTATTGGTATTGGTATTGGTATTGAGTTGCCGTTTTAATATCGTTAATTGAATTTTAAGATACGACAATGACTGTGCTAATGAGTCATGCAGCTCACGAGCAATTGTCGCACGCTCTTCCATTAATAATAATTGTTCAGTTTGTTTTTGCGTTCGGTTGTAATAAATACCACGACTTAAAATATTGGCAATATTTTCAATTAAGGCGAGATCTGGACAAGGTAATTGATATTGCCACCATAGTTGGCCCATTATTTCATCATCAATTAATAAGGGTTGTTGGTGCCAAGTTGTTGATTGGTATTCACCAACTGTGATTTTTGTGGTGGTGCCGTTTGATTCTTCAATGATCAATTTTGCAGCGGTTAACCCATCAATCGCAATTAAAGTTTCCAACATATGCTGAAAATGCTGGTGGGTTAAGCGGCTAACAGATAACTGTTGTGAACAGTTATATAACACTTTAAGCGATTTATTAGCATGGCGAAGGCGATGGGTTTTTTCATTGACACTTTGTTCTAAAGCCCCATAAAAATTATTTAAATCTGCGGCCATTTGAGTAAACGTACGCGCAAGAATACCTAATTCATTATTACTATTATTATTAATGGTTAATGAAAATTGGTGCTGTTTAATTCGCTTACATCCTGCCATTAATTGATTGAGCGGCACAACTATTTGGCGCTGTGTAAATTGAATTGTAAATAACACCACCATTAAAATAAGTAATAAACCAACCGCACTAATAAACGCCAAAAGGTGCAATTTATTTTCAGATGATTGTTGTAATTCAAACACAAATTGATCAATACGCTCAACAAAAGGGGCGACTTGAATTAAATAGCTATCTTTATCTCTTTGATCTAATTCTGAACGTACCGCCTGCCATGTTAAGAGTAATTCAGTGTAATGGTGTTGTATTGTTTGAGGGGTATACCAACGATGTAATTCCTGCATGGTTGGCGAGGTCAGTGATTGATCAAACTCCATCGTATGGGTGTTAAGTAATGGTGATTGGGTTTCGATATCAAAGGCTAATCGATAGCTCTGCATTCTTAAAGAGCCTGCGGTATTGATGGCTGCGGCATCATTTAGACTCGAGACTAATATGCACAACGCTAAACTGATCGTGGTTGAGACCAAAAATAGAATAGCAACCATTGAACGACCAATGGTGGTGGTAACAGAATTCACTTTTTGTTGCTGCATGGATTGTCGACGACCTATAGATATGAATTATTGTTAATGGAATGGGGAGGTAGTAATTATTTCTTGTCGTTATATTTAGCCTACTTATTTTTTAATAATTGATATCACGATAAATTTGCAAATATTAGATGTTATCCACTATGTTTTATTGATCAAGATCAAAGTATAGGGGCAATTACCTCTAAGGGGGTATGTTCGCAGTTATGACGATATTTAAAAATAACGTAAAAGAACATTAATAGAAAGTGAATGGCAACAAAGAGAATGATTTGCCATTATTTAATGTTTAATTATAAAAGGAGAGGGCTGTGATTAATCATTCCCGCCGAGGATTATTTACTCGTAAACAGCCGTCCCAGCAACAACGTTTGCCTTGGATAAAGGACGAAAACACGTTTACTGATCATTGTCTGCGTTGTAATGCTTGTGTTAATGCTTGTCAAACAAAAGTGATTGTAAAAGGTGATGGTGGCTTTCCGGTGGTGGATTTTCATCATGGCGAGGGTGAATGTAGCTTTTGTTATCAATGTGCAGATGTCTGTCCTGAACCTTTATTTGAACCACAGCAACAACAACCATGGACTCAAACTGCGACAATTAATTCATCTTGTATCGCATTAAATAATATTGAATGTCGTAGTTGTGGTGATCAATGTGAAACACAAGCAATTACCTTTTCTTTACAAGTGGCGAAGGTTGCTCAGCCTGTTATCAACAAGGCTGATTGCAGTGGATGTGGTGCGTGTATAAGCGGCTGTCCTGTGGCTGCGATTGAAATGATAACGCCTTAAATTTAAAAATTATTAGAGAGTAAACATGACATTACATGAAGTGCATACCTCAAGCCTTATCGTTCACGTTAAGCCACAATATTTGGCAACGATTAGCCAACAAATTTTAGCAATACCGAATACTGAAATTCCTGCGACAAGTGAAGAAGGTAAAATTATCGTAGTACTTGAGACAGAGAACCAAGGCTACGTAACTGATGCAATTGATAAAATTAATAATTTAGACCATGTATTGATCACTTTTTTGGTCTATCACCATATTGAGAATTACGAGCTACAAGCTGAGGGTAAGCTATGAAAATGACAAGACGAGCATTTGTGAAAGCAAATGCAGCAGCATCAGCGGCTGCGGTAGCGGGTATTTCGTTACCAGCATCAGCGACGAATTTAATTGTGAGTTCTGATGAAACTGAAATTAAATGGGATAAAGCGCCTTGTCGTTTTTGTGGTACGGGTTGTTCAGTGTTAGTCGGGACTAAAAATGGACGGGTGGTTGCAACGCAAGGTGATCCAAAAGCACCCGTAAATAAAGGTCTTAATTGTATTAAAGGCTATTTTTTATCGAAAATAATGTACGGTAAAGATCGTTTACAAACGCCATTATTACGCATGAAAGATGGCGAATATCATAAAGAAGGTGAATTTACCCCAGTGTCATGGGATCACGCCTTTGATGTGATGGCTGAAAAGTGGAAAGCAGCATTGAAGAAGCAAGGCCCATCGGGTGTGGGTATGTTTGGTTCTGGTCAATGGACCGTTATGGAAGGTTATGCTGCTTCTAAAATGATGAAGGCCGGTTTCCGTTCAAACAATATTGATCCTAATGCGCGTCACTGTATGGCATCAGCGGTGGTGGGTTTTATTCGTACCTTTGGTATTGATGAACCCATGGGATGTTACGATGATTTTGAACATGCGGATGTGTTTGTGCTTTGGGGTTCAAACATGGCTGAAATGCACCCTGTATTGTGGACACGACTGACTGATCGTCGTTTGAGTCACCCTCATGTCAAAGTGAATGTGTTATCGACCTATGAGCACCGCTCGTTTGAATTAGCTGATAACGGCATGATTTTCCACCCGCAAACTGATTTAGCTATCGCGAATTATATTGCGCATTACATTATTGAAAATGACGCGGTTAATTGGGATTTTGTTAATAAACATACCCACTTTAAGCGTGCTCAAACGGATATTGGTTACGGTTTACGTGATGATAATCCATTGCAAAAGCAAGCGGCAAACCCTAACTCTGGCGAATTATTCCCAATGACATTTGAGGAATACAAAGCATCAGTCGCGGAGTATACCCTTGAAAAAGCGTCACAAATGTCAGGGGTCGAACCTGAGAAATTAGTTGAGTTAGCTAAATACTATGCCGATCCTAACCTTAAAGTAACGTCACTGTGGACCATGGGAATGAACCAACATACCCGTGGTGTGTGGATGCAAAGTTTAGTTTATAACTTGCATTTATTAACGGGTAAAATTTCAACACCGGGTAATAGTCCGTTTTCATTAACAGGTCAGCCGTCTGCGTGTGGTACTGCCCGTGAGGTGGGTACATTTGCTCACCGTTTACCTGCTGATTTAGTTGTGACTAACCCTAAGCACCGTGCTATTGCTGAAAATATTTGGAAGCTACCAGAAGGTACTATTCCACCGAAACCGGGTTATCACGCTGTGCAGCAAGATCGAATGCTGAATGACGGAAAACTAAATGCTTATTGGGTAATGTGTAATAACAATATGCAAGCGGGTCCTAATATTAATCAAGAGCGTTTACCTGGCTATCGTCATCCCGATAACTTTATCGTCTGTTCTGACCCTTACCCAACGGTTACTGCCCAAGCGTCTGATTTGATTTTACCGACTGCAATGTGGGTTGAAAAAGAAGGTGCTTATGGTAATGCCGAGCGTCGTACTCAAGCTTGGTATCAACAAGTTAAAGCGCCGGGTGAAGCTAAATCTGATCTATGGCAGATCATGGAGTTTTCTAAGCGCTTTAAAGTTGAAGAAGTGTGGGATGAAGCATTACTTAATAAGATGCCTCAGTACCGTGGTAAAACAATGTACGATATTTTATTCATTAACGGTCATGTTGATAAGTTTCCGTTAACCGAAGCGCAGCCATTAAACGATGATGCGCAAGCACAAGGTTATTACGTTCAAAAAGGGCTATTTGAAGAGTATGCCAGTTTTGGTCGTGGTCATGGGCATGATTTAGCACCTTATGATACTTACCATAAGGTCCGTGGTTTACGTTGGCCTGTGGTTGATGGCAAAGAAACCCAGTGGCGTTTTAAAGAAGGCACTGATCCCTATGCTAAAAAAGGCACAGGCTGGGACTTTTATGGTAAACCGGATGGCAAAGCATTAATCATTTCAGCGCCATATGAAGCGCCACCGGAAGTGCCTGACCAAGATTATGATATGTGGTTATGTACCGGACGAGTGCTTGAACATTGGCACACCGGTACCATGACGCGTCGTGTACCTGAATTATATAAAGCAGTGCCTGATGCGTGGTGTTATATCAATCCAGAAGATGCAAAAAAACGAAATCTTCGTCGTGGTGATGAAGTGTTATTAGCTTCTCGTCGTGGTGAAGTACGTTGTCGAGTAGAAACCCGTGGTCGTAATCGTCCTCCTGTTGGACTCGTTTTTGTACCGTTTTTCGATGCTAATATTTTAGTTAATAAGTTGATCTTGGATGCGACGGATCCATTGTCGAAACAGACAGATTTTAAAAAATGTCCTATTAATATCACCAAGATCTAATCCATTAATTCAGTGAACGGCAGTGGTCGTTCACTGTGACTAGAATATGCCTAGAGACGGAGAACAGCATGAAACGATTATTTTTTGCAGCATTAGTTGCAGGTCTAATGCTTAGTGGTATTGCACATAGTGACGATAACAATGCAGCAGTAACCGCAGAAGCAGCTACGACAACAGCAAATATTGCTGCTGCGGCTAAATTAGACAATCCCGGTGGTATTGGTGGGCTTGAGTCATTACGTGGTCTTGCTGAGATAGAAGCGACACGCCCAGCTGATTTAATGAAGCATTACCCAAAAGATCAAGGGGTAATTGATAGTGATTATGTTTACCAACCACCATTAATTCCACATAGCATTCGCCATTATGAAGTGTCACTTAACGCCAATAAATGTCTTGCGTGTCATAGCTGGAAAAATGCCAAAGAGATGGGTGCAACTAAGATCAGTGTGACCCATTACGTGTCACCACAACAAGGTCAAGTGTTGTCTGATGTATCGTCAAGCCGTTATTTTTGTTTGCAGTGCCATGTGCCTCAAGCCGACGCTAAGCCATTAGTTGAGAATGATTTTAAACGTGTAAGCGCATTACGTTAATCGTGACTGAGTAGTAAAAGGGTTTATCTATGAAGTGGTTAAAAACATTTTGGTTACGGCTAAAAACACCCAGTAAAGTAGCAGTTGGATTAGTGCTTTTTATGGGGTTTATGGGTGGGTTATTATTCTGGGGCGGGTTTAATACCGTGATGGAAAAGACTAACTCAGAAGAATTTTGTGCTGGGTGCCATGCGCCAATCGTTAAAGAAATTCAAGAAACGATTCACTTTTCAAATCGTTCTGGTGTAAGAGCTATTTGTTCAGATTGTCACGTACCTCATAATTGGACTGATAAAATTGTCCGTAAAGTACAGGCATCAAAAGAAATCGTCGCGCATATGATGGGTACGATTGATACGCCTGAAAAATTCAATGCTCGTCGTGGTCATCTTGCGGAACGAGAATGGCAACGTATGAAAAATAATGACTCTCGAGAATGTCGTAATTGTCATCAGTTCAACTATATGGATTTTTCTGAGCAAGCCCCTCGTAGTGCAAAACAGCACTCAACCGCATTAGCATCGGGTGATAAAACCTGTGTTGATTGCCATAAAGGGATTGCCCATAAGTTACCTGATATGAAAGATGTAGCTGGATGGCAATAAGCTAAGGAGAAACGATGAGTACGCTAGAATCGGTAATTTGGCATACGTTGGGTTATATCGCGATGCCAATGATTATTTTGTCTGGTTTTGTGGCTGTAGCTGCGGTAAGTGTGTGGTTATTGTCGTTAGGTAAAGATAAAAATTTGGATTAAATAGTTATAACAGTCTGATCGTCAAGCCATGGTTGCCATAGTTAACACTAAGGCGGCCATGGCTTTTTGTTATGTTTATTGTGGTTAGTGAATCAGTTGCTGGTGGATGTATCGTGTATTAATTGTTGGTCGATTAATAATGTTCTAAATTGTTGTGCTCGTTTACGATTGACCCCAAAATCAGAATAGCCGCTGCGAGATATAGATCTTACTTGAAGCTGCTGGGCTTGTTGTTTAACTTCAAAATCGTCAATAAATCCAAACACCGCACTGCGAACTTCAATATGAAAATAATGATCATCCTGTTCGATCAGTTTTGCGCCTGGTAATGTTTGAGCAATAGCAACAATATCTGCCCACTTTTGTATTCCCTTAGCGGTAAGCGTAAAAGGGGCTAGCTTAAATTTTTCACGCTGTTCAAGCGTGGATACACAATGGGATTTATTATCGCATGGTGTGTCTATTTGACGCTGCCATGGCGTTGATTGTGGATCAGCACAGCCACTGATTAATCCACTTAATGCGGTTATAAAGCCAATAATCTTCATATTTGTTCTCATCATAGTACGCTGCCATACGTTAAATAAGCACCAAAACCAATCCAAGAGATAATAACAATACCCCATGGTAACCAATGTTGTTTATAGATGATTGATGGGGTTAATGCTGAAATATCTGCAACATCTTCAGATGAAGTATTTTTAGTTTGAATATTTTTCTTTTTTAATTTATCGCGCTCTCTAGCTTTGGCTTTTTGCTGTTTTTTGTATTGTTCAATACCTTTCTGAATTCCTTGTGCGATCAGTTTTGTTTGCTCTTTGGTTTGACCTTCTTTTTGGGTCGCTTTAGCTACCCGTAATGCTTCTATTTGTGTATCTGTAGAAGGGGTCATGTTTTTTTTCATAGTCGTCATGCGCACTATTGACCTTACTGATGAATGATAGATGGTGGTAATTATATCTAATTATTCAATTTTAGCAGTAGCGTTGTTAGATGTTTGATTATTGTTAAATGTGTCTATATTGATGTATTTTGTTTTTTTTGTATGAAAATTCCAGTTTTAGATGAATATAGTGTTAATGCTATATTCATATTGTAACTTTATGATTGGAAAGAATTACTCAATATTTTTTAAATACCCATCGCTCAATAAATAAGCGCATTCTGTAGGTTTTAGATCAAAAAACGTGACTTGCTCGGCAATATATAGAAATGAAAAGTGCGGTAATCCACAAAAATAACGCGTTGTTAGTACTAAATATGTATTGATCGATTAGAGTCGAAATAAGCCATCGTATGTTGATGTTATCTAGATTGATACGTATTGAGTTGAACACATGTGAGGAAGGTTGTTTGCTTTATCCTATCAATGCCTACGATGATAATGGGCAGTTAAAATTAAATAAAATGCTATGGCTGGTGCTGATTTTTAATGCGAAAGCGTTGGTGATTTTTATCATGGCAGGGGTTAGTCGTACTCAAGGTGGTGAATTACTGGAGTTGATTTATCCGCTACGAGAGACACTTTATATAGGCATGGTATTGGGAAGTCCTGCCTTATTATTAATGTGGTTATCGGGTCAGCGCAATAACAATAATAAAGTTACACATTATCTGTGGCAGCAGGGAAAAAAAATATTAATAGCTGCTTACAGTATTGATTTTGCTTTGCAAATATATCATCTCGTGTTGAGTCAAGGTGCATTCTCTTGGGTTGGTGCATTAACCTTGTTATTAACTGCTTGGCTAGGATTATATCTGGTTCTAAGCTCGCGAGTAAAAGATGTGTTTGCACATTAGCTTGTAGAGAGGTAATCGTAATGGAAACGTTAGTGATGGGTAAAGGGCAATTATTTTTAAGTACATTATTGAGCCCACTAGCAATGGCTGATTGGCTATTAGATGTAAGTTTTGAAATGCACAGTGCTTGTCGACTACGACAAACGGTGAATACTTCATTGTCATTGCTACCTGGTGAAGAAACTATCTTTTTTGAAGGCTTAAGCCAAAATAATCATCATTCATACCGTGAAGTGGTGGGTAGTGCACAATTGTTAGATGTTTCCGCTGAAAGCGTTAGGATTGCATTACAAGTGCAAGAACGATTAGATGATGGTGGCTGGCGGACTATTTTAGCGCAAACATTATCAACAGGATTAAATATGCCAATGCTATTTGAATCGGGCGAACCTAATTGTGAACATGTTAAATTACAAGTTGAGGTGATGACAGCATAAGCCATCAATTAAATATGAGTTATGATGATATATAAGAAGCGCGACTATTTGATAGTGGCGTTTTTTTATGGCTGTATTTTATGGCTGTATTTTATGGTGCTGTTCTATATTAATCATAAAGCCTGTAATTACGCTGAAGCGTTTGTACATAATAACTTGGCATGAGGAGGGTTGCCATAGATGATTAGATGGATTTTCACAAAAAAAAACGCAGCTAGAAAGCTGCGTTTTTTATTAAGATATTAACAATCTTATTTCTTGATGCGTAGTACTGGTGTTTCACCAACGTTTACTGCACCAGATAGCTTGATTAGCTCTTTGATCTCGTCCATGTTAGAGATAACAACTGGAGTCAATGTTGACTTAGCTTTCTCTTCTAGAAGTGCAAGATCGAATTCGATGATAGTGTCGCCAACTTTAACAGTTTGGCCTTCTTCAGCGATGCGAGTGAAACCTTCGCCTTTAAGTTCAACAGTATCAATACCAAAGTGAACAAAAAGCTCGATGCCATCGTCAGACTCAATAGAGAAAGCGTGGTTAGTTTCGAAAATCTTACCGATAGTACCGTTTACTGGTGCAACCATTTTGTTGCCAGTTGGTTTGATAGCAATACCATCACCAACAATTTTTTCAGCAAATACTACATCAGGCACATCTTCGATGTTAACGATTTCGCCAGAAAGTGGTGCGATAATTTCAATTACACTAGCTTCACTGCTGTCGTCAGAAACCATTTTCTTTAATTTGTCAAACAGGCCCATATCGTTGCTCCTAAGCGTTGTTATTTTATCTGCCGCTATTTTATTAGCAGATGGTCTTTTCTGCGATGAATTTTTCTACGTGCTCTTCAATCTCAGCCGCAGTTGGAAGAGTTAAAGCATACTCTGCCATTGCTTTAACGTCAGCAAAGTTAGCATTACGGATAACTTTCTTAACGCGAGGGATTGAAATAGCACTCATGCTGAACTCGTCTAGACCCATACCTAATAAAAGTAGAGTAGCACGTTCGTCGCCAGCAAGTTCACCACACATACCTGTCCACTTACCTTCAGCGTGAGAAGCATCAATAACTTGCTTGATCACAGTAAGTACTGCAGGCGATAGTGGATTGTAGAGATGAGAGATAAGCTCATTACCACGGTCAACTGCTAGAGTATACTGGGTTAAATCGTTGGTACCAATACTAAAGAAAGAAACTTCTTTCGCTAAGTGGTGTGCAATTGCTGCGGCTGCTGGTGTTTCAACCATAACACCGATCTCGATGTTAGCGTCAAACGCTAAGCCTTCAGCTGTTAATTCAACCTTAAATGTTTCAATAGCCGCTTTTAATGTACGTACTTCTTCAACCGAAATAATCATCGGGAACATGATACGAACTTTACCGTGAGCTGACGCACGCAGAATAGCACGGAATTGATCGCGAAGAATTTCAGGGCGATCTAGGCTGATACGAATCGCACGCCAACCCAAGAATGGGTTCATTTCTTTAGGAAGATCTAAGTAAGGAAGATCTTTATCACCACCGATATCCATAGTACGGATAATCACTGGCTCGCCATGCATTGCTTCTGCAACTTCTTTGTATGCTTGGTACTGTTCTTCTTCTGTAGGCAGAGAATCACGGTCCATGAACAAGAATTCAGTACGGTATAGACCAACGCCTTCACCACCATTACGACTAACGCCAGCACAGTCTTTAACTGTACCAATGTTGCCGCATACTTCAACTTGCTTGCCATCCAGTGTAATAGCAGGAAGATCTTTTAGTTTAGCGAGTTCTTCTTGCTCTGCTTTATCAGCATCACGGATAGCTTTAAATTTGTTTAGTTCATCATCAGTTGGATTGATAACAACCTGATTATTGATTGCATCAAGAACTAACATATCGCCGTTCTTAACTAAAGATGTAATGTTATTTGTACCTACAATTGCAGGAATTTCTAGTGAACGCGCCATGATAGAGGTGTGTGAAGTACGACCACCAATATCAGTAATAAAACCAAGAACGAACTCTAGATTAATTTGTGCTGTTTCTGACGGTGTTAAGTCGTTAGCGACTAAAATTACCTGTTCATTAATAGCACTTAAATTAATAACATTAATGCCTAATGCGTTTTTAACAAAACGGCTACCGATATCACGAATATCACTTGCACGTTCTTTTAAGTATTCATCATCAAGAGATTCAAGAGTTTGTGCTTGTTCTTCAATGATCGAATAAATCGCATAATCAGCTGAATGCTTATCTTTAATAAGGGCTATGATTTCTTCTTCTAGCTCCTCATCTTCAAGCAACATGATGTGACCTTCAAAGATGGCTTCTTTCTCTTCACCAAAGGTGACACGTGCTTTTTCTTTGATAACTTCAAGTTGCTCAGAAGATTTTTTTCGAGCGTCGAAGAAACGTTGAATTTCGTTATCGATCTGGTCTGCAGCGATAGGAGTTTTGTTTAAAACAATCTCTTCTTCTTGCAATAGCAATGCTTTACCGAAAGCAATACCAGGAGATGCCAGGATGCCTGAAATCATAGCCTTACCTTTAAATTAACTAAAAACTGGAAACGCGTTTGTATACAAACTTAGCTTAGATTTCGCGGAACATTGCGATTTCAGCGCCATCGTGTAGCTCTGTAAGAGTTACTAGCTTATCTACTGCTTCTTGAGCTTGTGCACCTTCAGCCGCGATAGTAATAACAGCACCTTTAACTAGGCCTAGAGTTTGAAGCTTAAATAAGCTCTTAGCGCTTGCGCTTTTACCGTTTGAAGTTACAGTGATATCTGCTTCAAATGATTTTGCGTCTTTAACGAACTGTGCCGCTGGACGAGTGTGTAGGCCGTTTGGTGCAGTAATTTCAACTTGCTTCTGATACATATTTCACCCCAAATTAGATATAGTTGTTATATTAATAGTTGCTTCGTGATCTATAACCGTGGTGATTATAGTCTCAGCATATTGTTCAAGCAGTATAAACTACCTAATAATATACTGTCTTAGCTTTAATCCAAGTCAAAGTTTTATGAGAAACTTTTTTTTTGAATTAATTAAAATTGACTAATAATCGGTCATTTATTTTGATGCTAAAAATAAATCGCATCAGCTTTATAGTAAAGCTGAGAATAAAATGCAACAAAAAAGCCCGCAAAGGGCCTTTTTGAGTGTGGATATACCTATATAACATCACAAAGTGTGATCACTGTTGGGTTTCTTTTTCTGTAAAGAGACCCGCAAAAAGCGCTGTTGATAAGTAGCGTTCGCCAGAACTGGGTAAAATAACGACAATATTTTTATCGGAAAATTCTGGTCGAGCTGCAATATTATTCGCAGCAACAACAGCTGCACCGGATGAAATTCCAGCTAATATGCCTTCTTCATTCATTAAGCGGCGAGCCATTTCTATTGCATCTTCTGAGCTGACTTGTTCAATTTCATCGATAAGTGTTAAATCAAGGTTACCAGGAATAAAGCCTGCACCAATACCTTGAATTTTATGTGGCCCTGGTTTAATCGTTTCACCATTTACGGTTTGAGTCATCACTGGTGATTCGGTGGGCTCTACGGCAACAACGGTAATTGCTTTGCCTTGTTGCTGTTTAATATAACGGCTAACACCAGTAATCGTGCCACCTGTACCAACACCTGAAACAAAAACATCAATCTCACCGTCGGTGGCATCCCAGATTTCAGGGCCTGTGGTCTTTTCATGGATAGCGGGGTTAGCTGGATTGTTAAATTGTTGCAATAGCAGATATTTATCTGGATCTGAATGAACAATTTCTTCTGCTTTATCAATGGCACCTTTCATGCCTTTGGCCGCTTCGGTAAGAATTAATTTTGCCCCAAGCGCTTTTAATAATTTACGACGTTCAATACTCATGCTTTCTGGCATGGTTAGGGTAAGTTTATAGCCGCGGGCTGCTGCTACAAAAGCAAGTGCGATACCGGTATTACCACTGGTTGGTTCTACAAGTTCGATCCCTTCTTTTAAAAGGCCATTTTTCTCTGCTTCCCATACCATATTAGCACCGATACGGCATTTAACACTGAAACTAGGATTACGTGCTTCAATTTTTGCGAGTACTTTGCCATTACTGACACGATTTAGGCGTACCAGTGGGGTATTACCAATAGTGAGAGAGTTATCTTCGTATATTTTGCTCATACTTCGTTCCTTCATGACAAATTAGACTCAATGATGAATAGATTAAGCATATACCTGTCTCGATATTTGCAAAGTAATTAATGGTTATATCTTATTGTTATTATGTGATAGTTATTGCTTTAATTGATGTCTAGTTTGTAAATTTTGATGTTGTTTTGTCGTTTGAGTGAGGTTTTTTATTACCAATAAAAGTAATCAGACCAATAGAAAATCACTATCGGCCTGTGCTACTACATAAATTTAAATCAATATCGTTTAAATTGAGTACGATAATGATCAACCCACATTGCTGTTGCACCACAAACGGCGATTGGCATTACAAATAAATTGATAATAGGCACCATGGTTAACAACATCACGACTGCGCCAAAACTGAGTGCTTGACCTCTTTTTTGCTTGAGTGCGTCGCGCATTTCAGGGAAGGGTACTTTATGGTTATCAAACGGATAATCTACATATTGGATGGTCATCATCCAAGCATTGAATAAGAACCATAATACCGGGGCGACAGTTTGGCCAATCGCTGGGATCCACATTAAAATGAGTAATCCAATGGCTTTGGGTAGATAATACTTAAGTTTTGTCCACTCTCTACCCATGGTGCGAGGTAGATCTTTTATTAGTGCTTTGAAGCTATCATCGGGAGGGGCTTGTCCTGTCAGTTGAGCTTCAAGATATTCAGCTAACAGGCCATTAAAGGGTGCTGCAATCCAGTTAGCAATAGTACTGAAAAAATAGGAGAATGAGACAAGTGCGGCAATCGCAAGTAATGGCCATAAGATATAAGACAGCCAATCAAGCCAACTCGGTAAGTAACTTAGCCAATGGTTAATCCAACCACTTAGATGATCTAATAATGTGGCAAAAGCACTACCAAGTAATACAATATTTATTAATAGAGGAATGAGGACAAAACGTCGCGTACCTGGTTGAGAGGCGAGTTTTAAGCCTTGGAAAAAATAACCAGCGCCGCTGGTCGTTGATTTTATATTATGCTGTTGTGGCATTTCTTTCTCCTGAACAAGCATTTTTTAATATTTTACTGTTCATTTGTTTAGGTTTCTTTATCAATGTTAACGGTAGAGGTAGGATGGAATCAAATAACAAAATTGTTGTCACTACTTTAACAACAAAATAAAAATGATGAGTCACAATACAAAAATGAGGTAAATTTGTACAAAAAACGTCAAGCTGACACTATCCTTGATGGAATCTCGATATTCATCTTCTCATTGTCAAGCGAGTTTTGGTACAGTAAGTCATTCGGTGAGAAATTCTAACTAGATATTAAGTTTCCTAGTAGATTTTTTTCTATTATTAACCCCGTAAAGGGACAACGAGTTAATTTAGAGTATTCATATGCAGGAATTGCGTCTGGTTCTTATTATTGTTGGTGCGTTAGCAATTGCAGCGCTTCTTTTTCATGGTCTATGGACAAGTAGAAAAGAGAAACCAGCTAAATTTGGTGAGAAACCACTAAGTAAAATAGATGAAGCGAATCTTGAAAGTCAAGATATTGCCAAAGAGAGTGTTAGTGACGTCCGTGTTGTGAATAGCGCACCGGAAGTGACAGAAGCTAAGTCAAATCAACCTGATGTTACTGCAACAAAATCAGCGCCAAAGCGTAAAGAACCTGGTTTTAGTTTTGGTGAACGTCCTCAACAAGATCCATTGTTGGGTGAGACTGTTTCTCAAAATATCAATGCAACATCTAAAGCTGTGACTCATGAACGTATTGAGCCACAAATGCATATTGGTTCTGCGTCTCAACCAAGTGTTGCGCCTCAGCCAAGTGTTGTGCCTCAACCAAGTGTTGCGCCTCAGCCAAGTGTTGCGCCTCAACCAAGTGTTGCGCCTCAACCAAGTGTTGCGCCTCAACCAAGTGTTGCGCCTCAACCAAGTGTTGCGCCTCAACCAAGTGTTGCGCCTCAACCAAGTGTTGCGCCTCAGCCAAGTGTTGCGCCTCAGCCAAGTGTTGCGCCTCAGCCAAGTGTTGCGCCTCAGCCAAGTGTTGCGCCTCAGCCAAGTGTTGCGCCTCAGCCAAGTGTTGTGTCTCAGCCAAGTGTTGTGTCTCAGCCAAGTGTTGTGTCTCAGCCAAGTGTTGCGCCTCAGCCAAGTGTTGCGCCTCAACCAACAGTGACTGAAAAAATGACTGTCGCGCCAACGCCTATTTTTACGCCTGTAGATGATAAAGAAGACATTGACGCTGAAGTTGTTACCGTTGTAACTCCTGAACCGGAAATTATTCCTGAGCCAGAAGTAATTTTAGAGCCAGAAGTAATTTTAGAGCCGGAAGTGCTACCTGAGCCTGAACCGTTACCACCAAGTTATTTATCTGTTTGTGTACATGCACGTAAGGGTAAGGTACTTCGTGGGCCATCATTATTTGCATGTTTAGAGCGTAATGGTTTGATTTTCGGTGAAAATTCAGTTTTCCATCGACATGCTGATTTAGCAGGTACTGAGCCAGTTATTTTTTCAGTGACTAACTTGCTTAATCCCGGTACGTTTCCTGAAACGAACTACCAGCATTTTGAAACACCAGGCATTGGCTTTTTCTTAATGTTGCCATGTCATGGTAAAGCATCAAGTAACTTCAATATGATGTTACAAACAGCACAGCAAATTGCTGATCAACTTAATGCTGATGTAATGGATCAAGATCGTGTCATGATCACACCAAATCGTATTGCAGCATATCGAGAAAAATCAGTAAAATATAATCAATGCTAAGTTGATAGATTATTATTGATGAAAATTCAGGCTCCTTCGGGGGCCTGAATTTTATTGTATCTACTGATATAACGATAAAAATTTACTGTTTTGTAATCAGAGTCATTAATCAACATTTTCTTCAGGTAGGAATTGAAATGAGCACCGATCTTCAGCAACAACTTGCCAGCTTAAAACAACAACTAGATTATCATGGCCATCGTTATTACGTTGAAGATAACCCAGAGATACCTGATGCTGAATACGATCGTTTGATGCAACAGTTATTGGCGATTGAAGCTGAGCATCCACAGTGGATAACCAATGATTCACCAAGCCAGCGAGTGGGTGGTAGTGCGCTTGATGGTTTTACTCAAGTAACCCATGAGATTGCGATGCTGTCATTAGGTAATGCGTTTAATGATGATGATTTACGTGATTTTCAAAAGCGACTTCAAGATCGATTACGTGATAGCAGCAGTATTAGTTATTGTTGTGAACCTAAATTAGATGGCTTAGCCGTTAGTTTACTGTATGAGAACGGGGTGCTTATTCAAGCAGCAACGCGTGGTGATGGTGCTACGGGTGAAAATATTACTCATAATGTACGTACTATTGGTGCGATCCCATTACGTTTACGGGGTGATGATTGGCCGCAACGACTTGAAGTGCGCGGTGAAGTTTTTATGCCCAAAAAAGGCTTTGATGAACTCAATGCTAACGCGCTTAAAAAAGGCCTTAAAACGTTTGCTAATCCACGTAATGCCGCTGCTGGTAGTTTACGTCAACTCGATCCTAAAATTACAGCAACGCGTCCGTTAAGTTTTTATGCTTATGCGGTGGGTATTGTAGAAGGGCGAGAGTTAGCCGATACGCAATATCAACGTTTATGTCAGTTAAAAGCGTGGGGACTGCCAATGTGTCCAGAAATTCGTTGTGTTGATAGCATTGAAGCGGTGATTGAATATCATCAAATGATCGGTGATAAGCGCCAATCATTAGGTTATGAAATTGATGGGGTAGTGATCAAAGTTGATCAATTAGATCTGCAACAGCAACTGGGTTTTGTTGCGCGTGCACCTCGTTGGGCGATTGCTTATAAGTTTCCAGCCCAAGAAGAAATGACTATTTTAAATAATGTTGAATTTCAGGTTGGCCGCACAGGCGCAATAACACCAGTAGCAAAACTTGAACCGGTATTTGTTGGCGGAGTCACCGTTAGTAACGCGACGTTGCACAATGCAGATGAAGTGTCACGCTTAGGGGTAATGATTGGTGATACGGTGATCATTCGTCGTGCAGGTGATGTTATTCCTCAAATTGCTGCGGTGGTTGAGTCTCGTCGTCCTGCTGATGCTGTTGCGATAGTCTTTCCGACAGAATGCCCAGTGTGCCAGTCTAAAGTTGAACGCGTTGAAGGAGAGGCTGTTGCGCGTTGTTCTGGCGGCTTATTCTGTCAAGCACAGCGTAAAGAAGCACTTAAACATTTTGTCTCACGTAAAGCATTAGATGTTGATGGTTGTGGTGAAAAAGTTATTGAGCAATTAGTTGATCGTGAAATGGTTACAACACCAGCCGATTTGTTTAAGTTTAGTGCTGGAGAGGTTACCGTACTTGAGCGTATGGGGCCTAAATCGGCTCAAAAATTAATTGATGCGCTGATAGCATCAAAACAAACGACGTTAGCACGATTTATTTATTCATTAGGTATTCGTGAAGTGGGTGAAGCAACCGCTGCCAATGTCGCTAATTATTTTGAAACTTTAGACGCGATCAGTCAGGCCTCTAAAGAACAGCTGATTAAAGTCCCTGATGTGGGTGACGTTGTTGCCGCGCATTTGTTTAATTTCTTCCGTGAACCACATAATACGGCCGTTATTGATGATTTATTAGTACAAGGCATTCATTGGCCGGCCATTGAAAAACCTCAAGCTGGAGTTGAATTACCATTAGAAGGTAAGGTGGTAGTACTAACCGGTTCATTATCACAATTGACTCGTGGTGATGCTAAAGCAGCCTTACAAGCTTTAGGGGCGAAAGTAACGGGTAGTGTTTCTAAAAAAACTGATTTATTGGTTGCAGGGGAAGCGGCGGGATCTAAATTAGCTAAAGCTCAAGAGTTAAATATTGAAATTTGGGATGAACAACAGCTGGTTGATTTAATGGCTAATGCATAAAAATACGCCCCTTTGATATTAAAGCCTCACTTTTGTGGGGCTTTTTTTTGAGTAAATAATGGCATGTTTTATTGATGAAAGACTTAATTTTTAGTGTTTATTTAATGGTGATAATAAAAATATTTTCATAGTAAGAGTCGTGTTTTTCTAAAATCTCGCTTGTTCATGAGAGTATTTATAAAATACGACACTGTTCACAACAATAAAATAACCACACGGTAAGTATTTGTTTTTGATTGAATTTTATTGTTTTTTGTTGTGATACTTAAAACATATGACATTGATCACGATAGCGCTAAAAGTTTGCACTCAATCATATTTTTGCTATTAAAAAGTAAGTTCTTATTGATGTTTTGCGCTGCGAAAGTAGTCTTAATACCGAAGTTACTTAAAGTTCAATTTAAAACGAAATAATATGCATTGGTCGAATTGATTCGACTGACATATAGGAGATTTACTTGCCACCTTCGGCGGCCAACCTTTCAGGGGCAAGTAAACAGCTAATATCTTTTAGGAGTTATTCCATGGAATCAAAGTTTTTTAAAGTTTCGGCTTTAACCGCAGCAATGGTCGGTGCATTATCTGCCGCGCCTGTTATGGCAACCGAAGACAGTGCAGCAGGTCCAGAATATGTGGTAGCTGTTAATGAATTTCTTGATGATTCAACATTAGCAGGTGTTGCTGTTGTTGATACGCGTTCTCGTACTCGTACTACTGGTAAACCTGGCGGTGAAGATGGCGATACGTGGAGTCGTCTAAATTACTCTGCTTACAACCTAATTTTAGATTTTACTTCTGGTTACCATAACGGTTGGTTAGGTGCTGATATTGGTGGTTATCTATCTGGTGATTTGTACAATGATAGCCTTCAAAATGCTAAAGGTGAATATTTAGCGAATGAAATCTCTACATCAAATAACCTTGACTGGGGTGCTGGTGACGGTAACCAAGTTAAGATCACTAAAGCAGCATTAAAATTTAAAGCTGGTGAGAACGTAGATGGTCGTTTTGGTTTTACTCAATCAAATGGTAATGGTGTTTTAGGCAACGTATGGTCTTTCGTTCCTGGTACATACCGTGGTGCTGAACTGAATGCAAACATTGGTAATTTTAAAGCAACTTACTTTATTGCTGACCAATTCACGGCTCCTTGGTTACTAAGTAAAAATGATTATGCACCTGCATTATGGTCTGATACATCTTGGGGTATTGCACACTCGCTAGGTTTACAAGGTAATGCAACTGACGCGTTATACTTACAATTTGGTATTGGTCAAGTAACTGATATTCAATATGCGAATGGTATTGATTGGGATGCAGATAAGGTAACTAGTTACCATGATAAGACTGATACAACAGGTTACAAAGTTTACGCTAAGTACAATATTAATGAAAACATGTCACTTGCATACGATTTCTACGGTGTAAATGATGACGTACAATATGACGGTCTTGGTTACACCACAGGTCTATCATTCAACGCTAAGTTCGGTCAGTTCTCATGGATGACAGATCTTCAATACGCGAAGAGTGATAACGATCGTGATGTTAACCCTCGTATGATTTACACATACGGTATGACAAATGGTACATATTCACTATGGTGGGATGCACTATCTGATTGGAACAAATCAGGCGAAGTATCGATCTACAACCGTTTATCATATGACCAAGGCAATGGTTGGAACTACTACCTAGGCTTCGGTTATGGTTCTGGTAGCAAGTCAGCAGCTGATGGCGCTATGGGTGACTGGGATTACGAGAGCGAGTATGCAGTTAACGGTACAGTTTCTTACTCAGTACCAAATGGTGCACTTAAAGGTTCTACCATTCGTCTACACGCAACAATGCTAGAGCGTGATGAGTTTGCTGGTGCAGCTTCTGCTGATGAAACAGATTTACGTTTCCAAGTTATTATTCCTTACACTTTCTAATATAACAATTAGTTAGGTATGAATTTAAAAGCCCATTTCGATGGGCTTTTTTATTATCTTAAAAAAGAGAACTGGATTATTCATCTTCTTCCTACAATTGAGTTAGGTAACTCAACTAACGAAGGTGATTATATGAAAAAATATATTATTGGTATTATGGCTGCGATGGTCTTAACAGTTAGTTCAAGCGTCTTTGCATCAGGTGGTTCAAATGGCGCTGGTGGTTTTGGTCAAACGTACTGTCATTTATCAAATAATGAGACGGTTTTTGTTCCTTGGTTCATATGCAAGCAACACGGTGGTGAATCATACGACTTTTGATTTGATAATAGAGAATGGACTCTCTAATTTTTTATTGTGACTCATTCGCTATGACTATTTTACGCTCTCGTCTTCCTGATTATTGTAGAATTAGCCCACAGTGCTAGAATACCTACCAATAGATTTAGCACAGTAGCTTTTACTGTGTCATCCATCATTCATAAGGTAATCTCAATGACGGTTAAAACTCGCTTTGCACCAAGCCCAACTGGCTTTTTGCACGTTGGTGGTGCGCGTACAGCATTGTATTCATGGCTATTTGCTAAGCATATGGGCGGCGAATTCGTATTACGTATCGAAGACACAGATATCGAACGTTCAACGCAAGAAGCGATTGATGCGATTATGGAAGGCATGGAGTGGTTAGAGTTAAGTTGGGATGAAGGTCCTTACTACCAAACTAAGCGTTTTGATCGTTATAATGAAGTGGTTGATCAACTACTAGCAGAAGATAAAGCGTATAAGTGTTACTGCCCGAAAGAACTGCTTGATGAGATTCGTGAGCAACAAATGGCAGATGGTGTTAAGCCACGTTATGATGCTAATCATCCTAAAATTATTGCAGCAAATGCGGCAGCAACAGCAGATTCTCCATTCTGTATTCGTTTCCGTAATCCAAAAGAAGGCACAGTGATCTTTGATGATAAGATCCGTGGTCACATCGAAATTTCAAACAGTGAATTAGATGATCTGATCATTCGTCGTACTGACGGTAGCCCAACATATAATTTCTGTGTTGTTATTGATGACTGGGATATGGGTATCACTCAAGTTGTTCGTGGTGAAGATCATATTAACAATACCCCTCGTCAAATTAATATTTACAAAGCATTAGGTGCACCAGTGCCTGAGTTTGCACACTGTGCAATGATCCTTGGTGATGATGGCGCTAAACTATCTAAGCGTCATGGTGCTGTTGGTGTAATGCAATACCGTGATGACGGTTTCCTACCGCATGCTCTATTAAACTACTTAGTACGTTTAGGTTGGTCTCATGGCGACCAAGAAATTTTCTCACTACAAGAGATGATTGATTGCTTTACGCTTGAGTCTGTAAGTAAGTCAGCATCAGCATTCAATACTGATAAATTGTTATGGCTAAACAACCATTACATTAAAACAGCAGCGCCTGAATATGTTGCTAAATACCTGCAATGGCATTTAGATCAAAAACAAATTTCAATTGAAAATGGTCCTGCAATTACTGAAGTGATCACTCTTGTGGGTGAGCGTTGCCATACACTGATCGAATTAGCTGAGCAATCACGTTACTTCTATCAAGATTTTAGTGAGTTTGAAGCGGGTGCGGCTAAGAAGCACTTACGCCCAGTCGCTAAAGATGCATTGGCATTAGCACTTGTGAAAGTTGAAGCACTAGAAGAGTGGACAACTGAAAATCTACATGCTGTTATTGCTCAAGTTTGTGAAGAGCTTGAATTAGGCATGGGTAAAGTGGGTATGCCATTACGTGTTGCGGTTACAGGTCAAGGTCAATCACCATCAGTTGATGCAGTAATGCAATTGATAGGCAAAGAGCGTGTGGTTACACGTATTAAGATGGCACTAGATTATATTGCAGCTCGTGAAGCTAACGCGTAAACATTAGTTTATTGTTAATAAGAACGGAAGTGTCATTGATGCTTCCGTTTTTTTATAACGAACGTAAAGCTGATCACATTTTTTGTTTTACGATAATGACATTGTTTAAAAATATCAATATTATAAGCCGTATATTGGGGCTATAGCTCAGCTGGGAGAGCGCTTCGCTGGCAGCGAAGAGGTCATCGGTTCGATCCCGTTTAGCTCCACCAAATTTAAAACCTCGTCAGTTAACTGGCGAGGTTTTTTGCGTTTAGTAACGATTAAAAACGCGCATTAATAATTGGGAAGATTGGCAGGTTTTTACTTACAAAAGTACCTGACTTATCGTAGTTAATTAAACCAATCTGCACACCTTTATTAATGTGATCTGTTGCGTTAACAAAACCGAACTGAAGGCCATTCAGAGAACCAGCATAGTTAAAGGTACCAAATTGAGCACCAGTGAAGTTATTGGCAGTGTAGTTAACTAAACCAAAGTCAGCACCTGTAGCATTGCCTTCGTTCCAGTTAGCTAAACCAAATTCTAAACCTGTCATGCTTGATGTAGTGTGGTTAACACCAAATGCCAAACCAAAGTTAAGACCAGTAAAGTTATTGATAGACGATAAACCTAATAGTGAAAAGTTAACACCTTTAACTTGGCTTGTTTGTCCATAAAGTACGTTTAAACGAACGCCAGAAACATTACCTGCTGGTAGATTTACGCCTGGTACAGAAAGTTGAACGGGTGTCGCTGCCATTGCTATCGGTGATAGAACAGTCGTTGTTAAGGCAATTATTGCATAAGCTAATTTCATATGAAAATCTCAGTATTGGTTGTCATTAATATTTAAAAAATCTTATATCAAATATAATAATATATATAGTTACTATTACTAAACAAATAAAAAAAGTTTGTTTAAATTGATGTAGAATAAATATTTTTCAATTATTCTCATTTAAAAATATATATACATATATAAGTAAAAGTTTTATTAAATAATGAAATTACCCCATCAATCATAAGTAATTGTTATTACAAATATATTCATTTCTTTTACATTGTATTTGAAAGGAACAAATAACACAACCTAATTGATTGGGTTGATGAATGTTATTCCGTTAATGTATATAAATATCGCTTATTGTGATTGTTTTTAGTGCTTAAATTCTTTTTTTTATTTTAATATTCTTTTTGATTTTAATTTATTGTTAGTGATTACTACTTTGTATATTGTTGTTTTTAATGGTTTTATTTTTTTTATTTTGCGTTTTCTGGTTAATTCAAAAGATTTAAATGGTGTTGGTTTATTATTTTCTTTATTGTGGAACATGTTTAAAAACAATTGTGTCAATGGAAATTAATTAACCATTAAACGTTTATTGGTTAATGAATTTTGTTATTTAATGTGATTGTTAATTAAGCCCATATATATCCGTAATTCCAATGGTTTTTATATGGGTATAAATAGATTTAACACGAAAAAATAAAAGATGAAGTAAGATAAACGCAAATGAGGGGCTGTAACCTTAGGGCGGTAGCGTATTTAATCATTAGCATATATCTTGATTGTTTTCCTACTATGACAACGCATCGATAGAGTAAAGAATGTCTTGGATGTAGTTAAATACTCTTATTATTTAATCAAAAATTTTTGAAATTCCTTTTAGTTAACCATATTGGATTGAAACCATTCATGACTGCCATTAGTAATAAACCCGTAAAGTCCACTTCGACAGCGAATGAAGAGATCGATTTAGGTAAGATTTTTGGTATTTTGCGAGATAGTAAAAAATCTATTCTTGCGATAACCATTGTATTTACTTTACTAGGTCTGATTTATTCTATTTTTGCTACTCCTATCTATAAATCTGATGTCTTGATTAAAGTTGACTCAAAAAGTGATGGCTCTCCTGCATATGGAGAATCGATGGAAAAAGAATTTTTAACTGACTCATCAGCGGTTACTGAGATGGAGTTAATTAAGTCCCGTCGAGTAATCGGTAAAACGGTTGATAAGTTAAACTTAACAACGTCGGTTGTACCTGACTACCTTCCTATTATTGGTAAAGGAATAGCGCGTTTAGCAGGTAAGGAGAGCAGTGCTACTGTTGCTCGTTTTATTATGCCAGCTAATGCAAAGAGTAATAGTTACCAGTTAAAAATTGTCAATGTAGATACTGGTGAATTTGTATTAACTGATGAAGATAATGCAAGTGTTGAGCTTAAAGGTTTTGTCGGGCAGCCGGTTGAAGAGCAAGGTTACAATTTGTTAATAACAGCATTAACAGGTGCTAATAACGATACCTTTACCGTTAAAAAATTGCCTCGTTTTGACGTTATTGCTTATTATCAGAAATCATTAAGTGTAACTGAGAAAGGTAAAGATACAGGTATTGTTCTAATATCATTAGATGGTCAAAATAGATTAAAAACACAGAAAGTTTTAAATAGCATTAGTAATAACTATTATCAATTAAATGCAGATAGAGCAGCCGCTAGTGCGAATAAGAGTTTAGAGTTTTTAAATGAACGTTTGCCCGCGATTAAGACTGAACTAACGAATGCTGAAAACAAGTTAAATGGATATCGTGAAGCGAATCAATCAGTTAATATTGAAATGCAGGCTAAATCATCACTTGATGAGCTTGTTGCTTTAGATGGTCAGATTAATGAGTTAAGCTTCCAAGAAGCAGATATCTCACGCAGCTACACTAAAGAGCATCCACTTTATAAAGCATTAATTGAAAAGCGTAATGATTTGCAGGCTCAAAAAACACGTTTAACTCGTAAAATTGATCAAATGCCAGAAACGCAACGTGAGATTATTCGTTTAACTCGTCATGTTGATGTTAATCAGCAAACATATATGCAGATTCTTAATAAAATTCAAGAGCTTGATATTGTTAAGGCAAGTAGTTCTGCGAGTGTTCAAATTATCGATAGTGCTTCAAGTAGTGCTAAACCAGTTGCGCCTAATCGTGTAATGTTAGTTGTTGGACCTGCAATCCTAGGCTTAATTCTAGGCGTGCTTATTGCGTTATTCCGCGTAATTTTAAATAATAAAGTGGTTGATCCTCAACAATTAAAAGCAATAGGTTTACCTGTATTTGCTTTAGTTCCAAAAACAAAGAAATTACCCAATGCTATTTTAGCTGAAGTTGATTCAAGTGATATTTCTATTGAAGCACTACGTACGCTACGTAATCGTATCTTTTTAGCGATGGAAAACACAAATAACAATACAGTATTGTTAACAAGTGCTAGTTCAATTACGAAATCAGGAAAAACGTTTGTCATTACTAATGTTGCAGTGTTGATGGCTGAAGCGGGTAAGCGAGTGTTAATTATTGATGCTGATATGCGTAAAGGCAAAATCGCAGCAGCATTAAATGGTAAGCAAGCAAATGGTTTGGCTGAACTGCTTAGTGGTAAAAATGATCTGAAAACTGTGGTTAAAACATCATCTATAACTAATCTTGATTATATTTCTGGTGGTGAAAAGCCTAACTCACCTGCTGAATTATTAATTCATAATGAATTTAAGACACTTCTTGCATGGGGTGCTGAACATTATGATGTTGTGATTGTTAATACTCCACCTGTACTTGCTGTTGTTGATGCTGCGATTATCGGTGCTGCTGTTGGAACAACTGTTATGGTTGGTTCTTATGGTATCGATTCTTTAAAAGAGATTGAACAAGCAAAACAAAGTTTTGAAGATAATGGTGTTGAAGTTAATGGTTTCGTTTTAAATAACACGATAAAGAAAACAAGTAATCAAGCAATATTTAAAAAATATTGATATGCTAGTTTTAATTTAAAAATACTTATGGCAACTAAGTTGTCATAAGTATAATTTATCTTATGTAAAAAAAATATGAGTAGAAAATGAGAAAAATAGTCAATTTAATTTGTAGTAAAAGCAAATTAGCTCGTGAATTAAGATATAACATTAGCTTCATACGAGCAACTGGGTATGTACCATCATTTAAAAATCCTAAAACATATAATGAAAAAATAAACTACCGTAAGAATAATCCTAAAAATGAATTGTTTAGTGTTTGTTCGGATAAAATAAAGTCTAAAGAATATGTTGCACAAAAATTATCTTCAGATTATATCATTGAAAACTATTATGTTGGCGATAGTATTACTGTAGAGAAAATTAAAGAAATTCTTGCAGATAAAGGTGATTTACTATTAAAGGCTAATCATAATTCTGGACCAGTTTATTTAATCACAACTGAAGCTACAGATGATGAGATTACTCGTAAGGTTGATGATGTAAATAATCAATTAAAAGTAGATTATGGTAAGCAGCTAAATGAACCTTGGTATAGTGACATAAAACGAGGTGTATTAGTTGAAAAAAGGCTATCTCCTCAAGAAGGCGAAACTGATGTTCGTGATTATAAATTCCATGTTTTCAAACAAAATGATGGTAGTTTTAAAATCATTGTACAAATAGATTTTGAACGTAGTGGTAATCATAGTCGTTCTTTCTTTGATGATGAATTAAATTGGCTTCCATTCTATACATTGTATGCTGATACTGGTGTTTGTATTAAAACATCAATTAAAATGCCAAAAAATTATGATTTAATGTTAACCGCTGCTAAAAAATTAGCCGAACCTTTTAGTTATGTTCGTGTTGATCTTTATAATGTTGATGGCGCCATTTATTTTGGTGAATTAACGTTTGCTCAAGGAAGTGGTCGTTCTGGGCTTACAAATAAAGCATATGATCTTTGGCTTGGCCGCTTATGGCAAGGCGACCCCTCTTATTAAATTCCATATTGATTAAATATAAAGTTAAATATTCAACTTCATTTTTCATTATATTTATTGATAATATATACAATAGATTACCAATTTATAAAATATAAGTTGGTAATTTATTATACATCTCACCTCACATTATGATTTAATAAATATGATGTCAAATGCTAAAATAAGCCAAGTTGTATTTTGGATATCTGTAGTAATTATCTTTGTCGGATTTATGGAGAATATTAATGAGTTAAGATACGATATAATGATTCCATTAATAGCTATTGGGTGGGTATTACACTTTACTTATAGTAATCATAAAATTGATAGTCAGAGTACCAAGTCTTTTATCTTACTTTCTGGAATTATTGCATTAATTGCATTACCCTCATTACTTAAAATTTATCCTCATGTACATAATCTAATAAAATATACCTATTATAGTTTTACTGTAGGTATGATCGTAAAGTTATTCTCGGTATATAGTACTTTTGTATTTTTAAAAGGGGATACCGATAAATTAGAAAGAATGATTAAATATGTTTTAATTCTTAATTTATCGATGTTCTTTATTCAATTTATAATAGTATTCCCTACTGGTATTTATATTGATCCATTAAAATTAATAACAGGGGAGTCATCACGATATGGTAGTGATATCTTTGTCCCTCTTATTGGTAATATATATCGTTGTACTGGATTCTATGAAGAACCATCAACGTATGCCGGATTTATTGTTGTTCTTTTAGCATCCAAACTTTATTTAAATCCGAAAGTAGATAAATTAGTTATTTTATCTGCATTATCTATTATTTTGTCTTTTTCTGTTGCTGCTATTGTTTATGGTTTAATCATTATTGGTTATTTCCTTTTACGCAGTAAAGCTAGTTACCTGAAATATATTTTATTTTTGTTATCTCCATTACTTGTTGCCGCTATTGCTGCTATTGCTATCCAGCGTTTAACCTCATTAGGCGGAGATGCACAAGATATTCGAAGTAATTTGAATGATATGGTTTTTTCTCAGCAGTTACCTGTTTTAATTTTTGGTAATGGCGCTTTAGGTATTATGTCTGCCGCAGCCCATGTAATGAATACAACAGGTGCTATTTTTAGATTAGGCATAGCCTCATTAAATGATAATGGTATGTGGTTGTTTTTTATCATTAAATTCGGATTTTTTGGTTTAGCAACGATAACGGCGTATCTGTTTTTTAAATCGAAATCATTATTAAATAGAATTATGTTTCTAGTTATATTTCTAACTAAATTAAGTTTTTTATATTTTGGATTTATATTTTATTTATTTTTAGTATTTAATAATAAAGCCGTATTAGAGGAGCCAGAAAATGATGCAGAAAGTGAAATCGAGTAAACCAAGGAAGATATTTTTGTGAATATTCGAGAGTTCAAAGCTTTTTTTTGGAGCTTTATTGATGGTGTTGGCTCTCAAGGTAGCCAGTTAGTTATTACTATTCTACTTGCCAGATTACTAACTCCCGCTGATTTTGGTGTGATTGGTTTAATTTCAGTTGTGGTATATCTATCAAATGTTATAGGTAATGGTGGTTTAAATAATAGTTTAATCAGAAAATTAAAACCATCGGTTGATGATTTTACATCGGTGTTTGTTTTTAATATAACTTTGGGTATTTCTCTTTATGTTATTATTTTCTGTTCATCAGGATTTTTAGCGCATTTTTTAAATTTACCTCAAGCAGAAATCTACCTTAAAGTATATGCATTAAGTATTATTTTTACTGCGTTTGAACAAATTCAACGGGTAAAATTAACTATAGATCTGAATTTTAAAACACAGGCTAAAATTACATTATTTTCTGTTGTTTTTAGTGGGATTATAGCATTAATATTAGCTAATCTTGGTTTTGGTGTTTGGGCCCTAATCGTTCAATCTGTTGTATTAACAGTAGTTCGATGCTTTATTTTTTGGTATGTGATTGGTTGGAGACCAACGGGGCATTTTAAAATGCCATTATTATTAGAGCATCTTAACTTTGGTTATAAATTACTATTAGGTAATATTATCGATGTTGCATATCGGTATATGTTTAATTTAGGTATTGGTAAATTTTATTCTGTAACGGATCTTGGTTTTTATAATCAGGCGACAAAATTAACAGAAGTACCATCAATGACGATCACATCGATTGTTCGTCGAGTAAATTATCCTATTATTAGTAAATTAAGAAATAACGATAAGTGTTATTTTAGTAATTTGAATAATATAGCGTCTTATATTACAGCTATTTATTTACCTGTTTCTTTATGGTTATCATTTAATTCACATGACATAATTTTAAAATTATTGGGTGAGCGCTGGATTGGTGCTAGTCCATTTTTATCAATATTAGCTATTGCTTTCTTTATTGTGCCATTATCTAATTTGCTTGGTAATATACTATCAGTTGAAGGTCGTACTGATTTATATTTTAAAATAAGACTCTATGTTAAATTTAGTCTTGGAGTGTTCTTTGTTCTTATTCACTCTTATGGTATTTTCGTTGTATTATTTTTTATTATCTTCGCGACTGTTTTTGAATGGCTTGTTAATATTGCTGTCTCATATAAATATTTTAAATTCCCTGTTTTTGACTATTTTAAGAGATTAACTATAATTATTATTCCAATTATTGTTTCAAGCTTTTTAGTTGATTATTATATTCATATAGATTCAATAATAGGTGATTTAACTGTGAAGTTAATCGTAAGTATGATCATACCTGCTTGTATCTTATTTTTATTATCTAAAGAAAAAGTTTAAATAATAGATTTATTTCTTTTTCCACTATTTTATTCGGTTTAATTATGTTACAGAAAAATATAGATTTATTTATAGATGCAATAAGAAAAGGTGGTGCTGAACGAGTTTGTGTTAATTATGCAAATTATTTAGTCGATAATGGTTATAAAGTACGGATCGTTATATTTAAAGAATATGAAGATTCGTATATTGATCTTTTAGATGACCGTGTTGAGATTATATCTTTAGGTTGTCATGATGCATCATCAATGATTAAAAAGATAAAATCTACAAAATTTACTTTTTCTGAGACGGTTATGGCATTTAATCATCAAATGTCTATTGCATTATGGTTTTATCGTCAGTTTAGCAGTAAAGAAAAATTCAAATTAATCGCGCGTAATGTGAATTATTTAAGCCGAGATTTACACACATCTAAAAATTCAATAAAGAAATGGGTAACTATTTTATTAACAAAAATAATATACCGTCGAATTGATTGTTTTATTGCTCAATGTAATGATATGAAAAACGATATGGTAAATTATCTTTCTGTACCTGAAAGTAAGATTACAGTTATTTATAACCCAGTATCGACTAGTATTTATAAAAAAGAAAATATAGAGAAAGATATTGATGTTTTATTTGTTGGCCGAATAAGCAAGCAAAAAGGGTTACCATATTTAGTTTCTGTTATCGATAGTATTATAGATAAAGTTGGTGCTAAAGTTTGCATTGTTGGTAAAGGCGTTCTTGAAGATGAACTAGATAAAGAATTATCGATCATTGAAAAGAAATATAATATTGAAATATTACGAGTTCGCACAACTAATGATGTTAATGGTTATTATAATCGTGCTAAAGCAACAATCTTAACATCTCTTTATGAGGGATATCCCAATGTATTGGCTGAATCATTAACAGCAGGTACTCCTGTTGTTTCTTTTGATTGCCAAAGTGGACCTGATGAAATTATTCGTGATGGAATAAATGGCTATTTGGTTCCATGTTTTAATACTGAAGTATTTGTTGATAAATTAGAATTAGTTCTTAATGGTGAAAAGCTACCAGATATTCGAGATTTTAATAGTAAAAATAGTTTTAACCTTTTAGAAGAATTGATTAATAAAGAGTAAACAATAATGAATAAAAAAATTCTAGTTATTAGTGATCATCGAGGAGGAGGGGCTGGTCATGTAGCAACACAGTCTGGAGTCTTATTTTCAGAACAAGGTTATGATGTTGACTACATTTTTGGTGATGATTTCTTTACGTTTAATGCTTTAGGGTATTGTTGTAATATTAATGCGATTGATATAATTAGAAAAAAATTAGCAAGTAGTAAACCTGATATTATTTTAATTCATAATTTTGATCATTTATGGAGTCCATTATTTTTAATTGAAATTAATAAATATAAAGAAAAGACGGGTGCAAAAGTAATTATGACAGTTCATGATTATCATATTGTTTCTGCTTCTAATTCTTTATCTTATTATGAACATGGTGAGAATGAGTTTTTTAAGAATCCACCATCATTTAAAGATTTAGTGACTAAAAAATTGGATAGACGTGGTTATATTTATGGGTTAGCACGTTTAATACAATGGTATCCATATTATTCAGGGCTAAATCTACAGAAAGTTTTTGATCATTTTATGTGCCCTAGTGAATTTATTTATAAGCAAGTAGTAAAACGCTTTGATCCTTCACTTGTAAGTATTGTATATAATCCTACTTCTGCAACGATTTCATCGAGTCCTATTAGCAATAATGATGATGTAGTTATTACTTTTGCTGGACGCTTAAGTAAAGATAAAGGAATTTATGATTTTCTGAAATCAATTGTAGATTCGAAACTTGTATCTACAAAGCATCTTATTATAAATATAATAGGACAAGGCTCTTATTTTGATAATATAGAGAAGCTAAAAGATTCCTTAAAAGATCAAAACATAGATATTGTATTACATGGTTTACAAGATTTTAAAGTAGTTAAATCTCTTTTTGAACATTCATCCTATGTATTATTGCCTTCACTTTGCTATGAAAATGCACCATTAACACTTATTGAAGGTGTTTTTGCTGGGTGTAAAATTTTAACCATGAATTATGGTGGTATGGTTGAGATTGCAAATAAGCTTGATGAATCTATTTTAATGGATGACTTTAGCTTAACATCTATTCAGATGGTTTTTGATCAACTGAATACAAGTAAAGAGAAACAAGTAACGTTAGATAAATTTTATCAAGATTATTCAAATGATAGCTATATATCAAATGTTGAAAGAATAATTGCATAATTAATTTAACTATTTTTGGTATTAACAGTATAAAACGGATTTAAATATTGCTTTACTATTTTAATTATTTATCGGTTTATTAAATAACGATATAAAATAAATATTGATAAGTGCCAGGTCGATTTAAATGAAAAACAGTTTTTTGCGTCGTCGTTTTTTTGAAATCCGTGTAACATTAAAAGATTTAATTTGGGGAATGAAAAATCCTGAATCTTTTAAACGAAAAAATAATCTTAGTCCACTAATGGGTAGATTTTCATCTTATAAATTTGAGTTACTTTCTGGAATACAATCTGATGATTATGTTTCTGATTGTTTTTATTTTAATAAGATAGAAGCAAAGATAAATAACTTTGAATTAAGTGATTATTTTAACCATAAAGGTTATTTACCCGCTATTTTACAATCAAATGCAATCCCATTGCTTATCAATTGTATTTCAGGGGTTATTTATGATGCTAATGATAAAGTTATTAATGTTAGTGCTGTAGCTGACCGATTACGTAACGATCCTATTAATTCTGAATTTGTGATTAAGCGTAGTGTTGGTACTGGTGGTGGGGAAAGTGTTGAAATTGGTGATGCGGATAAAATTATTCCATTCTTTAACCTTTATCTTAAAAAGAAATATGATTTTGTTATTCAACCATTAGTTAAGCAGCATGATCAGTTAGCCGCTTTTAATTCATCATCACTTAATACTGTTCGTATTATGACATTAGCTTATGATGATAACGTTTATCATGTTTCTAGTATGGTGAAAATGGGTGGACCAGGGGGCCGAATTGATAATGTCAGTGCTGGCGGCTTGTGTATTGGAATTAAAGAGGATGGTTCTTTAACGACTTTTGGGTTTGATTGTTATTTAAATAAGACTAATTGTCATCCACAAACACAACTTGAGTTTCCTGGTAACTATGAAATACCCTATTTTAATGAAATGGTTGCAGTAGTAAAAGATAAACATAAGTTATTTAAAAGCCATGGTATTATATCATGGGATGTAAGTGTCGATAATGATGGTTATGTCACTATTGTGGAATGTAATACTGCTTGGAGTGGATTAGAATCACATCAAGCTTTCCATGGACCGGTGTTTAGAGAACATATGGAATATATAAATAATATTAATCGATAACATCGGTTTTTATTATTGATAACACATAAATTATCTTTTTTGATAAACATTTACACTTAATATTGTTTATTTATCCTGAATTTAGTTATTAGCTTAAATTATTAGTTAATTTATCAGAACGTAAATGATTAAATACCTAACACTGAATGCTTAGTTGTTAGCGTGTTAATTACTACTTAACGACTAGCTGATATAGTGATATATAGATTCATTTTTTGTTATTCATTTTTTGTATGTATTGTTGGTGTTATTATTTCATACTTCAATTCAATAATGAGTTTGATATATTAATTAATAATTACCAGTGTATAATGCACAATTTTGAATTGTGCGAATAATAAAATTGTTCTAATAAGGTTCAGAAATGAAAAATAGTTTTACTCGTCGATTTATGTATGAGGTTTTATCCAATATCAAATTTATTAAATATGGTATAAAAAACCCCAAATCTCTAAAGTGTGAAAATATGCTTAGTCCATTAACAGGACGTTTTTGGAGCTATAGATACCAAGATGTTTGTGGTATTGAATCTGATAAGTATTTATCTGAACCTTATTTTTACAATAAATTAGAAGCAAAAGTCAACGATTTTGATCTTAATAAATTTTTAGATCATAAAGGCTATATTTCAAACATACTAAATAGTAATACTATATTAAGTATTGCAAATTGTATTTCTGGAACTATTTATGATGGTAATAATGACGTTATTGAATTGAATGATTTAATCGTATTACTTGAACAATCAGAACCTAATGTAGAGTTTGTTATCAAACGTAGTATTGGTACTGGCGGTGGTAATGGTGTTGAAATTGGATCTGCAAATCATGTTGTTCCATTTTTAAAAAACTATTTTAATGCTAAATATGACTTTGTAATTCAACCAGTTATAATGCAGCATGATGGTTTGGCTATTTTTAATCCATCTTCAATTAATACTGTTAGAGTGATGACTTTTGCCTACAATGGTAATGTTTTCCCTGTTTCAACCGTATTGAGAATGGGGAATGGTGGTCGTATAGATAATTCGGCTGCTGGGGGAATATCTATTGGTGTCGATAATACCGGTAAGTTACGTGATTTCGCGATTGATCACGATTTTAAAAAATACTATCAACATCCGGGAACATCAATTAAATTTTCAGATGGTTATTTTATTCCTTATTTTAATGAGTTGTTGAAACTAGTTAAAGATAAACATAAGTTTTTAAAAAGCCACGGTATAATTTCATGGGACTTGACTGTCGATAATAGCGGGAAAATGTCAATTATTGAATATAATGCGGGGTGGGGAGAAATTAATTTCCATCAAGCAAATAATGGTCCCATATTTGAAAATCATATTAAACATATAAGTTGTATTAATAAGTGAGGGTGTAAAGTGGAAAGTCTAGAATTTAGATTGTTCTCTAAGATCATCTCTAAAATACCAATTAAAACACGATTGCAAATTTTATTTTTTCGTAAATTTAAACGATTTATCAATTTTGATAATCCTCGGACATATAACGAAAAAATTCAGTGTAAAAAGATTGCAGATCGTAGTGAATTATTAACGATTGGTGCTGATAAAATAAAAGCTAAAGATTTTGTTAAAGAAATTGTTCCTGAATTATATTTACCAAAAATGCTTTGGGTAGGAGATTCACCAGAGTCTCTTGATGAATTAGATTTATCAACATTACCTAAAGATTATGTATATAAAGCTAACCATACAAGCCAGACGATTGAAATTATTCGTCATGGTAATCATCTTCCTAAATCGAAGATGAAAACGTTAGCAAAAGATTGGTTAAAAAAAGATCAGTCGGGTGCTTTAGGTGAGTGGGCATATGAAAATATTCCACCGCGAGTGTTTATTGAAGAATATTTAGAATTTGATGGTCATGAGCCTGATGATTACAAATTATATGTATTCAACGGCAAAGTGGGCTTTATTCAGTTAGATTCTGGCCGTTTTACCGATATGACGCGTAACCTTTATGACGCCAATTGGGAAGAGCTTGGGTTTGAGTATCATCACCCTCGTTGTCACCCCGCGCCACCAAAACCAGAATATATCGATGAAATGATCCGTATTGCCGAAAAGATTGGTCAGAAATACGATTTCGTTCGAGTCGACTTATATTTTTATAATGGAAAAATAACGTTCAGTGAGCTGACAATGTATTCAGCATCTGGTTTTTTAACTATGCCTGATGATTGGGATTTAAAAATCGGTGATCTATGGACTCAAGATTATAAGGTGAAATAATGAAATATTTAGTGACAGGAGCTGCCGGCTTTATTGGTGCAAAGGTAAGTGAAGAATTATTAAAAAAAGGTCATGACGTTGTCGGTATTGATATCGTTAATGATTATTATGATGTTGCGTTAAAAGAAGCACGTTTAGCGCCATTATTAGACAATAATAAATTTGTATTCAAAAAAATTGATATTGCTCATTCGCAAGATGTACTTGATTTATTTGCTGATGAAAAATTTGATCGTGTTGTTCACCTTGCCGCTCAAGCAGGTGTACGTTACTCGATTGAAAACCCAATGGCATATGCAGACAGTAACCTTGTTGGCCACCTTAATATTTTAGAGGGTTGTCGTCATAATAATGTTGGTCACCTTGTTTATGCATCATCAAGTTCAGTATATGGCCTTAATGCAAAAACACCATTTTCAACATCAGATACTGTAGATCACCCTGTATCTCTTTATGCAGCAACGAAAAAATCTAATGAGTTAATGGCGCATTCGTACTCTCACTTGTACAACATGCCTACAACTGGATTACGTTTCTTTACTGTTTATGGTCCTTATGGTCGTCCAGACATGGCCCCTTATATTTTCACTAAGAAAATTTTGGATGGCGAAACGATTGATATCAACAACAATGGTGATATGTGGCGCGACTTTACTTACATTGATGATATCGTTGAAGGTGTTATTCGCATCGCTGATATTGTTCCTGCTCGTAATGATGCGTGGACAGTGGAAGAAGGTACACCAGCATCAAGCTCTGCACCTTACAGCATATATAACATTGGACATGGTAGCCCAATTAATTTAATGGAATTTATTAAAGCCATTGAAACTGAATTAGGCATTGAAGCCACTAAAAACTTCCGTGGCATGCAACCTGGTGATGTATACCAAACTTATGCAGATACTCAGGACCTATTTAAGGTGACTGGTTATACTCCAAAAGTTGGTGTTAAAGAAGGCGTTGCGAACCTCGTTCGTTGGTATAAAGAATTTTATAATAAGTGATCCGATCCCATGGCAAAGATAGCTATATCAGCCAATACGAGTTGGTATTTATTTAACTTTAGAAAGAACACTATATTATCGTTAATTGAAGCGGGTCATACCGTAACAGCCATTTCTCCTCGAGATAATTACTCAGTAAAACTTGAGCAATTAGGGGCGCGATATATTCACATTGATATTGATCAAGGTGGAACTAATCCAATTAACGATGCTAAAACGTACTTTGCTTTTAACGCTATTTATAAGACTGAAAAGTTTGATGTAGTATTAAACTTCACGCCTAAAAATAACATTTATAGCACTGTAGCAGCGTCGAGAAATGGTACTAAAGTCATTAATAATATTGCCGGACTTGGGATTATCTTTATTGATGAAAATATGACGGCGAAGATTGCTCGAGGCTTATATAAATTTAGTCAACGTCGAGCCAATAAAATTTTCTTTCAAAATGAAGATGATCGCGGATTATTCATTGATAATAAGTTGGCAGATATTTCAAAGACGGATCGTTTACCTGGTTCTGGTGCAGACCTCTCACGCTTTGCAATATCACCAGCGGCTGATGATGGTGTAGTCACTTTCTTATTAGTAGCCCGTATGCTTTATGATAAAGGTATTGGTCACTATGTTGAAGCTGCGCGTGAATTGAAGCAACGTTACGGCGATAAAGTACAATTTAATTTGCTTGGTTTTCTTGATGTGAATAATCCATCAGCTGTTTCAAAAGCTGAAATGCAAGTATGGGTTGATGAAGGCATTGTTAATTACCTTGGTTTTTCAGATACTGTTGAAGCTGAGATAGCAAAAGTAGATTGTATGGTATTACCTTCTTTCTATCGTGAAGGCGTACCAAAATCGTTGCTTGAAGCAGGTGCTATGGGTAAACCTATTGTTACGACTGATAATGTTGGTTGTCGCGAAACAGTTGACCATGGGATTAATGGCTATCTTTGTCAAACACGATCTACTGCAAGTTTGGTGGAAATGCTCACTAAAATCATTGAGCATACTCATCAAGAACGTCTTGATATGGGTTTAGCGAGTCGTCGAAAGATTGAAAGCGAATTCGATGAAAAAATTATAATTAATAAATACCTAACGGCTATTGAAAGTATTATCTAAGAGAGATTTCATGAAAATTACTATTGCAGGTACAGGCTACGTAGGTCTGTCAAATGCCATGTTATTGGCACAGAACAACGATGTTATTGCTATCGATATTATTGAAGAAAAAGTAAATCTTCTTAATAATAAAAAATCACCAATTGTTGATCGTGAAATTGAATA
Source organism: Photobacterium iliopiscarium (assembly GCF_003026395.1). Lineage (GTDB taxonomy): Bacteria > Pseudomonadota > Gammaproteobacteria > Enterobacterales > Vibrionaceae > Photobacterium > Photobacterium iliopiscarium. The sequence continues at coordinate 450,591 of NZ_PYOO01000002.1, read as the reverse complement.
TTTCTTAGAAAACAAAGAACTTAACTTTGTTGCGACGTTAGACAAAGAATTAGCATATAAAGACGCTGAATATGTCATTATCGCAACACCTACGGATTATGATACGGTACATAACTACTTTAATACCTCTTCAGTAGAAGCGGTTATTAAAGATGTTATGGCGATTAACCCAACGGCAGTGATGATTATTAAATCAACAGTACCAGTGGGTTATACTAAAGAAGTTAAAGCAAAGTTTGGTTGTGAAAACATTATTTTCTCACCTGAATTCTTGCGTGAAGGCCGTGCTTTATACGATAACTTATACCCATCACGTATTATCGTTGGTGAGCAAAGTGAGCGTGCTAAAGTATTTGCTGGGTTATTACAGCAAGGTGCAATTAAAGAAGATATCGATGTACTTTTTACTGATTCAACAGAAGCTGAAGCAGTTAAACTATTCTCAAACACTTATTTAGCAATGCGTGTGGCTTATTTTAATGAGCTAGATACTTATGCTGAAAGTCATGATTTGAATGCTCGTCAAATCATTGAAGGTGTTGGCTTAGACCCTCGCATTGGTAGTCACTATAATAACCCATCATTTGGTTACGGCGGCTACTGCCTACCAAAAGATACTAAGCAATTACGTGCTAATTACCAAGATGTACCGAACAGCATTATTGGCGCTATTGTTGATGCAAATACAACGCGTAAAGACTTTATTGCTGATTCAATTATGCGTCGTAATCCAAAACGTGTTGGTGTCTATCGTTTGATCATGAAGTCGGGCTCTGATAATTTCCGTGCTTCAAGTATTCAAGGTATTATGAAGCGTATTAAAGCGAAAGGTATTGAAGTTGTTATTTATGAACCAGTACTAACAGAAGATGAATTCTTCCACTCTCGAGTTATTAAAGATTTAAATCAATTTAAAGATGAGTGTGATGTTATTGTTTCTAATCGTATGGCTGAAGAATTGAGTGATGTAGCTGATAAAGTATATACTAGAGATATCTTCCAAGAAGATTAATAATAATCAATGAATTATTATATTTATATAAGTTTCATTGATTAATGATCGCAAATAATTGTAACAATAGGGATGTAATAGTTTACTATTATCATCGCTATTGTTTCTTTTTTATATGCGGAATGTCTCAGATTTAAAAAAGTGTGTGTTATGTTTATTGGATATTGCTTTATCTTTATTTCATCATTGATTTTTTTGTTTGTGATGAGAGTTGTAGCGAAAAGAGTTGGTTTGGTTGATAAACCAAATGAACGAAAACACCATAAGGGAGCAATCCCTTTAGTTGGTGGTATCTCTATTTTTGCTGCTATCTCGGTTACCTTTTTATCATTTTTACCTCACACCCGTGATCTGTATTTATATTTAGGTTCAGCTTTAGTACTTATTATTCTTGGTGCATTTGATGATCGTTTAGATATTAGTTTCAAAATACGATTAATTGTCCAAGCTGCTATTTCTATCGCGATGATTGTGATTGGCGGTCATAGCCTTCACAACCTTGGCTTTCTAATGGGTAGTGAAACTATTCAATTGTCGGTATTCACTAGTTATATCATCACTGTTGTTGGTGTGATTGGTGCGATTAATGCATTTAATATGGTCGATGGTATTGATGGCTTATTAGGTGGATTAGCAGCGGTAACTATTGGCTCGATGGGGGTTGTTTTCTTCTTGTCGGGTAATACATATTTAGGCACTGTTTGTGGTTTAATTGTTACTGCGATCATTCCTTACATTATGCTTAACCTTGGCATTCCTTTTGGTTCTAAAGCTAAAGTATTTATGGGTGATGCGGGGAGTATGTTTATCGGCTTCACTGTTGTGTGGTTATTGATAAAAGCAACTCAAGATCCTGAGCTCTATGCATTTAAACCCGTTACTGCATTATGGTTAATTGCTATTCCATTAATGGATATGGCAACGATTATGATCCGTCGTATTCGTAAAGGACAATCGCCATTTAAGCCTGACCGTGAACATTTACACCATATATTCCAACGTCTTGGATTATCACCTCGTCAGACATTATTGACGATTTGTTCAATGGCACTAGTATGTTCGATCATTGGTTTGTGGACTGATTATCTTGGTATTGCAGAGTCAACAATGTTTGTGGCTTTCTTAGTGATGTTTGTATGTTACTTCACTGCGATTAGTTATATTTTCCGTATTGTGACTTTTGTACGTAACGTCTTAGGGATCAAAACAAATAAAGCGAAAGCGAATTAATTTACCCTAGAAACAACAAAGGCTTAGCAATCGATGATTACTAAGCCTTTGTTTAATATGGTGCTCCCTGCTGGAGTCGAACCAGCGGCCTTCCCCTTAGGAGGGGGACGCTCTATCCATCTGAGCTAAGAGAGCATTCGCACAGTGTACACGAAAATCAACAGAGTTTAAGAAAATAGTGTTATTGATTCAACTGCTTGGTCAGTAAATCACCAGATTGAATGCTAGATGCCAGCTGTGGTTGGTTAACGCTAAGCTCAGCAGATTTTTCATAGACTCGATTCACTGTCAATGTAATGGCGGTTTCAACCATGCGATTACGTGGAATACCTTTTTGATCGATAAACCCTGCGCTATGCCATAATTTGAGTTGATCGCCGTTGTGTACGCCATGAATACGACCGACATTGATCTGAGCAACCCCTTGATGAATATTAATTATTTCAGGTAGGCTAGCACGACATGAAAGCGCACTTTCGATATCTAACATCATATTTTGGGTGACGCGTTGAATACTTTGTCCATAAGGTGATACCCAAAATCGTGCGGTTTTAGTATCAACATTACTTGTGCGAGCAAAAGGCCATAAACCGATATCACGATAACTATTTTGATAGATTATTTCACCTGTTTTACCATCCATAATATCTAGAGATATCGCAAATTGACGATTAATGGTGTTGGGCTGCAAGATATGGTCATCAATCGTTGCTGATATATCTGTGATCTCACCACTGATCAAATATTGCGCGTCATTATCTTCTGCTAACATCATCATCGCATCTGCATGGTTGGCACTAAACGGTACTTGAGTTATACCTGTGACTAAAAAACTTTGTGAACGTTGCTGAATGTTTTTTTGTAAAACCTTTGAAAAATCATCCCCTAGTTGATAAATACTCCCCATTGCTGCTTGTTGCGGCTCCGCCAGTGAAAACTTCCCCAGTAATAAACCTTTCTTATATTGTACCTTGTGGCAACTTTTTGCCGATGGGTAAATATCTATTCTGGCTGTGACATATATCTTGCCGCCAACATCTTTCTGTTCTAATACACTAATATGCCGAATTTCATTGCCACTAAAACGGTATTGCTGCCGATTTTCTTGTAGATAAGTTTTAAGCATGGGTAGGCTGGCAATCTCACCCCCCGTAAATGTCATCGCTTGGAAGACCGCATTCTCTAAGGCATTGACGCGTGCTGTCGCTTTACTTTCAAGAATGTTCGCTTCACCTGTCACTTGTACCCATTGGGCGTGACTAGAGTGTGAAACGAACAGGCTCAACGCACACAAACAGAGTAATATTTTTTTATTCATAAAAGGCCAGTTTAGGTATGTTTTTTGCTTTAATCGAGACATAACCATAACGGAATGCAAAGAGTGTTCCCAATTGGTGTTTCTCATTAAAGAAATTGTATTCGTGAACGATATATTCCTATCACACGTCGCAAGAGTGGCCAACAATGAACAAAATTATATGGGTAGTGTGTGCGTTGCTATTAACAGCTTGTACTGGACCCCAAGTGTATAACGGTAAAGAACAATTCTCTTCAACAGGGTATTCGTTAACAACGACGCCTCGTCATACGGTTGATTATTTTGTAGAGGGATTAACCAATCAGTTGATTGAATCAAATCAATATTTAACCGCAAGTACGCCTTTAGCGGTGACGTCATTTGTTGATTTACAAGATATGGGTGCAACCAATTGGTTGGGCAATGTGGTCAGTGAAAATTTCATGTTTCAAATGCAACAACGCGGTTTTACGGTGGTTGATTACAAGTCAACGGGCGTAATTAAAGTGACGCGTAATGGTGACTTTAGTATTAGTCGTAATTGGCAAGAGCTATCAGCGCAACAACCGGTTGATTATGTGTTAACGGGAACGATGTTACGTCAAAGCGGCGGTGTACTTGTGAATGCGAGAATTATTGGTATGCGATCGCATGTTGTGATTGCCACTGCACAAGGATTTTTGCCTGCTGAGCGTATTGGGCGTGATTTAGATTTTATGAATAAGATTCAAATACGTAATGGCGTTATTATTCGAACTGAACAACAACAGCCAACCACTAATAATATCGTGTTACGACCTTAAGGATAAGCTTCATGAGTAAATGGCTAGCAGTGATGTTATTAATTGTCATATCTGGGTGTTCAGCGTCAAATAGTGCGACTAATCCCGATTTAACGCGTAGTAATGAAATCGTGTTTGCGGTTGGTTATGCATCTATTAGTGAGCAAAATGGGCGCACTCAAGAAGAAAAAAGTTTACGGGCAATGCGGGCATCAAAAGTGGATGCATATCGTGAACTTTCTGAGCAGATTTATGGTTTACGGATATCGGCAACAACGTCGTTATCAAATCAACAGCTAGGTCCTGAAAATACTGATGGTGCGGTTGATGGCATTATTCGTGGTGCAAAAGTGGTTCGCAGTTATCCCGTGGGTGATAGCTATGTGACAGAAATGGAATTGAATTTAGGTTTGATGGAACGGATGAAGCAACACGGTGAAGTGTTTCATGTGCCCAATAACCAGCAAGTGATGTTTTAATTCTTAAGCTTTAAGGTTGGTGCCTAATGAGCGAACATTTTGCGCCTTACCATCACAATTATAGGTCATTTGGTGGCGACCTCGGCTTTGTTGGAACAGGTTATTGAGTTTATGAAAACTTAATTGCGCCCGTTGTAAAACCTCGCCATTGATATCATTACGTTGTTTACATAATGTCACTAATTGTTGAATCGCATCAACATGTTGGCTGAGTAGTTGGTCATCTTGCAATTGTTGTCGTTGCGGGTGATTTGCGAGTAAGTAATCATGTTGTTGAATACTATTGATCAGTGTGAGTTTTTCTTTAGCAAATTGTTCTATTTCTAATGCACGTCGATGAGCGATGGCTGTTTTCTCTTGGTTGAGTAATTCAGCAAGTGATACCAAAGCTGTATGTTGAAGCTCAAGCAATTGCTCAATAGTGTATTTCATAACCAAGATCCTTTTAATGAGTGCATAATAGCATTTGTCTTTAACAACATTAGCGTTTAATAATATTAGTTGTTAATGACATCAGTATTAAAGACCATTGAGTTCATCTTCAAATTTTATCATGTTACTTGCGAGTTTGTCGGCATCAATAGTATAGCTGCCATTTGCGATAGCTTGTTTAATTTCAGCGACTTTTGTTGCATCAAAACTGGTTTCTGCGGCTAATTGTTGATGAATTTTACCAACCGCTTTACCTTGAGAACTTAATGATACGGCATCGTGTTGAGGTTCAACCACGGCTGCTTGTGGCGTATTTGTGGTAGCTGTTTTGGTTTGATTAGCCGTACGGCTGGTGTTAAGTGGTTGTCCACCACGGAGATGATCAATATTTGTCATAATGTAGTACCTGTCGATGCCAATAGAGTTATAGTCAATTATCGACGTATAGGCTATAAACTTTAGCTTTTTTTGTTTACTAAACTCAAAATATTATGGCTTATTATTTTGAGTTTAGTAAGCCTATTTTATAGGGCAATTAATATTTTACCGACACTTCTCCAACCGCAGTAATTACCCCATCAATAATTCGTTTCGATTTACTGTTTTGTACGCGAATCTCATCACCGATTGCACCATCTGATAATGCTTTTCCTGTGGTAACAATGGCTAATCCTGTTTGGCTTGCTCGAATTAACACACTGTCATTACGGCATACTAAGCAGATATCATTTGCTTGAATGACATCACCTGCTTTCACGGTACGTTTGACTTTTGAACCGATAATTTGTTGTGGATCAGTAAAGCTGACTCCTCGCTGAAAACGGTTTTCTATCATGGCAACTTTTATATTAGCAGCACTGAGTAAAGCGCCACGGCCGAGGTGGGTGGTGGCGATCACTTGCGGCAGTGTTTGTTGGACATTGACGGGTACATAGATCTGCCAATCTTCACTATTACACTGTACCAGTACCGTAACATTACCGGATAACGTTTGTTTACCTGGAAGGGTTGCCGTCAGTGGACTAGAGCAGGGAGTAAATCGTAATCGAGTATCTAATGTGGCAGCGGTAATGTTAATACTGCCAAATTCAGGTTCAGTGATACTGTGTTTGACGAGATCAGTGGCTGTTTTTTGAATAAGGTTGTGTTGTGAGATCGGTGTGGCATGAATATTAACACTAAAGATCAGCAATAAACTGCCGATAACCAAGCAAACTAAATGTAAATATCGATGAGTGATCACGGCGTTATGCTCTCTGTCGGTGTCAGTAATTTGTTCATTAAGTGGCTTATCATAAGTAATTATTTGCAAAATTGCTTGTATTGGTGTGGTTAATATTTTTAGACAGGGATCCTTTTAGATGTCAGGTATTTTAGATTCAGTCAATCAACGTACGCAGTTAGTAGGACAAAATCGATTAGAGTTACTGACTTTTCGACTTAATCGACGCCAGCGATATGGGATTAATGTCTTTAAAGTAAAAGAGGTTTTACAGTGTCCTAAACTAACATCGATGCCCCATTTACATCCATTTGTTAAAGGTGTTGCTTATATTCGTGGACAAACAATTTCAGTGATAGATATGAGCCTTGCAACAGGAGGGCGACCTGTTGATGATGTCAGTAATTGTTTTATTATCATTTCTGAGTTTAATCGCTCGGTGCAGGGATTTTTAGTCTCAGCGGTTGAGCGGATTGTTAATATAAATTGGGAAGCGATTTTACCGCCGCCAAAAGGTGCTGGACGAAATAATTATCTTACCGCCGTCACTGAAATTGAGAATGAACTAGTAGAAATTCTTGATGTAGAAAAGATCCTTGATCAAATTTCACCCGTAGATACTCGATTATCGAGTGAATTACTGGATGAAATTAGCTTAATAACACCAACCGTAAAAACGGTATTAGTAGCAGATGACTCGATGGTGGCACGTAAGCAAGTTCAGCGAGCAATTGAATCAATAGGGTGTAATTGTATTTGCGTCAAAGACGGTAAAGAAGCACTTCGAACACTACAAATGATGGCTAAAAATGGCAGTATTTATGATCAGCTAGCATTGGTTATTTCTGATATTGAAATGCCAGAAATGGATGGTTATACCTTAACTGCCGCTATTCGTAACGATCCAGCGTTAAAAGATCTGCATGTTATTTTACATACTTCATTGAGTGGGGTATTTAATCAAGCGATGGTTGAACGTGTGGGCGCTAATGCATTTATTCCTAAGTTTAATCCTGATGAGCTAGGACGTGCAGTAAAAAATGCAATGACCACAGTGACAGCCGTTAGTGTTAGCTCTTAATAATAAATATAGTCGACGTGTAATACATGACAAAAACAAGAAAGAGTGATTGATGACAACATTAACGGTAAATGATCAAGATTATTATGACTTTTGTCATTTCCTCGAAGCACAATGTGGCATCGTTTTGGGGGACAGTAAGCAATATTTAGTGCGAAGCCGTTTAAGTCCTTTAGTTAAACGGTTTGGATTACTTTCCTTATCCGATTTATTGCAAGACACCCTGAAAGGCCGAAACCGTGAATTACGAGTTGCAGTGGTCGATGCAATGACAACGAATGAAACGTTATGGTTTCGTGATAGTTATCCGTTTACTGTTTTAGCCGATAAGATCTTGCCTGAACTTGCAGCCAATAGAAGACCATTAAAGATATGGTCAGCGGCAAGTTCATCAGGGCAAGAACCGTATTCAATGGCGATGACTATTTTAGAACAACAATTGAAACGACCGGGGTTATTACCGAGTATTCAGATCACGGCGACAGATATTTCACAAACTATGCTTGATATGTGTCGTAACGGGGTTTACGACAATCTCGCGTTAAGTCGTGGTTTATCAGTTGAGCGTCGAAGACTATTTTTTGAAGCGCATATCAGTGGGGGGATGCAAGTTAACCAACGCGTAAAACAGCTGGTTAATTTTAGGACTCAAAATTTAAAAGACAGCTACGTTTTATTGGGTAAATTTGACGTAATATTTTGCCGAAATGTACTCATTTATTTTTCACCTGAAACCAAAGTAAAAGTGTTAAATCAATTAGCAGCCAGTTTAAATCCTGGTGGTTACTTATTTTTGGGGGCTTCTGAATCATTAACGGGGTTGTGTGATCGGTTTGAAATGGTACGTTGTAATCCCGGTATTATTTACAAATTAAAATAATCTTACCAGCAAGGGACGTGTCTGTGATTTAGGGGCAAGGTTTCAAGTTTTGATACCCTGTCCCAATATCTGCATTCTTTCCCTGCTTCCCTGCTTCCCTGCTTCCCTGCTTTCCCTACATTTTCCACCTCCTTTCCCATCTTGGCATTGTCTTTGCTTTACTGCTGTTGTCATAGTGACAATGAATTTCACGTAGAGGCAAAGCATGTCGATCTCTTTTGATAAAGCATTAGGTATTCATCAATATACCGTTGGCGCCCGAGCAACACGTGCGGAAACGTTGGCGAGCAACCTTGCTAACGTCAATACTCCCGGCTTTAAGGCAAAAGATGTCGACTTTAGCCGCGTCCTGCAATCGGCAACCGCAGGGGAAAACGTTGGCCTTAATCGTACCAATGGGCGGCATATTACTGCCTCTCCTGCTGCGAGTGGCGAGCAACTCTATCGAGTGCCAACTCAACCTGATACTGGTGATGGTAATACTGTTGATGCGCAATTAGAACAAAACTTGTTTATGCAAAACAGTATTGAATACCAAGCATCGCTCGATTTTTTAGGCTCTAAATTTAAGAATTTAACCAAGGCATTGAAAGGGGAATAATGGATGAGTTTATTTAATATCTTCAATGTTACAGGTTCTGCCATGAGTGCAGAATCAGTACGACTTAATACCACCTCTAGTAACTTAGCCAATGCCAATAGCGTTAGTAGTTCAGCCCAGGAAACCTATAAAGCACGTTATCCTATTTTTGCAGCAGCGCTTGATAGTGCTAATCAAGGCGATGCTAGTGTGCCAGTGCAGTTGCAAGGGATCGTTGAAAGTAATGAGCCATTAAGTGCGGAATATAATCCTGAGCATCCATTAGCGAACAGTGCTGGTTATATTTATAAACCTAATGTCAATGTAATGGAAGAAATGGCCAATATGATTTCTGCATCGCGCTCTTACCAAAATAATGTTCAAGTGGCAGATGCAAGTAAGCAAATGTTGATGAAAACCTTGCAGATGGGCAAATAAGCTAAGGAGTTTGTGTTATGACAACCATTAATGGCGCTGGGCAATCTCTTTCTTACCTTGACCAGTTAAAAGGCATGCAAGATAAAAAGATCGCTCAAGAACAACCGACTACGGGTACTAATCAATTAAAACAAGACGATTTTTTATCGTTGTTAACTAAACAGTTAGCGCAACAAGATCCGTTTAAGCCTGTGGGTAATGATCAGATGATCGCTCAAATGGCGTCTTTTGCTACCGTTGATGGTATCAATAAAATGAATGAGCAATTTGGTTCACTTAATAGTGCCATGACATCAAACCAAGCGCTGCAAGCTTCATCGTTAGTTGGACAAGATGTGCTTATTCCAAGCGCATCGGCATTGAAAAGCCATGACGGTGAAATGGCGGGCATGGTACGCATGCAACAAGGGGTCGATAACGCCATTCTGCGGGTTGAAAACGAGCAAGGAGTATTGGTAAAAACCGTTACTCTAGGTGCAAAATCCGCAGGGGAACATCCGTTTGCATGGGACGGTAAAGACGATGCTGGCAATGTGATGCCACAAGGCAAATATAACTTTTCGGTATCGGGAACTGTCGGCGGCGAAAGTCAGCAATTTGAAGTATTAACTCACGCCAATGTTAACAGTGTTTTACTGGGCAATAGTGACGGTAAAGTAATGTTAAATCTGGCGGGGGTGACCAAACCAGTCAATTTAGCTGAAGTCTTACAAATTGGTAAAAGTGCACAATCAGCGGCACCACTTAGTACACAACAAGGATAATTTACGATGAGCATGAATATCGCATTAAGTGGCTTGGGTGCTGCGCAAAAGGACTTAAACACCACCAGTAATAACATTGCTAATGCCAATACCTTTGGTTTTAAAGAGTCACGGGCAGAGTTTGGGGATGTGTATTCTAATTCCATCTTCTCAAACGCTAAAACTACCACCGGTGGTGGCGTACAAACGGCAACAGTAGCGCAGCAGTTTCATGAAGGTTCAAGCATTTATACTAATAATCCCTTAGATTTACGGGTATCTGGTGCAGGTTTTTTTGCGGTTGCAAATAATAAGAATGAAGCCTCGAACAGTAATTTAACTCGTAATGGTGCGTTTCAATTAAACAATGAAAATGAATTAGTCAATGCGGAAGGGAAGTTTTTACTTGGCTATCCTGTTAATCAAGATTCAAATACCGTTGCCTCTTATGAAGCGAAATCTTTGAAAATTGATGATGTTTTTGGACAGCCAACGGCATCTAAAAATATTAAGGTATCGCTTAATCTACCCAATAAAGAAACCGTACCTAAAACACAGCCATTTGATTTTAGTAAGCCAGAGTCATTTAGCCGTTCTACCTCATCAACAATTTATGATTCACTCGGTAAGCCGTATAAAATGACCACTTATTATGTGGCAAAATATGATCCTAATGCCGTTGCGCCTAATCCTACCAATGCCAATTCATGGGAAGTTTATCAAACCGTTACCGATAATAATGGCAAAGAAAAAGCATTAGATGCTAAAGCAGAGTCTTTACCCGCGGGATATTCAGTGACAGGTTCAAATGGTCATCTGGGGTATATGATGAAGTTTGATGCCAATGGACAACCACTAAAAGAAACACCAGCAGTACCGCCTGACGCTGCTATTCCAGGAACGCCATTAAATATTCAAATGGAAAGTTTTGCTGAGGCCGCTATTGATGTGGGTGGCGCAGATGGGACTCAAGCAATCACCATGAATTATGAAGATCCAACTCAGTATGCGTCTGCGTTTGAAGTGCGTAAATTCCAAGATACGGATGGTGCATCAACAGGATATTTATCAAAAGTAGATATCGATCCTGATGGCAATATTATGGCGTCTTATTCTAATGGTAAAGATTTGGTTGTTGGTCGTGTGGCGATGGCACGAGTTGCCAATGAGCAAGGGTTAACTCAACTTGGTGGTTCGCTGTGGAATGCCACTCAAGAATCCGGTGAAGTGGTTTGGGGTGATGCATCTCAAGGTTCATTTGGCGCCATCAAAAGTGGTACTTTAGAGCAATCCAACATTGATATGACTCAAGAGCTGGTGGATCTGATCAGTGCTCAGCGTAACTTCCAAGCCAGTTCACGCGCATTGGATGTTAATAACCAGTTGCAACAAAACATTCTTCAGATTCGTTAATTTCAAATGCGTTCATTATTTTTATGAATTGCTCGACGCCACCGTTATCGGTGGCGTTTTTGTATCTTCAGTTCTCAATTCTTAGCCGTTGTTATTCTTTATCCACATCTTGGCGTAATTTTTGCTTTAAATCGGCTAATGCACAGAGGAGTGTCAAAAAATGGATCGGGCGCTGTTTCTCGCGATGAGCGGGGCAAAACAAGATATGCAAGGCATGCGAGTACATGCTAACAACCTTGCTAACGTTAGTACGACAGGCTTTCGTGCTGACTTACAGCAAGCGCGTAGTATGCAGGTGTTTGGTGAAGGGGTGCCGAGTCGTGTGTTTACCATGGCTGAACGAACAGGTAACGATTTTGCTCAAGGCTCAGTGATCAGTACTGGGCGTGATCTTGATATTGCGATACAAGGCGATGGTTGGTTAGCGGTGCAAGATGCGGGTGGTAAAGAAGGGTATAGCCGCGCAGGACATCTTAATGTTGATCAAATGGGCATGCTCCAAAATAGCAATGGTCAGCTTGTTTTAGGGCGCAATGACAGTCCTATTTTTATTCCTCTACCCGTTAATAAAATTGAAATTAGTCAAGATGGTACGGTTTCGGTAATCCCTAAAGGTGCGCCATCTGATGTGATGGTAATTGTTGATCGTATTAAGTTAGTGAAACCTGAAAATCGTAGCCTATTTAAAGATACCGATGGTTTATTTAAAGTGATCGGCAATCGTGATCCATTAGATGCGGATGCTAGCGTCAGTTTAGCCAAAGGCATGCTTGAAGGTAGTAATGTTAATGCAGTGGCTGAAATGACCAGCATGATTGATTTACAACGTCACTTTGAAATGCAAGTGAAGTTAATGAAAACAGCCGAAGAAATGGATAAATCTTCTTCTTCTCTGATGCGTATCAGCTAATTACTAAAGGACGATCATCATGCATCCAGCATTGTGGGTCAGTAAAACGGGTTTAGATGCCCAACAAACCAATATTTCAACTATTTCTAATAACTTAGCTAACGCATCGACCATAGGTTTTAAGAAAAGTCGTGCGGTTTTTGAAGATCTTTTTTATCAAAATATCAATCAACCCGGCGGTAAATCAACTCAAGATACTACTTCGCCAAGTGGCTTAATGTTGGGCGCTGGTGCCAAAGTGGTTGCGACTCAAAAAGTGTTTACTCAAGGTAATACTCAAACCACCAATAACGCTATGGATATGATGATTGAAGGCGATGGTTTTTTCCAAGTGTTACTGCCTGATGGCAATATTGGTTATACCCGTAATGGTCAATTTACCATTAATGATCAAGGCATTTTAGTCACCAGCGGTAGTGGTTATCCGGTGCAACCTGAAATTGTGGTACCTGATAATGCGGTGGGTATTACTGTGGGGACTGATGGCGAAGTGTCGGCGCGTATTCGTGATCAACAAGAGAATGAAGTGTTAGGACAATTAACCACCACCGATTTTATTAACCCCGCAGGTTTAGAGCCGATTGGACAGAATTTATTCTTACCAACGGGGGCTAGCGGTGATCCTCAAGAAGGCACGCCGGGTTTAGAAGGTTTTGGTTCTATTCGCCAATCGATGCTTGAAACATCCAATGTCAATGTGACCGAAGAGCTCGTAAATATGATTGAAGCGCAACGGGTCTATGAAATGAACTCCAAAGTGATTTCAACCGTTGACCAAATGTTGAGTTACGTTAATCAGCAATTATAAGTTCATTAGCTAGGAAATCGCCGTGAAAGTACATTCAAATCACCATAGACGCTGGCTACTGATTGCACTTGTTTGTAGTTTAGGCGGTTGTATGTCAACGCCAGATTCAGTGGGTAGTGATATTGAAAAAGCGACCACTAATGTTGATGCCGTTGAAGGTAAGCAAACTGAATCAAAGAGTTTAATTGACCGTTTACGCTCACGTGAAGATGCGCAAATGAATGATCCTGCATGGAATCCGGTTCGACCGCAAGACAAGCCTGAACATTATGCAACTGCAACCGGATCGTTATTTAATCAAGATCAAGCGCAAGATTTATATGATGACACCAAGCCGCGCGGTATTGGTGATATTGTGACAATCTTGCTTGAAGAAAAAACTACGGCGAAGAAAAATGCCAGTTCAGATCTTGATAAGAAAACCGATCTTCACATGAAGCCGATAGAACTAGGGGGTAAGCCCGTTACTTTAAGCGATTACACCTTGTCTTATGCGATGGCGAATAATAATACCTTTGAAGGTTCAACGTCAGCAGATCAAAGTAACAGTATTAAAGGTTCTATTTCAGTTGAAGTTGTTGATGTGCTCAGTAATGGCAATTTGGTTATTCGCGGTGAGAAATGGCTAATGCTCAATACGGGCGAAGAATATATTCGCGTGAGTGGCAATATTCGACCTGATGATATCGATCAAGATAACAGCATTGCTTCAACCCGTATTTCTAATGCGCGCATTCAATATTCAGGTACTGGCGATCGCCAAGATGTTCAGCAGCAAAATTGGTTATCACGCTTTTTTAATGTCGCTTTTTAATAGAATTTTTAATCTTATTATTCATCTTACCTTTGCATAAGGTTAGTTGCGTTATCGTTTTAACTTGTCTCGGAGAGTCATTTGAAAATTTCGACAATATGTTTATTGGCTGTCACTTTATTTGCCTCGACAGCACAGGCGGCACGCATTAAAGATGTTGCAGCAGTTGCTGGCGTACGGAGTAACCAATTGGTCGGTTATGGCTTAGTCGTCGGTTTACCGGGAACTGGCGAAACCACCCCTTTTACAGAGCAAACTTTTAATGCGATGCTGCAAAATTTTGGGATTCAATTGCCAGCAGGCACTAAACCCAAAACCAAAAATGTTGCGGCGGTCGCGGTGAATGCCACCTTGCCAGCGTTTACTAAACAAGGGCAGACCATTGATATTACTGTGTCTTCGATTGGTTCAGCGAAAAGTTTACGTGGCGGCACATTATTACAAACGTTTCTAAAAGGCCTGGACGGTAAAGTGTACGCGATTGCACAAGGCAGTTTAGTGGTGGGCGGTTTTAGTGCCGAGGGGGCTGATGGTTCTAAAGTCGTCGGCAATACGCCTACCGTTGGTCGAATAACTAATGGTGCAATGGTTGAGCAAGAAGTTTCAAACCCCTTTGGCCGTGGTGATTATTTAACTTTTAATTTATATGAGTCTGATTTTACTACCGCGCAACGGATGTCCGATTCGATTAATCAATTTTTAGGGCCACAGATGGCGTCAGCTGTCGATGCGACGTCTATTCGTGTGCGTGCTCCACGTGATGTCAGTCAGCGCGTTGCGTTTTTATCGACCGTGGAAAATTTGGAATTTGATCCTGCTGAAGGTTCAGCAAAAATCATTGTTAATTCACGTACTGGCACCATTGTTATCGGACAACATGTCAAATTACGCCCAGCAGCAATCACTCATGGTGGTATGACGGTATCAATTAAAGAAAATGCACAAGTGAGTCAACCTAATGCCTTTGCTGGTGGCGATACAGTGGTGGTACCTAATTCTCAGATCACAGTTAACCAATCAGATGCACGAATGTTCAAATTTGAGCCCGGAGTGACATTGGATGAATTAGTGCGAGCGGTTAATCAAGTTGGCGCTGCACCATCAGATTTAATGGCCATTTTACAAGCATTAAAACAAGCTGGGGCCATTGAAGGCCAGCTTATTATTATCTAATATTTAAGAGAGCGGCAATGAAACAAATAGAGCCTGGTTTTATTCATGATTTAAGTAGCCTTGATCGCCTACGGGCAGGCATTGGTGAGGATAAAAAAGGCTCTTTACGTGAAGCCGCGGTTCAATTTGAATCTATTTTTACGCAGATGTTATTTAAATCGATGCGTGAAGCCAATAGTGCGTTTGAATCCGATTTAATGAGCAGTAATAATGGCAAATTTTATCAACAGATGCATGACGAACAACTATCATCGCAGCTAAGTACTACTGGTCGTCTTGGGCTAGCGGATATGATTGTTAAACAACTAGGTGGTGAACCGCAAGATAGTAGCCAGCATCAACCAACAACTGATTTGTACCCACAACAACAGCCACAACCGTTCTCAATTCGTCCGATTAATACTGATGCGATTGCGTTACCGCTATCAACCCGTACGGTAGATAAATCATTAATACTGCCGCCATTACCTCAATCGCAGTTATCATTAAAGATAGCTCCAGTGACTACAGATGAAATTTTGCCTGTTAAGTCAGAAAAGCCGACAAGTTTTTCTTCGGCAAAAGATTTTGTTAGTTATATGAAGCCCTATGCTCAAAAGGCGGCACGTACATTAGGTACTGATCCTGCATTGTTGATTGCGCAAGCAGCATTAGAAACAGGGTGGGGAAAGAAGGTGATTAACAATGCCCTTGGTTCGAGCAATAATTTATTTAATATTAAAGCGGATTCGCGTTGGCAGGGGCAAAAGGTTGCCACAAAAACATTGGAATTTCATGATGGTATTGCCGTTCAAGAGCAGGCGGCATTTCGGTCTTATGATTCCTACCAGCATAGCTTTGATGATTTTGTTAATTTCTTACAGCATAACCCGCGTTATTCAAAAGCATTAACGCACAGTAACCAGCCGCAGCAATTTATTCGTGAAATTCATCAGGCGGGGTATGCCACCGATCCCAATTACAGCAATAAGGTGTTGGCTGTCATGAAAAAAGTGCAGAGCTTATTGTGAATGGGATTTATTGTTAACAGAGAGGATTGTCACAGCGTTAACGGTGATTAAAGAAAAGGGCAGCAATAGCAGGGGTAATTAAGTCACAAATAGTCGTTATGATTACACCACTATATCAATTAAGCTCGAGACCATCTTGATCAGATCGTTACTTTCAAATAATGCCCCATCTACTTCCTTATCAGAGACTTGTTTTTTATCTTGTTTATCATCATCGCTGTCAGTGATTAATGGCACCACCACTTCTTTTATTGCGTAACCAATAAGTCCCGAAAGTAAAACATTCATTAACGATATCCTTTGTTATAGGGGCTGTTTTGCCATTGCTTTTGTCGGTGTTTTGTTTATATCGGCAGCAACGGCAAAAGTATAAGTAAATAAATGCCAATTAACAGTATTTATTTAAACAATGACGTTATAAATGGAATTTATTTAAAAGTGGTTCAGATCTTGCTTATTAGCAGCAGCGTTATCGCACGATTGTTGCTGATAATGGTTTGAATTTTAGTGGGGAGCAACAGGCGATGGCGTTAGATTTGATGCAAATTGGTGTGAGTGGCTTACGCACATCTCAAAAACAATTAGATGTAGCAAGTCATAATATAACCAACGTTAATACGCCGGGTTATAGCCGTCAAGTCGTTGAACAAAAAGCCGATGATGCACAATGGAACGGTAATAGTTACTATGGCACCGGTGCTTATATAGATAACGTTAGCCGTGCTTATGACCAATTTGCTGCTCGCGAACTGACGCTTTCCACTACTCAACTAGAAGAGGCTAATGTTAAACAACAGCATTTAGCGATGTTAGATGATTTTACCTCTAAAAGTGCCGTTAATAGCGTTAACAGTATGAATGATTTTTATCATTCAGTGCGCTCATTGGCTGATAATCCTAGCGATCTTGGTAGTCGTCAAACGGTGTTAGAACATGCCAATCAAGCGGCGGTTAACTTAAATAATTCCCATGAAACACTAACCAATATTCGTACTGATGTTAATCAGCAATTAAGTGTCTCTTTAGATCGCGTTAATGCGTTAGGGCAAGAACTTGCCGCCGTGAATACCAGTTTGCAGCAACAATCTAGCAGCGATGGCAGTAATGATCTGTTTGATCAACAACGTACTCTGATTAATGAATTAGCCCAATATACGCAAGTGACCGTGTTGGCAGATAAAGGTAGTTTAGCCAACACGGTCATTATTGGTAGCGGGGATACCTTAGTTTCTGGCGTGAGTGCATCACAGTTAAAACTCGTTGATGGCGATCCTGATATTGCCAATAAACAAATCGCGTTAATCAATGGCAATAACAGTAAGCCAATAAAAAGCGACACCATTGGCGGTAGCTTAGGCGCGATGCTAACCGTGCGTGATGATGTTATTGATAAAAGTTTGGATCAACTCGGACAAATGGCGCTTGGCTTTGCGTCGCAAATGAACGATCTTCAACAGCAAGGTGTTGATCTTGAAGGTCAGCAAGGACAAGCGTTATTCAATGACATTAATAGCCCTAATGCGATGTCGCAACGCGCACTTAAACCCTTTGGTAGTAGCAGTGATATTAGCGTTAAAATTGATGATATTAATCAACTTAAAATCGGTGATTATCAATTAGTCAGTGATGCGACCAGCCATACGCTGATTGATCAACAAGGTAATAAAACGGCCTTAACCGCGAATGCCAAAGGCAAATTTGAAGCGAAGGTTGATGGCTTAGAAATTACCATTAATAAACCACCCACGTTAATGGCTGGTGAAACGGAAACCGTCATCATTCAACCTTTACGTCGTGGTGCAGCGGATATTAGTTTAGCCTTAACTGATCCTCGTGGGCTGGCGGGACACCGTCAATTAACAGCAATAGCGGCTGAATCTAATCTGGGCTCGGCAACCATCACCAAAGCGACTGCTGTGTCTGATAATGCCGCAGGTCGGTATCAATTACAGTTAAACGCCGCTGGCGATCAAGTTACCGTTACCGATTTAAAAACGAATACCAATATTGAATTAGCCGATAATCAATACTCTGCGGAGAAAGGTGCAACCATTGCTTTTAAAACGGGCGCTACTTCGTCAATCCCTGTAATGACTTTATCTGCTGGCGCAAAAGCTAACGATAGCTTTGAGGTTGAGCTCGGCACTCAAAATGCTCAAGGCGGTAATGGCAACTTCTTGGCGATGCAGCAAGTGCAGCATCAAAAGACCATGGCAGACGGTAAATCAAGTGTGATTGATTTATTTGAGGGCTTAGCCACTGATATTGGGATGCTCAAAAAAAATGCCGATAAATTAAGTGAAGTGAATCAGCTTGATTTTGATTCAGCCTCAGAGCGAGTGTCTAATTTATCCGGGGTCAACCTTGATGAAGAAGCCGCTAATCTAATGAAGTTCCAACAATCATATATGGCGTCATCACGGATTATGTCGGTGGCGAAAGAAACCTTTGATACCTTAATGCGCGCAGTATAACGAGGAGTTGTTATGATCAATCGCGTCTCAACCGCCAGTCAGTACCAAAATCTGACCTCCAACTTAATGCGTAAGCAAGGCGAACTGAATCAAACTAACGGTCAATTATCTAGCGGCAAACGGGTTGAAACCGCAGGGGATGATCCGGTGTCATCGGTGACGATTCAAAATTACCGCCAACAGCTAACCCAAATTGATCAATATAATAGTGCTATCACTCTAGCAAATAATCGTCTTCAGACTATGGAAACCGCAATTGCGGGGGTTGAAGATAACCTTGGCGCAACCAAGCAAAAAGTACTTGGTATGATCAATGGTGCGATGGCAAGTAACGACCGCACCGCATTTAAAGATGAATTAATTAGCTTGCGTGATGGCTTACTTGAACTAGCCAATAGCCGTGATGAAGCCGGCAACTATGTGTTTGCGGGTAATCAATCTGATACCAAACCGTTTATGGAAGCCACTGATGGCAGCATGGATTATTACGGCGATAGCCAGTCACGTTATGCTCAAATAGATAAATCAGTTAACGTAAAAACCAGTTTACCTGGGGATCAATTATTTACCGATGTCCCTAATAGTTACGGTGATTTTCGACCTGTCTTTAGCGATGGTGCTGGTGGCTTAACCGATGGTTCTAAACTGCACCTACTTTCTGCCACTACCAGTGATTTTAGTTCAGCTGAAGCTATTGAAGTGAGTTTCAATGAAGTTGATGTCGCAGCGGCGGATGGTACAACAACCAAAGAGATGCAATATAATTTAACCGTTGGGGGCAAAGTCGTCGCTGCAAATCAAGCTTATGATTCAGAACAAGGCATCGTTTATAAAGATCCTGTAGCTGCCGATAGCGCCACTCTTAATTTAAAATTTGGTGATATCAGTAGTGGCGATAATATTAGCTTAAAGCCAGCCCAAACCATCAATATTTTTGATTCAATTCAGAGTGCGATTGATAACGCAGAGCGTCTAACTTCATCGCCCGCAGCAGAAGCAAACTTACAACGAGTGATTGATGATCTCGACAGTGGTTTTGTGCATATGAACCAACAGCGTTCAGAAGTTGGCACCATTATGCAGCAGGTTGATCGCCAACAAGAGCAGCATCTGGATTTTGAATTAACCCTAAATCAAGCCCAAAGTGGGTTAGAAGATCTCGATTACAGCAAAGCAATCATGAATATGAACCAACAAATGATGGCATTGCAAGCCTCGCAACAAGCGTTTGGGCAAACCAAGCAATTGTCATTGTTTAATTATATTTAGATTTGATGTTTTTAGGCAATGACGGGGATTATTATTCACATCTCGGAAGTCGAGGGACGAGGTTATCCGTGATCTATTCACTACGAGCTTGAGCCTTAAACAAGCCAGTGAAAACCGTATTACAACCACAGTAACTCTACGACGCGTGGGTAGTAGATTCCCTATCGCGTTCGTAACCTCACTGTAGGGAATGACGGGGGTGGGGCTTGGTACTTACTTAGCCCATTATTCGTCATCTCGGAAGCCGAGGGTCGAGGGCTATCCGTGATCTACTCAACGCGTGCTTGAGCCTTAAAGACGCCAGTGAAAACCTATTAACAGATACCGCAACACATTCATTCTACAACGCGCTAATAGTAGATTCCCTATCGCGTTCGTAACCTCACTGTAGGGAATGACGGGGGAGGGGCTTGGTACTTACTTAGCCCATTATTCGTCATCTCGGAAGCCGAGGGGCGAGGGCTATCCGTGATCTACTCAACGCGAGCTTGAGCCTTAAAGACGCCAGTGAAAACCTATAACAGATACCGCAACACATTCATTCTACAACGCGTTAACAGTAGATTCCCTATCGCGTTCGTAACCTCACTGTAGGGAATGACGGGGGTGGGGTGTGCGTTAACCTCGCCTACAAAAACCTAAAAATAATCCTAAAGCTTCGCCAAAAGGTGCCGTTAACTTTAGCACAACAGATAAAACTGTCTTCGCCCGGGATTGCTGGGTATCAAATTAAGGAGCAACAACTATGGCTGTTACAGTTAATACTAACGTTTCTGCAATGACCGCCCAGCGTTACCTAAATGGTGCAAGCAATGGCGTCGCAAGTAGCATGGAAAAACTATCATCTGGCTTGCGCATTAACTCTGCCAAAGACGATGCTGCTGGTCTGCAAATTTCAAACCGTTTAACTAGCCAAACTAACGGCTTAAACGTAGCAATGCGTAATGCCAATGATGGTATCTCAATGGCACAAACTGCTGAAGGTGCAATGTCAGAAACGACTAATATGTTACAGCGCATGCGTGATCTATCATTACAAGCAGCTAATGGTTCTAATTCAACAGAAGATCGTGAAGCTCTTCAGAAAGAGGTTAGTGCATTACAAACAGAAATGACGCGTATTTCTGAAACAACGACTTTTGGTGGGCAGCAATTATTAGATGGGTCTTTTGGAACAAAACAATTCCAAGTTGGTTCTAATGCAAATGAAACTATTGGAGTATCACTTTCAAGTGTTTCTGCCGGTGATATTGGTCAACATCAAAAAAGTGGTAAAGGTACTGTGTTTGGTGCAGCAGCGGCAGCAGGCCTTGCTTTTGGTACTGGTACATCTGAGGATATAACTTTAAGTGGTCCAAATGGATCATCAAAAGTAACAACAGTTAAAGGTATGGATGCAAAAGCAGCAGCTGAAACATTAAATAATTTAGGGACAGGTGTTGATGTTAAGGCTTCAGCTCACGTTGAATTGGATAATTTGACAGCAGCAGATACCGGAAAGTTAGATATTGGAACAACAAGTTATGATTTAAGTACTTACAATGGCAACATGGAAGAGTTAGCCAGTGATATTAATAAAGATGGTTTTAATGCCACTTTTGATAAATCAACGGGTAAATTACAAATTCAAGCTGATGATGTTGCCGGAATTAAAGCTGTAGGTCCTGCGGCTGCGGGTAAACCTACTTTGACTATGGCTACAATTGATTCAGTAACAGGTTTAGCTGGAACTGCAGCTGCCGTAGATGATAAAGGGGTTGTTGTTAACTCTGAATTAGAATTTGATTCTAGTGATAAGTTTACTATTGGTGGTACAGCTACTGATATTACGACTGCAGCTGGTAACTCTAAGTTAAGTACAGTTAAAGATCTTGATATTACCAGTCAAAGTGGAGCTCAAGGAGCCCTTGATGTTATCGATGCCGCAATCGCAGGTATTGACTCACAACGTGCAGATTTAGGTGCGGTGCAAAACCGCTTTAACCATACGTTGAGTAACCTTGCTAACATAAACGAAAACGTAACAGCATCAAACAGTCGTATTAAAGATGTCGATTTCGCATCAGAAACTACCAACATGACTAAGAATCAAATCTTGCAACAGGCAAGTACTTCGATTCTTGCACAAGCAAAACAAATTCCACAATCTGCGCTTAGTCTACTAGGTTAATCCGCAATATTGTCGTGCCTTGCTTGGTATATCAAGCAGGGCATTGTTGTATTTTAATCGCTAACAAATATGTTCAAGGAACTGGCTATGGCGATCAATCCTCTACCGCCCTTATCTCTATATCATCCTCATGATGTTCAATCTCCTGTTGATAAGATTCAACTGTCAGAGGCTCTCGATAATAACTTGCCATTACAGCAAACTGTCAATAAAACCGAAACGACTAATAATGATGACAATCTGCTTAATTCATTCAATCTTGATAATCACGAAGAGCAAGAGCGAATTAAGCAGATTGAACAAGTATTACAACAGGTTAATCGCATCTTACGGTTTCATATTGACGATGACAGTGGCAAACAAATAGCCACTATTGTTGATAAAGAAACCGGTGATATTATTCGCCAAGTTCCGGCACAAGAATTGCTAGACTTAAACAAAAATTTAGCCAAGCATAGCTTGAGTTCTTTAAGCCGTACTGTGTAGTTAAAGAGGCAAATTATGGGATTAAGTGCAGGTGGTTTAGCGTCTGGATTAGATGTTGCTGGAATGACACAACAATTAGTAGCAGCAGAACGTGCCCCGAAAGAACAGCGGATCAAAGAACAGCAGCAAAAGCTAGAAGTTCAACTGAGTGGCTATGGGCAAATTAAATCTGCGGTTTCTGGTTTAGAGGAAATGGTTAAAAAATTTGCCGAAGATAAAGTCTTTGCTGGTCAATCGGCAACCTCATCTGAAAGTGGTTTTGTTGGTGTTGAAGCCTCTGCTGATGCACAAAATGGTAGCTATAACATTGAAGTACTTGCGTTAGCTAAATCCCATAAAGTGATGTCAAATAATTCATTTGATTCTGATCCTAAAGCGGAACTTGGATCGGGAACATTAGATATTACCATTGATGGAAAAACGCTATCACTGGATATCAATAAAGAAAAAAGCAGCCTTAAAGATATCGTTAATGCGATTAATAATGCCAAAGATAACCCCGGTGTGACCGCAACCGTTATCAATGATGATAAGGGCGCGAAGATCGTTTTCTCAAGTTCAGAAACAGGAAAAGATCAACAAATATCGATTGATGCTTCTAAGATGACAGGGGAGTTAGCTAAATTAAGTTTTGATCCTGCTAATCCAACCGCTAATGCTGAAATGGTACAAATGCAGGCAGGTGAAGATGCTCAAATACGGATTGATAATCATACTGTCATTAGTAGTGGTAGTAATAAGATTGAAAATGCGATTGAAGGCGTAACGCTTGATCTGAAAAAGCTAACAGATACCGATGATGTTAAGCACGTTACGATTGATATTACGGATAATACCAAAGATGCAAAATCGTCACTTGAGAGTTTTATTGAAGCCTATAATGGTTTGATTGATACCGCCAATAATCTCAGTAAATACGATGTAGAAAAGAAAACCAGTGGCCCGCTAAATGGTGACAGTTTAACCCGTTCGATCAGTAGTCAAATGCGAAATTTGATGAATAAAACCATTGAGGTTGATGGTCAAAGCTATAGCTTGAGTGATCTTGGAATTACCACCGATCGTTATGGCAAAGTTGAAATTGATGACAAAAAGTTCGACGAAGCATTAAAAGATAATTTTAAAGCCTTTAATGCGTTTTTTCACACTGAAGAAGATGGTTTTCTTGATCAAGCAGAAGGTATTTTTAAATCATTTACCAGTTCAACGGATGGTGTGTTAACCAATAAAGAAAAAACCATTAAAGAACAACAAACTCGGCTTGAAGATGATATGACGTCACTCAATGAGCGCATGAAAGCTTATGAAGAACGTACTTATCAGCAATTTACTGCGATGGATGCAGCGATAGGAAAAATGAATAATCAGCTCAATACTATGATGAGCTTGATGGTCTTTTAAAATGGATAACACATGCAGCAATTAACCCAATTAGAACACCAAATTGAACAATTATTACTCGCAGAAGATTACCCTGATGATTTTCCGCAGCAGCTTGAAAACTTAGTCGCATTGCGTCATCAGCAAGTGGAAATTGTGCTTAAACAAGCAGATCTATCACGGGCAGTGTTTGATGATGTGGTGGCGCGTACTCAAGTGATGAAAGCGTTATTACAACAACATAAAGATCGTATTGGCGCGCAGTTAGTGCGTTCGAAAAAAAGCCAAAAATCATTATCGCTCTACAGCAATATTCAACAACACGGACAATAATCTCTAAACCTGATGTTTATTGATAATGTGTCGCTATTAAATAAAGGATAACAACATGCGTGGTTCTCTTCAGGCATATAAGCAAGTTTCAGTGAATGCACAACTCGCCAGCGCCTCACCGCACCGTATCATTCAAATGTTATACGCTGGGGCGATAGAACGCCTGATTCAGGGTAAGGCAGCAATGGAACAAGGTAATATTGCGGTTAAGTGTGAACGTTTAACCAAAGCGCTAGATATTGTATTAAGCCTGCGTGATTGTTTATCAATGGAAGATGGCGGTGATATCGCTAAAAACCTTGATGCACTTTATGATTTTATGGGTAGCGAGATTTCCCGTGCAAATGCTGAAAATGTCACTCAGCCTTTGGATGATGTGATGGGTATGCTGCGTGAAATAAAGTCAGCTTGGGATCAAATTCCAACGGAATATCACTATCTTACTGAAACTAATTGACTGATTTTTGTTGTCGGTAATGCTAATCAGTATTACCGATAATGTTTTTTTTAAGTATTTTTAGTCATTAATTGGCATAAAACCTGATCAATTACATTGTTATTTGTATTGGCATCACAGCTTTTATACGTCAAATCTTGCCTTATGGTGCACATTAATTACAATGTATCTACTCTCTTCTTGATTGTTGTTCTCTTCGCTACATTGAATATACCGTCAGGGTGTAATCTTATAAAGGCAATATCCATCTATGCACGGTTTAGTAAATACACTTGTTATTGATGACGATCCACAGCAACGTCATGATTTAGGTGTCATCCTCAACTTTATGGGTGAACATCATAACGCGCTGTCATCACAAGATTTGACCGTGTCATTATGGGAACAACAGTGGGGTGTGTGCCTGCTGGGAACAATCACCAATCCCAAAAGGCTCAGTAGTATTATTAATATGCTGAGAATGTATCCGCAGATTCCAGTGGTTGCATTAACTAATCATCATGAATTATTGGCTGAATTACCCAATTATATTGGTGACCTTAAATTTCCGCTGCATTACAACCAACTCGCCGATGCCTTTCGTCATTGCCAAGAATATTTAGGTAAACGCACTCATCAAGTACCATCCCTTGGTCGTAAGAACATGCTCTTTAGAAGCATGGTTGGCCGCAGTACAGCGATCAGTGATATTCGTCGTTTAGTTGAACAAGTGGCTGCTTGTGACGCCAGTGTATTGATTTTAGGTGAATCAGGCACAGGAAAGGAAGTGGTTGCGCGTAACGTGCATTACCATTCTGAGCGTGGCAAAGGTCCATTTGTGCCGGTTAACTGTGGTGCTATTCCTGCTGATTTACTTGAAAGTGAATTATTTGGCCATGAAAAAGGGGCATTTACTGGGGCTATTTCAACCCGTAAAGGTCGATTTGAATTAGCCGAAGGCGGTACTTTATTTTTAGACGAGATTGGTGATATGCCAATGTCGATGCAAGTTAAATTATTACGCGTATTGCAAGAACGTAGTTTTGAACGTGTTGGCGGCAATCAAACCATTAAAGCTAACGTGCGTATTGTGGCGGCAACCCACCGTGATCTTGATAAAATGATCGCGGATAGATTATTCCGAGAAGATTTATATTACCGCTTAAATGTATTCCCAATAGATATGCCTGCGTTGCGTGATCGTATTGAAGATATTCCGTTATTATTACAAGAGCTGCTTACCCGTATGGAAGCAGAAGGCGCGAAACGGATCCACTTTACACCACGTGCGATTGCCTCATTAATGTTGCATGATTGGCCGGGGAATATTCGTGAATTAGCGAATTTGGTGGAACGATTAACGATTCTTTATCCTGGTGAAATGGTGGACGTTAATCATTTGCCAATAAAATACCGTTATAGTCAGTTACCTGATTTTGTGCCAGAAAGCGGCATGATGTCTATTGAAGAACAAGAACAGCAAGCGTTAGCCGATCTGTTTGCGGTTGAAGAAAATGATAGTTCGCCACTAGGTAACGGTTTACCGCCAGAAGGATTAAATCTTAAAGAGATGCTGGCTGAACTTGAAGTTGAAATGATTCGCCAAGCATTAGATGCGCAATCAAGTGTTGTTGCGCGTGCTGCTGATATGTTGGGTATGCGTCGTACAACGTTAGTTGAAAAAATGCGTAAATATGGTTTATCGAAAGACAGTTAATTTTCCTTAACTCTCTTTCAATATAAAAAAGCCACCGCCATTAATTTGGCGGTGGTTTTTTTTATGTTGTTTTAACGATAATTGCTTAATCAATATCCGCTAAATATAGCGCTTAGCTATGATACCGCGATGGATTTAATAATAAATATGTCCTCATAAGCTAAAAAGAGTGCCCACAAACACAATTGTGTCATTAGTGTCATAAAAATGACATTAAAAATTAACGCGCCACTAATCTAACACCATGATAAATATGAATTATTAGTGGTATGTTATTTGCATAACCATTGCTATTGTTGTTCGTTGCAGATTAATCATGCGTGACTCATCCATAACATTATCGGCGTTAAACAAACAAGTTGAGCGTTATCAACAAGTATTACAAGTGATGCCTGTTGCGGTCATTTTATTGGATGAAAAAGGTGTGATTAGTGAAGCCAACCAAGAAGCATTACGGTTACTTGGCGAGCCATTAATCGGCCAACGTTGGGGCGAGATTATTCAACGCAGTTTTGCTCCGCAAGATGATGATGGACATGAAGTTTCTCTGCGTAGTGGTCGTAAAGTGAAATTAGCTATTTCAGCGTCAGCGGCTGGGCAGTTAATTGTGATCACTGACTTAACTGAAACTCGACAATTACAATCACGTTTAAGTGAAATGCAGCGTTTGTCGTCGTTAGGGCGAATGGTGGCATCGTTGGCACATCAAGTGCGTACTCCGTTAGCCAGTGCATTGTTGTATGCGGCTAACTTAGCGTCATCAGGGTTAACCTCCGCGACTCGACATCGTTTTCAAACCAAGCTGGTGGATCGACTATACGATCTGGAAAAACAAGTTAACGATATGCTGTTATTTGCCAAAGGTGGCGACAATAAAGTGGTGAGTGAATTTACGATTGAAAGTTTACTCAACAGTTTAGAAGCAATGATAGAAGCCCAAGTTCTGAGTCATGATGTCGATTTTAGTATTGATTGTGATGATGAAGCATTACGCTTAATGGGCAATGAAAACGCGTTAGCAAGTGCTGTAGGGAATTTGATCACCAATGCGATTCAAATGGCAGGCAAAGGCTGTCGAGTCGCAGTGCGCTGCCAACAACAGGATCAAATGTTATTACTCAGTGTGGCAGATAACGGCCCTGGTATTGCGGCGGAAAATCATCAAAAAGTGTTAGAGCCTTTTTTTACCACTCGCCAACAAGGGACTGGATTAGGATTGGCGGTGGTACAGATGGTGGTATCAGCCCATAACGGTAGCTTGAGATTACATTCACAATTGGGGCAAGGGGCAACATTTACCTTGCAGTTACCGTTAGTCACATCAGTTTAAGCCGCATAATGGTTCGAGTTAACTATGGAGAGTGAAGCATGAGTCAAACGCGAGTATTAGTCGTAGAAGATGACGAAGGTTTGCGTGAAGCATTAGTCGATACGCTTGCATTAGCGGGTTATCAATGGCTAGAAGCAGAAAGTGCAGAACACGCATTGGTGTTATTGAAATCTGAGGCGATTGATATTGTGGTTTCTGATGTGCAAATGGCTGGGATGGACGGCTTAGCTTTATTGCGCAGTATTAAATTACAGTGGCCGAAAATGCCAGTGCTATTAATGACCGCCTACGCCAATATTGAAGATGCAGTTGTCGCGATGAAAGAGGGTGCGATTGATTACATGGCGAAGCCATTCGCTCCGCAAGTTTTGTTAAATATGGTTGGGCGCTATGCACCGATCAGATCCAACCCCACCAATACAATAGCGGCGGATCCTAAAAGTTTACATCTGTTAGCGATGGCAGAAAAAGTAGCCAAAACAGATGCCAGCGTGATGGTCTTAGGTCCTAGCGGATCGGGTAAAGAAGTGTTATCACGTTATATTCATGAGCACTCTTTACGCAGTGATGGCCCTTTTGTTGCGATTAACTGTGCGGCGATCCCTGAAAACATGCTAGAAGCAATGCTCTTCGGTTATGAAAAAGGGGCTTTTACAGGCGCGGTACAAGCGTGTCCGGGCAAGTTTGAACAAGCTCAAGCAGGCACGATTTTACTGGATGAAATCAGTGAAATGGATGTTAACTTGCAAGCCAAATTATTGCGGGTATTACAAGAACGTGAAGTTGAACGCTTGGGTGGACGTAAAAGCATTAAATTGAACGTACGGATCATTGCAACCAGTAATCGTGACTTGAAAAAGTCTGTTGCTGAAGGTCTTTTTCGTGAAGATTTGTATTACCGCTTAAATGTTTTTCCTATTACATGGCCAGCATTAACGGAGCGTAAAGGCGATATTGTGCCATTAGCGCAGTTATTTTTACAACGCCATGCAAGTCAACAAGGGATGGCTATCCCTGTCATTGCGCAATGTGCACTCAACAAATTATTACAATATACATGGCCGGGAAATGTACGTGAACTTGATAACGTGATTCAACGCGCGTTAATCATTCACGATAACCTTATGATAACTGAGCAACATATTGTGGTTGAAGGGATTGATTGGTTACAAATGGCTATGCCTTCAACGGTGGTTGATTGCGAAATTCTAGCCTCTGCAACCACGGCAATCGATTCTACATCATCATCAATAGTGGCTGAAAGTTTAGGTCATGAATTACGCGGCCAAGAATTTAACATTATTTTAGACACCTTAGTTGCTTGCCAAGGTAACCGTAAAGACATGGCAGATAAGCTAGGTATTAGTCCACGCACATTACGCTATAAATTAGCCAAAATGCGTGATGCTGGCATTGAACTCCCCGCATAATTGATGGGTTCTAGAGATAACAGACCTTTTTATAATAGCGATAAACACAGTGAGATTTTGCAATGAAAGTTAATGGATTAGCGGCCGAAATGCAGACAATGCGTTTAGATGCTCAAAATAATATTCGTCCTGCAACCGGACAGCAAGTCAGTGCTGATTTTGGCCATTTATTAAATGATGCCATTAAGTCGGTAAATACGCTTCAAGGCCAATCAAGTGATCTGGCGACGCGATTTGATCAAGGTGATCGTAGTGTGTCGTTATCTGATGTGATGATTGCGCGTAATAAATCCAGTGTAGCGTTTGAAGCGACGGTGCAAGTACGTAATAAAATGGTACAAGCCTACAAAGAATTAATGAATATGCCAGTATAAGTATCGTCGTTATCTGTCGGTGTGATAGCGCCTAATTTGTTATATGTGTGAGAAATAAATAGTGCCAGATCAAATTGTTAATCAACCCGTTATGGTTGCAAATAATAATACCTCACCAGTATTACGCGATGCTGCCCAAGATCCCGATCTTGCAGAAAAGAAAGCCTCGCGTACCGACAGTATTTTAGGCAATCTTGATCTGTTACGGCAGGTGATCTTAGTGTTATCGGTTGCGATTTGTGTCGCGTTAATCGTCATGGTCGTGGTGTGGATAAAAGAGCCAGAAATGCGACCATTGGGGAGTTACGAAACCGAAGAATTGATTCCTATTTTGGATCACTTTGATCAAAAGAAAATTGATTACCAACTTGATGGTAATACTATTCGAGTGCCAACGGATAAATACAGCAGCATAAAATTAGATTTAACCCGCAGTGGTTTAAACAGTCGTACTGCTGAAGGCGATGATATTTTATTAAAAGACATGGGATTTGGTGTTTCACAACGGCTCGAAAATGAGCGTTTAAAATTAAGTCGTGAACGCCAATTAGCCCGTGCTATCGAACAAATTAGCCAAGTGAGAAAAGCACAAGTGTTGCTGGCGATGCCAAAACAAAGTGTGTTTGTGCGTCATAATCAAGATGCCACCGCGACGGTTTTTCTGACCTTAGCATCAGGTGGAGCACTAGGGCAGCAAGAAGTTGATTCCATTGTTGATATGGTGGCAACCGCAGTTCCTGGTTTACGTCCTACCCGCGTTACGGTGACCGACCAACACGGGCGTTTATTAAGCTCAGGCACGGAAGATCCATCCTCAACCGCTAAACGGAAAGAATACGAATTAGAGCGTAAACAAGAACAATCTTTACGGGAAAAAATTGATGCCATTTTGATGCCTGTTTTAGGGCTGGGGAATTACACCTCACAAGTTGATATCGCGATGGATTTCTCAGCCTTAGAAGAAACCCGTAAACGTTATGATCCCGCAACTGCGGCTACTCGAAGTGAATTTACACGTGAAGATAGCAATGGTGGTCAAGTGGTGGCAGGTATTCCTGGTGCGTTGAGCAATCAACCCCCCGTTAGTAGTGCGATTCCTGAAAATATAAAAGACATGCAAGCTGGTACAAGCAGCGGCAATGGTCGCATGCATCGTGAATCAACCCGTAATTATGAGTTAGATACCACGATAAGCCATAAACGCGCGCAAACAGGCGTTATTGATCGCCAAACAGTGTCAGTCGCGATTGATTATAAATCGATAGTTGATCCTAAAACAGGTGAGATTACGCGAGTGCCAATATCCGAAGCTGAAATTGTTAAGATTCGCCGTTTATTAATGGGAGGAATTGGTTTTTCAGAGGCGCGTGGCGATTTATTAGAAGTGTTATCGATGCCATTTGCTCTGCCTGAAGAACTGTTATTGGCTGATGTACCCATTTGGGATAATCCTAATTTTAGTAGCTGGATTCGTTGGTTAGCGGCCGCATTAGTGATTATTGTAGTGATCATCGTCTTGGTGCGTCCAGCAATGAATAAGCTTTTATACCCAAATCAAACGGCCAATGGCACGCCGTTAGATGAAAATGGCTTACCGATTTTAACCCACAATAGTCATAGTGATGGCACCAGCTTAATCGGTGGTGACTTAGATCCAAATGAAAGTTTTGAGTTAAGCAGTAGTAGTTTAGATCTGCCTAATTTACATAAAGATGAAGATTTATTGAAAGCAGTGCGAGCGTTGGTTGCCAATGAACCGGATCTTGCCGCACAAGTCGTGAAAAGCTGGATGAATGAAGATGACTAATGATGTAGCACCAATCGAGAATAAATTTGATATTAAAAGCCTTAATGGCACAGAAAAAGCCGCGATTTTATTATTAAGCCTTAATGAACAAGATGCCGCGAGTATTATTCGCCACCTTGATCCGAAGCAGGTGCAGCGAGTCGGCGGCTCGATGGCAAGCATGAAGAACTTAAATCAAGATAAAGTCTCTAGTGTTCATCGTTCATTTTTAGAAGAAATTCAAAAATACACCAGCATTGGTATGGGCAGCGAAGATTTTGTTCGTAATGCGTTAGTGGCAGCATTAGGTGAAGATAAAGCCAATAATTTGGTTGATCAAATTCTAATGGGTAGCGGCTCGCGCGGGCTTGATTCTTTAAAATGGATGGATCCGCGCCAAGTTGCCAGCATTATTTTAAATGAGCACCCACAGATTCAAACCATCGTGTTGTCTTATTTAGAGCCTGAACAATCCGCTGAAATTTTATCGCAATTTCCTGAACGCGTGCGATTAGATTTGATGATGCGTATTGCTAATTTGGAAGAAGTACAACCTGCGGCACTGCATGAATTAAACGACATTATGGAAAAACAGTTTGCGGGTCAAGCGGGTGCACAAGCAGCCAAAATTGGTGGCTTAAAAGCCGCAGCAGAAATCATGAACTATCTCGATAATAATGTTGAAGGGCTGTTGATGGATCAAATTCGTGAAAACGATGAAGAAACCGCGACTCAAATTCAAGATTTGATGTTTGTGTTTGATAATCTGATTGAAGTTGATGATCGTGGCATTCAAATTCTATTGCGAGATGTGCCGCAAGATCTATTACAAAAAGCCCTTAAAGGTGCAGATGATATGTTACGCGATAAGTTCTATCGCAACATGTCTAAACGTGCGGGTGAAATGCTACAAGAAGATTTAGAAGCCATGGGACCTATTCGTGTGGCTGATGTTGAAGCGGCACAGAAAGAAATTTTATCTATTGCGCGTCGTTTATCTGATTTAGGTGAATTAGTGCTAACGGGTAATGGTGGTGCTGATGAATTTTTATAACAGGGGCATTGTGTTTCAATGTGAGCCTAATGATAGGATTCTGCCATGAATGATGAACGTCGTCGTGGTTTTATGCGCGTACCTGAACATCAAGCACAAGAGCTTGAACGTTGGGCATACCCTGATTACAGCCATGACCGTGATCATGAATCTGAAAATGCGCTTAATTATGATCATCAATCCTATCTTGACCAACAGCAATTACAACAACAGCAATTATCCCAATCAGAGCCACCACCACCGCCACTGATAACCGCAGCAGAGCTTGAAGCCATGCAGCAATCCGCTTATGACGAAGGGGTTGAACAAGGTCGTCAAGCGGGGCATAGCGAAGGATTTAGTCAAGGTCATGCTGAAGGTGTTACCGCCGGGCATGATGAAGGGGTGGCACAAGGATTACAACAAGGGCTTGAACAAGCCCAAGTACAAATTGATCAACAAGTGGCGTTACTTGTGGCGGTGATGGATAAATTTGCGGATCCGATTGCTCAAGTCGATAGTGAAGTAGAACAACAATTATTGTTATTGGTGAATGGCTTAACCAAAGCATTGATTCGCGTTGAAGTTAAAACCAATCCTCAAGTCTTACTCAATACTGTTCGCGAAGTTGTAGCAACGCTACCGATAGCTGAGCGAGAAATTAAAATGCATTTACATCCAGAAGATGTTGCGTTAATTCATGCCAGTTTTGATGAGGCTGATCTGCAACAACGTCAATGGTCATTAATTGCAGAGCCGAGCTTACAACGAGGGGATTTACAGTTGGCGTGTGGCAGTTCTAGTGTTGATTATTTAATTGATGATCGCATTTTGCATTCACTGACCACGTTTAATGAGCTCAACAGTAATTTAAAAGAACCCACGTTATGACGCTTGCTGAACGTTTAGGTCGCTATCAAACCGCGAATACCGCTTGTAAACCTGTCGCTTCAGGTCGGTTGGATCGTGTTGTAGGACTAACCCTTGAAGCGATTGGCTGCCGTGCTCCCGTTGGCAGTGTTTGTAAAGTGGAAACCCTTAACGGGGAGTTAGACGCTGAAGTGGTTGGTTTTGCGGGAGAAACGCTATTTTTAATGCCAAGTGAGCAACTGTTAGGGGTAATGCCGGGTGCTAAAGTCACCCCTATTTTGCATAATAATGGTATTCCCGTCGGACCTGAATTGTTAGGGCGTGTTATTGATGGCATTGGTAATCCTCTTGATGGATTAGGGCCTATTATTACCGAACAGCGGGCTGCATTTACCTCGACACCTATAAACCCTTTATCACGCAAGCCGATTAAAGAGCCACTGGATGTTGGTATTAAGGCTATTAATGGTTTATTGACTGTCGGAAAAGGACAGCGAATTGGTCTTTTTGCTGGTTCTGGTGTGGGTAAATCGGTCACGCTAGGCATGATGACTCGTGGTACCAGTGCGCAAATTGTGGTGGTGGGGCTTATTGGTGAGCGTGGTCGAGAAGTAAAAGAATTTATTGATGAAATTTTAGGTAAAGAAGGCCGAGAGCGAGCCGTTGTGATAGCGGCGCCTGCCGATGCTTCGCCATTAATGCGTTTAAAAGGCTGCCAAACCTCACTCACCATTGCGGAGTATTTTCGCGATCAGGGGTTTGATGTGTTGCTGCTGATGGATTCATTAACCCGCTTTGCTCAGGCGCAACGTGAAATTGCATTGTCTGTTGGTGAACCGCCGGCAACCAAAGGTTATCCACCATCGGTGTTTGCTAAGCTACCTGCGCTGGTGGAACGGGCGGGTAATGGTAATGAAAATCAAGGATCGATCACCGCTTTTTTCAC
Source organism: Photobacterium iliopiscarium (assembly GCF_003026395.1). Lineage (GTDB taxonomy): Bacteria > Pseudomonadota > Gammaproteobacteria > Enterobacterales > Vibrionaceae > Photobacterium > Photobacterium iliopiscarium. Next base: position 416,253 of record NZ_PYOO01000002.1, on the reverse strand, counting down.
GGTATTAAGTGAAGGTGATGATCTGCAAGATCCGATTGCGGATGCTTCACGTGCGATCCTCGATGGTCACATTGTGTTATCGCGTGAAATGGCGGATGCGGGGCATTATCCAGCAATTGATGTCGAGCGTTCCGTTAGTCGTGTTATGCCTGCCATTGTGAGTGATGAACACATGCTAATGTCTAAAGCCGTACGCCAAATTTTATCTATTTGCCGTAAAAATCAAGATTTGGTTGCTATTGGTGCCTATAAACCGGGAACTGATGCAACGATTGATCAAGCTTTTAGTTTTAAACCGAAATTAGACAGTTATTTACAGCAAGAAATGAAAGAAGCCGTACCGTATGAAATGTGCGTCAATATGTTGCGATCCACATTAGGCGGTTAATGGAACTCGGCAATCAGGTAATCGAAGACAAGGTCGTTATAGTATGCCATTGAAAACATTTGAATTATTAATAGAGCAAGCACAACAACAAGAACATCAAGCCAGTCTCGCCCTTAATCAAGCGCAACTTGAACAGCAAAATTATTTACAGCAATTAGCCCAAATTGAACAGTACCGGTTAGATTATTGTCGTCAACTTTCTGATCGTGGGCAACAAGGGCTGAGTGCAAGCCAATATAGCCATTTACAAAAATTCTTAACTCAACTTGATACCACATTAGAGAAGCAAAAACAGGCGGGGGGCTATTTTGCTAATCAAATTGAGCAATGCCGTCAGCACTGGCAAGCCATGCAGCAAAAAAAACGTGGTATTGAATGGTTACTGGAAAAAAAACAGCGTGAACGACAGCTTTTTTTGAATAAACAAGAACAAAAAATGATGGATGAATTTGTAACGTTACAATTTGCACGGCGTCAACAACGCTAGAACTAAAAAACTGGTTTACTTTTTGCATTAGGATAGAGCATTAGTTTTGAATGAAACGTTTTTTTGACGCTTTATATCAAACAGTTATTCATTTATTTGTCGTCTGTCGCGACACGTATTAAAAGAGTTACTATGAATCTATTTAATGTGTCATCTGCGCAAACGCCAAAGCCTGTAACGGTTGGCTCGGTCTCTAGTCCTTCATCTGAAATGGTAACGGTGAGTGAGGGAGTGTTTTTAGAACAATATCAGCAAGCGATTGATGAAACGCCACCTTTAGCCGTGGTTGGTGGTCAATCTGCATCAACCGATGATGTGGCCGTTACTCGTACTGAAATAATGAATAATGGTAGCGATATTCAGACTTCGGTAACCAACATTCCTGATGTTATTGATACAAATACTGATACAGAAACGGCACCTGTTGACTCGATAATAGTCGACACAACAACAGATTTAGTAACCGATGAGTCTTTAATGTGTGCTAATGACGTGATGATAGCGATTGATGACGCTGAAGAGTTAATGGTGGCTGGTAATGTGTTTTTACAGCAATTAACACAATCTAATCAACAGCTTAATTCTACGAATAAAACAGAAGTGAATAGCGTTGATGCGAGCGGCAAAAGCTTGCCATCGGTCGTCATGCCAACAACAGATGCTGTACTGACTCAAGATGAATTGGTACTAGCTCAAACTGCCATTAAAACCACCGATGGAAGTGCTGCGTTTATTATGCCAGCTACGGCGGCCGCTGTGACAACAACGGCAGCATCATTAACGACAATAATGCCAGATAATATCGATGGACAAAAATCTGGCGCAAATAGTGATGCAGAGCTTATTTCTGATGGTAGTGTCAATAATTTGCCACTGCTAGCTGCTAACGGATCTTTATCTGCGACAACATCCAGCACCGATATGTTAATTAACCCTGCTGTGTTTGATGGCGCTTCTTTGTCGACGGATGATCATCGCCGTTATCAAAGCATCAATAGTAATACTCAAGAAGACTCGTTGGCTCAACAATTGGTGGGATTAGCGTCGACATCAACGACTGCATCAACAACACCAATGCTGAAACCTGAGCAGCCTACCATCACTAATTCCCTTCAATCTCCATTAGTCCTTACGCGTGAACAAGCTGGCGAAGAGGTTCATGAACGGATCAATATGATGATGGCGAAGAACCTAAAATATGTCGATATTCGATTAGATCCACCTGAACTAGGCAAACTTCAGATTAAATTGAGTATTAACCAAGATCAAGCATCGGTGCAATTTACGGTAAACAATCATCAAGCCCGCGATATTGTTGAACAAGCGATGCCACGGCTAAGAGAAATGCTGCAACAACAGGGGCTGCAACTCGCTCAAAGTTCAGTACAACAAGACAGTAGTCAGCAATTTACGGGTCACCAAAGTAATAGTTCCGCGCATTCGCAGTCGGGACAGCAATCATCAGCAAGGTCGATGGCTGATGACGGATTATTAATAGCAGAGAGTAATCAGCCTGATTCTTCTATCAGCATGTATGTAAAAGAAAATAAAGATCAAGTTGATTACTACGCTTAGCGTTTTTAATCATGTTAATAGTGAATATTTAATGAATAAGGGAAACCATGCAGCAATGTCATGTAGCACTAAAGACCGTAGTAAATAGCGATCAGGATAAATAATGGAAGCTGGAAAGAGAAAAAAAATCGTTATTAGCGTGGTGATTCTATTAGTTATCGCAGTGATTGGCGGCGGCGTTTGGTTTTTGTCTTTAGCGTCGACAGAAGTTAAAGCGGCTGAGGTTTCATCAACCCAAACGCCATTGAAAATGTCGGCTTATTATATCGTGCTACCTGAACCTTTTATTTTTAATGTTAGTGGTAAAGAGCGTGATCGCGTGGTGCAAATAAAAGTACAGCTAATGGTTCGAGGTGAACAAAATGAAGCATTAGCCAATAAGCATGTGCCATTAGTTGAAAGTGTGTTGTTGCAAACTTTTGCGGCAGCCACGGTTGAGCAATTACGCCAACCACAAGGACGTGAACAGTTACGACAACAAGCATTGACAACAGTACAAGCAACAATGAACAAGATGACCAATATGCCTGTGGTTGAACGGGTGTTATTTACTGGCTTTGTGATGCAATAGGTGCGCTGTGAGTGATTTATTAACCCAAGATGAAATTGATGCACTATTGCATGGTGTTGATGAGCCCGATGATGATGCAAATGATGGTGATCAAGGCTCTGGTATAACAGCCTTTGATTTTTCCTCACAAGATCGGATTGTTCGTGGACGAATGCCGACCCTTGAATTGATTAATGAACGTTTTGCGCGCCATATGCGGATCAGCTTATTTAATATGCTGCGTAAAACCGCTGAAGTGTCGATCAATGGCGTCCAAATGATCAAGTTTGGTGAGTATCAAAATACGCTTTATGTGCCGACAAGTTTAAATATGGTGCGTTTTAGACCATTAAAAGGAACCGCATTGATCACCATGGAAGCACGATTAGTGTTTATTTTGGTTGAGAATTTTTTTGGTGGTGATGGCCGTTTTCACGCCAAAATTGAAGGGCGTGAATTTACCCCGACTGAGCGGCGTATTGTGCAAATGCTACTGAAATTGGTGTTTGAAGATTACCGTGAAGCATGGTCACCCGTGATGTCGGTTGAGTTTGAATATATCGACTCTGAAGTTAACCCAACCATGGCGAATATTGTCAGCCCGACAGAAGTTATTGTTGTGAGCTCATTCCATATTGAGATTGATGGCGGTGGCGGTGATTTTCATGTGGTGATGCCGTATTCAATGGTTGAGCCGATCCGTGAATTACTTGATGCAGGTGTGCAAAGCGACAAGATGGATACCGATGTCCGTTGGAGCCACGCACTGCGCGATGAAATCATGGATGTGCCTGTCAACTTACGGGCTAAATTATTGGATATTGATATCTCGTTACGCGATTTGATGGAGTTACAAACGGGGGATGTTATTCCAATCTCAATGCCTGAAACTGCAACTATTTTCGTGGAAGATTTACCGACTTATCGTGCCAAAATGGGGCGAAGTGGCGATAACGTAGCACTTAAAATTACTGATAAATTAAAACGGCCCAATATGGTGAAAACCGACTTGGCTTTTTTAGATCGTGAATTATTAAGCTCGACCTTATTAGAAATGAATAACACCGATGACTCTCATTAATTGCCCCCTCAGTAGGAATAATAATGCCTCAAAATGATCAACAAATGGCAGATGATTGGGCGGCAGCCCTTGCCGAACAACAAGACAGTGTTCAGCCAGCACCACTGGAAGAGTTAACTGATGATACTTCGCCTATCTCTGATGATGAGCGTCGTAAACTTGATACCATCATGGATATTCCGGTAACGATTTCAATGGAAGTCGGCCGTACACAAATTAGCATTCGTAACTTATTGCAACTTAACCAAGGCTCCGTGGTTGAGCTTGATCGAATTGCGGGTGAGTCATTGGATGTGATGGTTAATGGTACTTTGATTGCTCACGGTGAAGTGGTGGTGGTCAATGATAAATTTGGTATTCGTTTAACCGACGTGATTAGCCAAACCGAACGCATTAAAAAATTACGGTAAGAGCTAACGATGGATCAGTCAGTGACCTTAGGGCAAGCCCCCGACCTTAATTTAGCCACAACCTTAGCGTCATTGGTGTTGGTGATTGTTATTATTCTATTTTTGGCGTGGGTGTTAAAAAAAATGCGCTTAGTGGGTGTGCACAGTAGTGATCAGCGACTCACAATTGTAAAGCAGCTAACACTTGGGCAACGAGAGCGAATTGCGCTGATTCAAGTGGGTGATGAACAGCTGTTAGTCGGCATCACCCAGCATAATATTTCGTTGCTGAGTAAGCTTGAACAACCTTTAATCATGGAAGATGTGCCAGCCAACGATTTTGCATCTCAGCTGAGCCGATTGATAACCACCAATGATAAAAAATAGCCCCGCAATGTATTTCAAAATCGCTTTATTATTGTTGCTGAGCAGCAGTTGGATCATAACACCCCCCGTTTGGGCAACCGAGAGCATTACTCAAGCGGCGATGATAGCGGAAAGTAGTGCTTCACATTTAATCGCAGGAACTGGCCATGGTGGTATTCCTGCATTATCCGTCACCATGAACCCTGATGGCAGTGAAGATTACTCCATCACCTTGCAAATATTAGCGTTAATGACCGCGTTGGGATTTTTGCCTGCGGTGGTGATTTTAATGACGTCATTTACTCGTATTGTGGTGGTGATGTCAATTTTGCGTCAAGCGATGGGTTTACAACAAACACCATCAAATCAGGTCATTATTGGTATCGCGATGTTTTTGACTTTCTTTGTGATGTCGCCAGTTATCGATAAAATTAATACCGATGCAGTGCAGCCTTATATCAATGAACAGATCAGCGCCAAGCAAGCATTAACCAACGCTGAAGCCCCAATGCGACAGTTTATGTTGAAGCAAACGCGAGTTAAAGATCTGGAAACCTTTGTTAATATTTCAGGTTCAACTGCGACGGATCCACAAACTGTTCCTATCACGGTGTTGGTGCCCGCCTTTATTACTTCTGAACTTAAGACGGCGTTTCAGATTGGATTTATGCTGTTTTTACCATTCTTAATTATTGATTTAGTGGTGGCGTCGGTATTAATGGCTATGGGTATGATGATGCTTTCTCCGATGATTGTGTCATTGCCGTTTAAGTTGATGTTGTTTGTTTTAGTCGACGGCTGGAATTTAATTCTGTCTACGTTAGCCGCCAGTTTTGGCACCTTATAAAGCCTACTTAAAGAGTAAGGATAAATAGACGATGACTCCCGAAGCGTTTGTCGGCATTTTTCAAGAAGCGTTGTACATGGTATTGATCATGGTATGCGCGATCGTTATTCCCGGCTTATTAATTGGTTTGGTGGTGGCGGTATTTCAAGCGGCAACCTCGATTAACGAGCAAACATTGAGTTTCCTACCGCGTTTAGTGGTGACGTTATTAGCACTGATGTTTTTTGGTCACATGATGACACGCATGTTGATGGATTATTTTTTTCGTATTATCGATCAAATTCCACAATTGCTGTACTAATTGTATTGATAGCAGCACGTTACCGTGTTTGTTTCGTGAGTAATCACTGTTTATGCACTATACCTCCAGCGTGTTATTAGAGTGGATTGCCAATTATTTTTGGCCGTTTACTCGTATTTCTTCAATGATGATGGCAATGACCTTTTTTGGGGCGCGCTTTGTGTCACCTAAAATTCGGTTATACCTTGCGTTAGCGATCACTTTTGCCGTAATGCCAATCTTACCTAAAGTGCCGACCGATATTGAATTGCTCTCTTTGGCAGGATTTATTGTTACCTTTCAACAAATTATTATTGGGGTAGCGATGGGGCTGGTTACGCAGTTTATTACGCAAACTTTTGTATTGTTAGGGCAAATATTAGGCATGCAATCCAGTTTGGGTTTTGCCTCAATGGTGGATCCTGCCAATGGTCAAAATACGCCAGTGCTGGGGCAGTTTTATATGTTTCTGGCGATATTATTGTTCTTAGCCACGGATGGTCATTTGACGATGCTCAATGTGGTGGTGCTGAGTTTTTCGACCTTACCCGTAGGCGGCAGCATGTTAGTTGCCGCTGACTATCACCAATTAGCAGGATGGTTTGGACATATTTTTAAAGCTGGGGTTGATATGGCGCTAGCTGGTGTTATTGCATTATTAACCGTTAACCTGTCATTTGGTGTGATGACCCGCGCTGCGCCCCAGCTAAATATTTTCTCATTAGGTTTTTCATTTGCGTTGTTACTCGGGCTTGCGATCAGTTGGTTTATTGTGCTGGGGATCGTGCCGCAATATGAGGCTATTTGGCAAACAGGGCTCGATCAAGTTTGTCGTTTAGCTCGGCTAGATTGTTAACGCTAATTTCCGTTTTATAGCGGATTATTGCGTTGTTTATTTTTTATTATCTTCATCTTCTTCATTCACCAGCTTAATTCACCATGGACGAATCACAATGTCGGATGCTGACGGTCAAGAACGTACCGAAGACGCCACCGCGCGAAAACGCGAGCAGGCGCGAGAAAAAGGTCAAGTACCGCGCTCAAGAGAATTAGCCTCCGTAGCCGTATTGGTTTCGGGTGCTGTGGGTTTAATGTGGTTTGGTGATGGATTAGGGACGGCATTAGGCAAGGTCATGAGTCGAATGTTTACTCTTAGTCGAGAGGAAGCATTTGATGTCCAGCTACTGTTTTCGGTAATTTCTACGGCGATATGGCAGGTGTTTTTACCGCTGGTTATTATTCTAGTGTTTTTATTTACTGCAGCCTTGATTGGTGCTACGGGGTTAGGTGGCGTGCGCTTTTCTTCTGAAGCGGCGATGCCGAAATTATCAAAAATGAACCCAATGAGCGGCCTTAAACGCATGTTTGGCAGTCAAAGTTGGGTTGAATTAATTAAATCGATACTCAAGGTTGGGTTAGTGGCGAGTGTGGCTGGATATTTAATTTATTCAAGTTTGAATGATTTTTTTCAGCTCAGTATCGAAACTTTTCCGGCTAATTATTTTCATGCCTTAGATATTCTATTGAATTTTGTATTGCTGATCTGTTGTTCGTTGCTGATTGTGGTGGCGATTGATGTGCCGTATCAAATTTGGCATTTTAGCGATCAATTAAAAATGACCAAGCAAGAAATTAAAGATGAATATAAAGACTCAGAAGGTAAGCCAGAAGTTAAAGGCCGTATTCGTATGCTACAGCGCGAAATGGCACAGCGACGGATGATGGCGGATGTTCCTCAAGCGGATGTTGTGATCACCAACCCTGAACACTTTTCAGTGGCATTGCGTTATGATCCTAAATTAGATGCCGCGCCAGTAGTGATTGCCAAAGGTGGCGATCACTTAGCCCTGAAAATTCGTGAAATCGCCAACAAGCACAACATTGATATTGTTCCCGCGGCACCATTAGCACGTGCGATTTATTACACCACCGAGTTAGATCAACAAGTGCCTGATGGGTTGTTTGTTGCAGTAGCGCAAGTGCTTGCTTACGTTTTTCAATTAAAAGCCTATCGACGTGGTAAAGGGCAAAGGCCAATATTGTCAGCTGCTGCCACGAATATCCCCGAAGAATTACGTCATTAATAAAAATAGAACCGAACACTAACAGTATAATTTTACTGTCAAAATAATGGCATAATTATGCGGCATGATAATTGCTTAACCATAAGTCTTCGTGATGGCTTATGGTTCTGTATAGAGTCATAACCTCACTTTTATGTAAATAATCGTGATTTGATGACAATAGAATGAAGCTTTCAATTCCTTTTGCTTCGCGCTTACCGTTAGCGCGTTTACAGAATATGCCCGCTATTGGTGCACCAGTGATGGTGTTAGCCACCTTGGCGATGATTATTCTGCCAATGCCACCATTATTATTGGATATGACATTTACCTTTAATATTGCGTTGTCATTAGTGGTGTTGTTAGTGACTGTTTACACCCGTCGTCCTCTCGATTTCGCCGCTTTTCCTACCGTATTACTTATCGCGACCTTATTACGTTTAGCCCTCAACGTGGCTTCAACACGGGTGGTGTTATTGCATGGTCATGAAGGTTCAGATGCCGCAGGGCAGGTGATTGATGCGTTTGGCTCGGTAGTTATTGGTGGTAACTATGCCGTCGGTTTGGTGGTATTCCTTATCCTTATGATCATCAATTTCATGGTTGTTACCAAAGGTGCTGGGCGTATTTCAGAAGTTAGTGCTCGCTTTACGCTAGATGCTTTGCCCGGTAAACAAATGGCGATCGATGCGGATTTAAATGCAGGTTTAATTGATCAAGAGCAAGCACGAACGCGTCGTTTTGAAGTGACCAAAGAAGCGGATTTTTATGGTTCGATGGACGGTGCATCTAAGTTTGTTAAAGGGGATGCGATCGCTGGTATTTTGATTTTGTTTATCAATATTATTGGTGGCTTGATCATTGGTATGACGCAATACGGCTTAGGCTTTATGGAAGCGATGGAGATTTATAGTCTACTCACCATTGGTGATGGCTTAGTCGCACAGATTCCATCGTTGTTGTTGTCTATTGGTGCCGCGATGTTGGTTACTCGTCAAAATACTGACGAGGATATGGGCCAGCAGATGTATTTTCAGATGTTTAATAACCCTCAAGCCTTGATTATTACTGGGGTTATTTTATTTGTCATGGGAATTGTTCCTGGCATGCCCCATGTGCCGTTTCTATTTTTGGCCGCTATTATTGGTGGCGCGGCTTATTGGCGTTACAAAAAAGATCAGATCGCAGCGTTAGTTGAAAAAGAACCACCAACGCATGATATGGCGATGATTCAACCGATGAAAGAGTTGTCATGGGATGATGTTCAGCCAGTTGATACCATTGGGCTTGAGGTTGGTTATCGACTTATTTCAATGGTAGATAAAGACCAAGGTGGCGAGTTACTAGAACGCGTTAAAGGCGTACGTAAAAAACTGTCTCAAGATTTTGGTTTCCTCGTACCACCGGTACATATTCGCGATAATTTAGAACTCCCGCCTAATAGTTACCGTATCAGCCTTATGGGTGTCACCTGTGGTGAAGCTAATATTCACCCCAATATGGATTTAGCCATTAATCCCGGTCAAGTGTTTGGCAGTATTGATGGTGAACGTACGCTTGATCCTGCGTTTGGTTTAGAAGCGGTGTGGATCCAAATTTCCCAACGTGAACATGCCCAAGCGTTAGGGTACACCGTGGTGGATTCTGCCACTGTACTTGCCACCCATTTAAGTCAATTACTCACCAACCATGCTGCTCAATTGCTGGGCCATGAAGAAGTACAAAACTTGCTTGAAATGCTGGGGCAATCAACACCTAAATTGGTTGATGGTTTTGTTCCAGATCAATTGCCACTTGGGGCTGTTGTGAAAGTGATGCAAAACTTACTTAACGAAGCGATTCCATTACGGGATATTCGAACCATTGTTCAAACTTTGTCTGAGTATTCGAGTAAGAGTCAAGATCCTGACATTTTAACTGCCGCTGCACGTATCGGTTTAAAACGTTTAATTTGTCAGGAAATCAATGGAATAGAAGCAGAATTACCCGTTATTACGTTAGTTCCTGAGTTGGAACAGATATTGCATCAAACGATGCAGTCTGCGGGGGGCGAATCGTCAGGTATTGAACCAGGATTAGCTGAGCGTTTGCAGCGTTCGTTAACAGAAGCGACTCAGCAACAAGAACTAAAAGGTGAACCTGCGGTGTTATTAACTTCCGGTGTTTTGCGTTCTACCTTGGCAAAATTTGTCAAAAATACCATTCCGACCTTGAGAGTACTTTCTTATCAAGAAGTGCCCGATGAAAAGCAAATTCGAATTGTTAATGCCGTGGGTCATTAATAATGTTGAAAGTGAACACTAATTTAAGCACTTGCTGATAGGGAATTAATTTTGAAAATTAAACGATTTTTTGCCAAGGATATGAGAACCGCACTTAGCGAAGTCAAAGAAGAACTTGGCCCCGATGCGGTGATTATGTCAAATAAAAAAGTCTCAGGTGGGGTTGAAATAGTCGCTGCGGTTGATGTCGAGACTAGCCAACCTGCGGTGAAAACCAATCATGTAGCACGCGATGAATTAGAACAAGGCTTAGGCCAAGCTCGGCGCAAACTGGCCGATGATAAAGTTAATGTTAGTCCTTCAATATCAAAGCAGTTTGCCAGCGTGTTGCAAAATTATGCCTCTGCGACAGAGGGGACTGACAATATGGCGTCAGTTGATTCATTAACCGCTTTATTGCAACGCCAATCTAAACATCAGCAACAACCCCAAGCGAACAGTTCAAGTGATCTTAGTCGTGATCAAGTTCGACAGCATTATTATCACAGTGATAGTCATGAACAACAGCGTCAACATGCTAGCACCGACAGACAAAGGTTATCCCCGCAATTAAAACCCGCTCGTCGTTATGATGATCCTGCACACAATCTCAATGTCGGCGACTATGCTCGTCCATCATCAAAACATTATGAACGCGAGACAACGGTGAGCCGTAATGACGCCCGTAAACCACGTTTAGATCCGAGTCGTTATGAAGCTAAAGGCATGAGAAAAGAAGATGATTTAGATGCCATGCGAGCAGATATCGTTTCTATTCGACGCTTATTAGAACATCAATTATCTGGGCTAATGTGGCAAGAAGTTGAACGCCAAGAACCGATGCGAGCGATGATGATCAAGCGGCTTGAAAAAATGGGTTTATCAGATCAATTAGCGGATCAATTAGCGTGTTATATACCTGAAGATTTACCCACTAATGAAGCATGGCCCGCTTTACTCGATTTATTAGCCGATCAACTCATCACCACCAATGATTGTATTTTAGAAGCTGGCGGTGTGGTGGCATTACTTGGCCCTACTGGGGTTGGGAAAACAACCACAGTCGCAAAGTTGGCTGCGCGTGCGGCAATGGAGTTTGGTCCTCAGCAAATAGCATTAGTAACTACTGATAATTATCGAATTGGTGCCCATGAACAATTGGCCACTTATGGGCGAATTATGGGGTGCCCTGTAAGAGTTGCTAAAGATGCACAGGAACTGGCCGATATACTTCATCAGTTACGTCATCGCCGATTAGTGCTGCTTGATACTGCTGGTATGGGACAGCGTGATATTCGATTATCAGAGCAATTAGATACTTTAATGCAAAATAGTGGCGCCAAAATTCGCAGCTATTTAGTTATGCCAGCGACATCACAACGACGAGTGCTACAAGAAACACTTGAACATTTTCGTCGTATTCCTTTATCTGGTTGTGTGTTAACTAAGTTGGATGAATCGTTGAGTTTGGGTGAAATCATCGGTGTCGCTATTCAAAATGCGTTACCTATTGCCTATTTAGCGGATGGTCAACGGGTTCCTGAAGATTTGAAAGTGGCGACTGGAAATTATCTTGTTTCGCGCGCAAATGAGTTGTTAGAGCTAGAACTTTCACAGCAATCTCATCTCTGGTCTAGTGATAGCTCAGATAACATTTCGGCTGATTTTTATGACTGAGAATATCATGTACGATCAAGCGAGTGGTTTACGTCGAATGACCCAATTAACGTCGACGAAAGTCATTACTATTACAGGTGGTAAAGGCGGCGTGGGTAAAACCAATGTCACCCTTAATATGGCAATTTCAATGGCTCGTCAAGGTAAGCGGGTCATGGTACTTGATGCTGATCTTGGATTAGCAAATGTCGACGTAATGCTTGGTTTGCGTGCGGGACGAAATCTGTCGCATGTACTTGCCGGGGTGTGTGAACTTGAAGATATTATTATCGAAGGACCTTATGGCGTAAAAATTATCCCTTCGGCTTCTGGTACGCAGAACATGGCTGAATTAACCCCGACGCAACATATCGGTCTAATTCGAGCATTTAGTAACTTACAGTATGATCTTGATTTTTTCTTAGTTGATACTGCTGCGGGTATTTCAGACATGGTGTTGAGTTTTGCTCGCGCAGCTCAAGATGTTGTTATTGTTGTTTGTGATGAACCGACATCGATCACAGATGCATACGCATTAATGAAAATTTTGAGTCGTGAGTACGATATTCAACGGTTTAAGATTGTTGCCAATATGGTTCGAAGTTATCGTGAAGGGCGTGATTTATTCATTAAGTTAACCCGAGTAACGGAACGTTTTCTTGATGCTAATCTTGAACTCGCGGCATGTATTCCACTTGATGATAATGTCCGCCAAGCGGTTAAGCGTCAAAAAGTCGTGGTTGAGGCATTCCCACATAGTCCTGCTGCATTAGCCATGAACTCATTAGCATCGAAAGCGATGACATGGCCGCTGCCACATCACCCGGGCGGACATTTGGAATTTTTTGTGGAACGATTATTGGTACATAAACCGCGAGCCATGGAGGCTTTAATTCGTGAATAAAACCTTAACCTATAGCCGCTATCAACAAAGTCCGCAGGCATTTATTGAACGTTACTCTACGTTGGTTAAACGGATTGCACATCATTTAATGGCGCGTTTACCGTCGAGTGTCTTGGTTGAAGATTTGATTCAATCTGGAATGATTGGCTTATTAGAAGCGCAACAAAATTATGATCCTACCAAAGGGGCTAGTTTTGAAACGTTCGCTGGGATTCGTATTCGTGGCGCGATGTTAGATGATATTCGACGTGGTGATTGGGTGCCGCGATCTGTGTATAAAAATAGCCGTCGTATTAGTGATGCTATTTCAAAACTAGAACATAGCCTTGGGCGCGATCCCGCAGATATTGAAATAGCACAGTTTCTTGAGATGCCGTTAGAACAATATCATCAAGCATTAAATGACGTTAATTGTGGTCGTATTGTGGGTATTGCCGATCTTGCTGGTGGTGAAGAAACAATGGTGCAAGAAGATGATATTCATCAAAATCAGCCCTTTCAAAATGTCGTTGATGACAGTTTTCGTCACAATTTAGCGGCTGCAATTAAAACCTTACCAGAGCGTGAGGCCTTGGTGTTATCGCTGTATTACGACGAAGAAATGAATTTAAAAGAAATTGGTGCCGTTATTGGCGTGAGTGAATCGCGTATTTGTCAAATTCACAGCCAAGCAATGCAGCGGTTACGATCTAAATTACAAGCATGGGCTGCCTAATTTCAATAAAACATAAACCATCATTATTTTATAACTAAGAACAACACAGGTTTCGCTGTGGAGGCAATTTTGAATACAAATATGAAAATTCTTATTGTTGATGATTTTTCAACAATGCGTCGAATAGTAAAAAACTTACTGCGTGATTTAGGGTTTAATAACACCGTAGAAGCAGATGATGGCTTAACAGCATTGCCATTATTAAAGCGTGGTGATTTTGATTTTGTCGTCACTGACTGGAACATGCCGGGGATGCAAGGTATTGATTTGTTACGTCAGATTCGTGCTGATGAACAATTAAAACATTTGCCAGTGTTAATGATTACCGCAGAAGCTAAGCGTGAGCAAATTATTGAAGCCGCTCAAGCTGGCGTGAATGGTTACATCATAAAGCCGTTTAATGCTGTGACATTAAAAGAAAAAATAGCGAAAATTTTTGAACGATTACAATAGTGATTGTGTTTCGGTATCGGGAAATATAACCATGATTTCATTAGAGCAAGCACAGCAATTAGTGGTGTTGCTTGAACAAAACCAGCAACAACAAGCCAATACACTCGTGCAAACTTTAGTTGAACGTCATCATGCGCCTATGTATGACGAAGTAGGAAAGATGACTCGTCAGTTGCATGATTCATTGGTGAGTTTTCGGCTTGATCCACGTTGGAATGATTTAGCGAGAACGGATATTCCTGATGCGCGTGACAGTTTATCTTATGTGATAGATAAAACAGAAGCTGCCGCTAACCGCACTATGGACGCGGTTGAAATAACCTTACCTATTACTGAGCAATTACAACAAACCCTGCACTGTCTTCATCCGCAATGGCAACGATTAATGGCTGGGAACATTGCATTAACGGATTTTAAGCAGCTTTGTCATGATATTAATAGGTTACTGCTTCAAGTTGATCAAGATAGCTCACTGTTACGCGAACATTTAACCGATATTTTAATGGCGCAAGATTTTCAAGATCTTACTGGGCAAGTCATTCGACGAGTGATTACCTTAGTGCATGAAGTTGAAGATCGAATGTTGGATATTCTACAGGCATTTGGTATCGAACAAGCATCATCTTCTAGCGTAGAGCCGCTACCATTAAGTGTTATTGCCGAAGGACCTATTATTAATCCTCAGCAACGTAAAGACACGGTTTCATCGCAAGATGATGTTGATGATTTACTTTCAAGTCTTGGATTTTAGAGGGAATTTATGAGTTTTAATTTAGATGAAGATATCCTACAAGACTTTCTGATTGAAGCCGGAGAGATCCTTGAATTATTGTCTGAGCAATTGGTTGAACTTGAACGTAGTCCTGATAATAGTGAATTATTAAATGCTATCTTCCGTGGTTTTCATACCGTAAAAGGTGGTGCGGGATTTTTATCATTAGCAGAGCTCGTTGATGCGTGCCATGGTGCTGAAAACGTCTTTGATTTGCTACGTACAGGTAAGCGTAAAGTGACATCAGAATTGATGGATGTCATTTTAGAAGCGTTAGATTGTATTAATGTGATGTTTACTCAAGTACAAGAACATCAACCCCTGATTAAAGCAGATCAAGCGTTATTAGATCAATTGCGTCATTATAGTTTACCGCCAGCCGCTATTGAAACAACACTTGATGCAGTGGTTGAAAATACGGTTGTTAAGAGCCCAGAGGTCAATCATCAACCTCTTGCTGATGCTTTATCTATTTCATCGACAAGTGCGATTGCAGCTAATTCTGTTGATGATATTACCCAAGATGAATTTGAACGTTTATTAGATGAATTACACGGTGTGGGTAACGCACCCTCGGCATCGCCTTCAACGCCTATTATCGTTAATGCTGTTAATAATACCATAGCAAGTATTGAAACTAATGACATTACCGATGATGAGTTTGAACGGTTATTAGATGAGTTACACGGGACGGGTAATGCGCCAGGGGCGACAACAATTACGCCAATAAAAAAAGATGAAAATCTTGCGGTTGTTAACGATGATTTAATGACAGATGATGAGTTTGAAAGCTTATTAGATGAATTACATGGTATTGGTTGTGCGCCTCAGGTCGATCATGCTGCTACTGCGAATAAAGCGCTAGTCAGTACACCCGTTGTTGAAACGTCAGTAACTGAAAATCCAGCACCAGCCGCGCCAACAGTGGTAAGTGAGCCAGTCAATCGCTCACCATTACCAGCAGCGAAAGATAAACCAAAACCTCAAGCAGAAACCACGGTACGTGTTGATACATCAACCCTTGATATCATTATGAATATGGTGGGAGAGTTAGTGTTAGTGCGTAATCGATTGGTTAGCTTAGGTTTAAATACCACCGATGAAGAAATGTCAAAAGCGGTATCAACACTGGATGTTGTTACGGCTGATCTTCAAGGGGCGGTCATGAAAACCCGTATGCAGCCGATTAAAAAAGTGTTTGGCCGTTTTCCGCGTGTTGTACGTGATTTAGCCCGCAGCCTCAATAAAGAAATCGTGCTTGAGATGGTGGGTGAAGATACCGATCTTGATAAAAACTTAGTTGAAGCCTTGGCTGATCCGTTAGTTCACTTAGTTCGAAATTCAGTTGATCATGGTATTGAAATGCCTGCAATACGCGAACAAGCGGGTAAGACGGCAGTGGGTAAAGTGTTGTTATCTGCGTCACAAGAAGGGGATCATATTCGTTTAACCATTGCTGATGATGGTGCGGGTATGGATGCTAATAAATTGCGCCAGATTGCGATTGATCGTGGCATGATGGACAGTGATGCT
The DNA here is from genome assembly GCF_003026395.1 of Photobacterium iliopiscarium. Lineage (GTDB taxonomy): Bacteria > Pseudomonadota > Gammaproteobacteria > Enterobacterales > Vibrionaceae > Photobacterium > Photobacterium iliopiscarium. Next base: position 399,933 of record NZ_PYOO01000002.1, on the reverse strand, counting down.
GCTTCGCGTTTGAGCGATAATGATGCTTATAATCTGATTTTTGCACCGGGTTTCTCAACCAAAAAAGAGATCTCAGATATTTCAGGCCGTGGTGTTGGTATGGATGTGGTTAAAACCAGCATTAACCAACTTAATGGTTCAATTACCATTGATTCGACCTTAGGCAAAGGGACGCGAATTGATATTAAAGTACCGCTAACCTTGGCGATTCTACCAACATTGATGGTGGGAATAGCGCAACAACCTTTTGCCTTACCGCTGGCTAATGTGAATGAAATTTTCCACTTAGATTTGTCTAAAACCCATACCGTTGACGGTCAATTAACCATTATTGTGCGTGAAAAAGCGATTCCGTTATTTTACTTACAAGATTGGTTGTCAAAAAAATCCCAAACGAATAAACAACATCATAGTTTTGGTCATGTAGTGATTGTACAAACAGGGCATCAACGGGTGGGATTTGTGGTTGATAGTTTAATTGGCCAAGAAGAAGTGGTGATTAAGCCATTAGATAGATTGCTCAAAGGGACACCAGGAATGGCTGGTGCGACTATTACCAGTGATGGTCATATTGCACTTATTTTAGATGTGCCTAATTTATTAACTCATTATGTAAGACGTTAATTATTAACAATGATAACCATGTTAACCGTTAGTGTTTAGGCTTGCGGTATTGTTTAGATAAAGGAATAAAAACAAATGGCAATAAAGGTTTTAGTTGTTGATGACTCAAGTTTTTTTCGTCGTCGTGTGAGTGAAATTATTAATGCAGATCCTCGATTAACCGTTGTAGGGAATGCGATTAATGGCAAAGAGGCGTGTGAATTAGTCAAAGTTTTACAGCCTGATGTCATTACTATGGACATTGAAATGCCTGTAATGGATGGGATCACTGCCGTTCGTGAAATCATGAAAATTTCTCCAACGCCTATTTTGATGTTTTCTTCTTTAACCCAAGCAGGCGCAAAAGCCACCTTAGATGCCCTTGATGCTGGGGCTCTAGATTTCTTACCGAAAAAATTTGAAGATATTGCTCGTAACCGTGATGACGCGGTCGATTTATTACAAAAACGCGTAGCGGAGTTAGCGGGGAAGCGGTTTTATTTGCGTCGCAATAGCAGCCTAGCTACGCCAAGTAAACCTACATCAACGCCCTTTGTTCGTCATACTCCAGCCATAAGCGCTAAAGTGATGACGCCACCGAACACCATGGTTACTTCGACCGCTAGACGTGTGCTAACAGGGTCGGCAATGGCCGGCTCGATAATACCTTTATCAATGCCATTACATTTTCGCGCATCAGGTAAAAAATATCAGTTAGTCGCTATTGGAACATCAACTGGTGGTCCGGTTGCTTTACAAAAAATATTGACCCAATTACCCGCTAATTTTCCTCATCCGATTGTACTTATACAACATATGCCCGTGACATTTACTGCCGCTTTTGCCTCTCGATTAAATAACTTGTGCCGTATTGAAGTAAAAGAAGCGCAAGATGGCGATATACTACGTGCAGGCGTGGCATATTTAGCGCCAGGTGGACAGCAGATGATGGTCGATGGCCGTAACGTTGGCGCACGGTTACGAATTATTGATGGTGGCGATCGAATGAATTATAAACCGTGTGTTGATGTGACGTTTGGATCGGCGGCTAAAGTGTTTAATGATCGGGTGTTATCGATAGTGCTGACAGGCATGGGTGCCGATGGACGTGAAGGTGCACGCATGTTAAAAGCCAATGGTTCGACCGTTTGGGCACAAGATGAAGATAGCTGTGTCGTATATGGTATGCCACAAGCAGTTGCTAAAGCGGGCATTTCTAGTCATGATCTTCCCCTCGACCGTATTGCTGAATGTATTTTAATTGAATTAGGTTTGTCGTGAGGAGTTGACGGTGGTTGTTTGGAGTATTGCAAACCAAAAGGGTGGAGTAGGGAAAACGACCACTACTATAGCATTAGCAGGATTATTAAGTGAACAAAACCAACGGGTATTAGTGGTTGATACTGATCCCCATGGTTCATTGACAACATATTTAAATTTTGATGCTGATTATGTACCAGCCAGTTTGTTTGATTTATTTCAATTACCTGAGATCACACGTGATGGCGTCAGAGAATTAATTTTAAGTACTACATTTAACAACATAGATATTATTCCCGCGCATATGTCATTAGCGACTTTAGATCGTTCTATGGGAAATCGTAGTGGGATGGGATTAGTGTTAAAAAAAGCCTTGCACAGTGTTGCGGCTGATTATGATTATGTATTAATTGATTGTCCGCCAATTTTAGGGGTGATGATGGTCAACGCATTGGCGGCCAGTGATCGTATTTTAATTCCAGTACAAACAGAATTTTTAGCCATGAAAGGCTTAGAGCGGATGTTACGTACTTTACAAATTATGCAACGTTCAAAGCCATCGGGATTTGATGTCACCATTGTACCGACAATGTATGACAAGCGTACTCGTGCGTCATTACAAACGTTACAAGACTTAAAAACACGCTACCCAGATCAAGTGTGGATGTCTGCAATTCCTATTGATACTAAGTTTCGTGATGCCAGTATTAAACATATGCCACCCTCATTGTATGCGCATAATTGTCGAGGGGTGTTTGCTTATAAAACGCTGCTGAGTCACTTAACAAGGTTGGCTCACAATGAATAATAAGCCATTAACCAGTGAACAAGCATTGGATGATTATTTTGGTGACTTGCTGTTAGATGCAGAGCCACAATCGGTGTCTGCTACTCAACCAACAGCCTTTTGTGAACCCGCACCAATACAGCAATTACAACAGTTATTAGATCAAATACCGTCAGAGCTTGATGTTGAACCTCAGGTTGTGGCTGTGATTGATGCAGAACCAGAACCAGAACCAGAACCAGAACCAGAACCAGAACCAGAACCAGAACCAGAACCAGAAGTTGTCACATGGCAGCATCATGGTCAGCAGCAGTCATTCCAAGCTTTATTTTTTGAAGTCAATGGCATGATGTTTGCGGTGGCATTAACAGAATTAGGTGCAATTTATCAACTTGGTGATTTGAATCATATTGTCGGTCGTCCTGCTTGGTATTTAGGCTTTGCGCCATTAGCTCAGCAGAATGTAGATGTGGTTGATACGGCGCGTTGGGTAATGGCGGATAAGTTAATCAATGATCATTACCGTGATAATTACCGTTATATGGTGATATTAGGTAACAGCCAGTGGGGATTAGCTTGCGATAAGTTACATGGCACTCAGACATTAATGCCAACGGATATTCGCTGGCGTCAGCAAGTAGGTAAACGACCGTGGTTAGCGGGAATGGTAAAACAAAAAATGTGTGCTCTGATCCATGTCGATGCATTAATTCAAATGTTGAATCAAGGTTTAGACGTTAATAGTGGCGCGAGTTGAGGCATTAAAGAGGAAAGGCTATGTCCCAAGTAAATATAACGGAAATGCAAAAAGATGGCGTTAACGATCACGTTTTGCAGTGGGTTACATTTCAATTAGAAAATGAAACTTATGGCATTAATGTTATGCAAGTACGTGAAGTTTTACGATATTCAGATATCGCGCCAGTACCCGGTGCGCCTGATTACGTAATTGGTATTATTAATTTACGTGGCAATGTTGTTACCGTTATTGATACTCGTGCCCGTTTTGGTTTACAGCATGGTGAGATTTCAGATAACACGCGCATTGTGATCATTGAAGCGGAAACGCAAGTGATTGGTATTTTAGTCGATAGTGTGGCAGAAGTGGTTTATTTGCGTAATTCTGAAATTGATAGCACGCCATGTGTTGGTACGGAAGACAGTGCCAAGTTTATTCAAGGTGTCAGTAACCGTGATGACCAATTATTGATCTTGGTCGATTTAAATAAGCTGTTGTCAGAAGACGAGTGGGATGAGGTTGCATATTTGTAATGGATATAATACTTCAACAATGGTTACCTGTTGTGATTTCTGGGTTGATTGCGATAACAGCGGCGGTGTTAATTAACCGTGAACGTCAAGCGCGAAAAGCACTAGAAGTAAAATTTTCAGCTATTGAGAAAGTATTAAAAAATAACCGGTTACAGCATGAAAGCTTAACTAAACAATTTAATGAATTACGTACTGGTAGTCTTGGTATGAGTAATAAGTTAGTTGATATGGTTGAGCAATTGGAACGGATTGAAGAACGTCAAAACGAGATCGCCATGAATGATTCTGGTGGGCGCTTGTACAGCCGAGCCAGCAAAATGGTCGAACTTGGGGCTGATGTTAACGAGCTAATGAAAGAGTGTGACTTGCCCAAAGCTGAAGCTGAATTATTATTGAGTTTACAAAAAAGTATGCCGCAACATTATCGACGTTAATAGATTATTATCGACGTTAATCTGTATTCTTCGTGTGGAACTATGCCGTTATATCAATATTTTCAAACCCTTCCCATCCCGGAGGGGTTTTTCCGTTTAGATACCATGAAAAGGCAATGAGTTCGGCAATAATTAAATATAACTCCTGCGGTATATGATCATTGAGATCAAAACTATTGAGATATTGTGCGAGTACGGGATCTTGATGAATTAATCCACCTTGCTGTTTTACTTGTTCAATAATGTGTTGTGCTAATTTATCGTAACCTTTAGCGGCAACATAAGGGGCTTGTTCACCATCATAACGAAGTGCGATAGCTTGTTGAGCCTTGGGTGTTGATTTACTCTTCATACCATACCTTTTGTTCTTAGACTTTTATTGATAACCCTGATGCGCCAGTTGGCTGATGTTGTTGCTGGTGAGGGAGCAGTTTATATTGTGGGGGAGCGTTATTTATCCCTAATAGTTGTAACCGTGAAATTAAATAAGGTGTTACCCGTTCTATATGATGTAATAATTTTTGATTAGCACATTCAAAGCGAGTACTTAACTGCTGCTGATGCCAACAAGCGATAACATTCATAATATCTATTGCACCAATAGGTAAACTCAATTTGACGATCCACTGACTATTGTTATTCTTAACAGTATTTGTTTTCTTTTGTGAACGATTGTTTATTTGTAGTAATACTGTTTGGCCGTTGTCTTGCACCCATTGAAGATGAATATTGTTATTATCGGGTGAACGTTGGTTTTCTGGTCCTCGTTGCTCACCAGCAAGGCGCAATAGTGCGGTGAACTCTTGTTGTTGTTCAGGGCTCAATTGGTTCAACCATTGATTAAGTAAGCTTGAGGGCTGTGACAGTTGCTGTAATAACGTCGCTAAGGTTTGATGGCCCGTATTGTGCTGTAACCATGTCATTAAGGTTGCTTGGTTATTAGGCAATAATAGTTGATTAAATAACTGTTGTAGTGGTTGTGGTGTCGAATGGGCTGACTTAACTGTACCTAAGTTTAACGGAATCAATAAATTTGTAACTAATTGTTGCAAGCTATTCATAGATAATAATAATTGCGGCAGTTGAGATATAAATTTTGAGTGATTGTTAGCAATTATTGATGATGATTCTAAATGTGAGGGTTTAGATGCTACGTTAACCGATTCAATTGTCGAAAGTTTTTCTATAAATGAAGGTTGATTTGGCAATATTTTCATTTGCATTTATTTCACATTTACTTACGTTAGTTAACGATTAAGAAGCTGAGCAGTTTAGTCAATTTGTTAGCCATTGTGGTACTATGCGGCTATTTTGTGACACCTAGGATACATCATTTTATGTTGTCAGTAGCAAATTTGAGCTGTGTTCGTGATGAACGCGTATTATTTGATGAATTAACGTTCACTATTTCAAGTGGCGAATTAGTTCAAATTGAAGGTCCAAACGGTGCAGGCAAGACGACCTTATTAAGAATTATTGCTGGTTTAGGCTATCCAGATAGTGGTGACGTATTGTGGTGCAATGAAAATATTGTGACCGCGCGTGAAGATTACCACCAAGCATTATTGTTTCTTGGGCATCAAACAGGTGTAAAGCGCGAGCTTACAGCCTTTGAGAACTTGGCTTTTTTTCAAGCAATGCATACTTGTGAACAAGGCTCCGCTCTCAAAGGAACACCTAAAGTAAGTGGTGATGATGCACTATGGCAGGCGCTGGCCCATGTTGGTTTAGCTGGCCGTGAAGATATTAGTGCTGGACAGCTATCAGCGGGTCAACAGCGTCGTGTCGCTTTAGCTCGATTATGGCTAAGTAACCATAAATTATGGGTACTTGATGAGCCGTTAACCGCGATAGATAAGCAAGGTGTAAAAGTGCTTGAGGCGCTGTTTTTATCTCATGCTGAGCGTGGTGGAATGGTGTTGTTAACCACTCACCAAGACATGTTTGTCGACAGTGACCGTTTAAGAAAAATTAAGCTAGGATAATAACAATAATGCTTAACACCCTTATGCAAATTATTCGCCGTGAGCTATTGATTGCTTATCGTCGACAGGCGGATATTTTTAATCCGTTATGGTTTTTTATTATTGTTATTACGTTGTTTCCGTTAGGCATTGGACCTGAGCCTAATTTATTAGCCCGTATTGCTCCGGGTATAATTTGGGTCGCTGCTTTATTGGCTGCTTTATTATCAATGGAGCGTTTGTTCCGTGATGATTATCTTGACGGTTCATTAGAGCAAATGTTACTGATGCCAACGCCATTGTCCGTTGCTGCTTTTGCTAAAATGATCGCTCACTGGTTGCTGACTGGACTGCCATTAATTCTCATTAGTCCGTTATTAGCGATTCTATTATCACTCAATTTACATACTTGGATTGCCGTCTTACTCACATTGCTGATCGGTACCCCAACATTGAGCTTTTTAGGTGCTATTGGCATGGCATTAACGGTTGGATTACGAAAAGGTGGCGTTTTATTGAGCTTGCTCATACTACCTTTATATATACCTGTGCTTATATTCGCTACCTCAGCGATTGAGGCGGCAAGTTTGGGTATGGCTTATGATGGTCAACTTGCCATTATGGGGGCGATGTTAGTGGGATCCTTGACCTTAGCCCCATTTGCTGTTGCAGCATCATTAAGGATCAGTGTCCATTAACTGATGAATTTTTTCTTTAACGCTTACACTTAATTCAAACCGTGTAGCGATGAAGAAAGCGAGAGTGATGATATTGCTCTCAGTGACGTATTTATTATTTATTATAAGTTGAGAGCATTATGTGGAAGTGGCTACATCCCTACGCTAAAGCAGAGAACACCTACCGACTATGCGGTAAGTTGTTGCCTTGGTTTTCTATTATCGCTTTGATCTCCATTTTAGTGGGATCGGTATGGGGATTATTATTTGTTCCTGCCGACTATCAACAAGGCGATAGCTTTAGGATTATTTATATTCACGTACCCGCTGCAATTTGGTCGATGAGTATTTATGTCACCATGGCGATTTCTTCTTTTATTGGTCTAGTGTGGCAGATTCGAATGTCAGATATGGCTGCTGCTGCAATGGCACCTATTGGCGCCGTGTTTACCTTTATTGCTCTAATTACAGGGGCTATTTGGGGTAAACCTATGTGGGGTGCTTGGTGGGTTTGGGATGCTCGCTTAACGTCTGAATTGATTCTATTATTTTTATATCTTGGTGTTATTGCATTGTATAACGCGTTTGATGATCACAAAACAGCTGCAAAAGCCGCGGGTATTTTGTCGATTGTCGGCGTGATTAATATTCCAATTATTCACTACTCTGTTGAATGGTGGAACACCTTACACCAAGGTGCAACGATTTCTAAATTTGGCAAACCTTCAATGTCAAACGATATGTTATGGCCATTGTTGGTGATGTTACTTGGTTTTGGTTGTTTCTTTGCTGCTGTCACCTTGGTGCGGTTACGTAATGAAATTCTATTACGTGAGAGTCATCGCCCTTGGGTACAGAAACTGGTGAAGTGAGATAGCTATGTATTTTGATTCTATAAATGATTTTTTTGCGATGGGTGGATATGCAGGCTACGTTTGGAGTGCCTACGCAATTTCTTTTCTATCGATGTTATGGATTGTATTTTCGAGCTTAGCAACTAAACGTCGTTTGTTACGCGAAATAAACAATAAAATGGCGCGTGAACAACGCATTAAAGAAGCAAAAACATTGGAGAACACCCTATGACCCCAAGACGTCAAAAACGTTTAGTGATTGTACTGGCGTTAGTGCTTGGACTCGGTGCTACGGTTGGACTGGTGTTATACGCGCTTAACCAAAATATGAATTTATTCTATACGCCTTCAGAATTAATTAACGGTAAGGCTGATGGTGGTGCTAGACCTGAAATTGGGCAGCGATTACGTATTGGCGGCATGGTTGTAAAAGGATCGGTTAAACGTGATCCTAAATCATTACAAATTACGTTCAAAGTGGCTGATATTGGTCCTTCGGTTACCGTTATTTATGATGGTATTTTGCCGGATTTATTCCGTGAAGGCCAAGGTATTGTGGCACAGGGTGTATTGATTAACCCAACCACAGTTAAAGCAAGTGAAGTGCTTGCAAAGCATGATGAAAACTATATGCCACCTGAAGTGGCAGATGCAATGAAGATAAACCATAAACGACTTAAATACACTGAAGAACAACTACAAGGTAAGTGATCAATGATCCCTGAATTAGGCCAATTCGCTCTTATAGCCGCACTTGCGCTATCGGTGCTGGCCAGCATTTACCCATTGTATGGTGCCACGGTTGGTAACCAAGCAATGATGCGTATGGCACGACCACTGTCCTACGGAGTATTCGGCATGCTTGCATTGTCGTTTGGTATTTTGAGCTGGTCGTTCTATAGCAATGATTTTACGGTAGCGTATGTTGCCAGTAACTCAACCAGTTTACTGCCATGGTATTACCGTTTAACCGCAGTATGGGGCGGGCATGAAGGTTCATTGATGCTATGGGTACTTATCCAAGCGGGTTGGGCAGCAGCAGTTGCTCGATTTAGCCGTGGTATGCCTCTAGAAGCGGTGGCGCGTGTACTTTCCGTTATGGGTATGGTGGCAGTGGGTTTCTTACTGTTTATCATCGTAACATCGAATCCATTTTTGCGCACATTGCCAAACTTCCCAGTACAAGGTCGTGACTTAAACCCATTGCTTCAAGATCCCGGTTTAATTGTTCACCCACCAATGTTGTACATGGGTTATGTTGGTTTCTCGGTCGCATTCTCATTTGCTATTGCATCGCTAATGACAGGTCGTTTAGATACGGCTTGGGCACGTTGGTCACGTCCGTGGACAATCGCTGCATGGTCATTTCTAACTTTAGGTATCGCACTAGGCTCGTGGTGGGCTTACTACGAACTTGGCTGGGGTGGCTGGTGGTTCTGGGATCCCGTCGAAAATGCATCATTAATGCCATGGCTTGCGGGTACGGCACTAATGCACTCATTATCAGTAACTGAAAAACGCGGTACATTTAAAGCGTGGACAGTATTACTGGCGATTTCTGCTTTCTCATTAAGTCTACTCGGCACGTTCTTAGTTCGTTCTGGTGTGTTGGTTTCTGTGCATGCGTTTGCATCTGATCCCTCACGCGGTATGTTTATTCTTGGCTTCTTAGTCGTGGTTATTGGCGGTTCATTACTGCTTTACGCACTGCGTGGTGGTCAAATCCGTTCTCGTGGCAACTATGCGTTGTTCTCACGTGAAAACTTCTTATTAGCCAATAACTTATTATTAGTTGCTGCGTTATTAGTGGTATTAATTGGTACGTTACTGCCGTTAGTTCATAAGCAATTAGGCTTAGGTTCTGTTTCTATTGGCGAACCGTTCTTTAATACTCTATTTACATGGTTAATGGTGCCATTCTCATTCTTAATGGGTATCGGTCCTCTGGTTCGTTGGAAGCGTGATAACTTTGCTTCTATCGCGAAACCAATGTTGTGGTGTGGTTTATTTACCGTCCCGTTCTCGTTCTTGGTTATTTATTTAACAGCAAGTGTTGTAGAGCCATTAGCGGTTGTCGGTGTGATGATGGCAGTGTGGATTATTGTTCTTCACCTTGTTGAGATCTACCGTCGTGCAACTCACCGTCACTCTTTCCTTGATGGATTAGGTAAGCTAGGACGTAGTCATTGGGCAATGATGTTAGGCCATCTTGGTTTAGCGGTTGCTATTATTGGTATGACATTAGTATCAAATTACGGTATCGAACGTGATTTACGGATGTCACCAGGTCAATCTGTTAATGTGAAAGGCTATGATTTCCATTTCGCCGGTTTACGTGATGCAGATGGTCCAAACTATGACGGTTATGTGGCTGACTTTGAAATTAGCCGTAACGGTATCGATATTACAACGCTACACGCTGAAAAACGTTATTACACCGTTGCTGGCTCAATGATGACAGAAGCGGCAATTGATAGCGGCTTTACCCGTGACTTATATGTTGCTATGGGTGAGCGTTTAGGTAATGACGGTGCATGGGCTGTGCGTATGTACTACAAGCCATTTGTTAATTGGATGTGGATGGGTGCATTCTTAATGGCGCTAGGTGGTGCTTTTGCAATCAGCGATAAGCGTTACCGATTCCGTAAACCCGCGAATATTGCAGCTAATGATAAAAAGTCGGAGGCGAAGCTAACCAATGAATAAGAAACTATTATTTATTCCTTTAGTGTTGTTTTTGGGATTAGTTGTGATGTTTATGGTCCAGCTAAGCCGCAATGCCGCAGGTGATGATCCAACGAAGCTTGAATCAGTATTGGTGGGTAAACCTGTTCCTGCTTTTAAACTTGAAGATTTGTTTGAGCCGAGTAAAGAATATCAGCAAACGATTTTTAAAGGTCAACCGCTGTTATTAAATGTGTGGGCGACGTGGTGTCCTACATGTCAAGCCGAGCATCAATACCTAAACGTATTAGCGAAACAAGGGGTGAAGATCATTGGTTTAAACTACAAAGATCAACGTCCTAAAGCGATTCGATGGCTAAAAGAGCTGGGCAATCCTTACATGATTTCATTGTTTGATGGCAATGGTATGTTAGGCATGGATCTGGGGGTTTATGGTGCGCCTGAAACTTTCCTTATTGATGCTAACGGTATTATTCGCTACCGCCATGTGGGTGATGTTAATCCAGACAACTGGAATAAAACCCTTGAACCTCTCTATAAGAAATTGCAAGCAGAGGCGAAGAACAACAACACTCAAGCGGAGGCAAAAACACAATGAAACGCTTTTTTGCTTTGATGTTCGCACTTGGACTGACTTTTTCGATGGTTGCACCTGCCTTGGCTGCGATTGATGTGTACGATTTTAAAAATCCAGCACAAGAGAAGCAGTTTCAAGAGCTAACAGAGACTTTACGTTGTCCTAAATGTCAAAATAACAGTATTGCTGATTCTAATGCGACCTTAGCAGAAGATATGCGTCTGAAAAGCTACGAGCTGTTAAAAGAAGGCAAAACCAAGCAGCAAGTCATTGATTATATGATTGCTCGTTACGGTAATTTCGTAACCTACGATCCTGCAGTGACGGCATCAACAATGATCTTATGGGCAGGTCCTATTGGTTTTATTGTGATTGGTTTTAGCATCTTGGTTTATCGCTCACGTAAAAAAACTGAGTTAAGCAAAGATGAACCACTTGATGATGTTGAGTCGGAACGTTTGCAGGGGTTGTTGGCTGAAATGGCGCAGCAAGATACTGAAGCTACCAATAATCAGACAAAGGTAAATAAATGACGCTGTTTTGGATTTTAACCGCTGTTTTGGTTTTAATTGCGATCGCCATCTTTGTAATTCCGATGTATGTCGGTAAAGAGTATGACGATGCAGCAAGCCGAGATGAGCTTAATAAAGCCTTCTTTAAAGATCGTATCCACGAACTTGAAGAAGAATCTCAAGAAGGTTTAGTCGATAGTCAGCAAGATATGGTGACTGACTTACAACAAACATTACTGGACGATTTGCCTGTTACTGAAAAGCAACAAGCAACACATGTTAGCCCAGCAATGATTGTTCCTGGTCTAATTTTAATTGTTGGTATTTGCTATGGCGTTTATGGCGCAGTAGGTAGCAGTGCGAAAGTTGAAGCATGGCATCAGGCTGTGAATCGCTTACCCGAGCTTACTCAACGTTTGATGGGTGATAACGCAGCGAATGAACCACTGTCTGATCAAGACATGTCGGATCTTACGTTGGCATTGCGAACTAAATTACACAAAGACGGTGATGATCCAATGGGATGGTTACTGTTAGGTCGAATTGCTATTGCTAATCGCGATGGTGCAACGGCTGAAATGGCAATGAAACGTGCGTATGATCTTAATCCTGTTGATATGGCTATTCGTTTAGGTTACGCACAAACATTAATGTTAAGTGGTAAGCCAGGTCAAAGTGATTTAGCGCGCCAACTTCTACGTCAAGTGATTAAGAGTGATCACACTAACGTTCAAGCATTGTCATTATTAGCCTTTGATGCATTTGAGCAGAAACATTATCAGCAAGCGGTCGATTATTGGACGATGATGAAAACCCTAATTGGGCCGAATGATTCTCGTACGCCAATGTTAACCCGTAGTATTGCTCGTGCCAAAATGCGTATTGAGAGTGTAGGTGATTCAGCAGTTGCGCCTGATCCAACAGCAATTGATGAAACAACGACACAATCTGAAACGCAAAAAGCCGATACAGATAAGCAAGTTACTGCTACTATAGCGCTAAGTAAAAACGTTGTGTTGCCAAAGCAAGGTAATATTATTATCTCGGTACATGATGCTGACGGCTCACCAATGCCGATTGCTGCTGTGAAACTACCATTGTCGACTACATTCCCATTAACGGTAACGCTAACGGATAAAGACAGCATGATTCCACAGCGACAGCTATCATCATTATCAGAGATGATCATTAAAGCACGCGTGGATAGCGATGGTAACGTGATGACTAAACAAGGTGATTGGTACGGTCAAAGTAGCCAAACTCCCTTGGGTGGAGAAACAGCGTTTGTCATTAATAAGCAATATTAAGTAATTAATTGCTAAAGTGAATAAGGCAGGCTGAATATTGATGTTCAGCCTGTTTTTTATTAGGTGTATGTTTTGAATAAAAAGCTATTACTGATAATTTTATTAAGCATCGGCATGGTGGGCTGTGCTCAATCACCCGATAAGGCGGTTGATCAAACGGTATCAACCAATGTCGTTGATCATATTGATGGTGATAATACTGCGGCAAATGCGGTATATGATCCGTTTGAAGGCTTTAACCGTGCAATGTGGGACCTAAACTTTAATTATTTAGATCCGTATGTCGCTCGCCCAGTCTCATTAGCCTATGTGAATTATACGCCGTCATTTGCGCGTACTGGTATTGCTAACTTTTTATCTAATCTTGATGAACCAGCAGGGATGGTAAATAGTTTACTTACCTTGCATGGCAAAGATGCGCTAACCCATTTTAACCGCTTTTGGATTAATACTGTTTTTGGTTTAGCGGGTTTAATTGATATTGCATCAGCAGCTGATATTACTAAAGTTCAAGATCGTGAGTTTAGTGATACGCTTGGTTATTACGGTGTAGGTAATGGTCCTTATTTAATGTTACCTGTTTATGGACCGATTACTTTCCGTGGTTTTACCGATTCAGTTGATGATCTTTATCTGCCATTAAGTTTATTAAACTTCTGGGAAGGTTTAGGTAAGTGGATCTTTGAAGGGATGGAAGATCGGGCTGCATTGGTGAATCAAGAATCAATGCTAAATAGTTCACCTGATCCTTATATCTTTACTCGTGATGCTTATATTCAATATAAGAACTTTACCGCGAGCGATGGTAAAGTCAGCGATCAACCAGCAGCTACAACGTTTGATGATAGTTATTTAGATGAAATTGATAACGATTAATTTTATTTGTTAGTGCTATAAAAGAAGACCGCCATTTCGGCGGTCTTTTTGTATTCGGTTTAATAATCTTGCGTTAGAAACGGTAGCTTGCTTGTACGCCCGCTAACCAAATGTGACCTGATGTTTGTCCTTCAAATTTACCTAACATTGGCATCTCTTGTTCTTGTTCAACCATTTTAGCTTCTTTTGCAAAAATGTAGGTAAAACCAGCATCTAGAGTTAGGTTTTCTGACCAAGCATAACCTGCACCAACACTTAACCATGTACGGTCAGTTTCAGGGATCGTTTGGGTACGGTTTGCTTCATCAACCGCTGAAGTATCATAAGCAACACCAGAACGCAGCACTAGCTTATTCGTTGCTTGGTAAGTGGTACCTATCGCGAAACGGTAGTTATCTTTCCAGTACTCGTTTTTAATATGGTGGTTACCACCAAGCTGTGGAATATTGGCTTCTAACTTTTCAAAGCTGCTCCAATCAGTCCAGTTAACACTTGCATGCACTGCCCATTGATCATTTAACTGGTGAAAGCTTGCGATTTCAGCAGAAGCGGGAAGTTCAAGTGGTAATGTACCCGCATAACGGCCGTTTTTAAAACCATCAAAAGCAACACCATCAGCATGACCTTCAAGATTTAATTTAACCGCTGATTGGTAACTAATACCGATACGGTTATCAGCATTAATCTGCCACGCTGTACCTGCTTGCCAGCCCCACGCATTATCTTCACCTTCCATATATTTCAGGTGCTGACCTTTGTTTATCATTCCCGGTAGAGTGATAGGGCTTGCTGCACCAAAGTGACCGCTTGCCATCACATAGCGTACGCCTGCACCCACACTTAACTGATCATTAATTTTGTAACCAAGGTTAGGGTTGATTTCAACCGTATGCACTTCTGCTTGGTTACCAAACATTGATGCTTTGAAATCGGTACCAAGATCGGTACGCATACCAAAGTGAGTACCAAACGCAATACCAATCGTTGCTTTATCTGTTAATGGGCGAGAAAAATAAAAATTAGGGATAATCGCATTATTAGCAAAGTCTGAAGTACTTGTTTGGCCAAAGAGAGTATGACTGCCGTCAATATCAATATTAGGATCAACATAAATAGCACCCGTAGAAATTTGGATGCCTTTTAAATACGTTAGCATTGCTGGGTTGCGGAACTGAGCACTGGCATTATCAGCCATTGCTGCTTCACCGGCAAAAGCACGTCCTAGACCTGTAGCAGAGTATTCGGCTAATTGAAAACCAGCAGCAGAAGCTTGATTGCTGATACCAATAGCGGCAGTAATCGCTAAGGCTAAAGTGATTTTATTTTTAGTCATATTAGAAAAATTTATTGTTCACGGAAATAATAACGTAAATGATACTCGCAGCAATAAAATGCGTTAAAAGCTATCTTATAAAATGGCTTGATTAAACATATTCTACTGCATTTAATTTAAGTGGTAGTTTATTATCGGGTAAATTTTATTCAGCAAGGGGTGGGTGTTAATATTTGAGCGTACACTTGTACGAGAACTGGTGTTAATTTGATATTTTATATTGATGGTTATTTGTGCGTTATTCTTTGTTTTTTGGTCGGTTATTATGGGTAAAATAAAGATTAGATGTTATTTCGCGTATAAAAAAAGAAGCCATGGCGGCTTCTTTTTTATAATGGATTATTGCTGTACGCTCAAATTAGAACGAACGGTTGTATTGTAGGCCGTATAGCCATGCATCAGCACGGGTAGTCGCATTTACTGACATACCAATAGGATTTGTTTCTTGTGCATTTACATCTTTACCAATCAGGTAAGTTAGACCGAAATCGATAGTTGATTTACTATCAACGTGGTAACTAAAGCCACTTGATAGCCAATCACGTGCCGAGTCGGGCACAGAAATAGAGGTGTTACTTTTCTGCTGTGCACTGGTGTCATGCATGTAACCTGCACGTAGCGTCCAATCATTGTTAAGGTAGTAAGTACCACCGACAGAGTAGTGCCAGCCATCTTGCCATTGGTAATTATTAAGCTCTACGTTACCCGATGTTTCTAATACGTCGAACTCACTCCAACGGATCCATTGAATACTATAGTGAACTGCAAATTTATCGTTTAGTTTATTAAAACCAGAGAATTCAAGCATATCTGGTAGTGGTATTTTTAATTTTTGGCCGTCAATATTAGCGCCTGCATAATGCATGTCGCCTTTAGCTTCTAGTGTCGGGCTGTAACGGTATGATAAACCAAAACGGTTATTGTCATTGAGTTCGTAGATGGTGCCAAGATTAAAGCCAACAGCGAAACCGTCAGCATCAATATCAAGTAGGCTTACTTTAGGGGTATTTATATTTCCAATTGGTGTCGAAATTGTACCTGCTGGAATATAACGTTTTAATTTACCGCTACCATGAATAATGTCCAAACCACCACCAACGCTAAAATGTTGGTTAATACGGTAAGCTGCGCTTAAACCTAAATTAACGCTTTTAACGTCAGTTAAACCACCAAATGCATTGGCTGCATAATTATCTTCAAATTCAGTTTTAGTGCCGAAGTTTGAATATAACGAAGCACCTACTGAAAATTTATCGTTAATAGGTTGAATGTAGTAGATGTTCGGCGCATAGCTAGTGCCACCAATCGACGTGTCATTGATTGATTTATTATTATATTGGGCATTGGTAACATTAACATCAGTATCAATGGCAATAACACCTAATGACAGTGCTGGTGCGTCAAAAAGAGCCATTGAAGCGGCGTTTTTAGCCATGGTTGATGCGTTATCAGCAATAACACCATCACCAGAGAATGCTCGACCTAAACCAGTGGCTGATTGGGCATTTAATTGAAAACCCGCAGCCATCGTTTGTGACGATGCTAAGGCGATGGCTACAGTAATAACTGAGCGTGTAAATATCTGCTTCTTGTTCATGCTTTATGATTCCTGATCATGATTTTTATATTTATTAGTCCAGTCTATATATGACTGATTGGCGACGATTGTAGGGGGGGGGAGAGCCGTATCAAAGCTGACCAGTCGTTTAGACTGGTAAACATATTTTATCATGTTCATTTGGGTTGTTTTTGGAACATTTCATTATATGGCGTTAAAAATAAGCAGATTAAACGACAGCTAAAAATCGATATTTAGTTAACAATATCGATTTTTAAGCTGTTATATAACAATATTAAGGCTAGATTTGCCAATAGAGTTCAGATTTGAGTTTTTCTGCGATAGGCATTAGTTTTTCATCTTTATCACCCACAACAATTAAGCTGGCCTCTTGCAGTGGTAGCAATAAACTTTGATTACTTTGATCACTGCCCGTCATCATTTTTGAACTTGTTTGCGGCACAATAAATACCGTCATTTTGCCGGTATCTGTACCAACAACCATATGCAATGCACGATTACCATCAAAGCCACAATAATTAAGATAATAAATATGGCCGGGTAATTGATTTAGACTAGTACCAAAAGGTTTAAGTTTGGCATTTACTTGCTGTAACGTGACAGCTTCATCGGTATGTTCAACAAATTGCGCTTCAGCACTAACATGTTGTAAAGCAATGGTCGCCATTGATGTAGGTGTAAAGACTTGCTGTTGTATTTGTTGAGGATAAATATTTTGTTGGCCCACCATAACCCCGACAAAAAACATCACCGATGCTGCTAATCCATAAGATAAATAACGTTTATAAGGCGAGTGATTTTTAGGTTGTGCCTGACTCGACTGATGAAACAAGATCCTATCGGCAAGATTTTCTGGAATACCAACATTAAGCGTTTGTTTTAATTTAAGATCTAATTGTTGCAACTCATTAGAGAAATGACGATTAGTGGTGGACTGATTTTTAGTCTTAATCAGTTCTGGGTCATTATCATTAGGATCCGCCAAAAGGCGGCGACGAAACTCTAGATCATCCATGATGATTCCCCTGTTGAGTTGTTTTCTTTTCAAGTTGTTCTTTTAATTGGTTACGAGCACGAAACAGTCGAGTCATTACTGTATTTCGATTAAGGTTTAAGATCTCGGCTATTTCATCACCATTAAAACCAGCCATGACTTGTAGTATCAGAGGCTCTCGGTATTCAGGGGCCAGTTTCATGATTAATCGATGCAGTAAATATTGTTCGGTGTCCATTTCAACACTGGGTTTAGTATCGGCTATATGGTGATCATCAATATCCACTAAATCTAATTGCTTTCGTTCAAACCTACGTGCATTTTCACGGCGTAAGATAGTGATTAACCATGCTTTTGCTGCGTTATCATCTTGTAAATTATCTAATGATTTCCATGCGCGTAGGCATGTTTCTTGCACTAAGTCTTCGGCAATATGGGGATCATGGCAGAGCCAATACGCATAGCGATATAGGTCTTGATGCCAAGCTCTAACAAGGGCTTCGTAACGTTTTTGTTTATCCATATTTAAACAGACCGTAGTAGAAGCCTTTTTGTTACTAAAAAATTTTTTTATCATTGATGTGCCTGTTTAGCGTTATTGCATCAATTAATGATGTCATCTAATAGCCTTTAGACGATGTATTATGTTTTTTATAATTTAGAGAGCATAAACCGCAATAAAATTGATCTGGTGCAAATTCTGTTTTGAGTGGTAGGTTATAGTAGTCGCGTCATCTGATGGTACGGCTATGGTTAGGTTGAATAACTTAATGATAGTTAATCCCGTCTGTTGAGCAAGATGACAACTTCCTTTTGAAGGCTGACTTTACTTTCTCCTATCAGGTTTTTCCTGATTTGCAATTGGCTTTATGTTAATTGATTATTTTATTACGCTGATTGATTACTTTCTGCGTGAATTCAAACCATACCTAAGGGTGTGGTTTTTTTTTGTTTAAATTTCACCTCGGTATACACACCTTCCAAGCCACTCTTTTCTTTTATTGTAATTAAACCGTAACAGTATCGATCTTTTTTATTTTATAGCCAATATTAACGTCTATTTATTTTAGAAATAAACGCCAATTTAGTATCCTTTTTAAACAAATGTTTTTTTTTGACAGCTTTATGGTTACAATTATGTGGTCTGACCTCGTACTTGAGGTTAATTATAATTGTGACAAGGAGTTGCGATGACGGGTATTCAACATATCACCACACGTAACGGTGAACGTATTGCTATTGTTAGCGGGTTACGGACACCATTCGCACGTCAATCAACCGCATTTGATCGTCTATCTGCGCTTGACCTTGGCAAGTTAGCCGTTAATGAAATGCTACAAACTGCTAATTTTGATCCACAGTTAATTGAACAAGTAGTGTTTGGTCAGGTTGTACAAATGCCAGAAGCTCCAAATATTGCGCGTGAAATTGTATTGGGTACGGGTATGAATCTCCATACCGATGCTTATAGTGTTACCCGTGCCTGTGCGACCAGTTTTCAAGCCGCCGTTAATATTACAGAAAGTATTATGGCGGGCTCGATTGATATTGGTATTGCTGGTGGTGCTGATTCAACCTCAATGCTTCCGATTGGGGTCAGTAAAAAAATGGCCGCGACATTATTAGCATTAAGTAAAGCCAAAACGATGCCTGCACGGTTGAAATTACTCAGTGCATTGGGTGTAAAAGATCTTATACCTGTTCCTCCCGCTGTTGCTGAATATTCAACGGGATTAAGCATGGGACAAACCGCAGAACAAATGGCAAAAAGTCACGCGATTAGCCGTGAAGAGCAAGATGCCTTTGCGCATCGTTCCCATATATTAGCGGCACAAGCATGGCGAGACGGTTTACTGGATGATGAAGTAATAACCGCATTTTCAGCACCTTACCAACAATGGATTGATCGTGATAATAATGTTCGTCAAGATTCAACATTGGCAGCATACGCTCAGTTAAGACCTGCATTTGATCGTCTACATGGCAGTGTTACTGCGGCTAATTCGACCCCATTAACGGATGGTGCTGCGGCAATATTATTGATGCGAGAAGGGCGAGCAAAAGAATTAGGTTTAACCCCTCTTGGATATATTCGTTCTTATGCCTTTGCTGCCATTGATGTTGCGGAAGATATGTTAATGGGACCCGCCTATGCCAGTCCATTAGCCCTTGAGCGAGCTGGATTGACCCTTGGTGATTTAACCTTAATTGATATGCATGAAGCGTTTGCCGCTCAAACATTGGCCAATGTAAAAATGTTCGGTTCTAAACGATTTGCACAACAAAAACTGGGTCGAGATCGCGCTATTGGTGATATCGATATGGATAAGTTTAATGTGCTAGGTGGTTCAATTGCTTATGGTCATCCTTTTGCTGCGACTGGTGCAAGAATGATTATTCAAACCTTACATGAATTACAACGTCGTGGCGGTGGTTTTGCTTTAAACACCGCTTGTGCCGCGGGTGGCCTTGGGGCTGCAATGATTTTGGAGGCAGAATAATGACACAATCAGCATTTAGTTTGTCTTATGGTGATAACGGCATTGGTTGGCTTAAAATTGATGTTGCCAATGAAAAAATGAATACCTTACAAGCGGCTTTTGTTGATCAAGTGGGATCAGTGTTAAGCGAATTAAAGGATCACTTGGAACTGAAAGGTTTAGTGGTTTATTCCGGCAAATCCGATAATTTTATCGCTGGCGCTGATATTCGAATGTTAGCCGCTTGTCATACTGCCACTGAAGCAGAAGCATTGGCAAATAAAGGCCAACAATTGTTTGCTGCTCTTGAAGATTTACCACTTCACGTTGTTGCTGCTATTCATGGGCCGTGTTTAGGCGGGGGATTAGAATTGGCATTAGCGTGTCATAGTCGAATTTGTACCGACGATGATATTACGCGTTTAGGCTTACCTGAAGTGCAATTAGGATTATTACCCGGCTCTGGTGGAACTCAACGTTTACCTCGCTTAATCGGTGTTGCTCATGGCTTAGAGCTAATGCTAACGGGTAAGCAAGTACGAGCAAAGCAAGCATTGAAAAAAGGGTTAGTCGATCAAGTTGTGCCGTTGAGTATTTTATTACAAGTGGCTGAACAAGTGGCTTTAACGGCAAAACCGATTCGTACCCATTCATTTCAAGATTGGGCAATGGGCGGTAATGCTTTTGGGCGTAGTGTGGTGTTTGATCAAGCAACTAAAAAAGCCCAACAAAAAGCGCGAGGTTGTTATCCCGCCATTGATGCGATTTTAGATACCGTAAAATATGGTTTAGAAAAAGGCATTGAGCAAGGGCTTGAACAAGAAGCAAAAGTGTTTGGTAATTTGGTGATGACACCTGAATCACGGGCATTACGTAATATATTTTTTGCTACTACGGCGATGAAAAAAGAAACCGGTGCCAATGCTGAGCCGATTGATATTGAACGAATAGCAATACTGGGGGGTGGGTTAATGGGCGGTGGTATTGCCCATGTTTCTGCGATTAAAGCCGGTTATGCGGTACGGATTAAAGATATCGCTAATGATGGGATTCAACATGCATTAGCGTACAACTATGCCATTTTAAATAAACAACGTCAGCGGCGTATTATTCGAAAAGCACAACTTCAGCAACAGATGTTACGTATTACAGGCAGCATTGATTACCGTGGTATCGCGCATGCTGATGTGGTGATAGAAGCGGTATTTGAAGATGTCGCTCTGAAACAGCAGATGGTGCAAGAAATTGAAGCGAATACATCAGAGCACACTATTTTTGCAACTAACACGTCCTCGATTCCGATTCATCAAATTGCAGCAAATGCGCAGCGTCCACAAAATATTGTTGGTTTACACTATTTTAGCCCGGTTGAAAAAATGCCATTAGTGGAAGTTATTCCGCATGCAACAACGTCAGCAACAACCATTGCTACCGTGGTTGCGTTAGCCAAAAAACAAGGTAAAACGCCGATTGTCGTTGCTGATAAAGCGGGTTTTTATGTTAATCGTATTTTAGCTCCATATATGAATGAAGCGGCTCAAATATTATTAGCAGGCGAGCCTATCGAGCATATAGATACCGCCTTACTTAATTTCGGTTTTCCTGTTGGGCCCATCACATTACTCGATGAAGTTGGTGTAGATATTGGTGCCAAGATCAGTCCTATTTTGGTCGCAGAGCTCGGTGAGCGTTTTGCGACGCCTGCAATGTTTGATGTGTTACAACAAGATGGGCGTAAAGGTAGAAAAAGTGGCAAAGGGTTCTATTTGTATAACACCGATAACAAAGATGTGGATAAATCGGTTTATACCTTGCTTGGAATCACGCCAGAACAACAATTAACCGAAGCCAACATCTCTATTCGTTGTACGTTAATGATGCTTAATGAAGCGGCTCGCTGTTTACATGAAGGGGTGATTAAATCTGCTCGTGATGGTGATATTGGGGCTATATTTGGTATTGGTTTTCCGCCATTCCTTGGTGGGCCGTTTAGTTATATGGATCACTTAGGCATTGATTTGGTGGTTGATATGATGCGGCAATATAGTGACTCTCATGGTGAGAGATTTGCACCTTGTGATTACTTAGTTGAGATGGCTAAAACGGAAAAGCGGTTTTATTAGCGTGGCACGTTTTATTGATATTCAGTAACAAGAAGCCTGCTGAAAATGCAGGCTTTTTATTATGTAAATCTCAATATTAGTACGTACAGCGAATTAAACGGAAGTGAGATTCAAATAATTTACTGCGACAAAGACGATAACCGACAGCAGCAAAGGCTAACGCAATAAAAGCATTTACATGGCCCACTAATATCAGTAGCAATGCACTCAATGCAATAAAACAGAAAGCATAGAGAAAGATATCAATTTGGCTGTGGGATAATGTGGCAGCACAATGCGGGCAAACAAAATTATCTTCATACGCATGTAGTTTGGGTGCGTGTATTTCAATTTGGCAATGTGGGCATCGTTGTGTCACGTGAGTCCTCTTCTAATCTATTCGTTATTATCGTAGGTATTTCTATCTATATTAATTAGTGATAGTAATGGCGATATATTCGAGATAAATATTATGGATTGAAGGGGGCTTATTTGGCTACTGAAATATTATGAAAGCTATTTTTAACATAAAAAAATCACATAATATTATTGTGCAAAATAAAAACCCCATTTATTCAATATAAATGGGGTCTTTTATTTAGTAAGCGTTTTTTTGGAAATCCGCTATAGATTCAATTGCTTTACCGATCATTAAAGGCTCTGCATCATGGTGTGTTTTGCCTGTGTAATACATGACTAACCGATTTGCTGTTCGTGGCTTAACCGTATCAACAATAAATTTAATCATATCGGCTCGGCTTAGTTTTTTTAGTTTATCGACCACTAATTGGCGTTGATTAAAATCTTCATCTTTATTACCAATACTGACCCAGAACCGTTGTGCACGAGAACGTAGGTTGGTATCGGGTTCAGATATCTGTGCAATTAATCCTTTTTTACTGGCTTGCCACTGAGCTTCGTTTAGCTCTAATAACACCAATGCAAACGCATTAGTAAAGTCGTCAATAGCATCAGATAAGTAACTTGGCTCCGCTACGGGAGATTGAATGTATAAGATCAATCCTGGGTGGCGATTTAAGGGTAAATTACCCGTACCTACCATATAGCCGAGTTGTTGCTTGGTACGTAATTCATGGAAAAACGTAGTCGACATTAAATGGTTTGCCAGCGTGTAAATGGCAATTTTTTGAGGTGTTGTTTGGCGCGATTGGTAATACATCAAAATAGCTGAGTCTTCATGATGACAATCTAACTCATAGGTTAACGTACCACTGTCTTCTAAATGCACTAATGGGCGTTGTGACTCACCGTATAATTGATCGGTGACTCTAAAGGCATCTTTTAATGTTTCAGCTAGGGCTAACGCATCTTTTTTGATCCAATTACCATAGACAAAAGCATCAATGTGTATTTCAGCAAACATCGCCTCAACAAATGGCGGTAGTTCATCAATAGTGATGGTTTCTAGCGCTTCAATTAAATGAGGATAAGGCGGATTATTGGGTTGTAATAAGCCAGTTAATTGATTAAACAATTGTGATATGGGTTTATCTTCAGCCGCATTACGCCAATTACGCAACATTTGCGCTTTGATATTATCAAACCGTTGTTGGGTAAAATGACGATTTTCAAAACGCTCTAAAATCAATCGCATCAACTGAGGTTGTTTTTCACTAAAGCCTGAAAGCTGTAGGGTTACACCACCTTGATGAGCATAAAGATTATAAGACATGCCTGCGATTTCAGCTGGATAAGCCGATTCATTAATGGCTTCTAATAGTAACTCGACACATAACCGTGTTTTGACAATATTGATGGTTGAGCTTACCGCGTGTGGGCTATCAATCGCGACATAGACAATGCCTTTTGGTACTCGAAAATCATGCTCTTGTTTATGCCATAAACGAAAACCGGGTAGATCTTGAATTAATTGTGGTGGTAGTTCTGAACCTGCTTCAAGTGCTAATGGTTCAAATTGTTCGCACAAATAAATATTAGGCTCTGGTAATAAGAATTCAGCATCAAGACTGACATTGGTCCAGCTTTCAATTTGCTGTGCGGTAAATGGCGTTACTGAGTAAGGAGTATCATACCAAGCCGCGACGCGATCGTAATATCCACCTTGTGCCACTAACGTTAGTCGCATATTACTGACGGAAAAGTAAGCCAATAGTTGTTCAAGTAAATCTTGATCATAGCCTTCCATCATATAATCGCCGTAGATAATATCTTCAGCGTTGTAATGCAGTAAATTCATCACCAGATAACTGACGGTATCAAGGGGACGGCTTTTCTCTTGATAGCGAAATGCCATTTCTAAGACTGATTTTTTTTCTTGATAACGCCATGCATTTAACCCTTGCTGTTTTATGAGTGCAATGAAGGCAAACACGCACTGCACAATTTCATCGGTGTGTTGCTGGCCTTTAGGGGTTAAATTTAAACCAATGGTAAATTCACGGAAATTATTACCACTAACGCCGCCACCTGCGGTAAGGGTATTGATTAAACCACGTTGTTTTAAAATAGCCATTAAACTGCCAGATCCTTCATTACCCAATAAATGAGCAATATAAGATAAGGGTTTAATTTGGTAGTGTTCATCGACGGATGGCAGCGCAAACGATAAGGTTAATTTACGCAATTCTTTTATAGGTTCAATTTGAATGAACTTCTGGCACTCGTTTTCAGTAACAAATGGCACGTCGATTGCTACTTTTTTAGCAGTAGCGTTGGGAATATGACTAAAGAATGCTTGGGTGTACTGCTCTAATTCATCTAGCGATTGTGGACCTAATAACACCAAGCCCATAACATCAGCAGAATAATGCTGATGGTAAAACGCTAATAAAT
Organism: Photobacterium iliopiscarium; assembly: GCF_003026395.1. GTDB lineage: Bacteria > Pseudomonadota > Gammaproteobacteria > Enterobacterales > Vibrionaceae > Photobacterium > Photobacterium iliopiscarium. The sequence goes on along the minus strand of NZ_PYOO01000002.1, from coordinate 374,823 downwards.
CATCGCGGACTGATTGATCATTACGATCGTCAAGGGTGGTGAGATCACCGACCGAAAATTTAGCGAAAGGGTGAGCTTGGTTAATGGTTTCTTTTTGTACTTGATATAAACGTCGAACATCGTCTTTTATTTTTAACTTATATTCAGAATCAACAGCTTGACGTTCTTTATCTACCGCATCTTCATTAAATAATGGGGCGGTAAAAAATTGCCCAAAGCGATCTAATCCCTCTTCAAAAGTATGAGGGCTGATCTCAAAGAAAAAGGTGGTGTTTTCCGTACCTGTCCATGCATTATTGCTACCACCGTTACGGTTGATAAATGTTTGGAATTCACCGACACGCGGGTATTTCTCGGTGCCAAGAAATAACATATGCTCAAGGAAATGTGCCATACCTTGACGATCCATTGGATCATCAAAGTGACCTATTTCGACAGACAATGCAGCAGCAGAGCGAGGCGCTTCAGCATCATGAACGAGCAGTACTCGAAGTTCATTCGCTAAAGTGAGGTAGCGATACTGCTTATGATCGTTAGGGCTAGTATGCACAGGAAGAGCCTATTTTTGAGGGAATTAGGTTAAGTATGACGTTCAATATTCAGGCTGGCAAATTGAAGATGCGATTAGATGAATAATAAGTCACATTTTTGTTAACAAATAAATGAATCAATTATTACTTAGCTAAGATAATCGTTAAATCGTAAGCTTAACCACAGAATTAAAACTCTATGGTTATTCCAATAATAAAAGCATGTAATAATAATCGACCCACTCGATAATGTGAGTAGGATCTGCAATTGTTTAACTGAGGTTATCGAAGTATTTATGCAAATTTATATTATGCGTCATGGTGAAGCTGAGAATTTTGCCGCCAGTGATGCTGAGCGCCCATTAACTGCGCGTGGTATTGCCCAATCACAACAGATGGCAACATTATTGGCATCACATTTAAAGGGTGAGTTGGATCAGGTGTGGGTGAGTCCTTATTTACGCGCTCAGCAAACGTGGCATGCAATGGTCGATATTTTACCTACAGCCACTCAAGTGGGTAGTGTAGAAGACATTACTCCTTATGGTGATGCTGAAACGGTTGCTGAATATATTAAAGCGACCATTGAAACTGAGCAGCCACAATCATTGTTGCTGATCTCACATTTACCATTAGTGGGGTATTTAACTGCGGAATTAGTCGCAGGCTTACAACCACCGATGTTTTTAACTTCAGCGATTGCAGCGATTGATTATGATCCACAATCAGGACAGAGCAAATTGTTGTGGCAGCACCAACCGCATAAATAATGGACAATAAATGATCATGGCTAAATTTGGGATTGTGGCACTGATAGGTTTATTGTTTACAGCAGGGTGCAGTGTGGGTGAGCCGGTTCGTATTTCTGCTAACGGTATGGTGAAATGGTCAGACGGGCAAACTGAAGGCATGCATATTTCACAAACAGGCAGTAGCTTAACCTTTGCTAACTATTCTAATGAAGTAGGGGCGCCGCCCTTGGTCATTTTTGCTCGTATTGATAGTGCCCGTAATGATGATTGTGAATATTTTTTTGTTGAAACCGCAGTTAAAAAACGTCTTAAAGTCTGTGAGACAGGAGAGGTGACGTTATTTAACCGTGGTAAAGTCGTTAAAGTTGGTCATATGGTAAAACCAAGATATTAACGCTCCGGTATATCAATTAACACCAGCAATGCACCAGCACCGCCAAACTCTAAGGGTGCTTGGTGAAAAGCCATCACATCAGGATGTTGTGCTAACCACATTGGTGTTTTTTGTTTCAAAATATATTTACCAATACCGTGCATCACACAGGCACATGAGACATGCTCTTTTATGCAAGCTGCTATCATTGCCGCTAACTCACGTTTTGCTTCCTGCTGCGTCATACCGTGCATATCAAGGTAAATATCAGGTACATACACCCCACGACGTAATTTTTTCACTTCATACTTAGACACACCATCACGCGCATATTGGGTTGGACCCGTGTCGCTAAGATGGGGTTCAAACTCATCTGAGAAATAAAACTCATGATTTTGAGTCTCTTTGCCCATCACTTTTGCTTTATCCGCTTTTGAGTTCTGTTGACGAGGCGTGATTATGGTATCATGCGTGAACTTTTTTACGTCTTTTACCTCTGCCTTGAAGAGGCCAAAATCATCTTCAAGCTGTGAATTTTTGTTACTCATAATAAAATTCCAACAATTATATAGTGGTATTGTAGCGTTTATCGGAGGCTATTTTGGATAAGATTTTTGTCGACGAAGCTGTCAGCGAACTTCACACATTGCAGGACATGCTACGTTGGACGGTAAGCCGTTTTAATGCTGCTGGCCTATTTTACGGTCATGGTACAGACAATGCATGGGATGAAGCCGTGCAACTGGTATTACCGACAGTTTACTTACCGTTGGATGTTCCACCGGAAGTACGTAACTCGCGTTTAACAAGCAGTGAGCGTCATCGTATTGTTGAGCGTGTTATGCGTCGAATCAATGATCGTACACCCGTATCATACTTAACGAATGTTGCCTACTTTTGCGGTATGGAGTTCTTCGTGGATGAACGTGTACTCGTGCCACGTTCACCGATTGGCGAGCTCATTGAAAACCGTTTTGAACCATTTTTACAACAAGAACCAACACGTATCATGGATCTGTGTACGGGCAGTGGTTGCATCGGTATTGCTTGTGCACACATGTTCCCTGAGGCAGAAGTTGATATCGTTGATATTTCGGTAGATGCGTTAGCTGTTGCTGAGCAGAATATAACGGATCATGGCCTTGAGCAGCAAGTGATTCCGCTTCGTTCTGATCTTTTACGTGATATACCGAAAGATAAATACGATCTTATCGTGACCAATCCACCGTATGTTGACCAAGAAGATATGGACAGCCTACCGGAAGAATTCCGTCATGAGCCAGAGCTTGGTTTAGCCGCTGGTAGTGATGGTCTGAAATTGGTTCGTCGTATTCTTGCAAATGCACCAGATTACCTTAAAGACGATGGTATTTTGATTTGTGAAGTGGGTAACTCAATGATCCACATGGAAGAGCAATACCCGCACATTCCATTTATGTGGTTAGAGTTTGCTAATGGTGGTCACGGCGTGTTCATGTTAACCCGTGAGCAGCTTGTTGATTGCGCAGCAGATTTTGCACTTTACCGCGATTAATTAGCTCTGAATACAGTGTAAAGTAAAAAGCCGACATCCCTTTAACGGATGTCGGCTTTTTTTATATACATTGGAAATATTTACGCTTTGTGTTGTGCTTGTTTGGCTTTCAATGCAGCCATCACAGTCGCTTGGTGTTGTAAGTAATCTTCTAAACCCGCACGACGTAAATCACAAGAAGGGCAATCACCACAACCGTCACCGACAATGCCGTTATAACAGGTTAATGTTTGTTCGCGAATATAATCTAATTTGCCATATTGATCAGCAAGCGCCCATGTTTCGGCTTTATTGAGCCACATTAATGGGGTTGAAATCGTAAATTGACGATCCATGCCTAAGACTAATGATTGATTAAGTGAACGAACAAACTCATCACGACAATCCGGGTAGCCAGAAAAATCGGTTTCACAAACGCCCGTGATCACGGTTTCTGCACCAATTTGGTAAGCATAAATACCCGCCAAGGTTAAAAATAGAATGTTACGTCCTGGTACAAATGAATTCGGTAAACCATTAGCTTGTAATTCATGAGAAACAGGAATGCTATCGCGCGTTAATGAACTAATTGCAAGTTCACCGAGTAAGCTAACATCCATGACTTTATGAGCAGCAACGCCAAGATCTTTAGCGATATGTTCAGCAATCTCAACCTCTAGCTTATGGCGTTGACCATAATCAAACGTAATGCAATGCACTTCATCGTAGTGCGCTAATGCTTGAATGAGGCATGTGGTTGAGTCTTGACCGCCACTGAAAACAACTACGGATTTTGCCATGATGAATTATCCTTTATGAGTGATTACCGATAAACAGTCGGTATAACAACATTCTAATGATGATGTGATTAGAATGAGGGGATATGCTAACCCAGCTGGCGGTGATAGAAAAGTAGTGATGACAAATAGTGCAGATAAAAAAAAGCCGTACAAATTGTACGGCATAAAATAAGCTTGGTACGTTATCCATATAAATCTAATTCCCAAAAGTGCAGAGGACAATTAGGTTTATCCGTATTAGCTTAAAGACACAAAATAAAGCAAAGGGTGTGACGTTAAAATAAGGGGGTTGGCGCTGTAGCTAACCAACCCAAGGGGTTGTTCTTTATTCGTTATATTGGCCACTTACCTGTTTGTTGTAAGTGTTGAAGTTGAGCAATGTGTGGGGTGATATCACCAATATTTGCGGTGATCCAGTCGTCGTTATAATAGGTTTCTAAGTAACGTTCACCGCTATCACATAACAAGGTTACAATTGAACCTGTTTCACCGCGCTGTTTCATTTCAGTCGCTATTTGTAGTACGCCATACAGGTTAGTGCCTGTTGAAGCACCGGCTTTACGACCAATAATCTTTTCTAGCCAATGGACTGTTGCAACACTGGCTGCATCAGGAATTTTTCGCATTTCGTTAATCACATTGGGAATAAAACTCGGTTCAACCCGAGGTCGGCCAATCCCTTCAATACGGCTACCGACGTCTAACGTGATAGTGGCATCTCGTTCCATAAAATAGTCATAAAACACTGAATTTTCAGGATCAACCACACATAATTGAGTAGGATGCATTTGGTAACGAATATAGCGCCCAATAGTGGCAGACGTACCACCTGTTCCTGGGCTCATTACAATCCAGGTTGGAATAGGAAAACGTTCAAATTCCATTTGGTTAAAAATACTGTTCGCAATGTTGTTATTGCCACGCCAGTCTGTTGCTCGTTCAGCATAAGTAAATTGGTCCATATAATGACCCTTTAACTCTGTTGCTAAACGACGAGATTCTTCATAAATCGCGGCTGATGAATCAACAAAGTGGGCTTTACCACCATAAAATTCAATTTGTTCAATTTTTTTAGATGCTGTTTTCCGTGGCACAACCGCAATAAATGGCAGTCCGAGTAAACGTGCAAAATAGGCTTCTGATACTGCGGTACTGCCTGATGACGACTCAATCACCGTAGTATTTTGGTTTATCCAACCATTACAGAGTGCATACAAAAACAATGAACGTGCTAAACGATGTTTTAAACTTCCCGTTGGATGTGTACTTTCATCTTTTAGATAGATATCGATACCGTCAAGGCTGGGTATATCGAGTTTAATCAAATGGGTATCGGCAGAACGTTGATAATCTGCTTCAATCGCTTTTATTGATTTACTGATCCATGCATTTTGTTGTGGTTCGGTATTTACGTTTACATTCATTATCTTACCTCTTTGCTTCATTCGATCCATCGAGTGTTTACTTAATCAACTCCCTTGCAGCAACTTGGGTATATAGTAAACAATGCTGATAAAAAAATCTTTATTTTATTTGTTGTTTATTGGTGTCTTTATGGAAAAATATTCTACTTTTAAATTATTAATTGAAATGTGATTCTATTTTTTGTGTTTTATTTGGAAGTTTATTTTTGTTATCTTAATGTCTTTCAATAAGAGTTACCACTGTAGGTTTAAAATTCAAGCTTGTCTATTGAGAAACGACAGAAATACCGTGTGAGCGATCGTTATTATTAGTAATTTTTTTGCCTCTTTGTTGAATAAGAGGTATTTTTTAGTAAGTATTTACCCTTTTATCCTAATTGGTGGAATTAATGGCAGTTTTAGATAGTGTTGATAGAACGTTATTACGTTTATTGCAAGATGATGCAACCATGCCGCTGGCAGAACTTGCAGACGCTGTGAATTTAACAACCACCCCATGTTGGAAACGATTAAAACGTCTTGAAGAAGATGGTATTTTGCGCCAACGGGTGGCATTGCTTGATCCCGTCAAATTAGGTATTGCTTTTACTGCATTTGTACAAGTAAAAACCAGTAATCACTCACAAGATTGGTTTAATCATTTTGTCTCAACGGTAACGGAATTTCCTGAAGTGATGGAATTTTATCGAATGGCGGGGGAGTATGATTATATGATGAAGGTACAAGTTGCAGATATGCAAGCTTTTGATAATCTGTATAAAAAATTAGTAGCATCGGTGTCTGATCTGACTAATGTGACGTCCACCTTTGCAATGGAACCACTAAAATACACCACCGCATTACCTGTTTAACCGCACTAGTATAGTAAAAATAACCCCGAGTCATTATCGTAGTGATTCGGGGTTATTTTTAGCCATGTATTCAACGTAAATTAACGCTGACGAATTAATCCTTCCTGAACCGCCGATGCAACGAGTTGTCCTTGCTGATTATAAATCTCACCACGAACAATACCGCGAGAACCGCTAGCTGATGGGCTTTCAATAACATACAGTAACCACTCATCAACTTTAAATGGACGGTGAAACCACATTGAATGGTCAATGGTTGCCACTTGCATATTAGGGCTGAATAGCGTCACTCCATGAGGATGCAATGACGTAGTTAAAAATCCCCAATCAGACGCGTAAGCCAACATATACTGGTGAATACTTAATTCATCTGGCATTTCACCATTGGTTTTTATCCATAAATATTGCTTTGGTTCTGCAATCGTTGGTTTTAAAGGATTGATAACCGTCACTGGACGCACTTCAATCGGGCGCTTGTTACCAAACATTTCAACAATCTTTGGTGGTAAATATTGTGCGACCGATTCAACCAAATCACTTTCAGACGCTAAGCCTTCAGGACCCACTACATTTGGCATTGTAGCCTGATGTTCAAACCCTTGTTCATCGGCTTGATAAGACGCGGTTAAATAGAAAATAGGGCGGCCATTTTGAATAGCTTTTACACGGCGAGTACTAAAACTTCTACCATCACGCAGCGTTTCAACATCATAAATAATCGGTTTTTCTGGATTACCCGGTAAAAGAAAATAGCTATGAAAAGAGTGTAAATGGCGCTCTGGATCTACCGTTTGCTGCGCTGCGGATAAAGACTGCCCAATAACTTGACCGCCATATACCTGTGGCAAACCTAAGTTTTCACTTTGGCCTCGAAAGAGTTCACGTTCAATTTGCTCTAATTGCAATAAAGTTAGTAGTTCATCTAATTGTTTGCTCATGGTACATCCTGAAAAATAAAAACTAAGGGAATGGTATGCTGATTTAGCGCTGCTGCCAATATGCCTATGAGTGCCCTTGCCATCGATAATAACGCAGTGATATTCGCCCAGTATCAGATACGGTAATGTTTTCTGCTCGTAATGCCGTAATTTGTCTTAATAATGCATCATCTTTTAATGAAATACGGCCTTGGCTATTAATCACGCGATGCCATGGTATTTTTGAGCCCTCAGGTAAGGTTGCCATTAAGCGTCCAACATGGCGAGCATACCCAGGAAAACCCGCAAATTTTGCAATGTCGCCATACGTAGAAACCTGCCCAAATGGAATTTGATAGACTTGGCTATAGATTTGATTGCAAAAGTCGTCCATATTTAATAAGTAGCCGTTAAAGAATATGCTTGGTAAATAATAACGGTTCTATCTTTTTAGACAACAGGATAACGCAAGGAGGTGTTGCCATGTTGTATGCTGCGTCATTGGTTACCGTTACCTTAATTTTAACGGTATTAGGTGTCAGTGCTCTCGGCCAGACAGCGGGAGAACTGCCTGTGCTAGCGCTTGCTATTCCTGCATTGTGGTTATTACCGCAAAGTGGTGTCGCAGGCTGGCTATTGCTCTGTGGCTTAGGTGCTTATGGTGCAATGTTACCTGAACAACCCCTCGCCTTATCGATTAGCCTGTTTATGATGTTACCTATCCTCATTATTTGTACATCAGCTAAAGGTTGTTGGCAGCTTGGTGCATTAATGGTTTCGATTGTACTCTCAATGAATGTTGGCCTAATGGCATTACAAGGTGAGGGTAAACTTGAAGGCAGTATTAGTGCTACTTTAATCCAGATTATAGCGATTGGTATTATTTGGTACGCCGCCCGTTGTTGGCGTCCTATTGCGGGCAACACATGGTGGCCATTATTAGCCGTATTGCCATTATGGATCGGTGATATGGCAGCCGCTGCATTAGTGAGTTTGTGTGTTACGGGGTTAATTGCCGCACTACAAAGCCTTGTTAAAATAAAACATCAAGATTGGATCCCACGTCTTGCTTGTATATTACCCGCGATTGGATTTACCACCTTAGTGGTGTTGCCACAATTTAGTGTTGAGAATCCGATTTTAGTGTCATGGCTGTTGGTATTAGGTGGCGGATTGTTAGGTGAATCACTATTAGATGATCCTGAAGAAGAGGATGAATAATATTAACTAACGGGCAATAGGTTGACTTTATTACTATTTTGTTTAAATTCGAGTAAATAATCAGCACTTAAACAAAAGGGTAAGATAACGGCTTGCATTGTTGGCGAGGTTAATAGATAATCCTTCCCGTTATCGAAAGAGACAAAGAATCTATGGAGGCCCCCATTGGTCCTCCCGCAACACTAACCTGTGAACTCGGCCAGGCCCGGAAGGGAGCAACCGCAGCAGGCGTCGTGTGTGCCGGGATGTGGCTGGTGGGGGCTTCCACCCATCTAGCGTTTAGCAAATCCCTTTCTTATCAAAAAGTTACATTCTAATTCACTCTTTACAGTGTAGTTCAATATTATTGTTTTGTTCTTTTTATTACTATCAATAATAAATACTTCGTTATAATCGTCAAACTACCAAACTACCAAACTACCAAACTACCAAACTACTCACATATTTAGATCTGTAAGCGTATTACAAGCGTCATTTAATCTAAGCGTTATGTGGATTCAAGTGTCATGTGATCCAAGCGTTACCTAACCACAGAACCTCCCCCGCGTCATTCCCTACAGTGAGGTTACGAACGAGATAGGGAATCTACTAATAGCGTGTTGTAGCGTTTTAGTTGTGGTTGCTAATTTATGGGTGTCCTATATTTCTTTCATTTAATCTAAGCGCCATGGTGATTCAAATACTATGTGATCCAAGAGTTACCTAACCACGGAACCTCCCCCGCGTCATTCCCTACAGTGAGGTTACGAACGAGATAGGGAATCTACTATTAGCGTGTTGTAGAGCTAATTGTTTTTATTTTTGTTGTAACTAGTTTGTGGACAGAAATCATTTAGAGTACTAGATCTACTCAGTTTGATAGATATTAGGAAAAGTAAGGGTATGTTCAACTTTTAACATCACCCTTCATGATATTTCCAATATTTACTTATATAAGGTGGCTTGGGCTTGTCCAACACTTCGGATAGGTGTCGGCTGCGCGACACATATCCTTATCTGTTATGTGTACTGTGCATATAAATCCGTGATTGATGGAGCTTCAGACAAGCACCAATTCGCTGGAAATTTTATCTCTTGCTGAGTTTCGACAGCATGTTTTGCTTTTGGAGAGTCAGACATTTTGCTTACTGTTGCTAATTTATCGAGCAATTCCATTTCAGTATTATTTTGAATAGGACTCATATACTCTTGCAATATTCCCCAACCAGTATCCCAACCTAGTAATTCAATCTTATTTAATGAAAATAGATCTCTAATAAGATTTCCTTTGATAAATGGAAGCCCTGTTAGGTTAAGAATACCAAATTTTTCAGGTGAGACATCTCCTGACCGACATAGTCCCCACGCTTCCCCTGCATAAATAAAACGAGAAGATGGAACATCTAAAGGATTAAAATCTATGTTAAGGGTTTTCAAATGAACATCATCAAGCTGGGCATCAACCATAACCCATCGGGATTCACTGTCATTCCAATATTCACAAACCCAATGGTCTTCAAAATGGTCTTGCGTTAAATATGTAGCAAAACCACACCGTGTACGAGCAGGAATTCCTTTAGTTCTAAGAACTGTGCATAAAATTAGTGAAAAATCCCTACAAATACTCACAACTCTATTTTGGCTCTTTTTATTTTTGTTTAATGAATTATGTGACTTTACAAAAGCGAGATCCAGAATATCTTTAGCATATCTCATTTGCATTTCTGTGAATTTTGCAGAATCTTCAATTTGGAAATCATATTTATCCAGCCAGTAAGCATGAACCAATAAATTTTGTACAAATTCACATAGCAGTCCAATATCATTAGGTAACTCATCAATACACGAGCGATGAATACTCGGATCAGTATATTCACTAACCTGCTTATAAAATAAAGTTTCCATTGTAGTCCTTGATAAAATAAGTGAATTTAGATGTACACATAACAACTTATTATATTAACAACTCACCCGAATCTGTTCTTTGAGCATGCGCCCGTATTTATCTCGCAATAATATAAAAATCATTATAAATCAGATGCTTTTTTACTTATGAATCCCGACAGTAATCACTAAATCGGGCACTTGCCATCTAGTTTCCAGTTTTTCTATTAGTAGTCATCAGCAGAATATAGGGCAACCATATCTTTACTTTAAAAATTAAACGCGCTGTGAGTCTATTCCCTATCACCCTCGCGGGTATTCACTGTAAAGAATAACAGAGGGTTAAGCTCAGCATTCATCGTCAGGGATGACGATAATCAGCCCTGACAATAATGTTAATTATTATCTATTTTCTAAAGAGAAAGTTCTGGGTGTCCTATTTTGATTACAATCAATTTAATTCATAAATATCATGAGATTGATTGCATTATTGTGTTTCAAAGTGTTTGTTAAAAATGTAAGAAATAGCTTAATTAGTCAAATAAAACTAATCCAAAATCACGTTAATACGATATGAATGAGTATTTGCTCTGAATGATAATGGGGCATTTCCGTGTTAGTAACTTTTCTAAATTAGTGTAATCACCATACAATAACCATCTTCATTAGCGCCTTTAATGCTTAAGCTGTGTGGCGTGATGAACAGATCACGGATAGCTCGTATCTATCTTCCGAGATGACGGATAATAATCTGCGTTACACTTTTTATTTTACGATGATCAATAAATTGAGTGATGTAATTAATGTTATGGATGATTATCCGTATATTATTAAATTGTGATTTTATACTTAAATAGAAAGAATCATCCGTTATTTAATATAAGTATCGTTCTTTGAGGTGATGCTTTTATATTAGAGCTTATATAAATAGGTTCTGACGTTGAAGTGAAATTAACAGATTTTAATTAAACAATATTATAACAGCGAAGGATATGACGTTTTAGCGTGAAGGGCAGATAGAACAGAAGGTTTGATAATAGTTTGCGAGATATTACTATCAAAGCTTCTAATAGATTAAATGTATTAGAAGCTTTGCTACAGCTTAACGTTGTTCGTTAAACATTAGACACTATTTTTTTAGAGATTTTTGCTAATTTTTTGGCTTTTTTCTCTTTTGTCGTTAAAGAGGGTTTTTTGTTACCTTTCTTGGTATCTAAAGACTTACTCATAACACTAACCTCTTGTTTTTTGAGGTTGGTCATCTTGGCCAACGACTGATTAAATAGCGACATTCATTTAATATCGCTTTTCTCTAATATGCGCTTATCACTTAAAAATGCAATGACATTTATGCAAACAAAAAACTTATTTTTATGATGTTTCTAACAATAACGATTAACTGGCGTTATGCCTTAAATCGTCTGTTTTTTACTAACGGTATGGTTGATTTTGACAATAGAAATATCACGCCAGTAATTGTATGAAAAGTGTGTTACAATAGCGTAAAATTTTCTTACAATCTGAACGTTAAATAGAACTAATCGGTAAAATTATTTATTACTATTGCTCTATTTTATGCAACGGTACAATGTGGATTTATCTTTCACGGTCAACGTATCTTGCTTTAACGCGACTTCTTTTCATTATGTTGCTTTTTAATTTCAAAGACTTAGTTATCTTTCAGCATAAGCCAGATTTGTATATTCAAAATCAATTAAGGTAAACCATGACAAAGCCTATAGCTAAAGAGCCGACTGCTAAGCCAAAGAAAAAAAAGCCATCGCCTGTGAATAAACGTACAGTTAGTGTTCGCGAACGTATTGAAAACATTAAAGCACAACAGGCATGGGATAAGGAATGGGAGAATGACGAATAATCTCGCGTTAATGAATAAAATTAACACGGTATTGCTATTACATTCTGAGCGCTTAAGCAATTGGGAACGTGATTATTTGAGTAATCTTAATCAAACCGTTATCAATCATGGTCAGTTATCAGAAAAGCAATTGGGATTATTTGAGCAGATATTAGTGCGTAGAAAAATAACTAAGACATAAGTTAATGTTTAATATGGTACTAATGGTAAAACCATAAAATCAAATCCGTCGTTCCTTACCGTGAGGAACGCGCGTGATTGCAAATTGATTAATATAATAATATTTATAGAGCTTATGCAAAGAGCATCGGTTGCTTTTTTATATCACTTAACTAAAATTGATATTTAAGCAGAAACCGTAGCTTACATTATTTGAATGATTTCTGGGGCGGACCAGGTTTTTAAGCATAAGGTATGTTTAATGATTGTTCTCGCACCTCGTACCCGTAAGCTTGTTTACGCTATCTCTTTTGAAACACTTGCGATTATATTAAGCACTTTTTTATTAGCGATTCTCAACCATGGTGAATCCTCTAATTCGCTGCCTGTGGCATGTATTGTGTCAATGATAGCGCTGATTTGGAATTATGCATTTAACTCTGTGTTTGAATTTGTTGAATCTAAGCTGCATATTAAAAAAAGAACCCTCGCTGTTCGATTAACCCACTCCATATTTTTTGAGCTTGGGCTATTCTTATTTACCATTCCATTGTATATGTGGTGGTATGACGTTAGCTTGATGAAAGCCATCGGTATGGAAATGACAATATTAGTGTTCTTCTTAATTTATACCTTTATATTTACGTTACTGTTCGATTTATTATTTCAGGCGAACAATCAAATGATCGCAGCAACCACTGGTGGTGAATAGTTACTGGTTATTGTAATTGTTCAGCTAAATAATCAATAAACGCTCTGATCTGCGGTTTTAGATATTGGGCGCTTTTGTAAACAGCATAGATTTCACCGCTGGTGTTTTCATTATGTGTAACTGTCCATTTTGGTAGCAATATTTCTAATTGTTTACTTTCAATATAAGGTTTAACCATCCAATTGGATAATAATAATACCCCCAAATGTTGTAATGCCGCATTTAATAATGGCGAGCCACCTTTTGATGCTAAATTACCGGTTACTGATATTTTAGTTTGTGTCTTATTTGAATTAAAATACCAATTAGTTCGTTGACGTTCATGGCTGATAATTAAACAGTTATGATTTTTTAGATCTTGTGGGGTTTTTATTTGAGGATTATTTTGAATATATTCAGGCGTCGCAACTAAAGAGGTGGTGTTGGTAAGAAGGTGTCGAGCTTTAAGATTACTATCAATTGGCGTGCCGATGCGAATAGCAATATCTATATTATCACTGTTTAAATCAACCAGATTATTATCTAACTCTAATTCAATGTTTATTTTAGGGTAGCGTTTTAGAAAATCAGGAATTAAATGCGTCAGATAAATATTACCAAAAGTTTCAAATACTGAAATACGTAAAGCACCTTCTGGCGTATTATTATTCCCCTGCATTTCTGATAATAGATTGCGAGATTGCTCAAGTATTTTAATCGACTGTTGATAAAAATATTGACCATCTTCAGTTAATATTAATTGGCGAGTGCTGCGCTTAAACAGGGTGGTTTTGATCTTATTTTCAAGCTTATCAATGTTGCGTGTTACTGATGATGGAGCCATATTTAATGCTTTTGCTGCTTGTGAAAAGCTTCCAGAAACAACAACTTGTTCAAATACGCCGAGTAGATCTAGCATAATAATATCCTTTGTTATTAGGCATAACTTACCATATGGCACTTAAAAATTGTAAATAAAAACCCCCGCTATTTAAACTAAATATTGGGGGTAAGTATTATAATTAGTGTTTCATTTTAGTTGCGAGCGCAAAGCGATTCCATGAGTTAATCATGATGATTTGCATCATTGCTTCTGCTAATTTAGTTTCACCTAATAAACTAAAGCATTCAGCATAGGTTTCATCAGTAACCGCATTATGTGAAATTAATGTCATTTCATCGGTTAATTTTAATAGAGCTCTTTCAGTATCATCAAATAAAGGTGATTCTGACCATGCAGAAATAGCGAATAGTTTTTGTTGATCGATACCTAATTCTAATGCGGAAGTGGTGTGCATTTGAATACAGTAAGCACACTTATTGATCATTGATGAGCGAATTTTAATAATTTTTTTTAATTGATTTGATAATTCAGTTTCAGCTAAGTAATTTTCAATCGTTAACATTGCGCTTAATGCTTTTGGTTGAACTTTCGCAATATCAATACGCTTATTCATAATAATACCTTTCTTTTTATCGTTTATGATTTGTTGGAAAGAGTATATTAATTATTTTTAAACGATGTAATCGATATATAAGCGTAACAGTTTTGCATAAAACGCAAAGATATAACTAAATAATAGGGTGATTCTAATTAAATATAGCTTTAATCTCGGTAATTGGCGATCTCAATTAAATTACCGTCAGGATCACGAAAATATATCGACATGATTTTACCCATCGCGCCTGTGCGTTCAACGGGACCGTCAATAATGGTGACACCACATTGTTCAATATATTGCTGCGCTTGAGCCAAATCAGTGTCGGTAATAAAACATAAGTCAGCACTCCCTATGTGTACGGCTTGTGCTGTGGGCTTAAATTCAGCGCCATATTGGTGGAGGTTTATTTTTTGGTTACCAAAACGTAATCCAAATCGACCATTGGTAAAGGTTATCAGTTCCATGCCTAAAACTGTCTGGTAGAAATCAGCACTAATATTAATGTCTTTCACCGTGAGAACTAAATGGTCAAGATGGCTAATATTCATTACGTTACTCCAATCCATATTGTAATAAGAAAGCCAACCTTTATACACTTTCAATAAGCAAGGTATCGTGGTTGGCAATCTGTTTATACTGATATTATTAGAATAAGCGAAGATTAAAAGCTAACCTTTTAATCACTATTATTAGTGGCTGGTTAACAGTTTTTGATTTAACTCTGGATCATCATGAACAGCGAATTGATTAATTATTTTGGCGGTTGCTTCATTCATGCCTATAAGTTCAGTGGTTGCACCTTGTGATCTTAATTTAAGGATGATTTTATCTAATGCTGTTATGGCAGTGAGATCCCAAAAATGCGCTAACGATAAATCAATTTTGACATGCTTAGCAACGTTATTAACATCAAAGAACGATGAAAAGTGATCCGCAGAAGCAAAGAATATCTGCCCATAAACATTGTAAATTTGTTCATTTTTCAGCGTTGATTTCACGACAACGCATTGGCTAACTTGATGTGCAAAGAAGACTGATGATAGTAATACGCCAATGAAGACACCAATCGCCAGATTATGTGTTGTCACAACGACGATAACCGTCGCTAACATCACGATGTTGCTTGATAGCGGATGATGTTTAATGTTTTTAATGGAATCCCATGAAAATGTACTAATGGATACCATTATCATCACAGCGACTAAAGCGGCCATCGGAATGAGTTTTAGAATATCACTTAAACATAAAATCATTATTAATAAGGCGATACCTGAAAATAGCGTGGATAAACGGCTTCGTCCTCCTGATTTAATATTGATCATCGATTGGCCTATCATGGCACAGCCTGCCATTCCACCCAGTAAACCCGTACCAATATTGGCGATGCCTTGTCCTTTACATTCTTGGTTTTTGTTACTTGTAGTTGAGGTTAAGTCATCAATAATGGTTGCTGTCATCATCGATTCGAGTAATCCAACGGCAGCAAGCGCTAAAGAATAAGGAAAGATTATTTGTAAGGTATGGAACGTAAGGGGAACATCGGGCAATAAAAAGATAGGTAGCGTATCGGGTAATTGCCCCATATCACCAACAGTGCGGACATCTAACCCAAATAATACTGCAACGATAGTTAAACAGATAATACAGACAAGAGGCGAAGGGATCAGTTTGCCGATAATGGGTATAAGCGGAAATAGGTAAATAATAGCTAACCCACTGGCTGTTAATAGATAAACAGACCAAGTTGTATGTGTTAATTCTGGAAGTTGAGCCATAAAAATAAGTATTGCTAACGCGTTAACAAATCCAGTAATAACAGGTTTAGACACAAAGCGCATTAAATTACCGAGCTTTAAATACCCGGCTATTATTTGTATTACACCTGTAAGAATAGTGACGGCCATTAAGTATTGCAGTCCGTGTTCTTTTACAAGGGTGATCATTAATAATGCCATTGCCCCAGTTGCCGCTGATATCATGCCTGATCGTGCTCCGACAATAGCAATAATAACGGTCATTGAAAAAGAAGCATATAAACCAATTTTAGGATCAACGCCCGCAATAATGGAAAACGCGATAGCTTCTGGTATTAGGGCTAGGGCAACCACAATTCCGGCAAGGAGATCTTTCTTTATATTATATAACCAGTTGTTTTTTATGTAATCTAACATGTTATCTCTATATTTTAGACGTGTAAAAGCCACGGATAAAGTCCGCAAACATTTAGGATCAGGAAGTTTTAGCTATGGCAGGCATAGCAGAGTGACAGCAAGAGAGCTGCATTTTTAGAGTAATGAGCAGGCGCTCATTAGAGAGAGGTTAAGGCGGCGTAATCTTCAAGTTTAACTACTTTTATTTGGGAGTATGATAATGAAATCATGCTCGGCGTTTTAGAAGTGGGTGATGCTAACATAGAAATAAATAGATAACAAAATAGTTAGTAGTCTAAAGGAAATGATTGTATTCGTTTTTTTCGCTTGCTTATTTAGTATGTTGTTATTAGTTTTGTCGAATAACAATTATTGTAGTGATGGGTTAGCAAAGTACTGTTGCTCTTCGCTATTGGTTTATGTCTACTCGGATGGATCTCTATTAATGAATACCACTATTCAAACCATGCTTGGTCATCGCTCTATTCGTCAATTTACGAATGATGCTATTTCTGCTGAGCAATTAAAGACGATTATTGCAGCAGGTATTGCTGCTTCTAGTTCAAGCATGATCCAAGCGACATCGATTATTCGCATTACTGATCCTGATAAACGCACTGCATTGGCACATCTTGCTGGTGATCAGGCTTATGTAAAACAAGCGGCTGAGTTTTTAGTGTTCTGTATTGATTATCAACGCCATTATTCTATTAGCGCTGGAGTAAAACCAGAATACACAGAGTTAGCTTTAATTGGGGCGATTGATAGCGGCATCATGGCGCAAAACTGTTTATTAGCGGCTGAATCTATGGGGTTAGGTGGGGTTTATATTGGAGGATTGCGTAATAATCCCCATGAGGTTGATGCTTTATTGAATTTACCGCCGTATAGCGCGGTATTGTTTGGTATGTGCTTAGGTGTGCCTGCGCAAGATCCACAATCAAAACCACGCTTACCGATGGATATGATTTTGCATGAAAATGAATATCAGCCATTAAATAAACCGTTATTAGCTGAATATGACCAACAAACGATTGACTATTATCAGCAGCGTTCTAGCCATAATAAACAACAGGATTGGTCTAGTGCGGTAACGGCAACGTTATCAAAAGAATCACGCCCATTTATCGCGAGTTATTTAAACAGCAAAGGGTTAATGACAAAGTAATATTGTACCAACAAGATTGCGATGTTTAATTTAAGTCCATTGTTTTCATTATTATGATCAGGTGACGTATTAAAAACGCCATTCTGATCATGATGAAATGCCTTTCTGCTAATTGTCTTTAAAATAATAACTAATAGGTTTTGTTTTTATTGGTAGGAAAATAATTGGAATAAGTAATAAGTAACCCCGCCGCAACAATAAATAGCCCACCCGTAATAGTATAAAAGGTGGGTAGTTCATCAAAAAGCCAGTATCCAAAAATACAAGAAAATATAATTTGAAAGTAAAAGAATGGCGCTATATGTGATGCTTCAGCGATGTTCATGGCTTTAATTAAACACAGTTGAGATATGATAGTAACAATAGGGATAGTGAAAAAATAAGGCAAAGCATCTAAGGTTGGCGTTTTCCATATATGTGGTTGAGCTAATAATATTGCGCTTGAAATTAAACCTAAAATAAAAAATGAATTAATTAACACTGATAATAATGAGATGCTTGAATCAATGGTTTTGGTAATAAGATTATAACCAGAATTGGCAATTGCAATCAGTAAGGGTAATAAATAAACCCATTGTAAGCCATTTATATCTGTTGGATTTATTACGATAATAACCCCGACAAAGCCTACTAACGTGGCGATGATTTTTATTGGTGTCAGGGTTTCTTTAAAAAATAAAGTGCCCCCGAGCATATAAGCAATGCCCCCCATTTGGACGATGATGATATACATTTCAAGCGGAATATATTTTAACGCGATGACTGATGTGACGGCACACACTAAAAATAAGAGTGCACGTAATATCAACTTACCATTAGTGGCGAGAATGGCGACCTTGGTTTGTTTAGGCATAAAAATAGCCATGCATAAAAAAGGGATCGCAAATCGAAAGAAAACCATTTGAACAGGGTGGTAATCGTGTTGGACGAGGTATTTATCAGCGCTGTCTTTCAGTGTTAACGATAAAGTAGCAATAAGAATTAACATCGCCCCGAGCATATTTTGGTTTTTAATTAGCATGACATTTTCTACTGTGTCGTAAGTTATCGTGATAAGAAAGAGGGACAACAATAAAGAGTCTGTTTCAAATACGCTATAAATTTCAGCAAACTATTAAACAGTCATTAAAAAATTATCCATTGTTAATGAGTGATCACTATCATTTAACGTGTTGTTTATAATTGGATTATTTATTGAGTGTTTTTGATGTGATTATTTAATGCTCTATTATTGATATCATCTTGCCATTGTCACTATTATTCTAGTAACATGGAATTATAAACAATGAAGGTTGAGGTCAGAGATCAAGATCAGCTACGACGCTATGTGGCAAAACAATTGGGGGGTCAAATGACTTATCAACCAAGAATACCTCCAGAACCAATGGCTGTTGTTAAGTATCGAACTTGTCATCATTAACGCATCCTATGGCTTTAGGGGCGACATTTACACATTCATCTATTAACTCTGATATTGGTGAGGCTCCGTTAGTGTTAGTCTCGTCAGCAATGCGTCATCGTCATCGTTGGAGCATGACACATAAAATAACAACCTATGGAGTAACAATAACGCATGGCTTTTAATGGTTATCTTCAGGCTGAAAATTTACGAACAATAATAGAGATAGGTTAAGGCGAAATAATTTATGGCTATTATTTGGAAGTTACGCCACTACATTAGCATGTTTGCGCGTCAATATTTAATCGCAATCGTTGCTTTGCAAGTGGTTGCTTTACTTAATTTAATACCGTCGTGGTTAATTGGTCATATTGTCGATGGTATTAGTCACGGTACATTGAATCTGAGAACGTTACTGATTGATGTTGCTGGAATTATTGGCTCGGCATTGGCGATGTACGGCTTACGTTATGTGTGGCAAAGCCGATTATATGGGGCTGCTATTGCTATAACACAGGTGCTACGACGGGATCTGTTTCATCAATTGTCTTTGTTGCCTCCGTCATTCTATGCTCGTCGTAGTACTGGCGATTTGATGGCACACGCAACCAATGATCTCAATGCGGTAGAAGAATCTACGGGCATGGGCATTATGACGTTAGTCGATTCTTTTATTGCGGGCTTCACTGTTATTTTCGGAATGATATTTGTTGTTAGTGGTCAGCTAACCGCGGTTGCTTTGTTGCCTTTTCCGTTATTAATTTATTGTACGCATCGATATGGTTCGCGCTTACACCAAGCATTTGATGCAGCTCAAGCCAGTTTTTCTGATTTAAATGAAGAAGCGCGTGAAACCGTCGCTGGCGTGCGAGCTGTTCGTTCACATGGCATTCGTGCGCGCCAAGAACAGCGATTTGAACAATCGTTAGATAATACGCTTACGACAAATCTTGCTGTCGCAAAGGTGGATGCAGCGTTTGCGCCAACGGTTCAAGTTATTTATGGTTTTTCTTTTGTGTTGTCATTGGCTTATGGCGCATGGTTGATTTCACAGGGCAATATAACCATTGGTTTATTTACGACCTTTACCCTTTATCTGGGGCAATTAATGGGGCCCTTTATGCAGTTTGGCTGGCAATTTAATGTGTTTCAACGTGGTAATACATCATGGTCACGTTTAGAAGCACTATTTGCAGAGCAACCGGATGTAAAAGAAGGACAACAAATATTACCCGCAGATGCTGAACCGAATTTAGATATCAATATTGCCGAATTTGTTTATCAGGATGCCAATCAATGTGCGTTGCAAGATATTCAAGTTAAAGTGCCAGCGGCTGGATTGGTTGGCGTAACGGGTCCAACGGGGAGTGGAAAAAGTACATTGCTGCATTTAATTATGCGCCAATTTCCACTGGCAAAGGCCTCTGAAATTTACATTGGTGGCTATGGTACTGATGCACTGACGTTTGATAGCTTACGTCAACATTTAGCCTGGGTACCTCAAAAGCCGTTGTTATTTTCTGGCTCAATTGCTGAAAATATTGCTTTTGCTAAACCTAATGCAACACGTGAAGACATTATTCGTGTTGCTGAAATGGCAGCGATTAAATCTGAAATTGAAGCAATGCCACAGGGGTTTGATAGCATGCTTCGTGAAGGTGGAACTAACTTATCTGGTGGGCAACGACAACGATTAACCCTCGCACGCGCATTGCTTTCTGGTGCCAATATCTTGTTATTAGATGATCCATTTAGTGCTTTAGATATGAAAACGGAAGCGATAATTCGTAAAAATCTGAAGTTGCATTACGGACATAAAACGATGGTATTAGTGACGCAGCGTTTAGCTAATTTGATTAGTGCGGATCATATTTTAGTTTTGGATCAAGGACAGATAGTCGAACGTGGACCACATGCGGAATTAATGCATCAGCAAGGGTGGTATGCAAAAGTTTATTATCGCCAAACTGACTTAAGCTCAGCAGATACAGCGGAAGCACAATCTACATCGCAAGTAGAGGTGACTCATGCTTAAAACAACGGCGGTAAAAACAACGTTATTCTGGCGATTATGGGCATATTCATTGCCTCATAAAGTCCGCTTTTTGGTAGCGTTTATGCTGTTAGCTGTTTCTGTAGCAGCAGAGATGACGATCCCTTGGTTAGCGAAGATTATTGTTGATGATGTGATTGTGCCGCAACACTTTGAATGGCAGTACCTTGGTTGGCTTATTGCGGCAGTAATGGGATCTTATGTGATTGCTGCGATCTTTTCGTATTGGCAAGCGATAACATTTCGTCACAGTGCATTATTGGTTATCAATGATATACGTCGAAATTTGTTTAGCCATATATTGAATTATCCGATTCGTGTTTTTGATAAACAACCAGCAGGTGTTTTAGTGTCATATATTACTAATGACACTGAATCAATGCGCGAAATGTTTGTGTCGACCATTCCAACGATCATTCAAGGTGGATTGCGAATTAGCGCGATTTTTATTGCGATTGCAATGCTGGATTGGCGCTTGATGTTACTGAGCTTAGTGCTTATTCCAACCTTGTTATTTACGATGCATTTATATCGGAAAATCTCGATGCCAGTCTTTAATGGGGTTCGAGAGCAGATCAGCTATATCAATGGTCGATTAAATGAGTCGTTACAAGGCATGGCGTTAATTCAAGCGTTTAGACAACAGGCTGCTTTTCGAAATAAGTTTGAGCAGGAAAATCAGCGATGGTTTGCGTTTCGATCTAAATCTATTGGCATTGATAGCTTAATGTTGATTCCATTAACCCGTTTAGTGTCTACATTAACCGCTGCGGGCATTGTGGCATGGTTTGCAACCGGATCGTTAACGACGGTTATTGATGTGGGTACGTTATATGCTTTCTTAAACTATATTGAACGCTTTTTTGACCCCTTTAGACAGTTATCAATGGAGTTACGAAAGTTGCAGATCGCAACGGTATCATCGAAGCGTATTTTTGAACTGTTTGATGATAAATCTGAGTCTCAATCACCGTTAACAACGAATGTTGCGATACCACAACAATGTGATATCGAATTTCGCAATGTTAACTTGAGTTATGAAGAGGGGCAGCCCGTTTTAAAAGATGTTAGTTTTGTCGCTAAAGGTGGAAAGTTCACCGCGATTGTTGGACATACTGGCAGTGGAAAAAGCTCTATTATCAATGTATTGATGCGCTTTTATCAACATCAGCAAGGGCAAGTGTTGGTTGGTGGACAGCCGTTAGTGTCGATCCCTGAATCACAGTTACGCAAAATGGTTGGTTTAGTGTCTCAAGATCCAACCATTTTTAGTGGTTCGGTGCTCGATAACATTGAATTGTCACATGCGATATTAAATGAAGATCGTGCGATCAATGCTGCTAAACAGGTGCGAGCGGATGATTTTATTCAACGCTTAAATGGTGGTTATCATCATCGGCCAAGCATTGGTGGTGGATCGTTATCGGTTGGAGAGCGCCAATTATTAGCGTTGGCGAGAGCGTTATCCCACAATCCACAGGTGTTTTTATTAGATGAGGCCACCGCTAATATTGATAGTGAAACAGAAGAAGCGGTCAAAATAGCCTTGGATAATATTCAAGATGGTAGAACTGTCATTATTGTCGCTCATCGACTGTCGACGGTTCAAAATGCAGATCAAATCTTAGTCATGAATCACGGTGAAATTGTTCAAAGTGGAACACATGATGCTTTAATTACTCAAGACGGTGATTATCGAGATCTCTATTTAGCACAGCAAGAGCAGCAGCAAAATGAACAATTAACCACAACCTTTGGACTCACATCGGCAACCCTGTCATCGACATTATAGATAAAAATCAGTGTTAAATTAAGCTAGATTAAAGAGTGATTAAAGTATGAATATCAATAAAAAAACAGTGATTGCACCACAGATTATTGAAGATGTGTGTGAGTGGGCAATTATGCATGGTGTGGCTTTTCGTCAAGCGGATAATACTGCTAAGCATTGCCCATTGAGTATTGCTCCGATGACAATTGAGCGTGAGGTTTATGCGCATTTACGTCGTGTGGTGCCGCTTCTTACTAAATTGATCACCAATGTGGCTGAAGATTCTGATTTTTTACAATCCTCATTGAGTGATATGGCAAAAGCGGATCCTTTTTTTGGTCGCTTAATGGCGCTTCATCAGCAAATCCATGGCATAGCCACTCATCCTCTCGATCCTGCTCGTCAGCCATTACTGTTAATGCGAACTGATTTTATGGATGATCGTCAATATGGCGCTAAAGTCATTGAATTTAATGGTATTGCTGCGGGTATGGCTCCATTTGGACAACGTGCAACTGAATTTCATGCCTTTATGCAACGTCAATGGCCTGAAACCTATCAATCATGGTTAGAAGATGCCGCTGCCATACCCGCTGAAAATGAAGGCTTAACACAATTAGCTAATGGCATTGTGACCGCTGCAACCCAAATAAAAGCCGATTTTAATGAGCAAGGCTCACCGGTATTTTTAATGGTGGTGCAGAAAAATGAAGATAACGTTTACGATCAGCATTTGTTAGAAATAGCGTTGCAGCAACAAGGTGTGCGTACTGTCAGACGTACCTTTGAACAATTAAGTGCCCAATTAATAACCGGCCCAAATCAACGCTTGATCTTAGACGGGGTTGGCGCGATAGATGTAGTGTATTTACGTGCGGGTTATCAATATTCAGATTATTGTGCGCCAGATCTTCATGAAGCGGTGTGTTGTTATACGTTAAGCCAAATGCGCGTCTTTATTGAGCAGCATCATGTTGCTCTTAATGCCACGGTTGGTCAGCAGTTAGCAACCAGTAAAACCATGCAAATGTTGTTAACCATGATGCCTGCCAAAGAGTATGTTCGCTGGGGCGTTACACTTGAGGAAGCACAGCTAATTAAAAGTGTATTAGCTGAAATGAAGCCGATTAATACTGATACTATTCATTGGTTTAATACTCAAGCGATAAAAAGTGAGTGGGTACTTAAAAACCAAGGTGAGGGCGGTGGTCACTGTGTCTTTGGTGATGATATTAGCGCAACGTTAGCGAAATTAACGGTTGCTGAATATGATGCTTGGGCGTTAATGCAGCGTTTATATCCTCATGAACGAGACGTACCGACTCTTGCTATACGCGATGCTAAAGCAACGGTTGTGAATGATTTAGTTAGCGAAATAGGTTTATTTACCGCTTATTTCAACGGCCAACCAGTAACCGATCTTGATGGTTACGCGGGGTATTTAATTCGTAGTAAACCTGCGAGTGAAAATGAAGGTGGGATCCATAGCGGTAAAGGTATTTTAGATTCTTTAGTCTTGATTGATTAACACCGCAGTATAAAAATCTGTATAAATACCTGAGTTAAAAATAAAATTGCGGTAAAAGCTATTGTATTAGTATCGCTAATGGTCATATTAGGTGGCTGTTAGCGACATTTAGCCATTGGAGTGCACCGCAGTGCTTAACCGAACCACCGTTCTTTCTACATTTTTGCTTTCATTATGTTTAGTCGCTCCTTCTGCCTTTGCGGGTACGACTCAGCACAATGATTATCAAGCGCTCCCTGCGAAAAATGAAATAGTGACCAACACCGATTTTGGTAATCAAACGTATATTTTTCATTTTACAAATAATGGTCAACGTTTATCGAGTATTGATTTTCTTGATCATATGCAAACACAAGCCACAGCATGTCGTAAGTGGTTATATGTGCCCGCATTTAGTAATTTGAATGTAGCCGGTGAACTGGTATTACGCGTAAGGACACATTACGATTCGACGACGCATAGTTGTACGGCACATGCTTATTCAGGTAGTAATGCGGGTAATATGAATAAAGTATTGATGATGTTTCAAAAGAAAGAGTATGTCGATATTGCAGGGTTTAATTTATCAGCCAGTGGATTTACCGCAGCTGCTGATACATTATAACGGTTAGTTGTATTGGAAATAGATGTTAAATATTATTTAAATTACATGTAAATATATACGCTACTGGCAAAAATATAACGGCAAACTATTATTTGAATCCTTGCGCGTTATTATTATTTATTTTTGAATGTGACAAAATGTTATTGCCTTTAATATTGGCATTTACTTTTTCGTTACATTTGAATTGTTTTTATTTATGACATAGTTATTTATGAAGTAGTTATTTGTTTTATATTTATTGTGGAGTGAGAACGTTAAATATCTTGTAGAAATAGTGCTTATCTATTTTTAATGTAAAACAGCGTAAAGTTAGCGTGTAATGATGTATTAAATAGTCAGCCTTGATAATATTGCATACCTTATAAGAATATTGTGCTGGTTTATCCTAGCTCATGTTGTTTTATGTTCTAGGAAATAGATCATGCTAAAGCGAAAATTGGTTTCAATATGGGTTATCATTACTGTAGTACTTACGTTGGTGGGCTGCGATAGTCGTTCAAATACATCATCTATAGCGCCTATTGTACCTGCGGTACAAGTTGAAACTCAGCCAATTAAATCACGCACTATTATTCAGCAAGTGACAGGTTATGGTGTGGTAAAAAGCCATAATGTTGTGGCTTTAAAATGTTTACAGACCAATAAGATCACCGCTATTTTGTTTAATGCAGGCCAAACGGTCACTAAAGGGCAAGTGTTAGTACAGTTAGATCCACAAGTGGCAAAAGCTAAAGTCGCTCATGATCAAGCATTGTTAGTGGCGACGCAGCAGGCATGGCAACGTCAGGCGCGATTAAGTACCAAAGGGCTTATTTCGCGCAGTGTTTATGATGACAGTGAAAGTAGTTATAAGCAGGCGTTAGCACAGCGCAATCAAGATAAAAGTTTATTAGCTCAATTAACAATTAAAGCCCCTTTTACTGGGGTGATTAGTTTAACTGATTACCATGTGGGTGATGTGGTGACGATTGGTAATACGATTGCTACTTTATATACTCCGCACCAATTAAAGATTGAATATCAATTACCCGCATTGCATCGACAGGATTATAAACTCGGGCAACAGGTTGTGGTTCAATCAGAATTAATGTCATCGGTTAAAGCGATAGGACGAGTCACTTATATTGCACCGAATACCGCGACTGGGTTAGTTACATTGCAAGCACAGTTACCCCCCTCGGCTTCATTTTCTGCGGGACAATACCTCAAGGTTGTTCAACAAACACAATTATTAACGCATCAAGTAACAATACCTACTGCGGCTTTAATAACCAATATTGACGGCGCTCAAGCTTTTGTCGTTATAAATAACAAAGCCCGTTTACGGAATGTGAAAGTGGGTAATTATTATGATGGCTATGTACAAATATTATCGGGATTAACGGTTGGTGAACAGCTTGTCGTAAATGGTCAAAATTATTTACGAACCGATCAAAAAGTAGAAATTGTTCATCCTCAGCATGCGCAGACCCCCATTCAATCACAAGTGGCTCAAGCATGAAACTAACAGAACTTTGTTTGCGTCGTCCGGTATTGTGTACCGTATTGTGGTTAATTCCCGTATTTATAGGGTTGTTGTTTAGTCAAAAGTTACCTTGGCGTTATACACCTCAAATTAGCCAGTCAAAAATT
Source organism: Photobacterium iliopiscarium (assembly GCF_003026395.1). Classification (GTDB taxonomy): domain Bacteria; phylum Pseudomonadota; class Gammaproteobacteria; order Enterobacterales; family Vibrionaceae; genus Photobacterium; species Photobacterium iliopiscarium. The sequence continues at coordinate 348,106 of NZ_PYOO01000002.1, read as the reverse complement.
CAAATTGCCGTGTATGACAATGCTATTGCTGCGCAAAATATGATGACTGAGGTATTGATTCCAATCCAAAATGCCATTGCGGGGACTGAAGGGATCCGTCATTTATCCGCAACGGCTCGCCAAGGTCGTGGCAGTATAATTATTGATGTTGCCACCAGTGTTGATGAACATGGAATCGATACTTTAGTGAGCGAGATCCATAATGATATTGGTAATATTGAAAGTCAGTTACCTGATGATATAACACCTGAGGTCTTCAAATCTGATGATCAGGGTATGCCTGCAATGCTGATTGGTTTAACGCCAGGACCGCATCAAGCAGAATATGAGTTCCATCAATATGGTATTGATACGTTATTACCGCAGCTTGAACAATTACCCGCAGCGGGGGCGGTGAGTGTTGCTCCTAGCTCATCACAGTCAGTGTTAATCACCTTAAATCCAGATAAAGTACAGCACTATGGTTTAACGTTAAATAATGTGATTAATAAACTGGCTGATATTGACAGTATTACCGCGTTAAGTGGTCAAACATCCGGTAAACAAAGCCAGTATCAGTTGGTATCAACCGGAGCGATTGCGAATATAGATGCCATTAAAAACACCATTGTTGCTGTTTTTGCTCAGCAACCTATTCGCTTATCACAAATTGCCGCAGTAACCATCGGCACGCCCAGTAGCCAGCTTGAATTGCAGCCATTAGTGGATTTTTCTAAGAACAATGCAATGTTGTTTGTGCTTAATCCGCAATATACCGCGACGGCTAATCCGTTGGTGTTATCGCAGCAAGTACATCAATTACTTAATTCGATGACCTTACCCAGTGGTATGAAAGCAACAGTATTATTGGATAAATCAACCTTTATTATTACCTCGCTTCATGATGTTTATGGTGCGATTGGGTTAGCAGTATTGTTAGTGGCGGGGGTGATTTGGTTATTTTTAGGTAACTTACGCATCGCCTTAATTCCGATTGTGACGATTCCTGTTTGTTTATCGTGCTCATTTATTATTTTAAAACTCGCTGGGTTTAGTATTAATTCATTAACTTTGCTAGCAATGCTATTGGCGGTTGGGCTGGTGGTTGATGATGCGATAGTGGTGGTTGAGAATGTCCATCGTCAGTTACGGCATCATTCATCTGTGCGTAAAGCGACGGTGGTTGCTTGTCGTCAAATTGGGTTTGCCATTATAGCGACCACCCTTACATTAGCCGCGGTTTATATTCCAGTTGGATTAGTGGATGGCATTACGGGTCAGTTATTTCAGCAGTTCGCGTTTACATTAGCAGGCACCGTTATTATCTCTGGGCTGGTGGCGTTAACGTTATCACCTATGATGTGCAGCAAAATGATGAATCATCGTCCTGCTGGTCGGTTTGAGGTGTGGATTAATAATAAATTGAATCATTTAGCGATGGTTTATCAACGCGTGTTAGCCTCTACTATTGATTATCGTAAAATGACATTAGCACTGATGGTGGTTATTTTAGCCAGTAGTTATTGGCCGTTTCTGCAAACACCTTCTGAAATGTTACCTGCGGAAGATTCAGGACAAATCTTTTTGTTTCAACCGTTAGTGGGAAGCAGTGATGATGCTACTGAACAGAAAATGATCAGTAACATGAATCAGCAGTTGCGTCAGATCCCTGATATTGCGCATGTGGCTATTTTAACCAGTAGTGATTTTATTCGAGGCTTTGTAACGTTAACGCCGTGGGATCAACGTAAGCTATCAGCACAAAAAATCAGTGAAATGATTAATGATCGCTTAAAAGTGGGAGGCAATAGAGTGTTTACTGGCGTGATCCCTGCGATCGAGACTGGCGGTGGTCGACACGGTAATAGCAATGGCATTGATATTAATGTGAGTAGCAATGCTGATGAACAAACACTGTCACAAGAGATGACTATTGTTGCTCATAAAATTGAACAATCCCCTTTATTTGTTCATGCAAGAAGTGGTTTAAAGTTCAATCAAAATCAATTTAAGATTCATATAAATCGAGTGTTGGCTTCACAATATGGTGTGCCATTATATAATATTCAGCAAGTGTTAAAATTAGCCATGAGTGGTAAGACATTTAATAATGATATGAGTTATCAAGGTGCTAATTATCCATTGCATTTACAATTAGCGGCAGCGTATACCTTAACCCCTGATGCAATTTTACAACTTAGGATCAGCAATAATAACGGTACATTGGTGCCATTATCTGAGTTGATTAGTATTAAAAATCAATTGGGTCCCCATTCTTTAGAACAATATGATCGTGCGACATCTGCCTCATTATCGATTCGATTGGCTGATGGTGTCAGTATGGGACAGGGGATCAGTGCGTTAAATAAAATGTTACCGACTATTCTTCCGGTTAATGCACGTTATAGCTATGTTGACAGTGCCAAACAATATTTAGATGCTAATCAACAAATGTTATTCGTGTTTATTGCCGCGTTAGTGTTTATTTATATGGTGTTGAGTGCACAATTTGAAAGTGTGGTTGATGCCTTAGTGGTGATGTTGTCATTGCCTATCACCTTGTCTGTAGCCTTGTGGGCCTTATATTTTAGTGACTATAGTTTAAATGTGTATTCACAAATTGGGTTGATTACGCTTATCGGTTTGATTTGTAAGCACGGTATTTTGATCACTGAGTTTGCTAATGAACTGCAAGCGCAAGGTTATTTACCACGAGAGGCTATTTTAGAGGCGACTAAAACGCGATTAAGACCGATATTAATGACGTCTTTAACCATGATTTTAGGTACATTACCGTTATTGTGTGAAGCGGGACCCGGTGCGAATGCCATGGGATCGTTAGGAATAATCATTGTTGCGGGGATGGCTTTAGGGATTGTCGATCCTTTATTTGTCGTACCGAGTATGTATGTCATGGTGCAGAAGTTAAAACGTTCAAAGCCTGTCGCATCAACCGTGAGTTTTGATTAAAATGCTTTTTATTGTCACGGCTAAGTTTTGGCCGTGATGTCTATTATTTTATTGCTGACATTGATATAAATATTAATACTATCATTGTACCCAAAACCAACTAAACTTTAAGCATAACAATCGCTGTTGTTAGTCGATTTGCCGGTATTGATTGAGGTGTGTAAAAGAATTATTCAATAAAGGCTAATTTGTGGTGTTAATAGCGGTTTTATACTCAGTAATAAAATAAACTATAACACGAATTAACGATTTTATATTGCTAGACAAATAGTTACAATCTGCTGATTAAAAATCAATCTAGCAGTGCTTTATTTTTGTTGTTGAAAACGGCAGAATGAGCATACATTTGAGCTCTGTCGCCTATTTGGACTAATTTTTGATAAATATATAGCAGTTTATCGAGTAGGTGGTAAGGTCTCATCGCATTCCGAATTCTTAAAGTAAAAGGTTACAAATATGTCTGATGTACCAGAGTCTGTTGCAAACGTTGCCGCTGTAGCTCAACCTGTTGCTGAATCTTCAGGTTCTATCTGGGGTTATGTTGCAGCTGGTAGTGTTGCGTTATTGGTGCTAGCGGGTATCTTCGCTTATCGTAAAATAAATCAACCAGCATTTGTTATTAGTCAGGTTCGTAAGAAAAACCTTAAAGAAATGAAAAAGCAGGGTACTGAAAACTCTGAATTTATGGTTGATATGGATCGTCTACTTGATTCTATTTTGCGTTACACAACGGAAAATAAAAAGAAAGGCTCTGATGTAGTAACATTGCTTAAGCCATTGAACGATAAAGAACGTATTAAAACACCACGTGATATGTATCAATCAATGATTTATATTGCTAACGATGTAAATGATACTGCACTTGCTAAAGATCTTAAAAATAAATCAAAGCAAGTGAAATCAAGTTCAGCATTGATGGCTGGTTTGTTAAAGCGTGCGGGCATTAACTAATTTATTATTAAGATAAAATAGATATTATAAAGGGCTGATTAATTCAGCCTTTTTTTATGGCTGTTGATTATTATTTTGATGATGGTGATTGCAGTTTTTTTTCAAAATCATGACGTACAATATCAATAGCGGATAAGACGGTTTGAGGATCGATATCGTTATCTTCTAATAGGCAGATCAAATCAACGGCGAGTTTTATTTCTGCTGGTGCGTTGTCTAATGATGTTGTGGGTGCATTATTCATTAATAAATCTCTTTGATTAGATGCTATAACTGTATTGAAGTGGTTAAGTAAAATATGCCATCTTTTTGATAAGACTAGCCTTTTCTTTCTTTATGATTAATCTCATTTTCAAGTTTGATTAATGCTTCTTGGCAGCGGCTGATACGACCTTCTAAAGTAAGGATCTCTTTTTGAGATTGCTGTTGCTCAAATTGAGAATTACAACGATTAAGTGACGATTCTTTATCTCGTAGCATCGCTTTTAAACGGCGTTCCCATTCTTTATGTTTATTAAGATCTTGATATATTTCATTGATCGAACGCTGCCATTTGACCGCTTGTTGTGGTTCATTTTTGCGAATGTGTTGAGTTGCGAGTTCTCGTTGGATAGCATTGATTTGAGCAATGAGTTTTTCACACAGATGTTGAGTACGTTCAGGTAATAATTTACCGGCTTGTTGTTCTTTCTGTAATGTCGCCAGCTCTTGTGCAATTTCAGTAACACAAGGGGCAAGTAACTTACTACGGTGACGAAATAATTGCTGATCAAACAAAGGGCGTTGGGCTTCACCGCGTAGGCGATCCGCTTCTTCTGCTTGATGTTGTAGTTGCTCAATAAGTGTTTGTAGTCGAGAAAGATCAATCATTGTTATACCTATAAACGGGCATGCTTAAAACCAAGCTTGCCAGGCTAATTTCGCCGCAAGAATAAAGACCACTGTAATAAACACGGGACGAATAAATTTAGCACCAAAATGAATTGCAGAGTGAGCCCCTAAATAAGCGCCAACCATTAAACACACGCCCATAATTAAACCTAGTGCAATATTGACATGACCTAAAATAATGAACGTAATAAGTGAAGTAATATTACTGGTGACGTTCATCGCTTTGGCAAGGCCACAAGCACGTAGCATATCTAATCGATACAACACTAAGCTTGATACCGTCCAAAATGCCCCTGTTCCGGGGCCCGCTAAACCATCATAAAATCCTAAGCTAGAGCCTTGCAACCACTGCTTACGTTTAAAGGTTTTGGTTACCTCAGGCAGTTGTGTTTGATCGGGATTAGGGTGTGGGTGCCATAAGCTATAAATAGCGACCGCAAAAATCACTAAAGGTAAGGCTTTTTCTAGCCATGCACCGCTAATGAGATTAACGGTTAACGTACCAACAATCGCCCCAATGAAGGTCGCAATAAAAGATGCTCGCCAAAATTGTGGATCAAATAATTGTTTTTTGTAATACGTCCATGCTGCTGTTGAGGAAGCAAAACTAGCCGCTAGTTTATTGGTGCCAAGTGCGATATGGGGAGGAAGACCAAGAGAGAGCAGTGCTGGAACGGTAAGCATACCGCCACCGCCAGCTACTGCATCAATAAAGCCTGCTGCTAATGCAACAACCCCAAGTATCAATAATGTACTTGGTTCAATCATATCAATCATTTTAGTGCTTTTTTATTATGGTTAAGATGATTAGTTGTATTCAATGACGCGTTTAAATGGAGGCAAAGAATCAAGCAGTGCTTTTCCATAACGACGATTAATAATACGACGATCTAAAATAACCACTCTACCAGAGTCGAGTTCTTTTCGCAGCAAACGACCGACTGATTGAATCAGTTTTTTACTCGCTTCTGGCACAGAAATTTGTAAGAAAGGGTTACCGCCTTTACTTTCAATATATTCAGCGTGAGCTTCTTCAACTGGAGACGTAGGAACCGCAAATGGAATTTTAGTGATAATTAAGTTTGTTAGTAAATTACCTGGTAAATCAAGCCCTTCTGAAAAGCTACCCGTACCAAATAAAATACTTGGAATACCATTTTTACAATTTTCTTTATGTTTTTTTAGGGTTTCGTTACGAGATTCTTCACCTTGAACCAATAATTGCCATTTGTTTTTCTTTGCCAGTGGACGCAGCGCATCTGCAACTTTGTTCATCTGCCAGTATGATGAAAATAACACTAAGCTGGCGGTTTCGCCTTCTAGATATTCAGGTAAAACGTCGATCAGTAGATCGGTAAATTGTTCCGCTTGAGGCTCTAATTTTAAGGCCGGAATAACTAATCGAGCATTGTTTTGATAATCAAACGGTGATGCAAGTGCAAGAAAACGTGTCCCTTCGGCTTCTGCGTCGGAGATCCCTGCTTGGCGACAAAAGAAGGTGAATTGATTCAATGCGCGTAATGTTGCCGACACTAAAATAGCACCCGCCGCTTTGCTCCATAGCAGTTGATCAAGTCGATAGCCAACTTCTAATGGTGACACTTCAATAATGTAATCATTCTCTCGTTCTGGGCTTTTTTCTATCCAACGCGCGAGTGGTGCGCCTTTTTTATGGTTAGGTTGTGCCATTAAAGCCCAAACTTTTTCTAAATTTTCAAGACGTTGTAGATAAAATCCCACTTCAGTAAGTGCTTGCTCACCTAAACGAGGAATGATGATGTTTTCCTTGGTACGCTCAGCGATAAGATCTTGAATTTTACCTAATGATTGTAATGCTTTTTTGCTGGCTTCTTTACAGCCTTTTGCTTCTTCTTCAAGCCACGATGGTAATTCACCATGTTCAAAGCGATAGACACCGTCTTTATTAAATTTGCTTGAATCAATATTATTGGCAATTTGATTTAAGGTTGGCACTAAGTGCTGAACACTGTCTTGAATCGCGTTTTGGAATCGATTGGCTTTTTGATAATCGGCTAATTCTGCAAACTTGGCGACAATTTGATTGAGTTTTTCTAGCCACGTTGCTGCACCTTTGAGGCTTGAAGCTGCCGATGAGAAGTTACGCGCAACTTGTGGTAAGTGGTGTGCTTCATCAATCACATAAATTGTTTGTTCAGGCTCTGGCAGAATAACACCACCGCCTAATTCAAGATCTGCCATTAATAGAGCATGGTTCGCCACAATAACATCTGCTTTATCTAGGTGTTCACGTGCTTTAGCAAAAGGGCAGCTACGGTGTTTGGGCATACCCGCATGGCAACTGTGTTTATCTGCCATGATTTGTTGCCACACTTTATCTGGAATCGTTGTTGGCCAGCTATCACGATCACCATCCCATTTATTTTGTTCGGTGGCTTTAAGCATCCGTTTTAATAAATCAAGATCGGATTTTTTGGGTTTTTCTTCCCACATCCCCAGTTGTAATTCGCTGTCTGTTGAGCAACTGGCTTCTAATTTATGGTTACAACAATAACGTTGACGGCCTTTAGCCAGAATAAAGCTAAATTCACGTGGAAAAATTTGATTAAACAACGGTAAATCTTTGGTAATTAACTGCTCTTGAAGTGCAACCGTGGCGGTAGAGATCAACAGTTTTTTATTATTGAATAATGCAAAAGGGATCCCACCAATTAAATATGCTAATGATTTACCGATTCCCGTTCCCGCTTCTGCAACCAGAATTCGATTTTTTTTATGGTATTCGCCTGCCAGTGTTTTGGCTATTTCTGCAACTAAATAGTTCTGTGCGCGACGAGGAATAAAGTTATCGAGTTGATGACCAAGGTTGGTGTAACACTGTTTGATATCGCTTTTTATGGTGTTGTGCAGCATGGTTGAAACTTCATAAGGACCGGGAAACACATTATAGCATGAAGCACTAAATGTGAGCGGTAACAAAAATCACGCGATTTATATTTTAAAGTGTGGGATTGCTCACGATTTTATATTTAAGTTACATTTGCTTTATATGCTCTGTGTGTATGCAAATTAAACGACTAGTAAAGTGAAAGATAAATAGTGGTTTATTCTTTATTCTAAGTTATTTGCAGTGGATTAGTTATGCAATATACACTTATTAACATTTATTAAATTAATGTTAATTGCATATTTTTGCTTATTTTGTTGTGATTAATATCTCCTGATATCAGTGTAACTATTTGTTTTTGTGATGTGTTTTATGTTTTTTTATGTTTAATTTAGGTTATTTGACAAAAATATTGAACTTCTGGCAGGATGTGGGCCATAAATTACTCCCATGCATGTTTTAGCGTTTTGTTTTTTAAAATGTGTACAGAGCAGGGGAATATAAGGACAGGGAATCTCAGGATTGAGATTTACAACAATAAGAAAGGCAGTGGACATATCATGAAAAAAACTCTATTAGCGCTAGCAGTTCTAACTGCGGCGGGTTCTGCAAATGCTGGCATCAACCTTTACGATGCAAATGGCGTTAAAGTTGATCTTTCTGGTGTAGCTGAAGTGCAACTTTATGATGGTTTTGAAAAACATGGCGATTCAACTATTCGTATTGATGATGGTGATTTAGTTCTTCATGCAACTGTTGCTGTTTCTGATAACCTGAATGTTGTTTCTGGTACTGCGTTCAAATATGAAGATCGTGATTTACAGAACTATGAGCTATGGACTGGTTTCTCTGGTGAATTCGGAACAATAACTATTGGTCGTCAACTTTTAATTTCGGATGATTCAGGTATTGGTAAAGATTACGAGTTAGGTGCGGGTCAAATTGATTTCGCACAAACTGAAGGCGACCGTGTTGCTAAGTATGTTTACGATAACGGTACTTTCTACACTGCGGTTTCTCATGAAATGGACACTGACCACAGCACTACAATTACCGATGGCCGTGTTGGCTTCCGTACTGGCGGTCTAGATGTTCGTGTATACGGTTACGACGGTAAGCGCATTGGCCTTAAAGGCTTAGTTGATAGCGGCTCAGATGCTAACGGTAATCCGATCATCATTCCTGGTAAAGCGGGTGAAGATATCAGCGGTTACAACCTTGAAGCTGAATACGCAATGGGTGCAATTAACCTAGCAGCATCGTTTGGTCAAGTTAAGTACCAAGCTGCTGATACTAAAGTAACGCAAAAGAACATTGATCTATACGAAATCAACGGTTCTTACACTATCGACAAAACAACATTGGCACTGGGCTATGTTCGTGGCGAAGATAAAGTTGATAACGGTAACGTAATTAACAATGTGTACGCAAACGTAACTCAACAACTGCACAGCAATGTACGTGCATATGTTGAACTTGGTTACTCTGACGATAAGAAAGATGAACTAGAAGATTTCGGTTACGTTGCAGGCCTAGAAGTTAAATTCTAATTTGGCTGTGATGTAATGATAGATGAAGCCGCCTTCTTGGCGGCTTTTTGCTAATTTACATTTTGCTTAACAGCTGATGGTTATTGTTATCGCGCTGATAACTTACAGTAGTGATAACAATGATCAGCTAATAAAACAGAGAGTAAGGATCAATAATGAAAAACAAATTATGGCTATTAGTGGCATTGTTTTCTGTAACGACACAAGCAGCAACACTAGCTGTCGCCGATAACATACAGTTATTGGCAGTTGATGGTAAAGAGGTTATAAGCCAAGGTTGGAGCAGTGTGGATAAGGTTGAATTATCGACGGGTCAACACCAAGTGGTTGTCCGTTTTAATGGGGATGTTAAGCGTGGTTCTAAATCTACAATTTATACCACTCGTCCTTATTTATTTGAGATTGATTTAGCCAATGCGGATGCTGAAATTACTCTGCCACGTTTAACCACTGAATCACAAGCGATAGCCTTTTTTGAACGTGGTGCGACATGGCAATTAGCACTTGATAACGGTGCGGTAAAGCCATTGGTTGGCGTTGAGTTACAAGGGGATGGGTTTGCTGCTTATAGTGATATTGAAGCGTTAGTGACCGCTTACAATAGTGCTAATGGTATTGTTGTTGAAAAAGGTAATGCCATTGATTTACAACAAGTTGCGGTTAATGTTGATAATAAAACAGGCAAAGTTGAAATCACAGGTGATGCGTTAACACAACTTAAAATGTGGTATACCAAAGCATCAAAGGAAGATAAAAAAGCGTTTAAAATTTGGATGGCAGAAAAAGATTTCAATTAGTCGCTATGCATAAATAACCGTATGGCGATGTGATTGTTTTGTATTTAAAAAGTAAAAGGCAACTAACGTTGCCTTTTATTTATTAATATTTGAAATATACTAATTCGCGAGAGTTAATCGTGGTGGTAACGACTATGCTCTCGGCATGATTTGCATCGAGCCTGAGCTGGATCTTGTTCAAGATCGCTATATTCAATCTCTTCTTCGCAATCAGCACATAAGCCATACATTCCTAATTTAAATGAGCATACTGCTGCATCTACTTTTTCTAATCGTATTGCCATATCAAAAAGATTAGGAATAAAAGACGATTTAGCCATTACGATGAGATCATTCAGATCGGTATTATCTATTGTGTTGGCATTATTATTTAAATGATTGATTAACATTTCATTTTTTAATTGTTCAGCTAGAGATAAGTATTCAGTTTCTAGCGGATACTGAAAATTTTTATAATTCATATCGGTGATAGCCATAGTGATGATATTCAATAGGAAAGCAAGTGATTTAATAGTATTAGCTATGCTTTGATTGAGTGTTGTTATACTGCGGCTAAATAAAAATCTAATGCAGTACCTCTGAGTTTTCTCAGTCTAATCTAGATTCAGTATGCCGTTGTGATTTGAATCAATTCTTTAAACGAATTTAATAAATATTGGTTAATTTCTAACATAATATAATCTATATCAATAGGTGAGGATGTATATTAACAATTTAAACTAATTGTTGTCACACGCGACACGTCGCTTAATATAGAGAGTGTAAGGTTGTTAAATTTGTTGATTGAGGTAATAAAGCTTGAATGAAGGAACAAAAATAAATAACCGAGTGGCGCGCTATATTTTGGTGGCGATGGGTTGGATAGCTGTTGCCTTAGGCGTGATGGGTATTTTTTTACCCTTATTACCAACAACCCCGTTTTTGTTATTAGCCAGTGCCTGTTTTATGAGAGGATCGCCTAAGTTAAACCAAAGGTTGCATCAACATCCACAATTAGGGCCTATTTTAGTTAATTGGCACCAACATGGTGCTGTTACGTCAAGGGTAAAACGACGTGGATTAATAATGATAGTGCTCAGTTTTAGCTTTTCAATTTTGATGGTGCCATTGTGGTGGCATAAGTTAATGCTGTTGGTTGGGTTAGTGGTTTTATTATACTGTTTTAACCGTTTACCGATTGTTGATATTCAACCTGATTCTGTGTCAGTTGCCGAACTCGACGAAAACCCATAAAATGCCCAATTGTCACATAAAAATACAGCTGTTATTAACGGCTCTATTTTTATGCTTTGTCTGCATTGGCAGGCTTTAACTTAAGATTACTCTGTTTGCCGTCAGAGTAAGTACGGAAAGAATGATGAATCAAGAAACATTAAATTTAATTACCAATAGCATTAAATCAATTCAAGATTATCCTAAACCAGGTATTCTTTTTCGTGACGTAACAAGCCTAATGGAAGTGCCTGAAGCATATCGTGCTACGATCGCTATTTTGACTGAAAAGTATCAAGATCAAGGTATTACTAAAGTTATTGGTACTGAAGCTCGTGGTTTCTTATTTGGTGCACCTTTAGCATTAGCATTAGGCGTGGCATTTGTACCTGTACGTAAACCAGGTAAATTACCACGTGAAGTGATTGCTGAAAGTTATGAACTTGAGTATGGCAAAGATACGTTAGAAATTCATAAAGATGCCATTGTTGCTGGCGATAAAGTGTTATTGGTCGATGATTTATTGGCGACAGGTGGCACGATTGAAGCAACCACTAATTTAGTGCGTCGTTTAGGCGGTGATGTTAAAGATGCTGCATTCGTTATTAATTTACCTGATATCGGTGGCGAAGCACGCCTACAAGGGTTGGGGCTTAACGTTTATTCTATTTGTGATTTCCCTGGTCACTAAGATGTAATTAGTACCACTGCCTTATTATCTGTTGTATTAAGGTGATAGTTGGCTAATCATTGGGCGCTTACTCTAGCGCCCTCTCGCTCACTAAACTGCACTATGCTAGCATTGATACAGAGGTCAATGTTTTACATCTCTCATTACTATTTCGTTTATTTTCTTTGTTTTATAATGGTTGATATCGGTTATTATCATTACCGTTATGATGGCGAGAATAAAAGAAAGAGTGGCGAGTTTCGTTACACCAGATGCAGTCCAGATTGATTAAGGTTATTTATAAATGAGTTATCAGGTTCTGGCCCGAAAATGGCGTCCCTATCAGTTTGCAGATGTGGTTGGACAATCACATGTATTAACTGCATTAGGTAATGCCTTAGAGCAAAATCGGCTTCACCATGCTTATCTTTTTAGCGGTACACGTGGTGTAGGTAAAACGACGATTGCACGTATTTTTGCGAAAGGGTTAAATTGTGAGCAAGGCATCACATCAACGCCTTGTGGTAAATGTACAACCTGTCGTGAAATCGATGAAGGACGGTTTGTTGATCTGCTAGAAATTGATGCTGCATCACGCACTAAAGTTGAAGATACGCGTGAATTATTGGATAACGTGCAATATAAGCCAGCCCGTGGGCGCTTTAAAGTTTATCTGATAGACGAAGTACACATGCTTTCGCGTCATAGCTTTAATGCATTATTAAAAACATTAGAAGAACCGCCAGAATATGTAAAATTTATTTTGGCGACCACTGATCCACAAAAATTACCCGTAACAATTTTATCGCGTTGTTTACAGTTTCATTTGAAACACCTTGATCACCAACAAATTCATGCCCAACTTGATAAAGTTCTAACGGAAGAAAAAGTTGAGTATGAAGCGCGAGCATTGGCACTATTAGCGCGTGCAGCTGAAGGCAGTATGCGCGATGCATTAAGTTTAACCGATCAAGCGATTGCATTGGGTAACGGTAATGTAAGTGCTGAAACTGTTGCGCTAATGTTAGGTACATTAGATACCGATCAAGCGTTGGTATTACTGGAAGCGGTAGCAACGGCTGATGCTAATACGGCAATGGCAAGTTTGCAGCAATTAGCTTCGATTGGCATTGAGTGGGACAGTTTATTACGAGAATTATCCGCACAGTTACATCGAGTGGCAATGTTCCAAGCATTACCTGCAAGTTTAGATGAGAGCTTACCTGATGCTGAGCGAATTAATCTACTTAGCCAATTGATGACACCACAAGATGTACAATTGTGTTATCAAATTTGCTTACAAGGACGTCAAGATCTGTCGTTTGCACCTGATGGCCGTACAGGCTTAGAAATGGTGTTATTGCGTATGTTGGCTTTCCGTCCTGTCAGTGGTGGCAGTATTACACCTCAGACGATTGTGGTGCCCAGTAGTCAACCTGCGCCATTAGCAGCACCAACACCTACCGCTAGCAATGGTGTATCACGCGTACAAGCATTAAAAGCACAAATGCAAACGCCTGTAACCCATAATGTTCAACCCGCTGTGATGCCTGTTTCTGAATCTCAGCCGATAGCGCCAGTTGTTACGGCTTCAGTGCCTGTTGCGCCATCTGTACAGCAGCAACCGCCATTAGTACAGCAACAAGTACAGCAGCCATCGCCACAAGTACAGCAGCCGTCGCAACCGGCTATGCAACCACCAACAGAGGCTGCTCCCGCTCGACCATCTGCGGCTTCTGGGTTATTAGCTGCGCGTAATCAGCTCCGTAGTCAAACCAAACGGGGTCAAGAAGGGCAAACAGCAGCGACATCGCTAAAAAAGCCCCTGACGGCGCCAGCTAAAAAAGTCGCCACTTCAGTGATGGATCGGATTGCGAATAAGCAAACGGCAATGCCATCAATGAAACACAACGCGATGCCGGCGTCGACAGCGGTTGATAATGTGACTGAAGATGATGAATATCGTTGGAAGCCGATGGCAAAACCCGAGTTAAACGTCGAGGTTAAGCAGGAACTGACGCCGCGAGTATTGAAGCGCGCTTTAGAGCATGAAAAAACGCCAGAGATGGCGAAATTACTTGTCAATGAAGCTGCAAATCAGGATAGTTGGTCTCAATTAGTGACTCAGCTTGATGTGCCAAAATTAATTCAGCAATTAGCATTGAATTCAGCCTTTGAGCGCGTTGATGATCACATTACATTATATTTACGTTCATCCCAGAAACATTTACAGGCTGAACGCGCGACTGCACAATTAAATAGTGCTTTAAATGATGTGCTACAAACACCAATACAATTATCGATTGTGTTGGGCGAACAAGGGCAGACGCCGCTTGAATTACGCGAAAATTTGTACCAACAAAAATTATTACAAGCACGAGATAGTTTAGCAAACGATCCTAATGTGAATTTCATTTGTCAGCGTTTTGCTGCACAACTGGATGAAGAAAGTATTAGGCCCGTTTAAAAATTTTCAACCAGACCCGATAGAGAGAGAAGAGTTATGTTTGGTAAAGGTGGTATGGGCAACATGATGAAGCAAGCGCAGCAAATGCAAGAGCGCATGCAAAAGATGCAAGAAGAAGTTGCAAACATGGAAGTTACTGGTGAATCTGGTGCTGGCCTTGTTAAAGTAACGATTACGGGTAGCCATAGTGTACGTCGTGTTGAGATTGACGAAAGCTTAATGGAAGATGACAAAGACATGCTTGAAGATTTGATTGCTGCGGCATTTAATGATGCAGCGCGTCGTATCGATGAAACACAAAAAGAGAAAATGGCGGGTGTTACCGGCGGTATGAATTTACCTGCTGGCTTTAAGCTACCGTTTTAATCAATGCGAACCAGTCACTTACTGGAGCATTTGATGGAAGCCTTACGTTGTTTGCCTGGGGTCGGTCCTAAGTCAGCACAACGAATGGCTTTTAATTTGCTACAACGAAATCGTCAAGGTGGCTTACAGCTGGCTGATGCGTTAAATCAAGCCATGACTGAAATTGGTCATTGTCGTGATTGTCGTACATTTACCGAAGACGATGTTTGTGCAATTTGTGATAATCCTCGGCGTAAAGAGAACGGTATTATTTGTGTGGTCGAAAGTCCGGCAGATATTGTAGCAGTAGAAGCAACCGGCCAATTTTCTGGACGTTACTTCGTTTTAATGGGCCATTTATCACCACTTGATGGTATTGGTCCCGCTGATATTGGGCTTGATACGCTAGAGTTTCGTTTGCAACAAGAAGCGATTAATGAACTAATACTCGCCACTAACCCAACGGTTGAAGGCGAAGCAACGGCTCATTATATTGCTGAACTTTGTCATGAATATGATGTGCCCGCGAGTAGAATTGCTCACGGTGTACCTGTCGGCGGTGAATTAGAATTGGTTGATGGCACTACGCTATCACATTCTATTGCTGGACGGCAGCGATTGTAACGCTCGTTATTATTGCAAAAAAACCGCGCTTTTTGAGCGCGGTTTTTTTATGGGTGATGATTTAATAATGTCTTATTTATTCATCGTATTATTTAGTTGAAAACAACACTTTTGAACCATGAGTGAGGCTAGTAAGCAATAAGGTATTTTCATTAATAATGTCAATACGGCGACTTTCTTGCGCATTCATCCTAAACATATCTCTAATAATATTGAGTTGGTTACTATCAAAATCATGGTTTAACCCCGAGGTGATGTCTTTAAACTCTAATGGTTCAGTCAGTAAATAACCTCCGCTGACATCCCACCGACCTGATTCAGAAATATGAATGGCGAGTGGCTGCGAATTATCACTGTATAGTTCAAGGAGTGTGATCCGTGAATAAGTGTGATTGGGTAAAAATACCATATTACTGCTTTGTTTTACCTTTCGTAGCTTTTGCAGTGAATATTGTGGTAACGATTCTATTTTACTGATGGTGGTACTTTGCCATTCGCGTGACATCAATAATTGTTGTTGCTTGTAGTCCGTTGAAAAATAAACCCATAAGCATAAAATTATAGAACTAATCAATATCAAAAATGGCCAGTATCGGTGTAATTGACGTGTTATTGGGTTAGAGGCCGTTAACGACATAAATTCGAATTATCCTTACCGTCCGTGAGTAAACGTACCGTTACGTTTTCTGTTGGTTGTTCACTATTGTGCAAATAGTTTAAATACAATTGATTGTTTTGACCGCCAGTAACAATAATTTCGAATGGTTTTGCCTCTGGATTATTGTGATATTTGATGTAATTGTTAACACACGTTTTGATCAGAGCCTGCCACTGATTAATGTCAGCGTTATTTTTTGGGGCGTAGATCATTATGCCATCAACATCAAATAAAGGGGTAAATGCCGCAGATTTTGGTGGCATACTGAGATTAACAATAATCGGTAATATAAAAGCAATAGCAAGTGCTAGCCAACCTTTCCATGAGATTAATGTTGATTTATTCTCTAACGACTCTTTATTTCGTGAATAATGTGCTGTTGTTGGTGTATTAACATGCGACTCTTTACGTGGCGAAGACAGAATCGGTTCAAATTCCGGTGGCGTTGAAAAAACGGCAGGCTTATCGACATCAGTTTTAGGCTCTAACTGCTGTTTTAGACAGACGTAGCCTTCCACACTGGCAATCATTTGATAACCACGTTTAGGCACTGTTTTAACAAACTCGGGTGATTTGGTTGAGTCTTTTAATGCTTTACGCAAGGTCGATATTGCTTGCGTTAAGCTTGAATCATCAACTTCAAAACCTTGTTCACGCCATACATAATCATGAATACGCTGGCGAGTAATTATTAGGCTAGGATCTTCAATGAGCAAACTTAAAGCTCGACTTTCATTGCTACCTAGTCGAGTTAATTCATTATTATCACATTTATCTATTAAGCTATTGTCATTTGGATCGAAAATAAAACGATTTCCAATCAAATACTTAGTTGCATTTGCTGTCATTGGTTTAGCCTTGCCAAGGGTTTTATATAAACAGTATTATTATATGTTTTCTCTGAATACCGTCTGAATCTAAAAATATAAAACCGTTCCTCAAAAAATATAAAAATAAAAAACATGTTATTTTAGGTTGAAATCATACACTTTGACCATATTTATCTTTATATACTACTCATAAATTTTTTTGGAGTCGAAATGAGCGAGCAAACAGTTGATAACCAAAAGGAAACACGTGGTTTCCAGTCAGAAGTAAAACAACTACTGCATTTAATGATTCATTCTCTTTACTCTAATAAAGAGATTTTTTTACGTGAATTGATTTCTAATGCATCAGACGCGGCGGATAAATTACGCTTTAAAGCATTATCAAAAACTGATTTATACGGTAATGATGCAGATTTATGTGTAAAGCTGGCGGTGAATCCACAAGCTGGCACCTTAACCATTAGTGATAATGGTATTGGTATGACGCGTGAACAAGCGATTGAACATTTAGGTACGATTGCGAAATCAGGTACTAAAGAATTCTTTGCACAATTAGATGAAAATGAAACTAAAGACTCACAACTGATTGGTCAGTTTGGTGTTGGTTTCTATTCTGCATTTATTGTGGCTGACAGTGTAACGGTGAATACACGTAGCGCAGAAGTGAGTGCAGATGAAGGTGTATGCTGGACATCTGCGGGTGAGGGCGATTACAGCATCGAGACCATCACTAAAGCAAACCGTGGTACTGAGATTATTTTACATTTACGTGCTGATGAACAAGAGTTCTTAGATGAACAGCGTTTACGTGAAATTGTTGGTAAATATTCTGATCACATTGGTATTCCTGTCTTTATTCAAACAGAAGAACAAGATGAAGAAGGCAAGGTAACAGGGACAAAATGGGATCAAATCAACAAAGCACAAGCACTTTGGACGCGTAATAAATCAGATATCAGCGATGAAGAGTATAAAGAATTTTATAACCACGTTGCCCATGATTATGCCGAGCCATTAACATGGAGTCATAACCGTGTTGAAGGTAAGCAAGATTATACGAGTTTGTTATACATTCCATCAAAAGCACCGTGGGATTTAAATAACCGCGATGGTCAGCATGGTCTTAAATTGTATGTACAACGTGTGTTTGTTATGGATGATGCACAACAGTTCATGCCAACGTACTTACGTTTTGTGCGCGGTTTAATTGACTCAAATGATTTGCCGTTAAATGTTTCACGTGAAATTTTGCAAGATAACAAAGTCACTCAAGCCCTACGTAAAGCATGTACTAAGCGTGTATTACAAATGCTTGAGCGTATGGCGAAAAACGAGCCAGAGCAATACCAATCATTCTGGAAAGAGTTTGGTCAGGTACTAAAAGAAGGCTTGGCAGAAGACGTTAGTAACCGTGATAAAATTGCAGCATTGTTACGTTTCTCATCGACAGAAAACGACACCGCAGAGCAAACTGTATCGCTTGCTGATTACATTGCTCGTATGAATGAAGGTCAAGATAAAATTTATTACCTAACGGCTGATAATTTTAATGCGGCTAAACATAGCCCACACCTTGAGCAATTCCGTGAGAAAAGCTTAGAAGTTATTTTGATGTACGATCGTATTGATGAATACCTAATGGGCCACTTACCAGAGTTTGAAGGTAAGAAATTCCAAGCGATTACAAAGTCTGATCTTGATCTGTCTTCATTTGATAATGCAGAAGAAAAAGAAAAGCAAAAAGAAACAGAAAAAGAATTCACATCTGTCACTGAGCGTACCAAAACATACCTTGGTGAACGCGTTAAAGAAGTACGTCCAACGTTTAAATTGCACGATACTCCAGCCGTGATGGTAACAGATGAAAACGAGATGGGTACGCAAATGGCTAAATTGTTGGCAGCCGCTGGCCATGAAGCGCCAGAAGTGCAATACATCTTTGAATTAAACCCTGAGCATAGCTTAGTGAAACAAATGGCGGATGAAGCTGACGAAGAAGTATTTGGTCGTTGGGTTGAATTACTATTTGGTGAAGCAATGCTCGCTGAGCGTGGCACAATGGATGATCCTTCACAATTCTTAGCTGCCGTAAATAAGTTGCTGGTTAAATAATCAATTAACCACTCAAAGTCATAGACTATTCTGATAAATCATTCAATCGCGGCTTGGTCATAGTGCCAAGCTTGCGACTGAGCGCTAATCAGTGTATTTTCAGTTTTTTGCAAATTTCCACTCTATTTTAAAGGGGAACACAATGCGCATTATCCTTCTGGGTGCACCCGGTGCAGGTAAAGGTACTCAAGCTCAATTCATCATGGAAAAATTTGGTATTCCTCAAATTTCTACTGGTGATATGTTACGTGCTGCAATCAAAGCGGGCACTGAACTAGGTAAGCAAGCAAAATCAGTGATCGATGCAGGTCAACTTGTATCTGACGATATCATCCTTGGTCTTGTTAAAGAGCGTATCACTGCAGAAGATTGTGCAAAAGGTTTCCTACTTGATGGTTTCCCTCGCACAATTCCTCAAGCTGATGGTCTTAAAGAAAATGGCGTTGTTGTAGATTACGTTATTGAATTTGACGTTGCTGACGATGTGATCGTTGAGCGTATGGCGGGTCGTCGTGCTCACCTTGCTTCTGGTCGTACTTACCATGCTGTTTACAACCCACCAAAGGTTGCTGGTAAAGATGACGTAACAGGTGAAGATCTTGTTATCCGTGAAGATGACAAAGAAGAAACTGTTCGTGCACGCCTAACGGTATACCATAACCAAACTGCACCTCTTATCGAATATTACGGTAAAGAAGCAGCGGCTGGTAACACTAAGTACCTTAAGTTTGATGGTACGTTACCTGTTGCTGAAGTAAGTGCACAGCTTGAGAAAGCATTAGCATAAATAGCATTGTTAATTAGCTAATTATTTTTCATAGCTAATAACGATGTAAATAAACGGGCTTACCGATTGGTAATGCTCGTTTTTTTTGGTTTTAATATAATGGTATTATAAGATGTTATAACAAAACTGTGTGTTTTTTGTTGCTGAAATGTATTTGTACGAGACTGGAAGTAACGTATTTTCAGCGATGGGAATAAATAGAGTAAAGATAAAGGATAAATACCGATGACAATAAATAATAACTATGGGGTATTACTGGTTAATCTTGGTACTCCTGATGCTCCAACGACAACTGGTGTGAAACAGTTTTTAGCTGAATTTTTGCATGATAAGCGTGTGGTTGATATGACGCGTTGGTTATGGTGTCCTATTTTACATGGCATTATTTTACCAATACGTTCACCTAAAGTGGCTAAATTATACCAATCAGTATGGATGGATGATGGCTCACCACTAATGGTATATTCACGTCGTCAGCAACAAGCCCTACAACAAACTCTGAATATACCTGTCGCTTTAGGTATGACCTATGGTGAGCCGAGTATTCAATCAGGCTTGCAACAGCTAAAACAGCAGGGATGTAAGCAAATACTTGTATTACCGTTGTATCCTCAATATTCAGCAACAACAACGGCCGCTGTTTTTGATCGTATCGCTAAAGAGTTAAAAACAGTACCTGAATTGCCTGAACTTCGGTTTGTGAATCATTATTATGATCACCCTGATTATATTGCGGCGTTAGCTCAATCTGTTGAAAAAGTTTGGGCGGAGAAAGGGCAACCTGACTATCTATTGTGTTCATACCACGGTATTCCTCAACGTTATGCTGATAATGGCGATCCCTACCCAGACCATTGTCATCAAACCACGGTATTATTAGCCCAGTCTCTTGATATGCAGCGTGAAAAAATGAGCATGAGTTATCAATCTATTTTTGGGCGTGAAGAATGGTTAAAACCGTATACGGAAGCGACGATTAAATCGTTAGCAGAAAAAGGCATAAAACGGTTAGATGTAATGTGTCCGGCTTTTTCAGTTGATTGTCTTGAAACGCTAGAAGAAATTGCAGAGCAGTGTAAAGCGGTATTTATTGAAGCGGGTGGCAAAGAGTTTAATTTGATCCCATGCTTAAATGATAACCCTGCTCATATAGCAATGATGGAAAGCTTGATTAAGCAGCATACACAAGGATGGTAATGCGGGTATCGCGATGGAAGTCATTCCTTCAACGATAACGTTTGCGTGTTATTTGTGGGTATTATTCGTAAAACCTATGATAGCTTTTGCTTTTATGTACCAAATTCTGTGATAGAATTCGCAAAATTTACAACTTGACAGCCCATTGACATGAAATTTCCAGGCCAACGAAAATCTAAGCATTATTTCCCTGTACATGCTCGCGATCCACTTCTAAGTCAAACGAAGATAGAGAAGCGTTTAACACGTACTCATGTTGTGGGTATCGATCAGACATTGGTTGATATTGAAGCCTACGTTGATGATGAATTTCTGGAACGTTATGAGCTAAGTAAAGGCCATTCATTAGTTATTACTGATGAAAAAGCAGAAGCACTTTACAATGAGTTAAAAGACAATAATCTTGTGACTCATGAGTTTGCTGGTGGCACGATTGGTAATACGTTACATAATTACTCAGTATTAGCTGATGATAAGTCTGTATTATTAGGCGTAATGAGTAAAGACATTGAAATTGGTAGCTATGCTTACCGTTATCTTTGTAATACCTCAAGTCGTATGGATATGAACTATCTACAACCTGTAGATGGTCCTATTGGCCGTTGCTTTGCCCTCATTTCTAAAGATGGTGAGCGTACCTTCGCGATTAACGAAGGTAACATGAACCAACTGAAGCCAGATAGTATCCCTGAGTGTGTATTTGAAAATGCATCAGCATTAGTTTTAACCGCTTATCTTGTTCGTTGTAAGCCTGGCGATCCTATGCCTGCCGCAACAATGAAAGCGATTGAGTATGCTAAGAAATATGATGTACCTGTAGTATTAACATTAGGGACTAAATTCGTTATTCAAGATGATCCACAATGGTGGCGTGATTTCTTACGTGATCACGTTACTGTGGTTGCAATGAATGAAGACGAAGGCGAAGCATTAACTGGCGCGTCAGATCCTCTTGTTGCCGCAGATAGAACCCTCGAATGGGTTGATCTTGTACTGTGTACTGCGGGTCCTGTTGGACTATACACTGCGGGTTATACTGAAGAGTCAGCAAAACGTGAAACTGCGTTGCCACTATTACCTGGTGATATTGCTGAATTTAACCGTTATGAATTTAGCCGTCCAATGATCAAATCGACATGTGAGAATCCAACCAAGGTTTATTCTCATATTGCTCCATACATGGGTGGCCCAGAGCGAATCAAAAATACTAACGGTGCTGGTGATGGTGCATTATCTGCGTTATTGCATGATATGTCTGCTAACCGTTACCATAAAGAAAACGTGCCAAATTCAAGTAAGCACCAATATTCTTTCCTAACGTATTCATCATTTTCACAAGTTTGTTTGTATGCAAACCGTGTAAGTTATGAAGTATTAGCGCAATATTCACCTCGTCTTTCTCGCGGTCTACCTGAACGTGAAGATAGTCTAGAAGAAGCGTATTGGGAACGTTAATGGCAATCTGTCGTTAACTAAAAAAAACCGCCATTTTTGAAATGGCGGTTTTTTTATGACTTCAATTTATCTATTTCTTATAAGCTTGGTTATGAACCGCTGCAATCGCTCGACCTGAAGGGTCTGCTGCATTTTTAAAGCTCTCATCCCACTCAATTGCCTTCGCACTAGAACAAGCAATAGAAGGGCCACCAGGAACACATTTAGCCGCGCTTTCTAATGGGAAGTGTTCTTCAAAAATTTCACGGTAAACATAGCCTTCTTTTGTTGTTGGCGTGTTATACGGGAAACGGAATGCCGCCGTTGCTAATTGTTGATCGGTTACTTTTTCTTCAGCGACTTCTTTTAAGCTATCGATCCAGTTATAACCTACACCATCTGAGAATTGTTCTTTTTGACGCCATGCCACAGATTCTGGAAGGTAATGTTCAAAACATTCACGAATAATGTGTTTTTCCATTTTACCGTTGCCACACATTTTATCCTGAGGGTTTATGCGCATTGCAACATCTAAAAACTCTTTATCTAAGAATGGTACACGTGCTTCTATGCCCCATGCTGCCATTGATTTGTTAGCGCGTGCGCAGTCAAACATGTTAAGCGCTAATAATTTACGCACTGTTTCTTCATGGAATTCTTTAGCGTTAGGCGCTTTGTGGAAGTATAAGTAGCCACCAAAGATTTCATCAGCACCTTCACCTGAAAGCACCATTTTAATTCCCATAGCGCGAATTTTACGTGACATTAAGTACATTGGTGTTGAGGCGCGGATCGTGGTGACATCATAGGTTTCAATGTGGTAAATCACATCACGAATGGCATCTAAACCTTCTTGGACGGTATAGGTTAGTTCGTGGTGAACCGTACCAATCGCATCAGCTACAATTTTCGCTGCTTTTAGATCGGGCGCATCTTCAAGGCCAATCGCAAATGAGTGCAGTGTTGGCCACCAAGCTTGTGATTGCTCATCATCTTCAATACGTTTTGCGGCAAATTTCTTTGTGATCGCTGAAATTACTGATGAATCTAAACCACCAGAAAGTAATACGCCATAAGGAACATCTGTCATTAATTGACGTTTAACGGCACTTTCAAGTGCATCGGTTAATGCGACTTTATCTGTTTTAGCGTCTTTAACTGCATCAAAGTTCATCCAATCACGTTTGTAATAACGAACAGGTTCACCTTTTTTACTCCAAAGGTAAGTACCTGGAGGGAATTCACTGATTGTTTTACATACAGGTACGAGTGCTTTCATTTCAGAAGCAATATAGAAGTTACCGTGCTCATCATAACCTTGATAAAGCGGGATGATACCAATGTGGTCTCGACCAATAAGGTAAGCATCTTCTTGCTCATCATAAAGAATAAAGGCAAAGATACCGTTGAGGTAATCTAATAGCTCAGGACCTTTTTCTTTGTATAGCGCTAAAATAATTTCGCAATCAGATTCTGTTTGGAAAGGGTAGTCAGGTGCAAATTCAGCACGTAGTTCTTTATGGTTGTAGATCTCGCCGTTAACTGCAAGTACGTGACTTTTATCTGTGTTATATAGCGGTTGTTCGCCACTACTTAGATCAACAATCGCTAAACGCTCATGGACTAAAATGGCATTGTCAGAGGCATAAATACCAGACCAATCAGGACCGCGATGGCGCATTTTTTTTGATAATTCAAGGGCTGTTGTACGAAGTACTGATGAGTCGCTCTTGATGTCAAGGATACCGAATATTGAACACATAATAATACTACTCCAAACGTTCTATTTTTATTATCCATAATTGATGAAAATGCATTATGTAGCTAATAAGTTATCATTATGGTGGTTGATGTTTATATTGCTTCTGCTTTTCCGTTGATTGTTAAAATCACGCATTCGTTAATAAATTACAACCATTTATTGTCATTATATTTAAATAAAGCACCTGTGGTGAATATTATCTATTTAAATCGACTTTTTCCGAATAGTATTTATTTTGATAGAGTTTTTTAATTGAAAAAATAAACAATAACAGCGCTATTGTTTATTTTTCATTGCGAAATATCTAAGTTTTGAAGTGTAATTTAGTGTGGTTTTCGTGGGATTATTTGAGGTTGGAGGTGATCACAAACATCACGAGCAAAACCGCTACCCGCTTCGCTATAAATATTAAAGGCCGCATCTATACCTTGTTGGTGTAATTGTGTCTCTTCATCACTGTATTTAGCTATAGCGGCTATTTTTCCTTGGAAACGGCGGGTTTTAAGCTGATCTAAAGCGTAAATGTTGGCGGTGCCATTTGGCATTGCTAATAAAATAAGCGCAATATGGTGATTTTTGATAACCCGTTCCCAAAAGTCAGGGTCGGTGGCATCACCATGAATGACATTACGTTGTTGTTGGCGATGTAACTCTACCGATTCTCGGCGAGTTTCTACCCCAATAATCTGTTTACCATAACGACTTTCTAATTCGTCATAAGCACCAGAGCCGATACGACCCATGCCTAAAATAAGAATACTGGCATTACCTAAATCAATCAGTTTGTCGTTACAATTTAAGCGATCAGGATCAAATTCTTTTAAACGTTTAGCCGCTTCAGTATAGAGTTTATTACTCATACTGTTCAGTGGGGCTGCTAGTAAAAATGATAAGGAGACGGCGATAGCCATGGCCACTAAAAATGTACCCGGTAATAACCCCATTTTATAAGCAACGCCGCCGACAATAAGTCCAAATTCACTGTAATTAAATAAGGTTAACGTGGCGAGCATTGAGGTACGTACTCGATAACGACATAAGTGGAACACGGCGTAATAAAGTATCCCTTTTAGAGGGAGCAATAGCATTAATACCAGTGCCATTAGCATGCCATTTAAGGTCGGGGATTCTGCAAGTCCAATGTTCAAAAAGAAGCATACTAATAGCAGTTCTTTGAAATTAAACAATGACTTAGCCATCTCTGATGCTTTAGGGTGACCGGCCATCAGCATCCCCAATATCAAGGCGCCTAAATCAGGTTTCATGCCGACGATTTCAAATAAGCCCGCGCCTGCAACCAGTGCAAGCATGACGGCATAAAGTACTAATATTTCGCCATGACCGGCTTTATCCAGAATGCGATATAACAATGGGCGCAGTAATGGTAGGGCAAATAAACCAATGGCGGTAATATCAGGTATTTTGCCACTTGAAATGGTAAGAAAAAGTACGGCAAAAATATCCTGCATAACAAGAATACCAATCGCAACTGTGCCGTATTTAGCGTTTAATTCCCCTTTTTCTTGCAGCAGTTTCACCGCAAATACAGTACTGGAGAATGATAGAGCAAAACCAATAAGCACTAATTGACTGAATGCCATTTCGGCAAACATGGTCAGTCCTAATTGTTTTAGTACAAGCAGAAACAGGGTAAAGAGGGCTGTTGATAATAGATTGTGTATGGTTGCCCCTCCCCACACTTCTTTGTTTAGTAAGGTTTTGACATTAAGTTTTAAGCCAATGGTGAATAATAATAATGTCACACCGAGATCTGCGAGAGTCGTCAGTGCAGGGGTTGATTGAAAACCAAAACTATTAAGCATAAAGCCGGCAACTAAAAAGCCAACCAGAGGGGGTAATTTACAACGAAGGGCGATGAAACCGGCCAGAAAGGCCGCGCTAATATACAGTAACTCCATACCTTAGACTACATCCTTGCAAGATAGTATACAAAACACGATTGATAACAATGATAGCATTAGGGGGATTAATCATTTGAGATTAATCCCCCTTTTTTATGGTTGTTTTATAAGTAGGCGTGTATGACTACTTGAATAGAATAATGATTAATCTTCCAGTAATCGTTGCAGTAATACACCATTAAGCATTGCACGTTTTATCATTGAAAAAGCACCAATAGTGGGTTGGTTATATAACTCTGATGCGACAATCGGTAAATCATGATTAAACGCAGATAATGATTGGTTTTCAACACAACGACGAATTGCGGGTAACACAATGGCTTGGGCTTGAGTAATATTACCTGCCAGAATAATCTTTTGGGGGTTAAATAAATTAATCGTCATTGCTAATGCTTTACCAAGGTGATGACCCACTTTGAGTAAAACTTGAATCGCCAGTTCATCGCCATTATTTGCCGCATCACAAATAGCTGGCATCGTAATGTCTTCCAAGTTTTGTAAATCACTTGGATAACCTTGGTTGAGTAGTTGTTGGACATGCATGATAACAGCGGGGTCTGATGCCACCGTTTCTAGGCAACCAAAGTTACCGCATTGGCATTTATCACCTAATGGGTCAATTTGAATATGGCCAATCTCACCGACATTACGGTTTTGGCCAAGGAAGACCTGCCCATTAACAATAATGCCAGCCCCAGTACCGTTATGCATGCTAACTAAGATGGAGTCTTTACAATCTCGGCTGGCACCAAAGAAATGCTCGGCTAATGCTAACCCTCTAATATCATTACCAACAAAGGTAATAATATTAAAAGTACGTTGAATAATATGAGCAAGTTCAAAGTCATGAACGTCAATATTTGGCATGTAAGTAACCGTGCCTGTTTCTGGGTTAACAAGCCCAGGAAGAATAATGCCGAACGCCACCAGTTCTTTCATTACGTTTTGGTTATTATCAATAAATTCTTGAATATATTTGATAAGACCTTCAGCTAATACATCTTGGTCAGAATATAAAAAGGGGTAGGCCGCACCAGTAATATGTTTACCGCTGAGGTCATAAAGGGTTATTTCAATATTATTACGGCCAATACGTACTGCGATTGAGTGAAAATCAGCTGATTCTGTTGTCAGAGATATCGCTCTTCGTCCCCCCGTTGATGCCTGTTGAGCGACTTCTTTTATTAAACCACGTTCCAGTAATTGGCGGGTGATTTTAGTAACACTTGCCGGAGCAAGGTGACTAATATCAGCAACCTGAATACGAGAGATAGGGCCTTGCAAGTCGATAAGTCGGTATACTGCAGCGCTATTTAGCTGCTTGACCAGATCAACATTACCAATTTGTCCGCCTGTCATAGTTTAGTTCTGCTTGTAATTAGTATTAATAATTATCGCCTTTATAAAAGCGCTACCTATGTATACGACACTTGTTTAATTGATTTTGATGATTATTAGTGTCGAATTATTTGATGTATTGCATTTTTCAATACATTAGTTAACACCGTAATATACTTTCTTATGAATTAAAATAAAGCAATCGTTGTTGATGCTTGCTGGGGCTGTGGCATTGGTCACTAAAATACGTAAAGCGAGCAATAAGAGACGGGATATATCGCTGACAAGAGAATTGTAAACCATGACTGTATTGTCAATAGTAACAATTATTCTTTTTTGTGTTTAATTTTAAAGCAGGAAATAAAACGCCGTCAACATGGCGGCGTTTGTTTGATTTTGGGTGACGGTTTAACCATTAATGTTATTTCGTCCCCCAAAAATGACACTACCATCGTTTAGATGTGTGTTAGGTTTTCAGCTTCTAACTCTTGGAAGTACTTAACTGTTTTTACTTTAAGTTCTTGAGTTGATGGCTCATCACAAATGATCATTGATTTAGGATGAAGCTGAAGCGCTGATATTGTCCATAGGTGGTTTACACAACCTTCAACCGCAGCTTGTAGCGCTTGCGCTTTGTTATGGCCTGTGATCAGAATCATTACTTCTTCAGAATCTAATAATGTACCCACACCAATTGTTAACGAGTACTTAGGTACTTGGTTGATATCACCATCGAAGAAACGAGAGTTAGCAATACGTGTTTCATGCGTTAGCGTTTTGATACGTGTACGAGACGCTAATGATGACGCAGGTTCGTTGAATGCGATATGACCATCGTTACCCACACCACCCATAAACAAGTTAATGCGGCCGTAGGTTTTGATTTTGTCTTCGTAACGTTGACATTCAGCTTCGTGATCTGCGGCATTACCATCAAGCAAGTTGATGTTTTGCTCTTGCATATCGACATGGCTGAAGAAGTTGTTGTACATGAAGTTACGGTATGACTCTGGGTGATCAGACGCCATGCCAACATATTCATCCATGTTGAAAGTTACGACGTTCTGAAAACTTACTTCACCAGCTTGGTATAATTCAATCAAACGCTGGTATGTCGGAAGTGGTGTACCACCTGTAGGTAGACCTAGCACAAATGGACGCTCAGCTGTTGGTTGAAACTTATTAATACGGTCAGCAATGTAGCGAGCAGACCATAGACCAACATCTTTAGCGTTATTAAGCGGGATTAGTCTCACGTTGACACCTCGTTGAAGATTATTAAAACAGGAAAAATCTTAGTGGCATAGCGCCTTTGTTTCGAATGATAAAATAAGTTTTATGATCGAGCTAGCAAAATCACTCAGTTCTGTCTTCGGTCGGTGATTAAGATCACAAATGATGATGTTTTAATTTGCGGAGCGAAATAAAATTCATAAACTGCAAAGGACAAAAACAGATGGCAAAAAAAAGCTATCACTATCGAATCTAAGAAAACCATAGGGGGAACTAAGGGTGAATATTCTTGGATATTTTCAAAAAGTAGGTAAAGCACTAATGGTGCCAGTTGCAGTACTTCCTGCAGCGGCAATTTTAATGGGTATCGGCTATTGGGTTGATCCGTCAGGTTGGGGCGCAAACTCAGCAATTGCTGCGTTCTTGATTAAAGCGGGTTCTTCAATTATTGATAGCATGTCTATATTGTTTGCAATTGGTGTTGCATACGGTATGTCAAAAGATAAAGACGGTGCAGCAGCATTAGCCGGTTTTGTTGGTTACACCGTTGTAACCACGTTACTTGCACCTGGTACTGTAGCAATGATTCAAGGTATTGACGTAAGTGCTGTACCTGTCGCTTTTGCTAAGATTAATAACCAGTTTGTTGGTATTTTAGTTGGTATCGTATCAGCAGAAATTTACAACCGTTACTCTAACGTTGAATTGCATAAGACATTAGCATTCTTTAGTGGTAAGCGTTTAATCCCAATTTTAACGTCTGTTGCTGGTATTGGTATTGCAGCGGTATTACTGTTTGTATGGCCAGTTATTTACGACGGACTAGTACATTTCGGTGAAAGTATTCAAGGTCTAGGCGCTGCCGGTGCTGGTATCTATGCATTCTTTAACCGTCTATTGATTCCTGTGGGTCTTCACCACGCATTAAACTCAGTATTCTGGTTTGATGTTGCAGGCATTAACGATATTCCTAATTTCTTGAGTGGTAAAGGTACCCCAGGTATTACTGGTATGTACCAGGCTGGTTTCTTCCCAATCATGATGTTTGGTTTACCAGGTGCTGCACTTGCTATGTACCAAACAGCTAAAGCGAAGAATAAAGAGCGTGTCGCTTCATTATTCATTGCAGCTGGTTTTGCATCATTCTTTACTGGTGTTACTGAGCCATTAGAATTTGCGTTTATGTTCCTTGCACCACCACTTTATGTTATTCACGCTGCGCTAACAGGTATTTCTGTATACATCGCCGCGTCTATGCACTGGATTTCAGGTTTTGGTTTCTCTGCTGGTCTTGTCGACATGGTGTTGTCAGCACGTAATCCACTTGCTGTTAGCTGGTACATGCTAATCCTTCAAGGTATTGCGTTCTTCGCTCTGTACTACTTTATTTTCCGCGCTGTTATTCTTAAGTTCAACCTTAAGACGCCTGGCCGTGAAGATGACGAAGAAGAAGCTTCATCAGTACGTGGTTCTGCTGAAACAGGTGAGTTAGCTAAGCAATACTTAAAAGCGCTTGGTGGTCACGGTAACCTAGAAAACATTGATGCTTGTATCACTCGTCTACGTCTTACTCTAAAAGACAGTAGCCTTGCTGATGAGAAAACATTAAAAGCACTAGGTGCAATGGGTGTGGTTAAACTAGGTGCAAATAACCTACAAGTTATCCTTGGCCCTCTTGCTGAAATCGTTGCTGGCGAGATGAAAAAGATCCCGGCATCAGAAGATTTATCAGCAGTAAAACTTCCATAATTACTTATTTTTTCAAGTAATTAAGCAACACACGAAATACCGCAACACTTTTAATTAGACCGTTCTTGATATCTTCGATGTAAGATATCAAGATCGGCATTTTGAGTACCCAACTTTTGGGCTCTATATAGATTTTCCCTTCATTTAAAGGGATATCGGGAGAAAGGAATATTTCATGACTATTAAACTTACAGCGTTAGCATCTTTCATTGCACTAGCAGTAACTGGTTGTGCGACTCAAGGAAATGATGATGAGGCAGTTGTTAAAAAATTAGCTAATAACCTTGATGTTACTTATGAAATTGTTACTCAACATGGTGCAGAGGAAGGCCTACAGTGTAAGACGCTCGGCGCAGAATGGGCATCTTGTGATCTAATTAATTTGACGCTAAAAAATAATGGCCCAGCGGTGACGGGCACTGATTGGAAAATTTATTTCAGCAGTATTCGCCAGATTCTTGAAGTTCAAAATGATCAATTCAAAGTTACACACGTAACGGGTGATCTTCATACGCTAGAGCCAACGGATAA
Organism: Photobacterium iliopiscarium; assembly: GCF_003026395.1. GTDB lineage: Bacteria > Pseudomonadota > Gammaproteobacteria > Enterobacterales > Vibrionaceae > Photobacterium > Photobacterium iliopiscarium. The sequence continues at coordinate 317,231 of NZ_PYOO01000002.1, read as the reverse complement.
ATTTGATGGATTTGCTGAAGGTGAGACGGTTGTTATTCCTTACATTGGCGAATACTGGACACTTTTCGAAAACGACTACATGCCTCGTGCATACGTGACCTCTGGCGATGCCGCAGCACAAACAATCAAGAGCACTGACTCTACGAATCCAGGTGATTACCTTGTTCCTCTGAAAGGTGATCAATTTAAGCGAGTTAAAGCAGATAATAATGTGCTTGCAACCGCTGAAACACGTTTTAAAAAGAACCAAGACATTAATGTGTTAGCAACGACAGAAGTGGCAGCAACTATTGTTCCTACACCACTAAGTACTAAGCTAACCGGTAAAACTGTTTCATTAGCAAACGGTATTAAAATTAGCAACTTCACACTGCCAGCTGACATGATGGCTGCTGTGAATGAGCGTCTTGGCGTATTAGGTGTTAACACTAAAGGTCAATACCCAGTAAAAGTGAGCCTTCTACCGGGTTCATTTGCTAAAGGTCAACAAATTGCAGGGGCTTACACGTTAGATGTAACACCTACAGGTGCAACGGTTATTGGTTTTGATGACCAAGGTGCATTCTATGGTATGCAGTCGTTGATTTCACTAATGAGTACAGGTGCTAAAAATAGCATTCCTACGTTAGAAGTAACCGATGCGCCACGTTTTGATTACCGTGGTGTGATGGTTGATGTGGGTCGTAACTTCCACTCTAAAGCTGTGATTCTTCGTACGCTAGACCAAATGGCAGCATACAAGATGAACAAATTCCACTTCCACCTATCAGATGATGAAGGTTGGCGTGTTGAGATTCCAGGTTTACCTGAGCTAACAGACATTGGTAGTAAGCGTTGTCATGATCTATCTGAAACAACATGTCTGCTACCTCAACTAGGTTCAGGTCCAACATCAGACACAGATGGCTCTGGGTACTACAGCAAGCAAGATTACTTAGATATTCTGAAATACGCGAAAGCCCGTGGTATTGAAGTCATTCCTGAAATCGATATGCCAGCGCACGCACGTGCAGCAGTAGTTGCGATGGAAGCGCGTTATAAACGTCTTGCTGCTGAAGGCAAGATGGATGAAGCGAATGAATACCGTTTGATGGATCCACAAGATACGTCAAATGTAACTACAGTACAGTTTTACGATAAGCGTAGTTTCATCAATCCATGTATGGATTCTTCTACAAAGTTTGTTGATAAAGTAATTACTGAAATTCAAGCGATGCATAAAGAAGCGGGTATGCCGCTAAATACATGGCACTTCGGTGGTGATGAAGCGAAAAATATTAAGTTAAATGCTGGTTTCCAAGATCTTAATGCAGCAGAGAAAACAGCTTGGACCGGTTCTATTGACCAATCTAAGCAAAATAAGCCATACCAGAAGTCACCAATGTGTCAGAAATTGATCGCAGAAGGTGTTGTGGCTGATTATGATCACCTACCAAGTCATTTTGCAGAGCAAATCAGTGAAGTGGTTAATAGTAAAGGCATTAAAAACTTCCAAGCATGGCAAGATGGCTTAAAGCACTCTTCAGACTCTAAAGCGTTTGGTACTGATAATGTGCGTGTAAACTTCTGGGACGTTCTATACTGGGGCGGCGGTGCATCAGCTTACGAATGGGCTGATAAAGGCTACGATGTTGTAGTATCAAACCCTGATTATGTTTACATGGATATGCCATACGAAGTAGATCCAATTGAGCGTGGTTACTACTGGGCAACACGTGCAACAGATACACGTAAGATGTTTGGTTTTGCACCAGAGAACTTACCACAAAATGCTGAAACATCACTTGATCGTGATGGCAATGGTTTTACAAGTAAAGGTACAGTGAAATCGAAAGGTTTCTATGGTCTATCTGCTCAGCTTTGGAGTGAGACAGTAGGCAATGATAAGCAGTACGAATACATGGTATTCCCTCGCGTATTAGCTGCCGCTGAGCGTGCTTGGCATAAAGGTGAGTGGGAAAATGAATACCAAGTGGGTGTTGAATATTCTCAAGATTCTAACCATGTAAACAAGAAAGCACTTCACAATGAATGGCAGCGTTTTGCTAACGTATTAGGCCAACGTGAACTTGCGAAACTTGATGCTGCGGGTATTCAATACCGTGTACCAGTACCTGGCGCTAAGATCGAAAATGGTAAACTTGCGATGAACGTAAGCATGCCAGGTCTAACACTACAGTACTCAACGGATGAAGGTAAGACATGGAACACTTATGATGCGAAAGCACAACCAAGTGTGACAGGTAAAGTTGAAATCCGTGCTGTAAGTGGTAATGGTAAACGTTTCAGTCGTGTTACATCACTGTAATCGACTAACAACAATATAAGCTCCGATCATTATATGATCGCGCGATTGCCGACGATGGGATGACCATCGTCGGCTTTTTATTGCGCGTTATTAATTAAATTCACAACTATTGTTTGTTATAACTGCGTTTTTGATTTTTTGCATAGCGGCATTGAGGTATAGTGTAAAGTCATAGTTCATATTGATGAACTGTACATAATTCTCAATCCTGTAAGTACACGAGGTGTAATAGATGAGTGAATCTGAAGCTCGTCCAACTAACTTTATCCGTCAAATTATTGATACGGATTTAGCAAGTGGCAAACATACAAGCATACATACCCGATTCCCGCCAGAACCGAATGGTTATCTGCATATCGGTCATGCGAAATCTATTTGTTTGAACTTCGGTATTGCTCAGGACTATCAGGGTCAATGTAACTTACGTTTCGATGATACCAACCCTGAGAAAGAAGACATCGAATACGTTGAGTCTATTAAAAATGATGTTAACTGGTTAGGCTTCGAGTGGAGTGGTGAGATTTGTTACTCATCAAACTACTTTGATCAGCTTCACGGGTTTGCCATTGAATTAATTAATAAAGGCTTAGCGTATGTTGATGAGCTAAGTCCTGAGCAAATGCGCGAATATCGCGGTACATTAACGCAAGCGGGTAAGCACAGTCCTTACCGCGATCGTAGTGTCGAAGAAAACGTAGCCTTGTTTGAAAAAATGAAGAATGGCGACGTTGAAGAAGGCAAAATGTGCCTGCGCGCAAAAATCGATATGGCATCACCATTTATGGTTATGCGTGATCCAGTTATCTACCGTGTGCGTTTTGCAAATCACCACCAAACTGGTGATAAGTGGTGCATTTACCCAATGTACGACTTCACGCATTGTATTTCTGATGCGCTAGAAGGTATTACGCACTCTATCTGTACGCTAGAATTCATGGACAACCGTCGTTTATACGATTGGGTTCTTGAAAATATCACTATTGATTGCACACCACACCAGTATGAGTTTAGTCGTCTAAACCTTGAATACACCGTGATGTCTAAGCGTAAACTAAACCAACTTGTAACTGATAAATTAGTTAACGGTTGGGATGACCCACGTATGCCAACAATTTCTGGTTTACGTCGTCGTGGTTTTACACCGGGTTCTATGCGTGAATTCTGTAAGCGTATTGGTGTGACTAAGCAAGATAACACCATTGAAATTAGCTCATTAGAATCTTGTATTCGTGATGATCTAAATGAAAATGCACCACGTGCAATGGCTGTTTTAGATCCAGTTAAAGTTGTGATTGAAAACTTTGACGGTGAGACTGAAACATTAATGGTTGCGAATCACCCGAATAAGCCAGAAATGGGTATGCGTGAGGTTCCATTTAGCCGTGAACTTTATATTGAAGGTGAAGACTTCCGCGAAGAAGCGAACAAGAAGTACAAGCGTTTAGTATTAGGTAAAGAAGTACGTCTACGTGGTGCTTATGTGATTCAAGCTGAGCGTATTGAAAAAGATGCTGAAGGCAATATCACAACTATTTACTGTACTTACGATAAAGATACGCTAGGTAAAAACCCAGCTGACGGTCGTAAAGTAAAAGGTGTTATTCATTGGGTATCTGCTGAGGCGGGTATTGCTGCTGAAATTCGTTTATACGATCGTCTATTTACAGTGCCAAATCCAGGTGCTGCTGATGATTTCGTATCAGTGATTAACCCTGAATCTCTAACGGTATTACATGGCTTTGTTGAACCATCATTGGTGACTGCTGAAGCTGAAAAAGCATACCAGTTTGAACGTATCGGCTATTTCTGTGCTGATAACAAAGATTCAAGTGCTGACCATTTAGTGTTTAACCGCACTGTTGGTCTACGTGATACTTGGGCAAAAATTGGTGACTAATTAGTCATTAATATTTGTTAAAAAGCGCCTATTTCAGTGATGGAATAGGCGCTTTTTTTATGGTGCTTATTTCTTGTAATAAAAAACCAGTGATATTGATCACTGGTTCTTAGGGTGAAAATAACTAGTCATTGTTATTTTTCATCATGTAACGTTTCATCAGCATTACAATCACCATCCATACAGTGACCATAAAGATATAAGCTATGATTTGTTAAACGAACATTAAAGCGTGCCGCGATGTCTTTCTGGCGTTGCTCAATCATTTCGTCTGAAAATTCAATTACCTTGCCACAATCAAGACAAACAAGGTGATCATGATGATGTTGAGTGGCTAATTCGAATACCGATTTTCCGCCTTCAAAATGGTGACGAGTTACAATGCCTGCATCATCAAATTGGTTAAGGACACGATAAACGGTCGCTAGGCCAATTTCTTCACCGATATCGATGAGTTTTTTATACAGGTCTTCAGCACTGATGTGTTGGCAATCAGGTTGTTGAAGCACTTCTAAAATCTTAAGACGAGGAAGTGTTACTTTAAGACCAGCTTGCTTTAGCGCGTGATTATTATCTGACATCCGATTTTCCTGTTGGCTAGCTGCAAAAATGTTGCAGTAGTCTTTCTCATATAGATTCATTATAAGTGACGCAACGATAACAATAAACCTTAAAAGGTCAGTTATCTAGCAGAAGTGTTACTTTTATTTTGCTTGCTGAATTGTAAAATAAATGTAAACAAATGTATCATCATACCAGTTTATATAGTGTGTTGTCTTGTTTGATTACGATAAGGTAAGTTTGGTTAAGATAACGTTAAACTTATAATTTTTATTTTAGAAAGACGAGCTGTAAATTATAAATATGAGTGATCATTTTTGTTGGGTGTGGTTGTTCTTAATCTGGCGGGGGCAGGTAAGTCGGTGAGCATTGCTTTTTTGTTGAGAGCGGTTAGCGCTTAGAAAGAACGTAAGATCGCGCTAATACTTGAGATTAAGATGATGGTGTTAATATAACGTGGTTTTGTCACATAGTGTCTAGATAAAAAAACGCGCTATTAAAGCGCGTTCTTATTGAGTGACTAATTAGAGTTAGTCAGCAAGTTCAGCTAGGCACATTTCATCAAAGATTTGATTAACCCATTGCTCAACACGGGGTGCTGTTAGCTCTGGTTGGCGGTCTTCATCGATACATAAGCCAACAAAGTTTGCATCATCAACTAATGCTTTTGATGCTTCAAACTCGTAGCCTGCGGTTGCGAAGTTACCCACAATTGTGCCGCCTTTACTTTCAACGATGTCACGTACAGTACCCATCGCATCGCAGAAGTATTCTGCATAATCTTCTTGGTCACCACAACCAAAGATAGCAACAAGTTTAGTTGAAAAATCAACTTGTTCAAGTTCTGGGAAAAAGTCATCCCAATCACACTGTGGTTCACCGTAATACCAAGTAGGAATACCTAGTAGTATCAGATCAAAGTTGTCGATATCTTCTTTACTACTTTTTGCGATATCTTTTACTTCAACTAGTTTACTACCTAGTTGCTTCTGAATCATTTTAGCGACAGCTTCGGTGTTACCGGTGTCGCTACCAAAGAAGAGTCCAACGCTCGCCATAGTAGATATTACCCATATTTAATTGTTAACTGCTTTTGGGCAGTTTACAGAAATCAGTATAAACGACACAATGATAATTACTTTTTGATAGCGATTTGATGTTTTTTTCGCCCAAATATCATCATTGTTTATTGTAGCCCTGCATCACAAGGGCATGATAGCTCGTAGTCAATGACGTTAGCTTGCTTAGAGGCTGCTTTAATCGTATGACTATCAAGCAGAAGATAGCACTAAGCCTAATTTCATTACTACTACACTTCGATGCACTATATCATAGTAGCGTAAGGGATTTAATAGTTAGTCTTATAGTCTACTGTAGTTAAGCGTTAATTCGAGTAACCTATTATTTTAAGCTGATGGATTTAGAAATTGAGTAATGATGCGATTTACTGTTGTTGATTTTTCAGCATGAAGCCAATGACCCGTATTGGCAACCACATGTGCTTTGGCATTGGGAAATTGGGTCATGATGGCATCACGGTATTGAGGCTCAATATAATCAGAGAGTTGTCCTTTCATAAATAAGGTTTTTCCCATAAATGGTTGCGCAGCAGGGTGCCAACCCATAATTGTGGCGTAATTTGTAATTAAACCTTCAACATTAAATCGCCATTGGTAACCTGTTTCTGTTCTTGCTAATGATTTTAATAAAAATTGGCGAACGCCGGCATCATTGATATAACGGGCTAAATATTGTTCGGCTTCACTGCGTTGGGTTATTGAGTGGCGGTTAACTTCACGTAAGCCATCAAATACATTTTGATGACGGTGGCCTTGATAGACGACGGGGGCGATATCGATAACAACGAGGTGATTGACGCGTTGCGGAACTAATGCTGATAATGTCATCGCAACCTTACCACCCATTGAATGCCCAATAACATTAAATTGATCAATGGCTAAATGATCGAGAGTATCAATAATATCTTGCGCAAGATCTTGATAGCTGAATAGATCGCTATGAGGGGACAAACCATGGTTACGAAGATCGACACTGATCACTTGGTAATGGCGTTTTAATTCTCGGGCTAAAAGACCAAGATTATCTGCACTGCCGAACAAACCATGGATCAAAACGATCGTTTTACCCTTGCCTTCAGCACGAAAATGAAGATTCACAGGCTATTTTCTCTAGTTAGGTGTGGTATTTACCATAGAGTATAACCGCGGATCAGGCTATAATCGTACCCAGAATTTTAAACGGAATGATAATGAATAATACCATGAAGACTATTGAGGTAGACGAAGAGCTATATCGTTATATCGCTAGCCAAACTCAACATATTGGTGAAAGCGCTTCTGATATTTTACGTCGCTTGCTTATGGTGCCAGAAGAACAATTGCAGCAACCCGCAGTTGTGATGCCTGTTCGTCCTAAAGGGATTGTTGTGAGCAGAGATGCAGGTAATGAGCCAACCATGGATCGTGTTAAAGAAATGCGTACGGTGCTCATTTCTGATGAATTTGCGGCGCAAGAAAAAGCCATTGGCCGTTTTATGCTGATCTTATCTTCTCTTTATCGTATTGATGCTGATGGTTTCGCTGAGGCTGCTGCAATTAAAGGCCGTACACGCGTCTATTTTGCCCATGATGAAGAAACATTACTCGCAAGTGGCAAAACAACAAAACCTAAAGCTATCCCAACCACTCCATTTTGGGTGATCACAAATACTAATACCGACAGAAAGCGTCAAATGATTGACCAATTGATGACGAAAATGGGGTTTATTTCTGATATTATTGATAAAGTTTGTGGTGAAATCTAATCACTATTGAGTTTTTACAAGGATAAGACAATGGCAATCCATCCTCGTGCGGGTCAACGCGCTCAGCAAGAAGATATGCATAACATTCCAGCACTTGTTGCTAACTATTTTCTGATTGAGCCAAACATTACTGATCCGTTACAAAAAGTAGCATTTGGTACGTCAGGACATCGTGGTACTGCTGATAAAGGTACTTTTAACCAGCATCACATTTGGGCTATTGCTCAAGCAATTGCTGAAGTTCGTCTAACGAATGGGTTAACTGGACCGCTATTTTTAGGTAAGGATACCCATGCTTTATCTGAGCCTGCATTCACTTCAACATTAGAAGTGTTAGTTGCGAATAACGTTAAAGTTGTGATTCAAGAAGGATTAGGTTACACACCGACTCCTGGAATTTCACATGCAATACTTTGCCACAATAAAGCACATGCAGATAAAGCTGATGGCATTGTCATTACTCCATCGCACAATCCACCACAAGATGGCGGTATTAAGTATAACCCTGTTCACGGTGGTCCAGCTGAAAGTGAGTTAACTACCGCTATTGAGCAACGTGCGAATGATATTATTGCTAATGGCATGGTTGACGTAAAGCGTGTATCTATCGCTGACGCTTTTGCTTCTGATCTTGTTGTAGAGCAAGATTTAGTTGCACCATATGTTGCTGATTTAGTAAATGTTATCGATATTGACGCAATTCAAAAAGCAAACTTAAAGCTAGGTGTTGATCCTCTTGGTGGTTCAGGTATTGAGTACTGGCGTCAGATTGCTCAATACTATGCATTAGACCTAACTTTAGTTAATGAATCTATCGATCCATCGTTCCGTTTTATGTCATTAGACAAAGACGGTGCTATACGTATGGACTGCTCATCACCTTACGCAATGGCAGGTTTACTTGCTTATAAAGATAATTACGATTTAGCGTTTGGTAATGACCCTGATTATGACCGCCATGGTATCGTTACACCGGCTGGTTTGATGAATCCGAATCATTATCTTGCTGTATGTATCGATTATTTATTCCGCCACCGTAGTGGTTGGAGTGAGCAAGTTGCTGTAGGTAAAACATTAGTATCAAGTGCGATCATTGACCGTGTTGTTGCCGCGTTAGGTCGCGAACTTGTTGAAGTGCCAGTGGGCTTTAAATGGTTTGTTGATGGCTTATACAACGGTACTTTGGGCTTTGGTGGTGAAGAAAGTGCGGGAGCTTCTTTCTTACGTAAAGATGGTACGCCTTGGTCAACAGACAAAGACGGTATTCTTTTATGTCTACTTGCTGCAGAAATTACAGCGGTAACAGGTAAGAACCCACAACAATACTATGATGAACTTGCTGCTAAATTTGGTAGTTCAGAATATGCACGTCTACAAGCTGTTGCTAATAAAGAACAAAAAGCGGTGTTAAGCAAGTTATCTCCAGAAATGGTTGCGGCTAAAACATTGGCAGGCGAACCTATTCTTGCTCGACTAACACATGCTCCAGGTAATGGTGCAGCGATTGGCGGCTTGAAAGTAACCACTGAAAATGGTTGGTTTGCAGCTCGTCCATCAGGTACAGAAGATATCTACAAAATTTATTGTGAAAGCTTTAAAGGTAAAGAGCATCTAGCCCTTATCGAAAAAGAAGCACAAGATATCGTAAGTAAAGTCTTCAGTGATGCTGGTTTATAATAACTTAGCGTCATAACGGATAATACATTCGAAAAAACGCCCTAATTACTCTCTTTTTTATTGGAAGAGTATTAGGGCGTTTTTTTATAGCTCGCGATTATGCCGAGGCCAATGATTTGGCACAATAAACCACACGTTGTCATTACTATCGACAGCTTGAGTAGGAACAGTAACGTTAGCAATATCAAGTGTTGTAGTTAATTGCGAAAAGAGGGGCGGTGTTATCCATTGACGCTTTTCTAATGCGCGTAGCGTCAGTGCTGATGCTTGTGAACAATAGCACCAATGCCCTTTGAGGCTGGTGGGGTTTATTACCATAGGTGAGCCTGACTGAGTCTCTGGCCACGCATCAAATAAACGCCCTTGCATGATTAACCGACGTTGGGTTGGGATCGAATATTTGAGGTGTTCAAAGGCTGGATGCGCGGTTAATTGGAGCTGATGATCCCGCATTCTATTTGTTTTTTTATCTAAATTATCACTAGCGTTTGGGCCTGGCCATTGATGCTGGAGGCATAAATAAAATTTGATAGCCACTTCCCAATGTTCAATTTCATCACTGCAATGGTTATGAACTAAAAAATCAATGGCCCCGACGGTTTGATGTTGCCACTGTAATTGAATTTCTTCGCCAATCAGGCTGTAATCGGGATGATGAATGATTAATTGCTGCCATAACCATTGATAATAGAACCCCAAACGGGTGTTGCCATGGTAACTCACCGCTGTCGGAATAACTGCCCGTTTAGAAAATTGCTGTAGCCATTGGTTACTTATCGCGTAATCACAGGTGGTCACAAGATTAGGCATCGTCAATAACATATGAAAGTCAGCGGTTGTTTGATGATAAAAATCATGATTCTGTAACATATTGACATATTCCTTAAGGTAAACGTTTTCTTTGTTGTTATTGACTAATCATTGACCGAGTTTCTGTAGTATTCTTTCATTTATTGGATTAAAGTACCAACAGGTTTATAAAGGCAGGAGCTAGCAATGTATACCCAGTTTTCAATGACGAATATTATCTCGCGTCGTATTTATACGGTTTTGTTAGGGCTTGTATGTTTACCTGTGCTGCTTTTTATTCCTATTAATAAACGGACGTGGCTTACTAGTTATATGTACCGCTGTTGGTCACAGACAAGCACTAAACCCTTATGGTTGTCACGACTTGAACATGGTACGCCTCGCTGTTAATTAATGTATTCAGTATGACTATTTATTGTTGAAAAAGCTGCCGATGGTGGCTTTTTTTGTCTTTAAAATTCAATAGTCGCCACGAGTAGTTGATTTTGTTGATTGAGATTGTCCCTAAAGGCTGATACTTTTTGAATAAGCTATTGTTGATGCAATAACATAACGTTATTTAAAAAGGATGAGCAATGAATAACCTTAAATTAGAAGCTTTATTGAATGATTTTTTATCACCACACTTGATAAAAGATTATTGTCCTAATGGGTTACAGATAGAAGGTAAGCCTGAAATCACTAAAGTCATTACTGGTGTTACTGCTTGTCAGGCGTTGATTGATCGTGCCATTGCAGAACATGCTGATGCTATTCTCGTTCACCATGGTTTTTTCTGGAAAGGAGAGTCCGCTGAAATTCGAGGTATGAAATACCGTCGTATTAAGGCATTGATTGAAAATGGAATTAATCTTTACGCCTATCATCTACCCCTCGATGTACATCAACAGGTGGGTAATAACGTTCAGTTAGCGCAGCGTCTTGGGTTAGATATTAGTGGTGGATTAGAAATTAATAACCCTCGTTCAATTGCTATTTATGGTGAACTTGATACGCCATTAACAGGGGAAGAGTTTGCAGCGCGTATTGCGATGGCATTGCAACGTGAACCACTACATATCGGTGATAATGCACCCGCTTTAATCAAAAAAGTCGGTTGGTGTACTGGTGGTGGTCAAGATTATATTGAACTTGCGGTAGAGCAAGGTTGTGATGCGTTTATTTCTGGCGAAGTATCAGAGCGTACAACCCATATTGCACGTGAACTTGGCATTCATTATTTTGCAGCAGGGCATCATGCGACAGAGCGTTATGGGGTCAAGGCGTTAGGTGAGTGGCTAGCGAAAGAATATGATGTTGATGTTGAATTTATAGATATTAATAATCCAGTATAACAAGTCTTCTCCTCGATTGGAGTTTGTCCTCAAATTTGTATAATTCCCTATTATTAATCTCATAAAAAAGGTTGAGCTTTAGTCTCAACCTTTTTATTTTCTAGAACCTAGAACCTAGAACCTAGAACCTAGAACCTAGAACCTAGAACCTAGAACCTAGAACCTAGAACCTCTGTTACTCACGTTCATGGAGAGGTTTAAACTCTCGTTGTGAATAACCCGTATAAAGCTGACGTGGACGACCAATACGGTTCGTCGGATCACTGTGCATTTCGTTCCAATGCGCAATCCAGCCAATAACACGTGACATCGCAAAAATAACCGTAAACATGGATACTGGAATACCAATCGCTTTAAGGATAATACCTGAATAGAAATCAACGTTCGGGTACAGCTTTTTGCTAACAAAGTATTCATCTGACAGTGCGATACGTTCAAGTTCCATGGCTACATCAAGCAATGGGTCATCAATTTTTAGTTCTTCAAGTACTTCGTGACAGGCTTCGCGCATCACGGTTGCACGTGGGTCATAGTTTTTATATACCCGATGTCCAAAGCCCATTAAGCGGAATGGATCATCTTTATCTTTAGCGCGCTCAATAAATTCTGGAATATTTTCGACACTACCAATCTCTTCAAGCATTTTCAGACACGCTTCATTTGCGCCACCGTGTGCAGGACCCCAAAGCGAGGCAATACCTGCTGCAATACAAGCAAATGGATTCGCACCTGAAGAGCCGGCTAAACGAACGGTTGATGTTGATGCATTTTGTTCGTGATCTGCATGAAGAGTGAAAATTTTATCCATTGCTCGTGAAACAACGGGGCTAACGTCATATTCTTCACATGGCGTAGCAAACATCATATGCAGGAAGTTTTCTGCATAATCAAGATCATTACGAGGATAAATAAACGGTTGGCCCGTAGTGTATTTGTGACACATCGCTGCCAGTGTTGGCATTTTTGATAGCAGTCTAAATGCGGTTATTTCGCGGTGAAGATCATTATTGATGTCTAATGAATCATGATAAAACGCTGATAATGCACCGACAACGCCACACATAATCGCCATTGGGTGAGCATCACGGCGAAAGCCATGGAAGAAACTTGCAATTTGTTCATGCACCATGGTGTGGCGAGTAACTGTGGTACGAAATCCTTCATACTCAGCACGGGTAGGCACTTCACCATAAAGTAATACGTAACAAACTTCTAAGTAATCAGCATTATTCGCTAATTGATCGATAGGAAAACCACGATGTAACAGAATTCCTTTATCGCCATCAATATACGTAATTTGAGATTCACATGAGGCTGTTGCTAGAAAACCCGGATCAAATGTAAAAAAACCGCTTGCGCCTAGTTTTCGCACATCGATTACATCTTGGCCCTCTGAGCCCTCAATAATCGGCAGTTCGATAGGTGCTTTCCCTTCTATATGAAGAGTAGCTTTCTTATCTGCCATAACAATCTCCTTTGTTATTTGTAGAATCCTGAATCCGAAACGGATGTATATTTGTTGTACCGCTCGATGAGGCAATTGTCAATTTTTGTATTCATCTATGTGCGCTTGTTAATAACTTTTCTATATTTGTTCTTTTTTTGTGAACTTTGTGTGTAATGTCATGTGACGGAGTTTGTTTTTGAATGTTGCCATGGGTATAGTGGGGTTGATATTTGGTTATTATATAGATGAAATGTTGTTAATAAACTGCGTAAGGAATGCGGTTGAAAGACAAAGCGATTATATTGCTCAACACTTTGCTTTTAATGGTAACGTAGCATTTTTTAACTGTTTCTTGATGGCTCACTATAGAAACAATCAAAGCGTTTAATAAAAATAAAATGCTTTTAATAAAGCTGAGTGAGCAAAATGTGAAAGTAAAGAAGTCTAGACCCGTCAACCTTGACCTACAAACTATGCGCTTTCCGCTAACGGCGATTGCGTCAATTCTACACCGTGTATCGGGCGTCATTACGTTCGTTGCTGTCGCTATTCTATTATGGTTGTTGAACTTGTCATTATCTTCACCTAAAGGTTTTACTTCTGCTGTCAGTATTACAGATAGTGGATTGGTGACGTTGATGTTGTGGGGAATATTAACCGCACTGTTTTATCATATTGTACTTGGTGTGCGTCATTTATTGATGGATCTGGGGTATTTTGAAGAAATGGAAACCGGCCTTGCTAGTACCAAAGTGAGCTTTGTTATTGTGGCAATATTATCGGTGTTTGCAGGAGTATTAGTATGGTAACCAGTATTTCTTCTGTTGGGCGTAACGGTGTACATGATTTTATTTTAATTCGTGCAACCGCCATTATTCTTACCTTATATACCCTTTATTTAGTGGGGTTTTTTACGTTTGGTCCCGAAATAACCTTTGCATCATGGCAAGCATTTTTTAGTCAATTAACGACGAAGGTTTTTACCTTATTAGCGTTAGGCTCCATTTTAATTCATGCGTGGATTGGTTTATGGCAAGTACTGACTGATTACATTAAATCAGCGGCATTAAGAGTTTGTTTTCAATTCGGTATTGTTGCGATTCTATTTGTTTACCTATTTTCAGGTTTCTTCATTGTGTGGGGTGTGTAGTGGCTATTGCTATTCGTGAGTTTGATGCGGTCGTTATTGGCGCTGGTGGTGCAGGGATGCGTGCTGCACTGCAAATATCAGAGCAAGGTTTAAAATGTGCCTTGTTATCAAAAGTGTTTCCAACCCGTTCTCATACCGTGTCGGCACAAGGAGGGATCACCGTTGCCTTAGGAAATTCACATCCGGATAATTGGCAATGGCATATGTACGATACCGTGAAAGGTTCTGATTATATTGGTGATCAGAATGCGATTGAGTATATGTGTGAAAATGGACCTAAATCTGTCATTGAACTTGAAAAAATGGGCTTACCTTTTTCTCGGTTTGATGATGGCAGTATTTATCAGCGTCCATTTGGTGGTCAGTCAAAAGAGTTTGGTGGTGAGCAAGCAGCACGTACTGCCGCCGCCGCAGATCGAACCGGTCATGCATTGCTCCACACGCTTTATCAGCAAAACATTAAGCATAAAACCACAATATTTTCTGAGTGGTATGCGCTTGATTTCGTTAAAAATTCAGATGGCGCTATTTTAGGCTGTACCGCTTTGTGCATGGAAACCGGTGAAGTGTGTTACTTCAAAGCCAAAGCGACAATTTTAGCGACAGGTGGTGCAGGACGTATTTATGCATCAACCACTAATGCCCACATTAATACGGGTGATGGTGTTGGCATGGCATTGCGCGCAGGTGTACCCATGCAAGATATGGAAATGTGGCAATTTCACCCGACGGGTATTGCTGGTGCTGGCGTATTAGTGACTGAAGGTTGTCGTGGTGAAGGGGGTTATTTACTTAACAAAGACGGCGAACGCTTTATGGAGCGTTATGCACCAAATGCTAAAGATCTTGCTGGTCGTGATGTTGTCGCTCGTTCGATGATGGTTGAAATTCGTGAAGGACGCGGATGCGATGGTCCGTGGGGTCCTCACTTGAAGCTAAAACTTGATCACTTAGGTAAAGACGTACTTGAATCGCGTTTACCAGGTATTTGTGAGTTATCACGTACGTTTGCCCATATTGATCCGGTTAAAGAGCCGATTCCAGTTATTCCAACCTGTCATTACATGATGGGGGGAGTACCAACCCAAGTATCAGGCCAAGCATTAAAACAAAATGCAGATGGGGCAGATGAAGAAATCCAAGGCTTGTTTGCCTGTGGTGAAATTGCATCCGTATCTGTGCATGGTGCTAATCGGTTAGGCGGTAATTCATTACTTGATCTAGTTGTGTTTGGGCGCGCAACAGGATTGCACTTAGGTCAAACATTATTAGCGCAAGCCGAAGCCAAACCTGCAATAGAAGCCGATATTGAAGCTTCTCTAGTGCGTCTTAACCGTTGGAACTCAACTCAAGAAGGTGAAGATCCGGTTCAAATTCGTAAAGATTTGCAAGCGTGTATGCAAAATAATTTCTCGGTATTTAGAGAGGGTGAAGCAATGGCCTCAGGCTTGGAAGAGCTTAAAGCTATTCGTGAACGTTTAAAGCATGCACGATTAGATGATACTTCAACTGAATTTAACACCCAACGTATCGAATGTTTAGAATTAGATAACCTCATGGAAACTGCAATGGCAACAGCGATTGCTGCTAATTATCGGACTGAAAGTCGTGGTGCTCATGCACGGTTTGATTTTCCTGATCGTGATGATGCAAATTGGTTATGCCATTCGATTTATAATCCAGAAACAGAAGCGATGACGAAACGTGATGTCAATATGGCACCGATTCATCGTGAGGCGTTTCCACCAAAAGCGCGCGTTTACTAAGGGGAGATCACCACGATGAAACTGAATTTTTCCATTTACCGTTACAACCCTGATGCTGATGATGTTCCTTATATGCAAGATTATCAGCTTGATGTACCTGATGGCTCAGATATGATGGTACTAGACGCATTAATTTTACTTAAAGAACAAGATGCTAGCTTGTCTTTTCGTCGCTCTTGTCGTGAGGGCGTTTGTGGTTCTGACGGTATTAATATGAACGGTAAAAACGGCTTAGCGTGTATTACACCGTTATCAGCGTTAATTAACACCAGTGCGATTGTCATTCGTCCGTTACCAGGGTTACCTGTGATACGTGATTTGATTATTGATATGGAACAGTTCTATAGTAACTACGCAAAAGTAAAGCCTTTTTTAATTGATGATGCGACAATACCTCCCGCAAGAGAAAATTTACAAGCGCCGGAAGATCGCGCTCAATTGGACGGTCTATATGAATGTATTATGTGCGCTTGTTGTTCGACATCGTGTCCATCATTTTGGTGGAACCCTGATAAGTTTATCGGTCCTGCGGGTTTGTTAGCTGCTTATCGATGGTTAATTGATAGTCGAGATACCGCGACTGATCAACGATTATCAGAACTTGATGATGCATTTAGTGTTTTTCGTTGTCATGGCATAATGAACTGTGTAAATGTTTGTCCGAAGGGATTAAATCCGACAAAAGCGATTGGACACATAAAATCTATGCTGCTTAAACGAGCAGTTTAAAAATATCGATATGTTAATGGTTCAATGTTAACCATATATTGCCCATTAACCGTAATGCTCGGTATTAGACCGATGCCAATGGCGATAAATCAGTAGTTAAGGGAAAATAATGCAGAATAGCGTTATGAAGGCATGGCTTGAGTCTTCACATTTAGCTGGCGCCAACGCAACTTATATAGAAGATCTTTACGAGTTGTATCTTAGCGATCCAGAATTAGTTGATACCCAATGGCGGGAAGTGTTTGTAAATTTACCTGTCGTTAATGATACGGTTATTGAGCAACCTCACTCTCGTGTACGTGATTATTTTCGACGACTAGCAAAAGAAACCCATTTCTTAAGTGCTGTGGTCAATGATCCTGATGTAGATGCAAAGCAAGTTAAAGTATTACAGTTAATTAATGCTTACCGTTTCCGTGGCCATCAGAATGCTAATCTTGATCCTCTTGGTTTGTGGCAACGCGATCATGTTGCCGATCTTGATCCTGAATTTCACTCACTGACCACTGATGATTTCAATGAAACATTTAATGTCGGTTCGTTTGCAATTGGTCAAGAGACCATGAAACTCAGTGAAATATATGCAGCCCTTAAAAAAACCTATTGTGGGTCAATTGGTGCTGAATATATGCATATTACTGATACTGAAGAAAAACGTTGGATTCAACAACGACTTGAATCGGTAATGGGTACGGGGTCTTTTACTACTGATGAACAATTGTGTTTTCTTGATGAGTTAACTGCCGCTGAAGGTCTTGAGCGCTATTTAGGTGCAAAATTCCCTGGGGCAAAACGGTTCTCATTAGAAGGTGGCGATGCCATGATTCCAATGATGAAAGAGTTGATTCGTCATGCGGGATCACAAGGTGTGCGTGAAGTGGTTGTGGGCATGGCTCACCGTGGACGCTTAAATATGTTAGTTAACGTATTAGGTAAAAAGCCACAAGATCTGTTTGATGAATTTGCGGGTAAGCATGGTGATAGTTGGGGGACTGGTGATGTGAAATACCATCAAGGTTTCTCTGCTGATTTTGCGACCCCTGGTGGTGATGTACATTTAGCATTAGCCTTTAATCCATCACACCTTGAAATTGTAAACCCAGTTGTTGTTGGTTCAGTACGCGCTCGCCAAGATCGTTTAGGTGATGATACTGGCGATAAAGTGTTGCCGATTACTATTCATGGTGATTCAGCTATTGCAGGTCAAGGCGTTGTTGCTGAAACCTTTAATATGTCTCAAGCGCGTGGTTATAGTGTTGGCGGTACAGTACGTATTGTTATCAATAACCAAGTGGGTTTCACGACATCAAACCCACAAGATACGCGTTCAACCGAATATTGTACTGATATCGCTAAAATGGTGCAGGCGCCTATTTTCCACGTCAATGCGGATGATCCACAAGCGGTTGCGTTTGTAACGCGACTGGCGTTTGATTATCGCCACGAATTTAAGCGTGATGTGGTGATTGATTTGGTGTGTTATCGCCGTCATGGTCATAACGAAGCTGATGAGCCTAATGCTACGCAGCCGTTGATGTACCAAAAAATCAAAAAACATCCGACGCCACGCAAATTATATGCTGATTATTTAACTGAAATTGGTGCGTTTGGATTAGACATCGCAACAGGTTTAGTCAATGAATATCGTGATGCATTAGATCGCGGCGAGTGTGTGGTTAAAGAATGGCGACCAATGAAATTGCACTCGGTTGATTGGGCTCCATATTTAGGCCACGATTGGACCGTTGATTGGAAGAGTAAAATTGACGAGCAGCGTTTACAAGAGTTAGGTACTCGTTTATGTCAGTATCCAACTAGCCACCAATTACAAGGTCGAGTCCAAAAGATTTATACTGATCGTTTAGCCATGATTGCGGGTGAAAAAGCGTTTGATTGGGGTATGGCTGAGAATTTAGCTTACGCAACCTTGGTCGATGATGGTCATCGTATACGTATTACTGGACAAGATTCTGGTCGTGGTACGTTCTTCCATCGTCACGCGGTGTTACACAATCAAGAAGATGCCAGCACTTATATTCCGTTAACTCATATTCATAATGGTCAAGGGCCGTTTGAAGTGATTGACTCAGTGTTATCTGAAGAAGCGGTATTAGCATTTGAATATGGTTATGCAACCGCCGAGCCAAGTGGATTAACCATTTGGGAAGCACAATTTGGTGATTTTGCCAATGGTGCGCAAGTGGTGGTAGACCAATTTATTAGTTCAGGTGAGCAAAAATGGGGACGTATGTGTGGTTTAACCATGCTGCTGCCACATGGTTATGAAGGCCAAGGACCAGAGCATTCATCGGCACGTCTTGAACGTTATTTACAATTATGTGCTGAGCAAAATATGCAAGTGGTTGTGCCGTCAACGCCAGCCCAAGTTTATCATATGATTCGACGCCAAGTTGTACGTCCGATGCGCCGCCCATTAATTGTGATGTCACCTAAGTCATTGTTACGTCATCCATTATGTACCTCAACGCTGGATGATCTTGCTAATGGTACTTTCTTAGCTGCTATTGGTGAAGTCGATGCATTGCCTGCTAAAGATGTACAGCGAGTGGTCTTTTGTTCAGGTAAAGTGTATTACGATTTACTAGAACAGCGCCGTAAAAATGAACAAACAAATGTTGCCATTGTGCGGATTGAACAGTTGTATCCTTTCCCGAAAGAAGATGTTGAAGCGGCTATTGCTGACTATCAACACGTGACGGATTTTGTTTGGTGTCAGGAAGAGCCTCAAAACCAAGGTGCATGGTATTCTAGTCAACATAATTTCTATTCTGCTTTACCTGCCGGATCACTGTTACGTTATGCCGGACGTCCAGCATCAGCATCACCCGCTGTAGGGTATATGTCAGTACATTTGAAACAACAAAAAGCGTTAGTTGAAGACGCATTAACTATTGAATCTCAAGACCATTCTAATAATTAGAACGAGAACAAAAGGACAATACCGATATGACAATCGAAATTCTGGTTCCTGACCTTCCGGAATCTGTTGCTGATGCAACTGTAGCCACATGGCATAAACAACCCGGTGACACTGTTACTCGTGATGAGGTCTTGGTTGATATTGAAACTGATAAAGTTGTACTTGAAGTTCCAGCCCCAGAAGATGGCATATTAGAAGCTATTTTTGAAATTGAAGGCACAACGGTATTAACCAAGCAACTGATTGGCAAAATCAAAGTTAATGCAGTTGCAGGTGAGCCAACATTGGATGTGCTTGCTGATGCTGAATCATCACCAAATAAACGTAATACAGCATCGTTAAATGAAGAAAACACAGAAGCATTAAGTCCTGCTGTGCGTCGTTTATTAAGCGAACATGGTGTGGCTGCTGAAAAAATAAAAGGTACTGGTGTTGGTGGCCGTATTACTCGTGAAGATGTTGATACTTATTTAAAAAATATTGTAGCTGTTACTGCGACACCAAAAACAGTGGAAGCGAACATTGAGCATGAATTACCTTTAGCCCACCGCAGTGAAAAGCGTGTACCAATGACACGATTACGTAAGCGCGTTGCTGAACGTTTGCTGGAAGCGAAAAATAGTACAGCCATGTTAACGACATTTAATGAAGTTAATATGAAGCCAATTATGGATCTGCGTAAGCAATATAAAGATGTGTTTGAGCAGCGCCATGGTATTCGTCTTGGCTTTATGTCGTTCTATGTGAAGGCGGTTGTTGAAGCATTAAAACGTTACCCTGAAGTGAATGCATCGATTGATGGTGATGACATTGTTTATCATAACTTCTTTGATATTAGCATTGCCGTCTCAACACCACGTGGTTTAGTTACCCCTGTGTTACGAGATTGTGATAAGTTAAGTTTGGCTGAGATTGAAAAAGGTATTCGTGACTTAGCGCTTAAAGGTCGTGATGGTAAATTAACGGTTGATGATCTTATTGGCGGCAATTTTACCATTACTAACGGCGGGGTATTTGGTTCGTTAATGTCAACGCCAATTATTAACCCACCTCAAGCCGCTATTTTAGGTATGCATAAAATCCAAGATCGTCCGATGGCGGTTAATGGTCAAGTTGAAATTTTGCCAATGATGTACCTTGCGCTTTCTTATGATCATCGTTTAGTCGATGGTCGTGAATCTGTGGGTTATTTAGTGACAATTAAAGAATTACTTGAAGATCCAACCCGTTTATTACTCGACGTATAAGTATTACATCGTTAACTGAATAAGTGCTCATTATTCGGTTAACGTTTTTTAACCATGAAGACAGTAAAATTTGCGCAATGATGAAGAGGTATCAAAGAATATCTCAAATGGATTTAATGAGTCCCAAAGGGATAAAAATGGATAGAACATTATGAATTTGCATGAGTATCAAGCAAAACAACTATTCGCCGAATATGGTTTACCTATACCCGATGGCTATGCTTGTGATACCCCACAAGAAGCGGCGGCGGCAGCAGGTAAAATTGGCGGTGAAAAATGGGTGGTAAAATGTCAAGTTCATGCTGGTGGTCGAGGTAAGGCTGGTGGTGTTGAATTACATGACAATAAAGAGGGCATTAAGCAATTTGCTCAATATTGGTTAGGTAAAAATTTAGTGACTTACCAAACGGATGCTGTGGGTCAGCCCGTGACTAAAGTATTGGTAGAAGCGGCATCAAGCATTGCCACTGAATTATATTTAGGTGCTGTTGTTGACCGTAGTTCACAACGTATTGTTTTCATGGCATCGACAGAAGGTGGTGTGGAAATTGAAAAAGTAGCTGAAGAAACACCTGATTTAATTCATAAAGTAGCAATTGATCCTTTAGTGGGACCTCAACCTTATCAAGGGCGTGAATTAGCTTTTAAACTCGGTCTGCAAGGCGATCAAGTAAAACAATTTACCACGATATTTTTAGGGCTTGGTAAGATGTTTGCTGAGTGTGATCTCGCACTGCTTGAAGTTAACCCATTAATTATTACAGACGCCGGCACATTAGTCTGTCTTGATGGTAAAGTGAATGTTGATGCGAATGCACTATATCGCCAGCCTAAACTACGCCAAATGCATGATGCTACACAAGAAGATGAGCGAGAAGCTAACGCGGCGAAATGGGAACTTAACTATGTTGCCCTTGATGGTAATATTGGTTGTATGGTCAATGGTGCAGGCTTAGCAATGGGTACAATGGATATTGTTAATCTTCACGGTGGTCATCCTGCTAACTTTTTGGATGTTGGCGGTGGTGCAACTAAAGAACGCGTAACAGAAGCGTTTAAAATTATTCTTTCAGATAACAACGTTAAAGCTGTCTTAGTGAATATTTTTGGCGGTATTGTTCGTTGTGATTTAATTGCTGATGGTATTATTGGTGCGATTGCAGAAGTGGGCGTAAAAGTACCTGTTGTGGTGCGTCTTGAAGGGAATAATGCTGAAGTTGGCACTGCAAAATTGGCTGATAGTGGTCTCAATATTATTGCTGCCACTTCGTTAACAGAAGCCGCTGAAAAAGTTGTTGCTGCCGCGGAGGGTAAATAATGTCGATACTTATTAATAAAGATACCAAAGTCATTTGCCAAGGTTTTACTGGTGGGCAAGGGACATTTCATTCAGAACAAGCATTGGCTTATGGTACGCAATTAGTGGGGGGTGTTTCTCCAGGTAAAGGCGGTACTACGCATTTAGGTTTACCTGTGTTTAATACTGTTCGTGATGCAGTTAAAGCAACAGGAGCAACGGCAACTGTTATTTATGTGCCTGCCCCTTTTTGTAAAGATGCGATTTTAGAAGCCATTGATGCTGGTGTTGAACTGATTGTTACCATCACTGAAGGTATTCCAACGTTAGATATGCTCGATGTTAAAGTGCGTTTAGATGCAAAAGGCGTACGTATGATCGGCCCTAACTGCCCAGGTATTATTACGCCGGATGAGTGTAAAATTGGGATCATGCCCGGTCACATTCATAAAGCGGGTAAAGTGGGTATTGTGTCACGCTCAGGCACTTTAACGTATGAAGCCGTGAAACAAACAACCGATGAAGGCTTTGGCCAATCAACGTGTATTGGTATTGGTGGTGATCCGATCCCTGGCTCTAATTTTATTGATATTCTTGAAATGTTTGAAAATGATCCAGCGACAGAGGCGATTGTGATGATTGGCGAAATCGGTGGTACAGCAGAAGAAGAAGCGGCTGCATATATTAAAAACCATATCACTAAGCCTGTGGTGTCATATATTGCAGGTGTTACTGCACCTGAAGGTAAACGTATGGGCCATGCTGGTGCAATTATTTCAGGTGGTAAAGGGACGGCAGAAGAAAAATTTGCAGCCCTTGAAGCTGCGGGTGTAAAAACCGTTCAAAGCTTGGCTGATATTGGTAAAGCATTACGTGACGTGACTGCGTGGTAAATGAACGTTGATACTTAATTAATGATAATGAATCATAGAAAAACCCGCTCACATCGTTAAATGTAGCGGGTTTTTTCTTAGCAATTTTTTATTTGTAATAAATATGTTTAACGTTGTGTTGGTTTAAATTGACTTAACATAAACAATGCTGCCGCAGAGACGACGACTGAAGGGCCTGCTGGCGTGTCATAGTGCCATGACATTGCCAGTCCTAGCACCACTGAAATTGAACCAATAATCGAGGCAATAACAGCCATTGCTTCTGGGCTGCGAGCAAACCGACGTGCGGTTGCAGCAGGAATAATGAGTAATGAGGTAATGATTAACGCCCCCACAAATTTCATCGCGACAGCGATCACCATACCGACCATTAACATTAATAATAACCGCATTAAATCAACATTAACGCCTTCAACTTGCGCCATTTCTTCGCTGATAGTCATTGATAATAGTGGTCGCCATAGGTAAATAAGTAGTGTTAATACAATAGCGCCACCACCATAAATCCACATTAAATCATTAGTGGTTACCGCCAATAAATCACCAAACAAATACGCCATTAAATCAATACGAACATTATCTAAAAAGCTTACTGCGACCAAGCCAAGCGATAAGGCACTATGCGCGAGTATGCCAAGTAATGTGTCGGTTGCGACATAACGCTGTTTTTGTAATGTCACCAAAATAACCGCAAGCACTAAACAGCAAATAACTAACGCAAGGTTTAAGTTGATATTAAATAAAAAGCCTAAAGCAATACCCAGCAATGACGCATGCGACAGCGTATCACCAAAGTAAGCCATTTTACGCCATACCACAAAAGATCCCAGAGGGCCGGCTAATAGGGCAATCCCAATACCGGCAATTAATGCGGGAAGTAGAAACTCAATCATTATTTATTATTATCCTGATGATTATTACAGCACGTTGATGGTGTTGTTGAATCACCGTGTTGGTGGTTATGTTGATGTTGGTATAACGCTAATTGATCGCTGGCTTGACGGCCAAATAATGCAATATATTTAGGGTGGTTGGTTACGCTAAATGGACTACCTGAGCAACAAATATGATGCTGTAAACAGATCACTTTATCTGTTTTTGCCATGACCAGATGAAGATCATGTGAAACCATTAAGATTGCACAATTGAGTAAATCACGTAATTGCTGAATTAAGCGATATAGCTCTAATTGTCCCGTCACATCAACCCCTTGAACGGGTTCATCTAAGACTAATAAATCAGGTTTTTGGAGTAATGCTCGTGCTAATAAAACCCGTTGCATTTCACCACCAGATAAGCGGTGCATGTCACTTTTTATTAAGTGTGAACCGTTAACCATGGTTAATGCTTCTTGGCGTTGTTCTAATGAATAACGTCCGGCTAAGCGCATAAAACGATCGACAGATAATGGTAAGGTACTGTTAAGGTGAAGTTTTTGCGGAACATAACCAATGCGTAATCTCTTTTGACGGATGACTTTTCCTGATGTTGGTTTTTGTAATCCAGTGATCACTTTAACTAATGTTGATTTGCCTGCGCCATTTGGGCCAATAAGGGTTGTAATTTCACCTCGCTCTAATTTGAGTGCAACATTATCTAAAACATTACGTCCAGAGAAGGTCACTGTGAGTGATTGTAATTCTACTAATGTTGTCATAAAGCGTGCTTAAAATAAGAGTTTGCTAAAATGTGATGTTATATTATAACATCTTCGTTTTACATGTGTTACTGTTAATACGCGCTGATTATAGTCATTTGAGAAAAATGTCTTTGCTGGTAATCAATAATTTTTGTTGTTCTACATTTTTATGGGAAAAATCATGCACCGTTTAAGCTCGTTATGTTGTGCTACTGCTATTGTTATGTCAGGTTCTGCATTGGCTTCTGATACCTTTAATGTGGTCACTACCGTTAAGCCTCTAAATCTGATCGTCAGTGAATTAACTCAAGGTGTAGCAACCAGTGAATATGTGATTCCATCAGGTGCGTCTCCTCATGATTATGCATTACGTCCTTCTGATGTAAAAAAACTTAAACAAGCTGATCTTGTAGTGTGGGTTGGACCTGAATTAGAGTCATTTTTGGTTAAAACGATGGCGTCAAAGCCTGAAAATATTGCTTTGAGTCAACAACATGATATTAGCTTTCGCTATTATGCTGAAAAAGATCAAGAACATGCAGAGCATGAAAATGAAACGGATCATGACCACGAATCTGAACATGAAGGGCATCACCATAATCATCATGGAATTGACCCACATTTATGGTTAGGTCCCGATCAAGCGGTGCAAGCAGCAAATGTCATAACTAAGGCATTGATCAAGTATGATCCATTGCATAAAAAGACATATACAGCTAATCTTTCTACATTCACAACAGATGTTCAGTTAGCGGTTACTCAGCTTAATAAGCAGTTAAAACCGTTAAGTGATAAAGGTTATTATGTTTTTCATGATGGCTACGGCTATTTTGAACAACAATTTAAATTAGATAATTTAGGCCATTTTACGGTTGAACCAGATCGTCGTCCGGGCGCTAAGACATTGTTATCTATTCGCGAAGCGTTAAAAAATAATCAAGCATATTGTGTCTTTAGCGAGCCACAATTTTCGCCAGCTGTTGTGAAGTCTGTAACCAAAGGAACGAATGTAAAAATAGGGACTCTTGACCCAATGGCAACAGATATCGTTGAGGGCAAGGGAGGATATGTCCGCTTTCTTAATGAACTTGGACAACGATTTAGTAAGTGTCTTAATTAATCATGAAATATTATATCGCTGCGGTAGCATCATTAAAGATGTTATCGTTGCAGCATAAAATTGCGTTATTCTCGACCACAATTTTGATGGTGGCTGCTATTGCATGGCAGCCATCCAAACATGCTATACCTTTTTCTGCTTTTAAAAAGCCATCTCCTATTAATGTACCGATTAATATCACTACTTCTGAAGTATCAGAATCTGATAGTGAGCCAATGGGTGCCTCTTTAGATCAGAATGATCCTCAATTTCAAGCGCCTAAAGATGAGATTGAGCGACAATTAGTACAAGCTCATGCAGAAACAGAATCTAAACATCGCGTATCATCGGGAGAAACGTTAGGCATTATATTTTCTCAATATGGTTTACCTATTTCGGAAATGTACCGATTAATTGATGCTAATAAATCAGTGCAGCAATTACGGGTTGGACAAGTATTAGAATGGGAAGTCGATGCTGATGGTAAGTTGACTTCGTTGAGTATTATTCGCAGTAAAAAAGTCACAGATACGTATACGCTGACTAAAAAAGGTTATATTTACAAAGAAGTAGAACAAAAAGGTAATATTAAACCTGTGACATTAACCGGGCGTATTTCCGGTAGTTTTTATAATTCCGCACGTGATGCGGGGTTAACACCTACGCAAATTGGTAATGTGGTTAAAGCATTACAATGGAAGATGAATATTGGTCGTGACGCTCGTAAAGGTGATTCGTTTGGGGTGGTATTAGATCGTGAATTCATTGATGGTAAAGCGGTAGGTAAAGGCAAAATTAATGCTTTCTATTATAAAAGCCAAGTTCGAGGTCATTCGATCTTTATAGCTCGTGGCGAGGATGACCAATTTTATGATCAAGATGCTCGCAGTTTGAACCGTGGTTTTAAGCGGATACCGACGTTGCAGTCATATCGGATTAGCTCATCATTCAACCCAAATCGTTTGCATCCTATTACTAAACGACGTTCGCCACATAACGGTACTGACTTTGCGGTTCCTGTTGGAACGACGATTTTGGCGGCTGGCGATGGTGTGGTAGTTAAATCACAGTATCACTCGCTTGCTGGTAATTATATTGTGATCAAACATGGTCGTGAATATATGACCCGTTATTTGCACTTAAGTAAACGCCAAGTCAAAGTGGGTGACAAAGTTAAAATGGGTCAACGTATTGCAAAAAGCGGTAATACAGGGCGCTCAACGGGGCCTCATTTACATTTTGAACTGATCAAAAATGGTCGTCCGGTTAATGCGATGAAAGTGCCATTACCACAAGCTGAACCTTTAAGAGGTAGCACACGTACTCAATTTATGCGTAATGTAAAAACATATAAAAAACAATTAAGCGCACAAATGCCGGGTTAAAATAAATAATAACCATTGTTCTAAAAGCGTATCGAAAGGTACGCTTTTTTTTTGCTAAATTTTGAAGGCATTAACTAGTATTTTAAACATTAATAGTTATTTATTTTGTTAAATAGTTAGTTATTAGTTGAAGCTAAATATTCAAAACAGGCACGAAATAATTGATTTAAGACAAGACTAATTTCGTATCAAAGTGTAAAATCCTCCATATCGTAATGAAAATAATTCTTATTAAGGTAGCGGTTTAGCTATGAAACTGTCAGAAATGTCGTGTGGCCACAGCGGTACAGTGATTAATATGTCTGCGTTACCTGTAGTAACGCGTAAAAAATTAATGGTTATGGGATTATTACCCCATACAGAAATAACAGTTGTTCGTTTAGCACCATTAGGTGATCCACTTCAGGTTCGAGTGCGTGGTGTGGATATTGCGCTCCGTAAAAAAATTGCTGAAGATATAGAAGTTGAGGTTAAATAATGCAATATGACATTCTTACTGTCGGTAATCCGAATAGCGGTAAAACGACACTGTTTAATGGATTAACAGGTTCAAAACAGCAGGTAGGTAACTGGGCTGGTGTCACTGTTGAAAAGAAGACGGGTCGTTATCAGCATAATGGTGATGATTTTTCTCTTACCGATCTTCCTGGTATTTATAACCTTGATAGTGCTAATGATGCGAATAGTCTTGATGAAGCGATTGCATCACGTGCGATTTTAACAACGCCAGCGGATATTATTATTAACGTTGTTGATGCATCATCGCTTGAACGCAGTCTATATATGACGTTGCAATTACGCGAATTAGGTCGACCAATGGTGGTTGTGCTTAATAAAATGGATGTGTTGAAACGTCAACAACAGGTATTAGATCTTAAAGCATTAGAAAAAGCATTAGGTTGTCCGGTTGTTGCATTATCTGCTAATAACATGGAACGAATTGGCGAATTTAAATCTAAACTGCATAAAATGCTGATTCAAGGCGTTGTTGTTTCGGATTTTTTACTTGATTATGGTGATGATTTTGAAGCGGCGGTTGAACAATTAAAACCCTTATTTCTTCATGATGAAAAACTCAATCCTCGCGCACAATCAATTCGAGTGTTAGAAAATGACACGTTAGTTATTCACACTTTATCAGAAGAACATAAGCAACAAGCTTGTGCTATTCGTCGACAAATGCTGGAATTGGTTGATCCTGATATTCAAGTGGCTGATGTTCGCTATACTTTTTTGCATCAATTATGTCAGAAAGTACGTCGTCAAGAAGGCCGTTTAAGCCATAGTTTAACCGATAAAATTGACCGCGTATTATTACACCGTGCTATTGGTATCCCATTTTTCTTTTTAGTAATGTACGTGATGTTTATGTTTGCGATTAACATAGGCAGTGCATTTATAGACTTCTTTGATATTAGCTTTGGTGCAATTTTAGTTGATGGTGGTCATTACTTATTAGATCACCATTTACCAGTATGGTTAGTGACTATTATTGCTAATGGTGTCGGTGGTGGTATTCAAACTGTTGCGACCTTTATTCCTGTAATTGCCTGTCTATACCTGTTCCTTGCGGTATTAGAAAGTTCTGGTTACATGGCGCGCGCCGCTTTTGTGCTTGATAAAGTCATGCAAAAAGTTGGTTTGCCGGGTAAAGCGTTTGTGCCATTAGTGCTTGGTTTTGGTTGTAACGTACCCGCTATTATGGCGACGCGTACTTTAGAGCAAGAACGTGAGCGTAAGTTAGCAGCTGCAATGGCACCGTTTATGTCATGTGGTGCACGTTTGCCTGTTTATGCATTATTTGCCGCGGCTTTCTTTCCTGATAATGGCCAGAATGTTGTTTTTGCTTTGTATATTTTAGGTATTGTTGCTGCGGTAATGACTGGTTTGATTTTACGTAATACGCTTTATCCTGGTGCAAGCGATAGCTTTATCATGGAGATGCCAAACTATGAATTACCAACAATCCGTAACGTTGTTATCAAAACATGGCAGAAGCTAAAGCGGTTTGTGTTTGGTGCTGGTAAAACAATTGTGGTTGTAGTGACTATTTTAAGTTTCTTTAATTCACTCGGTACTGATGGTTCGTTTGGTAATGAAGATACGTCTAAATCTGTGTTATCACATGCAGCACAAGTAGTGACTCCTGTATTAGAGCCTATTGGTGTTAAAGCCGATAACTGGCCTGCAACAGTGGGTATTATTACGGGTATTTTTGCCAAAGAAGCGGTTGTAGGTACGTTAAATAGTTTGTATGCGCCCGCCCTTGATGGTGATAGCGAAGAGTATGATCTTGTAGGAAGCTTAAAAGAAGCGGTTGCTTCTATTGGGGATAATTTATCCGCATTAAGTTTTAGTGATCCTCTTGGTATTGAAGTGGGTAGTCTTGAGGATCAAACGGCTGTTGCCGAAGAACAAGGTGTTGATCAATCCGTTTACGGTAATATTCAATCACGCTTTGTCAGTGGTGCTGCTGCCATGTCGTACCTAATCTTCATCCTACTTTATACCCCATGTGCAGCAGCAATGGGTGCGTATGTGCGTGAATTTGGTAAGAAGTTTGCTGGCTTTATTGCAGGCTGGACAATGTTATTGGCATATACTTTTGCATCATTGTTCTATCAAATTGCTGATTTTGCACTACATCCAGCTAGTAGCTCGTTTTGGATTGCGTTCTTTATTGTCATTAACGTCGGAATTTATTTGTTGATGAAGCGACAAGGTAAAAAGCAGTCTCATCTAGAAGGATTATTGTTTGAATGATTTTACAACAATTAAAACAGTATATTACCGATAATGGACGCGTAAGCCGTAAGCAGCTTTCACTGCATTTTGGTATGTCTGAAGATGGTGTTGATGCCATGCTTGCTGTTTGGGTTCGCAAAGGAACCATCGGTAAGGAATTGGTTGGCTACGATAGTACACAATGCTGCCAAACAGCTAAAGATGTGTGGTATCGATGTTTAGCCGCGAATGAGTTGTCAGTAACCGTTATGCGCTAACAGTAAATAGCATCCATTAAAAAAGCAGCCTTCGGGCTGCTTTTTTTATATCAAATACCCTACACTTGTAAGAGTGCAGTAATAATAAGTGCAGTAATAAAACTAAGCGTTGATGGCACTAAAACCTGCAATATTGCTCAGTTCTTGACGTAACTCTTCAGCCAATGCTTGCTGTACTTCTTTGCTACGTTGAATGCCTTTTGTATTTCCCCATACAGGGCCAGGCCATGCGATATCATTACTAAAACGGGCGATATGATGAATATGAAGTTGAGGTACAAGATTACCAAGCGCACCAATATTGATTTTTTCAGCTTGATAGTCTTGCTCTAATAAGGCTGCAATTGCCGATGATTCACGCATTAACTGTTGTTGATCTTGTTCTGATAAATGGTGAATTTCACGTAGTGCATCATAGCGCGGAACTAAAATCAGCCATGGCCCAAGAGCTTCTTTAGCAAGCAATATACGTGATAAAGGTAAATCGCCAAGTATTGTTGTATCTGCCATTAATTGAGGATGAAGAGTGAAACTCATGTAATTATTCCTTAACAGTACATTCTAGCTCACAAGCTTGAGCAATATTTATTATAGTAAGCTTAATTTAACGTAATTGGTATTATCCTTTGGGTATACGTAATCGTTACTTGGCAGATAATGATTGTCCAATAAAAACGTTATTCAAGTGTATATTAATGGGGGGCTTAAATGGTAGCTGAGTATCAATTTATTCTTGATTACTGGTTTGGTGAGCTAAACGGTGAAGTGACCCGTAATAATAAACATGCACTATGGTTTTTAGGTGGAGCTGAGGTTGATGCTGACATTATCTCTCAGTTTCAATCGTGGGTAAGCATGGCAGGTAATGGTGAACTTAATCATTGGAGTGATACTGCTCAGGGTCGCTTGGCATTAATTATTTTATTAGATCAATTTCCACGTAATATTTATCGCGGATTAAATGCGGCTTTTCGTTATGATTTATTAGCGTTGGCAATTTGTAAGCGAGGTTTAGCCCTTAATCAAGATGCTGAACTTACATCAATTGAACGTGTATTTTTTTATTTACCATTAGAGCATTCAGAAGATTTAGAAGATCAAGAAGAAAGTGTGTTTCGATTTGATTTATTGCGTAAAAATGTACAGCTTGAGAATATCGCGATATTTAATAGTTTTTATGACTTTGCTAATAGTCATTTGCAAGTAATTAAACAATTTGGGCGCTTCCCGCATCGAAATGCAGTAAAAGGACGGTTATCTACCAAAAAAGAACTGACATGGTTACATGATGGTGGATTACGATTTGGGCAATAATAATTAGATTTTATTGCATTAAAAAAGCCTTCACGAATGAAGGCTTTTTGTTATGTCGCTACTTCTATCAGTTACGAGTGAAATAAGTCACTAGTGCTATAAGTAGCTATTACAATAAAGAGTAATTACATACGCTCTAGAGTTTCAATACCTAGTAGATCTAAGCCTTTCTTAAGCGTGTTAGCCGTTAGTAGAGCTAACTTCAAGCGGCTTTGCTTAACAGCTTCTTCCGCATTAAGAATTGGGCATGCTTCGTAGAAGCTAGAGAACAGACCTGCAAGTTCAAACAGGTAAGTACACATTAGGTGAGGCTGGCCTTCACGAGCAACAGACTGCACTGCTTCTTCAAATTGAAGTAACTTAGATAATAGCGCTTGTTCTTTTTCGTCATTGATAACGATAGGGAATGTTAGATCTTTTAGTTCAACATTCGCACGTTTGAAGATAGACGCAATACGAGTGTAAGCATACTGCATGTAAGGTGCTGTATTACCTTCAAATGCTAGCATGTTGTCCCAATCGAAGATGTAGTCTGTAGTACGGTGCTTAGAAAGATCAGAGTACTTAACCGCAGCCATTGCAACTGTTGTTGCAATTTTTGCTTTTTCTTCAGCACTTAATTCTGGGTTTTTCTCTTCGATTAGCTTGTTTGCACGCTCTTCTGCTTCATCAAGAAGATCAGCTAGACGTACAGTACCACCAGCACGAGTCTTAAATGGACGACCGTCTTTACCTAGCATCATACCAAATGCGTGGTGCTCTAAAGATACTTCTTCAGGTACATAACCTGCTTTACGTACGATAGACCAAGCCATCATTAGGTGTTGGTGCTGACGTGAGTCGATAAAGTAAAGTACGCGATCCGCATGAAGTTGCTCGTAACGGTATTTAGCACAAGCAATATCTGTTGTAGTGTATAGGTAGCCACCATCACGTTTTTGGATGATAACGCCCATAGGGTCGCCATCTTTGTTCTTGTATTCGTCAAGGAAAACAACTGTTGCGCCATCACTTTCTACTGCTAGACCTTTTTGTTTAAGATCAGCAACAACAGGTGCAAGCATGTCGTTGTACATTGATTCGCCCATTACGTTAGCATCTGTTAGAGATACACTTAGACGATCGTAGTTACGTTGGTTTTGCTTTAGTGTGATAGCAACAAGTTGACGCCATTTATTAAGGCAGTATTCGTCGCCACTTTGTAGACGAACAACGAAGTTACGTGCAGTTACGCCAAACTCTTCGTCTTCATCGTAAAGCACTTTTGATTCACGGTAGAAGCCTTCAAGATCGCTGATGTTCATTGAAACATCGCTACCTTCTTTTTCTTTACGTTCCATATTAGCGATAAGCATACCAAATTGGGTACCCCAGTCGCCAAGGTGGTTAGCACGAATAACATTGTGACCTAAAAACTCTAGAGTACGTACAACAGCATCACCGATGATAGTTGAACGTAAGTGACCTACGTGCATTTCTTTTGCTACGTTAGGCGCTGAGTAGTCAACAACAATTGTTTGTGCTTCATCTGCGTTAACCGCTAGACGCTCACTGGCTAGTGCTTCTTCACCACGAGCGGCTAACCATGCTTTATCAAGGAAGATGTTGATAAAACCAGGGCCTGCAATTTCAACTTTTTCAGCAATACCGTCTAATTCTAGGCAGTCGATAACTTTTTGAGCAAATTCACGTGGATTCATGCCCAATTTTTTAGCTACGCCCATTACACCATTTGCTTGGTAATCACCAAATTGTGCTTTTGCTGACTGACGAACTGCTGCAGGACTACCAGCAGGTGCGCCTGCAGCTTCTAATGCTTGTGCTACTTTATTATTAATGAGTGCTTGAATATTCACTTGCTGTTCCTTTAATCGTTTGTAACGCCAATCATATATATATGGCAAAAACGTCTGCATATAGCAAGATATGCCGTTAAAAATACTCACGGAGCTAAAGTGTTTTTTGGTTAACTAAAAAAGTGACCAAAGCTACGTGAGTATTTTTTGATGGTAGGGTTAATTTAGTATCAACACCAATATCTTGATAAGCAGCGTGCGTTACCCTAATAATACCCACATAGTTAGGTACTTTGGCAACTGGAAAAAGAGATTGCAGGCATTTTTTTTTAAAGTTTTTAAAATAGGTTAAAATAAAGCCAAAATTCAGCCCTGATAAGGGCTACCTCATGCTGGTTTAGTTATTGATAATGCGGAAAGTGTGAGTAATTATGCCGTTGTTTATTAAATGTTACGTGGTTGGAGGTGCGAAATGCAAAATCTGAAACAATTAGGTTTACACCCAGAGCAAATGTTAGCGGATTTGCCTGCTTTTATGAATCGCATTATTTGTTTAGCTGATGAGCTCGGTATATCACTCTCATCGTGTACAGCAGATCATATTGCATTGCGGGTTAATTCGCAGGATATTGCACTAGAGCTTCATCAAGCATGGTTAGCGTATGGAACTGAATGGTCACAAGCGATCATTAATGGGCGTCCGATAGTGGTGATTGGCTTTGATAAACCGCTGCAAGTGGGAGAGTGGATGATTGAGGCGTTAGAGCTACCGTATCCAAATGGTAAGACTTACCCACAGCAAGGGTGGGAGCATGTCGAGTTTGTTATTCCTGGTAATGCGATGTCACTGGAACAATTAGAACAGTCAATTAGTTCAACATTTCCAGCGTTACATTGGCAGCAGTTGGCTGATAAGGGAATTAAAGTTAAAGCGAGTTCTCCTGCTGGTGAGCATGAACGCTTACCCAATCCAACCTATGCATTTAAAAAAGACAATATATGCATAAAATTACATTCACATTCTTTAGCGGCAGTGATTACAAGCGAAAAAGAGTGAGTATGTGTTTTTTTACTGCAAGTTAAGCGAAAAAATGCCACGGCTAAATTAAGCTGTGGCATATATTAATCAGTTATTGTTTTTAAAGAATTACAGTGCGATTGCCGTGAACAAATACGCGATCATCAACCACTAAACCAAGTGCTTTGCTCAATACTGATTTTTCAACATCGCGCCCTGATTTTGCCATTTCTTCAGCACTGAACGTATGATCAACGGGAATTACGTTTTGAGTAATGATTTGGCCTTCATCAAGATCGTTGGTAACAAAGTGAGCCGTTGCTCCAATAATTTTCACCCCACGATCAAACGCTTGTTGGTAAGGTTTAGCCCCAATGAATGCAGGTAGAAAGCTGTGATGAATATTAATAATCTTATGCGGAAATTGCGCGACAAAGTTTGGCGTGAGGATACGCATATATTTTGCGAGTACAACATAGTTAGGTGAATACTGCTGTATCGCGGCGAGTAATTGCGTTTCATGTTGTTCGCGTGTGAGCCCTTCATGACAAACATGATGAAATGGTACATCAAATTTTTCGGTTAAATTTTGAAGTTTATCGTAGTTACCAACCACCGCTGCAATCTCTATATCTAGCGAGCCGTCAAAGGTTTTAACCAAAATATCACCTAAGCAATGGGCTTCTTTGGTTACCATAATGACGACTTTTTTACGCTCAGAGCTAATTAATCGACGCTTGCTTCCCGCAGGTAATGCGCGGTCTAGATCAGCCAGTAACGTTTCATCATTAAAATAGCCTTCTAATTCTGTTCGCATGAAAAAATGGTTTTTAGCGTTATCAACGTACTCTTTGTTATTAATAATGTTGAGTTGATGTTTATGACAGATATTGGTGATTTTGGAGATAAGCCCCAGATTATCAGGGCATTCCGTTAATAATGTTTTCTTTTCCATGTCTATTCCTGATGACAGCAACGCTATGCGCCGTCTAAAAATCATAATTTATCACTATGACGCTTATACTGTGTTGGGGTCAAATAGTTTATTGATGGTGTTGTTTCAGTCGTGCGAAATAGCCTCGGACATGGCTGGTCGTCGAGTAATAAAATTGGCATAATAGATTTATTGATACTGTATAAATAACCAATAGTGCGAAGTGAATGATAGCTAAATTTTTTGCCGCTGATGGTGCGTTAGATAAAGCCATTCCCGGATTTCAAGCTCGACAACCTCAAATTGATATGGCAAAAGCGGTGGCTGATGCAATTAAAAAACAATCACAGTTGGTGGTTGAGGCGGGTACAGGTACAGGTAAAACCTTTGCTTATCTCGTGCCTGCATTAGTTAGCGGTAAAAAAACCATCATTAGTACTGGTTCGAAAAATCTACAAGAGCAATTGTTTCACCGAGATTTACCCTTAATGGCAAACGCTTTAGGGTTTACGGGGCGGGTGGCATTATTGAAAGGGCGTTCAAACTATTTATGTATTGACCGCCTCAGCCGCCAGATCACTGAAAGCCATGGCGATCACTCAGATCCTGTTATGCTGAGTCTATTGATTAAAACCCGCCAATGGTCATCTTCATCAAAAACGGGTGATTTGGGTGAATGTGAAGATGTTGCCGAAGATAGCCCAGTGATCCCAATGATTACTTCAACTAATGATAATTGCTTAGGGCGAGAATGCCCGTCTTATGATGATTGCTTTGTAGTAAAAGCGCGCCGTAAAGCGATGGAAGCGGATATTGTGGTGGTAAATCACCATTTATTTCTGGCTGATTTAGCGATGAAGGATAATGGTTTTGGTGAATTGATCCCCGAAGCAGAAGTGTTTATTTTTGATGAAGCACACCAGATGCCCGATATTGCCAGTCAATATTTTGGTCAGAATTTGTCGAGTCGTCAGTTAATTGAACTTGCAAAAGATATTGAAATTGGTTATCGCACTGAAGCGAAAGATATGCGCCAATTGCAAAAAGCAGCGGCACGTTTACAACAAGCAGCGTTTGAAATGCGGATTATTTTAGGCGATCCTGGGTTTCGAGGTAATTGGCGTGAAGCGTCACAAACACCAGCGGTAAAACGTGAATTAGTACGTCTTAACGATGCCCTTGATTTAATCTATGATGTACTCAAATTAGCGTTAGGGCGGAGCCAATTATTAGACGCAGCCTTTGAACGAGCAACGTTGTTAAAAGCGCGTTTAAAACGGGTCGTTGATACCAGTATTATTGGTTATTCATATTGGTATGAGTGCACACCGCGTCAGTTTAGTTTGAATATAACGCCACTATCCGTTGCTGATAAATTCAGTGAACGAATGAAAGAGCAAAAAGGGGCGTGGATTTTTACTTCAGCAACACTGGCTGTTGATGATGATTTTAGCCATTTTTGTCATCGTCTTGGTTTACAACCCAAGCAACAATTTTCATTAGAGAGCCCCTTTGATTACGCCACCCAAGCCTTGTTGTGTGTGCCTCGTCATTTACCTGAGCCTAATAGCTATGGGTTAGCCGATAAATTAATCGAGCTGTTGGCTCCTGTGATTGAAGCTAATGCAGGACGTTGTTTCTTCCTGTGTACTTCTCACCAAATGGTACGTGATCTTGCCGAAGGCTTTCGTGCTCGACTTGATTTACCCGTATTAGCGCAAGGTGAAACCAGTAAACAAAAGCTGTTAGCGGAATACCTTGAACGAGGTAATGCATTATTAGTCGCGACAGGGGCATTTTGGGAGGGCATTGATGTTAGAGGCCAAGCCCTTAGCTGTGTTATCATAGATAAATTACCATTTACAGCACCTGATGATCCGTTATTAAAAGCACGTATTGAAGACTGTCGCCTACGCGGTGGTGATCCTTTTGCCGAGGTACAAGTACCTGATGCTGTGATCACCTTAAAGCAAGGTGTTGGTCGTTTGATTCGTGATACTCAAGATAAAGGGGTGTTAGTGATCTGCGATAATCGTTTGGTCACTCGTGCTTATGGCGCTGTATTTTTGAGAAGTTTACCGCCAATTCCGCGCACGCGAAGTGTTGCAGGGGTTAGCGAATTTTTGTCGAATTTAACGGATGCAAATGTATCTGTTAGTGACGATACCCAACATTCAGAGGCTTGAATGAGCACCAAAATTCTGGCAGTAGATACTGCAACTGAAAACTGTTCTGTCGCGCTTATGATTGGCGATGATGTTATTTCTCGTTGTGAATATGCTCCTCGTGAGCACACCACGAAAATTTTACCTATGATTGATGCTGTGTTAGTTGATGCTGGAATCAAACTAAAACAGCTTGATGCATTAGCATACGGCCGTGGTCCTGGTAGCTTTACCGGTGTTCGTATTGGTATCGGTATTGCGCAAGGGTTAGCCTTTGGTGCTAACTTACCTATGATTGGCGTATCGACGTTGGCTGCAATGGCACAAGGTTCGTTCCGTTTACATCAAGCTGATCATGTATTGACGGCTATTGATGCGCGTATGGGTGAGCTTTACTGGGGACAATACCAGCGTAAAA
Source organism: Photobacterium iliopiscarium (assembly GCF_003026395.1). Classification (GTDB taxonomy): domain Bacteria; phylum Pseudomonadota; class Gammaproteobacteria; order Enterobacterales; family Vibrionaceae; genus Photobacterium; species Photobacterium iliopiscarium. The sequence continues at coordinate 279,580 of NZ_PYOO01000002.1, read as the reverse complement.
CGGATGGTGATTGGCTATTATTAGGCAATGAGCAAGTGGTTGCCCCTGATGTTTTATTAGCGAACGTACAAGCTGACACCAATACATGGTTAACTGCGGGTACGGGTTGGGAAGCGTATCCTGAGCTATTAACGCAATTACCCTTTAATGCACAACTAGGCAGTGTACTGTACCCAGATTCACAAGATATGGTGCATTTAGCTAAATATGCTTTTGCTCGTGGTGAAATCGTAACCGCAGAAGCTGCAAGCCCGGTTTATTTACGTGATACCGTGACGTGGAAAAAATTGCCAGGTCGCGAGTAATTTTAAGTGACATCAGCATTGTTATCACTGATGACGCTGCGTGAATAAAAGACGAAGAGTGACAGTATATCTGATCACTCTTCGTGTTTTTTATTGTCGTCTCTCATTCATCATGACTGTCTTTTTTGCTCTGGTAACTACAATTCTATAGTACCGAAGAGTAATTATTCGTGTTCCTGTACCATTATCAGCGCCAGCTGTTACCGCATTTGTTTCCTCTCTCGTTATTTTCATGCTTGTATTTTTAATGACATAAGATCACGTACTATTCCTGTAGAGATAGGAATTAAGTAGTGAGATATGTTATTTTTTGTCGAGTTATTAAACAAATGTATGGAGGTTTTAGATGTTTGGTAAGCTATTTCTTGGGGTGATATTAGTGTTTATGGTAGGCTGCGCGAGCTTACCTGCAACGTTAGTAACGAAATCGAAAGATCCTATTACTGATTTAACGGTTATTCTGCAACACCCTCAGGTGAATGAAGGTAAAGATGTTCGTCTTGGTGGTGTTATTGCTTCTATTCGTAATGAACAGCAGCAAACACGGATTGAAATGGTTGCGATGCCATTAACTGCTGATGGTCGCCCAATATTACATGCACAATCTCAAGGACGTTTTATTGCCTATGTTCATGGTTTTTTAGAGCCGATTGAATATGCCAAAGGCCGTCTATTAACTGTTGCTGGTCAATTTTCTGGTGATGAGCAGGGAAAAATAGGGCAATACCCATATACTTTTCCTGTGGTGCAAGTATCCGGTGAGCAGTTATGGCAAGTAGAGCAGCAGGTACAATTGAATGACCCATTTTGGACGCGTCAACCTTGTCATTCCTTTCATTGTGATCGATGGGGTAATGATTTAATGATGTCTAATTTTGGGGTTAACGGCCGAATTGTTGAGCGAGTAGTACAATAACCGTTATGAAAGAGATAACGCTGACGTTAGCGGAGTATAACCTTGCTGCTTGTAGCAGTATTGATGTCACCACTGCAATGAGTAGCTCAAGACCTTTATTGGTGCTATTACATGGTTGGCAAGATAATGCTGCGACGTTTGCATCATTATGGCCGTTGTTAACGACTGATTATGATGTTATTGCACTTGATTGGCCTGGACATGGCAAATCTGATTATAAAAGTGCTGATAATTATTACCATTTTGTTGATTATATTGATGATTTACATCAAGTGATTACACAGCTTAAACCAGCAAAAGTACATCTTATCGGTCATTCGCTTGGCGCTATTGTCGCGGGGTGTTATGCCGCAATATTTCCTGAATATATCGATAAAATTGTATTAATTGAAGGATTGTCACCGTTAACTGAACCTCCTCAAATGGCAGCAGAACGACTACGAAAGGGCATAATAAGTCGACAGCGTTATCGTCGACAACAACAACGATTACAACAGCGTTCAATGGCAACATTTGAAGAAGCATTAATGCTTCGTGCGAACGTAAATCGATTGCCTGCATCGTTACTTAATGCTGTTGTCAAGAGAGCGACAATTGAACGTGATGGGCGCTGGTATTGGCGTCATGATCCTCGTCTTCGTTGTGATTCTTTATATCGAATGGCACAACAACATGCACAGGCTTTGTTAAGTAGTATTCAAGTTCCCGTATTATCTATTATCGGAGAAGATGGCTACGCGACATTACGCCAAAGTGATGTTAATGGATGGGGTATTAACGATTTTACGCAAGTAATGGTGTTAGGGGGACATCATTGTCATTTACAAAGTTCGAATGATGTTTATCGTCATATTCGAGCATTTATCCCCATTCAATTAGATTAATTACGATGTTTTGTCCTTGGTATCAACATTGATAACCATAAGCTAATATTCATAATTTAATCCAAAATTAAATATGCGGTAGTGTTGTTGTAACTAATTATTTTATTTATAGCATTATCGTTTTGTTAAGTTGATAGGCGCGCACCGCAGTCTAATTATAAGGAGAGTGCACGTGGATAAGGTTTGGCTTAGCCGCTATCCGGAAGATGTACCGGCAGAAATTAACCCTGATGAATATTCATCTTTGGTCGACATGTTTGAGCAATCTGTACGTAAATACGCAGATCAAACGGCATTTATCAACATGGGGCAGGTCATGACCTTCCGTAAGTTGGAAGAGCGTAGCCGTGCATTTTCTGCATACTTACAAAATGAGCTTAAACTGCAAAAAGGTGACCGTGTTGCCGTTATGATGCCGAATTTATTGCAATATCCAATTGCATTGTTTGGTATTTTGCGTGCAGGTTGTGTGGTAGTGAATGTTAATCCACTTTACACACCGCGAGAATTAGAACATCAACTTAACGATTCAGGCGCGAAAGCGATTGTTATTGTGTCTAATTTCGCACATACACTTGAAGCTGTGGCTAAAAAAACCTGTGTGAAACATGTTATTTTGACCAGTCTTGGCGATCAATTATCACGTCCGAAGGGAACATTAGTTAACTTCGTAGTGAAATACATTAAAAAAATGGTACCGTCATACCATTTGCCCCATGCAACCTCGATGCGTATTGCTTTGCGCAAAGGGCGTAGAATGCAATATGTTAAGCCATTTATTACTGGCGATGACATGGCGTTTTTACAATACACGGGCGGTACAACGGGCGTTGCTAAAGGTGCGATTCTGACTCACCATAATATGGTGTCTAACGTTATGCAGGCGAAAGGGGCTTATGGTCCTGTGCTAACGGAAGGGCGTGAGTTAATTGTGACTGCACTGCCGCTGTATCATGTGTTCGCACTAACCGTTAACTGTTTATTATTGTTGGAAATGGGGGGGCAAAATCTATTGATTACTAACCCGCGTGATATTCCAACATTTATTAAAGAATTACAACGTTATCAGTTTTCAGCGATTACGGGTGTAAATACATTATTTAATGCGTTAGTAAATAATAAAGACTTCCATAAATTAGATTTTAGTAATCTTCACCTTTCTGTGGGTGGCGGCATGGCCGTTCAACGCGCTGTGGCTGAGAAGTGGCAAAAAATTACCGGTAATTATTTACTTGAAGGTTATGGTTTAACCGAATGCTCACCGTTAGTTGCTGCTTACCCGTATAACTTAACCTACTATAATGGATCTATTGGCTTACCTGTTCCATCAACTGATGTGCGTATGGTTGATGATGAAGGCAATGTGGTTGGCATCGATCAAGTGGGTGAATTACAAGTACGTGGTCCTCAGGTAATGAAAGGCTATTGGCAGCATCCAGAAGCCACCAAAGAAGTATTAACCGAAGATGGTTGGCTTTCAACGGGTGATATCGTCAAATTTGATGATGAAGGTTTCTTGCATATTGTTGATCGTAAAAAAGACATGATTTTAGTGTCTGGCTTTAACGTTTATCCAAATGAAATTGAAGATGTTGTGGCATTGCACGATAAGGTACTTGAAGTTGCTGCAATTGGTCAGGCGCATGAAGTATCAGGTGAAGTGGTTAAACTTTGTGTGGTTAAACGTGATAATAGTTTAACGCGCGAAGAATTAATTGCGCATTGTCGACAACATCTAACAGGCTATAAAATCCCTAAAATCATTGAATTTATGGATGAATTGCCAAAGACTAACGTTGGTAAAATTCTACGTCGTGTCTTACGTGAAGAATCGGATAAAAAAGCGCAACAAGCCACAAAATAATATCTTTACTGACATAATATAATGTTGGTTTGATAAAATAGTAGCAACTGATTGTGCTAGCACGTATCTAATGCCGGCTTTTATGCCGGCATTTTACTATAAAATATTTAATAGGCTCTAAAACGGGTCGTTCTGTCATCAAAAGGTACATTGTGAATTTCGAGATTGTTACAACAACCGAGCAACTTCGCCTACGGTGTGAGTCAGCACGTCAGCATACTGCTGTTATGCTTGATACTGAATTTGTACGTACGCGAACGCTTTACCCTCGTTTAGGGCTTATTCAAATGTTTGACGGTGAATATCTATCACTGATCGATCCGCTTAATGTTGAAGATATGGAGCCGTTGTGGGCATTACTACGTGATCAATCGGTCATTAAAGTGCTTCATGCTTGCGGTGAAGATCTTGAAGTCTTTCAGCATCATGCTGGCTGTTTACCTGTGCCTATGCTTGATACTCAAATTATGGCTGCATTTCTAGGCCATGGTATTTCAACGGGCTTTGGTGCATTAGTTAAAGAGTATGTTGGTGTAGAGCTTGATAAAGGCGAGGCACGAACTAACTGGTTAGCGCGTCCATTGACGGATAAACAACTCGATTATGCTGCGGCAGATGTGCATTATCTTAAACCCTTATATGAAACGTTATTAGCGAAAGTTGAAGCGGCAGGGTATATGGAAGCGTTACAGCAAGAATGTAATGCGATCATGTTACGTCGAACACGAGTGCTTGATCCTAATAAAGCGTATCTTGATATTAAGAATGCTTGGCAGTTAACACCAAAACAGCTAGCGATATTGCAGCAATTGGCTGCTTGGCGTGTGCGCGAAGCGAGAAAGCGTGATATTGCCCTTAACTTTATTGTTAAAGAATTACATTTGTGGAAACTTGCGCATTTAGAAATTAAATCTCGTTCAGTGATGGAAAAGGAAGGCTTTGAGCCAATGGAGATTCAGCGTCACTGTAACCGTTTATTGAAAATGGTGCATGATTGTGATGCGATTGATTCTAAAAATTATCCGCAAAAAATCGAACGTTTGGTTGATTTTCCGGGCTATAAGCAGATGGTCAAGCGTTTAAAAGATGTGGTGACTGACGTTGAAAAAACAACAGGATTAGCACCTGAGTTTTTAGCGTCTAAAAAGCAGATCCATCAATTGTTATCATGGGCGTGGAAACATCAACGCGCTGATGAAAAGCGTCCTGAAATGCTTAAAAACTGGCGTCAGAGCTTATTTGAAACACGAGTGTTATCAATACTTGATGAAAAATAAGTATTAGGTTAGATAAGAAAATCCCCGCTAAGTGTTCCTTAACGGGGATTTTTTATTTTTCTTCGTCAGGTAATGTGACGTTAAGTTCTAGTACCGATAATTCATCACCGTTATGGTCTAGATTTACCGAAACATGTTCAGGATTAATTTGAACATATTTACTAATAACCGCTAAAATATCGCGCTTTAATTGAGGTAAGTAGGCTGGAGATTTTTGTCCAGCACTACGTCTTTCAGCAACAATGATTTGTAACCGTTCTTTTGCTACATTTGCAGTTTTCGCTCTTTTAGGGCGAAAAAACTCGAGCAGTGCCATAGTCAATTAGCCTCCAAATAGACGTTTTAGGAAGCCTTTCTTTTCTTCTTCTAAGAAACGGAAAGGACGATCTTCACCAAGTAGACGTGCAACTGTGTCTTCATAGGCTAGTCCTGCATCTGAACCTTTATCAAAGATAACGGGTTCACCTTTATTGGATGCATTCAATACTGCTTGGCTTTCTGGAATAACACCAAGTAGTGGAATGTGAAGAATTTCTTCAACATCTTGTACACTTAGCATTTCACCTTGATTAACGCGCGCAGGATTGTAACGTGTAAGTAAAAGGTGTTGTTTAACGGGCTCACGACCTTTTTCTGCACGACGAGACTTTGAATCTAGAATACCTAGAATACGGTCTGAGTCACGCACTGAAGAAACTTCAGGGTTCGTGGTTACGATGGCTTCATCAGCAAAATACAGCGCCATTAGGGCACCTGTTTCAATACCTGCGGGTGAGTCACAGATAATAAAATCGAATCCCATTTTTGCTAGTTCTTTAAATACTTTTTCGACACCGTTACGAGACAACGCGTCTTTATCGCGTGTTTGTGAGGCGGGCAATACAAAAAGATTATCAACACGCTTATCTTTTATTAGCGCTTGACTTAGGTTTGCTTCGCCATTAATAACATTAACGAAATCATAAACGACACGGCGTTCACAACCCATAATGAGATCGAGATTACGCAGGCCGATATCAAAATCGATAACTGCTGTTTTTTTACCGCTCAGTGCTAGACCAGATGCAAGAGCAGCACTTGATGTTGTTTTACCAACGCCGCCTTTACCTGAGGTAACAACGATAATTCGTGCCATTTACTCAATTCCTTCTTAAAACTTTTATAAAGCTAGGTGTTCTATATTGAGATTATTGTCTTCAAGAGATATGACAACACCTTTGCCCCAAAACTCTTCCTGAATGTTATCACTCAGCCAGTAGTTTCCCGCAACAGAAATTAGTTCAGATTGTAAGTTTTGACAGAAAATTGTCGCACTTTGCTCACCACTTGCACCCGCAATAGCGCGACCACGTAGCGTGCCATAAATATGGATACAACCATCGGAAAGAATTTCCGCACCAGCACTAACATTACTGAGAATAACGAGATCACGATTACGAGCATAAATTTGTTGTCCGGAACGAACCGGAGTACGAATAATTAACGTTGGTTCTTTATCTGTACTTGTTGGGGTATCTAATGTTTCAGCTAAAAATTCAGATGGCTCGTCTTTAACCGGTCTTGCCGCATTCATAATAGCAAAACCAGCTGCTTTTGCTTGTGTTTGCTGTGTTTTATTTTTACAACCACCAATACCGACAGGAATCATCCCTGCGTCGATAACACCTGCTTTTAGTTGTTCGAAATCAATATTAGTATCAACTTGTGATATATCAATAACAACGGGTGCAGAAGCGAAAAAATTTGGTGCAAGTTCAACTTTGTCTTTTAGCTGATTAGTTACTTTACTAATGTCATTATCAACTAAATGAAGAGCAGAGAGCGTGAACGAGCTCCCTTTTAGTTCTGCTATCTTGGTCATAGGTATATTATGGCTAAGATTTTAAATTAACCATTTAGTTCATTATCACAAAGGTACTAGCATGGTATATTTACTCGCGGTTAGGGGCAAGCTATCCTTGCGCTGACGTTGGTTTTTCAGACAAACTTCTCACACTATTTACTTAAAACTGAGTCAATAGTGAATGATTGCTTGTAATCTTGCTCTGAAATGTATGGCGCATAAATGAAATAGGCTAATTATATGTTGTGTTCAATCTACAAAAGTTTAAAAAAAGACAATACTTATCTCTACATTAATAAAAAAGATGATTTTGCGGACGTACCCGCACTATTAATGTCGACCTTTGGTAAACCTCAATTTGTAATGGTAATTAAACTAGAGGGTAGAACATTAGCGCTGGCAGATGTTGAAAAAGTAAAAGAAGCGTTACGTACTGTAGGCTTTTATTTGCAAGTACCACCGCCAGTGACTAATTTATTAGAACAATATAAGGCTGATAAAGCCGCTAAATAATAAAATAAGGCTATTATGTATAAGCGTTTGATATCAATTTTTGTTGCCATCGGGGTCGGAATGTCTTCTTCTGCATTTGCCAGTGAAGAAGGATTTGATGCCTATGTAGATAAGTTAAAAGTAGAAGCGCGTGAAAAGGGTATTTCAGAACCGATAATCGGTGCCGCATTTAAAGGTATTAAATATACAGCGCATGCTGTTAAAGCTGATAATAATCAACCTGAAAAAAAACTGTCATTAGAGCAATATATTACTCGTGCAGTGCCTGATTGGAAAGTAAAGCAAGCGAATCGTCTTTATCAACAAAATAAAGAGGCACTAGAACGTATTGGTAAACAATATGGTGTACAACCACGGTTTATTGTTGCTTTATGGGGTGTAGAAAGTAATTTTGGTAAGATTCAAGGTAATTACAATGTTGTCGAAGCATTAGCAACATTAGCTTATGATGGTCGTCGTGAAGCACTATTTCGTAAGCAAGTAATGGCTGCATTAGAAATATTACAAGATGGTCATATTACTATTGATGATATGAAAGGTTCTTGGGCTGGAGCGATGGGGCAGTGCCAATTTATGCCAACCTCTTACCTTACTTATGCTGTTGATGGTAATGGTGACGGTAAAGCGGATATTTGGAACACTAAAGCAGATGTATTTGCCTCGGCGGCTAATTATCTAAAGCTCTCTGGGTGGAATAATGAGTACACTTGGGGACGTCCTGTTCAGTTATCAAAAGAATTAGCAGATACTTTTGAAGGTACGGAAACTGAAAAAGGGAAAACATTAGCGCAATGGCAGCAATTAGGTGTAATGAGTAATAATAAAGGCACATTACCTAATACTGATATTCAAGCGTGGCTAATTCAACCTGATGGTGGAAATGGTAAGTCATATCTAATATATGAAAACTATCGAACATTACTAAAGTGGAATCGCTCACATTATTTTGCTTTGGCTGTTAGTGCATTAGCTGATCGTATTCAATAAAGTAATTATTATTAGACCAATATACAAGTTTAAGTAATAGGAAAAGTTAGGCAGCAGTGTCTAGCTTTTTTTATTTGTTGTTATTTTTGATACTAATATTATTTTATTCTTAGTAAGAATATTTATGAGTAAAATAGTAATCATATGGTTGATCGTAGATATAAAAAAAGCCTAAATAGTTTAGGCTTTTTTATTTATATTTTTATATTAGATTTCGAATTCTTCAAGAGCTTGACCGTCATCTAATGCTTTTTTTAGTGCGCTAGGCGTACGGCCTTGGCCTGTCCATGTTTTTTCATCGCCATTTTCATCGATGAATTTATATTTAGCTGGACGAGAAGCACGTTTTGTTTTTGGTGCTTTAGCTAAACTTGCTAGTAATTCTTCTGGATCAATACCGTCAGCTAGTAGCATTTCACGATATTGAGCAAGTTTTTCATTACGCTCATTTTCTTTTGCTTGTTCTTCTGCTTCTGCATCAGAACGTTCAGTAACAACTGTTGTTAGTTTATCTAACGCTTCTTCAAGTTGCTCTAGTGTATATTCGCGCGAAAGTGCGCGTAGGCTTCGAAGGTTTAAAAGCGCTTTCATTGCATCAGACATTTTATATTTCCTGTTATTTTTAATTTAACTGTAAATAATAATAGCAGCATTAAAACATTTTTTGCAATAGTAATACTTTTATACATTATGTGTAAAACATTTTAATCATTTCTTTATTTAAAAAATAGTTATGTTTGGTCTATGAGTCTATTTATAAAATATTTCTTCATTCAAGTATAAATACGAGCTAAATAGTTTTAGTTATTGTTACTACGCTTTATATGTTAAATGATAATAAAATTCGAAATGTTATACCACTTCGTTATTGTTGAGCATTTATAGTTGTGACTAATCTATTCGTGATATCTATTGTTAATAATTGCGCAGTGTGGTGTTGCAAACTTAAATCATTTACGTAAAATGATTGATTGCATCCTTAATGATAAGGAGTAGAGGTGCATTGTTTATCAGTAACTAATATGAGAGTGATACCGATGACTATTAGTGAAAGGAACCAATGCCGAAGTAAGAAATGTATATCAAATATTCTTACTGGGATTACATTGAATAAGTGTAATACTGCCATAGTCGATAAAATATAACTATGGAGCGCTACTGTAGAGGCTGGAAAGGCTAACCTTCTTTCTACCTCAAATTAATATGCCATCATGGTTATATCAAACAGTAGCTCTCTCACTAGAATTGGTTATCGTAGAGATTATAAACTTTGATAGATTATTCCCATTCTTTAATATCCATTATTCCGCCATTAGTTGCACTTGGTTTGGCGATTTTAACCCGCAGAGTTTTATTGTCCTTAGGTACAGGTGTTGTGCTAGGGGCATTATTTCTTAATGATTTTTCTTTTATAAATACGGGCTCTTATCTTGTAACATCCATTAAAGGATTATTTATTGCTGATGGTGGTATTAATTCTTGGAATATGAGCATTGTATTGTTTTTACTCTTACTAGGAATGACCACCGCGTTATTGACATTATCGGGTGGAACTCGAGCATTTGCAGAATGGGCACAAACGAAAATTAAAACCAAACGTGGGGCAAAACTGTTAGCTGCTTTTTTAGGGGTATTCATTTTTGTCGACGATTATTTTAATAGCCTTGCTGTTGGTTCTATTGCCCGTCCTGTGACTGATCGTTTTCAAGTTTCGCGTTCAAAGCTTGCTTATATTCTTGATTCTACAGCGGCTCCTATGTGTGTATTAATGCCGGCATCTAGTTGGGGGGCATATATTATTACCCTGATTGGCGGCATATTAGTAACACATGGCGTGACGGACTATACGCCATTAAGTGCCTTTATGACGTTAGCACCAATGAATTTTTATGCTATTTTCGCGTTAGCAATGGTGTTTGTGGTGTCGTGGTTTCAATGGGATATTGGCCCGATGAGGAAACATGAAATTGCTGCAAGTCATGGTCGAGGTACTGATATTGGTGGTGATGTTGATGATCAGGCGAAAGATTTAACCGAAGAACTTGATATTAAAGAGAGCTTACAAGGGCGTGTTGGCGATTTAGTGTGGCCAATTATTATTCTTATTGTTGCAACGTTCTTTTTTATGGTGTTTACCGGTTATCAAGTACTTATCACGGAAGGTAAGCCATTTTCATTATTAGGTGCTTTTGAAAATACTAATGTTGGTCATGCATTATGTCTTGGTGGTAGTTTTGGTTTAATTGCCGCTATTATTCCTGTTATTCGCCAACGTATACCTTATAAAGAGCTTGGTAGTACTTTATGGATTGGTGCAAAATCAATGTTCGGTGCCATTTTAATTTTATTATTTGCATGGAGTATTGGTAGTGTTATTGGTGATATGAAAACGGGGCAATATTTATCAACGCTTGTTCAAGGTAATATTAATCCAGCACTACTGCCTATGATCCTGTTTTTATTATCAGGTATTATGGCTTTTTCAACCGGAACCTCATGGGGCACCTTTGGTATAATGTTACCTATTGCTGGCGATCTTGCTGGAGCGACTGAAATTAGTCTAATGCTGCCAATGTTAGCGAGTGTATTAGCGGGTTCTGTTTTTGGCGATCATTGTTCTCCAATTTCTGATACCACTATATTGTCATCGACTGGTGCTCGTTGCCATCATATTGATCATGTCGCGACTCAATTACCTTATGCATTATCTGTGGCTATTATTTCTGCTCTTGGATTTTTAACCTTAGGGATTACTGATTCACTAGCATTAGCCTTTTTAGTGGCAACAGTTGCATTTATATTAATGTGTTTCTTTTTATCTTGGTTGTCTAGTCGGCCGATAAAAGGTGTTGCACTTCGGTAAGAGTAAACGTTATTAAAATAACCCAATGGGTGTAAATTGAACCAGTTGATGATGATCAGCTGGTTTTTTTACTGTAACAATAACAGTTGTTGATGTAGGTGCTTTTCATTAGCGATAATTTTATGTAGCATCTGCGCGATTTTTAAATGTAATTAGTATGACTAGGAAAGCTAATGGCCCAAATGTATTTCTATTACTCAGCAATGAACGCTGGGAAATCGACCACATTATTACAATCATCTTTTAACTACCGTGAGCGCGGTATGACGCCAATTATTTTTACGGCGGCGATTGATGATCGTTTTGGTAAAGGTAAAGTTAGCTCTCGCATTGGTTTGCAGGAAGATGCAGAATTATTTAATTCGAAGGATGATTTGTATCAGATATTAATCAATTTTTCTAACGCAGGTAAAATTGACTGTGTGCTGATTGATGAATGCCAGTTTTTAACCAAAGAGCAAGTTTATCAATTGACTGAAGTGGTCGATAAATTAGATATTCCAGTGTTATGTTATGGATTGCGCACTGACTTTCTTGGTGAATTATTTGAAGGTAGCCGTTATTTATTATCTTGGGCTGATAAATTAGTTGAGTTAAAAACGATTTGTCATTGTGGCCGTAAAGCGAATATGGTAATTCGTCAAGATGCTGCGGGTAATGCGATTGCTGGTGGTAATCAAGTTGAAATCGGTGGTAATGATCTTTATGTATCAATGTGCCGTGCGCATTATAAAGAAGCATTAGGGCTTTAATACGCATTTAAATGAATAAAAAAGGAAGCATGGCTTCCTTTTTTTATGAGTAATGAAAAATCATGCCGTATATTAATAGCGATTGATCATTATTGTTGATGGCGTTGTTTAAGCTTATTAATAACATCTTCAAGGGCGAGATTCTGATCTTGCAATAGAACTAATAAGTGATAAATAAGATCGGCTGATTCACAAACTAATTCTGCTTTATCACCCGATGTTGCCGCAAGCGCGACCTCAACCCCTTCCTCGCCAACTTTCTGCGATATACGCTTGGTGCCACGAGCATAAAGGCTAGCGGTGTAAGAGGAATCAGGATCAGCACCTTTCCGATCAGCTAAAATTTGCTCAAGTTGATGCAGGAACACCAAAGCAGGTTGAGCATCAGTCGTGTCATCATTACCAAAACAGCTAGTGGTGTTTAAGTGACAAGTAGGACCCATCGGATCGACTTGGACTAACAATGTATCTTGATCGCAATCGAGCTTAATACTTTTTAGGTGTAAGACGTTGCCTGATGTTTCACCTTTGGTCCATAAACGGTTTTTAGTGCGAGACCAAAAAGTCACTTGTTCTGTGGCTAAAGTTTTAGCCAGTGCTTCATCATTCATGTAGCCCAGCATTAATACTTGGCCACTGTTATTATCTTGAATAATAGCAGGGATCAATCCGGCTACTTTTTCCCAATCAATAGATGTTGTTAAACTCATAGTCGAATCTCCAGCTGTTGTTGTTTTAGGTAGTGCTTTAACTCATCGATATTAATGATTTGTTTATGGAAGATTGATGCTGCCAGTGCACCATCAACATTGGCAAGTTGAAAGGCATCACGAAAGTGTGACATTTCACCTGCGCCACCAGAAGCAATTAAAGGCACGTTACAGATACTGCGTACCATATTGAGTTGATCTAAGTCGTAACCGTTACGCACGCCGTCTTGGTTCATCATATTTAATACGATTTCACCCGCACCAAGCCGTTGGACTTCTTGTACCCAATCACGTGTTTGCCATTGAGTCGCTTGCGTGCGCTGTTCATCACCCGTAAATTGATACACCTGATATTGACCAGTTTCAGCGTCAAAGTAAGAATCGATACCGACAACGATACATTGCACCCCAAATTTATCAGCAAGCTCAGAAATTAAAGTGGGGTTTGCAAGTGCAGGGGAGTTAATCGAGATTTTATCGGCACCAAATTGAAGGATACGGCTTGCATCGACCGTTGATTTAATACCTCCAGCAACACAAAATGGAATATCAATCACTTCTGCAACGCGAGATACCCAGCTTTTATCAACGACTCGGCCATCGCTTGAGGCGGTAATATCATAGAAAACCAGTTCATCTGCACCTTCTTCAGCGTAACGTTTTGCCAGTGGTACGATGTCGCCAATGATTTCGTGATTACGAAATTGGACGCCTTTTACAACCTGACCATCACGGACATCTAAACAAGGAATAATACGTTTAGCTAACATGTGTTCTCCTTAGCTATTCCAGCACGTAAACGCTTGTTCAGCGGTAAACTTACCGTCTAATAATGCGCGACCCACAATGACGCCAGCCACGCCTGAACCTTTGAGTGCGGCAATATCATCAAGTGAGCCAATGCCGCCCGATGATTGAAATTGGACTTGTGGATATTGACGGCATAAATCAACATACAATTCGACGTTTGAACCTGTGAGTGTGCCATCGCGTGAAATATCAGTACACAATACGTGTTTTAATCCTACTTTTAGAAAGTCTTCAAGTAGCGTTTCAATGGTGACACCTGAGTCTTCTTGCCAGCCTGATACCGCAACAATACGGTTGCCGTTGTTATCAATATTAATATCAAGGGCTAATACAATATGCTCTGCACCGTATTTTTTGATCCAACCTTTAACCCTTTCTGGTTGCTTAACGGCGGTTGAGCCAATAACCACCCGTTGCGCACCCGCATGGAGTAAATCACTGACATCTTGTTCGCAGCGTACTCCGCCTCCAATTTGAACATTGGCTGGTGTACTCGCAAGCAATTGACTAATGAGTGTCAATTGGCGTGCTTGAGTGTTTTTAGCGCCAGTTAAATCAACCAAGTGCAGCCAGTTAGCACCTGCTTGGTGGTAGAGCGCAAATTGCTCTGTCGGGTTGACGTTATATTCGGTGACCTGTCCGTAGTCGCCTTGAAATAGACGTACAACTTGCCCCTCAATTAAATCTAATGCGGGAATAATCATTACATGTCCTTTTGTTATGGTTGCAGCTGATTGGTTATAGTTCTAAGAAATTCTTTATCAGTTGCGCACCGGCTTTGCTTGAGCGTTCTGGGTGAAACTGCACCCCATAATAATTGCCATTTTGTACCGCAGCGGTAAATGGCTGACCATATTCTGTGGTCGCAATGGTTGCACCACTTTGGTTATCTCGATGATCAAACACGGGCATGGCATAGCTATGAACGAAATAAAAATAGCTTCCCGCTGGAATATCTTTAAATAGCGGGTGATTATCTTCTGGAGTAATGGTATTCCAACCCATATGCGGCAGTGGTAACCCCTCAGCTTGGATTTTCTCAACTGACGCATCACACAACGCTAAACAGGGAATAATGTCGTTGCCATTTTGACCGTGTTCTTGTGACTCTTTGCCAAGTAACTGCATCCCTAAACAGATACCTAATAACGGTTTGGTCACTTGTTTGACCAAGCTCACTAAATCACGTTGCTCAAGATTATGCATTGCTTCGCTGGCTGTACCCACACCGGGTAAAAACAACTTATCCGCGGCTAATACCACTTGCGGGTCTTTACTTATTTGTACCTGATAGCCTAAGCGCTCAATGGCAAATCTAACCGAAGAGACATTGGCGCATCCAGTATCAATAATCACCACCCGTTGCTTGGTGTTAGTGATGGTGTTGGCGATGGATGGTGCTGTCATTACAACACTCCTTTGCTACTTGGAAGTTCATTACCTTCCACTTTTATCGCTTGGCGCAGAGTACGTCCAAAGGCTTTAAATAAACTTTCAACAATGTGGTGATCATTATTGCCTGTTGACGATAAGTGCAACGTACAGGCTAGGGTATCGGTTAATGAACGAAAGAAGTGTGGCACCATTTCCGTAGAAAGGTCACCGACACGATCGCGGCTAAATGTGGCATCAAATTTAAGATAAGGACGACCAGACAAATCTAACGCACATTGTGCCAAACATTCGTCCATCGGTAAGCTAAACCCAAACCGGCCAATCCCTCGCTTATCTTCAAGCGCTTGACGTAGTGCTTCACCTAAGGCGAGGGCAGCATCTTCAACACTGTGATGATCATCAATGTGTAAGTCACCATCAACCGTTAATGTCATTTGAAAACCACCGTGAGTGGCAATTTGATCAAGCATGTGATCAAAGAATCCTAATCCGGTTGAAATCGTATTACCTCCCGTTTGATCTAAATTCACTTTGACACGAATATTGGTTTCTTTGGTGGTACGTACCACTTCTGCGATCCGTGGTTGGGTGGTGAGATCTGTCACGATCTGTTGCCAGTGCATGGTTTGAGGATGGTATTGAATACCACGGATCGCCATATTTTCAGCTAATTGAAGATCTGTTTGACGATCACCAATCACTGCCGAGTTAGCAAAATCAACCCGACCTTGTTGTAAGTAGTCTTTAACTAGCCCCAACTTTGGCTTACGGCAACTGCATTGCTGGTGGTCAAAGTGGGGGCAGATCAAGACGTCACTAAAGTGAACCCCTTGTGAGCTGAAAATATCCATCATCATCGAATGAGGGGCATCAAAATCAGCTTGGGGGTAACTATGAGTACCGAGGCCGTCTTGGTTGGTGACCATCACTAAGGTATAACCTGCATTTTGAAGTGCAAGTAATGCCGGAATCACATTCGGTTCAAATTGTAGTTTGTCTAATCGATCAACTTGAAAGTCGACGGGGGGCTCAACAATTAAGGTGCCATCACGGTCGATAAATAGAATTTTCTCTTTGCTCACAATCAATGTCCTTATTAATTATTGTTGTAATTGGCCGCGAATAAACGCGAGGGTTTTTTCACATTCGTCACGGTTACCGACACTGATTCGAATGCAGTTCTCTATCGGTGAACGGCGTAAAATAATGCCGTTATCCCATAGCGTATTGAATAGCTTATCGGCATCTGTAAATTTAACTAATAAGTAGTTGGCATAACCATCAAATACGGTGACGCCGGCTAACATCCCCAAACCTGCTTGTAGATAAGCGCGGTTAGCACACAGATCTAATACTTGAAATTTGGTCCGTGCGCGGCCTGCTGGTGATAAGGCTTGCACTGCAATTTCAGTTACAGGCACTGGAACAGGGTAAGGGGCAATGATCTTGAGTAGAATTTCAATGATTTCTTTGTTGGCTAAAGTAAAGCCACAACGTAGTCCTGCCAGTGCAAACGCTTTAGATAAGGTTCGCAAAATAACCAGATGCGGATACGTTGCTAATAAATCTTTAACGCTGTCTTGAAGGCTAAAATCAATATAGGCCTCATCAATAACCACTAATGCTCTATCAGTGGTCATTTCAAGTAAGGCGATAATATCTTTACGAACTAATAGATTGCCAGTGGGATTATTGGGACTACAAGCAAACACGATCTTGACGTTATCAAGTTGCTCTGCAATGGCATTAAGGTCTAATTGCCATTCAGGTGTTAACGGCACAACCTTGGCATTAATATCGTTGATCTCTGCACTAATGGCATACATACCATAAGTGGGTGGACAATAGAGAATGCTATCGCAATTTGGCTCACAGAAGGCTTTTATAATCAGCTCAATGCCTTCATCCGCCCCCCGCGAGGTTAATACTTGTTGTGGCTCAACCCCAGCATAATCAGCATAAGCGTTGATCAGCTCAGGTGGTTGGCATTCACTGTAACGGTTTAAGCCCGCAAGATTAATACTGTATTCATTGGCAAACGGAGATTCATTGGCATTGAGCCAGATGTCACCTTTACCGCCTAAACGACGTGCTGATTGGTAAGGGGTTAATTCACGTACAGTTTTACGGGCTAGTTGAGCGATGGTCATAATGCGTTCTCTTGTTGTGCAATTAATTTATTAACCCGAATAGTGACAGCATGTTTGTGAGCGTCAAGACCTTCCGCTGCTGCAATTGTGGTCACTGTTTTTGCAATACCGAGTAAACCGTCGGCTGATAATTCTTGTATTGTCATTCGTTTGCTGAAATCGGCTAAACCAAGGCTTGAATAAGTGCGGGTATAGCCATAGGTCGGTAACACGTGGTTAGTGCCTGAGGCATAATCGCCCACCGATTCTGGTGACCATTTACCTAAGAAAATTGAACCTGCATTATCAAGCAGTGGCACTAATTCTCTTGGCTCACAGGTTTGAACAATTAAGTGCTCAGGACCATATTGATTAGAAATCGCCACACACTGAAGTAAGGTTTCGGTTACGATCAAAAGGCTAGATGCTAAGGCTTGTTGAGCAATGTCAGCCCGTGTTAGTTGGCGTAATTGGCGCTCAATTGCAGTCGCAGTTTGATCAGCAATAGTTTGGCTTGATGTGACTAAGATAACTTGTGAATCAGGCCCGTGTTCGGCTTGGCTTAATAAATCAGCGGCAATAAATTCAGGATCAGCTGTTTCATCGGCAATGACCAATACTTCAGAGGGTCCGGCTGGCATATCAATCGCTGCACCGTTGAAGTCATTACTGACTTGTCGTTTTGCTTCGGTAACAAAGGCATTACCTGGGCCAAAAATCTTATCAACACTGGCAATAGTGTCAGTGCCATAAGCCATTGCTGCTATGGCTTGTGATCCCCCAACGTTGTAAATAGCATTAATGCCACATAGTTTGGCGACATACAAAATTTCATCAGCAATCGGTGGTGGTGAACATAAGGCAATATGACGACAACCAGCAATTTGTGCAGGAACGCCTAACATCAGTACGGTTGAAGGCAATGGGGCACTACCGCCAGGAATATATAACCCTACCGAGTTAACCGGGCGGGTGAC
Source organism: Photobacterium iliopiscarium (assembly GCF_003026395.1). Taxonomy (GTDB): domain Bacteria; phylum Pseudomonadota; class Gammaproteobacteria; order Enterobacterales; family Vibrionaceae; genus Photobacterium; species Photobacterium iliopiscarium. Next base: position 261,355 of record NZ_PYOO01000002.1, on the reverse strand, counting down.
TTGTTCACAAATTACACCTGTTTGGGTTTCCACTCGCAAGGTCGGTTGCTGTTGTGCAAGGTGGAAAGTGGTGATATTGCGGTGCGCCTGCTCTAAGGCTGCTTTCATGTCATCACTTAACCGTGCACAAGCCGTATCAACTTCATTTGCAGAGACGCTAAGTGTTGCCGGACGGATACCATCAAATTTTTCAGTAAGCGTAAATAGTGCACCATCGCCTTGTTGACGGACTTGTTTAATAATATCACTGACAATGGCCGTGATATTCGCGCTGTTATTTACAGCAGGGCGCGTCAACAGTTGTTGTTGCTGGTCTTTAGTGAGTGATTGCCATAGTACGGTTTTCATGACTTACTCCATCATTTTTTCAATGGGCAAGACTAAAATAGAGCTCGCACCTAATTCTTTAAGTTGCTCCATGGTTTCCCAGAATAGATTTTCAGAGCTAACAAGGTGGATCGCCACGCGACTTTTGTCACCAGCAAGAGGCAATACGGTTGGATCTTCAGCGCCTGGTAATAATTGTTTAATTTGATTAAGGCGATCAGTAGGCGCGTGTAGCATGATGTATTTAGATTCTTTAGCTTGAATAACACCTTGAATACGAATAAGGAGTCGTTCAATTAGGGCTTGTTTTTCAACGCTGATCACTGCCATTGATTGAATTAATACCGCTTTAGATCGCAAGATCACTTCGGCTTCTTTTAAGCCATTAGCTTCAAGGGTCGCACCTGTCGATACCAAATCACAAATGGCATCGGCTAAACCTGCTCGTGGTGCAACTTCGACAGAACCATTGAGCATACAGGTTGTAAATTGAACCCCAATATTGTCCATGTAGCGTTTGACTAACTGCGGGTAAGTGGTCGCAATACGCTTGCCATTAAGATCTTGAGGCCCGTTGTAATCAGTATCTTTATCAATTGCGATAGAAAGACGGCAACCGCCAAAATCCAGTCGACGTAGTTTGAGGTAATCACTGGCTTCGTGACGTGCTGCGCGCTCAAGGCTAACTTCTTCAAGTTCATTTTCACCAATAACGCCTAAATCTACCACGCCATCCATGATCAGACCGGGAATGTCATCATCTCGAACGAGTAATAAATCAATTGGCATATTTTCGGCGTGAACCACTAATCGCTCACCGACCATATTGAATTTAACACCACAGCGTTTAAGTAAGTCTTGGCACTCTTTACTAAGACGGCCTTTTTTCTGAATCGCAATGCGTAATCGTTGTGTTTGCATAGGTATATTCCTTGTCTAAATTCATTCAAATAATAAAAATTTCAGATTGAAAATCAGGTATTAAAAAACCCTCGAAAGAAGTTTCTTCCGAGGGTCTGAATGAGATATTCCGTTATGACCACAGGAAGAAAAAAGACGTCTTCCAGGGTGAGGCGTATCCTCCCGAAAGACTAGTCAGGATGATGATGATGTTGAGATAGAATCATTTGGATACGCATAAATAGTTACTCAATAAGGGTGAACATTATTTGTTGTTGTCATTCACACTAACGAAGGCTGTTGTTTTTTGCAACAATAATTTAAGCGAAAAGTTAAAATAAATGTTAATTGTTTGTATTGATGCGCTGAAGGAATGGGATGCAGTATTTTTATTGGTAAGGTGATGAACTATAATGGATTGTTTTACTTTTAAAATTAAAGATAGAGGATAGCATTCTTTAAATGTAAATTATTTAAGGGTGTTTTTTCAATATCGCAACAAATAATGCATCAATAAAACTGAGCATCCTTACTCAGTTTTATTGATGAGTGGTGTTAATACGCTAGCATTAGCCACAACATTTTTTATATTTTTTACCGCTACCGCATGAACAAGGATCATTACGACCAACAGTTTTAGTAACGGTTATTGGCTTCGGTGCTGGCGGTTGTTCGCTTGGTGGTGGCTGAGGGTATTCACCATCAATGTAAAACCAATAGCATTGACCATTAATGGATTCTTGCACAAATCGAGAACGCTCTTGCAGTATATATTCTTCACCTGCTTCTTTATAACCTGCTTTAAATTCAACAAAACCCTGACCATCAGCCGCAATTTCACTGCTAATAACTTCTAGGCCTAGCCATTTAAGGTTAATCGACTCGGCAATGGCTTCACGGTGATGTTCTGCTTCACAACTGGCGTGATATGTTTGTATTACAAAATCAACTAAACCCAGCACATGAGCACTGTAACGCGCACGCATAAGCTGTTCTGGATGGGTTGCTAATGCATGATTAAGATGAATGGGTTTACAGCATTCAACAAGCGGTTTGTGGCTGCCGCAAGGACATTCATTATGGTGTTTTGACATCTTTTTTAAGCCGATTTTAATAAAGAAATTAGGGCTAGTTTACGTTTTCATTATCTCAATTAGCAATCAGTGTTTATATTTACCGCAATATATTGATGGAATGACTAAAACAATGGTAACTCATAGCGTATAAGTACATAATATTTGCGGCTGGAATAATTGCCATTTGCAATGCACCTTTTGTGCTCCTCAAATAACCCTCTTTTTTGTTTAATAGTAGTTATGTCCATATTTACCTTGATACAAGCGGGATTGCTTGTTGGTGGTGGTATCTTTTGTGTGATGTTGTTGGCAGCATGGCGAAGAAATCACAAGCAGGAAGCTGATACACGTATTATCCCGATTGCGATTATCGGTGGCTTTGCGCACTTTTGTGACACTTTAGGTATTGGCAGTTTTGCCATTATGACCTCAGGTTATAAACAGTTTAAGCTTATTGATGATCAACAATTACCTGGAACACTGAATAGCCAATCAGTACTCCCCACTGTGTTTCAGTCATTTATTTTTATGACTGCTGTCGCTGTTGATTCAGTGACATTATTAAGCTTGGTGGCGGCAGCCTGCGTTGGTGCCACAATGGGGGCACGGTTAGTTTCTCGTTGGGATCGGCAACATATTCGCATCGTAATGAGTGTTGCTTTGTTAATTGTGGCTGGCTTAATGCTTGCTGGTCAATTAAAGCTCTTTCCATTAGGTGGCAGTAGTCTGGGTTTAAGCGGCTGGAAATTGGTTATTGGAATTATTGGTAACTTTATTTTTGGCGCGTTAATGACGGTGGGTATTGGTTTGTATGCACCCTGTATGGTAATGATTTACCTTCTGGGAATGAATCCGTTGGCGGCCTTTCCGGTCATGATGTGTTCATGTGCATTTTTAAGCTTTTTCTCATCAGCTAGCTTTATTCGCCATAATCGTTTTAATAGTCGCGCAACAGTAACTGTTGCCGTTGTTGGACCGATAATGGTGATCATTGCCGCTTATTTAGTGAAGTCATTAAATATGCATGTATTATCGTGGTTAGTGTGTATTGTTGTGTTCTACACCTCGATCACTATGTATCGCTCATGGCTTGCTGATAGAAAAGTGATGCCAAGTAATACCGTGGTAGAAGCACAATAAGTGTTATGCCAGTAAATGATAATCAATAGATTTTGTAGCAATAAAAAAGGTACGCATGTCGTACCTTTTTTTATGCTTATTATTTCGTGTTAGAAGCACTGAAATCACGTGTTTCTAATTGATATCCATCGGGGCGATAGACCAGCACTGAACCGTGATCATACCAATCACCAAGAACAATGCGTTGTGCAGGAATGCCATTAATATCAAGATCATGAATATCAGGTCTGTGTGTGTGACCATGAATCATTTGAGTGACATGTGCATCGCGCATTACTCGTACTACTTCTGCTTGAGTAACATCCATAATCGATTGGCTTTTGGTTTGATTATTTTTACCGCTGTTACTGCGGAATTTATCACCGATTTTAACTCGGTATGATAACGGTAATCGTGCAAATAACCATTGGATAACAGGATTGTGGACTTTTTTACGGTAACGTTGGTAGGCTTGGTCTTCAATACACAGTGTATCACCGTGTAAAATTAAGGTTGGTGTACCATATAGATCAACCACCGTATGTTGAGGCAATAAGGCTATTCCCGTTTGACGGCTAAATTGTTTACCAATTAAAAAGTCACGGTTGCCATGAATAAAGTAACACGGTGTGCCAGCATCAGTCAGGGTTTTGAAGGCATGCTTGACTTGCTGTAAGAAAGGGGAGTCTTCATCATCGCCTATCCACATTTCAAATAAGTCCCCTAATACATACAAGGCATCGATATGGTGGGTTTCTTCGGCCATAAAGCGTAAGAAACAAGCGGTAATGTCAGGACGTTCAGCACTTAAGTGCAAATCTGAGATAAATAATGTGGTCATAAGAGTTTAATAAAGGGCGGTAACTGACCGCCCTTTGCGAAGTATTAGTCTTCGATTGTTACGTTTTCGATGATAACGTCTTCAACCGGCACGTCGTCGTGGTAACCGTTACGGCCTGTTTTTACTGCTTTGATTTTATTGACTACATCCATGCCTTCAACAACAGCAGCAAATACACAGTAGCCCCAGCCACTCATGTTTTCGCCAGTGAAGTCTAGGAAGTTGTTATCTTTTACGTTAATGAAGAACTGTGAGCTAGCAGAGTGTGGTGCATTAGTACGCGCCATTGCTAATGTGCCTGTTTTGTTGCTTAGGCCATTGTTTGCTTCATTATTGATTGTTGCGCGAGTTTCTTTCTCTTCCATACCAGGAAGCATGCCGCCGCCTTGAACCATGAAACCATCAATAACGCGGTGGAAAATAGTGCCATTATAGAAACCGTCACGGCAGTATTCTAGGAAGTTAGCACATGTTACAGGTGCTTTATCTTCGAAAAGATTAATTTTGATGTCACCGAAATTTGTGTGAAGAGTGATCATGATTTTTTCCTTAAATGGAGTATTTTCTTTAAGCGTGGATATTAACTTACCTTAGCCGTGTCAGACAAACATTACCCGCTTAATCTGCACTAATGGCTAAAATAGCATCCATCCTTGAATTTTCCTTGCGATCAAATGCTATAAAAGGTGTAATTACCGACAAATTTGAAATTAATGAGTAATGCTGAGACATGTTAAAGATCTATAATTCGCTCACACGACAAAAAGAAGTATTTACACCCATCCATCCTGGCAAAGTCGGTATGTACGTTTGTGGCGTTACGATCTACGATTTATGTCACATCGGACACGGTCGTACATTTGTCTCTTTTGATGTTGTGTCGCGTTATTTGCGTTACTCAGGCTACGATCTTACTTTCGTTCGTAACATTACTGATATCGACGATAAAATCATTAAGCGTGCCGCTGAAAATGGCGAAAGCTGTGAATCATTAACAGAGCGTTTAATCGGTGAAATGCATGCGGACTTTGATGCTTTAGGCATGAAACGTCCGAATGTTGAACCACGTGCGACGCAATTTATTGCTGAAATCATCGCTCTTTGTGAACGTTTAATTGAACGTGGCTTTGCTTATGTTGCATCAAATGGCGACGTAATGTTTGAAGTGAGCAAGTATGACGATTACGGTCGCCTTTCTAAGCAAGATCTTGATCAACTACAAGCGGGTGCGCGTGTTGATATCGATATGGCAAAACGCAGTCCATTAGACTTTGTTTTGTGGAAAATGTCGAAGCCTGGTGAGCCAACATGGGAATCACCATGGGGTCCTGGTCGTCCGGGTTGGCATATTGAATGTTCAGCGATGAATTCATCTATTCTTGGTGATCACTTTGATATTCATGGTGGTGGCTCAGATCTACAATTTCCTCACCACGAAAATGAAATTGCGCAATCATGCTGTGCTCACGATGGTCAATACGTGAATACATGGATGCACAGTGGCATGGTGATGATCGATCGTGAAAAGATGTCTAAATCATTAGGTAACTTCTTCACTATTCGTGATGTGTTAAACCATTACGATCCTGAAACTGTACGTTACTTCTTAATGTCTGGTCATTACCGTAGCCAGCTTAACTACAGTGAAGATAATCTTAAACAAGCGCGTTCAGCACTTGAGCGTTTATATACGTCACTACGTGGCTTAGATACATCAGTAGAAGCGGCTGGTGGTGAAGAATTTGTTGCTCGTTTTAAAGAAGCGATGGATGATGATTTCAATACGCCTGAAGCATATTCTGCATTGTTTGATATGGCGCGTGAGATCAACCGTCTTAAAACGGATGATATTGCAGCTGCATCTTTGTTAGGTGCACGTATGCGAGAATTGGCTGATATTTTAGGCTTATTATCTCAAGATCCTGAAACCTTCTTACAAGGTGGTGCTGGTGAAGAAGATAACGTGGCTGAAATTGAAGGATTAATTCAACAGCGTTTAGATGCGCGTGCTGCAAAAGATTGGGCTGCTGCTGATGATGCGCGTGATAAGCTACTTGCGATGGGCATTATTTTAGAAGATGGTGCACAAGGTACAACTTGGCGTCGTAAATAATTAAATCTGTCCTTTATTAAACCGAGGTGTTCTGCCTCGGTTTTTTTATATCTTTCTTTTATGTTATCGGCTTAATGTCGGCTTGTTTATACGATTTTTGCCGTTATTACGGTTTGATTTTTATCACGTTATAGACGTGGTAAAAGCAAAGTATGAAACAAATAAGTCGATACGATGAATATTTAATAGCTTTATTCCACTTTGGAATTAAAGTCACCATTTGAGAATTAAAGTTATTATTCAAGCTGAAAAAAGCATTATATACGCATCTGATCGCAAAACTGTCATTTATTATCCGTATTATTTGCTTCGAATGAGCATTTACATGTTCGATATGAACCAATATGTGATTGAAGGAATAATAATGAAAAAAATGATTCTAGCAACAATGATTGGCTGCGCTGTATTGTCCTCGCATGTTATTGCTCAACCTAATACTGATAAAGTCGTTATTGCCCACCGTGGTGCCTCAGGGTATTTACCAGAACATACCTTACCAGCAAAGGCACTTGCTTATGCGATGAAGCCAGATTATATCGAGCAAGATGTGGTAATGACAAAAGATGATAAGTTGGTGGTGTTACATGACCATTATCTGGATCGTGTGACCAATGTTGCTGCTGTTTTTCCAAATCGAGCCCGTAAAGATGGTCGTTTTTATGCAATTGATTTTACCTTGGCAGAGATTAAACAGCTAAGTGTGACAGAAGGTTTTGATATTAAAGAAGGTAAGCAAGTACAAGGTTTCTCTGAACGGTTCCCTATTTGGAAGTCTCATTTTACCGTTCCAACGTTCCAAGAAGAAATTGAAATGATTCAGGGGTTAAATAAAACCTTGGGTTATGACATTGGCTTGTATCCAGAAATTAAAGCGCCATGGTTTCATCGCCATGAAGGCAAAGACATCAGTAAAGCGGTATTAACAGTACTAAAGCACTATGGTTATATTGATAAAAACAGTAATGTTTATTTACAAACGTTTGATTTCAATGAGCTTAAACGTATTAATGATCAATTAATGCCAGCCATGGGCATGGATTTGAATTTAGTACAGTTGATGGCGGAAACAGATTGGAATGAGACCATGGAGTATGACAAAGCAGGTAAAGCACATCCTTATAGTTATGATTGGATGTTTGAGCCCAATGGCATGAAAGTCTTGTCTCAGTATGCTGATGGTATTGGCCCGTGGAAACCGATGATAGTGAAAGACAGTTCAACGGTAGGACACATAGAACTCACTGATATGGTGAAAAATGCCCATGCGAACGGTATGGTTGTACATCCTTATACATTTCGTGCCGATAAAGATCGTATTCCTGCCTATGTTAAAGATTACGATGGCATGCTAGAGGTGTTTTATAATCAAGCGGATGTCGATGGTGTCTTTACTGATTTTCCGGATAAAGCCGTGCATTTTTTACAACAACAATCGTCGTCTAAAAAGTAGTAAATAATTTTTTGTAGTTATAGCCCGTTCCATTTATTGGCACGGGCTTTTTTGTCCTATAACGTCTCTGGCAGTTGTGTTCCACATTTTTTACAATATTCAGCATCCATTTCGTGACCGCTAGTCGCACAGTTAGGGCAACGAATCAGACCTCGATGAGTTTTCATCTCTTGATTTAACTCTGCGGTAATAATCCCCGTAGGTACGGCAAGAATAGAGTAGCCTAATAACATGGTTAATGATGCTAACGCCTTACCCATTACGGTGTGAGGCACAATATCGCCATAACCAACGGTTGTGATTGTGACAATTGCCCAATAAATACTTTTTGGAATACTAGTAAAACCATTTGCTGGGCCTTCAATAATGAACATTAATGAGCCAAAGACAGTAACCAGAATTAAAACCGAACTAAAAAAGACCACTATTTTACGCTGAGCATGACGAAGTGAGCGTAATAAGATATTGGAATCTTTAAGAAATCTTGCCAGTTTCAACACGCGGAAAATACGTAACACACGAATAAGACGAATGATAAGTAAGTAGTTTGAACCTGGAATTAAAAAGGCAATATAAGCGGGTAAAATGGCCATTAAATCGATCACACCATAAAAGCTGCGCATGTAGGCGAGTGGTCGTGGTGAACAATATAAACGCAAAATGTATTCAATAGTGAATAGAATGGTAAATGACCATTCTGCAATAACCAATAAATGTGGGTATTGTGATTCAATGCTCGCAACTGATGAGATAATTAAAATTATTTCAGAACTGATAATGGCAATAATTAAGGCGATATCAAACCATTGACCAAAGCGAGTAGAAGTGCCGAAAATAATTTGATAGAGACGTTGTCTTGGGGTGAGTGTTAGTTTTGTCATAATTTAATTGTATTTATTAACAGATAAGACGCCAACATAATATTTTACGGTTTGTGGTGCGTTATTAATTGGCTTGAATGTTATCTAGTATATCAAAACCTCGCAGTGACTTAAGTAATTATCAGAGGAAAGAAAGCCCCAGCAAATGAATAGGCTGAGGCTTAGGTAGTGACTTAAATTGTTAGCTTAAGCCGGGTAACATCACTCGTAGGCCATTGATTATAAACTCAATACCGAGTGCTGCAAGAATCAAACCCATAATACGCGTAATAACGTTAATACCTGTTTGACCTAAAAACCGTACAATATAAGGTGCTGAACGAAACAATAGCCAACAACAAAAAGCAAAGATGGTAATTGTGATCGCGATGCCCACGGTGGACATCAAGCTCGGGTAGCGTGCGCCATATACAATCGTTGAACTAATTGCACCAGGACCTGCCATTAATGGCATCGCTAATGGGACAACGCCCACTTGTTCACGACTGACGGATTCTGACTTCTCTTCTTTATTCTGTTTAACTTCGCCGATTTTACCGCTCATCATTGAAAATGCGATGCTTAGCAGTAGCAAACCGCCCGCAACACGAAATGAATCAATAGAGATACTAAACAGATCTAGCAAATGTTGCCCAGCTATTAATGCGACAACTAAAATAATGGCAATGGCAACATTGGTGGTTAATGCTGTTTTGTTTCGTTCTTCAGGGCTCATGGCTCCCGTAAGCGAAACGAAAACAGGCATGATACCGATAGGGTTGACAGTCGCAATAAGCCCAACGAAAAAGTGTAAAAATATTGCTATATCAAAAGCCTGCATAGTTAATACCTATTAAGTTACCTTCATTTATTGTGGCTGAGTAAGTAAAGAGAAAGTGTGTTCTCATTGGCATATGGGTAATAAAGATTCAACACTATGTAGATTATGTGATCTTATCTAGACATTATCTCTGCCCATGCTTTTATAAGGACGTATTATTGAAAAATACGATTGCGACCATATTTTAATCTAAGCTAAGTATTTCATCTACTGATAAAAGCTAATTAATGCGACTTAAGACGTAGATAATCTTATGTCAGATAAATTATGTAAAGTGTATTTTGTGTATTAGGCTTAGTGAATCAATGATTCATATGGATTATATGCAACAAATATTGAGCAGTTAACGTCATAAATCGTGATTTCTGTCACAATTAGACGTGACGGGGGCTAGTAAATGTATTTTTATTACGTAATATTTCGGCTTGTGAAATAAATGTTTTTAGTACATATTAGATAAAACAATCGTTAGATTCATGAAACTGCATGTAAAAGCATGATAAAACACTAGATTTCATCGATTAGTTATTATTTCAGAATTTTGACAGTGTGGTGATCTAAATCAATTTCTTTTATAGTATGAAAAATTATAATCAGTTTTGAAAGCAATTTACTAAGTATGTGTATTGTTGAAAGTGTTAATCAGTTTTAACGCTCTTAATGTGAAAAGATTTCAACATATTCTTACTAAATGATTTTTAATGAATTTTATAGTTTTTATTTTTGGAGAAAGAATATGCCTGTAACTAATTTAGCTGAACTTGATGCTCTAGTAGCACGCGTTAAAGCGGCTCAAAAAGAATTTGCAAGCTTTTCACAAGAACAAGTTGATGCAATCTTCCGTGCTGCATCTCTAGCTGCTTCAACTGCTCGTATCGAACTTGCTAAAATGGCAGCAGAAGAGTCTGGCATGGGTATCATGGAAGACAAAGTGATTAAAAACCATTTTGCTTCTGAGTTCATTTACAATAAATACAAAGATGAATTGACGTGTGGCGTTATCGACCGTAACGATGAAGGTGGCACGATCACTATCGCTGAACCTGTAGGTATTGTTTGTGCAATCGTTCCAACGACAAACCCTACTTCAACAGCAATCTTTAAATCGCTAATCTGTCTTAAAACACGTAATGGTTGTATCTTCTCGCCACACCCACGTGCTAAAAATGCAACTAACTACGCAGCGAAAGTTGTATTAGATGCAGCAGTTAAAGCGGGCGCACCAAAAGATATCATTGGTTGGATTGACCAACCATCTGTTGAACTATCAAATGCGCTAATGAAACATGAACACGTCAACATGATCCTTGCTACTGGTGGTCCAGGCATGGTTAAAGCAGCTTACTCTTCAGGTAAACCTGCAATCGGTGTTGGTGCAGGTAATACACCTGTAGTTATCGACGAAACTGCTGATATCAAACGTGCTGTTTCTTCTATCCTAATGTCTAAAACATTCGATAACGGTGTTATCTGTGCTTCTGAGCAAGCAGCAATCGTTGTTGAATCAATTTACGATGAAGTTAAAGCTCGTTTTGCTGAATACGGCGCGGTTGTTCTAAGTAAAGAAGATGCAGATAAAGTACGTAAAGTACTACTTATCAATGGCGCACTTAACGCTAACATCGTTGGCCAACCAGCATACAAAATCGCTGAGCTAGCAAATGTTAAAGTGCCTAAGGCAACTAAAATTCTTATTGGTGAAGGCTTAGAAGCTTCATGGGATGATGAATTTGCTCATGAAAAACTATCACCAACTCTAGGTCTATTTAAAGCGAAAGACTTTGAAGATGCTGTGCGTCAAGCAGGTATCATTTTAGACATAGGTGGTGTTGGTCATACATCAGTTCTTTACACTGACCAAGATAATAACGAAGAGCGTATTGCGTACTTCGGTGACAAAATGAAAACTGCTCGTATTCTTGTGAATACACCTGCATCTCAAGGTGGTATTGGTGACCTTTACAACTTTGAATTAGCGCCTTCACTAACTCTAGGTTGTGGTTCTTGGGGTGGTAATGCTATCTCTGAAAACGTAGGTCCTAAGCACCTTATCAACAAGAAAATTGTAGCTAAGCGAGCAGAAAATATGTTGTGGCATAAACTACCAAAATCTATCTACTTCCGTCGCGGCTGTTTACCAATCGCAATGAGTGATCTTGAAGGTAAAAAACGTGCTCTAATCGTAACTGACCGTTTCTTGTTCAACAACGGTTACATCGATGACCTACGTTCAATCTTGAAAGAGAAAGGCATGGAAGTTGAAGTATTCCATGAAGTAGAAGCAGATCCAACATTAGCAGTAGTTAAAGCTGGTGCTGAAGCATGTGCAAGTTACCAACCTGATGTTATCTTAGCTGTTGGTGGTGGTTCACCGATGGATGCTGCGAAAATCATGTGGGTAATGTACGAGCATCCAGAAACTGATTTTGAAGATTTATCAATGCGCTTTATGGATATCCGTAAACGTATTTACAAGTTCCCTAAAATGGGTCAAAAAGCTGAACTAGTATGTATCACAACTACTTCAGGTACTGGTTCTGAAGTTACACCATTTGCTGTTGTAACTGATGAAAAGACAGGTCAAAAATACCCATTAGCAGATTACGAACTAACGCCAAACATGGCTGTTGTTGATGCTAACCTTGTAATGGATATGCCTAAGTCTTTATGTGCATTCGGTGGTTACGATGCAGTAACGCACGCATTAGAAGCTTACGTTTCTGTTCTTGCTAACGAATACTCAGATGGTCACGCTCTTCAAGCTCTTAAGATGCTTAAAGAGTACTTACCAAGCTCTTACGCTAACGGTAAGAAAGATCCAATTGCACGTGAGAAAGTGCACAATGCAGCAACAATCGCTGGTATGGCTTTTGCGCAGTCTTTCCTTGGTGCATGTCACTCAATGGCACACAAGTTAGGCGCTGAATTCCACGTACCACACGGTCTTGCGAATGCATTATTAATCTCGAATACTGTTCGTTTTAATGCGACTAACAACCCAACTAAACAAGCTGCATTCTCTCAGTACGACCGTCCTAAAGCACGTGCTCGTTACGCTGAAGTTGCAGAGCACTTAGGTTTCCGTGAAGGTAATACTGAAACGAAAGTTAATGCGCTACTTAATTGGTTAGAAGAGCTTAAAATTGCATTGAATATTCCATTGTCAATTCAAGCTGCTGGTGTTGATGAAGCTGCGTTTATGGCTAAAGTTGATGCAATTGCTGAAGATGCGTTCGATGACCAATGTACAGGTGCTAACCCACGTTACCCATTGATTAAAGAGCTTAAAGAAGTATTAATCGCTTCTTACTACGGTACAGCATACGTTGACGGCGAAACGTTTGAAGATGCAGAAGTAGCTAAGAAATCAGAGCCAGTACAAGTTGCTGCAAAAGGTAAAAAAGCAAAAGCTTAATATCTTTACTGACTAAAATATAAAAAAGCCCGTCTAGCAATAGACGGGCTTTTTGTTTTGGGGATTTACATCATCATCGATAAGTGCTTAAAATTCACCTCGCAACCTCGCAACCTCGCAACCTCGCAACCTCGCAACCTCGCAACATAAAAAAGGCCAAGTATTCATACTTAGCCAGCTTGATTAGATGATTGTTTTACTCTGCTTAGACGCCAATTTCTGATTCTATCATTCGTCCACTAAACGAATCATTACGCACAATGTATTCAACATTTCGTGCAATTTCATCTTGCATCGGAACGCCGATAATCGGCTGCTGATCATAAGGTTTATCTTGGTGGTTAATTGGAACAATACCTCCAACTCGAATGTTAAAATCAGCCAGTTCGTTTGCCCAGTTTTGAGTGAGACCACTGACAACGGTTTTGCTTGTTGTGGGTGTATGAGGTTGATGATTTTCATGGCTAAGCGCTAGATTAATAATGACGCTTTGGTGAGGTTGATGTTGCATAAACTCAGCCGCCATTTTTCCAAAAATAAAAAAACTGGCGGCGCTATTTTGCATAATATTATTAAAATCAATGATCGATGTTGGTGACAGTAAATGCGGTATTTCTGTACCTGTCCAAGTGTTTAATAAAATATTAATCGCACCAAATCGCTCTTTGACTTGTTGGAATAGAGCGCTAATAGTAAGTTCATCGTAATATTTTATATAAAATGCAGCCGATGATTTATTAATCTTACGACAAGATCGCAAGGTTTTTTTTAGTTCAACTTCGTTATTATCGACCAGTGCTAAGGTTGCCCCTAATGATGCGAAATGAAGTGCCACCGCTTTGCCAATAGGATTACCCGCATCGGTGATGATAACGACTGATTGTCCGATATGCATATATTCCTAGCCTTAATGTTTAAATCGTCTTATTTGAAGCCTTATTGGTATTAATTTTATAGTGGTTATATCTAAGGCCATTACTACGATCAATATTAGTCAATAAGCTCGCAAACTAATAATAATAAAGAAGAAATTATGAGCAAGGTCACGATCAAATACGGTTATTATTTTTGCATCATAAATGATGTATTTTATCTTTGATCAACTGCAAATATTAGCTTATGCAGCCCAGCTCATTTCACTCATTCGTTTTGATTTAATTAATGCTAAGTACAGATCTTGTGGAGCCGCTTGGAGGGGTTTTGGTTCAACTGGAGGAAGTTTACGGCGTTCGTGGATTGATAGATTATGAAACAAATCTTCCGGTAAACCTTTTGTTTGTTGTGGTGGGTAAGATAGGGCTGTTGGTTGTAACTGTGCCAATAAGCGGGTACTGGTTAAACTTGCTTGATGAAAGGCTTGTGCTTGTTCCGCTGCGCGTTGATAACAGGCTGGTGTCGATGTGAGGGGCTGTGATGCTGGGATTTCAAAATAAGCCCGCAGTTGTTGTGATGACAGTGTTTCTATTGGGGCAGTATCAACCGGAATGTTTTCATGCAGATCAGAAGACAATAACGCTAACATCAATGCAAAATCAGCACGACGTCCACCTTCAACCGCATGGTTAAGGTGAGTGCCGAGTTGAATTTCATTAATAAGCTGTAAATTATCAAGTGATTGAGTTTGCATGTAATCAATAACTGGCTATGTTAAATAAGATACTTAAGTTATCGACATTAAGAATAGTAACTTTAATGATTTATTTTAGGTAATAAAAAGCCCCGAGTATGTCAGGGCTAGTGATTTTATTGTATTGCTCGTCGATTAGAACTCAGATTTAGTACCAAACTGATGTGCACAATAAGCAACTCGTTCTTCTGGAGTTGGTGTATGTGCTGTTATACCCATAGCTTCAATATGACGTAGGCGTGGTAATAAGCCCGTGCCGTTAGCAATTTGAATCGCTAAACCAGGGCGAGCATTAAGCTCTAATACCATTGGACCTTTTTCTTTGTCTAATACCATATCTGTACCAATATAGCCTAAGCCTGTCATTTCCCATGCACTGGCAGCAAGTACCAACAGCTTGTTCCATTCTGGGACTTCAAGCTCACTTAACAATCGCTCAGTGTCGGGATGGCGTTCAATGGGTAAGTTAAACTGTACCGCTCGAATCGCTTTACCTGATGCAATATCAATTCCTACACCAACAGCACCTTGGTGAAGGTTCGCTTTACCATCAGACGCTGCGGTTGAACAACGCATCATTGCCATTACGGGGTAGCCTTTAAATACGATCACGCGTACATCAGGTACACCTTCATAGCTAAAGCCATCAAACACATTATCAAATTGAATCAGGTTTTCGACCATGGCAACATCATTTTTACCCCCAAGCGAGAATAATCCCGCAAGGGTATTGGTAATATGACGTTCAACATCTTGTTGGTTGATTTCGGCACCTGATGGTTTTACATAAATTCCATCTTTGTGCTTCACAATCACCAGAATACCTTTACCACCAGAGCCTTGAGCGGGTTTTATTACAAACCCAGGCCAGTCTTTAACCATATGGTGAATATGCTTAACAGCGGCTTGGCTATCAATAACACCAATCAAATCGGGAACGGTTGCTCCTGCTTGTTGGGCAATGAACTTGGTTTTTAGCTTGTCATCCACAAGCGGAAAACGGCTACGCTCATTGTAACGACTGATATAGCTATGGTTACGTTTGTTCATCCCCATGATGCCACGATCACGCAGTTTTTTCGGTGAAGTAAACTGTGAAAAGAATGACATATATTAGTCCTCGGTCAGTGGCTTAAAGCGACGAAGCTCACTTAAGCGATAACCGGTGTAGTTACCTAAAATTAAGATAGCTGCAAGGATAATAAATTGAACACCAATAAAGTTAAACGTTAGGTGACGTACGATAGGTGTTGTCATTGCAAGGTAAATTAACACTGATGTTAATAGTGAACCACCACCTTGAATAAACACTTCTTTCGCACCTTCTTCTTCCCATAGAATCGACATACGCTCGATTGTCCATGACAAAATGATCATTGGGAAGAAGGTAATTGTTAGACCTTCAATCAAACCAATCTTAAATGCCACCACGGTAAATATTGAAATGATCAATATTACGGTAATTATCACCGCGGATATTCGAGCGACCAGAAGTAGGTTGAGTTTCGACAGATAACTTCGAATGATTAAACCTGTGCCTACGATCAATAGGAAACCAACAATACCGGTTAATAGCTGGGTTTGCACAAAGGCAACCGCGATTAACACTGGCATGAATGTGCCTGATGTTTTTAATCCGATAATGATACGTAAAAACACCACAATTAATGCACCAATAGGTACAAGCATGATGGTTTTAAACATTGCTTGTTCTTCAAGAGGCAAGCTATGAATCGAGAAGTTTAATAGATCTTCAACTTTAATTTTTTCTTGTGTTGCACGTTGGGGCGTAATGTCCTGGGCAATAATAGAAAAACTGATGTTTGAGTTACGGCCACCAACAACGTCAAGTAATGCATTACCTTGTTGGTTCCAGATCATCACATTTTCAGGTTTGCCTTGCTCGCCTGTGGTGAGACTAAATAACTGCCAGTTTTTCTGTTGTTTATCCCATACCTCAACCATTGGTGATACGCTTTGACGACGACGACCATCTTCAAGCGTTAACCCACTGACAACACGAGAATTAATGCCTTCAAGTGACAATAAGCTAGTAACAACATCTGCCGGTGACATTGTATCAAGCAATACGGCGGCATTTTGATTCTGCTTATCATGCAGCTCGCGAATTAACTCCCGCGCTAATGTCACATCATCTGCGGATAAATTGCGCGCTTGAGTTAACAATGCTGTTGCGGCTGTTTGTTGTGGGTTACTTAAACTAACTTCAGCGGGTTCACCTGTGGGTGGCACTGATTTGTACTTTGCATGATCATCAACCAGTAATTGCGTTTTGTAATACAATACTTGTTTGCCAATGGCTGTACGTGTTGCCCAATCAGCTTCACGACCATCTTTAGTATTGTGGATTACTACTGAATAATTAGGGGGTGATGATGTGCTTTCATCAATGAGTGTAAAACCTTGTTGTGTACCGGGTGCTGACATTTTTACTTGTACAGGATCGCCGATTGCATCAAATTGCACTCTCGCTTCTACTTCCCATACCGCACGTTCTTTTCCCGGTGTCCATGGAACGCCATAAACATCATGGCGATACACGCTCAATCCAATACCTGAAATGATTAACAGGGAGATAAGTATATAAAAGGGTATTCTCGACGTCATGACGGCCTCTTGATTTATTTGTTTACTTGGACTGGTTTTGGCTCAGTCTTTCCTTGTACAAATTGTTTACCTACATCAACCAACGCAATATCTTTAAAGAATTCACGCCCAAGTAAAACAGGGAAGTCCATTTTTGTTCTATCTGCGAGTGTAAACTGTGTTTTTTCGTGCAAAGAACCTAATGTAATCCATGCTTCGATCACTGGACGACGAACAGCTTCTTCAGTGGTTGATTGACGAATACGTACCCAACGGTAAATTGGTGCTTCAATGGTTTCTGGTTTTGCTTTGTTATTTACTGTAATTTCGGCAGGGGTGTCGATTGCAGAATCATGACTTAAATTAAAACGTACCCATTCTTTGCCATCGCGTTCAAATGTTTGTACATCAACGGCATTCAGTGATGATGTAGTCGCACCTGTATCGACACGGGCTTTAAAGTGGCTTTTAACTGAATCAATCCATACCCATTCTTCCTGTCCTAAAATGACTTTACCGTTAGCCGTTTTAGAATCAGTAATAGGTTGCTCAACCGGAATTCGAATAATTTGTTTTTCAACAATGACTTTAGGCTGAGTTAGGCTCTTATGCTTAAGAAATTTTATATCTTTTGAGATAGATGCTAATTTTCTTTCAAGTTGGCCAATATATTGTTGCTGTTTTTCAACATGTGTAGAAACGTCATTGATTTTAGTATCAACGTGCGTAGAAACATTATTGATAGCGGCTAAAGTTTGTTGGTGGTTTTTTTCTAGCGTTGCGTTTGAGGTACATCCAGAAAGAATCGCTAGTGCAATTACTGATACGCTAAGACGAAGCATCATATCTCCTATGTGCGTCTGTTTTATATAATAACAACATTAGTTTACATCAAAAAAGGGATGCGTACAGCATCCCTTTTGTCAGTCGTTAGTCAGGATTCCTACCGACTAAGATTGCGCGTCTTGGCGCTGGATAACCTTCGATAGTTTTTGAACTATCATCTTGATTTAGATATTCTGGTAAGGAATTATTTGTCATCCAATTGGTTGATCTTTGTTCGTCTGTGGTAGTGATATTCTCATCAACAATACGGACATCAACAAGCCCACATTTTTCCATCCACACTTTTAATGCTTTTGCTGATGGGAAAAAGTACACATTATGCATTTGTGCATAACGATGTGTTGGTACAAGGACCGTATTTTCATCGCCATCAATGACCAGAGTTTCTAAAATGACTTCGCCACCGGCACGTAATTGGTTTTTTAATTGCAGAATATGATCTAATGGTGAGCGGCGGTGATACAACACTCCCATACTAAATACGGTATCAAACGCTTTTAGTTCGGGTAATTGTTCAATGCCTAACGGTAATAAATAGGCGCGATCGTCTTGTCCCATTAAGCGTTTAATCGCTTCAAATTGGATCAAGAATAAGCTTGATGGGTCGATACCGACGGTTAATTTTGCCCCTTCACCCAGCATGCGCCACATGTGATAACCATTGCCACAACCAACATCTAATACACTGCGACCTTTTAGTGGTGTGATATGCGGTAAAACACGATCCCATTTCCAGTCTGAGCGCCATTCGGTGTCGATATGAATATCGTGCATCGTGAATGGACCTTTACGCCATGGGTGAAGTAGACGTAAAAGACTCTCTAAACGTTTTTTTTCACCGTCAGCAATCGGTACTTCATTACGTACACTGACTGCATTTTTGAGATCAATAATATCAGGCTTATCGGTAGGGAATTTTTGTAGAGCACGTACCCAACGTGCCATATCGCCATGCTCTTGCTGCTCCCAATCACTTAATTGTTGCGGCAAAGTATTTAACCATGGACGTAAAGTCTCATGTTGAGCGAGAAGCTGATAAAAAGCAGAAAAACTAAACATATTGGAACTATAAACCTTATTTAATCGCAAACATTGAGCCAAAATTGAAGCATTGGAACCACACTTCAGAGCTAGAAAAACCAATTTCATTGAAACGTTGTTTATGAGTTTCAACACTGTCGGGACGCATTACATTTTCAATTGCGCTACGCTTTTGACTAATTTCTAATTCGCTATAACCATTGGCTCGTTTAAAATCGAGATGAAGATCGATCAGCAATTCATTCGCACGTTCATCTTCAAAAATATATTTTTCCGATAAGATCAATATGCCGCCAGGACGTAAACCTGCATATATTTTTTCTAATAATGCTAAGCGATCATCGGGAGAAAGAAATTGCAGCGTAAAATTAAGCACAACGACTGAGGCATCTTGGATATCAACATGACGAATATCCGCTTCAATGACTTGTACGGGTGTTTCTGAACGGTAGGCGTTAACTAATAAACGGCAACGTTCAACCATTGCTGCTGAATTATCAATCGCGATAATCTCACACCCTTCCTGATCAATATGACGACGCATCGATAAAGTGGCAGCACCGAGTGAACAACCAAGATCGTATACTTTAGAATGCGGCTTAGCAAAACGTTCAGCGAGCATGCCAATAGCCGAAATGATATTACTATAACCGGGTACTGAACGTTGAATCATGTCTGGGAAAACTTCAGCGACACGTTCATCAAACGTAAAATCACCCAGTTTTGCAATTGGCGTAGAAAAAATATTATCGTGGCTTGCCATTCTCACGAACCTCATCATATATAAAGAACAGGTATCCTACAGGGACTACGATAGTTACTTGCGTTAAAGCATGACTATCAGGTGATCCATCACCTTTGAAAGGTCGCGTATTGTAGAGAAAATAGCATCATTTGTCTTTAATAATGTTGGATTAGTGCGGCCTAATCGTGTTGATGGTTTATTTTGATGTTTATTAAAAAACACGATGATTAGTTACAAATAAGATGTTGTTACTAACAAATTTTCACCCTAAAATTTATCGGTTTTTATTATATTAATGGATTTGGAAATGAAAAAATATTGGGTGTTAAGTTTATTCGCATTGTTTTCCTATACGGCATCTGCCACTGATATTGGTCAGTATTTACGTGATACAGAACAGCAGATTCAAGGGCAAATTGGTGTTGCTGTTATCGATACTCAGAATAACACGCAATGGAATTTTAATGGTTCTGAGCGTTTCCCAATGATGAGTGTATTTAAAACATTAGCCTGCGCCAATGTGTTATATGACGTGCAACATAAGGCATTAAAGTTAACGGATAAGATTGATGTGACTAAAGCGGGATTAATTAATTGGAATCCGATTACGCAAAATTTTGTTGGCGGTAAAATGTCATTGCAAAGTGTGTGTGGCGCTGCAATGTTAATGAGTGATAATTATGCGGCTAATTTAGCGTTAGAGAAGATCGGTGGTCCACAAGGCTTGACCGCTTTTTTACGTACCATCGGTGATAACAGCACGCGACTTGATCATTTTGAGCCTAAGTTAAATTATGTTGAAAAAGGGGCGAAAAATGACACGACAACGCCTATCGCAATGATGAATACCGTCAAAAAATTATTAATTGGGAATGTGCTTAATGCTGAGAATAAAGCGCAATTACAATTATGGATGACGAATAATATGGTCTCTGATGGGTTAGCGCGTGCCGTGCTTCCTCAAGGATGGAAAATTGCGGATCGCAGTGGCGGTGGCGTCAATGGATCTCGCACGTTAACCGCCATGGTGTGGAATAAAGATCATC
Organism: Photobacterium iliopiscarium; assembly: GCF_003026395.1. GTDB lineage: Bacteria > Pseudomonadota > Gammaproteobacteria > Enterobacterales > Vibrionaceae > Photobacterium > Photobacterium iliopiscarium. The sequence continues at coordinate 240,501 of NZ_PYOO01000002.1, read as the reverse complement.
AACCAGTGTTTATTGGTATCTTTATTGCCAATTCAAAACTTAAAACACTGCCTGAGCTTAACAAAGTAATGGTAGCTATCAGTGAAAAGATTTTTCATCAATATCATATCGTTGCTCAAAAATAATCACTGTCATTAGATAATAGTGATCGTCGTGTAATTGGTTGTTGCAAACCGAGCAGTATAATGTGCAATACGCTTACCACGTTACAGCCTTTATTATAAAGATGATGAGATCAGTGATTATGCGATCAGTGATTATGCGATCATTGTGTAAGGTCAATGCGAAGTGGTCGTTCTCTGTCTGAGGCTGATATCTCCTAAAGTTCAAGCGATTAATATAAGACTTCAAGGTTTTCTCGTTACTTATTGTGAAAGCCTAAATAACCATGACTGAAAAAGAATTAATTACGATTCCATTTTTGATTGGTTGTAGAACATGAGAATAAACGTGCGGTTAACTTCGCAAACTGGGGCTGTTTGGGTATAATAACGTGTTATTTTTCCTCTTGGCCTGCTTGCTATCCAATTTTATGCGTAAATTAGACAGCAAGCGGTCGAGATTGAACCAGTTGTACTGGTGTTAGCCATGAGCGGTGATACCAGTACAAGCATGCTAAATATATAGATTGGGAATTTCTTATGCGCACCCATTATTGTGGACACCTAAATAAGTCCCTTGCAGGACAAACAGTAGATTTATGCGGTTGGGTTAACCGTCGTCGTGATTTGGGCGGTCTTATCTTTATTGATATGCGTGATCGCGAAGGTGTGGTTCAAGTTGTTATTGATCCTGATATGACAGAGATCTTCACGCTAGCAAACCAATTACGTAACGAATTTTGTATCCGTTTAAGCGGTGAAGTACGTGAGCGTCCTGAAAGCCAATGTAATAAAGACATGGCGACTGGTGAAGTTGAGATTTTTGCAACTGGCCTTGAGATCATCAACCGTTCAGAAGCGTTACCACTTGATTTCAACCAAAAGAACTCAGAAGAGCAACGTCTAAAATACCGTTATTTAGATCTTCGTCGTCCAGAAATGAGTGATCGTATCAAGCTACGTGCGAAAGCATCAAGCTTTGTTCGTCGTTTCCTTGATGACAATGCATTCTTAGACATTGAAACACCAGTACTAACAAAAGCGACACCAGAAGGTGCACGTGATTACTTAGTACCAAGTCGTGTACATAAAGGTAAATTCTACGCATTACCACAATCACCACAGCTGTTTAAGCAATTGTTGATGATGTCTGGTTTTGACCGTTACTACCAAATTGTTAAATGTTTCCGTGATGAAGATTTACGTGCTGATCGTCAGCCTGAATTTACTCAAATCGATATCGAAACATCATTCATGTCAGCTGACCAAGTACGTGCAGTGACTGAAAAAATGATCACTGAAATGTGGCAAGAACTACTTAATGTAGATCTAGGCACATTCCCTGTAATGTCATTCCAAGAAGCAGCTCGTCGTTTCGGTTCTGATAAGCCCGATTTACGTAACCCATTAGAGTTAGTGGATGTTGCGGATATCCTTAAAGATGTTGAGTTCCAAGTATTCTCTGCACCTGCAAATGATCCAAAAGGTCGCGTTGCTGTTATCCGTGTTCCGGGTGGCGCATCACTAAGCCGTAAGCAAATTGATGAATACACTAAGTTTGTAGGCATTTATGGTGCTAAAGGCTTAGCATGGATGAAAGTGAACGATCGTGCTGCTGGCATTGAAGGCGTTCAATCTCCAGTGGCTAAGTTCTTAAACGAAGAAATTGTGACGACTTTACTTGAGCGTACTCAAGCTGAATCGGGTGATATCATTTTCTTTGGTGCTGATAGTAAGCGTGTTGTAACTGAAGCTATGGGTGCATTACGTCTTAAAGTTGGTGAAGATCTTGAGCTAACGGATAAGTCAGCTTGGAAACCACTTTGGGTTGTTGATTTCCCAATGTTTGAAGAAAACGAAGATGGTTCATTGTCTGCAATGCACCACCCATTTACTTCACCATTAAACCTAACACCAGAAGAGTTAGCTGCTAACCCTGCTGATGCGCTATCAAATGCGTACGATATGGTTATTAATGGCTATGAAGTAGGCGGCGGTTCTGTACGTATTCATAATTCTGAAATGCAATCAACAGTGTTTGATATTTTAGGTATCTCGACTGAAGAGCAACGTTTGAAGTTTGGCTTCCTACTTGATGCATTGAAGTTTGGTACACCACCACACGCAGGCCTTGCATTTGGTCTTGACCGTTTGGTAATGCTACTTTGTGGTACTGATAACATTCGTGATGTTATTGCATTCCCTAAAACAACCGCTGCGGCATGTCTATTGACAGATGCGCCAAGCTTAGCAAACCCTGCGTCATTGGAAGAACTTTCAATTGCCGTTAAGATTGCAAAGAAGAAAATAGATCAAGAATAAGTGAGTTAACTTACTGAATTTGATTAACTTAACTATTATTAATCTCTATTAACGATAGTTAATAACGGGCCGACCCTTAGCAATAAGTGGTCGGCTTATTTTTATGTTTATATCAATGTCGATGTTGAAAGTGGTTAGAATATAATTCGCCGTAACAGAAAATTGATATATTAACCAAGTGGTAATATTGGATTCATGTCTATCATTTTAGGTATTGACCCGGGTTCGCGTATTACGGGATACGGGGTTATTCGACAAGTTGGTCGTAAACTAGAATATTTAGGCAGTGGGTGTATTCGTACATCATGCCCTGATATTCCTGGTCGATTAAAACAGATTTATGCAGGGGTTTCTGAGGTTATTACTCAATTTCAACCCGACTGTTTTGCGATTGAAGAAGTGTTTATGGGCAAAAATGCCAGTTCTGCGATTAAGCTTGGACAAGCTCGTGGTTGTGCTATTGTCGCTGCGGTGAATGCGGACTTACCTGTGAGTGAATATGCTGCACGACTAATAAAACAAGCCGTAGTCGGTAATGGTGGTGCTGATAAAGTGCAAGTACAACATATGGTGTGTTCAGTCTTAAAGCTGGAAGGAAAACCACAAGCCGATGCTGCCGATGCCTTAGCGATTGCTATTTGTCATGCACATACAAATAAAACCTTAATGGCGATGGCGGGTAAAGCGACCAGTGTTCGTCGTGGTCGTTACCGTTAATTTATCGCGTAATAAGCCTTATTGTTATTATATAAAAGCAGCGATGGCTGCTTTTTTTATTGAAGGTGATACGCATAAAGGGCTGGATATTGATCCAGTAGTTTACTATTCTAGTGCCAGTTTACTTCCTATTATAGAGATGATGTTGTGATTGGCCGACTACGCGGAATTGTGATTGAAAAACAGCCACCAGAAGTACTCCTTGAAGTGGGCGGCATTGGTTATGAAGTTGCTATGCCAATGAGCTGTTTCTATGAGTTACCTGAGCTAGGCCAAGAAGCTATTATATTTACTCATTTTGTCGTGCGTGAAGATGCCCAATTATTGTATGGCTTTAATAAAAAAAGTGAGCGTGAATTATTCCGTGAAGTCATTAAAGCAAATGGCGTCGGACCTAAATTAGGACTAGCAATTTTATCAGCAATGACCGCAAGCCAATTTGTCCGTAGCGTAGAATTAGAAGATGTTACTACGCTTGTTAAAATTCCTGGTGTGGGTAAGAAAACCGCAGAACGATTAGTGGTTGAGATGAAAGATCGTCTTAAAGGCTGGGGTGAAGGTGATTTATTTACCGTTGCACTCGACACTGCTGCATCTAATGCTGAGATTCAATACCCCGCAAATCAAGCTCGTGCTGAAGATGAAGCTGTTAGCGCACTTGTTGCTTTAGGCTATAAACCACAAGTGGCGGCTAAAGTTGTCGCGCAAGTTGCGAAACCAGACATGACCAGTGAAGCGATGATCCGTGACGCATTACGTTCAATGGTGTGATCACACATTCTGTAATAGGTATTTATTATGATTGAAGCCGATAGACTGGTTTCTAGTAATTTTGAGACACCTCGCGAAGATGAGATTATTGATCGCGCTATACGTCCAAAGTTACTCAACGATTATCAAGGTCAAGATCACGTTCGTGACCAAATGGAAATCTTTATTCAAGCGGCAAGATTGCGTAATGAAGCCTTAGATCATCTCTTGATTTTTGGCCCTCCAGGGTTAGGTAAAACGACATTAGCGAATATTGTTGCCAATGAAATGGGGGTAAGTATTCGTACTACGTCTGGACCTGTGCTTGAAAAAGCGGGTGATTTGGCAGCATTATTAACTAATCTTGAAGAAAACGATGTGCTATTTATTGATGAAATCCATCGTTTAAGTCCGCAGGTTGAAGAAATACTGTATCCCGCAATGGAAGATTATCAATTAGACATTATGATTGGTGAAGGACCTGCTGCGCGTTCGATTAAAATTGATTTACCGCCTTTTACGTTAATCGGTGCAACAACGCGAGCAGGGTCATTAACATCACCGCTGCGTGATCGTTTCGGCATAACTCAGCGTTTAGAATATTACAAAGTCGACGATCTTAAAGACATTGTCTCTCGTAGTGCAAGTTATCTTGGTTTATCCCTTGAAGAGGGAGGTGCGATGGAAATGGCAATGCGTGCTCGTGGTACTCCGCGTATTGCTAACCGATTACTGCGCCGTGTACGTGATTATGCTGAAGTGAAAAGTGATGGTCATATTTGTCCTGAGATCGCGAATAAAGCATTAGATATGCTTGATGTTGATAGTAGTGGTTTTGACTATATGGACCGTAAGTTATTAATGGCGATTATTGATAAGTTCATGGGGGGTCCGGTTGGACTTGATAACCTTGCGGCGGCAATAGGCGAAGAAAAAGACACCATTGAAGATGTACTTGAACCTTATTTAATCCAACAAGGTTTTTTACAGCGAACGCCTCGTGGTCGTATTGCAACGCAACGTGCTTATTTGCATTTTGGGCTTGATATACCAAAAACAAAATAACAATAAATAATGTCGAACAATAAAAAACGAGACAATTATAGTCTCGTTTTTTTATATATTGATTTTAATAGCAGTCTATAAAAATATAATCATAAATAATAATGTTATTGAAAATAGCATTGATTACTATTTAACAATTGTTATAAAAACCAAAATCAATATAGAGCGTGATTATCTAAACTTGGCTTATATTGTGTCTTAATGGTGATGTTTTTCTGAAAATATTTACTCATAATTAAAATCTATTTAATACAAAATGATCAATGAGTCCATATTTATGGGTATGTGGCGAAAAATTAATTTATAACGTATTGTTATTTATTGTTTTTAATTTATAAATGTTACATTTTTGGCAGATTGTTATTATAAATCACTGCTATTGTATAATCTTTTTTAGGTATACAATTATTCGCGTATGGAATTATATAATCCTTTGTTTAATAATGATTTTTAAATTTAATTGTTCATGTTGGATGTGATTTTTTGCTTGTTTTTTGTGAATAAATAAAAATAGATTATATTCTAATGTGTCAGTATTAAGAGAGAATAGTTAAAATATAAACATTGTAAATTGCCATTCAACGTTAAAAAACGTATTATTTATTGATATAGATCATGTTTGGTGCCGACGATATCTCATGCTGGTATTTTATTTGATAAATATCAAAGCAAAACTATTAATAAATACTTTGAAGATTATTGCTGATATCTGTAATATTAGCCTTGACTTTATTAGCTGTAGAATAAATAACACTAGCACAATATTTTTGATACAAAGTTGTAACAATAAAATGGCGTTATTATCATTTTATCGATAAATGCGATCAAGAATATCACCAATATTGCGATTTGTTATCTACGATTGGCTAAGCCCAATAATCGGTACACTGTGTAGTACTGCGCCAGTCACCTGGTGAAAAAAGGAGTTATCAATGTTCACTGATGTCGTCGAACTATCGCGGTTACAGTTCGCATTCACTGCGATGTATCACTTTTTGTTCGTTCCCCTGACTCTAGGTATGGCTTTTTTACTTGCCATCATGGAATCAGTTTATGTTATGACAGGCAAGCAAATCTATAAGGACATGACAAAGTTCTGGGGTAAGCTTTTCGCGATTAACTTTGCACTGGGTGTGGCAACTGGCCTATCCATGGAATTCCAGTTTGGTACAAACTGGGCTTATTACTCCCATTATGTTGGTGATATCTTCGGTGCGCCTTTGGCTATCGAAGCCCTGATGGCGTTTTTCCTTGAATCCACTTTAGTCGGTATGTTCTTTTTTGGCTGGGATCGTCTATCAAAACGTCAACACCTTACAGTGACGTGGTTTGTTGCATTAGCATCTAACTTCTCTGCATTGTGGATCTTAATTGCCAATGGCTGGATGCAAAACCCTGTAGGCGCGGATTTCAATTATGAAACCATGCGTATGGAAATGGTGAGCTTCGCTGAAGTTATCTTTAATCCTGTTGCTCAGGTTAAATTTGTTCACACAGTTGCATCTGGTTATGTTTGTGGTTCGATGTTTATTCTTGGCGTAAGTTCATACTACATGCTAAGAGGGCGTGATATTGCCTTTGCTCGTCGTTCATTTGCAATCGCTGCTGCTTTTGGTCTTGCATCAATCGTTTCAGTAATGATTTTGGGTGATGAATCTGGTTATGAACTAGGTGATGTCCAAAAAACAAAATTAGCAGCAATTGAAGCTGAGTGGCATACCGAACCTGCTCCAGCAGCATTTACCGCTTTTGGTTTCCCTAATCAAGATACGATGGAAACAGAGTACGCGATCAAGATCCCATACTTAATGGGTATTATCGCTACACGTTCGCTTGATACTCAAGTATTAGGTATTCGTGATCTTAAGAAACAACATGCAGTACGTATCCGTAATGGTATGGTTGCATACGGTTTACTTGAAAAATTACGTTCAGGCGAAAGAACACCTGCTAATGTTGCCGCTTTTGATGAAGTAAAAGGCGACTTAGGTTACGGTTTATTATTGAAACCGTATACTGATAAAGTTGTTGATGCGACACCAGAGCAAATTCAAAAAGCCGTTGATGACTCTATCCCTCATGTATGGCCGCTATTCTTTAGCTTCCGCATCATGGTGGGTGCAGGTTTCCTAATGTTTGCCATTATTGGTGCAGCATTTGTGCAGTCTTGCCGTCATAAAATCACAGGTAATAAGTGGGTACTTAAAGCTGCATTGTTTGGTATTCCATTACCGTGGATTGCAATTGAAGCGGGTTGGTTTGTTGCTGAGTATGGCCGTCAACCGTGGGCTGTTGGTGAAATTCTACCAGTACATATGGCAGCATCAAATCTTGAACCATCCCAATTATGGTTCTCGCTAGCTGCAATTTTCGGACTTTATGCGTTGTTCTTGATTGCTGAAGTGTACTTGATGCTTAAGTTTGCACGTTTAGGTCCAAGTAGCTTGAAGACTGGTCGTTATCATTTCGAGCAAAAAGATACAGCACAAGATGTGGTTTCACGTCAGGTTGAAGTGTAAGCAGGGAGAAACAGAATAATGTTTGATTATGAAAGCTTGCGAATCATTTGGTGGGTATTAATTGGTGTGTTATGCATCGGTTTTGCTGTTACCGATGGTTTTGATATGGGCGTAGGTATGCTGTCACCAATCATTGGTAAGACAGATAGCGAACGTCGTGTAATGATTAACTCAATTGCACCACACTGGGATGGTAACCAAGTTTGGTTGATCACCGCTGGTGGTGCATTATTTGCAGCATGGCCATTAGTTTACGCAACGGTATTCTCTGGTTTTTATGTAGCAATGATTTTGACGTTAGCTTCTCTTTGGTTACGTCCGTTAGGCTTTGATTACCGTTCTAAGCTAACTGATCCAAAATGGCGTGGTTTATGGGATAAAGCAATCTTCGTTGGTAGCTTTGTTCCACCGCTTATTTTTGGTGTTGCTTTTGGTAACCTTATGCAAGGTGTACCGTTTGAAATAAACGAATTTATGATGACGACGTATACTGGCTCATTCTTTGGTTTATTGAATCCGTTTGCATTACTTTGTGGTGTTGTTAGCGTATTAATGGTTATTACCCAAGGCGCAACATTCCTACAGATGAAAACAACCGATGCTATTCATACTCGTGCCCGTAATGTTGCTGCAATTTCAGCAATATTGATGGCCGTTGTATTTATTATTGCGGGTTTTGTCTCTCAAGGTATTAACGGTTATGTGATTACATCGCAAGTATTGCCAAATGTAGCCTCAGATCCATTAACGAAAGATGTTGTTCGTCAAGTGGGTGCGTTGTTTATTAATTACCATAACTACCCAGTATTGTGGATTGCACCAATACTTGCAGTAGCGATGCCATTACTAACAGCGTTATGTTCACGTGCTGAACGTGCAGGTTTTGCGTTCTTGTTCTCAAGCTTAACGGTTGCGGGTGTAGTATTAACATTTGGTTTTGCAACGTTCCCATTCATTATGCCTTCAAGCTTAGATCCTAATGTAAGTTTGACTATTTGGGATGCAACATCATCTGAATACACGTTGAATATTATGACAGTGGTAGCATTTGTTATGGTACCTGTAATCTTGATATACACCTCATGGTGTTACTACAAAATGTTTGGTCGTCTTGATACTAAATATATCGAAGACAACAAGACTTCACTGTACTAAGGAGTAGACGAACTATGTGGTATTTCGCTTGGATTCTAGGTGTTTTACTGGCTTGTTCATTCGGTATTGTCAATGCGCTATGGCTTGAAACGACTGAAAATATGGATAAAGACAGTGAGTAAGATAGATCGTGCGGTTAAGCTACTTCATGCACCATTGAATGTGCTGCCTCTTAAATTATTAGCCGTTGTAATGGCATTGACTATTACAGGGCTATTAATGTGGGAGCCTCAACAATTTGCCAAAGATATTGGTGGATTTAGTGTAGGACTAGCACCGTTGATGATTTGGGCAACCTGTAGTGCAATGGTATTTGGCATGGGTTTTGTTCCTCATCGGTGGTATTTTCAGGTGTTCTTTACGCCTTATATCGCACTGCCTATATTGCTGTATATTCTCGGGTTACGCTTTTTATAACGTTTAACCTGTAGTCATAAAAAAGCCTGTTACCGTAATGGAAACAGGCTTTTTTTATGTAACTCAATTATAGCGGCTATTAGTCATCTGTTTTTAATGCATGATAACTGAACAGAATTGTTATTTGATTGTCAGAACCTACTGACAAATTTCATTTTTTAGTTAAATGCTCTTATCTATTGGTATCACGGTAACTATCTGTGGATGACTTAGGGTATAGTAGTATTAAGCGCGATTGTTAGCACCGTGTAGACATGGTGGTTATGGATACTAAATGAAAGAACAAGATATTTTTAAATGGCCAATTACCATTTATTATGAAGATACTGATGTAGGCGGGGTGGTATATCACGCTAATTACTTGAAGTTTTTTGAGCGAGCTCGAACCGAATTATTGCGTTATATTGGCTTAAACCAACAACAATTATTCGCGGATAATATGAGTTTTGTTGTACGTAGTATGAATATTGATTTTATTCGTGGTGCGAAGCTAGATGATCAACTTATTGTGAATACAACCATTCAAAATGTACGTCGCGCATCAATAGAATTTAACCAAGAACTGGTTAATGACCATAATGTGGTATTTTGCCGCGCAGTTGTGAAAATTGCCTGTGTTAATCCAACCATCATGAAGCCAATAGCGTTACCTGAACAATTAAAGCCGGAGATAAATTAAGTGAACTCAGAACTAACCATTTTAGACCTTTTTTTACAAGCAAGTTTGTTAGTAAAACTGGTTATGCTTATTTTACTTGGGATGTCGATTGCGTCTTGGGCAATGATCATTAAACGCTCACAAGTTTTAAAGAGTGCTGAACGTAACGCAACTCAATTTGAAGACAGATTCTGGTCAGGCATTGATCTTTCACAGCTTTATCAAGAAGTTCAACAACGTAAAGATGATCTTTCAGGATCTGAACGCATCTTTTATTCAGGTTTTAAAGAATTTGCACGCTTACATCGTAGTAATGGCAGTGTACCTGAAGCGGTAATGGAAGGTACTGGACGTGCTATGCGGGTTTCATTATCAAAAGAAGTTGATGAGCTAGAAACTAACTTACCGTTTCTTGCGACTGTTGGTTCTATCAGTCCTTACATCGGTCTTTTTGGTACCGTATGGGGCATTATGACGGCATTTATTGCACTTGGTGCTGTAAAGCAAGCAACATTAGCGATGGTTGCACCGGGTATTGCTGAAGCATTGGTTGCGACCGCGATGGGTCTTTTCGCTGCGATTCCTGCGGTGATGTTTTACAATAGCCTTACTAATAAAGTGACTAAACTTGAACATACTTACGCCACTTTTATGGAAGAGTTTTCAAGTATTTTACACCGTCAGGCATTTGCAGCGAATCAGGAGTAATAAGCAATGGCTTATCAACCGAAGAAACGCAAAATGACGGCAGAAATTAATGTCGTCCCTTATATTGATGTAATGTTGGTTTTATTAATTATCTTCATGGTTACAGCACCGTTTGTAAGCCAAGGGGTTGATGTTGATTTACCTAAAACACAGACAGCTGAAACAATTGCGCAGCTAAATAAAGATAACGATACGCCTCCAATCATTGTCGAAGTTGATAAAGATGGCAATTTAGGGGTTAGTATTAATAATGATGATATGACGCATGGCCTTAGCCTTGATGAATTGATTGCCCGTGTAAAAGCAGAACTTGCGCGTGATCCTAAAACATTAGTTATGGTCGGTGGTGATGGACGTACACCTTATGCCAATATTGTCGAAACCTTAGATGCATTAAGTCATGCTGGAGTTGGGTCTGTAGGTTTAATGACTGATCCTCTCGATAAGCCTGGAAAATAAGGCATGAAAAAAAGTAATTATTCAACATCGGTCATTATCTCTGTATTCGTACATATGTTATTTATTGTGCTGTTATTATGGGGCGCTGATTTTACTTTCGATAAAAAACAATCGGTAGGAAATACCATTCAAGCGACAATGATTGATCCTGCAATGTTGAATCAACAAGCTCAACAAATTCGTCAACAACGTCAAGCGGCAAAAGCTGCGGAACAAGCACGTCAAGATCGTTTAGAGCAACAAACAGCAGCGCTTGAAGCACAACGTAAAGCTGATGCTGAGCGGATCCGTCAGTTAAAAGAAGATAAGTTGACGGCAGAAAAAGAAACGCGAAAAGCAGAAAAACAACGTCAATTGCAACAGCAACAAGCTGAAGAAGCTAAGGCCAAAGCAGATGCACAAGCAAAGGTAGACGCTAAAGTGAAGGCAGAGGCTGAAGCAAAAGTAGAGGCTAAAGCGAAGGCAGACGCTAAAGTGAAGGCAGAGGCTAAAGTGAAGGCAGAGGCTAAAGCGAAGGCAGAGGCTAAAGCGAAGGCAGAGGCTAAAGCGAAGGCAGACGCTAAAGTGAAGGCAGAGGCTAAAGCGAAAGCAGAGGCTAAAGTGAAGGCAGGCGCTAAAGCGAAGGCAGACGCTAAAGTGAAGGCAGACGCTAAAGCGAAAGCAGACGCTAAAGTGAAGGCAGAGGCTAAAGCGAAGGCAGAGGCTAAAGCGAAGGCTGACGCTAAAGCGAAGGCAGACGCTAAAGCGAAGGCAGACGCTAAAGTGAAGGCAGACGCTAAAGCGAAGGCAGACGCTAAAGCGAAGGCAGATGCTAAAGCCGCCCAAGCTAAGCAAGATGAAGCACTCAATAATATGTTTTCAGGATTAGAAGCTGAGAATGAACAACGTAGTGGTGCGAAAGGTCAGCATATTGCTGATGAAGTTGCTCGTTATGGCACTATTTATAAGCAAATGATCCAGCAACATTTATTAGTTGATCAAAGCTTTAAAGGTCAAGAATGTAAGTTAACACTACGCTTATCAGCTAATGGCTTAGTGTTGAATGTCTCACAGTTAGCCGGTAATGATACCCTTTGTCGTGCAGCTAAATCAGCAGTACTACAGGTGAGCGAATTCCCGATGCCAGATAATCCTGATGTTGTTAAACAATTGCGGGAAATTAATTTAACGGTTAGTCCGTAGATTATCTATAGAACTTGTTGAATACTTACTTTATTTTTTGCCGCAACGATTGTTGCGGCTTTCGTAACTATAAGGAGCGATTGATGAAACGTTGGATGATAGGCGTATTTTTTGCCTTACTAAGCGTTAGCCAATTTGCACATGCTGCACTTGATTTAGTCATCACAGATGGTGTTGATTCCGCCCGTCCGATAGGGATTGTCCCTTTTGAATGGCAAGGTCAGAATAAATTACCGACTGATATTTCAGCTGTTATTGCCTCTGATCTACAACGTAGTGGTAAATTTAGTCCAATAGCGAATAACAAATTACCGCAACGTCCTTATAATGAAAGCCAAATTAATTATGGTGCATGGACAAAATTAGGAGTAGATGCTGTTGTAACAGGGAGCATTACTCAAAACGCAGAAGGTAATTATGTTATTAATTATCAACTGGTTGATATTGTTAAAGGCAAGCTAAATAGTGATGCGCAAGGTACTGCGAGTGATTATTTACTGTTAAATAACCGTGCCGTTGTAAAACCTAATCGTATGCGTCAATATGCGCATCGAATTTCTGATATGGTTTATCAAAAGCTGACGGGTGAACGTGGTGCATTTTTAACTCGTATTGCTTATGTCGATGATAACCAAGGGACACAATTTCCGTACCAGTTGCGTGTTGCCGATTATGACGGTTATAACGAACGTGTCGTTTTAAAATCAAAGCAGCCATTGATGTCGCCAGCTTGGTCTCCTGATGGCAGTAAGTTAGCTTATGTTAGCTTTGAAAATGGCAAAGCTGAAATTTTTATACTGAACATTTATAAAGGTACGCGTGAATTAATTGCTAATTACCCTCGCCATAATGGTTCACCTCAGTTTTCGCCTGATGGTACAAAGTTAGCGATGGTGTTATCAAAGACGGGTAGTTTACAGATTTATATTAAAGATCTTAAAACAAAGCAATTACGTCAAATAACCCATGGCCGATCTAATAATACTGAAGAAGTTTGGACGCCAGATGGGAAATCAATGTATTTCACGTCAGATCGTGGCGGTCGTCCACAAATTTACCATCTTGATTTAGCGACAGGTAATGCTCAACGTGTAACATGGCAAGGCAGCCAAAATATGGGTGCTCAAATTACCCCTAATGGTCGTTTTTTAGTGATGGTGAATCGTTCAGATAGCGGTTATAACATTGCTAAGCAAGATTTAAAAAGTGGTGCAGTTCAGATTTTAACAAAAGCAAGATTAGCCGAATCACCAAGTATTGCACCCAACGGCAGTATGATTATTTATAGCTCAGCGCAAAATAATAGTTATGAGTTGTCTTTAGTCTCTATTGACGGTCGATTCCAGGCGCGTTTACCATCAACAAGTAAGCGTGTACGTGCACCAGCTTGGGGTCCATTCCTATAATAGGATTATAGAACAATAGCATATCCAAATAATGGGTATTACTGAATGATGAAGGATTAAAATAGATGCAATTTAATAGAATCTTAAAAGGCTTAGCCATTGCGTTACCAATGATGACATTGGCAGCATGTAGTTCAACCGATACCGCTGGTACATCCGCGGGTTCTCAAAACCAAAATGGTAGTGTTGAGGTCGGTGGTGGTGTTGGCGGTCTTAATGGTGCGGGTCAAACCTCTATTTCTACATCGCTTTCTCAAAGTGGTGCGATGACTGAACAACAGTTGCATGAACAACAAATGCAAAAGTTGCGTCAAGAAGAGCAAACAGTATTCTTCAAATTTGATAACGCTGAAATTCAACCAGCATATCAAAACATGCTAGAAGCACACGCTGAATACTTACGTAATCACCCTAATACAAAAGTTGTTGTACAAGGACACGCAGATGAGCGTGGCACACCTGAATACAATATTGCGTTAGGTGAGCGTCGAGCTACTGCGGTTTCTCAATATTTACAAGCATTAGGCGTATCAGCTAATCAAATGTCGATTGTCAGCTATGGTGAAGAAAAACCACTATTGTTTGGACACACCGATGCTGATTATGCAAAAAATCGTCGTGCAGTGATCGTATACTAATTAAGATTTAGGTTAATAATTATGAACAGTAACAAGATAATGCGTCAATTTGCATTAGTGTTGCTGGTTGGTGCGGCGACCCAAGTGGTCGCCGCGCCTGCTTCAGCCGCTAATTTACAAACATTAGAACGTATGCTTGAAGCACAAGGGCAATCACAATTGCAAGTTCAACGTCAGTTAGATCAAATGTCGGCTGATATTGATAATATTCGTGGCAAAGTAGAACGTAATAGCTACGATATTAAGCAAATGAAAGAACGTCAGCGACAACTGTATAATGATGTTGATAAGTTAAGTCGCCAGCCTGTAAAAGCAGTTCCTACGGCTAAAGAAGCGACTAAAGCACCGGTAGAAGCATATTCTAAAAATATGAGTGAGAACGATGCTTATCAAAATGCAGTGAATTTGATTTTGAAAAAGAAAGATTATCAAGGCGCAACTCAAGCTTTTGAAACCTTCTTAACCACTTATCCTAATTCAGTCTATAAACCTAATGCGAGCTATTGGTTAGGGCAACTACATTTTTCTCAAAATGATTTAGTCAAAGCGGCAAAGAATTTTGAAGTTGTTGTAAGCATTAAAGACTCAAGTAAGCGTGCTGACGCATTATTAAAGCTTGGTGTTATTGCTGAGCGTAACAATGATACTGTTAAAGCGATGTCTTACTATACAGAAGTTGAGAAAGAGTACCCTAACTCAACCAGTGCTAAACACGCACAGTCTGCGTTAGTGAATTTATCAAAACATTAGATTCATTATTTATATATTAAAAACCCACATTTATGTGGGTTTTTTTGTGTTCATTATTTGAGATTAATTGTTGTCTGTTTTCGTTAATTTTATCGAAAAGAAGTTGGTTAAAAAGGATCTTTAAATAAGAGAAACTATCATGGAAATTACTGTTTTTTTTGGTATTATTCGCCCTCATAAAATGAGTAGCTGTTGTTACTCATATAATGTTATTACTATGGATAGTTGGAGTTATTGTGCTTAGTCAAAAAAAAATATTATGTTACTCATTAATTTCTATTTCTGGATGGCTGTTTGCCGCCTATTTAATGTTTGCACACTTAAGTAATGATCGTGATTTTATCAATGATAAAATCACCGAGAATGCCTACAACATTGTTTCTCAATCATTACAAGATAAAAAAACAGATCCAGAGATTGTTGCACAAATACAAGATTGGTTTGCGAAAGGGTGGACAGCTCAAACGGGATCAGTAACCACTATTTGTGATAATGACCGTGATAAATTGAAGCAAATTTTGTCTGATTCCGCCATCGTAACAATCTGTCGTTTGCGTATATAACTACTGAGGTTATTTTTTATGAATAAATTAATGTCGGTATTCTTAGTGTTATTGGCTTTGTCTGGTTGGATTACTGGTGGCATATTTATGTATGGCACGACAATGAATCATAATTATGCTACTAAAATGGCTGGGGCGAATGCATTTAATATTATTGAGCAATCATTGCATAATACGGATTCAGAAGCCGCGATTTTAGCTAAAATAAAATTATGGAAGCAAGATGGTTGGACGGCACAAACTGGTTCAATTGCTACGTTATGTCAAAGTGATCGCCAGCAATTTCGTCATTGGGTAACTGTAAAGAATATTTCTAAAATATGTGAAAAGGCTCAATAGGTTAGATAGATGGATCTCTTTATTATTGTGATGCTTATCTTTTTTTGTATCGTAACGGTTGTTTCTTATATTTATTTATTAATGTCTTTTGATAATAAAGAAAAACATTTATATTTTGATGATAAGACTAAAACGGTTTTGTGTGATGGCAAGAAAATAATTTCGGTACGTGATGGCAGTGGTAATTATCGATTTATAAAGTATATTTTTGAGCATTCTAATCGACCTATTTCTGTTACAGAACTTGAAACATATGTTTTTTTTGGTCAAAACATCAATATAGTAAAAGTGTTGAGTAATACACATTTGCCAAAAGAAATTATTAACACCTTTTTTTGTGTTTCAAAAAATAGTCTAACATTAAAAAATAAAGCCTTCCTCAAGTGAGAAAGGCTTTTCGGCCTAATTTATAATTATATGCCGTAAGGGCTAGCTTGATGATAGTTATAGACATTCACCAATGTCTCACCTCTTCTACAGGTAGTTAAATCATTGCTTTTAAAGCGATAAGATATTATTTAATATTGTAAGTTTCAAAACTGTGATGCACGTCAATAATATTTTTTCTGAGATGTTCTCAGAGGATTCTCAACATAAAATTAATAATTTTTCACTTTTATGTATTCATGATAGGTATGAATTATTTTATGGTGGTGTTTTTCCATGTCTGTAATGTTATATAAATGTTTATTGGTTAAAGATGATATTTACAAAATCATGCGTATAATGATCAAACATGTAAGGAATGCTGACGAGCAAATGAATAATGAATATTGCATTTGATCCATCGGAAATGATCTATCCATTTCCAGCCAAACCTGCGCTTTTATCGGAGCATGAAAAGCAGGTTTACATTAAAGAAATCCAACAACGACTAAAGAACAATAATGCCGTACTAATAGCTCACTATTATACTGATCCCGAGATTCAGGCTCTCGCTGAAGCGACGGGAGGTTTCGTTGGTGATTCACTTGAAATGGCGCGCTTTGGTAATCAACATTCAGCAACAACATTGATTGTTTGCGGGGTGCGATTTATGGGTGAATCTGCAAAAATATTAACGCCTGAAAAAACGGTCTTAATGCCAACCTTAGAGGCTGAATGTTCGCTCGATCTTGGTTGTCCTGTTGATGCTTTTACTGCGTTTTGTGATCAGCATCCTGATCATACAGTAGTGGTTTATGCAAATACTTCTGCCGCAGTAAAAGCCCGCGCTGATTGGGTGGTAACATCGAGTATCGCGTTAGAAATCATTGATCATTTAGACAGTGAAGGGCATAAAATTATTTGGGGGCCAGATCGCCATTTAGGTGGCTATATTCAAAAGCAAACTGGCGCTGAAATGTTATTGTGGCAAGGGGAGTGTATTGTGCATGATGAGTTTTCAGCACAAGCCCTAAAACAGATGAAGCACCTACACCCAGATGCAGCTATTTTGGTGCATCCAGAGTCACCTGCCAGTGTGGTTGCACTCGCTGATGCTGTCGGTTCAACCAGTCAATTAATAAAAGCTGCGACAACATTACCGCAGACCAAATTAATTGTGGCAACCGATAAAGGTATCTTCTTTAAGATGCAGCAAATGGTGCCAAATAAAGAATTAATTGAAGCGCCGACGGCAGGGGCTGGTGCTACGTGTCGCAGTTGTGCTCATTGTCCGTGGATGGCGATGAATGGCTTAAAAGCTATTTATACAGCCTTGGCTGAAGGTGGCTCACAGCATGAGATTTTTGTTGATGAAGCGGTACGTGTGAAGTCGCTTATTCCACTCAATAGAATGTTAGATTTTGCAGCTGAGTTACAGTTGCAAGTGAAAGGTAATGCGTAAGTAATTACTTACTGTAACAAAAGAAAAGGCGACCCGTTCTGATACTTATTTGAGTTAACAGAATCGATTCGCCTTTTTTATTGCTATTTCAGTCAACTATTACTGGGCGGCAACTAATTGTGCCCCACGTTGTGTTAGGCCACATAGCATAACAGGGATCGCGTTGAAGATTTCTTCAAACTGCGCCAGTGCATCAGCGTTTTGCTCTTTAAGCGCTTCTAATGCTGTTTCAGGATCAAATAATAAGCTGAAAGAAAGTAACACACCACCAAGTAGTGCATTATCTTCACTTTCTGGTGGCATAATTGTTTCCCAGTCATCACGGGCTAATTGCCAACCTTGCAACATACCTTCGCAGAAATTACTGGTAGCGTCAGTAACAATTTGGCTATCGTCTAATGCACAGCCTTCAGGCCACTGCCAAGTACTTTCAAATAATGCTGCACGAGCTTCATTCCAGATTGCAATGATTGCTTTTGCGTAATTTTCTAAGTCTTCATGGCTATCGAACGGTGATGTTTCTTCACCGCCCCACATAAATGCTAACCATTCAGTTGGATCAATCAGGTGCGGGGCTGCTGCCATTGCCGTAATAAAACCGCGAGTTTGTGATTCAGGTAGCAATTGATCTGCTAGTTGAGAGTTTTCTAGGATAGTACTTAGTTGTGAAGGCATAAAACAATCTCAGCTTAATAATGATTAAGTGTTCGGGTACATTTACTATACATGTACCGCTGAACTTTATACCACTATTGTAACAGTCTCTTGATAACAACCTAGTCACGGTCAACAATATTTATCATATTGCATCAAAAAAGAGGCACAAATTACGGTTACTGACATTAAATTGGTTATTTTTGATTTTAATTAAAACATGATGGCTTTACTAATAACATAATCATTAAGGACATAGCGGATTTACGTTGTTAAAACAAGTTTAAGCGTCTCATAATTTTACTTATGGTTAAGGTGAAGCAATGTATAGCGAACAATTTATGATGTTATTGGCTGTATTTGAACGTGCAGCATTGATGTTGATGACATTATTTTTATTAACGCGTACTCAATTGTTTCAATCAATAGTAAAGAAAACCCATCGACGACCTGTTGAAACCGCGATGATCTCAGCATTGTTTATTTTATTTGCGGTATTTAGTACTTATACCGGTTTAAATGTTGATGGCTCTCTTGTTAATGTACGTATTATTGCAGTGCTGTCTGGTGGCATTATTTTTGGACCGTGGATTGGTATTCCCGCGGGTATTATTGCGGGTATTCATCGTTATTTAATTGATGTTGATGGCCCAACATCGGTAGCGTGCTTAATAACGAGTATTTTTGCGGGCTTGTTAGCAACCTGGATCCATTGTAAGTGTGCTAAAAAAAATTATGCTCAATTGGGTATTTTAGCGGGAATGTGTTGTGAAATACTGACGATGGTATTGATTGTGGCGTTATCACACAATAAAGCACTGGCTTACAATATTGTTACGCATATTAGTTTTCCAATGATTCTTGGTACATTATCGATTGGTTTAATTATTAAGTTAGTACAAGATCTTGATGAAGAACAAGATCTTATTGCAGCTCAGCAAGCAAAGCTCGCCCTTGAAATTGCCAATAAAACCTTACCTTACTTTCGTATTAATAACCGTAATGCGTTACAAAAAGTATGCAGTATTATTCGTTTTTATACGGGAGCAGATGCTGTAGCGATTACTAATACGCAAGATGTGCGTGCTTATGTTGGCCGTGGTGAAGAACATTTTTTAGATGCGCACCATAAAATCAGCCAAATGACACGTCAAGCAGTAGAAAGTGGTGAGCAAATCATCAGTAACAACCTCAATGTTCATAATTTTCATTCATTACTTATTATTCCACTTTGGGAAAACGGTGAGGTGAGTGGCACCCTTAAAATATTTTATTGTCAGCCCGATCATATTCGTATGTCATTGCGTGAAATGGCAATTGGTTTATCTCAAATCATATCCACTCAAATGGAAGTTTCACGGATTGAACAATTAAAGCAAATGGCAGCAAAAGCGGAGTTTTCAGCCCTACAAAGTAAAATAAACCCACACTTTTTATTTAATGCACTTAACGCTATTTCGACCTTAATCCGTATTCGTCCAGATGAAGCGCGACAGCTTATTGCTAATTTAGCCGATTTTTTACGATATAATTTAGAACGAGATGTTGAATTAATTGATATTCAAGAAGAAATTCAACAGGTACGTGATTATGTTGCCATTGAACAAGCACGTTTCGGTTCAAAATTAGAGGCGGTGTTTGATATTGATGATGTCCATCCTCGCATACCATGCTTATTGATTCAGCCTCTCGTTGAAAATGCTATTTTACATGGTATTCAACCCTCTCGTGTGGCAGGTAAAGTCGTTATTTCGGTAAAGAAATGTGAGGATGATGTGGTGATCACTATCACTGATACTGGCGTTGGTATTGATCAGGAAATTATCGATAAGTTGTATCAAAGCAAAATAGATTCGCACCATATTGGACTTAATAATGTCCATCAGCGGTTATTATTATTATATAGCGAAGGATTGCATATTAGTCGTCTTGAGCAGGGAACGAGTATGCAATTTTTTATAAAAGAACAGGATTAATATCATGCGATTAAACGCCTTGATAGTCGAAGATGAATACCTAGCTCGTGAAGAATTAACTTATTTAGTTGAAAAACATAGCATCATTAATATTGTAGCCGCATTTGATGATGGTTTAGATGCTTTTAAATTTTTGCAGTCTAATAAAGTTGATATTGTTTTTTTAGATATTAATGTTCCGTCAATTGACGGTATGTTGTTAGCTCGAAATATTGCTCAATTTTCCCATAAACCTCAAATCGTATTTACTACTGCGTATAAAGAATATGCAGTAGACGCATTTGAATTAGAAGCGGTTGACTATTTACTGAAGCCTCTTAATGAGCAACGGATAATAGGGTTATTAGCTAAGTTACAGGTGCGTGCTCAAGAGAAAAAACCGCCACAAATTGCAACGAACACACGTAGTCAGAGTATTAATTTAATGCTCAATAATCACATTCATGTTACTGCGATCCACGATATTTGTTGTGCAATTGCCCATGAAAAAGTAACACACGTTTATACTACGGAAGGGTGTTTTGTGGCACCGATGACAATCAGTGAATTAATGTTGCGTTTACCCGTTAGTGATTTTTTCCGGTGTCATCGTTCTTATTGTATAAATATTAATAACGTTAAAGAAATTATTCCATGGGTCAATAGTACTTATATGATAAAAATGGATCATGTTGATCAACAGATCCCTGTGAGTCGTAGTAATTTAAAAGCTTTTCGTAGCCTAATGCAGTTGTAAATCCCAATATATGATTAGCGGCAAAATGCATTTCATGCCGCTATACTGCATTTTATTCCTTATACGTTACCATTGATTTTATTGTTTTATTACCCCCTTGTTATCTATGGTTATTGTCGTATTTTGGTGAACAGCAGCAAGGCAATCTGCAATATAGCCTTGAGTATTTCACCGAAAAAAGGACGTCACCATGACCACTCAAATTACCAGTCGTAGCCGTTATTTCACGTTACTTGGCACTGTTATTACTCAGTTTGCTTTAGGTTCAGTTTATACTTGGAGTTTATTTAATTCCCAACTTGCAGGTAAGTTATCTGAGCCTGTCAGTCGTGTTGCTTTTTCTTTTGGTATTATGAGCTTGGCATTAGCAGTTGCATCATCAATGGCGGGTAAAATGCAAGAGCGTTTCGGGGTGCGTAACGTTACTCTAGGGGCGGGTATTCTATTGGGTGCGAGTTTATTACTCACAGCGCATGCCACCAATATTTGGTTGTTATATATCTTTGCGGGCTTGTTAATTGGCTTTGCTGACGGTACGGGTTACTTAATGACCTTATCTAACTGTGTTAAATTTTTCCCTGAGCGTAAAGGGTTAATTTCTGCCTGTGCGATTGGTGCGTATGGTTTAGGAAGTTTAGGTTTTAAATTCATCAATATGTATTTCCTTGAGCACAATGGTTTAGAAAGCACATTTGATTACTGGGGTATTATTGCAATGGTCATGGTCATTATTGGTGGCTTAATGATGAAAGATGCTCCTAAACAACAAGTATCTGCCACAGAATCTGCTACAGAAGTACGTGATTTTAGTCTTTCACAATCAATGAAATGTCCTCAATTTTGGATGTTAGCTTTAGTTTTCTTAACTGTTTGTATGAGTGGTTTGTACGTTATTGGTGTTGCAAAAGACATCGGTCAGGGCTACGTACACTTATCATTAGATGTTGCTGCATCTAGTGTGGCTATTATTGCTGTTGCTAACTTAGGTGGTCGGTTAGTCTTAGGTGTATTATCAGATAAAATGGCACGTACTAAAGTTGTCGCAATATCATTAGCTGTATGTCTAATCGGTGTGTGTGCTTTATTATTTGCTCATCAAAGTCAGATGAGTTTCTATGTTGCGGTTGCTTGTATTGCCTTTAGTTTTGGTGGCACAATTACTGTATTCCCTTCATTAGTCAGTGATTTCTTTGGTTTGAATAACCTTACTAAAAATTACGGTATCATTTATTTAGGGTTTGGTGTCGGTAGTTTCATTGGTTCAATTGTCGCTTCTATCTTCGGCGGTTTTATTGCAACGTTCTACTTAATGTTTGCGTTGTTAATTGTTTCATTGATTATTGCGCTAACGATTAAGTTACCTAAATTACCACAGCCATCTTTGGCGTAATAAGCCTGATAAATACATATAAATAACTAATCCGAATTTACACTTAAATTCGGATTTTTCGTTGTTATTAATTTGCAGTATTAAAGAAACTAATAGTGACAATTAAATGCTCTAATGGTTATTTCTAAACTAGATAAAAACCCTACATTTAATTCAAATAGTAGTTATTAACTCGAAACCAACATCAAATACAGAACCTTATTTTATAAAAAAGCTGTTTTAATTCGCACATGAACTGCATGGTGTTAATTAGGCAGTTTTAAGTAACGTATGTAGAACCAATACTGGTTGATTTTGCTAGAGTAAGGGAAGTGGATGTCTGTGATTAAAGTGCCATTTAGAGTTAGAAATGCCGCCGCAGATATATTTGCAATGGTGGTGTTTAGCTTTATTACTGGAATGATGATTGAAGTTTTTATTTCAGGTATGTCTTTTGAACAGTCATTAGCATCACGTACGTTATCCATTCCGATTAATATTGCGATTGCATGGCCCTACGGTATGTTCCGTGATTATGTTATTGGTTGGGGTCGTAAGTTATCGCCAACACGATGGATGAAAGGGTTATCAGATATGGTGGCCTATGTTGTCTTTCAGTCGCCTATTTACGCCTGCATTCTTTTGGCTGTTGGTGCAAATAAAGAACAAATCATTGCTGCGGTAATGAGTAACATTTTAGTGTCAGGCGCACTAGGTGTGGTTTATGGTCAATTTCTTGAGTTTTGTCGTAAAATGTTCCGTGTTACAGCGAGTGCTCAACCTCTTATTTAACCTGTGTTAACTTTATTGCTATTAATCGAAAGCACCCTCAGAGGTGCTTTTATTGTTTTCAAATGAGAGTAAGTCATGGTTTTGGTATAAGAACAATGCAAATTGCAGTATAAGTCAGCAAACAGAAAAAACTTCAATAAAAACCCTTGACCCAGATCCCATAAATCAATATATTACACGCCGTCGACAAGCAAAGCGTTGTTGGCAACAATGTGGTGAGGTGTCCGAGTGGCTGAAGGAGCACGCCTGGAAAGTGTGTATACGGCAACGTATCGAGGGTTCGAATCCCTCCCTCACCGCCATATCTCTTTTAAAGAGATACAAAAATTGGAGAGATGGCTGAGCGGTTGAAAGCACTGGTCTTGAAAACCAGCATACGTTTATAGCGTATCTAGGGTTCAAATCCCTATCTCTCCGCCACATTCAAGAAAGCCGCTGTTTTTACAGCGGCTTTTTTACATCTAAATAAAAGTGGGAGTTTAGACCGAGTAAGTAAAGCAGGGTTCAAATCCGCTAATCCTCGAAGCAGCTCCGCCACATTCAAGAAAGCCGCTGTTTTTACAGCGGCTTTTTTACGTCTGGAATAAACCAATCCTAACAGTGACGGTAAACTCACCCCGTCATTCCCTACAGTGAGGTTACGAACGAGATAGGGAATCTACTATTAGCGCGTTGTAGCATTATTGTTTTCGTTGATTTTGTAGCATATTTTCATAGGTATCTTTAATGCTCAATGACGTGGTGAATAGATCACGGATAGCTCATGCTTCGCTTCCGAGATGACGAAGAATAACCCGCGTTATTTGCTGCTGAAATATAACAATTAATTCCAGCCACCTTTTACAGTGACGACAAAACTCACCCCGTCATTCCCTACAGTGAGGTTACGAACGAGATAGGGAATCTACTATTAGCGCGTTGTAGCATTATTGTTTTCGTTGATTTTGTAGCATATTTTCATAGGCATCTTTAATGCTCAATGAGGTGGTGAATAGATCACGGATAGCTCATGCTTCGCTTTCGAGATGACGAAGAATAACCCGCGTTATTTGTTGCTGAAATATAGCAATTAATTTCAGCCACTTTTTACAGTGACGACAAAACTCACCCCGTCATTCCCTACAGTGAGGTTACGAACGAGATAGGGAATCTACTATTAGCATGTCGTAGTGTTACTATTTGCGTTGATGTTTAGGCATATTTTCACTGGCATCTTTAATGCTCAATGGCGTGGTGAATAGATCACAGATAGCTCAAATGAAGTCGGGCACTGAAAATAACCCATCAGTAATAACCCGATAAACCCTCAGCAAATACGTCAGTTACCTTCATAACAGAATATCACTAACTGAGTACAGGCTAAATAAGCTAAAATGACAGCAATTATTTTAGTTTTGAGCCTGTATATTAATGACCACTATTACAACACCAGCCAACTTTGCAGAACTTGGCCTTGTTTCACCTTTGTTAGCACGATTAACGGAGCTGGAATATCAACAGCCAACGCCTATTCAAGCACAAGCTATTCCGAGTGTATTAGCGGGACGTGACTTAATTGCGGGTGCAAATACAGGTTCAGGTAAAACGGCAACATTTGCTTTGCCGTTGTTACAACAGTTGCATCAAACTAAAGCTACTGAAAATAAGAATGCGAAGGGTAACTATGTTTCAGGGCTTGTTTTAGTTCCAACCCGTGAGCTAGCAAAACAAGTTGCAGATAGCATTAAATCTTATGCGACCCATTTTAACGGCGCAATTAAAACTGTTGCTGTATTTGGTGGTGTATCAGCCAATACTCAAATGCTAGCCTTACGTGGTGGCACGGATATTTTAGTGGCGACACCGGGTCGATTATTAGATTTGATTTCAAGTAACGCGATTAAGCTTGATCGGGTTAAAACCTTAGTGCTTGATGAAGCTGACCGTATGTTAAGTCTTGGTTTTACTGAAGAATTATCATCATTATTAGCATTGTTACCTAAAAAGAAGCAAACGCTATTATTCTCAGCAACGTTTCCTGAGCAAGTAAAGACATTAACTCAAGAATTACTTAATGATCCAGTTGAGCTTCAATTACAAAGTGTTGATGCAAGTACGCTCGTACAACGTGTTTTTACCGTTAATAAAGGCGAAAAAACCGCAGTGTTAGCGCATTTAATTAAAGAAAACCAGTGGCGCCAAGTGCTGATTTTTGTGAATGCTAAAAACAGTTGTGAGCACCTAGCGGATAAACTTTCTCGACGTGGTATTTGTGCTGAAGTATTCCACGGTGATAAAGGTCAAGGTGCACGTACGCGTGTGTTAGAAGCGTTTAAATTAGGTGATATTGAAGTATTGATTGCAACGGATATTGCCGCTCGTGGTCTTGATATTGAAAAGCTACCTGTTGTGATTAACTTTGATTTACCGCGTAGCCCAGCAGATTACATGCACCGTATTGGTCGTAGTGGTCGTGCGGGTGAAGTTGGTTTAGCATTATCACTGATTGATTATGAAGATAGCCATCACTTTAAAGTTATCGAGAAAAAAAATAAAATTCGACTTGAGCGTGAACAAGTTGCCGGTTTTGAAGTTGATGAGTCAGAAGCCTTATTAGCGGCAGAAAAGCCAATGGCAAAACCTGAAGGCACAGGTAAAAAGAAACGTAAAAATAAAGCTGCACCCGTTGATGATTTTTGGTCATAAGACTGATTATTAGATTGATAACAGACTGGCATAATGGCTTGAGCTAAACATAAAAATCCCTCGTTATCACTAACGAGGGATTTTTTATGATTGTGAATAATGATTTAAAGACGAATGGCTTAGTTCAGTCGAGCTGCCATTGCTTGTGATTTATCAGCCGTCATAACAAAGTGTAGTGTTCCACCTGCTTTGATTTCACTGTGCTCAAAGCTATTAAAGACATCCAGTGGCTTACCGTTAATCAGCACTGATTTCACATACTTATTGTCACTGCTGTTATTATCCGCTGTGATAGTGAAATCGCCCGTTGGTAGTTTGATTGTTACTTCATCAAAAATAGGGCGACCAATGGTGTAGGTTGGATCCGTTGGTGTGACCTGATAGAAGCCCATTGCCGACATAATGTACCATGCTGACATTTGACCTACGTCTTCATTACCAATTATGCCGTCTGGGGTTGGCTTGTAGAATTCCTTATAAACTCTATCGAGGTATTCTTGGGTTTTCCAAGATTCATTGGTACGGTTGTACAAGTAAATCACGTGGTGCGATGGCTCATTACCATGAATATATTGACCAATAAAACCCGTCATATCTTGGTGGTTCTCACCGCCATCAGTATCGGCTGTGAATAAGTCATTCAACTTAGTGTTAAACCCTTCTGTGCCTCCCATAACCTCGGTTAATTTGTCAATATCTTGCATGAACGTCCATTGCCATTGCCATGCATTACCTTCGGTATACCAATAAGCATCAGAGCTATATGGATTAAAGGTATCGGAAGCGAATTCTTTTTCACAACTGTTTAGTTTTACAGGTACAAAGAAGCCTGCTTCTTTATCCCAATGATTTAAAGACCAATAAGCGCGATCGTTAAACTCTTTATAAGCGGCGTCATCACCGGCTACTTTTGCCATTTGAGCAATCGTCCAGTCATAATATGAAAACTCTAATGCATAAGAGACTGAGTTCCAGTTAGGTAAACCAACGCACTTATCGCGTTCGTAATAACTTAACTGACCGGCCATTACGGCTTGCAAAGTATGGTCTGGAATTTGAGGGAAGTCATACGGACGGTAATACGCTGATTTCTTCGCTGCTTCTAAGGCATCTTTAGCATCAACATCAAGCCCTTTGACGACTGCATCACCAATAATAGCGGTGGCCGGATAACCAATCATGGTACCCGTTTCTTCACCATAACCTTCCCACTTTGGCAATAATCCTGTTTCTTGTGATTTGCGGATCAAGTCATTGGCTAAGTCAGTTGCATGTTGTGGATTGGTGATGGTGAGCAGTGGATGAACAGCACGGAAAGTGTCCCATGTTGAATAAACAGAATAGTTTTTATAACCGTCTGCTTGGCGAACTCCACCTAGTAGGTCACGGTAACGACCATCAACGTCTTGGTATTCAACCGGGGCAATCATCGCGTGATACATCGCAGTGTAGAAGTTGGTTTTTTCAGCCTCAGAGCCGCCTTTTACTTGAACCGTCGCAAGCTCTTTCGCCCATGCTAACTCTGCGTTAGCTTTAACATTCGCAAAATTATAGGTTGGTGTTTCTGCTTCTAAGTTCTTTTGTGCGCCGTCCCAATCGACAGGGGAGAGTGCAACTCGCATTTCAATCGGTTGATCACCTTTACCAAAATCTAAATAGGTGATTTGTTGTTTATTTGGACTATTGATTGAGCCATATACTGCGCCCATTTGCATGTTCATTGCATCACCACCATCACGGGCAATCATGGCATGAGCAATTGGCTGATTAAATTGGGCGTAGAAGAAAATATCTTGGCCTTGGAACCACCCTGTAGAAACGCGACGACCACGAATAGTGTATTCATCAACTAACTCGACACGGTTTTGTAATGACTCTCCATTGTTAGCTGCGAGTGTGTGCGCAAGATCGAGTTTGATTTTACGATCAGCCCCTTGTTTATAGGTATAACGATGGATACCGACGCGGGTAGTCGTGGTTAATTCTGCTTTAATGTTGCCATTGTTTAGTACCACCGAGTAATAACCAGGTGATGCGATTTCCGTTGCTTTATTAAAGGCATTATTCTCACTGTTGGCGATATCTGAATATGGTAATACCAGAATGTCACCAAGATCCGTCGCACCAGTACCCGATAGGTGGGTATGGGAGAAACCATAAATATTTAAGTCGGTTGCTAATACATCCCCTGCAACATAATCACTCGCATCCCAATAACCAGATGCTGAATGCCATGGGTTTTGACCTGACTCAGTATCTGTATTCGTCCCTTTAAAGGTATCTGGGCTTAATTGGACCATACCACGAGGCACAACAGCGCCTGGGAATGTATGTCCAGATGCAGCAGTACCAATCATTGGATCGATATATTTTAATACTGCCATATTAATAATTGGTGTTGCTGGCAAGCTAGTATCAGGCGTGGGGATTGTAGGTTGATTATTGTTGTCGTTGTTACACCCAAATAAACCGAAGGATAATACCAAAGAGATAGCAATTGGAGTCAATTTAAACGTCATAATGTTCCACCTAGCAAATATGTAGCGCAGGAATATTCACATCGACCAAGAGGCAATATTCTGGAGCACTAAGAGTAATAAGAAGCTGCGTTTATTGCATAGTAAGGAGGAAGAGCTATTACAGTAAGATGAGAAAACGACCATTTACTGGACTTTTGTACCAATTAAATTGAAACGTGATACTGCTTCATGGGCTTTTTTCGTGAAATAATGTTTCCTTGATGAACTATATTGTTCTTGTGGGTAAACAATAGAATGATTGTTTTGCGATCTGCTTCATATTCTTGTAGATAAGTTGCAATGTTTTTTCAATACTTGTTTTAGATCAAATAGATTTTAAAATCAAAGGCGTAAAAATACCTAAGACGTATCTTGAGTTAAGTGTCATTAAATAAATCTGTTTTATCAAATAAGATCGATTTGATAATGAATATTTGAAAAATAAGGTAAGTTATTATGAGCAGTGCATTTTACATTCCAAGTGTTAATTTTATGGGTGCAGGTTGTTTAACAGAAGCCGCTGATGCAGTTAAAGCGCACGGTTTTAAAAAAGCATTAATAGTAACTGATAAAGTATTAAACGAAATTGGTGTTGTTAACCAAGTTGCCATGCTATTAACTGAGCGTGGAATTGATTCAGTTGTTTACGCTGGTACTCAACCAAACCCAACCATTACTAATGTTGATCAAGGTTTAACACTGTTAAAAGATAACGGCTGTGACTTTGTTATTTCATTAGGTGGTGGCTCTCCTCACGATTGTGCAAAAGGTATTGCATTGTTAGCCGCGAATGGTGGTCAGATTGGTGATTACGAAGGTGTTGACCGTTCTGCAAAACCACAACTACCTGTTGTAGCCATTAATACCACTGCGGGTACAGCTTCTGAAATGACTCGTTTCTGTATTATTACAGATGAAGCACGTCATATTAAAATGGCCATTGTTGATAAGAACACGACGCCGCTAATGTCAGTTAATGATCCGAAATTAATGCTAGCAAAACCTGCATCATTAACCGCTGCAACGGGTATGGACGCATTAACTCACGCTATTGAAGCTTATGTTTCTATTGCTGCTACACCAATCACAGATGCCGTTGCTATTAAAGCAATAGAACTGATTGAAGCCAATTTACGTACCGCTGTTAAAGATGGTCAAAACTTAAATGCACGTGAGCAAATGGCTTATGCACAATTTATGGCTGGTATGGCATTTAACAATGCATCGCTAGGTTATGTTCATGCAATGGCGCACCAGTTAGGCGGTTTTTATAATCTTCCGCACGGCGTATGTAACGCTGTATTGTTGCCACATGTTCAACGTTATAACGCACAAGTTTGTCCTGAGCGTTTACGTGATGTTGCAGCTGCAATGGGTGTGAATGTGAGTGAAATGACACCACAGCAAGGCGCAGATGCTGCCATTGATGCAATCATGGCACTATCTCAAGATGTAGGTATTCCTGCTGGCTTAAAAGATCTTAATGTGAAAGCTGAAGATGTTTCATTGTTAGCTGATAATGCACTAAAAGATGCGTGTGGTTTTACTAATCCTAAGCAAGCAACGCATGAAGAAATTTCACAAATCTTTATGGCTGCAATGTAATCGCTCATTGTTAGTGAAACAAGATTAGCAACATATAATGAATAAAAAAACGCCTCACTAGTTGAGGCGTTTTTGTTTTTATGATTAAGCTATTATTGATTTATTATCAGTATATTAGCCGTATTATAATAATGGACTAAACATATAGAAGAAGCGTTCACCAAATTTATTACGTACTGAACGTTTTTCCCATTGTTCTTTATCTACAGGCTCTGAATCGGCAATGTAACTTTGCTGCAATTGGCTCAGTTTATGGGTGAACTCAAGATTATCCACCGCCATTGTGACTTCAAAATTAAGCCATAAACTGCGCATATCAAGGTTAACCGTACCGATTAAGCAGTGAGTATCATCAATCACCACTGATTTAGTGTGTAATAAACCGCCATGAAAACGGTGAATATGCACGCCTGATTTTAATAAATCACTAAAGAAAGAACGACTTGCCCATTCAACCATGGTCGAATCGTTTTTATCGGGTAGTACAATATGAACATCAATATTACGCTCAGCGGCACCTTTCATTGCATGCAATAAGTGTTCACTTGGCACAAAGTAAGGCGTGGTAATAACAATACTTTTCTTTGCTTGATAAATACTTAATAGCAACACCTGATGAATAATGTCATCAGGCATACCCGGACCTGAAGGGATCACTTGTACAGTGTCATACTCTGGTTCATCTTCTGTTGGTATCTGGCAAGTAGGTAATGGGGGTAAAAATCGCTGTCCCGTTTCCACTTCCCAATCCCATGCTTGAATACAATTAAGTACTGAAACCGTAGGACCACTGATTCTCACCATGACATCAACCCACTGACCGACACCTGCATCGACTTTAAAGAAGGCAGGATCAACTAAGTTCATTGAACCGGTATAGGCAATATTGTCATCAATAACGACTATTTTACGGTGTTGACGTAAATCTAAGCGGCGTAAGAACATACGGAACGGTGAAACGGCAAGAGCTTCGACAAGATCAATACCTGCCCCCCGAATTAATTTTGGCCAGTGAGAGCGGAAGAATCGCATACTACCGGCTGAATCAAGCAATACTCGAATTTTAATGCCGCGTTTTGCGGCTTTAATCAGGGCAACACCGACTTCATCAGCAAGACCGCCCGGATACCAAATATAGAATTCTAGATGAATCGAATGTTGAGCATTATTAATATCATTAATAAGTGCTCGTAAAATCTCATCGGTTGATGATTTTAATGACAGGTGATTACCGATTAATCCGGGTAAGCCAAAACGGTTCTCACACAGATCGTTGATTGGTTTTGCCACATCACTCATCTTTTGAGGCATGTGATCGGGGCAATCAGTTAGGCATTGAAACCAGCTTTGAAAGGGAAAAAACATTTCACGAGCACGTTCAGCCCGTTTTTTACCGAGATTCAGTTCGCCAAATAATAGATAAGCAATAACACCGCCAATAGGGACGATATAAATGATCATCATCCAAGCGAGAGACACGCCAACAGCTCGGCGTTTGAAGACGACGCGTACAGTGACCGCGGCAATTAACAGCCAATAGGCGAAAATGCCGATCCACGTTAAGACTTGATAAAACTGTTCCATCGAATGACTTCATCAATATATAAATACAATTTGTATGTATAGTGCATTGAAATGGAAAAAAAACCTAATATTCAGTGCTCTTTAATGCTTATGTTGAATGATCAAGGTTATTTTTGAGGAGGCGTTATCACTTTGACATAAAAAAACAACCCAATAATAATGACTAATATCACTGTAGGTTATTGTATTTGAATCTGATTAAATGCTCATGATAGGTAGGTTATTAACGACAAGACTTTTCTTTTTTGAGTGGCTGGTTATACTCGCGCCATCTTTGTACCGTAAAGGCGTTATTTGCATTATGTTTGATCTTGTTTACCAGCACACTGATTTCTTAATTATTAATAAACACCCCGGGATCAGTGTTCATAAAGATGATAATGATCAGCCATTACTGGCCGCTGTTGCCGAGCAAACAGGTGATGAAAAACTGTATCTCATTCATCGACTTGATAAAATGACTTCAGGGTTATTGTTACTTGGGCGTAATAAAACGGCAGCTGCTGCATTATGTGCTAATTTTGCTGAGCGTCGAGTTGAAAAGTTTTATGTGGCGATTGCGACGAAAAAGCCAAAGAAAAAACAAGGTGTTGTGATTGGTGATATGACCCGTTCACGTCGAAGTAGTTGGAAATTAGAAACCACTAAAGTTAACCCTGCGATTACGCAGTTTTTTTCTACTGCTGGTGGTGAAGGACGCCGTATCTTTTTATGTAAACCCCATACAGGTAAAACCCATCAAATTCGCGTGGCATTGCGTAGCGTTGGTTCAGGTATTACAGGTGATGATATTTATGGTAATGAAGCGGCAGATCGCGGTTATTTACATGCTTATGGTTTACGTTTTCCTTACCAAGGTGAGCTACAACAATTTTTATGTCCGCCTAGTATCGGAGAATTATGGTCAACAGCTGAGGCTCAGCAAGCTTTTACTGAATGGCAGCAGCCTTGGACGCTATCATGGCCAGTGTTAGCCTGTAAAAAATAGCAGAGAGGGTTAATATAGTAACCGTTGGCTTGTAACTGATGATATTATCAGCAATTGATTGGTAAAACGTGGATGCGCATTTCTTTTTGGTATTGATAAATTATACAATGTTGAAGAATGTATTAGTTAGAGGTTTACAATGCGCAGTGCTCATTCACGTACGCTGAAAATGCGAGTTTCTCAGCAAAAACGTCAATCACATCATCGTCGAAATCGTGCTCAACAATATTTAATATTACCTGAAACTACCCCGCGTCATTTCATTTCATCATCAGCAACATTGACACTACATTCCACGAGTTTACTTGATTATTCAGCTGAATATGTCTTACGCGCTAAACCTGAGTAAATGATTCTATTTTATCCTGCGGTTGGTATTCTGGGGCGCAACGTATAGAATAGCCCGCCTTAATTGACTACTTTGAATGATGTTATGGAAATTAGCGCTTTACCTACTTTAGAAGCCCATTTATTAACGGCTTTAACAACGCCTCCGTCAGAAGTTCGCCGATTGTTTCATGGCCGCGGTCGCTGTTGGCTAGGACTTGAACAAATCACCGTTGATTGGCTTCAAGGGCAAGTACTGGTTTCCTTATTCAAAGAACCTGATGCTGATTTTATGCAAGCATTGACGGATTTGTTGACAGCATTAACGCAAACAGAGACTTGGCAAGCAAGCGGTGCGCGTTCTTTATTACTGCAACACCGTGATCGTCAAGGTTCACCAATGGATGTTTTGTGGGGACAAAGCTCTGATTATCAAGATGTCATTGAAAGTGGATTAACCTACAAATTAGATTTAGGCCGCAATCAAAATAACGGTCTATTTCTTGATATGCGTTATGGTCGTGATTGGGTGCGTGAGCATGCCGCAGGTAAACGAGTGTTGAACTTATTTGCTTACACTTGTGGTTTTTCTGTGGCAGCCATTGCGGGTGGCGCAGACTATGTGGTTAATCTTGATATGGCAAAAGCGGCTTTAAGTCGCGGGCGTGATAATCACCACCTCAATAACCATGATTTAAAGAAAGTAAGTTTCTTAGGCCATGAGTTATTTAAGTCATGGGGTAAAGTACGCAAGATGGGTCCTTATGATTTAATCATTATTGATCCACCATCATTTCAAAAAGGCAGTTTTGCGCTGACCAAAGATTATCAAAAGATTTTACGTCGTTTGCCTGAATTATTAACTGCGAAAGGTGTTGTTTTAGCCTGTGTTAATGATCCAACGTTAACCAGTCAATTTTTGATTGATGGCATGGCTGCGGAAGCGCCAGATATGGTGTTCTCTCATCGCTTAGAAAACCCCGCTGAATTTAAAGATATTGAACTAGAAGCAGGGCTTAAAGCCTTAGTTTTTGAGCGTCAGAGCTAAGTTTATAGCGATGATATAAACCGCTAAAATAAGAATCCCTTATCGACTCTACTATTTTTAGTTAAGAGTAAGTAAGGGATTTTTTTGTCTAAAATTAATAGATATTTGTTTATTATAATGAATTACATGACCTTTATTGTAGTGGTTATGTTGCGTTTTTGTGGCTGGTGATAAATACTAAAATAAGTAGTTAACAATAAAGCGAATTGATTAAATTGTCAGTGCAAGGGGTGCACTCAATATAAATACATTAAGGATGTGTAGTTATGTTTAAATCGTTCTTTCTGGATCGTCGATGGTTTTTATGGTCGATTGTCGGTAGTGCCGTTATTTTATATGTCACTTGGTATAAAGTTCAGATAGATGTAGAAGTGAATCAATGGTTTGGTAGTTTTTATGATCTTATTCAAAAGGCATTAGCCAAACCCAATGCCGTAACGTTTGATGAATTTCTAGCAGGTTGTATTGAGTTTTTCAATATTGTGTCTGTGTATATTATTATTGCGGTTATTCTCGATTTCTTTGTTCGCCATTATGTTTTTCGTTGGCGTACCGCAATGAATAATTATTATATGAAGCATTGGGATAAAATTAGCCATATTGAAGGGGCATCACAACGGGTTCAAGAAGATACAATGCGCTTTGCTCGTATCGTTGAAAGCCTTGGTGTGAGCTTTATGCGATCTTTAATGACGTTGGTTGCGTTTTTACCTATTCTTTGGACGTTAAGTGAAAATGTTACCGAGTTACCGTGGATAGGCAGTGTCGATCGATCGTTGGTGTATTTAGCCATTATTTCGGCATTATTTGGAACGGTATTATTGGCGATTGTTGGTATTCGTTTACCGGGCTTAGAATTTAAAAATCAAAAAGTAGAAGCCGCTTATCGTAAAGAGTTAGTGTTTGGGGAAGATAATCCACAGCGAGCAAAACCAGAAACAGTGAAAGACCTCTTTTTTAATGTTCGTAAAAATTACTTTAATCTTTATCGCCATTATTTATATTTTGATATCGCAAAATGGTCATATATTCAATATACCGTGATTGTGCCTTATATCGCACTGGGTCCTGCTATTATTTCTGGCGCATTAACATTGGGTGTATTACAACAGATACTCAGAGCGTTTGGGAAAGTAGAAGAATCGTTTCAATTTCTGGTGCACTCATGGAGTACGATTGTTGAATTAATGTCGATTTATAAACGGCTACGTGCATTTGAAGTGCAAATTAATGATGCAATTAATGTTGAAACTATTTCTGTTGAATAATGGCTTATTATGAAGAAATAAAAAACCCTAACCAGCAATATTGACATTATAAAATGGTCGGTTGCGGGTTAGGGATTTCTTGGGTATTGCACATTGGTTATTTTAACGAGTCGCAATATTCTTCTGAAATGGTTTGTGATACTAATTGTCGACCACTAACATCACGGATAGTGATTAAATAATTCACCCCATGTTTAAACAGTGGTATTAATTCAGCGTTATTACAGTAATTGGCACTGGCTGTTTTTATCGCTGTTGTGGGTTTTACACGTCCATTACCACCATAAATGATGTTGAGTTTTACCGTGTTTTTACTCGCATAAGCTTGAGTGATTTGGTAAGCATCTATTTTTGGGTAAGGTGCTTTACTATCAATCGCTGCTGCGCGTGATTGTGCTAACGATTCAGCAGCCATTTGTTGGTCGTGTGACGCACAGCCACCAAGGACAAATAGACCGATTGTCGCGATAAGCCATTTTTTTGTTGTAGTTTGATTCACTGGTTGATCCTGAATAAATTTAAGGTAAAACTTTTTTGAAGGGTTTAACAATAACATTGGCGTAGACACCAGCATCAATATACGGGTCAGTATTTGCCCATTGTTGTGCTTGTTCTAGTGACTCAAATTTAGCAATAACCGTTGAACCAGTAAAACCTGCCTCGCCTGGGTTTTCATTATCAATCGCAGGCATTGGTCCTGCGACTAATAAGCGTTGTTGTTGTTGGAGCTCTTTTAGGCGAGCTAGATGTTGTTCACGTACGCTCATGCGGCGCTCTAAACTGTTTTCAACATCTTGAGAAAAAATCACATACCACATTGTTGGCATTCCCTATTTAGTTATGGTTTAAACAATGAATTATTATTCGTGTTGTTTTTAGTATGTCACCATACTAACTAAATATTGAACATGGACAAGTAGATTTAAATAAATAATAAAAAGCACCAACCTTAGTTAGTGCTTATTAAGTGCATTTTTATTTTAGGGGATTATTGTGTGACTTCAATCTTACGTGGACGACCTTCGCTGTTAATTGCGACATAATTAAATGTCGCTTCACAGACGCGGTAACGTTCACCGATGCCATCAACAGCAACAGGTTTTACCCACACCTCTAAGCCGACACTCATTGATGTATTTCCTATACGTTTACATTCACCGTAACAGCAAACAACATCACCAACGCCAACTGGGGCTTTAAATTCTATTTTATCAACCGAAACGGTGACGACTCGGCCACGAGAGATCTCTTTGGCTAAAATAGCACCCGCTAAATCTAGTTGCGACATGATCCAACCACCAAAAATATCACCATTTGCATTGGTGTCGGCAGGCATCGCTAATGTGCGTAGTAGAAGCTGTCCACGAGGGATATTGTTTTCAGTAGTCATCAGTTATACAACTTTATTTATCATCAGGGCTTTTTGGTAAGTGGCGATAAATATAGCCACCCGTCGCGAAGGTAAAGAGTAATGTTAGTCCTAACAAGCCAAATACCTTGAAATCCACCCAAACATCAAGCGGAAAATTGAATGCAATATAGATGTTTACAATAGCACAAACAACAAAAAATATTGTCCATGCTAAATTGATACGTAACCAAACGTTCTCTGGCAGCGTCATCTCTTTGCCGAGCATCGATTTAATTAATGGTTTATGCATCAATTGGCTTACAAGTAATGCGAGAGCAAATAAACCATAAATGATGGTTACTTTCCATTTAATGAAGTTTTCATCATGTAAAAACAGCGTTAAACCACCAAAGATAGCCACCATAGCAAAAGTGATTAACTGCATTTTTTCTATTTTTTTATAGATAAACCATGTCACGATCAATTGGATTGCTGTCGTGATAATTAATGCGCCTGTTGCGACAAAAATACCATTAGTTTTAAATAATACAAAAAAGATCAGTAATGGAATAAATTCTATAATTTGTTTCATTGATACCAACTCATTAAAGATAATTAGCAGGAGTATACCTGTTCCACGGTATTAATGAAAAAATCGATTTATATAAGGGGGAGTGATACCGCTGTCACCATATTTCTTCAATGACAGCGGTTGATAGCGGATTGTAGGTTAATGATGTGTTGCTGCTTTCATATTGGTTATAAATGTACTTAGTGTACTGAGTAATGTTGGATGGTCATCAACATGGTTTTCAATGATTTTAACGATGGCTGAACCTGAAATAGCCCCAGCAGCACCTGCTTTAATGGCTTCCTTTACTTGTTCTGGGGTTGAAATACCAAAACCGAGTAACGCTGGTGGCGCATTATGAGCTTTTAATGCGGCTAATAATGGCTCAATCGGCATTTCTGCTTTCGTTTCCGCACCTGTGACGCCAGCGCGTGAAAGTAGGTAAGTATAACCACCGCTAAGCTCTGAGACTGTTTTTAAGGTTGTAGCATCAGCATTAGGTGGCGCAATAAAGATAGGGTGAATCCCGTGAGCTTCTGCTGCAACTCTAAATTCAAGTGACGCATTAACAGGTACATCAGCAATTAATACTGAGTCAACCCCAGCATCAGCACAACGACGATAAAAATTATCAATACCTGTAGCGAATACTAAATTGGCATACATCAGTAATCCAATCGGTAATTGAGGATATTTAGCGCGAATCTGAGTGAGCATTTCAAAACAAACAATGGGGGTGGTTTGGGCTGTAAGAGCTCGAATATTGGCCCCTTGAATCGTTGGGCCATCAGCTAAAGGATCTGAAAAAGGGATCCCCAACTCTAAGGCATCAGCCCCTGCGGCAACTAAAGTATCAATAATATCCATTGAGCGTTGTGGCGTTGGATCACCAAGGGTAACAAAAGGGACAAATGCACCTTCATTACGGGCATTCAATTGAGTAAATAAATTGTGGTAGCGATCCATTATAAAACTCCTTTTGCCGTTAAAATATCGTGCACAGTGAAAATGTCTTTATCGCCTCGGCCTGAAAGGTTAACCACCAGTAATTGTTCTTTTTCAGGTTCATCTGCAATTATTTTTAGTGCATAAGCCAATGCATGTGCAGATTCAAGTGCTGGAATAATGCCTTCTTTACGGGCTAATAGTTGAAATGCATCTAATGCTTCATCGTCGGTAACAGCACCGTATTCTGCACGACCAATCGCATTAAGATGCGCGTGTTGTGGGCCAACAGAAGGGAAATCTAACCCTGCTGAAATTGAATATGACTCTTCAACCTGACCATGTTCATCTTGCATTAGCGGTGCTTTCATACCAAAGAAAATACCAAGTTTTCCGTGTTTCAATGGCGCGCCATGCATGTTGGTATCTAACCCTTTTCCAGCAGGCTCAACGCCAATTAAACGGACACTACTTTCTTCGATAAAATCAGCGAACATACCAATTGCATTTGATCCGCCACCGACACAAGCAATAACCGCATCGGGCAAACGGCCTTCTTTTGCAATAATTTGGGTTTTTGTTTCTTCACCAATGATTTTTTGAAATTCACGCACGATGGTTGGGAATGGGTGAGGACCGGCGGCGGTTCCTAATAGATAATGGGCTTTGTCATAGCTAGCAGACCAATCGCGCATCGCTTCATTACACGCATCTTTTAAGGTTGCTGAACCTGACGTTACAGGAATAACCGTCGCGCCCATTAATTTCATTCTAAATACATTGGGACTTTGACGTTCAATATCTTTCGCGCCCATATAAATGCGACACTTTAACCCGAGTAAAGCACACGCTAATGCTGTTGCAACCCCGTGTTGACCCGCGCCTGTTTCTGCGATGATTTCAGTTTTACCCATGCGTTGTGCCAGTAATGCTTGGCCCAATACTTGATTAGTTTTATGCGCGCCACCATGAAGAAGATCTTCACGCTTTAAATAAAGCTTGGTCTTTGTGCCTTGGGTTAAATTTTGGCACAAGGTTAACGCTGTTGGTCGTCCTGCATAGTCTTTTAATAACGTTATAAATTGCAGCTGAAAGTCGGGATCTTGTTGAGCTTCAATAAAAGCATCTTCAAGTTGGTCTAAGGCTGGTACTAGAATTTGAGGGACATATTGACCACCAAATTCACCAAAGTAGGCATTCAATTTACTCATGATTATTTATTGTCCTTAATATGTTTGATTGCCGTAAAGGCTGCCGCTAATTTATGGGGATCTTTTTTACCCGGTGCGCTTTCTACACCGGAATTTAAATCTAAGCCGCTAAAACCAAGCGAGGCGGCATGGTGTACATTATCTGGGTTGAGCCCACCAGCAAGTAAGCTGTTTGATCTGTTTTCTGGTGTAATTAAAGACCAATCAAAGGTGATACCTG
Organism: Photobacterium iliopiscarium; assembly: GCF_003026395.1. Taxonomy (GTDB): domain Bacteria; phylum Pseudomonadota; class Gammaproteobacteria; order Enterobacterales; family Vibrionaceae; genus Photobacterium; species Photobacterium iliopiscarium. Next base: position 201,075 of record NZ_PYOO01000002.1, on the reverse strand, counting down.
TGCCTCCACTTTTGCCTTCGACTTTACTGTCAAACAGGTGCTTGTCGACTGACCATTGAGTAAGATCTGGTACGCTATCAGTGATGGCGTGGGCTTTCCATATTTGGCAGTTAGCCGGTAATTGCTCACGTAATTGCGCAATATATTGTGGTGATTCATTGCCGTGTAATTGCACCGCAGCCAAGGCTAAAGTTGTTGCGGTAGTCACAATGTCTGTCAATGGGCTGTTTTGAAATACACCGACAAAATTAAGTGGAACGGAGGCGGTAACCGCTAAAGCGTGGTCGAGATCAATAGCTCGTGGTGATGATGGTACGAAAATCAAACCCCCATAGGTTGCCCCTTGTTGATAAGCCTGATGAGCATCTTCATTTGAGGTTAACCCGCAAACTTTATGTTCACCAAATAAGACTTTTCGAACCGCTAAATCAAGGTTATCAGCTGCCATTAATGAACTACCAATTAAAAAACCATTGGCATAAGGCGAGAGTTCACGTACTTGCTGGTGGGTATAAATCCCTGACTCAGAAATAACAATTGTGCCTTTAGGTAAATTGGGCGCGAGCTGTTTAGTTCGATTTAGATCAATACTTAAATCGCGTAAATTACGGTTGTTAATACCGACGACTTTTGCCTTGAGTGTGATGGCGCGCGTGAGTTCAGCTTCATTACTTACTTCGGTTAAAATACCGAGTTGGAGTGATTCAGCCACAGCGGCAAGCGTTTGGTATTGTTCATCATCCAGTACAGATAACATCAATAAAATCGCATCTGCTTGATAATGACGCGCCAAATAAACTTGGTAGCTATCAATCATAAAGTCTTTACATAATACTGGTTGGGTAACTTGACTGCGTACCTTCGGTAAAAACTCAACATTGCCTTGAAAATATTTCTCGTCAGTTAATACTGAAATAGCACTGGCGTATTGGTTATAAACCATCGCAATATCATCTAAATTGAAATCTTCTCTAATTAAGCCTTTTGACGGTGATGCCTTTTTACATTCAAGAATAAAAGCAGGGCGATGGCACCCATGTTGATCTGTATTGGCAAGCGCGTGGTAGAAATCACGATCGCTAGGCGTAAGCTGGTGGCGAAAACTGGCGAGTGGTTGCGCTTCTTTGCGGGCATCGACCCAGATTTTTTTATCCGCGATAATTTTAGCAAGGACTGTTTCCATGATTAACCTCGTGCTGCCAGTTGTTCTACAAGTTGATACGCGTTACCTGAACGCATGATGGTGATTGCGAGTTGAGTATTTTCTTTAAGATCCTGATGGCCAAAAAGGCGCAATAAGAGTGCAACATTAACAGCGACGGCACCTTCTTGCGCGGGTGTTCCTTTACCCGTTAGAATATGTTCAATGAGGGTACGGTTCTCATCCGGCTCACCGCCACGAATGGCTTCTAAAGGATAGCTTTTGAGCCCAAAGTCAGCCGGAGTAAGAGTGTATTCGGTGATCACCCCATCAATAATTTCAGCCACATGGGTTTCACCATGAATGGCAACTTCATCAAGTCCGCTACCATGTACCACCGCAGCACGTTTTAATCCCATTGTTGCTAAGGTTTCAGCAATAGGGCGAACCAAAGCGATATCATAAACCCCCATTAATTGAATATTAGGTTTGGCAGGGTTAATTAATGGGCCTAAGACATTAAAAATAGTGCGCGTTTGTAATGTTTGTCGTACCGGCATCGCATGACGTACGCCACCGTGATATTCAGGCGCAAATAGAAAACAGATCCCAAGCTCATCTAATGCTTGGCGTGCTGTTTGGGCTGGCATGGTTAAATTAATCCCAAATTTATCTAATAAATCGGATGATCCTGATTTGCTTGATACGCCACGGTTGCCATGTTTAGCCACTTTTACACCACAGGCAGCAGCGACAAAGGCGGCGGTAGTAGAAATGTTGATGGTATTAGCGCCATCGCCACCCGTACCAACAATATCTGCGAAATCATAATCTGGTCGGGGAAAAGGGCTGGCATTTTTAACCAGTGCTTTAGCTGCGCCTGCAATTTCTGCGGGGGTTTCACCTTTAATTTTTAAGGCTGTTAATACGGCTGATAATACAATCGGCTCAACTTCTCCATTGATGATCGCATCAAAGAGAACATGGCTTTCTTCTTCGCTCAAGGGATGTTGGGCGTAGAGTTTGTCAGCGAGTTTAGAAATAGTAGCGTTCATCATCTTCCTTAATGGGTATTTAGGCATGTGGTGGGTGCTTTGATAACCCAAGCCAGTGTATGAGTAAGTAGTTCTGCGCCTTGAGTAGTAAGGATAGATTCTGGGTGAAATTGAAAGCCACAGACTTTGTCGTGTTCATTAACGACCGCCATCACTAATCCATTTACATCAGCAATCGTTTCAAGGCTAGCAGGAACATGGGTTGCGACTAAAGAATGATAACGGGCGACGGTGAGTGGGCTGGCAAGTTGACCAAAAACAGGGTGCTGGTTGTGGGTTATCATTGCGGCTTTACCATGCACGATATCGCCAGCGCCGGCGACGGTGCCACCATAAGCTTCAATAATCGCTTGATGACCGAGGCAAATACCTAACATTGGGATTTTGCCTTTGACGCGTTGAATAAGTTCAGGCATGCATCCCGCATCAGCTGGTGCGCCAGGGCCTGGTGATAACACTAATACCGGATTTTTATGTTCAAGTAATGCGTGTTCGATTTGTTGCGCTGATAAATGATTACGATAAATCGTGACGGGAAAACCCAGACTTCGAAATTGATCAACAAGGTTATAAGTAAAGGAATCAAAGTTATCTAACAATACAATATGGGCATTATGGTGATTTTTCGTGATGGTCATCTTGTGCTCCTTAACCTTGATGGGCGTGACGAATGGCATTGATTACCGCTTGTGCTTTCGATTTGGTTTCATCTGTTTCGGCTTGTGGTATGGAGTCATAAACCACCCCTGCACCTGCTTGAACACTGGCGATACCGTTTTCGACATAAGCAGAACGGATCACAATGCAGGTATCCATATCCCCATGTCCTGTAATATAACCAACCGCACCGCCATAGCTTCCACGGCGACGTTGTTCAACTTCACGGATAAGTTGCATGGCTCTAATTTTAGGTGCGCCCGTTAAGGTACCCATGTTCATACAAGCTTGATAAGCGTGCAGGGCATCAAGATCATGGCGCAATTGGCCCACGACTCGCGACACTAAATGCATCACATGGCTATAACGATCAACATGTAATAAATCAGCTACGTGGCGGCTTCCTGCTTGGCTAATACGGGCGACATCATTGCGGGCTAAATCAACCAGCATCATATGTTCAGCATTTTCTTTGGTGTCACAACGAAGTTCTAGTTCGATACGCGTATCGAGATCGAGATTAATTGAACCATCTTTGTTTTTGCCGCGCTGACGTGTACCTGCAATAGGGTAGATTTCAACTTGGTTAGATTGGGTACAATATTTCAATGCACTCTCTGGCGAGGCACCAAATAAGGTAAAGTCAGTATCATGCAGATAAAACATATACGGACTTGGGTTACCAATTTTTAATGCTTTATACGCGTTAAGCGGCGAGGGACACGGCAGCTTAAATTGTCGAGATGGCACAACTTGAAACACATCACCTCGAATAACAAATTGTTTTAGGGCGGCAACGGTTTGGCTGAAGTCATGATCCGTTATCGTTGGAACGGGGACACAAGCGGTGATAGCGGGTGCAACGGGCAATGACTGAGGATTAAGACAACGGGTTTTAAGTGTGTCTAAACGGTGTTGAATATCATCCGCAATTGACGGGGTATTATGCTCAAACAAGGTTGCTTGTAAGTGTGCTTGTTGGTGTTGATGATCAATAATCAACAATGTTTCAGCGATATAGAAAATATAATCAGGACAGCTATTATCCGCATCAACGGCGATAAGTGGTTCAAAGTCAGCCACTAAATCATAAGCAAATAAGCCACCAATGAATAATGCATCGCGAGGATGGTTTTCGGTATCAAAGGCATGTTGAATTAGCCGTAACGCATCAAAAGATGAGGTTTGGCGTAGGCGAGAGTCTTCATCTAACGTCTGAACATGGGTTGGAAAATGTAAGCGCAGCGTATCAGCATTATAGATCGCTTTAATATCAGACTTGAGATGGCTGTTGAGAACATGCAGGATGCGTTGACCATTGTCAGACAGAGCTTCTAATATAACCTCTTTGCCACGACAAACTATCCGCACGGCGGCATCAATCAATAATAAGCTTTTAAGATCTTGTTTCGAATCGACTTCGGCTGATTCTAATAATAGATGGCAAGGGCTATCACCACACAGTGTAAAATAAGCATCAGTAGGGTCAGCCATATAAGGTACATCGAGGTTAAGTACCTTAATTTGATGTTGATTTTCTGGTGTTGTGTTATCGATATGCGATCCAATAGAGTGAGTTGTCACAGCGTTCTCCCTGCCGTTTGTACTAATGCGATCCTGCTTTTATTATTCGATAGTGGCGTAAACTGATCATTTGAGCAAGATTAGTTTTTTACTTTTACCGATAATTTTTAACAAAATGCCTTGTGATGTTTTATTTTAGTCAAGTTGATAATAATCAATGTATTGGGTGGTTATCATTCATGTTGTTATGACTAAAAAAAATCATTATATAATGATGGGCTTGAGTAAAAGTACCAAATGTTACTGTCTTTTACTGTTTCTATAACATGGCTTGCCATTCGTAAATAATCAAGAAAGGCGGTCGTTGGATACTAATTTGCTGTAACATGACGTTATCCTATTTGTCTGCTGCTATATCCAAGGCTTACCAAGGTATCAGGTATATAGCAGTGAATTGGTTTAAACTAGCTAAAGGCGATGATGATAAAAGCAAATATCATTCCTAGTAATTGCGTACTAGTAAACTAGTTCATAAAAACAAAGTCAAGAAGTAAAAGTTATGTTGTTTGATTTACATTGTCATACTACAGCGTCAGACGGCCGCTTATCGCCGCAAGATCTTGTTCGACGTGCCGTGGATATGCGGGTTGATGTGTTGGCAATTACCGATCACGATACGATTAATGGGCTTGCACAAGCGCATGCCGTTATTGAACAAGAACAATTACCGATTACGTTAATTAATGGTATTGAGATATCAACGGTGTGGCAAAACTTTGATATTCATATCGTTGGGCTTAATATAGATCCCAATCATCCTGAGTTAATTTCATTTATTAGCGCCCAAGCCGAACACCGACTTGAACGTGCAAAAGAGATTGGCGCACGGTTAGAAAAAAATAAGATGCCAGGCGCTTTTGACGGTGCAATGGCATTAGCGGGCGACGCGTCGATTACGCGTGCGCATTTTGCTCGTTGGTTGGTTGAACAAGGTTATGCCAAAACTATGCAAGCGGTGTTTAAGAAATTCTTAACCCGAGGCAATCCTGGTTATGTGCCACCAAGTTGGTGCTCAATTGCTGATGCCGTGACGGTGATCCATGCTGCTGGTGGCCAAGCTGTTATTGCTCATCCCGGTCGTTACCAAATGACGGCAAAATGGATAAAGCGCTTAATTCAGCACTTTATTGAAGCAGAAGGCGACGGCATTGAAGTTGCTCAACCTCAGCAAGCACCGCAAGAACGACGTACTTTTGGGGATTACGCCATTGAATATAATTTACTCGCTTCACAAGGGTCTGATTTTCATTATCCATCCCCATGGACCGAATTAGGCCGTAATTTGTGGTTACCGAAAGATGTGGTGCCGTTATGGCAAGATTGGACGGTAGAGAAAAAGCGGGTTGAGGTAGAAATAACCACGGAGTTATCTGCCTCAAAGGAGGATAAATGAGTCAATTTTTTTATGTGCATCCGGAAACACCTCAAACGCGTTTAATTAATCAAGCGGTTGATATTATTAAAAATGGTGGTGTTGTTGTTTATCCTACCGACTCAGGTTATGCCTTGGGTTGTCAAATGGAAAACAAACAAGCGCTAGAGCGTATTTGCCAAATACGACGTTTAAACGATAAGCATAACTTTACCTTGTTATGCCGTGATTTATCTGAGCTGTCGCTTTATACTCGGGTTGATAATATTGCGTTTCGTTTATTACGAAATAATACCCCAGGTGCTTATACCTTTATTTTTAAAGGTACCAAAGAAGTCCCACGTCGATTGATGAACGCTAAGCGTAAAACGATTGGTATTCGTGTTCCCGATAACAATATTGCTTTAGCATTACTTGAAGCCTTGGGTGAACCGATGATGTCGACCAGTTTGATTCTTCCGGGTAAAGAGACCACAGAAGCAGATCCTGATGAGATTCGTGACCAATTAGAGCACGCTGTCGATCTTATTATGCACGGTGGTTATCTCAGTGAGCAGCCAACAACCGTTATCGATTTTAGTGACGGCAATATTGATATTGTACGTATTGGCGCTGGTGATATTACGCCGTTTGAATAAAACCGTTTAATTTCGGCCATAATTATATTGTTGTTATATGCATTTTTATAAACGTATCATGTTGTTTATGATACGTTTTTTTTATCGCTATTTTTATGGTAAATAATCGTTATATTTGCGATAATGATCGGCTACATATCTAGCATGATAGATTATCGCGTTAGAATCCAAATTATTGCTATTCGCATCAATCATCCCATGTCACTTTCTTTTTAAAGCAATGCTTGCTACTAGAACGTATCAATCGGTGGTTTTTTGATGAGAATTTCGACGCCTGTGAAGGCGACAAAGGTTTATTTACAATGAGCGAAAAATTACAAAAAGTACTAGCACGTGCTGGTCAAGGTTCTCGTCGTGAAATCGAATTAATGATTCAAAACGGCCGTGTTAGTGTTGATGGTGTTGTTGCTACACTGGGTGATCGTCTTGAAGATCTTAGTGTTAATGTTCGTATTGATGGTAATAACATCACATTAATTTCATCAGATGAAGAAATCTGTCGCATTTTGGCTTATAACAAGCCAGAAGGTGAGCTATGTACTCGTCATGATCCTGAAGGTCGTCGTACTGTTTTCGATCGTCTACCACGTCTAACAACAGGCCGTTGGGTTTCTGTTGGTCGTCTAGATGCGAACACATCAGGCCTGCTACTTTTCACCACCGATGGTGAATTGGCTAACCGTTTAATGCACCCAAGCCGTACTGTAGAACGTGAATACATGGTACGTGTATTTGGTGAAGTAAACGAACAGATGATAAAAAATGTCGTTAAAGGCGTTGAGCTAGAAGACGGCGTAGCACGTTTTGAAGATGTTGTTTATTCTGGCGGTGAAGGTATGAATCATACTTTCTACGTTATGATCACTGAAGGCCGTAACCGAGAAGTTCGTCGTTTATGGGATTCACAAGGTGTAACGGTTAGTCGTCTGAAACGTGTTCGTTATGGTGATGTTTACTTAACGAAAGATATGCCTCGTGGTGGTTGGAGCGAGCTTGAACTAAAAGAAGTAAATGAACTGCGTACTGCCGTAGAATTGCCACCTGAAACTGAAACGTTATTAACCGTTGAAGGCCAGAAGCGCAAAAAAGGTATTCGTCAAATTCGTCGTGCTGTTCGTCGTCATGAAGAGCGTGTAGAGACAACTGGTACTGGTGGTCGTCGCGGTCGTAATAATGATCGTCGTGCACCATCAAGTGCAAGCCGTAATGCTGAAGTTGATTCACAACAACAAGAGCAACGTGGTGGCCGTGGTCGTACTAAACCCGCACCTGTTCGTGATAACACTAAACCTAAACCACGTTCAGATCGCGCTCAAAGCAAACCTGTGCACATTGCGGGTAAGCCTCGAGATGATGAGAAGAAGCCTTATAACGCATCAGATAAGCCACAAAATGGTTCTGGTAAGCGTAAGCCTTCTGGTAATGCGGCAAATCGTCGTAACCCATTAGCAAATAAGCCAGCTAAACCTCGTACTCGTAAGTAAGTGTCTACATACTACTAACGCGTAAAGTACGCTATTGATGTAAAAAAGCCGACAGCGATGTCGGCTTTTTTTATCGCTATAATTTACTGATTACAGCATTGAATCATTATTATTCTTCGCCACTGACACTTGGTTTACGCTTAGGTTGAGCGTCAATACATTGCCCTGAAACATGACGGCTTTCAGGTCCCATGAGGTATAAGTAAAGCGGCATAATATCTTGTGGTGTTTTCAATAAACGGGCATCTTCCGCCGGAAAGGCTTGTGCTCGCATCCCTGTGCGAGTGCCACCTGGATTAATGGCATTAACATTAACTGATGTATCACTAAGTTCATCGGCTAATACTTGCATCATGCCTTCTGTGGCAAATTTAGAAATAGCATAAGTTCCCCAAAATGCGCGTCCGTTGTGACCAACGGTTGATGAGGTAAAGATAATTCGCCCATCTGGTGATTGTTTGATTAATGGTAAAATTGCTTGGGTAAGTAAGAGCTGTGCTTTTACGTTAACTTGCATAACATCATCAAACGTTGCTTCTTCAATATGCTCAAGTGGACTTAGTTGACCTAATAATCCCGCATTGTGTAGTACGCCATCTAAGCGTCCAAATTGCTGCTGAATGGTGCTTGCCATCTCAAGGTAGTGTTGTTTGGTTGCACCCATTAAATCTAAAGGAATAATCACAGCTTGTTTATTGCCATTTTTTTCTATTTGATCGTAAACCGCTTCAAGTTTGGCAACGGTTCTTCCTAGTAGCAGCACGGTCGCACCATGAGCTGCATATTGGATTGCCGCTTCACGGCCGATACCATCACCAGCGCCTGTTACTAATATCACGCGATCTTTTAAATTATTCGCAGCAATTTGATAATCCACCGTAGCTTCCTTTTAAATAGTGTCTTTTTGTCGTTATTTGAGTGTTTTTTCATCTAAGAACGTATCAAGTCTTGAGCTTGACTGTAATATCGATTACTACTAAAACATATCAGAATTTACATTCTGAGAGAATGTGGTTTTATGTGAATATCGTGTCGATGATATTGGTTTATTATAGGGATAAATCGACGTAATAGTGGCGATAGTTATTACTCTTTTACAATAAATTATGGCGCTTTTTCTTGCCAAATAGAGGATTTAATCTTGGAATTTTTGTTTGAATATGGTTTGTTTTTCGCCAAAATAGCGACAGTTGTTATTGCGATTGTTGGTATATTGGTGTTAGCAAAAGCGTTAAATGGTCGTCATGGTTCGCAAAAAGGTGAGCTAGAAGTTATCGATTTAACCGAACAGTATAAAGAGACTGTTGAGCAGCTAGAATTACATTTATTTGATAAAGCGTTATTAAAAGCACGTGATAAAGCGGATAAAAAATCAGATAAAGAACAAGATAAAGCGCGCCAAAATGAAATAAAACAAGCGGTGAAAAATGGTAATTTAACCACGACCCGTGATCCGCGTTTATTTGTGATTGATTTTCATGGCAGTATTGATGCACGTGAAGTGTCGTCATTACGCCAAGAAATCAGTGCTATTTTAGCGATTGCAATTGAAGGTGATGAAGTATTGCTACGTTTAGAAACGGGTGGCGGTATGGTACATGCGTATGGTTTAGCATCATCACAACTTGATCGTTTAAAAGCGGCGGGTATTACACTAACGATTGCTGTTGATAAAGTAGCCGCAAGTGGTGGTTATATGATGGCATGTGTTGCGGATAAAATTGTATCAGCACCGTTTGCTATTGTGGGCTCTATTGGCGTTATTGCACAGCTACCAAACTTTAGTAAGGTATTGAAGAAAAACGATATTGAGTTTGAACAAATTACCGCAGGTGAGTTTAAACGTACTTTAACTATGTTTGGTGAAAACTCAGATAAAGCGCGTGAGAAATTCAAAGAAGAAATTGAAGAAACACACGGTTTATTTAAACAATTTATTGCTGTTCATCGCCCTGAACTTGATCTTAATAAAGTGGCAACAGGTGAGCATTGGTTTGGTCAACAAGCACTTGAATTAGGCTTAGTTGATCAGATTAGCACCAGTGATGATTTGATCACTGAAGCGTGTAAAGCGCGTGAAGTATTACAAGTGAAATATGTACGTCGTAAGAAGTTAATTGAGAAGTTATCTGGCGCGTCAAGTGAAGCTGCGGATACATTATTAATGAAGTGGGTAGCGCGTGGTCAGCGTCCATTTATGTAATACAATTTACGTTGTCGTATAAAAAAACCCCGCAGTGATTGCGGGTTTTTTTTGTTTAAACAAGTAGCGTATTTAGCGTGAATTCTGGCGATAATTTATGAGCTAGGAATTTAAACATATTAAATACAGCAGTCGTTTTAGCTGTTGGCAGACCATCATCATCAAGGAAGTATTCACCTTTGAATATCAACACGCCATCTTTCTCTGTAACCGATGTTGCGCGCATGCCTTCGGCATAATCTTTGTTATCTTGAATGATTTGATTTGCGATCATTAATAACTCATTGATCGAAATTTCAGCTTTATTAGCCATGATTAATACTCATTGATAGTGAAATAAATACAGTTTAAGTAAGTTGCACCTAGAAAACAAATAACAAGATTGTCAATTGGTTAATATTTATTCAAATAAGAGTGCAAATTATATTAAAAAGAACAAATACTGTGATTAAATGCAAAAAAAATTAGTAAAGCTGATCAAATAATTCTATATAGATGATAATGATGATGCGGTTTTATGTTATTACAGAGGCTAGAAACTATCAAAGTGATTGTCCTATAAGGTAAATTTGAATTTTATCGCCTTGATTATCAGTACGTTGTAAGGGGCTAAAACGTACTGTGAAAAATATTTACAAATTAACAACAAGTGCGGAAGGTACAACCAAATAGACGAAATTAATTAAAAAGCAGTTGACCTTCTTATTTTCTAGCCCAATATGTAAAGAGTATTTTACGAAAATGAAGTGCAATAATTAATTGCAAATATGTATCATTCTCAAATTGTAACTCATCATATTAATTCACTACTCTGGTTAGATTCTTCGATTAGTGACTTAATGAGATTGGTCGAATGTTGTGGCGCTAATGATTAGCTAAGCAGTTATTTATATTTTTAGAATTAGCGAGCACGAGGACGTAATAGGGTCATTATGGGTAAATCTCTCGTTATCGTGGAGTCCCCTGCCAAGGCGAAAACAATCAATAAGTACTTGGGTAAGGATTTCATTGTAAAATCAAGCGTTGGTCACGTACGTGATTTACCAACGGGCGCCCGCAGTGGCGGTAAAAAAGCTGTGGCAACATCGACTAAAGGGTTGAGTGTTGAAGAAAAAGCGGCGATTAAACACAAGAAAGATCGTAAAGCGTTAATCAGCAAGATGGGTGTTGATCCCTATGATGATTGGAATGCGCATTATGAAATACTTCCTGGTAAAGAAAAAGTCGTTAGTGAACTTCAAAAATTAGCAGAAGATGCTGACTGTATCTATCTCGCAACGGATTTAGACCGCGAAGGAGAAGCCATTGCGTGGCACCTTCGTGAGATCATCGGTGGCGATGAATCACGCTATAAACGAGTTGTATTTAACGAAATCACTAAAAATGCGATTCAACAAGCATTTGAACAACCTGGTGAATTGAATATTGATGGCGTGAATGCGCAACAAGCCCGTCGATTCCTCGACCGTGTTGTTGGCTTCATGGTATCACCACTATTGTGGAAAAAGGTTGCACGTGGCCTTTCTGCTGGTCGTGTACAATCAGTGGCGGTAAAGCTGATTGTGGAACGTGAGCATGAAATTAACGCATTTGATCCTGAAGAGTTTTGGGATATTCATGCTGATACCTTAACCGTAGGCAAAGATGCATTACGATTAATGGTCGCGCAACAGGCGGGTAAAGCATTCCGTCCTGAAAATAAAGTCGATACGATGGCTGCCCATGCGCTACTTGAAAAAGCAGCGTATGAAGTGATTGAGCGTGAAGATCGCCCAACCAGCAGTAAGCCATCTGCGCCTTATATCACCTCGACACTTCAACAAGCGGCAAGTACACGTCTAGGTTATGGTGTTAAGCGCACCATGGGCCTTGCACAGCGTCTGTATGAAGCGGGTTATATTACTTACATGCGTACTGACTCAACCAACCTTTCAAAAGAGGCGGTTGAAGCTGCGCGTGAGTTTATTGGTAGTGAGTACGGTAATGAGTATTTACCTGAAAATGCCAATATTTATGGTAGTAAGAAAAATGCTCAAGAAGCGCACGAAGCCATTCGTCCTTCAAGCGTTGAAGTAAAAGCCGAACATTTAGAAGGCATGGATCAAGACGCAGTTAAGTTGTATGACTTAATTTGGCGTCAATTTGTGTCTTGTCAGATGATGCCAGCAAAATACGATTCAAGTACGATCAACGTTAAAGCAGGTAATTTCTTGCTAAAAGCGAAAGGCCGTACATTGCGTTTTGCAGGTTGGACATTAGTACAGCGTCCATCTGGTAAAAATGAAGACACAACATTGCCAGAAGTAAACGTTGGCGATGTATTGAAGTTAGAACATGTTGAGCCTAAGCAGCATTTTACTAAGCCACCAGCTCGCTTTACAGAAGCAGCATTGGTTAAAGAACTTGAAAAGCGTGGTATTGGTCGTCCATCAACGTATGCGTCGATTATTTCAACCATTCAAGATCGTGGCTATGTACGTGTTGATCAACGTCGATTCTATGCAGAAAAGATGGGTGAGATTGTTTCTAACCGCCTTGATAACAGTTTTCCTGATTTGATGGATTTTGATTTTACTGCCCGTATGGAAGGTAATCTTGATAAAATCGCTGAAGGTGAGAAAAACTGGAAGAAAGTACTCGATGAGTTCTTCTCTGATTTTACAACTGAGCTTCAAAAAGCGGAGTTAGATGAATCAGAAGGCGGTATGCAGCCTAACAATATCGTGCTAACTGATATTCAATGTCCAACATGTTCGCGTCCAATGGGTATTCGTACTGCATCAACTGGGGTATTCCTTGGTTGTTCTGGCTACGCATTGCCACCTAAAGAGCGTTGTAAAACAACGATCAATTTAGGCAGCGAAGAAGGCATTGTTAATGTTCTAGAGGAAGATGTTGAAACGGCAGCATTACGTGCCAAGAAACGTTGTCCTATTTGTAGCACAGCAATGGATGCTTACCTGATTGATCAAGATCGTAAACTTCACGTTTGTGGTAATAACCCAAGCTGTGATGGTTACATTGTTGAAAAAGGTGAGTTCAAGCTTAAAGGCTATGAAGGTCCGCTGATTGAATGCGACAAGTGTGGTTCTGATATGGAACTGAAGAACGGTCGTTTTGGTAAGTACATGGGGTGTACTAACGAAGAGTGTAAGAACACCCGTAAGATTCTAAAGAATGGCGAAGTTGCGCCACCAAAAGAAGATCCTGTACATTTACCTGAAATTCCATGTACACAAGACACTAATGCGTACTTTGTTTTACGTGATGGTGCGTCTGGTTTGTTCATGGCAGCGAGTACCTTCCCTAAATCACGTGAAACCCGTGCACCTTTAGTGGAAGAGCTTGTACGCTTTAAAGAACGTTTATCACCTAAGTTCTTATACTTAACTGATGCGCCTGTGGCTGATCCTGATGGTTTACCAACAGTGATTCGTTTCTCTCGTAAAACGAAAGAAAACTATGTGCGCTCAGAAATAGACGGTAAGCCAAGTGGCTGGACGGGTCTATTTGTGGATGGTAAATGGGAAATTACCGATAAGCGTAAAAAGCCTAAAAAAGAAAAATCAGCAGAAGAAGAGTAATTCATTATTCTGTGATTAAAAAAAACCGCCAAATTTGGCGGTTTTTTTGTAGGTGCTACACGTGATCTTATGATTTTAAACACAAGCGATGGTGGTGACAGGAAGACCACTGTGAAATCGGAATGTATCATCAGGCGTTATAATTAATTCAGCTTCTTTGCTACCAATTGCTCGAATACGATCGGCAATGTTTGTTCCAGCGATTTTTTCAGCCAGAGTCAGGTAATCTTGATAATGACGCGCTTCTGAACGTAATAATGAAATATAGAACTTTTTAAGTTCTGGATCTAAATAAGGCGCAAGTTTAGCGAATCGTTCACAAGATCGTGCTTCTATGTATGCACCGACAATAAGCTTATCGATTAACGTCGCAGGTTCATGCGTACGTACGGCTTTCATTAACCCTTTGGCATAACGTCCTGCATGAAGGTTGCTATAAGGGATACTACGCTTATCCATAATTTCTAACACTTGTTCAAAGTGATGAAATTCTTCTTTTATTAGCCGCACCATTTTATCGATCAATTCTTGGCCATGAGAAAAATCACTGCGAGGCGTTAGTGGGGCGAGTAGGCCATTTTTCTTACTGTGAAAATGGGCTGTTGAGCGGTTATTTCCACCATAAACGAAATCTTCATAAGGTTTCGCCCATGCCATTAGTGCCTCACCACTCTGCTTATCGACGGCATATTTACGGACCATAAACATGGCTGTCTGACTTGCTTTAAGCTCACAATTACAATGATCAACCAGTAATGGGATCAGGTTTTCTGGTTTTCTGGCTTCCTGGATCCAGCCATCAGGGGTTTCACATTGAAGAAATTGATTGATAGGCTTGAGTAATTCATTAACCATGTGTTGAGTGTTATCGTTATCCATAAGGCATGTCTTTATTTATTGTTATCGAAGGCGTAAAAAAGGCCGCGATGGCGACCTTTATCGTTGAGCTAGTGTAAGACAAAGAGAATTAAATCACCATTTTCGCTTTGGTTGAAATAAGACATCTAATTCATCATTATCTTTTTCGAGTAATTGTTGGCGTTCTTGCTCGCTACTGACACTCATATTATTATCAATTTCACCTAGCATGTACTGAAGTTTCTGCTTGGCTTTAGTTGCATAATCATCATTACGAGATGATAGAACATCAATCCCTTTTTTAAGCAATTGTTTGGCTGTGCCAAATTGACGTTTTAAGCGAGCATCATTAGCACGTTTAACGACGTTTTCAATATTAATTCTTAATTGCATATTATCTAAGCGTGTATTTTCAAGTACGTAGGCTTGAGTTGCAATACGGCCTTTGCCATGTTCTCCCTTTATCACACTTTTTAAACGTTTTACTAGCTGTAACATACCAATAGCTTGACGATCAGAATTAGGCACTTGGAAAGGGACAACATTGGTTTGATCAAAGTGTGTTTCTAAGTGTGATATCTGCTCATTTACATGATGTATACGTTGTTTCAAAGAGCGATCTTTAGTGTCAACTTCAGCAATAGTTTCAAGTGCATAAAGAATACGTTTATTAAGACAAACTAAGAGTTCTTTACTATAAGGTAAGTGACTAGCATTACTAATGAGCTCTTCTGTGGCGTCAATGATTGCGACTTGCTTCGCTAATTCTTGTTGTTTGGCACTTTCTAACCGTTGGCGGTATTGAATGATAATGCTATAGCCAATAATTAAAACGAGCAGAAGACTGATTAAGCCAATAACGAGAGGGATACTCATAAAGTGTGTCTATCATCCATGGTTGATGTATTACTAAGAAAGATACACTATCTCTTTGTTTGGTGGTAGTTTGTTAGTAAAAAATGCTAACTAAATAACGTGATAGAGAAATAAATGGTTTTTTAAATTAAATGCTTTGTTTTTATGCTGAAATTACTTCAACATGCAGCATTACAACGTAACAAAGAGTGCTATTTTTCCGTAATAAAAAGATTTGTAATGTAATGTCTTAGCATTGCTTCATGCTTATTGGATGATGGAATAGTATTTTTATGATTAAAACTAAATAAATACTATGAAACAAGGTTAATTCAATATATAAAATATTTATTACATGGTTGCACGATCATACTTTGAGATAAAAATCAGTTAAAGATTTTAGGACTAAGTGTGAAAGGTAACGGATTATTGATTGGGCGAGACCATGAAATTACAACAATTGCGTTATATCGTTGAGGTCGTAAATCATAACCTCAATGTTTCATCAACCGCTGAGAGTTTATATACGTCTCAACCGGGTATTAGTAAGCAAGTACGTTTATTAGAAGATGAATTAGGTATTCAAATTTTTGAACGTAGCGGTAAGCATTTAACTAAAGTTACGTCTGCTGGTGAAGAAATCGTACGTATTTCACGTGATATTTTATCTCGCGTTGAAAGCATTAAAGCGGTTGCCGGCGAGCATACTCATCCTGAGATGGGTACGTTGAATATTGCAACAACGCATACACAAGCTCGTTATGCACTGCCGCAGGTGATTCAAGGATTTACAACGAGATTTCCTAAAGTTTCGTTACATATGCACCAAGGCACACCAAGTCAAATTGCAGATGCGGTCGGTAAAGGTAATTCTGATTTTGCCATAGCAACGGAAGCACTACATTTATATCAAGATATGATTATGCTGCCTTGTTATTACTGGAATCGCTCAATTGTGGTACGTAAAGATCATCCTCTTGCGACTAAACCTACTATTACTATTCACGATTTAGCTGCTTATTCATTAGTGACTTATGTGTTTGGCTTTACTGGGCGATCTGAACTTGATAGTGCTTTTAATCGTTCAGGATTGACACCAAGAATTGTATTTACTGCAACGGATGCCGATGTTATTAAGACCTATGTACGTTTAGGGCTTGGGGTGGGTGTTATTGCTAGTATGGCGATGGATCCTGATGCTGATGATGATTTAGTCGCTCTAGATGCAAGCCATATTTTTGAGTCAAGTACGACCATGATAGGCTTTAAGAAAGGCACTTTTTTACGTACTTATATGTATGATTTTATAGAGCGTTTTGCGCCTCATCTTACGCGTAATATTGTTGATCAAGCTATAGCATTAAAAAATGCAGCAGAAATAAATGAGATGTTTTCCTCAATGGACTTACCGATTAGATAATATCATCTGTTATTGGCTTGATTCATAACCGCTAGTGATGGCGGTTTTTTTATTTGATTAATGTGTAAGTTGTTAGCTTGGTATACACTAGCCTCCAATTTTGGTGGGTTAATGGTTGTTTATGTCTAACTACGTTGAGCTTTTTCATCGTCTTGATGCATTATTGGTAAAGAATCGTCACTTTTGGCAGTTTATGCCATTTGCTGAACGTGGGTTTGTTTGGCATCAAAATTTGCCATTTTGTCAATGGTTAATGGCGTTAGATGACAATCAGTTACAGTTGTTCGGTGATGATATTCATGCATTAACGGCAGCATTGACGCCATGGATTGAAGACGCTGAGGCGCTAACGCAACTTGTAACTGAAATACAACCATTAGCGCGTACTAAAACATCCATACCTCAAGGTTTTGATAGTGGTATTCCAGGGCGAAAGTGGCAACAAATTATTGCTTTTAATGAAGTACTACCACCGTTAGGTTTGCCATGGTTAGAGTGGTGTGCCGGTAAAGGGTATCTTGGGCGTGTATTGGCGATATCACATCAACAGCCTGTTACGAGCCTTGAGTGGCAACAGCAATTATGTATTGATGGTGAGCAAGCAGCTAAGCAATTACAATTGAATATTAATTTTGTTCATGCCGATGCATTTAGCGCAGATAGTGATGAGGCTATTACCACCAATCAACATGCGGTTGCGTTACATGCTTGTGGTGATTTACACGTGTCATTGTTAGAACGGGTGGTTGCTAAAAAAGGGGCCGCAGTCAGTATTTCACCGTGTTGTTATCACCTTATTCGTCAATCACACTATCAGCCAATGTCTATGGCAACGAAAACCAGTACATTAATGCTATCTAAGCACGATTTACGCCTCCCTCTGCAAGAAACCGTTACTGCGGGTAATCGAGTAAAACAGCTACGTTTTGTGGAAGTCAGTTTTCGATTAGGGTTTGATTTATTACAACGTGAGTTAAGCCAAACTGAGGCATATCTTTCTGTGCCAAATGTACAAAAAGCATTGCTTAATCAGGGGTTTGAAGCGTTTTGTGTGTGGGCTGCCGCAAGAAGAGGTGTGCAGTTACCTGAGAACATTGATTTTGATGAGTGGCAGCGTCAAGGCGAAAAGCGATTTGCCATTATTGAACGTATGGAATTAGTGCGACAATTATTTCGACGTCCGCTTGAAATTTGGCTAGCACTTGATCGCGTTTGTTTTCTTGAAGAGCAAGGTTATGAGGTTGTGCTTGGTACTTTTTGTGATAAACCAATAACGCCACGTAATTTATTAATTCACGCACAACGTCTTAATATTACGGATTAAAAATCAAATAATCCCTATCATAATGAATGATAGGGATACCATTATAATAATTGGACAAGTTTACGCATTACAGGAGCTTGGAAATATTTCTTTTCAAGTTCATTAACGGGCATTGGTCGACTAAAGAAATATCCCTGACAATAATCAAAACCACATTGGTTAATATAATCAAGCTGTGTCTGCGTTTCTACACCTTCTGCGACTATTTTTAGATTGAGTTTGTCACAAATGGCTTTTGTGGCTTCAATAATGACTTTGCTACTTGTGTGTTCGCCCTGAACAAAACTTTGATTAAGCTTAACCGTGCTAATTGGTAGCTCATGTAGCTGTGATAATGAAGAATATCCTGTACCAAAATCATCTAAATAGAGTTCGATTCCCATTGCGGCTAATGCATCTAAACAAGGTTTGGTTTCACAATAATCTTGTAACATTGTTGATTCAGTGATCTCTAATGCAAGTTGAGATGGATTAACATTATATTGACGAATTATTTGTTTAATCGTGTGTGCAAGATTTGGCTGTAATTGTGCTCGTGATACATTAATACTGATAATAAACGGTTGCGAATAACGTTGAGTCCAAATGGCAAGTTGATGACAGGCTTTGTGTAAAACCCATAACCCTAATGGTACAATTTGGCCAGTTTCTTCTGCTAGAGGAATAAATTCAGCGGGAGAAACTTGTCCCAATGATTCATCATTCCAACGGATCAATGCTTCAAAACCTTTTAATTGTTGATTAGTTAAATCAATAATCGGTTGATAATAGAGTTCAAAATCGTGATTTTCGAGTGCTTGAGATAAATGATGACGTAACGTCACTTTACGGTACAGATCGTCGGCCATTTCTTGTAAAAAAGGATAGTAACAATTTCTTCCACGCTGTTTAGCGCGATGCATTGCTATATCGGCTTGGGTTACGAGGGTATCAACGTTATTAGCATCTTCAGGGTAATTTGCTGTACCAATACTACAACTAATAGAAAGCTCACCAATATCTTTAATATGAAAAGGACGGCTTAAGGTTTTTATTATTTGGTCAGTGAAGTGAGTAATAGTGATGTAATTACGTTTTTCGATTTGAATAATAAATTCATCCCCTCGAAAACGAGCAACTAGGCCTTTATCTTTAACAAGGTTTAATAAGCGAATAGCTACGGCACGTAATAATTTATCTCCCGCAGCATGGCCATAAGAATCATTAATAAGTTTAAAACCATCAAGATTAAGAAACAGTAAACTATAATGGGATAGATGATGATGGCTGGCTTTTAACGCAGTAGAAATACCACGGCGGTTCATTAATCCAGTCAGAAAATCATGCTCGGCATTATATTTTTCTTTATTCAATTTTTCTTTATCTTTAGTGATATTGACTAGTTGTAATAATAATTGTGAATGATCACTGAGCCATTTAGCTTCAATATCAAACCAATGATGGCGTTGACCAGTCCAACATAGACGGTTGCATTTGAAGTGATTGTTTTTTTTTGCATCCTCTAACCATTGCTGCGAAAGTGTTATATCACCAATGAACTCAGAAAGATCTATTAAATGATTACCATAATTACTTGAAAAGGCATCATTAGCACTAATAAAAAGGCCATCGCCAGAAAAAAGCAGTGCTAAATTTGAACAATCAGAAAAGGTGAGATCTCGACGTAGAGATGATTCATCAGCAATCACTTCAATTAGCATCGCCGTACGCCCATCTGTTAATGGAATACCTGAAAATAAGCACAGCATATTTTTAGTTATTTGTTTTGGGGTAAAACGCCACCAAGTTTTAATTGGTTGGTGTGATTTAAATGTTTGTTGATATTCTAATAATGTTGCCACTGCGGCGGCTGATATCTCTTGACTAAAATCACGATCTAATAATTCTTCAATAGATGTCATTTCCCATAAATCTAATGATTTATCATTTGCCCATAGGATTTTTTTATTATCAGCATCAAATACCCAGATTGGATTTTGGAGATAATAAAGAGGTGAGAATGAATCCATCTCCAACTTCTTTCTTTTTATTAAGGTGTTAGTTTTAAAATAGTAGCTGAAATGGAAAAAGTTAAACATGACATTATGATAACTACGTGATATTGGTCCATATTTTTATATATAGATACTGTATTTGTTAATATGGCCGATATTTAATCAGTGTGTGAATGTGTCTTCAACTAGGTACTGATAATTAAACCTAAAACAGAATTCATCAAGATAACGAGGAATATATTTTTCTTTAATTGCGTAATATGTCCCTTTTATCGAATTTTTAACATTACCAATCATGGTATATATCCATGAAAAGCGGCTTCATATTAATAGCGCATTTTACTATTATTTCAATGCGGATTAAATGACGTTTTAGGTATTATGTTACTCATACACTTTAATATATTAACGTATAAGAGATTATTTAAATATGGTTGTTAAATAATGCCAATAAGCGGGCTTGTGTTGCCTTGTTTTTATTTAATTGTTAATGTTGAATTAAAATAATAAATATTAATGGGTTTATGAGTATTGTGCATAAATTAAATGCAGATGTATCATTTTACTATAAGCCGCCCTTGTAGTAATTTTATTCATTGTTACTTAATTGCTTCAATTCTTATTTCAAAAATCACTTAAAGCCATTTGTATATTTAGTGATTTTTTATATAAGTATTAATTTATATTGGAATATGAATCAGTGAATAATTTAACAGATGAAATTCAATTAGGCTTATCACAAGCTAAACTTAAAAATCGCATTGTAATGGCACCCATGACTATTCAATCTGCTTTTTTTGATGGTGGTGTTACGCAAGAAATGATCAACTATTATGCTGCTCGTTCAGGTGATGCTGGCGCAGTCATTGTTGAAAGTGCGTTTGTTGAAAATTATGGAAGGGCTTTCCCCGGTGCATTGGGCATTAATACCGATAGTAAGATTTCAGGGCTTAAGAAGTTAGCGTCGGCAATTAAAGAGAAAGGTTCAAAGGCTATTCTTCAAATATACCATGCAGGACGCATGGCAAATGGTGAATACAATGGCGGCCATCAGCCTATTTCAGCTAGCCCTGTTGCTGCACTTCGTGACAATGCAGAAACACCTCTTGAGATGACAAAAGAACAAATTGGTTTCATGATTGATGCTTTTGGTAATGCTGTTAATCGTGCAATCGTTGCGGGTTTTGATGGGGTTGAGATCCATGGCGCTAATACATACATTATTCAACAGTTCTTCTCTCCGCACTCAAACCGTCGAAATGATAAATGGGGCGGTGATATTGAAAAGCGGACTGCATTTCCTCTTGCTGTATTAAATGAAGCGAAGAAAGCCGTGGCACAACATCAGTTAACCGACTTTATTATTGGTTACCGTTTTTCTCCTGAAGAAATCGAAGAGCCTGGTATTCGTTTCGAAGATACCATGTACTTGCTTGATAAGTTGGCGATGAGTGGTCTTGATTATTTTCATTTTTCTATGGGGAATTATGCTCGCAATTCGATTGTAACCCCTGAAGATAAAGAACTACTTATTCGTAAATACCATGCGCTTGAGTCTGAAAATGTTGCCAAAATACCTGTAATAGGTGTTGGTGGTATCGCTCAGCGTTCTGATGCTAATCAAGCGTTAGCGCAAGGCTACGACATGGTGAGTGTGGGTAAAGGTTTCCTTGTTGAGCCAACATGGGCGACAAAAGCAATTAATGGTGAAGAATGTGCCGAATTCGCTGATATCGAGCAACAACATCAACTAAAGATCCCAACACCGCTTTGGGAGATCATGGATTACATGATTGTTGATAGTAAGGCTGAGGCATTAAAGCACCAGCGTATTAAAGAATTACAAAATGTTGAGATCAGCTTTGAGCCTGGTGAGTACATCGCTTATGGCTACGGGCACAATGGCAAACTACCGGTAACAGTGACGTTCTCAGACGACAAGATCCTCGATATTATCGTTGATTCTTCAAAAGAGTCAGACGGAATTGCAAATCCTGCGTTTGAGCGTATTCCTCAACAAATTATGGATGGTCAAACTCTAAATATTGATGTGATTTCTGGGGCGACAGTCAGTAGCCAAGCTGTGATTGATGGTGTATCAGAGGCTGTTGATTTAGCGGGTGGTAACTCTGAAGCGCTTCGTTGTAAAGCACGTGAAGCGGTTGAATGGTCAACAGAAGTTATCGAAAAAACTGTCGATGTTGTTGTTGTTGGTGGCGGTGGCGCAGGTTTAAGTGCAGCGCTTACCGCTTTGGATAATGGCAAATCTGTTATTTTGCTTGAAAAATACCCTGCTGTTGGTGGTAACACTGTACGTACAGGCGGTTGGGTGAATGCAGCAGAGCCTAAGTGGGTAAAAGATTTCCCTGCGATTGCTGGTGAAGTGGATTACCTTAAAGCGATTGCCGCTACACCTGAGTCAGACATTGCAGAAGAATATCTTGCCGATTTCCGTACACTGAAAGATCAATTGGCAAACTATTTCCTTGATACTGAAAGTGGGAAAAATTACCTGTTTGATTCAGTTGAACTGCACCTAATTCAGACATACCTAGGTGGTAAACGCACTAACCTTAATGGTGAGCTAATTCACGGTCAATACGATTTGGTACAGACGTTAACAAGTCGTGCGATGGAATCGATTGATTGGTTAACTGAAAAAGGCATCGACTTTAACCGTGGCATGGTGGATATCGCTGTTGGTGCTTTATGGCGCCGTGCGCACAAACCGAATCGTCCTAAAGGTGTTGAGTTTGTCGAAAAACTGCAAAAGCAAGTGATTGCCCAAGGTGGACATATCATTACGGATGTGCGAGCTGAAGAATTGATTGTTGATGATGGAAAAGTTGTTGGTATTAAAGCAACTCATGCAAACGGTACAAAATATATTTTGACCACTAATTGTGGTGTTGTACTGGCTTCTGGTGGTTTTGGTGCAAACACGAAAATGCTGCAAAAATACAACAACTACTGGAACGAGATTGCCGATGATATTAAAACAACCAACTCACCTGCACTTATTGGTGATGGTATTGAAATCGGTGAAAAAGTAGGTGCCGATTTAGTGGGCATGGAATATGTTCAGTTAATGCCGATTGGTGATCCTAAATCTGGTGCGTTATTAACGGGTCTTATTGTTCCACCTGAAAACTTTGTCTTTGTTAACAATCAAGGCAAGCGTTTTGTCGATGAATGTGAAAGTCGAGATGTGCTTTCTCGCTCATTCTTTGACAATGGTGGTGTGGTTTACAT
Source organism: Photobacterium iliopiscarium (assembly GCF_003026395.1). Lineage (GTDB taxonomy): Bacteria > Pseudomonadota > Gammaproteobacteria > Enterobacterales > Vibrionaceae > Photobacterium > Photobacterium iliopiscarium. The sequence goes on along the minus strand of NZ_PYOO01000002.1, from coordinate 177,654 downwards.
GATTGCTGATGAAGCTATCCGTAAAACGGCGGCTAACACCACAGATGAAACTATTGAGCGTGAGATCGAAGAAGGTATTATTATTAAAGCGGATTCAATTGAAGAATTAGCTCAGAAAATTAATGTACCAACAGAAGCGTTAACAGAAACGATTCGCCGTTATAACAGCTACGTTGATGAAGGGCGTGATCCTGAATTCCACAAAGGCGCACTTGGCTTAAAAGTGGAAAAAGCACCGTTCTATGCAACACCACGTAAGCCATCGGTTCACCACACGATGGGTGGCTTGAAGATCAATACTAAAGCGTGTGTATTGGATAAAACTGGGGCACCAATTTCTGGGCTATATGCCGCGGGTGAAGTAACAGGTGGTATTCATGCTGGTAACCGTTTAGGTGGTAATGCGTTGATAGATATCTTCACGTATGGCCGTATAGCCGGTGATAGCGTATCTAACCGCGTTTAATGAGACAAAAGGGAAGCATGTGCTTCCCTTTTTACTGTTCGATGAGTATAGATTTAATGCACTGTTTTAAAACGCGTTTTCCTATGATGGGAACTTTTATTGATCTTGTGGTTTATCATGACCGTGGTGAAGATTTGATCAAAGAATGTTATCTGCAACTTCAAGAGTTTACTCAACGTTTTACGGTTAATCAGGCGCAATCTGAACTTATGCGTGTCAACAACCACGCAGGCATTCGACCTGTCCGTGTAAAGCCGGATCTTTATGCGCTGATTAAGAAATCAAAATCGATCAGTGTCGATCCTCTAAATCCGTTTAATGTGGCGATTGGGCCACTGGTAAAAGCATGGCATATCGGTTTTAAAGATGCCAAGTTTCCCACTGATGCGGAGCTTGCGGAAAAATTACAACTTGTTGATCCGTCAAAAATTATCCTAGATGATGACTATCAGTCGGTATACCTTTCTCAAGTTGGCATGCAGATAGATTTAGGTGCTATCGCCAAGGGGTATTTTGCTGATCGGATAAAAGATTTTCTTACTGCTAACGGGGTCGAGCACGGCTTTATTAATCTTGGTGGTAATGTACTGACTATTGGTTATTCGCCTGAGAATATCTCTCAAACATGGAATGTTGGTATTCAAAACCCGCTGGCTACTTCGTGTGGCGATATCTGTCGAGTTGTACCTTTACGAGATTATTCAATGGTAACGTCTGGCATTAATGAACGATATTTTGAATACAATGGTCAGCGATACCATCACCTTCTTGATGGGCAAAAAGGGAGGCCTATCTCAAGCAATATCGCGAGCGTGACGATTATTTCAAAGCTGTCTGTTGATGGTGAAATATGGAGTACCGCAGGCTTTTTACCCTCTATAGATGATGCTCTCTTTTACCTTAATCATCAGGTTGATATTGAAGCTGTATTGATCTCAAATCAAGGTAAAGTATTTATAACGAATGGACTCACTGATAATGGTCGCGTTGTTAAATATAAATAATGTTTAGTTTTACTTGATTATCATTGTGACTCAGTCAATGTTAATAACTTCTTTGGTATCGATGGTAATTGTGCACCGCATTTAATCAGCGAATTGAATATGTTGCTCTTTAATCGAGTTTTTAACAGTCATTGTATCTACCCATGAAATGTAGCTATCATATTGATAGCGCGTTTTATCCTTTTTTAACGTAGATTAAATAAACGTTCTTTATATCGTTTTTTTGCCCAGTATAAATTCGCGTGTAGAGAGGCATTCTTGAAATTAGATTATATTATTAAATATGATGTTGCTCCTATACTTCAATATATTAAAGTATAGGAGACTATTTAATGATTACTGTTAAATAGTGGTAATCAAACAATATAATTAACCTACCGCAGGTATTATTCCAATCATTTGTAATAACTGAGCGGTAATAATAATAATACCGATGATCGTTACAATAGCTAAAGAGAGTGAGCCACCTTTTACAACATAGCCTGATGGGTGATTTTTAGCTTGTTGTGCTTTACGTTGTGCGCTAACCATCGCAACGGGTAAGAATATGGCCAAAATAACCAATGAAATGGCAGCGTAACCTAATGCCATGATAAACCCTTGTGGGTAGAACACAGCAAATGCAAGTGGTGGCAAAAATGTAATTAGCGCCGTTTGTCCGCGACCCGCAAAGTGATTACCACGATTAAGGGTATCAGCCAGAAAATCAAATAGCCCTAAGCTCACGCCAAGGAATGATGTTGCTAATGCAAGATCGGCAAAGATAGAGACTGATTGGCCTACCATCGGATTATGGAGTAATTGGCTTAAACTACCAATGAATGCCCCAAGCGTACTGTTAGCCATTAATTGAGGTTGACCCATAATGCCTTGGCTAGCCAATTGCCATAAAATGTACACCATTAATGGCAATGCCGAGCCAAAAATCATGATTTTTTTCAGCGCTTTGATATCAATGCCAATGTAACGGACAATTGAAGGAATGCTGCCATGAAAGCCAAAAGATGTAAAAACAACGGGTAAGGCGGATAAAATTAAGCCTTTTTCTATTGGCATTTCAACCAGATGCTGTCCTTGAACATGTGGCAGTAATAATCCGAGCATTATCGCCAGTGCGATGACTTTTGCAGTGAAAAGGATACGGTTAACCATATCGACACTGTGTGTGCCAATAGATACGACACTTGCAATCGCGACCGTGAAAATGATGGCGCCAATCTGAGGGGCAATTGATGTACCTGTCCAGCTTGATAATTTTTCACTTAACTGGCTACCACCACCTGCAATGTAGGCCGCGCATAATGCGTAGAATAAAAAGAACATAGCCAATGTTGCGATGGTTTGACCCTTACGGCCTAATAATTGGTGCGCTAACGTATTTAATGTCGCAGAAGGATCTGCATGTTGGTGAACTTCTAGCATTAATAATGCAGTGTAAGTCATTAATGCCCAAATACCGATCATGATAGTTGTTGCGGTTGTAAATCCTAACCCTGCTGATGCGAGAGGAAGGGCTAGCATTCCAGCACCTATAGTTGTGCCCGCAATGATCAGCATACTGCCGAATGTTTTATTTAAAGACATGATTATGTCGCTCCCTGAAGGATAAAAACTTAACTAGGGGAGGGGTATGCATATACCTGTGGTCGCTCCCTATATATAAAGCAGGCCACAATGGCATAATCGAGATGAAGTGTTTTAAAATGTTTACACCTAGATTTAGCCACTGTGGCTATCGATAGGCAGTATTAGGATAAATAATTGGCACGTTCATTCTCTCTAAGCTAGAAATAATCACTAATTAACGGTAATTAGTTGTTAACGGCTACATTATCGATAGAGGTTGTAGCTGTCAACTTATCTTTATTGTGTAAATTAATCTTTACAGTCATAAGTGGGTAATAAAAAATAAATCAATAATAATGATGATGCATAATATTCTATCCATGATGCAAGGTTCGGCATAAACTGTCTTAAATTTATAATTATTATAGGAAATACAACCATGCTCAATGTAGTGATGATCAGTACGGGCGAAGAAGTGCTGTATGGCGATATTACCGATACTAATGCAGCATGGTTATCGGCGCAGTTTTTTGAACAAGGCTTTGCAATGACGCGTCGAGTCACTGTTGGTGATAATTATGAAGCACTCGCAAAAGAAATAGAAATGTGCAGTTTAAGTGCTGATATTGTGATTGTGAATGGTGGCTTAGGACCAACATCTGATGATCTTACCGCAGCGTCTGCTGCAATGGCGGCTAATGTTGGGCTTGAGCAATCAGATGCTTGGGTCGATGAAATGACAGCTAAATATAAGCAAGTGGGACGAGAGATGCCTGCGGCTAATCTTAAACAAGCGATGTTACCCGAAGGCGCTGAGTTAATTGATAACCCTGTTGGTACTGCTTGTGGGTTTATGATGCAATTAAATCGTGCGTGGTTATTTTTCACTCCAGGAGTACCCAGTGAATTTAAAGTCATGGTGAATGATCAAATTTTGCCACGCTTGAAGACCATGTTTAATGTCACGGATAATAAAGTTTGTCATCGTCTTTATACTTATGGCTTATCTGAATCGGCTATTAGTGATCTTTTTCAACCATTAATTGTGCCTGAAACATGTAGTTTGGGATATCGCTCATCGTTACCCTTTATCGAAATAAAGTTATTTGCACCCCAAAGTGAGGATCAGGTACCTGCTTTATTGGCGCAAATGACGGAGCTACTTGGTGATAATATTGTGGGTGAGGGAGAGGGTTTACTGAACGCCATTGCGGACTTATTAACGGATGATGCAACGCTAGCATTGTCAGAACAAAGCTCTGGTGGCTTTGCCATTAATTGGCTTCAAGATGTACCTTCATTGAGTGCTCGATTAGCGGTGAGTGAAGTGATGGCCGATGATATTGATGAGCATGCTTGTGCTAATGAATTATCAACTTTAATTGCATTACGTGCACAGCGATTACATCTACATGCTCCCGCAACTTATACGCTAACGACAGGGCCTTCATTAACTGGCGATGGGTTTATGTTAGGGCTGACAACACCTGATGGTAGTTGGTGTCAGCAGTTAATGTTTAAGCGTCAATATAATAATTATAATCGACGTTGGATTATTGCAACCGTTATGTTTGATATGTTACGTCGCTATTTACAACATAAAGATGTGTTTGGTTTTTATGAATCATTAGATCGTGTTGCAAGCGAACGTCTATAGTATAAGTCTATTATAATTGTTGGCTTTATACCTGTTTGTTCATGATTTTGAATGCTGTATTATTGGAAAAATAAATGCTAACATTCAATCAGATTAGTTGCTAATCAACGCTTGTATTATATGAACAGTGGTTATATTAATGATTAGTAACTTAAAAATAAGCAGAGTAATTTCTTCAAATAAGCAGACATAAATTTAAGGAAAAATAATGGCTTTCAAATTGAAAAAAGTAGTATTAGCAACATCAGTAATGTTATCAGCATTAATGCTACAAGCATGTAATGATAATGAAGCGACCGTTAAGGCACCTCAGCAACCTACTGCTGTTGTTAAAGCAGAGAAAGCTGATATGAAACCTTTGAATGTTAGTGTTATTTATTTAGATCGCCGTATGTTGCCACCCGGTGCGGTATTGAATGTTACTCTTGAAGATGTGTCGCTTGCCGATGCTCCATCTGTAACATTGAGCACTGAATCAATGGATATTGCGGGTGCTCCACCTTATCCTGTAACGCTAAATTATGATGCAAATAAAGTGCAAGCAAACCATCGTTATAGTGTACGTGCAACCGTGAAGGTTGATGATAAATTGATCATGACTTCAACGTCAACGATGGATCCGTTTGCAACTGATGCAAAACAGCCATTAGAGGTTAAATTAGATCGTGTTGCGCCACCTCAAAATGTAGCGCCACAAGCTAATCAACCCACACTTGCTGGGCCACAATGGCAATTAGTGACATTATCAGGCCAAGCAGTGAAACCTGGTGCTGGTGGTGATAGTGCATTTATTCAGTTTGATGCAACGACTAACAGTGTTAATGGTTTTGCGGGTTGTAATAATTTCCATGGCACACTAGAAGCTCAGACTGCAACAACGCTAACCGTTGGTCAGGCTGCGTCAACGCGTAAAATGTGTATGGAAGGTATGGAGTTAGAGCAAGCGTTCTTAGCGTCATTACCTGAATTTGCTAATTACAGTATTAATAATAATATACTAAGTGTTAAAAATAAGAATGCTGACATTATTGCGACATTTAAAATAAAATAACTCTGTAATTAATAATATATTATAGCGTATAGAAGAAAATTTCTTTTATACGCTTTTTTTTTGTGGGTATTAATTGTTGATTATTAAATAAATGACAAAGTAACTTAGTTCAAAAAATAGAAATACGCAAAAAAAAACTTATTTAATTATATATTAGTCAAAATATTAGAATATGTCATTAACAAATAAACCTACCTTCATATTTTAAATTATACTTATTTCGACATAACACAGCGATGGGTAATCCCATATAAATAATAGTGTTTTAAATGTAATTAAATAAGCTAGAAGGTAGTTCACGTTATGAGTTCAAATAATAACAAAATGGGACTTATGGGATTAACAACCATAGTGACCGTTAATATGATGGGATCGGGGATAATATTATTACCCTCAAGTTTAGCCGCTACGGGGGGAATAGCGTTACTTGCATGGGTTGTTACTGCCATTGGTGCATTGGCGATTGCTTATGCTTTTGCTAAGTGTGGAATGTATTGTACTGACGATGGTGGTATGTCCGCTTATGCAGAAAAAGCACATGGTAAATCCAGTTTTTTTATTGCCTCTTATACTTACTATGTGTGTCTTGTTATTAGTGCTGTAGCCATCGCAGTGTCATGTGTTGGCTACTTGGAATATTTTATTCCGTGGTTAAAAGAAACCCCAATACATACTTTTGTTGGGGTTATTTCTATTTTAATTATTACGATGTTTGCTAATGTTAAGGGCGCTAAAATAACCGGACAAATATCCACAATAACGGTATGGGGTATTATTATTCCAGTGTTGGGCTTATCGATTATTGGCTGGTTTTGGTTTGATGCTCAAGTGTTTGAAGAAGCTTGGAATCCGCATGATATCTCGGTTGGTAGTGCGATTTATTCAGGTATGGCGCTAACATTGTGGGCTTTTTTAGGCATTGAATCTGCGGGTGCTAACTCCGGTACAGTTGAGAATCCAAAACGTAATGTACCATTAGCATGTATGCTAGCGACTGTATTTTCTGCGGCAACCTATATTGCTTCAACGACCGTTATTCAAGGCATTATTCCTAATGAAGTATTAGCGAAATCGGATTCTCCTTTTGGGCTTGTTTTTGCACAAATGTTTAGCCCATTAGTCGGTGAGGTTATTACCGCAATGGCAATCATGGCTTGTTTAGGTTCATTGCTTGGGTGGCAATTTACTAATGCTCAGGTTTCTAAAGTGGCTGCTGATATGCGTTTATTCCCCAAAATTTTTGGGGATGTAAATAAATATGATGCGCCATTTAAAGGCATGATGATTATGCTAGCCTTTGAATTAATCCTTGCGATTATGACTATTTCTCCAACCTTATTAAAACAATTCAATGTATTAGTAAATTTAGCTGTATTTATAAATATGGTGCCTTATGTATTAGCATTAACTGCACTCGGTATTATTATGAAGAATGCAGACGTTAATCAAAAAGAATATAAGAACGGTATTATTATTGGTTCTGTTGCCGTTCTATATAGTATATATGGTGCATATTCTACTGGTGAAGAAGCTGTATTCTATGGCGCTATCATTACGTTACTTGGTTATTTCTTTTATGGGTTTATTGCGAGTCGTGAAACGGTAAATAATAAAGTGTCATCGTAAGTTTAATTGTATTACACGAAATGTTAATTATTAGTCTGATATAAAAGGATTGTATATGTTGAATTATGGTAAGCATATGAGAGTATTAATTTTTGATAACTCTCAAGCTACGGGTGTTGTTGCAAATGCCATTGACCGATTAGTTGAACAATTTGAAGATGAATCAATTATTGTCGCCAAAGCATCTACCTACGATGACTGTTACTCAATGCTTAATGTCAATATGGCTGTTGATTGCTTTATGTTGACTTCAAGTATGACGGGGAAACAGCAAGAAGAGAATGATATGTTCTTTTCTCTCATTGAAAAATTAAATCAACGTCAACAAGGTGTTCCTGTTTTCTTACTTGCTGAACGAAAGAAAATGACCTTAACAGTTGATCGTCATTTGATGTCATTAGTGAGTGAATTTGCATGGATTTTAGAAGACACTTCTGATTTTATGGCGGGTCGAGCGATTGCGGCTATGCAACGCTACCGTGATCAATTATTACCGCCACTCGCCAATGCAATGATGAAGTACGACAGTATTCATGAATACTCATGGGCGGCACCGGGTCATCAAGGCGGGGTCGGTTTTCTAAAAACACCTGAAGGTCAGCGGTTTTATAATTATTATGGTGAAGGGCTGTTCCGTTCAGATATGGGGATTGAGCGAGGTTCTTTAGGATCATTACTTGATCATACGGGGGCTTTTGGTGAAAGTGAAGACTATGCCGCCAAAGTCTTTGGTGCTGATAAATCTTATTCCTTGGTAACGGGTACTTCAGGTGCTAATCGCACTATCATGCAGATTTGTATGCGCGAAAATACGCTCGCAATTTGTGATCGAAATTGCCATAAATCGATTGAACAGGGGTTGATGTTAACCGGGGCATTGCCTGTTTATATGGTGCCAACCCGAAATCGCTACGGCATTATTGGTCCGATTTATCCCGATCAAATGTCACCTGAAGGGTTAAAAAAATCGGCACAAAGTAGCGAACTAACAAAAGATCTTGCGGGTGGAATGGCCACATATGCTGTTGTTACAAATTGTACTTATGATGGTTTATGTTACAACGCAAAGCGCGCACAAGATATTTTAAGTGAGAGTAGTAACCGTATTCACTTTGATGAAGCATGGTATGGCTATGCACGTTTCAACCCTATTTATACCGATCATTTTGCTATGCGAGGTGAGCCTCAAGAAATGCCAGACGACGGGCCAACGGTTTTTGCCACTCATTCAACCCATAAATTATTAAATGCGCTTTCTCAAGCATCATGGATTCATGTACGCTATGGTAAAGATCATATTAATTTTGAACGCTTTAATCAGTCATACATGATGCATGCAACTACATCGCCACTATATGCTATTAGTGTTTCAAATGATATTGCAGTGTCACAAATGGCGGGTAACCGTGGTGAATCATTAACCAATGAAGTTATCAAAGAAGCGGTAGATTATCGTCAGGCAATGGGACGTTTACACCGTGAGTTTGTCGCTGATGGTGATTGGTTCTTTAAACCATGGAATGCAGAATCTATTATTGATCCTGATACTGGGATTGAATATGGTTTTGAGGATGCTCCTGCAGAATTATTAGCAACAACACAAGATTTTTGGATCATGAAACCGGGCGATAAGTGGCATGGTTTTGACGATATTCCTAAAGATTGGTGCATGCTCGATCCGATTAAGGTCAGTATCTTAGCGCCAGGAATGGGGGATGATGGCAAGTTACTTGATACTGGTGTTCCCGCCGCGTTAGTGACCCAATATTTAACCCGTTTTGGTATTGTGCCAACCCGTACCACGGATTTTCAAGTGATGTTCTTATTCTCAATGGGGATAACCAAAGGTAAGTGGGCGACTTTAGTTAATACCTTGCTGAGTTTTAAAACCCATTATGACAACAATACCCCATTAAAATCAGTGTTACCTGATTTGGCTGCGAGTCATCCGAAAGTGTATGGTGATTTAGGGCTGAAAGATTTGGGTGACAAAATGTTTACTTATTTAAAAACCCATACCCCATCAGAAATGTTGAATGCGGCTTATTCGACGTTACCAAAAGCGGATATTACACCTCGTGCAGCATTTGAAGCGATAGTGGATGATAATGTTGAAATGGTACCATCCAATAAACTCCAAGGACGTATTGCTGCAAATGCCGTTATTCCTTATCCACCGGGTATTCCGATGCTAATGTCTGGTGAGAACTTTGGTGATGCCAATAGCCCTCAAATCGGTTATTTGCATAGTTTAGAAATTTGGGATAAAGAATTCCCAGGCTTTGAACATGAAACGGAAGGGACTGAAGTTGAAGATGGTGTTTATCATGTAATGTGTGTGAAGTAGTTAGTTACCCACTTACAGACAATAAAAAATAGCTCTTTATTGTTTATCTTGATCAAAATAATCAGATAACGTTAAAGGGCTATTTTAGTTTTAGTTGGTTGTTGAGTATTTAATTGGTAATCAAAACTAATTTCAATATTCTGTTGTGGTATTGAACTACAACTTAATACTTCATTTGGGCCAACAAAGGCTAAGGTATCTGATTGAGTGACGGTGCCTGAAACGAGTTTACAGCGACAAGCGCCACACATGCCATTGCGACATTGATATTCAGGTTTAATACCGGCTTTTTCTAACTGGGTTAATAAAGGTTCATGGCGATTGCCACAAACCTTAATTCCATTAACCGTAATGGTTAATTGACTCACAATTCAAAATCACCAAGATCATCAGCGCTAATGTCATTGTCAATTTGACCAACAAGGTATGAGCTGATTTCAGCTTCCTGAGGCGCAACTTGAACGTTATCTGATGATAACCAAGAGTTGATCCATGGAATTGGATTTTGATTGGCACCGTCATAAGCAGAACGTAGACCAACAGCAGCCATGCGCAAATTAGTAATATATTCGACGTATTGGCACAAAATCTCTTTGTTTAGGCCAATCATAGAGCCATCTTTGAACAGGTATTCAGCCCATTCTTTTTCTTGTTCTGCTGCGGCTTTAAAGATGTTGAAACATTCTTCTTCACATTCAGCTGCAATAATCGCCATTTGTGGATCATCATGGCCATTACGTAACAAGTTCAACATATGTTGAGTACCTGTTAGGTGTAATGCTTCATCACGAGCAATTAGCTTAATGATTTTTGCATTACCTTCCATTACTTCACGCTCAGCGAAAGCAAATGAACAAGCAAAACTGACATAGAAACGAATCGCTTCTAATGCATTGACTGACATTAGGCACAAGTACAGTTTCTTTTTGAGTTCATGTAAATCGACAGTGAACGCAATACCATTTGCTGAATGCTGACCTTCACCGTAACGGTGATAGTCACTGGTTGCTGCGATTAAATCATCATAGTATTTAGAAATATCACCAGCACGCTTAATAATATGTTCATTACGTACAATATCATCAAAAATAAGCGATGGGTTATTGACGATATTACGAATGATATGAGTATAAGAACGTGAATGGATCGTTTCTGAAAACGACCATGTTTCAATCCATGTTTCTAATTCTGGTAGTGAAACGATAGGCAATAATGCAACGTTTGGACTACGGCCTTGAATGGAATCAAGTAGTGTTTGGTATTTTAAATTACTGATGAAAATATGTTTTTCATGATCTGGTAAGTTATTGTAATCAATGCGATCACCAGATACATCGACTTCTTCTGGACGCCAAAAGAAACTTAATTGCTTTTCGATAAGTTTTTCGAAAATTTCAAATTTTTGTTGATCGTAACGGGCAACATTTACTGACTGACCAAAGAACATTGGTTCTTTAAGTTGATCGTTGCTTGTTTGACAAAAAGTACTGTAGGCCATGATATCCTCAAATCAAAGGGAGCCATATGGCTCCCTTTCAATGTCAATGCTTAAATTTTACAACTTGTACAATCATCGCCACTCATGTCGCCTTGGCTATCTGATGCGCCGTCGCGAGTGTTATGGTAGTACAGTGTCTTAACACCTAATTTATAAGCATTAAGCAGATCTTTTAGTAGTAGTTTCATCGGAACTCTACCACCAGGTTGTCGACTCGGATCGTAGTTAGTATTTGCCGAGATAGCCTGATCAATAAATTTCTGCATAATGCCAACAAGTTGTAGGTAACCATCGTTGCTGCCAATGTTCCAAAGTAACTCGTAGTTGTCTTTGTATTTAGCAAACTCAGGAACAACTTGCTTGAGGATACCATCTTTTGATGCCTTAACGGAAACGTATCCACGTGGTGGTTCAATACCATTAGTCGCATTTGAAATTTGCGATGATGTTTCTGATGGCATTAGTGCTGAAAGGGTTGAGTTACGCAGACCATGTGTCTTGATCTCTTCGCGTAATGTTTCCCAATCATAATGTAATTCTGCATTGCAAATATTATCGATTTCTTTTTTGTAAGTATCGATAGGCAAAACACCTTGTGAATACGTGGTCTCGTGAAATAACGGACAAGCACCGTATTCTTTAGCAAGGTTCATTGATGCTTTCAATAAGTAATATTGAATCGCTTCAAAAGCTTCATGGGTTAGATTGTTAGCACTACCATCTGAGTAACGTACGCCATGTTTAGCGAGGTAGTAAGCAAAGTTAATTACACCGACACCCAGAGTACGACGGTTCATGGTTGAACGACGTGCCGCTGGTAATGGGTAATCTTGGTAATCTAACAATGCATCTAGTGCACGAACTGTTAGCTCTGCCAGTTCTTCTAAATCATCTAAGCTATCAATCGCACCTAAGTTAAATGCAGATAATGTGCATAATGCGATCTCACCATCTTCATCTTCAACATTCTTTAATGGCTTGGTTGGTAATGCAATCTCAAGACATAAGTTTGATTGACGAATGGGTGCAACAGCCGGATCAAACGGGCTGTGTGTATTACAGTGGTCAACGTTTTGAATATAGATTCGACCCGTTGAAGCACGTTCTTGCATTAATAATGAAAATAGCTCGATTGCTTTGATCGACTGTTTTTTGATGCTGTCGTCTTGTTCATACAAGTTGTATAAACGTTCAAATTCTACTTGGTCTGCAAAAAATGCATCATATAACCCTGGAACATCAGAAGGAGAGAATAATGAAATATTCTGGCCTTTGATTAAACGGGTATACATTAAGCGGTTAATTTGTACACCGTAGTCCATATGACGAACACGGTTTTCTTCAACACCACGGTTATTCTTTAGCACTAACAGTGATTCAACTTCACGGTGCCAAATAGGGTAGAACAATGTTGCAGCACCACCACGAACACCACCTTGAGAACAGCATTTAACCGCTGTTTGGAAGTATTTGTAAAAAGGAATACAACCAGTGTGGAATGCTTCACCGCCACGAATTTCAGAACCTAAAGCACGAATTCGACCTGCGTTAATACCGATGCCAGCACGTTGTGAAACATAACGCACAATCGAGCTTGCGGTTGCATTAATTGAATCAAGGCTGTCATCACATTCAATCAATACACATGAGCTAAATTGGCGTGTTGGTGTACGTACACCAGCCATGATTGGCGTTGGTAATGAAATTTTGAATGTTGATGAAGCATCATAAAAACGCTTAATGTAATCAAGGCGCGTTTCTTTTGGATATTTATTAAATAATGCTGCTGCAATTAATAAATAAAGAAACTGTGCGCTTTCAAAAATCTCACCTGATACACGGTTTTGAACGAGGTATTTACCTTCAAGTTGCTTAACCGCGGCATAAGAGAAATTCATATCGCGCCAGTGATCGATAAAGGTATCCATCACCGCAAATTCTTCTTCGGTGTAATCGTCTAATAGGTGACTATCGTACTTACCTTTTTCAACCAAATTTTTAACGTGGTTGAACAGTGTTGGCGGCTCAAATTGACCATAGGCTTTTTTACGAAGATGGAAAATTGCCAATCGAGCAGCAAGGTATTGGTAGTCAGGTGTTTCTTCTGAAATCAGATCAGCTGCCGCTTTAATGATAGTTTCGTGAATATCATCAGTACGAATACCGTCATAAAACTGGATGTGCGACTTGAGTTCGACTTGAGAGACCGATACATTTTCTAGGCCTTCTGCAGCCCAGTCTATAACACGGTGGATTTTGTCGAGATCGATAAGTTCTTTACGACCGTTGCGCTTGGTAACTGTTAGTTGTTGAGTCATTTGTTATTATTTTCCCAGTTTTCCTTGCAGATGATATTTTTTTGCAATTTATCTATTAGATTAGCAAAGAATGTGATCTTTATTATAAATATCGTTATTCGGCAAAAACACTACATGTTGGGGTGTTGAGCGAAAGTGCTTACAAGATAGTGGTGAATGCGTGGTTTTGCAAGATGGTATTTTTTGACCAGCTGTGGATAACATGGGGATTTCAATAAAAAAGTTAGTACCAACTCACCGATGTGGCGAATAGCATCAAATAGATAGTAAAAATCAATGCTTTTTAAGTTATTTTTTTAGATAAATAAAATTTATTTTTATTGCTTTTTGGATGCGAATTTGAATCAGTAAAGTGGTGAATTTTTAGCTAAATAAAGTGTTAATAGCCCTTGATCTTACAGGTTTTTTTTGATTGCTAAAGTTATATCTATCGTTAATTTTGTTAGTAGAATGTAGTTTAAAGGAGAAAAAATAATCTCCTTTAATATTGAATAGTGATTTAGGTTAACTATGCGGGTTTAACCGTATGAACGATATAATTCACTTCAACTTTCTTACCAAGACTGTAGGTATTAGTGAGAGGGTTGTAATGAAGCCCAATGATATGACGATCTTGCAACGGCGTTTGATCGACCATTGCAATAAGTTCTGATGGACGAATGAATTTTTGATGGTCATGTGTCCCTTTTGGAACCAGTTTCATGACGTATTCAGCACCCACAATCGCAAATAAGTAAGATTTAATATTACGGTTTAGTGTTGAGAAAAAAACATGTCCACCTGGCTTGACCATTTTAGCACATGAAGCAATGACCGATGCGGGATCGGGCACATGCTCAAGCATTTCCATGCAGGTTACTACGTCATAAGTTTCATGATGATGTTCAGCATGTTCTTCTGCTGTACATTGAACATAGTTGAGTTTTGTTCCTGTTTCTAAAGCATGTAACTTAGCAACCATTAATGGCTCTTTACCCATATCGAGTCCTGTAACTTCAGCACCTTCAATTGCCATACTCTCGGCTAAGATACCACCACCACAACCGACATCGAGGACTTTTTTACCAAATAACCCATTGCTATGGTCAATGATGTAATTTAAACGTAACGGATTAATTTGGTGAAGGGGTTTAAATTCACCCTCAAGATCCCACCAGCGTGAAGCTATTTGTTCGAATTTTTCGATTTCTGCAAGGTCAACATTACGCGATTTGGTCATTTTAGTGGTGCCATTTTCCTTAATTGATACTCGCTATTATGCGAAATAAAGTGGTGGTTGCAAAGAAGAACAGTGACAAACGTTAACAGAATAGTTTGATGGCTATAACCCTATTTGGATGTGGTCGCCAAGTACAGCAATATCACTTGGCGAGATCATGAGTTACTCATTGAAACTGCTTATTGTGGTTGGAATGAGTTCTGGCGTGAAGACCCCACCAAATAAGGTAGTAATAGCAAGTATGAACATTAAAATATATTTACCGACAATGATTGATAAACCAATCATATTAATTGCTGCACCCATCACTTTATCCTTAGTGAATTTATGCTCTAGAGCATGGAATGTTCAATTGAACGATAGTGTTATTTTTAACATCAGCGTACTCGTAACTTTAAAAACATATTCGTTATGGTGATGGTTAGCCATCGAAGATAGTGTGCGGCTTAATAACGAGTAATAAATGAACAGATGTCGCATTTTTGATTTTATTTTGTTAATTTTAAGCAGTTCCATCTATAAAGCAGTGTTACATCTTATTTTTACAAATGGTTACATACTCTGTAGGTTAAAGAGAGTAGTTTAGGATGGTTAGTATAATGAACAATAAATAAACAGTAAGATGTGGTTAATCCACAGATGTGACGATGTTTGTTTCTGTTTTCTGTAATTTCCGCTAAATTACCCATAACATAAGTCGTGAAAGATGTGCCTATTAGGGCTGAAATATGCTATATTATTGCACCTTGCACGTATAAAAATACGACAGAAATTACCTGAGGGATATTGGCTCCATGAGCGATCTTGCAAAAGAGATCACGCCCATAAATATTGAAGATGAGCTGAAAAGCTCTTATCTCGACTATGCGATGTCAGTTATCGTTGGTCGTGCTCTTCCTGATGTGCGTGATGGCCTTAAGCCTGTGCATCGCCGCGTTTTATTCGCGATGAATGTGCTAGGCAATGACTGGAATAAAGCATATAAGAAATCTGCCCGTGTGGTAGGTGATGTTATCGGTAAGTATCACCCACACGGTGATAGTGCTGTATACGATACTATTGTTCGTATGGCACAACCGTTCTCACTTCGCTACATGCTCGTAGATGGTCAAGGTAACTTCGGTTCAATCGATGGCGACTCTGCCGCTGCGATGCGTTATACCGAAGTCCGTATGTCTAAAATTGCCCATGAATTATTGGCTGATTTAGACAAAGAAACGGTTGATTACGTTCCTAACTATGACGGAACCGAGCAAATACCAGCAGTTTTACCAACGAAGATTCCTAACTTATTAGTGAACGGTTCTTCTGGTATTGCGGTAGGTATGGCAACGAATATACCACCTCATAACCTTGGCGAAGTGATTAACGGCTGTTTAGCGTATATCAATGATGAGAGCATCACCATTGATCAGCTAATGGAATATATTCCAGGCCCAGACTTCCCAACAGCTGCGATGATCAATGGCCGTAAAGGTATTGTTGATGCTTACCATACTGGTCGCGGTAAAGTTTACATGCGCGCCAAAGCTGAAATCGAAACGGAAAAGAATGGTCGTGAAACTATTCTTGTTCATGAGATTCCATATCAAGTTAACAAAGCCCGTTTAATTGAAAAAATTGCCGAGCTTGTTAAAGATAAAAAAGTGGAAGGCATTAGCGCATTACGTGATGAGTCTGATAAAGACGGCATGCGTATTGTTATCGAATGTAAGCGTGATGCGGTTGGCGAAGTTGTTCTGAACAATCTTTATGCTCAAACGCAGTTACAAACAACATTTGGTATCAACATGGTTGCGCTTGATAATGGCCAACCAAAGATATTTAACCTTAAAGAAATGATTAAGTGCTTCGTTAATCACCGCCGTGAAGTGGTGACGCGTCGTACTATTTTCGAATTGCGTAAAGCTCGCGATCGTGCTCATATTCTTGAAGGTTTAGCACTTGCTCTTGCAAACATCGACGAAATTATTGAATTAGTTCGTCAGGCAAATACACCAGCAGAAGCTAAAGCAGCGTTAGTTGCACGTGGCTGGCAGTTGGGTAATGTTGCTGCGATGCTTGAGCGTGCAGGTACAGATGCTGCACGTCCAGATTGGCTAGAAGAGCAATTTGGTATTCGTGACAATCTATACCACTTAACTGAACAACAAGCACAAGCGATTCTTGATCTTCGTTTACATAAATTAACAGGTCTTGAACACGGCAAAATTCTTGAAGAATATAAGCAACTTCTTGAAGAAATCGCTGAACTAATGTTCATTCTATCAAGCTCTGAGCGTTTGATGGAAGTGATCCGTGAAGAACTAGAGCTAGTGAAAGAACAGTTTAACGATGAACGTCGTACTGAAATCACAGCAGCAAGCAATGATATTGATTTAGAAGATCTGATCCCTAAAGAAGATGTTGTTGTAACGCTTTCTCACGAAGGTTACGTTAAGTACCAAATTCTAAGCGATTACGAAGCACAGCGTCGTGGTGGTAAAGGTAAAGCAGCAACGCGCATGAAGCAAGAAGACTTCATTGAGCGTTTGTTGGTTGCAAATACTCACGATACGATTCTATGTTTCTCAAGTCGTGGTCGTATGTACTGGCTGAAAGTATACCAATTACCATTAGCGAGCCGTACTGCTCGTGGTAAGCCTATTGTGAATATTTTACCACTAGAAGAAAATGAGCGTATTACTGCTATTCTTCCAGTGCGTGAATACACAGAAGATAAGTTTGTCTTCATGGCAACAGCTGATGGTACTGTGAAGAAAACACCATTAACTGACTTTAGTCGTCCTCGTAGTGCCGGTATTATTGCCGTTAATTTACGTGAAGGCGATTCATTGATCGGTGTTGATGTTACTGATGGTGACTGCGATATCATGCTGTTCTCAGCATACGGTAAAGTAGTGCGTTTCTACGAAAGCCCAGTTGTTATTGACGACGAAGGCAATACCAAAGGTGGCGTTCGCGGCATGGGTCGTACTGCGGCTGGTGTTCGTGGTATTAAACTTGCTGAAGGCGATAAAGTTGTTTCGCTAATTGTTCCACACAATGAAGGCGATATTCTTACAGTAACTGAAAATGGTTATGGTAAGCGTACTGGCCTTGCTGAGTATCCGGCGAAGAGCCGTGCCACTCAGGGTGTAGTTTCAATTAAAGTCTCTGAGCGTAACGGTAGCGTTGTTGGTGCTGTTCAAGCTGAAGACGGCGACGAATTTATGATGATCACCAATGGTGGTACATTAGTTCGAACTCGTGTTGCTGAAGTAAGCCGTGTCGGTCGTAATACTCAAGGTGTTACACTTATTCGTACGGTTGAAGATGAAAAAGTTGTTGGCCTACAGCGTATTGATGAGCCAGCAGAAGTTGAATTAATTGAAGATGCTGAATTAGTTGATGGTGAAACTGTTGAAAATACAGAACTGCCAGCAACAGATGCAGAATCAGGTGATTCAACCGAGCAAGAGTAAGCATTATAGTGCTTTATTCTAAATAAGACGCAGCCATTTGGCTGCGTTTTTTTTGTCTTCATAGTTATAACTAACGAATCGTTAATTAAGGCTTTAAAGTTGCGCAATAAAGGTGTAAAAATAAATGAATGATATCTGTCACAATGTTGAGATTTATCTTTACTGTCTGTTTTGTAATGCTAAAAGTAGTACTGATTGTGATGCTATTAGCTTTATGAAGCAGTAAATTTTTATTTTGTAACTCGAGCAGGAGCAAGTACCACATTATGGATAAGGTTTATAACTTTTGTGCCGGTCCGGCAATGATCCCCGCTGATGTTATGGCGCAAGCCCAGCAAGAATTAATTAATTGGCAAGGCTTAGGCACTTCCGTTATGGAAATCAGCCATCGTAGTAAAGAATTTCTTGCGGTTGCCGCTCAATCAGAACAAGATTTACGGGATTTACTGAATATTCCTGCTAATTATCATGTTTTATTTTGTCATGGTGGTGCACGTGGTCAATTTGCTGCTGTGCCGTTAAATTTATTGGGTGAAGCAACCACTGCCGATTATATGGATGGTGGTTTTTGGGCGCACAGTGCTGTTGAAGAAGCGTCTAAGTATTGTCAGCCTAATAATATTGATATTACCTGCGTAAAAGAAGGTAAGAAGGCTATTTTACCCGCAGCCGAATGGCCACTTTCTGACGAAGCTGCATTTGTGCATTTTTGTCCAAATGAAACCATTGACGGTATTGAAATTCGTGATTTACCGATAACGGATAAACCGATTGTCGCTGATATGTCATCGACTATTTTATCTCGTCAAATTGATGTGTCTAAATACGGTGTTATTTATGCGGGCGCTCAAAAAAACATTGGTCCAGCAGGATTAACCATCGTTATTGTGCGCGACGATTTATTAGGTAAAGCTAAATCAATTTTACCGAGTATTTTAGATTATACGGTGTTAGTTGATAAAGAATCGATGTTTAATACACCACCAACATTTGCATGGTATTTAGCGGGTGAAGTATTTAAATGGCTTAAAAGCGTCGGTGGGGTTGCAGCAATGGAACAACGTAACCTTGCGAAAGCTAAATTATTGTATGATTTTATTGATCATTCTAATTTCTACATTAATGATGTTCATGCGGATAACCGCTCAATCATGAATGTACCATTTCAATTGAAAAATCCAAATCTTGATGAGGCGTTTTTAGCTCAAGCAGATATAGCAGGATTAAAAGCATTGAAAGGCCATCGTGTCGCTGGCGGTATGCGTGCTTCTATTTATAATGCGATGCCATTAGACGGCGTTCAGGCTTTGGTCGACTTTATGCAGATGTTTGAAAAAAATAATGCGTAATGAATAACGACTGTTAATTAATAAAAAATACACACATTACGTGTGTATTTTTTTATTACTATTTTAGATGCGTAATACCTCGTTACACTCTTTTAGCTTGAGCATTTAGAATTGCTCTATATAATCCAGTGCCCTTTCTATTGCCACTGTGAATGTATGAACAAAAAATCAATATTAAAATCATATTACAACGATTATATCCGTGATATTTCTATTGTTTTTTTATTATTACTGCCGTTAATTATTTGTAATGCGATTACATTATTTGTGGGGTATACGTTAAAGTGGGTTGATTTTAGTGAATTAGCGGATCATTTCTTTTATTTTTCTAATTTATTAATTGGAATTTATCCGATTGCACTATGCTTAATCACCAGTTATTACATTGCAACTAAACATGGCGTTAATGCGATGGTGGTTGTGCCATATTCATTATTGTTATTAATTGCTGTGTCGGTTCCTAATGGTTTAGTTTCTGATCATAATGGGTTGCCTAATAACCCACTTGTAGCACTACTTTCAGCAATAATTTCTGCATCATGCTGTATTTCATTTCGTCTTTTCCCGCTCGATCCCTCTCGGTTGGATTTTGTTAATACGCTCTATAAACATGTATTGCATTTTTTTTGTTTTCTTTTATTAACCGTTGGGTTAGAAGAATTAATTAAGATTGTGATCGCGTTTAGTCAAAACATACATAATTATATTGCTCCGAATCCACTCACTTTTTACGGCGGTTTAACCTATCAATTCATTTTGGGATTATTAGGTGCAATTGGTATTAATGGTCATAATTTTCTTTTCAGAACAAAGCAGCAATTATTTGAAGTAACTCAACAAAACATTGCTGATTGGCAAGCAGGAGAAGCCCCTTTAAATGTGCTAGGGCAGGGGTTTTATGATGCTTTCTTATCGATGGGTGGCTCTGGGAATATGATCAGTCTGCTGTTTTGTATCTTATTATTTTCAAAAGAAAGACGACATATTACATTAGCACTATCAGCATTACCGTTAGTGATTTTTAATATCAATGAATTATTACTGTTTGGTTTGCCGATTATTTTTAATCCAATATTAATTGTACCTTTTGTTTGTGTTCCTTTAGTGAGTTTTGTTGTTGTATATGGTGCGATTTCATTTGGATTAGTGCACCCAGTGACAACCATTGTGGATTGGATGACGCCTCCTTTTTTGAGTGGTTATGTTGCCACTCAACACAGTTTATCTGGGGTTATATTACAGATAATTGTAATGGTTATAGGGATTGTTATTTACCGACCATTTTATCTGCATTATGCGGGAAAAAGCCGATCTAATAATACATCGATAAGTCAGCAATATGAGCTTGGACGTAGCACACTTAAATCGTTTTTAGGTGATGTGAATCAAGCCATGACGAGCTATGTCAGTAAGCATGATATTAGCCGCCGTGTTAGTCGTATGTTGAGTCATGGTGAATTTGTGATGTTCTACCAACCTCAAATTAATTTGAATCAGGGTAAAGGATTATCGTTTGAATCACTTGTTCGTTATAAAGATGTGGACGGTAAAATATTGCCACCATTATTTATTCAAGATTTTCAGCAATTAGGAGCAATGAAGCAGTTGGATCAAATGGTGATTGATTTGGTTTTAAAAGATATGCAAAAAATGCCACTTGATAATGGTTGTAAAGTAGCAATTAATGTCTCAGCAGAGACAATTTCGGATAAACATATTGTTGCTTATCTTCTTGAAAGATTAAGTTTTTATGCTGTTTCACCATTGAACTTAGAAATAGAGATCACAGAAGAAGCCATACTTGAAGATGATAAACTGGTATCAGAAAATATCGAGGTATTGCAAGGGTTAGGAATAACGGTTGCGATTGATGATTTTGGTTCAGGTTATGCGTCTTTTCCTCATTTATTGAAGTTTAACTTTGATAAAGTAAAGTTAGATCGTACCTTATTACGTAATATTGAACATGATCGTGAGAAAAATTTATATCAGCTATTGGCTAAAATAAGTGAAGTGACAGGCTGTATATTGGTTGCTGAAGGCGTTGAAACAGAGGTAGAAAAACAGTTTGTGCAGCAGTGTGGTATTAATATATGCCAAGGTTTTTATTTCGCTAAACCGATGGCATTTAATGATGCTTTAACGTGGTTTAAAAATGTTTAGCCCAATCATCTAGGTAAAACGTGATAATAGCGCTTATCAATCTAAGCTTGCATTTGTTAAGCGTTAATTATGCTTTATGAGTAAAAATAAAGAGTAGGATCTAAGGTGTTTTCTACCCTATAAGAATGTTATGGATCCTGTTGTTTTTACCACGTGTCTGCTGGTCTTTATTGGCGGGTGCTTTATTCAGAGTACGATTGGTTTTGGCATGGGCGTCCTTGTTGGCCCTTTTATTTTGTTGCTTGAACCTCGATTAATGCCATGTGCGATCATTTTTATTGGTATGTTTATGTCTGCAATTGTGTGGTATCAGTATCGTCACGCTTTATCGCTTCGTTTTTTAATCTTTGCTTTTTTAGGACGTTTACCCGGTATATTCGTTGCAGCCTATGTATTAACGGTGATTTCTACTGATCAATTAGAAATTATGCTAGGTATAACGGTGTTAGGTGCGGTTATATTAAGCTTTGCGAAATTACGTTTGGCCCCCACACCTCGTAATTTATTTATTGGTGGTTTTATTTCAGGGGTAACGGGTACCACAACGGGTATTGGTGGTCCTGTTATCGCACTACTGATGCAAAATGAAGAACCTGAAAAAATTCGTGCAAATTTAGCCGCATTTTTTTGTTTAACGAATATTGTGTCACTGGCCGCTCTGCATTACTCTGGCCGTTTTTCAATGGCTGATTTCAATACAATTGTTTGGTTATTACCCGCACCTATTATTGCGAGCTTACTTGCTTATCGTGTGCGTAATAAGATTAAAAAACAAGTAATGCAATATGGTGTATTAGGGCTATGCTCGTTATCAGCAATTATTGCCTTGTCACAAGGTTTTCATCTTTTTAGTTAGGCATTATTGTCATAACGCCTATTTTATTGATTATTATTGTTGTGGATAAATAAGCTTTTCGGTATCAAATCCCGCCAGTTTAGCGCGACGAATATAACGTTCGAGTACCGCAGGATCGAGGGTTTTCTCTCGTGATAATATCCATAAATAGTCGTAGTTATAGCTACTGATTAATGCCGCTGAATAATCATCTTCAAGTGCAAAGATAATATAGCTACCATAAAAAGGGCCAAAGAAAGAGACCTTGAGATGGCCAAGGTTTGTCTGGTCAACAAATTTAGCTTTACCTTGCGCCTGTTGCCATTGTTGATTAACACTATTAAAACCACTGTTTATAACTTTAATTGTATTATTAGCCTCTAAGCTGTAAATGGCGGTAACACGATCTAAGTTTCGTTCAAAGCTGTGGTCTAACCTTGCTATTTCATACCATTGTCCTAAATAACGATTGATATCAAAATTAGTCACTGGTTGAACATTATTGGGTTTTCCTGTTGTACAGCCTGCCGTTATGCTTAATAAGATAACGCCACAAAACCATTTTATATAAGTAAGCATCCATTCTTCCTTATTTAATTACACTGAAGGTAAAAAAACCACTTCAGCGGTAAAGGTAATATCATTATCTGTGACAGTAAATGCCCATTGCATTCGTTCACAAATACGTTGCACGATGACCAATCCACAGCCATAACCTTGATTGTAAAGTTCATTGCCATCATGACGGTTGATGATCGTTAAGCGATCATGGGCTAAATTTATTTCGATGTCGCCAATACTGTAGCTAAAGGCATTTTTTATTAGATTATTAATAATAATAGTAATAAAACTGAGTGGTGCATTAATCGTGGCTGAGTGGTTGATCTCAAGATAGTAGCTCGCATCTTGTTTTGCAAATAAAGGTTCCATTACCATTAATTGTTGGCGGAGTTCGGTAGCAAGATTACATTGGCTAATATGATGTTCTTCAATCGATTCTTTACCTAATAACAAAAATGTTTCAGTTAAGATCCGCATATCATCACTGGCTTGATGTAATCGATTAATGGCTTTTTTGGCGACATTCGGTTGATTGGGGACTTTATTGAGTAAATCAGCTGAACCTTGAATAATCATTATCGGGGTGCGTAATTCGTGGGATGCAAATCGGCTGAATTCTTTTTCACGTTGAAAAAATCCTGCAATGTGATTTTTACTGTCCAGTAATGCTTGTTCAATTTTTCGAGTTTCACGGTATTGTGTTTCGACTTCAAAAGTGGGTTGATTAGGCGGCATTTGGCGAATTTTTTGATCTATTTTTGCTAATGGTTGCGATAATGAACGCACAAAATAGAAACTATAACTTCCCATCAGTAATGATAATAACAGCCCAAAAATGAAGGTAAAAGAATGGAGGCTATCTTCATACTCATCAAGATAATCATCGGCATCATCTTGATAGACAACGTACATTAACCCTCTACCTGAAGGATGATCAAAGACTAAAAAATGCTTATCTTCAGTACCACGTAAATGCTCAAAAAAACCGGGTTGATTATATTTTTTTAACCAATCAGGTAATGAACGTTCGCTCCAATAGCTCTTAAATTCACTATTGTTGGGCAGCGGTGCATCATCACCCATTGTTTTATAGTCGATAACATATTGGCTTGATTCTTTGTCTAACCAATGATGAAGACTAATAACTTCAAGTTGATTTTCTGCGACATAAATAACTGCCCAGAATAAAATAAACATCCCAAAGGTCATTAACCCAAAACTTAAACCGACTTTGCGATAAATACTGGGAAAGCTATGTGGTTTTGATGCGGTAACCTTGTCCATGGATAGTCTCTAATCGTGAAGTGGTGAAATCTTTATCAATCGCATTACGTAAACCATATATATGACTACGCAATGCATCACTTGACGGGGATTCTTCGCCCCAAACGGCATCGATAACTTGTTGGCGCGTCACAATATTAGGGGCATGGTGCAATAAAACTTTAAGAATTTTAAATTGGATGCGGCTAAGCTTTATGGTTTTTCCATTCCGGCTGACTTCATCACTGCGATTATTCATTATTAGATCTGCATATGTTAATAGACCAATATCTTGTCGATGACCACGATTAGCTAATGCGCGAAGTCGTAAACACAATTCTTCCATTGCAAAAGGTTTTAATAAGTAGTCATCACCACCAGCTTTAAAAGCGGCAACTTTATCTTCAAGGGTATCTTTTGCGGTTAAGAATAGAATCGGTGTTCCACAATATAACTCATTACGTATTTTTTTAACGGCAGCAATGCCGTCTATTTTAGGCATCATAATATCCATAATGATGACGTCATAATGGTTATTTTCAATAAATGTTAATGCAGCTTGACCATGATAAGCACAATCGGCGGTCATGCCTTCTAGTTCTAAATAATCTGCAATCGTCTCGACGATCTGATGATTATCATCAACAATAAGAATTTTCATCTTTTTAATTAGGCTCTTCACGAATACTTCACGTTTGTTGAATTAGTATACTCGTCAATAAAACAATATTCATAATTTGCTCAATAAAAAGGTTTGTATTCATGAAGAAAATCACATTAGCGACATTGATTGGTCTAATTCTTACTGGTTGTGGCGGTGGAGGCGGTGATGATAGCACTGCACCTCAACCCCCAGTTGAAATAAAGCCTCAAACCGTCCAAGGTACGATTAATGCAGTTAATGTTCCAGCTAATACCATTGAAGTAAATGGCTATAGTTATGATGTTGCGTCAGTGGCATATGGTACTGATATACAGTTTTCTATTAAAGATCTCCAAAAAAATATGATGGTTGCTGTTTCTACTTCATCAAAAGCGGGTGCTTTAGTGCAGTTAGAACCTACAATGGTCGGTAAGGTTACTTATATTGATCGTGCTAACTCAACATTTGTCATTAATGGCGCGACATTAACCTTTAGTCTTGATCAAAATATTGACGTTAGTGATTGGGTGATGGTGTCATCATTACCCCAAGCGACTGAAACTGGTTTGGGCTATAAAGTACTTTCAGTGGTGAAATTTGAGCATGAAGGCCTTGTGGGTCAGTATGAGGTTGAAGGTCGTTTATCTTCGTTAAATGAGAATAATAAAACTTTTACGCTTGGTGCTGCTACTCAAGTACGTTATACCGATAATATTATTGAAGATAATGCAACATTACAAAATGGTCAGTGGGTTGAAGTTAAAGGTCAAATGGTCGGTGACACCTTTGACGCCTCTGAAGTGGACGTTGAAACTTACGATGCATCTGATAATGATAATGAAATCGAAGGTGTTGTAACCTGGGTTAGTAATGATAAGTCTCAGTTTGAATTAAACGCTCGCGGTCATTTTATGGTAACGGGTTCAACTTATTTTGAAGACGGCACGAAAGCAAATTTAAATATGGGGGTGATGGTTGAAGTTACTGCCGTAAATGGTATTGCTCGTGAGATAGAATTTGAAAATGATTTCGATGGTGATTTTGGTGATGCTTGGCATGAATTTGAGAAAAAAGGCATTCTAGCAAACATTACAGCCACTAGTTTTACTGTAAATGATTTTAAAATTGAAATTGATAGCCAAACCTTTGTTGATAAAAATGAAAAACTTGTCGATCTTGATGGTTCTCGTGTTGAAGTTGAAGGTGTAATTATAGGTAGTCGTTACGTTGCACGTGAAATCGAACGTGAAGATGATTAAATAACCTCGAACCTCGAACCAAAAGCGCCTATTGCTCAGGCGCTTTTTGCGTTTTAGAACGGTTGGTTTATTTATAGTGACTACTCGTTGATGCAAAACCGTTGTTCTAAGTAACATCGAATCGACTGCTCACTGGCATCAAATTGTGGTGAAGGGACTTGAGTTGGATTTACCCATTGCCATCCTTCACATTTATCTGGTTCTTTTAATGTTAATTCACCGCTGAACTCAGTAGTAAGTAAGGCGACGCTGATATAGTGCTTGCCTGATTCTGAATAGGTAGCAAGATTATTGGTTACAGCAATCACTTGTGGTTGATAGATGGTGAGCCCTGTTTCTTCCTCCACTTCACGAATAGCGCATTGACTAAAGGTCTCACCTAGTTCCATATGTCCACCAGGTATAGAGTAATAAGGTGCATGACTATTTTTACGTTTGCCAATTAAGATTTGACCATGTTGATTAATGATAATAACGCCAATTCCAACCATGGGGGTTATTGCACTCATTATGACCTCAATATCATTGTTGCTATATACAAGCACTTTACCGTAATTGTGGTGTAGATACTGGCATAATATTCAATAGTGGCGATAAAATTTAAAAAAACTGCCGCTAGATAACTGTGACATTATTGGGTACTCTGCTAGACAAGAAAAAATTAGGATTGGAAGAATAATCAATGGAAAGTTTAACCTTACAGCCGATTGCAAAAGTAAATGGTGAAGTCAATCTCCCTGGCTCTAAAAGTGTTTCAAACCGCGCACTGTTATTAGCCGCTTTAGCACAGGGAACAACACGTTTAACCAATTTGTTAGACAGTGATGATATTCGTCATATGCTGAATGGATTACAGCAACTTGGTGTAAATTATCGTTTGTCGGCAGATAAGACCGAATGTGAAGTTGACGGTTTAGGTCATGCTTTTACCGCGATGCAGCCGCTTGAATTATATTTAGGTAATGCCGGAACAGCGATGCGCCCATTGGCTGCCGCACTGTGTTTAGGTGCGGGAGAATATACGCTGACGGGTGAGCCAAGAATGAAAGAACGTCCGATTGGCCATCTTGTTGATGCATTACGCAGTGCTGGCGCTAGTGTTGAATATTTAGAAAATGACTATTATCCACCACTGAAAATTGTAGGCTCTGGGTTATCTGGTGGTGAAGTCGACATTGATGGTTCTATCTCAAGTCAATTTCTCACGGCATTTTTGATGGCAGCGCCTTTGGCTCAGGCAGATACCGTGATTAATATTAAAGGTGATTTGGTTTCAAAGCCTTACATTGATATTACATTGCATATTATGGCGCAGTTTGGTGTTCTAGTTGAGAATCGTGATTACCAACAATTTGTGGTGAAAGGGGCTCAACAATATCAATCACCAGGTGAGTTTTTGGTTGAAGGTGATGCATCATCGGCATCTTATTTTTTAGCGGCAGCTGCGATTAAAGGTGGCGCGATAAAAGTAACCGGTATTGGTAAAAACAGTATTCAAGGTGACATTCAATTTGCAGATGCACTTGCCAAAATGGGGGCGAATATTGAATGGGGTGATGATTATGTCATTGCGCGTTGTGGTGAATTAAAAGCAATTGATATGGATTTTAATCATATTCCTGATGCTGCAATGACTATTGCAACCACAGCCTTGTTTGCTAAAGGAACAACGTCAATTCGCAATGTGTATAATTGGCGTGTAAAAGAGACCGACCGTCTTGCTGCTATGGCAACAGAATTACGTAAAGTGGGTGCAGAAGTGGAAGAGGGCGAGGATTACATTGTGATCACTCCGCCTGCACAATTAAAACATGCTGAAATTGATACTTATGATGATCATCGCATGGCAATGTGTTTTTCGCTGGTGGCATTAGGTGACGTGGCGGTAACGATTAATGATCCCAAATGTACTTCAAAAACATTTCCTGATTATTTCACTCGACTTCAAGGTTTGAGTGTGTAGTTTTTCTGGCTGATCATTGGTATCTAAGTTTACAACGATAGTTGCCTTATAGGATTACTCAGAGTTTGTAACTAGTGTAAAAAGGTATGATAGAAAAGGGAATAACTCTATAAATCTAAGATTTTTTTCAGTATAATGTGCCACCGTTTGATGGCTAACCTTAATTAAGGTTAAGTTACTGCTATTACGGATACCTATTCGGAGAAAACTTATGTCTACTCATGCTCCAGTCATTACTGTTGATGGGCCTAGTGGTGCTGGTAAAGGCACGCTATGTATGCTGTTAGCAGAAAAGCTTGGCTGGAATCTGCTTGATTCTGGTGCTATTTACCGTGTTCTTGCACTTGCAGCACTTCATCATGGCGTAGATACTGAATCAGAAGATGCTTTAGTACCTTTAGCTGCACATCTTGATGTTCAGTTTGTTGCTGAAGGTGAATTGGTTCGAGTTATTCTTGAAGGTGAAGATGTTTCTGATACACTTCGTACTGAAAAAGTAGGCAATGCCGCATCAAAAGTTGCAGCTTTACCTCGAGTACGTGAAGCATTATTACGTCGTCAACGTGCATTTAATGAGCAACCAGGATTGGTTGCTGACGGTCGTGACATGGGTACCGTGGTATTTACATCGGCAGAAGTAAAAATCTTCTTAGATGCTAGTGCAGAAGAACGTGCAACTCGTCGTATGAATCAGTTGCAAAAAAAAGGCTTAGATGTTAGCTTTAACAGCCTTTTAAGCGAAATTCAGGAGCGAGACTACCGCGATCGCAATCGTGCTGTAGCGCCTTTACGCCCTGCTGATGACGCTTTAGTGCTTGACTCAACTGAAATGTCAATTGAACAAGTACTAGAAAAAGTCTTGGCATATGTTGATGCTAAGCTAAAATAAACGAATCCTATTTAGTTGCGTAAGCAGCTAAATAACGTCGGTGTCATGGATGATAACTGACTTTATTATCAACCCCATGCGGTAGGATACCCATGGTTGTTTATCATATTGAAGATTAATTAAATGACTGAATCTTTTGCTCAACTCTTTGCAGAGTCGCTAAACCAAGTTGAAACTCGTCCAGGTGCCATCGTTAAAGGTACTGTAATTGCTATCGAAAACGGTTACGTATTAGTTGACGCTGGTCTAAAATCTGAGTCATCTATTCCTGCTGAAGAATTCAAGAACGCTGCTGGCGAACTTGAAGTTGCAGTTGGTGATCAGGTTGATGTTGCTCTTGATGCGATCGAAGATGGTTTTGGTGAAACTAAGCTTTCTCGTGAGAAAGCTAAGCGTCACGAAGCTTGGATCCAGCTTGAAAAAGCTTATGAAGATGCTGAAACAGTTGTTGGTATCATCAACGGTAAAGTTAAGGGCGGCTTCACAGTTGAACTTAACGGCATCCGTGCGTTCCTACCAGGTTCTCTAGTAGACGTACGTCCAGTTCGTGACACTGCTCACCTTGAAAACAAAGAACTTGAGTTCAAAGTAATTAAGCTTGACCAGAAGCGCAACAACGTTGTTGTTTCACGTCGTGCTGTTATCGAATCTGAGAACAGTGTTGAACGTGATGAGCTACTTGCTTCTCTACAAGAAGGCATGGAAGTTAAAGGTATCGTTAAGAACCTTACTGACTACGGCGCATTCGTTGATCTTGGCGGTGTTGACGGTCTTCTACACATCACTGATATGGCTTGGAAGCGTGTTAAGCACCCTTCTGAAATCGTTAATGTTGGCGATGAAATCAACGTTAAAGTTCTTAAGTTCGACCGTGAGCGTACTCGCGTATCTCTAGGTCTTAAGCAACTTGGCGAAGATCCATGGGTTGCAATCGCTAAGCGTTACCCAGAAAGCACTAAGCTTACTGGTCGCGTAACTAACCTTACTGACTACGGCTGCTTCGTTGAAATCGAAGAAGGCGTTGAAGGTCTTGTTCACGTTTCTGAAATGGATTGGACTAACAAAAACATCCACCCATCTAAAGTTGTTAACGTGGGCGATGAAGTTGAAGTTATGGTTCTTGATATCGACGAAGAACGTCGTCGTATCTCTCTAGGTCTTAAGCAGTGTAAAGCTAACCCATGGCAGTCATTTGCAGAAATGCAAGCTAAGGGCGATAAAGTAACTGGTAAGATCAAGTCAATCACTGATTTCGGTATCTTCATCGGTCTTGAAGGCGGCATCGACGGTCTTGTTCACCTATCTGACATTTCTTGGAATGTTTCTGGTGAAGACGCAGTTCGTGACTTCAAGAAAGGCGACGAAATTTCTGCAGTAGTTCTTGCAGTTGACGCAGAGCGTGAGCGTATCTCTCTAGGCGTTAAGCAAATCGAAGAAGACCCATTCAACAGCTTCGTAGCTGACACTAAGAAAGGCACTCTAATAACTGGTAAAGTTATTGCAGTTGACGCTAAAGGCGCAACTATTGAGCTAGCTGAAGGTGTTGAAGGTTACCTACGCGCTTCTGAAGCATCTGTAGACCGTGTTGAAGACGCAACTCTAATTCTTGCAGTTGGCGACGCTATTGAATCTAAATTCACTGGTGTTGACCGTAAGAATCGCGTAATCAACCTTTCTGTACGTGCTAAAGACGTTGCTGAAGAGCAAGAAGCAATGGCTACACTAAACAAAGTTGATGATGCTGCGTTTGGTAATGCTATGGCTGATGCTTTCAAAGCTGCTAAAGGCGAATAATTGAGCATAGAGGAAAATCGCTTTAGCTTTTTTCTTCTAAACGGCTATACTATTGAGAAACTTACTAAAACGGAGTGTTTATGACAAAGTCTGAATTAATTGAAAGACTATGTAGTCAACAAACACATCTTTCTGCCAAACAGGTAGAAGATGCAATCAAGGATATCCTTGAACATATGGCGAACACACTTGCAGAAGGTGATCGCATTGAGATCCGTGGCTTTGGTAGCTTCTCTTTGCATTACCGTGCTCCTCGCGTTGGCCGTAATCCGAAGACAGGTGATAAAGTTGAGTTGGACGGCAAGTACGTTCCTCACTTCAAGCCAGGAAAAGAATTACGTGACCGTGTTAATGCATCAATAGCTGCTTAACCGCGAATAGAACAAAAAAACGGCATACTCTCTGTATGCCGTTTTTTTATGTCTATAGATCATGGTTTGATCGGTAAAATTACTGCATAATCAGTAATTATAATTTAGATTTAGTGAGAGGATTCACGATGAAGATTTTGGGAATTATTGTTCTAGTCGCCGCCTTTTTGATCACTTTGGCTCTTGGTGCGCAAAACCAGATAATGGTTAGTTTTGATTATTTAGTTGCTCAGGGTGAATTTCAACTTTCTACGTTACTAGGGACAGCATTTGGTGCTGGTTTTGTTATTGGTTGGGTAATCTGTGGTACTTTATACCTGAAAGCTCGATTTGCTAAAAATCGTTTAATGAAGAAAGTAACGAAGCAACAACAAGAGCTTGATCAGCTTCGTGCTCAGCCTATTAAGGAATAAGAATTAATGCTTGAATTGTTGTTCCTACTTTTACCTATTGCCGCTGCTTACGGTTGGTACATGGGTAACAGGAGCGCAAGTAACCAAAAGCAAGAAAAGTCTGACCACTTATCTCGCCAATATGTAACAGGTCTTAATATGTTGTTATCAGACCAATCTGATAAAGCAGTAGACCTGTTCATTGAGTTGCTTCAGGTTGATAGTGAAACTATTGATACTCACCTTGCTCTCGGTAATTTATTCCGAAGCCGAGGGGAAGTCGATCGTGCGATTAGAATTCACCAAAATTTAATAGCTAGGCCTAATTTATCTATTGAACAGCGTAACTTATCGTTACAGCAGTTAGCTAAAGATTACATGGTCGCTGGTTTTTTTGATCGAGCGGAACGTATTTTTGAACAATTGTTAGATGAACCCGATTACCGAAAGCCTGCATTACAACAACTATTAGCCATTTATCAACAAACACGTGAGTGGGAAAAATCGATAGAAATGGCCTCTCAGTTGGTGAAATTAGGTAAAATTAAATTAAAGCATGATATTGCCCATTATTGGTGCGAGCTTTCTATGCTTGAACTCAGTGCTCAAAATCAAGATAAAGCGATTCAGCTATTAAAAAAAGCACTGTCAGTTGATAAAAGTTGTGTGCGAGCCTCAATTGCGATAGCTAAAATATTCGTGAAGCAACAAGAATATAAACAAGCGGCTAAGATTTTAGAACGTATCTCAGAGCAAGATATTGAGTTCGTCGGTGAAGCATTACCATTACTACTTGAATGTTATGAAGCGACCAATAATCAAACGGCATGGCTGAAATATTTACAGTATTGCGTTGAACAAAAAGCAGGGGCAAGTGCTGAGTTAATGCTTGCAGATGAAATTGCTAAGCACGATGGTGCGGTTATCGCTCAATCTTTTATGACCCGCCAACTTCAACAAAATCCCACGATGAAAGGCTTTTATCAGTTGATGGAATACCATCTTGATGAAGCAGAGGAAGGTCGAGCTAAAGAAAGCTTAACCAGTTTGCGTCACTTAGTGGGTGAGCAACTTAAAGCAAAGCCTCGTTATCGTTGTCGCCAATGTGGTTTTGCAACGCATGCTTTATATTGGCAATGTCCTTCTTGTAAAAGTTGGGGACAAATTAAGCCAATTCGAGGGCTTGATGGTGAATAATTATCACCGAGTATTTTTATCTTATTAAAACCAGTGCAGTAATGTACTGGTTTTTTTGTAGTTGTAGCTATTAAAGTTAAACAATTAATGTAAAATCCTGCCGGCGGTAGGACAACCGTACAGTGGATATATTTATATATAATAGGAGCCTCAATGCTAGACGCTAAAGTAACAGACCCTAAAGTAATCGTTGCCCTTGACTATGATAATCATAATGAGGCACTCGCTTTTGTCGATCGTATTGAGCCGGGAAGTTGTCGTTTAAAAGTCGGCAAAGAAATGTTTACTTTTTTTGGTCCTGATTTCGTGCGTCAATTGCATGATCGGGGCCATTCAGTATTTCTAGACTTAAAATTTCATGATATTCCAAACACGTGTTCAAAGGCAGTAAGAGCAGCGGCTGAATTAGGGGTGTGGATGGTAAATGTGCATGCTAGCGGTGGCGAGCGCATGATGACAGCGTCGCGTGAAATTTTAGAACCATACGGTAAAGATCGCCCATTACTCATTGGTGTTACTGTTTTAACCAGTATGGAAGCCAGTGATTTAGCGGGTATTGGTATTGCATGTCAGCCGCAACAACAAGTCTTAAACTTAGCGACATTGACTAAAAATAGCGGTCTTGATGGTGTTGTTTGTTCTGCACAAGAAGCGAGTTTATTAAAAGCACAACTTGGGCAACAATTTAAGTTGGTCACACCTGGTATTCGCCCGGTAGGGAGTGACGCGGGTGATCAGCGTCGAGTAATGACACCTGTTGAAGCTATTGGCGCAGGATCTGATTATTTGGTGATTGGTCGTCCAATTACTCAGGCGAGCGATCCAGCAGCAGTGTTAGCCGCTATCAATAAAACGCTGGCATAAATTTAAATAATTAAGCAAACGATAACGCCAGTGTTTTTCATTTCAATAATGTGATGTTACTGGCGTTATTTTTAACCTTAATAGCTGATTTTAGGGGTGCTATTAAGTATACGAGTACTTTTCTCTCGCGTTGGTGTACTAAAGTGACTATCGAGTAGCTTTTGGGTTAATGAATGTTTTGGATTATCAAATACATTAGCAGTACGCCCTTTTTCAACGACTTCACCATCTTGCATGACCATCACTTTATCACTGAAGTGTTTCACTACACCCATATGTTGTGATACATAAATATAAGATAATCCCATCTCTTCTTGTAATTCAAGTAACAGGTTGATCATCTGTGAACGCATTGACATATCTAAACCATTTAATGCTTCATCTGCAACAATAATACAAGGCTGTAAAATCAATGCTCGTGCTAGAGATACCCGTTGTTTTTGCCCTGTTGCGAGCATTTGAGGGTAAAAGTAGGCATGTTCGGGTAATAAACCCACGCGTTTAAGCGTATCCATTATACGTCGCTCACGGGCTTGTGGCGTCATATTGGTATTTCGTATTAATGGGCCTTCAAGAATCCGTCCAATTTGAATGCGTGGATTTAATGAGGTATTAGGGTCTTGGAAAATCATTCGAATCAGTTTACAACGGGTTTGATAATCATGATGATGAAGTTGCTCACCGTTAACACGTACAATGCCTTCTGTCGGCGTGATCACACCCGCTAACATTTTTGCTAGTGTTGATTTACCTGATCCATTTTCACCTAATAGGGCAATCGTTTCGCCTGCATTGAGCTGAAATGAAACCGGTTTTACCGCTTCAATCGTACGACGACGGAATAAACCTGAACGATAATGATAATCCTTTTTTAGATTTTCAACTTCAAGTAGTGAACTCATTTATTGTCATCCTTCATATTTAGCGGGAAATGACAGCTAAATTTATGACCTTTTATTTTTTGACGTAGAGGCACTTCAACACATTTTCGTTGTGCGTAAGGGCAACGAGGCCCTAACCGACAGCCGATGGGTAAATGTTGGAGCGGGGGAATAGACCCCGGTAATGTTTCTAATTTAGATTTATGACTAATACCAAGTGAAAAATCAGGCATTGCTCGCATCAAGGCTGCGGTATAAGGGTGGTGAGGAAGCTCAAGTAATTCTTTTGATGTGCCTGATTCAACGGATTGTCCACAATACATTACCGTGATCCTATCGGCCCATTGGGTTACGGTAGTGAGATCATGGCTAACGAGTAGAATGGTGGTGTTGCCTAATTGATTCATACGACTTAACAAGCGGAAAATTTGTGCTTGAGTGATTGGATCAAGATCGTTAGTGGGTTCATCAGCGATCAGTAGTCGTGGACGGTTAGCAATCGCCATTGCAATCATTACTTTTTGACATTCGCCATCGGTTAACTCATAAGGATAACTGCGCATGATCCGTTTGTGTTCTTTAATACCGACTTTATGTAATAACGCAATCGCTTGTTTTTGACGCCAATGAAAACGCTGCCAAATTCGACCACTAAATGACGATGATGGAATCGCTTCTTCTAATTGTTCACCAATACGCTCTGAGGGATCAAGGCATGTTGACGGTTCTTGAAAAATCATCGCGACTTCACGGCTAACAATTTTACGTCGTTGGCGAGGGGATAATGCCAATAAATCGACATCGCCGAGGCGCATTCGATCGGCATTAACTCGCCAGTTATCTTTACATACTCCCGCAATCGCTTTTGCGACTAAGCTTTTTCCCGAGCCTGATTCTCCGACTAAACCACGGATTTCACTTTCGTTAATCGTTAGGCTCATGCGGTCAACCGCCTTTACCATTCCTTGAGGGGTGTCTATTTCAATGGTGAGGTTACGTATATCGAGTAATGGCATGTTAATCAATTCCCGCGTTAAGGGCTTGGCGCATACCATCACCAACAAGGTTAATGACTAATACGCTAAACATAATCGCAAGCCCTGGCAAGGTAACTGTCCATGGCGCAAGATAAATAAGATCAATCGAATCCCCAAGCATTGCTCCCCATTCGGGTTGTGGCGCTTGTGCCCCTAAACCAAGAAAACCAAGTGCCGCAATATCCATAATGGCAATGGAAATAGCACGCGTCATTTCAGTGGTAATAGTGGTTAAAATATTAGGTAAGATTGAATTATAAAGAAGATAAAAGTTATTTGCGCCATCAAGACGTGCCGCAATAATGTAGTCTTTTGCGACCTCAATATGTACCGCAGTATATACAGCACGAATAAATCGTGGAATTAACGCCAGCCAAATGGCAAGTAAGACATGTGTTTCACCCGGTCCCATATAAGCGACGACAATAATTGCCAATAATAGCGATGGAATAGATAAGACGGTGTCTAAAATGTGATTCAAAAAACTTGATTTAAGACCGCTACTCATGCCCGCTAAAATACCAATCAGTAATCCAAGAATACTGGATGCAAAAGCGACAAGTAATGCATAACCAAAGGTTAATTGGCTACCAATTAATAGTCGCGACAGAATATCACGCCCAAGATCGTCGGTGCCAAAAAAGAACGAGACATGGCCAGAGTTATCCCATGATGGTGGCATCAATAATTCGCCGACTTGTTCTATTGCAGAATAGGGGGCTAACCAGCGTGCATTAATGGTAATTAATAGCAGTGCCAATACACACCATAAACCAAACATCGCTAATGAATTGGCTCGAAAATTTTGCCATGAACGTTCCCATTGGGTTGGGATCGTCGCTTCTTGGTAAACACTATTTGATGGCATACCATTCCTTTCTTACCAATGGATTAACAAGTGCGCCAATAACATCGGATAAGATATTGGCTAATAAAATGAACCCACCAACAGTAATAACCCCAGCTTGGATGGCGACATAGTTTTGTGCAGCAATAGCATTGAGTAACCAGCGACCAATACCGGGCCAGTTAAAAATAGATTCAGTCAACATCGCAAAGGTCATCATTGAGGCAAACTGCATTCCTAATTTTGGAATAATAGGTGGCAGCGCATTTTTCATACCATGGCGGCGTACAATCTCAAAGGTTGACAGGCCTTTTGTCTGTGCAACTTTAATGTAGTTTTTAGTCATTACTTCGGCTATTGATGCACGTGTTAAACGAATAACTTCGGTTGTTGGGGCCATTGCTAGCACAATAGTCGGTAATATGAGGTGCTTAATTGCATCAAAGAAGGCTTCCATGCGGTAAGGTTTATCAGATAGCAGAATATCCACTAATGCAAAACCAGTAACATGGTTAAATTGGTATAATAAACTATAGCGCCCAGAAACAGGAAGCCATCCTAAGTTTAATGAAAACAATAAGATGAGTAGCATGGCTAGCCAAAATAATGGAATGGAATAACCCAGTAATGTAATTGAGCTTATTATTGTGTCAATTGGGTAACCACGACGGACACCAGCAATAGTACCTAACGGAATACCAATGACTAAAGACAATATAAAAGCAAAAAAGCATAACTCTAATGTTGCAGGAAAGACTTTGAGTATTTCAGTACTCATTGGAATACCTGTTGGGCTAATACCTAAGTTACCTGAGAGTAAGTTTTGTAGGTAAATAAACCAGCCTTGCCAAAACGGTTCATAAGCCCATTGCAATTGAGTATCAAGTCTTAAAATGCTAAAACTCACAATGGTTAGAATGAGTAATGTAATAACAAACAGATTTAAGCGACGCATAGTGTAAATAAACATACTTTACTCAGTCCGGTAGACATTGGAAAATGAACGAGAGCCGAAAGGACTCATTTGTAGTCCACCGAGTGTTTTATTATGTGCTTGAAAATGCACACCATGAGCAAGAGGGATGATGGGTACTTGCTGATCAAGGATATTCTGTGCATGTTGATAATAGTTAACCCGTTGTTGGGTTTTGTTGGTGCGTAATGCCAATTCAAGTAAGTTATCAAATTGAACATCACACCAGTTGGCAACGTTTAAGCCAGCATGTTTCGCATTACATGACAATAATGGTCGCAAAAAGTTGTCGGGATCCCCGTTATCTGCAATCCAACCTGCGAGCATCATATCGTATTTATTCATGTTATTGACACCCAGCCTGCCGACATTGTCTTGATGATAAATAATCACATTGATACCAATTGCTTTGAGGTTTGCCTGAATTAATTCGGCAGTTTTTTGTGGGCTTGGATTATAAGGTCTTGATTCTAAAGGCACCCACATGGTTAATGTTTGTGCGGTGTTATATCCTGCTTGTTTGAGTAATGCTTTTGCTTTCTTGGGATTATAGTTAATGGCTTTACTGTTATTGTTATAAGCCCATGATGTAGGGGGTAACAAGCTTTTTGCTTTGGTTGCTGTGCCATAATAAACGGAATTTAATAGTGTATCTCTATTAATGGCATAACTAATTGCTTCGCGAACTTTGAGGTTGTTTAAGGGCTTTAGATCAGTGTTTAATGCTAAAAATGATACGTTCATACCTGTTTGTGCCAATAATTCATAATTATTATTATCAGTAATAACGGGTAATTGGCTAGCAACAGGCGAAGCTAATACGTCACATTCTGCGCTTAATAATTTAGTTAAGTTACCCATACCGCGAGATGAAATATCAAACACCACTTGTTCCATGGGAGCAACCCCTTGCCAGTAATCTATGTGGTGTTTTAAGCGAATGAGATCGTTAGGAATAAATTGATCCACATAAAAAGGTCCAGTACCTATAGGACGACTATCTAATTGACCAATTTGGCCTGATTTTAATAACTGTTTACCGTACTCCGCAGAATAAACAACCGCATAGCTGGTGGCTAAATTAGACAAAAAAGAGTTATCAGGACGTCTTAGGGTAAATTGAACCGTATGAGGCGTAAGGGCTTTAATACTTTCGATATCATTAGCAAAACCGAGACTTTCAAACCATGGATAGCGTCCGCCTGAAATATGATGAAAAGGATTATCAGGGTTAATCACGCGATCAAAGCTAAATACAACATCATTGGCATTCATGGTACGTGTTGGCGTAAACCATGCCGTGGTTTGAAATTGCACCCCTTGACGAAGAGTAAAGGTGTAGATTAAGCCATCATCACTGATGGTCCAGCTTTTCGCCAAATCGGGTAAAGGTTGATGACTAACAGGATCGAGTAATAGCAAGCGGTCAAAAATTTGTGCTGAAAGAGTTTCTGCTGTTAATCCACCGTCTGTTAATTGGGGGTTAAGCGTTGTGGGTGTATCTTGACCACAATAGACAAAGCCACGACGTTGCGTGGTAGAATCTTTTGCTGGTTGTTTACAGCCACTAAGAGCTAATAAAACCAAACCAGCAATAAAAAGATGATAGTAAGCGCTCATATTTAATAGGCGTTATTTGAAAATAAGTTTTTAAATTTAACATTTTCCATGTCGGTCACCAAGTTATCCCGCCCGTTTTGAATTAAATTAGCAAAAAAGCGTCAATTATGTTGAATTTTATCTTTAATTTGGTTGATTAATCACCATTAACATTGAGGTTATATTTACGCATTAAGCCTCTTAGTTGATGGTAGCTAAGACTTAATAATTCAGCCGCTTTAGTTTGGTTAAATTTCGCTAATGTAAGAGCTTGTTCAATCCATATGATTTCTTGTTGTTGCAGCTGTTGGCGTAAATCAATAGGGAATGTTAATGTCGGCGCTGATTGATTTGTTTGTTGTGTTATTGTTTGAGATTTTAGCGTCGATGCCGCGTTGGGTTGATCCCATGGTGTTGTAAAAGGATCGATAACAATAGTATCAATAACTTCATCTTCCTGCGCGTGACGAAACACTGAACGTTCAACAACGTTCTTTAGTTCACGAATATTACCCGGCCATGAGTAGCTTAATAATTGTTGTTGGGCTTGGTAACTAAAACCGGCAAAGTAACTAAACTTCATTTCACGACACATGCGAACCGCATAATGTTCGGCTAAGGGTAAAATATCTTCAATTCGTGCTCTTAGTGGCGGAAGATGGATCACTTCAAACGCTAATCTATCTAATAAATCCGCTCTAAATTTCCCATCTTTTGCACGTTGAGGCAGATTTTGATTGGTCGCACAGATGAGTCGCACATTAGCTTGGCAGGTTTTATTACCGCCCACACGTTCATATTCATCATATTCAATCACGCGTAAGAGTTTCTCTTGTACGCCCATTGGTGCCGTTGCGAGTTCATCTAAAAAAAGTGAGCCATTTTCTGCACGTTCAAATCGTCCTTGATGTCGACCTTTGGCCCCTGTAAATGCGCCAGCTTCATGACCAAACAGTTCCGAGTCAATTACACCTTCACTTAGTGCTGCACAATTTAAGCTAACAAGCGGCTGATCCCATCGGGTTGATAGATAGTGAATACGCTGTGCAATCAGTTCTTTACCTGTACCGCGTTCACCTAAAATAAGCACGGGACGGTTAAGTGTTGCAAGTCGTGACGCTTGATCAAGTACGGCTAAAAAAGCGTCTGACTCACCAATTAAATTTTCGGTTTTTCTCATTGGTAAATCTCACTAAAAAATGGTTATATTCACTATATCATTGTTTATTGAAAGACGGTGTTATTATTTTAGTTCATTAGAAACAAAGAGTTAAAAGTTGGCACGTAAGTTGATATGTATATGGAAGAATGGCACCTCACATGACAATATATTGTGAGTTTGATGATATAAACCGTTTATTGTGTGAAATCCAATGCGGTTGACTAAGGAGTTTTATTATGGGTATTTTTTCTCGTTTTGCTGATATCGTAAATGCTAATGTCAATTCATTATTAGATAAAGCAGAAGATCCGCAAAAATTGATTCGTCTTATCATTCAAGAAATGGAAGACACATTGATTGAAGTACGTACTTCATCTGCTCGTGCACTCGCTGATAAAAAAGAATTACGTCGTCGCATTACAGCGATTGAAGCACAATCGACAGATTGGCAACAAAAAGCCAGTTTAGCGATTCAAAAAGGCCGTGAAGATCTTGCTCGTGCCGCATTAATTGAAAAACAAAAGTTAGTTGATGTTGCGTTAACATTAAATGAAGAATATAAATTAGTTGATGAAACGATTGAGAAATTATCGTTAGAAGTGGCTGAACTTGAGCGTAAATTATTAGAAACTCGTGCTCGTCAGCAAGCATTAGTGACTCGACATAAAGCAGCCGACACACGCCGAGATGTACGCCGTCAACTTGATACCAGTAAGGTTGATGAAGCGATGTCAAAGTTTGAACAATACGAGCGCCGTATTGATGAAATGGAAGCAGAAGCGGATAGTTATAGTTTTGGTCGTGGAAAAAGCTTAGAGTCAGAATTTGCTGATCTTCAAGCACAAGATGATATTGAAAAAGAGCTTGAGCGTCTAAAAGCAAGCATGAATGAAAAACAACAATAATCGTAGGGTATTGCTTTTTTAATAATAGAAAAAGAATAATAGTGCTATTACCTTTGCGTGAAAGGAGAACAACAAATGTCGATGGGTTTTATTAGTGTTCCGTTAGTGGTGTTTATGATTATTGTTGCGCCATTGTGGTTGATTCTTCATTACCGCAGTAAGCGCAAATCAGGTGAGGGATTGTCAGGTGAGGATCATCAAAAATTAGAAACCTTAGTGGCACGCGCAGAGGTGATGCAAGAACGGATCGTCACGCTTGAGCGAATTCTAGATGCTGAAGCACCACAATGGAGGCAGAAATAGTGCGTAAAACATTATTCCGTGATCCTAAAAATGGTAAATTAGGCGGTGTTTGTGCAGGTTTAGCTGAATATTTTGGTGTTGAAATTTGGCTAATGCGTATTTTAGCGGTTACGGCTTTTTTACTCGGCGTTGGTTTTTTTGCAACGGTTGCTTATATTGCTGCTTGGTTAATCTTAGATAAAATGCCGTTACAACGAAAAGAACAACAACATCAATATACCGAACATAACGTCAAGCAAAAGCCGTGGCAAAGTGGACAGTCACCACAACAGATTTTGCATAATGTTGAAACTGAACTTGGACGTAGTGAAGTCCAAATTCAAAAAATGGAAGCTTATGTGACATCTTCAGCCTTTAAAGTTGATCGTGAATTTAATAAACTTTAGTGTCTAAAACTAAGGTGCTTGATGTTACTCGCTTAAATTAAGTCGCTAGCATCAATATAAGCAGGTACTGATGGTTCAGACCTGCTTTTTTTATGGTTATTTATTGAGCCATATCTGTTAATTAGGAACCGTAATGAATCGAATTAGCAATGAAGTGAATAAATGGGTTAACCGCAGCCTTGATCGCCATGTGCGTCTTGCGGTCACAGGTTTATCACGCGCGGGAAAAACGGCTTTTATTACCTCACTGATTAATCAGTTATTACATGTTAGTACTAATCCGCGATTACCGATGTTTTCAGCAGTAAGAGAAGGGCATCTACTTGGCTCAAAACGCGTTCCGCAGCTCGATATGCATGTCCCTAAATTTGGGTACGATGATGGTATTAACGCATTGTTATCATCGCCACCATCATGGCCTCAGCCAACCAGTGATGTTAGTCAAACACGATTAGCATTACGCTTTAAACCGCAAAAAGGGGCCCTAAAATTATTTCAAGATACGGCAACCTTGTATCTCGATATTATTGATTATCCTGGTGAGTGGTTATTAGATTTACCCTTACTTGATCTTGATTTTATTAGTTGGTCGAAGCAACAAGCACAAGCATTAAAAGGTCAGCGGTTAGCATTAGCACAATCATGGTTAGCAATGGGCGAGTTGTTTGATCCTTTTGCTCCTGCTGATGAAGCCTTGATTGAAACGATTGCTGCTTCGTTTACGGATTATTTACATCAATGTAAGGTCGAAGGGGGTTTACATTGGGTTCAGCCGGGGCGGTTTGTCTTACCTGGGGAATTAGCGGGCGCACCCGTATTACAGTTCTTTCCTATGGTTTGGACCAATAAATATACTGAGCAACAACTAGCAACAGCCACTGATGATAGTAACTTTGGCATGCTAAAAAAACGTTATAAGTATTACCAGCAACATGTTGTGAAAGCTTTTTATCATGATCATTTTTCTAAGTTTGATCGACAAATTGTACTCGTTGATTGCTTACAACCATTAAATGCTGGGCATGAGTCGTTTAACGATATGCGTCAAGCGTTAGACCAATTAATGCAAAGTTTTAAATATGGCCGTAGTTCAATGCTACGTCGATTGTTTGCTCCACGGATTGATAAGGTGCTATTTGCCGCAACAAAAGCGGATCATATTACACCAGAGCAACACCCAAACTTAGTGGGATTATTACAGCAGTTAGTTAATGAAGCATGGCAGACCGCCTCGTTTGAAGGTATTAACATGGATTGTGTGAGTTTGGCATCGATTCAAGCTAGCGAACCTGGC
This sequence comes from Photobacterium iliopiscarium, assembly GCF_003026395.1. Classification (GTDB taxonomy): domain Bacteria; phylum Pseudomonadota; class Gammaproteobacteria; order Enterobacterales; family Vibrionaceae; genus Photobacterium; species Photobacterium iliopiscarium. Next base: position 134,508 of record NZ_PYOO01000002.1, on the reverse strand, counting down.
TTTGTGAATTATCAAGGTAAACAAGTGCCTGCATTACGTGGAACGGATATTAACGGTAACGCGCAAACATTTTTTCCTGGTGATGTGCCGCGACGATTACCCAATCAAGACTTTTGGGATAAGAATGGATTTGATTTCATTAACTTACGCCCTTTACCACAACAAATAGATGAGCCTTTACCACATATTCGAATGGATAAAGCATTGGAATATCTATTGGGAGATAAATTGCAATGACAGAGCCATTAAAAGCAAAAATAGTGTTTGATGAAGCACAACAACCATTAAGTGATCAACAACCGGATTTAACGGTAAAAATGAACTTTGAACAGCAAAGCGAGTTTTTGCCTGATACCGTTGAATGTGCTGAAATTGAAAGTGAACAAACCCTAGGACAAATTTTAGCGGTTAAACCTAAGCGCCGTTATCGTTGGTTCAAAGGGTTATTGGTTGCTGGTGCTGCGATGGTGGGCTGGCAAACGGTAGATCATGTGGTGACGGCTTATCAAACGGGTAATTGGTTATCGTTAGGATGGAGTGCCATTGTTGCTGGTATTGCTGTGGCGGGTATTGGTGCATTAGGACGTGAGTTAATTAATTTACGTCGTTTGAAGCAGCGCCAGACTGAACGAGAACAAGCTCATCAACTATTAACGGCTGATGGCATTGGTTCGGGTAAGGCTTTTTGTGTGAAATTAGCCAAATTGAGTCAAGTTCCAACGGATAATCATGGCTATGATCGTTGGCTCCATGCATTAGCGGCAACTCATAATGATAGAGAAGTGTTGGCTCTTTATGATCAAATGGTGGTGAGTCAGCAAGATAAATTAGCCCGTCAGTTAGTGGCAAAATATTCAAGTGAAGCGGCATTAATGGTGGCGCTGAGTCCGCTAGCGGCGGCTGATATGTTATTGGTTGCTTGGCGTAATTTCCGCTTAATCGAACAAATTTCTACTGTGTATGGTATTGAGCTTAGTTATTGGTCACGGATTAAATTAGTAAAGTTAGTGCTTGCCAATATGGCATTTGCTGGTGCATCTGAAGTCGTGGCTGATTTAGGGATGGATATGCTGTCGATGGATTTGGCGGGAAGAGTATCAACTCGAGTAGCACAAGGTGTTGGTGTTGGTTTACTTACCGGACGGTTAGGCCTTAAAGCGATTAATATTATGCGCCCATTGCCGTGGATGGAGGGGGAACAGCCAAGATTGAGTGAGATTCGTCGCGACCTATTAAGTCAATTAGGTAAGCCAGATAAGCGCTAACGATTGAATTAACACACAATAAAAAAGAGAACTTCGGTTCTCTTTTTTCTTATCGATAATATTTCTTTTTATATTTAATCTATGTATATGCGATCTCGTGGCTTGACTCATTAATGGGTTAGTCGCACACTGATATTACTGTCAGGAATAGTTGACAGTATTCATTTGTAAATACTGTTAATTGTGTGGATTAAGTCGTTCAGGGGTAAAGCTTAACACTATGATTAATATTGGTATTGTTCCATTTTATCCTAAATGGATAACTGTAATTAATTATACACAGAAGATAAATAACAATAAGGTGTAAACAATGAGATTACAGGTGTTTTGCGAAGATAGAGTAGGTATGACTCGTGAACTATTGGATATTTTAACCAGTCAAGATATTGATCTTCGTGGGATTGAAATTGATCGTATTGGTATTATTTATTTAAATTGTCCAGAAGTTGAATTTGAACAATTTAGTCAATTAATGTCACAAATCCGCCAACTTGATGGCGTTACTGATGTTCGTAAAATTCAATTTATGCCAAGTGAGCGAGAGCATACTGAATTATCTGCTTTATTACAGACGCTTCCAGATCCATTATTTACCATTAATTTAAACGGTAAAGTTGATTTTGCAAACCAAGCGGCTGAACAATTAATGGGCCATCGTAGTGATGATTTATTTAATGAAAATATTCATACTTTATTAGGATTTAATTTCTCTCGTTGGCTAGATAAAAACCAAGCTCAGAAACACAGTGAAATTGTAGTAATTGCTGGGTTAGATTATCAAATGGATATTATGCCCGTATTTGTAGGTGATGATACACCTGAGCCTGTACTTGTTAGTGCGTTAATTTTATTAAAATCACTTTCTGAAGCTAAAATGCCTGTTGTGATGCGGAGCATTAATGGCGACAGCGGTTTTGAGCATCTTATTGGTCATTCATCGCGGTTTAAGCACTTATTGGGCCAGGCAAAGAAATTGGCATTATTAGATGCGCCGTTGCTGATCCAAGGTGAAACTGGCACCGGTAAAGAAATGTTGGCGCGTGCTTGTCACCAACGATCCATACATCGAGATAAGCCATTTTTAGTGGTTAACTGTATTTCGATGCCAGATAATGCAGCAGAAACAGAATTATTTGGCTGTATTGAAAGTACGAATGAACCGGCAAAGAAAGGGATTTTTGAACAAGCGGCTGGTGGCACTGTTTTTTTGTATGAAATTGGTGAAATGTCAAAACACTTACAGATTAAATTATTACGTTTTCTACAAGATGGTACTTTCCGTCGTGTCGGTGAAGAAGCGGAAATAAAGGTATCAGTACGGGTTATTTGTTCAACCCAGAAAAAATTGCCAAATTTAGTTGCTGAAGGGGCATTTCGTGAAGATCTTTATTATCGGTTGAATGTATTGGCTTTAGTCGTGCCACCACTCCGTGAGCGAGCCGCTGATATTGTGCCATTAGCGGAATTATTTTTAGCGCAATTTGCACAAGAGTTACATCAACCTAAGCCGTTATTGTCCGAAGAATTAGCATTAACATTAAAACAATATGCTTGGCCGGGGAATATCCGTCAGTTACGAAATGTACTATTTCGTGCAATGACACAGGTGGAAGGCGATGAAATGACATCGACTGATGTGCAATTACCTGAAAATGAGTCAAGTACAGTAATCAATGAAGAAATCTTAACTGGATCGTTAGATGAAATAATGAAACGTTATGAATCTGGCATTTTATCTAATTTATATCAGAGCTATCCATCAACCCGTAAACTCGCTAAACGGTTAGGGGTTTCTCATACCGCGGTGGCGAATAAGCTTCGTGAATATGGGCTTAGCAAACGTAACTGATCCTTAAGCGTAAAATAAAAGAGATAGCCATTATTGCTATCTCTTTATTTTTTATAACAAACAATAAAGCTATGGAATTAGTATTCGTCGTTTTGATGTTCTTCCAACAAAATAGTATCACCCGCTTCTAAGGCTAATAATAGAGCAACGATTTCTTCACCATAACGATAGCCACATAATGAATTATGGCTATTTAATACTCGGTGGCAAGGGATCACAATGGGGATGGGATTCACATTTTTAGCCATACCGATCGCTTGGGTTGCTTTGGTATTGCCTATGTTTGCAGCTATTTGCTCGTAGGTGACTGTTTCACCATAGGGAATATCAGCAATAGCATGCCATATTTGCTGTTGAAATAAAGTGCCTTGTGGGGCGAGAGGAAAGGTAAATTTTTTTCGAGAGCCGATGAGGTATTCTTTGAGTTGTCTAATGAAAGGGGCCATAAATTCAGGATTATGTTGCCATATTTCATTAGGGCTATAGCTGGGACTTGTAATCGATAGTTGTCGAAGACCTTGATGATCTGCCAGCAACATAATATTTCCCAGTTCTGTTTCAATACAATCGTAATACATCAATAACTCACTAAAGGCGTAATAATTAATAACATTGACTGACAAAGAATAACAGACAACGTCATGCTAATATATCGAATATTGAATGTGGCTTATATTCAATATCATGTAAACTCATAAAATGTGCGTTATATCAATTAACACTGTCATGTCGAGGTCGTACTTGTTTCATTCAATTATACATCGCTCATCAACTATTATACTTGATGATATAAAAATTCGCTTGATTGAAGCGCGAGATGCGGAACAAATTTCAGCATACTATCAACGTAACCGTCATTTTCTTGCACCTTGGGAGCCATTACGGCATGAGGCTTTTTTTAGCCTTGCGGGTTGGCAACAACGTTTAGAACAAATCGCGACCCTACATCGTCATGAGATGGCTTTTTATTTTGTGATTGAACACCGAGAGACGAATACTATTATTGGCGTGATTAATTTTAGTAATTTAGTGAAGTCACCCTTTTATGCCTGCCATGTCGGTTATTCATTAGATCAAGAGCATCAGGGCAAAGCGGTGATGCGTCGGGCGTTAACGGCAGTATGTGAGTGGATTTTTATCGATAAGCATTTTCATCGTGTTATGGCGGCGTATATGCCACATAATAATAAAAGTGGCGGTGTATTAACGGCGGTTGGTTTTGAGCAAGAAGGGTTAGCGAAAGATTATTTATTGATCAATGGCCAATGGCAGGATCATATTTTAACATCGTTAGTGAACCCTAATTGGTCACTGCCGATAAACTGAGTCTGTTTTAAAACCGAAAAAGGCTGAGAATACGATCTCAGCCTTTGTTATTCATTGTTTTCACGGCTATTAATGATACGTGTATAACGGCGCAGTTAAGAATTAATCAACCGTTAAAATACGCATATTATTGGTTGATCCTACCGTATCCATTTTATCACCTTGGGTAATAATGGTTAAGTCGCCAGCTTGTACATATCCTGCTTCTTTTAGCACATTCAGAGCATGTTTTGCCGCTTCTAAACCCGCGTCACTATCACGATCAAAAAAGACGGGAGTAACGCCGCGATATAATGAAGCTTGGTTCAATGTCGTTTTATTTCTTGATAACGCAAAAATAGGCAATCCTGATGAAATACGAGACATTAAGCGGGGTGTACGGCCGGATTCTGTCATCACGACAATCGCTTTAATGCCCACCATATGATTAGCGGCATACATGGTTGCCATTGCAATAGTTTCTTCAGGATTTGAGAATTTACGATCTAAACGGTGATTGGAAATATTAATACTCGGTTCTTTTTCAGCGCCAAGACAAACACTCGCCATTATTGTCACGGTTTCAACAGGGAAATCACCTGCTGCTGTTTCTGCCGATAACATTACCGCATCAGTACCGTCTAATACAGCATTAGCAACGTCCATCACCTCAGCTCGCGTTGGCATTGGGCTAGTGATCATTGATTCCATCATTTGAGTTGCAGTGATAACGGTACGGTCTAAGCTACGAGCACGACGGATCAGCTTTTTTTGTACGCCAACAAGCTCAGGATCGCCAATCTCAACCCCTAAATCACCTCGGGCAACCATCACTACATCAGATGCGAGAATAATGTCATCCATCGCTTCAGTGGTAGCAACTGTTTCTGCTCGCTCTACTTTTGCGACTAATTTTGCTGTTAATCCCGCCTCTGTTGCTAATTGACGGGCATAATGCATATCTGCACCATTGCGAGGAAAAGAAACTGCGAGGTAATCAACCTTCATGGCAGCGGCTGTAATAATGTCTGCTTTATCTTTTGCTGTTAATGCTGCGGCAGATAAGCCACCGCCTTTTTTATTTATGCCTTTGTTATTAGATAAAGGGCCAGCAACGGTAACGATAGTATGTACTTTATTACCCGTTACTTCAGTTACTTGTAGTTGAACTCGACCATCATCAAGTAACAACACATCGCCTTTAATAACATCATTTGGCAGTTCTTTATAGTCAAGACCAACAGCATCTTGGTGACCTTCACCTTTGGGTAAATCACTATCAAGCGTAAAGGTATCACCAATATTGAGCTGAATTTTACCTTCTTTAAAGGTTGATACTCGAATTTTAGGGCCTTGGAGATCACCTAAAATAGCCACATGTTTACCTAGACGTGCTGCAATTTCGCGTACTTGTTGGGTGCGAAGGATATGATCTTCAGGGCTACCATGAGAAAAATTCATACGGACTACGTTAGCGCCAGCAGCAATGATTTTTTCTAGATTATTATCGCGATCCGTTGCAGGTCCTAGGGTCGTTACAATTTTGGTACGTCTTAGTTGTTCTGACATTATAAGCTCCGTGTAAATAAACTAACTTATCTCTTTAATGCAATTGCAAGATATAACGCATTGAACAAATAGGATTATGTAGATGAGTGCGCTCACTAATAAAAGATAAGATGATGATTAGTATTAAAGAAAAAGAGGTAATCGTGCGTGTTCTGTCTTTGTAGTAGCGAAGTCGAAACTTCGCTATATATCTGTATTACAGTAGGTGATGCTCTTTAGAAAAACGGGAGTCTTTGAGTGAGTCTTTGACTCGTTTTAGATTATCACGAAAACTGGATCCGCGACGTAGTGTAAAGCCCGTTGCGAGTACATCAATAACCGTCATTTGTACAACGCGACTCGCCATTGGCATGTAAATATCGGTATCTTCAGGAACATCAAGACAAATTGATAATGAACATTCGCGCTCTAATGGTGAATGTTTTGCAGTAATGCCGATGACTGTTGCGCCATTTTCACGCGCCATTTGTGCGATTTCAACCAAACTTTTAGTTCGCCCAGTATGTGAAATAACAACCACAACATCACCATCACTGCAATTAATCACACTCATACGTTGCATGACAATGTCATCAAAACACACAATCGGGATATTAAATCGAAAAAACTTATTTTGAGCATCATGCGCGACTGAAGCGGATGCACCTAAACCAAAAAAGGATATTTTTTTTGCTTGGGTGAGTAAATCAACAGCACGATTAATTTGCATAGGGTCGATGCTATTTTTCGCAACATCTAAGCAAGCCATGGTCGATTCAAATATTTTTGCAGTGTAGGCATCAGGACCATCATTTTCTTCGACATTACGATTTACATAAGGGGTACCATTTGCCAAACTTTGTGCTAAATGTAATTTAAAGTCAGGAAAGCCTTTGGTATCAAGTCGACGACAAAAACGGTTAACAGTCGGTTCACTTACATCGGCCATTTTAGCTAATGTTGCAATACTTGAGTGAATTGCTGTTTGTGGCGAAGCTATAATAACTTCCGCTACTTTACGTTCAGATTTGCTGAAGTGTTCTAAGTTATTTTGTATTTTTTCTATGGTATTCATAGTTATTTATGCACTTCGTTATTGAATTTCATTTGTAGCATTCTTGTCATCAAGTTGCCCATATAATGAAACTATACTACTTAACTGTTAACATATTCTAGCCATTTACGCTCTTTTTCAGTGCGTTTTTATTAGATTTTGATCGGGATCGACTTTTTATTTTCATAATTGAAATTTTTAAAACAAATAATGTTATTTTTTGTCGTTTTATTTTACCAATTATAAGTGTTTGTTTTATAAATAAAGCGTTATTTTAAGCCGTGAAATAAATAAGCATGATTCTATTGTGTAGGTTTTTAATTAAAGTAATTAAATGACAGGTTTGATTCAATGTAGATATAAATAAAAAGGAATATCAATGAAAGTTAGTATTTGTGGCTGTGGATGGCTCGGATTACCGTTAGCATTATCATTAAAAAGCCAAGCGATTGAAGTATGGGGCTCTAAAACAACCGTTGAGGGGGCAAATGTATTACAACAACAAGGCATTAATAGCTGCTTATTAACTTTGCCATTGATTGGGGATATTGATCCAACAATAGTCCAATTTTTAACAACGGATGTATTGATAATTGCGATTCCACCGGGACGAAAAAATCTTGATCCACAGGATCATATTGAAAAGGTAATGTCATTAGCAACCGCAGCAAAGGAAGCCGGGTGTCAGCGGATTATTTTTATTAGTACTACTTCTGTATATGACCCATTGCAAGGGGAGGTACTAGAAACAACCCCGGTTAATCCTAGTTCGGCTTCTGGGCAATTACATTACGCATTAGAACAGCAGTTACGTCAGCAATGGCAACAACAACTGACAGTGTTACGTTTATCTGGATTAATTGGACCACAACGGCATCCGGTAACGTTTTTATCTGGTCGTCAACAGTTGAGTGCAGGTAAACAGCCTGTAAATCTAGTACATCTTGATGATTGTATTGGTGTGATCTCTGCCATTATTACGCAGCATCCTTCAATGCCTATCATGCATTTAGCGGCAAGTACCCATCCTACTCGCGAGCAATATTATACAGCGATGGCGATTAAGTTACAGTTGCCACCTCCTGAGTTTGGTAATGATGATAATGGTATTAATGGTAAGAAAATCAATTCGAATCAGACAATTAGACATTTAGGTATTGTGTTGCAGCATGATGATTTGCTGCAAGGTACGCCGCAGATTCGCTAAAAAAAGCAAAAAAAAACGCTGAAATAAATATTTCAGCGTAAACAAAAAATACAATTAGGATTTAAAGCAGTAGTAGCAATTTGAATTACAGATGTTGTGTTTGACGGCCTGAAAAACAAAATAATCATCTATAATTCCAATTCTTATATAATCAGACTGCCCGTTAATGAAAGAGTTCAATTTAATATAAAAAAGATGTCATTATTTTATTGAAAGCTGCTGTTTACTTCTCTTACGTCGACGTTTGATAAAGCAGATGTGATGATTGTAGATAAAAAAATCCCGCTGACAAATATCAGCGGGATGGAGATTATCCAAAAAAATACAATTAGGATTTAAAGCAGTAGTAAATTAAACATTTCATAAAAGGCATTATTGCAGTGCAAAATAACCATTTATCAAATTGAATACATAAGTAAGAGTGCCTATGTAAGATAAAGTTCAAAAAAAATGGTTTTATTTGAAATTAATATTTTGTAGCGGTGTATTACCATAAAAATAAAGAAACCCACCAACAAATATTTGTTAATGGGTTTTGAAGTAAAAACTTCTAAAAAAAGCAGTGGTATTGATAAGACACTGCTTCCTCATATTGGTTCCAATCTTATTCTATAAACAACAGACAGCTTTTTATTCTTGATTATAAAGAGGTTAATTGTTTTTCATGAGGTTAAATTAAAATAGTAGTTTGTGATGTAGCGCAATTGTTAAATATTGTGGTTTGTGTAATATTTAAACAAGCGTTTTAATCAGGGCTGACAGATGAAGATACAGGCAACGACGAAAAATCGAATACTTGATGCTGCTGAATTATTGTTTGCCGCTCGTGGTTTTAAAGCAACGTCATTACGGGTAATTACGGCGACTGCTGGGGTTAACCTAGCCTCGGTTAATTATCATTATGGCGATAAGAAAGGATTAATTCGTGCAGTATTAAGCCGTTACCTTGAGCAATTTATGCCCGCATTAAAAATGGAATTAATGACGTTACATCAGCGTGATAAGTTTACGATGGAAGAGGTGTTTCTCTGCGTTAAACAGCCATTGCTGACATTGAATAGCTGTAAGACTAATGGTACTACTATTTTTATGTCTTTACTTGGCCGTGGCTATACCGATGTACAAGGGCATTTACGGTGGTTTATAACGACACATTATGATGATGTTATTCACTTATTTATCAGCGCTGTACGTCGTGCTTATCCTTGTTTAGATCCTGAAACATTATTTTGGCGATTACATTTTACCCTTGGTGCGGCTGTATTTACGATGGCATCAAGTACGGCCCTATGCGAAATAGCAGTCAATGATTTTTCTCATCGCATCCAAATTGACGATCTAATTAATCGATTAGTACCTTATCTTGCGGCAGGCGTTGCTGCACCCATAGAATTGAATCAGTCTTTTGTCGTTAATATTAACGGCTAATAAACCATGAATACTCGCCATTGAATCACAAAAGGATATGCATTATGAGCTCGTTATCAACCATGCGTAAACGTTATGTAAGTGATCCTGTTTTTAAACGGTTTAAAACATTATTACCACCACTGTCTGATACTGAAAAAGAAGCAATGGAAGCGGGTAGTGTGTGGTGGGATGGTGAGTTATTTGGTGGGGATCCACAATGGCAAACATTGCTTGGTTACCCTAAACCAACATTGACGCAAGAAGAACAACGGTTCATTGATACAACCCTGCAAACATTATTGGCAATGTTAAATGATTATCAAATTGTGCAGCAACAAAAAGATTTGCCTGAGGATGTTTGGCAATTTCTGCGTCGTGAAAAATTCTTTGCATTAATTATCAGTAAACAATATGGCGGCCTTGATTTTTCAGCCCATGCTAATTCAACCATTGTGGCACAAATAGCGACCCGCAGTTTAAGTGCTGCGGTTTGTGTGATGGTGCCAAATTCACTTGGCCCCGGTGAATTACTTACCCATTATGGTACTCAACAACAAAAGGAGTATTGGTTACCTCGCCTTGCTCATGGAGAAGATATTCCTTGTTTTGCATTAACAGGCCCCGAAGCGGGATCTGACGCTGGCGGCATTCCTGATGAGGGAATAGTCTGTTATGGCGAATATGATGGTGAGCAAGTTCTTGGCTTAAACCTAACATGGAATAAGCGTTATATTACGCTTGCGCCTGTTGCAACGGTGCTTGGTCTGGCATTTAAAATGAAAGATCCTCAAGGCTTACTTGGCGATAAAGTTGATTTAGGTATTACTTGTGCGTTGATTCCCGCTGATCATGCTGGCGTTGATATTGGTGAGCGGCATGATCCACTTAATATGGCATTTATGAACGGTCCTACGCGCGGTCATCATGTCTTTATACCATTAGATTGGATCATTGGCGGCCAAGATTATGCAGGAAAAGGCTGGCGGATGCTGGTGGAGTGTTTATCTGCGGGACGTGGTATATCTTTACCTGCTTTAGGAACGGCTGTTGGACACTTAGCTGCCAAAACAACGGGAGCCTATGCCGTTGTACGTAAACAGTTTGGTATGCCAATTGGTCATTTTGAAGGAGTAGCACAAGCATTAGGTCGTATTGGTGGTTTTACGTATATGCTAGAAGCGGCACGAACATTGACAACCACAGCATTAGATATGGGGCAAACACCGGGTATTGTGACAGCCATTGCTAAATACCATATGACAGAGATGTCTCGAACTGTTTTAAATGATGCGATGGATGTGCATGCTGGACGAGCTATTCAATTAGGGCCAATGAATTATTTGGGTCATCATTACTTTGGTATGCCGGTGGCAATAACGGTTGAGGGAGCAAATATAATTACCCGTAATTTAATGATATTTGGTCAAGGTGCTACACGTTGTCATCCTTATGTACTTGATGAAATGGCAGCAGCAGCTAACCCAGATTTAGATCAAGGTTTGAACGATTTTGATAGCTTGTTAATGCAGCATATTGGTTTTGCGACCCGCAATATAACCAAGTCATTGTTAAATGCGGTGAGTGGTAGTTGTTTTAATCGTGTGCCTGTTAGTGGTGAAACGCGTCATTATTATCGGCATTTAAACCGTATGTCAAAAGCGCTTGCCGTTTGTGCTGATATATCAATGTTGAGCTTAGGCGGTGAATTAAAACGTCGAGAGTTATTATCTGCTCGCTTAGGGGATGTGCTTAGTTATTTATATTTAGCGTCAGCAACGTTGAAAAGATTTGAAGATCAAGGACGTCAGCAACAAGATCTACCGTTAGTTGATTATGCGCTACAGCATTGTTTGCATCAATGTGGGGTCGCATTTGATGACGTGTTTACGAATTTTCCTCGTAAAAGGGTTGGACGCACATTACGATTATTAACATTCCCTTTGGGTATACATTATTCAGCGCCTAAAGATGCGCTTAGTATCAACATTGCAGCATTATTAATGACACCGAGTGTGCATCGTGATCGATTAACGCATTTATGTTATGTCGGTGATAAAGATGATGATCCCATTGCTATTATGGAACGTGCATTTCTGGCTCTGCACGAGATCAAACCTTTAGAACGCAAATTAATGCAAGCAACACGCAATGGTGAGATCCCATGCAAGGCTTTATTAAATAAGAAGTTACAGTTAGCGTTGGATGCGGGAGTGGTCACAGAAGAGGATGTTAAAAAAATAGAGAATGCAGAGCAACTAAGGCAGAGAGCGATTCAAGTTGATCATTTCTGTGCTAACCATTTTAATAACTAAGTTTGCTACCAGGGAAGGCAGCTTAGGGTACTTAGTCTTTGATATATAAACCTGGATTCTCCCGTGTGCCACGTAAATGCGTGGCACTTTTTTTGACCAAAATTTAGCGTAACACCTCCAACCACTGTGATTTTTGTTCATTTATGGCATAAATTTAATGCGTATCTGTCATTAACCTTTTATCCTATTCACAATTATGTAAGGGAAGTTGAAAATGATCATCAAACCTAAGACTCGTGGATTTATTTGTACAACAACGCACCCTGTTGGTTGTGAAGAAAATGTAAAGCAGCAAATTGCTGATATTAAAGCACAAGGCCCAATTACAAATGCACCTAAGCGTGTCTTAGTGGTTGGTTCTTCTAGTGGTTACGGTTTGTCATCTCGCATTGCTGCGGCATTCGGCGGTGGCGCTGCAACAATTGGCGTTTTCTTTGAAAAGCCAGGAACAGAGAAGAAACCAGGTACTGCTGGTTGGTATAACTCTGCTGCATTTGACAAGTTTGCTAAAGCTGAAGGTCTTTACTCAAAAAGTTTAAATGGTGATGCGTTCTCTAACGAAGCAAAACAAAAAGTAGTTGATTTGATTAAACAAGATCTTGGTCAAATTGATATGGTTATTTACTCACTGGCATCACCAGTACGTAAATTGCCAGAGACTGGTGAAGTGATTCGTTCATGCCTAAAACCGATGGGTGAAACGTACACAACAACAGCCGTTGATACCAATAAAAACGTATTAATTGAAACCAGTATTGAGCCTGCAACAGAACAAGAAGTTGAAGACACTGTTACTGTTATGGGTGGCCAAGATTGGGAGCTATGGATTGATGCGCTAGCAAATGCTGGTGTATTGGCTGATGGTTGTAAGACCGTAGCCTTTAGTTACATTGGTACTGAGCTAACATGGCCAATTTACTGGCATGGCGCGTTAGGCAAAGCGAAAATGGACCTAGATCGTGCTGCGAAAGAACTAAACACTCAGCTAAGTGCGACGGGTGGTTCTGCCAATGTTGCTGTATTAAAGAGTGTTGTTACACAAGCAAGCTCTGCGATTCCAGTTATGCCGTTGTACATTGCAATGGTCTTTAAGAAAATGCGTGAAGAAGGCGTACATGAAGGCTGCATGGAGCAGATCCTACGTATGTTTAAGCAGCGCTTATATAAAGAAGACGGCACGGCACCTGACGTTGATGCTGAAAATCGTCTTCGTTTAGATGACTGGGAATTGCGTGAAGATATTCAACAGCATTGTCGTGATCAATGGTCAACAGTAACTAATGACAACTTATATGATGTTGCTGATTACCAACAATACAAAGATGAATTCTTGAAGCTATTTGGCTTTGGTGTTGATGGCATTGATTACGATGCTGATGTGAATCCTGTGGTTGATTTTGACGTAGCAGACATCTAGTAATCGCATCATAAAATAGATATTGAATAAACCGCCAGTGATGGCGGTTTTTTTATATTTGCTCTTTTTTCTATCTGTTAAGCGGATAGTTAATGACTTTTATTGGTGAGATTTGTAGATATATTAGTGAAAGATATTATTGGTTCACAACAGAGCATTTACTATGAGAACAACGTTTGATCGCATTCGCCATGCTATTGGTTTTGAGATTATTGGTCTGATATTGATGGTGGGTATTTTAAGTCAATTTGGGTTTGAACTTGGACATGTCGGTATTATGGGGATATTTTTTTCTATTGTAGCCACAGTATGGAATTACTTATATAACCGATGGTTTGATCGGTTAATGTATAAAAAATATAACGTGACTCAAAAAACAATGTCGCAACGGATAGTACATAGTTTAGGTTTTGAGGTTGGATTATTAATTTTCACTATTCCAGCTTTAGCATGGGTGCTGAATGTGAGTTTATGGCATGCGTTAGTGTTAGATATTGGTATGGTGATATTTTATTTATTCTACGCGTATGGATATAATTTGATTTATGATCGTATTTATCCTATTGATTCATAATAATTTTATATTTTTCAGGTGTTAAAAAGCCAGCATAAAAGTGCTGGCTAATAAATCAGAGAAAACGATTAACCATTAGCTTTTTGGTAGCTCAATAATGAACGCAGCACCCTCAAGTTTTGAGTCTTCAACATGAATCTTACCTTGGTAGCTATCAATGATTTCATTACACACCGAGAGGCCAATACCTTGCCCTGGATTGAGTTGATCTGCGCGCACACCCCGTTGAAAAATAGCTTCACGTAATGCAGGTTTAACCCCAGGACCATCGTCTTCAATGATAATAGTGAAAGAATCACTATTTTCAATAACAGATAATTTCACTTGGCTAATACAAAAGCGGAAACTGTTTTCCAACATATTGCCAAATAATTCCATTAAATCATCTTTATTGATGGGTAGTTTTAAGTCTTCATCAAAATGATAATGTAATGCTGGCTGTTTATCGGCATAAATCTTGTTTAACATTCGATTTAGGCTGGTAATTATCGGTTTAAGTTCAACATTACTTTTATGTAACCCTTGCTGACCCACCATGGCTCGTTTGAGCTGATATTGTACTAAATCATCCATTTGACTGATTTGTTCCATGATACGTTGGTTCAGCTCACGGCGATCTAAGGTTGAGTCATCAAGTAGGGCATTGGTGGCGGCTAAACGCGTTTTTAAGCTATGAGCAAGGTCATCCATCGCATGACGATAACGTCCTTGCTGGTCATTACTGATACGGCTGAGTCGATTAACCGCCATGGTGACTTCTTGTAATTCCATTGGATAATCATCATCTAGCTTTTCTCGTTTAGCTTCGGTCATTTGATCTAACTGAGAGGCTAATTTTCGAAGTGGCTGAAACCCCCAGTGAAAGGCAGCGATAAGAAAGGCAACCGCAATTAAAACAAATAATCCTAAATAAAAAGCGGTACGTTTATGCAATTGGGATAAAGAATATTCATAGGCATCAGCAGAACGAAGAACAACCAATTGATAAATGGTGCCATCTTCTTTATTACGACTGAGATTATAAGCAATATAATCTTGATGATTTTTCATTTTAATCAATGTTGGTGTCGAAATATTCTCGGGTAAATAACGACAAACATCACGTAAGTTGGCTTCTGATGCTTGATTGGAAACCCAGGTTGTTTGATCACTTTGATCGCAAACAACGGCAATATAATCAGTATCTGATGGGTCGAGAGAATCTATCCATTTATCAACATCTTTAATTAATCCGGCTCGATTAAGTTGTGCGACTACCATCGGCATTTGAGCAACAAGTTCTGATGAATATGATGCCATATAGCTTTGAGAGTAGAGCTTATTGATAACCGCCGCCAATGCAGAAGTCACCAATGCAATGATGGCGACTGATGTGATCAATACTCGTTGTCTTAATCGTGGCTGGAAAAAACGTTTCATTGAGCGCTGATTTCAAAAATATACCCTTGACCACGAATGGTTGAAATAGGGTTGTTTTGTCCAGTTTTAGTGAATTTTTTGCGTAGACGACTGATCATAACTTCAATTGTATTTGGATCGCCTTCTTGATCTTCATATAGCACATCAAGTAGTCGTTGTTTTGAGACGACTTGGCGGCTATGACGCATTAAATACTCTAATAAATCATATTCAAACGCGGTGAGTTCAAGTAGTTCGTCGCAAACATAAACTTGCTTTGCTAATAAATCGACACGAATATCACCCGCCGTCATTTCTGGTTTTACAAAGCCAGCACTACGACGAACAAGGGCACTGAGACGAGCGACCATTTCTTCTTTTTGAAAGGGCTTAACTAAATAATCATCCGCACCGGCTTCAAGACCTGTGACTTTATCTTGCCAATTTGAACGTGCGGTTAAAATCATTATCGGTAAACGTAAGCCTTTTTTACGCATATCTTTAATTAGACTGATGCCGTCTCTATCCGGTAAACCGATATCAACAATGGCAATATCATTGGGATAGTTTTGTGCAAAAAACAGCCCTTCTTCGGCGGTGTTGGCACATTGAACTTGATTTCCTAATTCGCTGAGTTGCGATTTTAAGTGATGGCTAAGAATAGCATCGTCTTCGACAATAAGAATACGCATAGATTGGGCACCAAAGATAACAAACGGTATTGATAGGCTATGGTAAAGTATCAAAGCATAAAGTGCATTAGTTATTGTTACCATAACGGCATGATGGGGTATGTAAGCTAGCGGAGAATAGTATGATAAAAGAGAGCGTTATTATTGTGCTAGTTACACTTAACGTAAATATTTAGTGTTGAGAGTCTGACTGAATAGAGGCTGACTTATCAGTAAACTAATAAATCAGCCTCTACTAAGGTTGCCTGATGCAATTATTGGAAAATAAAGATCAGTGTACCTGCGATAGTCAGTAACACGTTGGCAATCGCATACGTGCCGGCATAGCCTAGCGCGGGAATTGTACTGCGAGCATGTTCATTGATCATGTCCATTGCAGGGGCACAAGTACGTGCACCAATGATGGCACCAAACAATAATGCTCGATTCATTTTAAGTACGTAAGCGCCAAATAAATAGGCTAACACGACAGGAATAACACTGACCATTAAGCTAGTAATAAAGACGGTTAAACCTATATTGCCAATAGAAGCAAATAGATTAGAACCCGCACTTAAACCAATCCCCACCATGAAGACCATTAAGCCTAAATCTTTAGCCATATTAAGCGCGCCCTGAGGCACATAACCAAAGGTTGGGTGGTTAGCACGTAAGAAGCCTAATGTAATACCTGCGATCAATAATCCGGCAGCACTGCCTAAACCAAAAGCAACATGACCAAACTTCATGGTTACTAAGCCCATTAATAGGCCAATAATAAAGAAGCAACAGAACGCGAGAAGATCAGCAATTTGACTGTGAATAGAGATAAAACCAATACGTTCAGCAAGTCCTAAAACCCGGCTTTTCTCACCACTAACTTGTAGAATGTCCCCTTTATTCAATAGGATATTGTGGTCCATTGGCATTTCAATTTGTGCTCGAACTACGCGGTTCAAGAAACAGCCATATTCAGATAAGTTTAATTCTGATAAACGCTTACCTGCAATACCATCATTTTTAACCACGATTTCTTCTTCAACAATACGAAGATCGAGTAAATCGCGGTCAAAGACTTCTTTACCGTTACGGAAACTAGGATCAAGGCGCGCGTGGCTATCAGGGTAACCTACTAGTGCGATTTCGTCGCCTTCTTGTAAAATAGCGTCACCATCTGGGTTAGCTAAGATACCATTACGACGTACACGTTCGATATAACAGCCCGTTTGGCGATAAATACCGAGTTCACGTAAATTACGGCCATCAATCCAATTAATCAATTCAGGGCCTGCGCGGTAGGCACGAATAATGGGTAGATACACTTTACGTTGTGCGACTTCGCCGATACCACGTTCGCGTGCAATTTGCTGTGATGATTCAGCAAGGTTTTGCTTTTGTAATTTAGGCATCAGTTTAGCGAGGAAGATCAAACTGACTAAGCCGACAAGATATGACATAGCATAGCCAACACTTAAGCTTTCGCTTAATTGTTTAATCACCGCAGGATCGGTAATACCCGCAAGACCATTGTGAAGCGCATCTTTTGCACCCACAAGTACTGGCGTTGCTGTTAGTGAACCAGCCATCAAGCCTGTCGCTAAACCTATATCCATGTGCAGATAACGTGCCATGGTCATCGTTATAGCTATTGATGACAACAAGACAACTAATGCGAGTAATAAATAGTGTTTACCATCACGGAAGAAGATGCCAAAAAAGTTTGGTCCAGCTTCTATACCCACACAGAAAATAAATAGCATAAAGCCAATATTTAGTGCGTCAGTGTCAAACGTAAAACCAGCATTACCAAATAATAAAGCAGTAAGTAGAACGCCAATAGAGTTACCTAGTGTCATTTTGGCAAAACGAATTTTACCGATACTTAAACCAACAGCAAGGACTACAAATAGCAATAAAATATCATTTTGGTGTAGAAGAGCGGCTACATCAATGTTCACGACGGATTTCCGAAATAATGGAAAGATAAAAGTGGGGTAAATTCTAGCTGATTTTGAACAGAGGTTATAGTTTATATTAGAAATAAATAACGAAAAGCCATTTTATAAACGAACTCTTCAATATAAATTGTATTTTTTTTGAAGGGTTGTTTAAAGGAGCGTCATACGTTAAAAAATAGTGTTTTAATAATGAATGACAATTATAAAATTATAAAAAAAGGCTGACAATGTCAGCCTTTTTGTTAATCAATAATATGGTGTTTATTTATATAGAAGGTTATGTTCTTTTGCATAAGCTTCAAATTCAGTGCAGCCACCAATGTGATCTTGATCAACAAAAATCTGAGGTACCGTTTCAACGGGTTTACCAACGGTTTTTTCTAGATCAGCTTTACTGATACCTTCAGCGTGGATATCAACATAGCGGAAGTTAAAATCGTCGCGCTCTTCTTTGATTTTTTCTGCTAATTCTTTTGCACGAACACAAAATGGGCAACCTGGACGACCAAAAATAACAACGAACATAAATTTCTCCTCATAATTTGTCATTACTATAACGCGGCTAAGGCAATAGCGAAAGCGGGTTTTTTCTGTTAAACCAATAGATAAAAGCGATATAGCAACCACAACCTAAAACAATATCCAACCACAAAAAGCCAGACACTGAGTCTGGCTTTAATATTGTGATTTTATTTAGAAATCGTAGCGAATACCCGCTTGTAATTCGTCATCTTTTGCATCGAGTTGTTGGAATTTATAACCAATATAAGTGCGTAGCGATTTGTTGAACTTATAGAGACCTTCTAGAGCAAAATAATCGACTTCATCGGTAGTGGTATTATTTTGTTCTGATTGCTGAAAGTTATAAACACCTCGCGCCGTAAACTGATCAAAGGTGTAAGCCGCGGCTAACTCATAGCCACTTAAATCAGCATCACCATGTTTACCATTCGCATAAGTAGCCGCCGCATAAATGTTATTCAGTTCATAACTCATGGCGAAGTTAAATTGGCGAGCATCAATATTAGCGCCATCATTACCATTAACGTAACCTGCACCCACATTTAACCCAAATGGGAACTGATATTGTGCGGCAATACCATAGCTATCGCTGTCTTTTAGGTTGTTATTATTTTCAGCGATGTAGTTAGTGGCAACAGCAATATTATTAAATTCACCAACGTATAAAAAATTGTTTTCTCGTTTGTCTTTATTACCATCAACAAGGTCAACCGCATCGCCGCCAAAAGTCGATAAAATATCAGTGTAATCGGTTAGCATAACTTGTGCTGAATCTTGTTTACCGTAAGACATCGCACCAATGGCAGTATCAAGACCAGCATAAAGATAACGAGTATCTACAGTGCTGTTGTTATTATCTGAAATTTCAACTTCATATTTACCAAAGACAGAGAACTGTTCATTAATAACAGACTGGCCTTTTAATGCTAATCGAGCACGGCTTTTATCTTTAAATTCATTACCGTCATTATTATCACCTTTATTTTCTTTTGAGAGATTAAAGCGAGGTTCGACTCTACCACCAAGTTCAAGACTGGTGTCGTTATTATTATAGATGGTGGCGGCGGTTGTTGTTCCAGTAAATAGACTTGTAAAAATAGCGGCGACCACTGCTGCATTTTTCATGGTTCATTCCTCATAGATTATTATACGGCTTCATTGCCTTTGAACTCTACGCAGCCTAACGACGTACTATTACGCTTCTATTACGATGAGAAGTCACTTTTACTACATGTATCTTATTGTCGTAGTAATACTAAATGTGAGTCAGTATTGATATTAATGTTGTAGTTATTGAAATGTATAAAAACTTGTTTGTAATCAATATTAAATTAAGCCATCTAATAGAATCTAATTTTAGATAGCTTATAAATTAACGAGCCTTGATAAAAGATATAGCGAAGGTCAAATACGAGGTTTCATAGAATAAATATTATTTAAAACAGGATAAATAACTATGTTTCAGTTTATGACTTCAACACGGATAGTGTTTGGTGAAGGTGCTCTGCATGATTCTTTATCGCTGCTTAATCAATTTGGTTACAGTGTGCTATTGGTGACCGGGCAAGATCAACAACGTTCACTAGCTCTGGAGCAATATTTCAAACAACAGAATATGCGTTATCAGCGATTAGTCATTAAAGGTGAACCCTTAATCGCAATGATGGAAGAGTTAGCTGCAACGGGGCGGACTTTTTGTCCTGATATGGTGATTGGAATCGGAGGGGGGAGTGTACTTGATGTTGCTAAATCTCTGGCGGCCTTAATTCCTAACCAAGGTAGCGTTTATGATTATGTCGATGTTGTCGGGCGCAATGTTCCATTACACGTTAAATCACTACCTTTTATTGCCATTCCGACCACGGCGGGTACTGGCGCTGAAGTCAGTAAAAGTGCTGTCTTACAATCAGCACAAGAACAAGTAAAAGTAAATTTAAGTAATGTGGCGTTATTTCCTGATTTAGCCATTATTGATCCGACCTTAACCTACGGAACGGATGCGGTGCTGTCAGGATATTGTGGTATGGATGCTTTTACTCATTTAATGGAAGCGTATGTGTGTGGTGAACCGAATCCATTAACCGATATGATTTGTGAAGAAGGGTTAAAGCGTATTGCGATGTCAATATTGCCAGCATGTCGAGATGATCATTATCCATCTCGACGTGATATGGCTTTTGCTGCAATGCTGGGTGGTATGGCGCGGTCAAATGCTAAATTAGGTGCAGCTCATGGATTAGCATCAGCATTAAGTGGTCGCTTAGAAGCACCTCATGGACTGATTACGGCGCGACTCTCGCCTTACGTGATGAAAGAAAACATTTCAGTTGCAATGGAGCTTGGCCGTAGTGATGTTTTGGCGCGTTATCGAAAACTAGCGATGATATTGACATTGAATAATGAGGCTATGATTGAAGATAGCGTGCAATGGGTAGAGAACGTGCTAATAAAATTACAGTTACCATTATTATCTGATTATGGTTTGTGTAATACCATGTTTGAAGAGGTTGCTGAGGATGCATTACGTACCAATGCAATCAAAGGTAATCCGTTACCATTAAATCAACAGCGATTAATCACGATTTTGAGACAAGTTTGTCACAATAATTGTCATGCTTAAATGTCATAAGATCAGTTATAAGAAAAAATGATACTTATACAATGAATTTATTATGATATTGATTTTTACTTGTTTTGTATAAAAAAGTGACTTAAGTTGCTTTTTTTTTAGCTCTATATTTTAGAAAAATCGATTTTTAAAGGATATTTCTTAAAGTTTAATTTTAAATTATCAAATAAATTTAAGTGGAAATGGGAGTGATATTTTTTCATTATAAATAATAAATTAAATTAATGTTTTAAAATCAATGTTTTGTGTGATTTTGCTTTTGGTTTGTATATACAAAAATGTAACATAACTGTGATTTTAATAAAGAAAATAAAATTACGCGTTCAGTGTCATAACTCTTAGTTGTTATTTTAATACCTTAATAGGATTTTTTAATTTAGATGCTGGTTTTAGTGATATAAGCATTGATCTGTTTCGCGGCTTACATTAAGATCCGCCGCGCATAAATATGCGCACATATTTTTAATTTTTATTATTTTTGTTGTAAATCCTGTAGGGGAAAAAAATGTCTACAAAACTTGCTAATCCAGCACCATTAGGTCTAATGGGCTTTGGTATGACGACCATTGTACTGAATATTCATAATGCTGGATTTTTTCCTCTAGACTCGATGATTCTAGCTATGGGTATTTTCTATGGCGGTTTAGGGCAAGTTCTTGTTGGTATGATGTGCTTTAAGCGTGGTGATACTTTTGGCACCACAGCATTTACTTCTTACGGCTTATTTTGGTTGTCATTAGTTGGTTTACTAATCTTGCCAAAACTTGGCTTTGCGGCAAGCCCAGCACCGTTCATGGCATGGTACTTACTACTATGGGGTGTGTTTACAGCATTTATGTATGTTGGTTCTTTACGTTATCCACCAGCAAAGCAAGTTGTTTTCGGTTCTCTAACGATTCTATTCTTCTTACTTGCGGCGCGTGATTTTACAGGTAATGAAACGATTGGCTTTATTGCGGGTATCGAAGGTATCTTCTGTGGTTTAAGTGCTATCTATTTTGCAATGGCACAAGTATTAAATGCAGAGTACGGTCGTGTGATTCTACCTGTAGGTGTTGCACCTAAAGATCGTGAGTTACAACAAGCTAACGCTGTAGCATAACCGGTTACGATTTAAAATTAGCCCTGCTTATTGAAGTGGGGCTTTTTTATATCTGCTTTTTATGACGTATAAAAAAACCTCGCATTGACGAGGTTTTTTTATTGAATGATGGTTGCTAATGACACACTTCAGGTAAATATTCAGTGTGATCTTTACAGGTAAAACAACCATCAGCATCCATATCATTTTCTTTTCTTGAACTGGTTCTAAATTGTGATGGTGTTACATTATATTTACGTTTAAATGCATCACAAAAATAAGCTGCGCTACCAAACCCAGATCGGTTACCGATTTGCGATATAGAATAATTAGAAAAAGTTAAAAAGTTAAGTGCAAGTCCCATTCGAACATCTAGCAATAACTGGCTAAATGAAACACCTTCTTTTGCTAAATGACGACGCAAGGTTGATTGCGTTGTAAACAGTGCTTTTGCCATATCGTCAACGCTCCATTTGCGTTGAGGATTTTGAGTAATTAATCTTGCGATAGTTCGCTCTTTAGGTTCATCATAATTAAAACGATAAACATTAAAAACATCAATTCCAGTATTATTAAGTGCAATCAAAATGAATACTAAGCATTGGCTCAGCAAAGTTTGCTCCATTGTTGATCCACTAATGCTAGGCAATAGCTGATTAAATAATGCGAAATTTTGCTCAACAATTTCTGATGAATCAATGAGATAAATGGGTGAGCAATTTGAAGTTGCTAAGGTTGGTTGTTTTAGAGCGCTAATATATTTAAACGCTTCAGTTATTGATTCTTCATTGATCATTAAAATTTGTAGTTCAATATTTTCTTGATTGTTCAATTGATTAATTGAACAAGAAATATGACTGAATTTAGGTATAACTAAAATGCTATTATTTTTTATATCTATAACATGACCATTAATGTGAATATTACCTTCTGCATTTGATAATTTCACAATTAAATGATGATCGACATAAAACTCTTTCAGAACGACATGGCTCTGCGAGAGGATACGCTTATATTTCATAGCAATATTGCTTCTCTATAAAGGGAATAAATCCTTCATTACATATCGTACATCAATGATGTAAAGGCGATATACGCATCCATGCTTACACTACATTAATGATAATGAGTATGTTTAATTGAGTATAGGACTAAAAGAAACGAAAGAATAGGTGCAATTGATGATATAAGAAACAATGAGCAGAGCTAATGTTTTTATTGATATGATTTGAATGAATATCTTAATTTTTTACTGTTGCATATTGATTAACAATGCATCGTGTTGAGTATAATTGCGTTTTTTAGATGAATATCTACTTCAGAAACAAAAAAACTATCCGAAGATAGTTTTTTAGTTATAAGCTCAATATCTTGTGTTTAGCAAATGACTTTAATTGCTAAGCCACCTTGTGATGTTTCACGATATTTAGCATTCATGTCTTTACCTGTTTCAAGCATCGTTTCGATTACTTTATCAAGTGATACTCGTGGTGCTGATGAACGGCGAAGTGCCATACGGGTTGCGTTAATTGCTTTTACTGCCGCAATACCGTTACGTTCAATACAAGGAACTTGTACTTGTCCTGCGACTGGGTCACAGGTTAAGCCTAGGTTATGTTCCATTGCAATTTCAGCAGCCATACATACTTGCTCAGGACTTCCGCCCATAAGCTCAGCTAAACCAGCAGCAGCCATTGAACAAGCTACACCGACTTCACCTTGACAGCCCACTTCTGCACCAGAAATAGAAGCATTACGCTTGTATAAACCACCGACAGCGCCTGATGCTGCGAAGTAACGAGTGTATTCTTTTGGTCCAACAGATTGCACAAATTTGTCGTAGTAAGCTAATACGGCAGGAATAATACCGCAAGCGCCATTGGTGGGTGCTGTTACTACTCGGCCACCGGCTGCATTTTCTTCGTTAACCGCAAATGCATACATATTAACCCAGTCAACGACTGTCATTGGGTCATTGTTTAGTTTTTCTGTTGTAATCAGTTGTTGGCGTAATGCTGCTGCGCGACGAGGAACACGTAGTGGCCCTGGAAGAATACCTTCCACGTTCATTCCACGTTCCATACATTCACGCATGGTTTTCCAAATTTTAGCGAAGTATGTGCTAATTTCATCTTCTGCATTCATTGCGCGTTCGTTAGCCATAACAAGCGCACTAACAGAAAGACCATGTTCACTACATTGATCTAGCAATTCAGAGGCGTAAGAGAAAGGGTAGGGAACTTCAACTGTATTTGTTTGTTCTTTACCAAAGTTTTCTTCATCAACAATAAACCCACCACCGATTGAGTAGTACGTTTTAGAGAAAACCACGTCATCACCAATCCAAGCATGGATTGACATACCGTTTTCATGAAGAGAAAGGTTAGTTGTATGAAAATTCATACCGCCATCGCGTGGAAAATCAACCGTATGGCAATGCATACCAACGGGAAGACGTTCTGTTTCTTCTACGCGTGAGATAAACTCAGGAATGCTATCAATATCAACATGTTCAGGTGAATTGCCAGCAAGACCCATAATGATAGCGATATCAGTGTGATGACCTTTACCTGTAAGCGATAAAGAGCCGTAAACATCAACGGTAATTTTTGTCACGTCACGTAATTGGCCTAACGCACGTAAGTCGTCGATGAACTCTTTACCTGCTTTCATTGGGCCAACAGTGTGTGAACTGGAAGGGCCTACACCAATTTTGAATATATCGAAAATACTGATCATGTTATTACCTCAGTCGTGGGGGAAGCGGTTCTTGCCTCCAGTAAAGACTGTTATTCGTTGATATCCTCGCTCCTTCCTTGGCGAGCGCACTTAAACTAAAAGAGTAACAATGCGTTAAACATAATTACTCTTAAGTATCGTCTATTTTACGTTATTTGTGCTAGTAAACACCATGAGTACTAGCACATATTTTTGCTTTTATATGATTAATTATTCGTAATCAGTACATTTTTAATAGCTAAATTAAAATGCACCGTAAATAACAGAAGTGATTGCTGCAATACCACATGAAATTGTGAAGATACGAGCAAATACTGATGTTTTGTATTTAGCCATTGCGGGTACTGTTTGCATCGCGATAACGGGCAACAGGAATAAAATACCGGCAATCATTGGTGCGCCCATTGTTTCAATCATACCTAAGATACTTGGGTTAATGATAGCGACAATCCACGTTGTGATCACAATGAAAGCTAGTGAGATTTTTTCAATTTTAGCCACTGGCATATTTGA
The DNA here is from genome assembly GCF_003026395.1 of Photobacterium iliopiscarium. Classification (GTDB taxonomy): domain Bacteria; phylum Pseudomonadota; class Gammaproteobacteria; order Enterobacterales; family Vibrionaceae; genus Photobacterium; species Photobacterium iliopiscarium. The sequence continues at coordinate 109,056 of NZ_PYOO01000002.1, read as the reverse complement.
GCGAGATTTTGTTAAGCCAACAAGACCTTCGTGTGCACCAAGGAAGTGACCAAAGTAGCTTGATGTGATCGCAGCAAATGCAACGAGTGGACCTAAGTAAGAGATTGCAGGTGAATCTTTTACGTTAGCTAAGTATGACAGCACTGAAATATTTTGCTCTTTTGCCATGTTTAATTGCTCAGGCGTCATTGAAAGTACAACTGAGAAGACAAAGAACATCACGAAGCCCATTAGCATCATTGCTGCACCGCCAGTGATCATGTCTGTTTTCTTAACGGCGTCATCACCGTAAATACGACGTTGTTCTTTAGCAAACTGACTGATAATTGGGCTGTGGTTAAATGAGAATACGATGATTGGAATGGCAAGCCAGATAATTGTTGGCATTGCTGACCAATCGGCTTCTGTTTGTACCATTGACATATTCCAATCAGGAATTAGGTACACAGAAAGAATTAACAGAATAACAACTAATGGATAAACCATGGCTGATGTTGCTTTCAGCATTAGTTCTTTACCAAATACTACACCGGCGGTCATCAGTGAAATTAATACACCAGATAGTAGCCAGCGAGGTGCTGATTCCATACCTAGTTGATTAACCATGAATGAATCAACCGTGTTTGTAATACCAACACCATAAATTAATACGATAGGGTAGATAGCAAAGAAGTAAGCGAAAGTTATTAAGTTAGCACCTGTTTTACCATAATGCTCTTCAACAGTATCTGTAATATCAGCATGTGGGTTTTTTGATGATAATACAAAGCGCGCTAGGCCTTTATGTGCAAACCAAGTCATTGGTGCTGCAATAAGAGCCAAAATAACTAGAGGCCAGAAACCGCCCGCACCTGCTTTTATTGGTAAGAATAGAACACCGGCACCTACTGCAGTACCAAACAAAGAAAGAGCCCATGTGAAATCTTTATAGGTCCATCTGGTTTTTGTCGTACTTGTTACTGACGTCGTCGATGTGTTTTGCATACTGTGATATCCAATAAAAGGGAACGGAACGAAATATAGGAACGAGCGCATTGTCGCTATTTACGGGGGGAAAACAAGGATAAAGATCTCGTTCTGTAATACGAACTTTTTGTGATACAAATAAATCAGACACACGTCACAAAAATAGGCTTGTAAGATTAAGATAAAACGTCTATTTGGTTATTTTTTATCTTCCCATATTTGGTTAGATAACAGCTTAATCATCTGAGCTGTTGCACCCCAAATGGAATAATTGTGATAAGGAATGGCATAAACACGGTGGGGTTCACCGCGAAGACGAAACTGATGAGCGTGGATGTTCTTGGGATCAAGCAGGTAATTTAATGGCACTTCAAAGATAGCATCAACTTCTCCCGGATCAGGTTTAGCGGCATAATTATTGCTAATTGTTGATATGAATGGTGTCACCATATAGCCGCTGATTGTTGCTAACGGGGGTAATTGACCGATAACGTTATTGCGTTGACAAATAATACCAGTTTCTTCAAATGTTTCACGTAATGCAGTGGTGATAAGATCACTATCTTGAGGTTCAAAACGCCCCCCCGGAAAAGCAATTTGTCCCGGGTGGTGTTTTAAATGTTCGGCTCGACGAGTTAATACCACATTAAAGCCATGCTCTCTCGGCACTAATGGGATCAAAACAGCGGCGGGTTTAAACAGTACATCATCAGTAAAATGATGATCGATTCTACGCTTATGGCTAGCATCATACTGTTGACTTGGCGCCATAAGAAATCGCGTTAAAATCTGCTGTTGTTCACCCATTAAAGTCTCCATTACCCTTTTTAAACTCTATTTAACGTTATTATAAGGTTGGCAGAATTTTACTTAATTTGTCGAGAGTTTCTTGGTATTCACTTTCTGCATCACTGTCTGCAACGATACCACCGCCAGCCCATGCGTATAAATTATGTTGATAAGCAACAAGCGTTCTAATCGCAATATTGGTATCCATGGTGCCGCAACGGCTGATATAGCCAATACTGCCACAATAAATACTGCGCCGATGAGGTTCTAGCTCTTCAATGATTTCCATTGCTCTTACTTTTGGTGCACCAGTAATGGAACCACCAGGGAAACAAGCCCGTAATAAATCGGTCACTGAATAATCACTGGCCAATTGACCTGTAACGGTACTGACTAAATGATGCACGGCGGGAAAACTTTCAATCGCAAACAGTGCTGGTACATGAACACTGCCAGGGGTCGCCACTCGACCAATATCATTACGTAATAAATCAACGATCATTACATTCTCTGCGCGATCTTTAGGCGCTTGTTGAAGCGCTTGTGCATTGGCATCATCTTCAATGGGATTTGCACTACGAGGACGGGTTCCTTTAATTGGTTTTGTTTCAATTTTACCGTGTTTTAATTGTAAAAAACGCTCGGGAGATACTGACAAGATGGCACAATTATCTGTGCGAATAAAACTAGAAAATGGCGCACCATTTGCGGTATCTAAACGGCAATAAGCTTGCCACTCATCACCTTGATAACGGGCTTTAAATCGTTGTGCCAGATTAATTTGGTAGCAATCACCGGATAATAAGTATGATTGGATGGTGTTAAATTTATGGCAGTAATCCTCTTTGGTCATATTGGATGACCATGAAGATGTTAATTTAAATGGTGTATTTTGGTTGTCGAATTGTGATGCTTGTGAATGCTGTTGGGTTAACCATGCTAAACGGTGGCTATTTTTGGGTTCGATAAGCCATGTTTGTTGTAATTTATGATCAACAATGAGAGCCCAATCATAAATACCAATCGCCATTTCTGGTAAGTGGATGTCATGAGTTGCGGTGGTGGTAATTTTCTCTACTCGACGACCTAAGTCATAGCTGAAATAGCCTAATGCACCACCTAAAAATGGAAGGTTTAATTCTGTGCTAAGTGACGGTAATAGCTCATGTTGTAGATCGTTAACTACCATAAAAGGATCATCAGAAGTAGTACGTTGATCACCATTTTTGAATTTAATATTAGTCGTATCGTGTTGCGACTCAACAGTGGCTAAAGGATCTGCAACTAAAATATCATAACGATTATCAGGATGCGTTTCTGCAGCTGAACGTAATATCATTGCCCAAGGTAATCCCGATAATGGCGCAAACCATGAAAGTCCGGCATTTTTTGAATAGGGTAATGAGATAATGCTTAATTCTGGATGTGATTTACAAATCATTTTCTTTTTTGTGACAAGGGTTTGATTGGCGCATAGCGCAATGTTATGGGCAAGAGTATCATATTCGGCGAAAGACGCCCAAGATTGAACGGCACTATTTTGTTGTTCAATACCCTACAATTTGGAAGATTTAAATAGGGCGCCATGGAATGATAATACTTAACGAGGGTAATTATGACCGTCATCCGTAAACAAGATGTAATCAGTAGCGTGGCTGATGCTTTACAATATATTTCTTACTACCATCCTTTAGATTTTATTCAAGCATTAGAAAAAGCCTACAATAAAGAGCAAAGCCAAGCAGCAAAAGATGCTATTGCCCAAATTTTAATTAATTCTCGTATGTCAGCAGAAGGGCGACGACCTATTTGCCAAGATACTGGCATTGTTACTTGTTTTGTGAAAATTGGTATGAATGTGCAGTGGGAGAGTGATTTAACTGTACAGCAAATGATTGATGAAGGGGTTCGTCAAGCTTATACCAATGCGGATAACCCATTGCGAGCATCTGTAGTTACCGATCCTGCGGGAGCGCGTAAAAATACCCATGATAATGCGCCTGCGGTAGTGCATGTTGAGATGGTTGCTGGGAATAAAGTTGATATTCAAATTGCGGCTAAAGGCGGCGGTTCTGAAAATAAAACCAAAATGGTGATGCTTAATCCTTCTGATGATGTTGCTGAGTGGGTAGAAAAAACAGTACCACTTATGGGGGCGGGTTGGTGTCCTCCAGGTATGCTAGGTATTGGTATTGGTGGTACAGCAGAAAAAGCCGCTCTACTTGCTAAAGAATCATTGATGGAAGCGGTTGATATTCATGAGCTACAACAACGTGGTGCAAAAACAACAGAAGAAGCATTACGGTTAGATATTTATGATCGTGTCAATCGTTTGGGTATCGGTGCGCAAGGTCTTGGCGGTTTAACCACTGTACTTGATGTTAAGATTAAAAGTGCGCCAACGCATGCCGCCTCTAAGCCAGTTTGTATGATTCCTAACTGTGCCGCTACTCGTCACGTGCATTTTACGCTTGATGGTTCAGGCCCCGCAGAATTGACACCACCAAAGCTTAGTGATTGGCCACAAGTGACATGGGACGTTGGTGATAATGTTCGTCGTGTGAACCTTGATAATGTGACCAAAGCTGATGTACAAGAATGGCGTTCAGGCGAAACAGTCTTACTATCCGGTAAGATTTTAACAGGTCGAGATGCTGCCCATAAGCGTATTCAAGAAATGCTCGCTAATGGTGAAGGTCTTCCTGAAGGTGTTGATTTTACCAATCGCTTTATTTATTACGTTGGCCCAGTTGATGCTGTTCGTGATGAGGTTGTCGGCCCTGCTGGACCAACGACATCAACTCGAATGGATAAATTTACCGAAATGATGTTAGGCGAAACCGGCCTTACGGGCATGATTGGTAAAGCTGAGCGTGGACCTGCAACTATTGAGTCGATTAAACACCATAAAGCGGTGTATTTAATGGCGGTAGGTGGCGCAGCATATCTTGTTGCCAAAGCGATTAAAAAAGCGCGAGTGGTCGCTTTTGCTGATTTAGGCATGGAAGCGATTTATGAATTTGAAGTAGAAGATATGCCAGTAACTGTCGCTGTTGATGCTGAAGGTGTTAATGCTCATCAAACCGGCCCTGATACATGGCGTGTAAACATAGCTGAAATGGCAAAATAAGCCATTTAAGAATAATTGAATAAAAGGAGCCTTGAGCTCCTTTTTTTGTCTTTTTTATATCAGTAAGGATTGTGATATTGGCTCTATTCTAATCAATTAAAAGAGATTTTTAGGTTATCCACTTCTATTATTCATAGATATATTTCATTCATACAATATTTTAACAATAGTAAATATTCAGTATGAAACATCATGGAGAGTAGTATGAGATATCGCTTTTTTGCGGCATTGCTTACATGTTTAGCATTAAGTGGGTGCAAGGATGATCAAGCCGTGATTGCTGAACCTGAATCTCGCCCCGTAAAATTACAATCAGTTTCAGTGAGTAATAATGAATCACAACGTGCGTTTCCCGCCATTGTTGAAGCTGGCGATAAAGCCGTTTTAGCCTTTCGTGTTTCAGGTCAACTTGCGAGTGTTGATGTCCATCCGGGTCAGTTTGTGACTAAAGGGCAGAGACTTGCGAGCTTAAATACTGATGAATTGTCATTGTTAGTGAAACAATCACAAGCAAAATATGATTTAGCCAGTGTGCAATTTAAGCGCGATAAAAAATTACGTGAGAAAAAAGTGGTATCAGAACTTGATTATGATACTGCGAAAGCCAACCTGAAGCAGGCTAAGGCCGCATTAGATAAAGAAAAATCAAATTTAAGTTATGCCAAGTTAATTGCACCTTATGATGGGCATATTTCTTTGTCTATGGTTGAAAACTATGAATATATTGGTGCTAAACAACCCGTCATGCATATTCAAAGTGCTAAATTAATCAATATGACATTTCAGCTTCCTGATTATCTTTTAGCGCGTTTTCAAGGTAATGCTGAAAATATTAACCCTACTGTTGCATTCGATACTTTAGCTAATCAAACCTTTCCTGCCCAATTTAAAGAAATTGATACTGAGCCTGACAGTAAAACATCCAGTTATAAAGTAACACTCTCAATGGCACGTCCTGAAAGCAGTAATATTATGCCGGGAATGTCTGGCAGCGTATCTATTGTATTGCCGCAAGGAAAAGCGGGTGCAATCCCAGTGCGAGCCATCATGGTTGACGGTAATAAAAGCTATGTGTGGCGTGTTGATGATAAGCAGCAAGTTGTAAGAACCGAAGTGACATTAGACAGTAATAACCGTGTTATTGCAGGGCTGAATGATGGTGATGTTATAGCAACATCGGGTGTTTCTGAATTGCAATCAGGTCAAAAGGTCCGCTCATGGATCAAGGAGCGAGGACTATGATCAAACGTTACAGTTTATTGGCACTGTCAATTGGCACCGCGTTGTTACTTTTCGGGTGTGATAAGCCGAGTGTTGAGCCGCGTCAAGAGCAACCGTTGGTAAAAGTACAGCAGGTTAAATCAGGGAAACAATCACCTAAATTAACCTTTCCTGCGGTGGCATCTGCCGCTGATAAATCAGTTTTATCATTTCGTCTTGCAGGAGAAGTGATACAGATATTAGTGCGCTCAGGAGATAGAGTTAAACAAGGCCAAGTGTTAGCTCGATTAGATCCCAGTGATTTTAAATTAGAAGTTGATGATGCTCAGGCCAAATACAATGTGATAAATAGCCAATATCGTCGTTCAGCAACATTATTAAAAAATGGTTATTTACCTCAGTCTCAATTTGATGAGTTAAAGGCCAAGCGAAGTATTGCAAAAGCTAACCTTGATTTAGCCCAATTACAGCTCAGTTTTACGGTACTTAAAGCCCCTTTTAGTGGTGTGATTTCAATTATACCTGTTGAGCAATTTGAGAATATCAAAGTTGGTCAGCAAATGATGAATATCCATAGTACTGATTCTGTCGATATCGAAATTCAAGCACCCGATATGATTTACTCCAAGCAAAGTATATTGGATGTTGATCAAGGGCAACGTGCTACCGCGAAAGCGATTTTACCTAATGGTGAAAAATATGCGGTGACATTAAAAGAGTTCACGACCGAACCTGATCCCACATCCGGTTCATTTCTGGTGACTTTAACCATGCCAATGCCTAAAGATCAGTTCATTTTAGACGGTATGTCGATTGAAGTTGAAGCCGATGCGCAGAAGTTACAAGTTTATACGATAGGGCAACAAATAGTGCCACTAGAGGCCTTATTTAATTTGGATGGCGATGATCTTGCTTCATTAAATAAATATGTATGGGTGCTCTCTGCTGATAATACGGTGTCAAAACGTCAAATTGTGACGGATAAGGTTGTACCTGAAGGTGTGCGGTTAAAATCCGGCGTTAAAGAAGGGGAAATAGTCGTTGTTACAGGCGTTAACCGCTTAAGAGATGGACAGAAAGTGGTGGTATTTACTCAGGAGGAGGCACAGTAATGAAACAAGATATCGCGACGTATTTTATTAAAAACAAAGTGATTAGCTGGATGCTTACACTGATATTTTTAGTTGGTGGCACTGTGTCTTTCTTTGGTCTTGGACAGTTAGAAGATCCGGCTTTTACGATTAAAGATGCCATGGTTGTTACTGCTTATCCTGGGGCTACACCGCAACAAGTAGAAGAAGAAGTGACTTATCCGATAGAGAAAGCGATTCAGCAACTGACTTATGTTGATGAAGTTAATTCACTGTCTAGTCGAGGGCTTTCTCAAATCACAGTGACGATGAAAAACAATTATGGACCTGATGATTTACCGCAAATTTGGGATGAGTTACGACGAAAAGTTAATGACATTTCATCAAACTTACCGCCAGGAGTAGCAAAGCCAAAAGTGATTGATGATTTTGGCGACGTCTTTGGCATTTTATTGGCGATTACAGGTGAGGGTTATAGCTACAAAGAGCTGAGTGATTACGTTGATTATCTGCGGCGTGAAATTGAGCTGGTGGATGGTGTCGGTAAGGTTTCTGTTACCGGTAATCAGCAAGAACAAGTATTTATTGAAATATCGATGCAACGTTTAAGCAGTTTAGGTATTTCATTGGATACCATTTATAACATTTTAGCGACTCAAAACTTAGTCACGAGTGCGGGGGCTGTACGTATTGGTGATGAATATGTTCGGGTTCATCCAACGGGTGAGTTTAAGAATGTTGATGAGTTGGGTGATTTAATTATTACCGATAAAGGCGCAAATGGATTAATTTATTTGCGTGATGTTGCTGATATTAAAAAAGGTTTCAAAGAGATCCCTGATAATTTAGTCAGTTTTGATGGTCATCAAGCGCTTAATATGGGGGTGTCATTTGTCGACGGTGTTAACGTTGTTGAAGTAGGTCAACGCGTGATGCAGCGATTGGCAGAGCTCAAAGAACAACAACCTGTTGGTATCGATATCGATGAAGTATATAGCCAGCCGACAGAAGTTGATAAATCAGTCAGTGGTTTCGTGGTTAGCTTAGGCCAAGCGGTTGCGATTGTTATTATTGTACTGCTGTTTTTTATGGGGTTGCGTTCAGGGCTGTTAATTGGCCTTATCTTGCTATTAACCGTACTTGGCACCTTTGTGTTTATGAAGTGGATGGCAATAGATCTTCAACGTATATCATTAGGTGCATTGGTTATCGCACTGGGTATGCTGGTGGACAATGCCATTGTAGTAGTTGAAGGGATTCTGATCGGGATGCAAAAGGGGCGAACGCGTGCGCAAGCTGCCTCAGACATTGTCACTCAAACTAAGTGGCCGTTACTGGGCGCAACCGTGATTGCGGTGATGGCTTTTGCGCCGATTGGTTTGTCGCAAGATTCAACTGGTGAATATTGCCGAACTTTATTTACCGTGTTGCTTATTTCACTGATGTTAAGTTGGTTTACTGCTATTTCATTAACGCCTTTCTTTGCTGATATCTTCTTTAAAAATGTCAACGTTGAACAAGGCGAAAATCAAAAAGATCCCTACAGCGGTATTTTCTTTGTGGTATACCGAAAGTCGCTAGAGTTTTGTATGCGTCGCGCATGGTTAACGATACTGACATTGATTTTGATGCTTGGTGGTAGCTTATACGGCTTTACGTTATTGAAACAATCATTCTTTCCTGCCTCAACAACACCCATGTTTATGGTCGATGTGTGGTTACCGGAAGGGACGGATATTCGCGCCACTAATGATACTTTGAAATCGTTAGAAAAAGTGGTAAATGCAGAAGACGGTGTTAATTATGTTAGTTCAAGTGCGGGTAAAGGTTCACAGCGTTTTATGCTGACCTATGCGCCGGAGAAAAGCTATGCGTCTTACGGTGAATTGATTGTTCGAGTTAAGCGCTTTGAAGATGTGATCCCTGTTATGCGTAAATTTAGTCAAGCGATGAATAAAGACCATCCTGAGGTTGAATACAAACTCAAACAGGTGATGTTAGGCCCGTCATCGGGTTCTAAAATTGAAGCTCGAATTGTGGGCTCTGATCCAACAATTCTGCGTGGTATTGCCTCGCAAGTGGTTGATATAATGAATGCTGATCCTGGCGCCTTTAATATTCGTCATGACTGGCGAGAGCGTACTAAAGTCATAGAGCCTGTGTTTAATGAAAGCCAAGCCAGACGCTATGGTATTACTAAAAAAGAGGTTGATGAACTGCTACAAATGGCGTTTTCAGGGATTAACATTGGATTGTACCGTGAAGGAACAAACTTGATGCCAATAGTGGCCCGATTACCAGAAGAAGAACGGGTTGATATTAGTACCATTGAAGGCATGAAGATTTGGAGCCCAGCCATTCAAGGTTATATTCCATTACAACAAGTGGTATTAGGCGTTAATGTGCGCTGGGAAGATCCATTAGTGGTGCGTAAAAATCGAAAACGTATGCTAACCATTATGGCGGATCCTGATCCTTTAGGTGATGAAACAGCGGCATCGGTTCAAGCGCGTCTTTTACCTCTTATTGAAACCATTGATTTGCCCGCAGGTTATAGCTTGGAGTGGGGCGGTGAGTATGAATCATCCGCTGATGCTAAAGCGTCACTATTCCAAACCATGCCAATGGGTTATTTAGCCATGTTCTTAATTACAATATTCTTGTTTAACAAAGTTAAAGAAGCACTGATTGTGTGGGCAACGGTACCACTGGCGATTATTGGGGTAACGATAGGGTTACTGCTACTGAATACGCCTTTTGGTTTTATGGCATTACTTGGGTTTTTGAGCCTATCGGGAATGCTGGTAAAAAACGGTATCGTATTGTTAGATCAAATTGAAATTGAGATCGCCAGCGGCAAAGAGAAATATCTCGCGGTGGTTGATGCAGCAGTCAGTCGTGTTCGCCCTGTGTGTATGGCAGCGATAACCACTGTTTTAGGTATGTTACCTTTGCTGCCCGATGTTTTCTTTAAGCCGATGGCGGTTACGATTATGTTCGGATTGAGCTTTGCTACGGTGCTGACATTGATTGTAGTGCCGGTGCTATACCGCTTATTTCATAAATTGAAAATACCAGCAGATCAAACAGCACAACAGCCGATAGTGTAAAGTAAAGAGGATTTAAACGAACAATAATATAAACTAAAAAGGCTTCCTAAAGAGGAAGCCTTTTTTTTATCATCATTAGAGCAACTGAATTAAGCGAGTACTTTCCAAGTCATCATTTCACCGGCTTTAATTGGCACCACGGTATCATGACCAAATTGCATTTCTTCAGCAACTTTCCAAGCATCTTTGGTTAATGTAATGGTGTCGGTGTTACGGGGTAGGCCATAAAAATCAGCACCATTGAAACTGGCAAAGGCTTCTAATTTATCCAGTGCGCCTGCTTGTTCAAATACTTCAGCATATAATTCAATTGCCGCATGGGCGGTGTAAGATCCTGCACAACCACAAGCTGCTTCTTTGCGTCCTTTTACATGGGGTGCGCTGTCTGTGCCTAAGAAGAACTTCGCATTGCCACTGGTTGCTGCGGCAATTAAAGCTTGTTGATGAGTATTACGCTTTAAAATCGGTAAGCAATAGAAGTGAGGACGAATACCGCCGACTAACATATGATTACGGTTAAACATTAAATGGTGCGCAGTAATGGTCGCCCCAACATGTGGACCTGCATTGGTTACAAACTCAACCGCATCAGCCGTAGTGATATGTTCCAGCACGATTTTTAACGCTGTAAATTCATTAACGATAGGTGCTAATACGGTGTCTAAGAACGCTTTTTCACGATCAAAAATATCAACATCATGATGGGTGACTTCGCCATGAATCAGTAGCGGCATGCCGACCTGTTGCATCGCTTCTAATGCTGGGCGAATATGATTGATTGAAGTAACGCCTGAATCTGAATTGGTGGTGGCACCCGCAGGGTAAAGCTTGGCGGCGTAAACATGACCAGAGGCATGTGCTCGTTGAATTTCTTCAGCTGATGTTTTATCGGTGAGATAAATAACCATTAGCGGTGAGAAGTTACTTTGAGGATTTACTTGCAGAATGCGGTTACGGTAGGCTAAAGCCGACTCAGTATCTGTAACAGGGGGAATAAGATTTGGCATGATAATCGCGCGACCCATATAACGGCTAATATCACGAACTGTATCAGCGAGTACATCGCCATCACGTAAATGTGTATGCCAGTCGTCTGGACGTGTAATTGTTAACATCGTCATTTTTTCTTCCCTCCCAAAAAATTTGTCCGATTCTAAAAGTAACGCCCGCCGAAGTAAAGTTGATAAATCAAACAATGTGGTTAATTGCTGCTTTAAAAAGCAATCGATTGCAGTGAGGTGATAAAAATGAAGTAAACTCACCGATCTAGAGAGGATTACAAACATGATCGGTGAGCTATATTGTTATAATTTGAAGCGACTAACGAGAGTGTTTTGTTCGGTGGCTAAATGTTCGAGTTTCACTCCTGTATCTGCCATTTCTTCCATGGTGTTATAACTATTATCAGCAATGTGACTAATATCTTCTAAGCTACGGGCAATTTCGGTAGTGGTACAACGTTGTTCTTCTGCTGCTTGTGCAATTTGACTACTCATATCACTGATTTCAATAATAATCGCTTGAATTTCTTCCATTGAACTATTGGCATTAGAAGCAAGGCTAATACTATTATCCATTTCAATAACGCAACTTTGCATCATGTTCATTGCTTGGCCTGAGCTGGTTTGTAAGTTTTTGATCATTGCTTCAATTTCAGCGGTGGAATCAGTGGTACGTTTAGCCAATACTCTAACTTCATCGGCGACCACGGCAAATCCACGCCCTTGTTCACCGGCTCTGGCGGCTTCAATGGCGGCATTAAGTGCTAACAGATTTGTTTGATCGGCAATATTACGAATAACATCTAAAATTGATCCAATATTACTGCTCATTTTTTGTAATTGTTCAACGGCATGGACGGATTCATCTAAGCGGGTTGAAAGTTGGTGAGCGGTATTGATGTTACTGGTCATGACTTCACGACCCGTTGCTGATGCTTGTTCTACTTCATTAACTCGCTCCATGGTGATTTGGATATTTTTCGATACATCAGTGACCGAATGTTCCATTTCAACCATTGCTGTTGCAGCTGAAGCTGTTTGTTGACGTTGGTTGTTTAACCGTTGTTTTGCTTCAGCTGTTGTGGTGTGATTTTCCGTTGCAACAGTACTTAATTCTGCTGATGTATGGCTGATTTGGGTTAAAATTTGCTGTAAATTTTGAGCCAGCATATTAATGTGATGACTAAGCTGACTAAATTCAATGAAGGCACTGGTTTCTGTTCGTTGAGTCATATTGCCAGTGGTTAATGCTTCTAATGTTTTTAATATTGCCATTAAAGGACGACGTACGCTGCGGGCTAAATACCAACCGACGATGATCGCTAACAAGATAACCGCGATACCGATGATAATGGCTTTAGTCACTACTTCAGTGTAGGTCATATCGGCCGTTGCAATGGTCGTGCTCATTTGACTATTCGCTTGTTTATTAAAATTCCCTACAAGATCCATTGCTTGGTTAATTTCTTTCGCTAACGTTGCAATATTACTGTAAAGGCGATGCTGTGCTTGAATATATTCAAAATGTTGATCAAGCACACCACCGGCTCGCCCAATATCAAGGCTATATTGCTCGACTGATTTATTAAAGGCTTGCTTTAACTCAGGTTGTAATACTGATAATGAACGGAAGGTGTTTTTAAGATGATTAACACTGATTTTATTACTTTTAATGGCTTTTTCTATTACTGTCGTGTCATCAGAAGCTAACGCATCTAAAGTGATTGTCTCGGTTTCTTTTAATTTTAAGAAATAGTTTTTAGATAGCATTTTGACCGTAAGGTTATCTTGCTCGTTAATGAACTCTTTCATACCAATGTTAAGTTCTGTTTGTAGCTGTTGAAATTGACGTGAAGATTGTTGGCGCTCATTAGTGGCAAGTAACAACAACCGATAATTTGTCATTGCAACTGTCGCTTCAGTAAAGTAACGCTGTTCTAATGCGGTTAACGCCTGAATTGATTTTTTTAATTGTGGGTTATTCTTTGTCACTTGTTGTAGTTGATTACGTGCTTGTTGAAAAACCGTCGTTTGTTGTTCAAATTCAGTACTGTAAGCGGTCATTACTTGGGGATCTTGGCTGGTCAGATAATCTTTAAATATTTTATCTGCGACAAGTAATTGTAGGCTAACGTTATGTGATGCTGAAACTAAAGGGAGAGCATCTGTGGTAATTGATTTTAACTGGTTATGTATCCGATCAATACCATCAAGCATGAACATAACAGTAACGACAAATAACGAGACTAAGATAGTGAAACCTAGGTACATACGACGAATGACCGAGGTTTGAGATTTTTTTTTCATAATATCCCTAATTTCAGAAAGGCTGAGAATATTGCGATCATTGATAATAATATTCTTTATAACGATGATGATTAGTCATAAAAATAATGACTATAAGCGATTTATTTTGTTGTTATAATTGAGTTTTATAATGTTACGTTAGTTTGATTGATCTATCGTCTCGAACTTCAAAATCTTAACTTTTTGATGATGGCATTGATGAATATTTTGATGGTTGTTGCAAAAAAAACGGTAAAATATGAAAAGTGGTGTGAAAAAAGAGTTTAAAACAGTGTTCAATATTGCCCTCTAGACGTGGGTAGCGCATACTTAACCTAGAATTAATGTAAGCTGATTATTTAATGGAGTCAGGTATGGCTGAAGAAACTATTTTTAGTAAGATCATTCGTAAAGAAATTCCAGCAGACGTTTTATATCAAGATGAATTAGTAACGGCATTTCGTGATATTAATCCTCGCGCACCAAGCCATATCCTTATTATTCCGAACAAATTGTTGCCTACGGTCAATGATGTTGAAGCCGAAGATGAGTTAATGATGGGACGTATGTTTACGGTTGCGCGTAAACTTGCACAAAGTGAAGGTGTTGCTGAAGATGGTTACCGTTTGATTGTTAATTGCAATCCTTTTGGTGGCCAAGAAGTGTATCATATTCACATGCACCTATTAGGCGGTCGCCCATTAGGTCCAATGATTGTTAGCTAATAAGTAATAAATTCTTAGCATGAAATTGCAATAGAATCTGTTGATAATAAAGCTTGAGTATGAAATGGCTAATCTGTTAATAATGATTGGTTATTGGTTACTCAGGCTTTTTTTATTCTTTTGAATAGAGTTACAAGATTGATAGATAACCTATTGAAAATTAGGAGGCTACAGCCTAGCTGTATATTAATATAGCATGAGATATATATCTATATTGACGATATTGTTAGTGACATTACTGACTGGTTGTAGTGGTGCGACAATGTCGGGGATCCGTCTTGAAGAGAGTAATCACAATGTTGTTATTGGCAATACGGTATTAGCGAATAAGCTTCAATTTAGCCATTCAAATACGGAACAACGTGGTGGTTATTTGCATGCATCTGTTGAAGTTATGAACAAAACTGACGCAACTATATCACTGAGTTATCGTTTTTATTGGTATGATGCAAAAGGATTAGAAATAAATCATTTACCGTCAACATTTAGCACACTGACAATGACTCGCAATCAAGTATCGTTACTGCAAGCATTAGCTCCTAGCATAATGGCTACGCAATATCGTATTGCTGTGCGTGACACCAATAATTAATGAATAAAATAGATAATACGAAAGGTAGTTAAAATGAAAAAGAGTGTAATGGCCTTGCTAGCAGCAGCAACGTTATTAGGGGGTTGTGCTCAACCGATTAATTACGGTGGTGGATTGCATGGAATTGAAAATGCAGTAACTAATTTTGGAGCCAGTGATTTAGAAAAGTTATCATCATCAATGGTTGATAAGATGTTGGCTTCAGCGGCTGTTCGTTCTATGACTGCACATGGTGAGCCGATTGTTGTGGTTGATAGTATTAAAAATCAAACTCGACAGCATATTGATACAACAGATTTAACCGCAATAATTACTGAACGTTTACAAGATTCAGGTAAATTTAGTTTTGTTGATCCTGCTCGTGTAAAAGCGGTACGCCAACAATTAAATTTCCGTGAAGATGATCGTTTTGTAAATCAGAGCACTGCAATCCAATTTGGCAATATGGTTGGTGCACAATATATGCTTTATGGTCACGTATCAACGGTAACGAAATCAACATCAAACGGTAAACAAACGTATTATAAAGTGACCATGCGTTTAATGGATTTAAAATCAGGCATTATTGAATGGTCTGATCAAGATCAAGTCATTAAAACAGCTGCAACTAACAGTACTGCTTGGTAACGATAGTATCTTAGTATCAGGTGAGGAATCGCAATATGGTTGATGATGAACATTTTGACTGTGACCTTTTAATTGCCTTACCTGATACTGAATTAATATCAGCATCCGTACTTACAGGGGGACTAACGAATCGTTGTTGGAAATTAACGTTATTTCATCCCTCAATCAACCACAGTAAAGAATATGTATGGCGACCATTCTCGACATCAACACAAGTATTTGGTATTGAACGCCAACATGAATACCAATTATTGTCGATGATCGCTGATACTGAGTTAGCACCAAAACCATTACAGTTAGTTGTTAGTGCTGAACCATCGGCAGAAAAATCGACATCACAACCGACCACACAAGTAATAGGGCTGGTGGTTGAATGGTTATCTGGCGTAGAAGCAACCACGGTATTTTCTGATCAGAGACTGTGCCAATTACAAGCCAAAGTACACCAACTGCCATTACCTTGGTGGCGATTAGATGTCCATCAACGTGCAGAGCATTATTGGCAATACCTCCATACCGACCATCACACCTCGTCTCTATTCTCAATCTATCGTTTCTTTCAGAGCCAGCCTTTACCTGTAGCATTTGATGACTGTTGTTGTCACTTTGATCTCGGACGCTATAACGTTATCGTGCCATCGATTAATACCGACACTATTGCCAGTGCCAAAATTATTGATTGGGAATATGCAGCTGCAGGGGATCCCAGTTTAGATTTAGCGATGACTATTATTGCTAATGAATTAGATATTGAACAAGTAGTTAATGATTATTGTGATTATCGTGCGCTTATCAATGACGAAACGGTATTTAATAAACAGCAGTGGTTAGCGGCTGTTATCGCGTGGCAGCCATGGTGTCAGTATTTGGCATTATTATGGTATTTGGTTGGCTACGACATTTGGCAGCAACCTGAGTATTTACGACAAGCTTCGCAATTGCAGCAGCAACTCATTGAATATATTAATAACTGTTGATTGATATATACAATTATTGTGTATCAAAATAATCAGTAACTTATGATAAGTAATACACAAACAGAGATGGTGCTTTGGGGCTTGAATCTGTTTTTGTAGGCGAGATCATGTTTTTTGTTTTAAATTTGTTAAAACATTACTTGGATTATGGATTTAACGCGTCGATGTCGGTATAGATAGTAAGTAAAATTATTACTAGATAGCGAGAGATAACAATGATTATTTATTTACATGGCTTTGATTCAACAAGCCCAGGTAATCACGATAAAGTATTGCAATTGCAGTTTATTGATTCTGATGTTCGTTTTCTAAATTACAGCACACTTCATCCCAAACATGATATGCAACATCTTCTAAAAGAAGTGCATAAATTGCTTGAAACCAGTAATGATCCTCAGCCTTTAATTTGTGGTGTTGGCCTTGGCGGTTATTGGGCGGAACGGATTGGATTCTTATCAGGTATAAAGCAGGTCATGTTAAATCCTAATCTGCATCCTGAGCGTAATATGGAAGGAAAAATAGACCGTCCAGAAGAATATGAAGATATTTTGACAAAGTGTGTAACAAATTTTCGTAAAAAAAATACAGGAAATTGTCTTTGTATCCTTTCAACTCATGATGAAGTGTTAGATAATCAGCAAACAAAAGATGCGCTAGATCAATTTTACGACATTATTTGGGATGAAAAAGAATCCCATAAGTTTGCAAAAATATCACAGCATCTACAAAAAATAAAAGCGTTTAAAGCGCAGTAACAACGGAACCATTACCTCCTACATATCACAGACGGGTCGTAGATCCGTCTGCCTACATGCGTGAGCTAATACTTTTTCGCCTAGCAGTCTTTATGCGTGATTATTTACTATCAGCAGACTGCTATGCAATTCAGTCTTTGTCAGTTTTTAAAAATCATAAAATAGAGAGGAAGCTATCTTGACACGTATAATCGTTGTGGGTGGTGGTGCTGGTGGCTTGGAGTTAGCTACTAAATTAGGTCGTACATTAGGCCGTAAACGTCGTGCAGAAATCACATTAGTTGATCGTCGTGCTAGTCATTTATGGAAACCGTTGTTACATGAAGTAGCAACAGGCTCATTAGATGCAGGTGTTGATGCGATTAGTTACCGCGCACATGCTAAAAATCATTCGTTTGATTTCCAGATGGGATCATTACAAGATATTGATCGTGAAACAAAAACGATCACATTAGCAGCATTATATGATAAGCAAAATGAGCTATTGGTACCTGAGCGTTCGTTAGAATACGATATTTTAGTCTTAGCGCTAGGTTCGACCTCAAACGATTTTAATACTCAAGGTGTACGTGATAATTGTATTTTTCTTGATAGCCCCGAACAGGCACACCGTTTCCGTAGTGAAATGAATAACCAGTTCATGAAGTTACATGCCAACAAAGACCAAAAAACAGTTGATATTGCCATTGTTGGTGCAGGTGCAACGGGGGTAGAGCTTTCTGCTGAGTTACACAACGCCGTTCAAGAATTACATAACTACGGTTTTGGTGATCTTGATAGTTCACGTTTAAACATTAATTTAGTGGAAGCGGGTGAGCGTATTTTACCTGCATTGCCACCGCGTATCTCACAAGCTGCGCATAATGAATTAACTAAATTAGGTGTAAATGTTCGTACTGCAACCATGGTGACTAAAGCTGATGAAACAGGCTTAACAACCAAAGATGGCGAGCATATTCCTGCGCAAATCATGGTCTGGGCGGCAGGTATTAAAGCCCCTGATTTCATGAAAGATATTGCGGGTCTTGAAACTAACCGTATTAATCAGTTAGTGGTTAAGCCAACATTAGAAACTACCCGTGATGATAATATTTATGTTATTGGTGATTTAGCATCATGTGTGCAAGAAGATGGCTCATTTGTACCACCGCGCGCACAGGCGGCACACCAAATGGCAAGTCGTTGCTTTTCTAATATCGTGGCTAAATTATCAGATCGTGAGCAAAAGCCGTATATCTATAGCGACCATGGTTCATTAGTCTCATTAAGCCGTTTCTCTACTGTCGGTAGCTTAATGGGGAATCTGTCTAAAGGTTCGATGATGGTTGAAGGCCGTATTGCACGTATGGTTTATATTTCATTGTACCGAATGCATCAAATGGCACTTCATGGCATGTTTAAAACCGGTTTGATTATGTTAGTAGGGCGTATTAACCGTGTGCTTCGTCCAAGCTTAAAACTGCACTAAGATTTTTTTCACGCAATAAAAAACGCCAGTATGATAAACGCTTGTTAATTGAGCGTCATACTGGCGTTGTTATTGGTGTTGATTATTTAGTTAATTTTAAATAACTCAACATCAAAAATAAGTACTGAGCCTGGTGGAATACTACCTGCACCATTATTACCGTAAGCAAGATTTGCGGGAATAAAGAAACGTACTTTTTCACCCACAACCATATGTTGTAAGCCTTCCGTCCAACCTTTAATCACTCGATTTAGTGGGAATGAAATTTTTTCACCACGATCAACTGAACTATCAAAAACAGTCCCATTAAGTAATGTACCGTGGTAATGAACAGTCACTGTATCTGTTGCTTTTGGATGTTCAGTGCCAGTGCCTTGCTGTAATACTAAATATTGCAAACCAGAAGCGGTAGTTTGTACACCTTCTTTTAGTTTGTTTGCAGCTAGAAATTCTTGCCCAATTTTAATGTTTTCTTGCGCCGCTTGTTTGTTGTTGTAAGAGCGATAAAGAAAAAATGCAACTAATGCAGCGATAACGACTGCGATAATAATTTTTGGCACGAGTGTATCCTTACTTAATAAAATTGATTTATCTTACCATTCTCTTTCATAAGTAACAGTATGAAAGCAGAGGCTGCATACTAATTTTTCTTATTTTTAGTGTATCGATTAAGCCTGACTATACGTAAATGAAAGTTAATGTTTAATTTACGTTGTATGTTATTTGTTGATTTGATTCTTTGTTACTGTAATATGCCTTTTTGATATGTATGTGGGCTTAATTATTTCCTCAGGAGATGATAACAATGAGGTCAATAGTAACAGAATGAATAATAATATTAATGATATAAACTTACTTCCACAAGGTGAGTCCATTAATGCTATACATGAATTTAACGAACTACATTCTAAAGACAGCTTTTTTAAAACGATAACAAATATTGCTGATCGTTTTAATTATAAATCTTCTGGATGGAAGCGAAAAAGAAAAGATATAAGATTTATAATATGGAGTTATATACATTACTCGCGTTTAAAGCACTTAATGAATACTTTTTTAACACCCAATCTTAGTGTGATATTAGCGTTGCATCCTCATATTTTAAAAAAACCATTTAAACCTTATTTATGTGTTAATTGGAATAAAAAACAAAGAATTACTTCTGTGACTCAACATTTTCAATGCATGTCAGAGTTGTTTTCATCCAATTTACCTTTAATTTATCGAGATGAAGGTTATTGCTTATTGGAAATAGAAGATCGCGATGAAGCTAAATATAAATTGATATTGGATCGCGGTCAGAATAGAGAAGGGGCTTTGGGGTTACGATTGGTTAATGATAAAAATCAACGTATCTATATGATTACAATGAATTTAAGCCAAGAAAATCAAGGTTCGATGTACATAGGTTCAATACAAGGACCTAATCATGATGTTGAAAATAGAAATGATATAATAAAAGCATTAACGAAAGGATGTCATGGTTTACGGCCGAAAGCGTTAATTCTTGAGTTTGCTATCATGCTTGCCCGTAGTTTAGATATAAAGATGTTATGTGGTATTAGTAATAAATCACATATGTATCAATCTTGGCGGTACATTGGTCGTAAACGTAATGTGGTGACTTTTGATTATGATAGTCATTGGCAAGAATATGGTGCAGAGGTTTTTAATAATGATTTTTATAAAATACCGTTAAATGTTCCTAAAAAAGATTTAGAAAGTTTAAATAGAAATAAAAGAAAACTCTATACGAAGCGCTATCAGTGGTTACAAGAAACTGAATTATTATTTGATGCTAATATTTCAAAAATAATAACCAAAAACAGATAACTAATAGTATCTTCTGCTGTTAGACGACTTTCTATATAATATTTAAAATAAACTAAATACCTGTACTTAAAATATTTAAGTGCAGGTTTTTATCTTATGAATATTAATTTGTTTTATAAAATAAAGTAAATAGTTTGTGATATTATTTAATTGTGCTTTATTCTTCTATTTTAATTGCTCGTTTATAGATAATGCAATTAACTTTTGATGAGGAAATGGGAGATATAAATTACCACCAATATTAGCTAATGACTAAGTCGTGGTGGTAATACGGTGGATTACAATCTTAATGCTGACAGATTTTATCTCGATTTGTATGCAAGTTATCTCCGTCAAGTGTGATCTTATTACGCGATAAAAGAAAGGTAATCAACGCCTCTAATGACAGATCATTGAGTTTACAGGTATGAAAATGCACGTTGGTTCCCCAATGTTGTTCAACATACGCGTGTAATGTTTTGATGGTGAAAGGTGTTGATGCATCGGCAATAAGATTGAGTACATCGTGACCATGGCGACTTTCTGTTGTTTGCATAATGAGAAACTATTTTTTGAATAAAGAGGCGCTAATGATACCTGAAATTAGCGAATGAAAGATTGATGTATACCAATCCCAACGTGATTAACGATGCTTAATATAAATCTTGTGGTATGAGTGAATAGACGTAGCCATTGATGGGCATATTTTGATGAAAAATACGATTTCTCGCCTCGCATTCAAAAACGGCATTACACGCAAGAGCTGTTTTCTGACTGGCATAATTATCAATATGGGTAATTATTTCTAAACGGGTTAGGCCTAACATTTGAAAAGCAAATTGAATAATAGCAAGACTGGCTTCAGTCGCCATGCCTTGACGATGATAACTCTGGGTGATCCAATAGCCGAGATTTGCGGAATTAAATAACGGCACAATAGCACTGAGAGAAACGGCACCAACAAAATCATCATTAAAGCGATCAAAAATAGCCAATTCATAACTGTAATCATGCTGCCAACTTAAACGACTTGCTTCGATCCATTCGTGAGCTTGCTGTTGATCAAAATCAGCATCACACCACTCTAACCAGGGTTGGAGTTGTTCACTTGATTGGGTAACCGCTTCAAGAAAAGCGTTTAAATCTGCGGTCTTAAACGGGCGTAAGATGAGTCGAGGCGTGGTAAGTTCAAAGTCAATTTTCATGATAATTCTTGTCTATGACGTGGTTGTGATAATAACGATAAGAAAGAAACAGCCCTAGACGCTATGTCTAGGGCGGGGTGATATTAAATCATATTTTCTCTAAATTGATTAAGTAGATCTTCCATAAATTTAATTCTCTTTTTACGGTCGGTCTCGCTAGATACAATTTTTAATTTAGTTGGGCCTTCCATCCTGAAATTGTGGGGTTGTGTTTGCAGTAAACCAACCAAGAAATGAGGGTTAATGGCGGCATCTTGTTTAAATTCAAGGTAACCTCCTTTTTCATTACTCTCCACTTTTTTAACCCCAATGATAGCTGCTTTTAGTTTAAGACTATTAACGGTAATTAGGTTGATAGCGGCATCTGGTAAAAGACCAAATCGATCGATTAATTCAACTTTAATCTCATTGAGTTCATTATCATCTTTTGCACTCGCTATGCGTTTATAAAGAGATAATCGAGTATTAATATCAGGGATATAGTCATCAGGTAGTAATGCTGGAATGCGCATTTCAACTTCAGCTTGTTGCTTAAGCAAGTCATCAAGTGTTGGCTCTTTACCTTCACGTAATGACTCTACTGCTTGTTCTAGCATCTCCATAAAGAGGCTAAAACCAACCGATTGAATTTGCCCACTTTGCTCATCACCGAGGAGTTCACCTGCACCACGAATTTCTAAATCATGGGTAGCAAGCGTGAAGCCAGCACCAAGATCTTCAAGTGACGCAATGGCTTCTAAGCGTTTAACCGCATCTTTGGTCATACGTTTTGGGTGTGGCGTTAGTAAATACGCATAGGCTTGGTGGTGGGAGCGACCGACACGGCCACGTAATTGGTGTAATTGCGCTAAGCCAAGGTTATCTGCACGATCCATGATGATGGTATTTGCGGTTGGCACATCAATACCTGTTTCAATAATAGTGGTACAAACCAATACATTAAAACGTTGATGGTAAAAATCACCCATGATCCGTTCAAGTTCACGTTCACGCATTTGACCATGAGCAAAGGTGACACGTGCTTCGGGAATTAACTTGGCTAAATCTTCAGTAGTTTGTTCAATACTATCGACTTCGTTATGTAAGAAGTAAACTTGGCCACCACGGCTAATTTCACGCAATATTGCTTCGCGAATAATATTTTCATCACCTTGACGAACAAAGGTTTTAATCGCTAAACGACGTGCTGGTGGTGTGGCAATAATTGATAAATCACGCATGCCGCTCATCGCCATATTTAATGTACGGGGAATCGGGGTTGCAGTTAGTGTTAAAATATCAACATCAGCACGAATGGCTTTAATTTTTTCTTTCTGGCGTACACCAAAGCGGTGTTCTTCATCGACTACCAGCAATCCAAGATCATGGTAGTTAACGCTGCTATTGAGCAGTTTGTGCGTACCAATAAGAATATCAATCTTACCTTCTTCAACATCCGCTAGAATTTGTTTTTGTTCTTTGGCTGTTTTAAAGCGCGATAATACTTCAACGCGAACCGGCGTATTGGCAAAACGGTCACGGAAATTTTCGAAATGCTGCTGTGCCAATAATGTTGTTGGTACTAAGATAGTAACTTGCTTGTTGTTATCTACTGCAACAAAGGCAGCACGCATTGCGACTTCTGTTTTACCAAAGCCTACGTCACCACAAACAAGACGATCCATGGCTTTTGGTTGGCACATGTCAGATAAGACGGCATTAATCGCTAACGCTTGATCATAGGTTTCTTCATACGGGAAACTGGTACAGAAATCAGCATAGCTTTCACGATCAAGTTTGAACTTAAAGCCCGGTTTTAGCTCACGCATAGCGTAAACTTCAAGTAACTCGGCTGCCACATCACGGACTTTTTCCGCCGCTTTACGACGTGCTTTAACCCACGCTTCACCACCCAACTTATGAATTGGTGCACTCTCTTCAGCACCACCAGAGTAACGACTGATTAAGTGTAATGAGGCAACGGGTACATACAGTTTTGCGCCACCTTGATACTCAAGGGTGACATATTCAGTTTTAATACCGCCAGCTTCTAGTGTTTGTAAGCCTTGGTAGCGCCCGATACCGTGATCGATATGAACCACTGGCTGACCCACTTGTAATTCTGCAAGGTTACGAATAATAGTATCAGCATTAACGGTGGTTTTTTTGTCATTGCGGCGGCGCTGTTGAATACGTTCGCCAAGCAAATCACTTTCACAAATAAAAGCAACCGCAGGTTTTTCAAGAATAAAACCATTTTCCGCTGCACCAATAACCAGACAATGCTTGGCTTTATCCGCCATTGCAGCATCAAGGTTATCAAAAACGGTTGGACGTAGTTTTATGCGCGCTAATAAATCAAATAAGGCTTCACGACGACCTTCAGAGGCAACTGAGAAGATGATCTTGCCTTTAAATTGCTCAGTAAATTGACGTAATTCTGCGAATGGTTCTTTGAGTTGATGGTTAATAGTTATAGCAGGAACGAGCGTTAAAGCAGGGTTATAGCGACCCACTTTTTCAGCGTCAATAGCTTCATGTTGTATTCTTACGCGAGGCAGCTGTTTAAAACCTGCAAACATTTCGTCTTTAGTGAGCCATAATTCTTTAGGTGCAAGTAATGGCCGTAGCGGATCAACGCGACGTTGATCATAACGGTGCTCAGCATCATGTAAGAAAGTGTCTACCGCAGGTTCTAAATCACCTAATGTCACCAATAGTGCATTAGTTGGTAAATAATCAAATAAGGTTTCAGTATGATCAAAAAATAGCGGCTGCCAATATTCAATACCTGTAGGCCAGATTTTTTTGCTAACTTGTTGATAGATAGATTCAGGTTCACGGCGGGCTTCAAATCGTTCACGCCATCGCATACGGAAGTTTTCTATTGCCAATTCATCGGTTGGAAATTCATGCGCAGGCAGTAGATCTATGGAGGTGATTTCTACGGTTGAACGCTGATTCTCAGGGTCAAATTGGCGAATAGAATCCACTTCATCATCAAAGAAATCAATCCGGTATGGTGCATTGCTTCCCATTGGGAAAAGATCAACTAATGATCCTCGGCTAGCGTATTCACCGTGCTCCATCACTTGATCAACGTGACGATAACCAGAGGCTTCTAGCTTTAAGCGTAGTTTTTCTAATGAAATACGATCATCTTTTTTGACAATTAATGCATGTTGATGAATAAACTCTTGCGGTGTTAATCGCTGCAAGAGGGTACTGATAGGGACTAAAATAATGCCGTTTTTCTGCGTTGGCATTTTATACAGACGTGCTAAACGTTCAGAGATAATATCTTGGTGGGGTGAGAAATTATCATAAGGCAATGTTTCCCAATCAGGGAAAACATGGACGTCAAAATCACAGAACTGAGTGATTTCTGGCTGTAACTTCAGTGCGGTTTGAGTATCAGCGACAACGGCAAGTATAGGACCATTATGTTGCGTGGCTATTTCTGCTAATGACAACGCCAACGCAGAACCAGATAAATTACCGATGTAGCGATTATCCCCAGATTTTTTTGGTAAGGGGATTGAGAGTAATGTTTTATTCGTCATTGTTATTATTCATGTTTCGTTGTTGGGTCCGCTGACGTAAAAGCTTTTGTTGGCAATGCAGTGCGGCACGGATTAATAAGTCACGATCTTCTTCTAACAGTTGCGTGTACTGTAACTGGATTAAAAAACGATCATCTAAAGCAGAGCAATTAACCACCTCAGCATAACAATAAATTGCCGCTGCTGGGTGATCTAAAAATAATTTAATAGTGACATTTTGCCCAACGCTAAAAGAGTGTGGGCTATAAAAGCTTAGATTACTGGCGCCAAAGGTTTCGGTAATATAACGATAATTAGCATTATCTTGTTGAGATAGCACGTAAGATAACAGCAGGTTTATTTTACTATTTTGAGCACTAAGGTAATCCACTAGTGCTTTACTGTCTTCTTTACCGAATCCGTTTAATAGGCGTTCTGCATTTTCTTCGAGCGTGTTACATTCGCGAGCTATACGAAACAATGGTGGTATTTCAGCACTGAAAGTCTCGAAATTGGGGAGAGGCTTACCATCAGCTAATGGTTCGACATTGATTGTTAGTCCTAAGTGAACTGAAAAATATTCATCTTGTCTCATTGCTTACTCACTGCCAGTTAATTGTCATCGAATGTGTCATTCTTTAGGTTATGTAATCAAGAATAATATTGATGATATTTGTATTAATTATTACTTAGAGCGTACTTACGAGCAAGCGATCTCCGTAAAGTGATTACCTTTTACTCTCTGTTTTTACATTACATTTACTTAGCTAGATGGTAAATAGAACCGTTAACGCGTATTCTTGATCCATCAAATAAAGGAGTGGTTTTTTAAGCCTATGTTTCATCCTGTATCTTTTTTTATTGGCTTACGTTATTTACGTGGTCGTTCGGGTGACCGTTTTAGTCGCTTTGTCTCTTATATGTCAACGGCTGGCATCACTGTTGGAGTGATGGCACTAATTACTGTCATGTCGGTTATGAATGGCTTTGAACAACAACTGAAAGACCGAATTTTAGGGGTGTTACCGCAAGCGGTTGTAACAAGTGCTGATGGTCGAGTACCACTTTCTGAACATACTCCTGAGGTCTTAAAACAGCTACCACATGTGACAAAAGTAACAGCGATAACACGCGGTGAAACTATCATTCAGAGTGCGAATTCTTTAGCTGCGGGAATGATGATTGGTATTGAACCTAATCAATATGATCCTATAGCCGATCACCTTATGGTTGGTTCATTAAAAGATCTTCAACCGAGTAGTTTTAACGTTATTATTGGTCAAGCTTTAGCCGTTGAATTAGATGTTCAACCAGGTGATAAAATTCGATTAATGGTAACCAGTGCTAGTCAATTTACACCATTAGGACGCTTACCTAGCCAGCGTAATTTTACGGTATCTGGTATTTACGATACCGGTTCAGACGTTGATAAACAGTTAGTCTTTACTAATATTTCAGATGCTGGACGGTTATTGCATTATAAATTGGATCAAATGTCGGGCTGGCGTTTGTATCTAAATGATCCGTTTGCTGTGACAGAATTAGCTAAAATCCCCTTGCCTAATGACTGGAAATGGTCAGATTGGCGAGAACAACGTGGTGAATTGTTCCAAGCAGTTAAAATGGAAAAAAACATGATGGGACTGATGTTGGGATTGATCATTGGTGTTGCTGCTTTCAATATTATTTCAGCGTTGATTATGGTTGTGATGGAAAAACAAGCTGAAGTTGCGATTCTTAAAACACAAGGAATGACTCATCGACAAGTCTTGACCTTATTTATGGTGCAAGGTTCCAGTAGTGGGGTTATTGGCGCGCTACTGGGTGGCGTTTTTGGTGTGATAGTGTCGCATTATTTAAATCCAATTATGGCATTTTTAGGGGTTAATCTTGCTGTTATTGGTGGTTCTTTACCTGTGGATTTTGAACCGATGCAAATTTTGGCTGTTATTGTTGGCGCTATTCTTCTGAGTTTATTAGCGACTATTTTTCCATCTTATCGTGCGGCAGCTGTCCGTCCTGCTGAGGCTCTTCGTTATGAATAATCCATTATTATCTTGTAGCCAATTATGTAAAACGTATCAAGAAGGTCAGTTACAAACTGAAGTATTGAAACAAGTTGATATTGATATCGCTGATCATGAATTGGTCGCGATTGTTGGTTCGTCAGGTTCAGGTAAAAGCACGTTATTACATATTCTCGGTGCGTTAGATGAGCCGACTAACGGTGAAGTGTTTTTTAAAGGTCAGCGTCTCGATACCTTAAGTTCAAATAAACAAGCTAAAATTCGTAATCAAGATATTGGTTTTGTGTATCAATTTCACCATTTGTTAGCAGATTTCACAGCGACTGAAAATGTAGCCATGCCATTATTGATCGGTGGTGTTGCAGTGAGTGAAGCCCGTACTCGTGCTCAAGATATGCTAACAATGGTTGGATTGGATCACCGCTTTGAACATCGGCCATCAGAATTGAGTGGCGGTGAACGTCAACGGGTTGCTATTGCACGCGCGTTGGTCAATAACCCTGCGATTGTATTAGCCGATGAGCCAACGGGTAACTTAGATCATCAAACCGCTTTAGATATTTATGATCTGATGCGTAAGCTCAATGCAGAATCGGGTACCGCATTTTTAGTGGTGACTCACGATACTAAATTGGCATCAAAACTTGATCGTTGTATGCATATGCAGGATGGTATTTTAGCTGAGATTAAGGAGAAGTAATGTTTCGTCCGTTATCTCTCTATATAGGTAGTCGTTTTAATCGTTCTAAAAAACGAAATAGAATGGTGTCGTTTATCTCTTTATCTTCAATGCTTGGTATTGCCGTTGGTGTTGCTGTGATCATTATTGGCTTATCAGCGATGAATGGTTTTGAGCGCGAATTACAAACACGGGTACTGTCGGTTATTCCTCAAGGTGAACTACAAGCGGTACAACCACCATTAAATAATTGGAAACCGTTATTAAAGCAAGTAGAACTGCATCCTCATATTACTGCCGCCGCGCCTTATGTTGAATTTACAGCCTTGCTTGAAAGAGGCGCTAAACTTAAAGCGGTTGCTGTTCGTGGTGTAGATCCAAAAGAACAATTAAAAGTCAGTGAGTTACCTCTTTATGTTAAAGATAATGCTTGGTCACGATTTAGCGCAGGTAAACGCGAAGTTATTTTAGGTCAAGGCGTAGCCACTAAGCTAAATATAAAAGTAGGGGATTGGATCACCGCGATGATTCCAAATACTGATCCTCAAATGAAGCTACGTGCACCAAAACGTATTCGATTACAAGTTGTTGGTTTACTTGCGTTAGGTGGGCAAATTGATCACAGCTTAGCCATTGTGCCATTACAAGATGCTCAACAATATTTAGATATGGGACAAGGTGTTTCTGGTATCGAAATGAATGTTGATAATGTGCTTGATGCGCAACAAATCGTAAAAGAAGTGGGTGATACACTGCCCGTTTATGTTTATCTAAAAAGCTGGACCCAAAAATACGGCTATTTATACCGCGATATTCAAATGGTTCGTACCATTATGTATTTGGTAATGGTACTTGTTATCGGTGTTGCTTGTTTTAATATCGTTTCAACATTAATGATGGCAGTGAAAGATCGTGCGGCGGATATAGCAATATTACGGACGATGGGCGCGAGTGATCGGTTGATTAAGTCTATCTTTGTTTGGCATGGCGTATTATCGGGTGTGCTAGGCAGTATTATTGGTTCGTTGTTTGGTTCATTAATTGCTGTTAATTTAACGCATATTGTTCGAGTAATAGAAAAAATTATTGGGCATCGGTTCTTATCTGGCGATATCTATTTTGTGGATTTTCTACCGACACAATTAGCTTGGCAGGATGTGGTGATTGTTACGACCACTGCCATTGTATTGAGTTTGATTGCCACTTGGTATCCAGCGACACGAGCAAGTCGATTACAACCAGCACGAGTATTAAGCGCAAAGTAATCATTGATGTAAATTATAATATTATGCTCATTAAAAAACGGCGTGTTAAAGCGTCGTTTTTTTTTGCTGTTTGTTATTTGTGAGTTAATTTAAGAATGAAAATGGCTATAAACGCGAGGTTTTGGTTATAACAGCAAAATAAGTTCAATTCATGAGGATAAATAAAAATAAAAATAGCGTATGGAGTTGTTAATAACGAGCAATAAATATGCATAATGGTTATTTTTTAAGCGTAAATGTGATGTTTTTAATGTTGGCGCCACTGTTTTTTTTTATTTCTTATTTTTTTATTTTATGATTTCATGATTATTTTTTATGAAAAAAGAAACCCACGCCAGTGCTGATGCAGCTTGATGTTTTCCTGAACTTTCTGAGAATGGATTATGTAACACATAAATTACGAACACTGTTCTATTTTTTGTGAATTTATATTGTTTAATTTAACATCGTCATTTTTACGTGATAATTTGACGCCACTTAAAATACAAATATGTTGTGGTCGTTATTAGACAGGATTTATCCTGCATCGATATGACAGTTATTCTATAATCGATATGACTGTCATTCTATAAATAGACAGCGATTTGTTAATAAATAAAACAATTAGGAATATATAATGAAAAAGAATGCATTAGGTTTATTAGTTGCTTTTGCTGTAATGGCTCCTGTTGCTGCACAAGCAGCGGTTCAACTTCCAGCTGGTACACAAGAGCTTGGTATTCAAGGTAATGCTAAACTAGGTAGCGGTTGGGATCTAAACTTAAACGGTTCTTACGGTACATTCGTAAAAGATAACTGGGAAGTTGGTGGTACTGCATCTGTTGCAGCTAAAGATGCAAACGATGCATTCAGCGGTAAGATTGGTGTATTTACAGAGTACAACTTTGTTAACTCTACTAACTGGGTTCCTTACGTTGGTGCTGCAACTGAACTTGCTGGTCTAAACTACAACAACGAAGACGGCCTTGAAGGCGATGCTGGTAAGAGTGGCGATTCTTGGGCACTAAACCTTAAATTAGCGGCTGGTGTTAAATACTTCATCAACCCTAACGTTGCTCTAACTGCAGAAGCTAACTACAACATCGCAACTGACGATATTGAGTTCTCAAGTGGTAAAGCGAAAGACAGCCTAACTAACATCGTATTCGGTACTCGCTTCTACTTCTAAGTTTTAGCCCGAATAGTAATAATAAAAAACCCGCTAATTAAGCGGGTTTTTTTATAGCTATTGATTGGTAACTTGATTTTGTAAAGAGAGGTTAAGCGATATTATTTTTTTTAATGCGCTTAATTAACCAACTACTAAATAGACTAATAATCGCGATACCCAAGGTAACAAACGGTGCAACCATTAATATCATGGTTGTTATACGAGCGATATTTTCAGGTAGTAGCGTTAATAAATATCCTAATCCTGTCAGTAATAAGATCCAAGCAGTAGCACTTAACGATGCGAACCGAAAAAAATGTGCTTGGTTTTTGACTCTAAATCCCATAACTAAAGGCAGTAAAGGGCGTACAACCGGTATAAACCGTGCGGCAAACAAAGCCACAACACCATGTCGAATTAATAGTTTATCAACTGTTTGCATTCGATGAGGCGGAACCATCTCGACCCATCGTTTCACTTTAGGTAAATGATCCAGCCAACGTCCTTGTAAATAAGCTAACCAGCTGCCAATAGCTGAAGCCATAATTAATAAAAATACAATCAGTTTAAAATCAATAATACCCATAGCACCTAATGTGCCCGCTAAAATAACAATGCTGTCGCAAGGTAACGGTGCGGCGGGTAGAAAGGCACTTTCTAACCAAATAACAAAGGTGACGCAAAAATAGATCATTACAATGCTTTCAGGGTTTTGTAATGCTGCAAAATCTTGTTGCCATAGTGCTGAAAAAATAGATACAAATGAATCAAGCATCTATGTAGTCCTTGTAGTCAGAGTCATAATTAAAGTAAATGTCGCGGAAATTGAGTAACATTAACTGCCTACGACTGTGGGTAAAACGGTATTGAAAATTAGCAAGAGCAAGATGTGGATACCGTTGATGCTTAGAATAATGACTTGTTATTTGATGTGATTGTCGAGCAACATTGTTGTCATAATGCTGCACGGGAACAAAATTCTTTTTATCTATTTTTGATAGTTGTCGTGTTTTATGATGATTAGTGGATAAAATTACGACATTATCGTGCCAGTTTTCTTCATTATTTCTAATGTTAAATTCTGAGACTTGCTGAGAAGTATATTGATACCCATGTGTAGGCACGGCCATCGTTGTTGTGCTTACTAGTAAAGCATGTAGTAGTAAGCTAAAGAGAGTAAAGTAACTCATCAACAATATCGCTCAAGTATCAAAAACACACTTTTACTTAAATTTAGAACCAAAGGCAATGTTTATTATAATAATTTGTAATGAAATGATGGTGGCTTATGTTTTTTGCTGATGGTGTCTGTTTATATAAAAAAAAGCTTCAGTGGTTAGCTGAAGCTTTAATCATTATTGTGTGCTGATTGTGTTTATTTTAAGAGTGCTTTTTTCATTTGTGAACCAATGAAAATAAAGCTAATGCCTTCAAAAATTAAAGAAACACCCACAAAGATGCCCAATAGTGACATTGAGAATTCAGGGTTATGCATTAAGTTAAAGAAATAAACCCCAATGATTGTTGATAATAAACCACTGAAAACAATCCAACGCCAGCCAGCAAGATGTTCACGGCTACTAAAACCAAACATCATTCGTGTAATACCATTAAATACCATAGTGGCAATCATAAGCACGGTAATGGTAACTAAGCCAATGAATGGTTGCCCTAGAATGAATAAGCCGCCAAGAAGGTAAAAGAGAGCACTGATGACATACCAAATTTTAGTTTTCCATTGTGGAATACTAAATGTGTGGTAAACCTGCACTAAACCAATGACTAAAAAGATCACGCCAATAATTGTTGTGATTGTCATTCCTGCTGCAACGGGTAGGCTAATTGCAAAAACACCTGCTAATGCAACAATAACCCCAACGACAACAAACCACTTCCAACCTTTTGTAAGTAAATTCTTTACTGGATTTTCCATTTTATTTCCCTTTAATCAAAATAGTAATGCTCATTAGTTGGCAGTAAGTTACTACTATTTAATGCTGTATTCTATTTTTAAATAGTAGACTGAACAATAATAATTACTAGGGATTAAGTGCAACTAATTAGCAATATAAGTTTTTGATACGATTATAAGAATAATCAGTGTGCGTGAGATCGAATAATGGTGAAAAGTTGAGTATGAAAGAGTGGAATGATGGAGGTGGTTTCTCAAAAAAACGTAAGTGAACAATAAAACTCCATTATTACGGAGTTTTATTGTTATAACCCAATAACAGCTAGCGCGTTTTGGGAATACGGAATTTACGTTTATTCCAACTGCGTACGACTGAATAGCGCCATAGCCATCGAATGCCGAAATAGCCGATGGATGCACTTAATACACTACAAATAAAGCATCCTAATAAGAATGGGGGACCAATTTGACTCATTTGATTTAATAGGAAATCCCATGTTAATTCAAAATGAAAGCCAACATCAGGGCTATGCAATACCCAAGCACCTAGCTTGTAAGCGCCATAGAAGAGTACTGGCATTGTTACCGGGTTACTGACCCAGACTAGTGCAACAGATAGCGGTAAATTTACACCAAACATAATAGCTAAACCTGCCGCCATTAACATTTGACTTGGAAGAGGAACAAAAGCCATGAATAGCCCAACAGCAAATGCACCAGACGCAGAGCGACGGTTTAAACACCATAAGTTCGGGTTATAAAGTACATTGCCAAATATTTTCAACGCTTTTTGGCGTTTAATTACTTCATGGCTAGGCAAAAATTTTTTAATGAAATGTCTTGGCATAATGATTTTTTTTTGACTGGCTAAGGCCATATGGTTCAAATATTTATAGCGAGTATCAGCGGTTATCTATCGTTACATTTTTTCAACACTTTGCCACCGTATTGGTTTTTACTATTAATAATAGTTTTTGGTGCCATTATGTTTATGGTGTATCGAAGTGTCGTTTTTATTTGCTTTTCACTGGCTATATTCTTGGCTGTTTTTGATGCGAATCAATATATTAACAATATTGATAACATACCAACAAACAGCTCTAATACTACCATAGATGTAAGCATTAGTACGCTTTTTAATGAAAATATACCCTCTGAGTATTTTGAGGCAAAGGTACTGAATTTATCGTCGTCAAATATTGATTTTGTGTCTCCATTGAGAGTGATGGTTTTTTGGAAAGATGCACCCATATTAAAACAGGGACAAATATGGCGTTTGCCGGTTAGATTGAGTCGTATTGTTGGGCGTGTTAACCAAGCAGGCTTTGATCGTGAACAACATGCATTAAGTCGTGGTCTTCATGGCCGTGCTGTTGTCACTTCGGGTAAGGTTTTGCCAACGCAACTATCTTCTTCGATGTCATTACGTCAACAATGGTTAGATAAGGTGACACCATTATTAAAAAACACCGATCATCAAAGTTATTTAACCGCTTTAACTTTTGGTTTGCGGGATGGACTTGAGGCGCAGGACTGGATTGATTTGCGTGATAGTGGGTTGGCGCATTTATTAGCTATTTCAGGATTGCATATTGGGTTGGCGATGCTTATCGGGTGGTGGATAGGTTATTTATTACGATTATGTTTACCGCAAACGGGTTATTGGTTATGGCTACCTTTGTTGTGCGGGTTGTTATTTGCTTTTGGATACGCATGGCTTGCAGGATTTAGCTTACCGACAATTCGTGCGTTATTAATGTGCTTAATCGTGGGTGTTTTACGCATTACAGCAATTAATTGGCGACCTTGGCAAATCTTATTAGTCACGTTAGGTTTGTGTTTGTCATGGGATCCTTTTGTGAGTTATAGCGCAGGATTCTGGCTCTCATTTGGTGCCGTTATTATCTTTTTAGTCATGGTTATTATTGGTAATTCATCTGCGTTAGCTGATTTATCTTGGCAACAACGATGGTATCAACACTTAAAGCAGTTGTGCAAAGTACAAGGGTATTTATTGTTATTAATGTTGCCTATGCAGTGGTGGTGGTTTGGTGGCGTGTCTTTGGCCGCGCCATTGACTAATTTGATAGCAGTACCTTGGCTTAGTTTTATTACCGTACCGTTAGTATTGATTGGCGTTATAACAGTATGGTGGCCAGCATTATCATCCTTTTTTTGGTTATTCGCTGATTATTCATTAACACCTATTTTACATATTGCGGCGTGGAGCCATGGTGCATGGATGATGTTGCCCGCATCAATAACACCATTATTGGTCACTATTGCTGTCATGACTGTGGTGTGGTCATTATTACCTTTACTCTATTTTCGTTGGTTTTATATCAGTGTTATTTTTATTGTTGTTAGTTGGTGGTGGGAAAATAATAATGAAAAAAAGAACCAGCCATTGTGGGTGATGACCGTATTAGACGTTGGGCATGGTTTAGCTATTTTAATAGAAAAACAGCAGCGGGTATTTATTTATGATACCGGTAATGCTTGGGATGGAAAAAGTATTGCTCAGTCAGTCATCGAGCCAATATTAGCTCATAAAGGAATATCAGCTATTGATGGGTTGGTTTTAAGCCATTCTGATAATGATCATGCTGGTGGCAGTGATTATCTTATACAACGTTATCAACCACGAGATAAGTACAGTAGTGATCAGCGTGATGGTTTTTCAGCTTGCATTATGGGACAGAAATGGCAATGGCAGGGGCTTGAGTTCTCAGTTAAATGGCCACCAAAGACGATGTCACGAGCAAAAAACTCAGATTCTTGTGTTATCCATATTCAAGCGGTGAGTGGTGAAGGCCCCAGTGTATTATTAACTGGAGATATTGATGCAAAATCTGAATTAGTGATGTTAACGCAAGTACAGACTGAGCCTGCTGATATTCTTGTTGTGCCACATCATGGCAGTAGTACCTCATCAACACAAACTTTGCTTGATAGTATTCAACCATCAGCAGCAATTGTATCGATTGGTTATTTTAATCCTTGGGGCTTACCGTCGGCAGCGATCAAAAGGCGTTATCAAGCCAATAATATTGGTTGGTTCAGTACTCAAGACAGTGGTCAAGTGACAGTAACCATTAATCAGAATAACTATCATATAAAACAACAACGTTATCATTATTCTAGAGCATGGTATCGGCCACAATGGCTAGCTAAAGAATAAAATGACAGTTAATGATTACTCAATGTCGTTTTTATGAGCATAAAAAGCCGTTTAAGAAAAAAGGATTGTGGACAAATTTGGTTGATAGCAATGTTAAGGGTAGAATAGAGAGATTGTATTTTATCAAAATTGGCATTCATGACGCAATTAACAGAAAAATCAACCAAAGATACTTATAAAAGACTGTGGCCTTATATCAAGATCTATAAAGCAGGTATTATTGTCGCTGTTATTGCGCTAATTATTAATGCGGCTGGTGATACCTTGATGTTGTCGATGATTAAACCGTTACTTGATAAAAGTTTTGGCGGTTTTGATAGTATGGATTCTGGTTTTCTTGCCATGATGCCTATCTATCTTGTTGGCTTAATGATCATGCGTGGTGCCAGTGGTTTTGTATCAACCTACTGTTTATCATGGGTTTC
The DNA here is from genome assembly GCF_003026395.1 of Photobacterium iliopiscarium. Classification (GTDB taxonomy): domain Bacteria; phylum Pseudomonadota; class Gammaproteobacteria; order Enterobacterales; family Vibrionaceae; genus Photobacterium; species Photobacterium iliopiscarium. The sequence continues at coordinate 73,141 of NZ_PYOO01000002.1, read as the reverse complement.
TGGCAATGTTGTAATGAACCTTCGCCGAAAACTATTTCAACATTTCATGAGAATGCCCGTTGCGTTCTTTGATAAAGAAGCCTCTGGCGCATTATTATCGCGCATTACTTATGACTCCGAACAAGTCGCTTCTGCAACCAGCAGCGCGTTAGTTAGTATTGTTCGTGAAGGGGCATCGATCATTGGCTTAATGGTATTGATGTTTTGGAATAGCTGGCAGTTATCGGCTATTTTGATTGTGATTGCCCCCGTGGTTGCCATTAGCATTAGTATTGTTTCAAAACGATTCCGTAAAATCTCACGCAGTATGCAAGATGCGATGGGGTCAGTGACGTCGTCTGCTGAACAAATGCTAAAAGGCCATAAAGTCGTACTAAGTTATGGTGGGCAGCAGGTTGAGAAAGAACGTTTTGATGATGTAAGTAACTTAATGCGTCGTCAAACCATGAAACTAGTGTCTGCACAGGCGATAGCGAACCCGATTATCCAGCTTATTGCTTCTTCAGCATTGGTTGTGGTGCTGATTCTTGCTAATACACCGTCATTACGTGATTCACTAACACCGGGTACTTTTGCCGTGGTATTTGGTGCGATGTTTGGTTTAATGCGCCCACTTAAATCTTTGACCAGTGTTACCTCTCAATTCCAACGTGGTATGGCAGCGTGTCATACACTGTTTGATTTGATGGATTTAGAAACTGAAAAAGATCACGGTAAGCACGAAGTTAAGCGCGTTAAAGGTGATGTTTCTGTAAAAGATGTGACGTTCACTTACCCAACCAAAGACACGCCAGCATTACGCAATGTTAGCTTTGAACTTCCTGCGGGTAAAACCGTTGCGCTTGTTGGTCGTTCAGGATCGGGTAAAAGTACCATTGCTAATTTGTTGACGCGTTTTTATGACATTGATTCTGGTGATTTGCGTTTAGACGGTGTTGCTCTACAAGATTACACCTTATTTAATTTACGCTCTCAAGTTGCGGTCGTTTCACAAAATGTGCATTTATTTAATGACACAATTGCGAACAATATTGCCTATGCGAGCGGCAATGAATATACCCGCGCTGATATTGAACGAGTAGCAGAGCTTGCTTATGCGATGGACTTTATTAAGGACATGCAGCATGGACTTGATACTATTATTGGTGAAAATGGCGTGAGTTTGTCTGGTGGTCAACGTCAACGTCTTGCTATTGCTCGTGCGTTGCTACGTAATGCGCCGGTGCTAGTACTTGATGAAGCAACATCAGCGTTGGATACTGAATCTGAGCGTGCGATTCAACGCGCACTGGATGAATTACAAAAAGATCGCACTGTGTTAGTCATTGCTCACCGTTTATCTACGATTGAAAATGCTGATCAGATCTTAGTGGTCGATGATGGTGAAATTATTGAACGTGGTACACATGGTGAGTTAATTAGCCTTAATGGTGCTTATGCGCAACTTCATCGTATTCAATTTGGTGATTAATCGTGGCGGCTCTCATTGAAGCAATGTGGTATCAACTAGCACCTAAAGGTAAAGCTCGAATTGTTTATTTTCTGTTGTGGCCACTATTGTGGCCCCTCAGTCAACTGTTTGGCGTGATTAGTCGTCGTAAACGGCAGCAGTATGTTGACGGTAAAAAAGTAGCATATCGAGCGCCAGTACCCGTGGTTATTGTTGGTAATATCACCGCTGGTGGCAATGGCAAAACGCCAGTAGTGGTATGGTTGGTTGAACAACTCTTGACGCAAGGATTAAAACCTGGCGTTGTTTCACGTGGTTATGGTGGTAAAGCACCTTATTATCCGTATTTTGTCGAGAGTGATACCGATACCGATATTGCAGGGGATGAGCCTGTTTTAATTCGTCGTCGAACAGGTGTTCCCGTTGCGGTTGCACCTGTTCGAAGTGATGCAGTAAAGTTACTGTTAAAACATGATGTTGACGTTATTATTACTGATGATGGTTTACAGCACTATGCGCTTTCACGCGATATTGAAGTCGTTGTGATTGATGGTAAACGCCGATTTGGTAATCAGCAATTATTACCATTAGGCCCATTGCGAGAATCATGTCAGCGTCTGAATGAGGTTGATTTTCGGATTTGTAATGGTGGTGTTGCTCACGCTAATGAAGCGACAATGCATTTATCACCATCAGAATTAATTAATATTAAAACCGGTGCCCGTTGTGCGGCTACATCGCTAGCGTCGGTCGTTGCAATGGCAGGTATTGGTCATCCACCACGATTTTTTGCGACATTGAATGCGTTAGGTGTAAAGCCTGTGGTGTGCCAGCCTTTTGCTGATCATCAAGCATTTACTCAACAAACATTATTAGATTTAGCCCAACAAGGGCAACATTTGGTTATGACTGAAAAAGATGCAGTAAAATGTTACTCATTTGCGGAGGATAATTGGTGGTATCTGCCTGTTGATGCAGTTATCTCTGAGCCACAAGCATCAGCCATAATTAAACAGATTATAGAGGTTAAGGAAAAGTATGGATCACCGTCTGCTTGAAATTGTTGCTTGCCCTGTATGTAAAGGCAAATTGAATTTCGATAAAGAAAAAAATGAATTAGTGTGTAAGTTTGATCGTCTTGCTTATCCTATCGATGACGGTATTCCTGTTCTACTTGATTCAGAAGCACGTACATTAAGTTCTGACGAGGTTAAGTAATGGCCTTTACTGTGATTATTCCTGCACGTTATCAATCAACACGTTTACCCGGTAAACCGTTAGCTGATATTGCAGGTAAACCGATGGTGCAATGGGTTTACGAACAAGCATGTAAATCTGGCGCTGATCAAGTTATTGTTGCGACAGATGATCAACGTATTGTCGATGTGGTACAAGGGTTTGGTGGTGAGGTGTGTTTAACCCGTACTGATCATCAATCAGGTACTGAGCGTTTGGCTGAGGTGGTTGCGAAATATCAACTTGCTGATGATCATATTGTGGTGAATGTGCAAGGTGATGAGCCGCTCATTCCAGATACAATTATTCGTCAAGTTGCTGACAATATTGCTAACTTTAATGCACCGATGGCGACATTAGCCGTTGAAATTGATCATCATGATGAAATCTTTAATCCGAATGCGGTAAAAGTGGTGACGGATAAAGATGGTTATGCATTGTATTTTAGCCGTGCTGCTATCCCTTGGGATCGTGATAACTTTGCTCAACAACCACGCATTGTTCATCATAATCTACTGCGCCATATTGGTATTTATGCTTATCGTGCTGGGTTTATTAATACTTATATTAATTGGCAGCCAAGCCCGTTAGAGCAAATTGAATCACTAGAGCAACTTCGTGTGCTTTGGTATGGTGAGAAAATTCATGTTGATGTTGCGATTGATGCACCACCAGCAGGGGTTGATACCTTAGAAGATTTAGAAAAAGTGCGGCAGTTAGTTAGCTAATAAAACAGTTAGTCTGTGACTATCGTCTTAGTATAATAAAAAACCGAGTATTATTTACTCGGTTTTTTTATGTCTAGATAAACCCTAAATGGATTATTCAGCAGTTTTTACACGAATGCGACTTTTATCAACCAACATTTCATGAAGTGCTTTCATAGCGCGCGTTGCTTGCTCATCATCAGCCATTTCAACAAATGCAAATCCTTTTGATTTGCCTGTTTTTTCGTCTAATACAAGGTTACAAGCACTAATTTTACCAAATTCTTCAAACATTTTATGAATTTGAACTTCAGTTGTGCTGCGAGAAAGGTTACGGATTAAAAGTTTCATGAATTAAATTCTTTCTTAAGTAGTAAGTCATCATTTTATCATGAAATACAGTAAAGCATGCTGAGATTAAAGTGAAATTATAAGATAAAAACGTATTTTAAAATGGTACGAACTTAATAGTTATGCAAAGAGTAAGATGATTTTAAAAAAGCCAGTACGGATAATGCCGTAGCTGGCTTTAAAATAATTAACTAAAACATGACATTGAAAAACCTATAATGTCTCAGGTTTTACTTTTTCTGCTTGTAGATGTTCAGTTTCTGGGTTTAATAGCTTGCTGGTTATGCGTTGCCATAACTGCCCTAAACGCTCATGTTCAACAATTTCTATCTGAGTAAGGAATCGTGCATCAGGAACAAAATCACGTATTTGATTACTGGCCCTAAAGTTCGTTGGTGCAGGAATAGGGTGTAATCCAGCTTGATGGAAATAGTAAAGCGCGCGTGACATTTGACTGGCTGATGTTACTAAAATCATATTTTTATCTTTAACAACATCCGCCGCTTGGAAGGCTTCTTCTTTGGTGTCCTTTGTTGATTCAAATAATAGAATATCTCGTTTATTGACCCCCAATGCGATAGCCAAATGCGCCATTAACCGTGCGTGGCTAATACCATGAGAAGCTAAACCCCCAAAGCCAGAGAGAATTAACTTAGCATCAGGATACATGCGGAAGATACGAATACCTTCAACTAAGCGTGTAATCGCTGTTGGCGATAATTCTGAGGTAATTGGAAAGGTTTTATCAATGACTTGGCCACTGCCTAATACCATGACATAACTGATTGGTTTGGTGGTATTCACAAAGGCGGCATTTTCTTGCTCTAATGGGCGTAGTAATGCGGTTGTGAGAGGTTGGAATGAACATAGAAAAATACCAATTAAGGAAATACTCACCAAGATAGAGGCTAATTTTTTTCGACGTGTAAACCACAACACGCATAAACCTATAATGCCCACTAATAATAGAAACGGTAGCGGCATCAGTAGCGCTGATATGATTTTTTTAAGTATAAACATAATATGTCGTCCGAAATTTCAGCAGTTGAGCCCTAAAATCGATCACAAGCCTTTATTCCTTTACTGCTTGTGAGAAAATAAGCCATATTCTAGAGTCGCTATCATAACGTAAATGAGCCATGAAAAAAGACCGAAATTTTGACGATTTGGCGAAAAAGTTCGCTGATAATATTTATGGCACAGCGAAAGGTCAAATACGACAAGTTGTTGTTTGGCAAGATATTGAATATATATTGCAAGAATTGAATGATACCGCACCATTACAAGTATTAGATGCAGGTGGTGGTATTGGGCAAATATCTCAAAAAATAGCCGCGCTTGGACATTACGTGACATTATGTGATCTTTCTAGCGAAATGTTGACATTAGCGGAACAAGAAATTGCTAAAAATGGCTTAGTTGAGCAATATCGGTTAGTGCATTCACCGATTCAAGAAATTAGTGAGCATATTGAAGCTCCCGTTGATTTAATTCTTTTTCATGCGGTTATGGAGTGGCTGGCTGATCCGATTACAACATTAATCGGTTTATTAGATAACGTAAAACCTGGCGGTGTTATTTCGGTCATGTTTTATAACTATAATGGATTACTATTTAAGAATCTGATTTGTGGCAATTTAACTCATATAGAACAAGGTATGCCACACCGTAAACGGTTTAAATTGCAGCCTCAACAAGGAATAAAGCCTGATGATGTATATCAGTGTTTAACTGAGGCTGGGTTTGACATAATGGGTAAAACAGGTGTACGCACATTCCATGATTACATGCAGCATGATCGAATGGGTGATTACAGTTTCGAACAAGTTCTTGATATGGAGCAAAAGCTTTGTCGTCAGGAACCTTTTTTGTCATTAGGTCGTTATATCCATGTGTATGCGCGTAAGCCTCTCACAGATGTAACGTCAACAGTGGTGACAAATTTAAATAATAGCAATAAGGACAAGGGATGAGTGAAGTTACCCAGACTGTTCCTGAGTTAGTAAATTGGGTCAAAAATAATGAGTTTGCCCTTAATTTACCGACAGAACGGCTGGCGTTCTTGTTAGCGATTGCTGTATTAAGCGGTGATCGCTTTGATGAAGAATTAGGGGAAGGTGAATTGGTTGATGCATTTCGCATTGTGAGCGATATGTTCGGTCAAACCAAGGAAACCCTAGCATTTCGTGCCAACAACGCCATAAATGAATTGGTAAGACAGCGGTTAATATCACGCTTTACCAGTGAGGTGACTGATGGCGCGAGTATTTATCGATTAAGTCCGTTAGCGCTCGGCATTACTGATTATTACGTGCGGCAACGTGAGTTCTCAACACTAAAACTATCTATTCAGTTAGCAATGGTGGCCGATGAGATCAATAAAGCAGCGACGGCAGCTCAAGAAGACGGTAATGAAAAACATTGGCGTCAAAATGTGCATGCAGTATTAAAATATTCCGTCGCGGAAATCTTTGATCGTATCGATTTAAACCAACGCGCAATGGATGAGCAACAGCAACAAGTGAAGCTCGATATTGCGGAGTTATTAAATCAAGATTGGCAAGCCGCTATCAGTAGTTGTGAAGTATTACTTGATGAAACATCATCAACACTGCGTGAACTGCAAGATACATTGCAAGCCGCAGGTGATCAGCTTCAAAGTCAGCTACTGGCTATTCAAGAAGAGATTCAAGGACGTGATGATCTTGATTTTGTTGATGGTATGATTTATATCCTGCAAATGAAGTTAGATCGCATCATCAGTTGGGGACAACAAACGATTGATTTATGGATTGGCTATGATCGCCACGTACATAAATTTATTCGTACCGCAATTGATATGGATAAAAACCGCGCCTTTAGTCAACGACTACGTCAATCGGTTACTGATTACTTCGATGCACCATGGTTACTAACATTTGCCGATGCTGAACGTTTACTTGATATGCGTGATGAAACCTTGATCCTACGGGATGATGAAGTAACCGGTATCGTTCCTGGTGAAATGGAATTTGAAGAACTTGACTTGGTTAACGATCAACTGGCTGAAAAAGTTGGGTTGATGTTACAAGCACACAAAGCAACAGGTGCACCAATCAATTTGAGTGTTTTACTTAAAGATTATTTGGCACAACATCCGTATGCACAACATTTTGATTTAGCGCGGATTGTGATTGATCAGGCCGTAAGAATGGGTTATTCCGAAGCGGACTTCAATGCCATTCAGCCTGATTGGAAAGCAATTAACGAATACGGAGCCAAGGTACAAGCCCATGTCATTGACAAATATTGAAGAATTTATGCCGGAGAAGTTGGCAAAAGCAATTGCTAACCCACTTTTCCCTACGCTAGATAACGCTCTGCGTTCTGGTCGCCATGTTTCAAGCGAAGATTTAGATAGTCACGCTTATTTAATTGAGTTTGAGAAAGAATTAGCGATGTTTTATCGCCGCTATAATGCAGAACTCGTACGTGCACCTGAAGGCTTTTTATATTTACGCCCACGATCAACCTCATTGATTGGTCGTTCAGTATTATCTGAAATTGATATGCTGGTGGGTAAAGTATTATGTTTTCTTTACCTGAGTCCTGAACGTTTAGCACATGAAGGCATCTTTACTAATCAAGAGTTATTTGATGAGTTGTTGGTATTGGCTGATGAACAAAAGCTAATGAAACTTGTCACTAATCGCGCTTCAGGTTCAGATCTTGATCGTGAAAAATTGTTTGATAAAGTAAAAACAGCATTACGTCGTTTACGTCGCTTAGGAATGCTTATCCCTATTGGTGAGAATGGTAAGTTCCGTATCAGTGAATCTGTATTCCGTTTTGGTGCTGATGTACGTACTGGTGATGATGTTCGTGAAGCGCAGTTACGATTGATTCGTGACGGTGAAGCCGTGGTTCATCAGCAAGCGTCAAGTCAATCAAGCCTGCTTGATGATATTGACCCCAACAATCAAGAAATGCTTGAAATGCAACAAGATGTAGAGCAAGCGGTACAGGAGAGTAGTATTTAATGGAACGCGGCAAGTATCAATCGCTCACCATGATCAACTGGAACGGCTTTTTTGCACGTACTTTTGATATTGATAATTTGGTGACAACGCTTTCAGGCGGTAACGGTGCGGGTAAATCTACCACAATGGCAGCATTTATCACGACATTGATTCCAGACCAAAGTCTCCTTCACTTTCGTAATACCACAGAAGCCGGTAGCTCAAATGCATCTCGTGACAAAGGTCTTCACGGTAAATTAAAACCCGGCGCCTGTTATGCAGCACTGGATGTGGTTAACTCAAAGCAGCAACGTATTATTTTTGCGGTTAAATTACAGCAAGTAGCTGGCCGCGATAAGAAAGTGGATATTAAGCCATTTTTGATTCAAGGTTTACCTTCACATATCAAACCTGCTGAAATTTTAGTTGAAACGATTTCTGAAAACCAAGCCCGTGTTCGTCAGCTTAACGATGTCAAAGATCTCGTTAGCCAGCACGAAGGAGTGCAGTTTAAAACATTTAACTCGGTAACGGATTACCATGTGCAAATGTTTGAAATGGGCGTGTTACCAAAGAAATTACGTAATAGCCAAGATCGTTCGAAATTCTATCGTTTAATTGAAGCCTCTTTATACGGTGGTATTTCAAGTGCGATCACCCGTTCATTGCGTGATTATTTATTACCGCATAACTCTGGGGTGAAAAAAGCGTTCCAAGATATGGAAGCGGCATTACGTGAAAACCGAATGACGTTAGAAGCGATCAAATTAACTCAAACAGATCGTGACTTATTTAAGCATTTGATTTCTGAAGCAACTAATTATGTTGCTGCCGATTACATGCGTCATGCTAACGAACGTCAGCAAAAATTAGAGCAAACACTACGCTTACGTGGTGAGCTAATGGGTTCACGCCAGACGCTTGTTGATCAGCAATCATCGTTAAATAACATGAATGCAGAGCTGGGTGAACTTACTGAGCAAGAAGGTGCATTAGAGCAAGATCATCAAGCGGCCTCTGATCACTTGCAGCTAGTGCAAACGGCTGTTCGCCAAGCTGAAAAAATCGTGCGTTATAAAGAAGATCTTGAAGAGCTTACTGAGCGCCTTGAAGAGCAGGTAATGGTGGTTGAAGAAGCGGCAGAGCAATTAGCAATAGCCGAAGAACAATCACAGCTAACGGAAGAAGAAGTTGATAGCTTAAAAACCCAGTTAGCAGACTACCAACAAGCATTAGATATGCAGCAAACTCGTGCATTGCAGTACCAACAAGCGGTACAAGCATTAGAAAAAGCCCGTAATTTGTCTGGTGATCATCAAATGCTACCAGACCAAGCGCCCCCGTTTCTTGTCCAACTTAAACAGCAGCAAGATACCCAAACAACGGCGTTATTAGCATTAAAACACAAACTGGATATGTCATCGGCAGCGGCGCAGCAGTTTGAAAAAGGCTTAGCGATTGTGACCACTATTGCAGGTGTGGTTGATCGTACTCAAGCGAGTGATAAAGCCCGTGAGCTGATTGAGCATGGTCGTCAACTTCGTTCGGTTTCTGAACGTGGTGATCAGCTTAAAGCACAATATCGTGATTTAGAACGTAGTGTGCGTAGTCAACGTCAAGCGATTGAACTTGCTGAAACGTATGCTAAAAAGTTTGCGACTACCATTGATGGTGAATTGGCATTAGCGGAAGAACAAGCGCGCCATGAAGCAACCTTAGAAAGCTTAGAGCAAGATCAAGCGAGCTTGGTTGAGCAACGTAATGACATGCGTCATAACGAGCAAAGATTGGTTGTACGTATTAGCGTACTTGAAGCTTCTGCACCAACGTGGATTGCCGCTTCAGATGCACTTGAAACCCTTGCCGACCAAGCCAATACTGAATTAACCAGCAGCCAAACGGTAATGGATGCAATGCAAGCAACACTTGATAATGAACGTCAAGTGTCAGCACAGCGTGACCAATTAGCGCAACGCAAACAAACATTAGAGCATGATATTGAACACTTGGCACAACCAGGTGGTAGTGACAATTTAGGTCTGCGTGCGTTGGCTGAGACGCTTGGCGGTACGATGTTATCTGAAATTTATGATGACATTACGCTTGCGGATGCGCCTTATTTCAGTGCGATGTATGGCCCATCGCGTCATGCAATTATCGTCCCTGATTTAAGTGGCATTAAAGAAAAGCTGATTGCTCTTGATGATTGTCCCGATGATTTGTACATCATTGAAGGTGATGCTGATTCATTTGATGACAGTGGCTTTGATGTTGATGAACTTGAGAATGCAGTATGTGTGCATCTTAACGATCGCCAATTACGTTATTCACGCTTCCCGAAAGTGCCATTATTTGGCCGAGCAGCACGTGAACAGCGATTAGAGTCTTTACGTGATGAGCGTGATCAAGTGGTAGAAGATCACGCCAAAGCGGCATTTGATTCGCAAAAGCTACAACGTTTATACCAAAGCTTTAATAGTTTTGTGGCAACCCATATGGCGATTGCCTTTAATGCCGATCCTGAGGTTGAACTAAAACAAGCCCGTGATCAGCGTAATCAGATCATGCGCCAGTTAGCAGAGTCACAAGCACAAGAGCAACAACAACGTAGCCAACTGGCCGCAGCACGTGAAGGCTTAACCTTACTGGGCAAATTAAACCCCATCGTGACATTGCTTGAAGATGAAACGCTAACTGAACGTTTTGCAGAAGTTGAACAGCAACTTTCGCAAATGGATGAAGCGCGTAATTATTTGGATCGTTACGGTAAAGCATTGATTGAACTTGAAGGATTAGTATCAGCACTTGATGCCGATCCTGAGCAGTTTGATGCATTACAAGCCAATTACGAAGCCGCCGATCAAAAACTGCAACAACTTAAAACATTGATTTTTGCGATTGCAGATTTGGCCGAGCGTCGTCATTACTTTAGTTATGCCGATTCGGTTGAGTTATTGAGCAAGAGTTCAGAGCTTAATGATCAGCTAAAACTAAAATTAGCGACCGCTGAGCAACAACGTAATACAACTCGTGCAAGCTTGAAGCAATCACGTGCACAAACGAACCAATATAACCAGTTGTTAGCATCTCTGAAAAGTTCGCATCAAGCTAAGAATGAAACTGTGCTTGAGTTTGAACGTGAGCTGCAAGAGTTGGGTGTTCGTGCAGATGTTGAAGCAGAAGAACGTGCATTAGTGCGTCGTAATGAACTGAATGAACGCTTACACAGTTCACGTAATCGTCGCAGTACATTAGAGAAATCAACCACGTCAATTGAGCTTGAAATGAAAGGCTTGATGAAACGTTTACGTAAAGTGGGTAAAGATTACCAAGACTTCCGTAAGTTGGTTGTGAATGCTAAAGCAGGCTGGTGTGCGGTATTACGCCTGGCGCGTGAAAGTGATGTTGAACGTCGTTTACATCGCCGTGAAATGGCATACATGTCGGCTGATGAACTACGTTCATTATCAGATAAAGCGCTAGGTGCATTGCGTTTGGCGGTGGCTGATAACGAAAACTTACGTGATGCATTACGTGCCTCAGAAGATGTGGCGCGTCCTGAGCGTAAAGTGTTGTTCTATATCGCCGTGTATCAGCATCTACGTGAGCGTATTCGTCACGATATTATTCGCACTGATGATCCGGTTGAAGCTATCGAAGAAATGGAAGCGGAGCTTGGTCGTTTAACAGAAGAACTTACCGCACGTGAACAACGTTTAGCCATTAGTTCAGATTCTGTAGCGAAGATTATTCGTAAAACAATTCAGCGTGAGCAAAACCGTATTCGAATGCTTAACCAAGGCCTACAACATGTTGGTTTTGGACAGGTATGTGGTGTTCGTCTTAACGTTAAAGTACGTGAAACGCATGAATCGTTACTGCTTGGGTTACTTGATCAAAAAGACCAACATAACGATTTATTTGGTAATCAGCGTCTAACGTTCTCAGAAGCGATTGCGAAATTATTCCAGCGTTTAAATCCACATATTGATATGGGTCAGCGTTCACCGCAAATTCTAGGTGAAGAGTTACTGGATTACCGTAACTACCTTGAGCTGAACATTGAAGTTAATCGTGGTACTGATGGTTGGCTACAAGCAGAATCAGGTGCGTTATCGACCGGTGAAGCGATTGGTACTGGTCAAGCCATTCTATTGATGGTTATACAAAGTTGGGAAGAAGAATCTCGCCGTTTACGTGGTAAAGATATTATTCCTTGTCGTTTATTGTTCCTCGATGAAGCCGCGCGTTTAGATGGTAAATCTATTGCGACCTTATTTGAGTTATGTGAACGTCTAGATATGCAGCTATTAATTGCAGCCCCTGAAAATATTAGCCCTGAAAAAGGCACGACCTATAAATTGGTACGTAAAATATTTAAAGATCGTGAACATGTACACGTAGTGGGTTTACGCGGTTTCGGTGCGAAACCAAAAGTAGAAATACCCGTACAAGGGATATTAGATATTGAACCTGTGTAAACAGTAATTATATCAACTAGTTCTTTTAGTACGCAAAAAAGCCAGCAGTGATGCTGGCTTTTTTTATGGCTGTAATTTGTACGCTAGAACGGAAGAAGAGAGAACTAATTTGCAGTTAGATCGTGAAGGTTAATTATCCTTGACTATAATTTCATCAATCCATTGTTATTCGTGAATGGTATATCGCTGTTGTAATGATTATATAGAGGTCAATTATGGCTAGTACTGAAATTACTGAACAAGAACGTGGTCGCTATGAATGGTGGGCCTTTTTATTCATTATTATTCTGTTATTTCCATTGTTATCCATGGCGTTAGTGAGCGGTTATGGTTTTACGATATGGGCGTTACAAGTGTTTGTTTTTGGTCCTCCTGGGCATGGTTAGGTTGTAGTGTTTCGATAAACTAAGCAACGGAGGGAGAACAATGGTGACGTTCATAAAAAAATTATGGTTAACCTTTTGGCGTCCAGCAACAAAGATAAGCCTTGGTGTACTGACCCTTGGTGGGTTTGTTGCTGGTATTGTCTTTTGGGGTGGGTTTAATACTGCGCTAGAAGTGACTAATACTGAAAAATTTTGTATTAGTTGTCACTCAATGCGAGATACCGTTTATCCAGAATTACAAGGCACCATTCACTGGGAGAATAATGCAGGAGTGAGGGCAACGTGTCCTGATTGCCATGTTCCCCATAATTGGACCGATAAAATCGCCCGTAAAATGCAGGCCAGTAAAGAAGTGTTTGGTGCGATTGTCGGCACCATTGATACTCCTGAAAAATTTGAAGCGAAGCGGTTAGAATTGGCTCAACATGAGTGGAAGCGGTTTGCGGCGAATAAATCTTTAGAATGTAAAAGCTGCCACAATTACGACAGTATGAAATGGGATGAAATGTCGCCACGGGCACAAGTACAGATGAAGCAAGCGGCGGCAAAAGATCAAAGCTGTATTGATTGTCATAAAGGGATTGCTCACCATTTACCGTCAAATATGGATTCATCAGGTGGCATGATTTCTGAATTAGCGGCTGTAGCACAAAATACAGATTATGAGAACGGTAATACTTATTACAGCATGCAGTTTATCCCTATGTTTGAAGATGAGGCAAAAACCCAAGATGGCGGATCATTAGAGCCAGCATCGGGTGTCAAAGTTGTCGCTGTTAAAGATGACATGTTACAAATTGAGATCAGCGGTTGGCGTAAGGAAAAAGGGTTTGGTCGCGTTATTAATCAAGATTTTGGGATGAATATTCCTACCGCAGCATTAAGCAAAACAGCAGCTCAAAATAAAGACATTGTTAAAGGGACGACCGAAAAAGAAGATGATGTTACCGGGCTTAAATGGCAACAAGTCACAGCGACGCTATGGGTAGAAAAAGCGAAGTTTGTGAGTAATGTTAATGATATTTGGTCAGTTGCCCAATCAGCTTATAAAACTAATTGTAGTGTCTGTCATACTCAACCTGCCGAAAATCATTTTGATGCCAATACGTGGCCGGGAATGTTTAATGGCATGTTAGCGTTTGTGAATTTTGATACCGACAGTGAAGCCATTGTTTTGAAATATTTACAAAATCATTCATCAGATTTTGCAAAAGACAAACATTGATAGCGTATCCCGTTTAAAAAGAGGAAAGATCTATGTCTTTGAGTCGGCGTAAATTTTTACAAGGGTTAGCGACAACCAGTGCTGCTTCTGTGATTGGTCCGGGGTTATTATTACAAGTTGCACACGCGAGTGATACTAATACGCCAGCAGCCGATGCGCCGGGCATTTGGAAAGTATCGGGTTCTCATTGGGGCGCATTTCGAGCGCGAATATATAATGGTCAAGTCGCTGAAATAAAACCGTTAGAATTTGATAAAAATCCTACCGATATGTTAAACGGGATCAAAGGCTTAATTTATAGTCCTTCACGAGTGCGTTATCCGATGGTGCGCTTAGATTGGCTCAAGAAAAATAAATATAGCGGTGAAACTCGCGGTAATAATCGCTTTGTACGGGTGACATGGGATGAAGCGTTAGATTTATTTTATCAAGAGTTACAACGGGTGCAGAAAGATTACGGTCCGTGGGCATTGCATGCTGGTCAAACAGGATGGCGAGAAACAGGACAGTTCCAAAGTTGTACGTCGCACATGCAACGTGCTGTGGGCATGCATGGTAATTTTATTAAGAAAGTCGGTGATTACTCAACAGGTGCAGGACAAACCATTTTACCTTACGTATTAGGCTCAACAGAGGTTTATGCCCAAGCAACCACATGGTCAACCATACTCAAAGATTGCAAGACATTGATATGGTGGTCAAATGATCCGATTAAAAATAGCCAAGTAGGATGGCAATGCGAAACCCATGGTTCTTATGCTTACTATGAGCAATTAAAACAGAAGGTGGCTGATGGCAAGATCCGGATGATCTCGGTCGATCCTGTGGTATCAAAATCGCAACAATATTTTAATTGTGAACATCAATACGTCAACCCTCAAACTGATGTGCCTTTCATGCTTGCCATTGCGCACACATTGTATAAAGAAGATTTGTACGATAAACAATTTTTAGAAATGTATACACTGGGGTTTAATGAGTTCTTACCTTATTTATTAGGTACAGGTAAAGACAAAATAGCTAAAACGCCAGAGTGGGCTGAGCCTATTTGTGGTGTAAAAGCAGATGCTATTCGAGAATTTGCACGTAATTTAGTAAAAGATCGCACCATGTTGATGTTTGGTTGGGCGGTGCAGCGTCAACAGCATGGTGAACAACCGTATTGGATGGGGGCGGTGTTAGCATCCATGTTAGGTCAAATCGGTTTACCTGGTGGCGGGGTGTCTTACTCGCACTTTTATAGTGGGGTTGGATTACCTTTTAGTACCGCGGCTGGTCCTGGTGGTTTTCCGCGTAATGTTGATGAAGGTCAGCAACCTATTTGGAATAATACTGATTTTAAAGGTTATAGCTCAACGATTCCGGTTGCTCGATGGATTGATGCCATTATAGAACCGGGTAAAAAAATTCAATATAACGGCGCTAATGTGGTCTTGCCTGATATTAAAATGATGGTGTTTAGTGGTTGTAATCCATGGAATCACCATCAGCAACGTAACCGTATGAAAGAGGCATTTAGAAAGCTGCAAACGGTGGTTAATATTGATTATACCTGGACACCAACGTGCCGTTTTTCTGATATTGTTTTACCTGCTTGTACACAATTTGAACGTAGTGATCTCGACCAATATGGTACTTACTCAACCAGCGGTATTCTAGCGATGCATAAATTGGTTGATCCATTATATCAATCAAAAACCGACTTTCAGATATTCACTGAATTAACAGAACGCTTTGGAAAAAGTAAACAATATACCCGTGGTATGACAGAAATGCAGTGGATTGAACAACTGTATAATGATTGTCGAAAAGCGAATGACAGTAAGCATGAAATGCCAGAATTTAAACAATTTTGGCAACAAGGATTAGTCGAATTTACCACAGACCAGACCTATGTCAGTCATGCAGCTTTCAGAGAAGATCCTGAAATTAATAGCTTAGGTACACCTTCTGGATTTATTGAAATTTATAGCCGTAAAATTGCGCGGTATAACTATGAGCATTGCCAAGGCCACCCCATGTGGTTTGAAAAAGAAGAGCGTTCACATGGCGGACCTAAATCTGATAAATTCCCATTTTGGCTCCAATCATGCCATCCGAATAAACGCTTACATTCACAAATGTGTGATTCTGAAGACTTCCGTAATACCTATGCCGTAAAAGGGCATGAACCCGTTTATATCAATCCTGACGATGCGAATAAAAAAGGCATTAAAGAGGGTGATATTGTAAGAGTGTTTAATGATCGTGGGCAGTTGTTAGCCGGCGCTGTGCTTTCAAGTCATTATCCAACCGGAGTGATTCGAATTGAAGAAGGGGCGTGGTTTGGGCCATTGAATAATGATATTGGCGCTATAGATACTTATGGCGATCCTAATACATTAACCATTGATATTCCAACCTCAGAGCTTGCTCAAGCAACCAGTGCGAATACCGTGGTGGTTAATTTTGAAAAGTTCACGGGCAAAGTACCTCCTGTTACCTCTTTTAGTGGGCCTTTGTATGTGAGTTAATTAAAAATGTGATCAACAATAAATAATAAAGAGTGGCTATGGCTGCTCTTTATTCATTTCTTATAGTATGAAGAAAGGATTTCTATAAAGTGATAATGAAATGGTTGATAAAGTTGAGTTCCCCGAAGGTGATGATTTTTCAGGTGTAAAAAAGCGTAATGTTCCCAAGTATGAACAAGGAGAAAGCATTTTACAGGCGGCGGGTGGTGAGACTGGCGTACAACAGTTGGTTGCTGATTTTTATTATTACATCGATAGCTTACCTGAAGCGGTAACGATACGTGCCATGTACAGTCATGATTTAACTGAAGCTCAGCAAAAATTGACGACATTTTTAATTGGTTGGTTGGGCGGAAAAGATAATTATAGTGAACGCTATGGACGCATGAACCTTGCTAGTGCTCATCACCATCATCATATTGGTTTAGCTGAAAAACAGGCATGGCTCATGTGCATGCAAAAAGCCGTTGATGATCAACCATATGATGAGTTACTAAAACGCTTTATTATGGTGCAATTGTCTTTTCCTGCTGAAATTTGCCGTAATCAACATTAGATATTATAAACCTATTCCAAACTGGAATGGGTTGCTATCCTAGGTTTCACTGTTCGATATACGCTATCACCGTTATTATTCTGCTATTAGTATGTTGATTAATAAAGTGATCGTAAATGGAATTAAGTATAGATGTATTAGTTATTTTATTTTTTGTGGCACTTGCCGCAGGGTTTATTGATGCGATTGCTGGTGGCGGAGGAATGCTTACTGTGCCTGCGCTTTTATCTGTTGGGATCCCACCGGCTCAAGCATTAGCAACCAATAAATTGCAAAGCTCATTTGGTAGTTTTTCTGCATCTTGGTATTTTGTCCGTAATGGATTAGTTAATCTAAAACAAATGCGATTGGCTATAGGTTGCACATTTGCAGGCTCGGCAATTGGGGCTGTATTAGTACAATATATTGATGCTAGTGTATTAACGAGTCTTATTCCTATATTGCTGGTCTGTATTTCATTGTATTTCTTATTATCCCCTAATATTGGCACAGGGGGAGGCACGCCTAAATTATCAGAAGCCGCTTTTGCATTTTCGGTTGGTACCAGTATTGGTTTTTACGATGGTTTTTTTGGTCCAGGAACAGGATCATTTTTTACCATCTGCTTTGTTGTTATTGCTCAATTAGGGCTAGTAGAAGCTACCGCTCGCACTAAAGTTTTGAATTTCACTTCTAATATTGCAGCGTTAATCTTGTTTATTTTGGCAGGATTACCTGTTTGGAAGGTAGGGTTAATAATGGCTGTGGGTGGTTTTATGGGGGCGCGATTAGGCGCACACGTTGTTATTAGCAAAGGCCAGCGTTTTATTCGACCAATGGTTGTGATTATGTCGATGGGAATGGCGATTAAGTTGTTGTGGCAACAGCACCCGCAATGGTTTCAATTAGTTTTTTAACCCGTGGGGATGTTGCGTTTTTTAAACGATAAATAATATGTACTGGGCGTGTAAGTTGATCTAAAAAGTCAAAATGATAGCAATTGATTGGATCTATTTTTAGAGCGCTAATAATGGATTCTGGTACTAATGCTGGCGCAACACCACCAAGGGCAAGTTGTGCTGCCGCAGTATAAGAGTCCATTTCCATTAGCGGAGTGATCCCAGCTTTTTGTAAAATAGCGGCTTGATAAAGATTAGATGGATTTTTAAGATCATTGACTAATAAATATTCTGGTGGTGAATGCAATATGGTAGACGCAACAATACGAAAGCGTTCATCTAATAAATGTTGATAATGCAATCCATTATGCGGAGCTAAATAACCCGCGCAACAACCAATAGTCGCTTGTCCGGAACGTACGTTATCAATAATAACGGGAGTATGATGAGTTGTGATTGTGAAATTTTTATCTTGTTGTCTATAATCCCCAAAGGCTTTTCCTAAATAACCAGCAACAAGGGTTTCAGAGCAATCTATAGTAATAATGCTATGATCTTCAATGGTTTGTTGTTCAAAAATTAAACCTCGAAGTTCGCTAAAGCTGGGGCCGACACTCTCTATCAAGGCCTGGGCATCTGGCGTGAGTTTGATTAAACGTCCTGATGGGGAAATTAGCTTTTTTCCAAGTGTCGCTTCAAGTTTAGCTATCCGTTTGCTGACGGCTGATTGACTAATATAAAGTTTAGCTCCAGCACGACTCATGGTGCCTTCTTGCGCTAAAATTAATAGTGTCTCAATGCCTTCCAATAGCATGCAATATCCCTTCTATGATCGTGTTAACAAATTACCCATTGAATATGTATTATTATAAAGCAATGTTCATTTTTCATTGATAAATAAGGATATTACAATGACAAAATCACCACAATCATTGTTTAATACGATTTACACATTAGATTTACTTTGCCAGCAGTTAAGTGTTTTGAGTCATGCTCAAAATAGTGATTCAAACGCACAAGTGATTACTCAATTAGCCTTGTCTGAACAAGAGCAAATTACATTAATACAGCTTAAAGTTGAGGCAATAAAGCAGGCTTTAGATTGTGCTTTATCTGCTGTTGAGGTACATGATGAAACTGCAATTAAACAAGCATTATTATTAGCAATGTACGAGTTAACACAACAACATATACCATCGACATTGATGAAGTATCAGGTTGATCCTGTCTTAGCAGGATAACCATTAAATAAAAATAAACCGACAATAATGTCGGTTTTTAATTGTTGTTATTCGTCGTCAGCACTGTCTATATTGGGTTTTTCTTGCTTAGTTATACTACCTACTTCAAGTAGTGGTGCTGCATCAAGGTGTTCTGCATTCATCATGGTTGAAATACGTTGTACAGAAGAAAGCAGTAGTGATTGTTCCCAATCTTCTAAATCTTGATATTGAGAGATAAAGCTGTCTTGTAGTGGCATTGGGGCTTTATTAAGTAAGACAAGCCCAGCCTCTGTAAGGTGAGCATGTACTTTGCGCTTATCAAGCACACTACGCTTACGTACCACCAAATTGCGTTTTTCTAAACGATCAAGAATGGTAGTGGCGGTTGCTTGGCTCATATTGGTGTTATTAGAGAGTTGGCGAATAGTAATCTCGCCTGATCCACGAATTGCACGCATTAATACTAACTGTGGACCCGTGAGTCCGGCATTCTTATTTAGTTTCCTAGAATGTAGATCAATTGCTCGAATAATTTGTCGCAGAGCAATCAGTACTTCTTCGTGCCTATCCATCTAACTCTCCCAATTAAATTTGTATGCAATAACTCTATAAAATCATCACAATGTATAGGGTACTTTCATGGTGAGAGTATACAAGAATTATAATGTTTTCATTGGTATTTATATGTATTTAATCAATTTATTTCTAGATAAGTGTCATTGCTTTTACATCAAAGTGTTTCGATTTTGTGAACATTATTATCTTTATGAATAATTGTTATTGTAGAGGGCATATTCCAATTGTTGGTTGATTTTGAGTTATTTATATTCAGTTAAAAGAGATTGTTAGTGTAAATATTGAATAATAATTGTACTTCTAAGATTTGCGAATACTCTTTTCTTCTATATTTAGTCATGGAATATGGTTTTATTGTCATGCGTAAAGTGTGAATAGGGGTATTTAATGACATTAGTTAAGAATGCTTTTTTTATTGTCATATTAGTATTTATTAGTTTTTATTTACCAATACAATATGCCTATTCTCAATCTGTTGGAGATGATCATGAGCATACGTTGTTAAATAACCAATCACTTTCTTTGACAGACATTGATAATCCTAGAAATATGCTTAATAGTGCTCAACGATGGGTTGCAGATGCTAATGCAAATATAGTTCGGCTTAAATATTCATCAACATTAGTTGAGTTATATTTATCAACTGGGTTTAGTCAATTTTGGGAAAGCCAACAAACAAGAAATGATTTTATAGATCAACTCCGCATTCTTAGTCTATCTGAAACAAATAAAGAATTAACCGCTAGATACCATTTATTGATTCAATTACAACAACAAAAAAATTGGCAACAATATGATGTTGTAGCAACTGATACATTATTAATATATATCAGTTTTATTGAACAGTTACATGGAAAGGGTAAATTATGGTTATTTGGTGAAACAGCACCTTCAACATTACCTCTTCCAAATCGTATTACTGTTGAAAATATGCTTGAAAGTTATGAAAATCATCGTTTTAATCAATTTGTTCTCCGTATGAAACCACAGATATTAGAATATAATCAATTAGTAACATCAATCAATAAATTAGATTCACAACATACTCTACGTTGGCCTGTATTGAGATTTAATGGCAAAGTCGAACCGGGACAAGCAATTAAATATATACCAAGTTTGATTATAATACTTGAGCGGTTAGGTGATATTTCTTCCTATGAGGCTAAGCGTTATCAGCAACGATATCAGTCGTTATATACTGGCAGCTTAGTCGTAGCAATAAAGCATTTTCAAGCACGTCATGGTTTAAAGCAAGATGGCATTATTGGCCCTAATACTCAGAAATGGTTAGGATTAAATCTAACTCAGCGGGTTCGGTTATTGGCATTAAATGCGCAACGGTTACGATTATGGTCGACGAATATTCATACAGGTATTGTAGTGAATATACCTAGTTATTATATGAAGTTATGGCTTGATGGGCGTAGGGTCTTGACCAGTAAAGTGATTGTTGGTCGTCCAACGCGTCAAACGCCTATTTTTAATTCAGAGGTTAACTCTGTGGTATTTAATCCTTATTGGAATGTACCTAATTCGATTATGAAAAAAGATATACTACCGAAGGTACAACGTAGTCGGAGCTATTTAAAACGCCATAATTATGAAGTTATTCGTAGTTGGGGAAGCTCTCAAAAAATAAATATAAACTCAATTCCTTATAATTTATTTTCCCCGAATAAATTTCCCTACCGTTTACGTCAAAAACCGGGCAAAAAAAATGCGTTAGGTTTATATAAATTTAATATTCCTAATAATCAAGCTATTTACTTACATGATACGGCATCCCCTGCATTATTTAATAAGCATGATCGTGCACTGAGTTCAGGTTGTGTGCGTGTGCTTAAGTCAAAATCACTTGCGTTAGCGTTATTGCAATATTCTGGAAAAAACGAATCTCAATTTAACACACTATCTAGAAGTAAGAAAACGCGATCAATTAGGCTTAATAAAAGCAAAAAAGTGCCAGTTGAAATTATTTATCAAACCGCGTGGGTGAATGATGACGGTGCTGTCAATTACCGTTTTGATATTTACGAATATGACTAATGACAACAAATAATGCGGTATTAATTTCTTCTTACAATAATAATTTAGTGTAAGTTAATGATATTTAAAAATAGATTTATCAATTTGATATTATGTGACTTGTGTATTTGACTGCTTAATTAACTGAAGATAATGTTTTGCAATATTGGTATATGAATTGCTTTAGCAATAAATAACATTTTCTTTTGGTTGTGTAATTTATGTCAAATTTAGATATTAGTCGCCGTAGATTTTTAACATTAAGTGGGTTAGCTGTTGGAGCATGTATGCTGCCTAATATTGCCCAAGCAAGTTCATTCCAAGCAAAAACACCTCGAACGATGTTATTGCGTAATTTGCATACAGGTGAAGAACTAGAAACTAAATACTTCAATGGTAAAACGTATGTAGGTAAAGAAGTGCGACGGTTAGATCATCTCTGTCGTGATTTTCGTCAAAATGAAATCGCACGTATAGATCGTCGTTTATATGATGCCATTGCTCAAATTCAATCTTATTTAGGGCATGAGGGTTATGCACAGCTATTTTCTGGTTACCGCTCATCTAAAACGAATAAGATGTTAGCAAAGCGCGGTGGTGTTGCGAAGAAAAGCTATCACATGAAAGCTCAAGCTATTGATTTTAATTTAGAGGGGGTTTCACTCGCTAAAATACGTAAGGCCGCGTCAGATTTGAATATTGGTGGTGTCGGCTATTACCCAAATAGCCAGTTTATTCATATTGATACTGGTCCTGTTCGTCATTGGAGAGGGTAGTTTATTCTAGTGATGACCTGTATTTTTTAGGGTATTCGTGGCATGCTTCGCTAAATGATGTCTCCGTTTAGGAAGTATGAATGAGTCTTCAATATAAAATTGTACCTGTAACACCGTTTCAACAGAATTGCTCTATTATATGGTGTGATGAAACATACCAAGCTGCGATTATTGATCCAGGTGGTGATATTCAACAACTTCAAAAAGAAGTAGCAGCATTAGGTGTTAACGTTACTCAATTGCTACTGACACATGGACATTTAGATCATGTGGGTGGTGCAGAGCCTCTTGCTCAAATTCTTGATGTGCCGGTTATTGGGCCACAGCAAGATGATGAATTTTGGTTACAAGGATTACCACGCCAAAGCGAAATGTTTGGTTTGCCAATGACAGAGGCCTTTATGCCGACGCAATGGCTAAATGATGGCGATGTGATAACGGTTGGTAATCAAACGTTACAGGTATTCCACACGCCAGGCCATACGCCAGGCCATGTAATTTTTTACAGTACGGATGCGAAAGTCGCATTTGTAGGGGACGTATTATTCAAAGGTGGTATTGGACGTACTGATTTTCCACAAGGTGATCACCCTGCATTGATTAATTCGATTAAGACTAAATTGTGGCCTTTAGGTAATGAGGTTACATTTGTACCCGGACATGGCCCATTGTCTACCTTTGGACATGAGCGAGTGACAAACCCATTTGTTGCTGATGAAATGCCATTATATTAATATATTATATTGTTAATTCTCGGTTAACCGTATAATAAAAAAAGATTAAATGAATAACCACTGGTGATTTTATTAGCAGTGGTTTTTTGTGTTTTCGTGACTAAAGAAACATTTAATTGGCTAGAGCTTGCATGAATTTATCCCAAACGGTACTTTATGTCGATTAAGACTTCTTTTGTTGTTTTTTAATGTTTATGGGTATGTTTCGTTATGATTACAGTCGCTTTAGTTGATGATCATGTCATTGTTCGTTCTGGTTTTGCTCAATTATTATCATTAGAACCTGATATAAAAGTAATTAATCAATTTGGTTCAGCACAAGAAGCTCGTCATGGTTTAGCAAGACAAACCGTTGATGTATGCATTATTGATATTTCAATGCCGAATGAAAGTGGTTTATCGTTACTTGAGGATTTAGCCTGTAATATTGGTTGTATTATGTTGAGTGTGCATGATTCTGCCACTGTAGTGAATAAAGCATTGGCTACGGGAGCGAAAGGTTATTTAAGTAAGCGTTGTAGTCCTGATGAACTCATTAAAGCTGTTCGAAAAGTTGCAAATCGCGAATGTTATTTAGCATCTGATATCGAAATGCAATTAGAAACTACCGATCCTTATCAACAATCTGTTGCATGTTTAACAAAACGTGAACGTCAAATTAGTGAAATGCTTGCTACTGGTTTAGATGTTAAAGCGGTTGCGGTTGAATTAGGTCTGAGTCATAAAACTGTTCATGTGCACCGCGCAAATGCAATGGATAAACTTAATGTTAGTAATAATGTTGAGTTAGCTAAGTATTTTCCACTAGAAATATTGTAATGCGACATTATGTATTGACGTCATTAGGCGGGTGTTTATTTTTTATTTGTAGTTGGTTTTGTTTGTGGGTTATTGCCTTTTATTTTCTTGTTGATCCTGCATTAGCTATTTTATTTTTCCCTTTTGCATTGAGATTAGGAATAACATTACATACAGCTAGTCGCTATTGGGTTGTCATTTATAGTACTGAATGGGGCTTGATTTTATTACTGGCAAAAACGTTAAATGACTTACCGTGGTGGCCAATTTTAATTGCGAGTGTTTTATCATGGCCCATATTGTGGTTTGCTCGCCGTTATTATTATGGCGATCAATGGCGACAATTATTTATTATGGCGGCAGTTATTGTCTCAACTGCGATTGTTAATGTTGTTATGGTAATGGGTTTTCGATCTATCGCTCAGATACCGTTATCGCCAATGGGAATGATTTTTCTCATCAGTGTTACTGGCGGATTAATGCTAGTGCCTACGTGTTATTTATTGTGGAGCTTCTTATTTAATCGATCATGGATCCCATTAACCGTAGCCCTTATTTCTAAACCATTAGAGTTACGTCATCGTGATTTGTGTTTATATGCCTTACTTTTTATTGCCAATATTTTATTACAAATTAATTTACCGGATGAACTTAGCCGTTTTGCCCCTTTTTGCTTAGCCATACCAATTATTGTCTTTGCATTTCGACATGGGTGGCAAGGTGCATTACTCGGAACATTATTAAATAGTATTGCATTAATAGCGGCACGAAGTGATGTCAATAACATGGAAATAACGGACTTATTATTATCACTCTCGGCGCAAAGTTTAACGGGAATTTTGTTAGGTCTTGGTATTCAACGCCAGCGGGATCTTAATACTAAATTATCTTCTGAATTAGGTCGTAATCAGGTGTTATCTCGTCAATTAATTAAAACAGAAGAATCAGTTAGGCGGGATGTCGCTAGAGAATTACATGATGAGATAGGCCAAAACATTACTGCAATTAGAATGCAAGCGAGTATTTTAAAACGGGTCGAATTGACCCCCGTAAGTCAGCAATGTTCGTCGACCATTGAGCAATTATCGCTTAATATTTATGATACAACAAAAGGCTTATTATCACGATTACGTCCTAAAACATTAGATGATCTTGGATTAGCAAAAGCTGTAGAGCAAGTTGTGTGTGATTTAAAATTAGAAGATAAGGGTATTGATGTAGCAATGGCATGGGGACATCATCAACAACTGTTGTGTGATACGACCAGCGTGACTTTATACCGTATATGCCAAGAAGCATTGAATAATATTGCTAAATATTCCCATGCAACTGAAGTTATTATTGAATTACAGATTGATCAACAAATTAGATTACAAATTGAAGATAATGGGGTTGGATTTAAAGCAGAAGATGCATTTAAAGGTTTTGGTCTTCGAGGTATTCGTGAACGGGTTGAAATATTAGGCGGACGATGCTCGATAATTAGCCACTATCATGATAATTCTCAGGAAAATGCATTACCAAAACCATCTATAAATACAGGCACAACATTGGTAATTATATTACCGTTAAAATAATTATAATGTCTAATTTCTTTATTTAATCAGGTACCACATGGCGATATTATCAGACTCAACAGTTGATCAACGTTATAAATATTGGCGTTTGCATATCATGGTTAGTATGTATATTGGCTATGCGGGATTTTATTTAACCCGTAAAAATTTCACGTATGCAATGCCCGCTATGATTGCTGATTTAGGTTGGGATAAAGCTGATATTGGCATGATGGGGACACTGTTTTATTTAACATATGGTTGTTCTAAATTTATATCCGGTATGATATCTGATCGTTCTAATCCACGTTATTTTATGGGAATAGGGTTAATTGCAACCGGTATTATTAATATTTGTTTTGGTTTATCAAGTTCGATTCTGGCATTTACATTATTGTGGATAGCGAATGCATGGTTTCAAGGGTGGGGATGGCCTGCATGTTCTAAGTTACTGACAACGTGGTATTCACGATCTGAGCGTGGATTATGGTGGTCATGTTGGAATACTGCTCATAATGTTGGTGGTGCACTTATTCCGTTATTGGTAGGTTTTTTAACGGTACATTATGGTTGGCGTTATGGTTTCTTTGTCCCTGGTATTGTAGCGATAATCATTGGTATTGGTTTATGTTGGCGTTTAAGAAATAAACCTACAGCGATGGGCTTACCCAGTGTTGGATTATGGCGTCACGATCATTTGGAAATGGCACAAGAAAATGAAGGTATTGGGCTTACACAACGACAAGTATTATTTAAGTATGTGTTAACTAATAAATATTTGTGGTTGCTTGCTATGAGTTATGTCTTGGTTTATATCGTTCGAACCGCGATAAATGATTGGGGTAATCTCTATTTAACGGAACAACATCATTATAGTTTGTTATCTGCAAATGGTGCTTTATCATTATTTGAAGTTGGTGGGTTTTTAGGGTCATTAGTGGGAGGGTGGGGCTCGGATAAATTATTTGGTGGTAATCGTGGCCCGATGATTTTACTTTTTTCAATGGGAATATTTTTAGCGGTTGCTGCGTTATGGTTAATGCCAGTGACCAATTATATTTTGCAAGCGGGCTGTTTTTTCGCGATAGGTTTTTTTGTCTTTGGACCACAAATGTTGATTGGTATGGCGGCGGCTGAATGCTCTCATAAAGACTCGGTGGGTGCGGCAACAGGTTTTGTCGGTTTATTTGCTTATATGGGGGCTGCTTTAGCGGGATACCCATTGGCGATTATTATGAATCATTATCATTGGACTGGTTTTTTTGTGGTAATTTCAGTGGCTGCGGCATTAATTGGATTGTTGTTGTTACCCTTTCTTAAAGCACAGACGTCTTCTGCTGTATCACCATGATGATTTAAGCTGCGGCGGCCTTATAACGACGTAATAGACCAATAAAATCGTTTATAGGGCGATCAAGCGCATCATCAGCAATAAAAAAATCAAAGCCAAGTAATTCTCGGTTATAACGCATGCGATTAGCAAGCATTGCTTGGAGTCCAAGTAATTGTTCGCCATTTTGAGTTATAAAAGGTGAGTCATCAAATAATATATCTTCGAGTTGATAATTGGAGCTATCGCTGTGTTTAAGTGCCATGACCAGTAAAATACGTTGTTCAAGTAATATTCTGGATGCAACACGAGGGCAGATAGTCTGAATAAAATGATCATAACTTTTTAAACGGATGCCTATCCAAGGTAGGGATGAATGCCAACCTTGAGATCCAAGAGTAGCATAACCAATATGAGCTATATTGTGCCATGTTGTCGTCCATCCACCATAGTGACTATGAAATTGGCAATGCATAAAGGTTAAGGTAAAACTCATGGTCGATGTATTGAAGTATCTTGTGGCTAATAGCAAAATAGATCCAAGTAACACAATGATAATTAAGAGACTTACCCTAGATAAGTGTGTATTGAAATAACTTAAGAAAGTGAAACAAAGAGTGATGAATATTAAAGCTAGCCAAACATAATGTATTGTCGTTAATTTTTCCGTATGAATATGGAGAGTCCCCATTACTGCACCTTAATCATTATTATAATGACGTAATTATTTATATATATTATAGACGTATATATTAAAAAATAACGGTGATAATAATGATGAACTTTACCTGTTATTATTATTAATAACAGGTAAAAACATATTAAAAGTTGATGTTTCTCATGAGTAATTATATTTATTGATGAATAAATAACCGTTTACTGGTAATTGCTAAATAACCTTGTTATAAAACGCGCTCACTTTTTCTTGATGAAAATAGTGGAGACTAAACATCGCGTAACGGAGTAAATAAAGTAATGAGAATTTCTCACAAACGTAATATTCAACGTAAACTGCATAAACAAAAACCTCTTTTCAGTCATCCAGTATTTGCAGTTAAAAAGATGCCAGAAGTTGAATTAGTTATTGATACACCAGTGATTGCTGATACGGCCATTTCTAAGCCTGTTACCGCTTCGAAATCAGCAGTAAGGTTAACAGCAAAGCAACAACAAGTATTTGATATTGTTGTAAGCCATGCTGATGGTTTAAATCCTAAGGGTATTGGTTTACAAGCGGGTCAAGACGAGGTCAAAGCGGCTTCTTGGGCTACTGGTGCGTTAAAAAAACTTACAGAACAAGGGCGAGTTGAGCGCATCCAATTGGCAGGGAATAAAGTGTTATATAAAGCCCTTTAAGATATGCTAATCCCGCTTCTCTATTTAGAAGCGGGTATTTATTTGTATGATTATGATTTCCCCTCCCCATACTACAATTGTTATTTATACTATTATTATCTTTAAGACATAAAACCGACGATTTTTTTTTATTCTGCTATAACTATTAATATGGAGATTAATTCTCAAGGAGTACGCGGAATTAGGAGAAACTGATCTTATGACGATGATAAGTGCAAAGGAATTTTCTGGTTGGCTACTTGAAAGATTTGCGGATGAAAAACAGGGAGTGTCCCTTAGTCGTGACGATATTAATATGCTAACAGGAAGACAATGTTTTTCTCTCGGTTATATTCATGATATACATTATGAAGTGATGCGGCATGGAATGGCATTTGTAACCGATACCACAAGAGAAATGTTTTATCTTGTGCCAATATCTGAACGGCCTTGGCGTAAGCAATTAGAAAAGAATTATGAACATGATCTTTATTGTAATGTATTGCCATTGAATAAATCAGGCTAATATTATTAGTGTCATAATAGTAAAAAAAGAGGATAGATATCCTCTTTTTTATGGTTGTCTGTTTTATTTTATAAGATTATAAAACAGCAGCAATACCTTTACAAAGCGGCAGCATATTTGATTTTGTCATACCTGCAACACTGATACGGCCAGAGCCGACTATATAGATAGCAAACTCATCTTTTAAGCGGTTCACTTGATCTTTATTTAAGCCAGAAAATGAAAACATACCATTTTGACGCTCAATGAAGCTAAAGTCGGTATTTACACCGCATTGTTTGAGTGTTGCTACAAATAATACGCGCATTTCTTGAATACGATCGCGCATTTCTGCAACTTCGAGCTCCCACTCGGCACGTAATACAGTATCGTTTAGAATCTGTGTTACAACGGCTGCACCGTGAGCGGGGGGATTTGAATAAATAACACGAGCAATGGATTTTACTTGGCTGAATGAAATAATCGCTTGTTCAGCATTGTTTGCAACTAAAGTAAATGCACCTACACGTTCATTGTAAAGTCCAAAGTTTTTAGAGAATGAGCTGGCAACAAGAAGTTCAGGCATTTGATCGGCAAAAATACGTAGCCCTTGAGCATCTTCCTCTACACCCTGAGCAAAACCTTGGTAAGCAAAATCAAACATCGGCAGTAAGTTTTTTTCAAGGCAGAGTTTTGCGAGTGTTTGCCATTGCTGATTAGTTGGATCAATACCTGTTGGGTTATGACAACAGCCATGGAATAAGACGACATCGCCGGCATTTGCTTGGCTTAAATCAGCGATAGTGGTATCAAAATCAATATCTTTAACTTGAGCATTGTAGTAGCCATAAGTTTTCGTTTCTAAACCGGCCGCACCAAAGACACCATGATGGTTTGCCCATGTAGGATTACTGATCCAAACAGTAACATCGCCCAACTGACGTTTAATAAATTCAGCCGCAACGCGTAATGCACCAGTGCCTCCAGGAGCTTGTGCTGTTTGGATTCGTTTTTCTGCAATAAGTGTAGCGTCAGCGCCAAAAAGTAGTTGTTGTACGGCTAAGCCGTATTCAGGCGTTCCTTGAATACTAAGGTAAGATTTTGTTGTTTCTTGTGCTAATAGAATGGCTTCTGCTTTTTTTACGGTGGCTAAAACAGGCGTATTACCTGCTTCATTTTTATAAATACCCACGCCGAGATTAATTTTATGTGTTCTAGGATCTGCTTTAAATTCATCTGTTAAACCGAGAATAGGGTCTGCGGGTGCTGCTATAATCTTTTCAAACATATCGATCATCCATGGGTAGTTAAAGAGTTATATGTCTATTTATACCCTTAGTGATAGAAGTTTGACAAGAGGCTGCAACAAATTTATGGAATTATAATTATATTTTGTTATAGCACTTTTATGAACATCCATGAACTTCAGTCTAATGATACCTAGTTGTTTATGCTTATCTGAGTGTGTTTATTACTAAACAATTTTTATTTGGTTACGGCCATTATTCTTTGAATGGTAAAGTGCTTGATCTGCTGCTTTATAGGCGTCATTAAAATCGATATTAGTTGCACTAATTCCTCCAATAGAGATAGTAATATTGATATCTATTACTGGGCATAGAGAAATTGCATCACATATTTTTTGTGCTTTTATTATTAATTGTTCTTTATTCATGTCAGAAAATAAAATTATAAATTCTTCGCCGCCCCAACGAATAGCGATATCTTCTTTACGTATGCAATTATTAACACGTTTTGCTACGGTACGAATAACTTCATCACCCACTTTATGACCATAGATATCATTAACTTTTTTAAAATGGTCAATATCTATAATTAATAAATCAAAATCTTTTTGTTTAAGTAGTTTATTTTCATAGTAATCACGACGGTAAAAATGTGTCATTTGATCATAACGTAAAATAAAGTTTTTATTAGCAATGATTTTAGTTAATGAATGATATAAAAATAGTAATAATAGAGAGGGTAAAAAGGTTGTTTTTAAAAGAGTATAAAAATTAATTCCTAAACTAATCGGATCAACTGTTGAGCAGGGTAATAATTCGCTGGTGTTGTAAATATTATTATTTCCCATGCTAATAATTGTCATTTCTTTTTTATTAAATTTAGTTAATATTTCATTAAACATTGAATTATTAATATCTATCGCTAATAAAGAATCTAATTTTTTATTATTATAAATAGGATAATAAATAGTACGGATTAATTCATTTGTTCCTGGTTCTTTATATTTGTCAGTTAGTTTTATATTACATCCATAAAATGATTGATAAGTGTCCATTAAACCTTCATTTTTAACGATAGTATTAATGATTACTTTATCATAACCTTTTAAATAAGCAGGTCTAAGAGGATTAAAGTGTGAATAATCTGATGCTGTTTCAAAAATCGCAATTGTCCATATATTATTATCTGTCAGTTGATTGATTTTTTTCCCTAATTCATTCATGCCTGTAGATAATATCTTAGCATTTGTATGTGTGTTTACAACGACCGACACACCATTAAAAAGATATTGCCCCTTATTTAATGTAATAGTATTGGTGTTATTATAAAAAGAACTAAAGCGACGGGCGACAGAGTATGTTTCATTTAATATTGTATCATATTTGGAGTGTATTTTATCAATGTTATAAATATTATAAATGAAATAGATACTAGATAGAATCATAAAAAAGAAAGTAAAAAGCTTTAAGCTGGGAGGTATTTTTTTCAAAAAGCTAGTTACGATTGTAATCATTATTATTCGGCGATATTATAATATTAGGTTGCATTTTTATATAATCACCTCACATGTTAAAGTGAAAAATACATATCGTATTAATAAATAATATTTATCGATAGTATTTGAATTCCTTTTAGGTATTTTCCGTCTTTTGTGTTGACACATTTTTCATGTATTTTCACTTAAATAATCGTGTATTGATTACGACCATTATTTTTTGAATAATATAGTGCTTTATCTGCGGCTTTATAAACAGCATTAAAGTGTCTATTTTTAGTTGATATACCACCAATTGAAACCGTAATAGTAAGATTTAATATTGGGAATGATGCAATTGACTGGCATATTTTTTTTGCTTTAATTTGTAATTGTTGATGATTCATATCATCAAATGAAAGAATAAATTCTTCACCACCCCAACGCACTGGAACATCTTTACTTCGAATACAATTATTAATACGTTTTGCCACATGACGAATAACATCATCACCCGTTTCATGTCCATAGTTATCATTTATTTTTTTAAAATGGTCAATGTCGATGATTAATAAATTAAAATTCCGTTGTTTTAACAATTTTTTTTCATAGTAGTCTCGACGGTAGAAATTAGTCATCTGATCACGCTGCATCGCATATCTTTTTTTAATTAGATAGTGTTTTAAATAAGTAGAGATAAGACTTAATAAAAAAGCAGGAAATAACATCATTTTAAAAACGGAAAATAAATTAATACCAAGATTGATCGGACTTAATTGTGAACAGGGAAGTAACTCTTTAAGTGTATAAATATTATTTTTTTTATTCATATTGATAATACTAAAATGATTTTTGTTATATTTATTCAAAGATTCAACAATAAAATCATTTTTTATATCAATAGCTAATAATGCATCAAGATGTTTCTTGTTATAAATAGGGTAGTAAAGGGTTCTAATTTTAATTTTTGAGCCAACTTCGATATAACTTTCTGTTAATTTGATATTACATCCATAAAAAGATTGGTAAGTATCAATTAAATCCTCGCGTTTAACAATACGATGCATTACAGAGTTTTCACCATATTTATCAAATTCATGTAAGTATTCGGGTCTAATCGGATCAAAATGTGCGTAATTAGCCGGATTTTCAAAAACAGCAATTGTCCATACATTGTTGCGGGTAAGTTGATTTAATTGTAAACGTAATTTTTTTATTCCTTCTGAGAGGGTTTTTACGTTACCTGATTTGTTTACAATTAATGAAACGTTGTCAGTTTTGTAGTGATTTTCTTTTGTATATATTTCTTGAGTATTGTTGTAATACGATCCAAAACGACGGGTGTAGGAATAGATTGCTTGAATTCTAGCCATATAACCATGATTGAATTTTTCAAGATGATAAATGTTATAAATTAAATAGAAACTAGATAAAACGAAAAAAAGTAAGGTAAACGTTTTCAATACAATAAAAAAATGCTTATTAGTATCCTTATGGGTTATTTTCATGGGCGTATTTTATTATGTATTCTGCTTGCGAATGATTTTTATGAATTTAATTCATTTCTTGAATTAATACAATCATTATAAAAATATTATAGTATTAAAAGCTGGTATTGTTTCTTTAAGCCATATTTAATTTTAGACAAAAAAAAACCATCCGAAGATGGTTTTTATTTCGACTAATTACACTGAGTATTTAGAAGTTTGCAGAACGTGGTGTACGTGGGAATGGAATTACGTCACGGATGTTGCTCATGCCCGTTACGTAAGAGACTAGACGTTCAAAGCCTAGACCAAAACCTGAGTGTGGTACTGAACCGTAACGACGTAAATCGCGGTACCAACCCATACTCTCAGGGTTTAAACCCATCTCAATCATACGAGCATCAAGTTGTTCTAGACGCTCTTCACGCTGTGAACCACCGATGATTTCACCGATACCCGGTGCAAGTACATCCATTGCTGCAACAGTCTTACCATCTTCGTTCATACGCATGTAGAACGCTTTGATGTCTTTTGGATAGTTCTTCACAATTACTGGTGCTTTGAAGTGTTGCTCAGCAAGGAAACGCTCGTGCTCAGAAGACATATCAATGCCCCACTCAACATCGTTCTCAAACTGACGACCAGAATCTTGAAGAATCTTAATTGCATCAGTGTAGTCGACTTGTGCAAAATCAGACGTTACAAATTGCTCTAGACGAGTGATAACGTCTTTATCAATGCGAGAAGCAAAGAATTCAAGATCGTCACGACGCTCTTCAAGAGCTGCTTTAAATACATATTTCAACATATTTTCAGCTAGTTTTGCTACGTCATCAAGATCAGCAAAAGCAACTTCAGGCTCAACCATCCAGAACTCTGCTAGGTGACGACTGGTGTTTGAGTTTTCAGCACGGAATGTTGGACCAAATGTGTATACTTTACTTAAAGCACAAGCATAAGTTTCAGCATTTAATTGACCAGATACTGTTAGGAATGTTTCTTTGCCAAAGAAGTCTTTGTCAAAATCCACTTCGCCTTTGTCTGTCATTGGCAAGTTTGCCATATCTAGCGTAGACACACGGAACATTTCACCAGCACCTTCACAGTCAGATGCTGTGATAAGTGGTGCAGACATCCAAATGAAGCCTTGTTCGTGATAGAAGCGGTGAATAGCTTGAGATAGGCAGTTACGAACACGAGCAACAGCACCAATTACGTTAGTACGTGGGCGTAGGTGTGCAACTTCACGTAAATACTCAATAGAGTGACGTGTTTTTGCCATTGGGTATGTTTCAGCATCTTCTACCCAACCAACAACTTTAACGGCTGTTGCTGCGATCTCAAAATCTTGACCTTTAGCTGGAGAGGCTACAATAGTACCAGTGACTTCAACAGAGCAACCTGTTGTTAATTTAAGTACATCTTCCTGGTAATTATTTAACTCATTAGAGACCACGGCCTGAATCGGGTCGAAACAAGAGCCGTCATAAATGGCAAGGAAAGAAATTCCAGCTTTGGAATCACGACGTGAACGGATCCAGCCTCGAACAGTAATTTCACTGTCAATTGCTAGCTTACCGCTTAATACGTCTGTTACAGGCGCGTAAGTCATGTTTAAGTCATTCTCCGTTTAGGCACTTCACTTTGGAATTAAAGTATTACGTGCTTAAAGATATCGTTGTATAAGTAATATTACCTTTCTTACGTCAAGCATCAAGCATTGATCTCATTAGATTGATAAATTGATGTGGGAAAGTGGGAATTTATACAGATGGTTGGTTAATAAACGATCGTTTTTGCAATGATAAGTAAATCTAGCCTTATCATTGCATTGTTATTTATTGAGGTTATTACGTGATATGAACGTGGTGAATATTAAGCAATGGCCAAATATTTATGAGTTTGGATCGATAAACGCCAATTACGAGCAATGCATGTCTCAATACATAACTCTGTTGCCCGTGGTTTTTGACTGATAGGTTGTAGTGCTATTGTGACATCATTACGTAATGTTGCTGTTGTTAATAATGCTTCTAATTGTTCAATATCTTTATGAGTACCAACGGGATGTTTTATTTCATTAGCACGTGCTAACGCCGAAGGTAATACTGGCAGCTTTGCTTTCATATTGATTTTAGGTGATACCGTAACCCAAGTTTGGTCACTGGTTAAAATCTCTGAAGTACCACTGGTTTCAATTTGGCAATTAAAGCCTGCGGTTTCTAATGCAGTAGTAAGAGGGTGTAAATCATAGATGCAAGGTTCACCGCCGGTGATAACGACATGTTTAGCTGTGTAGCCTTGTTTGATTAATAGATCTACGATGCCATTAGCGTCTAGTTGTGTCCAAAGTGGAGAGTCTTCTGTTTTTATTATAATACGTTCAACATCGACTAAATCATTCGGTTCAGCTGTCCATGTTTGTTTGGTATCACACCATGAACACCCTACAGGACAAATTTGTAAACGAACAAAAATAGCAGGAACACCAGTGAATACACCTTCACCTTGAATCGTTTCGAAGACTTCATTAATTTTGTACACGCAGAACCTCATACATCTCTTATCGTTACTTTTGGATTTTGTTATTTAGTCGCCATCAGTGAATGACGTTTAGCAAAAGCACGGAGCAGATTAAATTTACTAATTGAATTTATACTCGGCGAAATGCCGATTTATTATTATGTCAGAAGCGAAAGCGGAAGTCTTTAGGGATTCCTCGTGACGGCGGTCACGTCCTGAGTACAAGAGACTTCACAATTAGTTCGCAAAGTAAAAAAATTGAAACCCAAATGGTATTTATCGCTGTTTTTCTTCTAGGAGTACCAACATGTATGTCGCTCAGCCAGGTCATATTGATCATATAAAAAGAAATAATGCCGGGAGCGTATATAAACTTATTGATCTTTACGGACCTATTTCGCGGATTGAATTATCTAAACGTAGTCAATTAGCCCCTGCAAGTATTACTAAAATCACTCGAGAATTGATTGAAGCACATTTAATAAAAGAAACCCAATATCAAGAATCTACTAGTCGTGGACGACCAGCAATAGGGCTTGTTCCTGCCAATGAAGGTTGGCAATTTTTGTCGATTCGATTAGGTCGTGGTTATTTGACGTTAGCTTTACACTCTTTAAGTGGTGATATTTTAGTTGAAGAACGGCAAAATATTAATCAAGTCCAACAAGATGATGTTGTGATTAAATTATTGGCTGAAATTAATCTATTTTTTGCTAATCATGTCAGTACTATTGATCGTATTTCAGCGATTGCAGTGTCATTACCTGGATTGGTAAATGCGGTTGAAGGTGTTGTTTTACAAATGCCTCATTACACCATCAAGAACTTACCGTTAAGCGATATTATTCATCAAGCTACTGGGTTACCTGTATTTGTCGGTAATGATACCCGTTCATGGGCGTTAGCTGAAAAATTGTTTGGTAATTCACAAGGCATATCAAATTCTATTTTAGTCTCGGTACACAATGGTGTTGGGGCGGGGATTATTTTAGATGATACCGTGCTTCAAGGTCGTACTGGTAATATTGGTGAGTTAGGCCATATTCAGGTTAAACCTTATGGTAAGCGTTGTTTTTGCGGTAATCATGGGTGTTTAGAAACGGTAGCAAGCTTAACGGCTGTTTTAAATCAAACCTTAACCTGTTTACAAGAAGGGCATCCATCGGTATTAACTGCGTCGACCCTGACGATTGAGGCGCTTTGTGATGCAGCGGTCGCGGGTGATGCTCTTGCTCGTCAAATTATCATTGATCTTGGGCATCACCTCGGCCAAGCGATAGCAATTATGGTGAATTTATTTAATCCACAACGTATTTTAATTGGTGGTGAGTTAAATCGGGCTAAGGCCGTGTTATACCCCGCAATTATGGAGTGTGTTATTTCCCAAACTCTGCCTATTTATAATCGCGATCTTGAACTTCAAGAAAGCCGTTTCTATACCCAAGCCACGATGCCAGGGGCTGCATTAGTTAAACAATCCCTTTATGATGGCCATTTATTGATGAAATTAATCGACGGTTAAAATTGTTCTTTAATTTCCATGTAGCTTTCGCGAATATGTTCAATTAGTGCCTGAATACGTTTTGCAGGCTTTCGAGTGTAGGGATAGACGGCATAAATACCGACGACTTTTCCTGCATGTGAGGCTAATACTTCAACTAATTGGCCTTGTTGTAATTCGTTATAAACTAAACAAGTAGGTAAGTAAGCAATTCCGTTACCGGCGAGTGCGACTTTTTTCAATGATGCGGCGTTATCTGATGAAAAATTACCACTCACTTTATGGGTATAGATTTTATTTTGACGAATAAATTGCCAGTCAAAAGGGCCTGAGCTTTGAGGGTTATAGCCTAGACAATTATGGCTGTTCAGCGCTTTAGGCGTTTCAGGTATACCGTGTTGCTCAAAGTAAGCAGGGGAAGCACAGATAACCCAGCGTGAATTAAAAATATGACGAGCAATAAGGCTTGAATCTTCTAGATAACCGGTACGGATCACTAGATCATAATTATCAGCAACCAGATCAACAAAATGATTGTTAAGTGACATATCAACCGTTAAACCTGGGTGTTTTTGACAAAATGTTGAAACTGCGTTGGCCAATAACAGTTCACCTGAAATAGTGGGTACCGACATGCGAATTTTGCCAGAGAGTGCTTCACTATACCCTGTTACTGAGTCAAACGCGGTTTGTGCAATGCTGCTAATGCTCTTTGCTCGATGATAAAGCACTTCACCGGGTTCGGTCAGTGTTAGCTTACGGGTAGTACGATAAATAAGTTGTAACCCTAAACTGGTTTCAAGTTTACTAATACGTTTGCTGACGACCGATTTGGTGATGTTATTGAGGTCAGCAACTTTACTGAATGAACCATATTCAATAACTTGAGTAAAAAGAACGAGATCATCAATAGCTGGCATAGCAATATTCCAATAGTTTATTTGTCGCCAAATTATACGCGAAAAAAAACGCAGTCCGATAACTGCGTTTTTTCATATTCCCGTTTAAGTGCTTAACCACTAGCATCCTGCTAGTTTGTTTATCACTATTGGTGATAGGTAGAATTACATATCATCAATAATGATGTAGGTGGCAAAGACGGGCCCATGCACACCAACAACCTTGATCAGCTCGATATCTGCTGTCGAACTAGGACCTGAAATAAAATTCACACATGATGGAATACGTTCACCATTCTGTGCTTTTTGATGTAATAGTTCTGTCGCTTGGGTTAAGCGAGGAACGATATTACTTTTAGGTACAATAAAAATAGAGGCTTCAGGGAGCAAGCTCACTGCTCGACCTTGCGCTGCTTGGCTATAAAGTACCATAGTGCCTGATTCAGCTAACGCCTGTTCTGCAAATACTACGCCGACTTTAGCACGCTCTGCAACTGCAATATTTGCTTCATAGCCAGCACTATGATCCCAAATGTAAACACCATGCTGCTTTTCTGCTAAATCTTTCGGATTTACTATGTCTAACAGACGATTATCTGCTGTAAAGATGGTTTCACCGATAGGATTTAGGCCTTCACCATCATCAGTACAATAGTGAAAACATACATTACGTAGCGTTTCTGTTAGCTTATCTTTCGTTGTAACGACCGCCTGAGAGGCTAATGTCGTTTCTGTGTAGTCAACTAAAATAGCTTTCAATTCATCTTGGCTTTTGCCCGCAAAGACGTCTTTGTGGCAGTTATATTTGAAATTTGGGCGTACTACGGGTGCTGTAATACGCTCACGGCCAAGTTGTTTTGCGATATTATCAAGGAAACTATCGCGGTTAAAAATGCGTTGCTCTGACATGCGGAAGCCCCTTATTTGTCATCTCTGTTTTTGAACCAGCTACGGAATGATTGACCTGTTGGTGCAGGTAAATCACGAGTTTGTGTCCATGCGTTAAGCAAACCCACTTTAAAGGGTAGCTTGCCATCTTTAATCAGTTTGCCAGCCATAATTGCGCCGATTTTAACTGTTTTATCCCAGATGAAAGGATGTGAGTTAACAAAGTTAAAGCCAGTGATAGCTGCTCGTTCTGATGATGCGGTGATTTTTTCTTCACCCATAATTTGGCGGTGTTTTAGTAATAAATCAGACAATGGGATTTTTACTGGGCACACATCATGACAAGCGCGACATAAACTACAGGCATTAGGTAGGTCTTTAAAATCTTCATAGCCACCCAGTAATGGTGATAATACCGCACCAATTGGACCTGAGTAGATTGAACCGTAAGATTGACCACCAATATGACGGTAAGCTGGGCAAGTGTTAACACAAGCCGCACAACGGATACAGCGTAGAATTGGACGGAATTCTGAGCCTAGAATTTTTGAACGACCATTATCGACAATAACAAGGTGGAATTCTTCAGGACCATCGCAATTATCACCTTCACGTGGACCCGTTAACGCGGTGACATAACCGGTTAGTGGAAGACCAACAGCACTGCGGCATAATAGGCTAGCAACAATATCAAACTCTTCAAAAGTTGGAACAATACGCTCCATACCCATGACAGCGATATGTGTTTTTGGCAAGCTGGTGGCTAGACGAGCGTTACCTTCGTTTGTTACTAAAGTAACAGTACCTGATTCTGCAATCGCAAAGTTACATCCTGTAATACCGATTTCGGCTTCAAGGAAATCATGGCGAATATGCTCACGGACAAAGCGAGTCATGGCTTCAGGATCAGAGGATCCATCATAACCGAGCTTTTCTTTGAACACTTCGCGGATTTGGGTGCGATTTTTGTGTAATGCAGGCACAACGATGTGCGATGGCGCATCACAATCATCGACTTGTAAAATATATTCGCCTAAATCGGTTTCAATAATTTCGCAATTATTACGCTGAATCATTTGGTTCATACCAATTTCTTCAGTCACCATTGATTTGGATTTTACGATTTTTTTAGCGTTCTTTTTCTTTACAATCGTTTCGATGTAGTTAGTGGCATCTTCTGCGGTTGATGCAAAGAAAACATGACCACCATTTTTTTCTACATTTTCACTAAGCTGTTGTAAGTAGTAATCAAGGTTTTCAAGTACATGGTTACGAATATCCATGCCCATTTCACGCCATTCTTCCCAGTTACCGAGTTTTTCAGCAGCAACAGCGCGGCTTTTAAACATACGTTCTTGTGCGTTGGCAACGGCGGCACGCATAGATTCGTCTTTCATTTTTAGATGAATACGATCTTTAAATTTAACGTTGCTAGTTTTCATTGACATAATAATGACCTCTTAACGACTCATCAGCACATCAACAATGTGCATTACTTTAATAGGTTGACCTTCACGGCTAATACGACCACCAATATTTAATAAACAGCTAATATCGGCACCAATTAAGAAGTCAGGTTTTACTGCGCTAATGTGCTGGACTTTTTCAGTTACCATTTCACCTGAAATTTCAGACATTTTAACAGAGAAAGTACCACCGAAACCGCAACATGTTTCTTGGTTATCAATAGGTAATAGTTCAAGGCCTTCAACATTATTAAGTAAAATAAGAGGCTCTTCACGCACGCCTAATTTACGAATAAGACTACAAGACGGATGGTAAACCCCTTTACCTTTAAGACGTGCGCCTACGTTTGTTACACCTAATTGACCAACCACAAATTGGGTTAGCTCAAATAAGCGATCAGCCACTTTTTGTGCACGGGCTGCCCATTCAGGTTCATCTTCTAAATAATGTGGGTATTTCTTCACAGAAGCAGCACATGAACCCGCTGGCGTCACAATAGGGTAATCATTAATTTCAAACGCTTCGATCATGCTTTTCATTGCGGGTTTGCTTTTTTCGATATAACCACTGTTTAATGCGGGTTGACCACAGCACCCTTGGCGTTCAGGAAAAATCACCTCACACTTTAATTGCTCTAGCAGTTGTACCGTTTTTTTAGCAACCTCTGCTTTTACGGTATCGCCAAGACAAGTGACAAAAAAGTTTACCTTCATTTTATTGCTCCAATGGCGTAAAGGCGCCTGAAATATTAACGTTAAACTGTTGGTTGACGTCTGCGATGCAGTTCGCCAACCTATTTTATTTAGTGGTTAAAGAAACGTACTGACTACCGCGACAATTACGCCATATAAAACCATAGGAATAACTGTTCGCTTAATGATGTAACCTTCTTTATTCGCAATACCAAGTATGGCGGACACGGCAATAATATTATTAATGCACACCATATTACCCATTGCACCACCTACCGATTGTAAAGCCAGAATAATGGTTTCTGGTAGGCCAACAGTGTGAGCAATACTTTGTTGAATCGCACCAAAAGTAAGGTTAGAAACGGTTGCAGAGCCTGAGAAAAATGCACCTAACGCCCCTAAATAAGCAGCACAATATTGCCAATTTTTACCCAGTAAATGTGCGAACGCGTTACCCGTTGTCATGATCGGTGAATGCTCACCGCCAATCATCATAAATTTCACCATAATTAACGCACCAATAAGGGCGATAAAGGGTGTTTTTATACGTGATGCTGTATCACTAAATACGGCTGTTACTTGGTGTCGATTCATCTTTAGAAAAGGGATCGACACAAAAACAACTAAGAAAAATGGTATTAATGCAGGCACATAAAGTGTCTTATATGCCCATGCTGTATCAGTACCTAAAATTTGACTGATATGGATAATTAACGCTTGGCTAATATGTAAGTCGGCAAACCCTAAGTGAATATTCCACATCGGGGTTGCGTCGTTTAACATGCCTTTTAGTCCTAATTGTTTAATACGGGTTACAATTAAAATGACGATCAGTAATAGCGTAGGTGCCATCGCTTTAAACACGCGTCCAAAGGGCAACGCTACCGTTGTTTTTTCTATGTCCGTTGTCGGTTTCTTTTCTAACCCTATGTTATAACGTGCAAAAAGTATTGATAATGTTAAACCAATCGCACCACCAATAAGCGCAGGGAATTCATAGTTCCATTGTGCTAACCACACATAAGGTAACGTACATGACCAAATGCTAAGCTGAATAAAAATAATGTTGCGACGAATTTGCTGCCAGCTAACAATAAATTTTAATGCAATAACGGGAATGATAATCGCAGCAACAGTGTGCATGATGGCAGATAAGCTACCGACATGTAGCAGCTCTGCATCTGACAGTCCTAAGTTACCAAATCCAAACCATGTTGGTGTGCCCACAGCGCCAAAAGAAACAGGAACCGAATTCATCACTAACGCTAACATGGCGACCCGTAATGGGTTAAAGCCGAGTCCAACAAGAATCGGTGCTGCAATCGCGGCAGGAGTACCAAATCCTGATGCACCTTCAATCATAAAAGCAAACGCCCAACCAATGATCATTAATTGACCAATTTGGTTCTTGCTAATGCCTTCTAACCATTGTTTTATGACATCTTCACAGCCTGAAATTGAGAGGGTTCGATTTAATAAAATCGCACCAGCAATAATAGAGATAGGTGTAAGAGCTGATAAAGAGCCTGAAATAATATTTGCAGCTAATAAGCGGCCGCTAGTACCAAAATAAATTAATTGTAAGATACCAATAAGTAACGCTGTTAAAGGTAGTGCAACATGTGAAGGTAGCGCGTTTTTTTTTGTC
Organism: Photobacterium iliopiscarium; assembly: GCF_003026395.1. GTDB lineage: Bacteria > Pseudomonadota > Gammaproteobacteria > Enterobacterales > Vibrionaceae > Photobacterium > Photobacterium iliopiscarium. Next base: position 30,675 of record NZ_PYOO01000002.1, on the reverse strand, counting down.
ATCATCCAAATTAATAATAAAATTGGAATGACAGATATTGCTAGATTAAGCATGTTTTTTTCCCTGGCTGAGTCGTCTTATTCCGTATTCAAATAGACGAATTTTATTTCTAATTATTATTACTATATGAATAGTATTTTTTGTACTGATTATCTCAGTGGGGAGATTATTGTAGGCATGAAAAAGAAACTTTCTATCTATTTTTTTTCTGTATTTATCATACTTATTAATTAAATGTGATGTGACTATAAATCTAGTCATTAATGAGTTTTAAAATAATCACAAATAATCAAACTGTTACACTCGATATGCAAATAGATAAATTAAATGATTATAGCATTATTGGAAACAATGTATTTGCATACATAAGCTAATATTTTAAGTGTTTATTATATCTAACAAAGTTATATTTTTATATTAAAGATAATAGTTATCATTACAGTGACTATTTACGCGTAGAAATACGAACATATACGACTAATAATGCATTTAATGTGCTTGATTGAAATATAATAAATACTATTTGATGATTTTAAAATATATTAATTGAAGTAAATACTAATATATTAGTACTATTTAAAGCAGTAATGATATTTACTATTAAATATAATAAATATTTGCTCATAATTTAATATGTGACTTATGTGTGGTTTATAAGAATAAGTACTTATTTTGATGTTGAATGATTATTGATCACGCTATGTAAGAAAGATAATGCAGCACTGCAATCATTACGACTCATGAACCATTGTTTCTGATTAACTTCTAACGGTAAAATTTCGAGCCATCGTTGGCATACCCATGTAATATCATCAAATTTTGGTTCAGGATAATAACTCGCATGATCTGGGTGTTGTTGGAACAGGTGTTGTAAATTATCTGAGATATTTTGATCTATAAAGTTAATATTTTTACGATGCCAGTTAGGAACAGGCGAGGTATCACCGATATAAAGACGATCATTATCTTGCCAATGATTATTGATCAAAAACATTTCTACACCTTGGATCGTAATGCTCATAAACCCATTCGGTAGAGGATCAAAATCAGTGATAATAACCCGTGTACCAAAATGACAAAGATTATCATCAATTTTCATACAGAGTCCAAAACCATGATGGTTGGCTGTCGCTAATTTTACTAAACGTATGTAACGTTGTTCGTAAATCTGTAATTTGCAAATGCCGTTAGGTAATAAGTAAATATCAACGGGGAAAAGTGGTAGTTGCATAATAATAACCCTAAAACATATGTATTAATAATGAGTAAATAGTCGCTCGATATATGATTATTATTATGTTGGTCGGGCACCTTTAATCAGTATAAGCAGACTAAAATAGAACAATGTCTGCTTTATGATACTGAGGTGAAATAAATGGCTGTTTAATCGTGACGTTTTATCTTTTGAGTACTTGATATATTGCTTGGGTTAAGCATGATAGTTGAGCTGAAGTAATAATGTAGGGGGGCATAATATAGATGAGTCGACCAAAAGGGCGGATCCATACACCAGCATTAACAAAAGCCTGTTGTATTTCAGCCATATTAACGGGTTGATGTAATTCAACCACCCCAATAGCGCCTAACCAACGCACTTGTTTTACTTTATTCAGTGTTGCAATGCGGGGTAATTCAACTGCTAGCTGTTTTTCAATATTTGCAACTTGTTGTTGCCATTGATTTTGTTCTAATATCTCAAGGTTTTTATTAGCAACGGCACAGGCGAGGGGGTTGCCCATAAATGTTGGACCATGCATAAAGCAGCCCGCTTCTCCACTGCATACTGTATCTGCAATATATTTACGGGTAATAGTTGCTGATAATGTCATATATCCGCCAGTTAATGCTTTGCCAACACACATAATATCAGGGCTAACATTGGCATGCTCACAGGCAAACAGTTTACCCGTTCGACCAAACCCCACCGCTATTTCATCGGCAATAAATAATACGCCATAATCATCGCATAATTCTCGTACTCGACGTAAATAGGTTGGATGATATAACCGCATTCCTCCCGCACCTTGAACAATCGGCTCTAAAATAACAGCGGCAATCTGTTGGTGGTTCTGGGCTAATTTTTCAGAAAAGTCACTAATATCATCTTCATTCCATTCATCCCAGAATCCACATTGGGGAGAGTTTGCAAAAATATGTTTAGGTAAAAATCCTTTATAAATACTGTGCATTGAATTGTCGGGATCGGTCACCGACATTGCTGCAAAAGTATCACCATGATAACCATGGCGAAGGGTTAAAAAGCTGGAGCGATATTCACCTTTGGCGTGCCAATATTGCAGTGCCATTTTAAGGGCGACTTCGACGGCGACTGAGCCTGAGTCAGCAAGAAAGACCGTATCTAAGTCTTGCGGTGTTATCGCGACTAATTTTTTACACAGTTCAACGGCTGGTTGATGGGTGATGCCACCGAACATGACATGTGACATCTTATCTAATTGTGTTTTTGCTGCCATGGTTAATTGAGGATGGTTATAGCCATGAATTGCAGACCACCATGAAGACATGCCATCAATTAATTGAGTGCCATCTTCAAGTGTTAAATATACACCTTTTGCGATGGTGACAGGGTAACAAGGTAGTGGCGTAATGGTTGATGTGTATGGATGCCAAATATGACGAAGGTCAAACTCAACATCAATACCGTTCTCTTTTTGCACAGTAGTAAACCTATTTTATTATTCAAGGTTGACAGTTTACGTGCTATTAGTAGACTAGCCAACAATTAAAAGATGAATCAGTGTCTATTTGGTTGTTTTCTATACCAGAGTTATAAGTGTCATAACGCTATTACCTTGCTATGGCACTGACAACAAGACAGTGATTTTGGATAATAAAAACATAATAAAGAGGTGCATTGTGGACGTTCGTAATAATTGGACGGTTGAGCAGATTCAAGCTTTATTTAATAAGCCATTTATGGATTTAGTGTTTGAAGCGCAACAAATTCATCGTCAATACCATCAACCTAATCAGGTACAAGTGAGTACCTTACTGTCAATTAAAACTGGAGCTTGTCCTGAAGATTGTAAATATTGCCCTCAAAGTGCGCATTATCGTACGGATATAGAAAAAGAACGTTTATTAGAAGTTGATCGGGTGCTTGATGCTGCGATGAAAGCTAAGCAATCAGGTGCAACCCGTTTTTGTATGGGCGCTGCATGGAAAAACCCTAAAGATCGCGATATGCCATATTTGCTTGATATGGTGCAAGGCGTTAAAAAATTGGGGCTAGAAACATGTATGACACTGGGTATGATCACGACCGTTCAGGCGAATACATTAGCGGCGGCAGGGTTGGATTACTACAACCATAATCTTGATACTTCTCCTGAGTATTACGGCAACATTATTACCACGCGCACTTATCAAGATCGATTAGATACCTTGGCGCATGTGCGTGATGCAGGCATGAAAATCTGTTCTGGTGGCATTATTGGTATGGGCGAAAGTGCACGAGATCGTGTGGGGTTACTGATGGAATTAGCGAATTTATCGGTTCATCCTGAAAGTGTGCCCATTAATATGCTAGTAAAAGTTAAAGGAACACCTCTTGAAAATGCAGAGGATGTTGATCCATTTGATTTCATTCGTATTATTGCAGTTGCTCGAATTATCATGCCACAATCAGCAGTAAGACTATCTGCTGGGCGTGAAGATATGAATGAGCAAATGCAAGCATTGTGTTTTATGGCGGGTGCTAATTCTGTGTTCTATGGTTGTAAGTTATTGACCACACCTAATCCCGGCGAAGATAAAGACATGCAACTTTTTGCTAAATTGGGTATTAACAGCCAGCATCAAGTAGCCAAGCCTGATGATGTTCAAGCACAAGAATTATTGGGCCAAGTAATAGAACGTGTTGCTGCTCGCCCAACAAAAGATGACATTTTCTATGATGCCTCTCTTTAATCAACGTCATCAACAAGCCCTGGCGCAACGTCAACAACAAGGCCTTTATCGGCAGTTACAGTGCTGTAATGCAAATTCAAAAATGTTAAATTTCGCCAGTAATGATTATCTTGGTTTAGCACAAGATTCTGAAATTATTACGGCGTGGCAGCAAGGATTAGCGAAATATGGTGCAGGAAGTAGTGCATCGCCATTAGTAACAGGTTTTCAGCCACCACATGCTGATTTAGAACTGCAATTAACAGAATGGCTGGGTTATCAACGGGCGTTGTTATTTAACAGTGGCTTTAGTGCTAACCAAGCGGTGTTATTTACGTTATTGCAAGCGCAAGATCGGTTGTTTCAAGATAAGCTCAATCATGCCTCTTTAATTGAAGCTGGAATGTTATCACCCGCGAAGATGAAACGTTTTGCGCATAACGATATGGCTGCGTTGCAACAACAGCTTTTATCCATAACACCCGAAGTTGATACCGCATCGTTAGTGGTAACAGAAGGTGTTTTTAGTATGGATGGCGATTGTGCGCCACTAGCAGTATTGCGAGAGATTACAACTCAACATAAAAATTGGTTAATGGTCGATGATGCTCATGGCTGTGGTGTATTAGGTGAGGCTGGGCAGGGAAGTTGTCATTTGGCTGGAATAAAAGCGGATATATTAATTATTACTTTTGGTAAAGCCTTTGGTATACAAGGGGCGGCGGTATTGTGCAGTCAAGATACTGCTGAATATTTAGTGCAATTTGCTCGTCATTATATCTATTCTACCGCGATGCCTCCTGCTCAAGCGGTTGCATTAAGTCGTGCTTGTTCATTGATTCAAACTCAATCTTGGCGTCGAGAAAAGTTGCAGGTATTGTCTGCGTCTTTAGATCATTATCTTGATAAGAGTCTTGGTCTTATACCGACGATCACCCCCATTAAACCGATTATTATTGGCGATAGTTGCCAAACAATGACAATCGCTGCCCAATTACAACAACGGGGTATTAAAGTGGGGGCTATTCGACCGCCAACCGTTGCACCACACAGTGCGCGTTTACGAATAACACTGACAGCTAATCATAATGAAAGTGATATTCGTCAGTTGGCCATGGCTATGAATGAGGTTATCGATGTTGGATAAACTAAATATATGTGCTCAAACAAACAAACAAGCGATTGCGAGTGCCTTTGGACGAGCTGCTCAACATTACGATAAATCAGCGGCATTTCAACGCTTTGTTGGGCATCAATTATTATCTTTTATATCAACAACATCTTCAGTAATAGCCATGCCGAAAGTGATTGATATGGGGTGTGGTACTGGTTATTTCAGTGCGGTGTTACAGCAACAAGGGTATGAAGTAACCGCCGCTGATCTCTCTGCACAAATGTTATTACAGGCGCAGCAACGGTGTGGAAGTCATTGCCAGTATTTACAAACAGATGCTGAAAATATTGTGATGGCGAATGATAGTTATGATATTGCGTTTAGTAATTTAGCTTTGCAATGGTGTGATGATTTAAGTGTTCCGTTACGAGAGTTACAACGGGTAGTGAGATTTGATGGTGCTATTTTATTTACCACATTAGTTGAAGGTTCATTAAATGAGCTTAAATACGCATGGTCACAGATTGATGATAAGCCGCATGTTAATGGGTTTAAGTCACTGCAACGAATTAAAGCAGAGATAGCACAATCAGGCTTAACGATTGATACCTTAGAATGTAAACCTATTACTGTTTATTACCCAACCGCAATGAAATTAATGCGTGATTTAAAAGGTATTGGTGCCACCCATTTATACCAACAGCGACAATCGGGGCTAATTGGACGACAAACATTTATTGAGTTAGAGCATGCCTACGATTATTTTCGATTAGATAATGGATTATTGCCTGCGACCTATCAGGTGTGTTTTGGAGTATTAAAAAATGCATAAAGCCTATTTTGTGACAGGAACAGATACCGATGTGGGTAAAACTGTTTGTAGTTGTGCCATTTTGAATGCTGCGGAGCAGGCAGGTATTGCGATGGTAGGGTATAAACCCATTGCTTCTGGTTGTGATAGAACACCACAAGGATTACGAAATAGTGATGCTTTATTACTGCAACAAGCATCATCGGTTAGCGTGACTTATAATGAAGTTAATCCGTACTCTTTTTATCAACCTGTTTCACCTCATATCGCGGTAATTGAAGAAAATAAAGTCATTGAATTTAACGTATTGTCTCAGGGACTCGCTGATCTTAAAACAAAATCTGATTGTGTGCTTGTTGAAGGTGCTGGTGGTTGGCGTGTTCCTATTAATGCTACTGATTATCTTTCTTCATGGGTAAAGCAAGAGCAGTTGCCTGTCATTTTAGTGATAGGCATAAAACTGGGTTGTTTAAATCATGCCTTATTAACAGCAGAAGCGATTCAAGCAGATGGCTTAACTGTTGTTGGATGGATTGCTAATTGTATTGAGCCTCAAACAGATAACTATACCGTGATGATAACGTGGTTAGAGCAGCATTTACCGGGGGGAAAAATGGCTGAAATTCCTTATTTATCGCGTGATCAGATGTCAAATTGTAGTGTGTATATTGATTTAACGACATTAAGGTAAAAGACATAAAACAACAAAAGGCACGCAATGTGCCTTTTATTTTAATTGATAGGTATAAACTAATTAGATGAGTTAAGCCCAATTAGTATTTCAGGTATTTCTGTTGTTGGTGCTGAATTTCCAGTTTGATCAAGGCCTAATTCTTTACGAGCTTCATCCATGGACATTCCAAGATGACAACGTAAAATATCTATAGCAACTTGATAACTTTCATTATTAACCATGAATCCTCCCTGTTCCATTCTTATTGTGCTCGCTGTTTCATAACGATATGTAAACAATAATCGAGTTATACTATGAAAGCAATACGACCAAAGTCTAATCATGATTTATTTTTATCATTCAGTATTGTGCTAACGGTTAAATGTAATTTAAATGTTGGACTTTTGACGTCATAGAGATCTCATTTTGTGGTTATTTTGCCTCAAAATGGACTTAATTTGAGTTTGATAAGAATTAGTAACAATTTAGCACTTTAATTTACAGCCATATTATTCGAATATAGTAAGTAGTAGTGGATTAAATATACTGACAAGACGAGAAAATATAGTCTTATAAAGTATAAACTTGAATAAGTAATGTCCTTTCAATTGGAGAAGATGATAGATATGAAACGTATTGCGTTATTTCTAGCAACAAACCTTGCCGTAATGTTGGTGTTTAGTATTGTACTTAACATTGTTTATGCGGTAACAGGAATGCAACCAGGCAGCCTTTCTGGATTGTTAGTAATGGCGGCTTTGTTTGGTTTTGGTGGCTCATTAGTGTCTTTAATGATGTCAAAGTCGATGGCATTACGTTCTGTTGGTGGCGTTGTAATTGAACACCCGCGTAATGAAACTGAACATTGGTTAGTCAATACTGTTGCTCGTCAAGCAGAGCAAGCTGGTATTGGTATGCCGACTGTCGCTATTTATGACGCGCCAGATATTAACGCATTTGCTACTGGAGCAAAGCGTGATGATTCATTAGTTGCCGTATCAACAGGATTACTGCATAGCATGACTCGCGATGAAGCGGAAGCAGTACTAGCTCATGAAATTAGCCATGTTGCTAACGGCGATATGGTGACGATGACGTTAATGCAAGGTGTGGTAAATACATTCGTGATTTTTGTTTCTCGACTTGTTGCTGGTGCCATTAGTGGTGTTAACAGCAATAGTGAAGACAGCGAGGGGGGTGGTAGTTATATGACTTACTTTATTGTCTCTTCAATTATGGAAGTCTTGTTTGGTTTCCTCGCCAGTATTCTAACAATGTGGTATAGCCGTCATCGTGAATTTTATGCTGATGCGGGTTCTGCAAAGTTGGTGGGTCGTGAAAAAATGATCGCGGCACTGGAGCGTTTAAAAATAAGCCAAGAACCACATTTAGAAGGTTCAATGATGGCCTTTGGTATTAATGGTAAGAAATCGTTATCTGAATTTTTCATGACCCATCCACCACTAGAAAAGCGTATTGATGCATTACGTCGTGGTGAGTACATAAAGTAATTATTTGCTGATTTATTACATACCAATAATAAGCCCTCGGTTCATCGCTTTCTCATTGAAAGTGTAAGTAGAGGGCTTTTTTATGTTTATTATTTAATCGTTGTTTCTTTTTAAATGATTTTTTCTTGGTTTTCGACATACCAGAAACCAAGCAGAGAAATGCCCCAGAATTGAAATAAGTATTGAACATCAGATGTTCCTGCTAGTGTTTGGCTAAAGCACATTGCTGATGTCACAAATAAGGATGCTAGAATACCTGCTTTTAACCATAGTTTTGGTTTGTTAGGCATGAATTCCATTTTTATAAATGAAACGACCAATAAAATAAACGGTAATGCTTGTAACAACATTAAAACAGGAAATAAGTAGTCAAAAAAGGGTACTAATAGAAAATCAGTAACAGGTTTTTTTGCCCAGTTTCCTGCGATATATTTTTTCCAACCAGCCCAACTATCGCCTGCATAGGTGCCAAAAAATACACCATAAAACTTATCCACAATACCATTAGAAAACCAGAAAGGAGCAAAAAGTAAATAGAAAGGGAAAAATTTGAGAGTGTTAATTATCTTATTTAAATTCATTGTAGATATAGATCTTTATAATGCTATTTATTTAAATTATGTCGACTGTGTTTATTTTTAAAGAGATCACAGTAATTAATAATAAGTGTATTTATTCTAATATAAAACATTTTTTGTATAAAACATACTCGATAATGAGTTTTAAGCGGTGTTAACTTTGAGATATTTTACATTATAGAGTTATGCAACATAGCTAAAAACATATAAAAATGAGATTTTAAATTGATAGAAAATAAGGATGGTTGGTTTTGTTATTTGGATACAATATTATTGTAATACTATTTTCGAAATGATTTTATAATAATGATATAACGTTGATTTTGTAAATGTGTTTTCAAGGACATTGATGGTTAGTAAAGATATAAATCATATGCTTTATGTTTTTATAACAGATATAATAATAACCATTACATCAGTTTTAATTATCACTTTTATTTTTAATATTCAATGCGTGAATCATTTTGGCCTGATTTAATCTGAAAATCAGAAAACTTGAGTAAAGTAGCATTAGGTATGAACCTGGTGTTTTTTCTCGTTTTTATATTAACAACTCGTTCAACATGTTGTTTTATATGTGTTTTCTGGTTGTGATAAATGAGCTTTTTATTTTATTTTAATTTAATATTTTAATTTAATGGCTGTTTTTTAACTAATATCATATTCTTAGAACCAGATTTACAATGTATTTTACAACGCTACTGATACATCGACATATAGAGCTTATTTGCTTTATTGCGAACAATAGTGAGTTAAAGTGATTATTGTTTTGAGATGTTATGTTTTAGATGAAGTGTTTTATAATGCATAGCTTTGAATTTTAATAATAGAAAGTTATTACGGATTGCTATTTTGATATTTAAATGTTGATCCCTTATAGGTATGAGTATTGCTATAAAAACGGTAGAATGAAAGTGGAGAGTAATCTTATTTTCCTGTTATTTATATAGCAGATCATTATCTAGCATAAGCTTAATGGGGATATCTATTCAGTAATGTAGCTGAACCCCCAGGTTTTTTCGAAATTGAAATCATATTAAATTTGATAAGAATAAAACTTTAGGTATTAATCATCGTAAACAATAGCTAGTTTATAGTTATTGTAGTCATACTACTATTGTTGAATAATTTTTCACGTAGAAGTGCATTACGGTAGTTTATTTTAACAACATATGTGAATTTATAATGGATTTAACAAAGAAAATTCTAATAGCGGCATTAATCTCATCGACTTTAGCTGGGTGTACTGTACCTGGTTCTAACTTATCACTTGATGGTAAGCATGTTGTTGCAGTCGCTGATGGTGACAGCACGAATATATCAGATCGTGTGAATGTTTACCCTCTTACTGCTAATACTGTCAATCAGTACCGTCTTCCAAAGGTGAAAGCTGAACAAAATCCACGTTTGGAAGCTGAATTAGCTAATTATGAATACCATATTGGCCCTGGCGATATTCTAAACGTTACAATTTGGGACCATCCTGAATTAACGATCCCAGCAGGTGCATACCGTAGCGCAAGTGAAGCCGGTAACTGGGTTCATGCTGATGGAACTATTTTCTATCCATATATTGGTAAAGTTTATGTGGAAGGTAAAACTGTTTCTGAAGTTCGTAAGATCATCTCTAACCGTTTATCTGCTTATATTGAAAGTCCTCAAGTAGATGTTAACGTAGCATCATTCCGATCTCAAAAAGCATATGTTACTGGTGAAGTTAAAACACCAGGTCAACAACCTATTAGCAATGTGCCTCTTACATTACTTGATGCGATCGATAAATCAGGCGGTTTAGCTGCTGATGCTGATTGGCGTCATGTGACATTAACGCGTAATGGTAAAGACCAAACGATTTCATTATATGCATTAATGCAACGTGGTGATTTACTTGAAAACCGTTTGTTACAAAATGGCGATATCATTCACGTGCCACGTAACGATAATCAAAAAGTATTCGTGATGGGTGAAGTTAATGAGCCTAAACTACTTAAGATTGACCGCGCAGGTATGAGCTTAACAGAAGCGCTAAGTAGCGTTGGCGGTATTAACGAACTTGAGGCTGATGCAACCGGTATTTTTGTTATTCGTTCGACTCGTAATGACGATAAGAAAAATGCTAAAGATAAGACGATTGCAAATATTTACCAATTAAATATTAAAGATGCGACTGCATTGGTTATTGGTACTGAATTTGAATTACAACCATACGATATTGTTTATGTAACAGCAGCACCAATCGCACGTTGGAACCGTGTTATTCGTCAGATTGTTCCTACTATCAGTGGCTTTAATAATCTATCTGAAGGTCTTAACTATTACACAACTCTTAAATAGGTCAGTGTGAAATAGTTAACGATTTATAGAAAGGGATGCTTAATTGCATCCCTTTTTTTATGTGAAGAAATGAGTGCCATTATTTAGACTGTGGTTCGTTTGTTTAATCAGTTAATCGATATTGGAATGAATCATTATTCTAATGATGCTTTTTGCTAAAAATTTATTTTAGTGTTAACTTTTTTGAAGATAATGATGTTTTTTCGTATTTTATTGATTTTAAATCTAAACTGACAGTGAAAAAACTAAAATGATAATGTCTATTTTTGATTTTAATGTAATACCAATTTATAAGTAAAAAGGTTGTAGCTTATGTTTAAACTGCTGTTAGGAATTGTAATATTTTGTTTTATGTTCCCCGTTTCTGTTGTTCATGCCGCGAGTGGCGATAATGCAAAACCTTACTCCGAACAGAGTATTTATGAAAAACCAATGATTGAGCGTTATGTGCTTGATGAATTGAAATCATTACGTATGGATCAACAAGATCTTGAACGTCGAATTACCCGTGATATTACCGATAGAGAGTTATCTGTTGCAGATAAATCAATGAACTACGCTAATGTTACGGTAACGTACTTCTTTTATATTATTGCGGCTGTAGCGTCATTGATAGCTTTAATTGGTTGGCAATCAATGCGTGAAATAAAAGAAAACACCAAGCGGATGGCAGAATTACAATTAAAAGGTATTGCGGATAATTACGAACAGAAATTCAAAGCATTAGAACGTGACTTAAAGCGTAAAACACGGATTATTAGTGAGAATAATAAAGAAATAGAAAAAATCAATGAAGTGCATAACTTGTGGCTTCGGGCTCAAAGTTCACAAACACCAGAGCAAAAAATAGAAATTTATGACGAAATTTTAAAAGTGCGTCCGGGTGATTTAGAAGCGTTAACTTATAAAGCTGACGCCACTATGGAAATGCGTGAATTTCATTGGGCATTAAGTATCTGTAATCGAGTATTGGAAGTTGATGACACTAATGCGCATGCTTTATATCAACGCGCCTGTGCTTATGCTTGTTTAGGGGTAGAAGAACAAGCCATCTCAGATTTAGAACGTGCGATTAAAGACAGCATATCATTACGTGAACTTGCCGCCGATGAAGATGATTTTGAAAATTTACGAGGTAATGAAAGGTTTGAATTACTATTGATAGCCGTAGAAGATTAAGTGCTTGAGTTATGCTTGTAATTACAACTCAACATTGCATTTTTAATGCTAGTAAAAACAACTGAATAAGCATAATTTTATAACTAGAATGAAAATTAAGAGAAATTAATATGACTAACTTTCAGTTTTATACTTATGAATTACCTTGTTTTAATTGCCACACTAAAAAAGTAAAAACCGACCTTGGTTGGTTAACACCGAGTATGAAGGCGGATGTTACCGATCAAATTGAAGTTATGCTGCAACAGCGTGGCAGTGTTTATGAACCTTATTTTACGGTAGAGATTATTTGTTCAGAAGATGAAGCAAAAGATTTTTTACTACTAAATTATTACGATCATTCTGAGTCAGAAATTAATCACGGTAATATTAAGTCAACCGTAATTACAGAGATTGAAGATCAAATTTCAGAACATATGACAGCCGAAGGCGTTGTTGTGTTCAGTCATGAAATAGAGCTACAAAACTGTGATGATTGCTTTCAAGAGAATGATGAATAATTAAAGTAAGGGCAAAATAATGCTGTGGAATACTTGTGCGGAAAAAACCAAATTAGCACTGGGAAATGGTGATTTATTACCTTTAACTAATGACGATATTATTTATCAGCAAGAGGGTGTTAACTATATTGTTAATCTACTCACTGATAATATGAAAATAAAGCATTCTCCTGCGGTATCAACACAAGATCCTTTTATTGCACCATATACTCATTGTGATTATATAAAGGATATGGATACAGATTATGTGTGCTTATTGAATCGTTTTCCAATCGTTGTTCCGCATCTGTTGATTTGCGCTAAAGATTATATTCCCCAAACATCAGTGTTAACATTTGCAGATTTTAATGCATGGGTTAAAGGTATTACACGTAGTGATGTACTGGGTTTCTTTAATTCAGGCCATATTGCGGGTTCAAGTCAAATGCATCGTCATATGCAACTTGTGAGAACATCTATTCCTTTAGAATCTCAGATCGTAAATGGACAATTACCCTTTAAGCATGCAGTGTTTCTCTACAAAGGGTTGAACCCAAAACAGTTATATGCTGATTATTTAGACGCAATGGAATCTCTACAGTTAAATACTACTAAGTTAGTGAATGGTTTAAGTGAATGTTTACCTTATAATATTTTACTCACTGAGCGCTGGATGCTGATTATTCCACGGGTTAAAAACCAAGTAGAAACCTTATCGGGTCACGGCGTGAACTTTAGCGGTCGTTTTTTAGTGAGTTCTGAGCAGCAATTAGCATGGCTAGAAAACTATGGCTTTATGCGCTTTTTAATTGATTGTGGTTTTGAAGAAAAATAGCAGCATAATTGTTTGATATTTAAGCGGTTGAGTAATAAAGACTTTACAACTGATAAGATTGTTATTACTATAGCGGCCATGGAGAGATGGCTGAGCGGTTGAAAGCACTGGTCTTGAAAACCAGCATACGTTTATAGCGTATCTAGGGTTCAAATCCCTATCTCTCCGCCACACATTAAAAAGCCGCTATTTATTAGCGGCTTTTTTTCGTTTACATAAAAGCGGGTTCAAATCCTCTAATGCCCCAAGCAGCTCCGCCACATTTAAGAAAACCGTTAATGAAAATTAGCGGCTTTTTTTCGTTTACATAAAGCGGGTTCAAATCCTCTAATGCCCAAGCAGCTCCGCCACATTTAAGAAAACCGTTAATGAAAATTAGCGGCTTTTTTTCGTTTACATAAAGCGGGTTCAAATCCTCTAATGCCCAAGCAGCTCCGCCACAACATTAAGAACTATGTTTCTACATTGAATATCCAAACTAACCACGCGTCATTCCCTACAGTGAGGTTACGAACGAGATAGGGAATCTACTATTAGCATGTCGTAGTGTTATTGGTTGGCTTGATATTAGCTGATTTTTTAATGATGTCTTTAATGCTCAAACGTGCGGTGAATAGATTGTGGATGATTATCCGTGTCATTTTTTGTGATATATGATTACGATATAAAAAAGCTGCTAGCAAGGCTAACAGCTTTATTGTTTAACGTTATAACGGGTGATTACTCACAAGCACTACAAGCTTGCAATGCGATTTCGTGCTCAAAAGTCACTTGACCTAGTGCAGTCGTATTTGCTGTGATTTCTTGTTCAATATCTTTAAGATCATCAGCATCAATGCCGTTTGATGCTAATTCATCTTCAGTGTAACCAAATGCATTTAATAATAAGTAGTCACGTGCTTCTTCTTGGTTACAAGTAACTATCGCGATAAGATCATCGCCAAAAGCCGTTTCACCCGTGATAATTGCTGTAATTTGCTGTTGAACGCTATCGTACATTGCTGGTGTTAACCAACCTAAATCTGCTTCAGCAGTATTTTTACGACAATCAAAGCAAGGAAGGAGCTGAGAATAGCTCTGAAAATTGTTCATGAAAAAGTATCCTGATCACGGTATTAATATTGCTTCGCAACTTATGCTAATTTGCGTTTAATTACTAGCGTAAATGTAAAATTTTTATTCTGTGGTTAGTTATAATATTTAACCTAAAAAGACATTCAAAGCGTGGTTTTATTATCTTATTTGAGTGGCAGTCAAAGGATGAAAATAGATTCAGTTGTTATAGTGTTAAGCTGTAGTCTAAGATAGCAGCGTATGATTAATAATCTTTTAGCATCATAGATATAGTATTATCGTTGATGTATAGCTTAAGAGGGATATATATGAAAAAGATGATAATAGCAGCGGTGATGACTGTTGCCGTCACTGGATGTGCTGGAACACCATCAAATAGTTATACTGTTGAGAATGCTGCGGGCGTCTCATCTTGGGAATTATGCCGAAATATTGGTTATCATGAGTTTTTTAATCGTACTCAAAAAGCACAGCAATTAACCCATTATGTGGTTAACCGTGGTGATGTTGATCCACAAGCTTGCCAAGCAGCGGCTGCTGAAGGTAAGAAATTTGCAGAAGCTGAATACAGTAAAACGGGCGGTTATTAATCGTTTAGATACGCTTACTTACAATATTGTGTGCTAATTATTTATCAGTATCGATTATAATTTATAAAACACAAAAGGTGATTATTTCACCATATTTTTTTTATTGTAAGTAGGGATTACTATTATTATGAAAAAAAGCGCATTGCTTGTTATGTGTGTACTAAGCACATTATCACTGAGTACTGTTTCATCAGTAGCACTCGCAAATGATCGTCCGACGATCTTACCGAGTGGGCAATCAGGATTGCAGACATGGAATAATGAGTCTGTATATAACAAAGGTGATAGCGTACGTTATGTTGGACGACTGTGGGTCGCCAAATGGTGGACTCAAGGTGATCGTCCTCAACGTAATAATAAATCAGGTCCATGGAAGTTAGTTCGTCTTAATGGCAATGATAATAATTATGACGATAACGACTACAATGACAATGATTATACTAAGCCTAATAATTTTAAAGTTACGCGTTATCGTGAAGGGTTTAAATACAGTGCGGGCGATAGAGTGCGGATGCCTAATGGTAATGTTTACCGCTGCCGTAATTGGCCAGCAACACCGTGGTGTGAATTGGCCGGGTATGCTCCTGGTAAGACGCAGCATTGGCGTGACGCGTGGTCTCGAGTAAAATAACACTATTGTAATGAGTATCTGCCGTTGAGAGCAGATACTCATTAATGGCTGTTATTTTTTTTGCTTAGTTGATGATCGTGGATAGACATTTACTTTTTCAATGCGGTTATGCTCAATGGCTAGAATTTCAAAACGCCACCGCTGCCAATCAATAATGTCACCATTTTTGGGTAATCCGCCTTTAATCCACATTAACATGCCATTTAATGTTTGATAGCCGTTTTGATCTTCATCCGGTAATTTTTTTAAATCTAATAAATCTTTTACAACAGTGATTGGAACCAGCCCGTCAAGATGCCAATTATTGTCTGTTATTTTTTGGGACCATACATTAGTAGGATCTTGAGAATTAAATTTACCTGTTAGCGCTTCTAATACATCTCGTGGTGTGACAATACCTTGAATATCACCATATTCATCAACGACAAAGGCTATTCTTGTACCTGAATCTTGAAACATATCTAACAGGTCGGTACCTGTCCATGTTTCTGGGATAAAGATCGGTTGAGTAATGTAGTCAATAATGTTTTTTGGGGTTTCACTATTATTATCAAGTTTAAATTTTAATAATTGTTTGGCTGTTATCGTACCTTTAATATCATCAATAGTGTGATTACAAACGGGTAAACATGAAAATGGACTCGCCAGTAGTTTTTTCTGATAGCTTTCAACGCTATGATCAAGATCTAGGTAACTAATGGCATTACGAGGTGTCATCATTGATGAAATTTTACGATCATCAAAATGGAAAACATTACGTACCATCGTATGCTCTTGTTGATGAATAATACCGGTTTGAGAGCCTTCCGTAATAATGGCTTTGATGTCTTCTTCGGTTAAATGGGTACTGTTGGTGGTGCTTTTACTAAATAGACGTAAGAATAACTCTGTTGATCCGGCTAATAAAATAATAAAAGGTCGCGAGATGATGGATAAAAAAGCAATGGGTCGAGCAACACGTAATGCTAAGGGTTCAGCATTAACTTGTGCATAGCGTTTTGGTATTAACTCACCAATAACAATAGAGAAATATGTAATAATAACCACAGCAATAATCGTTGCAGAGACGGACGCTGTGTGTGCTTGAACACCTAAAGAGCTCAACCATGAAGTGATTGGCCCGGCTAAAGCGGCTTCACCGATAACACCATTTAAAATACCGATAATGGTAATGCCAATTTGAATAGTAGATAGAAACGTTGTGGGTTTATTGGCTAATTTTAATGCAGTGATAGCGGCAGTATTACCTTCATCTGCTAGTACTTGAAGACGATTTTTACGTGATGTAACAAGGGCTATTTCTGACATGGCAAACCAGCCATTCAGGATAACCAAGAAAATAAGGATTGCGATACTCATTAAAACTCCTAGCAATAAAATAGGCGAATTTATGATGAGAATCGATAAATAAGTCCGCCAAATAGGGTTAATCGCCTATTAGGCCACTTCCATCACCATTATAGCTCGCATGTGAGAATATAAAATCTACATTTTAGTTAAATAATTTATTAAATTTGCAAAAGAGTCATGATTTAGTGCTATTAGTCTTATTAATATAAAGAGATAGCTTTAAAATAGACTAATAATAATTAGAAAATAGAGAAGATAAAAATGAAAAAATTATGGATAGTGAGTGCATTATTAATTTCTGGTTCAATAGCGACAATAACGCAAGCATCAACAATCGATTGTAGTGAGGCTTATTCTACTCTTGAAATGAATCAATGTGCCGAAGATAAACTGGATGCTGCTGATCAACAATTGCAACACTATTTAAAGCAAAGTATTCAACAAAATAGTACAGATCAAGCCTTGGTTAATGCAATACAAACAGCACAGACACGATGGATACAATATCAAAAGGCTGAATGTAGTGCGGTGTATACACAGTGGCAACAAGGTACTATACGCGGAGTAATGGCTTTATCTTGTAAGTTAGCATTAACCCAACAACGGACATTAACTGTGTGGGAAAACTATTTGCGTCCTATGGATAGTAGTGATGCGGTATTACCCAAGCCAATTGTTGATACTGAATAATATGTAACTTAATCACTAGCGGTTATTGTGAGCCTTATTTTTTACAAAATATAATAATTATTGCACTATTTTAAGATTGAATTTATGAAATATTACTTATCTATACAAATCACCGCGATTCTCTTTGGATTATCTGCTGTGATTGGTGAGCAACTTAACGTTAGTGTAATGACTATTGTATTTGGTCGTAGTTTGTTAGCTGTAATAACACTTATTATATTATTGAAATTAGATCACCAATCCTTTTTTCCGACAGCGACAAGAAGCGAAATTTTTAAACTTATTTTAAATGGTTCATTATTAGCAATACATTGGTTTTGTTTTTTTATGGGCGTGAAAAAAGGGGGTGTCGCTGTTGGAACGTTGGGTTTTGCATGTTTTCCATTATTTATAATATTAATTGAATCGGTGTTTATGGGAAAAAAAATTGGTCCAATGGATGTACTTATTTGTATTTTTATTGCGATCGGTTTAATTATTATTACACCTCATTTTTCGTTTGATATAAATAATCTTGGTTTAGTGTGGGGGATTTTGGCAGCGATTACGAATGCTCTATTTATTATTTTTAATCGAAGTATTAGTCTTAACATTCATCCATTGCAGTCAGCATTTGCACAATGTCTTGGGTGCGTTTTATTGTCACTACCTTTTGGCATTACAGGGATGTTCACATTACAGCCAATCGATATGTTACTGATGGTTATTTTAGGCGTATTTTCAACTGCGATTGCACAAACATTATTGGTTTTTTCATTACAAGGGTTAAAAGCAAAAACAGTTTCAATGATCATCACTTTAGAGCCTGTTTATGCGATTATGTTTGTATGGATTTTATTTGCTGAAAAGCCAACAGTGACAACATTGTTCGGTATTTTATTTATCATAACAGCAGCAATATTTGCTTCGTTGAAAAAATACCGATAATGACTTATTACTATAGAATAATCATAAACCGAGCAATTAAGCTCGGTAGTATTACATGTTTGTTTTTATAATAATTTTATCTAACAACATGTTAAATGATGAATAAATGCAATAATAGGATCAAGGTAAGTTTGAAATAAAATTAATGAGGCTAAACCACCAATAACAACCCAAATAAGACCAAACCGTAGACTAATAATAGTACAAACAATAGCCGCTAAGACTTTTGGATTTTCTAGGTTGAATGCAAAATTCGAACCTTTTCCTAAAATTTCAATGGCAATAATAGCGGGTAAAACAGTAACGGGCACGAAACGTAATGTTTTTTTAAATCGCTCTGACATTGTAAAACGACCGGCCATACCAATGACTGCAAAACGAATAATAAAAGTAGCGGCAATCATGGCTAATGTTAAATAAAGAACATAATCATTGTCTAAAGTCATATGTGGATGAGTATGCATGGTGACGATCCTTATTATTGATTAGTGGTGGCCGATGGTGGAAGAGTACGTTGGTATTGTTCTTGTTCTAATTCTTTTAAAATGGCTTTTTTTGTTTCTTCTTTAATTTTTCCTTCCATTTGTTCTGTTGAAAGATCCATTCTGTAACCAGCATAAACACCAATAACTGCTGCTATAACAAGGCCTAATGAATAAGGTAAACCTGACAATAAGATACCAGTTACTGTTGCTACAACAGCAGCTACAATACATTCACGTTTTTTAACTTGTGGTATTACAATTGCAATAAATGCTGCAACCATCGCAAAGTCTAATCCGTAATCTGCAATATGTGGGAATGAAGAGCCAATCATGGCACCACAGAAATCAGCAACAACCCAATTGATCCAAAAACCAAACATTGCTGCGAGATAAAACCATTGTCGTCCAGGCTTTTCTTGTTTCATTTCGCCAATCGTTGCTGCATAGACTTCATCTGTTAAGCCATATGACATCAGCATACGTGTTGGCATGTTGTACTCTTTTACGTATTCAGATAATGAAGCGCTATAAAGAATGTGGCGTAAATTAATAACAAACGTCGTGATAAAAATAACAATGATTTCTGTTGACGATTGGATTAGGCCAAGAGCCACCATTTGTGCAGATCCTGCAAATACAGTTAATGACCATAAGGTACTTTGTAGTACCGACATACCAGCATTAATGCTAATAGCACCTACAATAAATGAGAAAGGAAAGGCTCCCACGCAGAGAGGAAAGATTGCTTTTAGCCCCGCTTGTATTAATTGTTTTTTCATTATCAGCCTACTTTTAATAATTGCTTATAAATCAAAAATAATTGCATAAAATGAGTCAGCGTTATTTTTTCATTATTTTGTTGTGCAAATATATTTGATTAAATTTGTTTTTGCAAATGAAGGTAGTTAGCTGAAGTGTCATATATTGTGATACATGTTAGATAAACAGAATAGGCACTATGAGTAATTACATATAAAATAATGACTTGTAATTTATATTCTAAATATGCAATTTATGATTCCATTTAATTATTGCAAATAAATTTGCGTTTAATATATTTTGGTTGTTAAAATAAATTTGAATTTTAACCACTGTAGAGATAAAACATATGTCAAAAGTAATTACGTCAAAAACAGCTCCTGATGCTATTGGTCCTTATTCTCACGGCAATGTATTTGGTAATTTAATTTTTACATCAGGTCAGTTACCTGTATGCAAAGAAAAAGGTGGCATTGTTGATGGTGGTGTTGCTGAGCAATCATACCAGTCTCTTGTTAATTTACGTTCGGTGATTGAAGCGGGTGGTGGTGATCTAAATACCGTTGTTAAGACAACCTGTTATTTAGCGAATATTGGTGATTTTGCCGCTTTTAATGAAGTGTATGCACAGTTTTTTAAAACAGAATGCCCTGCACGTAGTTGTTTTGCGGTAAAGGATTTACCAATGGGCGCATTGGTAGAAATAGAGGCAATTGCATACCGTAAATAATTAATATCTAAACGATAACTAAAATAATGAGTAGTACTAAGGATCACCAATATGAATACACAGTGGAAGCAATATACAAAAATCATTAATACTGTAGTAAAGCCGGCATTTGGTTGTACTGAGCCTATTTCTGCAGCATATGCGTCAGCAGTTGTTGCACAATTATTGGGTCAAGAAGTTGAAGAGTTAACGGTAAAGGTTTCAGACAACTTATTTAAGAACTCAATGGGTGTGTTTGTTCCGGGTACAGGTAAAATTGGTTTGCCTATTGCTTCTGCTGTGGGAGCCATTGGTGGTAATCCTGATGGTGGTCTTGAGGTTTTAGTTAATATTACGTCTGATGATGTTGAAAAAGCTCAACAATTGATTGATGCTGGTAAAGTGCATGTTGGTCGAAAAGACGTTGAAGAGTTTATCTATTGTTATGCAGAAGCTAAAGCGGGAAATAATATTGCGACCGTTGAAATCAGTGGTGGTCATACACAAATTATTAAGAAGACGTTAAATGGTAGGGTTGTATATGATACAACGACATTAAATGACTGCGAGCAACAACAAAAATCAACTGCTTCTGTGTGTGATAATATTGATATTTCTATTGCGGGTATTTATAAATTTGCAACACAAGCCGACTTTGCTGATATTGAGTTTATTCTAAAAGCACGTGAACTCACTGTTGCGCTTTCTAATGAAGGTTTGAATAATAAATATGGTTTGCAAGTTGGTCGTACTTATAAGAAAAATATTGAAAGTGGTGTAATAGGTGCTTGCCTCGCTAATCGTGCGGTTATGTGTTCAG
Source organism: Photobacterium iliopiscarium (assembly GCF_003026395.1). Lineage (GTDB taxonomy): Bacteria > Pseudomonadota > Gammaproteobacteria > Enterobacterales > Vibrionaceae > Photobacterium > Photobacterium iliopiscarium. The sequence goes on along the minus strand of NZ_PYOO01000002.1, from coordinate 9,217 downwards.
CAGCAGCTTCTGATGCTCGTATGGGTGGGGCAACACTACCTGCAATGAGTAATTATGGAAGTGGTAATCAAGGTATTTGTGCATCTATGCCTGTGGTTGTTTTCGCAGAGCACTGTAAATCAACAGATGAACAACTCGCTCGTGCATTGATTATGAGCCATTTAGGTGCAATTTATATGAAATCTTTTTATCCGCCATTATCACCATTTTGTGGTTGTGCGGTAACGAGTTCAGCAGCTTCAATGGCGATGACTTACCTTCAAGGTGGTTCATTTGAACAGATTTGTTTTGCAATTCAAAATACTCTTAGTGATACCACTGGTATGTTCTGTGATGGTGCTAAATCGACGTGCGCAATGAAAGTAAAAAGTTCAACGGGTTCAGCCGTCATGAGTTCATTGATGGCCATTGATAATCATGAAGCACATGCTCAAGGTATCATTGCAAATGACGTTGAAACAACGATTCGAAATATAGGTCGAATGGTGACCGAAGGTATGAAAAATACTGATAAAACAATTATTAATATTATGTCTGTGTAATCTATTAGTTGATGTTTATTCGTCGAATGATAGGTTGTTAGATATTAAAAAAGCCGCAGTATTTAAATGCTACGGCTTTTTTATATTATTATATCTGCGGTTATTTAAGCATATTGTAATTGTTTTTTACGATAAACAATGGCAGCTATAGCGGGTAGGCTAAAGATAATAAAGCCAGAAATTAAGGCAATGGCTGCGGTATTTTTATTAATGCTTGCTGGTACATCAAATGAAACAAAAATAGTGACAAAACAGCTAATTAATCCAAGTGTTGACGCGATAACCATACCGATTTTCCCGCCAGGAACTCGGAATGGACGATCAATATGTTGGTGCTTACGACGTGATGCTAAGAAGCTGATAAAAATACAAATGTACATCACCATATAAAGTTGCGTCATAAGAATGTTTAATAACCACATACCTTGATTTACGTTAGGCACTAATACAAATACTAATGACAATAAGCTAACGATAGCTCCTTGTAGCAGTAATAATGGAACGGGTGCTTTATTGCGGTTTTCTTTTGATAACCGAATTGGCATAAACTTATCTTTAGCAGCAACATGCAAACTTTTGGTTGGTGCAATAATCCAATTGTTCAAACTAGCAAGGCTACCAAAGACAATCGCAAGAGCAATTACTGGCAATAGGTATGGTAAGTTCATATCTTTAAAGAATGTTTTAAATGCCAGAATAATGCCTTCACTTAAACTTGAATTGTTATGTGAAACCACGGCGGCAATAGATAATGAACAAGCAGTAAGTGATAATAAAATCATAACGGTCGAAATTAACAGTGCTTTTGGATATGCTTTCTGAGGATTCTTAACTTCATTGGCATAAGCTGTTGTGATTTCAATACCTGTTAATGATAAAACAACGGCAGTAAAACTTGCACCAATACCACTTTGTGAAAAGTCTGGTAGCCAATCTGAAACATGGCGTAATGAAATATGTGACGCTTCTGGGTTGGTGTATGTCCAATAACCACCTAATGCAATAATTAACAAGATTGGGAAAATAAGACCGATCATGCCAAAAACATTGGTGATTAATGATGACAGACGTAAACCAAAGATATTGACTAAGGTCAGTGCCCAAAAGATGACGTTAATCATCACGAGCATAAAAATATTATTTTCTGCTAAATGAGGAAAGAATGGGTAGGTACCTGTCGCAACGATAAATGAGATCAATGGTGGGTAGTAAACAATATTTTCAGCATATTGGTACCACACTGTGACAAAACCAAAGTTATGCCCTAATGTCTCTTTTCCCCAAAGATAAACACCACCTTGTTTAGGGTAAGTAGTACTCATTTCTGCACACACTAATGCGGTTGGTACAAAGAAGCACAAACCAGCAAGTACGAAAAAAGAAATAGCATGGCTGCCTAAGAGTGCTGCTCCCGGTAAATTACGGATACTATCTACCGAGGTTATCGTAATCATAATTATCGAGAAAACGCTTAACTTTGCAACAGATTTTGCGATATCACCCATTAAAGGCCCTCAGGTTTGTCCGCAAATGTGTTATAAAACAGCAAGCAATGCGGTATTCAAAAAGAAAAAGAGCAGCATTTTAGAGCCTATAGCCCACATGGGTATATAGGTAAAAATGATATGTTTATTATCAAAAATGGTAATAAGCATTCAGTATAGTGAATAATATACATTTTTATTATCGATTTTGAGGGTAAATTAAGGGATTAACATCCTAAGTTAAGGCATTATCAAGAAGATTTAAGATAGATTTTATATTTTTCAGTGGAGTGGATCATGAAAGGTTTATTACCGAGCTACTGTATTTTTATTCCATTTTTGCTCGTTATCTCTGGCTGTAATGATCACCATGATAACTTAGCTTTAGGTTCTATTGAACGCGACCAAATTGCACTGACTGCAACGGCAAATGAAATCATCACAACGCAACCTGTGGTTGAAGGTCGTGTTGTAAAAAAAGGTGAGGTTGTCGTTACATTACAATCTCAACAACAGCAAACGAAACTGATTAAAGCGCAAGCACAACAACAACAAGCACAGGCCTACTTACAGCGTTTAACAAATGGCTCTCGTCCAGAAGATATTGCAGCAGCTCAAGCACAAGTAGAACAATACCAAGCTAATTTTAGAGATAAAAATACTGATAACTTACGTATTAAGCGGCTATTTTTAAAGAAAATGGTGTCTACGGCGGAACGAGACAGCGCGCAGACGCAACGGGACATTGCACAAGCTGAATTACAAGCAGCAACCAATGAATTAGATAAATTGCTGCATGGCGAGCGTATTGAAGATATAAAACAAGCGCAGGCTGCACTTGTGGTGGCGACGGCAGAAGTGGCACTTCAGCAGCAAATTCTACAAGACTATACTATTGTCGCAACCCGTAATGGGATTTTAGAACGTTTGCCTTACCATGTGGGTGATCGTGTCGCTAAAAATGCGACGGTTGCGATTATCACCACGCATACCGTTCCTTATGCACGTATTTATGTTCCTGAACCTTATCGCGTTAATATAACCGCTGGAAAAAAATTAACCATTCATGTTGATGGCATTAAGACGTCTTATCAAGGCATCGTACGTTGGATAGCAATAATCCCTTCTTTTACGCCTTATTACACCCTTAATGGTAGCGATAAAGCGCGATTAGTGTATTTAGCTGAGGTTGATTTTCCTGATAGTGGTCGTGAATTACCTGCGGGCGTTCCAGTGCAAGTGGAGATGCCTCATGAGTGAACAGGCTATTGTTGCAACCAATCTAAGCCGTAATTTTGGTGATTTTATTGCCGTTGATAAGCTTAATTTAACGGTGCCAAAAGGGACTATTTATGGTTTTTTAGGCCCTAATGGTTGCGGTAAATCTACTACATTAAGAATGTTAACTGGGTTATTAACGCCAACGACAGGTTCTGTAAATGTACTTGGATTAGATATTCCACGCCAAGCAGAACAATTACGTTTACGCATTGGTTATATGACACAAAAATTTTCGCTATACCAAGATTTAACTGTTCAAGAAAACCTTGAGTTTATGGGGCAGATTTTTGGTATACCTAAAGTGGAGCGTAAGCGACGAATTCAACAACAGTTAATGACATATGGGCTTGATCAACGGGCAAAACGTCGTGCAGGAGAGTTAAGTGGTGGTCAACGACAACGACTTTCTTTAGCCGCCGCAACAATCCACCAGCCAGATTTACTACTGCTAGATGAACCCACCTCGGCAGTTGATCCTGAAAATCGCCGTGAATTTTGGGAGCAACTGTTTGATCTTTCTGATCAAGGCACCACCATTTTAGTCACAACCCATTATATGGATGAAGCTGAACGTTGCCATGGTTTAGCTATTATGGATGCAGGTGTGGTACGTGCTAATGGATCACCTTACGCGCTGATGGACGCGATGGCGGTAACCGTTGTTGAGATAGAAGCGCAGCAATTACGGCAACTTAAAGCGCAAATTATACAACTTCCTCTGGTGAGATCAGCAGCACAATTAGGGGTTCGATTACGGGTATTAGTGTCAAAAGAAATTAATGATCCCATCGGCTGGTTACAATTACAAATACCAACATTAGCACAAGCAGTTATGACTATCAGTCGACCGAGTCTTGAAGATGTTTTTGTAACCTGTACTGGTGAGGGGCGACAATGATCACTCGCTTATGGTGGAGTCTGTTACGGATCAATGTAATTGTTAGCAAAGAGTTACGGCAGCTAAGTCGGGATCGTATCACCTTTGGTATGATCGTGATGATCCCGCTCATTCAATTGTTATTGTTTGGTTATGCCATCAATACTAATGTTAGAAATGTTCCTACTGCGATAGTCGATCAAAGCCACTCAGCAACAGGGCGGATGTTGGTGGAATCGATTAAAGCTACGCAGGTCGTTGATGTGATCGCAAGTTACGCGACACCGCAACAAGGCCAACAAGCGATTATGGATGGCACAGTAAAAGCGGTATTAGTGCTTCCACCTGATTTTCAACGTCGAATAGGCCAGCAGCAAGTGATTGGGCAATGGCTTGTTGATGGATCGGATGCATTGATCAGTTCAACTATTATGCAATTACAAAAAATGCCATTAACAGAAGTTATTCCACAACGAAAAGTACAGCCAAATAATTTTGAAGTAACGTTATATTTTAATCCTGAGCGTCGCTCTGCGATTAATATTATTCCTGGGTTACTTGGGATTATATTAACCATGACGATGATTCTATTTACTTCCGTAACGATTGTAAGAGAGCGTGAGCAAGGCAATTTAGAGTTATTGATTACCACGCCAATTCAACCGTTAGAATTAATGCTAGCTAAGATAATACCGTATATTTTTATCGGTATTATTCAATCAATCATCATTTTAGGATTAGGGTATGTCATTTTTGATGTACCAATCAATGGCTCGTTAGTACAAATTTTTCTAGGAACGGTGTTATTTATTCTGGCAAGTTTAACGCTCGGCTTGGTGATATCAACAAAGGCAACAACGCAGTTACAAGCCATGCAAATGACAATATTTATATTATTGCCGTCTATTTTGCTGTCAGGATTTATGTTTCCGTATGAAGGTATGCCTGTTGTTGCTCAATGGATTGCGGAGGTATTACCGACGACACACTTTATTCGTATTATTCGCGGTATTGTGTTGCGAGGGGCTGATTTGGTTGATCTGTGGCGAGATACATTATGGTTAGTCATATTTACCATTATTGGGTTAATCATTGCGTCAATTAGGTTTAAGAAAACGTTAGATTAGTGATTCTATTTATTGAACGAATACCGATTATATTGCCAATAAATCCCCAATGACAATGAGCATAATCAAAGTCATAGAGGGGTTAAATAAGATAAGTTACTTAACTTGGTTTTTAATGAACTCACCTAATTGTGAGTGATGCATGATTTTAGATACAGGTAAAATGGTTGCGGCAGGTCCCCATGCAAAGACATTAACGGGAGTATGGGTGTGAGTACCTGTTCCCCAGACAATATTTTGTTGAGTTGCTTGAGCACGAGCAATCAGATTAGCGCGATCGTTATAAGGGTAGAAAGCATCAAAATCGTGAATTGCGGCAATATCTGTTGCGGATAGATAGCTGTGATCATCTTTGTGATAAGGATTTACTTTATCCGTCAATATTGCCTTAGCTTGTGCTTCTGTGATTGGAAACGCGCTATTACTATTAATAATAGAGACTAGGTTTTGCGGTGTTTGTTGATCTTTGTTGAGCTTGTTTAATGTTGCTAGCATATTGGCATAACTCATTTTTTGTTTATAAAGATCATCGAGTACGGTAAACGCACCAAAATTAAAGTTAGGGGCATAATCTTGATGCTTAAATGCTTCACCACTGCGTTTTTGTGGCTTTGGTAATTGATAACCAGAATAGCTGAAGCCGAATGAACCTGTTTCATGATCAGCTGTCACGATAATTAGCGTATCATCACGACCTTGCGCCCATTGGTAAACAGATTCAACCGCTTGATCAAACTTAATCATTTCATGCAGCATAGTACCAGCATCATTACTGTGTCCAGCCCAATCAATTTGACCGCCTTCAACCATTAAGAAAAAGCCATCTTTGTCTTTTGATAGAATATCTAGCGCCTTATCTGTCATTTCTTTTAATGTCGGTTGTGTGCGTTGAGGATCATTGACGGTGGCACTGTTTTGAATACCGTCATTCATTCCTGAACTTGCAAATAAACCTAACAATTTCTCTGTTTTTGATTGCACTAACATCTCTTTGTTAAATGCCAGTGCATAGCCTTGCTGTTGAGCTTCTAAAAGTAAATTACGATCATCTTTTCGTTTTGATTTTAAAGAAAGATCAGTGGTTGATAATGCGGGTAATTGTTTTGATATTACACCCGCAGTATCTGCTGATTGAGGCAACCAATGACGTAATCCCCCCGAGAGCATTACATCAACATTTGCGGATAATAAGTCAGAGGCGATTTCGTTTTCAAGTGAGCGATGAGGCTGATGGGCGGCAAATGCGGCAGGCGTTGCGTGAGTGATACGGGTGTCTGAAACTAATCCCGTCGCTTTACCCATCCGCTTTGCTTTTTCTAATACTGTCTCAACACTATTACCATCGGCATCGATACCGATAACCTCTGATCCTGTCATAACTCCCGTCGCTAACATTGTGGCTGAACATGCAGAATCGACAACAATGGCATCATTAGGGTGGGTGAGTGACGCGCCGATAACACCTTGCTGAGCTAATTTATACAAAGCTGTCTTCTGACCGTTATAAATGGAATGCGGCGCAAGGTCGGCATAGCTTTCTAATAAACCTACCTGTTGAGGACCCATACCATCACCAATCATTAGAATAATATTCTTAATTTCGGTTGCTTGTACTGGTGATACGAGTGCTGCTGAAATAACGATGGTAGTAAGAGATTTAATTAATGTAGTCACGTTTAGCCCTTGGTGTGCAAGTAATTTTCCGTAATTACAACAGGGGTTGATGACAAATATATGGCAGTTTTACTGTAGAAATAAGATGGTTTGAAGACAAATTGAAGATAGGGTAAAAGAATAAATGACGCACGCTTGTGCTAAAAAGATAATAACATGACTTATTATTCTCTAGGTGTATCTTTCTGGTATTGCTTGGTTGCTATTGTTAGACTGCGGGCATTGTTTAGATAGGTAAGGCCTTTTTATGTTCACCCGTTCGCCACAGTTATTATTAAAGCGAAGCTATGTTGCTGCGTTGTCGTTATCAGCTATTGTTGTATTGTCTGGTTGTAGCCAAGCGCCAAAGTTACAAAAGATCTCTGGTTTTGCTGAAGGTACTACTTACCATGTGACATATTGGTCAAAACAGGATGTACCCGTTGCGAAAGTGACAGAGCAATTTAATAAAAAGTTGGCAGCGATTGATAAAGAATATTCTACCTATCGGAATGACTCGTATATTTCTGAGTTTAACCACAGTACATCGACTCAATGGCAACCTGCGTCTAAAGATTTCATATATATGTTGTCGTTAGCCAAAAAATTAAATAAAGATAGCCATGGATGTTATGACCCAACAATTCAGCCATTATATAAATTATGGGGCTTTCAAGGGGATACTTTGCATGTTCCTACACCACAACAAATAGCGTCGATTAAAAAAGACATTGGGATTGATAAGATTGAAATAGATCCTGTGCATTTACGGATCAGAAAAACCATTCCTCAAGTACAAGTGGACTTATCCTCAATGGGCGAAGGCTATGCCATTAGTCAGCTAAGCAAAATTTTAGAAGCCGATGGTGTTAATAATTATTTGGTTGAGTTTGGCGGCGATATGAAAATTAAAGGTCGCAAACTGGAAGGGCAAAAGTGGCGAGTTGCGATTGAACAGCCGATAGCATTAAAAGACGGTATTCGTCCTTATACTATTGTTAATATTAATGCTGACGATGGTGTTTCATTAAATACATCGGGCACCTATCACCATAACTTTAAAGATGGTGAAAAAGATTATTCTCATATTTTAGATACTCGTACAGGTGCACCTGTAACGCATAATTTGGTATCAGCATCAGTATTTGGTCATGATCCTGTTGTAGGGGATGCGTGGGCAACTTCAATGTTATGTTTGGGGCCTGTAGAAGGGAAAGTTGTTGCCAATGAGCAGGACTTACCGGTGTACTTTATTCAAAGTGAAGGTAAAACATTTAAGAGTTCTGACAGTGAGTCTCTTAAAAACTATCAGCGTATTACGTTAAGTTAAGCGTATTTTAAATGAATACGAGATAGTGATGAGCCACTCAAATGAGTGGCTTTTTTATTTATTTTATACAGATACAGACATTTTGCATTAATGCTTGAACGTCGTCGTGTCATTATCGCTGGTGGCATTGATATCGCCAGCAGGATTAAGTAGGTGTGGTACGATTTTAGGCAAGTTTAATTCAATATCATTATCTGTGACGGGGTTAATCGCAGTGTTATACCAACCCAGTAAGCCTAAAACGGCATAGCCAATAGCATCATCACTGTCACGATGCTCAAGAATGATTTGTAGAAAACGTAAGATAGCTTTGTCGTTTGATTTAGCTTGAACTAACGTTTCATCAAAAACAGCCGTTGCTTCAGCCAATAAACCTTCAAATTCAGTATCAATAGATACTTTAAACGAGCCACCATCAACAGTAATTTTCATTGTTATATCGTCAATTATTATAATTGATATAAATATTACCTAATTACGAATCGGTTGTCGCCATACTGTGGTATTGATTAACATTGTTATGATCCAGACACAAAAAAGCCTACTAGAAAGTAGGCTTGGTTGTATCTAAAAGATGGTGCTCGCTACTGGACTCGAACCAGTGACACCTTGCATGTCATGCAAGTACTCTAACCAACTGAGCTAAGCGAGCAAATTGTACTGTTATAAACCGCCGTTAAGCCATTTATTTGAAACTGGTGCTCGCTACTGGACTCGAACCAGTGACACCTTGCATGTCATGCAAGTACTCTAACCAACTGAGCTAAGCGAGCAAATTGTACTGCTATAAACCGCTGTTAAGCCATTTATTTGAAACTGGTGCTCGCTACTGGACTCGAACCAGTGACACCTTGCATGTCATGCAAGTACTCTAACCAACTGAGCTAAGCGAGCAAATTGTACTGCTATAAACCGCTGTTAAG
>NZ_PYOO01000019.1 GCF_003026395.1 Photobacterium iliopiscarium | reverse complement strand
TAGGTCTATCGCCAAGCGGTAAGGCAACGGCTTTTGATGCCGTCATACCCTGGTTCGAATCCAGGTAGACCTGCCATATTTAGATTAATTGTTGCGACAGTTAATCATTGCGGAAGTGGCGGAATTGGTAGACGCACTAGATTTAGGTTCTAGCGCCGTAAGGTGTGAGAGTTCAAGTCTCTCCTTCCGCACCATTATTCTTTAAATCGGCTTTTTACCAATTACTGATTTAAACAATACACTAGAGAAATACGGTTATTTATAACTGACAATATGCGGAAGTGGCGGAATTGGTAGACGCACTAGATTTAGGTTCTAGCGCCGCAAGGTGTGAGAGTTCAAGTCTCTCCTTCCGCACCATTTTCTCTAGCTTGTGAAAGTCTTATGAAAATAAGCACTGTAGGTCTATCGCCAAGCGGTAAGGCAACGGCTTTTGATGCCGTCATACCCTGGTTCGAATCCAGGTAGACCTGCCACTCTTTAAGAGTATTGATTCATTTCAGTATTCTATGTTGGCTACGTAGCTCAGTTGGTTAGAGCACATCACTCATAATGATGGGGTCACAGGTTCGAATCCCGTCGTAGCCACCATTCTCTTTTGATAATGTTCAAAGAGATAAAAAATTTGCGGAAGTGGCGGAATTGGTAGACGCACTAGATTTAGGTTCTAGCGCCGTAAGGTGTGAGAGTTCAAGTCTCTCCTTCCGCACCATATTAGAGACCTACTCTTTGAGTAGGTTTTCTTTTATCTGCAATATAGTGATCATCTCCATTGATGACGACGGCAAGTAAAAGAATAAATAAAAAGCCGAGTAATTAATTTTACTCGGCTTTTTGTTTTTATTTTCGTTACAAAAGACATTCAATACTATCGTTATATTCCCATTGCATACTTCAATACGTGTTTTTTTATCGCGCCAGTATGATCAGCGGCCCGTAATCCTACATTGCGCAGTAACTTTAATGGCCCAATATTATTACTAAACGTGCTGTAGAAAAAATCCATTCCAGTTTGCATAATCAAATTATCAGGGCGACGACAACGTTCATAATTAGCCAGAACTTGAGGTTGTTGCCACTCATTACCCGCTTGGCTGATTTTTTCTAATAAACAAGCGACATCTTTAAAGCCTAAATTAACCCCTTGCCCTGCTAATGGGTTAATCGTATGCGCAGCATCGCCTAATAACACCACATTAGGTTTATAGTATGTTTGCGCATGACGACGAGTTAAAGGAAAACTGCCATGATTAAGCACAGTAAATTCACCTAATTCACTCGGGAACGTTGCCACAATCTCAGCGTGTAATTGCGCGGCAGGCATTGCTGATAATTGACGAATTCGAGCAGGAGAGTCATACCAAACAAGTGATCCTTGATGGCCTGGCAAAGGTAAAAATGACCGAGGCCCCGCAGGCGTAAACTGCTGCCAAGTAATATCTTGCTGTGGTAACTGCGTCGCAATATTAATCAACATACAATGCTGACGATAATCCCACGCGGTAATACCAATATTCGCTTGCTGGCGTACTTGAGAGTTAGCGCCATCAGCACCAATGAGTAAACCACAATTAAGCAGTGAACCATCGTCTAATTCGACCTGATAACCCTCATCAATCGCAGTCGCTGCGACCATGGTTGCAGGACACAATAAAGTAATATTGTCATACTGTTCAAATTGCTGCCATAGCGCTAATTGAATGACACGATTTTCGACGATATAACCTAATTGTTGCAGTTGCATCTCATCGGCATTAAACCGAATGCGACACTCAGGATTCTCCCATGTTTCGAGACGTTTAAAAGGACATAAGCGCATCGCCATCACCGCTTGCCACGCTCCTAATTGTTCCAAGAGTACAACTGAACGTGGAGAAATAGCCGATACGCGTAAATCCATCGCTTGGGCTGACATAAAGGGCTGTGGTGCATAACCTTCTATCACCGCCACCTCTAACCCTTGTTGAGCTAAACCAATGGCGGTAGCGGCCCCCACCATACCGCCACCGGCAACAATGACATCATATTGTTCCATATCTTTACCTACCTATTATGCCCAAGCTTATTATTTGGTTATAATCTTTCAAACCATTGTGTTAGATGATTGTATAAGAAAATACGGTTATTGGGGTACTACCATAATGTATTCATCGCTAATCGCCCATTAGCGACTCCCTCTCATCGCTGACAGGAATCCAACCACCATGCTGGCAGGCTTTAAACGTTTTACTATTAAACTTATTTTAAGCGCGTTAATTGTGCCTATTGTGCTAATCATTATTTTAAAATTTATCAACCCACCATTTTGGGGCTGGGAAATTAGCCGTACTCTATTTCCGCCACAAGGTTATCCAAAGCAAACACATCATCAATGGGTTAATTTGGATAAGATTTCAAAAAATATGCAATTAGCGGTGATCGCTTCAGAAGATCAAACATTTCCAGAACATCATGGTATCGATCTTAATGCAACCCTCTTTGTCCTTGAACACAGCGGTAAAAATGGCCCTAGCCGAGGCGCAAGTACTATTACTCAACAAACCGCTAAGAATGTATTTTTATTTCCCTGCCATTCTTTTGTCCGTAAAGGTATCGAATTGTATTTTGCATTATGGATGGAGGTTATTTGGGGCAAAGATCGTATTTTAGAAACCTACTTAAACGTCATTGAATTTGGTCCAGGGATCTATGGTGTTCAAGCAGCTAGTGAGCATTTTTTCCATATTCCAGCGAGTCGACTTAGCGCTCAACAAGCAGCACAACTGGCCGCGGTATTACCCAATCCGTATAAAATAAAAGCCAGTCCAATGAGTAATTATGTCTATCAACGAACATTATGGATCCGTAAACAAATGCGTCAACTAGGTATGGTTACGCTAAATAAGGTCTATGATGAACAATCACTTTTTAAATCATTTAATCTCTATCGCTAGTCAACGACAAAAGACCACACTTTTTTCAGGGTGGTGATGATCTAGTCAGACCGAGTTTAAAGCAGTACAATACGCGGCTTGCTACAGGGCATTACCCTAAAAATAACGTAATGCGACCTGTCAGCCCGTAATTCTGAATGTAATGAATCAACACTACGAGCGAAGAGAGATGGCGAAGAAACTGCTGATTAAAACCTGGGGCTGCCAGATGAACGAATACGATTCATCAAAAATGGCCGATCTTCTTAATGCTGCTAATGGCTTCGAGTTAACAGAAATCCCAGAAGAAGCAGATGTTCTGCTACTTAACACCTGTTCGATCCGTGAAAAAGCACAAGAAAAAGTTTTCCACCAGCTAGGCCGTTGGAAAAAACTAAAAGATAAAAAACCTGATCTAGTGATCGGCGTTGGTGGCTGTGTAGCGACTCAAGAAGGTGATTCTATTCGCAAACGCGCACCTTACGTTGATGTTATCTTTGGTCCACAAACCTTACACCGTTTGCCTGAGATGATTAAACGCTCTCAATCAAATGAAAAAACAGTAATGGATATTTCATTCCCTGAGATTGAAAAATTCGATAACTTACCTGAGCCTCGTGCTGACGGTGCAACTGCATTTGTCTCTATCATGGAAGGTTGTTCTAAATACTGTACGTATTGTGTAGTGCCTTACACTCGTGGCGAAGAAGTTAGCCGCCCAATTGATGACGTATTATTTGAAATTGCTCAACTAGCCGATCAAGGCGTACGTGAAGTTAACCTGCTTGGCCAAAACGTGAATGCATTCCGTGGTCCAACATTTGATGGTGAACTTGCTAGCTTTGCTGAGCTACTACGCTTAGTCGCTGCGATTGACGGTATTGACCGTGTACGTTACACAACCAGTCATCCAATTGAGTTTACTGACGACATTATCGACGTTTACAAAGATACCCCTGAGCTGGTTAACTACTTACACCTACCAGTACAAAGTGGTTCAGATCGTATTCTAACGATGATGAAGCGCCCTCACACGGTACTTGAATACAAGTCAAAAATTCGTAAGTTACGTAAAGTGCGTCCAGATATCACCATGAGTTCAGACTTTATTGTTGGATTCCCTGGCGAATCGGATCAAGATTTCGAAGATACCATGAAACTGATTCGTGATATCGATTTTGATATTAGCTACAGCTTTGTCTTCTCACCGCGCCCAGGCACACCAGCGGCAGATTACCCTTGTGATCTGACTGAAGAAGTAAAGAAAGAGCGTCTTTACGCCCTACAGCAGCAAATCAATAGCCAAGCAATGCGTCATGCACGCCAAATGCTAGACACAGAACAACGTATTTTGGTTGAAGGTCCATCACGTAAAAATGTAATGGAACTACGCGGACGTACTGAAAACAACCGTATTGTAAACTTTGAAGGCTCTGCTGAATTGATTGGTCAATTTGTCGATGTAAAAATCGTTGACGTATTTACCAACTCATTACGTGGCGAACTTATTCGCACTGAAGCAGAAATGGATCTTCGCGTTGCAATGTCACCAGCAGCAATGATGGCAAAAACGCGCCGTGAAGATGACTTAGGTGTAGGCGTATATACTCCTGAATAAGAGTGATTCACTGCCGTTGAACAACAAGCAGTAATAACGATTATTCAAAGTAAGTCGCATGCCCTGAAAATATGGTCGCCTACATCTAGGCGACCTCAATGAGAGGCAAACCTTGAGCAAGATAATTACTGTAGAATTTGATCTGGAACCCGCCCATAACCAGCGTCTTTCCAGCCTTTGTGGTCCTTTCGACGACAACATCAAACAGCTAGAACGTCGTCTAGGTGTTGAAATCAATCATCGCAGCAACCATTTTAGCGTCGTGGGTCAACCACACACTGCTGATGTTGCGACTAATATCATAAAAGATTTATACGTTGATACGGCTCCCGTACATAACAATATTCCTGATATTGAACCCGACCAACTTCATCTGGCGATTAAAGCCTCTGGCGTTTTAGAACAAACCATAGAAACAAGCATCCCTTTTGGTAAAGAAATCCATATCAAAACCAAAAAAGGGATCATAAAACCACGCACGCCAAACCAAGCCCAATATATTGCTAATATTGTAACCCACGATATTACCTTTGGTGTTGGCCCTGCCGGTACTGGTAAAACTTACCTTGCCGTTGCCGCTGCCATTGATGCCCTTGAGCGTCAAGAAGTTCGCCGTATTCTGCTTACTCGTCCTGCTGTTGAAGCCGGAGAGAAATTGGGTTTCTTACCCGGAGATTTAAGCCAGAAAGTCGATCCATACCTACGCCCGCTTTATGATGCTTTGTTTGAAATGCTAGGTTTTGAACGCGTAGAAAAGCTCATTGAGCGTAATGTGATTGAAGTCGCACCGTTAGCTTATATGCGTGGTCGAACCCTTAATGATGCTTTTATTATTTTAGATGAAAGCCAAAATACCACCGTTGAACAAATGAAAATGTTTCTAACGCGTATTGGCTTTAATTCACGCGCAGTGATCACCGGTGACGTCACTCAAATCGATTTACCGCGTGGCGCGCGTTCAGGTTTACGTCATGCGGTTGAAGTATTATCAAATGTTGAAGAGATTAGCTTTAACTTTTTCTTAGCCAATGATGTCGTGCGCCACCCTGTTGTCGCTCGCATTGTTCAAGCCTATGAAATCTGGGAAAGTGACGATCAAAAACAACGTAAACAAGCAGAACAACGTCGTCGTACAGAACAAGACGCCAAAGATGCCGCCTTATTCGCCGTCGCGACTGCCGCTAAAATTGAATCACAAAAGAGTAACTAATGGCGATTTATCTTGATCTACAACTTGCAACAGCAGACGAAACAGGGCTACCGACTGAGGCTGAATTCCAGCAATGGTTAAATGCCGCAGTCACCCCATTTCAAGCCGATGCTGAAGTCACTATTCGATTAGTTGATAAGCAAGAAAGCCACGCACTCAACCTTGAGTACCGAGGCAAAGATCGACCAACAAATGTACTTTCTTTTCCGTTTGAAGCGCCACCAGAAATCGAAATGAACTTACTTGGCGATCTCATTATTTGTCGTCAAGTTGTAGAAGCTGAAGCGCTTGAACAACAAAAGCCACTTAATGCGCATTGGGCACATATGGTTGTACACGGCAGTCTCCATCTGCTAGGTTATGATCATATCGAAGACGATGAAGCTGAAGAAATGGAAGCATTAGAGACTGAAATCATGCAAAACATGGGCTTTATCGACCCTTACATTTCTGAAAAGTAGTAATATACCAACAAATATTCCGCAGCTTGATAAACCAAGCTGCATTTCCGTGGCAATGTCCACTTAGTTGATAAAGTAAATAATGAACGCAGATAACTCTCCAACAACTGAAGGTCCGAGTAGAAAGTCCTTCTTTGAACGTATTGGCCAATTTTTTCAAGGTGAACCACAAAACCGTGAAGAATTAGTTGAAGTATTCCGTGATTCGGAAGAAAACGATTTGATAGATCATGACACCCGCGACATGCTCGAAGGTGTGATGGAAATAGCAGAAATGCGTGTACGTGACATTATGATCCCACGTTCACAAATGACGACTATCGAGCGTTCTCAGAAGCTAGAAGATCTTATTGATTTAATTGTTGAAGCTCAACACTCTCGCTACCCTGTTATTAGTGATGATAAAGACCATGTTGAAGGCATTTTATTAGCCAAAGACTTACTGCGTTATTTATTACCTGACAGTGAACCTTTTGATATCGACAAAGTATTACGTCCAGCCGTTGTCGTGCCGGAAAGTAAGCGCGTTGATCGCCTATTAAAAGAATTCCGCGAAGAGCGTTACCACATGGCAATTGTGGTTGATGAGTTTGGTGGTGTATCCGGTGTTATCACTATTGAAGATATTCTTGAACAAATCGTTGGCGAAATCGAAGATGAATTTGACGACGAAGAAGAGCAAGAAGTTCGTCAGTTAAGTAAGCATACTTACGCGGTCAAAGCCCTAACAACCATTGAAGATTTCAATGAACTGTTCCACACCTCATTTTGTGATGAAGAAGTCGATACCGTCGGCGGTTTAGTCATGATGAGTTTTGGTCACTTGCCATCGCGCGGTGAAGTTATTGAAGTTAATGGTTATTCATTTAAAGTGACCTCGTCTGATAACCGCCGTGTTATCCAGTTACAAGTAACTGTACCTGACGAAGCATTTCAACCTACCATTACTCCGTAAATGATGACAAAAAAAACACTCATCTCATTGGGACAGTTGCTTGCAGCTGTCCCTGCTGGTGCGATTGCGACCTTGTCTTTTGCTCCTTATGACTACGCATTTATCGCGCCACTAACACTGATTCTGTTTTTCCTTTTATTACAGAAGCAACCGCCTAAACGTTCAGCACTGATTGGCTTTTTTTATGGTCTAGGCATGTTTGGTACCGGCATTAGCTGGGTGCATGTCAGCATCGATACCTTTGGTGGTATGCCTAAAATTGCTAGCATGTTCTTAATGTGTCTATTAATTAGTTATTTAGCGTTATACCCCGCGTTATTTGGCTATTTATTTAATCGCTTTAACCGCCAACGTCCTTTTCATCAATTATTGCTTTCAGGCCCGGTAATTTGGCTGGTACTTGATTGGATCCGTGGTTGGTTATTCACGGGTTTTCCTTGGTTATGGATGGGATACAGCCAACTTAATACGCCATTGGCACACTTCGCACCCATTTTTGGTGTCGAAGGGATCACTCTCGCATTAGTGCTTATATCTGGATCAATAACTGCAACCCTTTACTACCGTAACTGGCGTCCATTCATGGTTGCGGTGTTAGTGGTAATATTAGCCGTATTAGCGGGTATTCCACAGTGGGTAAAACCCGATCCCAAGCACAGTGTTAGCGTTGCTTTAATTCAAGGCAATATTTCGCAAGAAGAGAAATGGCTACCCAGTCATCGCTGGCCAACGTTAATGAAATATATGGATCTCACCCGTGATAATTGGGGTGCAGATTTGATTATTTGGCCAGAAGCCGCTATTCCTGCGCTTGAAGAAGATATTCCCACCTTCTTACAAAATCTTGATTCAGCAGCACGTGCCAATAACAGTACCGTTATTACCGGTATTTTAGATCAAAAATCAGACGGCGAGTTTTTCAATAATATTTTAACACTCGGTGTTGATGCTGATGGTCCGTATAACTACAATACTGCAACCCGTTACACTAAACACCATCTATTACCTTTTGGTGAATTTGTACCGTTTGCCAGTATCCTACGACCATTAGCACCGTTTTTTAATCTGCCGATGTCATCGTTTAGCCGCGGTGCTTATATTCAACCGAATATTCAAGCCCATGGTTATTCAATTGCACCTGCGCTGTGTTATGAAATTGCGTTTGGTGAGCAAATCCGCCAAAACGTCACTAAAAAAACCGAGTTACTGCTTACGCTTTCTAATGATGCATGGTTTGGCCATTCTATTGGTCCATTCCAACACATGGAAATTGCCCAAATGCGCGCGCTTGAGCTTGGTAAACCATTATTACGTGGAACAAATACGGGTATTACCGCAGTGGTTGACCATAATGGTCATATCACTAAGGAATTACCGCAATTTGTCACTGGCGTATTAAAAGATAAAGTGATCCCAACCATTGGTATGACACCTTATACCACCTTGGGCAGTTGGCCGTTATACGGTTACTGTTTATGGGCATTAGCATTATCTTGGCTACTTGTTCGACGTAAACGCGGACATTTTCGTGATGTACGTCTAACGGAAAAAGAATAAAATTCAAGGTGAAGCTAATAACTTCACCTTCTTTTTTACGGCAAGTTTATTGTAAATTCATTGGCTAGTAACAATCGCGATCCTGTGAGTATCTATACCCACGGCGAGATAAGGAATGATAGATGAAAACGACACATAAAATTTTTGCGACTTTGTGCTCATTATTGATGTTGATGCTATCAGCACAAGTACTTGCTCAAGAACAGCAAAATGATACTAAAGACACACTTGCACTCTTTTATAAATCGCCACAAACACAACCTTTTTTCCATTCTGCTTATGGATATGCTGTTTTCCCATCGGTGGGTAAAGGTGGATTTTGGATTGGGGGTGCTTATGGCTCAGGGGTCGTATTTAAAGCCAATCAAGCGATGGGATTTGCTAAACTTTATCAAATTTCAATTGGGCTACAATTTGGAGGTCAGGCCTTTAGTGAGATTCTATTCTTCCAAGATAAACGCGCTTACGATCGCTTTATTGATGGCGGCTTAGAATTAGATGCTCAAGCATCCGCAGTCGCTTTAACAGAAGGCGCTTCAGCTAAAATCGGCACCGCAGGCGCAGGAATGAATGCGGGCAGCGACTACATGACTCAAAGCTACATCAATGGCGTTGCTATCTTCACTCAGGCTAAAGGTGGTGCCATGATCGAAGCATCATTAGCGGGGCAAAAGTTTACTTATGAACCAATGACGGCTGCTACTCGCCAGATCAAAGGCTACAATGATGTTCTGCCGACATTTAACAAAGAATATAAGCAGTCGCCAACAGTACCTCAACCACAACAAAGACAATATCAACAATCACAACGAATGCAAAAAGCAGCCGATACTATTAAACCGGAAAACACGGCTGTTGTCGTTGATGTCATTGAAAAACCAGACTATTAATTGATCGTTTTGGTTCTCACAAATAAAAACGCAGCCCTTAAGCGGCTGCGTTTTATTTTACTATAACGTCACATTTTTCAGCGTTTATGGATTTAATGGTAAACGAGAGAAATGTTTACAGCCACATTTTACACATGGTTCAATGCGAGTCACATGAGTGATCATTTCGGTATGGCCACATTGCTCACACACAAGATTACCAAGACCCACTAACTCACCCGCTTGATAAACACCTTTATGCTGAATATCATCCATTACTTCAATCCACTCTAATTGGGTTTTATCAGTAACTTCAGCCAAGTTCTTCCAAATACTTTCACTGACTAACTTATAAAATGGACTTTCGCTAAACGGCTGTGAACTGCTTTTTACTTCTTCTGTAAAGGTTTTCAAATCACTTTTGACATAAGCTTCAACTAATGACAATTCATCTTTAGTCATATCGCTAGCAGCTTTACCATAAAGCTCGGTCGTTTTAAGATCACTTTTGATGTACGCTTCGATCAATGCCAACTCATCTTTTGTCATATCACTGGCAGCTTTACCGTAAAGCTCTGTCATCTTAAAAAACTTCTTTAGCTCTTCTGGGCTATGCTTAAGCGCTTCAGTTACTTTTTCTAATACCGCTTCATAATGCTTTTGTTGCTTAGTCATGGGATTAATCCTCCACCAATGTGCGAAATAATTACGTAATTACGGCCAAATGTAAGATTAAGGTCGCCGAATCGCTATCAGCTATTGTTGACACCTTTACCTTTGGTTATCCTATGTCGATTACAATGAATGTGTTTGTATTAAACTCACAAAATTCTGGATGTCATCGATGCAAGAACAATATCGTCCACAGGACATTGAACAAAAAGTTCAAGAACATTGGGATAACAATAAGACCTTTGTTGTTAGTGAAGACCCTAATAAAGAAAAATTCTACTGTCTGTCCATGTTCCCGTACCCAAGTGGTCGCTTGCACATGGGTCACGTGCGTAACTACACTATCGGTGATGTTATCTCTCGCTACCAGCGCTTACAAGGCAAAAATGTCATGCAGCCAATTGGTTGGGATGCATTTGGTCTACCAGCAGAGAACGCAGCAGTAAAAAATAACACTGCGCCAGCCCCTTGGACTTACGAAAATATCGAGTACATGAAGAACCAACTTAAGCTATTAGGTTTTGGTTATGATTGGAGCCGTGAATTCGCAACCTGTACTCCTGAGTACTACCGTTGGGAACAAGAGTTCTTTACTAAACTGTACAACAAAGGCCTAGTTTACAAAAAGACATCGTCTGTAAACTGGTGTCCTAACGACCAAACCGTACTAGCGAATGAGCAAGTAGAAGACGGCTGTTGCTGGCGTTGTGATACCCCTGTAGAACAAAAAGAGATTCCACAGTGGTTCATTAAAATTACTGAGTATGCACAAGAGCTACTTGACGACCTTGATACCCTTGATGGTTGGCCTGAAATGGTAAAAACCATGCAGCGTAACTGGATTGGCCGTTCTGAAGGTGTTGAATTAACCTTTAACGTTAAAGGTCAAAACGATTTAGAAGTTTACACAACGCGTCCAGATACCCTAATGGGTGTGACATTTGTTAGCATTGCCGCAGGTCACCCTCTTGCAGCAAAAGCGGCTGAAAACAATCCAGCCCTAACAACATTTATCGATGAATGCCGTAACACCAAAGTTGCTGAAGCTGAACTTGCAACAATGGAAAAGAAAGGCATGGATACTGGCTTTACAGCTATCCACCCACTAGATGGTCGTGAAGTACCTGTCTACGTTGCTAACTTCGTATTAATGGATTACGGCACAGGCGCAGTAATGGCAGTTCCAGCTCACGATCAACGTGATTTTGAATTTGCGACTAAGTACAACATCGACATCATGGCGGTAATTAAGCCAGAAGACGGTAGCGAATTTGATATCTCTGAAACAGCATTCACTGAAAAAGGTGTGTTGTTCAATTCAGGTGAATTCGACGGTCTAAACTTCCAGCAAGCGTTTGATGCAATTGCAACCAAACTTGAAGCGGAAGGCAAAGGCAAGAAAACAATTAACTTCCGTCTTCGTGACTGGGGTGTTTCACGTCAACGCTACTGGGGTGCACCAATCCCAATGGTTACGACTGAAGATGGTCAAGTACATCCTGTTGCTGCCGATCAACTACCCGTTATTCTTCCAGAAGATGTGGTAATGGATGGCGTAACTAGCCCGCTTAAAGCTGACTTAGAATGGGCTAAAACGACCTTTAACGGCGAACCAGCACTGCGTGAGACGGATACCTTTGACACCTTCATGGAGTCATCTTGGTACTACGCACGTTACTGTTCACCACAAGCTGATGATATTCTAGATCCTGCTAAGGCGAACTACTGGCTACCTGTTGATCAATATGTTGGTGGTATTGAACACGCGTGTATGCACCTATTGTACTCACGTTTCTTCCACAAATTACTTCGTGATGCGGGTTACGTAACCTCTAACGAACCGTTTAAGCAACTACTATGTCAAGGCATGGTATTGGCTGATGCGTTCTTCTACACCACTGATAAAGGTGGTAAAGAGTGGGTTGCACCAACAGATGTAACAGTTGAACGTGACGGCAAAGGCCGTATCACAACAGCGGTAGATTCTAAAGGTCATAACGTTGAACACTCAGGCATGATCAAAATGTCTAAGTCTAAAAACAACGGTATTGATCCACAAGAGATGGTAAATAAATACGGTGCTGACACAGTACGTTTATTTATGATGTTTGCATCACCGGCTGATATGACACTTGAGTGGCAAGAATCTGGCGTTGAAGGTGCAAACCGCTTCCTTAAGCGTGTTTGGAAACTGGTTCGTGAGCATGCTGAAAAAGGCACAGCTGAAACCGTTGATACCACAGCATTAAGCAGCGTTCAAAAAGCACTTCGTCGTGATATTCACAAAACGATCGCTAAAGTAAGTGATGATATTGG
The DNA here is from genome assembly GCF_003026395.1 of Photobacterium iliopiscarium. Classification (GTDB taxonomy): domain Bacteria; phylum Pseudomonadota; class Gammaproteobacteria; order Enterobacterales; family Vibrionaceae; genus Photobacterium; species Photobacterium iliopiscarium. The sequence continues at coordinate 39,457 of NZ_PYOO01000019.1, read as the reverse complement.
TCGTCGTCAGACATTCAATACTGCGATTGCTGCCATCATGGAATTAATGAACAAGTTAGCTAAAGCGCCACAAGAATCAGTACAAGATCGTGCTATTCTTGATGAAGCACTGAAAGCAATTGTTACTATGCTTTACCCAATGACACCACATATCTGTTTTGAAATGTGGCAAGCACTGGGTCAAACAGACATTGACCATGCAGTATGGCCACAAGCTGATGCAGCAGCATTGGTTGAAGATGAAAAACTGATCATTGTCCAAGTTAACGGTAAACTACGTGCTAAATTAACGGTTGCGGCAGACGCTACCAAAGAGCAAGTAGAAGCGTTAGCAATGGCTGATGAAGGTGTAGCACGCTTCACTGATGGCAATACAGTACGTAAAGTAATTTATGTACCAGGAAAACTGCTAAACATCGTAGCAAACTAATCAAGGTTACTTTGCTTTGTTGGTCTATCTAACAAAGACAAGAGCCTTAAAGATCCCCGCTTCTGCGGGGATCTTTATAATTATGGTCATATTTGATTCTGCGCCCTGCGCACCTTCTTTTCTTTCAAGGAGCTGACTTTCGTGAAAAGTTTTTTCTCGGCCAACAGCCTAACTCGACTACTTATCATCACTCTTCTCGCGCTTACAACAGCTTCTTGCGGCTTTCATCTTCGTGGCAACTACATGCTACCAGAAGGGATCGCTAAGCTATCATTAACCAGTTTTGACCCCTACGGAAAATTAACCCGTATGGTAAAATACCAATTTAAACTGCATGGTATTGAAGAAGTAAAACCAGCAGCAACCGTACCAAACCTTAATATCACCAGTGAATCAACCGGCGATAGTACGTTATCTTTGTATCAAAATAACGGTAAAGCAGAATACGATTTAACCTTAACGGTTAACTATACTGTGACGATTCCGAATCAAGGTATTGAACAATTTAGCACTAAAGTCACTCGAACTTTCTTAGATAACCCACTTTCAGCATTAGCAAAATCAGTAGAACGTGATGAATTAGTTGATGTAATGCGTGAACAAGCCGCACAACAAATCATGCGTAAACTAGCGCGTTTGACCACAGTGTTTAATAAGATGGAAGAAGATAAATTAAATGCAGAATTAAACCAAATTTTGCATAATCAAAAAGTTTCTATTAAAGATGGCAGTACCACAACCATCACCACTACGCCTGCGGTTATATATAAAAAACAAGATCATAACGCACAATGAGAGTTTACCCAGAACAACTGACGCAGCAGCTAACAAAGGGCCTGCGTCAGGCTTATTTACTGTTTGGTAATGAGCTATTATTAAAACAAGAAGCAGGCGATAGCATCAAGCATATCGCCCAGCAACACGGTTATCTTGAACGCCACAGCTTTACGATCGACAATAGTATTGATTGGAATGCGGTGTTAGATTGCTGCAATGCCATGAGCTTATTTTCAGCCCAACAAATTATTGAACTTGAAATTGCTGAAACCGGGTTAAATGCCAACCAAGCCAAAGCATTACTGGAAGTGATAGCGGCACTTAATCCTGATATTTTATTGATCCTCACAGGTCCTAGAATCAATAAAAAGCAAGAAACGACTAAATGGTTTAAAGCACTTGATAATATTGGTCTATATGTACCGTGCAATACCCCTGATCCGCGCCAAATGCCGCGTTTTATTCAAGGTCGTTGTCAACAATTAGGCTTAAAACCCGATCATGAATCGGTACAAATGCTCGCGCAGTGGCATGAAGGTAATTTACTGGCTTTATCACAAAGTTTACATAAATTAGTACTCCTGTACCCCGATGGCATTCTTACTATCGTACGGTTACAAGAAGCATTAAGTCGCCATAATCACTACACGCCATTTCAATTAATTGACGCATTGTTAGCCGGACAAGCTAAACGTAGCCAACGCATATTGCGTCAATTACAAGCTGAAGGTGTAGAAGCTACTATTTTACTGCGAACACTACAGCGAGAATTAACTCAGCTGTATAAAATGCAAGAAATGGGTAAAAAAGGCACGCCACTCAATCTAATATTTGAACAATTTAGAGTGTGGCAAAACCGACGTGAAATGTATATCGGGGCGTTACATCGACTGTCTTTAACAACGTTAGTAACGATTATTCGCCAACTAACCTTATTGGAAATTCAGGTTAAAACCGATTATGACACTCAGCCGTGGTCAGCCCTAAGTTGCTTATGTGCTGAGATGTGCGGCATTACGACCCATTTACAGCCACGAAATTAATTTTAATACAGGTCAAAATCGCGACTTTTTGCCTATTTGAACTAAATCACTAAACAAACATGCGAAAAAACACCGTTGGAACCTTGTCCGCTTATCGCTGTCTGATAAGAGCATGGTATACTGCGGCACAATTCATGGTCAGTATGTCTATTTGACATTATCGATGCTAGTTATAGCGTCAATCGACCACTACTATACTAACACTCAAGTGAGGGAATCCCTTTGCAGGTTCAAGAACTACACGATTTCATTGTTGATAAAATTGACGACATTAAAGCACAAGATATCGTAACTATTGATGTTCGCGGTAAATCAAGCATCACCGATTTTATGGTTATCTGTACTGGTACATCTAATCGCCACGTAGCTTCTGTGGCAGATCACGTAAATAAAGAATCTAAACTTGTTGATTACCCTCCGTTCGGCATCAGTGGCGAGAAAGAAGGTCAATGGGTTATTGTTGATATGGGCGATGTTATGTTACATATCATGCAAGAAGATGCACGTGAGCTATACCAACTGGAGAAGCTTTGGAGCTAATTGACCATGAAGCTTCAACTGATTGCTGTTGGTACTAAAATGCCAAAATGGGTTGAGGACGGTTATAAAGAATATAGCCGCCGCTTCCCAAAAGATATGCCTCTGGAATTAATTGAAATTTCAGCGGGAAAGCGTGGCAAAAATGCTGATATTCCTCGCATTCTACAAAAAGAAGGCGAAGCTATGTTAGCTGCAGTTGCTAAAGGCAACCGAATTGTCACACTGGATATTCCCGGTAAACGCTGGGATACAGGACAATTGGCACAACAATTGGATGCATGGAAACTAGACGGACGCGATGTATCAATTTTGATCGGCGGACCTGAAGGACTTTCTCCTGCATGTAAAGCAGCGGCAGAACAAAGCTGGTCATTATCACCATTGACTTTACCACACCCATTGGTACGCGTGGTTATGGCTGAAAGCTTATACCGTGCATGGAGTGTCACGGCTAACCATCCGTACCACAGGGAATAATCATAAATGAGACAAAAGCGAACCCAGATCCGCGATCATCGCGCTGAGTCGGCATTGTTTTTTCGTCGAGCTCTTGTCTCATTTATTGGTATCGCAATACTTGTAGGCCTGCTGCTGTTTAATCTGTTCCATATTCAGGTTGAACAACATCAGGACTATCAAACCCGCTCTAATGATAATCGTATTAAAATTGTTCCCGTCACCCCTAATCGCGGCCTAATTTACGACCGTAACGGTGTGATTTTAGCCGAAAACAGACCTATCTATAGTCTTGAAATTACCCTGGAAAAAGTTTCTGAGCTTGATCAAACCTTTGCCGATCTTAAACAGATCATGGGCATCACTGACGAAGATATTGCTAATTTCCAAAAAGAACGCCGTCGTACTCGTCGCTTTAAATCAGTCCCTATTCTTGATCACCTTAATGAAAAGCAAGTTGCGCTATTTTCTGTTAATCAACATCGCTTGCCTGGCGTAGAAGTAAAAGCCCACTTAAAACGCTATTATCCTTATAGTGATGCCTTAACGCATGTATTGGGTTATGTCGCTAAAATTAACGATCGCGACCTTAAAAAGCTGGATAAAGAAGGAAAACTGAGTAATTACAAAGCCACTCGAGATATGGGGAAATTGGGTGTTGAACGTTATTATGAAGAATTATTACATGGCACTTCTGGCTACCAAGAAGTTGAAGTTAATAGCCGTGGCCGTGTTATACGTACCCTAAAATATATTCCGCCTATTCCAGGTAAAGATATCAAGATCAATATTGATATTAAGCTGCAACAATATGTTCAAAATCTATTAATTGAACATACGGTAGATCCGATCACTGGCAAAGAGATCATCAAGTATAAGCGAGGATCTATCGTGGTATTAGATCCTAAAGATGATGCTATTTTAGCCATGGTCTCAAGCCCAAGTTATGATCCTAATTTGTTCGTACGTGGTATATCAAGCAAGAAATACAATGCCTTACTGAATAATCCAGATCGCCCATTAGTAAACCGCGTTACGCTTGGTATTTATCCACCCGCATCAACGGTTAAGCCACTAATTGCCGTTGCAGCACTAACCGAAGGGGTGATCACACCCAATACCACCCGTAATGATCCCGGTTGGTGGCAAATCCCTAATTCTACTAGCCGTAAATTCCGTGACTGGCTACGTTGGGGTCATGGTCGAGTCAATATTTATAAAGCAATTGAAGAGTCAGTAGATACTTACTTTTATCAGGTTGCCTACGATTTAGGTATCGATCGTCTTTCAACGTGGATGAATAAATTTGGTTATGGCGAATACACAGGCATTGATATTCACGAAGAAAGTAGAGCCAATATGCCAACCCGTGAATGGAAACAAACACGCCATAAACGCCCGTGGTATCAAGGGGATACTATTCCTGTGGGTATCGGACAAGGTTATTGGACGGCGACGCCATTACAAATAGCTAAAGCCACATCGGTACTGGTTAATAGTGGTGTTGTACATCGCCCACACCTACTTAAAAATATCATTGATGATAACGTAGAAGCACCGGCTACATTTGAGAACTTTCCGCCTATCACAGGGGTAACCCCTAAAACATGGGAAATTGCGCGTGAGGGAATGCACCGCGTATTATATGGAAATCGTGGTACAGCACGTAAAGCCTTTTACAATACCCCTTATCAAGCAGGGGGAAAATCAGGCTCAGCGCAGGTATTTGGTTTAGCTAAAAATCAAAAATATAATGCTGATGAATTAGAAGAACATTTACGTGACCATGCTTTATTTACCGCATTTGCACCGTTTGAAAAACCACAAGTTGTGGTCTCAATGGTGTTAGAAAATGCCGGTGGTGGCTCAAGTAATGGTGGTCCAATTGCCCGTAAAATATTTGACTATATGTTAATTGAACCACCAGCCAATGTCCCTTTACCATTAATAGCACCAACAAAAGCCACCGCGGAAGTACATTAATGAGCATCATGGCAACAACAGGAGCAAAACCAAGCATAAGTGAACGCTTACATATTGATATCCCATTATTACTCGGTTTATTGGCCATTATGAGTTTTTCATTGGTGATCATGTACAGTGCTAGCGGTCAAAGCGTACCAATGATGGAGCGCCAAGCAATGCGAATGGTATTGTCACTTGGTGTGATGTTACTATTAGCCCAAATCGCCCCACGTCGCTATGAAGCATGGGCACCCTATTTATTTGGGATCGGATTATTACTACTCGTTAGTGTACTTGCCTTTGGTGAAGTATCAAAAGGCGCACAACGATGGCTTAATTTAGGCTTTATTCGCTTTCAGCCCTCAGAGTTAATTAAACTTGCAGTGCCATTAATGGTGGCAAGATTTATAGGCAACCGTCCATTGCCACCCACATTTACCCATATTTTTGTCGCCTTGATATTAATTTTCACGCCAACAATTTTAATTGCTAAACAGCCCGACCTTGGTACTTCAATTTTGATTGCCGCATCAGGGATATTTGTCCTGTTTCTGTCAGGAATTAGCTGGCGAGTGATAATTGGTGCATTGGTATTACTCGGTGCCTTTATTCCTGTGTTATGGTTCTTCCTGATGCACGACTATCAACGTACTCGCGTAATGACCTTATTTAATCCTGAATCTGATCCTTTAGGTGCGGGATACCATATAATTCAATCAAAGATAGCCATTGGTTCAGGAGGAATCACTGGTAAAGGTTGGCTTCATGGTACGCAATCACAATTAGAATTTGTTCCTGAACGTAATACTGACTTCATTTTTGCAGTGATCGCTGAAGAATGGGGGCTTGTAGGTATTATTGGTTTACTAGCAATGTATCTATTTGTATTGGGACGAGGATTGTTACTTGCAAGTAGAGCTCAAACTGCGTTTGGACGAATGATGGCTGGCAGTATCGTACTCAGTTTTTTTGTTTATATTTTTGTTAATATCGGAATGGTAAGTGGATTATTGCCTGTTGTAGGTGTTCCTCTTCCCTTAGTCAGTTATGGTGGAACCTCAATGGTTACTCTTATGGCTGGTTTTGGTATTCTGATGTCTATTCACACTCATAGAAAAATGTTGTCGAAGGCGACCTAATAAATGCGTTCACTATTTGTAGTTTTTTTCCTAATTCTTGCTGGGTGTAGTTCTTCGCCTGAACAAACCCAACAGCCACAAACAAAACCAGATACAACGGTTAAACCAGTTAAAGTGGTTAAAATCGTTAAAGTCACCAAACCTAACACTGATGATCCTAATGCAGGACGTTATTCTCTTAAAGATGATCGCGCCCCGACTGTCATCCCTAATTTTTCAAAAGTAAAATTAATTACTCCTCACTACGAAGCTTATAGCCGTGGTGGTAATAAGGACTACACCTTACGTGGAAAACGCTACCATATAATTAAAAATCCTAAAGGCTATACCGAAACTGGATTTGCCTCATGGTATGGCGAAAAGTTTCATGGTCATAAAACAGCCAATGGCGAAGTGTATAATATGTTCGCAATGACAGCGGCACACAAAACTCTGCCATTACCGAGCTTTGTACGAGTAACAAATACCTTAAATCATAAATCAGTGATTGTGCGTGTTAACGATCGCGGTCCATTTCATGATGGTCGTATTATTGACTTAAGTATGGCTGCGGCCTCTAAATTAGGCGTTATCAGCTATGGTACTGCTCCAGTAAAAATCGAAGTGTTGACCATACCAAAGCCATCAACTTCAGCTGAAATAAAAAAAGCACCAATCCCTATTCAATATTTTATCCAATTAGCAGCGGTGAATACCCAGCAAAAAGCGGATCAAATGCAAAAAGAAGTAAAAAAACGTTATAGCACCAGTGTTGATATTGAAAAAATTGCGAATCGAGCTGTTTTCCGCATTCGATTAGGGCCATTTTTAGATCACAAAGATGCAGATTTATTGCTCGCTCAAATAAAAAACAAGCATTATCCGCAAGCATTTATGATCACTGAAAAACGATAATGAACCTTATTGTTATTTTGTAATCATAGTTATAGCCTATAGTTTGTTATTAAAATCATAACACTATAGGCTTTTTATAGCGCTTCCCCATAACAATAACAGCCATGCTAATCTTAACGCCTTAATGTCAGGACTTTGGAAACTTCTGTTCTGACACTGATTGCCAATGTGTTATCTGTTATAGTGAGCCCACTTTTTAGCCACAGATTAATTAAAGTTAGATATATCATGAAGAAAACAGCTGTGCTTTTCCGTTCTGTAGCCATCTCCGCCACCCTGCTGGCTTCAGCTACTGTTGCTGCATCACCAGCAGTAGTACCTGAAGCTCCACAAATTGCGGCTAAAGGTTATGTTCTTATTGACTACAACTCAGGCAAAATCATTGCTGGTCATAACCAAAATGAAAAATTAGCGCCTGCAAGCCTAACCAAAATGATGACCAGTTATGTTATTGGTCAAGAAATTAAAAATGGCAATATCTCTCCCAATGATAATGTCGTTATCAGTAAAAATGCTTGGGCTAAAAACTTCCCAGGTTCTTCTAAGATGTTCTTAGAAGTGGGTAAAACAGTAAAAGTCTCTGATCTTAACCGCGGTATTATTGTTGATTCAGGTAATGATGCTTGTGTTGCAATGGCCGAGCACGTTGCAGGTTCACAACAAGCGTTTGTTGAGTTGATGAATAGCTGGGCAAAAAATCTTGGCATGAAATCAACCCACTTTACCAATGTGCACGGTTTAGATAATCCAAACTTATACACCACCCCTTATGACCTTTCTGTTCTTGCACGTGCACTTATTCATGATCTTCCTAATGAATTTAAGATCTATGATGAAAAGTCATTCACTTATAACGGCATAACCCAATATAACCGTAACGGTTTATTGTGGGATCAAAGCATGCATGTTGATGGTCTAAAAACAGGCCATACCAATAATGCAGGTTACAGTTTGGTAAGTACTGCCACTGAAGGCAACATGCGTCTTATTTCAGTGGTAATGGGAACAGCAAGTAAACATGCTCGTCTTGCTGAAAGTAAGAAACTATTAACCTATGGTTTCCGTTTCTTCACAACCTTAACGCCCTATAAGAAAGATCAAACATTTGTGACTGAAAAAGTCTGGATGGGTGATACAGATAAAGTCGATCTTGGTGTTAATGAAAACACTTACGTTACGATTCCACGTAGCCAAGCAAAAGATTTAAAAGCAAGCTTCGTATTAACTAAAGAACTAAAAGCGCCAATTAAAAAAGGTGAAGTAATGGGCACCCTTTATTACCGTTTAGGTGATACTGATATTGCTCAATACCCTTTAGTTGCTCTTAGTGAAGTAAAACAAGGCAACTTTTTTAGTCGCTTAGTTGATTATGTAATGATGCTAGTCCAAAGCTGGTTTTAAGCCGTAATCACGACCAAAAACACTCATAAAAAAGCTGCCGATGGCGGCTTTTTTTTGCTTCTCAAGCTTGCATACCTATTTTGCAATAACCTCGTACTCTCTCTTCAATTGTGTTCTTGTGTTCCAACTAATGACGCATTAAGATGCCAATATACTTCGTGTTTTGTGATCCATAACACGGCCTAAATTTGAATAAACGCAACTGTGGAGTTCTATATGCAAGAACAAAAGCAAGAACAACCAAAACTAAAAGACCTATTGGAATTTCCTTGTAGCTTTGCTTTCAAAGTCATGGGTGAAAACAAACCAGAATTAGCCGATCGTATTGTTGAAGTTATCCAAAAAACGATCCCTGGCGATTACGTTCCAACCTCTAAGCCAAGCAGTAAAGGAACTTATACCGCAGTTTCTGTCACTGTAAATGCAACTAATGTTGAACAAATCGAAACACTGTACAAAGAACTTGGTGCGATCGATATCGTGCGTGTTGTGCTATAGCAGTAATCTCTATGGCGACCACTTCTGGGTCGCCATTTTTCTCTTTATCCCCTCATCTTTCTTTTCTTTTACTATCTTTTGCCCCTTCAATACCCCCTTTCAAACTATTAATAAGCACTGAATTACGGGTTAATCATGCATCTTTGGACAGTTTAGGTATAATGACTTGGTTCACAGTCATAAAATGGCGCTTTGCGTTATATCAATAAATAGGCACAAATTTGCAAAAATCTCTTATTATTAGAAATCTTGGCCGTTGTGATTATCAAACTACCTTTGATGCTATGCATCAATTCACCAATGACCGCACTGATAACTCAGTCGATGAAGTATGGTTGGTTGAACACCACCCCGTCTTTACTCAAGGTCAAGCTGGAAAGGTAGAACATCTGCTCAACACAGGTGATATTCCAGTCGTTCAAAGTGATCGTGGTGGTCAGGTGACATATCATGGTCCAGGTCAGCAAGTTGCTTATATATTGATTAACTTACGCAGAAAAAAAATCAGTGTTCGTGACCTAGTCAGCCACATCGAAAACACAATTATAAATACATTATCTCAATTTGGGATTACATCTAATGCTCGCCCTGATGCACCTGGTGTCTATGTCGACAATCAAAAGATATGTTCATTAGGATTACGGATCAGACGCGGCTGCTCTTTTCATGGTCTGGCACTTAATATAAATATGGATTTGGCCCCGTTCCAACGTATTAACCCTTGTGGCTATGCTGGAATGGAAATGACGCAAACCGCGTTATTAAATGGCCCGAATGAACTGATGGAAGTTCAGCCGGTACTCATTGAAGAATTAACAAAATTACTCGACTACTCACAGGTCGAGTGGATGACGGAAAGCAATCAACTATGAGCAAACCAATTAAAATTGAACAAGGCGTTAAATACCGTGATGCAGATAAAATGGCATTAATTCCGGTACGTAATGTAGCCCAAGAAGAAGCACCCAAAGAAGTGTTACGTAAACCTTCATGGATGAGAATAAAACTGCCATCTGACAGCAAACGCATTCAAGAAATAAAATCAGCCCTACGCAAAAACAACCTTCATTCTGTTTGTGAAGAAGCATCATGTCCAAATCTAGCTGAATGTTTTAATCACGGTACTGCTACCTTTATGATTTTAGGTGCTATTTGTACTCGCCGTTGTCCGTTTTGTGATGTAGCTCATGGTCGACCATTGCCACCCAATGCTGAAGAGCCAAGTCATTTAGCACAAACCATTGCGGATATGAAGCTACGTTACGTGGTTGTAACATCAGTCGATCGTGATGATCTTCGTGATGGTGGGGCGCAACACTTTGTTGATTGTATTAATGCAATTCGTGAAAAAAGCCCACAAATTCATATTGAAACCTTAGTGCCAGATTTCCGTGGTCGCATGGATCGCGCACTAGAAATTTTTCACGATACAGCGCCAGATGTGTTTAACCATAATCTAGAAACGGCCCCACGCTTATACCGCAAGGCTCGTCCTGGCGCGAATTACCAATGGTCATTGGATCTATTAAAGAAATTTAAAGAAATTCATCCAACAGTGCCAACAAAATCAGGCGTCATGATGGGACTGGGTGAAACTAAAGAAGAGATCATTCAGGTACTGACAGATTTACGCGCTCATGGCGTTACCATGCTAACTCTTGGTCAATACCTTGCGCCAAGTCGTCATCACTTACCGGTTGAACGTTACGTACCACCTGAAGAGTTTGATGAATTAAAGCAAATCGCATTAGATCTTGGTTTTACTCACGCCGCTTGTGGTCCATTTGTTCGATCGTCTTACCATGCCGACTTACAAGCTCAAGGTGTTGAAATTAAATAATGAATTAATTCGTTCGTTAATTTCCATAAAAAAACCGCTTTAGTGATTCACTAAAGCGGTTTTTTAATAACCAAGATAACAGGTTAATTATTTAGCAAAAGCAGCGCCAAATACAGGAGCAATAGAATCTAATACAGAAACTGTTACTGGTTTACCTTCATTATCAGTAATGTTCAATGAAGTACGATTACCTAAATCACCAACCAAAATACGGTATTTATCGTTGGTTAAATTCATTGGTTTCGTGCCTAACTGAGTCCAAAACGCATCATCAGGCTGACGGTATTTAACGTCAATTAAACCTTGTGAACGGTTACGATCTTCAACGGTAAAGCCTAACTTTTGTAACATTGCAGGCAAGCGTTCCCATATATCCTCATACGATGCACGGGCAATAATAATCGGTAAACCACTACGGTCAGTACCCATTACAATTGGAATATTTTTCAATTGCTCAGCCGCCGATAAACGCGCTTGCTCACGAGAAATATTATCATACTTAGACATCACTAAATTGGTCATTAAAATGCTATAGCGATGCTTATTCTCTGCACTAACAGGTTTAACTTCTCCGTTTTCACGCCAATCAGTTAGCGTAATACGGTAGCTATTAATGTTAGGCGTTTTTTCAATCGTATAACGACTACTGATCTTGGTATATTCGTCGTCATTAGTCCAAGAAACCCAATCGGTATCAATACGATCAGCACTTTGTTTTATAATACCGACTTTATTATCAGAGAGCAGCTGTTGTGTTACACGCCAGATCTTCATTAATTCATTTGACGATGGCATAAACAAGGTTACGCCTTGCTGATCAATGGCAGAACTTACGCCAGGAATCAACTCTAGCACCTGTAATGGTGGACGAATATCAACCTTAGTACCTACTTCACCTTTATAAACACGTTGTGGAATCGCATAGTTAGTATTACTAAAAGGTTGAGCACCTGCCGGCAACGTCCAACTTTCAAGTGATGGCGTATTAAGATAATTAAAATCTTGCGCGGCCTGTCGACGACTGTCCGTACCACCAGAACATGCGGTGATCGTTGTCACGACGACGGCGGCTAATGCTAGCCGGTATTTATAATTCATTTATGCTCCTGCGCTCCTTGATTGTTACAACCGCTAATTAATAAAAGTATTATAATACTTTTGCATCAATAAGTGCTTGTTTAACAATAGGCTGCTGTGATTCGCTTAAAACAGTAAGCGGAAGTCGTAAGTTATCGTGTTCAATTAATCCCATTTGATAAGCGGCCCATTTTACTGGAATAGGATTCGCTTCAACAAACAGTTTGGTATGTAACGGCATTAAGCGTTGATTAATTTCTTGAGCAGCGTCAATATTGCCCGCTAAGGCAAGATTAAACATTGTCGCCATTTCTGCTGCAACAATATTTGCAGTAACAGAAATAACGCCATGACCACCTTCAGCAACAAAATCAACCGCTGTAGCATCATCACCGCTTAGTTGGATAAAATCTGCGCCACAAAGTTCCCGTGTTTTTTTAACGCGAGTAATATCACCCGTTGCATCTTTAATACCAATAATATTGTCAAGCTTTGCTAAACGAGCAACAGTTTCTGGCAATAAATCAACCGCAGTACGGCCGGGTACATTATATAAAATTTGTGGTATATCAGTCGATTCAGCAATCGCTTTATAATGTTGGTATAAACCTTCTTGAGTCGGTTTATTATAGTATGGTGTCACACTTAGGCAGGCAGCAATTCCCGTACCAGAAAACAGTTTAGTAATCGTTATAGCTTCATGGGTTGCATTCGCACCCGTTCCCGCAATAACGGGAATACGACCATCAACATACTCTAATGTTTTTAAAACAACTTTAATATGCTCATCAACCGTTAGCGTTGTTGATTCACCCGTTGTTCCAACGGCAATAATCGCAGTAGTACCCGCTGCAATATGGTAATCAACCAACTTTTTCAAGCCGATATAATCAACTTCACCTGAAGGATCAAATGGTGTTAATAGTGCTACCATGCTTCCTGAAAACATGTCCGTCTCCCCTGTTTTATATATCGTAACAATTCTAAACTAACAACATTAACAACCAATCATTAAAAATGGTTACGGTATATAGCTAGTTTGTAAGTCATGGTACTTTTGCATGACTATAAACTCAAGCAAAGGGTGACTGAAAACCGTTAACTAACGCGCTTTATCGTATTCATTTTAAGCTCATCAGTAATGTTTAACGTTTATCCGCGTCAAAAAAAAATTTTTAAGTCATTATTATTGTTAACCATACAATTTTTAATAAAAAAAATTGTGATTATTGATGATGATTTGCGCTCTTTTGAATAATCAGTCTGTGCTAACATGCTAGTAATGATCACTAAAATATGGCGCCAAATATGGAACATTACCTCGTAATAACAGCGGTAGGTACTGACCGTCCAGGTATCACCGATGAGATCACCCATCTTGTCGCAAACAGTGGCTGTAATATCATTGATAGTCGAATCGCTCTTTTTGGCTCTGAATTCACGCTAATTATGTTGCTCTCTGGCAATAGCAATGCGATCTCAAGAATCGAATCAACATTGCCTCTTAAAGGTCAAGAACACGACTTAATCACGGTAATGAAACGCACCAATAAACATATTTCTCGTTTCTTTCCATACACAGCTGATTTTCATATTGAAGCAAAAGATAGCCCTGGATTAATTAAACATTTCACGCATTTTATCGCGAGTCGAAAACTTGATATTTCAACCCTCAGTGCCAATACCATTGAAAATGGCCATGATGATATAGACAATCAATTAGTGCTCCAAATCAGTACCAATTTACCTGAAGATTGTAATTTAATAAGCTTACAACAAGAATATGAAGCGCTTTGTCATCAGCTTAATGCTCATGGAACAGTAAACTTTATTGGTCATCACTGATATTATTCTCTTTCAACAGTCCACCATAACAACACATCTTAAATTTGTGTTTATAACTTATTAATAAGGACCGCTGCATGAATACATTAACATCGGGAATGCTCGCCCCTGCTTTTACATTACTCAATCAAGACGACCAACCCGTTAGCTTAAGTGATTTTAAAGGTAAAAAAGTACTGGCCTATTTTTATCCCAAAGCAATGACCCCAGGCTGTACCGTTCAAGCATGTGGGTTACGCGACAGTAAAGCCGAACTTGAAGCACATAACGTGGTGGTTTTAGGTATCAGCATTGATCCTGTAAAACGTTTACCCAAATTTATTGAGCGAGATAATCTTAACTTCACCTTATTATCAGATGAAGATCATGCAGTAGCTGATCAATTTGGTGTTTGGGGTGAGAAAAAGTTCATGGGTAAAATTTATGACGGTTTACATCGCATCAGTTTCTTAATTGATGAGCATGGCAAGATTGAACACGTGTTTGATAAATTCAAAACCAAAGATCACCACCAAGTCGTGCTTGATTACCTTAATCAATAATATCGTTTTAAATTTCAGCGATAAAAAAAGGCCGCTATCGGCCTTTTTTATTAGCAATCATTACATAACCAATATTAATAACTTACTGGCGGTGCCGTTTCTTTCATCACTAATGCGCCCCACACAGCTTTAACTAAGGTTGCTAATGGAATCGCAAAGAATACCCCCCAGAAACCCCACAACCCACCAAACACTAATACCGCAACAATAATTGCCACTGGGTGTAAGTTAACCGCCTCTGAAAACAGTACAGGAACTAAAACATTACCATCTAATGCTTGTACAATGCCGTAGGCTGCAAGTAACCACCAAAATTCTGGTGTCCAGCCCCATTGAAATAATGCAACCATCGCCACGGGTATCGTCACCGCCGCCGCACCGATATAAGGGATTAAAACGGATAACCCCACTAATACCCCGAGCAAAGCTGCATATTGAAGTCCCATCACCACAAACACGATATAACTTGCGATACCAACAATGAAAATCTCGATCACTTTGCCGCGAATATAATTAGAGATTTGCTGATTCATCTCAGCACTCACTTTACTCGCTAGTCGGCGATTACTCGGTAAAACGTCAATAAATGAACGTAGAATCGTGTCTTTATCTTTAAGTAAAAAGAAGATTAATAATGGCACTAAAATCAAATACACCCCAAGAGTGGCTAAACTCACTAATGAAGATAGCGATCCTTTAACGACACTGCCGCCAACGGCTAATACTTTTTCACGTAAAGTATCGGTTAATACGGTTACTTGGTGTGGTTGTACAAAATCGGGATAACGCTCAGGTAAACTTGAAACATAAATCTGTAAATCATTAAACATTTTCGGCACATCAGCACTTAAATTGGTAATTTGGTGCCAAATAGTCGGTACTAAGCCAAACAAAGCTAACACCATTAGCCCTGCAAAAATAATCAGCACAATCGCAACAGAAAATGTACGAGGCAGACCCCAATGGGTAAAACGTGCCACGGGAGATTCCAGCAAATACGCCAGCACAATCGCAACCAACAATGGCGTAATTAACCCACCAAAGAAATATAAGGTTAAAAAAGCCCCCGCTAAAATGATCATTAAACTCACAGCATGAGGATCAGAGAATCGGCGCTGATACCAACTTTTAAACATATGCAGCATGAGAATTACAGTCCTTTTTTCACAAAAATAACCAGCTGAGAGGTATTTTCAGCCTGTATATCAAGAATAAATCCATTGTTTTTCAAATAACGAATAATATCCATTTGAGTGCCGTCAGCTAAAACCTTAATTGCAAGTTTCTGGGTCGACAATAAATCGCGACATTTTCGCTTTGCCATCAATAATGCCAATGGACAACGGTGGGCCATGAGATCAAGAGTTAGGATTTCCATTCCAATTGCGTGACAGTGATTATCCATTATCGTATTGTAACCTTAACCGCAAGGAATAAGCGAGATAACCACAAGACGAAATATTACAATAGCGAACCTAAGCTAAAATTCGCTGTCATAACAACGCAGAAGGTTATCAATAATTACCCCCGTTATCCCCTATTAATCGACATGGTGGTTGTATTACTTATATGTTCCAATTTGCTAAAGCACCAACTTACCTCTTACTGTCTGCCTTGTTAACAACAAGCTTGCCAGTTATAGCGAATAATGCCTCTTTGCCTGATATTGGTACCACAGCAGCATCAACCCTGACCATTGATAAAGAAATTGAATATGGTGAGATGTACATGCGTATAATGCGCGCTAGCCGTCCCATTATTAATGACCCCGTATTATCAGAGTATATTCAAGATCTTGGGCATAAATTAGCGGCCAATGCTGATGGTGTTAAAACCCCTTTTAATTTTTTCTTAATTAAAAACCATGAGATTAATGCTTTTGCACTCTTTGGGGGCAATATTGGTATTCACTCAGGATTATTTTTACATGCTAAAACCGAAAGTGAGCTCGCATCAGTTATCGCACATGAAATTGCTCACGTCACCCAACGTCACCTTGCGCGTTCATTAGAAGATCAAGCGAAAAAAAATCCAGCAACAATGGCAGCAATGTTGGGAGCGTTACTATTAACGATTGCGGCACCAGAAGCGGGGATGGCGGCATTACATGCAACAACAGCGATATCTATGCAAGGTATGTTAAATCATACTCGTAGTAATGAAAAAGAAGCGGATCGAATTGGCATATCTACCCTCGCCAAGGCAGGTTTTAATCCACAAGCCATGCCACATTTTTTTGAACGTTTAGCCGAACAATACCGCTATACCACTAAATTACCAGCAATGTTACTTAGTCACCCATTACCAGAATCTCGTATAACTGACAGTCGCTTACGTGCAAATAGTTATTCGGTGGTGAGATTACCGCCCTCTGAACGTTACCTATTAGCAAAATCACGGATGGTGGCACGTAATATTGGTTTTAGCCAAACATCAGCCTTGAATTGGTTTAATGCTGAACTTAAAAAAGCCCCAGCCAATCAACGTAAAGAGTTAAATTATGGTAAAGCATTGGTTTATCTTGATAGCGGCCAATATACAAAAGCTCAGCAATTATTATTGCCACTCCTTGCCGCCGAACCCAATAATTTATTTTATATAGATGCAATCACTGATCTGAATTTATATCAAAAACACTATGACAAAGCGATAAACCGCTTAGATAGTGCCTTGCAATATCAACCAGAAAGTAGCGTATTACAACTAAATTTAGCCAATGCATTATTTGAAGCTAAACGTTACCAACAAAGTATTAACATACTGACCCGTTATAGTTATCAGCACCCCAATGATATTAATGGTTGGGCATTATTAGCGCAAAATTATGCTAAACAAAATCAACGAGATGGTGAACTCGCAGCAATGGGCGAGTTAGCCGCATTACGGGCACAATGGGGGCTGGCAATCAGTAACTACACGCAAGCGGCTCAACGCGCAAAACTAGGTTCACTCGATCAAGCGCGTTATGATGCGCGATTGGATCAACTTCGCCTTCAACAAGCCAAATTTGAAGCTTTACGTTCTTCTTTTTAGTGGCTCTTTTTATTTATAAGGAATTAACGATGACTATTTCGATTTATCACAATCCGCGTTGTTCAAAAAGCCGCGAAACATTAGCCATACTGACAGAGCAAGGAATTACTCCCACAGTAATTCATTACTTAGACACACCACCGACAATGGAACAACTTCAACAGCTTTATCGCCAACTCGGTTATAGCAATGTCCGTGAAATGATGCGAACGAAAGAACAACAATACAAGGAACAACAACTCGATGCGGAAACACTAACGGATCACGCTTTATTTGAAGCAATAGTGTCATGCCCTAAATTACTTGAACGACCAATTGTGGTTAACAGTGATAGCAATAAAGCCGCAATGGGTCGTCCACCTGAGCATGTATTGAGTATTTTATAATGACTAAAGTCTTAGTGCTCTATTACAGTCTTCATGGTAATACGCGCCAATTAGCACGTCATATTGGCCGTGGCATCGAACAAGTCGATAGTTGTGAAGCGGTACTAAGAACCGTGGCTGACATTTCAACGCTAACGACGATGGCAGCCACATCTCAATCAATAACCACATCTCAGCCAGCGACAGTGTCCGACCCCATTGTCACTCATGATGATCTCAAGCAATGTGCAGCAATAGCGATGGGAAGTCCGGTCAGGTTTGGCAATATGGCAGCCCCACTCAAGCACTTTTTAGACAGTACCAGTGGTGAATGGCTATCAGGCACATTAATCGATAAGCCAGCCTGTGTGTTTACCTCATCGTCATCATTACACGGAGGACAAGAAACAACGTTACAATCTATGATGTTACCGCTGTTACATCATGGAATGTTAATTGTTGGTATTCCCTACTCTGAACCGTTGTTACATACAACGCACCATGGCGGTACACCTTATGGCGCATCGCATGTTAATAACGGCACAAATAAACAATTACACCCAGATGAAATAGCACTTGCTCAAGCCATTGGACGGCGCTTAGCAACCACAGCATGTAAATTAAACGGCTAAGAAAAGGAATCTTCATGCCAAAAATGCAACGATTGACCTATTTCTGTCGTCAAACTGCATTATTCAGTCATTGCAGTTTGATTATTTTTATTGGCCTATGGCAATTATTGTTGTCGCCTCACCCTCAATTATCCGCATTCATCATCACCGTATTATGGGTCATCCCCTTATTGTTACCCTTACCCGGAATATTTGCCGCAAAACCTTATACCCACGCCTGGGCAAATTTTATTTTAATGTTTTATGTTCTACATGCCGTCACGCTTATCGTCCTCAATGATGGTGAACGAACACTCGCTGCCATCGAGTTGATTATCGTTAGTATCTGTTTTGTTAATAACATTCTTTTTGCGCGTTTGCGTGCCAAAGAGCTTGGCATAAAATTAAAACGATTATCACAAGTTGAGCGTGAAGAACGAACCCGTTATCACGATTAATTCACCGCAGCCACCGTTTAAAAAACATAAAAAAAACCTCGATATCACTACCGAGGCTTACATTTAACGATCACGCTATAATGCGGCGTTATCAACTATTCCAATAATAAATATTTTGTGGTGTTACTGTTAATGCATTCACGGCAGGTACAGAAGACGGTGTAGTTACCGCTGTCGAAGTTGCTGCTACTGGTGTTGATGCCGCAGGATCAGCCGCAAAAGCTACGCCAGATTGTGTTTGACGCACTTGATCATCATGGCTAATTTCTTGATGGAACGCCTGCTCAGAACCTTGAAGATTCAATTGAAAAATAACACTGTTACCTTTAATGCGCATCGCATTAGCACTATGCACTGTCGTTAAACCATTAAGCATTTTTTCTAACGCAAAAAAGTTTTCAGTAGAGTCAATATTATCAACTTCAATATTGATATTTCCCCCTGCAACACCACCTAAAACAACGGCATATTTATTTGCTAGATAATCCGTGATTTGATTAATCATGTTAGTTGATGTTTGTGCTAACGTACCCGATGTAGCTCCGCTAATCGGCTGTATCTCTGTTGTTGCAATCTTACTTGGTTGTTGAGGGTAAAACTGCCAATTTAAGCTAACATTTCCGTCTGGCTGTTGTTGCGCTTTCACCAACAATAACCCATCAGCATGATAGTTTGTGCTAGCGGATGCAATCGGATCAATAAAACCACCCCATAAATCTGACGCATTAACCGCCGTTGTCTCTGACATGTCTCCAACAGGGAACATTAGTGGTAAACCTCGACTATCAGCCGCTTGTTTAGTGTCATTCACCAATGCATTAGTTGATTGATCCCACAAAATATTGCGTTGTTGACCATCACTATCAACCATCCATACCAGAATATTAGGACGTTGATCTTTCCAAATACTTGCTTTTGATTTAATCAGCAACTGCTTAATTTGGTGTTTATCAAAGCTTAAGTTAATAGCACGTTGACCAGCAACTTGACTATAACCTAATTGACTAACATAACGACCACTATTGGTAATCGCTGTTTTAATTACCGCGTTATTAAGAATATCAGTGTTACCTGATATTTTTACCAGCACATTCGCTAATCCTTGTTCACGTGCGGCTTGATCTGCTTGTTGATCATTCCCAATCAAAGTAACTTGGGTTTGATAAAGATCATTCACCGTCGCAGCTTGTACTGGCAATGCCAATACCGCTAAAAATAATAATGCAAATCGCAACATAGTAAGACTCATGATTAACTCAAAAAAAATAGACCCATTAAAGCAGACAACAGATTTTACTATTGGTGCCGTATCATAGCGCAGAGAATAAAAAATTCATGTCACAATTTTGGCAATATAATTTTATATCTCACATTTTGAACAACGCAATAACGGCTCTCATGCAAATAAATCGCCACTCGTTCTAAATTTGAACAATTATGAGCATTTTTTGTCTTTTATTCATCTAGGTTATCGTTTGCTTCCATGCTAGGATTGCGCGATTTTTTTACTGAGAGATGAATATCATGATGCAGATTCTTCAAGGTGCCCAAATGTTATTTGTAGCATTTGGGGCATTAGTTCTGGTTCCGTTGCTAACCGGACTTGATCCTAATGTGGCCTTATTTGGCGCAGGTGCTGGCACACTATTATTTCAGATAGTGACTAAACGTTCTGTACCCATTTTCCTCGCCTCATCTTTCGCTTTTATTGCTCCTATGATGTATGGCATCCAAACATGGGGTGTTGCTAGCACCATGGGCGGATTGATGATGGCAGGTATTGTTTATGTCATTATGGGTATCATCATTAAAGTACGCGGTATTGGTTTTATTCATCGTTTATTACCCCCCGTTGTTGTCGGGCCGGTGATCATGGTAATTGGTTTAGGTTTAGCACCAGCCGCTGTAAATATGGCGGTAGGTAAAACGGGAGGGGGTGACGTACAGCTTGTTGCCCATAATGTGGCACTATGGATTTCAGCAATTTCACTGATAGTGACGATAAGCTTAAGTGTATTTGCGAAAGGAATATTAAAGCTAGTTCCTATCGTCGGGGGTATCTCTGCGGGTTATATTACCAGTCTTGGTTTTGGGGTTGTCGATTTTACACCAGTGATCCAAGCAAGCTGGCTCGCTATGCCTAATTTCACATTCCCTGAGTTCAATATCAACGCGGTGTTATTTATGATCCCTGTTGCGATAGCCCCTGCGGTTGAGCATGTCGGGGATATGCTAGCAATCTCCAACGTAACGGGTAAAGATTACCTAAAAAAACCGGGACTTCACCGCACCATGGCGGGTGATGGTATTGCAACGATTGCCGCATCATTAATCGGTGCTCCGCCAAATACAACCTATTCAGAAGTCACAGGTGCCGTTATGCTGACCAAAGCATTTAATCCTGTGATCATGACATGGGCTGCGGTCACTGCGATTGTATTGGCTTTTGTCGGCAAACTTGGCGCAATATTACAAACCATTCCAGTACCAGTTATGGGCGGTATTATGATTTTATTGTTTGGTTCAATCGCAACGGTTGGTCTTAATACTTTAATTACCCATCAAGTTAATCTTCATAAACCAAGAAACTTAGTCATTGTCGCTGTAACGCTTGTATTTGGTATCGGTGGAATGGCATTTGGCATTGGTGAATTTAGCCTTCAGGGCATCAGCCTCTGTGGTATTGTCGCAATATTATTAAACCTTATTCTGCCGCATGATTTAGGTGAAAAGACGACGAGCCTCCAAGTTGAAGACACTGAACATTTATAATTAAAACCATTATTATTTATAAATGATCAATAAAAACAAAAAAACCGGACATCTCAGTCCGGTTTTTTTATCAGCGATAATCAATACTACAATTACTTAGTACCGAAAATTTTATCACCCGCATCGCCAAGACCAGGAATAATGTATCCCTTATCATTTAGCTTATCATCAATAGCTGCTGTGTATAGCTCTACATCTGGGTGCGCTTTTTCTAGAGCCGCAATACCTTCAGGCGCAGCAACAAGTACCAATACCTTAAATTGCGTACAACCATGTTCTTTTAATAGATCAAGCGTAGCGATCATTGAACCGCCAGTCGCCAACATTGGATCAACAACCAATGCAATACGCTCATCAATATGTGAGGCTAATTTATTAAAGTACGGAATAGGCTCTAGTGTTTCTTCATCACGGTAGATACCAACAACACTGATACGTGCACTTGGCATATGCTCTAATACACCATCCATCATGCCTAAACCAGCACGAAGAATTGGTACTACAGTCACTTTTTTACCTTTTAGCTGATCAATTTCAACTGGACCATTCCAGCCTTCAATCATCACTTTTTCTGTTTCGAAGTCTGAAGTCGCTTCATATGTTAGTAGGCTACCAACTTCGGTTGCCAATTCACGAAAACGCTTAGTGCTAATATCACCTTCACGCATAAGACCGATCTTATGTTTAACCAGTGGGTGTTTCACCTCAACGACTTTCATCTTGACTCCTGGGAACTAAATTATAAAAAAATATAAAAATCGCAGCATTATATACCAAGCCAATCGATTGCCGATAGTCTCAAATGCGTAATTGATTAAAATTTAATTGCTACAACAAATTGACGCAAACGTTTGCCTTGATGTAATAACTGCTGGTATTATACGCTGGTTTTTTACTTTAATACGTTTGAGGGATCATCTGTGAGCAACAAAAACTCTTCTCTTAGTTACAAAGATGCTGGTGTTGATATCGATGCTGGTAATGCGTTAGTTGACCGTATTAAAGGCATAGTTAAACGCACTCACCGTCCTGAAGTCATGGGTGGCATTGGTGGTTTTGGTGCTTTATGTGCACTTCCTACTAAATACAAAGAACCCGTTTTAGTTTCCGGAACCGATGGCGTCGGCACAAAATTGCGCCTTGCTATGGATTTAAAACAACACGATACCATCGGCATTGATTTAGTTGCTATGTGCGTTAACGATCTGATTGTACAAGGTGCTGAACCTTTATTTTTCCTAGATTATTACGCTACAGGTAAACTTGATATTGATACCGCAGCAAGTGTTGTCGCTGGTATTGGTGAAGGATGTATCCAATCAGGCTGTGCGCTTATTGGTGGTGAAACTGCTGAAATGCCGGGCATGTATCACGGCGAAGATTATGACGTAGCCGGTTTCTGTGTCGGTGTCGTTGAAAAAGCAGATATCATTGATGGTTCAAAAGTCAGCGCAGGCGATGCCCTGATTGCAGTTGGATCAAGTGGCCCTCACTCAAATGGTTATTCATTAATACGTAAAATCTTAGAAGTATCTCAAGCGGATATTAATCAAGAGCTTGACGGTAAAACATTGTCTAAGCACTTATTAACCCCCACTAAAATTTATGTAAAATCAACGCTAAAGATGATTGAAAATTGCGATATTCACGCTATTTCTCATATCACTGGTGGTGGTTTTTGGGAAAATATTCCCCGCGTATTACCACAAGGAACCAAAGCGGTTATTGATGGCAACAGCTGGCAATGGCCTGCTATTTTTAACTGGTTACAACAGGCGGGTAATGTCGATACCCATGAAATGTACCGAACCTTCAACTGTGGTGTCGGTTTAGTCATTGCTTTACCACCAGCACAAGCAGCACTAGCAATTGAAATTTTACAAGCAGAAGGCGAAAACGCATGGCTGCTCGGTAATATTGCTACAGCCACGGCGGATGAAGAGCAAGTAGAGATTAACTAAAGTTATGCATAATATTGTTGTCTTAATCTCAGGAAATGGCAGTAATTTACAAGCAATTATTGATAGTTGCACCAATGGCATCATCAAAAATAGCCGTATTGCTGCTGTGATCTCAAATAAAGCCGATGCTTATGGCCTTCAGCGAGCCCAACTTGCCAACATAGAAGCCGTGTCTATTGCGGCAACTAATTACGCCAACCGTCAAGATTATGATCAAGTTTTGATTGAAAAAATTGATGCTTATCAACCTGATGTGATTGTGTTAGCAGGGTTTATGCGGATTTTATCTGCCGATTTCGTCAACCATTATCAAGGAAGAATGCTTAATATTCATCCTTCTTTATTACCTAAATATACGGGATTAAACACCCACCAGCGCGCTATTGATGCGGGGGATACCGAACATGGCACCAGTGTCCATTTCGTTACCGAAGAGTTAGATGGTGGCCCCGTTATTTTACAAGCTAAAGTCCCCATTTTTACAACAGACAGTGTCGACGATGTTATTGAGCGTGTGCAACGACAAGAACATAATATCTACCCATTAGTTATTCAATGGCTGCTAACTCAGCGATTATCAATGCAAAATGGGTATGCGGTGTTAGATGGTAATCAACTACCGCCACAAGGTTACGCCGCACAATAATCATTATTTGATGCTCACAAAAAAGGCGATCTTATTAAGATCGCCTTTTTATTGTGACTGATAACTACGATTAATTCTGCTTAACAATCATTACCGTCAGCGGCAATAGCGTGGTAAACCGTCTCACCAAAATGGAATACACGGAATTCACCGCGTACCATCTTCTGCCAGCTTTCATCGTTTGTTAAAGGCTGAGTTGCTATCACAGTAACAACATCATTAGCGGTTGTTTCACGTTGGAAATCAATCGTTACATCTTCATCAATTAATGATGCTTTACCAAACGGTGCGCGACGAGTGATCCAATGTAAGTTATTAGTACAATAACTCAGAACATAGTCACCATTACTCAGTAGCATGTTGTACACACCCAATTGGCGTAATGTGTCACAACACTCTGCAAAATGACTAAACACGGGCGTCATATCAGCAGGTAATACTGGAAAACGAATTTCTAATTGGTTCATTAGCCAGCAGAATGCAATTTCACTGTCAGTATCCCCCACCGCTTGATTGCGGCCTGTCACTAATTGTTCATAACCTGTCAATTGACCATTATGAGCAAAGGTCCAATAATTACCCCAAACTTCACGTGTAAAAGGATGGGTATTTTCTAAACTGACCCCACCACGATTAGCTTGACGAATATGACTCACAACAGCACGACTTTTTATTGGGTATTGTTGCACCAATTCAGCAATACGTGATTTACAACTTGGATTGGGATCTTTAAAGGTACGAAAACCTTTACCTTCATAAAAGGTAATTCCCCATCCATCACGGTGCGGTCCTGTATTACCACCTCGTTGCATTAAACCGGTAAAGCTAAAACAAATATCTGTTGGCACATTGGCACTCATGCCTAATAATTCACACATTTTTATTTCTGCTCTTTTCGCTGAATCATGCTTATTTAAAGATCAATAATCGCTGTTATTATTTGATTTATTCATAACCAATCGACGATTATTTTTCCATTTCTTTTTCAACTAACATAATTAAAATATGAATAATTTTAATATGAATTTCTTGAATGCGATCGGCATAACCAAAATGCGGAACTCGAATTTCAACATCCGCTAATCCTGCCATTTTACCGCCATCTTTACCTGTTAAGGCGATGGTTTTCATTCCCTTAGCTTGCGCAGCTTCAATTGCTTTAAGAATATTAGCCGAGTTGCCTGAGGTTGATAATCCAAACAATACATCGCCTTTAGCGCCGACAGCTTCTAAATAGCGAGAAAATACATATTCATAACCAAAATCATTACTAACACAAGATAAATGGCTCGGATCTGAAATTGCAATTCCGGGAAAACCAGGACGATCATCTCGATAGCGACCGGTTAATTCTTCGGCAAAATGCATCGCATCACAATGAGAACCACCATTACCGCACGATAAAACTTTACCACCGTGTTTGAATGAATCAGCTAACAATTTTGCTGCTGCTTCAATATCAGCCAAGTTTTTATCGTCATTTAAAAAACGGTTAAGGACGTCAGCGGCATCAGTCAATTCGCTGCGGATCAGATCTTTATACATAAGCTGCTCTCTCAATGTTTTCCATTAAATACAAATCAAGCGAGCAATATGCTCGCTTGATGCTGTAATACATCGTTAATCGCAGTTTACATACAAATAACTTACAGTGTCGACTCTTGATGTGATGCTTTGTCTGAATTAACCACTAAAATTTGCTGTAATTGCGTAATTGAATGTACTAAATGAAGATTTGTTAATTCAAATACACCAGCATGTTCTAATTTACGTTCAACATGCGGTAATACTCCTAGCAAATAAACCGGTAAAGTAGATAACCGATCCAATGCAGATTCAAGAGCATGAATAGCCGTGATATCAATGGTTGATACATCACTAAAATCAAGCACAACAGCACGTGTTTCCATTGCCGCATGTTCAATTACAGAAAATGCTTTCTCACTCGCAGCAAAGAATAACGGACCATTAATGTCATACACCACTACATCACTACCAAAATTAAGGTGCGGATGTTTATCATCAGTAATAGTAACAGTCGTTAACGTTGCAATACGTTGAATAAACAATACGCCAGCTAATAATAAGCCAACAATTACCGCAACAACCATATCAAATGCAACAGTCAAAATAAAACATGTCATTAAAACAGCAACATCACGACGAGGTGCCACTTTTAATGTGTGCACAAAGTGTGGTGCCTCTGACATGTTCCATGCCACCATAATAAGTAAACCCGCTAAAGCACTCATTGGAACATAAGACAGTAAAGGCGCTAAGGCTATCATTGCTGCTAATACAAAAATAGCATGAATAATACCAGAGATCGGAGAGAAAGCGCCTGAACGGATATTAGTCGCTGTACGAGCAATAGCCGCCGTTGCAGGAATACCACCGAAGAATGGCACAACCATATTCGCAATACCCTGACCAACCAATTCCGCATTAGGATTATGTTTAGTACTGGTCATACCATCAGCAACAACAGCACACAATAAAGACTCAATACAACCTAAAATTGCGATGGTTAACGCTGAAGGCATTAACTCAATCATTGTTGCCCAGTTAAAAGTACTTGATTTCCATAATGGTATAAATTGTGGTGCTTCTTGAGGAATACCGTGACCAACAATATTACCAATGGTATAGCTAAATTTCTCACCAAGTAGCGTTACATGTTCAATACTAAAATGATTTAAAGCAAGTGCTAAAACTGTACCCACAAATAAAGAAACTAAATGAGGTGGAACGCGAGTTTTCAGTTTAGCCCAAAGGATAAAGGTCATGATCGTAATGATACCGACCAGTGCGTCAGCATAATTAGTGGTTGATATGGCATGTGAATACGCCATCACTTTTTCAGGAAAATGAATCGGGCTCCCTAAAACATGCAGGCCCAAAAGATCTTTTAACTGTAAAAATGCAATAACAAAGCCAATCCCTGCGGTAAAACCTGTTGTTACCGGATAAGGAACATACGTCACTAGTTGCCCAAGTCGAAATATGCCCATCAGCAATAAGATAACCCCAGACATCATGGTCGCAAGCATTAAGCCTGATAAGCCATATTTCTGTGTTATTGGTAATAGGATTACAACGAAAGCTGCCGTTGGTCCGGTAATGTTAAACCGTGAACCACCCAATAACGCTGCTAAAAAACCCGCAACGATAACAGTATACAAACCATGTTGGGGAGGAACACCAACAGCGATTGATAATGCCATACCTAATGGAATAGCCACAATACCAACTGTAACACCTGATACTAAATCGGCACGCAACTTGGAAAAGGAATATCCCTGTTTCCACGATTGAGAGAGAGCTTGAAAAATCAACACAACAAAACCCCTGTGCTTATTGCACATAAAAAAATAGGCATTGATGTCAACCCGAAAGAGGGTCCGGCGGGCAACTGTCAGTCGGAAATCGGGAAAGGCAACAAACGGAAATACTAGCCACTTATTGATTGTACAAAAAACACACAACCAAAATAACGTGAACGGTATCACAATAGTGCTATATGTTAACGCTTCACTAATAATTCGCAAGTGAAAATAAATTCACTAATGATCTCGATCAATGCAAGTAAAACCGCTGTTTTGGTGTTTTTTACTCTCTTATCCGCCATTGATTCATCAATTAAATATTTTACATTTATTTAAAAAATAACTTACAATCAATTATAAGTGGTTAGACCTCTTACCTTGAATTTAAGGGCCATCATGCTTAAAAAAAACACCGCGTAATGATGTGTTAAAAATAGGGTCAAAGAACGAACCTTCTTTATATACAATACACTGTACTGCTATATGATTACGGAGAATCGCTATGCTGACATTTATATACCTAATTAGCTTTATCTGTGTGCTTGGTGTCCTCGCCTATCACCGAATATCTCGTCCTCTTTTTACGACTATAATTGCCGCATTATTAGTGTTAGGTACTCTAATAAATGTTACAGGAATTATTAGTTGGTTAACGTTTGCTGCGATTGCCTTACCACTAAATATCACCCTATTACGTAAAAAACTTATAACTCAGTCAGCACTTAAGCACTTTAAAAATATTATGCCTCAAATGTCACAGACTGAAAAAGAAGCAATTGACGCAGGTACGGTATGGTGGGAAGCCGATCTTTTTAGTGGTAACCCCGATTGGAACAAACTTCATGCCATTCAGGCTCCGACCCTAACGCCAGCAGAACACGCTTTTTTAGAGGGTCCAGTCAATGATATTTGCCGTATGGTCAATGATTTCCATATCACTCATGATCTCGCTGATCTGCCGCCTGAAGTATGGCTGCAACTTAAACAGCATAAATTTTTTGCCATGATCATTAAAAAGCAATATGGCGGATTAGCGTTTTCAGCTTATGCACAATCTCTGGTATTACAAAAATTAACCGGAGTGTCAGCGGTCTTATCTTCAACAGTTGGTGTACCAAACTCTTTAGGTCCAGGAGAGTTATTACAACACTACGGCACTGAAGCACAAAAAGATTATTACTTACCACGTCTAGCTGCGGGTGATGAAATCCCTTGTTTTGCTCTAACTAGCCCAGAAGCAGGTTCGGACGCAGGGTCTATTCCTGATTTTGGTATCGTCAAAAAAGGCATCTGGCAAGGTGAAGAAATACTGGGAATGGAGCTGACATGGAATAAGCGTTACATCACCTTAGCCCCTGTCGCAACCGTGTTAGGCTTAGCATTTAAATTATTTGATCCCGATTTTTTACTTGGTCAAAAAAAGGATATTGGTATCACCTGCGCCTTAATCCCAACCGATCTTGATGGGGTTAAGATTGGCCGTCGTCACTTTCCACTTAATATTCCCTTCCAAAATGGTCCAACCCAAGGTGATAAAATATTCGTTCCAATTGACTTCATCATTGGAGGTCAAACTATGGCAGGCCAAGGATGGAAAATGTTAGTTGAATGCTTATCTGTTGGACGAGGCATCACCTTACCGTCAAACACCACCGGCGGTTTAAAAACAGCCGCAATGGCAACCGGTGCTTATGCGCGTATTCGTCGTCAATTTAAATTACCAATAGGTAAAATGGAAGGCATTGAAGAACCTTTAGCCCGTATTGTCGGTAATGCTTATGTACTTGATGCCGCAACAACATTAACCGTCACGGGTATAGATTTAGGTGAAAAGCCCTCGGTTATTTCAGCCATCGTTAAATACCACTGCACCCATCGTAGTCAACGAAGCATTATTGATGCAATGGATATCGTCGGAGGAAAAGGGATTTGTATGGGGCCGAGTAACTTCCTTGCTCGAAATTATCAAGGTGCCCCTATTGCTGTTACCGTTGAAGGCGCGAATATATTAACCCGTTCAATGATCATTTTTGGTCAAGGGGCGATTCGTTGTCATCCTTATGTGTTAGATGAGATCAATGCTGCTTATATTGACGATCAACAGCAAGCACTTAACCAATTTGATAACGCGGTATTTAATCATATTGGGTTTGTCTTGAGTAATATAGCCCGTAGTTTTTGGTTAGGCTTAACCGATGGTCGAGGCTCATCAGCTCCCTATAACGATGCAACCTATCGCTATTATCAACAAATGAATCGCTATAGCGCAAACCTCGCATTATTAGCCGATATCTCAATGGCAACATTGGGTGGCTCACTTAAACGTAAAGAGCGTTTATCGGCCCGTTTAGGTGACGTATTGAGTCAATTATACTTAGCCTCAGCCACACTAAAACGCTATACCGATGAAGGTCGACAAGCGGAAGACATCGCGTTAGTACATTGGGGATTACAAGATGCACTTTATCAAGCAGAAGTCGCCATTGATCATTTCTTAGCTAACTTTCCCAATAAAGTCATTGCGCAAGGATTACGGTTTATTATGTTACCAACAGGGTTACGTCGCCGCCAACCGAGTGATGAATTAGATCATCAGCTAGCACGCGTAATTCAAACCCCATCAGCCACACGAGATCGTATTGGTCGTGGTCAATTTTTAGAAGCAACAACAAATAATGCGGTTGGAATGATGGAGGTTGCTCTAGTTGATATTCTTGCCGCCGAGCCAATTTATGACCGTGTCTGTCAAGCCGCGAAGACACCGTTACCGTTCATGCAATTAGGCAAGGTTGCAGCAATAGGATTAGAACTCGGCGTGATCACCATCGAGGAAGCGCAATTACTTCACCGAGCAGAAGCTGGACGGTTAGACACCATCAATGTTGATGACTTTGATCCAACACAATTAGCGATTAACCCGCTTCAAACCACAGCCTCAATTGATAGTGCCGCTTAAATAAGCGCATCATTGTGATGTTCAAAGGCAAAAGTCTCTGAGCATCACTTGCTTATTTAGGCACAATTAAATCACTTTGAACGACTCGTTTACGTCGCCATATCAATAACACCACCAGCACACTTATAACGATGACGATATTAGTAACGACAACCCAAAATAACCGTTGTTGTTGTTGCTCATGAAGAACAATTAACTGCCTTTTTGCCTGTTGCTGCGCTAAAGACGCACTAAAATCAACAGCGACGGCAGCAACTTGGGTATAGTTTTGTTGGGATAAACGAAATACCAACTCTCGCTGAGTCAATGAATCAGTCACATACGCCCAACCTCGCCACCATGCTTTACCTATTTGGGCATCATTAGGCCATGAGATTGCTAAGTGTGATTGTTGAAGGCGGGAGCTTTGTTGAATAATTGTCGGCTTTTGCTGGGGTTGTTTAACCACCAAATAAGCAGCCAATGACCCTGCAAGCGTCTGATCGGCTTTAGCCTCAATATTAACGCTATGTGGCGTTAATGGTTGATGACTTTGTACAAATGAGGTCGTGATAGGTGCAGGATAAACAAGCACCGTTTGCTCAACTACACGTTTAAACACCCCATTGGTTGATGCAATTTCAACGCGATACTTACCAGGCTCGACATCCACATTCAGTGCCACCGTAAAGATACCATCACCCGCGACTTCATCATACTCTTGCCCATCATCCGCAAATTGTCCCACCTCAATCGGTGCAGAGTCATTCGCTTGATTCGGTAATACTGATGTCAGCGGATAAAATATTACCTTTAATCGCACCCGATCTAAATAATCACGTAACAATAATGGTTGTTGATTTTGCGTTAGCTTCGCACTAAATTTTAAAACTTCTGTTTGGTACAATTGCGCAGGTAAAGCATCAGCCTGTAATTGAACATTAGAGATGAACCTAATGCCATTATTCACTGACACTTTACCCAATGCTTGCCACGGCCCAGCCATAGGATGGTTAATCGAAATAATATCCATCCCTTTATCGCTATACCATGACATTGCTTTAGAATGGCGATTGGCATAATACTTGCATCCATCAGGGGCGACTAACACCACCGACTGACTCGATTGTTCTCGAGTAACAACAAACGTTATTTGCTCTATTTCAGGATCAACGCGAAAGCGATTATCAAGCCACGTTAATCTCGCTTCTGTTTGTGCCCAAGCGTTTGAAATTGACATCCAACCACAGAGCGAAACACAGAACATAAGTAACCATAACCGCCGCAATATACTGCCTCTAAAGACGCCAGATAACGTCTGCCTTTTTACCAATCAGATCAAGCCTATCTTGATGTGCTGTTAGTTCATCGGCCGTTGCATGAATAACCTTTAATACTTTTCGACTATTCTCTAAACGCCGAATACTCGTCTCTGTAGTTGAATCGTTACCACTGCTTAAACGTAATGATGTTTGACCACCGGTCATCATCAAATAAACGTCAGCTAGAATCTCAGCATCGAGTAATGCGCCGTGCATGGTACGATGTGAGTTATCAATACCATAACGTGAACATAAAATATCGAGGTTATTTCGTTTACCCGGAAACAGCCTTTTCGCCATTTCTAAGGTATCCGTTATTTGACAGATATCTTCTATTTTTGCAATTGATGCGCCCATCTTATGGAATTCATAATCCATAAAACCGGTATCAAACGATGCGTTATGTGCGACCAGCTCAGCGCCATCAATGAAATCCATAAACTCTTGGTGAATATCAGCATACACTGGCTTATCACGTAAGAATTCATCCGTTATACCATGGACAGCAATCGCTTCTGGATCAATCGTTCGATCCGGTTTGATATAAACATGGAACGTATTACCCGTTAATTTTCGGTCGATAATCTCTACCGCACCAATTTCAACAATACCGTGACCTTCATAATGAGGGCCAGTCATGTTCATACCCGTTGTTTCTGTATCAAATACAATAATGCGTTGGTTTGTGGCTTTCATAGTAGTTAATGTGTCAGACTTAAGTTTTTATCTAAGGCAAAACTACCCACAATGATAAAGCAGGTAGAAATTTTCACCGATGGATCGTGTTTAGGTAACCCAGGTCCCGGCGGCTATGGCACGGTATTAAGATATAAACAACACGAAAAAGAGCTTAGTGGCGGTTATTCAATGACCACTAATAACCGCATGGAATTGCTTGCTGCAATAATGGGACTTGCAAGTTTAAAACAACCATGCAGTGTTGATCTTACCACTGACAGTCAATATGTGCGTCAGGGAATTACGCAATGGATCCATAATTGGAAAAAGCGAGGTTGGCAAACTACGGATAAGAAACCCGTAAAAAATGCTGATCTTTGGCAGCAGCTTGATCAAGAAACCCAACGTCATCAGGTTCAATGGCATTGGGTTAAAGGTCATGCTGGTCATCCAGAAAATGAACGTTGTGATGTTTTAGCGCGTACTGGTGCTGAAAATCCAACGCAAGCAGACACGGGTTATCAACCAAACTAGGCTTAAATTTACGATCGTGGCGGCGTTTTGGTACATGTTTTTTCAACCTGCGTACGGCAATTAATACGCAACGGTGCCAATTGTCGCCGTAATTTCCATGTTGGTTTAATCAACTTTAATGGACAAGTACGTTTACGCGCCACAATAAAATATAAACTACCCACCGCAGATAATGGTTCCGATAAAACATGTTCAAGCCATGCTGCACAAGCAAGGTGCCGAGTAGCGGGAACTATCGCAAACGTTTCTTGATACACCACTTCATAATTTAATAACCGTAACCAATCATTAATTCGAAACGGTAAATACATTGTTCCCGTCCACGGTGCTTGATGACGATTCCACGGTAACAATCCTCGTAACCCTAATAGGCTCAAAGGGTTATTACCACTTAGAACCAAATAACCATCATCAACCATCACGCGATCAATTTCACGTAACAACCCATGAGGATCAACAGCATAATCCAATTGATGCATCAACAAACACGCATCAAATGATTTTTCAATGAAGGGTAATTCTAAAGCATCAGCCACAATTGTCCGTTTTGGGCTCAATCTATCAACACTAATTTGATGTTGAATATTACAATGACTACTGGTCAGCTCTGCACTAAGGCCACCAAGCTTTAACATATGATAGCCAAATAATTTAGGGCACCACTCATCGAGTCGCGCTTGTAGTAATTCTGCTACCCATTCACCATTGATCACATTCGACCATGTATAAGGAACTTCAATGTGTGTTACTGTACGCGCTGGCTTCATAAGATACTGCTCAACACCTGATAGAGCTGGAGACAAAATTCATGTTAACTGTTAAAAGCATACCCGCATTTAAAGACAATTACATCTGGCTGATTCAAAACCCAGACAATCATTGTGTCGTTGTTGATCCAGGGGATGCCACGCCGGTTCTAGAGGCCATTGAGAAAGACAATTTAATTCTAGATGCAATCCTCATCACTCACCACCATCATGACCATGTCGGTGGCATCAGTGAGCTAAAACGTCGCTTTCCAGCGACCAAAGTTGTTGGCCCTAATGATGAGCCGATTCCAGGTATTACTCGCCCTGTAGAAGATGGCGATCAAGTTGATATCTTTGGTGAACGCTTTATGGTGCTGAGTGTCCCCGGACACACTTTAGGCCATGTTGCTTATGTCGGTGATGAAAAACTATTTTGTGGTGATACATTATTCTCTGCTGGCTGTGGTCGTATCTTTGAAGGTACACCAGCACAAATGTTTAATTCACTACAAAAAATAGCATCATTACCTGATGAAACGAACATCTATTGTGCTCACGAATACACCGCAGGTAATCTCGCTTTTGCCTTAGTCGCAGAACAAGATAACGCTCACTTACAACGCTACCGTGATCAAGTTAATCGTCTACGCGCAAATGGTCAAAGCACGTTACCTACCACTCTTAGTAATGAAAAACTTATTAACCCATTTTTACGTTGCGATCAGCCAAGTATTAAACGTTCTGTTGCTGATAAAGCGTACGATAGCTCAGATATTGAGACATTTGCAGCACTTAGACGTTGGAAAGACGAGTTTTAACATTTCTTCCCTTGTAACCAAGGTGGTTGGGCAAGTATTATCACCAACCATTTTGGCTACAAACGACTGTCATGAAATTCAAAATTCTTTTAGCAAGTGTACTTGTTATCGCAGGTTGTCAGACTACAAAAGAGACAACGCAGGTCGATACGAACCAAACAAAAACTGTCGTTGAGCAACCAACTAATACTCCTGTTGTAACTGTAGTACCTGTTGTTCCTGTGATCAAAAAACCACAGCCGATTACAGTAAAACTAACGCCTCAACAACAGCAAGATGTATGGGATCGCATCGCGATGCAGATCACCACAAAAATTCCTAATAACAAGCGTGTCCAATATTACCGAAATTGGTATTTAAAGAACCCACGTAATCTTGAAATTATTGCTCAACGTGCTCAACCTTTCTTGTACTACATCACAGAACAAGTTGAAAAACGAGGCATGCCGCTAGAACTGGCTCTTTTACCAATTGTAGAAAGCTCATTTGATCCACATGCATACTCAAGTATGGCTGCCGCTGGTCTATGGCAAATAATTCCTGATACGGGTCGCCGTTTTGGCTTAAAACAAAATAGCTGGTATGACGGTCGCCGTGATGTCGTAAAATCTACCACCGCAGCACTTAATTTACTTGAGTATTTAAATAAGAAATTTGATGGTAACTGGCAACAAGCATTAGCGGCTTATAATACTGGCGAAGGCCGTGTTTTTAGTGCTATCCGTAAAAACAAAGCCGCAGGTAAACCAACCGATTATTGGGCGCTTGATTTACCCAATGAAACCAGTAGTTATGTGCCTAAACTGTATGCGGTTGCTGATATTATCATGCACCCTAAAAAATACGGTTTCCACATCGAACCCATCAGTAATAAGCCAGTTATCGCTGTCGTTAAACCTGGCGTACAAATGGATCTTACCATTGCGGCGGAATTTGCAGGTATTAGCACCCGTGAATTAAAAGATCTAAACCCCGCTTATCGCCGTGGTGTCACAGCCCCTAATGGTCTTAATCATTTATTATTACCAATCAATAAAGTGAAGCGCTTTAGACGTGAATTAGCACAAAACCGTAACGCAAGTATGATAACTCATCATCACCGTGTTAAATCAGGTGAAAGCCTAGGGCTAATTGCAAAACGTTATCACAGCAGCATTAAAGCAATTCAAAAAGTGAATAAGCTTAAAACTACCAATATTCGTATTGGCCAATCACTGACCATTCCAGCATCACCCATCTCATTAGTAAATCGCCAGCATCGGGCCGCAGTCCATGTGGAAGCACAGCATTATGTAGTGCAATCAGGTGATAATTTATGGGATATTGCCCGTAAGCACAAAACCAGTGTGGTGAAACTTAAACAACTTAACAGCCTAAGTAAAAATGCGGTGTTACATCAAGGGCAGCGCTTAAAAGTATCGACAACAGCGACATCAAAGAAAACCGCCGCTAACCACAAAACAATCCATTACAAAGTGCGAAATGGGGATAGTTTAAGTGTTATCGCTCAACGTTATGATGTTTCTGTTGCTGAGATTAAAAAATGGAATAATCTAGCTAACAATAAATATATTAAACAAGGTCAACAGCTAAAATTAGTGATTGATCGTCGTAAGGTACAAGCATGACGCCATCTAAAAACCCAATAGTCGCGGTTATCGATATTTTCCGTTCACCAATAGAATGCTTTGCTGCTATCTATGAACGACCGAAATGGGCAATTTTACCTTATTTAATGATTATTTTAGGTTCATTCATTTTATGGGGCAGTTACTTTAACCACGTTGATATGCCATGGCTACAACAAACAATACAGGCTCAACTAGGTAATATTGGTGGTAATACGCAACAAGCTTGGTTAACCCGAGAAGTCTTACTTGCAGGTGAGGTGTTTAGTGATATCACCGGCCGAACAGCGGTGATTTTTGTACTGGCGTTATGGTTAAAGTTAGCCACTAAAAGTAGCCACCATCAACACAGCTACGGAAAATGGCTTGCCGCCGCTTGTTTTATTATGTTGCCCTCTTTTATCGGTGACATTGCCAGTTATATTAATGTTGTGTTTAACACCAATAGTATTCTGCCTAATGCCGCAGACTTAAATAGTGTTAATGGCCTTCTAAAATTACCATTAAATAATCGTTGGGCAGCATTAGCGACTACCATGCCGTTATTAGCACCATGGTATATCGCTTTAACTTATGCAGCCGTGAGTGCTTGGACTGATCTTGATCGTGCCAAAGCAATCATTGTCGCGGTACTTCCTTGGTTATTAACCTTGATTGTATGGCCACTACTCATTATTTCAGCTTAATACATTACTGATTGCGTTAGTTTAAACGTCGCTAATAATGGATTATGATCAGAAGCATCCGTTTTAGGTGCTTCTGATTTTATCAATTGTAAATCACGATAATAAAGATGATCTAACGGTTTACCTAACACTCGTACTCGTTGATCATTATGATATTGCACTTCTTTTAACCCCAATGAATGCGCAAAAGATCGTACAACTTTAATCCGTGCTTTACGCCAAGTGTTAAAATCACCCGCTAATATAATCGGTCCTTGATGTTGTTCTAAAACCGATTTTAAACTGTCTAATTGCTGCTTATATTCATTTAAACCAATGGCAAAATTAACCCCATGAAGGTTAACCACCGCAAGAGTTTGACCATCAGATAATGTAAATTGTGATAAGAGTGCTGATTTAGGCAAGCGTAACCATGGCTCCATCGCCAGATAAGCACAGGTTTGACGCGAAGATACTCGTGATAAATTCATCACCCCAGCAGGCGTATCAAGAAACCTAAATGCATTAGCCATTCGAACTTGCCAATGATGCGCATCTAAATAGTTTTTAAGATCAGTATTTAAACTCGCCTCTTGCAATAACACCAAATCACTCTGTTGAGAAAACGATTCTAATGCTTGACGCCAATTTGGTCGTTGTTGTTTATAAATATTCCATACAGCAACCGTTAATACACCATTATTATCAAGTGGTGGAGCGATTTCACTTTCAATACAACGATAAGTGAAATGAGGGGCAAAAACTTCATTTGTCACTTCAGGTTGCATCGTTACATCAAATGATGAATTAAACGCCCCTAACCCCAACGCGCCAGCCACGACACCTAAGCCAGCAACCACTTTTGTTTTTGTTCTACGTGCCATAATAACGCCTACACAGACAACTTAGCCCATTACATCAATGGCATAATATCATCATAAAATTAAAAATAACAAAACCAATATCAGAATAACTATGGCTTAATAGTGCTTACCATTATCGTAATACATTGAAGCTGTTAATGCGGTAAAAATAACAGCCACGTCTTGATTAATATCCGCAACCGCTTTTCTCACTGCGACCGTAATCGTTTCAGCAACAAGATCTTGAATCTCCTGACCTCGATCAAACCAAAACACCTCAACAAACGGGTAAGCATCAGAGACTTCACCATCAAAAATAAATGAGGCTGGAATATGCTCTAATGTAAAATCTTCACGAGGACATTTCATTAATGGCTGTAAATCATCAACTAATGATGTTGATAGATGTTTTACGGTATCAAATGCAATCGCACGAAAACGAAGATGTGGCATAAAAACTCCAAAAAATTGACTATTTACTCTATTAGATTACCACTGAACATCATTCGATCTCGAATTTTTATTATTCATCATCATCTTCACGATTTTATATTCTCATTATCATGAATAACATCGCCTAAAGTCACAGTCTTATTTTCTATTAAATAATAAGTAAAAGATCATTATTAGAATAGTCAGTTATATCACTTAATAACGTCACTTTTTAATACGTTAATTATAAACCTTAAGCATTTAAGTAACACTCAACAGGTGTTGATTTTCGATATGGCGAGATCCGCTGCTCTGCCAATTACGGTCACACTTAATCTATTACAATAATACAGACGTAAAAAATCCTCACATTACTGTCGAGGCTTTCTTGAAGATGGCAGGAGTTACGATACTCGAACGCCCAACACGCGCTGATTTTCGGAATGGCGAATCCGCTACTCTGCCAGTAAGAACTATATTCATAAATTACAGATAGCAAAAAGGCTCATATCTTTCGATATAAGCCTTCTTTAATATG
This sequence comes from Photobacterium iliopiscarium, assembly GCF_003026395.1. Taxonomy (GTDB): domain Bacteria; phylum Pseudomonadota; class Gammaproteobacteria; order Enterobacterales; family Vibrionaceae; genus Photobacterium; species Photobacterium iliopiscarium. The sequence continues at coordinate 676 of NZ_PYOO01000019.1, read as the reverse complement.
GCAGGGGTTACGATACTCGAACTCCCAACACGCGCTGATTTTCGGAATGGCGAATCCGCTGTTCTGCCAGTTAACATTCCACACACTCGATCATAATAATACAAACGTAAAAAAGCCCCGACATTACTGTCGAGGCTTTCTTGAAGATGGCAGGAGTTACGATACTCGAACTCCCAACATGCGCTGATTTTCGGAATGGCGAATCCGCTGCTCTGTCAGTAAGAACTATATTCATAAATTACAGATAGCAAAAAGGCTCATATCTTTCGATATGATCCTTCTTTAATATGGCAGGGGTTACGATACTCGAACTCCCAACACGCGCTGATTTTCGGAATGGCGAATCCGCTGCTCTGTCAGTTAACATTCCACACACTCGATCATAATAATACAAACGTAAAAAAGCCCCGACATTACTGTCGAGGCTTTCTTGAAGATGGCAGGGGTGGAGAGATTCGAACTCCCAACACGCGGATTTGGAATCCGCTGCTCTGCCAGTTGGAGCTACACCCCTGTAGTTATTTTAAAGACTTAACTGTGTCTTAAATAAATGGCGGAGTGGACGGGACTCGAACCCGCGACCCCCGGCGTGACAGGCCGGTATTCTAACCAACTGAACTACCACTCCGCAGTGTCTATTCAGCATAAATGCAACTTGTTGTCTCTACCTTTATAA
>NZ_PYOO01000018.1 GCF_003026395.1 Photobacterium iliopiscarium | reverse complement strand
TTAACGTGGACGGCAGAAGTCGACGGTAGTGTCTTAGACGGTGCGACGGCTGATAGTGTGACGGCAACCGTTACCACCACGGATGATGCGGGCAACAGTGCTACGGCGACGGACGATCACCCTTACAACGTTGATACCGATATTGCGGCAGCGATTACTATTACCTCTATTGCTACCGATGATAATGTAACCGGACCTGATTCTGAACAGTCCCAAGCGATCATCGGTACGGTTGGCGGCGATGTAAAAGCGGGCGATTGGGTTACTGTGACCCTTGATGGTAAAACGTTAGGCACCGCCGAAGTACAAGCGGATAAGTCATGGCATTTGTCTGTTGATGGTAAGGTCTTGTTGGATGCGAATACGGATCATGTTGGCGCAACAGTGACCACTACTGATACCGCAGGCAACAGCAAAACCGCCACGGCTGAGCATAATTATACGGTGGATGTTAACGCGACTATCGACATTGATAAGATCACTGGCGATAACGAGATCACTCAACAAGAAGGTCATCAGCAGAGCATTGCGATCACCGGTACGGTGGGTGGTCAAGTGCAAGTGGGTGACAAGGTCGTGGTAACGATTAATGGCACCGATTACAACACCAAGGTTGAGGCGGGTAACACATGGTCAGTGAATGTCACGGGCAATGATGTGTTGCATGCAGATAAAGCCACTGCCACAGTCACAACGTCATACAGTTCACATAATGACACCGCAAGCAGTGAAGAAAATTATCAAGTTGGCATCAATGCGGGTGTAACCATCACCACCATTGGTGGTGACAATGTGATCAATGAGAACGAGTCCCACAGCAAAGTGCCAGTAACCGGTACTGTTGATGGTGATGTTAAAGTCGGCGATACCGTTACAATTACTGTAGATGGTAAAGCGGTAGGTACTGCCACAGTAGAAAGTCACAATGGCAAGTTAACGTGGACGGCAGAGGTTGATGGCAGCGTATTAGATAACGCCACCACCGATAATGTCACCGCTACCGTGACAACTCATGATGAAGCAGGCCATAGCGCCACTGCGACAGATGATCATATTTACACTGTTGATACTGACATTGCGGCAGCGATTACTATTACCTCGATTGCTACCGATGATAATGTAACCGGCCCTGATTCTGAACAGTCCCAAGCGATTATTGGTACGGTTGGCGGCGATGTGAAAGCGGGCGATTGGGTAACAGTGACCCTTGATGGTAAAACGTTAGGCACCGCCGAAGTACAAGCGGATAAGTCATGGCATTTGTCTGTTGATGGCAAGGTCTTGTTGGATGCGAATACGGATCATGTTGGCGCAACAGTGACCACTACTGATACCGCAGGCAACAGCAAAACCGCCACGGCTGAGCATAATTATACGGTAGATGTTAACGCCACTATCGACATTGATAAGATCACTGGCGATAACGAGATCACCCAACAAGAAGGTCATCAGCAGAGCATTGCGATCACCGGTACGGTGGGTGGTCAAGTGCAAGTGGGTGACAAGGTCGTGGTAACGATTAATGGCACCGATTACAACACCAAGGTTGAGGCGGGTAACACATGGTCAGTGAATGTCACGGGCAATGATGTGTTGCATGCAGATAAAGCCACTGCCACAGTCACAACGTCATACAGTTCACATAATGACACCGCAAGCAGTGAAGAAAATTATCAGGTTGGTATCAATGCAGGTGTCACCATCACCACCATTGGTGGTGACAATGTGATCAATGAGAACGAGTCCCACAGCAAAGTGCCAGTAACCGGTACTGTTGATGGTGATGTCAAAGTCGGCGATACCGTTACGATCACTGTAGATGGTAAAGCGGTAGGTACTGCCACAGTAGAAAGTCACAATGGCAAGTTAACGTGGACGGCAGAGGTTGATGGCAGCGTATTAGATAACGCCACCACCGATAACGTCACTGCTACCGTGACAACTCATGATGAAGCAGGCCATAGCGCCACCGCGACAGATGATCATATTTACACCGTTGATACTGACATTGCGGCAGCGATTACTATTACCTCTATTGCTACCGATAATAATGTAACCGGACCTGATTCTGAACAGTCTCAAGCGATCATCGGTACGGTTGGCGGCGATGTAAAAGCGGGTGATTGGGTAACAGTGACCCTTGATGGTAAAACGTTAGGCACCGCCGAAGTACAAGCGGATAAGTCATGGCATTTGTCTGTTGATGGCAAGGTCTTGTTGGATGCGAATACGGATCATGTTGGCGCAACAGTGACCACTACTGATACCGCAGGCAACAGCAAAACCGCCACGGCTGAGCATAATTATACGGTAGATGTTAACGCCACTATCGACATTGATAAGATCACTGGCGATAACGTCATTACCCAACAAGAAGGTCATCAGAAAACAATAGATGTCAGGGGTAAAGTCGGTGGTCAAGCCCGTGAAGGCGATGAAGTTACTGTTACAATTAATGGTAATAAATATATTACTCATGTTCAGACAGATCTTACTTGGATCGTTGCTATCGCTGGCATTGATATCCTGCATGCTCATAAGGCAATAGCAAGTGTTACAACATCTTATAGTTCACATAATGTGACAACAGAAGCTAATGAGCCGTATACAGTAGACATTGGTGCGTTAGTGACTATTGATTCTATTGCAGACGATAACATTGTTACTCAAGCTGAAGGTAAGAGTACGGTAACCATTAAAGGTTCTGTTGGTGAGGATGTTAAGGATGGTGATACAGTTACATTGACTATTGATGGTCAACAGTTCACGGGTGAAGCAAAAGATGGCCATTATCAAATTAATGTTGATGGTGAGGCTTTACTAAACGATAGTGATCGAATTGTAGATGCATCGGTAACAACCTCTGATGGTGCAAGTCATACGGCATCAGATACTGCAGAGAAAGCTTATCAAATTGATGGTGCTGTTATTCAAGGTAATAATGGTGATAACACTATAACGGGCACTGTTGGTACTGATTTATTAATCGGTGATTTAGATCCTGCAAAAGTAGTTGAAATATCAACAAATGTGAATTTTGTTATTGATACTTCGGGCAGTATGTATTTTGGTCGTTTATTAACGCTAGATGCGGTGCACGGACATAAAGCCGACTCTTATCGCATCTATGTTGCGGGTAGTTCAGAATTAACAGCGGCTGACGGTACTCGTATTTCAAATTCTCAGGGTTGGGTAACGGTAACGTACGATCAACTTAAAAACGGCTTACAATATGATGCTGATGGTTATTCTGATATTTATATTAAGTCGTCAGATGGAGTAGATTTTAGTAATCCATTCAAATCGTTGCCATCTATTTTTGATATGACAAAGCAAGCGTATGAAACGTTAACGACGGGTATCCTTGATAGTACCAACGATAAAAGTTTATTAAAATTTAATATAGTGACATTTAGTGGTTCAGTTCAAGGAAATGAATCGTTTCATTATGATGAAAAAACACATCAATTTGTGAATAGTCACAATGTGTTGATCAATACTTATATTGATAATCTTAGGGCTGGCGGTGGTACGCAATTTGAAGGCGCATTAAAAGCGGCAAGTGCAAACATTGTTGACAGTAATGAACGAAATATTGTTTATTTTTTAAGTGATGGTAAAGATGAAGATTCATTCCATCCTAATGGAATACATTTTTTACCTAATACAGAAATTGTCTCTATTGCTGTTGGTCCTTCTGGTGATGGAACACAAGTAAATGAAATTGCAAAATTGGGCGCGGGTTATGATGATAATAATTCTACAGCCCCAAGTTATTCTCAAGTTATTACTAATGCGAATGAATTAAATAATGCCTTTCATGATATAGGTCAGCATTTTATTCCAGGAAGTGACACCATTATTGGTAGTGATGATAATGATGTGCTTGTCGGTGATGCACTGAATATCAAGTGGATGTACGATGACGGTTTACTTAGTGGGACATATCAAGAACCAAAGAGTGATGATGAGTCAACTAAGCCCGCTAATTTACTGAAGCAGTATTTAGCAGATAAAGATTATGATGGAAATGTCGATAAGGTTCTTACCTCTGATTTAAACCATTTTATTGCAAATCATTTAGATAAATTTGGTAATAATGCATATGGTGGTAATGATCATTTAACGGGGGGAAAAGGTAATGATATTCTTATCGGTGATGGTGGTAATGATTCTTTAAATGGTGGCCTTGGAAATGATTTGTTAAATGGTGGTTTTGGTAATGATAATTTGATTGGTGGAGAGGGTAAAGATACCTTCCTATGGTCAGAAAATAATTTTGGTACCGATGCTATACCTGCAATTGACACTATCATGGATTTTGAAAAAGGTATTGATACTATTGAATTAGGTGATTCATTACACGTAAAAAATATTCAGTCTTTAGCTGATCTGAATAATCATTTGAATATTATTGAGCAACAAGACAATACTGAAATTCAGATTTTTGATGATCATCATAAAGTGGTTCAAAACATCATTTTGAACGGCGTCAGCCATAATGATCTCTTTGGTGATAATGCCGCGAGTATGACTAACGAAGATAAATTAGATTCGTTACTTAATAGCGGTAACCTAGAGTTGAGCGATAATTTTGGTAATCAACAGGCCAATACTTTAACCGCTGATAATCAAGGTGAATCATTATTTGGTTTTGATGGTAATGATATTCTAGTTGCTGGACAAGGTAATGATATTTTAACGGGTGGTAATGGTAACGATATGTTCACATGGCATGAAACGTCGCTTTCTACTAAAACTGATACTATTACTGATTTTGAGTTAGGTAAGGATAAGATCGATATTAAAGATCTGTTATCAACTGAAGATGATAATCCTCGATCTGATATGGATATGTTATTAGATAATGTGAAGGCTAGCGCGGACGATAAAGGCAATATTACGTTAAATATTGATCATGGAAAGCAAGATATTATTTTAGAAAATATCAATCCACATCATGAGTTAGGTTTAGCTGATAGCGCATCTTCTGCTGATATTGTGTCATCCTTATTTAACCATAATGCGTTTCTCGTTGATAATACGCATTAACGACTAACCCAATAGAAAAAAGCAGCTTTAAATAGCTGCTTTTTTGTTTGAATAACGAGAAAGTAACATGAAAAAATTATTGATTGGTAGCCTACTTTTAGGTTCTAGTTCTGTGTATGCACAAAGTTGTCCTGTTGATGTGCCTAACCCTATCCATATTGATAAAGGCAGTGTGTCTGTTTATGAAGCAGGAAAGCCTAAGTTATTGATTGATGATAACAATAATTTATTTATTAATGGTCAAGAGGTTGATCTTAATGCGATGCAACAAAAAGCATTAACAGCATACAGTGATAATATGCAAACCTATTTGCCGCAGATGGCAGCGTTAGCCCAACAAGGGACTGGCTTAGCTTTAGCGGTTTTAAAAGATGTTTCTAGTAGTTTTGACTCACAAACAGCATTTTTAAAAGTACAAGATCTTGTTAACCAACTAAGTATGCAAGCCCAACAAAAATTTCATAATCAACAAGGTGAGTTTGTAATGCCTGCTGATGTGTTTAATAGTATGGATACGACGTGGAAAACTGAATTTGAAAATGCAATGCAACAAGTGACGGTTGAATCGATCTCAAGTGTATTGGCAGCACTGGCTGATGAAATGAAAAATGGCGATTTGGATTTTAGTCAGATGCAGACGAAATTTTCACAGCTAAAGGCCCAAATTACCGATACCGTGACTCAGCATAGTGGTGAAATGAAAGTGAAAGCCAATGATTTGTGCGGTTCAATTGAAGGGTTAGCAAAGCAAGAACAACAACTTCAACAGATAATTCCACAATTACAAAATATACCTATGTTTAAAATGTAATTGTGACAAAAGCTTAACCATAGTCAAAAATAGCACTTAAGGGTGCTATTTTTATTGGTATAACCACCTACACTTTATAGATAAGACTAAAAATTCATAAGCGTGAATCATTATTATATCTGTGCGCATACGAGTGTTAACTAAAGCCAAAGGAGTGCTAAATGTTAAAGTTATTGATTATTTTTGGACTATTAGCTTTTGCTTATTGGGTTATTCGTTATTTATCAAAATCGCAGCAAAACCAGATTGTAACGGGATTAGTGGCCGTATTAGGCTCTGCTGCGATCATTTTTATTGGCTTTGAACTGTTTCGTTAGAGCAAATCCGTTAATGCAACACCGATGCCCAGTCGTTGTTGTTTGTGGTTGTAATCAATTAGGTTCTCACCATAACCCGTTGAATATTTAGTATATCCTCGCAACTTACCCCATAAAGGGAAGGTCATACCAAGTTCACCATAGCCTTTGTTCGTCGAAAAATTTTGACGACCAGTAAAACTAAATTCGTAATCTTGCCACTTATAAACAGCATTAACTTCATAATGTCCCATAAAATCAATGATATCTGGGTTATCGTCTCCTTTGGGAGATGCTGGATTGTCTTTTTTATCTTCAGGAATTCGCCACCAAGGGCGTAGTGATAATACGAAATTCCCTTTTTCAACAATCAAATCAGTATAGACCCGGTTCCAGCTACGAGATAACCCTTGAGTACGGCCATTTGATTGATGTTCTATGCCTAACGTTATCCACGTATTGGCTTCAAAAGGTGTCCAAGGGGTTGGTGCGAGGTAAAATAGTTCAGGGCGATAGTTGGTTTCTCTAAATGGACGTGAGATATCTTCAGCATACACTTGCCAATATGATTTCAATGTAAACGCTGCAAATAAACCGTCATTGTGAATAAATAAGTCGTCATAATTTAATGGTGTTTTAAAACTTATTTGAAATTCTGCTTCAGCATTCTTCATTTTACCGCCCCATTGACTGTCCTTATAAGCAGAGTTGTTAATGCTGTCAGTCATTACGATCGGTAATAAATAATTCATGCGATGAGGCGTGATAACAAAGGGGTTTAATGCGTTGTCACGTTCATCTTGCAAACGTTGAGACATAAGTGATGGTGATGATTGCGAAGGGTCTGTAATGGTGACAGGTGCGGCTTTAGCTATATTGTCAGAGCAATGAGAGCGAATGTCACTCAATGTTAGTGTGCCATTTTGTGTTTTCACGGCATTTAGCAGGCAAGCATCATAATCTGGAGATGTACTAGCAATAGCTGTACTTGCTATGAATAATGAAGAAGTAAAGCAAACGGTATAAATGCATCTCACAATGATGGGTTATCCCTAAAAAATGGAAAATAAGACGTTACTAATTCTGTGTATTTTTTTTGTTTCCATTAGTGTACCTAATAAATCTTCCAAAGGAATAACATTAAGTTAGAAATTTGTAAAACAAAAACGCCGTCTTAAAAAAGACGGCGTTTATTATTAAATCATTAGTGTTTTATATTCAGTGCTAATTATGCACCAGTACGACTGCGTGTTGGCTTTCCATTTGGTCGTTGGCCACTAGGTTTGCCATTACGATTTGCTGGGCGGCCACTGCCACTTGCTTGAGTGGGTTTGCCATTACGATTATTACTCGTATTGGTCGTGTTATTATTGCTGCCACCACGATTGCTGTTTGTACTCGTTTGTGCAGTTCCGCCATTACGAGAGCCGTTTGCTTGAGGTTTGCCATTACCAACAGGCTTACCATTGCGGTTACTCTGAGGGCGTTTACCATCAGTGCGAATATCAGGTTGATTTGGGTTCTTGGTTGCAAAACGTTTAGAACCATGACGACCTGAACCACGACGCTCGGCTGGCGTCATTTCTGCTTCACTGCCAGCTTCTGGCACTAAACAGTTAGGACGATTACCGATGAGATACTTTTTCCCCATGGTAATTAACGCATCACGGATAAGAGGCCAGTTTAGTGGATCGTGGTAACGTAATAGCGCTTTATGAAGGCGGCGTTGACGTTCACCTTTAGCGACAAATAAATCTTCACGGCCTTTGTACTTCACTTTCTTCAACGGGTTTGTTTCTGAGTGATACATTGCCGTTGCATTACACATTGGTGATGGGTAGAAGTTTTGAACCTGATCACACTGATAATCGTTTTGTTTAAGCCATAACGCTAAGTTCAACATGTCTTCATCAGTTGAACCTGGGTGCGCTGAAATAAAGTAAGGAATAAGGTATTGTTTTTTCCCTGCTTCTTGGCTGTACTGCTCAAACATCGATTTAAAGCGATCATAAGTGCCCATACCCGGCTTCATCATCAGATCAAGTGTGCCTTTCTCTGTGTGCTCAGGTGCGATTTTTAAGTAGCCACCCACATGGTGAGTCACAAGTTCACGAACATATTCTGGTGATTCTACGGCTAAATCATAACGAACGCCTGATGCGATCATGATCTTTTTAATGCCTTTAACGCCACGAGCACTGCGGTATAAATCAATTAGATGCTGATGGTCAGTATTCAGCTTTTCACAGATCTTAGGGAAGATACATGATGGACGACGACAGTTTGCTTCAGCGCGTGGGTCAGAACAGCCTAAACGATACATGTTTGCTGTTGGACCACCCAAATCAGAAATAGTACCGGTAAAACCTGGAACTTTATCGCGAATATCTTCTAGCTCATGAAGAATTGATTCTTGCGAGCGGTTTTGAATAATACGGCCTTCGTGTTCAGTAATCGAACAGAAAGAACAACCACCAAAACAGCCACGCATGATGTTAACCGAGGTTTTAATCATGTCATAAGCTGGAATTTTTGCTTTACCGTAGCTTGGATGAGGTACGCGAGCAAAAGGTAATCCAAATACAAAGTCCATTTCTTCGGTAGACAATGGAATCGGTGCTCGGTTGATCCACAATTCACGATCAGCGTGTTTTTGAATTAATGCACGTCCAGAATAAGGGTTAGTTTCTAAGTGCATTACTCGGCTAGCGTGCGCATATAAAATACGGTCATTTGCCAACTTTTCATATGATGGCAAGCGTACGACTGTATTTTCAGCATCATGACGAGATGGGCGAACGTGAATAACTTGTGGTTGTTTTTCTTTTTCTTCTTTATTAGAAGCGCATGTCTCTTCGGTGGCATATGGATTTTGCATCACCATTGGACGACCAGGTTTTTCAATGCGTGATGAATCAATTTCCTGATAACGCTCAGGAATATCTTTGATCATTACCGCAGTGCCTGCAATGTTAGTTAATGACTTAATATCTTCGCCATTGGCAATACGGTGTGATACTTCAACTAGCGCCCGTTCAGCGTTACCAAATAATAAAATATCTGCTTTCGCATCCATCAATACTGAACGACGGACTTTGTCTGACCAATAATCGTAGTGAGCGAGGCGACGTAAGCTAGATTCAATACCACCTAAAACAATAGGCGCTTCTTTATATGCTTCTCGACAGCGTTGAGAATAAACTAAGACGGCGCGGTCTGGACGTTTACCACCTTCATTATTAGGCGTGTAAGCATCATCTTTACGTAGTTTGCGATCAGCGGTATAGCGATTGATCATTGAATCCATGTTGCCAGATGTTATACCAAAATAAAGATTGGGTTGACCTAACGCCATGAAGTCATCTTTATTGTCCCATTTAGGTTGGGCAATAATACCAACGCGAAATCCTTGAGATTCTAGTAAGCGACCAATGACCGCCATACCAAAACTAGGATGGTCAACATAGGCATCACCAGTAACAATGATAATGTCACAGCTGTCCCAACCAAGTGCATCCATTTCTTTTCTAGATGTTGGCAAGAATGGGGAGGTGCCATAGCATTCAGCCCAATACTTAGGATAGCTATCAATAGGAGTTACTTTAGTGTGCATGTTTTGACCTCTGTATTTTGAGGCGGGAATTATAGCGGCTCATAAAAAGGCTGGCTAGTGATTATAAATATTGATGTTAAACAAAGTTTTTAATAAATTGGCATTGGAGTTGTAATTATCGCTATTTATTGTGTGATATGAAGCACTAATATGAATGATTTTTTTGTAATAACAGACGTATTGAATGTTAAAAATAATCATCCAATACGTCGAAAACAGCAGTGTTAGGATGCCGCAACACTAGCTTGTAAACTACGTACATCTGAGCCATCAGGGCTTTGATACACGGCAAGCCCAAATTGAGGCAAAATGGCTAACACATGATCAAAAATATCTGACTGAACCGCTTCATAAAAAGCCCAGCGTGTATCATTAACAAAAACATAAATTTGAACGGGTAATCCCTGAGCACTTGGTTCTAACTCGCGTACAAGAAAAGTCATGTCTTGGCGAATTTTACTGTTTTGTTTTAGGTAAGCTTCTAAGTAGGCGCGAAATACCGTTATGTTAGTTAATTGAAGTGCATGTGCGTTACTTGTCGTGATTTCAGCATTTCTCTTGGTTATAAAGTCCGCCACATAAGGGATTTGCGATAATTTTTGTTGTTGCTGTTCATCGATAAATTTAATAGTTTCAATATCAATTAGCACTGAACGTTTAATGCGTCGACCACCAGATTCTTGCATTTGACGCCAGTTAATAAACGAGTCTTGTACTAATGCATAAGCGGGAATATTGGTAACGGTATTATCCCAGTTTTTTACTTTAACTGTTGTTAAAGAAACTTCATCAATACTGCCATTAGCACCATATTTATCCATTTGGATCCAATCACCCACTTTAACCATTTGGTTAGCTGACAGTTGAATACCTGCGACAAAGCCTAAAATAGTATCGCGGAAGACTAATAATACTAAACCTGTCGCAACGCCTAGGCCACTTAAAAAGTAAATTGGTGAGCGGTTAGCAAGCACTGAAATAGCAATAATAAACCCAATAAAAAAGATAATAAGTTTTGATAATTGAACAAAACTTTTTACCGGCAAATTACGGCTGATTTGGTTAATATCGGCCATATCATTAGTGGCATCAAGGAAGGCATAAGTACTTCTTACTAATACAATAATCAACCATAAGCTTAATGTGCGATCAATAAAGCTACTGAGGAGTGCATGTTTATCTAATACAAGTGGTATAACAAGATTGAGCACCATTGCAGGGATGGTTAATGAGAGCTTTTCAAAGACTTTATGCCGTACCATGACGTGTCCCCATGTTGCTTGGGAACGTTTAATAGCGGAGCGCAATATCGCGAGTAATCCCCAGCGAACAAAGACATAAGCTAAGAAAGCGACTACACAACAAAGTATCATAAAGACGGCGGTTGAAATGCTGTCTTGTGGTTGAACATTAATCCCAAGCTGTGACATGCCATTAGCAATGTCTAAGCGTATTTTATGGCTCAAAACGGAACTCCAAACTCACCTGTAAATAAAAATGTAAGTTGCTCGATATTGTCATTGGTTTGAGAACACATTGATAATGAATACGAGTATTTTTTTATAGTGATGTTTATCTTAGCATAATCAGAAAGGTACATTAGTGGTAGAATCTTAGAATACCAAGTCTGTATGTTCGCTTGAGCAATCAGTACGATATTAAAGAGAGTGTGGAGAAACAGGTGGCCAAAAAATATTATGTTGTTTGGAGTGGTCGTGAACCGGGTATTTACAGTGACTGGGCAAGTTGTAAGCAGCAAGTAGATAAATTTGCAGGGGCACGATATAAATCATTTCCAACCCAAGCTGAAGCGGTCACGGCTTTTGGAAAACCAGTGCAAATTTCTGGTTCATCACCACAATTTAAAAAAACAGCAGCAAAACGTACCACAACAAGTAAAGGTTCATTAACCAGTGAACAAGTCCATGCGTTAACGGCTGATGTTAAAATTTTCACGGATGGTGGCTGTGATCCTAACCCCGGCAAAGCGGGATCTGGATTGGCGTTATACCGTAATAACCAGCTAAGTGAGCTATGGTATGGCTTATATGAGCCGATGGGCACCAATAATACGGCCGAGTTAAATGCACTTCATCAAGCGCTGATCTTAGCCGAAAAGGTATTGGCTCAAGGGTCTACCGTGGCGATTTTTTGTGATTCAAAATATTCGATACAATGTATTACCCAATGGGCGATAACATGGCAAAAAAATGGTTGGAAAAAGGCTGGCGGTGAGATAAAAAACCTCGCGTTAATTCAACAAATGTTCACTCGTTACCAAGCATTAAAATCACAACTTATGATTCACCATGTCAATGGTCATGTCGGTATTGAAGGTAATGAACTTGCGGATCGAATGTCAATTTTAGCCGTCGATACTAAAGTTATTGATTTTTGTTTATATCAACCGCCTTATGATTTACCCGCTTTACTTGCACTTCGCGCAGGTTAATAAACCATCGGAATATTTATTGCTCAGTTACAAATTAATCTCTGCGTTAGCGGAATGATTTGCAATTGAGCTATTTATTATTAACGTAGAGCACTATTTAATATTTAGTTGGTTCTTTATTGCACGTTGTAGAAAATCATTTAATAACGTTAGTCGAGACGTTTGTCGTAATGACGGTTTATAAAGCATGAATAGATCAATTTTGGGTAATTGATAATCCGTTAATACTTGGACTAATATTCCCGAATCTAATGCTGCTTGAACTTGAAAGTTAGGTTGTATTGTTATTCCCGCACCTTCCATCGCCGCTGCGAGCATCGCTTGTCCACTATTGATTGTAAATCGCGATGAAATACGCGGTGAAAAATGATCGCCAGCTTGATTTTTAAAGCACCAACAATAGGCATTATAAGCTGTTGTGTGTCTCAAACATTGATGATGCTCTAATGCTTTTGGTTCTCGTGGAACACCGTGTTGTTGTAAATATTCTGGCGTAGCACAAGCAATCATCTCGAAGCTGCAAATTTGGTGTCCGACTAAAAACTCATAACCTTCAATACGATCATGAAAAATAAGATCGTAGCCATTTCGATGAATATCTGGTGGATTATTATCTAATGTTAAATTGATTTCTAATTGTGGATATTTTTGAATAAATTGACCTAATAAAGGGGAGAGTAGGCTAATACCTAAATTTACACCGCAATATATCTTCAATTTACCCATTGGCTCATTGAGATCCAGATAAATGTCTTCTTGGGCGGCTTTCATTTCCGATAAAATGTTAAGGCACCGTCGATGAAATTGTTCGCCAGCGGTGGTTAGCGCTTGAAAACGTGTTGATTTAGCGAGTAATTTAACACCTAATGACGATTCTAATCCGTGAATGTGCTTGCCTACCATTTGTGCGCTGATATCACGTTCTTCTGCGACTGCCGCAAATGAACCTAATTCAACCGCTCTTACAAAAATTTCAATGCTTGTTATACGATCCATTTTGGCAATTCCTAACAAAAAATTGTGATAATTTCTATCATTAGAAACTCACAGTTGTGATTGTATTCCATATTCGTATCTTTATTTAAGTCAATAATATGACTATGATTACACTTTATTGTAAATAAATTTTTTATTACTTATATAAACTCACAGTAGCGGACAACAACCATGCTAAATCTCGTACCTAAAGAGATTGCTATCGGAGAAATTTACTTTCCGCCTCTTCTGATTTCAGGTTTTATCGCAATTATTTGTACCTCTTTAACTGTCCGTCTTTTTAATACGGTTAAATGGTATCGATATGTATCAAACCCACCGTTAGTTGAGTTATCGATTGCAGTTATTTATACCGTGCTCATTAGTACGTTTATTTTTCCGTCATAATGATTTCAAACTATGTTAAGAGATCGTTCTAATACTCTGTAGTAATTTGAATATAATAGAGATAACCATGTTTAAACGCTTATTTATTACTAGTAGTTTTGTCATTATTGCGCTTGCTGCAATTGGCTGGAAATACCAACAATATATTATTAATCCTTGGACGCGAGATGGTTTAGTTCGCGCCCAAATTGTCCAAATTACACCACGAGTTACTGGGCCTATTATTGCATTGAATATAAAAAATAATAGTGAAGTAAAAACAGGCCAAGTTCTTTTTGTTGTTGATCCTCGACCTTATGAAATAGCAGTAGAAAAAGCGAAGGGAAATCGAGATCAAGCAAAAGCACAATTGCAGCGAGCACAAGATGAAGCAACACGAGAGCGTGAATTAATACACCGCCAACCTGGTGCTATTTCTCAAATGACATTAGTGCAGCAAAAAATATCAGTGAGATTAGCTCAAGCGGGCGTTGAAGCGGCTCAAGCGGTATATGATCAAAGTAAATTAGATTTAAGTTTTACTAAAGTGACAGCTCCTGTTGATGGTTATATTACTAACTTAAATGTAAATATCGGCACTCAAGTTGTCGCTAATCAACCCGTAGTTGCTCTTATTGATAAGCATAGTTTTTGGATTGAAGGATTTTTTAAAGAAACAGATATTAAAGATGTGGCTTCAGGTGATAAAGCGACGGTGACCTTAATGGCGTATGGCGATCAACCATTACAAGGCTCTGTTGAGAGTATTGGTTATGGTATTTCTCATAAAAATGGCAGTACAGGACTTTCTTTATTGCCAAATGTGAATCCAACATTTCAGTGGATCCGTTTAGCTCAACGTATTCCCGTTCAAATTCGTTTAGATAATATTCCTGATGGTATTCAATTTCGTATTGGTTCTTCTGCTTCTATTGTTATTCATAAAAACCAACAAAATCAGAGATTAATCGAAATGGTTAAGGGAATGCTATGAGTACAAGACGCTGGGTAATGCCATTAAAAGTTGCTACAGCTTTAACGCTATCCATCGTCATTGCTTTAGCTTTGGGGTGGAATAAGCCTTATTGGGCTGCTTTTGCTGTGATTGTAATGGCTGCAACAGAAACTAATGGTCATTCTTTAAAAAAAGGTCGTCATCGAATCATTGGTACGTTTGCTGGTGTTATTATTGCTTTCGTTTTAATTGATTTATTTGGTCAACAACCTTTAGCTTTTCTGTTGGTTTATTCTTTGATTATTGCTGTGTGCATCTATCAACAGACAAATCCTAAAAATGGTTATGCGTGGACTATCGGGTTGATGGTGTCATGCGTCATTATTGTGATGGGGAATTTATCAGCAGAACAAACCTTTGCTATTGCTGCACTTAGATTACAAGAAACCATTCTTGGCGTTATTTGTTTTAGCTTTGTTTTTAGTGTTTTTAGCCCTGTATCTAGTCGTATTGTGTTACTTAATACGTTACTAAGTAACGCTAAAACTAAGCAAGAAAAGATAGAACAAGCGATTATTGATATTCAATCGAATGAAATGTTAAGCCGTAATGTTTCATGGAGCGATAGTTTAAAATATTTAGCCCGTATCGATGATTTACTGCAAGCAGCGAAAACAGATAGTTATCAAATCAACAGTGAGTTTCCCATTTGGGAGACAATAAGAAATGAGCAAAACCAATGGGTTCTACTGGGTGGACATTTGTCTGAAGCCATTAATCTTATTGACGAAAAGTTTACGACGGAACAAAAACAAGCGTTAATCGCGGTATTAACAGCGCTCAAAAATAGATATATAAATTCAATCACCTTATTGAGTTATGTCGTTGAAAATCCACAGGCGACGAATCACTGCATTCGTCAGCATATGGTTGATAACACTTTATTTGTGGCTCCATTTTCATTGGATTCATTACTTAATTGTAAAGAATTACATCATGGTGCTTTAATGATGTTGGCACAAAACTTAGCCAAGATGGATACGTTGCAAGCGTCGATATACCAACATTTGACTCAAGCGATTTTGAGTGAAAGTCCATCAGATATAACGCTAAAAAAGAAATCATCATCTGCTTTGTTTAATATATCTTTAGATTCCGAACGACTTATTAATGTTTTTAAGATCTTAGTGATTTTTTGGATCAGCGTTGGCTTGTGGCTTTTTATTCCCATGCAAGGGGGAGTAATGATCGTGCTGTTAAGCCTTGTCTTTGGTAGTGTTGCTTTATCGTTACCCTTTGTAAGCCCGCGTTATATATTAATGCATATGATCGTTTGGTCTGTATTAGCATTATTCCAATATATTTTTATTTTGCCTCACTTAAGTCAACTTTGGCAATTAGGGTTATTTTATTTTATTAATGTCTTTGTACTGTGGTTTTATTTTAATCAACCGCAACAGGTATTTCATCGCTTATTGGGTTGTCAGAATTTGATGTTAATGACAACCAGTGCGATTCAATTAACACCGACCTATAGCGTAGGTACGTCACTGTTAACGATTACGCTGCTATCTATCAGTTTGTTGGTTATTTTCTGGGTTTATAATGGCATTTATTCAAGTCAGCCTGAATATGTGTTTTTACGTCAGCTTAGTCAATTTCGAATTCGATTACATTTCGGATTAAAAAAACTGGTTAATGAAAATGCGAATAAATTCCTTTCATTGAGTTTTTCAACACCAGTACAAGCGGTATCACTTGCAGAAATGGCGAGTACAAAAATTAGCTGGGCGAACTATGAGCAGATCGATCAAACGCAAGTAACAACATTACTTAACTTAGGTTATCGATCTTGTTTTTATTACCGTTCATTTACCGATAACTATGAACAATGGCAAGCAACGCAATACAATCAAAGCATTAATACGTTTATTATTGGGTGTGTTCAGGAGCTTATTGCGATCACTGGGGTTACGATGATCTGTGAAAATGTTGCTACAACACATGCTTCTAAGTTAGTCGTATTACAGAATAAGTTAACAGACTACAAAGATAAATTACCATCATTTTATGGTCAACTTACTCCAGATGAAATGGATAAAATTTACCAATTAATCACATCTCTTTTACTCTTAATGGGGTCTCTTGAGAATGTTACTGAACAAGTGATGAAACAGTCTTTATATCAATTAAAGTTTACGCCATTTGGATTATAAACAGCCTTTATCAGCTAAGGCGTGTAATAAACGATAAGTCATATAATAAGGTGTTTTAGTCGTTGTGATCGTTAGCGTAGATCGTGAGTGATGCCATAAAAAAGCCCACTGAGAATATATTATCAGTGGGCTTAACTCGTTAAATTATGGTGTGATAATAATTAAGCGTACATAGGTACTAATACCATCGTACCGATAATGACGGTAACTAAACCACAAAGCACCGGAACCACAGTACGTTTAACGACTTCAAATGGACTGATTTGTGCCATACCCGATGTTGCAACAATAACACCTGATACCGGTGAAATAGTACGACCTAGGTTTGATGCCTGTAGCATTGGAATAATCAAGAATGCAGGGCTTAAACCAAGCTTAACCGCCAACTGTGGTGCTAACTCAACAAAAGCATAGAAAGGTGCATTACCTGAACCTGTTGCAATTGCAGCAGCAACAGTTAACGCTGTTAGTAAGAGCATGAGTGCCACGCCGCCAGCACCTGCTTTGTCAGCAAGAGCGAGTAGGTTATCAATTGCCCCAATTGACATTAAGCCTTGCGCAAATACACCTGCTGCGACCAATAACATCACAACGCCTTTAAAAGCATCGCCCATACCAGCGTAACAAGCTTCAAGATTTTCAAGGGTTTCTTTACCATTGAAACGATTAGTAAAGAAATCAACTACGGCACCAATGACAATAGAAAGTACTACAATAGTATAAATATCAAGAGTTAGACCTGGAATGGTTTCACCGTTAAATAGGAAAACACCAAAAATAGGTAAGAAAGGTAAAATCGCATAATAAGCAGGTGCTTTGACTTCTATTTCAGAAATATCTAGCTTTTCCATTGGCGTATTATTTTTCTTATCAAGGTATTTGTTCCAGAAAAATGCAGCGACTGACATCACGATAATGGCACAGATAGAAACGGGTAATACAGTTTCTACTGCGAAAACATGTAAAGGTAAGCCTGATTTTTCTGCGGCCACAATTACATCACCAGAGGTTGGTGAAAGAATGATTGCGGCAGGTGAGGCACATACAGCAGCGGCTGCTGGACGAGAAATACCCATTGCGGTCATCATTGGGAATAAGGTTGCCATTAATAGCACCCCAAGACCCGTTGCAGAGCTTACTGCTAATGACATTAGACAGGCAACAATATAAGCCGCAACTAATAAAACATAAGGTGACTTAATAAAAGAAAGAGGTTTTGAAAATTGTTTTACAACAACATTGTTAGCACCAATATGGGTCATATATGTTGCGAAACCACATAACAACATAATTTGTAAGCCAAGACCACCGTTGCGGTATTGGAGCATATATTTAACATACTCAAGTGAGTCTGTTAGTAAATTCCCTGTTGATGTAATGCCTTTTGGCAAGACCGTGTGTCCTAAAAATCCAGCTAGAATTAATAGAAGAATACCCGCAACAAGAAGTACACCTGCTGCTTTATATCCTTTTACTATGTAATAGCCAACAGCAATGGTGATCACCAAACCAATTAACAATTCCGTCATGGAAACTCCTCTCCTTAAAACTAAAAAAATATGTATTTATGATGTTTTTTTGCATATTTTTCATAAATTACGTGAGTAATGTAGCGAAAAAAAAGCTTATGAACGACTGTTAAGCAATCAATATATGATCTCATCCATATTTTTATTGGTAATGTTAATTTTTTGGTTTTATTTTTAAGGTTGAATTGACGGATAACTGTTTTTTATCTGTTAAATTTAGCAAGGTAGAATGCGGTTTTACATTAATTGGCTATTGTTGGCATTGTTGTTTTACGTATTCAATGAAAGCTTTATTGGCCAGTGATAAATAGCCTTGTTTACGCCATGCCATTGCAAGGTCTAGTTGGATCGGATCTGAAAAAGGGATGGGGATCAGATGTGGTTCATGATCGGTGACTAATTCAAGCAGTGCTGTAATGGCAAAATCATGACGAACAATTTGTAAAATCATTGGCAATAGATTAGTTTCAAATGAAATTTTAGGCGTTAAATTATGCTGTTCACAGACATGATCGAGCATTTCACGATGGAAATAGCCTGATTTAAATGCCACTAATTCTTCGCCAAAAAAGTCCTCAAAACTTAAGCTTTTTTTCGTTATAAAATCATGCTGTTCACTGACAACAGCCACCATTTGTGAACGTAAAAGATGTTCGATATGTAAACTAGAAGGAACGTTATGATTAATAATAACCCCTAAGTCTAGTTCGCTATCAATGAGCATTTGCCGAATAGATTGAGTGCCTGCTTCTACAATGGTTAATTTTAAATTTGGATAATGACTTTTAAAGCCCATTAATATTTGAGGGAAAAAATACGATCCCAACATGCTGGGTACACCTAGCCGTACCTCTCCTTTTTCTAAACCACGTAACTCTTTCATTGCAAGGGTGGCATCGTCTATTTTTTGTAGAATTTGTTTAGCATGTATCAGTAAAACTTCACCTTCTTGGGTTAGTGTGACTTTGCGTTCATTTCGATAAAACAACGTTAGATCTAATTGTTGCTCTAATTTTTTGATAGCAACACTGAGTGCGGGTTGCGCGATATGCAATTGTTCAGCGGCACGAGTAAAGTTTTTAGTCGCCGCGAGTTGCGTAAAATAAGTCAGTAAACGAGTATCCATAGCTATAGTTTTTGGTTATCACTGTAATATTAATTATATATTTTATTTATTATGCTGCTGTTGTTATCGTTTTGTCACGTTATGTTTGGTTGTGAGAAATAACGCATTGTTATTTTAATGATATAGCACACTCAAATGGATTTTTTAATGGTGAAATCATGATAGAAACAAATACATTGGCCTATAAGAAGACCAGTTTTGCATTGGCATTAGGCTCTTTTATCGTTTTTTGTAATTTGTATTTGTTCCAGCCGATGTTGCCATTAATGGCGACTGAATTTTCCGTCTCGGCAACACAAATCAATTGGGTCTTAGCCGCGGCAACATTAATGTTAGCGGTATGCCTTATTCCATGGGCTATTGCATCTGAAATTGTGGGTCGGCGCATGATTATGGTGATCAGTTTATTGCTGATGCCAATTGTTGGCGTAGTAATGGTTTTTGCTCATGATTTATTTGCACTTACTTTAGCTCGAGGGGTCATGGGCATTTCAGTTGCTGGTTATATTGCCGTTGCTGTTGCTTATATGGCGGAAGAGTTTAGTCCGAAAGCGTTAGTATTAGCGGTGGGGGGCTATATTAGTGCTAATTCATTAGGCGGAATTGCTGGACGATTATATGGCGGAATAATTGGCGAACAACTAGGCTGGCATTGGGCTGTGTTGGGTATGGCTGTTATGAGCTTTATTGGTGCGGTCGTCGTGATTAGATTATTGCCATCACAGCAACACTTTATTCATCACCACCGCCGTCTTCGTATCCATGCTTATCAAGTGATCGCGCATATTAAACAACCGATATTATGGCTAGCAATGCTGATTGGTGGTGTGAATTTTGCTCTGTTTGTTAATCTTTATTCGGTAACAGGATTTAGATTGGTTGCTGCACCGTTTAATTTGCCTTTAAGTTGGGCGTCATTAATCTTCCTTTGTTATCTCAGTGGCACCATAACATCACGTTTGAGTGGGCGTTGGGCAAGCCGATATAGTCCGTTATCAGGTATTATTTTAGGGGGTGTTTTAAGCCTAAGTGGTCTGTGGTTAGGCTTAATTGAATCACGCGTCACCATATTGATTAGCTTGCTATTATTAAGCTCTGGTGCATTTTTCACTCATTCATTAGCGTATGCTTGGGTGAGCCAACATGCCAAAGTCGCAAAGGCAACCGCCACTGCGCTATATTTGGTTCATTATTATGTTGGGAGCAGTTTAGGCGGTTTCTTCTTGATATATTGTTGGCTACATGGTGGTTGGGATACCGTTGTTATTGGTGGCACATTGTTATATATGGTGATGTTTGTTTGTTGTGGATTATTAATTAAAGCGAAACAACAGTCTGTTTTACCGTTACAGCTCAATTAACGTGATTTATAACGATCAATCAATTGTGATGGTTAATTTATAATGACTGCTTTCACCTCGACGAGCAAAGGCACGGTATTGACCAATACGAACACTGTATTTACCGCTGTAAGGTAATATGTATTCACCATTATCATTTAGGTCAGCTGAAAAGGGGGTTAAATCGGCAAGTCTCTCAAGTTTTTTGTCTAAGAGTACAACCCATAATTTGGTGCTTTTAGTATCAAGCGTAACGTTTAAATGCTGGCCTTTTTTGGCATAAAAAACATAGTTATTGACATCATAGCCCGCTGTTGTTGCGACATATTCACCGTTATTGGTGTTTGCTTTAAAATGGACGGTTTCATGGCTATCTGCGGCAATGGCCATGAAAGAACAACTGCTTAAAATGAGTGCTGCAAAAAGTAATCCTAACGGTTTTATGTATAACATAATATGGCTTCCTAAATATTTGATGAACTAATCTCGTATTAGCTATTGAACGAGTTAAAAGTACGCAGTATTTAATCGGGGAAAAATACTGCGTATATGATGAGTATTATCAAAAATAGAAGATTGGTAAAGTGATGTTTAATCAGCGAGTGCCATTGCGAGCAAACTGATCGGGTGAATTGTTGTTAAATCAGTGTTTTCTTCAATTTGCCATTTGCAGGTTTCACAATCAGTAATGGCATAGTCAGCGTTAGCACTGCGTATTTTTTGAAATAAATCCTCACCAATTTTCATAGATGTATCATAATTTTCAGTTTTAAAACCATAAGTACCCGCTAAACCACAGCATTGACTGTCTAATACTTCAAGCTCTAGCCCAGGGATCATTTTAAGTAATTCAATAGTGTATAAACTACCGCCAGTACGCTCAAGATGACAGGGTGTGTGGTAAACCACTTTTTTATTAACGGGTTTTAGTTTAGGAGTCTTGCCGTTCATAAATGCTTTGAGTAAAAAACGGGTAACATATTCAATCCGATCGGCAACTTTTGCGTTATCAATCTTTAATACATGCGGATATTCTTCACGTAAAGTAAAAGCACAGGTTGAAGAGGTTGAAACAATGGTTGAATTATATTTTTCAATAACCGCTTCAAAACTTTGAGTGTTAAGTAATGCATTTTTCTTGGCTTTATCAAAGAAGCCATTTGCAATTAATGGTACGCCGCAGCATTTTTCTTTATCCAATAATTGCACCCCAATATTCATGGCATTCATGACTTTTACAAAATCTTGACCTAACAGTGGATTATTATAATTTACATAACAACCGTGAAAGTAATGTACTTGTTGTGGATAGTGAGTTTGATCCGCACAGTGCTTTTTATACCATTGGCGGAATGTGCCATGAGAATATTTAGGTAATGTTTTATGATCATGAACACCAATGGTTTTGTGCATGATTTTTTTAACGGGCTTTAGGCCTGTAATTGCATTAATGATAGGGGCGAACGGTGTCGCGACAGTACCCATTAAATCGGTATGACTTAATACAAAATCACGGATTGTTTTAATATGAAGTGCGTGTTTCGCATGTTTACTGCGTGCAACTGCAATCATGTCACCGATTTTTACACCAGAAGGGCAAGCGGTTTCACAGCGTTTACAGTTGGTGCACAACTTAAGCATATCATCATAAAATTCAGCACTTTTAATTCGTAATCGTTCACCATCTGGACCACATTGTTTAGGGCCGGGGTAATTAGGATTTGCTTTAGCAACAGGGCAATAAACGGTACATACGGTGCATT
This sequence comes from Photobacterium iliopiscarium, assembly GCF_003026395.1. Lineage (GTDB taxonomy): Bacteria > Pseudomonadota > Gammaproteobacteria > Enterobacterales > Vibrionaceae > Photobacterium > Photobacterium iliopiscarium. The sequence continues at coordinate 39,460 of NZ_PYOO01000018.1, read as the reverse complement.
TAATGCATTGGTCAAAACTGGTATCTTGCTTGAGCATTAGATATTGCCCTCTGCTAATGATGGAAAAATTGCTGTGGATGTGTGTTTGTCGTGTAAGGCGATCATTGATTGCGCAGCATGAAAACCCGTGCTGATAGCAACACCACTGCCACTACCTTCAAAAACAGGGTTGTAATGGGCTAAAATAGCGCCTGCACAGTAAAGGTTAGTAATTACATTGCCATTAAGGCTTGGTTGTAATTGTTGATTCGTTTCAACACCCATTCCTAGAAATTGATGCGGTTGGTCACTGAAAAATTGCGGTTGATACCAGTGCTGGTGGTTAGTTGATGCTAATGGCGCAATGTCTAACCCAAAAATAGCTTCCTCAATATGATGACGTTCAGCGTGTAAACCACGGCTAAAGAAGCTACCACTGGCTAATAAATAATGATTAGCGACTAACGGCATATCACCGTGATGACGCGTAAAAATACGCTGGAGTTGGTTATTTTCAAATTCGCCATGAGTGACTTCATCACCGGCAAGGATCAATCCACCTAATGATTTATAATAACCTTTCATTGCATCTTCCAAACGTATACCCAGTAATGATGGCGGCATCGTTGGAATTTCACATAATGTGTAACCAGTTAATTGTTCAAGTTTGCTAATAACTTTAAGACCTGTCCCATTACCAAACACGGCAGGAAGAACCACTAAATCAGCCTCACCAATGGTATTTTTCATGGCTAAGGCAAAACGTTGTAATTTAGTGTCGTCAGCTAAGACACGAGAAATATCAATTGAACGATACTCACACGGATTACGTTGCATTAATTCTGCTTCAGGCAATGCAATGGCGGCAGTGGTAATGTCCACGTTAGCAAAGTGGGGCAGTAGACGTAAATTATCAGCCGCCAATTGGGGTTGAAAATCACGGAAACCATCAATTGTAACTAATGCTAATTTACGCAATGACTTAGCGGGCTCAAACATAGGAAAAGGGTGCACTGTTGCTTGTGATAACCATGTAGCCTTAAAGGTTCCCATTGGGGTAATACGCAAATGGTTACAATTATCCGTTTGATGGTGCAGTTCAATGCCAATATTCGCCATTGTTTGCTGATACCAATCAATGGCTTGGCGAGTAATATCACCCCCTAATTTACTGTAAGGATGTAGCGGGGATTGATGGGATAAAGTATCAAATTCATCAAAAGGGTAATGTGTTGTTGTGCCATTAGGTAAACGACTTAATACATCAATTGAGCCTGAAGAAAAATGCAGCGCACTTTGACCTGCGGCAATAACAGCAGTTTTGAGTCCAGCTTGAGCACAACGAATAGCGCAGGTTAAGCCAGCAACACCACCACCAATAATTATATTATCAAATTTCATTATTTTTCCTCGCAGATTGGATTGATAGTGTTGGTAGATGTAGATGCTGGTGGAATATCACTCACACCAAATAAACCCTCATAGATCCAATAAGAGAACTCACCTTCGCGCAGCGCATCACCCCAAAAAACAGGTTTAATACCTTTCCAGCGTTCTTCAAGAAAATCACTTAGAATATGGCTGGCGTGGTTGCCATCAGTATTACCATATTCAGCAAATAAACCAGCAGCACGATAAGAACATAATTCACCTTGGCAAGGTCCCATCCCGACACGGGTACGGCGGCGTAAATCGACTAAATTATGCACATCCAGTTGCTTGATGGCATATTCAACTTCACCACAGGTCACCATTTCACATTCACAAATAATGGCTTGGCTTTTTTTGCTGTCAGTTAAAAATTGCTCAGCACGTTCTCCATGACGGTAATAGGCAGATTGATAGACAGGTTTAGCTAAACTAGCGGTATGCCTAATGGCTTTGGGTTGTTCAGAACCGGGTAATGGTTGTTGATGAGTGGTGCAAGGGGTGGTGTTACCCAGTTTTTTAGCGATAAGATCGGTTGTCCATTCAGCCATCATGCGGTAAGTCATTAACTTACCACCCGTGATAGTAATAAAACCGTCCATACTATCGCGTTCAGCATGATCTAATAGTACGATCCCGCGGCTAATATTACGCCCACTAGTATCACCATCAACAGCAACTAATGGTCGCACGCCCGCATAAGCCCGTAATACCCGAGTATTAGCCATAATCGGCGCTAGTTTGGCGCCTTCTTTTAAGAGAATATCAATTTCTCTGCTAGTGACATGTAAATCATCAATATCTTTATAATCAATACGTTCAGATGTTGTACCAATTAATGAGATGGTATCACCAGGGACTAAAATATCGGCATCAGAAGGTTTACGACAACGGTTGATCACTAAGTTATTAATTCGATAATCTAAGATCAATAATGATCCTTTAGCTGGGAACATCGTGATATTAAGATCGCCATATTCACAGATTTGTTGTCCCCAGATCCCGGCGGCATTGATAACTTGTTGAGCTCTAATTTCAAAGTGGGTATTGGTTTTTAAATTTAAACATTTAACCCCTTTAACGACGCCATTGTGTTGAATAAGCGCGGTGACAAAAGTGTGATTAAAAAGTTGTGCACCGTGTTCAATCGCATCAAGCGCATTGGAAGAAGCAAGGCGAAAAGGGTCAATTGTACCGTCGGGGACCTTTACCGCACCAATAAGCTGTGGATTACAGTTAGGCTCTAATCGTAATGCCTGTTGTGGGGTTAATTGTTCAACGTCAATATCGGCACTTTGACAGGCACTGATAAATTGTTGTTGAAATTGCAGATCGTCATCGGGGAGGGAAATAAATAATCCCTGCGTATCTTCTACACAATGGCGGGCAATATTTTTAAGAATACGGTTTTCAATGATGCACTCTTTAGCTGATTCTGGATCAGTAACCGCATAGCGAGCACCTGAATGAAGTAAGCCATGATTACGGCCGGTTGTACCAGAGGCTAAATCGTCCTTCTCAATTAAGATACATTTGATACCGCGCAGGGCGCAGTCACGCATTATTCCTGTTCCTGTTGCGCCACCACCGATGATCACAACCTCTGTTTCTAACCAAGTCGTCATGTTCGCTTCGCTTATCGTTATTGAATATATTGTTAGCGTTGATAACGCCCACTATTTTAATAGGGATAATATGCCACTAAATTACATAACGTTTGGTGAGCGATCGCACACAAATGAGCGAACGAACATTTTTAGCGTTCCTTTTTGTTCATTGAAGTGTTGTTTTGATAATATAAAGCCAATGGCTGTCAATGAATTGTGGGTAATTGTTAACAGAAGGCTATCATTCGCATCTTGCTGTGACTTGAGTATAATTGTGATCCTTTTATTTTTAATTGATGCTTATTATGATCGGCTATCTCGCATTTTTAATTCCAGCACTGCTTGGTGCGCAATGTATTCTTACGTTAGTACTCACCAAAGGGGAGATTTGCCCTGGCCAACGAGGGCGAGTGCATAAAATGTTGCCAGTACTGCTTATTGGTTGGTTATTGGCTGCCATTAGTCAAGTATGGGCAGTACTACCTTTATTGAGTTTGTTATTCTTTACTGTCAAAGTAAAAACCAGTAAAACGCGAGATTCAGGACCATTAAAAGTACTTTATGGATCTAATTTACTGGGTTTTATTAGTTGGATTTTTCTATTTCCTATAATGGATATGCCGGAAGTATTGCTAAGTTTAGTGGCGATGGCTTTATATGGTAGTTTACTTGCTCATGTTTTATTGACGTTCTCACGTACACGTTTACAGGCTTTCCACCGTATATTGCCGTTTGTTGGTTTTATTAGTGCCATCGTTTCGGTATTACTCTTAGTTTGGAAAGTGATTTTTATGGGAGAGGCTGCAACAGCACCTTATACGGTTGAAATTGTTGTTGCATTATTATGTTTAGTTGCTGCAATGCTGGTGTGGACTGGGCATATATTATTAAATAAAACGGTCAATAAATGGCAGTTATTAGCGGCGGCTGCGCTACTTACATTTTCTGCGGTAATGCAATTAACGTTATTCTAATACTTAAATTATAAGTGTTATGAGCCTTTATCTTGGTAGAGATAAGGGCTTTTTTTATATTTATTTTTTACGAAAAGAAGAAAGGATCACATATCGTCTATCCTTAATAAATAGGTGCAATGTGAGTTGTGATCATTAAGCCACAACAAAGTGGTAAGGGGGAATAATGGAAATCAATAATTTACTTGGTATGGATACCCATATTGTGATTGGTATCGTTAATGAGCGTTTACGATTAGAGTGTCATTCAATGGCAGAATTAGCATCTCGTTATGAACTAAGTGAGGCCGAGCTTTCTGAAAAAATGGCTCAACAAGGTTATCATTACGATCCGTTGAATAATCAGTTTAAGTAAATAGCGATGGCATTATGCAAGGTGTTAAACCGTTTTAATGCCTTGTAAATGCTGCTGACATTGCTGTTTCGCCGTTGCAAAAAAAGCCTCTAAATAATGATGTTTTTGTTCTGAAGCTCGTACCCCTGCAAATAAACGCCGCCATAATCCCTTACCTAATGGTTTACTAACAATTAATCCTTGATGCACAAAATTATCAACCGCCCAATTCGGTAACGCCGCGACTCCCATTCCTGCTGATACCATCTGAATTAACATTAAACTATTATCTGCTTGTTTCCATGCTAATGGCTCAATGCCTGCGGGTTGTAGAAAGTGTTTAACTATATCTAGTCGGTTACGCTGAATGGGATAACTGAGTAGGGTTTGATCTGCAAGATCAGCCGCCACAATATGTGATTTAAAAGCTAATGCTGATTGTGGCGCAACGATTAAACACATTTCAAAATCAAACAGTGGCTCATAATGAATTTCATGACGAGGTTGAATATCGGATGTGATGACTAAATCTAATTCACCTTTTGCAAGGGCAGGGATTGGCTCAAAACTAAACCCTGATGAAAAATCAATATCCACATCTGGCCACAAGACTTGGTACTGTTTTAATGCTGGCATTAGCCATTGAAAACAAGAATGGCACTCAATTGCTATCTGTAATCGACCGGCTGTTTGGTGTCTACAGCTAACTAATTCTTGTTCTGCTGCTTGTATTGTAGGTAAAACGTTATCCGCTAAAGCCAATAGTATATTTCCTTCTGCTGTAAAGCGTACTGGGCGTGTTTTGCGTAAAAAAAGCGGATTACCTAAACGTTGTTCAAGATCTTTTAATTGATGAGAGAGCGCTGATTGCGTTAGGCATAAATTATTGGCTGTTGCGGTGAGTGAGCCCGTTGTTCTTAATACTGTTAATGTTTTTAGATGTTTAAGTTCAATCATGTTCCATCCTTGGATCTTTGCGACATAAATTGATTGTTTTTTAATCTACGCTGTTAATTGGTAGCTGTAAACATCTAGACGTCTAAATGTCCACTTTAATGGTTAATTAGATGAATTACCAGTATTCCAAGGTGAAATAAATTCATGATCATTATGAGATAAATCACCTTGTTGTCAGTGTTGTTGTCCGTCACTGTGTTAATTAATCGACGTCATCTTAGCCATTGTTTTTATATGGATTTATGGTTGATAAAATATTGAATTATAGGGATATAACAATGACAATAGCATCAAATGAAACGACCACAGCAGCAAAAACAGTCACTCATATACTTGGCTATCCACGGGTTGGAAGTCAGCGTGAATTAAAGTTTGCTCAAGAGCGTTATTGGCGTGGTGAGAGTGATCAAGCACAACTGAAACAGGTTGGAAAAGACTTACGTCATCGTCATTGGAATGATCAAATTAAAGCCGGACTTGATTATGTTGCGGTTGGGGATTTTGCTTGGTATGACCATGTGTTAGGAACCAGCATGTTGCTTGGACATATTCCAACACGCCATCAACAAGGTTTTCCTGATTTAGATACGTTGTTCAGTGTTGCACGTGGTAAAGCACCAACAGGATGCACTTGTGCTGCCGCTGATATGACGAAATGGTTTAACACTAACTATCATTATATCGTGCCTGAATTTACAGCGGAAGATAGCTTTAATGTCAGTTGGCAACAGTTGTTTGAAGAAGTCGCTGAGGCAAAAAAAGCGGGTCATAATGTCAAACCCATATTATTAGGCCCTGTGTCTTATTTATGGCTAGGAAAAGAAAAACAACAAGGGTTCGATCGCTTAACATTACTGCCACGATTGTTGACGGCCTATCAGCAAATATTGACTAAATTAGCGGCATTAGGTGTCGAGTGGGTACAGATTGACGAACCAGCACTCGCCCTTGAATTGCCGCGAGAGTGGGCCGCGAGTTTTAAATTGGCTTATCAAGTGTTACATGGTGGGCCTAAGTTATTATTGACCACGTATTTTGATGATATTAGTCACCAATTAGCTGTAATTTCGCAGCTTAGTGTTGATGGTTTACATATTGATTTATCAGCAGCACCTGCACAATTAACGGCCGTTGCTGAGGCCATTCCTGATCATTGGGTATTATCTGCTGGAGTGATCAATGGGCGTAATGTGTGGCGAGCTGATCTAGCTGAATGGCTAACGTGTTTACAACCAATTAAACAACAATTGGGAGTGAATTTATGGCTGGCAAGCTCTTGCTCGTTATTACATTGCCCGCTAGATGTCGATAGTGAAACAGATCTCGATGCCGATGTTCGTCAATGGCTCGCTTTTGCGAAACAAAAATGTGGTGAAATTACGTTATTAGCCCAAGCGCTTGATGGTGATCAGAATGCGATTGCCGAATGTGCTGCTTATAGCGCTAGTATAAAAGATCGTCTGAGCTGTGAGCGAGTGAATAATCTGCAAGTACAACAACGGACAGCGGCAATTACGCCTCAATGGGCTGAACGTGATCTTCCTTATTCTGAACGGGCGATTCAACAGCAACACGCGTTACAGTTGCCATTATTACCGACTACGACCATTGGTTCATTTCCGCAAACAACGACGATTCGTAGTCAACGTAGTGATTTTAAAGCAGGGCGTCTCACTGAGTCTGATTATAATCAAGCGCTACAAGTACATATTCAAGAGGCAATTACTCGCCAGCATCGTTTGGGGCTTGATGTTCTCGTTCATGGTGAAGCCGAACGCAATGATATGGTGGAGTATTTTGCAGAGCAATTAGAGGGCTTTGTAGTGACGCAATATGGATGGGTGCAAAGCTATGGCTCGCGTTGTGTAAAACCTGCAATTATTGTGTCGGATATTTATCGCGCCCAGCCAATGACCGTTGAATGGATCCGTTATGCCCAATCATTAACGACTCAACTGGTGAAAGGTATGCTAACTGGTCCTGTAACGATATTAGGTTGGACGTTTGCGCGTGAAGATTTATCACGGGAAGCGATAGCAAATCAAATTGCTTTAGCGTTACGGGATGAAGTTACTGATTTGCAGGCCGCTGGAATTAAAATTATTCAAATTGATGAGCCAGCAATAAGAGAAGGGTTACCGCTAAAACAAAGTCAATGGCAAGAGTATCTCGATTGGGCAGTCAAGGCGTTTAAGATCTCAGCCGCAGGGGCTGCACCACAAACACAAATTCATACTCATATGTGTTATAGCGAGTTTAACCAGATTATTGCGTCTGTTGCAGCATTAGATGCTGATGTGATAACGATTGAAACATCACGATCAGATATGGACCTACTCAAGGCGTTTGAAGCGTTTGCTTACCCTAATGAAATCGGTCCTGGGGTGTATGATATTCATTCACCTAATATTCCAGACGTCGATACGATAACGGCATTAATTGATAAAGCCGCGACATTAATTCCGATTGAGCGTTTATGGATCAATCCTGATTGTGGTTTAAAAACGCGGAATTGGACGGAAACTGAAGCCGCCTTAACCAATATGGTGACTGCGGCATATATTCTGCGTGAAAAATATCACAAGGTTAATGCTGCATAATCTGTGAATAATAAAAAAGCCGTTTACACAGCTTTCTTTGTTATCGAAAGCGTGTAAACAGCTCTTATTTTTATTGAGAGGCGATTATTTTGCTGTTGTTGCTGTAACATCACGAGCAAACGTTAATGTATGCTTTGCGTTAGTCATCGTCATGGTATCACCTGAAATGCTAACTTTATTCCAATCAGAAAGTGATTGTGTGAACGTTTGTTCAATCTTCATTTCACTGTCTGGGCATAACATCATTGTCATTCCCATTTTTTCAATGCGGAATTTGCCATCTTTTACTTCAGCTTGACCAAAGTAACGGTTACAACCCGCATGACCATTAGCAGCAAGATCTGCGGCTAGTGTTAAAGTGGGTGCTTGAGCCGCTTCTGGTTGAGCAATATCTTGATTATCAATCTGCACCAAAGACCAGTTACCATTAGCAAGTTCATTGCCTGTTACTGGTTGTGGTGTTTTAGTAGTAATGCCTGTTGTAGAACATGCAGCTAACATCATTGGGAGTACCAGTGCAGATAATAGGCGCTTTTTCATTATAGTTAATCCTGAACAGTAATGTTGATGAGTGAGCAAAAGTGCAAACATGTAAAGGTTTGCTTGGCAGATAATTGCCACTTATTTTAAAAGCATGTTCATTAACGATCATGCAAATTGTGGGAATATTGAATAAAAAACTATGTTGATTCAATACTTGCTCACGGTAATTATACCTAGTTCTTACTTAATAACGTCGATTTATTTGTTACTAAAGGTATATTTGTGACTTGTTTAAAAATAGATTAGTGAATAAGTGAATTTTTATCAATAATTCGATAAACAGAAGGGCACGTAAGTCGTGGCCCTTCTATAAATGATGTATTGTTAGTGATTATGCAATTTTAGACTCAATGGCTTTTTCAACCATATGTAAATGCACATCTTGTTGTGGGAATGGAATTGAAATACCTTCACGATCAAAGCGCATTTTAACTTCTCGTGTAATATCCCAATATACATCCCAATAATCATCAGTTTTAACCCAAGGACGAACAATAAAGTCAACGGATGATGAGTTTAATGTATGTAGCTTAATGTTTGGTTCTGGGCTACGTAAAACAGAAGGATGAGATTCAACAATTTCTTGTAATACACGTTCTGTTTTTTCGATATCATCACTGTAACCAATGCCGAAAACCATATCAATGCGACGTACTTTTTCATGAGTTACGTTTTTAATAATATCGCCCCAAATTTTACTGTTGGGTACGATAATTATTTCATTACTGAACGTTTTAATGGTGGTATTCACTAAACTCATGTGACTTACTTTGCCTGTAATACTACCAGCTTCAACTAAATCACCGACATCAAATGGGCGGTAAATCAATAACATCATTCCTGATGCAAAGTTAGATAATGTATCTTGCAGTGCAAAACCAACAATAATACCAGCAACACCAAAACCGGTTAGGATTGGAGCAAGGTTTAAACCTACTTGTGAAAGTGCAATTAAAATACCGATAGCAAATACAATTTTGCCCGACATTGAAATAAAGAACTCTTGCATAAGCATCGACATTTTTAAGTTCTTTGTCGATACGGCTCGGGTTACCATTTTACGAACAATATTTTTTAATGTTTTGAATGCAAAAATAATAAAAATAAAGATAATGACTTTAAAGATCATTTGCGGCAAGTTTTCAAATAGCCACGAGCTAAGGTCAGTGGTCCACGATGTAACGATTGACCACATGACTTTGCTGTTTAGTAAGTCATCAGTGACATTACCTGTTTGTTCAAATAATAACCGTTTGTATTCCGCTGTATCCAGCCCCATACCATCAGCAAGTTTAACTAAATCGGTTAAGTTTTTAGTGTCGCTACTGACTTGGCGCTGCGATAAAATTTGGGTAACTTGTAATGCTTTTAATTCCTCACCTGTCGCTGATTTTATTTGCTTATCGTTTAACTCTAGTGCTTGGCTACCAAAAGTTAATGATGCAGACATGAAATCAAGACGATGTTCAATATTCTTTTTGAGTGCTTTAACCGAGTTAGGTTGTGGTTTACCTAAACGCTCCATCCATTGGTAATTTTCCCATTCATCATTAAGAACGAGAATGATAAAATCACGGCTTTCAGTGAGGGCTTTTAATGCAACTAATTTATCCGTATCTTTTGCTTTATCGAGATCTTTTTGATCGCGTTCAACTTTAGTTTGTAAAAATTTTTCAGCTTCAGCTGCAAACTTTATTTGTTGTTCTACTTGTTTTAGTAGTAGTTTTTTATCCGCTTGCTTATCGTCAATTAAATCAGTTAATGTTTGTCTTAATTCTTTGTTTTTATTAAGTAATTGCAAACGAACCACATCAAGTGATGAGCCTGTGGTTGATGTTGCTTCTTTTGCTAATATGCTTAATTCAGCATTAAGCTTTTGAAGTTGTTGATATTCTACGTTAATAGGTTGTGTGTTTGTTGGCTGTGGTTTTGTATCAGCAAAACTTAATGTAGAAACGAAGATAAGCATTAGTACCAGTAAGCGCATGTTGCGATAAACTCCTGCTGGTGATGTGAAAAATATGGCGTTATCAGTATTTGATAACAAGCGATTTATTGTCATTAGACAAGTGTAAGCAGATTATAGCCAAATCGAGGGTTACGGCTATAGATATTCAATGTTATAGATAAAAAACTTATAAAGGCAGATTACTGTTGTGACTTAATGAACTTATTTCCCTTAGATAAATAAAGGGGAATTTATGGTAAATCTTGTTGACATAAAAAATGATATTGTGTGAAGGACCATGTCCAATTAGGCATCCAAGATTCTTGGATAAGAACTATAACCATATCGTTTTTTTTCTGGGAAGGGAGCAATTGGCGTAATAGTGGATAGCTAGATCTATCGACAATAAAGAGATTACAGTCACTATTAAGGATTTCATTCATCAATATGTTTGGATCCGCTTCTTTTATGGGCGGATATGTCTTAATATTCATACGGTTAAATTGATCTGCAAATAAATTATTTACAGGTAAATTATTAATTAATAGTGCGACTGATTGGATTGGAATATTGGTTGATGTTAATACGTTTATCCACGATGTTACTTGTTGTATGGGTAGCTTATAGCACATTCTCACGCCTTATAATATATATTAATCTTGAGTGATTGATCTGTATAAATAAGGTTAGCTTATAATTTTTAAGGTACTGTCATTATTGGGTTAATTTCACATTTAAGTGATGATAATCGTAAGCCTGTGCTATAGCGTCATTATTCTTGAACTGTACGTTCATTAAGGTTATCGCGTACAATTTGGCTGTTTTCTTGTGCGTAAAAAAGTACTTGGAATTGTGTGTCTTCTGTTAAAAATTCTACTTTATGCCAATATTGCGGTGGACTAATTGCGGTACTACCTGCTTTTATAATAATTTCTTGTTCAATATCACCACGTCGATCTTTAAAACCGTAGAATTTTAACTGACCTTGTAATACAGATATTTTGCCATAGACACCTGCACGGGTGTTATGCAGATGAAGAAACATTTTTGGAATATTTTCAGGTGTAAAAATAGGTGTAGATTTATAATTTACATAATCACTTGGAATAGCTGTCATGAGAATCTCCTTGGATTAACGATAGTGATTTCATAAAACATAACTATAAAATACATTTTTAATATTAAGGTTGCAATGGCTTTGTTATTATTGTGGCAATGATTGTTTTTTATACAATGCGGTTGGTTTTAAATAAAAAAGCCCCTTCATAAAGAAGAGGCAAGTTGTACCATCGCTATTATTATTTTTTACATACCACTAATTTAACCAAAATCACCGTTTACATAACCACGAGTACGATCGTCTGCTGGGTTAGTAAAGAGATTTTGCGTTTCATCATGTTCAACTAATTCACCCATTAAGAAGAATGCAGTGCGATCTGATATACGACGTGCTTGTTGCATTGAGTGGGTAACAATCACAATCGTGAATTCTTTTTTAAGGGTTTCCATTAAATCTTCGATTTTTTTAGTTGCAATCGGATCAAGGGCTGATGTTGGTTCATCCATTAATATCACTTCAGGTTTCATCGCAATAGTACGTGCGATACATAAGCGTTGTTGCTGACCACCAGAAAGACCAAAAGCATGTGATTTTAAGCGATCTTTTACTTCATCCCATAAGGCAGCACCACGCAATGATTGTTCAACGATGGTATCTAAAGTTTTTTTATCTTTGATGCCTTGGGCGCGTAAACCATAAGCAACATTTTCATAAATACTCATGGGAAATGGATTGGGTTTTTGAAATACCATCCCGACTTTAATACGTAACTGAGCGACGTCGATATTGCCATAGACATTTTCATCATCAATGGTTAATAAACCTTTAATGGTTACGCCTTCAATTAAGTCGTTCATACGATTTAGACAACGTAACAAGGTTGATTTACCACAGCCTGATGGTCCAATAAGCGCGGTAACTTGGCGGTTAGGGATCGGTAAATTGATTTTCTTTAATGCTTGGTTTTGACCGTAAAAAAGATCCAGATTTTCAATATTAAATTTGTTCATGTTTATATCCTCAGAATTTAGTAAGTCGCAGTATTAAAACGGCTAGCGATAAGCTTGGTAATTAGGTTAATTACAAGAACCACAATAATGAGCACGGTCGCGGTACCATAAGCTTGGTTCCATTCGTGTACGGTGTAGAGTTCTTGCGTTAGCTTGTACAGGTGAACAGTAAGCGTACGTCCTGAGTCAAACACACTCTCTGGAATACGTGCCACCATGCCTGCTGTCATAAATACCGGTGCAGATTCACCAATAACACGACCGACGCTGAGGATAATAGCGGTTACAATTCCTGGCATTGCACTAGGAAGGATAAGTCGCCAAATAGTATAAATTTTAGATGCACCCAAACCGTATGAACCTTCACGGTAAGTTTGTGGTACGGCCATTAATGCTTCTTCAGTGGTACGAATAATCACAGGAAGAATCAAAATACTTAATGTTAATGCACCGGATAAAATTGAATAGCCGAAACCAAGAATAACCACAAAAAAGGTCATACCGAAAAGGCCATAAATAATAGAGGGAATACCCGCTAAAGATTCAGTACAAAAACGAATAACTTTAACTAAACGGCTACCTACTTTTGCATATTCAGTAAGATAAATCGCGGTCATGATCCCTAATGGTGCCGCAACAGAAATTGATGCGAGTACCATATAGAGTGTCGAAACAATCATTGGCCAAATGCCAGATTCTTTACCGATGGTAGTGTAATTTGAGCTAATAAAAGACCAATCGACATGAGAGAGGCCATTACTGAGGATGTACCACATAACCCATAATAAAAAGCCAACCGTCACTCCCGCGGATAACCAAATAAGAGCGAGTGATAAGCGGTCTTTTAGTTTTTGTGCTGCTGGATTCGCATTTTCTAATCGACTCGTTTGAGTTGATAAAGTATGACTATTATTCATTGTGAATTACCTCGCTCGCTCACGGTTTAGGTAAAGAAGCGCACCGTTTAGGGTCATAATAAACACTAACAGCACAATACCTGTCGCATACAGTGCGCTGGCGTGAATACCGGTTGCGTAAGACATTTCAATCGCGATGTTGGCGGTTAGCGTTCGTGCTGATTCAAGTAAACCTTCTGGCATTGCCGGGGAGTTACCCATAACCATGATGATTGCCATTGTTTCACCGAGTGCGCGTGCTACGCCTAAAATAACGCCAGTCATAATGCCAGAGCGTGCAGCGGGGATGATCAGTTTGAAAATAGTGAACATTGATGATGCGCCAAGCGCTAACGATCCTTCTTTGTAAGCACGAGGAACAGCACGAATGGAGGTTTCAGAAATAGTGATCACGGTGGGAAGGATCATTACTGCAAGTACAATGATTCCCGCTAAAATGGTATTTCCCGCAGGAACATCAAAGATGTCTTGAATGAGTGGCACAATAATAACTAATCCAAAAAAACCATAAACAACAGACGGAATACCGGCTAAAAGTTCAATCATTGGACGAATGAAACTTGCCAGTGGTCTTGGTGCGACTTCGGCAATAAAAATGGCGGTTAAGATGCCAATGGGTACCCCTATAACGACAGCTCCTGCGGTCGAAACCAATGATGCGACAATCATCGGTGCAATGCCGTAAAGTGCGGGGGGTAACCAATCAGTGCCAAGGATAATGCCTGTAACACCAGAATAGGCAAAAGCCGCATAACCTTCACGGAAAATAAAGTAGCCAATAGTAACGAGTGATAATATACCGATAGCGGCACTAAGCATAAAAAGGTATTTAAAGAACATTTCGCGCCAGTCAATACGTTTTTTAGACTTTAGCAACGGCATATCCTTGATTGATTTTTCAATATTTGCGATGGTCATAATCTACACTCCAGAAAGGATACCAATGAGTAGCCTATTTCTGAGAAGTCAAAAACGCTCAACTCACACAGGTTGAGCGCTAAAATAAAAATTAGTTAATTGAGATGAAGCCTTTATCTGCAACAATTTTTTGCGCGGTTGGTGATTGAACCCATGTTAAGAAATCCAATGCTTCTTTTGAGGGGCGACCTTCTTTGTAGACCACAATAAATGGACGTTGCACACTATAATCACCGGCTTTAATTGCCGCGACTGATGGTTTATGTCCATCAATTGTCAGTGCTTTCACTGTGTTATCAACAGAACCTAGTGAAATGTAACCAATAGCAAAGGGGTTATTTGCTACCGTTGTTTTTAATTGACCATTACCACTAGCAACTTGTGCTTTTTGGGAAATAGCAGAGACTTTGATACCGTTAATCTTTTTCTTTAACGACATGATGTCTTCAAATGCACCACGAGTGCCCGATGCGGTATCACGGGTAGCGACAACGATAGGTTTATCTTCACCACCCACTTGTTTCCAGTTAGTGACATTGCCTTTGTAGATCTCAGTGATTTGTTCTTTGGTTAGATCGGTGACCGAGTTACTGTTATTCACCACCACGGCAATACCATCACGAGCGATCACGACTTCTTTTATTTGTGGTGATTCTTCTGCGGTTTTTAAGTTACGAGATGACATACCAAGATCTGCCGAACCATCGTGAGCAACACGAATACCTGCTGATGATCCTGGTCCTTGAACTTCTACCGTGACATCGTTAGATTGCGCATAAGTTTCACCCAATACTTCCATGAGGGGAGAAACAGAGCTAGAACCTACAACAGAGACAGTCTCGCCAGCGAACGCTGCAGAACTAACAACCAGTGAACTTGCAACAACAACTGCGCCGATAATCTTTGTTTTCATTTTCCTAATCCTTTCTTGTTGGGCAAAATGCCAATAGGTTTGAATGAACAGGACAAAGATTAAAAAAGTTATGTGACATTAATGTTTCAGAAGTTTGAACAGTCGATGAATGTTGTAATAAAAAACAGTGATGTTTGTAGTGATATATTTCATTTGCAGGTGTTATTTATCAGCTAAAAAAGGAATCAATATTCACTAAATACTGGGATAACATATACTATCAACACCAAACTGCATTATTGGCGACATTAATATTGATGTATTTCAGTTGCCTTGTTTTTTATTAAAGATAAAGGTTGTAGATGTTAAAAAAAGCACAGCAAATGATTGTTTTCAATGCACTTACTAAACAGCAAAGCTTTACTAAAGCTGCGCAGTTATTGGATATATCTAGAACCCAAGTCAGTAAGTTGATTCAGCAACTTGAACAACGACTAGGGGTACAACTGGTACAACGAACCACTCGATCTTTTTCATTAACAGAAGCTGGACGTTTGTTTGCTAAGCACTGTGAAAAAGTGGTGGAGGAAATAAATGAAGCAGAAAGCGAGTTATTTGGGAGTGAAGATAATTCTCAAGGCTTGCTAAGAGTGGGTATTGCACAATCTTTTGCTTCTAACCATGTTGCCCCTTATATCAATGAGTTTCATGCCCAACACCCATTAATAAATTTAGAATTGAGTTTATTTGATTATCGGGTTGATTTGATCGCAGAGCAGCTTGATCTGTGGATTGGATTTATGGACTCGCCACCAGAGGGATTTGTGGCTCGGCATTTGAGTAATTGTGATTTTGTGCTGGTGGCCAGCCCTGAATATCTAGCTACTCACGGTGTGCCATATCAACCGAGTGATTTAGCAGAACATAATTGTATTATTTATTTTAGTCGTGAACGTAAAGATAATGTTTGGAGCTTTAGTCAGCAAAACCAGAATCTAGATATTAAAGTGACAGGTAATTATCGAGTAGATTCTGCTGATGCGATTCGTGATGCAACGATTGCCGGTAATGGTATTGGTTATTTAGCCACCTATCTATTAACGGATGAGATTCGAACAGGTAAGTTAATTCGATTAATGCCTGATTGGCAACTTACACAACATATGCCGTTGTATGCAGTTTATCCAAGACATAAATTTTTACCTAACAAGGTAAATCTTTTCATTGAATTTATTCGACGCCATATCGATGTGGGTAATATTTTGTGTAAATGGTAATGATGTAAAAAACAGCGATCAAACGCAAACGGTTGGCTAAAAGTAAGATGATTAGGTTTGAAATTGTCACCATTAGGGATAATAGTATCCCTCACAGGAACTAATCTAATGATTTTCGTTTGCTTAGCTTAAAAAAAAGGCAAATTAATGGAATTTTGTTAAATTACTGTTGTTTGTTATAACAATTTGATCCTTGTCACAGTTTTTTTTATGAATACACTCTCTCCGCAATCGTTTACTACACCAAACATTGGGGAATGACTTTGCATTATCTTATTGGCATGCTCGGTATTATTACTATTTTTATCGTTGGTTTTTTGTTTTCAGAAAATCGTTCAGCAGTTAATTGGCGCAGTGTCTTAGGGGCTTTTTGTATCCAAGTCGTTTTTGCTGCCTTTATTTTGTATGTGCCTGTCGGCCGTGTGGTGTTAAATAGTGTTTCTGGCGCAGTATCTGGTGTGATTGATTACGGTCATGAAGGTACATCATTCTTATTTGGTCAGTTGGCTCAATTTAAACTGGGCTTTATTTTTGCGGTTAATGTCTTACCTTCTATTGTCTTCTTTTCGGCATTAATTTCCGTATTATATTACGTTGGCATCATGAAATGGGTGATTCGTGGTATTGGTGGTTTGTTACAACGCTTACTAGGTACTACTCGTACTGAGTCAATGTCTGCGACGGCGAATATTTTTGTCGGTTCTGTAGAGGCTCCATTGGTTGTACGTCCATTCCTTGCGCGAATGACACGTTCTGAATTATTTGCAGTAATGGTAGGTGGATTAGCCTCTGTTGCTGGTGGCACCATGGTCGGTTACGCTGGGTTAGGGGTGCAATTAAAGTATCTTATTGCAGCAAGCTTCATGTCAGCTCCCGCAGGATTGATGATGGCAAAACTGGTTGTGCCGCAAACCGAAGGCGTGCACAGCATGGAAGACGAAGATGACGGCGAAGAAGATGAACCCGTTAACTTAGTTGATGCCGCTTCTCGTGGTGCATTGAGTGGTTTACAAATTGCAATGGCTGTTGGTGCCAGTTTATTAGCTGTGATCAGTTTAATTGCGATGGTAAATGGTGGTTTAGGCCATATTGGTCATTGGATTGGGATTGATAATTTAAGCCTCAATTTAATTTTTGGCTATATTTTTGCACCTGTGGCATGGTTAATTGGTGTGCCTTGGTCAGAAGCAACGACTGCGGCAAGTCTTATTGGTACTAAAATTGCTGTGAATGAATTTATTGCATTTGCAGAATTAATGAAACCAGAAACATTGGCTAAATTGAGTGAACATTCACAGGCCATCGTGACATTTGCACTTTGTGGTTTTGCAAACCTAACGTCTATTGCCATGCTAATGGGTGGGTTAGGCGGAATCGTGCCTCAACGTCGTCCTGAGATTGCTCGTTTAGGTATGAAGGCGATTTTTGCAGCAACTCTCGCTAATTTGATGAGTGCAACACTTGCAGGTTTATTTCTTCCTGTTTAAGAGTACTATATTCCTATTATAAAATTAAAATAAACAGAGAGCTTGGCTCTCTGTTTTTGTTTCGAAGATAACGTACTGATAGTGGGAAAATAATCAATGAAATCTGACAGTGATAAACTTATAGCTAAACATGAACAATTGATTCATAGTGAAGGGCTAACAGTATATTCACACACGCAGCGAGATGATGGCGAGTGGATACAGCATTCATTGATGATTGACGGCTATAACGTGCCTTTTAAGTTTAAACGTAAAGCAAGATATAGGACACTTACTGGTGCAAAAGTAAATATGACCTATTATGTTGATTCAATGATTGTGGCAGGTTTAGAATTTGAAATAATGAAAGTTGTCCGCATTAAGCGTTATTAATATTCACAAGGAAGATAGAATGAATTGGTATTTTGCCGTTATTCGTAAATATGCCCAATTTCAAGGGCGTGCGCGCAGAAAAGAATTTTGGTTTTTTACTTTAATTAACGCTTTTATAAGTTTAGCTTGCAGTCTTATTGATACAACATTGCAGTTACCGACGTTGATGGAAGGTTATGGTGTGCTAGCTGCGTTATATGCAGCCTTTGCCTTTATACCGACTGTTGCCGTTACTGTCCGTCGTTTACATGACCAGAATCGTACTGGTTGGTGGGCATTAATTATGTTAGTTCCGATTGTTGGTATTTTAGTGCTGCTTTATTTTATGGTACAAGACAGTACCAAAGGTAACAACCGCTTTGGTAGCAATCCAAAACAGAATGATCATTCAACACTAAGCGTCTAAATCTGTTGATGTCTTGGCTAAATGAATACGACCCAGTCTTCGGATTGGGTTTTTTTGTCGAATAAAAATAGAAATAGAATCATTCATTCCATTCCTGAACAATGTGCTTTAGTATGATGCTATTAGTTGACCAAACTGTTTTGACCGAAACAGTCATTATATTCTGACCGAATATGGCTAATAAATTGAGTTTCATCGTTTAGGAGTACGATAATGACACAAGACCATCAATATGAACCCCCCTCATCATCATCGATATCGCATGTTTCTTTTTCTAATGCGGTATGTACTGTAATGGCTTTTTCTTCTGCCTCTTATTTTA
Organism: Photobacterium iliopiscarium; assembly: GCF_003026395.1. Classification (GTDB taxonomy): domain Bacteria; phylum Pseudomonadota; class Gammaproteobacteria; order Enterobacterales; family Vibrionaceae; genus Photobacterium; species Photobacterium iliopiscarium. The sequence goes on along the minus strand of NZ_PYOO01000018.1, from coordinate 20,468 downwards.
GTTTCCGATTTAGTAACGGTTCTCTGTAGCCGCACTTGTTATTGATTACCAAATCACAGGTTATTACTACTGTATCTAATTATAGATATATGGATTACTACATCTAACAATAAGAAAAGAGAAAAATATGAATACTAAATTATTAGGAAGTTCGCTAATTATTGCGGGCACAGCGTTAGGTGCGGGCATGCTTGCTATACCGATGGTATTAGCACAGTTTGGTTTGCTATCTGGCTCTTTATTAATGCTGCTTATTTGGAGTGGTACGACTTATGCTGCTTTATTATTATTAGAAGCTAGCATTAAAGTCGGTGGTGGTTTAGGCATGAATACCATTGCGCGAAAAACATTAGGCAAAGGTGGTCAATTAGTCACTAATGGGTTGTTATATGCGTTATTAGTTTGTTTATTAATGGCTTATATCATTGGTGCTGGTGATTTAGTACAAAAATTGGCGGTAGGTTTTGGCTTTGATCTGTCAATGTTACAAAGTCAGATCATCTTTACTGTGTTAGCCGGAGGTATTGTTGCTGCTGGTACGGGGGTGGTTGATAAGCTTAATCGTGTTTTATTTTTAATCATGATTGTCGTATTAATTATTACCTTATGCGCATTGATACCCGGTATGAGTTTTAATCACTTTTTTGAAGCCAGTAATAATAGCAATATTGATTTAATTAAAACCAGTGCGGTGTTGTTTACGAGTTTCGGTTTCTTTCCCGTAATTCCTTCATTAGTGTCATACAATGACAAAGCAAGCCATAAGCAATTAAGAAACATGGTGCTATTAGGCTCATTGATTCCCTTGAGTTGTTATCTATTGTGGTTATATGCGGTTGTTGGAAGCTTGTCAGCAGAACAACTGGTGAAATTTGATAATGTCTCTGTATTGATTGATGCATTGAGTGCTCGATTCTCTGGCATACACATCATTTTGTCGGTATTTACTGGCTTAGCATTATTAACGTCATTTTTAGGTGTAGCTATGTCGTTGTTTGATCAGAATGTTGATTTGTTCAGACAGAATCGTGCTGTAACCTATGTTTTAACGTTTATCTTACCGTTGCTTGGGGCTATCTTTGCTGCGAATCAATTTTTATCTGTTTTAAATTATGCCGGATTAATTCTTGTTTTTATTGCTGTATTTATACCGATGCTGATGATTCACAATATAAGAAAAACGGTTAAAACAGAGCAAAATGATGATTATCAAGTAGCCGGAGGAACAATGGCGATGCTAATGAGTTTACTTTTTGGGTGCTTTTTAATTGGTGCTCAGATTATTTAATCAGTAAGCAATAGACATGAAACGCTCATTTTTTATCAGTGGGCGTTTTTTGTTTTTAAAACAAAGGATTGAATCTATTTAGAAAGGGTAGGGTAGCAGATTGACCGATCTGGAATACCCTTTAAAGCACTTTATATGACCAGTATAAAGCTTAATCATTAAATCCTAAATCTACTTGGAGTACGACCTAACATCGTAAGTGATTGATAGAATTAACTGAGGTAATCATACAAAGTTTCAGTAATGAGGGCTATCATCAAGGCGTTTTTAGCAACGCGGATTTTTTGCTAAAAGTGTAAAGATTTAATTACACAATGTATCTTTGGGATCTAATCTTGCTGTTTTTTAATTAGGTGAGTGATTAGGGTTGTTTTATTTTCTAATAATTAGAATGGTTGCAGGTATTTGTAGATGCTATGGGATAAAGCTTTAACAGTTGCTAACGATGCAAGAGAAGCACAAGTATTGCTGCCTATTGCGACCATGAGCTCGGTTGTTTCTGAGCAGGGAATTGATTTTTTTATTAAGATCATGAATGACAATCTTACTAAAAAAATGCAACAGGGGCAGACGGGAAAGAATCCATTTTTGCCTTACGATGAGCAAATGTTTGTCGATACTGTTGGTCATGAACATGTGTGTTTATTAAATAAATACCCGGCGGGAGAGCCACATTTACTTATTTGTAGTAAAGCGTTTGTTAATCAATCATCTTTACTTGATCTTTATGATTTTTCTGCATGGATTCAAGGTGTTACTTATCCTAATGTGCTTGGATTCTTTAACTCAGCATCAGAGGCGGGTGCGAGCCAACGTCATAGGCATATGCAGTTAATAAAAACAGTTGTACCATTAGAAGATATGATTTTATCCGGTAAGTTACCGTTTAGGCATAAATTATTTACTTTTGATCGTATTAATAGTGAAAAGGCGTATTTTTGCTATTTAGCTGCGATGCATGATTTAGGATTAACACCTAACAATGTTACTCTTAATATTAATGAACCCATTGAGTGTTTGCCTTACAATATTTTATTGACACAACATTGGATGTTAGTGATTCCTCGGCTAACAAATCATATTGGTGATATTTTTGCTAACGCACTGAATTACTCAGGTTGTTTTTTAGTAAAAGATCAGCAGCAATATGATTGGTTAACAGATTATGGTTGTTTACGATTATTAACTGAATGTGTGGCGCCATAGAAAGAGAATAGGTGGGAGTATCAATCAATACTCCCGCTTTGATGGACTTGGCATTTGTATTACAGCTAAGAAGCGTTTTGGATAACCACTTTTATAGTAGTTGGTCTCAGTAACGCCAAAGTGCTTTTTAGATGATGAGCTATGAATAAATTTAAGTAGACCTGGTTTTACTTCCGTAATTATTCCTGCATGACCTGGTTTTTTTATCTTTAGATTAGTACCTGTAAAAACAATAAGATCACCAACTTTTGCGTTCTGTAATGGTATCGAGTTCTTTAATAGTCCTGTATATCTAGCCGTTGTTCTTGGAATGGCAATATTAAAATTTTTATAAACATATTGAATAAATCCTGAGCAATCAAATCCTTTTGGTGTTGTTCCGCCCCAAACATAACGTGTGCCTATATATTTTGTTGCGAACTTGATCATTTTTTGTTGTTCTATTGCAGTGGTTGATCTTGAGTGATTTATGTCGTTTTTATGTAATGTACTGATTTCTTTAATAGCGAGAGGCGCTGCATTGACTTGTGATTCACAAGTGACAATCAATAATAAAGATAATATGATGTTGGAATATACGTTCATGGTATTTATTGTTTCTATATTAATAATATTTATTTGTGATTGGTTTTATAATAATGATTTATTGTTCGCTTACAATAGATATTAAACATTATTATTTTTGATTAATATCAATTTGAATTTTATGGTTAGGTATAGTCTAGAATCCTTGTTAATGTATATTAAGTTATAAGTGTTTAGTATATCTCATTAGTTAAATGAGAGTTATTTACTATGAGATTTTATATGTCATACAAAAGATGTCACAATATGTATTCAGCTTTTATTAGAATACTATCTGATAATTTATCAAATACAATGCATTTGCCTTTTTTGTTATTAATACTTTTTTTTTCAACAACTGTATTAGCAACACCAACTTTGACTATTTGGTCTTCACATCAAAATCGTGATTTTTTAACGGTAATGACAAATAAGTATAAAAAAAGTCATGATGTTAATATATCAATTGTACAACTTGATCCATCAGAAATAAAAGCCGAAATTTTACTAAGTGCTCAAGATGGAGGGTTACCTGATCTTGTCGTTATACCTTCTGACTTTTTAGGCTTACATAAAATGATGAATTTATCGGCAATTCCTGACGATTGGTATACGGAAAAATTGAGCCATAAGGTTAGATCTACGATAAAATTAGATGATAAATACTGGGGAATACCTCTTATTCAAGGTAATTTTTTACTTTTATATTACAATAAAAAATATGTTGCACAGCCTGCGACAGATTTTAACGATATTATTTTAGCAAAAAAACAATTTTTAGCTAAAAAGGTTATGCCAATAGGGTGGAATTACAATGATATGTATTACTTTATACCCTTCTTGTCAGCCTTTAATGGTTGGCCTATTGTTAATGGGGAAATTACACTCAATACACCCGCGATGATTAAAGCATTAAAATATTACCGTTCATTGGCAGATCAAGGCATTATTGATCGAAATTGTGATTATCGTTGTGCTCAGGCGGATTTTATTAAAGGTAAAAGTGCATATTCTATTAATGGTGATTGGGCATATCATGATTTAAAAACAATGCTTGGAAATAATCTAGGTGTGGCTGTCTTACCTAAAGTTGATGGTAAAATAATGCACTCAATGGCGAGTACGTTTGTTTTGGCTATCCCTAGTAATTCATTGAAATCAGAAGAAAATAAACAATTAGTTAAGCAGTTTGTTGAGTTTGTTCAACAGCCAAGTAACCAACAAGCTGTGTATGAAAAAACACGGTTATTACCTATATCTATGACGTATTATAGGCAACTTAAAGCAAAAGCGCAGGGGGATAATTTGGTTATGTTTCATCAAATGGCATTAACGAAAATTATGCCATCAACGCTAGAGATGGCTATTTCATGGCAGGCGATAGCGATAGGCTTTCAACGCTACCAAGCAGGTGCAACAGCAGCATATGCTGCTGCACATATGCAAAAAATGGCGCAGGAACAGCTTAAATATTTGGATAATAATTGATGAAGTTACGCTTAAAATCATCATTAGCATTATTAATGTTAATTATTGCTGTTGTACCTGCTGCTATTGTTGGTGGATTACTTTTAAAGCAACAGTCAGATGTGGAAGCGAATTACCGTATTGGGATGTTAGATCGATTATCTAACACGATAAAGCAAGAATTTGATTATCGCTTTTCATTACTGTCGACAAGTTTAGATGTGTTGTCACGAGATAGATTATTTGTTCAAGCGATTGATAATTTTTTCCTTGCCGGGCATGTCAGTAGTTCATTGGGAACATTGGTTAAAAATACGCCATTAATTCAAGCCGCTTATCTGGTTGATGATCAATGGTCTGAAATTGAAAGTTACAATGGTATTCATGGTTTATCTTCTTTTTCAAAATTAAAAGATGTTCTTACGTATCGTTTATCAAACTATAGTGGGAAAGGTCGACAATGGGTTTTTTACTATAATGACGAAGATTTGATGTCATTAAAATATAATCCAACGCGTCGAGGAATTATTATTGGTGTACCTATTTTTCAATCGATGACGAATGGTTTAAAACGTACGCCTTTAGGGTATTTAATTATAGTTGTTCCAATTGAAAATATTATAAAAGTATTACAGCCGTATTTAAAAGATGGTGAACGCGTTGTTTTACAAAATCATTTTTCGGGAGCTGGCGATAATAAAAATGATATGAGTAATATTATTATTGCTCAAGGGGAAATAGATAAAAACACCCCAACAATAAATAAAACAATAAATATTGAGTTAAAAAATAAATATATTTCAGAACCTATTGAATACACAATGAAAGTATATATGGATAAATATTTAGGTGAAAATCCATATATTAAATCTTTGAAGTATATTTCATTTTTTGGTGTGGTTATTATATTACTGTCACTTTTTAGTGCTGGTTTGACATACCGTTGGATTGCTCGACCATTAGGTGGCTTAATGGACGTTGTAAGAGCTTATTCTCGCGGTGAGTATAAACAGTCAGATGAAAAATTACGCTTTGCTGAATTCTTTATGGTTGAGCGATTAATTCGTAATATGGCCAAAACAATTCGAGCTCAAATGGCAGATCTGGCTGCGACGAATAAAGAATTAAATATAGCATATTTAGAAAAAGAACAAGCAAACTTACAGCTAGTGAATTTCAATGATCAATTAGAACGGAAAGTTGAGGATAAAACGTTAGCGCTTAGTCGTTCATTATTGCGTGAAAAAAACCGTCGTTCAATGTTGCAATCATTATTGTCGTTTAGTCATGAACTTCAGTCAGGGAATATTATTGAAACAGTAATGACACAAGTTGTTGCTTTATACCCGATGGCTGGTTGGGCAATGAAAAGCTATGCTGATAATGAAGTGACATGGGCTTGTGAAAATATTGATCAGTCACGCTTAGAAATGCCAGATATACAGCCTGAAGGACATTATAGTGATTATTATTGTGTGTCTAATAACGGTAGGTATTTACATTGTTTTAAGATTAAAAATAGCCAGAATGACATTACAGGTATAATAGTAATGCAATATATGGCATTAGAACATGATGACTTTGAAGTGATTTCTTTATTTATTCGCCAATTATCAATTGAATTAGAAGGCCGGTTATTAAATGAAGAGCTGGCGCGAATAGCAGTTACTGACTCGTTAACTGGATTAGCGAATAGAAAAGCCTTTGATCAAGATTTAGAAGAACATATTCAGCTATTTGATCGTTACCCAGATCGCCATTTCGGTTTATTTATGTTGGATGTTAATGGATTAAAACGCGCAAATGATCGTTATGGTCATAGCATGGGTGACGTATTATTAATTGAGACCAGTAAATTATTAATGGAAACTTGCCGGCTGACAGATAAAGTTTATCGTCTTGGTGGTGATGAATTTGCTATTATTTTAGAAACGGGTGCTTGTGATAGCTGTGGTATTTTATGGCGTCGTTTAGAAAAAGTACGTGATCAAATTAATTATGCATGTTTACCTAATGGCAAACGGGTTGAAATTCATTTTGCGGTTGGGTATGCGAGTACGGATCAGTATCCCGCGGATCAAATTTGCTTAGTTGCGGATAAGGCAATGTATAAAGATAAACGTAATTTTTATGAGCAAGCAGGGATTAAACGATAACAAATATAACCACTGCGATAATATAGATTATTGCAGTGGTTTTTTATAAGTAAAATACTTATTTATGGTTTGAGAAGTTATTACCCTTTGCCATACGATCATATAAAATCACATTAACTGCCGCAGCAAGATTCATACAGCCTTTGGTTGGAACATAAATAGTTTCACGACAAAAATCAGTAATTTCTTTTTTCAATGTGCCATCTTCTGGACCAAAAATATAAAAAGCACGTTTGGGATGCTTATATTCAGGCAGGGGTTTAGCATCATCAATTAAATCCACGGCAACAGGTACGCAGCCAACAGGAATGATTGCTTTTAGATCTTCAACACCAATCAAAGGAATATCAAGCGCAACATTTTTGGTATCAGTACAAAATTGTGCCGCATGATCATAACGCGTACCAGTATAAAAGACAGAGTTGACACCATAACAGCCCGCTGCACGCATAACTGAGCCGACATTTTCAGGTGTTTTAGGGTTAAAAAGGCCTACGCAAGAGTAACCCTGACTTTTTTTGCTCATATGTACATCTACTTAAGAAATTGAATCGAGATTGTATACCTAAATGCGATATTTTTGCAGTAAGGATAGTTATTTAGGAGAGAACAAAACAGGAACTGAGGTTCCTGTTTTTGTATGAGGTTTTATTTACCGCAACATTTTTTGTATTTCTTGCCGCTGCCACATGAACAAGGGTCATTGCGGTTAGGTGTCTTGTCAAACATTGTCGTTATTGGTTTGTTTAATGTTGCCGTTAATTCTGTAATATCTTCTTCAACGTCAGCATTGATTGTAAATGTTGCGAAAAGCTGTTGCTCTGCAAGTTCTACTTCTAGCTCTTGTTGGCGTGCTTCTGTGTTCACGATCAATGTGAGTGGGTTGGTTTCCGTGCCAAGCTTAGTTTCGCGCTTCGTATTGTAGCCACAGCTGCTGTGCTTTGGTTTTTTTTCGATGCGGCCTTTATAGAAAAATTTAGACATGGGATAACCTGTTTGCTATGAAATATTAGCGGCATCATTGATTGAATGAGTACGCTTAATAACTAAAAAGCCACCAAATTTAAGGTGGCTGAAATTGCGGGCATAATAACCGCCATTGTGTGCGTTATCAAGCATTGAGCTAAAGCTTAAGTAATAAAAGTAAATGACCATACGAACGAATAATGTGGTATTCGATATTTACTTATCTACGGTTATTGAAGTAATCGATTGCATTGGTGGCGTTTTCTCTTCACACTTAAACGGTTTAATTAAGATCAGTAGCGTAGTCGTGAGTGGTTAGCATTTATTCTTTCAATGAAAAAACCTATCAAATTAATAGGTTTTTTCGTCTATCACTGCTGATAATAATTGTTAATATACTCAGTATATACAGAATAAGCAGTGATAAATTGTCTGATATGTTAATGTATTAGCGATAAATGCGATGATTAGATGTAACATATTGACTGATAAGATTATTAATGTATAACAAAGTTTTCCAATTTTTATCACGAAAAATGCATAAAAAGTTGAAAATTACGGCATAATAACGCTCGTTATACCAAGCAATTGATTGCTATACCAGATCGAATGATCTGTAAATAAATGGGAACATTACATGGTTAAACCAGAAAATAACGCAATTGTAATTTTTGGTGCGTCAGGCGATTTGACTCATCGAAAATTGATTCCTGCGTTCTATCATTTATACGCTAATGGTTTATTGCCAGAAGATTTCGCTATTTTAGGTGTTAGTCGTACGGTATATAGCGATCAGGAATTTCGTGATAAACTGCGTTCTGCATTAGAAGAAAATGAAAAGACAGATGCAGCGATATTAACGGAGTTCTGCGAGCATTTATACTATCAAGCATTGAATACTTCCGATGCTGATCAATATACAGTATTAAAGCAACGTTTAGACATATTCAAAGATACTCATCATACTCAAGGTAATGCAGTTTTTTATCTTGCAACGCCACCTAGCCTATATGGTGTTATTCCTGAGTGCCTTGCGGCTCATGGTCTTAACGATGAAGCTGACGGTTGGAAAAATCTGATTGTTGAAAAGCCATTCGGTTATGATCTTGAATCTGCTATTTCGCTTGATAAACAAATTCATGCTTGTTTTCAAGAGCATCAAATTTACCGTATTGACCATTATCTGGGCAAAGAAACGGTACAGAACTTATTAGTTTTCCGTTTTGCTAATGGTATGTTTGAGCCATTATGGAACCGTAATTTTATTGATTACGTTGAAATTACAGCATCTGAAGCGTTAGGCGTTGAAGATCGTGGTGGTTATTACGATGGCGCAGGTGCTGTACGTGATATGTTCCAAAATCACTTATTGCAAGTATTAGCAATGGTCGGTATGGAATCACCAGCAGCAATCAATGCGGATTCTATTCGTGATGAAGTGGTTAAGGTGATGCAAAGCTTTAAGCCATTATCAGATGATGATCTACAGCAGAATTTAGTTTTAGGTCAATACACGGAATCTGATGTTCGTGGCAAACACCTTCCAGGTTATCGTCAAGAGCATGGTGTTGATGATGAATCTCGTACTGAAACCTATGTCGGTATGAAGATGTTTATCGAAAACTGGCGTTGGAACGGGGTGCCATTTTATGTTCGCACTGGTAAACGTTTACCGACGCGTGTTACTGAAGTCGTTATTCACTTTAAGAAAACACCGCACCCAGTCTTTGGCGCTAATGCACCAGAGAACAAATTGATTATTCGTATTCAACCTGATGAAGGTATTTTAATGAGCTTCGGCCTTAAAAAACCAGGTGCAGGTTTTGAATCTCAAGAAGTGTCAATGGACTTCCATTATGACAAACTTGAATCAATGAATATGTTGACTGCTTATGAGCGTTTATTGTTAGACTGTATGAAACAAGATGCAACATTGTTTGCCCGTACTGATGCAGTAAAAGCATGTTGGAAGTTCGTACAACCGATTCTTGATTATAAAGAACAACCTGAGCACCTATTTGGTTATGCTGCGGGTACTTGGGGACCTAAAGAAGCGGATGAACTATTAATTAATGATGGTCGTCAATGGCGTTTCCCATGTAAGAATTTAGCTAATACTGATTATTGTGAGTTATAAGCATGATGAATTATAAAGTATTTGCGACACCACACGATGTAGTGATTTCTCTTGCTGAAACAATGCAAGCGATGAGTTTACAATCGCAAGCGGTACATATTTCATTATCTGGTGGAAGTACCCCAAAATTGTTATTTAAAGCGTTAGCGCAAGCGCCTTTTGCTGAAAATATTCAATGGGATCATCTTCATTTTTGGTGGGGTGACGAACGTTGTGTTGCTCCAACCGATGCTGAAAGTAATTTTGGCGAAGCGAATGAATTGTTATTCAAACACATTACAATTCCTGTTGCGAACATTCACCGTATTCGTGGTGAAGCTGAGCCGATTGCTGAGTGTGCACGTTTTGCCACAGAAATGGATGCAGTGATTCCACATAAACAAGGTTTACCTGCATTTGATTGGATTTTATTAGGCATGGGTGGCGATGGTCATACTGCTTCTTTATTTCCATATCAGACTAATTTTGATGATCCTGCATTAGCAGTGATTGCCACTCAACCACAAAGTGGTCAGCAACGCATTTCAAAAACGGCACGTTTACTTGAAAATGCTGACCGTATTACGTATTTGGTATTGGGTGAGAGTAAGGCTGAGGTCTTATCTGAAATAAATAGTACACCGTCGGATGAACTTGCTTATCCGGCAGCAAAAATTAAAGCCTCTCATGGCGAAACAGAATGGTATTTAGATGCAGCAGCAGCAACGTTGCTAGCACAAGGAGAATAATATGAAAGGCGATATTGGTGTTATTGGTTTAGCGGTTATGGGTCAAAACTTGATCCTTAATATGAATGACCATGGTTTTAAAGTTGTTGCGTTTAACCGTACCGTTTCTAAAGTAGAAGAATTCCTTGAAGGTCCTGCAAAGGACACTAACATCATCGGTGCTACGTCATTAGAAGATTTAGTTTCTAAGTTAGAATCACCACGTAAAATCATGTTAATGGTACGTGCTGGTGATGTTGTTGATGCATTTATAAATAAGCTTGTACCACTGCTTGATAAAGGCGACATCATAATTGATGGCGGTAATTCAAATTACCCAGACACTAACCGCCGTGTCGCAGAACTTGAAGCGAAAGGTTTATTGTTCGTAGGTTCTGGTGTTTCTGGTGGTGAAGAAGGTGCACGCTTTGGTCCTTCAATCATGCCTGGTGGTTCTGAAGCAGCATGGCCTGCAATCAAACCTATCTTCCAAGCAATCTCTGCAAAAACAGCAGCTGGTGAGCCTTGTTGTGATTGGGTGGGTAAAAATGGTGCAGGTCACTTTGTTAAGATGGTTCACAATGGCATCGAATATGGTGACATGCAGTTAATCAGCGAAGCATACCACTTCATGAAGTCTGGTTTAGAGCTGTCTCATGATGAAATGCAAGCTATTCTTCAAGAGTGGAATAAGACTGAGTTAGATAGCTACTTAGTTGAAATTACAGCTGAAATTCTTGGTTATAAAGATGAAGATGGTCAGCCTCTTGTTGAAAAAATTCTTGATACTGCGGGCCAAAAAGGTACAGGTAAGTGGACCGGTATTAATGCACTAGATTTAGGCATTCCACTAACACTTATTACTGAAGCAGTATTTGCACGTTGTGTTTCTTCAATGAAAGAGCAACGTGTTGAAGCTGAAAGCTTATTTGGTAAGACAATTGCTAAGATTGATGGCGATAAGAAAGAGTGGGTTGATGCATTACGTCAAGCACTACTTGCATCAAAGATTATTTCTTATGCACAAGGCTTTATGTTAATCCGTGAAGCATCAGAAGAGTTTAACTGGGATCTAAACTACGGCAACGTGGCACTTATGTGGCGTGGTGGTTGTATTATCCGTAGTGCATTCCTAGGTAATATTCGTGATGCATACGATACAAACCCAGAAATCAAATTCCTAGGTTCAGATACTTACTTTAAAGATATTCTATTAAACAGCATGCCAGCATGGCGTAAAGTAGCATCAAAAGCGATGGAAATTGGCCTACCAATGCCAACAATGACATCAGCATTAACCTTCCTTGATGGCTACACAACAGCAAGCTTACCTGCGAACATGATTCAAGCGCAGCGTGATTACTTCGGTGCTCACACCTATGAGCGTATTGATCAGCCTCGTGGTCAGTTCTTCCATACGAACTGGACGGGTACTGGCGGTAATACAGCATCTACTACTTACGACGTATAATGTCTAAGTAATCGATATAATTAAGCCATCGTTTTTACGGTGGCTTTTTTTATGCATGATGTATTGTGATGAATCTAGATTTAACTTGCTATACGTTGGCAATAGAGTAATGCGCGTAATTCCATATTTTCAGCTTCAAGCGCCACTATTTGTTTATGAGCTTCTGTGCGCATATCTTCATTTGTTTTTCGTGTTTTTTCAAAAATATCGCTCAGGGCACTAAACAATTCTTCTCCAGCAAGCAGCATCTCTTTACCGCTGATTTCAATATTATAAGAACGTAATAAATCACGGGCATAAGTGGTTAAGTCACCTTTGGCACGACCGATTTCTTTGTCAATTAATGGGCAAGTGTGAGGGTAAGAGAAACCTGACATATTCTGTACCTTTAAAGTCAAATATCCATAAAATATAATTGTTATAAACCTCCATGCCTATAAGATGATTTTCGCTCACATTTTCAAATTGATCAATATATGCACAATAAGTTTGCTAAAAAACAGCTAATTAATCAGATTTTGTTTGTTTATAAAGCGTTTTTGGTGGTTTTTTATTTTTAATTGATGGGAAGGGTAAAGATAAAAGTATGCCATTGTAGTCATAAATACCCCCAACACCGTAATAATGAAGGGGGTGTGCATGGCTTTATGGTGATTAACATACCTTTGAATGATTAAGGTATGTTAAGGGGTCTTGATGAGTGTTAATCAATTAATTGATATTCTTGGCGCAAGATCTCAATAATTTCATTTTTTGGATCTTGGCTTAGAGTAATCGGTTGTCCGGTGATTTTTTCTGCGATATTAGTGTAGATTTTAGATATCTGCATTAATATATCTTGAGGTAAAGCATTGTCTGCGGCTAGTGCAAAACGTTCAGGCATGCGTTCTTTATTTAATAAAACATCTGGATCTGGAAAGTAATTCAGTAATACTTGACGGAAATCTTCTTTCGAATTCTCAACAATCTGTCCGTCACGATAAGCGGCACCATCCCAAATTCGTGATGAATCTGGTGTACCCACTTCATCCATATAGATAAGTTTTTCATTTCCGCTAGCATCTGTAACGTAGCCAAATTCAAATTTAGTATCGACAAAAATTTGATCTAATTTTGCTAATTCGTGACTAATAACTGTAAAACCATCGGTTAATAGTTTTTCGTAATAGTTAATATCATCAGTATTTCGGAAATTAAAGGCTTGGTAGTTATTGATGAGATCTTGACGAGTCACGTTAACATCATCAGCTTCAGGTACATTAGGAATGTCTTTTAGGATACCTTTGGTTGAGGGGGTCATTAGAAGCTCTGGAAGCTTTTGATCTTTTTCTAGGCCTTCTGGTAGTTCGATACCACAGAAATTGCGTTCACCTTGCGTGTATGACCGCCACATTGAACCTGTGATGTATTGACGACAAATAGCTTCAACCATTACCGGTTTTGCTTTTTGTACAATCCATACAAAAGGGTGAGGGATATCAAGAATATGACTATCGGCTAACCCATTATCTTTAAATAGTTTAAACCAATGATTTGAGATTGCATTGAGTGCCGCGCCTTTTCCAGGAACACCTTTCAAACCACCTTCACCATGCCAAATACAGTCAAATGCAGAAATACGATCACTGATAATCATAATAGCAAGAGGCGCATCAGGTTGAACGTTGTAGCCTTTTTGTTGAATTAAACGACGACTGTCTGCATCTGTTAGCCAATAAACAGAGCGTACTTTTCCACTATGAACGGGTTTGTCGGTACGGATGGGAAGGTCGTTATTGATGGCAAGAACTTGATTAGCAAGGCTCATGGTGAAATTCCTATTTCAAAATGATGGCATCGAAATACAGAGTGTTTAAGATAAACGTTACCTCAAGCACTCATCTTATCCAGCATAATACTCGGTTCATTGTTCGACTACCAGCAAAAAAGCAAACGATTGCTTTTGGGTTTTAAAATGCTTTAAATGTAAAGTATGGCGGTGGGATACCATACTTTATTTTATGAAGTAGTGTTTATTGGGGATTAGAAACGTTGATAAAAAGCATGCAAATCACGGGGCGTAATATAAAACATGTGCAACAACCATTGCTTAGTATCATTGAGATTGAACCAAACAGGCGTAAATTGGAAATGACTCCAATTAGTGACAACTTGTAATGCTCCATCATAGCTTGGCGCTAGATCAAATAAGATAACAATGGCGATAACCTGAGCAAGGCTAATAAATGGTTTGGTAAAGGCAAATGGTTTAAGTGCTGTACCAAATGATGATTTAAAGCGTTTATTTGACAGATCGACGCTGTATATTTCATCTAAAACTAAATGTACGATGCCGCCAAGTAACACAAACCCGCCAGCAAACCAACTGTCTGTCGCTGTGTGGCCGAGTAAAACGCAGATATGTACGCAACATAGCGCAATCAGGGTCACAAATGAAATAGAGTGACATGCGCCACGGTGAACCGTACAACGGTCAAATACCGCTTTGCCAAAATAACGAATAGTAATAAATAATGATACGACATAAAGTATTAATTCAACCATGGCTACATGGGTATAAATATGGCTGATGAGTAAAAAACAACAAAATCCGGCTAAGAGTGTAAACAATGCTTTCATTGACGTGGAATGGTCTGAATCTATGTCAGGTAAAAGCCCACCGATGGTACCAAAAAAGGTCATCCATAGTGCAATGCTGGGGCTAATATGATCAGCCGACAACAATGTGGTTGCTGTTAAGCCACTAACAATTGCTGCAATTGTGAAATGGGTTGAGAAATTTGCCAAGAAAAATGAATTCCAACTGGATACATATACAGGTATTTATCACTGTTAGTTATCATAGTTCAATATTTATCACACTTTTAGTGCAATTTATGAAAGCAATTGAGTGAAAAAGAATCAGTTTAGTGTTTTGTTGCAATTAGAATGGATAAATTACTTTATTAAATAAGAGCCGGAAAGTGTGAAGAGAGTAGCTATATACATGATAAAAAAGTAATAGCTACTCGTCATTAAAGTGCTGTTATTAACCGGCAATCAGCGCTGAAATAATACCGATAATACCACCAAAGACACCGCCCCAAATAACCAGCCAACCAAGGTGTTCGCTGATCATTTTTTGAACCATTTCCTTGACCATTTTAGGGGTTAGTTCATTTAAACGCTGGTCAATAATATCTTCAATTTTACTTTCAATATCATTTAATGTTTCAGGTTTCACGAGTTGTTGTTTAAGTGCGGCTTTAAAATCATCTTGTTGACTGATTTCTGTTACTGATTGCTGCATTTTTTCAATAAAAGGTTCACGTAATGGCTCCATGGCTTCGGGGCCACCCATCATGGTGATCATGCCGCCAAATGATGAATTCATAATAACATCAAGTAATGAATCAAATGTTGGCGCAAAATTAATTTTTCCGATAATGGGTTGCATATCTAGCGCTGTGGATTGATCAGTATCTTGGTTTAAAAAGCGGCTAATATTCTGTTGAGTAAAAAACTGTTCCATCATTAATGCTTTTATAGCGGCTTTAAAGGCTTCAAATCGGGCTGGGATAACACCTGAACCATAAAGACCGGGTACTTTTTCAAATAACATGTAGATGGCAAGCCAGTTTGTTAATGCACCGGAAAAAGCAAATAAGCCACAGTAAAGAATGATATGTTGATTGCTAATATAACCAATAAATAAAAGGAGAAGAGAGAGGGCATTAGTCATGAAACTTTTGTTTTTTAGCATGTGTAGTTCTTAGTAGTTATAACACCGATAATTACGGTCATAGGGTGATCAGTAAATAGCATTTTGCCATTGATAATTGGGGCAAATTCTAACAACAGAAATAGACTAACGCTACATTTGTGTTCACTCACTTCAATCGTCGGTTTACGATTTAAACTTTACATGGCAATTGCTATACTCGCTCGCTATGCGTTTATTGCCTTACTGAGTATTTTTAATGACCCGTTTTACTGCTGAACAAACTGCCTTTATTCATCATCAGTCAGGTAATGCACTGTGTGTAGCTGGCGCTGGAACGGGAAAAACAACAACCTTAGTGGGGGTTGTTGAACATAAATTACAATCGATAGCAGCAGAGCAGATGCTGGTATTAATGTTTAACCGCGATATTCGCACTGACTTTAAGGAAAAACTGGCGCAGATCCCGTTAGCTGCGCGCGTACCTGTCCATACCTTTCATAGTTTTTGTTTTCAGTTATTAAGACAGTCGGGTTATTTATCGGCGACGGGTTATCAGATTGATTTTAATAATGGTGACAGTGATAAAACCATTGCTAAACTTGTCTTACGTCAAATGGCAGCGCAAGAGAAATCGTATCAAAAGCAGCAGACGTTTAAAGATCCTCGCACTATTGAATTGCTAATGAGCTTCATTGGATTAGTGAAAGCGCATATGTTGCCACCTAAAGAAGTCTTTGATCTGTCTGAAATTAACAGAGAGTATGCCTTTATAATTGAAGCATTTTGGAATTTTGAAACTGTACGTAAAGAGCGTAAACAATTATTTTTTGATGATTGGCTAGTTGAAACCATACAGCTTTTAAAAAATGATAAGGCTCTGCGTCATTATTATCATCAGCAGATTCAATTTATGATGGTTGATGAATTTCAAGATATTAATACTGCGCAATATCAATTATTAAAATTATTATTATCACCACAAGCACAACTGGTAGCCGTGGGCGATGTTGATCAATGTATTTATAAATGGCGGGGCAGTGCTCCACAATTTATGCTTAATTTTGAACAGGATTTTGCGCCAGCTATGACGTACAGTTTGTCGCATACGTTTCGATTTGGGCATAGTTTAGCATTGGCTGCGAGCCATTTAATTGCCAATAATAAACAAAGGTTTCATGATTTTCAGACTATTGCTCATGAATCAGTTGCTGATACACCCGTTGAAGTGATTGGTACTGCGCGTCAAGTGGGTGAAATAGCGCAATCAGTGGCTGATTTTATTCAGCAAGGTGGTCAACTTGCTGAAGTTGCTATTTTGGTTAGGCGTTGGTCACAAGCGATGCTATTTGAGCTGGCTTTTTTAACTAAGAAAATCCCTTACCATATGCCTATTGGTTCGGTACTGGCCCATAGTCGTGAAGTAAAGTTGTTAATGGATATTATGATATTAGCAACTGGGCGTTTTTTAACGTTAGTGGATAACGATAAAGCCAATTTATTGTTTAATTTATTGTCATTTCCACACTGCTATGTGCCAAATAAAAGTTTACGACCATTGTGTGAGTTTTTATCACAGCGACCAAGTAGCGAATGGCCTGCATTAATAAAACAAACTGAAAAAATTCAACCAACACTTAATTTAGAAACTTTTAGCGATCGGATCGAATTGTTATTAATGCTGCAACGCAAAGGCAATTTTAAAGCGCTGGCGGTTTATAAGCAATATCGTCGAGACAGTGAGCTTGATAATTGGATCTGGAAAACAGAAGCAACCGCAACAGAAATAGAAGAAGCGGTTGAGCGCTTAGACAGTGTTGAAACCGTATTAGAGTCAATGGATCAAAATTGTGAGAAGGCCTTACAGTATTTTGAATATTATACTCAACAGTCTGCGGCTGAAAATCAAGCACAACATAATAATAGTGTACAACTCACGACAATATTTAGAGCAAAAGGTTGTGAATACAGTCAGGTGCATTTACCTTATTGGGATAAAGATGCCTTTCCTTATGTAAACCGATCATCATTAGGTATTTCAGCTGATACCGAAGAGGAGCGTCGGCTTGCTTATGTAGCGATAACACGCGCCAAGCATAGCGCTAAAATATATTATACGGTTGAGAATACCAAGAAAGATCATTATGTTCGTAAAGATAAAAATGCCAGTCAATTTATTCTAGAATCAAAGGCCGATGTTGCTCAGGAAATTGGCCCTCAACTTTATCATGATGGTGAGCTGCCATACCATAAATCACCTGTTGTGCAGGGGTATTATCGTCGGTTGTCACGTATTGATGACATGCAATTACCGCCGAAGGTCGCTGCTATTTCTTTGCCTGACATCAATGCAGCAGGAGAAGGTGCTTATAGCTATGAATGGGCATTGCAACAGCCGATGTCGGATAAGGCAGAAAAGCTTATTCGTAGTATGGTGAAAGAGAAATCAAAGAAGTATTTAGAGACAGAAGTGATACGTATTATTCGAGACTTAAAACAAGCGGGCACGGAGAAACAAAAGGTACTCATTAATCGGCTGATTGTTGTTGCCCGTGCCAAGGCGCGCAAATATAGCTAAATATTTGTAATAGAGGAGTGCATTATGATTGGGTCATTAATGTTCGCGGTTAGATCGCGCTTCACGTTGACCAAGGTTCTGTTGAACTGCAAATTCAAGTCGTTCACGTAATTGACGTGACTTTGCTTCAGTATTGATCAACCCCAAGGATTGTAATAATTTTCTGACCATGATTAAAACCTATTAATTTACATTAAGACAATAAATCACACTTAATTATTTAGGTATGGTTGTCTTAAATTATTAGATAATTAACATCGTCCTTGAGCTTCCTATTGCTCCATTATATCGTCTGTTTAAGTAAACAGGACCCTATTGATATAAAGAATGTTAAAACTTTAATAAGCATAACGAATTAATTTGTATTAAAACATTATGCTTTTTGTTGATTTTATTGCATGATTTTTTTACTGTCAAAGTAATATTAAGCTTCAAGGTAAGAAGGGGATAAAATGCTAAATAAGACCCAGATCACACTTTTGTTGACTGGTTTTGCCATTTATCAACCACTAAAGCTGCAATTAAATCACCTTCAACATTGACTGCTGTTCGGAAAGTATCCAGCGGACGCTCAATAATTAATAGAATAGCGATTGCTTCTAGTGGAATACCGACAGCAAGCAGAACTAATTGCATACCAGACATTGATCCTGATGGCATTCCTGGGGCACCAATTGATGACACCATCGCCATAATGAAAATCATAATAAGCCCTGATGTTCCTAGCTCTATACCATAAAGTTGGGCTAGGAAAATGGCCGCAACACCTTCAAAAAGAGCTGTTCCATCCATATTCATGATCGAACCTAACGGCAATACCATACTACTGGTAGGCTGCGATATACCTAAATCTTCTTGCGCTGTTTGTAATGATAACGGCAATGTAGCAGAGCTTGATGATGTGGCAAATGCCATCGCCATAGGGGCTGAAAGGGCGCGAAATAAGGTTGAATATTTAATCCCTGTGAACACTTTCGCCAGTAATGGTAATACGATGCCGCCGTGCACTAAGGTCAGTGAAAAAACTAATAAAGCAAATAATGCTAATTCACCAAAAATACTATTGCCACTTTGTATTGTAAATTGAAAGACAATTGCAAATACGGCTAAAGGTGCCAGCTTTATAACCGCAGAAACGACGCGATTAATCGCAATATTGAGCCCTGAAATAAGCTCAAAAACAGGATGCTTTGATGGTAAGCTTGCTAATAGTGCAACACCAAGTAACAGGGCAAAAACAACAATGGCTAATAGGTTGGTAGTTGCTAGCGCTTGAAATGGATTCACTAATGCCATGCTAAATAATTTCTCAGCAATCGCACCACCAGAAGAAGCACTATTATCAATTAGCTGAACATGGTTACCAATGGTGACTTGGGCGGTGTCTATTAAATGTGGCCATTTAGGGATAGCAAGTGAGATGCCAAGGCCCAAGCAGATCGCGAGTGTTGATGTTAAGCTATAGAAGGCAATTGTCTTATAACCTAATGTTTTCAAACGAGATGTAGATCCAATGCTCGTAATGCCTTGTAACAATGAAAATAAGACAACGATACCGACTAACATTTTAAGTAAGCCGATATATGTTGTTTTAGTCAGCATCAATAATTTGAATGTAGTGGAATGCTCAAAATTAGCAGATAAGGGCAATAAAGAGGCAAGACTCCATGCTAATAGAGCGGCAATCATTAATTGAAAAGGTAACGATTTGAATAGACGACGGTTCATAGAAAAGGTCTCTGTTCGGTGTTCGTTTCGTAACGATAAAATAAAAAGAAGAATTTGGTATTAAAAGGCTTATTAGTTATTTTGGGTTTACATATAGAGCGCCTAATCCAAAGGATGCGTTAAATATAAATTGTAGTGTAAAAATAAAAACGCTCTGACACAGAATGTCAGAGCGTGGCAAGGGCCATACTCAATTAACGATTATTTGGATAATATCCAAATAAAGTAGAAGAAAACTAAAATATAGTATCGTTAATGAGTTAATTGCTAATCCATTAGCGTGTGGTATTGGACAAGTGAAAATACAAAACACATCATTCCCTTCACATATCATAATACAAAGGGAATGTTGCTTTAATCGAGGAAGTAATTACTTACTTATCGAAGTGAATAACCGTACGGATACTCTTACCTTCGTGTAATAGGTCAAAAGACTTGTTGATGTCTTCTAGGCCCATGTTAAATGAGATGAAATCATCAAGCTTGAATTCACCCGCCAT
>NZ_PYOO01000017.1 GCF_003026395.1 Photobacterium iliopiscarium | reverse complement strand
TGCCTGGTGATAACATCTCTATGACTGTTACTCTAATCGCACCTATCGCGATGGATGAAGGTCTACGTTTTGCTATCCGTGAAGGTGGTCGTACAGTTGGTGCTGGTGTTGTTGCAACTATCGTTGCATAAGTCACGCTAATATCGTTGAATTTAATTTGACGACAGAGCACTAAAAAGGGCATCATTTGATGCCCTTTTTCTACACTCTAACTTGAAACTGCGTGTTTTTTGTTCAGGCTGTAGGAATGAAATTTCGTAAAGATGAAGTTTTTAAGAATGTTATTAAAGGCTTAGCCCTTTTTCTTTATCTTGGACCTCGCCCTCGCGGGGTTATTTCGTTTAGATGATTAAGACTAGTTACAGGTTGGTTGTATGAAAGCAAATGCCGAAAACCAAGAAAGCGAAAGCAAAATGGATGGCCTGAAATGGGTCGTGGTTTTTGCTTTGCTAGCTGCTGCTGTGGTTGGTAATTACCTATACAGTGATGTTTCTGTTGTTCTGCGCTCTTCTGCCGTAGTAGCCCTTGTGGTTATTGCTGGTATTTTTGCCGCATTAACAGCAAAAGGTAAATCAGTGGTTACGTTTGCACGTGAATCACGCATGGAAGTCCGCAAAGTAGTGTGGCCTACTCGTCAGGAAGCTACGCAGACAACCTTTATTGTTCTAGCAGTCACTATTGTAATGGCATTAGCCCTTTGGGGTATTGATGGCGTTATGGTCCGTTTAGTGCGCCTAGTTACTGGCGCGTGAGGTAAGAATTCATGATCGAAGCTCCAAAGAAACGTTGGTATGTAGTACAGGCTTTTTCAGGTTTTGAAGGCCGTGTAGCGCAATCACTACGTGAACATATCAAAATACATGGTATGGAAGAGCACTTTGACGAGGTTTTAGTACCGACGGAAGAAGTGGTAGAAATGCGTGCTGGCCAACGCCGTAAAAGTGAACGTAAATTCTTCCCTGGCTATGTACTTGTACAAATGGTGATGAATGATGAAACATGGCACCTTGTACGTAGTATTCCTCGTGTAATGGGATTCATTGGCGGTACTTCTGATCGTCCAGCACCTATTTCTGATAAAGAAGCAGATGCGATCTTAAACCGTTTACAACAAGCTAGTGAGTCTCCAGTACATAAAACAGTATTTGAACCAGGTGAAGTAGTACGTGTGACTGATGGTCCATTTGCTGACTTTAATGGTACAATCGAATCTGTTGATTATGATAAGAGCCGTGTTAAGGTTTCTGTATCAATCTTCGGTCGTGCAACTCCAGTAGAACTAGAGTTCGGTCAAATCGAAAAGAACTGATCAAATTCTGTTCGACTCGTATTGTCAGGGGTGTGGAATTAGGCTATAATTTCGCGCCCTTTCGTTAGACGGGGAGTCTATTTATTTAAAATAGACGTTTGAACCCAAAATTAGGTATATAGCAATGGCTAAAAAAGTAGAAGCTTACATTAAGCTGCAAGTTGCAGCTGGTGCAGCAAATCCAAGTCCACCAGTTGGTCCAGCTCTTGGTCAACATGGTGTAAACATCATGGAATTCTGTAAGGCGTTTAACGCTAAGACTGATTCAATGGAGAAAGGTCTTCCTACTCCAGTTGTTATCACTGTTTACAGTGACCGTTCTTTCACGTTCATCACTAAGACACCACCTGCTGCAGTTCTTCTGCTTAAAGCTGCTGGTCTTAAGTCTGGTTCTGGCCGTCCGAACACTGACAAAGTGGGTACTGTAACTGACGCTCAGATCCAAGAGATCGCTGAGACTAAAGCTACAGACATGACTGGTGCTGACATTGAAGCTATGAAGCGTTCAATTGCTGGTACTGCTCGTTCAATGGGCCTAGTGGTAGAGGGTTAAGATAATGGCTAAACTGACTAAGCGCATGCGCGTTATCCGCGACAAAGTAGATGCTACTCGTGAATACGACATCACCGAAGCTATTGCTCTTCTTAAAGAACTAGCTACTGCTAAATTCGTTGAAAGTGTTGACGTTGCTGTTAACCTTGGCATCGATGCACGTAAATCAGACCAAAACGTTCGTGGTGCAACTGTACTACCTAACGGTACTGGCCGTGACATCCGTGTTGCTGTATTTACACAAGGCGCAAACGCTGAAGCTGCTAAAGAAGCTGGCGCTGAGCTTGTAGGTATGGAAGATCTAGCTGCTCTTGTTAAGAAAGGCGAAATGAACTTTGACGTAGTTATCGCATCTCCTGATGCAATGCGCGTTGTAGGTCAACTTGGTACCATTCTTGGTCCACGTGGTCTTATGCCAAACCCTAAAGTTGGTACTGTAACTCCTAACGTTGCTCAAGCAGTTAAAAATGCTAAAGCTGGTCAGGTTCGTTACCGTAACGACAAAAACGGTATCATTCACACTACTATCGGTAAAGTGAACTTTGATGCCGCTCAACTACAAGAGAACTTAGAATCTCTTCTAGTTGCACTGAAGCGTGCTAAGCCATCTTCAGCGAAAGGTACTTTCATTAAGAAAGTAAGCATCTCTACCACTATGGGTGCAGGTGTAGCGCTAGATCAGAACACTCTGAAAGCGACTGTAGCGTAAACTAATTTGCAGAAGCGATAAGTTAGTGTATAATTTATCGCTTCCGAATTCGTGGCTGAGGTTGATTGGTTTCAATTGACCTCCGTCAAAGACCGTAGGTGTTTTTCGGAACTTAATTTACCTACGTAGACGGTGCCAGAACATGATTGATGTAAGTCTTTTTTGGATCTGCGCCGTAAAACTCTCCTGCCAACCGGCAGTGAGTGGTGTAAATACTGGGGTTACCCAGAAATTATCCAGGAGCAAATCCAATGGCATTAAATCTTCAAGACAAAAAAGCAATTGTTGCTGAAGTCAACGAAGCTGCCAATGGTGCCCTGTCTGCAGTTGTTGCTGACTCTCGCGGTGTTAGTGTGTGTGCAATGACAACTCTACGTAAACAAGCTCGTGAAGCTGGTGTTTACTTAAGAGTTGTTCGTAACACATTAGCACGTCGTGCAGTTGAAGATACTAACTTCGAATGTCTACAAGACTTCTTCGTTGGTCCTTCACTAATCGGCTTCTCTAATGAGCACCCAGGTGCTGCAGCGCGTCTTTTTAAAGACTTCGCTAAAGAGAATAAAAGCTTCGAGATCAAAGCTGCTGCATTCGAAGGCGCTATTGCCAACGCTGATGTACTAGCAACTCTACCAACTTACGACGAAGCTATCGCACGCTTAATGATGTGCATGAAAGAAGCGTCTGCTGGTAAACTTGTACGTACTATCGCGGCTGTACGTGATCAGAAAGAAGAAGCTGCTGCTTAATTGCCGCGTTTTATCTGATTACTATTTAAACTTATTGTTGACTTTAAAAGAGAATTGTTATGTCTATCACTAACGAGCAAATCCTAGACGCAGTTGCAGAAATGTCTGTAATGCAAGTTGTTGAGCTTATCGAAGCTATGGAAGAAAAATTTGGTGTTTCTGCTGCAGCTGCAGTAGTTTCAGGTGGCGCAGCTGTTGAAGTTGAAGAGCAAACTGAATTTGATGTTATCCTAACAGCTGCTGGCGCAAACAAAGTACAAGTTATCAAAGCTGTACGTGGCGCGACTGGTCTTGGTCTTAAAGAAGCTAAAGCTGTAGTTGACGGCGCTCCTGCTGCTGTTAAAGAAGGCGTAGATAAAGCTGAAGCTGAAGCTCTTAAAGCTCAATTAGAAGAAGTTGGCGCTTCTGTTGAAGTTAAATAATTATTATTTGATTTCATAGCCTTTTATGGCTATTGGCTGGTGGCAAAAATGCCACCGGCCTTTTTGCGCTATAGACTGGTGGTATTTTTACCTTGTTTTGTATCCACTGTCTGCGTAAAAAATATTCTAGTTTTATTGGAATATTCCTACTATAAAAACAACGATTAGTCACTACCCCCGCATGTGATATGGGGTAGTTTGGATCACTTATCAGCGATCTGAGGAACCTATGGTTTACTCTTATACCGAGAAAAAGCGTATCCGTAAGGATTTTGGTAAGCGTCCACAAGTGTTGGATGCACCATACTTGCTATCGATCCAGCTTGATTCTTTCCAAAAATTTATCGAGCAGGATCCAGAAGGGCATTACGGTCTAGAAGCTGCCTTTCGCTCTGTTTTTCCAATCCAGAGCTATAATGGCAATTCCGAGCTGCAATACGTTAGCTATCGTCTCGGTGAGCCGGTCTTCGATGTCAAAGAATGTCAAATTCGTGGCGTAACTTACTCTGCTCCACTACGCGTGAAGCTACGTCTGGTCATGTATGACCGTGATGCACCGGCTGGCACCGTAAAAGACATTAAAGAACAAGAAGTTTACATGGGCGAAATTCCGCTCATGACAGATAACGGTACATTCGTTATTAACGGTACCGAGAGGGTTATCGTATCTCAGCTACACCGTAGTCCTGGTGTATTCTTTGACAGCGATAAGGGTAAAACCCACTCCTCAGGTAAAGTGTTATATAACGCTCGTGTTATCCCTTACCGTGGTTCATGGTTGGATTTCGAGTTCGATCCTAAGGATAATCTTTTCGTACGTATCGACCGTCGTCGTAAATTACCTGCGTCTATTATCCTTCGCGCACTTAACTACACAACTGAACAGATTCTTGACATGTTCTTCGATAAGATTAATTTCGAAGTACGCGGCAAGTCTTTAGTTATGGAGTTGGTACCTGATCGTCTACGTGGCGAAACTGCAAGCTTTGATATTGAAGCAAACGGTACAGTTTACGTAGAGCAAGGTCGTCGTATCACTGCTCGTCATATTCGTCAATTGGCGAAAGATGGCATTGATAGTATCGAAGTACCTGTTGAATATATCGTTGGTAAAATCGCTGCTTGTGATTACATCAACGAAGAAACTGGTGAACTGATTGTTGCGGCTAACCAAGAATTAAGCTTGGAAGCATTAGCACTTCTATCTCAGGCTGGTCATAAGTCTATTCAAGTTCTGTTTACGAACGATTTAGACCATGGCCCGTACATGTCAGAGACACTACGTGTTGATAACAGTACTGATCGTCTAAGTGCATTGGTAGAAATCTACCGTATGATGCGCCCTGGCGAGCCACCAACACGCGAAGCAGCTGATCAATTATTTGAAAGCTTGTTCTTCTCAGAAGATCGTTACGATCTTTCTGCTGTTGGTCGTATGAAGTTTAACAGTTCTCTTCTTCGTGAAGAAATAACTGGTCCTGGTATTCTGAGCAACGACGACATCATTGAAGTGATGAAGAAGTTGATCGATATCCGTAACGGTAAAGGCGAGGTTGATGATATCGACCACCTTGGTAACCGTCGTATTCGCTCTGTGGGCGAAATGGCTGAAAACCAATTCCGTGTAGGTCTAGTTCGTGTTGAGCGTGCTGTTAAAGAGCGTCTAAGTTTAGGCGATCTTGATGCAATCATGCCTCAAGACTTAATCAACGCGAAGCCTATTTCTGCGGCAGTGAAAGAGTTCTTTGGCTCTTCTCAATTGTCACAGTTTATGGACCAGAACAACCCGTTGTCAGAAGTTACTCACAAACGTCGTATTTCGGCGCTTGGTCCAGGTGGTCTGACTCGTGAACGTGCTGGTTTTGAGGTTCGAGACGTACACGCGACTCACTACGGTCGTCTATGTCCTATCGAAACTCCTGAAGGTCCAAACATCGGTCTAATCAACTCGCTATCTGTATTTGCGCGTTGTAACTCTTACGGTTTCTTGGAAACACCTTACCGTAAAGTTGTAGATGGAAAAGTTTCGGATCACATCGAATACCTATCAGCAATTGAAGAAGGTCTATACGTTATTGCACAGGCAAATGCTGCGCTTAACGAAGATGGTTCTTTTGCTGATGAATTGATCACTGCTCGTCAGAAAGGCGATTCAGGTTTGCACCCACGCGACCATGTTCAATACATGGACGTTGCAACTAACCAAGTTGTATCTGTGGCGGCATCTCTAATCCCGTTCCTAGAACACGATGATGCTAACCGTGCCCTTATGGGTGCGAACATGCAACGTCAGGCAGTTCCTACTATTCGTGCTGATAAGCCGTTAGTGGGTACTGGTATTGAGCGTCAGATCGGTGTTGACTCAGGTGTAACTGCTGTTGCTAAACGTGGCGGCCAAGTTCAGTCTGTAGATGCTTCTCGTATCGTTATCAAAGTTAACGAAGACGAATTGATTCCTGGTGAAGCCGGTATCGATATCTACAACTTAACTAAGTACACCCGTTCTAACCAGAACACATGTATTAACCAGCGTCCAACCGTACTACCTGGCGAGCCAGTAGCACGTGGTGATGTTCTTGCTGATGGTCCTTCAACAGACCTTGGTGAGCTAGCGCTTGGTCAAAACATGCGTATCGCGTTCATGCCTTGGAACGGTTACAACTTCGAAGACTCCATCTTAGTTTCTGAGCGTGTAGTTCAGGAAGATCGTTTCACTACTATCCACATTCAAGAGCTTTCTTGTGTGGCGCGTGATACGAAGCTGGGTTCTGAAGAAATCACTGCCGACATCCCTAACGTGGGTGAAGCAGCGCTTTCTAAGTTGGACGAATCAGGTATCGTTTACATCGGTGCGGAAGTTAAGGGTGGCGACATCCTAGTTGGTAAAGTAACCCCTAAAGGTGAAACACAACTAACACCTGAAGAGAAGCTTCTACGAGCTATCTTTGGTGAAAAAGCTTCTGATGTTAAAGATTCATCTTTACGTGTTCCTGGTAGTGTTACTGGTACGATCATTGACGTACAAGTATTTACTCGTGATGGCGTTGAGAAAGACAAGCGCGCTCTTGAAATTGAAGAGATGCAGCTGAAAGAAGCGAAGAAAGACATCACAGAAGAATTCCAGATCCTTGAGGGTGGTCTTCTTGCTCGTGTACGTACGCTTCTATTATCTGCAGGTTACGGCGAAGATAAGATTTCTTCAATGAACCGCGATACGTTGTTTGCACTAACGCTTGACGACGAATCTTTACAAAACCAATTGGAACAGCTTGCAGAACAGTATGATGAACTGAAAGCTGAGTTCGATAAGAAGTTTGAAACTAAACGTCGTAAAATCACTCAGGGTGATGACTTAGCGCCTGGCGTACTTAAGATTGTTAAAGTATACCTAGCTGTTCGTCGTCGCATTCAACCTGGTGATAAGATGGCAGGTCGTCACGGTAACAAGGGTGTAATCTCTAAGATCAACCCTGTTGAAGACATGCCATACGATGAAAAAGGTCAAACTGTTGATATCGTACTAAACCCATTGGGTGTACCGTCACGTATGAACATCGGTCAGATCCTTGAGACTCACTTAGGTCTTGCGGCGAAAGGTATCGGTGACAAACTTAACGATATGCTGAAAGAACAGCAGGAGTTACATAAGTTCCGTAACTTCCTACAACGTGTTTACAATCTTGGTGATACTCGCCAGAAAGTTGACATTGCTGAACTATCAGACGACGAAGTACGTACTTTGGTACAAAACCTTCGTAAAGGTCTACCAATTGCAACGCCTGTATTTGATGGTTGTCCAGAATCATCTATCAAAGAGCTGTTACAACTTGGTGATCTTCCAACGTCTGGCCAGCTGAAGTTGTTTGATGGCCGTACTGGTGATGCATTTGAGCGTCCTGTAACTGTTGGTTACATGTACATGCTTAAACTGAACCACTTGGTTGATGACAAGATGCACGCCCGTTCTACTGGTTCTTACAGCCTTGTTACTCAGCAGCCGCTGGGTGGTAAAGCTCAGTTCGGTGGTCAGCGTTTCGGTGAGATGGAAGTATGGGCGCTTGAAGCTTATGGCGCAGCGTACACCCTTCAAGAAATGCTAACCGTTAAGTCAGATGACGTTAACGGCCGTACGAAGATGTATAAAAACATCGTTGACGGTGATCATCGTATGGAACCTGGTATGCCGGAATCATTCAACGTATTGTTGAAAGAAATCCGCTCGTTGGGTATCAACATCGAGCTGGAAGACAAATAAGCTTGGGTTAGTCACCTATACTTATTAGTTACTCCGGTATAAATATGAAGGCGCCAGTAGTCCTGGCGCCTTTATGGGTCAACTCCTCACAGGAGCCGAATGTGAAAGACTTACTTAAGTTTCTGAAAGCACAACATAAGACCGAAGAATTTGATGCTATCAAAATCGGTCTAGCTTCACCTGACATGATTCGTTCATGGTCTTTTGGTGAAGTTAAAAAGCCAGAAACAATCAACTATCGTACCTTCAAGCCTGAGCGTGACGGTCTTTTCTGTGCACGTATCTTTGGCCCAGTAAAAGACTACGAGTGTCTTTGTGGCAAGTACAAGCGCTTGAAGCACCGTGGTGTGATCTGTGAAAAATGTGGTGTTGAAGTTACTCAGACTAAAGTACGCCGTGAGCGTATGGGTCACATTGAGCTTGCTTCACCTGTTGCCCACATCTGGTTCTTAAAGTCACTTCCATCTCGTATTGGTTTGTTAATGGACATGCCTCTACGTGATATCGAACGTGTTCTTTATTTTGAATCATACGTTGTTATCGAACCTGGTATGACCAACCTTGAGCGTAGCCAGCTGCTTTCTGAAGAGCAGTACTTGGATGCACTTGAAGAGTGGGGCGACGAGTTCGACGCGAAGATGGGCGCAGAAGCGGTTAAAGCACTTTTAGGCAATATGGACCTAAATGCTGAAATCGAAAACATGCGTGAAGAGCTAGAAGAAACTAACTCTGAAACCAAGCGTAAAAAATTAACCAAGCGTCTTAAATTGGTTGAAGCATTCCTACAGTCTGGAAACAATCCTGAGTGGATGATCCTGTCTGTACTGCCAGTATTACCGCCGGATCTTCGTCCGTTGGTACCACTAGACGGCGGCCGTTTCGCGACTTCAGATCTTAACGATCTTTACCGTCGTGTTATTAACCGTAACAACCGTCTGAAGCGTCTACTTGACCTGGCTGCTCCTGATATCATCGTACGTAACGAAAAGCGTATGTTGCAGGAATCTGTTGATGCATTACTAGATAACGGTCGTCGTGGCCGCGCTATCACAGGCTCTAACAAGCGTCCTTTAAAATCTTTGGCTGACATGATCAAAGGTAAGCAAGGTCGTTTCCGTCAGAACTTGCTAGGTAAGCGTGTTGACTACTCTGGTCGTTCTGTTATCACCGTAGGTCCATACTTACGTTTGCATCAGTGTGGTCTTCCTAAGAAGATGGCACTTGAGCTATTTAAGCCATTCATCTACGGCAAGTTAGAAGCACGTGGTCTTGCGACTACTATCAAAGCTGCTAAGAAGATGGTTGAGCGCGAAGAAGCGATTGTTTGGGATATCCTAGACGAAGTTATTCGTGAACACCCAGTAATGCTAAACCGTGCACCAACATTGCACCGTCTTGGTATTCAGGCGTTTGAACCAATCCTTATCGAAGGTAAAGCGATCCAGCTTCACCCACTAGTGTGTGCGGCATACAACGCCGACTTCGATGGTGACCAGATGGCGGTTCACTTGCCATTGACTCTTGAAGCGCAGCTTGAAGCGCGTGCTTTGATGATGTCTACCAACAACATCCTTTCACCTGCATCAGGTGATCCGATCATCGTACCTTCTCAGGACGTTGTATTGGGTCTTTACTACATGACGCGTGATCGTATCAACGCGAAAGGTGAAGGCATGTACCTTGCTGGACCAGCGGAAGCTGAGAAAGCATACCTTACTAAGACGGCTGAGCTTCACGCTCGCGTTAAAGTTCGTATTACAGAATTTGTGAAAGATGAGCAGGGTAACTTCGTCGAGAATACTGGACTAGTTGATACTACTGTTGGTCGTGCAATGCTATGGCCTATCGTTCCTAAAGGTCTGCCATTTAGTCTTGTAAACACTGAAGCACTTGGTAAGAAGCAGATTTCTATGCTTCTTAACACTTGTTACCGTACTTTGGGCATGAAAGATACTGTTGTCTTTGCTGACCAAATTATGTACACAGGTTTTGCTTACGCGGCACTTTCTGGTGTATCTGTTGGTATCGACGATATGGTTGTACCTGCGGCTAAGTACACTAAGATCGCTGAAGCTGAAGCAGAAGTTGCTGAAATTCAAGAACAGTTCCAGTCAGGTCTTGTGACTGCTGGTGAACGTTATAACAAAGTTATCGATATCTGGGCTACAGCCAACGAACAAGTTGCTAAAGCGATGATGGATAACTTGTCTTTTGAAACTGTTATTAACCGTGACGGCGAAGAAGAACAGCAAAAATCGTTCAACAGTGTATACATGATGGCCGATTCTGGTGCGCGTGGTTCTGCTGCACAGATTCGTCAGTTAGCAGGTATGCGTGGTTTGATGGCTAAGCCGGATGGCTCAATCATCGAAACGCCGATCACTGCAAACTTCCGTGAAGGTCTAAACGTACTCCAGTACTTTATCTCTACTCACGGTGCTCGTAAGGGTCTTGCGGATACAGCACTTAAGACAGCGAACTCCGGTTACCTAACGCGTCGTCTAGTAGACGTTGCACAAGACGTAGTTATTACAGCAGATGACTGTGGTACTTACGCTGGTATTACCATGATGCCTCTTATCGAGGGTGGTGATGTTAAGGAACAACTAGGTGATCGTGTTCTAGGTCGTGTTGTTGCTGAAGACGTTCTACTTCCTGGTACAGAAGAAGTTCTAGCGCCACGTAATACACTTCTTGATGAGAAGTGGTGTGAGATTCTAGAAGCTAACTCTGTTGACCAAGTTAAAGTACGTTCTGTTGTAACGTGTGAAAACGACTTTGGTTGTTGTAAGTTCTGTTACGGTCGTGACCTTGCTCGTGGTCACCTGATTAACTCAGGTGAAGCAGTAGGTGTTGTTGCCGCTCAGTCTATCGGTGAACCTGGTACACAGCTTACAATGCGTACGTTCCACATCGGTGGTGCGGCATCAGCAGCAGCAGCAGATAATAAGATCGTAGTGAAAACTACCGGTTCTATGAAGCTGCATAATGCGAAGTTCGTAACTAACAATGCTGGTAAGCTTGTAATTACTTCACGTGCATCTGAGCTAAGTATCATTGATAAGCTTGGTCGTACGAAAGAGAACTACAAACTGTCTTACGGTACGTTGCTAACTAAAGGTGATGGCGCCGAGGTTGTTGCTGGTGAAACAGTAGCAAACTGGGAAGCACACACCATGCCAATCATCACTGAAGTGGCTGGTCGTATCCAGTTCGTTGATATGATTGATGGCGTAACAGTTTCTCGTCAAACAGATGATCTAACAGGTCTATCTTCAAGCGAAGTAACTGATCCAGCAGCACGCCCAGCAGCAGGTAAAGATATGCGTCCAGCTATCAAACTTGTTGATACTGATGGTAACGATGTAATGATCCCTGGTACTGAAATGCCAGCTCAATACTTCCTACCTGGTAAGGCGATTGTTCAGCTTGATGACGGCGCAATGGTTGGTATCGGTGATACATTATCTCGTATTCCACAGAAATCTAGTGGTAACCGAGATATCACGGGTGGTCTACCACGCGTAGCTGACTTGTTCGAAGCGCGTAAGCCTAAAGAACCAGCTATCTTGGCTGAGATTACGGGTGCAGTATCGTTCGGTAAAGAGACTAAAGGTAAGCGTCGTTTAATTATCACGCCAACTGATGGTCAGCCGTACGAAGAGATGATCCTGAAGCATCGCCAACTTAACGTTTTCGAAGGTGAAAAAGTTGAGAAGGGTGACGTAATTGCTGATGGTCCTGAAACTCCGCACGATATTCTACGTCTACGTGGTGTTCACGCAGTAGCAGAATACATCGTTAACGAAGTACAGGAAGTTTACCGTCTACAAGGCGTTAAGATTAATGATAAGCACATTGAGACTATCATTCGTCAAATGCTACGTAAGGTAACTATCACTGTTTCTGGTGACTCTGACTTCCTAGAAGGCGAGCAAGTTGAATTCTCTCGCGTAACGATTGCTAACCGTCAGCTTGAAGCTGAAGGTAAGACATTAGTAAGCTTCACTCGTGACTTACTAGGTATTACTAAAGCATCGCTTGCGACTGAGTCATTCATCTCAGCAGCATCGTTCCAGGAAACAACACGTGTACTAACAGAAGCAGCTGTTTCTGGTAAGCGTGATGAGCTTCGTGGTCTGAAAGAAAACGTAATCGTGGGTCGTTTGATCCCAGCGGGTACTGGTTTCTCTTATCACCAACGTCGCCAGAATCAACGTAATGTTGAACTGGAGCCAGTAGCACCACAAGTTGATGCAGAGCAAGCCTCTCAAGACTTAGCGGCACTATTGAATGCAGGTCTTAACGACGAGAATTAATTCTTATCGTGACTGATTCTAAAAGGCATCCTTCGGGGTGCCTTTTTTATTGGCTGCGATTTAAGGTTTAGTTTTGGCAGAGTTAGAAAGTGGGAAAAATGATCCCGAGGTGCGAGGTGATAGATTTTATTCGACATGAGAAATAGGTGGCAGCAAGCTCACTGCCACAATAATGAGTGATATTGCTATGGGTGCTGGTGGTTAAGCACCGGGTGGGCAAGCAAGGCTATCACTGATTAATTCAATCAACTTATCTTCTAGCGCAAAGCGTGATTCCATTAATTCACCAATTCTTGATAAGTCATTATCAAGGGTTTCTAATGGGTCATGATCATTAATGGCGCCATAGTGATCATTAAAGTTTAATAATGGTTCGGTGGTTAGGGCGATTTTTGCATAGAGGGCAGACATTTCTTCTGTGGGTGAAAAGCCTGTTTGATGCCAGCGTGCCATTACGTTATCGTAAATCTTGAAGTGACCTGCTGAAATATAATCAACGAGATCTTCACTAAATAAACATAATTTGGACGCGGTAGGTAGATGACGATTTTCATCGTTGGGTGTGATGCCGATTAATTTACAGTAATCGATCAGAAGTTGCTGGCGCATCATTAGCCATTGATCAATAACATCGTTATGGCCGCCCCATTCTTTTTTAACTTGTTCAAATTTACTAAGCATGAGCACATCCTCATGATCTATCAGCATCTTAATGTCGATGCTTGTGCGATCCGGCTCTTGATACAAGAGATATGATTTCGGATAAATATTCCGTTTCATAATTAGATTGCCAGTAAATTTACGCCGCTGCAAGGATGAAAGTAATAAAAATGTTAAAAAATGAGAATCTGGCTTATTGGTGTGTGACTAGAAATGGCAAGTTATTGTTACAAAACGGCTGTTTGCCTTTATGTTCAAGTGAACAGCTTATTTGTAGCACAATAACGAAACGTATCATTGGGTATTTTGATTCAATACCTGTGTATTGGTTGATTGCAGAAAGTGGTTTTGATGAGGCTGATTTCTTTAATTTAAGGCTATTACTGGCTGGTGATAGTACGTTATTTGCTTTGGCGGGTAGATCTATTCAACTTGCGTATATGCAGCAAAGTCAGCGCTTTTGTTGTCATTGTGGGCATCAGCTGCAATTAGATGCCAACGTGCTAGCGATGCATTGCTCAGATTGTGACAGTGTGCATTATCCTCGTGTATCACCTTGTGTCATTGTGGCGGTTCGCAAAGGTAACCAATTATTATTAGCTCAGCATCCTCGTCATAAAACGGGGATGTATACCGTGATTGCGGGGTTTATTGAGCCGGGCGAAACTGCTGAGCAATGTGTCGCGCGTGAAGTACTAGAAGAAACCGGGATAACAGTTAACAATATTCGTTATTTTGATAGTCAGCCGTGGGCATTTCCATCTAATTTAATGCTGGGGTTTACCGCTGATTACGCTGGTGGTGAAATCAAGCCTGATTATGAAGAATTAACCGATGCAATGTGGGCCACCGCTGAGCAGTTACCTGAAATTGCGCCTGTAGGTACTATTGCACGACGACTTATCGATACCGCTTTGATGTTGAATAATGAAAACGATACGCATTAATCAAAGTTTGACAAATAATTGCACTCGGTTGTTAAGATTAATGAGTGTTACAATATGACCCAGAATTAACCCGTGGAGTCTCAAATGAGCGAATTAAAGAATGACCGCTATCTGCGTGCGTTGCTGAAGCAACCTGTAGATTGCACACCAGTATGGATGATGCGTCAGGCTGGACGTTACTTACCTGAGTATCGTGCAACACGTGGTGTTGCTGGTGACTTCATGTCGCTATGTAAAAATGCTGAATTAGCCAGTGAAGTAACGCTTCAACCTTTGAAACGTTTTCCGTTGGACGCTGCGATTTTATTTTCTGATATTTTGACCATTCCTGATGCAATGGGATTGGGATTGTATTTTGAAGCTGGTGAAGGTCCTAAATTTAGTCATCCAATTACTTGTAAAGCTGACGTTGAACGTATTGGCGTACCTGATCCTGAAGGTGAATTACAATATGTGATGAATGCAGTTCGTCAGATTCGTCATGATTTGCAAGGTGAAGTACCCTTAATTGGTTTCTCTGGTAGTCCATGGACACTAGCGACATACATGGTTGAAGGTGGTAGCTCTAAAGCTTTCACTAAGATCAAAAAGATGATGTACGCTGAGCCTCAAACATTACATCTATTGCTAGATAAACTGGCTGATAGTGTGGTTGAATATTTAAATGCTCAAATCAAAGCTGGTGCGCAAGCGATAATGGTATTTGATACGTGGGGTGGTGTTTTAACCCCTCGTGATTACAATGAGTTTTCATTGCGTTACATGCATAAAATCGTCGATGGTTTAATTCGTGAGAATGATGGTCGTCGTGTGCCCGTAACACTATTTACTAAAAATGGTGGTATGTGGTTAGAGCAAATTGCAGCGACGGGTTGTGATGCGATTGGCCTCGATTGGACGATTGATATTCGCGATGCTAAACGTCGTGTTGGCGATAAAGTCGCCCTTCAAGGTAATATGGATCCATCGGTACTTTACGCTCAACCTGAACGTATTCGTCAAGAAGTTGCTTCTATTCTAGACGGCTTTGGTGATACAGGTACTGGTCATGTCTTTAATTTAGGCCATGGTATTCACCTTGATGTACCGCCTGAAAATGCAGGCGTGTTTGTTGATGCTGTACATGAGCTATCAAAGCCATACCATAAATAATTATCACTTTAGAAGTACGTTTTAAACGGGGTATTTCTTTTGCGGTTAAAAAAACCACGCCTTTTGGGTGTGGTTTTTTTTTGTCATTATTTAAAGGGTACTTAAAAAGTCGTACAAGCCAAGCAGGATCTTACTAG
This sequence comes from Photobacterium iliopiscarium, assembly GCF_003026395.1. GTDB lineage: Bacteria > Pseudomonadota > Gammaproteobacteria > Enterobacterales > Vibrionaceae > Photobacterium > Photobacterium iliopiscarium. The sequence goes on along the minus strand of NZ_PYOO01000017.1, from coordinate 50,892 downwards.
GATCGTTATTGTTATTAATATGTAAGCTACTGATAATATTAATAGTTAGTGGTCTAATCTATTAATAACCTCTTTTAAAATCAATCAGATAGTTGAGTTTTTGCTGTTGTTGAAAACGGAAGTAGTTAGCTTTAAATATAGTAAATACTTGTTCTGGGAAGCTTTCTGCTGCGATGTGCGGCGTAATGGTGATCTTTGGGTGATGCCAGAATGGATGATCGGGTGTGAGTGGCTCTGTTTTGAAGACATCAATAAAAGCATGACAGAGATATTGTTGCTCTAATGCCATTATTAACGCTTGTTCATTAACAGCATTACCACGACCAACGTTAAAAAATAGCGCATTTTTGCAATGGCTAAAGCGATCTTGATCAAAAAGATCATCGGTGTCTGTGGTCGCCGGTAAAATGGAAATGACATAGTCTGCTTGAGTCAGTGCGGTGTTTAAAGCTGTGATGGAATAAGTTTGTTGAAAATCCGTGCTGGCAGTGATGCCACTGCGGTTAACACCAATGATATGGCAGCCAAACACCGCTCCAACCTTGGCTAAATGCTGGCCTATGGTGCCTGTGCCGATAATCACCATGGTTTTACCCGCCATGGATTGATAAGGATGTGATTGCCAATGTGATCGTTGTTGTTGCGCTTTATATTGAGGAAAATGACGCTGGTGGTTGAGAATGTGACCCAAGATATATTCGGCAATCAGAGGGCCAAAGATCCCGCGAATATTAGTGAGTTGATAGTCTTGCCTTATCTCCGGTTTAATGAGCGCATCAATACCTGCATAAGTGGATTGTAACCATTGTAAATGTGGATATTCTGCTAAATAAGGGGCAATTAAAGGAGGATCAGCAAGCAAGACCATTGCTTGTTGCGGATCTTCGGTTATTTCCAGTTGTGGTAACTGTGCGTTAGTCAGTAATTGTACATAACGTTGCTGTTGGCGAGAGACGATCTTAATTTTGATCATGCTTTTCCTTTTGTAGCCTTCGTTTATCAAGTAAACTTCAATCTAAATCACTACTGTAGATTATCCCATGCTTAAGAATCCAATCCAGTTACGTTTAGAAAAATTAGAACCTTGGCAACATCTGACTTTTATGGTGTCGTTATGTGAGCGTATGTATCCTAACTATGCCTTTTTCTGTGCAGAAACACAGTTTACAGATGGCCAACGTTACCGAGTGATCTTAGATAGTGTGTGGGAGATCCTCACGATTAAAAGTGCCAAAATTAACTTTGAAGGTCAGCTTGAAAAGTTAGAAGACATGGTACCAAGTGAAAATGATTACGATCTATATGCTGTACGTCCAGCGATTGATGCTTGTGTAGCACTTGCGGATCTTTTACATGCGATGTTAGATCGTGATCTGATGATGGAAACTGTCGTTAAGTTAAGTGCTTTATCTGCTGAAACTGTAGCGGATTTAGAATCTGCGCAAACAGGCATTGAAATCACTAACGAAAATCAAAAAGAAAATGAAGCGGTATGTGCTGAGTGGGATACTCAGTGGGAAATTTTCCGTGCGTTAAAAGAAGCGGAAGGCCGTGATATTGATTTGATTAAAGATTTACGTGCTGAATTGCGTGATGAGCCAATCAGTAATATCGGTATTGAATTATAATTAGCCATTAAATGGTTAAATAAAAAAAGAAGCCAATGGGCTTCTTTTTTTTTGTCGGTGTTATTTTATTGTTCAATATGTTGCTTAATCATTATTTGAACTGTAATGAATAAGTGAGCTTAATGACGCAATAACTAGACATTATATTTTTCATGTTAATTATTTGTTGAATTCACATCAGTTGTTTATTCTGTTTTTAAATTTAAAAAGCAGTGAATATGACTGGTTATAGAGTGAACTTTACGCCATTCCACTTATTTTGTTTTGGCTATTGTAATTGTAGTCCTTTGGCGTTTATAACATAACCACTGCGTAGCATTTCCGTTACGCCATTCGTGGTCTGTTAGTTAGAAGGAGGCAAGTATGAAATATTCTATCGTAAACACTGTTGTATCTTGCTTCAGTTCAACTACCGTTGTTAATAGCAAATCTATTGCTACTTCGCTCCTCCTGCTCTCTTTGAATCTTATTCAAGGCTGACAGGCCATACCTATTTTTCTGTCAGCTTGTGAGCAAGCTAGCAGGATCTACTACGTTATATCCCATCTCGCTTTCTCCAAGCTGAAAAATAATTACCAAGGAATACTATGTTAAGTGCACGTAATATCGCCGCCTTAGGCTTCATGACTTTTGCCATGTATTTAGGCGCGGGAAATTTAATTTTTCCTCCCTATTTAGGTTACCAAGCAGGGGATAACTTCCTAAGTGGTATGGCAGGTTTTTTATTAACAGGCGTTGGTTTACCAGCAATAGCATTGGTGATTGTGGCTTGGGTGCGTGGGTCTGATAATTTAACTGCGGCATTACCTAAACCGTTAGCAACCAGCTTTTGGGTGATGTTGTTTATTGTTATTGGGCCTGCCTTTATTATTCCACGTACTATTACCGTGGCTTATCAATTTAGCTTGGCGCCTTTTATTGGTGATAGTGGTTTAATTCCTTTTTCTGCTTTGTTCTGTTTAGCGGCTATTTTATTTTCGTTATATCCAGGTAAGTTAGTTGATACCTTAGGAAAATGGTTAACGCCGCTGTTGTTGACTATTTTAACCATTATGGCGGTGGTGGCGGTGTTGTATCCATCGGGTCAAGTGGACGTTGCATCAGGCCCTTATGCGACGGGCGCGATGGCTGAAGGTATGACTCAAGGTTATATGACTATGGACGCACTGGGCTCAATTGGTTTTGGTTGGGTGATTTTCAGAGCGATTGAAGGTATGGGGGTTAAGTGCCCGAAAGCTATCGCGAAATATACCTTTATTGCTGCAATTATGTATGCATCAGCGATGGCGTTAGTGTATTTATCATTGGCATATATTGGCGTGACCAGTGCTAATTTAGGGACTGATTTCTCAAATGGTGGTGAGATCCTTACTGCTTTTACCAATGCGCATTTTGGTGCTTTCGGTATTATTATCTTAGGTTCTGTGTTGGTGTTGGCATGTTTGACGACTGCGATTGGTGTTACAACCGCTGGTAGTGAGTTTTATAGTCGCAGCTTTAGTAAAGTCACTTACTCTAAAAGTGTCTGGGTAATTATGGCGCTATCAGGTCTTATTGCGAATGTTGGTTTAGCACAGTTATTAGAGGTGACCTTACCGGTTGTGGTAGCACTGCACCCGATTGCGATTGCATTGTTATTGATAGCGCCATTGCGTCATCAATTATCGCAAACTGCGGTATTAACCGTTATGGCGACAGCGGCGGTATTTGGTTGTATTGATGCGGCACATATTCTTGGTGTAATGCCAACAGCGGTTGATAACGCTTTAACTGCGCATTTACCGCTATATCATTATTATGCTGGCTGGATCTTACCAACGATAGTGGTATTGGTGGTCGGTTGGGCTGTTAGTCGCATGAGTGGCTATAGTTATTGCGTGGATAATAATTAATTTATACATCGTGATTATCGGTTGCGGTTATAATGAAATAACAACAATAAAAAAGGGACCGTAATGGTCCCTTTTTTGTGGTTAGTATTAAGGATGTTGATTACATATCATCATCATTATTTTCAATCATCTTATGTTTTTTCTTCCACTTGTCCCAACGTTGATAAGCCAGTTGCTGCATGTCTGTATTTTTGTCTGCTTCATCAACAATTTCTTCGCCGACTAAACTTTCAAAAATATCTTCCAGTGTTACAAGGCCTTGCACTGTACCGTATTCATCAACGATAAGGATTAACTGTGAACGCTCTTTCATTAAGCGCTCAAATGCTTTTGGGACACTGACATTATTCATGATCACGGGTAAGGGACGCATTAACGCCCCCAGTTCCTGACCACCTTTACCCGCTTGGCTTTCTGCAAACAGCTCTAAACGGTGGACGAAGCCGACGATGTTATCACTTTGCTCGCTGAATATTAACGGACGAGAGAAGGGACTGCTTTTATATTTGTCTAAAAATTCGTTGATGGTTTGCTCGGCATTGACACGGAATAATACCGGACGTGGGGTCATTATCTTGGTGACGCTAACATCTTTAAATTGCAGTAGGTTGGTTAGGATTTTAGACTCACCAGCACCCAATTCGCCTGATTCATGGGCTAGCATAGCCATCGCTGATAATTCATCACGTAGTTTCGGTTGGACGTGACCATGAGCAAGACGACGGGTTATTTGTTCCGAGACCCATACTAATGGCATTAATAAGACCACCATCCAACGTAAGATTATGGCACTGGTTGGCGCTAATTGACGCCAGTAAGTTGCACCGATTGTTTTTGGAATAATTTCTGACAGTAATAAAATACCAACGGTCAATGCACCTGAGAATACACCCAACCACTCACTACCAAAGACAACGGTTGCTTGTGCGCCTGCTGTTGCTGCACCGACGGTATGAGCGACAGTGTTTAGGGTTAGAATTGAGGCTAAGGGTCGATCTATATTATTTTTGAGTGCGGCAAGTTTAGCTGCTGAGGGGTGGTTTTGTTGACGTAAAGTGCCGATATATCCCGGCGAAATACTCAATAAAACCGCTTCTAAAACGGAACAAATAAACGACACCCCTATTGCTACAGAGATGTAAATCGTAAGCAGTACCATATCAACCTGTCAATTAATCAGCGAATTTCGGCTATATTAATCGGGGCTAGTGGAAATAAAAACAACTCTTTTTTGAATGTTATTAGTAACATTTTGTGAACTTTAGCTCAGTTTATGGTTAAAGAGTCTCCATTTAGACAGATAAAAGCCGACAAACCTTTGCCACATGGGCTTCTTTTGAATTAGAGTTGGACAGTATTAAGCCCAAAACCTTAGAAGGGAAACCTAATGAACAAGACCCAACTGATTGACCTGATCGCAGAAAAAGCAGACTTGTCTAAAGCACAAGCAAAATTAGCATTGGAAGCTACTCTTGAAGGCGTTACTGATGCGCTTAAAGATGGTGACCAGGTTCAACTAATTGGCTTTGGTACATTTAAAGTGAATCATCGTGCAGCACGCATTGGCCGTAATCCACAAACAGGTGCGGAAATTCAAATTGCTGCTGCTAACGTACCTGCGTTCGTTTCGGGCAAGGCACTTAAAGACGCGTTAAAGTAATTGAAAATAGCGCCAGTTTGCATTAGCGGCTGGCGTTTTTTTTATGACACGTATAACGCTTTCTCTGGCGGTTGTATTTTTACTTACAGGCTGTGCGGCAAGCGACATGGCTGAAAATGCAGTAATTACGCCAAAAACTATCACTGTTGCTCAAATGGCAACTGATGGTCCTCATTTTTATTGGTATACCTTCCGTCCTAATCTGCCTATAAAGCTCAGTGAGCGTGTTTTCACCCCAAATCAAGGACAATATCAAGCTAATTACCGTTGGCGTTCAGGACAGCTGTTTGAGCTCTATCAACAGGGGCAGCAACATATCGATGGTTCTCTGGTTCCATTCCAATTGCAATTACGGTTTGATAGCCATGGTTTAGCGGTGTTTCAGCGTTATCAGCAGGGGAAAAATATTATTCCGCTAACCAACGCTAAAATTGACAAATTACGTCAGCAAGCGAAAGTACTGGCAGCCACCGTCGAACAACTGTCTGATCATCAGCAAACGTGGGTTCAAGGGCATTGGCAACAACAGCAGTTTATTCCTTGTCAGCAACAACAGCCGGTAGAGGTGATTGCTCAATCTACCGCTGATAAATTATCGGGTCAGGGGTATATGGCGGTAAGTGGTAAGTTACAGCAGCAGCAATTGGTGGTTGATGACGTGTTATTACAACGTCAACAGCAACAGTGTTTGGTGGCACCCAACTTATTGAAAGACTGATTCGCAGCAATACTGGTTGATGAATAATATTAGTCATAAAAAAACGCGCCTTGAGAGCGCGTTTTTTAGAATTGAAGTCAGGGGTTTATTGTTCGCGAGCAATGGCACGATAACCAATATCATCACGATGGAACATGCCATTCCATGAGATTTGCTGTGTTAACGCATAAGCACGTTGCTGAGCGGCTAGAACGGTATCACCCATCGCCGTGGCACATAATACTCGCCCACCGTTAGTCACTACATCACCGTGAGCATTATTGGTTGTACCTGCATGAAAGATTTTCTCTCCCGCTCGCTCTTGTTGAGGTAAGCCGCGAATAATATCGCCTTTTTGATAATCAGCAGGATAGCCGCCAGCGGCTAGTACGATCCCAATAGCCGCGCGTGGATCCCATTTTGATTCAACACTATCAAGTTTGCCATCAATTGCCGCTAAACAAAGCTCAACTAAATCAGACTGCATACGTAGCATAATCGGTTGGGTTTCAGGATCACCAAAACGGCAGTTGTATTCAATCACTTTCGGGGTGCCGTCAGCCATTACCATCAAGCCCGCATAAAGAAAACCTGTGTAAGGAGCACCTTCTGCTGCCATACCTTCAACTGTCGGGTAAATCACTTCTTTCATTACGCGATCATGAATTTGTTGCGTAACAACGGGCGCTGGTGAGTAAGCGCCCATACCGCCAGTGTTTGGGCCTGTGTCGGCATTACCGACACGCTTATGATCTTGGCTGGTGGCCATTGGTAAGACGTTTTTACCATCGACCATGACGATAAAGCTAGCTTCTTCGCCATCAAGGAACTCTTCAATGACGACTCGATGTCCCGCTTCACCAAAGGCATTACCAGCTAACATATCACGTACAGCGGCTTCTGCTTCTTGTTCTGTCATGGCGACAATCACGCCTTTACCTGCGGCTAAGCCATCGGCTTTAACTACAATTGGTGCGCCTTTTTGTTTTAGATAAGCCAAGGCGGGTTCGATTTCAGTAAAGTTTTGGTAATCAGCGGTTGGAATGTTGTGGCGAGCTAAAAAATCTTTAGTGAACGCTTTAGAACCTTCAAGTTGCGCTGCGGCTTGAGTCGGGCCAAAAATGGCTAATCCAGCAGCACGAAAGGCATCAACAACACCAAGAACGAGTGGAACTTCAGGGCCAACAATCGTCAGTTCAATGTGGTTGTTCTGCGCAAACTCAACTAAACCCGTAATATTCTCAACGCTAATATCGATATTTTCTAATGTAGGTTCAAGAGTAGTACCAGCATTACCTGGGGCAATAAATATTTTTTCAACATCAGGGTTTTGTGCCACTTTCCAACCCAGTGCATGTTCACGGCCGCCATTACCAATAATTAGTACTTTCATCATTTTCCCTTTGAGTGCTGCGCTAAAATTAAACGTTAAGAATGTTGTCGTTGATGAGGTGCTACGGTATTACATTAACGTAATATATTCAGACCCTTGATTGAGAATCTGAATATATTTATTGGTTACAAAGTATTAATGGCGGAAGTGACGCATGCCAGTAAAGACCATTGCCATGCCATGTTCATCTGCTGCGGTAATCACTTCATCATCACGCATAGAGCCGCCCGGTTGAATCACACAAGTAATACCCGCTGCGGCTGCGGCGTCAATACCATCACGGAACGGGAAAAATGCATCAGAGGCCATTACGCTACCAGCGACTTCTAGATTTTCATCGGCGGCTTTAATACCCGCAATTTTAGCTGAATACACGCGGCTCATTTGACCTGCGCCGACACCAATTGTCATATTGCTTTTGGCATAGACAATCGCGTTAGATTTAACATATTTAGCTACTTTCCAGCAGAAGAGAGCATCACGTAACTCATCCGCCGTTGGTTGGCGTTGTGATACCACCGTTAGATCGTCTTGCGATACCATGCCTTGATCGCGATCTTGAACCAGTAAACCACCGTTAACGCGCTTAATATCAAAGCCTGTGGTTTTGGTTGACCATTCGCCACACTCAAGTAAACGCAGGTTTTTCTTGGCAGCGATAATCGTAGTTGCTTGGGCTGATATTTTTGGTGCAATGATCACTTCAACAAATTGACGATCAACAATCGCTTGTGCGGTTGCCGCGTCAAGTTCGCGGTTGAAGGCAATAATGCCGCCAAAGGCAGAGGTTGGATCGGTTTTATAAGCACGATCGTAAGCTTCAAATAAGTTATCACCTAAAGCTACCCCACATGGATTGGCGTGTTTTACAATCACACAAGCGGGAAGGTCGAATTCTTTGACACACTCAAGTGCTGCGTCAGTATCGGCAATATTATTGTATGACAGTGCTTTGCCTTGCAGTTGCGTTGCGGTTGCTACTGAGGCTTCTTGTGGATGTGCTTCAACATAGAATGCGGCTGCTTGGTGGCTGTTTTCACCGTAGCGCATGTCTTGTTTTTTCTCGAACTGTTGATTGAAAGTGCGGGGGAATGTTGACTCTTGGTCACCTTCTTTGTTATCGCCGTAAGAAGGCACCATCGTACCGAAGTAGTTAGCGATCATACCATCGTAGGCGGCAGTATGCTCAAACGCAGCAATGGCTAAATCAAAGCGAGTTGCATGGTTTAGTGAACCATCATTGGCGCTCATTTCTGTCAGAACACGATCATAATCGTCAGTATTAACCACAATCGTGACGTCTTTATAGTTTTTAGCGGCTGAGCGCACCATGGTTGGCCCGCCAATATCAATATTTTCGACCGCATCGTCTAAACTGCAATTTGGGTTAGCAACGGTTTCTGCGAACGGATAAAGGTTAACCACTACCATATCAATGGGGTTAATGCCGTGTTGTGCCATGATCACGTCATCAATACCACGACGACCTAAAACGCCACCGTGTACTTTAGGATGAAGAGTTTTTACACGACCATCCATCATTTCAGGAAAACCGGTGTAGTCAGAAACTTCAGTGACTTGAATGTTTTGTTCTGCAAGTAAACGAGCGGTACCACCCGTAGATAAAATCTCTACACCACGGTTGGCGAGGGCATGAGCGAATTCAACAATACCAGTTTTGTCGGATACGCTAAGCAGCGCACGGCGAATAGGACGAACGTTTTCCATTGCTACCATCTCTCTAATACACAGTGAATAGGATATTTTTCAATACCAATCCGCAGGGATTAGATTGGCGTTGAGAAATATCCTCGGCTAAAATCGAGCAAAGCTAAGAATTAGTAAACGATATGTATCAATCTGATGCCTATTCTACATGAATATTGCTATTGCGCAAACGTTTGCTATTTGAGTGTGATCACTGAAATATTGAGTTACTCGAAAGGGCGTTTAAATGTATTTAATAGGACAACTAGCAAAATTATGTAATGTCAGTAGTGATACATTACGTTTTTATGAAAAGAATGGTTTGATTGAACCTGCGGGTCGAAGTGACAGTGGTTATCGTCTCTACAGTGAGGATGATTTATCACGGGTTAAATTTATTTTACGGGCGAAAGCGATCGGTCTGAGTCTCGGTGAAATATGTGAGTTATTGGATATTCGACTTGAAGCAAGTCAACATAGTTGTGCTGAAGTTAAAGCGATCACGCAGGCTAAATTAGATGAAGTGGATAGTAAAATTGCTGAACTACAACGGATCCGTGGCGCGTTAAAAAAGATCAATGACGCTTGTTGTGGTCATCGTAATGATGACGCTAGCCATTGCTCTATTCTTGGCGCGTTAAATTACAGCGATGATATGGCGAATCCTGAAGTAAAACCTGAGCCTTGTCATTTAGGTCAATGTCATTGTGATGATTAATCACTTGTCGTATTTCTGATATTATCAATCATATTTTTGATGAATATTTTTCGTTAGTGGTTCATTTGAAATTGTGATAGTTTTTGGGCTTAGAAGATTTGCTTTACCTGTTTAGCAATAAGGAAATTCAATGTTAAAAGTGAATGAATATTTTGATGGCCAAGTAACATCTGTTGGCTTTGAATCTGCCGGTGATCATGCCAGTGTTGGTGTGATGGTTGCAGGTGAATATACTTTTTCGACCGCGGCCCCTGAGCGTATGACCGTCGTAAAAGGTGAACTTACCGTAAAATTACCGGGTCATGTTGATTGGGAAACCTATGGTGCTGGTGATGACTTTGAAGTTCCTGGTGATAGCGCATTCCACGTTAAAGTGACCAAAACTACAGCTTACTTATGTGACTATCTATAAGTTGCCTTAAGCGGATTAGTCAGTAAAAAAGCTTCGTTACGACGAAGCTTTTTTTATGGGTTACGTTTAAGCAGAGTCGCGGCAAATAAGTTTTGGCGTCAGTATTAAATGCTGAGTTGTATTATCATTGTTGTTCATTATTGCAAGTAAGCGCTTACCAGCTTGTTGCCCAATTTCTCTTATCGGCGAGCTGACGACGGTGAGTGATGGTTGGCTTAATGTCGCTTCGGCAATATCATCAAAACTAATAATCGCTACTTGCTGACCAATATAATTATCTTTACCAACACTCTTTCCGCTGCGTTTAACCCCATATATTGCGCCTAGTGCAATTGTCGGGCTATGGCACAATATAGCGGTTATTTTAGGGTGCTGAATTAACAGTTGCTGTACCGTTGTCGCAGCATCTAATTGATTATTATCTACTTCCACTATCCATTCATTTTTAAACGGCAATCCGTATTGGATGAGGGTGCATCCAAAGCCTCCTAATCGCTCTGCGCGGGTTAAAGACTCACCTGAACCGCCAATATAAGCAATATGACGATGGCCTTGTTCAATTAAGTATTGACTAGCAATGACTGCGGCTTGATGGTTATCGGGTCCAATATAATCGACTTCATTACTAACGGCTGCGCGTGCTAAACAAACAGCAGGGATCCCCGCTTGCTGAGCCATCGTTATAACCGTTGCCGTGGCCTCTCTGACCGGACTAAACGCAATTCCTGCCACGCCTTGCTGAATCATTGATTGCACGCATTGAATTAATTTTTGTGGGTTGCGATTAGATTGTGCCAAAAATAACAAATAGCCTTGTTGTTCCAATTGTTCGCTAATACCTGCGGTGATCTCGGTATAAAACGGATCGGTGATATCTGTTAATACCAAGCCAATTAAATTTGAGTGAGAGGTGCGTAAATTAGCTGCGGCAGTATTACGAACATAACCTAACGCCGCAACTGCTTGATTGACTTTATCAATCGTCGCGGTTGATATTCGACCTTTGTTACTGAGCACTAATGAGACGGTAGATACAGATACATCAGCATAGGCTGCGACATCAGTAATTTTTATTTTGGGTGTCTTGCTTGCCATCAGTGAATGAATCCTATTCATGCTGTTGCATTAAAAACGTTATATTGATTGCAATTATTTTAACAGGATCACAAATTTTGAAATGAGTTTTAAGTCGCTATATTTCCGTGATCTTGTTAGCGATAAAAATAGGTAAAACGTTTTATCATTCATCGCGTAATTTATCAAAAGCGTTGGCAAAATTCTTAAGGTTATCTTTGTCAGCGTTTTTTTTCAATAAAGAGCTAAAACGATTTACCTCTTTATTCTTGATGTTGAATGTTTCGTTAGTGAGTGACCCCTTATGGCTAAATCTGCACCTAAAACTACGCTTTGGGAATTTTTTCAAAGTTTAGGAAAAACCTTCATGCTTCCGGTCGCATTATTGGCGTTCTCGGGGATTTTACTCGGGATCGGTAGTTCATTATCGAGTGCCGCTGTTAAAGAAAGCCTGCCCTTTTTAGATAACACCATTTTGCAGTTGCTGTTCATGTGGATGACAAAAATTGGTCTTGTGGCCTTTATTTATCTGCCAATTATGTTTGCTGTTGCAATTCCATTAGGGTTAGCGCGTGAAGAAAAGGGTGTGGCTGCCTTTGCAGGTTTTGTTGGCTATTCCGCATTAAATCTTTCGATTAATTTCTATTTAACTGTTGCTGGGGTTATTGGTGATCCAACCGAAGAGAAAGCGTATGGGGTTAAGTTAATCCTTGGGGTTGAATCAATTGATACCGGTATTTTAGGGGCGGTTATTGTCGGTATTATTGTTGCTAAACTGCATGCCCGTTTCTATACCTATAAAATGCCTGATGCGTTAGCTTTCTTTGGTGGCGCGCGTTTTGTGCCGATTATTTCAACCTTAGTATTGGGTGTTGTGGGATTAATCGTACCCGTAGTATGGCCATATTTTGCAATGGGTATTGCCAGTATTGGTAACCTGATTTCTCATGCAGGTCCGTTTGGTCCGTTCCTCTTTGGTACTGGCGAGCGTTTATTATTACCGTTTGGTTTACATCATGTTTTAGTGGCTCTAGTACGTTTTACTGAGGCGGGTGGTTCGTTAGAAGTGTGTGGTAAAACGGTCAGTGGTGCACTTAATATTTTCTATTCTGAGTTGGCATGCCCAACGACTCAAGGCTTCTCTGGCTCTGCAACTGCATTTTTATCACAAGGTAAAATGCCAGTGTTCTTAGGGGGGTTACCGGGCGCAGCACTCGCTATGTACCACTGTGCGCGCCTTGAGAATCGTAGCAAGGTTAAAGCGTTATTATTGTCAGGTGTGATTGCTTGTATTATTGGTGGTATCACTGAGCCATTAGAATTCTTATTCTTGTTTGTTGCTCCTGCGTTATATGTGGTACATGCCATTTTAACGGGGGTGGGCTTTATGGTGATGGGCTTATTAGGCGTTACTATTGGTAATACCGATGGCAATATTATCGACTTCTTGATCTTTGGTGTATTACAAGGCACGGCAACGAAGTGGTATTTAGTACCAATGGTAGCGGCGATTTGGTTTGTGGTTTATTACAGTGTATTCCGCTTCGCAATTACGCGTTTTAATCTTAAAACACCAGGGCGTGAAGTTGAAACCAAAGAAGCATTGGCCTTTGCTGTAACGGGTGAGAAAACCACGGGGTATAAAGGCGATATTATTTTGGCAGCATTAGGCGGCGCAGAGAATTTAGTGTCTCTTGATAACTGCATTACGCGTTTACGTCTATCAGTGAACGACATGAGCTTAGTTAATGATGCCGTATTAAAAGCGAATGGTGCTTTAGGGGTGGTGAAGCTTGATGCGCATAACTTGCAAGTGGTGATTGGGCCTCAAGTTCATATGGTAAAAAATGAAATTCAAGGGCTGCTACCCGCTAGCGTATAACGTAACGAGCGGAGCTTAATGCTCCGCTTTTTTTTAACATTTTTTAAGGTAGGGTTACCTGCGAGGTTGTTATGTTTGATTTTTCTACGCCAGTGAATCGCTACGGTACTTATTGTACGCAATGGGATTATGTTGCCGATCGGTTTGGTAGTGATGATTTGTTACCGTTTACGATTTCTGATATGGATTTTGCGGTGGCACCGTGTATTCAACACGCGTTAACAACACGATTAGCTCATGGTGTGTTTGGTTATAGTCGCTGGAATCATAATGATTTTAAATCAGCTATTACAGGGTGGTTTTCTCGTCGCTACCATACTGAGATAAATCCCGATCATATCGTTTATGGGCCATCGGTCATTTATATTATTTCGCAACTGGTACAGCAATGGACGGCACAGGGTGATGGCGTATTAGTTCATACTCCGGCTTATGATGCGTTTGCCAATATGCTTAATGCCAACCAACGGCAGTTGTTAACTAGCCCGTTATTGAAAACCGATAATGGCGGTTATGAAATTGATTGGCCACAGTTTGAGGCGCAAGCAGCACGTGTTGAATGCAAGGTGTTGTTATTGTGTAGCCCTCAAAACCCAACGGGGCGAGTATGGACACGTGACGAACTCAGTCGTATGGCGCAGATTTGCCAGCAACATCAAGTGAAAGTTATTTCTGATGATATCCATATGGACATGGCATTTAATGAGTATATTCCGTGGCCAGCAGTGGCAATCGATAATCATTGGGCATTAGTTTCTTCTGGCTCCAAGTCATTTAATATTCCTGCATTAACCGGAGCATATGCTTTTATTGCTGATCCTACGGTTTGTGAGCGTTACTTAATTCAATTAAAAGCAGCAGATGGTTTATCGTCACCGTCTATTTTAGGTGTTATTGGGCACATAGCGGCTTATAACGAAGGTGAGGAGTGGCTAGAGAGCTTGAAAGAATATCTACAAGCGAACTTGCAATATGTGGCACAGCAGCTTGAATACGCGTTTCCTGAGCTTAATTACCGCGTACCGCAAGGAACTTATTTAGCATGGATTGATTTACGTCCTCTTAATATTGATATGGATGCATTGCAGCAATTATTAATTAATGAGTACCATATCGCGATTATGCGTGGTGACACTTATGGTGTTGAAGGTGTCGGGTATGTACGGTTAAATGTTGGATGTCCACGTAGTAAGGTGGAAATTGGTGTACAAGCACTGGTCGCAGCATTACATCAACTGGTAAAGCGTTAATTGTTGTTATTGATATTTAACGTTATTGATACGATAGCCTTGTTAAGGCATGTTACGTTGCTGTAGTGAGTGCGGCTAATAATGTATAACTGGCCGCACATCTATATCCTGTTCGAATACTTATTGCGGCTAACACGGTATAATCACGTGCATTTATATGTATCAAGCGAATACTAATTATGCCTAAGTGTGATAAATGCCAATCTTATGATGTTGTCAGAAAACATCGAAAATTTTTCCAACGTTTATTCATTAAGCGTGTCAGTGTTTGTAATGAATGCGGGCATGTTCATAAATGTTTTAAGTATACGTTTTAAATAAATTGGATAGTTAACGTCTGATATATCTTAAGCCGTATGTGAATTATTCATTGTTATATGTGTTACATATAACAATGAATGATTTTATTGTGCAATCTGTTTCTTTTTACTTACGTGTTAGATATGCTGTTTGATGCTTATGTGGGTATAAAGGAGTTAGGCATGAATCAGTGCAATAATTGTCAATCATATGACATTGAACGAGTACGGCGTAAATTTTATCAACGCTTTTTTATTCGACGTATTATTCAGTGTCGTCAATGCGCTCATGTGCAGAAATTTTTCAAATATGATTTTTTAAATAAATCGAATACGGCTGCCAATAAATTATAGTGTAATAATATGTTGACTAATTTAACGAAAAAGCCCATTTCATCGTGATGATGAAATGGGCTTTTTTACAATCATTAAACCAAGTTGGTTTAGTTCATGCCATATTTCTTTAGTTTCTTACGTAGCGTACCACGGTTGATACCCATCATGGTTGCAGCGCGAGTTTGGTTACCGCGAGTGTACTGCATGATTGTATCTAGTAGTGGTTGTTCAACTTCTGCAAGCACAAGCTCGTACAGATCGTCGACTTCCTGACCATTTAATTGAGCAAGGTAGTTTTTAAGGGATGCCTTCACTGAATCACGTAATGGTTTCTGTGTGATTTGGTCTTGTGAAGTTACAGTTGTTACTGTTAACGCTTCGGAAGTCAGATTTTGTTCGAACATAATTCTGTAAGCTCTTCTAGTATTTATGCAACGTTTTCGAAGTAGCCTTGCAGCGCATCGATTTGCTGTTGAGCATCCTCGAGTGCGTTGAAGGTCCGGCGGAAATCACCTGCTGGTGCATGCTCTTTCAAATACCAAGACACGTGTTTACGTGCAATGCGTAATCCTAGGTAATCACCATAAAATTGGTGAAGTTCCTTAACATGCCCCAACATAATTTCGCTGATTTCGTCAATTGACGGTGCAGCGAGGTGTTCACCGGTTGTTAAGTAATGGTGGATTTCTCTAAAAATCCACGGCTTCCCTTGTGCAGGTCGGCCAATCATTAGAGCATCGGCACCCGTATAATCGAGTACAAAGCGTGCTTTCTCCGGGCTATCGATATCACCGTTAGCAATAACTGGGATCGAGATGGCTTGTTTCACCGCTCTAATGTAGTCATATTCCGCTTCACCTTTGTACATGCAAGCCTTGGTACGTCCATGAAGGGCGAGGGCTTGTATGCCGCATTGTTCGGCGAGTTTGGCTATGTTGACACAGTTCCGATTATCGAGATCCCAGCCGGTACGGGTTTTAAGCGTAACGGGAACATCTACTGCGTCCACGACGGTACGAAGAATATCTTCGATAAGGTGGGGATATTGCAGTAGTGCAGAACCTGCTAATCGTTTATTTACTTTCTTGGCTGGGCATCCCATATTGATATCGATGATTTGCGCACCGTTTTCAACACTGAATTGCGCAGCTTCGGCCATCAATTTTGGATCAGCCCCTGCTATCTGAACCGAACGAATTCCTGATTCACCTTCATGAACCATACGATTGAGCGATTTAGACGTTTTCCAGAGATCTGGATTCGACGACATCATCTCGCTAACAGCCATGCCCGCACCGTAGCGAAGGCATAATTCACGAAATGGCCGATCGGTCACACCCGCCATTGGCGCGACTATCAGTTGGTTTTTAAGTTGATATGGACCGATATGCAAAATGTCTCTACCTGACTGTGCCAGTAAGGGCGCGCATTTTACGCATTTTTTACGCCGCTGAAAAGGCCAATAATTGAGCATGATGATTTTGTTTGTCAAAATCGCATGATTTTCAATCAATTGACCCGTTAAATTAATTAATAATAATCAACAGCAGCAACCAATTACCGTAATTTTTATGCTTTATGACCCGAGATACGACACCACTCTTCGCGTGCCATTACTGGATCTAATGTGATTTCATCGCTGTAGTAAGTTGCAACATCTTCAGCTTGGCTTTCAAGTACACCAGAAATTGCGAGGTCGCCACCATTTTTCACTAAGCTCTTAATCACTGGTGATAATTCACGCAATGGACCGGCTAGAATGTTAGCAACAACGACATCTGCTTGAATGCCTTGTGGTTGATCTTGTGGTAGGTATAGCTCTAGATCGCCAGAAACACCATTGCGTTCAGCGTTATCACGAGAAGCTAAAATAGCTTGTGGGTCGATATCAATACCGATTACTTTTGCTGCGCCTAACTTAAGCGCTGCAATGGATAAAATACCTGAACCACAGCCAAAATCGATCACAGTTTTACCGACTAAATCTTGACCGTCTAACCACTCAAGACATAATGATGTGGTTGGGTGAGTACCTGTACCAAATGCTAAACCTGGATCTAACAGTACATTGACGGCTTCAGGGTCTGGTGTTTCATGCCAGCTAGGGCAAATCCACAAACGGCGACCAAAACGCATTGGGTGGAAATTATCCATCCACTCTCGTTCCCAGTCTTTATCTTCTAATTGCTCGATTTTATAAGCAAAATCATCAGCAATTAATGGGCTGTTTTTTAGCATGTTCAGCACGAAATCCATGTCGGCTTCAGCATCATACAAACCAATCACATCAGTATCGCCCCATAGACGGGTTTCGCCTGGCATTGGCTCGAAAACTGGCGTGTCTTGTGCGTCAAGGAAAGTGGCGGACAGAGCACCAGTCTCTTCCATTAGCATATCGCCAATTGCTTCTGCATTCTCTGCAGTAGCGTTCAGTTTAATTTGAATCCAAGGCATGGTTTATTCGCTTATTTTGTGACTACTTGAACATAGGGGGCGCAGTTTAGCATGAAATTTCACCAATCCCCATTAGCAGATGCTAAACAATAGATAAAAAAAAGAGAGAGCGGGTTGGCTCTCTCTGATTAATGTGTGGTTATGTTGGCGTAATTAACAATCAAAAATCAGTTAACGTCGGCTATTTTCAATTTATTAGGACGAGCATAACTACCGATGATAAAGGCGACTAACCCAATGATTAATGTGGGAACGATAGCATGCATCCCTCCCATATCTGGCTTACCTAATGACAAGGCAAGATATGTTGTTAATCCGATAGTCATTGAAGCAAAGGCACCCGTTGCAGAGGCTTTTTCCCAATATAGCCCTAACACTAAAGGCCATAGGAATACCGCTTGTAAGCTACCAAAGGCTAATAAATTGAGCCAGATGATCATATTTGGAGGGTTCATTGCTGCTACAAACACCAATGCTGAAAAAATAGCGGTTACCCATAATGATAATTTAGGTAGCTTGGTTTCAGCGGCTTCACCTTCGGCAATCTTAGGGTTGATATAATTAATATATAAATCTTTAAGTAAGGTTGCAGATGCTTGAATTAATTGAGAATCAATGGTCGACATAATTGCGGCCATTGGACCTGCTAAGAATATTCCGGCAACCGCTGGTGGCAATACTGTCACCATTAAGATTGGCATGATCTGATCGGGACTAGCGATATTTGGCACGATGGCACGGCCTAGCGCACCGGCTAAATGCATTCCAAACATTAGTAGCGCGACGATAATGGTACTGATCACCATCCCTTTGTGCAGTGAGCGACTGTCTTTATAAGACATACAGCGTACTGCGGCGTGAGGTAAACCGATAACCCCAAAACAGACCAGAATCCAAAAGCTCAGCATAAATGGTTGGCTTAAAAAGTGGTGGGGTCCATAAGGGGAGACTAATGCTGGATCAATACTATGTAGTTTGGTGACGAGAGCCCCAATACTGCCACCAGTATGAACGATCCCAACCAGTAGCGCGATCGTACCAATGATCATCATGATCCCTTGAATGGTATCTGTCATGACGACGGCTCTAAAGCCACCAATGGTGGTATAGAGGCCAACGGTGATAGCAAATAGCATTAGGCCATGAGTATAAGATAGCCCCGTTACTGTTTGTAATAAGCGAGCTCCACCAACAAACTGGACAACCATGGTGCCAAAAAAGGCCAGTAGTAGTGACAATGAAGCAAAGATCACCACGCCCTTGTGTTGATAGCGAGCATATAAAATATCATTGAGGGTTAACGCATTATGGCGTCGAGATTCAATTGCAAATTTTTTACCTAGCACACCTAAGGTTAACCATGCTGCGGGAAGTTGGATCATGGCGAGTAAGACCCATCCAAGTCCCATTTTATAGGCAGCTCCTGGGCCACCGATAAAAGTACTGGCACTGGCGTAGGTCGCAGCGAGGGTCATAGCAAGAACGAAGCCGCCCATACTGCGACCACCGACGAGGTATTCTGTTAGGAAATTACCTTTACCCTGAAAACGGCGAGTATAAAGTGCAACGCCAAAAACGGCGGCTAAATACAGCACTAACGGAATGATAAGTTGGCTATTCATGTGGTTTATCGTCTGTGATTTCAAGCGGGAGATCGCGGTAAATAAATTTCACCATCAAGGCGCAAAGTATAGTAAAAACAATGGGACCAATAATGCACGATAGCAAAAACCATAATGGGAAACCAAAATAGAGCGTTGGCATGCTGAGGTCAGTTATTGCGGGGGCAAACCCATAGGCGGAAACATACCACCAAAGAAAATAAGCTAACGCGAGTCCTATCGCCCAGCGCGCTTCTTTATGCGCTTGACGGTAGCGTGCAGAAAGCGTTTTCATGCGGTTTCTCCAGTTATTATTGGTAAAGAACTTACCACTGAATTGTAGTGATCAGTGATAGCGGTCAAAAAAGGGGGCTATTGTGGCAAAAGATAAGGCTTTATGCCATGTCTAGTGCGTACGCATACAACTAATGCGGTTATTAAAAATAAAAAAGGCCACCCTTAGGCAGCCTTTTTAACGTTTAAATGTTAAATAACGTTATTACTGTAAACCAAGCTTCTTCTCAAGGTAGTGGATGTTAGCGCCACCTTTTTGGAAGTTTTCATCATTCATAATTTCTTGCTGAAGAGGAATATTGGTTTTAATGCCATCAATGATCATTTCACTTAATGCATTACGCATACGTGAGATAGCCACATCACGGTTTTCACCATAAGCGATTAACTTACCAATCATTGAATCATAGTAAGGCGGTACGGTATAACCAGTATAGATGTGAGATTCCCAACGAATACCCATACCACCTGGAGAGTGGAAACGCGTGATCGTGCCAGGGCAAGGAAGGAAACGCTCAGGATCTTCAGCATTAATTCGACACTCAACCGCGTGACCGCGAATTTGAATATCTTTTTGGCTAAATGATAACGGTTGGCCTGCTGCAATACGTAATTGTTCTTTAATTAAATCAACACCAGTTACCATTTCTGTTACTGGGTGTTCAACTTGAATTCGAGTGTTCATTTCAATGAAGTAGAATTCACCGTTTTCGTAAAGAAACTCAAACGTACCCGCGCCACGATAGTTAATTTCAATACATGCACGCGTACAACGTTCACCGATATATTTACGCATCTCTTCGGTTATACCGGGTGCTGGTGCTTCTTCAACCACTTTTTGGTGGCGACGTTGCATTGAACAATCGCGTTCACCTAAGTGAATTGCACCACCTTGACCATCAGCAAGGATTTGTACTTCGATATGACGAGGGTTTTCAAGGTATTTTTCCATGTAAACCATGTCATTATTAAAGCAAGATTTTGCTTCTGCGCGGGTCATGGCAATCGCTTCAGTCAGTTCATTTTCAGAACGTACAACACGCATACCACGACCACCGCCGCCACCAGAGGCTTTAATGATAACTGGGTAACCAATACGTTTAGCGAAAGATTTATTTTTCGCTTCATCGTCATCAAGTGGACCGTCAGAACCGGGTACACAAGGTACACCGGCTTTTTTCATGGCACTGATTGCTGATACTTTATCGCCCATTAGACGAATAGTTTCTGCTTTAGGACCCACAAAAATAAAGCCTGAACGTTCTACTTGCTCAGCAAAATCAGCATTTTCAGATAGGAAACCGTAGCCAGGGTGAATCGCTACTGCGCCTGTGATTTCTGCTGCACTGATAATACGAGGAATATTAAGGTAACTATCGATACTACGAGCGGGACCAATACAAACGGATTCATCTGCTAATAGTACGTGTTTAAGATCACGGTCAGCGGTTGAGTGAACCGCAACGGTCTTAATACCTAATTCTTTACATGCGCGAAGAATTCGAAGTGCAATTTCACCTCGATTCGCAATTACTAATTTATCTAACATAGCCAGGAGCCTCGATTACTCGATGATTACAAGCGGTTGGTCGAATTCAATTGCATCGCCTTCTTGAGCAAGGATAGCAATAACTTTACCTGCTTTATCTGCTTGAATTTGGTTCATCATTTTCATTGCTTCAACGATACATAGTGTATCGCCAATGTTGACTGATTGACCTACTTCAGCAAAGTTTTTTGCTTCTGGGCTTGGTGCACGGTAGAACGTACCCACCATTGGTGAAAGTATTTTATGACCCGGTGCAACAACAGGTGCTTCTGGTGCTTGGAATGATGCAGGTGCTTCTGCCACAGGTGCCGTTTGAACAGGTGCTGCTTGAACAGGTGCGGCCATAGGAGCAACAGCATATTGTTGTGGCATAGCTGTTACGGGAACGCTACGACTGATTCGAACAGATTCTTCACCTTCAGAAATCTCTAGCTCTGCAATACCAGATTCTTCAACCAGTTCAATTAGCTTCTTAATTTTACGAATGTCCATTATATTTCTCTTTATATATTGTTCAGTTAGCTGTCTGCATGCAGGCGATTAACCGCTGCCTGTAGGGCGAATTCATAACCGTCAGGGCCAAGGCCACAAATCACTCCAACGGCTTTATCCGATAAGTAGGAGTGATGACGAAAAGGTTCACGTGCGTGAACGTTAGATAAATGTACTTCAATAAACGGAATAGCAACTCCAAGTAAGGCATCACGAATAGCTACGCTAGTGTGAGTGAAAGCTGCTGGGTTTATAATAATGAAATCCACGTTGGCGTAGGCTTGGTGAATCGCATCAATTAACTCGTGTTCCGCATTTGATTGAATGTGTTCTAATGCCACGCCTAAATCGACGGCTTTGGTCGTTAATTTCTGAACCAGTTGCATGAGTGTTTGTTGGCCATAATGTTCAGGCTCACGCAGACCTAATAAATTTAGGTTGGGTCCATTAATCAATAAAATGCGTTTAATGGTTGGCATCTTGAGGTCTCATCACTTATTTATGAAGTTAAACTCGAACAACTTGTCGCTATCTACAAGTTGACTTCCATGTGTTCGTTTTTTACTACCAAACATTAATTGTGAACCAATTATAGAGAATTCAACGCAAATCGCAGCAAAATACTGGTCTAATCACCACTTTTTGCGCGAACAGGTGTAAGCCGTTGTGATAATGTTAGTAGATGTTAATACGTTTATCCTACGTCAATGTAACGTAACTAAGTGCAAGAATTTAGTAATAAAACTGTGTTTTTGTTAGTTATTATTACGGTGTGATAATTGAGCTTAAAAAAGATGATTTATGTACTTATTTTGTGATGCAATTTTAAAAAATATTCTCAATATCGAATAGGTTAACGCGATATTTTAGCGTTAGGTAGCTTATCCTAAGCTGAATTTGATTTAAATTATCATTAATAACTGCATAAAAAAAGACCACTATCGCGGTCTTTTGATCTTGGTTCTATTGATCATTGCTTCTTGGTTGGATTTAGAATAGTTGTTGTTTTTCTGCAATCAGTTTATCAACCACACTGGGATCAGCGAGGGTTGATGTATCACCGAGAGATTCGGTGTCGCCCGTAGCAATTTTTCGTAGAATACGGCGCATAATTTTTCCTGAACGGGTTTTTGGTAATGAATCAGTCCAGTGAAGAAAATCAGGGGTGGCAATGGGCCCTATTTCTTTTCGAACCCAATCTTTGACTTGTTTGTGTAATTCTGCACTTGGATATTCACCGTCATTAAGGGTGATATACGCATAAATCGCTTGGCCTTTGATGGCATGAGGGATACCGACAATTGCAGCTTCAGCTATTTTATCAAAAGCCACTAGAGCCGATTCAATTTCAGCCGTACCCATACGGTGACCTGAAATATTCAGTACATCATCAACACGCCCCGTGATCCAGTAATAACCATCCTCATCGCGACGAGCGCCATCACCAGAGAAATACATTCCAGGAAAGGTTGAGAAGTAGGTTTGTTCAAAGCGCTCGTGATCGCCCCATAACGTCCGCATTTGTCCCGGCCATGAATCGGTAATTACTAAGTTGCCATCAGTGGCGTCTGTTAAAATATTACCTATATTATCAACCAGTGCTGGTTGTACGCCAAAAAAGGGCCGTGTGGCTGAACCGGGTTTGAGGGCGGTTGCACCTGGAAGTGGGCTAATAAGAATGCCGCCAGTTTCTGTTTGCCACCAGGTATCGACAATAGGGCAACGACTGTCGCCAATGGTGCGGTGATACCATTCCCATGCTTCAGGGTTTATCGGCTCACCGACAGATCCCATGATCCGTAATGATGAACGCTTGGTACCTTTGATTGCATCATCGCCTTTGGCCATTAAAGCGCGAATCGCGGTGGGAGCAGTATAGAGAATGTTGACTTGGTGTTTATCAACCACTTCGCTCATACGGCTGGTGGATGGATAATTAGGCACACCTTCAAATAAAACCGTGGTCGCGCCATTCGCGAGGGGACCATAAACTAAATAGCTGTGACCTGTGATCCAGCCGACGTCGGCAGTACACCAATAGATTTCCCCCGGTTGGTAATCAAAAACATATTTAAAGGTCATGGTGGCATAAACCAGATAACCGCCGGTGGTGTGTAATACCCCTTTAGGCTTACCCGTTGAGCCTGATGTGTAGAGAATAAATAGCGGATCTTCAGCATTCATTGGCTCTGGTGCACAATGGCTAGAGGCGACAGCCGTTGCTTGATGCCACCACACATCACGTTCACTGTGCCATTCAACATTGCCACCAGTTCGTTTAAACACCACTACTTTTTCAATACTAGTAACCAATGGGTTAGCGAGTGCATCATCGACATTTTGTTTTAATGGCACAGCCCTGCCACCACGAACCCCTTCATCCGCGGTGATCACGACTTTTGCATTAGAATCAATAATACGTCCAGCAAGGGCTTCTGGGGAAAAACCACCAAAGACGATAGTATGCACAGCGCCTATACGGGTACATGCCAGCATGGCAACGGCAGCTTCTGCGACCATTGGCATGTAGAGACAGACCACATCGCCTTTACGTACGCCTTGGCTTTTGAGGGCATTAGCAAACTGACATACCTGTTGGTGAAGATCGTTATAGGTTAGGGTTGCGTCGTCATTAGGATCATCGCCTTCCCAAATAATCGCCGCTTGATCGCCACGATCAGCTAGATGGCGATCAATACAATTGGCCGACACATTAAGTTCACCATCTTCAAACCATTTTATGCTGACATGACCACTATCAAATGAGGTATTTTTTACTTTAGTGTAAGGGGTGATCCAATCAATGATTTGACCATGTTGACGCCAAAAGCCTTGTGGATTAATCGTTGATTGTTGGTACATCTCACGATATTGGTCGTCGTTAATATGAGCACTATTCGCTATTGCACTATCAACTGGATAAATATGAACCTCACTCATCCTTGTTCTCCTTGAGTTTTCCCTATTGGGGTAATGTTTGTGGTATGAACAAACATCGTTGTGCGGTAGTAGTGATTAAAGTGGAGGATTCTAGGGGTTACGACAATTAGACTTTAGGATGAGATCACTGCCTAATTTGATGGGCTTATGTTGTTGCACGAGGTTACATTGTATTTTGTGCGCAGCTTAAGTTGTTTGGTTCATGGTGAGGTTGGAATTGAATGTGACAGTCGTCGCATTTAGGTTGTAAATGTTTGTTATTTTAAGGTGAACATTACCGAACGATTACAGATTAGTGGTTGCTTTACGGCATAATAGAGCCGTTTTTTATCTACCACATTTTGAGACCTATTATGTTTAAAAGTAAGCCATATGGTTGGACATCCCAATATCTATTGGGATTTTTCTTTTCTTATGGGGTGTATTTACCCTTCTGGGCTATTTGGTTTAAACATATAGGCGTCGATGACTCTGATATTGGTTTATTACTCGGTTTGGGCTTTGCGGTGCGTTGTATTGCTAATTTAGTTATTACGCCAAGGATCCATAAAGTTGAACATTTAATTCCTGCCTTACGAGGGTTTACATTACTCGGGCTGGTGGCCTGTATTATCTATATTATTTGTGGTGGCAACCTCTGGGTTCTCGCTGCGGTAACGGTACTCTTTAATTTATCCGCAGGGCCAATCGTACCGATTTCAGATGCGATTACTAACCACTATGCTAAAGAAGGTCATTTAGATTATGGTCGTACTCGCTTGTGGGGCTCAATTGCGTTTATTGCGGGCTCAACTGTTGTGGGTGTATTAGCTCAGCGTTATGGGGCTGATATTATTCCTTGGGTGGCGTTAACCGGTTTAGGTTTTGCACAAATCATGGCTGCTCGTAATCCCGTGGTTATGCCTGTTGATGTTAATAGTCATCAACAAGCTCGCCCCGCATTAATGCATATTCTACGTGATAGTTCAGTGATTAAATTGATGTTAATTACCGCATTGTTGCAGGGCAGTCATGCGGCATATTATGGTTTTAGTTCGATTTATTGGCAGAAAATAGGTTTTGATGAATCTGTCATTGGTTATTTATGGAGTTTTAGTGTTGCCGCTGAAGTGGGGATGTTTCTGGTAAGTAAGCGCTTATTTGCTCATTGGTCGATTAACAATATGTTCCGCTTAGCGGCCGTTGGCGTATTAGTACGTTGGGGTTTAACAGCAACCATTACTGATCAGTGGGCAATGTTTGCGGTGCAGTCATTACACAGCGTGACATTTGCAGCGGCTCACCTCGCAGCCATTCGTTATATCGAGCGTTCACCTAGCAATCATATGGTGGCATTACAGTCGTTGTATAACGCGATTCCGTTGGGGGCGGTGATGGCTGTTTTAACCTCAATCAGTGGTTGGGTTTATGGCGATTGGGGCGCTGATGTGTTCTGGATCATGGCGGTAATGGCAGTGCCGGTATTCTTTATTCGTTTACCATTACCCGGTGAGCAACCGCAGACTTTAACGCCACAAATGAATTAAGCACGAATACAATCTAAATAGCGGTGATAAGCGAGTCCATTAATGGACTCGCTTTTTTTGTGGTTAACTTTTTTGTAATTAATATGGTGGCGGCATTAGATGAAAATAAGCCCTAGCTCTTATTTATGACCGACCTCAATTGAGCCAAGGTTAATAACTCCGTTACAGTGGAATAAGGATCATTGAGGGACGTTGATAATGGATACAAAAATCACAGTGAGGGAGCTAGAAATCTTAGCGGCAAGGTTTGTTGGTCGTAAACGTATTCAACACGCTTTTGCCCTATTTTCAAAGCAACAACAATGTCAGCTTGTTGCTGAACAACAAGCATCACCAACAATCATTTTATATACAGAGCAAGTGCTAGCATCTGTTTTTGGTGATTTATCAGCAAAGTTAGTGCTTACCTCTGCATTGCAAGGTCGTGACATGCAATTAGACGATGT
This sequence comes from Photobacterium iliopiscarium, assembly GCF_003026395.1. Classification (GTDB taxonomy): domain Bacteria; phylum Pseudomonadota; class Gammaproteobacteria; order Enterobacterales; family Vibrionaceae; genus Photobacterium; species Photobacterium iliopiscarium. Next base: position 24,642 of record NZ_PYOO01000017.1, on the reverse strand, counting down.
TGCGACCATTGTTGACGAAGCATCGGAGATGTTTGATTTTAGTCGCGGTTTATTACAAGGTGCAATTGAACATATTAGCCAAGGCATCGCTGTGGTTGATAACCAATTACGGCTGGTGGCATGGAATCAACGCTACCTTGAATTATTTTCATTTCCGGTGGGATTAATTCAGGTGGGATGCCCAATTGCTGATTTGATTCGGCATAACGCTAATCAAGGATTATGTGGCAGTGGTGATTCGGAACAGCATGTAGCCAAGCGGATCCAGCATCTACAACAAAGAACTCCGCATACTTCATCCCGAGTTCGAGCTGATGGACAGGTGATTGAGGTGCAAGGTAACCCGATGCCAAGTGGTGGCTTTGTGATGAGTTTTAGTGATATTACGGTGTTTCGCCAAGCTGAAATGGCATTAAAAGAATCAAATGAAAACCTAGAAGCTCGGGTTAAAAAACGCACGCAACAATTAGAACAACTCAATAAGAAATTGGTTGTTGCGACGCAACAGGCAGAATCTCAAGCACATTCTAAAAGCCGATTCTTAGCTGCGGTCAGCCATGATTTAATGCAACCACTTAACGCCGCTCGATTATTTTCATCATCACTCGTTGAGGTAAGTTCTGATCCACAAAGTGCTCGCCTCGCGGCCCATATCACCAGCGCATTAAGTGCCGCTGAAGATTTGATTGGTGATCTATTAGATGCATCACGCTTAGAAGCCGGTAAGCTGGAAGCTCATATTGTGCCATTACGTGTTAGTGATGTATTGAGTATATTGCAGGCTGAATTTGGCGTATTAGCTCAACAACAGCAAATTGCTTTTAGTGTGGTAATGAGTGAGGCCGTGATCCTTTCGGACAGTAAATTACTGCGACGTGCATTACAAAATTTTCTAACTAATGCTTTTCGTTATAACCCTAAAGGGCGGGTGTTATTAGGTGTACGTCGACAGGGTGAACGGATTTTAATTGAGGTTTGGGATAATGGCCCTGGGATCCCAACGGAGAAACAAGCGAATATTTTTGATGAATTTACGCGGATAGATCAGGCGGGTGCTGAACACGGCTTAGGATTAGGGCTTGCGATTGCACGTGGTATTGCTCACGTTTTACATCATCCATTAGGGCTGCGTTCATGGCCGCAACAAGGTACGGTCTTTTCCTTATCTGTACCACGAACCACACCATCAATCTTGCCACGATCAGTCATGGCATCACCGCAAGCACTTGGTTCGTCATTAGGTGGGTTGAAGATCCTTTGTATTGATAATGAGCCGGATATTCTAGAAGCGATGATGACGTTATTAGAATTGTGGCATTGTGAGGTGCGTATTGCTGAGGATAGAACGCAGACTCAAGCGTTATTCGCTGAGGGCTGGCAACCTGAGGTGATCATCAGTGATTATCATCTTGCAAAACGACAAACAGGATTAGAAATATTACAACTATGTCGATCTCAACTTAAACGTCCTTTTAAAGGGATTGTGATTAGTGCTGATCGGCTCACTGAAAAACAAATATTGATTCGTCAACAAGGCTTTAGTTTTTTAAGTAAGCCCGTTAAGCCACTTAAATTACGGGCAATATTAAATCAATGTGTGGTGGATAAGCGTGAGTGTTAAAGGTTAATTTGTAAGATGACGCTCAAACGAGAGCGTCATTATTTAAAGCGGCTAAAAAGCAACGGGATAACTAATGTTGAGATTGAATTTGTTATGTACCGAATTAATTAATTTCTAATTGTTGTAATAATATCACTGCTTGAGTGCGATTTTTTACTTCAAGCTTACGAAATATAGCCGTTAGATGTGCTTTGATTGTCGCTTCTGAAACATTGAGATCATAGGCAATTTGTTTGTTCAATAGACCTTCGGTTAGCATGGTTAACACTTTATATTGTTGAGGTGTTAAGGCTGATATTTTAGTCGTAAGTTGTTGTTGATGATTGTTATGACTTATGGTCGCTGGAAAATAAGGTTCACCATTGATGATTTGTTTTAAGGCATTTAACAATACTTGCATCTCGCTAGATTTAGGAATAAATCCAAAGGCACCATGGTTATAAACTTGTTGTACAACCTCATCTTCTTCACTTGCTGAAACCACTACAATGGCAAGTTCTGGGTATTGCTGGCGTAGTTGGATTAGACCTGAAATACCACTGGAGCCGGGCATTTTTAGATCCAGTAACAGCAAATCAATATCATCTGTTTTTTCTAGCAGTGAAAATAAAGAATTCTGTGAGTCAGCTTCTAGGAGGTGAGTATCACTGATGGCCATATGAATCGATTGCAAGAGAGCATTTCGAAATAATGGGTGATCATCGGCGATAACAATGGTGTATTGAACGTCCATAGTTGAGCCTATTCTTATTGTTAGTATTTTACGCTAACATTTCAGTAACAAAGGTGCAATTTACTCACCGTTGAGATTGGATCTTGATCATACTTGAGTGCTCGGTTTTGTAATTGTAGTTGTTATTGCGGATTATTTTGTGAGGCTGAGAAGGGATGGGGAAATATGATGGGTTGTTGTAAATAACGGCTAAATGTCTCTGCATTAATAAAGCCACTTATTTTTATTTGTGGTAATGGATTTCCTTGAGTATCCCAAAATAATAAGCTTGGAAAACCGATGACTTCGAGGTATTGCATTAATGCGATATCAGCGCTGGTATTGGCGGTAACATTGGCTTTTAGACGCGTGAATTTATTGAGTTGTGGAATAACATTGGCAGCAGGAAAGGTCTGTTGAGTTAGGGCTATGCAGGGGGAACACCATTCAGCATAAACATCGAGTAGGACAGGACGTTGTTGTTGAGCGGCTATTTTAAGTGCCTGTTTGAGTTCAGAGATTGAATTAACCGCGGTAAAGGTAAGTGCAACGGGGGTTGGTTTACTCTTAAGTAAGTAGCCACTCACTATGGTTATGATCGTTATAATTAATATCATTAAGGCGTATTTTATTTTAATAGTAGCCACTCAATAACGTCCTTATTGTCGTTGGTCTTTGTTATACGTAAGTGCGTATGACCTTATCATCAGTTTAGCAATGATTTATGACCTGCAAAAAAAAAGCTGCTCGAAAGCAGCTTTTTAATCATTCATTATCAATAACCAATTATAAAATAAAGCTACCGAATAAGAAGCCTAAAGCCACTGATGTAGAAATGGTAACTACACCTGGTACAAAGAATGGGTGGTTAAAGACTAAGTTACCAATTCTCGTTGAGCCTGTGTCATCCATCTCTACCGCAGCTAATAGCGTTGGGTAAGTGGGTAATACAAACAATGCACTTACCGCAGCAAAAGAAGCCACCATGGTTAATGGAGCGACACCAATAGCAAGCGCTGCTGGCATCAATGCTGTGGTGGTTGCACCTTGTGAATATAGCAACATTGAAGCAAAGAATAGAATTAATGCTAGCATCCAAGGGTGGCTACTTAATAGTGATCCTGCGATTTCTTTAATGCCATCAACGTGCGCATTAACGAAGGTTGCGCCTAACCATGCAACACCAAGTACACAAATACAAGCTGTCATACCAGAGCGGAATGTTGGTGCTGATGGGATTTCAGCAGCATCGATTTTAGTTACCCATACCGTTACCGCAGCAGATGTTAGCATTACCGCAATAATTGCTTCGTTACGACCTAATGTTGGATCGGTAATCAAACCAATAGAGTTAGAAATAGCAGCTGCATAGCAAACAACTAAAACAATAGCAGTGATAAAAATATACGTTGCTTTACGTGCTGTTGGTTTAATCTCACGCTTGCCAGCTTGTTCAATATTAACCAAACCTTTAGCTAAACGATCTTGATAAACAGGATCATCTTTTAATTCACAACCCATAAAGTTAGCCACGAAAGCACCAACCATGCAGGCAATAAAAGTTGTTGGAATACAAATAGCCAGTAGCGTAATGTAACTTACACCTACAGGCTCAAGGATTCCTGAGAAGAAGACGACTGCGGCTGAGATTGGTGAGGCAGTGATTGCGATTTGTGAGGCAATAACAGCAATAGAAAGTGGGCGAGAAGGACGAATGCCTTGGCCTTTTGCGACTTCAGCAATAACGGGAAGTGTTGAAAAAGCAGTGTGTCCTGTGCCCGCTAATACAGTCATTAAATACGTGACGATAGGTGCATAGAAGGTGATACGTTTAGGGTGTTTACGAAGGAAGTTTTCAGCAATTTCTACTAGCCAATCCATACCACCGGCAACTTGCATTGCGGCAATGGCAGTGATAACAGACATAATAATTAGAATAACATCGATGGGGATTAATGATTCACTGGTGGGCATACCAAAAACGAGTGATAACACCAACACACCAGCACCGCCGGCAAAACCGATACCAATACCGCCAATTCTGGAGCCTAAATAAATAAAGCCCAGAACGACCAAGAGTTCAATTCCAGTCATAGAATTTTTCCTGTCTAAAAGTTTAAAAGATAAAAATCAAAAGGAGGATTTAGTTGCAAAAAAAAAGCGGATAATCAAGTGACAATCCGCTGTTATTCTCAGGCGTTAACGTATTTAGTTATAACGTTTAGCTTTATATTGAGGATGCATTAAGTTCTCGATAGAGAAGATATCATCTAATTGCTCTTCAGTCAGTAATCCACGCTCAAGTACGACTTCACGTACATTCTTACCTGTTTCTGCACAAATCTTACCAATAATGTCACCTTCGTGGTGGCCAATGAATGGATTTAGGTAAGTTACGATACCGATAGAGTTAAAGACGTGGCTTTCACACACTTCTTTATTAACTGTAATACCTTCAATGCACTTATCACGTAGGTTAATACATGCATTTTTAAGTAGGCTAATTGATTCGAAAATCGCTTGACCAATAACTGGTTCCATTACGTTTAACTGTAATTGACCCGCTTCTGCTGCAAAAGTAATTGTGGTGTCGTTACCAATAACTTTAAAGCAAACTTGGTTAACCACTTCAGGGATAACTGGGTTTACTTTAGCTGGCATAATTGAAGAGCCCGCTTGCATTTCAGGTAGGTTAATTTCGTTTAGACCAGTACGTGGGCCAGAAGAAAGTAAACGTAAGTCGTTACAAATTTTAGATAATTTAACAGCAGTACGTTTTAGCGCACCGTGAACCATTACGTAAGCGCCACAGTCTGATGTTGCTTCGATTAAATCTTCTGCAGCAACAACAGGTAAACCTGTGATTTCAGCAAGACGCTGAACTGATAATTGTTGGTAACCAGTAGCTGCGTTTAGACCAGTACCAATCGCTGTTGCACCTAGGTTAACTTCAAGCAATAGTTGTGCAGTGTATTGAAGGTTTTTGATTTCTTCTTTTAGTAATACGCCGTACGCATGGAATTCTTGACCAACAGTCATAGGCACTGCGTCTTGAAGTTGAGTACGACCCATTTTAAGAATGCTAGCAAATTCAGTTGCTTTAACATCAAATGCTGTTTTTAGGTAATCGAGTGCTTCTAGCATGTTGATGATGCTGTTGTATACCGCAACGCGGAAACCAGTAGGGTAAGCACAGTTAGTTGATTGTGATTTGTTAACATGATCATTTGGGTTAACGATGTCGTAGCGACCTTTCTCTTCACCCATAATTTCAAGTGCAAGGTTAGCGATAACTTCGTTAGTGTTCATGTTTACAGATGTACCAGCGCCACCTTGGAAAACGTCAGATGGGAATTGATCCATGCAACGGCCGCTTTCAAGAATAAGATCACACGCTTGAACAATGTAATTACCAATATCAGAAGGAATTGCGCCAAGTTCTTTGTTGGCCATTGCTGCTGCTTTTTTGGTGTATACCATGCCACGTACAAGTTCAGGAACATCAGAAATTGTTGTGTTAGAAATGTTGAAGTTCTCGATCGCACGTAGGGTGTGAATACCCCAGTAAGCATCAGCAGGAACATGACGTTCGCCAAGTAGATCTTCTTCTATACGTGTTGCGACATTGATTGTTGCTTCATTTGTTTCAAGATCAATCATTTGAGACATAAAATAGCCCTTTGCAAAACTTTATAATTAAAAATCAATAAGTAAACCAACAGTTTTAGCGATAATCCATTGTCGCAACGTTGTGGCGAGATGATCATTCCTGACACCTTAATTGGTGCCGATAATACTCCCCTCAACCGCTAAAAACATAATCCAGATCACTTTTTACGAGAGCTTGTTAATCTTTGCACAGAAACGCGATCTCTTTCACAGTTTCTGTTAACAGTAGCACGTTGTTTTACGCAGAAAATGAATAAAAATGACAAGATGTGAATGAAATGTAGGTATGGTTCTGACTTTTTTGGAACCAATTCAAATTGTAATTTGTTTTATTTGTTAACACATTTGAATGAGCTAATGGAATTTGTAATGAGTAATTAAATGGATAATCAGGTAATGTCTATTGCTGTGCGTCAGCATAAAATCATTTAAAGATAAGGGGCGGGGTGTGTTTCCACTATTAATGTTACTGTTTATTGTAGTGCCAATGGTTGAAATTGGCTTATTTATTCAAGTGGGGGGCTTATTAGGGCTATGGCCAACGATAACGATCGTTTTTTTAACGGCAGTTATTGGGGCATCGTTAGTAAGAAGTCAAGGTATTGCAACCTTAACCTCCGTTCAGAACAAGCTGCAACAAGGTGAGATGCCCACTCAAGAAATCATTGAAGGGATGTTGTTAGCAGTGGCTGGCGTATTATTATTAACCCCAGGATTTATGACTGATGCGTTAGGATTAGTTTTATTATTGCCACCGTCACGGGCTAAAGTCGCGCAATTATTAATGCAAAAAGTGACCTTGAAAAATAGTTTTAATCAATTTGGTGGTGGGTTTTCACATCATACTCATGCAAAAGATGCCGCTAATGGTGATGTGTTTGATGGTGAGTTTGAGCGTAAAGATGACCATAATAATAACAATTCCAATCCTCGTCTGCCTTAAATGCAACAGACACGAAGCGAAAATGTTACCAATAAAAAAAGCAGCTGAGGCTGCTTTTTTTTATTCATGCTATTCATATCTATTACAGTAATAACGGCATGTTTGCACGGAGTTTTCGAGCATAACAATAAGCACCAATACCACTGATGATATTGGCAATAGCGATACCCATAAACAGCCCATTAGTACCATAAATATAACTGCCTACCCATGCGGCGGGTACGAGCAGTACAAATAAGCGGAATAAATTCCAGCAGAGTGCATCAATGGTTTTATGTAAGGCATTTAATGCACTAATTAACAACATACAAATAGCCTGTAACCCATAACTGGCGGGAACCACTAATAAGTAATGCCATAATTGATTTTGAACCATTGTATCTTTTGAAAATAGTGCGGCTAATGGCATGCTGAGCGGTACCATCGCAATAAACACCAGTAACTGGAATCCTATAGCAAAGTGCATGGCGGTAAATAATGCACTAAATGCACGTTGTGGTTTTTGTGCCCCTAGGTTTTGCGCCATAAAAGGCATTAATGCAGAACTTAATGCCATCATCACAATGACGAGTAATGATTCAACCCGCATTGCTGCACCATAAGCAGCCACAGAAGCCGTACTTTGACTGGCCAGTAATGCCATTAAGAATGCGCCAGATAGTGGGTTAAGTGCGGTTGATAACCCCGCAGGTGCACCAATGTGTAATATTTGTTGCCAATCATTTTTCAATAATCGCCATTGCGGAAAAATCAGCAGTTTTTCACGGTTATAAAGCAGGTGCAGTGAGACAATAAGTGCAAATATCCAACTTATACCACTGGCAATAGCGGCACCTTTTACACCTAACGCAGGAAAAGGACCATAACCAAAGATCAATAGCGGATCTAATAAGCCGTTAATAACCCCCGCGATCACCATTATCTTGGCGGGGCTTTTAGCATCACCAGTGGCACGAATGGCACTATTGCCCGCCATCGGGATCACCAGCAAAGGGATCGCGATGTACCACACTGTCATATATTGTTCGATAATGGGCAATAACTCAGCTGACGCACCCATTAAGGTAAATAGCGGTTTAATGGTGAGTAAGCCGATAATCGATCCTATGATCATCAACAATAGGCTCAATAACAGTCCATGAGTGGTAATACGTGCGGCACTGTGGTTATCACCTTGACCGAGCATACGTCCAATACTGGTTGATATGCCGACGTTCATTCCCATGGTAATGCAGTTTAAGCCAAAGGTGACTGGGAAGGTAAAACTGACGGCGGCGAGTGCGTTAGTGCCCAAGCGTGAAATAAAGAAAGTATCGACTAAATTAAACATTAAAATCGCGATCATGCCAAACACCATTGGCACCGTTAACCGACGTAATGCATCAGGAATTGGAGCTGATAATAATCCATGTTTATCTGACTTGGGTAATGTTGCCATAATGGTCTCAAAAAAAGGATGCCTGCATACCCTAATGCAAAGTGTGTGATCGGGCAAAATTTCTCAAATAAATAACAAAAAAAAGCCGCCTAAACCTTGCGATTTAGAAATTAGACCCAACATCTTACCCATATAGAAAGTCATACAAGTGAAAGCTTGTGGGCTTCAAATCATGGACATTACCTTAATTATCAGGAGAGACGACCAATGAACATTCGTCCTTTACACGACCGTGTTATCGTTGAACGCCAAGAAGTTGAATCTAAGTCTGCCGGTGGCATCGTGTTAACGGGTTCTGCGGCTGAAAAATCTACTCGCGGTAAAATCCTTGCAGTAGGTAAAGGTCGTATTCTTGAAAATGGCACCGTACAACCACTAGATGTACAAGTGGGCGACGTCGTTATTTTTGCAGAAGGCTACGGCACTAAGACTGAAAAAATTGACGGTAAAGAAGTTCTTATCATGTCTGAAAATGACATTATGGCAATCGTTGAATAATCCGATCACATTAAATTAAAAATTAAGAAAGGAAATCCTAAGATGGCTGCTAAAGACGTTAAGTTTGGTAACGACGCACGAATTAAAATGCTAGAAGGTGTTAACATTCTGGCTGATGCGGTAAAAGTAACATTAGGGCCTAAAGGCCGTAATGTTGTGCTTGATAAATCATTTGGTGCACCTACTATCACTAAAGATGGTGTATCTGTAGCGCGTGAAATTGAATTGGAAGATAAGTTCCAAAACATGGGCGCACAAATGGTGAAAGAAGTTGCTTCACAAGCGAATGACGCTGCGGGCGACGGAACAACAACAGCAACAGTACTTGCACAAGCGATTATCGCTGAAGGTTTAAAAGCCGTTGCTGCTGGCATGAACCCAATGGATCTTAAGCGTGGTATCGACAAAGCAGTTATTGCTGCGGTTGAAGAGCTAAAAGCACTATCTGTTCCTTGTGCTGATACTAAAGCTATCGCGCAAGTAGGTACTATCTCTGCAAACTCTGACACAACTGTTGGTAACCTTATTGCAGAAGCAATGGAAAAAGTAGGCCGTGACGGTGTTATTACGGTTGAAGAAGGTCAAGCACTTCAAGACGAGTTAGATGTTGTTGAAGGCATGCAGTTTGACCGTGGTTACTTATCTCCATATTTTATTAACAACCAAGAAGCGGGCTCTGTAGATTTAGAAAGCCCATTTATCCTATTGGTAGATAAGAAAGTTTCAAATATCCGTGAACTTCTTCCTGCACTAGAAGGCGTAGCTAAAGCTTCTCGTCCATTACTTATCGTTGCAGAAGACGTTGAAGGCGAAGCGCTAGCAACATTGGTTGTGAATAACATGCGCGGCATCGTTAAAGTTGCTGCTGTTAAAGCGCCAGGCTTTGGTGATCGTCGTAAAGCAATGCTACAAGATATCGCAGTACTAACAGCTGGTACTGTTATCTCTGAAGAGATTGGTCTAGAGCTTGAGAAAGTTCAGTTAGAAGATCTTGGTCAAGCTAAGCGTATTACTATCACTAAAGAAACCACTACTATCATTGATGGTGCTGGTGAAGAAACAATGATTCAAGGTCGTGTGACTCAGATCCGTCAACAAATTGAAGATGCGACTTCTGACTACGACAAAGAAAAACTTCAAGAGCGTGTAGCAAAACTTGCTGGCGGCGTTGCGGTTATTAAAGTTGGCGCTGCAACTGAAGTTGAAATGAAAGAGAAAAAAGACCGCGTAGAAGATGCATTACATGCAACACGTGCTGCGGTTGAAGAAGGCGTTGTTGCTGGTGGTGGCGTAGCACTTATTCGTGCGGCATCTAAAGTTATTGGTCTTGAAGGTGATAACGAAGAGCAAACAGTCGGTATTCGTTTAGCACTTCGTGCAATGGAATCACCATTACGTCAAATCGTTAAAAATGCGGGTGATGAAGAATCTGTTGTTGCTAATAACGTACGTGCTGGCGAAGGTAACTACGGTTACAACGCTGCAACGGGTGAATACGGCGATATGATTGCAATGGGTATTCTTGATCCAACGAAAGTAACGCGTTCAGCGCTTCAGTTTGCAGCGTCTGTAGCGGGTCTTATGATCACTACTGAAGCGATGATCACTGATAAAGCCTCTGATGCTCCATCTATGTCTGATATGGGCGGCATGGGTGGTATGGGCGGCATGGGTGGTATGATGTAATCCATTTATAACCGTAGAGATTAACGTCTCTTTGTTATAAAAACAGTATCAAAAAAGTCGAGCATAGCTCGGCTTTTTTATTGCCATTATTTTGTTCTCTTCCTTCTTTATTGTTTATTACCCTACGCGCACAGTTCACAGGGAATATTCCTCAAAAAGCTGCACGCAAATAAATCCAAATAAAAACAATGAGTTATGTGTATATCTTCGATCCCGACAAAACAAAAATAATACGTACACCTATTAACTGTTCTTTTTGTAAAAAGGTGATCGTGATTCAATGGTTGAGAGTAATAATCTTTATGAATTTATAGCCGTAAGCGTTTAATGAATTAAACCTGATCATGATTGGAATAAGATCATGGAGAAAAACACAAAAAAATCCAAGTACAGTTTTATTTGTAAATTTAATATTTTTGTTAATTTATATCATTTAAGTGTATTTTACTGTTATTTTGTTACGGTACTATATTTTGCTTTAAAGAAGGTTGTTTGCAAAATATAAGTTATTTTATATATGGATAGTTATTTGCTTATTATTTTGCTTTTAGCTGCTTATTTTAAAATAAATTGAACAGTGAAGTGTGGTGTTAATATTTTATGGTGTTATTCGAGAGGACGGCTAACATTTATTTATCAGGGAGGAAGAATAGTGGCAGAGTTAAAATAACACGACTAACCATTGCTTGGCGGATAAAAAGCACGAAAAGCTGTACGCTTATTTAGTTCTTTATTATCAGTAACTTATATGTGAGTTGTGTTTTTTGGTTGCAGTGTGATTTTTTGTACATAAAATAGCTGTCATTTTTATATCTAGCTGTACGTTTTGTGTGGCATTGTTAGATTAAAGAGTCCATTAATCATTGAGGTGTAAAAAAGCCCCAGTAATAAACTGAGGCCATTAAAATATAAATATGTACGCTAGCCAAGAAACTAATAACTGATTAACGAGGTAGATGCTCTTGGTTTAAAGCGACCCACGCCGCCATAAAACAAATTACAAATGATTGAATATAACCACGTAAATCAACATCGCCTTGCACGAGTACATCATCAGCATTTGGCTCCATGTTGAATGAAACCTTGCTTTCTTTGATGCTAAAGAAGACACGGCCAATTAAAACAAAATTGTCACCATTATCATCTGGGTTATAGACCATGCCCGCACCAATTTGATCGTGCTCTGTAATTTGTAAGGCACTGAATGCTAATTTTTCTGCGCCGTCAAAGCCAAAGCCAGCATAACGTTTGCCTTGTTCTGGTTGTTGCAGTAATTGTGACAGTAGTTGAGTGTAAGTTGTCAGAGCTTCCGCGGGAACATCATTAGTATTTACTTGTCCCATACTATATGCCTGCTCATCCTCTACCATTTCAACCGTATAATTAAAATCAATCATTACTTATCCTTTATTTGTCTTATTCTTACGATATTTTTTATACGTTAGCGTAATTTGACAGCATGAGGTAGCACTAATCAATAGATTGATTACTGAGTGTTTTAAAGGTCACATTTATTATAGATAACACTATCTTCTTAGGAGGATTTGCGGGTGTTTTTTGAATAGAATAGTTATTTTAAGTATTTATAACATGACAAACCTAAAGCATTAGTTCGCTGAGTGAAAAGCCAAAAAGGCTGTACGTTTTTTTGTTATTTAATATCAATTACTTATGAGCATTTTTATTTAAAACAACACTGGCTGTAAAATGCTCACCTTTTAGCTGCTATTTTTATTAAAAGCTGATCGTTATTGTTTGCGGAATAAAAAAGCAGCTGAAGATAGCTGCTTTTTAAGAAAACGTTCGTTATAACTTATTGATTTTGTAAATTACGACGACTTTTTTCTGCATTCTTTTCAATGTACTCAATGATCATACCTGCAATATCTTTACCTGTTGCCGCTTCAATACCTTCAAGACCTGGTGATGAGTTTACTTCCATGATCAATGGTCCGCGTTTAGATCGCAATAAATCAACGCCAGCAACACTGAGTCCCATCGCTTTGGCAGCAGCAATCGCTGTTTTGCGCTCTTCTGGCGTAATCTTAATTAATGATGCACTGCCACCACGGTGTAAGTTTGAACGGAACTCGCCTTCTGCGGCTTGACGTTTCATTGAAGCAATGACTTTATCACCAATGACAAAACAACGAATATCAGCACCACCGGCTTCTTCTATATATTCCTGCACCATAATGTGAGCCTTAAGGCCCATAAATGCTTCAATAACACTTTCGGCTGCTTTTTGAGTTTCAGCAAGTACAACCCCAATGCCTTGAGTGCCTTCTAAAAGTTTGATAACTAATGGTGCGCCTCCAACCATTTTGATCAGATCTAAGACATCATCAGGCTTACTGGCAAAGCCTGTAATTGGCATACCAACACCTTGGCGACTTAATAATTGTAATGAACGTAGTTTGTCACGAGAGCGTGAAATCGCAATAGATTGATTTACAGCAAACACACCCATCATTTCAAATTGACGTAATACCGCACAACCATAAAAGGTAATGTCTGAGCCAATGCGAGGAATGATGGCATCAAAGCCAATCAGATCAGTCCCTTCAAAATGAATTGAGGGTTGAACTGAGTTGATATTCATGTAACAGCGAAGGGCATTGATAATAACCGCCTCATGGCCTCGTTGTTGACAAGCCTCATGCAGACGGCGGGTTGAATATAAGTTTGCGTCCTGTGACAAAATGCCAATTTTCATTGCGATACTCATGTAAGGGAGCGGGTTGGCAGCAGCGACGACGTTTGGCGACGCCTAGAACAATAACGGGCTGCTGTATGAGGCGCGACTATGCACGTAAATCATTAAAAAATCGAGATCTGCCACGATGATTTTTTTTAATGGTGAACTGTAATAAAATTGGTAGAACATTAAAAGTAACATCATAGGCCAATAGCTTTTGAGATATATAGCTAGTAAAGCTGCACAAGCTGTACAGCTCTTATAAAACAATGGTTTACATTGGTTTGTTGCATGACCTATCATAGGCTAAAAGATAAGTGTATGTTTTTGGTGTTTTTAGCAAGGAAAGCTGTACGTTGTGAGTTTTTCGCTGATATTGAGGTGGATATTCTGCTGACTCGTAATAACAAGTCAGCATTAATTCGATGAAATAATCAGAGAAATTAGGTGGTGAAGGGCAAGAATATCAATCAATAGCGGTTATTCAAGGTGAAGATCGAGTGGGGTTTTGCTGCTTCTGCCGCCGATTTCACGGGTTAATGTTGGAACTAAATAACCTGAAACATTATTGATTAATCCGGCCATTAAGATACGTGCCTGTTGATCACTGACAAAGAAGTGTGCAGCGCCTTGTACGTGATCCAGTACGTGTAAGTAGTACGGTAATATTCCTGCATCAAATAAGGCTTCGCTGAGGTCTGTTAGCGCTGTGACGGAGTCATTAACCCCTTTAAGGAGCACACTTTGGTTTAGCAGGGTAACGTTAACGAGCTTGAGCTGTGTCATCGCCGAGGTTAGCTCATTATTGATTTCATTGGCATGGTTAATATGGGTCACCATGATAATTTGTAAACGACTGCTAGCAAATAACTCACACAGTGCTGGTGTGATGCGATGTGGTATCACAACGGGTAAGCGGCTGTGAATACGCAACCGTTTAATATGTGGAATTGCGGCAATATGTTCGAGCAACCATGTTAATTCGTGATCTTTAGCCATTAGTGGATCACCACCAGATAAGATCACTTCGTTAATGTGTGGTTGGGTTGCGATGTAATCAATACTTTGCTGCCAGACGGTTTTATTGCCTTTGTTATCTTGATAAGGAAAGTGGCGTCGAAAGCAATAGCGGCAATTTACTGCACAACCGCCTTTAACGATCATCAACACACGATTGTGATACTTGTGTAATAGCCCAGGAATGAGGTTATCTTGTTCATCAAGAGGATCGGTTGAGTAGCCTGGATGAACCTCAAATTCTTGCTCTAGCGGCAGTACTTGGCGCAACAATGGATCGTATGGGTTGCCAACTTCCATTCTTTCGACAAAACTTACAGGAACGCGAAGTGCGAATGAATTTTTAGCCGCGAGGCCTTTTTGCCAAGGTGTTGGATCAATTTTAAGCCAATTGAGTAGCTTTAAGGGATCAGATATCGCATTAGCTAGATCATTCAGCCAGTTTTGCTCAACAGATGGCACGTTTCGGGGTATGATATGTGACATTAAATACAACTCGAAGATGTTAAGAGGATTAGAATGGCGTCTTTCAGCACCAATGAATTCCGCAGCGGAATGAAAATTATGCTTGATAATGAACCATGTGTCATTATCGAAAACGAATTTGTTAAACCTGGTAAAGGTCAAGCGTTTAACCGTGTACGAATTCGTAAACTAATTTCAGGTAAAGTTCTTGAAAAAACGTTTAAATCAGGCGAATCAGTTGAAGCTGCGGACGTAATCGATACTGAACTTGATTACCTATACAACGACGGTGAATTCTACCATTTCATGAACAATGAAACATTTGAGCAAATCGCAGCAGACGTTAAAGCTGTTGGTGATAATGCGAAATGGTTAGTAGAAAACGATGCGTGTACGCTAACGCTTTGGAACGGTAACCCTATCGTTGTTACTCCTCAAAACTTTGTTGAGCTTGAAGTAACAGAGACTGATCCTGGTCTTAAAGGCGATACACAAGGTACTGGTGGTAAGCCAGCGACACTAACTACAGGCGCTGTAGTACGTGTTCCTTTATTCATCGCAATTGGCGAAGTTATCAAAGTTGATACTCGTTCAGGTGAATACGTAAGCCGTGTGAAGTAAATTCATATTGAGCTTTAAAAAAGGTCGCTTTGGCGGCCTTTTTTGTTGGCTGAAATTCAGGGTTATGATGTTTTAAATCTTTAAATAACAGCCATAAAAAAAGCACCGCAAGCGGTGCTTTTTTAGATTGTGTATCAGTGATTATTTAATCATGAACACAAAGATGATTGATAGTGCAGTCACTAGAAACGCAGCAGCGTAACAAGCGATTTTTCCTACAACACCAGTATGAAACTTAAGGTCGTGCATACCATGGTGTAGACGGTGCATACCATGCCACATTGGTAGTGATAAGGTAGCAATGACAAATAATGCGCCAATAAAGCTGGTAGCAAAATCTGCGGCGCGATCATAGCTCATCGCTTCTGGGCTAATAATACCCAGTGGAACCATGATACCTAGTACTAAAATAGTAACTGGAGAGATCATTGCAAACCAAGTACCACCGGCACCAAATAAACTCCACCATACTGGTTCATCGGAACGTTTTGGATGTAAATTAATCACGAGCGGCTCCTTAAACTAGCGCTAAAACAATGGCTGTGATGACAGCAACAACTGCCCACTGTGCAAGAACGATAATCTTCTTATCTAATTTCTTACCTTTGATGCGAATTGGCACCACTTGCGGCATCATGCTAAAGAACGTTTGTGCGTGGAATAAACTTCCCGCTAACGCAAGAATATTTAGAATGATCACAATAGGGTTAGCCATGAAATTTAGCCAACCTTGCCATGCTTCAGGACCTTTTACTAAACAACCTAAGCCAAAGGTTAAGCAGATAGTAAAGAAAATTAGCGGTAATACAGTGGCTTCACGCAGCATGTAAAAACGGTAGAAAGAACTGTCTTTCCACCATGTACGCGTCATTTCACGAACGTAAGGTTTACGGTTGCTCATCCTTATGCCTCCTGAGGCTTCAACATTGCAATAACGAAATCTTTCGATGATTCGACTTTGCCTTGGTTTACAGCAGCTGCTGGATCAACGCTCTTTGGACATACTTCAGAACAGTAACCGACAAACGTACAACCCCAAGCACCATTTTCACTGTTGATAAGTTCCATACGCTCATGTTGACCATGGTCACGGCTATCAAGATTGTAACGGTGTGCCAGTGTTAGTGCAGCTGGACCGATAAATTCAGGGTTTAGGCCGAATTGCGGACACGCTGAGTAGCAAAGACCACAGTTAATACAACCAGCAAATTGCTTGTATTTTGCCATTTGCTCCGGTGTTTGGATGTTTGTACCATCTTCTAGTGTGCGGGTATTACCAATAATGTATGGCTTAATCGCTTCAAGACGTTCAATGAATGGTGTCATGTCTACGATCAAATCTTTTTCAATCGCAAAGTTTGCTAACGGCTCAATTTTTACGCCATTAGGGTAATCACGAAGGAAGCTCTTACAAGCTAACTTAGGAACGCCATTAACCATCATGCCACATGAACCACAGATCGCCATTCGGCAAGACCAGCGGTAGCTTAGGTGTTTATCAAGATGATCTTTGATGTAACCAAGCGCATCAAGCACTGACATAGTGTCATTGAACGGTACTTCAAATGTTTGTAAATACGGTTCTGCATCTGTCGCTGGGTCATAACGCAGAATTTCAACTTTTTGAATGCGATTGTCTGACATTATGCCTTTTCCTCTTGATCTTCTGACTGTGCTGCTTGCTGCGCTTTTTCATGTGCTTCGTGAGCTTCAGCTTCAGCACCGTATAGACGCGCTTTTGGCTGTGATTTCGTGATCTTTACATCGCTGTAATCAATAATTGGCGCATCGCCATTGTTATAGAATGCTAATGTATGTTTTAGGAAGTTCACATCATCACGTTCAGTACAACCGTCATCTAGGCGTTGGTGTGCACCACGAGATTCTGTACGTAGAATCGCTGAGCAAGCCATTGCTTCTGCAACATCAAGACCGTAGCCCACTTCAATGGCATATAGCAGATCAGTGTTAAAGACTTGGCCTTTATCTTGAATGCTAATATGTTTAAAGCGCTGCTTAAGTTCAGCTAGCTTATCAATGGTTGCTTGCATCAAATCTTGTTGACGGTAAATACCACAACCCGCTTCCATGGTGTGACCCATTTCAGTACGGATTTGAGCCCAGTTTTCATCACCTTCTTGTGCCATTAGGGCATCAATACGTGCTTGTACTGCGTCTATTTGGGTATTGATTGAAGCGTCGTTCCAACCTTTGAATTCTTCAGCGCGTTTTACAGCGTGTTCACCTGCAACGCGGCCAAATACTACAAACTCAGCCAGTGAGTTTGAACCAAGACGGTTAGCACCGTGAAGACCAACAGAAGCACATTCACCAACAGCAAATAGACCTTTAATACGCGTCTCACAGGTACCGTTAGTTTCAATACCACCCATGGTGTAGTGTACGGTTGGGCGAATTGGAATTGGCTCTTTTGCTGGATCAACGTTTACGTATGCTTTAGCGAGTTCACAGATGAACGGTAGACGCTCATGTAAGTACTCTTCACCAAGGTGGCGTAAATCAAGCATTACTACATCACCTAGTGGGTGCTGAATAGTGTTGCCTTTTTGCTGTTCATGCCAGAACGCTTGTGAAACTTTGTCACGAGGACCCAGTTCCATGTATTTGTTTTTTGGATGACCCACTGGTGTTTCAGGGCCCATGCCATAATCTTGTAGGTAACGGTAACCGTTTTTATTAACGATAATACCGCCTTCACCACGACAACCTTCAGTCATCAAAATACCAGTACCTGGTAGACCTGTTGGGTGGTATTGAACAAATTCCATATCACGTAGTGGTACACCGTGACGGAATGCCATTGCCATACCGTCGCCAGTTACAATACCGCCGTTAGTATTACAGTGGTAAACGCGACCCGCGCCACCTGTTGCTAAGATCACTGATTTTGCTTTAATACAAACCAGCTCACCTTCCGCCATGTGAATTGCAATTAGACCTTGAACTTCGCCATCTTCAATTAAAAGATCAACCACGAAGTATTCATCGTAACGTTTGATTTGTGGGTATTTGATAGAAGTCTGGAATAGGGTGTGTAGCATATGGAAGCCAGTTTTATCTGCCGCGAACCATGTACGCTCAACTTTCATACCACCAAAACGACGTACGTTCACTTCACCGTTTTCTTTACGGCTCCATGGGCAGCCCCATTGTTCCATTTGAATCATTTCGCGGGTTGAATTCTCTACGAAATATTCAACCACATCTTGTTCGCATAGCCAGTCACCACCACCAACGGTATCGTTGAAGTGATTATCAAAGCTATCTTCGTCTTTGATAACAGCAGCAGAGCCACCTTCAGCTGCAACTGTGTGCGAGCGCATTGGGTAGACTTTTGAAATAAGTGCAATTTCTAGTTCTGGGTTTGCTTCTGCAGCAGCGATGGCAGAACGTAGGCCTGCACCACCCGCGCCAATTACAGCGATATCTGTGGTAATAGTCTTCACAGCTATCCTCCGAAGATTAAGACGGTAAAAAAATGAAAAGGTACGTCATGCGTACCTATCCTTGAAATCCAACGCGTATTTTATGAAACCTCATTAAGAGAAAATATGATGTAGACGCGTCTTTTTAACTAAATAATCAAAAAATGTAATCTGATTACAGACTTTGTGATTATTGTCACAAATTTTCATGTTTGTTCATTGTTAATAGTTTGTTTTATTTGGCGTATATTGTTTATAGCTCATTAATGATGTGTTTCATGATTTCGTTATAATGCTTTGTAGTAAAAGATTTAATAAGCCATAGGCTGCACAAGGTGAATGTTTGATTCGATTATTACGCTAGTGGTTGTGTGTTATTTGTTATTTTTATGGACGGTTAATGGTGTTTTTCAATGTCAATTTTTATGATTAGAATGTGATTTTTTATTAATGCTGTTCATTTGTATTCATAACCTTTGGCGATTATCAATAAATTTAAATGGTCAATATTTGGTTAATAGCGTGGCTTTGTTAGAATAATGACATTATTTCTATTTATATTAAGAAGAATGGTTATGTCTCAGCCTTGGCAACCTACAGCGGAGATTACACAATTAAGACAACGAGCAAGGTTACTTGCGACAATTCGTCAGTTTTTTGCAGATCGTGATGTTATAGAAGTAGATACACCAGCGATGAGTCAGGCCACAGTGACGGATGTACATTTACATGCGTTTAAAACTGAATTTGTCGGCCCTGGTTATGCTGCGGGTCAAACATTGTATTTGATGACCAGTCCTGAATTTCACATGAAGCGCTTACTGGCAGCGGGCAGTGGTGCTATTTACCAAATTTGTAAGTCATTCCGTAATGAAGAATCTGGACGCTATCATAATCCGGAATTTACGATGTTAGAGTGGTATCGCCCAGGATTTGACCATTATCAACTAATGGCTGAGATGGATCTGTTGTTACAGCAAGTATTAGATTGTGGCATAGCAGAAAAAATGACCTATCAACAAGCCTTTATTAATGTATTAGGTGTCTGTCCACTTGACGGTTCGATGGCTGAGTTAAAAACTGTTGCGGCTCGATTAGGGTTGGCTGATATTGCCGAGTCTGAGCAAGATCGCGATACTTTATTACAGTTATTATTTAGCATTGGCATTGAAGCTGAAATCGGTCAAAAAACACCCGCTTTTGTCTATGATTTTCCTGCATCACAAGCGGCTTTGGCGCAGATAAACCCACAAGATCCTCGAGTAGCAGAGCGATTTGAGGTTTATTTTAAAGGCATAGAGTTAGCGAATGGCTTTCATGAACTCGCTAATGGTGACGAGCAATTACAACGTTTTGAAGGTGATAATAAAAAACGAATCAGTATGGGGTTGCAACCTCAACCGATTGACATGCACCTTGTTGATGCATTGAGGGCAGGTTTTCCAGACTGTGCAGGGGTTGCATTAGGCATAGATCGCGTGATTATGTTGGCATTAGAACGCGATCATATTGATCAAGTTACCGCTTTTCCAATTGAAATAGCATAAATATTATTCTTATCCTTATCCTACAGCTTGATTCTAAAGATGTAGACGTAAAAAAGCACGGTAATGATAACCGTGCTTTTTTGTCATCAAATATCCACCATGCACCAGTTGATATGAGTAACGATGAATCACTCGTTTCATACTGAGGGAACGTGCATTTAGTATCGAAGATCTGATTTAGTGTAAATAATGATTAAGCTAAACGACGAGTTGGATTTCAAGGCGTTTTAACCGTGAAAGAACTATACCGTTACTTTTTCACTAATGCAACTGGTTATCATTTGCATCTTTGGTCTAGTCGATCACAACGCGAGCATTGATGGGTTGTAATGGGCGATTATTATCTCCCATCATTTGATTCAGTTGTTCTATTTGAGCGGCTGAGCTGGTGAGATGGCTTTGCATAACATACCAACGAACACCTTCTGTACATGGTGGTGTGGTTAACGAACCATTATAACGGAAATATTGACGCTCACGAGGCAATAGTGCGTTAGGGGTCAGATCACCATTAAAGTCAATGGTTTCACCTTTAGTTGGAATTGTTTTTAATAAAGTACTTAATTCATTATTAGCGCGCGGGCCATTTTCAAACATCACTGAAATAACCGCGATATGGCCGGTGGCATCAACGTTAACGAAATGCGCTTCTAGAGGATATTGTTTACCATCGATATAGTTTTCGGATGGTGTATGAAAATGGAATTGTTTAAGCGTGTACGTATCACCATCAATCACCAAGGTATTATCGCCACTAACATTCGCTTCGATAGTGTGACCGTTATTGGTGATGCTGGTTATTTTACCATCATAGCTGATTTGTAATGGTTGTGTTTGAGCTTGAATAGGTGATTGAATATCAATTGGACTTTGGTTTTCACCACCACAAGTAGGGTAACTGTTAACCCAGTGTTCTGTTCCTTGTTGGTTGCCATAGTCCCATGCGGCATTAGCATGTGCAGAAAGAGAGAAACAAGTCGCTAAAGCAAGCACTAATGCTGACACTGTGTTTTTTTTCATGATGATTACCTATGAGTATGAGAATTATCCCGACCTAAGCGTAGCATTTAATGCTGAGAGCATATGCTAACAGTTACTACTGTAATCTTTTGATTTGGTATTGAAAAGAACCGTAAAGCAATAGTTTTAGGCGATAATGGTAAAAATAAGGTGAGAAAAGTCGGTAAGTTAAGAAATATAGCTGTAGGTATATGGTCATAAAAACACAGGGTAATTGCTACCCTGTGTCAGGGTGTTTTTTAGATAGTCTATTTCACTAAATGTTCAGCATAGGGTTGCCCCATACGTGTTACTTGACGTGGCTGCATGTTTTCTACAAAGCGAATGCTGTCTTTTGGAAATAAATTAATCACAGTTGAGCCGAGTTTGAAACGGCCCATTTCTTGGCCTTTCTTTAAACTGATCGTTTGTTCACCCGTTGTTGAGTAATTCCAACGACGAATCTCCGGCCCTGTTGGCGGTGTTACGGTGCCTGCCCATACTGTTTCGATGCTACCAACAATTGTGGCACCAACCAGAATTTGAGCTAATGGACCAAATTCAGTTTCAAACACGCATACAACACGCTCATTACGGGCAAATAAATTAGGTACGTTAGCCGCGGTCAGTGGATTTACCGAAAAGAGATCACCCGGAATATAAATCATTTGGCGTAGTACGCCGTCACATGGCATATGAACACGGTGGTAGTCACTCGGTGAAAGATATAATGTCGCAAACTCACCCCCCATAAATTCATCGGCTAATGCACTATCACCACCTAATAATTCACAAGCATTAAAATAGTGCCCTTTTGCTTGAAATAAACGTCCTGCTTCAATTGGGCCAAATTGGCTTACGCAGGCATCGGCTGGATGGCTAATAATTTGTGAATCATTATTGATTGGACGTGCACCTTCCATCAGTTCGCGAACAAAAAAAGCATTGAAGGTTGGGTAAGCAGTTGGATCAGGATTACGTGCTTCTGCCATATTGACGTTATATTGTTTGATGAACCAACGAATAATGGTAGTGGTTAGTTTTCCACCTTCATAAGCGGCCAGTTTACCCACGAGACGGGTTAATGCATGTTTTGGCGTACTATATTGAAGGCCAATCTTGATTTTATCTAACACAATCATTCTTCCAATAAATTTTAATTAATCAATGGGTTAGTTATTCTTTACTTATTTGGAAGAATAACGACAACCCTTAATAATACCGAACTATTTAAACAATGTCAGTTATTCTAGTGTTACGCAGAGAGAGGGTAAGGCAAGCTTGTCAGTATTTATTAGCATTGTAGTTGATAAAAAATAAGCCTAAGAAAATAATCAGTTCTCTTAGGCATATATTCATTATCAGTTTGGCTTGTTACGTGAAAATTGACGGTTTGCGACAGTTTCAGACATGCTTTCAATAATTTTATGGTAACTGTTATAACGTGCACGACTAATATCACCACGTTCAACTGCTTCGCGAATGATACAACCAGGATCGTTACCGTGTTTACAATCACGGAATTTACAGCCACCTAAATACGGACGAAACTCAACAAAGGCTTCAGTAATTTGTTCAGGCTCTAGATGCCATAAACCAAATTCACGCACACCTGGGGAGTCAATTAAATCACCGCCATCAGCAAAGTGATACAACCTTGCTGCTGTGGTGGTATGTTGACCTAAACCAGAGTTTGTCGAAACATCACCAATATCGGCTTCAACGTCAGGCATTAATGAGTTAACCATGCTGGATTTACCAACACCAGATTGACCAGCAAAAATACTGACATGATCTTGTAAATCAACTTTTAGGTCATCAAGTCCTTCACCCGTATCGGTACTGACTAAACGTACGCTGTAACCAATGTTTTGGTATTGCGTTAATTTACGTTCAACATCAACCCGTTGTTCAGGTGTCAGTAAGTCGACCTTGTTAACCACAATTAATGGTTTAATGCCGATGGTTTCAGCTGCAATAATGTAACGGTCAATAATGTTCAGCGATAGCTCAGGCAGTATTGAAGATACAATCACAATTCGATCAACGTTAGCGGCAACCGCTTTTACACCGTCATAGTAATCAGGACGGGTTAACATTGTTTTGCGTTCATGCACCGCTTCGACTACACCAGCAATACCCTGTAGTGTTTCAACACCGGGACGCCAAACGACACGATCTCCAGAAACAAGGCTCTGAATACTGCGACGTAAGTTACAGCGGTGAATAATACCCGTTTGCGGATCTTCAACATCAGCGTGTTGACCGAATCGAGTAATAACTAGCCCTTCACGGGCATTTTCCAATAGAGCTTCGTCCCATTGGACTTCATTTTTAGCACGATCTAAGCGCTTATTTTGGTTAGAGCGGACACGTCGGCTCTGACCTTGAGTTAATTTTTTCTTTTTTGCCACAAGAATATCGTTCTATTTGGTTGGCTTTCGGTATTATCATACATGGTTTAGTCACAAAAGAGGCAATATCGAATGACAATCAACGATCAGAACCTTATTTGGATCGATCTGGAAATGACCGGATTAGATCCAGAAACTCATAAAATCATTGAAATCGCCACAGTTGTGACCGATCCACAGCTTAATGTGTTGGCTGAAGGTCCAGTTTTAGCTATTTATCAGCCAGAAGCTGAATTATTAAAAATGGATGATTGGTGTACAACCACACACACTAATAGTGGTTTAGTCGAGCGTATTCGTCAAAGTACCATTACTGAAGCACAAGCAGTTGCTCAAACTGTGGCTTTTTTAGAGCAGTGGGTACCAAAGGGTGTATCACCTATTTGCGGTAACAGTATTGGTCAAGATCGTCGTTTCTTGTATAAGCACATGCCTGTACTTGAACAGTATTTCCATTACCGCTATCTTGACGTGAGTACACTTAAAGAATTAACGCGTCGTTGGAAGCCCGAGTTACTTGATGGCTTTTCTAAGCAAGGTAGTCACTTAGCATTAGATGATATTCATGATTCAATTGCTGAGTTACGCTATTATCGTGAGCATATTTTCAATATCTGATGTGAAAATAAGCAGTTAGAAAAAAATCTGCGTTTTTTGGTTTAAGAACTATTGCATCCGACAATTTTAGTCGTATAATGCGCAGCCTCGAAAGGAGATAACGAGTTTGTTTTCTTTCGTTGTAAATCGGACGCGGGGTGGAGCAGCTTGGTAGCTCGTCGGGCTCATAACCCGAAGGTCGTTGGTTCAAATCCGGCCCCCGCAACCAATCCTCTTTTTTTAAAGAGATGTGATGCGACACTAGCTCAGC
>NZ_PYOO01000016.1 GCF_003026395.1 Photobacterium iliopiscarium | reverse complement strand
CAAAATAATCTTCTCTATAAATAGATTGGGTCATTTTGTATTGGTCACTCAGTTTATTGATAAATCTTTCGACTTAACTATTCAGTGAGTGCCCACACAGATTGCATGGTCAAATTGTTAAAGAACATACTGATTTCGTTGCTAGCCAATGGCTTGCTCCGTGTCAGTGAGGTCGTAGTATAGAGAGTTCGATCACATTAGCAAGGGATAAATTGCAATAAATTTGTCATATTTGTCCGAATGTCCAAATAACGATCAACCCCTAATGTTTTGGTTGTTAATCACACGAAAGTTTCGTTATGGTGGAAAAATAACTTCGTTCAGATAAGCCTTCTTATGTCATTCTCTCTTCGCTATTATCAAAATCACACGCCACAGCTTGCCGATAATGTCTATATAGATACTACAGCGGTCGTTATCGGTAAGGTTAACATCGGAACAGACAGTAGTTTATGGCCTTTGGTTGTTGCTCGTGGGGATGTTAATCACATTCATATTGGCCAACGCAGTAATATTCAAGATGGTTCAATACTTCACGTTAGTCGAGTTAGCACTACAAACCCTAATGGATATCCACTAATTATAGGTAATGATGTAACGGTGGGTCATAAAGCGATGTTACATGGCTGCAAGATTGAAGATCGTGTCTTAATCGGTATGGGAACCATTATTTTAGATGGTGCCATTATTGAGCATGATGTCATTATTGGAGCGGGCAGTTTAGTACCGCCAAAGAAGCAGCTTTGTTCTGGCTTCCTTTATATAGGAAGCCCAGTTAAACAAATCCGCCCATTAACAGCGGTAGAGTTAATGTCATTAACTCAATCCGCAATTAATTATGTGCACTTAAAAGATGAATACCTTAACGGATGATTACATCTGATCACGGCGATGCTATTCATTAACAATGATATCACCATTATCATTAAAATCTTCATTATCAATCATTGCTTCTGCAATATCTTCAATATCAAATCGATATTCAATAAAGGTCGCAATGATATCTTCTGGCGTCGATAATGCTTGCTCACTTTGTTGTTGTAGCCATGATAATGGCAACCAGCAATTGATCAGTGCGCCACCTTGCTGGGCTGGAAAGTGAATCGCTTGCTGATCTGAGTGCCAAGTTTGAATATCAGCAAATAATATATTTTGGTTCATGTGATTTTTACTCTTGTAAAAGGCGTCTTAATTCACGTTGTACTTGTTTAGCGCCTGGGCGTAATCCTCGCCACAACATAAAACTCTCTGCGGCTTGCCCAACTAACATTCCTAAACCATCAATTGTTTTAAGCGCGTTTTGTTGTTGCGCCCATTGATTAAAAGCCGTAACGCTGGAACCGTAGACCATATCATAACAACAAGTCTGTTGACCGATAACAGATGTTGGCACGGCTGGCACATGACCACTCAAACTCGCTGACGTTGAATTAATCACCACGTCAAAACTCTGCTCACCTAAAGCATCAAAAGATAACGCTTCAACATCACCATGTTCAGCAAATAATGTGGCTAACTGTTGGGCTTTGGTCAAGGTGCGGTTAGTTATAATGAGTGTCTGTGGCTGCTGGGCTAATAAAGGTAGAATCACCCCTCGTGCAGCGCCGCCAGCACCGATTAATAAAATACGTTTATCTTTCAGTGCGACCTGTTGGTGCAATAAATCTTGCACCAAGCCTTCACCATCCGTGTTATCACCTAATACACCACCATCATCTAAACGTTTTAGCGTGTTTACTGCGCCCGCTAATTGAGCCCTTTGCGTAAGTCGGGTCGCGTACTCAAAGGCTTGCTCTTTAAACGGCACCGTAATATTACAACCTTTACCACCCTCAGAAAAAAAAGCATCCATTGCAGTTACAAAGCCATCAAGTGCCACTAACTGACTACAGTATTCCATCTTCTGGCTGGTTTGACGGGCAAAAAGGGTATGAATGAAAGGGGATTTACTGTGATTGATGGGATTGCCCACCACGATATATTTGTCCATAGTCCATTACTCAAATAAAAGGGCCGATATATCGACCCTACCACTGGATGAAATAACTGCCAAACATTGCTGTTGCCAATTTACCATTCTCGAGGATGAAGGTAATCACGACTCAAACGTGCTTCTGCGGCATCAGGATCGGGGTGATAACAATATTCCCAACGCGCTAAAGGTGGCATCGACATTAAGATCGATTCGGTACGACCGCCGCTTTGCAAACCAAACAGGGTACCGCGATCATACACTAAGTTAAATTCAACATAGCGCCCACGACGATAAAGCTGAAATTCACGCTCGCGCTCGCCATAAGGTAACCCATACCGTTGAGCAACAATCGGTACATAAGCATCAATAAAACCATTACCGACCGCTTGAGTATAAGCAAAGCTTTTTTCAAAACCCCATTGGTTGAGATCATCAAAAAACAGTCCACCGATACCGCGGGTTTCATCACGATGAGGTAAAAAGAAATATTTATCACACCATGCTTTGTGTTGTGCATAGACATCATCACCAAACGGCGCACAAATCGCTTTCGCGGTATCATGCCAATGCT
The DNA here is from genome assembly GCF_003026395.1 of Photobacterium iliopiscarium. Classification (GTDB taxonomy): domain Bacteria; phylum Pseudomonadota; class Gammaproteobacteria; order Enterobacterales; family Vibrionaceae; genus Photobacterium; species Photobacterium iliopiscarium. The sequence continues at coordinate 74,912 of NZ_PYOO01000016.1, read as the reverse complement.
GACAATCGTCATCAAACGGATAAAACGGAGTTAAATCAAACCCACCACCAAACCACCATACAGGTGCTTCACCGTCTTTTTCTGCAATGAAAAAACGCACATTAGCATGGGATGTCGGCACATAAGGATTATGAGGATGAATCACTAATGATACCCCCATCGCCTCAAACCGTCGTCCAGCAAGTTCCGGACGATGCGCTGTCGCAGAAACTGGCATCTCATCACCATAGACATGAGAGAAATTAACGCCGGCTTGTTCAAACACTGCACCATTACGTAATACGCGACTACGACCTCCGCCACCTTGCTCACGTTGCCATTGATCTTGTTCAAACTCAGCACCGTTATCTTGTTGTGCTAATACCTGACAAATGGTGTCTTGTAATTGGAGCAGGAATGTTTTTACAGCGTTCTTATTAATATCTATCTGGTTACGATCAATCATTGATTACCCCTGACGGAAAATATTACCCGTTTGGGCATCACGAATTTCAGAAGGATTATTGCGTCCGCCCGTCTCACCATTCAATATTGCAGCGAGCTTATCCCCCAACTGTTGTTCTACATCTGCCACAGTACGCCCCGGCTCAAGTCCGGTTAAATTAGCGCTGGTTGAAGTTATTGGCTTACCGAATTCACGGCATAGTTGCTGAACTAACGGATGCGCGGTAACACGAACGGCAATGGTAGAAAACTGACCCGTTAAAAAAACAGGGATGTTGGCTTTAGTTGGCATTACCCAAGTGACTGGTCCTGGCCACGAGGCTAACACCGCTTGCTTTTGTTGCGGTGTTAATTGGCTATCGTCGATATACGGCAATAACTGCTCATAATCAGCAGCAATTAAGATCAAACCTTTTTCCATTGGGCGTTGTTTCAGTGCCAATAGTTTATTAACGGCCTGTTGATTATCAGGATCACAACCGACACCAAACACCGCTTCTGTTGGATAACCAATTACTTGACCTTGCTTTAGCGCTGTAACCACTTGCGTAATATTTGCCACAAATTCCCCTGTTTTGTATTCAGCTGATATTCTATTTTTAGTTATGGTAATCATCATACCGACACATACGGAACAACACCATTGAAGGTTAATCATAGCGTAACTTTCGCTACGCAAACGTTTTCCTTTGAGTTAAATCACCGTATAATGGCGAAAATTACACTTTAGTTGTTCATTACCTATAGGAGATTGGAATGAAAGTTGGAATTATCATGGGATCAAAATCTGATTGGCCAACCATGCAACATGCAGCAGAAATGCTGAAGCGTTTTAATGTTGCTTACGAAACTAAAGTGGTTTCAGCTCACCGTACTCCTCATTTATTAGCGGAATACGCTGAAACAGCACGCAGTCGTGGCATCAATGTCATTATTGCTGGTGCTGGCGGGGCGGCACATTTACCCGGTATGACTGCCGCATTTACCAGTTTGCCCGTCCTTGGCGTTCCTATTCAATCTCGCGCTTTAAAAGGTATGGATTCATTATTATCGATTGTGCAAATGCCTAAAGGTATTGCTGTAGGGACACTCGCGATTGGTGAAGCGGGTGCCGCTAATGCTGGTTTATTAGCAGCTCAAATCATTGCGACACATAACCCAGAAGTTTTAGCCGCAGTAGAAGCGTTCCGTCAACAACAAACAGATACCGTACTTGATAACCCAAATCCGGCTGAGGATGCATAATGAATCAAGTATTGGTCCTTGGCGCTGGGCAACTGGCACGAATGATGGCGTTAGCCGGAGCACCACTGAATATTGATGTCATCGCCTATGATGTTGTCAGCACTAATGTTGTACACCCTCTCACTCAACAGTGCCAATCACTCTCACTGATTGAAGCAATTGCTGCTGTCGATGTGATCACCGCCGAGTTTGAACTTATACCCACAGATATTTTATCGCTCTGCGCCGCGAGTGGTAAATTTAAGCCTCACCCAGAAGCCATAAAAGCCGGCGGCGATCGTCGTATCGAAAAAACCTTATTGGATCTCGCGAAAGTTGCTAATGCACCGCACCATATCATTAATACTCGCACCGATTTAGACGCAGCAATCACCACGCTGGGCCTACCGATGGTATTAAAAACAGCACTCGGTGGTTATGACGGTAAAGGTCAATGGCGCTTAAAAACCCGCGATCAAATTGAATCAGTATGGGCCGAAATGGCGCACTGCATTGCTGTGACTAATAACCAAGCGATTGTGGCAGAAAAATTTATTGGTTTTGATCGCGAAGTGTCTTTAATTGGTGTCCGTAATGCCAATGGTGATGTTAAAACCTATGCCCTCAGTGAAAATGTACACACTGACGGCGTACTCAGCTTATCAACAGCCATTGTTGGCGATACCATCCTGCAACAACAAGCACAGCAGATGTTTACCGCAGTTGCTGAACAACTCAATTATATAGGTGTGCTGGCACTGGAGTTTTTTGAAGTGAATGGTGCGTTGTTAGTCAATGAAATAGCACCTCGCGTTCATAATTCAGGACATTGGACTCAGCAAGGAGCACAAACCTGTCAATTTGAGAACCATCTGCGTGCAGTGTGTGATTTACCATTGGGTGGTACTGCACTCATTCGTCCGAGTGCGATGATTAATATTTTAGGTCAAGATAGTGTGCCACGGGCAGTATTAGCATTAGAAAGTTGCCACGTACATTGGTACGGCAAAGAAAAGCGAGCGGGACGTAAAATGGGGCATATCAATGTTTGCGCGACCACTCCAGAACAACTGCAATATCAATTAATGTTGTTAGGCCAAATATTATCGCAACAATATTTCCCGACATTACCACGCTAAATACCACTCACAAAAAACGCCTGCATCGTAATGCAGGCGTTTTTAATGTTATTCAATGTAACCACTATTTTTCAGCATTCTGATAAGCATTACATTTGCGATCAGCACACTGTAATTTAATACCACTGGCTAATTTTTTTTCTATCAACAACCCAAAACCACACTGCTGACACACACCAACAATCGGCTTATTGTTGACAGCAAAGCGGCATTGCGGATATTTATCACACGCATAAAACAGTTTGCCATAGCGTGATTTACGCTCAACTAAGTGCCCTTGATGACACTCAGGACAATCAATATGGGTTTGTTGCGGTTTTTTTTCTGGTGATGCAAGGTAATGGCACTCGGGGTATGCCGAACACCCAATGAACATGCCATAACGACCTTGGCGTAATACCAACGGTTGTGCGCATTCAGGGCAAGGCATATCTAACTGTTTAACAATATGACCATCATTTTGTTTTAGTGGCTGAATATAATCACACTCAGGGTAATGATCACAGCCTAAAAATGGACCATGCTTACCAAATCGCATCACGAGATCAGCCCCACATTGCGGGCATGATTGATGTTGTAACGCTTGTTCATGGGCAGAAAATAATGAATCATTATGAGTTGTCATTATTAATGTAGACCTCCATCTTCTGCACCATATAATAATTCTTCGACTTGATCATATGCAGCTTCGTTTCCTGGGGCATTAAATAACACCATCAGAATAATCCACTTTAGATCATCAAGTACAAACTCTTGAGTATCGAGTTCCATCACCCGATCAATCACCATTTCACGAGTATCAGTATTTAATACATCGATTTGCTCAAGATAAAGTAGAAAACCACGACAAGCCGTATCCATCCGCAACATTTCATCAGCGGTATAGATGCGCATCGATGTTATCGCACTGTGGTTAACATACGGTGTATCTTCTGTTTCTTGTAAAGCAGCCAGTTTTTCAAGCCACTCTAATGACTTATAAATATCATCCTGATGAAAACCTGCACGTAACAGCTCTTCAGAGAGTTCGTCTTGATCCACTAACAGCTCTGCTTCACTTTGAATATAGGTTTCAAATAGATACATAAGAATATCCATCATAACTAGCCCCTCCTCGTTCTGATATAACCACCGGGCACTGCAGTCACCCAACCAGACAGTTCTAATTCTAATAATTGCGGTAAAATTTGGTGGATGGGTTGTTTACAACGTTCAGCAACGACATCTACGGGTGTTGCCTCGGTGCCTACGTTAGCCAACAGTGCAGGAAATGGCAATTCTTCATTTTCCTTCGTTGCTAAAGGCACACCTATTTGATTACTTATTGCACATTCTGTCAGACTTCCTACCTCGTCATAAATATCAGCAGGACTTTCTACCAGTTTAGCACCTGATTTAATCAGCGCATTACAGCCACGACTGGCGGGATTATGAATCGAACCTGGCAACGCAAAAACCTCTCGTCCTTGCTCTAGAGCATAACGCGCCGTGATCAGTGAACCACTTTTTTGCGCGGCCTCAATCACCAATACTCCCGTTGATAAACCACTAATGATGCGATTACGCCGCGGAAAGTTTTGCGGTCGCGGTTGTTCATTAGGCCAAAACTCTGACACCAATGCGCCCTGTTCAGCAATACTGGCAGCCAATGAACGATGCCGCGCAGGATAAATTTGATCCAGCCCTGAACCTAATACCGCAATGGTTAATCCTCCAGCTTGCAACGCGCCTTGGTGCGCTTGACCATCAATCCCTAACGCTAAGCCACTCGTTACCACATAATTATTGGTCGCTAATGCTTTTGAAAAATGAAACGCGGATTCACGGCCGTCAATCGATGCGGAACGACTACCAATCACTGCAATTTGAGGTGCGCCTAAACAGGCAATATCTCCGCGAACAAATAATATCGGTGGCGGGGAAGCAATTTGTTTTAATAGATGGGGATAATGCGGTGAATCGAGGGTCAATATATGTTGTTGCGGAGCGCGTTGCCATTGTAGCGCTAACTGTAACCGCGCTTGATTCGAATGATGTAAAGCCTGTATTTGTTTCGCCGTTAAACCACATTGTTGTAATTGTTCAGTCGTCATTACCACTAGCTGTGATGGACTCGCATGAGAGAGTAAACGCTGAATACGGCTGCCACCAAGAGAGGGAACAGCCGCAAGTTGTAACCATGCAATAAGCTCAGTGTCTGTCATAACCACTATAAGCGCGGGGCTTGAGCAACCACGCCGGGCTTAAACGGTTGCTGGTTATTAAGCACTACCGCCAAACTAAAATACTCATAAGGACGTAATACCATTGCCTGCGCGACGGCCACCGTTCCTAATTGGGTACTCTCCGTTAATAAGGTGCTATTTTTATAATGATATTGACCTTTTTTACCTTGTACCTGAGCCCCTTGTTTAAATAGCTCAAATACTTGTCCAGCAACCATGCCATCCAGATGACCACGATCCAATACCACTACATCGTAATTAGAGATATAGCTGTAGCCACTAATTTGTCCTAATACGGTCGCGGATAATGATGCTGGCGGAGTGGCGGGAGCAAAAGACATGTCAGCTTGACCATCAATACCTAATAAAGGTAATAAAATATCATTCGGCATAATTTCTTGCTGAAAATCATCAACTTTCAACTGACTCATCGCACCATCACTTGTGATAACAGTAACGTCAGCAATCTCTTTCAACGTTGAGATGGTGGCTTTAATCGCAGAGTTAGCGACGTTATCTTTACTATCATCACGATCAAAATCTTGTTCTAAGCGATAAACTCGCCACTGACTGGTCGGAACCAATGACTGATCAGCCCACAACACATCACCAACAGAAATATAACCACGATCTTCACTGGTACCCATAATTTGTGGTTGGGTTGTCACGGCTTCAGCACTGATCAACTTATCTTGAGCCACATACGCCAACATTAAATAACCTGGCAACGAAGTAATCGGTTGACGTACAACCCGCATCTCAGGTGATAATTTAAGTTGTTTTTTAAGGCTTAACTGTGGTTTACCATTCACCCAAATAAGGTGTAACCGATCACCAGGATAAATTAAATGCGGGTTTTTTATATAACTGTTTTTTTGCCATAACTGCGGCCATGACCAAGGGTTATCTAGGAATACAGCCGAAATATCCCATAATGTATCTCCTTTTTTAACCACATAAATTTCAGGATGACTATTTTTTAGCTGTGGCTGTGATGCGGCAAACAACGACGGCATAAAAAGAATAAAACTAACGATAATAACCCATTGCCTCATGTGATCCGTTCCTTCGATTGCACAAGTAGCGACCTAGCGATAATAAAATAATCACTCATATTGACCGAGGTTGGCATTAGCCTTTTGATATGTCGACTGTTTAACTATTGCCACCCAGCGCTTTTCGGCTTATATCACTATTTAATAACCACTGTTACATCAAAGACGCTTTAACTTTGCGAACAGCTAACATTAATTTTTTCAGCTTAAGTCGTCTCAATTTTATTACTCTAATATCAGTTAACTATTGCCTCTCGCATTAGGTACTGTTATTTAAGTGCTAAAATGACTAGAATTAGACCAACAACGCTGTATCTTTCTAGTAACCGTTAACGAATTCGAGCCCTTATGTCGCTATTGCCAGTTTTAATCTTTCCAGATGACCGTCTACGTACTGTAGCCAAGCCCGTTGCGGCGATTACGCCACAAATTCAGCAGATCATTGATGACATGCTTGAAACCATGTATGAAGAAGAAGGTATCGGCCTTGCGGCAACTCAAGTCGATATTCATCAACAAATTGTGGTTATTGATGTGTCTGAGCAACGCGATCAACCCATGGTGCTAATCAACCCTGAAATTACCTCTGCTCATGGCGATGAAGGCATTGAAGAAGGATGTCTTTCAGTACCAAGTGCCCGTGGTTTTGTTCCTCGCGCAGCAGTCGTCACTGTTTCAGCATTGGATCGTAACGGCAACCCGATCACTTTTGAAGCTGATGACCTACTCGCTATTTGCATTCAACACGAATTAGATCACCTTGCCGGTAAACTGTTTGTTGATTACTTATCGCCACTGAAGCGCCAACGCATTAAAAGCAAATTAGAAAAACTAAAGCGTTCACTCTAACAACATCCACCATTCGAGGTTATCTTGAGTAAACCATTACGTATTATTTTCGCAGGTACGCCTGACTTCGCCGCCCGTCATTTGGCGGCGTTATTGTCTTCACAGCATCAAGTTGTTGCGGTTTATACCCAGCCCGATCGCCCAGCAGGTCGCGGCAAAAAACTTACCGCAAGCCCGGTCAAAAATATCGCTGTAGAACACGATATTCCGGTATTCCAACCCGCCTCGTTACGTAACCCAGAAGCTCAACAACAACTGGCTGCCATTGATGCAGATATCATGGTTGTTGTGGCTTATGGTTTATTATTGCCTCAAGAAGTACTTGATACACCACCACTCGGTTGTATTAATGTTCATGGTTCAATTTTGCCACGCTGGCGCGGCGCTGCACCGATTCAACGTTCAATTTGGGCGGGCGATAAAGAAACTGGTGTCACTATCATGCAAATGGATATCGGCCTTGATACGGGTGACATGTTACAAGTCACTACCTTACCGATCACAGCCACTGATACTAGTGCCACCATGTATGACAAACTGGCAGATCTTGGTCCTGATGCATTGATTAATTGCTTAACCGATATTGCAAATGGCACTGCGGTTGCGACCAAACAAGATGACGCCCAAGCAAACTACGCTAAGAAATTAACCAAAGAAGAAGCCCAAATAGATTGGACCATGGACGCAACAGCCATTGAGCGTTGTGTACGTGCTTTCAATCCATGGCCCATGAGTCACTTCACAGTTGCTGAGCAAACAATCAAAGTATGGCAAACCCGTGTTGAAGATGACAATCAAGGCCAATTACCAGGTACGATTTTAGCGGCAGATAAACACGGTATCGTGGTCGCAACAGCACAGGGTGCATTGCGTCTATTATCACTGCAACCCCCAGGTAAAAAAGCCATGTCAGTCGCGGACTTATTAAACTCGCGTCGAGAATGGTTTCAAATCGGTACTCAACTTTAAACATCAAGGCCAGAGTTAAGTCTCTGGCTTTTCTTTTTCAGATTAACCACGTAGCGCCAGCACCAACGGCGCTCAGGAAACAGCTATGAATGTAAGAGCCGCTGCGGCCAAAGTAATTTATCAGGTCGTCGATCAAGGACAGTCATTGTCTGCCGCGCTACCGTTAGCGCAGCAGAATATCAAAGAACGCGATCACGCTTTATTGCAGGAAATCTGCTATGGCGTATTACGCTGGCTACCTCGATTAGAGTCAATTACGAACGCATTAATGGACAAGCCTCTAAAGGGTAAACAACGGGTTTTCCATCATCTAATTTTAGTTGGCTTATATCAACTAGGTTATATGCGTATTCCTGCTCATGCTGCGGTTGCTGAAACAGTTGATGCCACTAAAACCCTTAAGAAAACCCAGTTACGTGGTTTAATTAATGCCGTTTTACGTAGCTACCAACGCCAAAAAGACGCGCTTGATGAGCAAGCGGTAAGTCATGACGCGGGTAAATATGGTCATCCAAGCTGGTTATTGAAATTACTTAAAGCGAGCTACCCTGATGACTACGCCGCCATCTGTGAAGCTAATAACACTAAAGCGCCAATGTGGTTACGAGTAAACAGTCACCATCATGATCGTGACAGTTACCGCGCCTTATTAGACGCTGAAGGTATTGCCACTGAATTACACCCACAAGCGGCAGATGCATTACGCTTAATTTCACCGTGCGATGTCACTAAACTGCCGGGCTTTAGCGATGGTTGGGTATCGGTACAAGATGCCGCAGCACAATTGGCGGTTGATTATTTACAACCGCAAGCGGGTGAGTTAATTCTTGATTGTTGTGCCGCCCCAGGTGGTAAAACAGTGCATATCATGGAGCGTGTACCCTCAGCACAAGTGGTTGCGATTGACTGTGACGAGAATCGTCTTAAACGTGTGCATGAAAACCTTGAGCGTTTAAACCTAACCGCCCAAGTCTTATGTGCTGATGCGCGCTACCCTGAACAATGGTGGGATGGCGAAAAATTTGATCGTATTTTGCTGGATGCACCTTGCTCTGCAACGGGTGTTATTCGTCGTCACCCTGATATTAAGTGGTTACGTCGCGGCGAAGATATCGCGGCGCTGGCATTGCTACAGGCTGAGATTTTTGATGCAATGTGGTTACAACTAAAACCCGGTGGTACTTTGGTTTATGCGACTTGCTCAATCACACCTCAAGAAAACTGTGATCAAGTAAAAGCCTTCTTAAGTCGTACTGCTGATGCCATCTTAATCGATAGCGATCCAGCCACTCCCGGACGTCAAATATTACCTGGTGAAGAGTCGATGGATGGTTTTTACTATGCAGTATTAACCAAAGCAAACTAAGAAAAATTACTAACAAGAGCGGAACTTGGCTTCAAGATTCCGCTTTTTAGTCTCTTTTATACGCCACTCACTGTCGATTTTATGGCACAGTGACTATTAGTTGGCATTACTCATCAGGCATAGGCTATGAAAATTATCATTCTCGGTGCTGGACAAGTTGGCGGCACTCTTGCTGAAAACCTTGTTGGCGAGAATAACGATATAACTATCGTTGATAAGAACCCTGAACGTCTTCGTGAACTGCAAGATAAATACGATCTACGGGTTGTACAAGGCTTCGCAAGCCACCCGCAAACATTACGTGATGCCGGTGCGCAAGATGCTGATATGTTAGTTGCAGTAACCAACTCTGACGAAACAAATATGATCGCGTGCCAAATCGCGTTCTCATTATTTAACACCCCTAATCGTGTTGCTCGTATTCGTTCACCTGAATATTTACGTGAAAAAGAACAGTTATTTCAATCAGACGCCGTACCCGTTGATCACCTGATTGCACCAGAAGAATTAGTGACCGATTACATTGAACGCTTAATTGAATACCCGGGCGCATTACAAGTGGTGAGCTTTGCTGAAGAAAAAGTCGGCTTAGTGGCAGTAAAAGCGTATTACGGTGGCCCATTGGTAGGCAACGCATTATCAGCACTGCGCGAACACATGCCGCACATTGACACCCGTGTGGCAGCCATATTCCGTCAAGGCCAACCGATTCGCCCCCAAGGTACCACCATTATAGAAGCGGACGATGAAGTGTTCTTTGTCGCAGCAAGTAACCATATTCGTTCGGTAATGAGTGAATTGCAGCGATTAGAAAAACCGTATAAACGATTAATGATTGTTGGTGGTGGTAATGTCGGTGCAGGCTTAGCTCGACGCTTAGAAAAAAATTACAGTGTTAAATTAATCGAACACAATCAACAACGCGCTGAAAATTTATCGGAAATGCTACAAGATACTATCGTCTTTTGTGGAGATGCTTCCGATCAAGAATTACTCAGCGAAGAACATATCGAACAAATTGATGTGTTTATTGCGGTTACCAATGATGATGAAGCCAATATCATGTCAGCAATGCTGGCTAAACGCTTAGGTGCGAAAAAGGTAATGGTATTGATCCAACGGGGCGCGTATGTGGATTTAGTCCAGGGCGGTACCATTGATATTGCCATCTCACCTCAGCAAGCAACTATTTCCGCGTTGCTAACCCATGTTCGTAAGGCTGATATCGTTAACGTATCATCACTACGTCGCGGCGCTGCTGAAGCCATTGAAGCCATTGCTCATGGTGACGCTAGCACCTCTAAAGTGGTTGGCCGAGCTATCAGTGATATCAAACTTCCTCCCGGCACGACCATTGGCGCAGTCGTACGAGGAGAAGAGGTACTTATTGCTCACGATCGCACCATGATTGAGCAAAATGACCACGTAGTTATGTTCTTAGTTGATAAGAAATATATTCCAGACGTTGAACGTCTTTTCCAACCGAGCCCCTTCTTTCTGTAACTGCTTATGGTTAATTTACGTCCAATATTATTTGTACTCGGACTGGTGCTATCTAAAATAGCCCTGTTTATGTATGTACCCACTTTGGTGGCCTTTTTTACTGGCACCGAAGGTTTCATGGATTTCGCAACAGCAGTGATTATCACTCACTCCGTGGCATTCTTGTTACTTTCTTACGGTAAAACTGACGAGTTTAAGCTCAGTGTACGGGATATGTTCCTGATCACCACTTTAGTGTGGACTGTTGCCAGTGCGTTTGCGGCGCTGCCATTTGTGTTCATTAATCACATCAGTTTTACCGATGCGTATTTTGAAACCATGTCAGGCATCACCACCACGGGCTCAACGGTATTAAGCGGTCTCGATCAAATGGCACCCAGTATTTTACTGTGGCGCTCAACGTTGCAATGGTTGGGTGGTGTCGGATTTATTGTGATGGGGGTAGCTATTTTACCGATGCTTAATGTCGGTGGCATGCGACTCTTTCAAACAGAATCGTCAGACTGGTCAGATAAAAGCTCACCCCGCACTAAAAGTGTCGCTAAAAATATCATCAACGTTTATTTGATTTTAACTGTGTTATGTATCATCGCGTTTATGTTCGCAGGCATGAATACCTTTGATGCGATTAACCACGCTTTTACGACGCTTTCAACGGGGGGTTATTCAACCTCTGACGGTTCAATGAATCACTTTTCACACAGCGCACAATGGGTAGCAACCTTCTTTATGTTTGCTGGCGGGTTACCGTTCTTATTGTTTGTCCAAGCATTAAGGAAGCGCCATCCTCGCACCTTGTTTGGTGATGCACAAGTAAAGGGCTATACCTTATTTGTGGTGGTTGCGAGTTTAATTGTTGCGGCCTGTTTAATCTTTAATAAAGGTTATTCCGTCCTTGATGCAATGCGATTGTCATTTTTTAATATCATTTCAGTGGTTACCACAACCGGCTTTGGCCTGGGCGACTTTACTGCTTGGGGTCCATTACCGACCATTATTTTTGCGTTTACATTATTAGTTGGTGCTTGTTCTGGCTCAACCAGTGGTGGTATTAAAATCTTCCGCTTCCAAATTGCCTTTGCGCTATTACGTAAGCACATCATGCAATCTATTCACCCATCAGCGCTGTTCATTCAACGTTATAACGGTCGCCCAGTTACCGATGATATCGTCCGTTCAGTGGTGGCATTGGTGTTTACTTTTATCATGACCATTATTGTGATTGCGGCAGTATTAGCATTACAAGGTTTAGATCCAATCACCAGTATTACGGGTGCTGTTACCGCAGTTGCTAACGTCGGTCCAGGAATGGGGACCGTGATTGGTCCAACAGGTAACTTTGCCAGCTTACCGGATTTATCAAAATGGACGTTAAGTTTAGGTATGCTAATGGGACGCTTGGAAATATTAACTGTGTTAGTGGTTTTTGCTCCCGCTTTTTGGCGTGATTAATATTCGAAATTAAAGCCTAAAAAAACAAAAAGAGAGCGCGAAGCGCTCTCTTTTTTTGAATAGAATTTACGACGATTCGCTACGGTTTAATATAAAAATAAATCGCACAAAAATGACAAATTGAACCACCTAAAACAAACAAATGCCAAATAGCATGGTTATACGGAATCCGTTTATTAACGTAAAACACCACCCCTAAAGAGTAAATCACACCGCCGAGCCCTAATAGCACAAGTCCACCGGGCGCTAATGATATCGCTAATTGGTAAATGACAATCACTGATGCCCATCCCATCGCCAGATACATCCATAGCGACAATTTTTTAAAACGATGGATAAAAATAATTTTAGCGATAATACCCAGCAGCGCAAATATCCATAATATCACCATTAACCCTAGCGCTAATGGCGTCCGCAACGCAATCAATAGAAACGGGGTATAGGTGCCAGCGATTAATAAATAAATCGCACAATGGTCAAAAATTTTTAGGGGCTTTTTAGCCGCTACATTTGGAATTGCATGGTACAGGGTTGAAGCGAGGTACAATAAAATCATACTCACGCCATAAACAATATAACTGACAATACTTAATGTATCTGCTTGCAATGAAAAAGCTTTATCTAGCAACAAATACAGACCAAACACTGAAAACAACAGCCCAAGACCGTGACTAACACTATTCGCGACTTCTTCCGTTGTTGAATAACCTAGTTCACGTTTGATCACATTACTCATGGTTTATATATCCCAAAAGACACTTAATTCAATAGTTATTATTTTTCAGCTTACACTTGTAAGCTTAAATTAAGCAACTTTTTGTTAGTCACTTTACGCAGGTTTTATCATTGATAAAAAAAAGGAGCCATTTGGCTCCGTTGTATCATTTATCAACTATTGTAATAACTCTAACGTTGCTTGACGGGCAACATCTGGATCACGACCTAAAATACCATCAACAATTCGTTGATGGACATCAAGCTTCATCACTTGCTCACGGGTAACAACGCGAAAATAATTTTCAAACACCGCTTTAAACAAGTTTCCAAATGGGCTAATAAAATGATTACCTGAAGAAAAATACACTAACTGGTGAAAGCGGGTATCAATTTCAATCCAGCGTTCTTGATCAAAGTTATCTTTCATCTGGTGCATTTGCTGCATCAATTGTTCAAACTCAAGCCGATCTTCTACTGTCGCATGCTCAGCGGCTAATGCTGCGGCTTCGGGCTCTAGCGTTAAACGTACTTTTTGATACTCCACAATCAATTGTGAATCTGCATCAAAATCTAACCAAGCTAACAAATCTTGATCAAGATAATTCCAATTTTTCTTTGGCATTACTCGTGTGCCAATGCGCGGACGTGGCAACACCATGCCTTTCGCTGCTAACATTTTTATGGCTTCACGTACGGCAGTGCGACTTACGCCATACATTTCACCTAACTCAACTTCACCCGGTAAAATACCGCCAGGGGCAGGATCGCCAATTAATATACGACGACCAATAGACTCTGCTAATCGGTAAGATAAGTTACGATTGGCAACAATACGTTGCTGCTCCTGCTCCATAGATCCTCTCCCAAGGCTTCTGTTGTGCCACTGACTAGCGCTAAAGAGGGTAATCCCTAAATACCAATCACTGCCGTAACCTTTATTTCGATAAAGGTCGAACGACACGGTGCATCAAGGACTCTATTATTGCAATAGTTACTATGGAAACAACGTAATAATTAAATATTAGCATTTTATTGCTTATTTTATGCTCGACTTTTAATAATCTGGTTGCTATCCTCTGCGCGATTCGATTAATAACCAAGCAATAGTCTGGTGGATGGGTTCTACCCAGCAGGGAGTTTTCCCTTCAGAGATATTTTTAATTTTTTGGCCATGGATGAGCCTGACAATAGGTGACATATGCGCCCAGCATCCCCCGTCAGGTATGCAAGTACCCCACGAAGTCCATCACGTTTACGTGCCAGTTCCCACGCACCCCACTTTAAGGTTAACACAAACAAAACGCCAACAACTGACGTCCATTTAACCACGGCAGAAGCACAATTAGATCAGCAACAAATATTGCCAGAACTGACGATCAACCAACAGCAACAACGTTAGCCCTAATATTAAGCAGCTCTGGCTGCTTTTTTATTAATATTATTTTGGCACAAGACATACATTGTAACCGAGCAGGGTTTGTTATAATTTATCCGCACTAAAATAATGATAATACAGTCGTATAACGATTGATTCAGCCCAAGCTACGGAGTTAACAATGAAAACCCATCGCGTTAATGAACTAATTGAATTACTGCATCCCGAGTGGAAAAAAGATCCTGATCTTAACTTAGTCGAGTTCTTACTAAAATTAGCCACAGAAGCAAAATACCAAGGTCCACTAGAGTCATTAACGGATGATGTATTAATTTATCATTTAAAAATGCGTAATAGCGACAAAGACGCCATGATCCCCGGCCTTGCTAAAGATTGCGAAAACGATTTTAAAACCGCTATCTTACGCGCACGCGGTATTATCAAATAATCACAAAATAATCGTTTAACCTTATTTATGAAGCCAGTTATCACTAACTGGCTTTTTTTAGCGAAAAAATCCTTCCCTTCACCAATCATCACCACAATGTTTAATTTGTTTTAATCCCATTCGCGGTTAAGCTAAGTCACTCATCCAAGCCAGATTCAGGATTCAGTCATGGAAAAACAAAGTTTTAGTTTTGCAGATCTCAGCCCCGATGTACTACTCGACGCGTTAGATAGCGTTGAAGTACATGCTGAGTCCGGTTTATTGGCACTCAATAGTTATGAAAATCGCGTTTATCAATTTAAAGCGGAAGATGGCCAACGTTATGTGACTAAATTTTATCGTCCTGCTCGTTGGAGTGATGAGCAGATCAATGAAGAGCACCAGTTTACGCTTGAGCTTGAACAGCAAGATATTCCGGTTGCCGCACCAATCGCTATCAATGGCAATACGCTACATCATTATAATGGCTATCGGTTTGCCGTTTTTCCAAGCGTCGGTGGTCGTCAATTTGAAGTCGATAACTTCGATCAGTTAGAGTGGGTTGGACGCTTTTTAGGTCGCATTCACCAAGTGGGTCAACGTCAACCATTTGTCCATCGCCCAACATTAGGTTTAGAAGAATATGTTTATCAACCACGTCAAGTACTTGCTAATAGCGACTTCATTCCTGATTATCTTAAAAAAACATTTTTTACCGATCTTGATCGCTTAATTACTGAAATTGAAGCACATTGGTCAACTGACTGGCCAGCGTTACGGCTGCATGGGGATTGTCATCCCGGTAATATTTTATGGCGAGATGGACCGATGTTTGTCGATCTAGATGATGCCCGTAACGGTCCAGCAATCCAAGATTTATGGATGATGCTTAATGGCGAGCGTCATGATCAACTCGCGCAACTCGATACGATTCTAGAAGCTTATAATGAGTTTGCAGATTTTGATCCACGCCAACTTAAATTAATAGAACCTTTACGTGCTCTAAGAATGGTGCACTATATGGCTTGGTTGGCAAAACGTTGGCAAGATCCAGCATTTCCACGCGCATTTCCGTGGTTTGGCGATGCAAAATATTGGGAAGGTCAGGTTTTAGCCTTTAAAGAACAAATTTTTACCTTAAATGAAGCACCATTACAGTTAATGCCTCAGTGGTAATTGACTATAAAATAACATTATTAATTATTATACTCAGCTAATATCTAATTAACGATACGGATAATCAGGAACTCCTAAATGATGAAAAACTTACTTGCGCTAGTCAGCGCTGCTTTATTGTCTTTTTCTGTTCACGCAGCCAAATTTACGGAAGGCGACTACTACAAGGTATTAGATCAACCGCAATCAAGCACTCCGATTGTGACTGAGTTCTTTTCACTTTACTGCCCGCATTGTTTTCAATTTGAACCGATGATTCGAGAATTGAAAACCAAGTTGCCAGACAATGCCAAACTGCAAAAAATGCATGTGTCATTTATGGGCGGCCCAATGGGTAAAGTGATGAGCAAAGCATTTGCAACAGCCGTTGTATTAAACGACAGCGACAAAATGCTACCGGTGTTATTTAACCGTATTCATACCCTTAACCAACCACCGCGTGATGAAGCAGAAGTACGCCAAATCTTCATTGATGAAGGTGTACCGGCAGCCGAATTTGATGGTGCCTTCAATAGCTTTGCGGTTAACTCAATGGTCAGTCGTTTTGATAAAGCCTTTAACGATGCAGGATTAACAGGCGTACCCGCGGTAGTGGTTAATAATAAATACTTAGTTCAAACGGGAAAAATTAAATCAGCTGACGAATATTTTGAATTAGTTAATTTCTTACTCAAGAAATAACATTACTCAATCAGCAATCATGATTATCAAAAAGGAGGCTTTGATTAGCCTCTTTTTTTTGTTCTAAATAACCTGACAACTCAGTTGTTTCAACAATCTATCCATTGATCGATAACCTAACGCTTCCGCTAAATGAGCCCGCTGAATCTTATCCTGCTCGGCTAAATCAGCAATGGTACGCGCAACCTTTATAATTCGGTGATAAGCACGCACTGATAATCCCAACTTGTGTAATGCATTTTCTAAAAACTCGGCATCTTTAAATGACAACGCGCAATATTTATCTAATTCCCGAGTAGAAAGTAACGCATTCACTTTGCCACAACGAGCTAGCATGCGTTCACGAGCTTGATCAACTCGCGCCTTTATAACTGAACTCGGTTCACCACGATCACCCCCCGTGGTTAGTGTACCGCGAGGCAGCGCGGGAATTTCTAACGACATATCAAACCGATCTAACAACGGGCCTGATAAACGACTTAAATACCGCAAAATTGCCTGTGGATTCGTCCGTGATTGATTGCCTTCGTAGTAACCAGTAGGGCTTGGATTTAGTGCGCCGATTAGTTGGAATCGAGCCGGAAAAGTAGTTTTTGCGGTAGCACGTGAAATCACAATTTGCCCAGACTCTAACGGCTCTCGCAAAGAATCTAACACCTTACGTTCAAACTCAGGCATCTCATCTAAAAATAACAGTCCATTATGTGCAAGTGATATTTCTCCCGGCTTAGGCACCGACCCACCCCCCACTAAAGCAGCCATTGAACTGGAGTGGTGCGGAGTTCGAAAAGGACGATCAAGCCAATTACCTTGATGCAATGATTGCTGAGTCAAAGAAGCCACCGCCGCGGTTTCTATCGCTTCTTGATGCGTCATTGGGGGTAATAAATCCCGTAAACGAGAAGCCAACATGGTTTTTCCCGTACCCGGCGGCCCCAATAATAATAAATTATGACTTCCCGCAGCGGCTATTTCTAAAGCGCGTTTACCTTGTTGCTGACCAATAATATCTTGCATATCACGCGGTTCATTAACAACGATAGGCGGAACGTCTGAGCGCGGCTGAAGATGTAATTGCAGTTGTTGTTGACCGCACAAAAAGCCACAAACAGCTAATAATGTTGGTGCTGATTTATGTTGTTCTTGAGCAACCAAAGCCACTTGATCACCATTTTGATTCGGCACAATTAAACAACGTTTGGCTTTTAATGCCGCTAATGCAGCGGGTAATGCCCCTTTAACCGATCGTAAATCTCCCGATAATGCTAATTCACCAATAAACTCATACTGCGCTAATTTATCAGAGGGAATTTGCCCTGATGCCGCTAAAATGCCAAGCGCAATCGGTAAGTCAAACCGTCCACCTTCTTTAGGTAAATCAGCAGGGGCTAAATTAACCGTAATACGTCGTGATGGAAATTCAAATTGAGCATTGATAATCGCGCTTCTTACACGATCTTTAGCTTCTTTTACGGTCGTTTCTGGCAATCCGACCAAGGTGAAACTCGGCATACCATTACTTAAATGTACCTCAACAGTTACTGATGGGGCTTCTACGCCCACACAAGCTCGACTGTGAATAATAGCAAGTGTCATTGATGACTCCATTGACTGGCAACTCACACCATGGGTTAATGAAATTTATCTAAGGTGTTACATCAAAGCTTCATTAATGCTGCTAATTAGCCAATAAAACCAAATTTTTTTCTTGTCATGTGACGAAGATCTGTGTTACCACTTATATATAGCAACAACTAAACAATAAAAGTTGGACAATTATGCACGCAAACGCAACATCCCAAACACTCATTATTAACGTCGTCGTGGTGATTCTCTCACCGCGCAGGGGATGTGTCGGCGTACATTAACGCTATCAAAACACAAACAAGCCCCCGCACTGAGAAGTTCGGGGGCTTTTTTAAATCAGCAAATTTACACACCCAATCAGGATTGATTTTCATTTTAGCCACACACGCAAGGAGCAGCGATGACAGGGGCAGAGTTAGTCGTACAAGCGCTGCAACAGCAGGGGATAAAAACTATTTTTGGCTATCCAGGTGGGGCGATCATGCCTATCTATGATGCACTTTATGATGGTGACGTTGAGCATATTTTATGTC
The DNA here is from genome assembly GCF_003026395.1 of Photobacterium iliopiscarium. Taxonomy (GTDB): domain Bacteria; phylum Pseudomonadota; class Gammaproteobacteria; order Enterobacterales; family Vibrionaceae; genus Photobacterium; species Photobacterium iliopiscarium. The sequence continues at coordinate 56,190 of NZ_PYOO01000016.1, read as the reverse complement.
GTCATGAGCAAGGGGCTGCCATGGCGGCAATTGGTATGGCACGAGCAACCCAAAATGTTGCAGTCTGCATGGCAACATCAGGACCCGGAGCAACCAATTTAGTCACCGGACTCGCCGATGCTTTAATGGATTCCGTTCCCTTAGTTGCCATCACAGGCCAAGTCGCAAGTTCACACATTGGCACCGATGCTTTTCAAGAAATGGATGTGATTGGAATGTCATTATCGTGCACCAAGCACAGCTATCTAGTAACCGACATCAACGATCTTGCATCAACCTTAGCGGAAGCTTTTGTGGTGGCTCAAAGTGGTCGTCCAGGACCCGTTATTGTTGATATCGCCAAAGATGTGCAGTTAGCAACGGCACCAACAACTGTGCTGCCTTGCGTTACACCACCACCATTACCGATAGCCTCTGTAACCGCTATCGAAGCGACACAACAGTTATTGGCTCAATGTCAGCGACCTGTTTTATATGTTGGCGGCGGTGTACAAATTGCTAAGGCAACTGCAACCCTGCGCCAATTTCTAACGCTCAACCCAATGCCGTCAGTTAGCACCCTCAAAGGTTTAGGTTCAGTCGCCCGTCACGATCCGCATTACCTTGGAATGCTAGGAATGCATGGTACTAAAGCGGCAAATCTGATTGTACAAGAGTCTGATTTATTGATCGTTGTTGGCGCGCGGTTTGATGATCGAGTGACAGGAAAACTCGACACCTTTGCCCCCCATGCAAAAGTGATCCACATTGATATTGATGCAGCTGAATTTAATAAATTACGCCATGCCAATGCGCCATTGCGTGGTGACATTAATGTTATTCTGCCACAGCTTGAACTAGGGCAAGACATCAGTCGCTGGTTAACCCATAGCGAACATTTACGCCACATTGGTAAATGGCGCTACGACCATCCGAGTGAATTAATTTATGCGCCACTGTTACTAAAACAACTGTCAGACATGATGCCCGATAACAGCATCGTCTCAACCGATGTCGGTCAACACCAAATGTGGGCGGCACAACATATCCAACCGCGTGAACCACAAAACTACATCACTTCAGCCGGACTTGGCACTATGGGCTTTGGCTTACCCGCCGCCATGGGAGCCAGTGTTGCGCGTCCTGATGCGCAATCAATTTTAATCTCTGGTGATGGCTCATTTATGATGAATGTGCAGGAACTTGGCACTCTTAAACGCCGCCAAATTCCAGTCAAAATGGTACTGATTAATAACCAACGCTTAGGCATGGTGCGTCAATGGCAATCGCTATTTTTTGATGGCCGCCACAGCGAAACAATTTTGGATGATAACCCTGATTTTGTAATGCTGGCGCGGGCGTTTGATATTCCTGGAAAAACCATCACCCGCAAAGAGGAAGTCGCACCAGCACTGGCTGAAATGCTCGCTAGCGACAGCGCCTATTTATTACACGTGATGATTGATGAAGAACAAAATGTATGGCCATTAGTACCACCGGGCGCTGCCAATCAAGACATGCTGGAGAACACGTAAATCATGGATAGATATTTACTCGACATCAAAGCTAACGATAAACCAGTATTACTTGAGCGTATTTTACGGGTGATTCGCCATCGTGGATTTGTGATCAAAAAAGTGGATGCGACCCAAAACCATCATAGCAATATCGCCACCATTGCAATTATTGTTGATAGTGATCGTCCGATTAGCATTCTGATCAATCAAATAGAAAAACTCTGGGATGTAACCACCGTTACCACCTCACAAATCGAAAATTTGGATTAAATTTTAAGAAGGGAACTCATCATGGCAAACACAGCTGATTTTATTTGGTTTAACGGTAATATCGTTCCTTGGGCACAAGCAAATGTTCACGTTCTTACCCATGCAATGCACTACGGCACTTCTGTTTTTGAAGGCATTCGTTGTTACAACACCCCCAAAGGACCGGCGATTTTCCGCCATCAAGAACACATGCAACGGTTACTTAATTCGGCCAAAATTTATCGTTTCCCAATTCCTTATCACTGCGATCAACTGATGGAAATTTGCCGTGAAACCATTCGCGTCAATAAACTCGATTCGGCCTATATTCGCCCATTAGGCTATGTCGGTAATGTCGGTTTAGGTGTCTGCCCTCCGGTTGATACCATTATGGATCTGATTGTAGCGGCCTTTCCATGGGGCTCATATTTAGGTGAAGAAGCGTTAGAAAATGGTGTCGATGCGATGATTTCAAGCTGGAACCGCGCTGCACCTAATACCATTCCAACCGCAGCTAAAGCTGGTGGTAACTACTTATCATCATTGCTTGTTGGCAGTGAAGCCCGTCGCCACGGTTATGCAGAAGGGATTGCGCTAAGTGTTGACGGTTACCTTTCAGAAGGTGCAGGTGAAAATATTTTCGTGGTCCGTAACGGCGTCCTTTCAACCCCACCAACCACCAGTGCAATCTTGCCGGGTATTACTCGCGACACCATTATGGTGCTAGCCAAAGAACGTGGCTATGAAGTACGCGAAGAAAATATAGCTAGAGAAGCGCTCTACCTTGCCGATGAAGTATTCATGACGGGCACCGCCGCTGAGATTGTCCCCGTACGCAGTGTTGATCAGATCTCGGTTGGTGCAGGTAAACGCGGTCCGATTACTCAACAATTACAGACTGATTACTTTGGTCTATTTAACGGCGAAACTGACGACAAATGGGGTTGGTTAGACTACGTATACCCAGCTAAGTAACTGTGTCGATTAAATTAATTAATGACATCAGCCATCGCTATGGTGGCTGAACTAAAAAGGATTTTATTGTTATGCCTACGTATCGTTCAGCAACAACAACCCATGGTCGAAATATGGCAGGCGCACGTGCATTATGGCGCGCAACTGGAGTTAAAGACGAAGATTTTGGTAAACCGATTATTGCGGTGGTGAACTCATTCACTCAATTTGTACCGGGCCATGTCCACTTAAAAGATCTCGGGCAATTGGTGGCCGAGCAGATTGAACAAGCAGGCGGGATCGCCAAAGAATTCAATACCATCGCCGTTGATGACGGTATCGCAATGGGTCATGGCGGCATGCTGTATTCATTGCCATCCCGCGAACTCATTGCCGACTCAGTTGAATACATGGTCAATGCCCATTGTGCTGATGCAATGGTATGTATTTCTAACTGTGACAAAATTACCCCCGGAATGCTAATGGCATCATTGCGATTAAATATTCCGGTGATTTTCGTTTCCGGTGGCCCTATGGAAGCAGGAAAAACCAAGCTATCAGATCAAGTGATCAAACTCGATTTGGTCGATGCGATGATCCAAGGTGCGGATCCTTCTGTTTCTGACGAACAAAGCGAACAGATCGAACGATCCGCCTGCCCAACCTGTGGTTCCTGTTCGGGAATGTTTACCGCTAACTCAATGAACTGTTTAACCGAAGCGTTAGGTTTAAGCCAACCGGGTAATGGTTCAATGTTAGCGACACACGCCGATCGCGAGCAACTATTCATTAATGCTGGTAAACGTATTGTTGCACTGACTAAACGTTATTACGAACAAGATGATACCACCGCATTACCACGTAATATTGCCAACAAATTAGCGTTTGAAAATGCGATGGCACTTGATATTGCGATGGGTGGTTCAAGCAATACCGTATTGCACTTATTGGCCGCGGCTCAAGAAGGTGGAATTGATTTCACCATGGCTAATATTGATCAAATGTCACGTCGCGTGCCACAACTGTGTAAAGTTGCGCCGTCAACGCCGAAATACCATATGGAAGATGTTCACCGAGCGGGTGGGGTGTACAGTATTTTAGGTGAACTTGATCGCGCCGGACTGTTCCACAACCAATGTCACAATATTTTAGGCGAGACCTTTGCTGAAAGCCTACGCCATTACGATATTGTCCAAACCCAATCCCAAGCAGTCAAAGATTTCTTCCGAGCAGGCCCTGCGGGTATTCGTACCACCAAAGCGTTTTCACAAAATTGCCGCTGGGATACCTTGGATGATGATCGTCAACATGGGTGTATTCGTAGCCGAGAATTTGCCTTTAGCGACGAAGGTGGACTAGCAGTATTATCCGGCAATATGGCCCTTAATGGCTGTATTGTTAAAACCGCAGGCGTTGATGAAAGCTGCTTAACCTTTACCGGACCCGCCGTGGTATTTGAAAGCCAAGACACTGCGGTTGAAGGTATTCTTGGTGGTAAAGTCAAAGCGGGTGATGTGGTTGTTATCCGCTATGAAGGACCAAAAGGCGGCCCCGGGATGCAAGAAATGTTGTATCCAACCACCTACTTAAAATCAATGGGACTCGGTAAAGAATGCGCTCTAATCACTGACGGACGTTTCTCTGGTGGTACTTCCGGTTTATCTATTGGTCACGTATCACCAGAAGCCGCCAGTGGCGGTACAATTGGCCTTATCAATAATGGCGATATGATCGCAATTGATATTCCTAATCGCAGTATCAACTTATTAGTCGATGATGCCATCCTTGCTAGTCGTCGCGCTGATGCAGATCAACGAGGTTGGAAACCCGTAGATCGTGTCCGTCAGGTATCATTAGCACTTAAAGCTTACGCGCTACTTGCGACCAGTGCGGATAAAGGCGCGGTACGTGATAAATCCAAGCTAGAAGGATAATCTAATGGCCAATATCAAACTCGCTAGCGACCAATATTTACTTAGCGGTGCCGACTATCTGCGCAATATTTTACGGGCGCCAGTCTATGAAGTCGCGCAAGTCACACCATTACAAAGCATGACTCGCCTCAGTGCTCGCATCAATAATCATGTTCAGCTCAAGCGTGAAGATCGCCAACCGGTGCATTCTTTTAAACTGCGCGGTGCTTATAACATGATGACCCAACTGACAGAATCTCAGCGTCAAGCGGGCGTCATTGCGGCATCAGCGGGGAATCATGCGCAAGGGTTGGCCTTATCGAGTCAAAAACTCGGGGTCAATGCCACTATCGTCATGCCACGTACTACGCCTGATATTAAAGTTGATGCGGTGCGGGGTTTTGGCGGTAACGTAATTTTGCATGGTAACAACTTTGATGAAGCGAAAACTCACGCTGAAATGCTTGCCCAGCAACATGGCTATACCTTTATTCCACCGTTTGATCATCCGGCTATTATTGCGGGCCAAGGTACAATTGGGATTGAATTGGTACAGCAAAATGGTCATTTAGACTATGTATTTGTGCCTGTTGGCGGTGGCGGTTTAGCGGCGGGGGTATCAGTATTACTCAAACAACTGTTGCCAGAAATTAAAGTGATCGGTGTCGAAGCAGAAGATTCCGCTTGTTTAAAAGCCGCCCTAGATGCAGGACAACCAGTCACCCTTGATCAAGTAGGCATGTTTGCTGATGGCGTCGCTGTTAAACGCATCGGCAATGAAACTTTCCGTTTATGTGAACAATATCTTGATGATGTGATCACAGTAAGCAGTGATGAAATTTGCGCCGCAGTAAAAGACATCTTTGAAGATACACGTGCAATTGCTGAACCATCAGGGGCATTATCACTGGCGGGCTTAAAAAAATACGCTGAGCAACAACAATTACAACAACGTCATTTAGCCGCAATTTTATCAGGGGCTAACCTTAACTTTCATGGTTTACGTTATGTTTCTGAGCGGTGTGAACTAAGTGAAAAACGTGAAGGGTTATTAGCGGTCACTATTCCTGAACGCCCAGGGGCATTTCTTGAATTTTGTCACCTTATTGGCGGGCGAGCAGTCACCGAGTTTAACTATCGCTATAACAACAGTAAATTAGCCAATGTCTTTGTCGGGGTACGCTTACTACAAGGACAACTTGAATTGGATCAAATAATTGCCGATCTACATCAAGGAGGTTATCCGGTGATGGATTTATCCGATGATGAAATGGCCAAGGTTCATGTGCGCTATATGATCGGTGGCCGCCCATCAAAACCATTACAAGAACGTTTGTATAGTTTTGAATTTCCTGAATATCCCGGCGCTTTAACTAAATTCTTATCCACCTTAGGCGGGCAATGGAATATTAGCTTATTTAATTACCGTAACCATGGGGCTGATTATGGCCGAGTGTTATGCGGATTTGAATTAGCCGATCATGATTTATTATCGTTTACCTGCCATTTACGTAAGCTCGGTTATCACTGGCATGATGAAACAGATAATCCTGCATATACGTTTTTTCTTGCTCAATAATGACATCACTAAGCAGCCTTCGTGCTGCTTTTTTCTCTACTGTTTTATCAGCGACGCGGAATACTACGCGTATATTCTGTCATAAACTGCGCTAATTGAATGCTCTGTTGCAAAATCATTTTTCTTGCAGCATGAGGTAAGCAACTAAAACACTGTACTAATTGATCAATTTCTTCCTTATATTCACTCTCAATAATATCTAACCCTAAATCACCATAAATAAACCACGTTAATGGTCTTTCTGTTAACTCAGATATTTCTACCAATAACCGCACTTTCGGTTCAGTCTTTCCGGTTTCTAAATCCAAATACGTTTGACGTGCCACTTTTAACTGTTGTGCCATATAAACTTGAGTCAAACCTTTCCATTCGCGTGCTTCTTTGATCCTTAGCGCCATTTCTTGTTTATGTTCAGCCATCATTTACTCCACAAAATCATTATTAGTATGAATTACTAATGACACCTCTTGCAGATGGCGCGCCAAGTTTTTTGGCGTGTGAGGGAGTAAAAATCAGACAATTAGCCGTTAATAACAGCCTATTTTTGTATTTTGAATTGCAATTCCTAATTTGGGACGGCGTTCTTTCTATTTTGCAAAAAAAAACGTTATCGGTGCCAATATAATTAGGCTTTTAGATGGCGACCATCAAACCTAAAAAAAGGCACCCTTAAGGTACCTTTTTTTACTGATTAACATGATGCCTTAATGGCTAATAACCGTTTTATTCAACCGTTACTGCTTTAGCCAGATTACGCGGCTGATCAACATCCGTCCCTTTAATTAAAGCAACATGGTAGGACAATAATTGCATCGGAATAGTATAGAAAATCGGGGCAATGATCTCATCCACTTTTGGCATAGTGATAATTTTCATGCCCTCACATTCTTCAAATCCAGCTTCATCGTCAGCAAATACATACAACAACCCGCCACGGGCACGTACTTCTTCAATGTTTGACTTGAGCTTTTCAAGCAAATCATTGGTCGGAGCCACCACAATAACGGGCATTTCAGCATCCACTAACGCTAATGGGCCATGCTTAAGTTCACCCGCCGCGTAAGCTTCAGCATGAATATAAGAAATTTCTTTCAGTTTCAACGACGCTTCAACGGCAATCGGATAAAACTCACCACGACCTAAAAATAATGCATGTTGTTTATCGGCAAAATCTTCTGCTAATACTTCGATAGGTTTATCAAACGCCAATGCTTTTTCAATTTGAGTCGGTAATTGATGTAATGCAGTCACAATTTGTTGTTCCTGAACCCGATCAATATTACCTTTTTGTTTACCGAGTGCAGTCACTAACATCAATAATGCCACCAGCTGGGTGGTAAATGCTTTGGTCGATGCAACCCCAATTTCAGCCCCTGCACGCGTCATAAAGGCTAAATCAGATTCACGCACTAACGATGAACCCGCGACATTACAAATTGTCATTGCTGCCATATAGCCTTTTTGTTTGGCTAACCGCAACGCCGCTAAAGTATCAGCCGTTTCACCCGATTGGGACAGGGTAATCAATAAGCTATTGGGTTGGGTAACAAATTTGCGATAACGAAACTCTGAAGCTATTTCAACATCACAACTCACTCCCGCAATCGATTCAAACCAATATCGCGCCACCATGCCAGCATTATAAGAAGTGCCACAAGCAATAATCTGAATATGTTCAACATTCTCAAGGATCGTAGTTGCATCACTACCAATACTTTCAACGATCACATGATCGTCACTAATTCGACCTTCCATCGTGTTGATCAATGCACTTGGCTGTTCAAAGATCTCTTTTTGCATAAAGTGTCGATATTGGCCTTTATCAGCAGCATCATGTTCTACTGTCGATTCATTCACTGCTCGTTCAACCGCTTGACCATTGTTATCAAAGACCGAAATGGTACGACGTGTTACTTCAGCCACATCACCTTCTTCTAAGAACATAAAACGACGGGTAACGTTTAATAATGCCAATTGATCTGAGGCAATAAAGTTTTCACCCACACCAAGACCAATCACTAGCGGACTGCCAGAGCGTGCAACAACAATCCGTTCAGGATCACGACTGTCCATCACCACCGTGCCGTATGCACCTTGAAGCTGCAATACCGTTTTTTGAACCGCTTCAAGCAAACTTGTCGCGGAACGTAATTCCCAATCCACTAAATGCGCAATCACTTCGGTATCAGTTTGCGAACTAAATACATAACCACGTTCAAGCAATAATTCACGTAGGGATTGATGGTTTTCAATAATACCGTTGTGAACTAAAGCGATATGTTGACCAGAAATATGTGGGTGGGCGTTAGCTTCAGAAGGCTCACCATGGGTTGCCCAGCGAGTATGAGCAATACCTGTGCCGCCACTTAAAGGCATACTATCAACGGCGTCAGCCAATTCTTGTACTTTACCTAATCGACGTACACGCTGAAGCTCATTATTGGTATCCACAATCGCAATACCCGCAGAGTCATAACCGCGGTATTCCAAACGGCGTAAACCTTCAATAAGAATTTCTGCCACATCACGTTGTGCTACTGCACCCACTATCCCACACATAATAATTCCTTTACCACTGCTTTGGTTATTCTGATGTTATACGTTTACGGTAGCGCGAATAACTCGCACTCCATGCTGTTCAATACTTATTTTATCTGCGTCACTTAAACCATCATCGGTGATCAAGGTACTAATTCCTTGCCACGCGAGTTCAAGATTGGGGATTTTACGGCCAATTTTATTTGATTCGACCATCACCACCACTTCACGTGATACCTCTGCCATGACTCGACTTAAGCCCATTAATTCATTAAAGGTTGTCGTGCCACGCGCAACATCAATCCCATCAGCCCCAATAAAGAGCTGATCAAAATCATATGAACGTAATACGGATTCTGCGACTTGACCTTGAAATGATTCAGAATGGGGATCCCATGTACCGCCAGTCATTAACAATGTCGGTTCGTTTTCAAGTGCATTAAGAGCATTTGCTATATGTAATGCATTGGTCATCACGATCAAGCCTTGCTTACTGCCAAGCAACGAAATTAATGCCGCCGTGGTACTGCCACTATCAATAATAATTCGATGGTGATCGCGAATTTGCTCAGCGGCTGCTTGAGCAATCGCTAACTTACACACTGAAATTTGTTCAGCCAGCTCGATAGTGACCATTTCAGTAGGCATAGCAATTGCACCACCATAACGACGTAAAAGTGATCCAGTTACCTCTAATGCCGCGAGATCTTTACGAATAGTAACTTCTGAAGTAGAAAAATGATGCGCTAAAACATCAACGCTAACTTCGCCTTGCTCACTGACCATTGCGGCAATAGCATGACGACGCTGCTGAGTATTACGTTTCGACATGAAGGTTAAACAACACAATAAGTTTCGATTTGAAACTAGTATAACGTCAATAAAAAGGATTCTGCAATACCCTTTAAATAATTTTCATCACAAAATAATGCCGTAAAAGGATAATAATATACTCATCAAAACACCAAATATGGCGAAAAAAAAGCCAAAAAAAAGCAGAGCTTGAGCTCTGCTTCGTCATTTTTAAGACTTTAAACTGACATTTTTTCAGTTATAGAATAAGCCTATTTTTTGATTGGGCGTTTCCAACCTTTGATCGTACGTGCTGGCGTACGAGTGATCACTAACTCACCTTCACCAATATTACGGTTAATGGTTGAGCCTGCACCAATGGTTGCGCCAGCGGCGACTTTAACCGGAGCGATTAACTGGGTATCTGAACCCACAAAGACATCGTCACCAATTTCAGTTTTAAACTTATTTGCGCCATCATAGTTACAAGTAATAGTACCTGCACCAATATTTACGTTAGCGCCAATATCCGCATCACCTAAATAGCTAAGATGACCCGCTTTAGAACCTAGACCTAAACGCGCTTGCTTCATTTCAACGAAATTACCAACATGTGCGCCAGTCAATAATTCAGTACCAGGACGTAAACGTGCAAATGGACCCACAGTACACGCTTCACCAACCGTCGCGCCTTCAATTACGCTATAAGGACTAATGATACTATTATCATCAATTTCACAGTTCTTCAGCACACAACCGGCACCGATAATCACGTTATCACCAATGCTGACGCTACCTTCAATAATAACGTTAACATCGATTTCAACATCAGTACCACATTGTAGTGAACCACGTAAATCAAAGCGGGCAGGATCACGAAGCATAACACCTTGCTCTAATAGGCGTTCAGCTTGCATTCCTTGGAACGCACGCTCAAGACGCGCTAATTGAACACGGTTATTCACCCCTTCAACTTCAATCGCTAACGCAGGGTGTACAGCTTCAACAGCACGACCTTCGTTATGAGCAATTTCAATGATATCAGTTAGGTAATATTCACCTTGAGCATTTTCATTTTTTAGTGAAGCTAACCAGCGTTTAAGATCACCACCATTGGCAACCAATACGCCAGTATTCACTTCTTTAATTAATTTTTGCTCTTCCGTTGCGTCTTTTTCTTCAACGATTGCCACTACTGGGCCATTACGGCGCACAATACGGCCATAACCTGAAGGATCATCGAGTACAACAGTCAGTAATGCAATACCACCGCTTGGTTGAGCATCAAGTAGGTTTTCCAATGTTTGCGCATTGATTAATGGTACATCTCCGTACAAAATCAATGCTTTCTCATCATCAGCAAGGTTCGGTACCGCTTGATTAACCGCGTGACCAGTACCGAGTTGTTGAGCTTGCAGTACCCAGTTAACTTTCTCTTTGGCTAACACTTGCTGCATGGTATCGCCACCATGACCATAAACAAGGTTAATACTGCTTACGCCAATATCATTACAGGTATCAATAACATGTTTAACCATAGGCTTACCAGCAAGAGTATGAAGTACCTTGGGTAAGTTAGAGTACATACGGGTGCCTTTTCCCGCGGCAAGAATCACAGCACTAAAGCTCATGATGAGTATTCCTCTGAATGCATATAAAAGTTTGTATATCCCTATTGTACCTGTAGATGCACATAGGTTTAAGAATGATTTACATATTTTAACCAAAAAATAACCAATAAAAAAACTCTTTATAAATAAGAATTTTTTATACATGTTTAAAAATCAATCTCAACAAGTCTTATCATATATTGTGGTTATTAAATTTTTTAAAATATATAAACCAACCATAAAAAAAGCGACCCAAAGGTCGCTTTCTATCATGCAGTTATTCAATGCTTAACGTGTACGTTTAGTCAATTCAATAACGCGTAGCTGAGCAATTGCTTTTGCTAGATCACTGGCTGCTTGGGCAAAATCGATATCGCCATGCTGATTATGAATTCTTTCTTCAGCTTGACGCTTTGCTTCTTCAGCTTTCGCAGTATCTAAATCAATACCGCGAATAGCAGTGTCAGCAAGTACGGTTACGATACCAGGTTGTACTTCAAGCATGCCGCCAGAAAGATAAATAACCTCTTCTTTGCCGCCTTGCTTAATAATACGCACCATACCGGGAGTAATCGCACTCAACAACGGCGTGTGACCGGCATGAATACCGAGTTCACCTTCACTACCCGTTACTTGAATATTCTCAGCACGACCAGAAAACAAACGTTTCTCAGCACTGACTACATCCAAGTGAAAGGTTATCGCTGCCATATTGCCTCCTAATTAGAGCTTACAGTTTTTTGGCGTTTTCTAATACGTCTTCAATCGCACCACAGTACATAAATGCCTGCTCTGGGATATCGTCGTATTCACCGCCTAAAATACCTTTAAAGCTACGTAACGTATCTTTAAGTGATACGTAAATACCAGGTGAGCCGGTAAATACTTCTGCTACGTGGTAAGGCTGCGTTAGGAAACGTTCAATCTTACGCGCACGAGATACAGCTTGCTTATCTATTTCAGATAGCTCGTCCATACCAAGGATTGCGATGATATCTTTCAGCTCTTTATAACGCTGTAGTAAACTTTGAACGCCACGCGCAACGTCGTAATGCTCTTGACCTACTACCAATGGATCAAGCATACGTGATGTTGAATCCAATGGGTCGATCGCAGGGTATAGACCTAGCGATGCGATTTGACGTGATAGAACAACTGTTGCATCAAGGTGAGCAAACGTTGTTGCTGGTGATGGGTCAGTCAAGTCATCGGCAGGTACGTATACCGCCTGCACAGAAGTGATAGAGCCTGACTTAGTTGATGTGATACGTTCTTGTAACACACCCATCTCTTCAGCAAGTGTTGGCTGGTAACCTACCGCAGAAGGCATACGACCCAATAGTGCCGACACCTCAGTTCCCGCAAGGGTGTAACGGTAGATGTTATCGATAAATAACAGTACGTCACGACCTTCATCACGGAAACGCTCAGCCATGGTTAAACCTGTCAAAGCAACACGTAGACGGTTACCTGGAGGCTCGTTCATCTGACCGTAAACCATTGCTACTTTTGATTCTTCAGGTTTCTCAAGGTTAACAACCCCAGCTTCCTGCATTTCAAAGTAGAAATCGTTACCTTCACGCGTACGCTCACCTACACCAGCAAAAACTGATAGGCCTGAGTGTTGAAGGGCGATGTTATTGATAAGTTCCATCATGTTGACGGTCTTACCTACACCAGCACCACCAAATAGACCGATTTTACCACCTTTAGCGAACGGACAAATAAGGTCGATAACCTTAACGCCAGTCTCTAATAGCTCGGTTGCATTTGATTGTTCTTCATAACTTGGCGCTGGACGGTGAATAGCGTAACGCTCTTGCTCACCGATTTCACCACACTCATCAATGGGTTGGCCTAGAACGTTCATGATACGTCCTAGTGTTGCTATGCCCACTGGTACTTCAATAGGGCGGCCTGTATTTTCAACAGACAAACCACGACGTAAGCCATCAGAAGTACCCATTGCGATACCACGCACAACACCACCACCAAGTTGCTGCTGAACTTCTAGTACTAACGTACCTTTTTCCATCGCATCAACATGTAGGGCATCATATACTTTGGGTACAGAGCTCTGTGGAAACTCTACGTCGACTACTGCACCAATGATCTGGACGATCTTACCTGTAGCCATCGTTAATCCTCTAAACTTATTAATTCTTTGCCTTAAACAGCAGATGCACCAGAAACGATTTCTGATAATTCTTGTGTAATCGCCGCCTGACGGGCTTTGTTATACACAAGTTGCAAGTCATCAATCAGATCACCTGCGTTATCCGTTGCAGCTTTCATTGCCACCATTCGTGCCGCTTGCTCACTGGCAAGGTTCTCAACCACCCCTTGATACACTTGTGATTCAACATAACGAATCAATAAAGCATCAAGTAATGGTTTTGGCTCGGGCTCATAAATATAATCCCAAGAATGGCTGCGCTGCATCGCTTCGTCTTCTGACTTAGGCAAAGGCAACAATTGATCAATCACCGGTTCTTGCACCATGGTATTTACAAACTTGTTGTATACCAGATACAAACGATCTAATTGACCTTCATCATATTTCTTCAGCATTACGCCAACAGTACCGATCAGTTCATCAACCGTTGGTGAATCACCAAGGCCAGAAACCTGAGCCGTTACGTTACCGCCGTAGTTATTAAAAAAGGCAGTTGCTTTCGCACCAATTAGCGCGAGATCAACCTCGGCACCTTTTTCAGTCCAAGTCTGAACATTATTAATGGCTTGTTTGAATAAGTTAATATTCAAACCACCACACAGACCACGGTCAGTAGAAACAATGATGTAACCGACGCGCTTGGCTTCACGCTCTTCGAGATAAGGATGTTTATACTCAAGGCTACCAAGGGCGAGGTGACCGATCACTTTGCGCATAGTTTGTGCGTATGGACGTGATGACTCCATAGCTTCTTGCGTTTTACGCATTTTAGAAGCTGCCACCATTTCCATCGCTTTGGTGATCTTCTGTGTATTTTGAACACTGCCGATCTTATTACGAATCTCTTTTGCGCTGGCCATCGTCACTCTCCGTTAGAAGGTGATCGCTAAGCGATCACCAACCAATTACCAAGTTTGGGTCGCTTTGAAATCTTGCAGCAGTTTCGAGAACTGCGCTTCAATCTCATCGTTATAAGCACCCGTTTCATCAATTTGAGCTACTAACTCAGCAAATTGACCTTTGGCAAATGAAAGCAACGCAGCTTCGAAATCAGCTAACTTGGCAATTTCAATATCGCCTAGGAAACCTTTTTCAGCAGCAAAAATAACAATAGCTTGCTCAAATACAGACATTGGCGAGTATTGCTTTTGCTTCATCAACTCAGTCACTTTTTGGCCGTGATCAAGTTGCTTCTTGGTTGCATCATCAAGGTCTGACGAGAACTGAGCAAACGCTGCTAGTTCACGGTACTGTGCTAGGGCAGTACGAATACCACCAGAAAGCTTCTTGATAACTTTAGTTTGGGCAGCACCACCTACACGCGATACAGAAATACCTGGATCAACCGCAGGACGAATACCCGCATTGAACAGTTCTGTTTGTAGGAAGATTTGACCATCGGTGATAGAGATAACGTTAGTCGGTACGAATGCCGATACGTCACCAGCTTGTGTTTCAATGATAGGTAACGCGGTTAAAGAACCTGTTTTACCTGTCACTTCACCGTTCGTAAATTTCTCAACATAGTGCGCACTAACACGTGATGCACGCTCAAGAAGACGAGAGTGAAGGTAGAAAACATCACCAGGGAATGCTTCACGACCCGGTGGGCGTTTTAGCAATAGTGAGATTTGACGATAAGCAACGGCTTGTTTAGACAAGTCATCGTATACGATCAGTGCATCTTCGCCACGGTCACGGAAGTATTCACCCATTGCACAACCTGAGTAAGGTGCAAGGTATTGCAGTGCTGCCGCTTCAGAAGCAGAGGCCACCACAACAATCGTGTTTTCTAACGCGCCGTGCTCTTCAAGTTTACGAACCACGTTCGCAATCGTTGAAGCTTTCTGGCCAATAGCCACATACACAGAGTAGATACCAGAATTTTTCTGGTTAATGATGGCATCGATAGCCATCGCGGTTTTACCCGTTTGACGGTCACCGATAATCAGCTCACGCTGACCACGACCGATAGGGATCATCGCATCCACTGCTTTGTAACCAGTTTGTACTGGTTGATCAACAGATTTACGATCGATTACGCCCGGTGCAATTACTTCAACAGGAGAGAATATCTCTGTTTCAATTGAACCTTTACCATCGATAGGCTGACCGAGAGTGTTAACAACACGCCCAAGCAGTGCCGGGCCAACAGGTACTTCAAGAATACGACCAGTACCTGTAACCTTCATGCCTTCTTGTAGCGAAGCATAAGGGCCCATAACTACCGCACCTACAGAGTCTCGCTCAAGGTTAAGTGCTAAAGCGAACAGGCCGCCAGGTAGTTCAATCATTTCACCTTGCATTACATCAGCAAGGCCATGGATTCGAATAATACCATCGCTTACAGAAACGATAGTACCTTCGTTACGCGCTTCACTTACAACGTTGAAGTTTTCAATACGTTGTTTGATCAGTGCGCTAATTTCCGTGGAATTAAGTTGCATGCTCCAATTCCCCAAATCAAGACAGCAAAGTATCGCTCAGACGGTTCAATTTTCCCCGTACAGAGTTATCGATAACAAGGTCTCCAGCTCTAATTACGACCCCAGCAATCAGGGTCTCGTCTACACTGCAGGTCAACATCACTTTACGTGCTAAACGCTGCTCAAGTTTGGCGCTGATCGCGTCTAATTGGCTTTCATCAAGAACAATGGCAGAGATCACCATCGCTTCGATAGTTTTTTCATGCTCATGTTTCATCAGCATGAATTCACCATAGACATCAGGTAGCGCATTGAGGCGTCCATTTACGGCCATCACTTTAATTAAGTTATGACCGAATTCGTCGAGTTGCTCACCGCACACTGAAACAAAAATTTCAGCGAGCTTGTCAGCGGCATAGCCACTATCAAGAATATCTTGCATCGTGTCATTGGTTGCCACAGCACCAGCAAAAGTTAGCATTTCTGCCCACTGTGCAAGTGCATTTTTCTCGACCGCAAAGTCAAATGCTGCTTTAGCGTAGGGGCGTGCGATAGTAGTCATATCCGACATGTGCTTGCCCCTTTAATTACAGTTCTGCAGTGAGTTTGTTGAGAATATCAGTTTGCGCTTCCATATCGATGGAGCGACCAATGATCTTCTCAGCGCCAATCACAGCTAGAGTTGCAACTTGTTTTCTTAACTCATCACGAGCACGATTACGTTCAGCTTCAATTTCAGCCAGACCTTGAGCAAGAATCTTCTCACGCTCAACTTGGGCTTCAATTTTCGCGTCATCGACAATTTGAGCTTTACGCTTATTTGCCTGTTCAATCAGCTCACTCGCGGCGCGTTTCGCTTCTTTCAATTGATCAGAAGCATTAGCTTGTGCAAGGTTCAGGTCTTTGGCAGCGCGATCTGCTGCTGCCAAACCGTCAGCAATTTTTTTCTGACGTTCTTCAATCGCTTCCATAATTGGCGGCCATACATATTTCATGCAGAACACGACAAAGAAGAAAAAAGCGATAGCCTGACCCAGCAAAGTTGCATTCATATTCACAACGCATCTCCTTAAAAAGGGTTGCTAGGGTCCATTTACTCTGGAGTCAGCCTTATTGAGAAAGGCTGATCACAGCAGTTTATTAGCCAGCTAGTTGGCCAACAAATGGGTTTGCGAATGTGAATAGCAACGCGATTACGATACCGATCATTGGAACAGCATCCAATAGACCAGCGATGATGAACATCTTAACTTGCAGCATTGGCGCCATTTCAGGTTGACGTGCAGCGCCTTCAAGGAATTTACCACCAAGAATTGCGAAGCCGATCGCTGTACCAAGGGAAGCAAGACCTACAATAATGCCCACGGCAATTGCAGAAAAGCTTAGTAAAGTTTCCATCACTATCTCCAGTTTATAGTTGTCGGCTAAAGTGCCAATAAAAAATCTAAAATTTACAAATAATCGTTAATGATTGTCTTCATGTGCCTGAGACAGGTACACGATAGTTAACATCATGAATACGAATGCTTGAATTGTAATGACCAGGATGTGGAAAATAGCCCACGGTACCGAGCCTAGCCATTGAGCCCACCACGGCATCAACGCCGCGATAAGAATAAACACCACCTCACCAGCAAACATGTTTCCGAATAAACGCATACCTAATGAAATTGGCTTCGCAATCAGCGATACCACTTCAAGTAGTAGGTTAAATGGAATCATTATTGGGTGATTGAACGGGTGAAGAGCCAGTTCTTTTGCAAAGCCGAGTAGACCTTTCACTTTGATGCTGTAGTAAATCATCAATGCGAATACGCCCAACGCCATTGCCATAGTGATGTTAACGTCAGCACTTGGAACCACTTTCAAATAAGGGATCCCAACACTTTGTGCGGCATACGGAAGAAAATCAATGGGCACAAGGTCCATGATATTCATCAGTAAAATCCAACAGAAAATGGTTAGTGCTAACGGAGCAACAAGTGGATTGCGACCATGGAAAGTATCTTTAACGTTGGTATCAACGAATTCAACCACCATCTCCACAAAACATTGTAACTTGCTTGGAACTCCTGATGACGCCTGCTTTGCTACCTTACGAAATACCCATAAAAAGAATAATCCGGTTAAGACAGAAAAAATAAGGCTGTCGATATTTACCGTCCAGAAACTACCTTCACTCGCTAAACCAAGCTTATCTGTCGATAAGTTAGTTAAGTGGTGGGTTATGTAGCTTGACGGCGTTAGCGCTTCACCTGGCGCAGCCATAACTCATCCTATTTGTTGTTAATGAATAAAACCGGTCCAAAAATATTAATACCAAGGACCAGCAAATAGGTTAATTGGAGGGGAACAAGTTCCACTCCTTTATACAGGTAAGCTGCGGCAAAAAGGATGACTGTAATGAGGATTTTGAGCACTTCTCCGCCATAAAATGACGCCATGACTAATCGTGCTTTCCTAGCACCACTATACATAAACGCACACATAGCAAATACGGTATTGGCAATTACAAAAATACCACCACCGATAAGTGCAGAGATTCCCCAGTCAACATTGACAGCGAAGACTGCCGTTAATGCCGTAACTACTACGACGCCAGATTGTAGTAACAGCAACCGCTTTGCCAATTGGCGTCCCGGTTTCACTAGCGCCGATACCATGTATTCGTTCCTCGAGTCCATTCCACGACACATAGTGCAGGGGAAATACAGCGAAAATTATACGGCTGAATAGATTGAATGCAATCTTATTGCAGCAAAAAAACATTTATATTTTACAACAAAATAACCTAACAACCGCCGAGTAATTTTTAAATTAAAAATTACCGCGAGTAGATCACAAATCATGACCTAACATTGCAAGAATTTGCGTTAGTTTATCTTGTTGATCGAAATTAATAACAATTTTACCTTTACCATTTTTATTTTGATTAACGGCAACTTTGGTACCAAAACGCTCACTTAAACTTAATTGCAATGCGACAGTTTGTGGCTGCGGTGCTAATTTAGCGGGCATTTCTGTTGGGTTGAGCAGCGTTTTTACTAGCTTTTCAGCCTCGCGCACAGTTAACAACTTATTGATAATAATTTGTGCAGCAGCTAACTGTTGTTGCGTCTCTAAGGCTAATAAAGCCCTTGCATGACCCATTTCGAGCTGTTTTTGCTCAACCAATTGTTTAACTGCGTCAGACAATTGATTTAAGCGTAATAAGTTAGAAACAGCAGCACGAGATTTACCCACTGCATCGGCAACTTGCTGGTGGGTTAATGAAAACTCGTGTTGTAAACGCTCTAAAGCACGCGCTTCTTCAATTGCATTTAGATCTTCACGTTGAATATTTTCAATCAGTGCAATAGCAACCGTTGCACGATCATCAACGTTCTTAATGATACAAGGTACAACTTGTAATCCCGCTTGACGGGCAGCTTGCCAACGACGTTCACCGGCAATAATTTCATAACTTTGGCTATCAATACGACGCACAACAATCGGTTGAATGACGCCTTGAGCTCGAATTGAATCGGCTAATTCAGTTAACGCATCAGCAGCCATTGCTCTTCGTGGTTGATATTGACCAGATTTAAGCGCAGTAACTGCAATTTGGCGTAATTCACCATCCACAGCCGTTTGTTGTGATGCGTTATTATCACTTTGTTGTTTTTTAGCTTGAGCAACATTGCTGGTGGCTAATAGGGCATCAAGGCCTTTGCCCAAGCCTCGTTTATTGAAATTCATGGAAAACCTTACGCTTCAACCTGAGTGGCTTGTAATGCTAATTCATCACGGCGAATCATCTCACCGGCTAGCGCTAAATACGCCTTAGCACCACTAGAATATTTATCATAATACATTGCTGGGCGACCATGACTTGGCGCTTCAGCAAGACGTACATTACGAGGAATAACAGTACGATATACTTTATCACCAAAATGCTTTTTAAGCTGTTGTGAGACTTCATTTGAAAGTCGGTTACGCGGATCAAACATCGTCCGCAATAAACCTTCAATTTTCAGTTCACTATTAACCACAGCGGTTAACTTACTGATGGTGTCCATCAATGCGGTTAAGCCTTCAAGGGCAAAATATTCACACTGCATCGGCACTAAAACCGAATCAGCAGCCGTCATTGCATTGATAGTTAATAAGTTTAAAGATGGCGGACAATCAATGAAAATATAATCATAATTGTCTCGAACAGGCGCGAGTGCATTACGTAATCGCGTCTCACGAGCAAACACTTCCATCAATTTAATTTCAGCGGCGGTTACATCGCCATTAGCGGCTATCAAATGATAGCCGCCAGTGGTTTCGTTAATAACAACTTGATTAAATGGAGTTTCTTCAACTAGAAGATCATAAGCGGTGGACTCGACTTGATATTTATCGACCCCACTGGCCATGGTAGCGTTACCTTGAGGATCGAGATCGATCACTAATACTTTACGCTGCGTAGCAGCCAATGAAGCAGCCAGATTGACACACGATGTTGTTTTACCAACACCCCCTTTCTGATTTGCAACAGCTATGATTCTTCCCACAAAAAAACCTCAACAATTAATCTTTTGCCGTTAAAACAACTAAATGACGTTCACCATCAAGTTCAGGTACTTGCAAAGATTTAACTTCAACAACGGTACACCATTCAGGTAGCTCTGATGCTTCATCCTGATGATACTGACCTTTAAGAGCAAAAAACTGACCGCCAGATTTAGGTAAATGATGACACCAATTCACCATATCTGACATTGAAGCAAAAGCTCGACTTAATACCGCATCAAAACCTTCACCAGGATCAAATTCTTCAACTCGACTTTGAACCGCAGTAACATTGGTAATCTTTAACTCATGGATCACTTGGCGAATAAATCGAATTCGTTTACCTAAGCTATCAAGTAACGTAAATGATTTATTCGGGCACATAATCGCTAATGGAATCCCAGGTAAACCAGGCCCAGTGCCAACATCAATGTAACGCTCACCATCTAAATATTGGCTGACAACAATGCTATCCATAATGTGTTTTACTAACATTTCATTAGGATCACGCACAGATGTTAAATTATACGCTTTATTCCACTTATCCAGCAGTTGCACATAACCAATCAATTGATCGAGTTGGTGTTCTGTGACCTGTAGGTCAGTTTGAGCGATAAGTTGTATTAAACGTTGTTTCATCATCTAGCCCTTATTCGCCTTTTTTAAGCAAACCGTGTTTTTTCAAATATACCAATAGCAATGAAATCGCTGCGGGTGTGATACCTGAAATACGAGATGCCATACCTACCGATTCTGGCTTAGCATCATTAAGCTTAATAACCACTTCATTCGATAAGCCTTTCACCAAACTGTAATCAAGATCAAAGGGTAATTTAGTGGTCTCGTGACGTAATGATTTTTCAACTTCATCACGTTGGCGATCAATATAACCTTGATATTTAATCTGGGTTTCAACTTGCTCACGCGCTTCAATATCTTCATGCGCAGGTGCGAACGTTTCAATGGTGGTTAATTTCTCATAAGTCACTTCAGGGCGACGAAGAAGATCCTCACCATTCGCTTCACGTACGATCGGAGACTTAAGGATCTTATTTAAACTTTCAATATGATCCGAATTTGGATTAACCCAAATATCTTTCAAACGTTGGCGTTCTTGTTCCATATTTTCTAGTTTTTGATTAAATCGAGCCCAACGCTCATCATCAACTAGACCAAGTTCACGTCCCATTGGGGTTAAACGTAAATCGGCATTATCTTCACGTAACAACAAACGATATTCTGCACGTGAAGTAAACATACGGTAAGGTTCTTTAGTACCGATTGTTGATAGATCATCAATCAATACACCCATGTACGCTTGATCACGACGTGGGCTCCAACCTTCTTTGTCTTGGGTCTGTAATGCTGCGTTCATGCCCGCCATTAGGCCTTGAGCTGCCGCTTCTTCGTAACCCGTTGTACCGTTGATTTGTCCCGCAAAGAACAATCCATCAATATGTTTATTTTCAAAGGTTTGTTTAAGATCACGCGGGTCAAAGAAATCATACTCAATCGCATAACCAGGACGCATAATGGTTGCGTTCTCAAATCCTTTCATTGAGCGCACAATTTGCATCTGAACATCAAACGGTAAGCTTGTAGAAATACCATTTGGATACAGTTCATTGGTGGTTAAGCCTTCAGGTTCAATGAAGATTTGGTGACTGTTTTTATCCGCAAAACGCATCACTTTATCTTCAATTGAAGGGCAGTAGCGAGGGCCAATACCTTCAATCACACCAGCATACATTGGGCTACGATCAAGGTTATTACGAATAACCTCATGCGTACGCTCGTTAGTGTAAGTGATAAAACATGGAATTTGACGAGGATGATCCGATTGTTTCCCCATGAAAGAAAATGTTGGGGTTGGATTATCACCATGTTGGGTTTCAAGAATGCTTAAATCAACAGTACGTGCATCAATTCGTGGTGGAGTACCTGTTTTTAAGCGATTAACGCGTAATGGCAATTCACGTAAACGGTTAGCGAGTGCATTTGATGCAGGATCGCCAGTACGACCGCCACTGTAGTTTTCTAAACCAATATGAATTTTACCGCCAAGGAATGTTCCAACGGTTAATACCACAGCTTTCGCGTGGAATTTTAAACCCATTTCAGTTACCACGCCTGTTGCGCGATTATTCTCAACAATTAAATCAGTTACAGCTTGTTGAAAAATCATTAAGTTTGGTTGATTTTCCAATACGTTACGTACTGCTGCTTTGTAAAGTGCACGGTCTGCTTGTGCACGTGTTGCCCGTACTGCAGGGCCTTTGGAAGAGTTGAGAGTACGGAATTGAATTCCGCCTTTGTCGATAGCATGTGCCATCAAGCCACCAAGGGCGTCAACTTCTTTAACCAGGTGTCCTTTCCCGATCCCGCCGATAGCTGGGTTGCACGACATTTGGCCCAACGTATCGATATTATGGGTCAATAGTAAGGTTTTTTGTCCCATTCGGGCAGCTGCCAGTGCCGCTTCGGTACCGGCGTGACCACCACCCACAACGATGACATCAAATTTTTCCTGGTAAAACATGGAACTTCCTCAGGTATTTAAATAGCCAGTGAGTTAACTCGAGCAAAGGGCGAACATTCTATCCTGTTTCTTGGCAAGAGAGAATCTTTCATCAAGATCATTTGATCGCCGATTTACGTCGCTTAAATATATATAAGATCTTTTTAAAGAGATCTTCTATTAGATCTACTATTAGGATCCACCGATCGTGTGGATAACCGCTAAATGATCCTTATGATCATGCATTTAAAGAAGATCATTTGCTGTGGAGTAGCTTGGATCTTCCAGAGGATAGGCTGGGATCAAAATGGCTACTTATACACAGGGGCTACGGACACTATAAGTTATTAAAGGGATAACTATGGGTTGATCACCGTTTAGATCTATAGTTATCCACAGAGGAAAGCATTAAATAAGATGGTTAATTGAGTAACTATTGACCATTTTTTAATCATTTAATGTCTGTTGCCACTCTTCAAACCATATTTCAGCAGCATCTTCAGGAACAGCTGTCATTGAAACATCAATATCAAGCCGTTCACCAAGCTGAGTTGCACCAAGTGATAGTAATAATGCTTGAATATTTTTACCCGCAGCACAAAAAGTATCGTAGCTACTGTCGCCAAGCCCAATCACAGCGAATTTTAGCTGATTAAGGGCCGGTTTTTGATTGCTAAGCGCGTTAGCAAACGCAACAAAGTTATCTGGGTAATCACCAGCACCATGAGTTGAACAAATAATAAGCCAAATGGTGTCTTGGTTTAGTTGTGTAAGTTGAGGTTGATTGGTGATTTCAGTTTGATGACCTTGTGCTGCTAATAAATCAGCTAAATGATCGGCGACATATTCAGCACCACCAAGCGTGCTGCCAGTGATCAGGGTTATGGTTGACATAATTGTCCTCAGATTAACGTTAGATGGGATCATCAATATGAAACGGTGGATATTAGTGTGGATTGTACTGAGATCAAACCCTATAAAGATAGCCTTTATGGCATAAGTGGCCATTTTTATTCACTGATAAGGTATTTTTTTTATCCACCAGTAAGTAATAAGGATGAAAAGGGGAAAAAATGTGGGTATTTATCCAAAAAAATGAAGATTTAGAGGCGGTAAGATGATCATAGTGAAGATTAAAACGAAGAGAGGGTAATGAGTCAATGATGATCTTACCCACATGATCCCCTTATGGTTTGCACAAGGTTATGATCTTTACTTTTTTCGATCGTAACGGTGATCGGTAAAATTAAATGATCTTGTTTCGACGGGGTAAAATAATCAGTTTTTGAGTGCTGGGATGAGGAATAACACTGACATGATGATGATAAAGTTCATTAATTTGGTGTGACGTTAGTACTTTTTGTGGAATATCGAATGCAATTTGTTGACCGTGTTCAAGTAGTAATAAACGATCACAAAATGTGATGGCCGTATTAAGGTTATGAATGGCAATCAGTGCACTTTTTCCTTGTTGGCAATGATTGCTTAGAATATTAAGTAATAATGATTCATGGCCAATATCAAGGCTGGCTGTTGGCTCATCAAGCAGCATGATAGCGGAATTTTGAATCAGTAATCGTGCAAAATGGACGCGTTGTTGTTCACCACCTGAGAGTTGATTAATCGGACGTTTTAAGAAGGAAGATATTTCTAACTGTTTAATAATATTATTTATTTCTTGGTCTGATGTTGATTGCCGATGACCATAATGAATAATGTCTTGAACTAGAAATCCAAAGGCAGGTTCGGTGTGTTGTGGTAAGTAACTTAAGTATTGCGCTCGTTGTTGATGACTATAACTATTGAGAGGGCGTTCAAATAGAGAAATATCACCACTTTTTGGCGTAATGAAACCGCTGAGACATTGAAGTAAGGTACTTTTACCTGCGCCATTAGGGCCGATAATTCCCACTAGCTCACCGGGATTAATCGCAAAATTGATATTCTGCAATAATGGTTGTGATCCTTGGTGATAATGTAATTGATTGATCACAAGTGATGGGATCATGACTGTAATCCTTTATATTGGCTACGTATTAGTAGAGCGATAAAATAGATCCCGCCAATAACCGCAGTGATAATACCGGTTTTTAATTCATTGGGTGCGATGACTGTACGAGCAATAAGATCACAGATTAATAAGAACATTGCGCCAAATAGTGCTGAAAAAGGTAATAAAATTCGATTATTGGGTCCTATTAGTAACCGTGCTAAGTGCGGCACAATTAAGCCAATAAAACCAATTGGGCCAGCAACTGCTATTGCCATCGCGGTGAGAAGGGTGGTTAATAGTAATAATATTCTGCGACTTCGACGAACATTTATTCCCATTCCATGAGCATTTTGTTCACCTAACGCGAGTAAATTTAAGGTCTGACCATGGCGTAATAATATCCATGCAGTGATGATAATAATGGGGGTTGGCCATAATAATTGTTGCCATGTACGCGCATCTAAACCGCCCATGGTCCAGAATACAAACTCACTTACTTCATATTGCTGGGCAGTTAACAGAACCCCCATTGTGAGCCCTCCTAATAAACTCGATACCGCTAATCCGGCGAGAATAATAAATAATCCATGCTGTTGAGTTTGACGGGCTATCAAATACACAATCGTGGCTGTTGTTAATGCGCCAATGGCAGTAACAAGAGGTAATAAGGCGGGATTGACGACCGTTAAGCCACTGACTATTGCCACAACGGCTGCAAAACTACTGCCAGCACTAATACCTAATATATCAGGGCTTGCAAGAGGGTTTCTAAACAGACCTTGGCTGCAAGCGCCTGCTAATGCTAACGCGCTCCCTGCTAATATAGCGGCACAAGCACGTGGTAAGCGGATCTGTAAGATAATTGCGGAAGCTAACGGATATTGCTGTTGTGCTAAGGCTTCACCACCATGGATATAACTGACCAGCATCGCAAAAATATCGTGAATGGGAATAGCGACAGAGCCTAAACTTAAGTAAATGATTAGCAGTAGCAGCAATGCTGTTACTGCTAATAATCCTTGAATGGGCTTAATGTATTGAAGAACGCGCATGGGGTTGGTAGACCTTATGATTAAGGTAGATGATAGCATCAGCAATATATTGGCTATCAGTTGAACGCAGTGAGTGCGGCAAACTAATGACACGTCGATCACGAATGGCGGTTAATGTCTGTAGTGCTGGATCGTGCAATAGTTGTTGTTTAAAGCCGTCTTTGTCTGTTCCGGGAATAATAATAACATCAGGGTTAAGTGCTAACAGTTGCTCTTTAGCTATCGGGACTTGGCCAAATTTATCGCCATTGGTATTCGCGATGAGATTGTTAAGTTGAGCGTGATTGATAATAGTATTAATCGTAGAGTTATGATTACTCGATGCCCCCCATGGCGTGTATTCAAGTGCCGTCAGCTTTTTTTGGGGAATAATCACCTGCTGTTTAAGTTTGGTATTCATCTCATTAACCAATGCGATAGCGTCTGCATTTTTATTGACCAGCTGACCGACTAATAAAATATTTTTTTCAATATTTTTGAGGCTATAAACGGTTTTAATAACAAAAACGTTAATACCTGCGGCACGTAATTGAGCGATTTTTGGACCATTACTCCAACTTGCGACTAACACTAAATCTGGGTGTTCAGCAATAATTTGTTCAACATTAAGGTCGCGTAATGGCAGGGTCGTTGGGATTTTATCGGCAATGATTGAATAAGTCGGGTCCTTACTTAAGCGACTTAAACTGGTGATGTTTTGTAATGGTAATAGCGCCATTAATACTTGATCACTGAACATGCTTTTAGAGTCAACGCGAGCGGGTGTTTTCGTTAATGTCAGTGATTGCTGACTGGCATCAATGACCGTTATTGGATATGAGGTTTCAGCACTTAAACAGGCCGTACTGGTGCATAAGCAGCCTATAAAAAATAAGTTTTTAAGTCGTTGATACATAATTTTCCATATGCTGCTAATAGTAAGCTGGCATTGTCTTTGGCAAGCAAATTTTGCGAACATAGTTAGTGATTTTTTGAGCGCTGTCAATGACCGTCTTCTGTTAGAATTAGGCTTATTTGTCGAGGAATAACAAAGCAATGGTATTAAAATTTTCAGGTGATATTGACGAGCTTGCTTATCCGTTTATTTTTGAAGATTCTTCTTTATGTGATTTTGAAATTCTAACCGATGAATTATGTACGTATGTTGGATTGACTATTTCACAATTAGCCGATGGTGAACTACGACAATCCTTATCATGGTTACAACCACGTATTTTTAATCTCAATGGATCTATTCGTGGTAAGTGCGGTATTTTTGAAGATGATATTATTAAACTAAAAGCGGATTATCATTATTTTCGCGCGCAAGTAACCGATAACAATAAGCGCTTTGTATTACCGCGAGGGGTCGGTGCGGTGGTGCAATTACATCAATGTCGTAGTCTGTCTAAAAAAGTGGTTCGCCAATTAGTAAAAGTTGATGCAGAGGGGAAGAAGGTACCTGAAACATTGCCTCGATTTAGTAATTTATTGGTGAATTACTTTTTTGCTTTAACGCGAGTATTGAATCAACATACTGGTATTGAAGAACCTGAGTATATCAGCATAAATTATCCTATGCCTGACGCTAAATAATAATAAAAAACGCCATATATCAAAGATGTATGGCGTTTTTTTGTTACTGATGTATTGGGTTAGTATTTACTTACCAATACAGAACGAAGTAAAGATACGTCCGAGTAAATCATCTGATGTAAACTCACCGGTGATCTCACTTAAGTGCTGTTGAGCTAAACGTAATTCTTCAGCCAGAATCTCGCCAGCCATAAAGCCTTCTAATTGCTCTTTACCGATCACTAAATGTTCGGCTGCACGCTCAAGAGCATCTAAGTGACGACGACGCGCCATAAAGCCGCCTTCAGTCGTACCAGCAAATCCCATACATTGCTTTAGATGTTCACGTAAGTCGTCCACACCGTCGCCTGTGCGCGCTGAAAGGCGAATAACCGTTGAATCGTTGATCTTACTCATTCCCGTAACTTCACCGGTTAACTCGGCTTTATTACGAATAACGGTTAAACCCATATTTGTCGGTAAGCGTTCAATAAAGTCAGGCCAGATATCTTTGGGATCGGTAGCGTCAGTGGTGGTGCTATCAACCATGAATAACACCCGATCGGCATGTTCAATTTCAGCCCAAGCACGTTCAATACCAATGCGCTCGACTTCATCCGTCGCTTCACGTAAACCTGCGGTATCAATAATGTGTAATGGCATTCCATCAATGTGGATATGTTCACGCAATACATCACGGGTTGTACCCGCAATATCGGTCACAATCGCACTGTCTTTACCGGATAAGGCATTTAGTAGGCTCGATTTACCGGCGTTAGGGCGGCCAGCAATAACGACTTTCATGCCTTCACGCATGATCGCGCCTTGGTTGGCTTGTTTACGTACTTCTGCAAGATGATCCATGATGCGATTGAGATCACCACTGACTTTACCGTCAGAGAGAAAGTCTATTTCTTCTTCAGGGAAGTCAATTGCCGCTTCAACATAGATGCGTAAATGAATTAATGCTTCAACTAATTCATTGATCTTGTTTGAGAACACACCTTGTAGTGATTTAAAGGCACTTTTAGCCGCTTCTTCTGAGCTAGCATCGATTAAATCGGCAATGGCTTCAGCTTGGGCTAAATCAAGCTTATCGTTCATAAAGGCGCGTTCAGAGAACTCTCCCGGACGGGCTGGACGAATACCATCAATATTAAGAATGCGACGGATCATCATATCCATTAATACTGGGCCACCGTGGCCTTGTAGTTCTAATACATCTTCGCCCGTGAACGAGTTTGGACTTTTAAAAAATATCGCGATCCCTTGGTCAAGGGCGGTACCATCTTCATTTTTAAATGGCAGATATTCAGCGTAACGGGTTTTTAATTCACGACCAGCAACGGCAAGGGCTACTTCTTTCGCTTTAGGACCTGAAACGCGAATGATGCCGACGCCGCCACGGCCCGGTGGTGTTGCTTGTGCAACGATAGTATCGATATGTTGATTCATAACCTTGGCTTTGCTTAAAAATGACTTGATGATTGTAAACCACAGAGCGGGTTTACGCCTAATCGGCCCCATAAAAAAAGGCGACCCTAAGGTCGCCTCTTATTCACAGATACCGCTTATTTAGCTTTGCTGTGTAAACCTTTTTTCTCCAACGCGCGGAAAATAATGGTTTGTTGAATTAGAGTCACAACGTTTGACACTAACCAGTACAGTACTAAGCCTGAAGGGAACCATAGGAAGAAGAAAGTAAACATAACCGGCATAAAGGTCATGATTTTCTGCTGCATAGGATCCGTTACAGTTGATGGGCTGTTCTTCTGGATAAGGAACATTGATACGCCCATTAGGACTGGCAAGATGTAGTACGGGTCTTGTGCAGATAGATCCGTAATCCAACCGAAGAATGGCGCATGACGCAATTCAACTGATCCCATTAGTGCCCAGTATAGCGCGATGAAAATTGGCATCTGTAGCATGATAGGTAAACAACCACCAAGTGGGTTTACTTTCTCTTTTTTGTACAGTTCCATCATTTCTTGGCTTTGACGTTGACGGTCATCACCTAAACGCTCACGCATTGCCTGAATTTTAGGCTGTAGCATGCGCATTTTTGCCATTGAGGTGTACTGCGCTTTTGTTAGTGGGTACATAGCACCACGAACAATTAGCGTTAGGATGATGATTGCTACACCCCAGTTGCCTACCATGCTGTGAATGAAAGAAAGTAATTTATGCAATGGACTTGCAATGAACCATAACCAACCGTAATCAACTGTTAGGTTTAGGTTAGCCGCCGTTGCTGCCATTTCTTTTTGCAACTTAGGACCAAGCCATAATGTTGCTTTGATTTCTTTTGTTTGACCCGCAGCTACAGTTTCTAGCGGCATACGTACGCCGATATAACCTATACCATTGTTATCGCTGCTGTAGAGTTGAGATGTTTGGTCTTTGCCATCACGAGGGATCCATGCTGATACGAAGTAGTTCTCCATAATCGCAACCCAACCGTCATTTGCTGACTGGTTAAGGTTCTTCTCTTTGATGTCATCAAAACTGTATTTTTTGTATTTAGTATCATTAGCTGAATATGCTGCACCATTGTAGGTGTGCATTGCCATACCTTTAATACCGCCGCCAGTTTTACTTGCTAGACGGTGACGCAGCTGCGCGTACATTTGTACCGTTGCTGACTTGTCAGTTTTGTTGTCGATTGTGTAATCAACATTAACAGCATAATCGTTGCGTTTGAAAACGAATGTTTTGATGTAGCTAATGCCATCTTTAGTAAATGTCATTGGTACACGCAGTTCGTTTTGATCTGCTGCCATCACAAAGCTTTTCGCGGTCACAGCGTATTGTGCGCGGCCATGTGTTGGTGAATCAGAACCATTTGTTCCAATTAAGCCTGATTGCGCGACATAATCACGGCCATCAGCATCACTTAATAAAACATATGGGTCTTTAGAA
Source organism: Photobacterium iliopiscarium (assembly GCF_003026395.1). Lineage (GTDB taxonomy): Bacteria > Pseudomonadota > Gammaproteobacteria > Enterobacterales > Vibrionaceae > Photobacterium > Photobacterium iliopiscarium. The sequence goes on along the minus strand of NZ_PYOO01000016.1, from coordinate 25,879 downwards.
TCTAGGGTGTTGTCGTATTTAAGTAGTTTTGCATTGATAACATCACCACCAAGCGTGTCGACTGTTAATTCCAGTACATCCGTTTTAATGGTAATTAAGTTAGTAGAAGTTTTCTGGTCAATCAGTGGTTGATTATCACTTGAATGTGATGGAATACCACTATTGTTATTGACTTGTTGCTCTACACCCTGCTTCGTTGGTTGCGGGTTTTTGTCGCCATGCCATTGTTGAAATAGCAAAAATGAGACAAACAGTAGGGCAATTAACAGAATATTACGTTGGGAACCCATGGTTAATGTTCTCTGTCGTTATGCTTGGTTGGCGGAACGGGGTCGTAACCACCGTCATTTAAAGGGTGACATCTTAATAGACGTTTCGCCGCTAACCAACAACCTTTTCGCGCTCCATGCGTTTTTACAGCTTCGATCGCATATTGAGAACATGTAGGGGTGAACCGACAGCGTGGTCCAAGAAGAGGACTGATTGCCAGTTGGTAAAAGCGGACTAGTCTTACGACTAGCCACGCGACGGGCGAGACAGGCGATGCCATAACTTATCTAACAACGTAAATAGTTCTTCGTTACTCAACCCATTGGCTGATTTCTTTGCGATGACTACGAAGTCACAGGCTGGAAGCTGATGTTGTTTTAAACGGAAACTTTCGCGAACAACGCGTTTGAAACGGTTTCTGTCGACAGCAGTTTTAATCTGTTTTTTTGGAACAGCCAGACCGAGACGGGGGTGGTCAAGTTCGTTAGAACGGGCAAGAATAGTCAAGTGGGGAGAGCCAGCACGATGAGCTTGCTGGAAGACAGTTTTATAATGTTCGGGAGTTAACAAACGTAACTCCCGAGAAAAAGCGAACTTATTCAAAATAATCGTCGATGATTACTTAGAAAGACGCTTACGGCCTTTAGCGCGACGTGCATTAATTGTTGCACGACCGTTCTTAGTTGCCATGCGAGCACGGAAGCCGTGATTACGCTTACGCTTAAGAACAGAAGGTTGGAATGTGCGTTTCATGGTTTTACCTTAAATTAACTGATCAGTTTTTAAGTTTGTTAGATGTAATTGGCCATAATTGGTCAATTACCACGAACAAAGAGGCGGAATTGTAATCACTGACTAACAAAGAGTCAATAATTATACCCACATCTAATGACGGGCGCTGCATTATACGTTTTACAGCGCGAAATTCAAGGATCCTTATTGGATCCCGATTTGAGTTAAAAAAGCCTTTAGTCGCGGATCGTTAGGGTGATTAAAGATCTGCTCTGGTGGCCCTTGCTCTACAAATTGACCGTCGGCCATAAAGATCACTCTATCGGCGACTTCACGCGCAAATTGTAATTCATGAGTGACGATCAACATTGTTTGTTGTTTTTTTGCCAGTTTTTTGATCAAGTTAAGTACTTCATTGACCCACAACGGATCGAGGGCTGACGTAGGTTCATCAAGTAATAACAATTCGGCTTCTAACGCCATCGCACGACCAATACCAATTCGCTGTTGCTGACCGCCAGAGAGGGCGGCGGGGTAGTTATTGGCTTTATCGGCTAAGCCAATATCGGTCAAAATATCAAGGGCGCGTTGTTGTGCTTGTTGCTTGTCGAAGCCTTTAACGATGCGTAAACCTTCACTGATATTTTGTTGTGCCGTAAGGTGATTAAATAACGCGTAGTTTTGGAAAACAAATCCGGTTTGACGTCTAAGCGCTAAAATGTCATTTTTTTTAGGTTGCAGGCAATCAACTGTCGCGTCATTAATGCTGATACTGCCGCTATTGGCACTTTCAAGGTAATTAATGCAACGTAAGAAGGTTGATTTTCCAGTACCTGATGGACCAATGATCGCTACAATTTCACCTTTGTTAATGGTGAGATCAATATCGCTAAAAATGGTGTGTTCGCCAAAACGTTTAGTGAGTTTATTTATAGTAATCATCGTACGTAAGCCCTATCTAAGCGTGTTTCAGCTAATTGTTGTAAGCGAGTAAGCACTATCACCACACCCCAATATATAATAGCAACAGCAAGGAATGCTTCAAAGAATTTAAAGCTAGATGATGCTTCCATTTGCGCTTTGGCCATAATTTCTGGCACACCCAGTGTAAAGGCCAATGATGTTGATTTGATCATATCAATGAAATAGTTCATGAGCGAAGGCAAAGCGATACGAGTGGCTTGCGGTAAAATAATTCGCCACATAGTTTGTGATTCTGTCATGCCAATCGAAAGGCTAGCTTCTCGTTGACTACGATCAACACCCAGAATAGCGGCACGAATACTTTCCGCCATGTAAGCGGCAAAGTGAAGGCTAAGGCCGATAACTGCGGCATTAAATGCGTCTAATCCGACTAAGCTTGGCAGTATTTGTGGTAAGCCGTAATACAATAAAAATAGTTGCACTAACAACGGGGTGCCGCGGAAAAAGCTGATATAGAGTTGAATTAGAGGGTTGAGTAATGGCAGCTTATAAATGCGAATTAAAGCAATAATTAAACCCAGTAAAAGGGCAAAAATGGCACCAATAGAGGCCATGAGTAATGTCGTTGGCAGGTATTTCAACAAAATAGGAATCAACGACAACATATAATTAAAATCAAAACCCATAATGGTGATCCGTTATTCTGGCTGTGCAAGCGATGTAAATAAATTCACCATTGCAAGGGTTGCGATGGTGAAGACGTTAATTATTGAGTGATATCAGTATGGAACCATTTGTTTGATATTGCGGCGAGCGTGCCGTCTTTACGCATTGCGACTAAGGCTTGATTTACTTGTTGTTGGAGTAATTTACCTTTGGCGTTATTTAAAAATGGCCACGCACTTTCAACGGTCGCAAATGGTTTGCCTGCAAGTTGTAATGGTAAGTGTTTAGTATTAATAACCGCAACTGACGATAAACGATCCATCACAAAAGCATCGGTACGTCCTAAAGCGACATCTTGTTCAATACCACTGTCATAGGTTTTGATATTAATTTTATCGGCATTAGGCAGCTTACGGAGCAGTTGTGCATAGTTTGAACCAAGGTTTACTCCGACTGTTTTACCATCTAAGTCAGCTGTTGAGTGGATGCTGTTATTGCCTTTACGAACGACTAATTGTGCACCGTCAATGACATAAGGTTGACTAAATAAGAATTTGGCTTGACGGGCTGGAGTGATGGCAATTTGATTTGAAATGGTATCAACACGCCCTGTTTCTAATTGACCAAATAAACCAGAAAAGCTAGCGGTAACAAACTCAACCTTGTAATCATTGCGTTTACCAATCGCATTCCAAAGATCAACTTCAAACCCTTGTAGCTTATCTTGACTGACAAAAGTAAACGGAAAATAACGACCAGACATGCCCACTTTTACGGTGGTCGCTGCCATGACACTGGTGGTTGTACTCGCCAATAGTGTGCTGGCGATCACTAATGTTTTTATCCAGTTTTTCATTCGGTGTTTTCCTTACCTTTATAGGGCTTTATTTGGTGAAACCATCCTACCTCGATATTTAATCATAAAGATAATAATTAACAGTTATTTGAAATAACCATTTGTTTGGCTAGCGACATATTACGACTTAATATCATGCTTTTTAAGGCATACAAAAGTACGCTGATTGTCATAAAAGGTTACCCACAGCGTGAGGTTTTCCCTGTGGATGATAATGGTTGACGATATTATGGTCATTATTGAGTAAAAACAGCATTAAACGGGGAATGAACGACTTATCTTTGTGGCAGCTGTGTTAATATAGCTGTGGGTAAAGGTGGGTTAAATTGTGCTGATCTTGCATTTTATTGTGAGATCTATGTGCATAAGTTCGATCTTATTCACTGGATCTGGGATCTCTTTACTAGCGATCCTTGTTCAGCGAGTATAAAATTATCTTCCTTTTTTGTATTTGTTTATTCAGTGTGGAGTCTACTTTGTCATCTTCGCTATGGTTGCAGTGCCTTCAACGCCTTCAGGAAGAACTCCCTGCGACAGAATTCAGTGTGTGGCTGCGTCCGCTTCAGGCTGAGTTAAATGATCATACCTTGACATTATTTGCCCCTAATCGGTTTGTACTTGATTGGGTGCGTGATAAATATCTTAATAATATTAATCGTCTGCTTAATGAATTTTGTGGTGCTGATGTTCCGAGTCTGCATTTTGAAGTAGGTAGTAAACCTGTTGTTGCAGCGCCTCAACCGGTTGCACCTCCTGTGTTTACATTACCGCAATCAAGACCGCGCACCGAACCTGAGCCAATGCGTTATGAACCCGCACCGTCTCCGGTACAAACTGAATCACCGGGTGGTTATCGTTCAAATGTGAACCCTAAACATAATTTCAATAATTTTGTGGAAGGTAAGTCAAACCAATTAGGTCTTGCTGCTTGTCGTCAGGTATCTGATAACCCTGGGGCGGCCTATAATCCATTATTTTTATATGGTGGTACGGGTTTAGGTAAAACACACTTATTGCACGCGGTCGGTAATGCGATTGCGAATCGTAAACCTAACGCCAAAGTGGTTTACATGCATTCAGAGCGTTTTGTACAAGATATGGTGAAGGCGCTACAAAATAATGCCATTGAAGAATTTAAGCGTTATTACCGCAGTGTTGACGCACTATTGATTGATGACATTCAATTCTTTGCCAATAAAGAACGTTCTCAAGAAGAATTTTTTCATACCTTCAATGCACTACTAGAAGGTAATCAACAAATTATTTTGACCTCAGATCGTTACCCTCGTGAAATTAATGGGGTTGAAGATCGTTTAAAATCACGCTTTGGGTGGGGACTAACTGTCGCCATTGAACCACCAGAGCTGGAAACCCGCGTCGCTATTTTAATGAAGAAAGCTGAAGATCATAATATTCGTCTGGCAGATGAAGTGGCGTTCTTTATTGCGAAGCGGTTACGTTCCAATGTCCGTGAACTAGAAGGTGCATTGAATCGTGTGATTGCCAATGCTAACTTTACTGGTCGCGCGATCACGATTGATTTTGTACGTGAAGCGTTACGTGATTTATTAGCACTACAAGAAAAGTTGGTGACGATTGATAATATTCAGAAAACGGTTGCTGAATATTATAAAATAAAGATGGCTGATATGTTGTCTAAGCGTCGCTCGCGTAGTGTTGCTCGTCCGCGTCAAATGGCAATGGCATTGGCTAAAGAATTGACAAACCACAGTCTTCCTGAGATTGGCGATGCCTTTGGTGGTCGCGATCATACTACCGTGCTCCATGCTTGTCGTAAGATTGAGCAGTTACGTGAAGAAAGCCACGATATTAAAGAAGATTATTCAAACCTAATTAGAACGTTGTCGTCTTAATATGAAATTTACTGTTGAACGTGAACATTTATTAAAACCTTTGCAGCAGGTGACTGGTGCATTAGGTGGTCGTCCATCATTACCTATTTTAGGCAATATTTTGCTGCAAGTTGAGAATGGGTGCTTGTCGATGACAGGTACCGATCTTGAAGTGGAGCTCATTGCTAAAATTGCACTAGAAGGCGATTTCGAAGCGGGTGCTGTTACGGTACCGTCACGTAAATTTTTAGATATTTGTCGTGGTTTGCCTGATAGTGCAACCATTGCGGTTATCTATGAAGGTGATCGAGTGTTAATTCGCTCTGGTCGTAGTCGCTATACACTAACGACATTGCCTGCGGCTGATTTTCCTAATATTGAAGATTGGCAAAGCGAAGTTGAATTTACTATTGAACAAGGCCGCATGCGTCAGTTGATTGATAGCACTCAGTTTTCAATGGCAAACCAAGATGTGCGTTATTACCTCAATGGAATGTTGTTTGAAACCGATAGCCAACATTTACGTTCAGTAGCAACCGATGGCCACCGTATGGCGGTGTGTGCGATTGATACCGGTCATGATTTACCGACGAAACAAATTATAGTACCGCGTAAAGGGGTATTAGAATTAGTACGGTTGTTTGATAACCCTGAGGCGTTGGTTAATATTCAGATTGGTCATTCAAATTTGCGAGCTACCGTTGGTAACTTTGTGTTTACCTCTAAACTGGTTGATGGCCGCTTCCCTGACTACCGTCGTGTAATGCCACAAAATAGCACTAAGTTTGTTGAAGCAAACTGTGATGAGATGCGTAAAGCATTTGCGCGAGCAGCTATTCTATCTAATGAGAAATTCCGTGGTGTTAGAGTCGGTTTATCTAATGGTGAAATGCGCATTACGGCCAATAACCCTGAACAAGAAGAAGCGGAAGAGTTTCTTGATGTTGATTATGAGGGTGATAGCTTAGAAATTGGTTTTAATGTTAGCTATGTGCTTGATGTATTGAACACGTTGAAGTGTGATCAAGTACGGTTGTCGTTATCGGATGCCAATGCACCGTCATTAATTGAAGATGCAACCAATGATGAAGCCATGTATGTAGTAATGCCAATTAGATTGTAATTATGGCACTTACTCGGTTATTGGTGCAGGATTTTCGCAATATTGCTCAGTGTGATATTACGCTAGCCAGTGGGTTTAATTTTTTAGTTGGCGCTAATGGCAGCGGTAAAACCAGTGTCCTTGAAGCAATTCATTATTTAGGGCATGGGCGTTCGTTTCGTAGCCATTTAACCAGTCGCGTTATTCGTCATGAGCAACAACAATTGTTTATTCATGGTCGAGTTACTGATAACAATAACCTTACTTTACCGTTGGGGATCAGTAAGCAACGTGATGGCACCACTGAAGTTAAAATAGGTGGTGAAGGTGGCCAAAAGTTAGCGCAGTTAGCCCAGATTTTACCGTTACAGTTAATTACCCCGGAAGGGTTTGATTTATTGATCGGCGGACCTAAATTTCGACGGTCTTTTATTGACTGGGGTGTGTTTCATGTTGAACCAAAGTTCTATAATGCATGGAGCCGCTTAAAACGACTGACTAAACAGCGCAATGCATTATTAAAGCAGGCACGTAGCTATCGTGAGCTCAGTTACTGGGATCAAGAGCTGGCGTTACTTGCAGAACAAATAAGTGTGTGGCGTCAAGAATACATTACAGCTGTTAAGATTAAAGCGGCTGAAATATGTCAGGTGTTCCTACCTGAATTTGAAATCCAGCTCGGTTTTTACCGTGGCTGGGAAAAAGAAACACCGTATGCTGAGCTGCTGCAACGTAATTTTGAGCGTGACTGTCAGCTTGGCTATACCGTAAGTGGGCCCCATAAGGCTGATTTACGGATTAAAGTTGCTGGAATACCGGTTGAGGACGTATTGTCCCGCGGTCAGCTAAAGTTAATGGTGTGTGCGTTGCGTTTAGCGCAAGGTTTACATCTGACAGAGGCCACCGGCAAACAGTGTATTTACCTAATTGATGATTTTGCTTCCGAATTGGATAGCCATAGGCGAGCGTTGCTTGCGCAACGACTAAAGGAAACTAACGCCCAAGTGTTCATTAGTGCTATTAGTCGCGAGCAAGTGATTGATATGCTTGATGAAAACGGTAAGTTGTTCATGGTTGAACACGGCAAGATAACACAGGATAATTAAAGCGAGAGTAACTCAATGTCCAACAATTACGATTCATCAAGCATTAAGGTGCTTAAAGGCCTCGATGCGGTACGTAAGCGCCCAGGAATGTACATCGGTGATACTGATGATGGTACTGGCTTGCACCACATGGTTTTTGAGGTTGTCGATAACTCTATCGATGAGGCTCTTGCTGGTCACTGTGAAGATATCATTGTTACGATTCACGAAGATGGTTCGGTTTCTGTAAGCGATGACGGTCGTGGTATTCCGACTGAACTTCACGAAGAAGAAGGTGTGTCTGCGGCGGAAGTTATCATGACCGTCCTTCACGCTGGTGGTAAATTCGATGATAATTCTTACAAAGTGTCTGGCGGCCTCCATGGCGTAGGTGTTTCTGTTGTAAACGCCTTGTCTGAAAAAGTTGAGCTAACCATTAATCGTAATGGTCATATTTATCAGCAAACGTATTGTAATGGTGTGCCTCAAGCCCCATTAGCAGAAGTTGGTGATAGTGATAAAACCGGTACCCGTTTACGTTTTTGGCCAAGTGAAGAAACCTTTACTACTAATCTTGAATTTCATTACGAAATATTAGCGAAACGTCTACGTGAATTGTCATTCTTGAATTCTGGCATCTCAATTCGATTGATCGATGAGCGCGAAGAAGGCAAGCAAGACCACTTTACTTATGAAGGTGGTATTCGTGCATTCGTTGAGCACTTAAACCGTAATAAAACCCCGATTCACCAGAAAGTTTTTCACTTTGATAGTGAGCGTGAAGATGGTATTACTGTTGAAGTGGCGATGCAGTGGAATGATGGCTTCCAAGAAGGTGTTTACTGTTTCACTAACAACATTCCACAACGAGATGGCGGCACGCACTTAGCGGGTTTCCGTGGTGCATTAACGCGTACTTTAAATACCTTTATGGATAAAGAAGGTTATTCAAAGAAAGCGAAAGCAGCGACCTCTGGTGATGATGCGCGTGAAGGTTTGGTTGCGGTTGTTTCAGTTAAAGTACCTGATCCTAAGTTCTCTAGCCAAACTAAAGATAAACTGGTTTCAAGCGAAGTGAAAACCGCGGTTGAATCAGCAATGAACGAGAAGTTTGCTGAGTTCTTATTAGAAAGCCCAGCAGATGCTAAAATCATTTGTGGTAAAATTATTGATGCCTCTCGTGCGCGTGAAGCGGCGCGTAAAGCCCGTGAAATGACACGTCGTAAAGGTGCATTAGATTTAGCGGGTCTTCCAGGTAAACTTGCCGATTGTCAGGAAAAAGATCCTGCACTGTCTGAACTTTACATTGTGGAAGGGGACTCTGCGGGCGGTTCAGCCAAGCAGGGACGTAACCGTAAAAATCAGGCAATCCTACCGCTTAAAGGTAAGATCCTAAACGTTGAAAAAGCACGTTTCGACAAGATGCTATCTTCACAAGAAGTAGCAACGCTTATTACAGCAATGGGCTGTGGTATTGGTCGTGACGAATACAACCCGGATAAGCTTCGTTACCATAACATCATCATCATGACCGATGCCGATGTCGATGGTTCGCACATTCGTACGTTATTGTTGACCTTCTTCTACCGTCAAATGCCTGAGCTTATTGAGCGTGGTCATATTTATATTGCTCAACCACCACTTTACAAAGTGAAGAAAGGTAAGCAAGAGCAATACATTAAAGATGATGAAGAGATGAACCAATACCAAACAGCGCTAGCATTAGATAATGCATCACTGTTTGCAAATGATGGTGCACCTGCAATGACAGGTACTGCACTTGAAGGTTTGGTAACTCAGTACAATGGCGCAATGAAACTGATTGAGCGTATGAGCCGTCGTTACCCTGTGTTATTACTCAATGAGTTAGTTTATCAACCGCGTTTAAGCACCGCAATGCTAGCAGAAAGTGCACAAGTTGAAGCATGGCTAACACAGATCATTGCAGCGCTAAATGCCAAGCAAACAGGTGAAAGCCAGTTTACGTTTGAAATTTTACGCGATGAAGAGAATAACGTCTTCTTGCCTAAGGTTGTGGTTCGTACACACGGTGTTGACCATGAATATCCATTAAGCTTTGATTTACTTAATTCAAAAGAATACGGTAAGTTGGCTGATTTGTCTGAAGCATTAGACGGTCTATTGGATGAAACTGCTTTTGTTCAGCGTGGTGAGCGTAAGCAACCTATCGATAGTTTCAAAGAAGCATTAGAGTGGCTTAACAAAGAATCACGTCGTGGTCTTTCTTTACAACGTTATAAAGGTCTGGGCGAAATGAACCCTAACCAGTTGTGGGAAACAACGATGGATCCTGAAGTTCGTCGTATGTTACAAGTTACTATTCATGATGCTGTTGCAGCCGATGAGTTGTTTACTTGTTTGATGGGTGATCAAGTTGAACCGCGTCGTAACTTCATTGAAGAAAACGCATTAAAAGTAGCTAACCTTGACGTGTAGTTTGTCATTAGATTAATACTTATAAAAACGCCGCTATTATTAGCGGCGTTTTTTTATGTGATGATTTTAGTCTGTAGTCTGTAGTCTGTAGATTAGAGGGGAGGGCAGAATTGGGCTAACCCATGGCATAAGCTCGAGTGATTTCTTCTGCAATAATTTTAATGCCTCGCTCCATTTGTTCGTCACTTTGAACGTAGTTCATGCGTATACATTGCTGACTGTGTTGCCATGGTTGTTGTAAACCAATAAAGAAATATTCACCAGGAACGATTAATACGCCACGCGTTTTTAAACGTTGGTAAAGCTCTTTAGTCGTGATCGGTAATTCATCACACCATAGCCATAAAAATATAGCGCCTTCTGGTTTATGAATTCTAAACCGTGGATCGGTAATATAATGCTGTAATCGGCTCACGGCATATTGTGCTTTACGTTGATAAAACGGTTGAATAACGTCATGACTTAATCGCAATAAATCATTACGCTCGATAAGCTTATCGGCAATCGCAGGCCCTAAGCTACCCGGTGCAAGGTTGATAATACCGTTGATATTGGTTAACGCAGTAATAATGTCTTCATTAGCAATTACAATCCCGCAGCGAATGCCCGGCAAGCCAAGTTTGGATAAGCTCATACATAAAATAGTATTACTGTTCCAAAACGGGGTCACATCAGCAAAGATAATATCAGGAAAAGGCATGCCATAAGCATTGTCGATAATCAGTGGAATATTGTGGGATTGGGCGAGTGTGTCGAGCTGTTTAACCTCGTCATCAGTCAGTACGTTCCCAGTTGGGTTGGTGGGGCGAGAAGCACAAATTGCACCAATGCTGTCATCAATAACCAATTGACTAAAATCAATATGGTATTTAAATAAACCATTATTCAATAAGCTGATCGTCGGTTGGTAAGAGACAAACATATTCGGTTCTAGACCCACATCAGCATAGCCAATGTATTCTGGTGACAGCGGTAATAGAATTTTCTTACTCGCACCACTATGGCATTTACCCGCTAATAAATTAAATAAATTAAAAAAGGCACTTTGACTGCCGTTGGTGAGGGTGATGTTTTTACTGTTGATGTCCCAACCATAATGTTGCTTAAGTAAGGTCGCAAGGGCACTAATAAATCGGTCTTTTCCTTGGGGGCCATCATAGTTGGTGATCGACGCAGTTAATTCGCCAGAGGCCGCCATTTCAACCAGCAACTGATTAAAATAATCAACCATCGCAGGTATTTGAGCGGGATTACCCCCCCCGAGCATGATCGCGTCAGGGTTGGTTAAGCCATCATTTAAATCGTGCATTAATTGAGTAATGCCTGAATCACCAGCGAACTTATCGCCAAAGCCAGAAAATTCCATGGTGCTATCGACCTCTATATTAGTGCAGGATTACGTGCTTGCGATGCCCGTTATATGATGGGCGATAGATCAAAATACCTGATTGTAACCAGAAGCGAAACCCTTAGTTACCCTAAATGGTAGTGGTCGGCTGTGTCGAATGTTTCACGTGGAACAATATTAAATTACCAATATTTAAGTTATAAAAAAACCACGCCGCAGCGTGGTTAGTCATTCTTATTTATTAGCGATAATCGTTACTTTTGCAGTAATGAAATATCGGCTACTTGTAAGAACTGGTTACGTAGTAGGTTAAGCAGTGCTAGACGGTTAACTTTAAGTTGTTCGTCATCAGCCATTACCATTACGTTATCAAAGAACGCATCTACAGGTTCACGTAGTGATGCTAGCTCTGTTAATGCTTGCTGGTAATCACCGGCAGCGAATACTGGCGCTAGGGTTGCGACTACTGTCTCAACTTTCGCTGCTAGTTCTTTCTCTGCGGCTTCTACTAATAAGCTGTTATCAACAGTTGTTGGTAGTTCACCATCAAATTTAGCAAGAATATTACCCACACGCTTGTTCGCAGCGGCTAGTGATTCTGCTGCATCTAACTCACGGAAATGACTTACCGCTTTAACACGCTTGTCAAAATCAGACGGTTGAGTAGGGTGCATTGCTAGTACTGCTTGAATAACATCAATGCTGAAACCTGCGTCTTGATACCATGCGCGGAAACGACCAAGCATGAATTCAATCACATCTGAATCAACCGTAGCGTTAGTTAGCTTATCACCAAATAGTGAATGCGCTTTAGCAACTAAATCGACAAGGTCTAGATCATAACCATTTTCAACAATGATACGTAGCACACCTAGAGAGGCACGACGTAATGCAAACGGATCGCTACCTTTTGGTGCTTGGCCAATACCAAAGATACCAACGATAGTATCAAGTTTGTCAGCCATTGCGACCGCTGATGATACACCAGTGCTTGGCAATTGGTCGCCAGCAAAACGCGGCATGTACTGTTCGTTTAGTGCTAGTGCAACATCTTCTGCTTCGCCATCGTGACGCGCATAGTGCATACCCATAACACCCTGGGTTTCAGTAAACTCAAATACCATTGAGGTCATTAAGTCACATTTTGCCAGTAAGCCAGCACGCTTAGCGTTAGTGACATCTGCGCCGATCTTCTCTGCAATGTAGCCCGCAAGCTCAGTGATACGATCGGTTTTATCTTTAATGGTACCTAGTTGCTGTTGGAAGATAGCGGTCTCAAGTTGAGGCAGACGATCAACTAACTTGCTCTTAAGGTCAGTATTAAAGAAGAACTCAGCATCAGCCAAACGTGGACGAACCACTTTCTCGTTACCTGAGATAACTTGGCTTGGATCCTTTGAGATGATGTTAGATACGAAGATGAACTTAGGGATTAGTTTGCCTTCAGTATCGTAAACAGGGAAGTACTTTTGGTCACCTTTCATGGTGTAAACCAACGCTTCTGAAGGCACCTTAAGGAACTCTTCTTCAAATGAAGCGGTCAGCACGACTGGCCATTCAACAAGAGAGGTAACTTCTTCAACTAGCTCATCATCAAGATCTGCAATACCGCCAACGGCATCAGCTGCTTTTTTAGCATCGGCTAGAATGATCGCTTTACGTGCATCGTAGTCTGCCATTACCTTGCCGCGTTCTTCTAAGATCGCAGGGTATTGGTCAGCGTTATCGATAGTAAATTCAGCTTCACCCATAAAGCGGTGACCACGAATAGTACGCGCAGAAGCAACACCTAAAATAGTGCCTTCGATAAGCTCTTCACCCAATAGCATCGTTAGTGTTTTTACTGGACGAATAAACTGAGTGTCTTTATTTCCCCAACGCATTGGGCGTGGAATAGGAAGTTTAGCCAGTGCCGCTGCGGCAAGTTCAGGCAATAATGTTTGGGCTGGTTGGCCTTTTACTTCTTGCTTGAACAGTAGCCATTCGCCTTTATCGGTAATCATGCGTTCAGCTTGATCAACCGTAATGCCGTTACCACGCGCCCAACCTTGAGCGGCTTTAGTCGCATTACCTTCTGCATCAAATGCTGCCGCAATCGCTGGGCCGCGCTTTTCTACAATTCTGTCAGGTTGATTTTCAGCAAGCGCTGTTACTTTAAGTGCTAGGCGACGCGGTGCTGCATACCACTTAATACCTTGGTGAGGTAAGTTAGCGGCTTTTAGTTCCGCTTCAAAGTTGGCTGCAAAGGCTTCAGCTAGAGTGCGAAGTGCCTTGGGTGGCAACTCTTCAGTACCTAGCTCAATTAAGAAATTCTTATCTGTCATGGCTATCCCTTACTTATCTTTTTTACACATTGGGAAGCCAAGTGCTTCACGTGATGCATAGTAAGCTTCAGCGACTTGTTTAGTTACATTGCGAATACGTAGAATGTAACGTTGACGCTCAGTCACTGAGATTGCTTTACGAGCATCAAGTAGGTTGAAGGCATGTGCTGCTTTCAAAATACGCTCGTAAGCAGGTAGTGGCAGTGGCTGCTCAAGGGCTAATAGCTTCAGTGATTCTTTCTCGCACTGGTCAAAGAAAGTAAATAGGAAATCAACATCCGCGTATTCAAAGTTGTAAGTTGATTGCTCAACTTCGTTTTGATGGAAGATATCACCGTAGGTTACTTTACCTAATGGGCCATCTGTCCAAACTAAGTCATAGACTGAATCAACGTTTTGAATGTACATCGCTAGACGTTCGATACCGTAAGTGATTTCACCTGTAACAGGCTTACACTCAAGGCCGCCAACTTGTTGGAAGTAAGTAAACTGTGTTACTTCCATACCGTTAAGCCAAACTTCCCAGCCAAGACCCCAAGCACCCAAGGTTGGGTTTTCCCAGTTGTCTTCTACAAAACGGATGTCATGTACTTTAGTGTCTACACCTAGCACTTCTAATGAGCCTAAGTACAGTTCTTGAATGTTATCTGGAGACGGCTTAAGCATTACTTGGAATTGATAGTAATGCTGAAGACGGTTAGGATTTTCACCGTAACGACCGTCGGTTGGACGACGAGATGGTTGTACATACGCTGCTGCAATTGGTTCTGGACCTAGAGCTCGTAGACACGTCATTGGGTGAGAGGTACCTGCGCCCACTTCCATGTCAAGAGGTTGCACAATAGTACAGCCTTGTTGGCCCCAGTAATCCTGCAGCGCGAGGATCATGCCCTGAAAGGTTTTAATATCGTATTTCTGCATTGTCAGCTTCGCGAGATTAGTGGATGAAATAATGAATTATCAAGTATACATTGCCAACCCAGAGGCGAGTAGGGGCAGTGGGTGTTTTTTATCCATCTATAGCTTGTTTTGAGATAATTCCCATTACTGACCCTTGTTAGAGCTGGGTTTTCATGAATATTTGACATTATTTTGATGGCGTAAATGTATCGGTTGATTACAATAGCGCTAATAAATAACTCGTTGGTATTATCGTCAACGCGGTTTTATTCGGTATGCGATACGCGTATCAATAACATGGGTCTTTAAATTAAATGGCAAAAAATCAAGTGATGGCATCAAAAACTTGGGTGCGTGCGGCTGTAATTTCTGTTGTTGCAGCAGTTACTCTTGCAGGTTGTTCAACTGTTAACCCTTATACAGGTGAGAGCCAAACTGCAAAAGGTACTGGTGGTTCTATCATTGGTGCGTTAGCCGGTGCTGCAATTGGTATTGCTTCTTCAAGCAAACACGATCGCGGTAAAGGTGCACTTATTGGTGCTGCATCTGGTGCTGCACTTGGTGGTGGTATTGGTTATTACATGGATGTACAAGAAGCGAAACTGCGTCAGCAATTAGCCTCTTCTGGTATTACAGTTACTCGTAATGGCAATAACATCATTTTGAATATGCCAAATGAAATTACGTTTGGTGTTGACCAATCTTCACTAAATAGCCGTGCGATGGAAGCGTTACATAATGTAGCGATAGTTGCTAAGGAATACCCTAAAACACAATTGAATGTATTAGGCTTTACTGATAGTTCAGGTGCGGCAGCTTATAACCAACGTCTATCACAAGTACGTGCTGGTGAAGTAGGTAACTACCTTATCCGTCAAGGTGTAAATGCTAATCGAGTTGTTTCTCAAGGCCGTGGCGAGAACAGTCCTATTGCAACAAACAGTACGACACAAGGTCGTGCACAAAACCGTCGTGTAGAGATTATTCTGTCTCCACTAGGTTAATATTCTCTTATTGAGAGTAATAGTGTTGCGTAACGGTATTAAAAACCATGGGCTAAGGCGCATGGTTTTTTTTGTTTTAAAAATGGTGGTTTGGGTTTCATGTGAAACTTTATTAACACTCATTAGGATAATTAAAGCGTTATAAAAGGTTGATTAATTTAAGTGTGTAACTGTGATTGCTGCAAAAGATAATCATTATTTACCATGCTAGAGTTTAAAGAGATTTAATGATAAATACTGAATACGGTTAGTTTGTGTAGGGGGATTTATGACGCGATTTTTAGCGATCTCACCGCAAAGTCAATGTTGGCTGTTTCATATTGCATTTGTATTGAATGTGGTGGGAATGATGTTAACTGACATGTGGTTACCGATGGTGGTTGGAACGATTATTACAACCTACTTATCTGTTGATGCATGGGTTCGGTTACGTTATGTATTACCACTTAAAAAAGAGTTACGTCAGGTACAACATGAATTGGATAATTTACGCCAGCAACAGCGTGATCAGTAACAACTAAAAAGGCAGCGTGATTAACGTTGCCTTTTTTATTTGATTTAGTTGTTAGCGCCTTTTTTGATTAGAAAACGGTAAGGTAGCGTTTCTATTTCTGCGGCGATAAGGGTGTGATCCATGAAGCGACAAAAACTTGGAATGTCGCGAGTAGTTGATGGGTCATCAGCAACAACTAATAAGGTTTCATCAGTTGCCATTTTTCTGACTGTCTTGCGTACCATCATTACGGGTTCAGGACAACGTAAGCCTAGTGCATCAAGGCTATGGGTCGGATTTTCAAAATTAGCAGTCATAATTCACACGTATTATTGTAGACATTGTGATCATACTGAGGGATGTGAATTAATCAATAAGGCTTTGCAAATCTAGATAAAATGTGTAACGTTATTAACATCACATTAACTTTTCTTCTGATGGATTAGGGGGATATTATGTTAACTTCAATTGATCGCGTTATGATTTACGCGGTACTGTGTATTATTTCATTTAGTACCATCATGCTCATTCATCACCATGAGACAGGTCTGTTTGCGGTGGGTGGTTTACTTGCTGCAATTATTGGATTGTGGGTTGAATTTTCCCACAAAAATGAATTAGAACAGCAAAAAAAATAATGTGAGTATTGATCGATGATGCAACGTCTTGAGTATTCCCGTCTTAAAAGGCGGGATTTTTTTTATCTATCCCGCCATACTGTTGCCATATCTGATTAATTTATAGCGTTAGAGAAGTAAAGCAATGGAGCTCGAAGATGTTTACCGTCGTGACTTAAATTTACTGGTTGCGTTAAAGGTGTTGTTGGATGAAGGCAGTGTAAGTCGTGCAGCAATAAGGCTTAACTTGAGCCAATCAGCCATGAGCCGAGTGTTAGGACGATTACGTGATTTGGTTGGTGATCCGTTGTTTACCCGTCAAGGGCAGTCATTGTTACCCACTCAACGAGCATTAGAATTAAATGAACAACTCAATGAGCCGTTAGAATCACTTCGACTATTATTAACGCCGAGTGATTTTGAGCCTGCGATTTGTGAGCAAACATTTAAGATCGCCACCACTGATTATGCAATGCAGACTATTTTGCCTTTTGCATTACCGCGTATTTATCAAGAAGCGCCTCATATAGCATTAGAATTTAGTCCATTGCGGCATGATAACGTGTTATCCCAGTTAACTACGGGGGGCTGTGACATGGCAATTTGTCGGCCAAGTTTTGATATAGAGCCGTTATGTCATCAGTTATTAGGCTTGGTGAGTGTATTTTGTCTTGTTAGCCCTGATCATCCACTCGCGAATAAGCCGCTCACATTACAGGATTATCTGACCTATCCTCATGCAATGATTGCAATAAGTGATGGTGTTAAGGCGTTAATTGATGAACAGTTACGTGGGTATTCTCCACCTAAAATGGTGTTACGGGCTTATCATTTAGAAGCGGCTTTAGCGATCATCGAACAAATGCCATTGATTATTACTGTACCCGCGGACTTAGCCTATTTAGTCGCAGAGCGTTACCAATTAATTGTGAAGCCATTACCGTTTGAGTTTAAGCCATTTGATTATTCATTATTAT
Organism: Photobacterium iliopiscarium; assembly: GCF_003026395.1. GTDB lineage: Bacteria > Pseudomonadota > Gammaproteobacteria > Enterobacterales > Vibrionaceae > Photobacterium > Photobacterium iliopiscarium. The sequence goes on along the minus strand of NZ_PYOO01000016.1, from coordinate 8,271 downwards.
GGCATGCACGTTGTGAACATTCGGCATCACAAATATGGCTGCGAACTATTATTAAACAAGAATGTGGGCGGCTGATAGATTCACGTATTCATGATATCGGGTTGTTGTAGTGGCATGTTTTGAAAAATAAAAAAGGCCAGCACATAACTGACCTTATTCATTAATGACCATCATTCTGCGGCATTAATACCGCATTATTTAGCCGTTACAGTTTAATGACGACACGGCCGGTGATTTGACCATTAGTGATCGCTTCTGCACATTCAGCCACTTGTTCAAGCGTGACTTCACGACAAGCTTGTTCAAAGTAGCTTGTTGGTAAGAGTTCAGTCAGACGTTGCCATGCTTGTTGGCGTTTTTCAAATGGGCACATCACGGAATCAACCCCCTGCAAACGTACATTACGCAGAATGAAAGGCATTACTGTCGTTGGTAAATCAAAGCCGCCAGCCAGACCACAAATCGCAACGGCACCGTTGTAGTTAATTTGGCTCAATACTTTAGCCAGTACTTTGCTACCAACAGTATCAATAGCGCCAGCCCATAATTGTTTATCAAGTGCGCGAGCGGGTTCTTCAAATACACTACGTTCAATAATGGTCGTTGCGCCAAGTTGCTTGAGTAATGGCCCATTGGTTTCAGCGCGACCTGTTACTGCGGCAACTTTGTAGCCGAGTTGCGCCAGTAAAGTGACGGCAACTGAACCTACACCACCGCTAGCGCCTGTTACTAAAATCTCGCCATCTTCAGGTTTGACATTAGCATCAACAATCGCTTGTACACACAGCATCGCAGTTAAGCCCGCAGTACCGACCATCATCGCTTGTTTGCCATCAAGATTGGCAGGTAATGGTACTAACCAATCTGCATTTAGGCGGGCTTTTTCAGCCATGCCACCCCAGTGACCTTCACCAACGCCCCAGCCAGTCAATACCACTTTATCACCAACGTGGTAACGATCATCACTTGATTCAGCCACTGTGCCCGCTAAATCGACACCAGGAACCATAGGAAATTGACGTACGATACGACCTTTACCGGTAATTGCTAAGCCATCTTTATAGTTTAATGACGAGTAATCAACATCAATTAATACATCGCCTTCAGGTAATTCAGATGTTGCCACTTGGCGAATAGTTGCTAGTGTTTTTTTATCTTCTTGTTCTAGTACTAGTGCTTTAAACATTGCAATACTCCGGTAAATTCATGGTTAGCAATCAATATAGGATTGAGTGTAGACGGCTTATCTTGATGAATAAAATGAAACTTACTCATTGTATCTATGTGTAAGTTGCATGTTATGTCTTTCATGATAGGACCAACAGCGACACGCTATATATTGAGTGTAATTATTCTATTCGTTCAAAGATAGTGGCAATGCCTTGCCCTAAACCAATACACATTGTTGCTAAACCAAAGCGGGCTTGTTTTTGCTCCATAAGATTGATGAGAGTAGTGGAGATACGGGCACCAGAACACCCTAATGGATGACCAAGGGCAATCGCACCGCCGTTAAGGTTAATTTTTTCATCAAGATGATCCATTAACCCGAGTGCTTTAATGCAGGGTAATGTTTGTGCCGCAAAGGCTTCATTGAGCTCAATGATATCAATATCATCTAAACTTAACCCTGCGCGTTGTAATGCTTTTTGAGTGGCAGGAACAGGGCCAAATCCCATGAGTGATGGTTCGCATCCGGCAATCGCCATGGCTTTTATTCGCGCGCGAATGGGTAAGCCTAATGCGCGTGCTTGGCGTTCATCCATGAGTAACATTGCCGCCGCGCCATCTGATAACGCTGATGATGTTCCCGCTGTTACCGTGCCATGGGTGGGATCAAAAATCGGGCGTAATTGGCTTAGTGTCGCCACGGTTGTTTCGGGGCGAATGACTTCATCGGTAGTATATTTAATTAAAATCCCTTCGTTATCATGACCTTCGGTAGCAAAAATCTCACGGGTAAATCGACCTTCAATCGTAGCGGCATGAGCGCGCTGGTGTGAACGTGCGCCAAATTGATCTTGCAGCTCACGACTAATATCATATTTTCGCGCTAACATTTCTGCGGTTAATCCCATCATTCCCGCGGCTTTAGCGACAGTTTTCGATAGGCCTGGGTGGAAATCAACCCCGTGAGTCATCGGTATATGACCCATATGTTCTACGCCACCAATTAAACAGCTTTGTGCATCACCCACCATAATAGCGCGAGTGGCATCATGCAGCGCTTGCATGGATGAACCACATAAACGGTTAACGGTTGTTGCGCCGACAGTGGTTGGGATCCCTGCTAATAGTGCTGCATTACGACCAATATTAAATCCTTGTTCTAAGGTTTGTTGCACACATCCCCAATAAATATCTTCTATATTATTCGCATCTAATTGAGGGTTACGGGTTAATAATCCTGTCATTAAATGTGCCGATAAATCTTCAGCACGTACATGGCGGAATGCACCGCCTTTTGAGCGTCCCATCGGGGTACGAATACAGTCAACAATCACCACATTATTCATAATCAACTCCTTAATGATGCCGCAGCAACGGTGGGGTAATAACACTCATCAGCCGCCGCTTTAGCGCGCAGACCTTCAGGTACTTGATATAAAGGGCCGAGTGATTGATGGCTATCGGCTAATGCGACGTAATTGGCTAAACCTAGGTTATCTAAATAACGGAATACCCCGCCCTTAAAAGGAGGAAAACCTAAGCCATAGACCAATGCCATATCCGCTTCAGCTGGCGTCGCAATAATGTTTTCTTCTAAGCAGCGTACGACTTCATTAATCATTGGAATCATCATGCGATCGATAATGGTGGTGCTTGAAAATGAGGTCGACGTTGCTGCAATGGACGCAAGTAAACGGGCAGTGTGTGGATCAATTGTTTTTTTAGGTTTACCTTTTTTATCCAGATGATAATTAAAAAATCCCGCACCTGTCTTCTGCCCAAAGCGTTGTTGCTCATATAACACATCAATAGCATCGGCATCGTGTTTAGCCATTCGTTGTGGGAATCCCTCTGCCATCACTTTTTGAGCATGATGGGCGGTATCAATACCCACTACATCGAGCAGATAAGCCGGTCCCATTGGCCACCCGAAATCTTGCTCCATAACATTATCAATCTGACGATAATCACCACCATCACGCAGCAGTAAACTAAATGCCGCTAGATAAGGAAATAAAACTCGATTAACAAAAAATCCCGGACAATCATTAACGACAATGGGGGTTTTGCGCATTTTAGCCGCATAAGCCACCACTTGATCGATGGTTTCATTTGAGGTGTGTTGGCCGCGAATGATCTCAACCAATGGCATTTTATGAACCGGATTAAAAAAGTGCATGCCGCAAAAGTTTTGAGGGCGTTGTAATGATGCTGCGAGTAAATTAATTGGGATTGTTGAGGTGTTTGAAGTGATGACCGTGGTATCGGCAACCTGTTGTTCAACGTCTGCGAGTACTGCGGTTTTTATTGTGGGGTTCTCAATTACCGCTTCTATAACAATATCAACGTGATTGGAATCAGAATAAGTCAGGGTTGGGGTGATGGTGGCTAATGTTGCCGCCATTTGTAAGCCGTCAATCCGCCCTCGAGTGAGCTTTTTATTGAGCAACTTAGCGGCTTGTTGCATGCCAAGAGTTAAGGCCTCGCTGGTGATATCTTTCATGACAATGGGGACATGGTTTGTTACTGATTGATAAGCAATGCCACCACCCATAATTCCTGCGCCCAGTACCATCGCTTGTTGTATCGGTTGGGCTGTTTTAATGGCTTGTTTAGCTTTGCTTTTTAAATATTGATCATTTAGGAAAATACCCACTAAAGCTTGAGCAACATCGGTTTTAGCAAGGGTGACAAAGTGAGTGTTTTCGATAGCCAAAGCTTGTTTTCGTTCGCAGGTTGCAGCGGTTTCGATTGCGGTCACTGCCGCCATTGGTGCAGGGTAATGTTTACCTGCGATATTAGCGACCATCGCTTTAGCCGTGGTAAAACTCATTAATGCTTCAGTAGCTGTTAGCTTTAATGGCATTTTTTTTTGAGATCGGCGTTGCTGCCAATCTAAATCACCCGCAATAGCTTGTTTAATAATACGTAATGCTGCTGTTGGTAAGAGATCTGTGGCAACCACCGCATCAATTAATCCTAGTTTTAAGGCTGAATCGGCTTTGTTATTCTTACCTGAGGTAATTATTTCCATTGCACTATCAGCGCCAATTAACCGTGGCAGGCGAACCGTCCCTCCAAATCCTGGCATGATCCCGAGTTTTGTTTCTGGTAATCCAATATGCGCTTGATGATCTGCAATTCTAAAATCAGTCGCGAGTACGCATTCGCAACCACCACCTAGGGCGTAACCATTAATGGCCGAGATGGTTGGAGCGGGTAAATCTTCTAACTTATTAAAAATAGTATTGGCATGATGAAGCCACTTTGACAGTTGATCTGCTGGCAGGGCAAATAATCCTAGAAATTCAGTAATATCGGCACCAACGATAAATGCCGCTTTGGTTGAACGTAGGATTAAGCCTTTAAGGTTGGGTTGTTGGTAGAGTGCATCAAGCGCTCGATTAAAACTTTCAAGAGTGGCGAGATCAAATTTATTGATGGGAGCTGGTGCATCAAAAATGAGTTCAGCGATCCCTTCTTCAAGGTAGTGTACAGAGAGTGTTTCACCGTGGTAAATCATGTTCTATCTCCATATATTCCATGCTATGACGGATCTGGTGCGATTTAACTGGTTTGACCTGTAGTGGTTAATATTTAGTCTGAACTGCAATGACCACAAATTCAATAATTAATTTAAACATTTATTTAACATTGTCGGTTGGTACATTATCTTAAAGGTGATTATTCATAGAATGAGTGTCATTGTAAGCAATAATGAGCATTGCTTGGGTCATGATAGGAATATGTTATCCTGCCGTTGTTTTTTGATGATGGGATATATTTTATGTCAACTTTTGAGCCTTACTTGATCCCACTGCAATCAGTGACTTTTGAAGAAGAAATCAAGAAAAGCCATTTTATAACGTATTTGGCCCATACGGCGTCGATTGAAGCGGCTAAGCAGTTTATTAACGAAGTAAAGTTAGCCCATCCAAGTGCCAATCATCATTGTTGGGGCTTTGTTGCGGGTAGACCGACAGATTCAATGTTGTGGGGCTTTAGTGATGACGGCGAACCATCAGGTACAGCAGGGAAACCGATATTAGCCCAATTAACCGGATTCGGTGTCGGTGAACTAACCGCCGTTGTTGTACGTTATTTTGGCGGGATCCATTTAGGCACTGGTGGGTTAGTTAAGGCTTATGGTGGTGGCGTACAACAAGCATTAACGTTACTGACCACACAACAAAAGATCATCATCAGTGAGTTGTTTTTATGTTGTGATTATAATCAGATTTCATTAGTTGAATCATTATTAAGCGAATATAGCGGCACGCAATTGAAGGCTGATTATGCACAACAAGTCAGTATGCATTTAGCGCTTGATAGTCGCATTGTGGCTGAGTTTAGTACCAAGTTGGTTAATCGTAGTGGTGGGCGGATCGTCGCGACATCAACATTAGAGGGTTAACCCTTATTTATTCTATTATGTACTTTCAGATGAGGGCCGATTAAGGCCATGCAGTTTCGTTCAATTATACGTATCGTCGGGCTGTTGCTCGCTTTATTTAGTGTCACGATGCTCATTCCCGCTTTAGTGGCTTTGATTTACCGTGATGGTGCTGGATTTCCTTTTGTTGTCACCTTCTTTTTATTACTAGCGGGTGGATCAGCGTTATGGTTTCCTAATCGCTATCATCGGCGTGAATTAAAAGCCCGTGATGGTTTTCTCATTGTGGTGTTGTTTTGGGCGGTTATTGGCAGCGCAGGTGCGGTGCCTTTTCTGTTGTCTAAAAATCCAGATTTGTCGGTTGCTGACTCCTTTTTTGAATCATTTTCTGCACTGACAACAACGGGTGCAACAGTCATTGTTGGTCTTGACCACTTACCTAAAGCGATTTTATTTTATCGTCAGTTATTACAGTGGTTTGGTGGTATGGGAATTATCGTGTTAGCCGTTGCTATATTACCCGTGCTAGGTATCGGTGGCATGCAGCTTTATCGCGCTGAAACGCCGGGGCCAGTAAAAGACAGCAAAATGACACCGCGTATTGCCGAAACAGCTAAGACGTTGTGGTATATATATTTAGCATTAACAATTGCTTGTGCATTAGCGTTTTGGCTTGCTGGAATGAGTGGTTTTGATGCGATATCACATAGTTTTTCAACGATCGCAATCGGTGGTTTTTCAACCCATGATGCCAGTATCGGTTATTTTAATAGTCCTACTATTAATATGATCACCGTGGTTTTCCTTTTAATTTCAGCCTGTAATTTTTCACTTCATTTTGCCGCATTTGGTAATGGCAATATAAACCTCAAAACGTATTGGCGAGATCCTGAATTTAGAGCATTCTTTGTGGTGCAACTTATTCTATTTGTGATTTGTTTTGGATTGCTATTAAAGCATCATTCTTATGACCACTCTTTTGATGCTTTTGATCAAGCGCTATTTCAAACGGTCTCTATTTCTACCACTGCGGGTTTTACCACCACAGGATTTTCTGACTGGCCGTTATTTCTACCTGTGTTATTGCTGTTTTCCTCCTTTATAGGAGGTTGTGCTGGCTCGACTGGGGGCGGCATGAAAGTGATTCGAATGTTGTTACTTTCATTGCAAGGGGTGCGAGAATTAAAACGCTTAGTGCATCCTCGAGCGGTGTATACCATTAAACTTGGCGATAAAGCGTTACCTCAACGAGTTGTTGATGCCGTGTGGGGGTTTTTCTCGGCTTATGCATTGGTGTTTGTGGTGTGTATGCTGGCACTTATTGCGACAGGTATTGATGAATTAACTGCATTTTCGGCTGTGGCGGCAACGCTTAATAATTTAGGCCCAGGTTTAGGCGAAGTTGCGGTTCATTTTGGTCAAATAAATGATTCAGCGAAATGGATCCTCATTATTGCTATGCTATTTGGCCGTTTAGAAGTATTTACATTATTAGTTTTATTTACGCCGACCTTTTGGCGTAACTAAAGGAGCTATCATGGAAAAGGTATTATTACTGCATTCTAGTTGTGAAGGACAAACGATTAAAATCCTTAACCATATAGAGCAGAATTTAGGTGAGCAGTATCAATGTGATTATGTTGATATTCATTTAGAGCCAAAAATTGATTTTAGTGCTTATGACCGAGTACTTGTTGGTGCTTCTGTACGTTATGGCCATTTAAATAAAAAGCTATATCAATTTATAGCGCGAAATCTTACAAGTCTTGAACAAGCAAAGGTCGCTTTCTTTTGTGTCAATTTAACTGCGCGTAAAGAAGGTAAAGATACACCAGCAACCAGTGCTTATATAAAGAAGTTTTTATTGAAGTCACCATGGCATCCTAAAATGATGGCCGTCTTCGCTGGAGCATTACGTTATCCACGCTATAACTTTTTTGATCGCACTATGATTAAGCTGATTATGAAGTTAACAGATGGCGAAACAGATACGACTAAAGAAGTTGAATATACCGATTGGCACAAAGTGTCACATTTTAGCCAACAATTTAAGGCGCTGTAATTGTATTATCGATCGCTTTGGTTGCTTTTTGATCTAACAACCCCTTTTTATTGATAAAATGCATAAAGTAGTTGCGATGGCAGCAGTTGTCTCTATACTGCTGCTCTATCGAAACGCGAGCAGCTTTATAAAAGAAGATGTTATGCAATAATCGATTGGATGATACGCCTGATAAAAGAAAAGAAATGAAAAAGTGGTTGACACTTTATGTTATTTCGCTAGAATGGCCGTCCACTTCAACGAAACGATTAAACAGTCAAATGTTTGATAATTCGAAGAAGATTGTTCTTTAACAATTTGACCATGCAATCTGTGTGGGCACTCACTGAATAGTTAAGTCGAAAGATTTATCAATAAACTGAGTGACCAATACAAATAACCTAATCTATTTATAGAGACGATTATTTGGCACAGTTATTTAATTATCATTCTTTGAATGATAAAAAGCTTTAAAATTACATTCTTTATTTATAAAGGATTGGTATTAAAGTCAGTATTTATTGAGCCGTCTCGAAAGAGACAACAAAACTTTAATTGAAGAGTTTGATCATGGCTCAGATTGAACGCTGGCGGCAGGCCTAACACATGCAAGTCGAGCGGTAACAGATTGATAGCTTGCTATCAATGCTGACGAGCGGCGGACGGG
>NZ_PYOO01000015.1 GCF_003026395.1 Photobacterium iliopiscarium | reverse complement strand
ACGTTTTTAGCGAGATCAATACAAATAGTGCTAGGCTTATTCATGGTATGGGCTCCTTTTTGGTTGACACTATAACTTTAGCTGACAATGTCAGTAAGGTGGGGAGTCCATACCATTGAGCTATCCGCGATCTACTCATCACGTGTTTGAGCATTAAAGATACCGATAAAAAATCAGCTAAAATAGCATTGAAAACAATAACTCTACAACGTGCTGATAATAGATTCCCTATCTCGTTCGTAACCTCACTGTAGGGAATGACGGCAGAGGATTAAGTCATAAATTAGCTTCGATTAGGAGGCTTAGCGGCCAGTCACGTCGGGAGTCGTGCTGATGTTCGGTATGGCAAGCCCAGTCCACTTCACATTATTAAAAAAACCTGAATCGAAAGATTCAGGTTTTTTTTCGTCTCTCTAAAAGTAAGATGATGCTGAATAGACACTACGGAGTGGTAGTTCAGTTGATTAACTTTTTATTGGGAAGCTTAGCTGCCTGTCACTACTATTATTTAATAGAAAATGGACGCGTTGATGCTCTGGTTGTAATGTTAGCGATGGCAAGTCCCGCCCTTTTTACATTATTGAAGAAACCTGAGTCGAAAGATTCAGGTTTTCAACGTTGTACATGATTAGATAAAATTGGATAGATGTAATAACCTCTCGATTTTTATTCGGCAGTGTTAGAATGGGTTTTTGATTTAGCACCCTATATAAAGGACTAAGTGATGAGCAGTTTGAATCACGATAATAATTATGCTGATAGTGATCAGTTGACTGAAATTGCTATTGCCTATTATCAAGAAGGTGCTACGCAAGAAGAAATATCACAACGTTTTGGGATGTCTCGTGCCAAAATTGGCCGTTTACTTCGTCGCGCACGAGAAGAAGGTGTGGTTGAGATTACGGTTAAATACCATCCGGTGTTTAGTGAAAAGCTTGAACAACAGTTAATTGAACGATTTAAGTTGAAGCGAGCGCTGATTGCGTTAGATCAACCTGATGATGAAACTCAACGTCAACAAGTTGCGAGCTTAGTTTCTGGTTATCTGGCGGCGACATTATCGGATGATATGGTGGTGGCGGTTGGGCAAGGACGAAATATTGCTTCAATAGCGAATCATGTTGGCGTTGTGCCACATCGGAATTGTCGTTTTGTGTGCGGGATTGGTGGTACGCATCGTTCTGGTAATGCGATTAATGCCGATCATATTTGTCGTCAACTTGCGAAAAAATATGATGGTATCAGTGAAACACTCTATGCACCGGCTTATGTTGAAGACATTATGGTTAAAGAGGCATTCATGAACAACGGTACGGTTAAAGAAACGTTGGATCGTGCCCGTCGCGCTGATGTCGCTTTAGTGGGTGTTGGTGATATGAATGAAAATAGCCATATGGTGAAATTAGGTTGGTTCACGCCTCAAGAAATAGTCGAAGCACGGATTCGAAAAGGGGTTGTGGGGGATATTGCTGGCTATGATTTTTTTGATAGCCAAGGTAAGCAAGCTGATACCATGATGAGCGATCGAGTGATTGGTTTAACTATGGATGAATTACGTCATATTCCGACAGTGGTAGTAACTGCGGCTGAAAACAGTAAAGCATTAGCCTTATTAGGTGCGTTGCGATCAGGCGTTGTAGATGTACTTGCAACCAGTGTTAGCAATGCATTGACGATTCTTAATCTTGATCAACAGATGAAATAGATGTTTATTTAATCATTTGATATATAAAAGAAACCGCTATCATAATTGAATGTAGATAGCGGTTGCGCATTATGCCTTAAAGCAATAAAATACAGATTCAAAATAAAGGAAGAACGTCGTATCCGGTGATGCGTCCGGATTTCAAATCCGGGTAGGGCTGCCAGCAGTCCTGGGTAGGTTCGACTCCTATGTTCTTCCGCCACTTCCCTGTTTTATCCTTAATCTTGTAATAAATCCTGATCTTTTAATTCGCGATAATTAAATTTACGCTTAGTAAAACCAATCTTATCAAAATACTCTAATAACTGAATCGCAACCTTACGTCCTAATTGACTGATATCTCGAAATTCTGCGGTTTCTAACTTTTGATGTTGAGCGGTATGTTGGCGTACGGCGGTTGCCATGTTTACTAGATAGTGATGACTGACATAGCGATCTTTCACTATGGCGGCAATATAACTTAATTGCGCTAATTTATAGCTGAGTTTACGTATATTCTCTTCATTCTCACCCATTTCTGCTGCAAGATCGCGTATCCACCATGGTTGAGAATGGGTTGCCATTAATTGCTCTATTTGATGCCAACAGTGTAATTCTGGCTGTGTTAGCTGTAATTGATGCGCCGCTAAATGTAGCCATCCTCGAGTATTTGCTAACAGTTGCTGGTTGAGTAATTGGTCGATAATCGCATTAAAAATAACCTGTGGCTGATTAAGTGCCACCATGCGGTATAACCGATCTTTACCAATACCAAGAGTATCTTGAGCTTGTTGATGATATTGCTCTAGTGTGGCGATAATGTGCTGTTGTAAATCCTGCTGATAACTGACATAACAAAGATAATCACCGTATTGGTTAATCGTCGTATTTGTTGCTAATAGGTGATTTATAACATCAGTTTTGCATTGATGCTGTTCAAGCAGTTGTTGGCGTGATTGGGGGGCATGTTGGAGCTTAAAGGCAATAATATCATTGAGCGAATTGAGACTTGCACGTTGATTAAGATACTCAAGTCGAAGCGGTGTTCGTTTGCCACGATTAGGCGGTAGTAAGTCAATCACCATCGCACTGCCAAGATTGATTTTCTGGGCGGGATCTCGCAGTAATAATCGGTCTTGTTCCGTTAAACACAATGGCGTATCAAGGGTGATTTCAGCAAGGGCAGTCTCACCTTGTGCTAATTGTTTATCTTCTAATAATGCAATGCGAGCTGTGGTGTGAGTTGCTGCATGGAAAACTTGAATATTTTGCCAGTGTTTAATCAAATGGTTGGCGGTTAATTTAACCGTGATCCGTTTGATTATGGTTGTTGGTGCTGTTTGTAATAACCAATCGCCACGGTTTAAGTTTGCTTTATCAATGTCACCACTAATATTAAGCGCAACCCGTTGGTTTGCCGTCGCAGATTCCGTTGCCTGTCCCTGAGCATGAATACTTTTTATTCGTACTATTTGTGGTTGGCTATGGCCTTTTTTAAGGTTGCTATGGCTAACTAAGCACAGGCTATCACCAACGTTAATTTGACCGTTTAACGCAGTTCCCGTTACGACTAAACCGGATCCTTTAACGTGAAAGGCGCGGTCGATAGCGAGTTTGAAATTTAGCGTATTATCATGTTGTTGTTCATTGTCAGCAAGATCAATCAGGTGTTGTTTAAGTTCATCAATACCGTTATTTGTGTGCGCAGAACAATGAAAAATAGTCGCTTGAGTAAAGCCATATTGAAACAATAATTGGCTTAATGTTGCTTCGAGTTGCTGTTGTTGCTCAACGGTTGTGAGGTCAGATTTTGTGATCACCACCGTTAGACTATCCATGGCGAGTAAGCGCAAAATAGTCAGGTGTTCATAGCTTTGCGGCATCATGCCTTCATCACCCGCCACAACCAGCATTGCATGATGGGCGGTGCCAACGCCTGCGAGCATATTGGATAGGAATTTTTCATGGCCAGGGACGTCAATAAAACCTAACCGTTGTGGTTGGTTAGATTTTGTTGAGTGATACGGCATAAACGCATAGCCTAAATCAATAGTCAGCCCGCGTTGTTGCTCTTCTGGTAGTCGATCGGCATTGATCCCAGTAAGGGCGTGTAATAGTTTTGTTTTACCATGATCGACATGGCCAGCTGTAACAATAATCATAGCGTTACTCTAGAGCGTTATTGAGCGAGAGGCAGTAAGAAAGGGTTGAAGCCGCTGCGATAGAATTCCATTTGACCTAGTTTTTGATCAAGTACCAGGGTCGCAAGATCATCAGCAATAGGATCTAATTGTGGGTTCTTCTCTAGTACCAACATTTTTAAATAGCTTTGACAATGGCCGCAGGTTTCAGCACGAACGCTATCTTCTAGTGATTCACTTTGTAATTGAATATTTTCGCCATCACCACATTGGGTACATTCAGCGCGTAGTCGATGCCATTCAGTTTCACATTGGCTGCAATGTAAGTAACGATGACCACTGCCTTGAATTAAACTGGCTACAGGTGCACCGCCACAAAGTGGACAATGTGATTGTTTGGTATTTGCTTCTGGCTGCCACTCTAATTGGGTATTAGTCACAATTAAGCTCATTAGCGTATTGATGCAACCCCAAAGAATAATCGCAATATCGGCAGGTACGCGCTCTGGTTGATTTTGCTGTAAAGCATGAAAGTAATGCTGCAATGTTTGTTGATCAATTTGACTCAGATTATCGATAACTTTAACGATATCATCGCTAACAATTGGGCGTAGCGCTGAGGTTAACTGGGTTAACATTGGGTCTAAAATTGCTTGCCAAGAACTGTCGATCTCAATCGGCCAGACTAAGGTTTTATCCTGTAGTTGCTGTTGGACTGCGCTATCAAACGTTTCAACCAAATGCAGTTGTTGTTGTACGATTTGACCCGCTAATAAGAGATAATCTGCCATAAAAGAATCTTGTGCCAACTGACGTAAACGCGCAGCGCGGGCATGAAAAATGGTTGCAGGGTTACCAATAATTAACGGTTTAAAACCATCACTTTTTTGCTTAATAATAGTGTCTTTATCTAAAATTTTAACGCTCATGCAGGTATCCAATTATAAGAATACCAACCCCAGTAAACCGAGGTTGGTATAGAAATAAAGAATGGATAAACAACGCGGTTTATCCATTCAAGAGCTTGTTGTTAGTGTTGGTCTTTGTTGTTAGATAACGAACGGAACCAGCGTGGGTGATGTTTCTTAGCCCAAGCGGGAGAAACTTTACCTTCTAACATGCCATCAATTGAGCCTTTTACCCAATAGGCCATGTAAACATGAACAATTAAGCTTAAAGCAAATACAAGGGCGGTAATTGAGTGCACAATTAAAGCGATACGTATGATATCAATGCTGAAATAAGCAGAGAAATAAGCGCGCCATGCAATCAGACCCGTTATTAGCAACAAGACGCCACAGGCAATAAATTGACGCAGAAGCATTTTTTGTCCCGCGTTATATTGACCAGCTTCTGGTACGTTTTCTTCATTTTCAGTGAGTACGTCTTTTACTTTTAGCATCCATTGGAGATCACCTTTTTCAAAGTGGTTATGGCTCCAATAACGACAGACTAAGAAGCATAAGCCAACGGTCATTACAATCGCACCAAATGGGTGCAAAATACGTGCAAGTTGTGGCGAACCATAGACATAGCTAAGGAAGTGTAATGGGGCAAACATAAAAGATAAGCCAGACAATAAAGTCCAGATACCTGTTAATGCAACCGTCCAGTGCACAACACGATCTAAAGGTTTATGACGTAAAATTGTTTTATTCAAACTCATTTCTCATCTCCTTCATCTTCCGAAACACGACTACGACCAACCGTTACACGGTGAATAGCAGCAAGGGCTAAAGTACCGACTAAACCAACAGCAGCAAGTGGCTTGAGATCATCTTTCCATAATTTCACTGTTTCGCTGATTTTAGGATCTTTAGGCAGATCATAACGTTCAGGATCAGTGATATCGTGTAGAACATAAATCACATGCGTACCGCCAACACCTTGTGGGTTGTAGACACCTGCTTTTTTATGACCTTTAGCTTGCAATGCGGCAACACGTTGATTGGCATACTCAAGAATTTCTTCACGAGGACCAAAACGTAATGCACCTGTTGGACAGGTTTTTGCACATGATGGCACTTGACCTGCCTGAAGGCGATCAAGACATAACGTACATTTGTAAACGCGGTTATCTACCGGGTTCATACGCGGAATATCAAATGGGCAGCCTACGATACAGTAACCGCAACCAACACATTTTTCCGAGTTGAAATCGACAACGCCATTTTCATATTGCACGATAGCGCCAGGTTCTGGGCACGCTTTTAAACAGCCAGGATCAGAACAGTGCATGCAACTATGTTTGCTAAAGAGCCACTTGAACTTATTATCTTCTTCAATTTCTTTGAAGTGGATAGTGGTCCACGTTTCAGCAGTAGTATTCGGCGGATTTTGGTAAGAGCCTTCAAAAGTGCCGACTTTACCGCGTAAATTATTCCACTCGCTACACGCATCCATACAGCCTTTACAGCCAGTACAACAAGTCACATCGATTAACTTAGTCACTTGCATTTGACGTTCACGCGCATCCGGTGATGGAGTAAGCGACGACGTAGCAGAACTACGAATGATATTCTGTGATTCCATACCCATGGCTTACTTCACCTTCTCTACGTTAACCAAAAATGCCTTGTATTCAGGTGTTTGTGAGTTAGCGTCACCCACACATGGCGATAACGTATTCGCAAGGTAACCTGGCTTGGTATCACCCTCGTAACCCCAGTGAATTGGAATGCCGACAGTGTGAACCGCTTGGCCATTAACATGCAGTGGCGTAATACGTTTCGAGACATAAGCTTTAGCGACAATAGAGCCACGCTTAGAAGTTACTCGAATCATATCGGCATTCTTAATGCCTTTTTCTTCTGCAAGACCAACACCAATCTCTACAAATTGTTCAGGCTGTAATACAGCATTAAAATGAGAGTGACTGGTCCATGTATGGAAGTGTTCAGTTAAGCGATAAGTGGTGCCCACGAATGGGTAATCCTCTTTGGTGCCTAACTGAGCGGCATCATCTTTAAATAAACGTGCCGCTGGGTTTGAAATCACATTTTTATGTAATGGGTTAGTACCAATCGGTGTTTCAAACGGTTCGTAGTGCTCAGGGAACGGACCCTCAGCCATTTTATCAAGAGCAAACAGACGACCTACGCCTTCAGGTTGCATGATAAATGGGCTCGCATTTTTTGATGGTGGTAATTTAGCATTAAAGTCAGGTACATCTGGGCCAACCCATTTGTCACCATTCCACTCAACCAAGATACGTGATTTATCCCATGGGCTACCATCAGGATGTGTTGATGCACGGTTGTACAATACACGACGGTTTGCAGGCCATGCCCATGCCCAGTCAGGCGTAAGACCTAAACCAGAAGGATCGCTGTTATCACGACGCGCAGTTTGGTTACCTGCTTCTGTCCAACTACCGGTGTATAACCAGCAAGCAGAATTGGTTGAACCATCCGCTTTTAGTTTGCTAAAGCTAGAGAGCTGCTTACCGTTAGCATCTTTACCGTTAAGTTCTTGGCATAGCTCTTTGGTGTTTGGTGCCGCAGGGATCGCATAGTTCCAATCAAGTGATAGGATAGGATCAGGATATGTGCCGCCCTCTTGTTGATACATATCGCGCATCTTCAAGAAAATACCCGCTAGAATCTCAGCATCACCTTTTGCTTCTCCTGGCATATCGGCTGCTTTCCAGTGCCACTGTAACCAGCGCGCTGAACTTACGATAGTGCCATCTTCTTCAGCAAAACATGCACAAGGTAAACGGAACACTTCAGTGTCAATGCTTGCAGTATCCACTTCATTAACGTTGGGTTTATTTTGCCAGAACGTAGAAGTTTCAGTGACAAGAGGATCGATAACCACTAAGTATTTCAACTTAGATAAAGAGTCTAATGTCTTTTGTTTGTTAGACATTGAAGCGACAGGGTTGAAACCTTGACAGATATAGCCATTCATTTCGCCTTTGTTCATCATTTCGAACACGCGCAACATGTCGTAGCTTTGATCCCATTTTGGCATCATATCGTAGCCAAAGTTATTTTCAGCAGTCGCACTTTTGCCGTAGAAAGACTTCAGTAATGATACGAAGAATGCAGGGTAATGCTGCCAGTAGTTGGTTTGATCTGCTTCAAGTGCCGCTGGAGTGTGGTGCTTAAGGTGAGTCGCTAAATCAATATCTTTGTCTGATGGCAGTTTTAAGTAACCCGGCAGGCTTTGTGCTAATAAACCAAGGTCAGTAATACCTTGAATATTAGAGTGACCACGCAGGGCGTTAACGCCGCCGCCAGCCATACCCATATTACCAAGTAGTAACTGGATCATTGCCATACAACGGATATTTTCAGCGCCTTTAGAGTGCTGAGTCCAGCCTGTTGCATACAAGATAGTGGCAACACGGTTATCCGCCGCGGTACTACCTAGTGCTTTACAGACGTGATCAAACATATCAATCGGCGTGCCGGTGATATTAGCAACAACATCAGGTGTGTAGCGAGATACGTGATCTTTAAGTAAGTTCCATACACAACGAGGATGTTGTAATGATTCATCTTTTAATGCATAGCCTTGATCGTCAAGTTGGTAGAACCAAGTGCTACGATCATATTGACGTTTCTCAGCATCATAGCCAGAGAACAGACCATCGTGGAATGCATAGTCGTCACGCACAATAAAGCTAGCGTTGGTGTATGCTTTAACATACTCATGATTCACTTGGCTGCTTGCCATTAGGTAACGAATCGCACCTAAAAGGAAAGCAATATCAGCACCAGAACGGATCGGTGCATAGTGATCAGCTACTGCTGCTGTACGCGTGAAACGTGGATCAACCACGATAATTTCAGCGTTATTATTTTTTTGAGCTTCAATCGCCCAGCGGAAACCTACAGGGTGTGCTTCTGCTGCGTTACCGCCCATAACAAGAATCAGGTTGGCATTTTTGATATCAACCCAGTTGTTGGTCATCGCGCCGCGGCCAAATGTTGGAGCAAGACTTGCTACCGTTGGACCGTGTCAAACACGCGCTTGAGTATCTACAGGAACGATGCCTAAACCACGGGCAAATTTCTGAGTTAACCAACCATTTTCATTACTTTCCGCTGAGGCACAAAGCATGCCTGTTGTTAGCCAGCGGTTAACGGTGGTGCCTTCGTCATTGGTTTTCACCAAGTTAGCATCACGGTCTTGTTTCATGAGTTTAGATATACGGCTGAAGGCTTCGTCCCATGTTAGACGCTGCCATTTATCTGAGCCAGGAGCGCGGTATTCTGGGAATTTCAAACGTTGTTCGCTGTTAACAAAACCAGCTAGGCCCGCACCTTTAGGACATAATGCACCACGGCTTACTGGATGATCGGGATCACCTTCAACGTGGAACACTTTTTGTTTAATATTACCGCCAGTAGCACCTGTGCTGTATAGCAATGTGCCACAGCCAACTGAACAATAAGAACACGTATTACGCGTTTCTTTGGCTGCGGTTAATTTAAATTCACGGGCTTGTGCCCATGCTTTTTGTGAAACTGTGGCAAGCGAAGCAATTGTTGTTGTTGCTACTGCCCCCGCGCACAATTTAAATAATTGACGTCTACTTATATTCAATCTCAAAAGACCTTATTAGAAATAAAGAAGAGGGTGAAATCTAAGATGTTATTATATGGGTGAATATAAAGTCGTCAAATTTTGCTATTAGAGATGTAATTATAAAAAACAGGGTAGTAAATTAAATAATATAAATAACTATTTAAATGCCATTAATAACTAATGACGGTTAATGGTGTGAGGATAGTGATTTCAATCGAAATTACTGTAGGCTTATTATGTAGTAATAATCATTGTCATTTGCTTATGTTGCTATTGTATTATATCTGTTCATGTTTCATTTTTAATGGTAAATATATTTCTATAATGTGTGACAAATGAACCTATTACTTTTTAATTGAATTTAAGGCAGGGTTATAAATGGTTTCTTTGCTTTTATGTTCTTATATGAAGCTAAAAAAATAATAGTAGCAAGTTATATTTTGTATATTTTACATTTAAAAACAAATTGTTATGGTTTTCCCTGCGTTTTTTGTTAATAGGTGTTGAGTGTTTTTTTGCTAGGTGAATAACGAAATAGTGTTAATGAGCGATAAAATAACGAGAGAAGCCAATAATTATCTTCATTAAGCTGAAATCTTAAGTGTCATATTTGGTAAATAAAGCGGTCATTTAATCGGCAATATTTGGATAAGTATTTTAATAATAAGCTGTTATTTTATAAAATAAAGTCAATTAAAAAATGGAAAATCCTTGTGTAATATTTTAAAAATAAACGGTGATCTTTATTTGTTTCTTTATAACCTATCAAATTATTTAAAAATAAAAAGTGAATGACGTTAAGGGAATTTGAATAGACGTTATTTCCTTCATGGTGAGAAATTAAAATAGTGGTAGATTTTATAGTGGATGAATTTTGCATCGTTACAAGGTTGCGTTATCATTGTATGACAGTAAATAAAAAGGAAGAGTTAATGTGTTAAGGACGATAATGACGGGTTTAATGCTCGCGTGTATAAGTCAGAGCGTAATGGCAACACCATGGGAAAAAGTAACCACGCCAAGTCAGGGTGATTCAAGTTCTATTGGTTCATACGCTAATGGCTGTCTTGCTGGTGGTGAGCGTTTACCGCTGCAAGGTGATGGCTACCAAGTAATACGTTCTGAGCGTGGGCGTTATTATGGTAATAGTGAAATGATTGTTTTTTTGCAGCAATTGATGAAGCAATCACAGCAACTAAAAATTGGTAATGTATTGGTGGGTGATATTGCAATGCCGCGTGGTGGTCGTTTTGCTTCGGGTCATGCGAGTCATCAAACCGGGCTTGATGCTGATATTTGGTTACGTATACCGGAAAAACCATTATCACAACAAGCACTAAAAACAGTTTCAGCACTGCCGATGGTCGATGTTAAAAATTATAAAATCATCGAAAAAAACTGGGGTATAAAGCAAGCACAGTTAATTCAACTTGCTGCCAGTGATGATCGCGTTGCTCGTATTTTTGTCCATCCGGTGATCAAACAACAGTTATGTAAAACGCAGTGGAAACAACGTGATTGGCTGCGTAAAGTGCGACCTTGGTTTGGACATTATTACCATTTTCATGTGCGGTTAAAGTGCCCAGAAGGAAGTACTACCTGTGAGACACAAGCACCACCGCCAGCAGGTGATGGTTGTGGTACTGAACTTGCTTCATGGTCGCCAAATTATAAAGCACCCGTGAAAACTGAGCCTGTTATAAAAGTAAAACCTAAGCCAAAACCGGTAAAAGTATTACCTCCTATGTGTGCGATGGTTTTAAAAAGTTAGTTTTTTGATGGCGATATAGATCGATCATCAAATAAAAAAGCGCCGCCCAGTTAACTGAGCGGCGCTTTTTTTAGAGGGTTTATTACTGAGGACTAAGCAAGGCCTTGCAGCGTGACAAACTTATCAAGCAGTTCATCATCTGATTCAATATGCTCAGGATCAGTAATAATGCAATTGGTGATAGGACAAACAGATTGACACGTCGGCTTATCATAATGCCCTTTACATTCTGTGCAGCGATCAGGATTAATTTCGTAAAATTCATCCCCCATGGTGATTGCTTCATTGGGGCATTCAGGATCACACATATCACAGTTAATGCATTTAGTTGTAATGAGCAGTGCCATCGTGCTTATTTACCGTCTTTAGGTGCGTGTGGGTTACGGGTATCTTCACCGTTACTCAAATTACGCATCAATAAACCAAAACTTAGATCCATATCTGATGGCATCGGAATAAACACAAAGTGGCCATTACCTTTAGCATCATCAATCACTTCTGATTTACGGTTTTCCATTGTTTCAAGTTTGAAGACAACGTTACCTTGTGGTGTCATTACTTCTAGGCTATCACCGACAATGAACTTGTTCTTTACTTCAACTTCAGCAAGGTCGCCACGGCGTTTACCTGTAAATTCACCGACAAATTGTTGGCTATCTGAAATTGAGTAACCGTAATCATAATTTTGGTAAGCATCATGGGTATGACGACGAAGGAAACCTTCAGTGTAACCACGGTGCGCTAGGCTTTCTAATGTGCCTAGTAGTGAATCGTCAAATGGCTTACCAGCAACCGCATCATCAATCGCTTTACGGTAAACTTGCGCAGTACGTGCACAGTAATAGAAAGACTTAGTACGGCCTTCAATTTTCAATGAATGTACGCCCATTTTAGTTAGACGCTCAACATGTTGTACTGCACGAAGATCTTTAGAGTTCATGATGTAAGTACCATGCTCATCTTCAAATGCCGCCATTTTTTCTTCAGGACGGTGAGATTCGCTTAGTAATACAACATCATCAATAGGCTTACCAAGACCTAATGTATTATTTGGACGCTCTTCAATTTCTTGAATTTGGATGGCATCTTGAACTTCAACGATTTGACCTGAATCGTTCTCAACTGCTTTTTCTACTTTGTATTCCCAACGGCATGAGTTAGTGCATGTGCCTTGGTTTGGGTCGCGTTTGTTGATGTAGCCAGATAACAAACAACGGCCAGAATACGCCATGCAAAGTGCACCATGAACAAAGATTTCTAGCTCTGTATCAGGACAGTGTTCACGAATTTCTTCGATTTCTTCTAGTGATAACTCACGAGAAAGAATGACACGCTCAACACCCTGAGTTGACCAAAATTTAACGGTCGCCCAGTTAACAGCATTAGCTTGTACTGATAGGTGAATGACTACTTCAGGAAATGCTTCACGAACCATCATGATCAAACCAGGATCTGACATGATAAGTGCGTCAGGGCCCATCTCTACAATCGGCTTTAAGTCACGAATAAAGGTTTTAAGCTTAGAGTTATGTGGTTGAATATTACAAACCACATACAGCTTTTTACCTTGTGCGTGTGCTTCATCGATACCAATTTTCAGGTTATCTAGATTGAATTCATTGTTACGAACGCGAAGGCTGTAACGAGGTTGGCCTGCATAGACAGCATCTGCACCATAAGCAAAGGCGTAACGCATGTTTTTAAGGCTACCGGCTGGAGATAGTAATTCTGGTTTAAACATTGTTTAGTTCTCTTAGATGTCTGATTCCAAATCAGCCTATAACACCTAGTGCTATAGGGAGGAGGCGAGATTCTACTTTTTTCATTCCCACATTGCCAATTTTCTTGAAAATAATGATTATCCACGGCAATTGATATCGGTATAGAAATAAATTTAGCGCTATTCTCAGTGGTAATCGTTAAAAATAATCTATTAATTAATGTACTAAAATACATACTTAGTATGCATTAAATACATTAGTTATATTTTAGGGCAACATGTGCTAACTGTTTGCACAATGTTGCTACTAGTTAATGATGGCATATTAAGAAGGTATATATGATAGGGCAAGATATTGGTGGGTTGGTTATCCATTTGTTTTCTACATTTGGAAATATGGTTTGGCAAATTTTTTGGCCATTAGCATTCGGCTTAATGTTGTCGTCATGGATTCGTAATTTATTACCCGTATCGAGTGTAGTAAAACATTTAGGTAAAACGACCGTAGTGAGTCTTGGCTTTACTACCTTTTTAGGCATGGTGTCGTCATCATGTTCATATGCTGCGGCGTCACTATCTCATACGTTACTGACTAAAAAAGCGACGGTTGCTAATGCAATGGCATTTTTAGTTTCAAGCACTAACTTGATTATAGAAATGTTCATTGTCTTAGTTGCGTTGATGGGCTGGACGTTTTTCTGGGGTGAAGTCATTGGTGGTTTAATTTTAATTGCGACCGCTGGATTTTTATTTAGTCGATTTTATCCAAAAGATGTTGAACAAGAGTTACGCCAACATCTTTTAGACGCCCAACCGCAAAAAGCAAGTTGCGGTATGGATATGTCTGAAATGAGCGGTGATCACAGTGATTGCGGCATGGACATGTCTAAGATGAAAGCTGACGACAGTGATTGTGGCATGGACATGTCTAAGATGAAAGCTGATGACAGCGACTGCGGCATGGATATGTCGAAGATGAAAGCTGACGACAGTGACTGCGGCATGGATATGTCGAAGATGAAAGCTGATGACAGCGATTGCGGTATGGACATGTCGAAGATGAAAGCTGACGACAGTGACTGCGGCATGGACATGTCGAAGATGAAAGCTGACGACAGTGATTGCGGCATGGATATGTCTAAGATGAAAGCTGATGACAGCGACTGCGGCATGGATATGTCTAAGATGAAAGCTGACGACAGTGATTGCGGCATGGACATGTCTAAGATGAAAGCTGACGACAGTGATTGCGGCATGGACATGTCTAAGATGAAGTCTGATGACAGTGACTGTGGCATGGACATGTCAAGCATGAAGTCTGGCGATCATTCTGCAATGAAGATGAATATGGCGGCTGAGCCTCAATCTGCCACCATGGAAAAAATCACCAAGTCTGCGGGTTTCTTCCAAATGGATATTGCCATGATTGGTAAAGAAATCCTGATCGGGGTGGTGGTATCTTCCATTTTAATTGCATTAATGCCTCAAGATGGTTGGCGCGATCTGTTTATTAGTAATGATGCTGGCTTACCTGTGTGGTTACATTCTTTCTTAGATGTGATCATTGGTATTTTTGTGGCAATGGTTGCGTATGTTTGTTCTGTGGGTAATCTGATTTTAGCGGCAGCATTGTGGCATGGTGGTATTTCATTTGGTGGCGTGATTGGTTTCATTTTATCGGATGTGTTAACCATTCCAATGATCCGTGTTTACCAAAAATACTACGGTAAACGTCCAACGAAATGGATGGTTGGGTTGTTATTCGTTTCTATTTTGTTTACAGGTTTGTGTGTTGATGCGATCTTTAATGGCTTTGGTTGGGTTACAACTGACCAAACAGCACGTGCATTAAATCAATCAGGCTTTGGTTTGAACTTCACCACCGTGATGAACCTTATCTTTATTCCTGTTTCTATTTGGTATTACCGTTTAGGTAAAAAAGCCAATGCAAGTATGGGAATGAGTATGTAACGCAGATAGACGTTTATAACGAACAGTTTATCAGTAAGTAGCAAAAGAGCCGTCATGTGCTAACACGTGACGGCTCTTTTTGTTATTCAAGCAATGCTTATATGACTTAAAGCCACATGCCGAAAACCGAGAAATTAACCTTTGTTTTCTAAGCCGCCGATAACATCAAATAGGTTGGGTAAAAATGCAGAGAACTCGCCGCCCATTAATGACAGGTCAGCATCAATGCGCTGTGCCATATCTTCACGGTCGATATCTTCGTTTTGATCTTTTAATTCATCAGAGAATTTAAGACGTTTAACGGTTAGATCATCCGCTAGAATGAAATCAATACGGTCTTGCCAATTAAGTGCCAGTTTAGTGACCACTTTATTCGCTTCAATGTGCGCTAAAATCTCATCACAATTTAAATCTTGCTGCTTACAACGGATCACGCCACCGTCTTCTTCAATCGCTTTAAATTCAGCTTCCTCACCAATAGTAAAACCTTGTGGTGATTGGTTGCTGCGAACCCATTCTGTTAGGGTTAATGCTAATGGTTTTTCAGGCACAACCGGAACAACAGGTAAGCTACCGATAGATTTACGTAATAATGCTAATACATCTTCAGCTTTTTTGTAGCTACCCGCATCAACCACAATGAAGCCTAATTTAGGCATGATTAACGCGTAAGTTTGGTGTTGACGACTGAATGCGCGTGGTAATAAATCCATCACGATTTCGTCTTTGAGGCTGTCTTTCTCAGTCTTTTTCAGTTTACGACCAAGATCTTTTTCCTGCATATCAATTTTGTTGTTCAATGATTCTTTGATCACTGATGCAGGCAGCATTTTTTCTTCTTTGCGCGCACAAATTAAAATATTGTCACCAGAAACATGGGTAAACATATCACCATGTTTGCCCAGTGCATGCGCCCAGCCAAACTTTTGAATGTCTTGGCTACCACAAGGTGTAAAGCGGAATTCTTCCAGCTGTTTTTCTATTTGGTCTGCATTTAAGTCAATCTCACGCGTAAAACGGTAAGTCAGTATATTTTTAAACCACATCATGCTAGTCACACTTCTTAGGGTAAACAGTTGGGGATCTATCTTAACCTAACCACCGAAAATTACTAAGTAGCGTTTGTGATTGTTGGTCGGATTGGCGATCACCAACCCTTATTCTAAAAAATATTATTCGTACTTTGTGGAGTAAGTCTCTTCATAAGTATGTGAGTACAGCTCAAACAAGTTACCAAAGGGATCTTCTAAATAAACCATTTGGGAGGTGTTGCTGTCATCTTCAGGGTGGTAGCGCATGATATCCATACGAACCTTACCGCCATATTGTTCAGTTCGAGCTATAACACCATGAAAATCATCAGTTTGAAGGCAGAAGTGAAAAATGCCGATGCGAGAGAAATCAACCTCATGACGCTGTTGACGGTCTTTCATTTCAAACAGCTCAAAGCCGATACCATCTTTGGTTAATAGATGGGCAATATTAAAGCCTTTAAAGCCCGCACCAAAAACTGCGATACACATGCGACCAATGGCAGTTTCACGCTCTTCGGTAACTTTGGTATTACCCATCACAATATCAAGACCCAGCGCTTTAGTATAAAACTCAACCGCGGTGTCCATGTCGCCAACCATTATACCGACGTGATTCATTTTCATAATTTACTCCAAATTAAGGTGATTAATTCGTAACTTTTCTCGATGGGGTAATACTATGCCAAGCCTTAAATAATATAAAATTATCAATATTTATTAAAATAATAATGTTTTGTTATGACGGTTGTTTATGAATCATCAAAACTCTGTGTAGTTGAGGGTTCACACGGTACAATCTGATGATTATTTCTGGCCTGGTAGTGTTATCCCATTATGAAAATTATCCATACCTCTGATTGGCATCTCGGCCATCAATTACATGGCTATAGCCGTGCAACGGAACATCAAGCATTTTTAGATTGGCTTGCTGATACCCTTGAGCAACAACAAGCGGATGCCTTATTAGTGGCAGGAGATATTTTTGATACTGCTAATCCAGCCGCCAGTGCATGGGAAATGTTGTATCGTTTCTTAGCCCGATTAGCGAAAACATTACCGAAGCTTGATGTGATAATGATCGGTGGCAACCATGATTCACCCAGTAAACTCGATGCGCCACAAGCGTTGTTAAAAGCGTTTAATTTGCATTTAGTTGGCGGTATTCATCGGCTAGATAATGGCGAATTAGATTGCGATCGAATGTTAGTACCATTAACCAATGCTGATGGTGAACAAGCGGCGTGGGTGCTCGCGGTGCCATTTTTACGCAGCGCTGATTTACGCACTGAAAATTTAGCTGAAACAGATGATCGCCTCATTAAAGGGGTTGAAGTGTTGTATGCTGAAATGACCGCCGTTGCTCGTGAGCGTAAACAACCTCAACAAGCATTAATCGGTATGGGTCACGCGTATATGGCGTCAGGAAAAATTTCTGAGATGTCAGAGCGACGGGTATTAGGGGGGAATCAGCATGCGCTACCGGCGACTATCTTTGCCGATGATGTTAGCTATGTTGCCCTTGGACATTTGCATTTAGCCCAAAAAGTTTCCAAGCAAGAACATGTGCGTTATTGCGGCTCACCGATTCCATTATCAATGGCTGAGCGTAATTATAGCCATCAAATCGTGGTGGTTGAATTAGACGGTACTGACGTTATTAATATTGAGCCAATCACCATTCCTCGAAGTGTTGATATGCTAAAAGTACCAACCAAACCTGCGCCATTAGATGAAGTATTAGTGGCACTTAAAGCGTTATCTGATGATGAGCTTCCTCGTGAGCAACAACCCTTTTTAGAGGTGCATGTACTGCTTGATAAACCGCAAGCTCTGTTACGTGAAAAAGTGTTGCAAGCATTAGAAGGTAAATCGGTACGGTTGGCTAAAATCACCCCGCATTATCAACACGTCGAACAGCAACAAGGCTTGCAGCACCAACGGTTATCTGAGGTGTCACCGCAACAAGTATTTTCTCTGAGTTGGAATAAAAAATACGATGGTGAACCTGATGCTGCGATGACTGCCGCTTTTGAAAGCTTATTAGTGCAAGTTGAAGAACAACAATAATAATAGAGAATAATAAAATGAAAATACTTGCACTGCGTGGTGAAAATTTAGCGAGTTTACAAACCAAATTTGAGATTGATTTTGCTGGTGGACGCTTAGGCGAAGCGGGCTTATTTGCGATCACGGGTAAAACAGGCGCGGGTAAATCAACTTTACTCGATGCGATTTGTTTAGCGTTATACGATCGTATTCCTCGTCTGCAATCTAATAAAAAAAATGATGCTGAAATCGGGCGTGATGATGACGATAATCGCATTAAAGCCAACGATGTGCGCAGTATTTTATCGCGCGGTAAAGCTGAGGGTTTTGCTGAGGTAGATTTTATTGCTAACGATGGTTCGCATTGGCGTACCCATTGGCAAGTGCGTCGTGCTCGTGGTCGTGCTGAAGGTAAAATGCAAGCCGCTGAACAATGGTTAGAGAATATTGAAACTGGGCAACGTTTTGCGGGTAAAAAACAAGAGTTACAAGCTGAAATAGAACGCTTAATTGGGTTGAGTTTTGATCAATTCCGCCGCGCAGTGATGTTACCTCAAGGTGAGTTTGCGGCATTTTTAAAAGCGGGTGCTGATGAACGTGCCACGTTACTTGAACGAATGACGGGCGGTGAAATTTACGGTCGGTTATCGATGGCGGCTTATAAGCGTTCGGCTGAGGAAAAACAAAAGCTGGCTCAGTTACAAGATAAGCTTGGTGATGTAGCATTATTAAGTGATGAACAAAAATTGGCATTAAATAGCCAGTTAGAGATTGTACGTCAGCAAGTTAATACTCAACAGCAACAGCTTGAGCAATTAAAACAGCATCAAGATGTCATGTTAACGACGTCAAAGTTACAACAGCGTATTGCAGAGGGTGAACAACAGTTACAGCAAGCTGAGTTCATTCAACAACAAGCAGCGCCGCGTTATATAGAGTTGCAACAATACGAACAAGCCTTGCCTGCCCGTGGTGATTTTACGTTATTAGCACAAGCTAAACAGCAAGTCAGTAAGTGGACGGCAACAGAGCAACAAAGTAGCGCTACCTTAAAAGAAAATCACCAACAGCAAGCGCAATTGCAAGCAAGTACTGAGCAATGCCAACAGTTACTGACTCAAAAACAACAGGCGTTTAATGCGCTAGAACCAAAATTAAAGCAAGCAGCCACCATTGAACAACAACGTCATGGCTTACAGTTGCAACGCGATGAGTTACAACTGCAAATTTCACAGTTAACCAACGCGTTAGCGCTTAACCGTGAGCAATTATTAAAGCAGCAACAGCAACAACAGACCTCACAACAACAGTATCAACAGCTGGTGGTTGAGTTAGAGACAACGCAAGCGGTGAAAGCATTAGCCGAACAGCATAACGCGATCAAAGATAACGTTAACCAATTTCAGCAAGCACAAACCGATATTGCTCAACTGCAAGCAGATATCAAACAACGTCAAATAACATTAACCACAATCACTCAACAACAAGCTGACTTAGAACAACAGCTGTCAGGTTTTGCGGCACAACAGCAACAGTTAACAGCACAAGTTGCTGCGCATGATCTTGTTCAATTAGAACAAATACAAGATCAACAACGTCAAGATTATAGTGCTTATCAGCAGTGTAATAGCCAATTAAAAGACAGTTTATATGGCTTAGATAAGTGGCATGGGCAGCTACAGCAACGTGATAAATTGCAGTTACAACAGCAGGCATTAGGGGTAACTATCACCAATAATCAGCACCGTTTAACCACACTAGCCCCTGAATTATTACAATTAGACGCGCAACATAAAGAAGTTGATCACCAATTGACTCAAAGTCGCGCGGTGATGAACCTAACTGATTATCGTGAGCAATTGATTGAGGGCGCAGCGTGTCCGTTATGTGGTGCGCTTGAACATCCATACCAGCAACATAATCCGCAAGTTGCCACCATTATTAGTCAGCAACAGCAGCGATTGCAGCAGCTAGCCCAACAATTGCAAAATGTTCATGCCGAGCAGCGTCAACTGACCCAAACCATCACGCAAGATCAACACACCCAAACCGAATTAGCGCAAGAGATTGATGGGCTTAATGCGAATATTCAAACATTAGTCAGTCAGCAACAATGTCATTGGTCTGATTTAATGGCGCTTGATCTTGATGCGATAACGTTGGCTGAAATTAGCTTATCGGCTGTCAGTGATGTGGCTCAATTGGCACATTATCAAGCCAATTGGTCACAAGCACAGGATGATGCGATAGCGAAAATGCAGACCATTAAAACCCAAGGCGAGCAGCGTAAAAAACTGATCACCGAGGTTAAACAGCAACAGCAACAATTACTGCAATTAGGTCATCAACAAGCTGAGCTCAAAGAAACCTACCATCAATTGTCGCAACAACAAACGCAAGCGCAAGAACAGCAAAAAGCGTTAGTGTCACAATGTGAAAGCCAACAAAAAGTCTACGAACAAAGACAACAAGCATTGAATGCAATTTACGGAAATGATGCGTGGCTAACAGTATTATCTCAGCAAGGTAAAAATAGTTTTATCGCCGAACTTGAGCAACAAATAGCACAATATCAAACCAATGTTAGCCAACAACAGCAACTTGAAAAACAGTTGGCTGAATTTGCTCCCGTATTAGCTCAGTTAATCAGTGGGGTTGAGCATAGCGAGCAGCAGTTACAGACGATGACCAATAAAGATCATCAATTAACGCAACAACAAACGCTATATTGGCAACAACGGCTTGATCTCATTGGTGATCAATCGTTAGATGTCATTGAACATAAAGCCAAAGCAGAGCTTGAATACCAGCAACAACAATTACAACAACAGCAAACTCTGCTTAATCAGTTAGCCGAAGCGATGGCGGCAAATGAAGCGCACCATCAACATGCTCAACAGCAATTGGTTGAAGCTAATCAAGCTCAGCAACAGTTACAACAAACATGGGGTAATTGGTTAGAAAAATTAGCCCTTACCGAAGCTGAATTGACCGCGTTATTGAGTAAAGATGATGCATGGTTGCAACAACAACGGGCTGAGCTTAAACAGATCGAACAGGCGTTATCTGCTTGCCAAACAGTATTAAAAGAGCGTCAACAAGCACATATTGATCATCAGCCAATGGTTGAATTAGCGACAGGTTGGTTTACTGCTCATGACATCAGCAATGATGCGAGCTCACAACAACAAATTATGGCTGAGTGGCAAACTCAAAAACAGCACAGTGATGATCAGGTGTTTCAATTACGTCAACAATTAGTCCATGCCGAGCAAGCGGAACAACAAGCAGGGGATTTACGCTCTGCGTTAGCGACACAACAAACCCAAACCGAACTCTGGCTACAAATGAATGAGTTAATCGGCTCTGCAACGGGCAATAAGTTCCGTACCTTGGCACAAGGGCTAACCTTACAACAATTGGTGTTAGCAGCGAACGAACATTTGCAAGATTTAGCCCCGCGTTATGCTTTGCAACCCGTTCCTGGTAGCCCATTAGCATTGCAAGTTATCGATCATGATATGGGCGATGAAGTCCGCAGTGTGGAATCGCTTTCTGGTGGCGAAAGTTTCTTGGTGTCGTTGTCGTTAGCATTAGCGTTAGCCTCACTTGCGGCTGATACGCGCCAGCTCGGTTCACTGTTTATTGATGAAGGTTTTGGTACGCTTGATCCTGATAGTTTAGAGATGGCATTAGCCTGCTTAGATGCTTTGCAAGCGGATGGGCGTCAGATTGGGGTTATCTCGCATGTTAGCACCTTAGTTGAGCGAATTGGCGTGCAAGTTGCGGTTGAAGCCATAGGCGGTGGACGTAGCCAAATCATCATAAAAGGGTAATTATATTGCCATTAAGTGTTGGGTTATTTTTGTTGTAGAATCAAATAGCAAACGTATTTTAAGCGATTGTTATTGATTCTATTAAAATCATCTTTATCTGAAAAAGTCACAAAAGTGTCATAATGAACACACATAATGATGCATGTCAGAGAAAACAAACGACTAGGTAGATTTTATTATGGCAAGACGGATTCTTGTAGTAGAAGACGAAGCACCGATTCGCGAAATGTTGTGTTTTGTCCTAGAGCAAAATGGATATCAAGCAATAGAAGCTGAAGATTACGATAGTGCATTAGAAAAAATGTGTGAGCCGTATCCTGAGTTGATCTTAATGGATTGGATGTTACCTGGAGGCTCTGGCATTAACTTGATTAAGCATTTCAAGCGTGATGAATTGACTCGCCAAATTCCAGTGGTGATGCTAACCGCCCGTGGTGAAGAAGAAGATAAAGTACGTGGTCTTGAAGTGGGTGCGGATGATTACATCACTAAACCGTTTTCACCTAAAGAGTTAATGGCACGTTTGAAAGCCGTTATGCGTCGCGCTTCACCAACGGCTTTAGATGATGTGATTGACGTTCAAGGATTGAAATTAGATCCCGTTTCACATCGCGTAACCTCAGCCGATGAGCCACTCGACATGGGGCCGACTGAGTTTAAGATGTTGCACTTTTTTATGACTCATCAAGAGCGCGTTTATAGCCGTGAGCAACTGTTGAACAATGTGTGGGGCACCAATGTTTACGTTGAAGATCGCACTGTTGATGTCCATATTCGTCGCTTACGTAAAGCACTTGAGAATGATGGTCACGATAAGATGATTCAAACGGTTCGTGGGGCGGGATACCGTTTTTCAACCCGCATGTAAATATTCCATTGTGCTTATCAGCCGTGGCAAACTCGTTACCTTCATTATTATCATGCGCCTATGATAACAATGAAGGTTGTGTTGGTTTTATCGAATAGAAAAATAGCGTAACGGAACCACTGTGTTACTCCGTTGCTGTTAGGAGTAAACATGTGGAAAGATTGACATGGAAAAAGTTGGTTGGGGAGCTGATATTATTTTATCTACCTTGGCTTATACTTGGCGTTATTTTTGGCTACTTACCGTGGTTTTTATTGATCGCGAGTTGGATCCAACTGGGGTGGCATTTTCATAATCAACTTAAAATGTCGAATTGGTTATGGAAAGATCGTAGCTTAACGCCGCCTTCTGGCTCTGGCAGTTGGGAGCCACTATTTAATGGTATTTATCGCTTACAACAGCGTAATCGTCGCCGCCGCAAAGAACTAACTACCTTAATTCGTCGTTTCCGTAATGGTGCAGAATCATTGCCCGATGCGGTGGTGGTGTTTCGTAGCGAAGGTAATATTGTGTGGTGCAACAAATTAGCCCAACAATTATTAGGTTTGCGCTGGCCTGATGATAGCGGTCAACCTATCAGTAATTTGTTACGCAGCCCCGATTTTGTACGCTACCTTTCTCGTCAAGCTTTTGATACCCCATTAGAAATAACCTCACCGATGAACTATGACCGTACTCTAGAATTACGGATCATGCGCTACACCGAGGGCGAATATCTGATGGCAGTGCGCGATGTGTCACAGTTAAAACAACTGGAAGGCATGCGCCGTAATTTCTTTGCCAATGTGTCCCATGAACTACGCACCCCAATGACCGTCTTGCAAGGGTATCTTGAAATGGCACAAGATCCTGAAATGCTAATGGGACCAATGTGGGATCGCGCTCATGGCGTGATGACCGAACAATTAGCGCGTATGAATGCGCTGGTTGAGCAGTTATTAACGTTATCTAAAATTGAAGCTGCACCGACGATTGAACTAGAAGAAATGGTCGATGTGCCTGCGATGCTTGATATTTTAGAAAAAGAAGCGATGTCACTCAGTAGTAATAAAGATCAGTCATTTACCTTTGAGGTTGATAGCAGCTTAAAAGTCTTTGGCGATAATGATCAACTTCGCAGTGCCATTTCAAACTTGGTTTATAACGCGGTTAAACATACTCCGAATGATGCCGCTATTCATGTGCGTTGGTATCGCTCACCAACAGGGCCACGATTAGAAGTGACTGACAGTGGTGAAGGTATTGAGGCGCAACATATTCACCGTTTAACGGAACGTTTTTACCGAGTTGATAAAGCCCGTTCTCGTGAAACTGGCGGCAGTGGTTTAGGGCTCGCCATTGTTAAGCATGCACTCAGTCACCACGACGCACATCTAGAAATAGAGAGCGAGATTGATAAGGGCAGTACCTTCTCATTCACGTTGCCAAGTCGATTAGTGGTTGATACTGCATTGCCACATACCGCGACTAATGATCACTAATAAAAGGTAAGGATACCTAATGCTAATGTCACCACTAATAAAAATGATCACCACAACCATGAGCGGGCTCAGTGTGTGGAGTTTGATGGCATTAGCGCCTGTTATGGCAGCGACGACCTCGATAGCCGAGGTCGATACTCAGTTACAACCTTATTCTAAAGTGAGCGGAATTTCGGGTAATTTATCGTCGGTGGGATCGGATACGCTAGCTAACTTAATGACCTATTGGACAGAGGCTTTTAAACGTCAATATCCAAACGTTAATATTCAAATTCAAGCATCTGGTTCATCAACAGCACCGACTGCGCTGGTGGAAGCGACGGCACAATTAGGGCCAATGAGTCGCTTAATGAAAACCAAAGAAGTTGAAGCATTTGAAAAAGAATACGGCTATAAACCAACCGCAATTAAAGTGGCGGTGGATGCGTTAGCCGTGTTTGTGCATGAAGATAACCCGCTTAAAGGCATCAATTTTGAGCAGCTAGATGCAATATATTCGCGTACCTTACGTTGTGGCGCATTGGATCCAATTACTCAATGGGGACAACTAGGCTTACCCAATAGTTGGCAGCAGCGTAATATTCAATTATTTGGTCGTAATTCTGTATCTGGCACTTATGGTGACTTTAAAAAGCGTGCTTTATGTCGTGGCGATTTTCGTAATAACGTTAATGAACAACCGGGCTCAGCTTCGGTAGTGCAGTCTGTTTCAACCTCGCTCAATGCGATTGGTTATTCAGGTATTGGCTATAAGACCACGGGGATACGCGCTATTCCTGTTGCCCGTGAAGGCTCTGATTATGTTGAAGCCACGGTAGAGAATTCTATCAACGGTAATTATCCACTATCACGCTATTTGTATTTATATATCAACAAACACCCCAACAAAGCTTTAGCACCGATGGAGCAAGAATTCTTACGCTTTATTTTATCCAGTGATGGTCAGAATATAGTGCAAAAAGACGGTTATATTCCATTACCTGTCGCGATTGTGAATGAAAACATGATGAAATTGGGGCTGAAAGATTGAGGTTGATGTTAGGTTGTTGCGGCGCGTTAATATGAAATTTATTTACGGAACAGCCAATAAATGATCTGAAGAGAAATGGCAGTAATTTGCGTGGTAATAGAAACCACCCTGAATAAAGAGATTTACTCAGGGCGTTATTTATTTCTATTATTTTGATAATTCGGCAGCTGTGTCCATAAAGATACCTTGCATATCTTTTGCTTCACGCTCAGTTTGTCCGCCATGTTTTAGAAATGTAGAGATAATCATCGCGGTTTTTTCTTCTTTTGCACGCTCTAAAAAGTAGCGTAACTCTAGCTCTGCGCCTGCGGTTTCGTCTGTAATTGACGCTGCGATGATTTCTTTGTACATCACGATATCACGAATTTCTAAGCTGCTAATGATGTCAAGTGTCATTTCTAAAAAGGCATTCATTTCTGCTTTAGGCACAAACTGAGTAATAATATTTAGTTTTTCAGCTTGTTGTGCAGTGAAGTCGTTACCTAATAATAGCGCTTGTAATGCTTTGTTTTTGCCCATTCTTCTTGCGTATTGAACCGCACCTTGGCCGCCAGTTGGAATATTGACGTGAATTTCTGGTTGAGCAAATGCTGCATTTTCAGTGGCATAAGCAAGATCACATGCCATTACAAATTCGTCACCGCCGCCACGAGCTACGCCATCAACCACGGCAACAGAGACTTGTTTCATCGCTTTGATGTTCATTATCATGTGATTGAACTCAATAGAAGCTGCTTGTCCACCTTGAGTACCGTTAATCACATTAAGATCAAGGTGTGCTAAAAAGAACGTTTCGTGCAGTGATTTAAATACAACCACTTTTGTATCTCGGTCGTCTTTTAAGGAAAGTACAAACGCATTAATTTCGTTAATTAGATCAATAGTTAATACATTCACTGGTGGATTGTTGATGGTTACTGTTGCGATACCACCTTGGCTAGTAATTGATAGTGTTTTCATAATAATTTCCTCTAAATAGCCTACTAGGCTCGCTAAATACGGTAACGTTAAATGACTTCCTTTTCGTCATTGAGTTAACTATAAGCAATCCATTAGATGAGAAAAACACCGTTATGAGCATAAGATTGATGCTAATATTGCACCGATGGCTTATTTCTTTATTCTCATAAGGCTTATATGGATTTTTCTGAACGTTTATTATTATTGCTTGAAGTGACAGAACAGGGCTCTTTTACTAATGTGGCAGAGCAGAAAAATATAGATCGCTCTGTAATATCAAAACAGATAAGCCGTTTAGAAAAGGAGCTGGGAGTTCGATTACTTAATCGTACTACGCGTTCGTTATCATTAACCGCTGTTGGTAGTGAAATGGTAAATCAAGCGCGGCAATTGCGAGAACTATTAGAAAATACTCATCGCTTAACTCAAAATTATCGTTCAGAGCCCAAAGGAACATTGAAGATCACCAGTTCTATGATGTTTGGTCGTCAATATGTACAAGACGCGATTTCTATTTTTCAGCATCAATATCCTGATGTGAAGTGTGAACTTAGATTAGAAGATAGAATGGTTGATATAGTGCAAGAAGGTTTTGATATTGGGTTTCGAATTGGTAAGGCTAAAAACTCCAGCTTGATATCAAGAAAGATTGCTCGAAGTCGTTTATTAATTGTCGCTTCTGCTGATTTTATTAAACAACACGGAAAAATAGAGACAATTAAAAGATTAGAAACGTTACCCGCAACCATTTATTCGGCACCGGGATTATTAATTGATAAATTTAACTATCTTGATGAAAATAAAAACGAACATCAATTTAAGCTTAATGCTATTTATAAAGTTAATGATGTAGAAATGATGGTCAAAAGTGTATTGGCGGGAAATACATTGGCGGTTGTTTCTGCGCAAATGCTTAATGATGAGATCATTGAAGGCAAACTAATACCTATTATGACTCATTTGAATATTGATGATTTTGGAACTATTTATGCGGTGTACCCACATCGAGATGCACCTATTAAAACGAAGCGATTTATCGAGATTCTAAAGTCAATTGTTGGCGAAGATTTGCCTATTTGGGAGCAGAACATTCCTGATTTTGATGTCTTGTATGGGCATTAGAGCTTATGTCTATTCGTGCGGGTTGTACTTATTAATTGAATCTACAGACCCTGTAAATAATTCTGTGTAATTATCTTTTACAGGTGATCTTTAAAACGCTCATTTTTTAATGCGTTAGCCATCTTAATCGCCTTTTTTGTAGTTACGGTAAAATACCGTAACTAATGTTACATTTATTTTAAATCTACCTCACATGCAAAAATACCGCCTTAAATTGGACGGTATTTAACATATTAGATCTTTATGCGTATTAACAGCGCTAAATCGTATCAACCAGGCATAAAAAAGGCCGCTACATATGAGCAACCTTTACTGTAAGATTTTACTGCCAATCCATTGTTAATTCTTTATTTTTTGATGCGCAATCTTTTAGGTAAAGATTAATTAAGTTTTGGTATGGGATACCATTCTTTTCAGATAAATCTTTAAAGTAAGTCACCACATCATCATCGAGTCGAATAGTGATCTGCTTCTTTACTTTTTTCGCGTATGGATTAGCCATTGAGTTTGAAAAATCATATTGATCACGCATAACGAAACTCCTCATATTGTTTACGTTCTCGTTTTTCTGCTTTCCGAGCTGAAATAATTCGAATCCTTTCGTCATCACCTCTATAGCAATGACATACAACGAGAGTGTTATGTTTTTCACTCAACCCCATAATGATGAAGCGTTCTTCACCATATGAGCTGTCAGGGTCAGGTATCACACGAGCACATTCATCACTAAAAACTGATTCAGCCTCTATAAAAGTAATGCCATGCTTTCGAATATTACTTTCCGCTTTATTCGGATCCCACTCAAATTGTAGATAACTCATAATTACACAGTAACTACATTGTAGTTAAACTATAACAAATTACAAACTAACCTACAAATACCAAAAAACCGCCTCGATGGGCGGTCATTTAACATCAAATCTATTTATGCGTACTAGCAAACTTAACTTATTTTTGGACAGAAATTGGATAGATTATTTGCTCTATTAAGGTTGTTAACTATTAGGAAATAGTATACATCTTGTGTGACCCGAGACCACCTAACGTCCAGATATAATAAAGGTCGCCAATAGCGACCTTGCGGAAATTCATGTTACAGATACAACTTGTAAAATCACCGATTCAACTCCCTCTTATGCACTTGTTCCATCTGGTAATTTAAGTTCTATTTTTTCATTAAACTCTTCGGGAGTTGTAAGCATTGTAATGTCGGATAAATCCCCAACATCTAAGATATAATAATTTGGATTTTTCTGCCTAGTATCGATTTTAATCCTATACTCTCTTTGCTCTCTGAACATACTACGTTTTTGATAACCCAAGCTATCTTCTGGCATAGAGCCATGGAACTCATGTTCATTAAAGTAATCTACTAACCCCCAACTTCCTTGAAGTTCTAGAGTTTCTATTGCTATCTTACAGCGATCTATAAATTCAGTTACATTGATTACGACAACACAATACTTTCCTAACCCAAAGCATGATTTATGAAGTTCTAGAGTCGTTTTAAATTCTTTAATAGTGTCAGCAGAGATAGATTCATGGCCCCGACTATTTAATGAATAGAGACAAAAAACATTTTGAGATAATAAATGATCACCATGAACAACAATCGGGCTAGCTAGTTCGGAGGATGGAATTGAAATCTCACCAAACGTTATGTCACCAAGCTGGCTAGGCTGATACATAGCAATGATGCCTTCATGATCATCTCCTCTTAATTCTCCAGATTCATCTCGATATTCTTTAAATGATTTAATTGTATTCATGAACAATTTCCCGCTCACGAAATCTTCTGCATGTTCTTTCTTCTCAAACAACTTAACGAACGCGAATATTGTCGCCATGTTCCCTCCTAAATACATAAATCACATTTAACAATCTTATATGTGTTTATATTACTCTCTAAAAATAACTATATTAAACAATATGCATTTTAATATAATTAGGTACGCTGTAACGTCCAGATACAACAAAGGCCGCGATAAGCGACCTTACACCTTAGATTTAAAATAAATCTAAATTTAGGCAAAACCCCTAGAAATATATTTATTTTAAATCTGTCCGTTTTCATCAATCAATCTCGCCATAAATCGCTTATCAGTCTGACATGACCCAAATACCCGTTAAATAGCCCCTAGAAACGATTTTAAGACCACAAATACGATCACTCAGCTCGTAGTATGACTTTGAGTTAGAAATGGCTGTATTTAACAGTATGCATCTAATCCGCATTACGCGTATGAGCTTCATTTAAAATCGAGGTTATAAGCCTCGTTTTAATATGTTTTCATCCGCTAGAATAGCCAAAATAGAACATGTCTATTTTGTTAAAAGTGTAATGAAATCAGCCAACAGCGCGGTTACTCTTAATTGTTATTAAAACAGCGTAAAACCGACATTGTGTAGCATGGTTAAATGTTCTTATTTATCACAGATGTTTACCATGGCATGTTAAAGCAGCACGATTCGCGCTACATTGCTTTAATGTAAGCGACCTGATTGATTTAGCTAAGTGTATCAATATCGACAGTTAAATCATCAGCTAACTGTTCTAATTGTTGTTGAATCATGGCTGCACTGATTTCAAGGGGAGTGTGTAACTGAAATTCAGCCACAAAAATAGGGTAACCCCAGTTAGGTGCGCTTTGGGTGTTGGTTTTAAGTTTGGCAATATTGACGCCAAGTTGAGCTAAATGGCGTGTTACTTCTTTTACTATGCCCCGACGATCATTACCTGTTACGGTAAGCTGTTGAGTGACATAAGTGGTCACGGTTTGAGTGTGATCTTCTACGATGTGAATGTGTAATGCTTCAATGTCAGTTAATGCTTGGCGAAGTGATTGAAAGTGTTCCGTTGCAACGTCTATTTGTATTATTCCTGCAAACTGCCCGCCAAGTTGGCTAAGTGAACTGCTGAGCCAATTGGCATGATTAAAATAGACGGTATCGGATAACTGCTCTACAAGCCCTGGTTTGTCTTTACCAATAATGGTCACAATCAGTTGTTTCATTAGGTCAGTCCTTGTCGCTATAACATGATGATGGTGTTTATTAGAGTGGTTGTTTTTAAGCATGGCTGTAAAATACGGTTTAGCCAACTCAAATCATCATCACAATGGTCTTTGTCATAAATCTGTCATTAAATAGCAATACACTTTTGAGCGTATAAATAGGTTAGAGGTCATAATGGCAAACGCCAGCACATTACTAAGGAAAGAAAATCGTTTTCGTCGAGGTAAAGATCAATTAACTCGCGTCGGCGTGACGGCGGGTGGTATTTTTGTTTTGATCACCTTGATGCTGATTTTCTTTTATTTACTGTATGTGATTGTGCCTATTTTCTCATCTGTTGCTGTTAATCCTAAACAGCACTTATCATTATCTGTAACCAGCAAAACAGCGTTGTTAGGGGTTGATGACAGTAATAAGATTGCTTATCGTTTTAGTCACGATGGTAAGGTTATTTTTGTCGATCTACACTCACCATCGCCATCAGCAACCATACTAAAACAACAGACGATCATTAAAAATCCGACTGCGTATGCGGTGAGTTTGCCGCGTGATGGTATGGTGGCTTATGCTACGGCACAAGGACAGGTTAAGATCGTTAAACCTGCGTTTGAACTTACTTTTTCTGAGGCAAATAAGCACTTACAACCCAGCATTCAATATCCTTTTGGTCAAACGCCATTAGCACTTGCTCCCACAGGAGAGACCATCACGCAATTAGCTATTTCTGGGCGTGATGATCGTACTATTGTGGTCGGTAAAACGGCGACTAATCATCTTTATGGGTTGAGCTTATTACTGCCCGAAAATGTGGTGCAACGGGCGAATGGATGGCAACAGCAGCGGTTTGAGATTACTAATACTCCCGCTAAAATTGATGATTTTCAATTAACCCCAGATGGTAAGACGCTGTATGTGTTGAGTGGATCCAATTTATATTTATATAAGTTAACCGCTAACACGGCTTTTCTGCGTAAAATTGAAAATATTGCTACAGGTAACAGTAAGCCAGTCTCGATTACCCTGTTGTCTGGCGCAAATTCATTATTGATTACCAATTCTGATAATACGATTTCGCAATGGTTTGAAGTGGTAAAACAAGGAAAGCGTCAGTTAATCAGTGTCAGAACGTTTCATTTTTCGGCCAGCCCATTAGTTAAAATTGTGCCTGAATATTACCGTAAAGGCTTTTTTGCGATTCAGAAAGACGGCACGAGCTCGGCTTATTACACTGCCGAGCGTAAAGTTATATACAAAGATAAAGTCTTCACTAAAGTACCGACTGATATTGCCATTTCTCCTAAAGCGAATTTATTAGTAACGCTCGATAATGGGCAATTGCAGAGTTACCAAGTTAAAAATGCGCATCCCGATATTGGGTTATCATCGTTATTACAAAAAGTATGGTATGAAGGTTATGCTGAGCCTGATTATGTGTGGCAATCCACCTCTGCCAGTGATGAATTTGAGCCGAAATTAAGCTTAGTACCTATAGTGTTTGGTACGCTGAAAGCGGCGGTTTATTCGATGTTTTTTGCGATTCCATTAGCATTGGCTGGCGCGATTTATACTGCTTATTTTATGTCAAATAAAGTCAGAAGGGTGATCAAACCTACGGTTGAATTGATGGAAGCCTTACCTACCGTTATTTTGGGATTTCTAGCGGGGGTATGGTTAGCGCCTATTGTTGAGCAATATTTAGCAGGTATAGCGCTTGGAATTGTGTTGTTACCGTTGGCTATTATTGTGGTTGGTTGGAGTTGGTCAATGTTGCCAGGACAATGGCGATCACGTGTTCCCAATGGTTTTCATATTGCCTTGTTAATCCCTGTGATTATAGCGGTAACCTATGGTTGTTTTGGTTTAAGCCCGTGGATTGAAACGCAGTTTTTTAATGGTGATTTACAAGGCTATTTAAATAACCATTTAGGTATCGGTTATGATCAGCGTAATGCGCTTATTGTTGGTATCGCGATGGGGTTTGCGGTTATTCCGACGATTTTTACTATTGCCGAAGATGCTATTTTCTCAGTGCCAGCGCATTTGACCAAAGGCTCATTAGCTTTAGGGGCAACCCAATGGCAGACTTTAACCAAAGTGGTGTTACTCACTGCCAGCCCCGGTATTTTTTCTGCGATCATGATGGGACTTGGGCGCGCAGTCGGTGAAACCATGATTGTATTAATGGCAACGGGCAACACCCCTGTTATGGATTGGAACTTACTGCAAGGGTTACGTACTTTAGCAGCCACCATCGCTATTGAAATGCCCGAATCAGAAGTGGGTAGCTCGCATTATCGAGTGTTATTCCTGGCCGCCTTTGTACTGTTTGTATTTACCTTTGTATTTAATACGATTGCTGAAGTTGTTCGTCAACGACTACGTGCAAAATACAGTTCGTTATAATAAGTGATACAGCAATGATTAAATGGTTTAAATCTGGTTCGCCATGGATTTGGTTAACCGCGGGTGCCGTCAGCTTGAGCTTGGTTGCTGTACTCAGTTTATTGTTATTAATTGGCTATAAAGGCTTGAGTTATTTTTGGCCCGCACCCGTGTATCAGTTTGATGTTAATCTCAATGGTAAACCGCAAGTCGTTATTGGTGAACTCTATCAACGTACTATGGTACCGGTGGATCAATTGGCAGATGCGGGTGTCGATGTTAGTCAATTTACTGAAGACAGTGTGCCGCGTTATTTAATTAAAACCGGTAATCGTGGTCAGGGTACACTCGATTTCTTAACCGTATTAAGCACTCAAATCATTCATCAGCAAATCGCCAATAATATTGCGGTGGTTGATCGTGAAAGTAATGGTAAGTTCTATGGCTACCCAGTCAGTGTAATTGAAGGCGGTGAACCTCAACCTTTATCTCAACTTACTGTAGCGTTAGCACAAGCCAATAAAGTCCGTTCGGAATTGCGATCTTTACAAAATAATGAGATTGCCAATATTAACTGGCATTTAGAACGGTTACGCATTGAAAAACGCCGCTTAGAATTACGCGGTAAGCTCACTGTGGCGGATGGACAACGTATCGATCGTGAGCAAGCCAATTACAATACGATTTATAAAAACATTGAAAATCGACTATTTGCATTACAAGGGCAATTAGACACTGACGCGCTAGTGTTACGCGATCAAAGTGGCGCTAATGTTACGATTCCGATGATGCAAGTGTTGGATATGTGGCAACCCAATAATTTGTCGTGGCTTGAAAAAGTACAACATTGGGGTCATCAAGTTTATAAGTTTTTATCTGAAGCACCACGTGAAGCAAATACCGAAGGCGGTGTGTTTCCAGCCATCTTTGGTACGGTGTTTATGGTGTTATTAATGAGTATCATGGTGACACCATTAGGGGTACTTGCTGCGGTTTATTTACATGAATATGCCAGTAATAATCGGTTTACAAATTTAATTCGTATTGCGGTGATCAATCTCGCGGGCGTACCGTCAATTGTGTATGGTGTGTTTGGATTAGGCTTCTTTGTCTATATGGTTGGCGGCACTATTGATGATGTGTTCTTCTCTGCTCAATTGCCGACCCCGACCTTTGGTACACCGGGGATTTTATGGTCAGCATTAACACTCGCTATCATGACTTTACCGGTAGTTATTGTGTCAACCGAAGAAGGGTTAGCCCGTATTCCAAGCTCGGTACGTAATGGTTCGTTAGCACTTGGCGCGACACAAGCGGAAACCTTATGGCGCATTGTATTGCCGATGGCGAGCCCAGCTATCATGACAGGATTGATTCTTGCTGTTGCTCGGGCGGCAGGGGAAGTAGCGCCATTAATGCTGGTGGGGGTAGTGAAAATGGCCCCGACCTTGCCGTTAGATATGCATTTTCCATATGTACACTTAGATAGAAAATTCATGCACTTAGGATTTCATGTGTATGATGTTGCCTTTCAAAGTCCTAATGTTGAAGCTGCGCGCCCATTAGTGTACGCAACCTCGTTTCTATTAGTCACGGTTATTATTAGTTTAAACTTAACGGCTATTGCGATTCGTAATCACCTTCGGGAAAAATTCCGCGCTTTAGAGCAATAACCCTAAGTATCAATAAGATGAGAACAACTATGTATAACGATCGTTCGCTCTTTACTGACCACCCACCAATGGGGTTATTTGAGCCATTAGATTTATCGCTATTAGCCGAAGATAAAACCGCATTGTCGATAGAAGGTTTAAACCTCCATTATGGTCAAACGCAGGCATTATTTGATATCAATATGCGGATTGCTAAAGGCCAAGTTACTGCATTTATTGGTCCTTCAGGGTGTGGTAAATCAACGTTATTGAGCTGTATTAATCGCATGAATGATCTGATTGATGGCTGTCATATTGACGGTAAAGTCATGCTTCATGGTCAGAATGTGTATGATAAAAAGGTTGATGTTGCAGCGCTGCGGCGTCAAGTCGGAATGGTATTTCAGCGCCCCAATCCTTTTCCTAAATCAATCTATGAAAATGTTGTTTACGGACTGCGATTGCAAGGGATCAACGATCGCCGCGTGCTTGATGATGCGGTTGAAAGTTCACTGCGTTCAGCGGCATTGTGGGATGAAGTAAAAGGGCGGTTGCATGAGAATGCATTTGGTTTGTCAGGCGGTCAGCAACAACGATTAGTGATCGCGCGGGCAATAGCGATTGAACCTGAGATTTTATTATTAGATGAGCCAACATCAGCCTTGGATCCGATATCAACCTTGACCATTGAAGAGTTGATTAATGAGCTTAAAGCAAAATATACCGTTATCATCGTTACTCATAATATGCAGCAAGCGGCGCGAGTTTCCGATCAAACCGCTTTTATGCATATGGGTGAGCTAGT
This sequence comes from Photobacterium iliopiscarium, assembly GCF_003026395.1. Classification (GTDB taxonomy): domain Bacteria; phylum Pseudomonadota; class Gammaproteobacteria; order Enterobacterales; family Vibrionaceae; genus Photobacterium; species Photobacterium iliopiscarium. The sequence continues at coordinate 44,007 of NZ_PYOO01000015.1, read as the reverse complement.
GGAATATACCAGTACCAATGATATATTTACCACTCCCAAAGAAAAACGTACTGAGGATTATATTACAGGGCGTTATGGTTAAGGATCGACAGCATGTTAAATACAATTAGCCTTGGCCGTCATATTTCAGGTCAGTTCAATCATGAATTAGAAAGTATTCGAACCCATGTGTTAGCCATGGGTGGTTTGGTTGAACAGCAGTTAGCAGATAGCTTAAAAGCATTACATAAACAAAATGAAGAATTAGCCAAGCGGGTGATTAGAGACGATCATAAAGTCAATGCGATGGAAGTGGCCATTGATGAAGCTTGCACGCGTATCATTGCCAAGCGTCAGCCGACCGCCAGTGATTTACGGTTAGTGATTGCGATTATTAAAACCATTACTGATTTAGAGCGGATTGGTGATGTTGCTGAAAGTATTGCAAAAGTGGCGTCGGAAAATTTCACCAATAAGCAATATAACTTATTAGTTTCACTGGAATCGTTAGGTCAACACGCGGTGCGAATGTTGCACGAAACCTTAGATGCTTTTGCCCGAATGGATGTAAAAGCGGCGATTGAAGTGTATCAAGAAGATGATCGTATTGATCGTGAATATGAAGCGATCATACGACAATTAATGACTTATATGATGGAAGATCCTAATTCAATACCGAATGTGATGAAGGTAATGTGGGCTGCGCGATCCATTGAACGAGTGGGGGACCGCTGCCAAAATATTTGTGAATATATTATCTATTTTGTACAGGGCAAAGATATTCGCCACACTAACCCTGAAGACATTAAAAATATGCTTTAGCAACAAACATTGCTGATGTTGTAGCGACACTAAAATTAAGCGATATCGTAAAAACAAAAAGGGACGTGATGATCTTAAATAAGATGATACGTCCCGTTTTTGTTGGTGGTGGTAATGATTATCACAGCTTAAGTTGAGCCACCACTGCCGCTATATTTGCGATTCCCGTGATTGGAATGGCGAAATCGTCAATGTCTGCGCTACCCATATGCGCTTGTTTTGCAACTGTAATCATATGACTTGGACGCGTGGTTTTACCCGAAAGGTGGATCTCGTTGATGCCTGTTCGAGCAATGATGTCACGCACGTTATGACTATTGACGCCCGCGCCCGCCATAATTTTCAAGTGATTACCACAGTGTTGATGCATTTGGTTAATCATACTAATACCGTCATAAGCATTGGCTTGTAAACCAGAAGTGAGAATGCGTTCACAGCCAGCCGCCATAATCGTATCAAGTGCTGCCATTGGCTCCACACATTGATCGATGGCGCGATGAAAGGTGATCCCCATTCCTTGGGCTTGTTTAACGAGACTCGTAAGAATGTCGTTATCCACTAAGCCTTGTGCGGTTAATACGCCGACAACGACTCCCTGTAATCCTGCCTGTTTAGCAGCAAAAATATCTGCCAGCATTATTTCAACATCGTCACTGCTGAATAAAAAATCACCTTGGCGCGGGCGAATCATCGCATAAACAGGAATGGTGGCATATTTAGCGGCGGCAGACATAAATCCAGCGCTAGGTGTGAGTCCACCAAGCGCTAACGATGAGCACAGTTCGATACGGGTTGCGCCTGCTTGTTGCGCATTATGAAGCGATTCAAGATTATCGATACAAACTTCAAGTTGAATAGTCATTGATTATTAACAGTATGGTATTTAAGAGGGTGTTCAGTGTAGAAGATTATTGCAGAGGGGGCGAACAGCGGTGATTGATAATGTGCGGTTGGTTGAAAATGAAATAACGTGGTAAACGCGAGATAAAAAAAGGGCCCGGTATATTCCGGGCCTCATTATATTTTTATTTGAGCTGACTTTGGCTCTATGTAGCACTAATGCAATTCATAACACCGTGAGCGTGGTGTTAGTAGGTAATTATTTCTTACCTAAGTCTGCAGTGTGCTCTGATAGGTAGTCCGCTACACCTTTTGGTGATGCGTCCATACCTGCTTTACCTTCTTCCCACTGCGCAGGACATACTTCGCCATGCTTCTGGTGGAAGTTCAATGCATCAACCATACGTAGCATTTCATCGATGTTACGACCTAATGGTAAGTCGTTAACTACTTGATGACGAACCATGCCGTCTTCATCGATAAGGAAAGAACCACGGAAAGCAACACCCGCTTCTGGATGCTCAACATCGTAAGCTTTACAGATTTCGTGCTTAATATCAGCAACTAGTGGGTATTTAACTTGACCGATACCGCCATCTTCAATAGCAGTGTTACGCCATGCGTTGTGCGAGAACTGTGAATCAATTGAAACACCAATAATTTCTACACCCTTCGCTTGGAAATCTTCAAAGCGCTTATCAAAAGCAATAAGCTCAGATGGGCATACGAAAGTGAAGTCTAGTGGGTAAAAGAAAACTACTGCTTTTTTACCTTTAGTAAATTCTGCAAAGTTGAAAGTATCAACGATTTCGCCGTTACCGAGAACAGCTGCAGCAGTAAAATCTGGTGCTTGACGACCTACTAGTACCATTTTGGTGCTCCTTAAATATTGGGGTTTGCTAACCTTTTTGGGTCAGCTCCATACTTGGACGGGACAAACTATAGCGAAACTGTTAAATTGAAAAAAGCGGAATAAACAGATTAAAGTAATCGAAAAATACGATGAATAAATTTCCATCACTTAAACAGCTACATTATTTAGTTACTCTATCGGAAACACACCATTTTGGCGAAGCAGCTAAACGGTGTTTTGTGAGCCAGTCGACATTAAGTTCTGGTATTCAAAATCTTGAGGAGTTACTCGACTGCCATCTTGTTGAACGGGATACAAAGGCTAAAACCTTAGTGTTTACATCAATGGGAGAACAAGTGGTAGAAAGAGCACGAGAATTATTAGCGTGCAGTCGTGACTTGATCGAGCTTTCTCGTTGCTGCGGTGATGGTATGGAAGGGCCATTACGGGTCGGCTGTATTCCAACTATTGCGCCATTTTTGCTGTGTGGTTTAGTGCAGCAGGTGAATGCGTTATACCCTAAATTGAATTTATTATTGCGGGAAGATACCACCACCAATTTATTAGCAGCGCTGCAACATGGTGAAATGGATGTGTTAATTTTAGCATTACCCGTTGATATCCATGGTATGGCTAGCAAAGTGGTTGGACGCGATGCGTTTAAGATGGTGATCAGTAAACAACAAGCATCTTCAGTAACGATGCCGCTACACTATGCAGATTTACCTGATAAGTCAGTGTTCTTATTAGAGAAAGAGCATTGTTTAACTGAACATGCAGTATCGGCATGTCAATTGACGGCGAAAGAAAAAATCAATCCATTTACAGCCACGAGTTTACATACCGTGGTACAAATGGTTGCTAATGGTTTAGGCACAACGTTTATTCCACAGATGGCAATTAAACATGGCATTTTAGAGAACCAAAATTTGGTCGTTATTGAGCCACCAGGTAAAGATGCTTATCGTGAGATTGGTTTAGTATGGCGGCCGACGTCAAGCCGTGTTGCAACATTTGAAAAATTAGGCGAAATAGTTAAAAGCTTATTATAAGCCTTTTTTCGTTATTATTGTCGTACAAGAAGCCTGAAGTAATGATCAATAACCCGCGGTAATATTAATGTGGTTATTATCGTTGTTCAGGTTTTTTTATTAGTGTTATATCCACGATCGTTATTTTACGTTGTTTTTAGTTGAAAATATCAATTTTTCAATAATAATTAAAATATTATATTATCGAGTGAATTATCTATAACTTACTGTTTTGTTGGTTTAATTTATTTCTGCGTGCAAATTAACGTCGTAATTATTTTGTTAGTTATTATTTTTAATTATTTGATTTTTTCTTTTGAATAAGACTTAATATTTTATTAATCAAACTGTTATGTTGCATATAAATATAACAGTTTGTTTAAAACACTTTTTTAAATAATGATTTTAAAATGATGCTTTGTAATTTAATTACGTAAATAGATACAAAAAAGTATTGTTTATGGATAAATCTAAATTCCGAGTTAATTGCTAAGATTGTTAAGAATTAAGGAGATTGCACAGGTATACATCTTTTGTAACTCTATAAATTTAAAGGTTTTTGTTTTTCCTTTGGCGATGCGTGAATTTGGTGTTATTTGCATTATGCGCGAGGTTACGGCAACGTAAACATGTGCTTAAGATAATTCAACAGGGAATCATTACTTTTGTTATTGATAAAAGTAGTGATTAAGTTACATGCTGGAGGTGCTATATGACAGACACAGCCATTCAAGCCAATGCTCATTCCCAGTTATTTCTGCCACAACCTCTGACGGAGCATCAACAACAGATTTTAACGACTGACGCTTTATTGTTTATTGCGCAGTTAGTTGAACGATTTGCTGAACGCGTTCCGTTATTATTAGAGGCTCGTGAATTGCAGCAATTAGCCATTGATCGTGGCCAACTTCTTGATTTTTTACCTACGACTCAGGCGATTAGAGAGTCGGAGTGGAAAATACAAAATATTCCTCATGATTTACAAGATCGTCGCGTTGAAATCACAGGTCCCGTTGATCGTAAAATGGTCATTAATGCGCTAAATGCCAATGTAAAAGTCTTTATGGCAGACTTTGAAGATTCATTTTCTCCGTCGTGGAATGCGATTATTGATGGTCATCAGAATCTACGTGATGCAGTTAATGGCACCATCAGTTATACCCATCCTAAAACAGGTAAGTTATATCAGCTTGATGATGATCCTGCGGTATTGATTTGTCGTGTTCGTGGTCTGCATTTACTTGAAAAAAATATACTCTGGAATGGGCAGCCAATTCCGGGAGCTTTACTTGATTTTGCACTGTATTTTTATTTGAACCACCAAGCGTTATTAGCCAAAGGCAGCGGCCCTTATTTCTATTTGCCTAAGCTACAAAGTTTTAGAGAAGCGGCATGGTGGAGTGATGTGTTTAGTTTTACCGAAGACCAATTTGGGTTAACGCGCGGTACTATTAAAGCAACGGTCTTGATTGAAACGTTACCGGCCGCGTTTGAGATGGATGAAATATTATTTAGTCTTAAAGAACATATTGTTGGCCTTAATTGTGGACGTTGGGATTATATCTTTAGTTATATAAAAACCTTACGTAATTTCCCTGATCGTATTTTACCTGATCGCCAAGTGGTGACCATGGAAAAACCATTTCTTAATGCTTATTCACGGTTATTAGTCCGTACTTGTCATCGTCGTGGTGCATTAGCAATGGGCGGTATGGCGGCATTTATTCCAGCGAAAGATCCCAAGCAACAAGCATGGGTATTAAATAAGATTCAAACGGACAAAACACTTGAGGCCAACAATGGTCACGATGGCACATGGGTTGCTCATCCCGGGTTAGCCGATACTGCGCGCGCTATTTTTGATGAAGTGCTCGATCAGCGTGTTAATCAATTAAATATTAGTCGAGAAGACGATGCGCCTATTACTGCGGCTGAATTATTAGCCCCTTGTGATGGTGAACGAACCGAAGTGGGTATGCGGCATAATATTCGAGTGGCGGTGCAATATATTGAAGCATGGATTTCAGGTAATGGTTGTGTGCCTATTTACGGTTTAATGGAAGATGCGGCAACCGCGGAAATTGCACGTGCCTCAATTTGGCAATGGATAAAACACGGTAAGACTTTATCTAATGGTCAAGTGGTTACTAAAGCCTTATTTGCACAAATGTTGACTGAAGAAATGCAAGTATTGCAACAAGAGTTAGGCCAAGAGCGAATTGAAAATGGACGTTTTGATGAGGCTACCTATTTAATGTCGCACTTAGCCACTAGTGATGAGTTAGACAACTTCCTGACCTTAAAAGGTTATGACTATTTAGTGTAATAACGGATTACCGCCAAGTGATTAGAGGGATATTATGATGACATTAACTCGCCAACAACAAATTGCAGCCTTAGAAAAAGATTGGGCTGAAAATCCACGCTGGAAACACGTTAAACGTACTTATACCGCAGAAGAAGTGGTTAATCTTCGTGGTTCGTTTATTCCTGAAAACACTATAGCTCAGCGCGGGGCTGATAAATTATGGGAATTGGTTAATGGTAGTGCTAAAAAAGGCTATGTTAACTGTTTAGGTGCATTAACAGGTGGGCAAGCGGTTCAACAAGCAAAAGCCGGTATTGAAGCGATTTATTTATCGGGTTGGCAAGTTGCAGCCGATAATAATACCGCCTCAGCGATGTACCCTGATCAGTCTTTATACCCAGTAGATTCAGTACCTGCGGTGGTAAAGCGTATTAACAATTCTTTTCGTCGTGCAGATCAAATTCAATGGTCTAATGGTGGCTCACCCTCTGATGGCATTGATTATTTCTTGCCGATTGTCGCTGATGCAGAAGCGGGTTTTGGTGGGGTGCTAAATGCGTATGAATTGATGCGTAATATGATTGAAGCGGGTGCGGCTGGGGTGCACTTTGAAGATCAATTAGCATCAGTGAAAAAATGTGGTCATATGGGCGGTAAAGTATTAGTCCCAACCCAAGAAGCGGTGCAAAAGTTAGTGGCAGCACGTTTAGCGGCTGATGTGGCGGGAACGACAACGTTAGTGATTGCACGTACTGATGCGAATGCGGCAGATCTGTTAACGTCAGATTGTGATTTATATGATAAAGATTTTATTATTGGCGATCGCTCTGCCGAAGGTTTTTACCGTGTTCGTGCGGGGATTGATCAGGCTATTTCGCGTGGTTTGGCATATGCACCTTATGCGGATTTAATTTGGTGTGAAACTGCCAAGCCATGTTTAGAAGAAGCGCGTAAATTTGCTGAAGCGATTCATGAGCAATACCCTGATCAGTTATTAGCCTATAACTGTTCACCGTCGTTTAATTGGGAAAAGAACCTTGATGCTGAAACTATCGCTAAATTCCAACAAGCATTAGCGGACATGGGTTATAAGTATCAGTTTATTACGCTCGCGGGTATTCATAATATGTGGTTCAACATGTTTGAACTTGCTCATGCTTATGCACAAGGTGAAGGGATGCGTCATTACGTTGAAAAAGTACAGCGTCCTGAGTTTGAAGCGGCGAATAAAGGCTACACTTTTGTTGCTCATCAACAAGAAGTGGGTACTGGCTACTTTGATACTATGACCAATACTATTCAAGGTGGTAATTCGTCAGTGACGGCTTTAACAGGATCAACTGAAGAAGAACAGTTTAAGTAAACGTATTATCTACGGAAATTAATCTATCGAGGGGAGCATGATGCTCCCTTTTTAGTGGCTGTTATAAGTCACGGGCTATATCGATATCATCAAGTTCATCAAGGTTGTCTTGTTCTATAGGATCTACTTCATCTTGCATTTCTAACAATGTCACCGCAATTGCAACAAAATCACTATTTGTAATAATTCCTACCAGTTGTTTATTTTCAAGTACAGGCAAACAACCGATTTGATTTTTTTGCATATACAGCGCCGCTTCTTTAAGGCCTGCATGGCTATCGACACTAAAAATATTACGGTTCATGCAATGCTCGAGTAAGACTTCTAGTGGTGAGTAACAAGGGTTGGTAATCACTGATTTTAAATTAGAGTCTTGAGCGGCAAGAACATCTCGCTGAGAAATTAAGCCTAATAAGTGATGATTATGGTCAGTAATGGGGATGTGACGAATAGACTGGGTTTGCATCATTTCTTTGGCATCAAATAAGGTGTCATTGCGTGACAATGTATGCGGCTTTAGTGTCATCATATCGGCAACAGTAAACATAGAAACCTCCGTCTTTTATCTAATCGCTAAGATATTATTCGTAATTGACTCTTTTGAATGTAGCGAATTATGGGTGATTATCCTATGACGGTGGTCATAAATTTCACATATCATGAATGATTAAACGGCATCTTTAATTATTCAATCAAGACTGAGTAACGGGGATGGCGATCATTTTTTGATGGAATCTATGCTTTAATTGCTACGGGGTTTCGCATCTTTGGTGGAGTTAAGTATAATGCCCGCTTGCTGTTATTTAAGGCGTATTACGATGCAAGTTTCTGATTTTGATTTTGAGTTACCAGATGAGCTAATTGCTCGCTATCCACAACCTGAACGTACCGCGAGTCGTTTGCTACATATGACAGGCAACACTGGTGAATTAGCACATAAAGGTTTTAAAGATGTGTTAGATCTGGTCGAGGCTGGGGATTTATTGGTTTTTAATAATACCCGTGTTATTCCTGCGCGTATGTATGGTCATAAAGCGTCTGGTGGTAAAATTGAAGTGTTAGTTGAGCGAATGCTGGATGATAAATCCATTCTTGCTCATGTGCGCGCATCTAAACCACCAAAGCCTGGTATGGAATTGTTATTAGGTGAACATGGTGAGTTTTCTGCGGTAATGGTTGCTCGCCACGATACGTTATTTGAAATTCGTTTTAACAGCGATAAAACCGTCTTAGAGATTTTAGATCAGGTGGGGCATATGCCATTACCACCGTACATAGATCGTCCAGACGAAGATGCAGATAAAGAGCGCTACCAAACGGTTTATAACGCTAAACCGGGTGCAGTTGCAGCGCCTACTGCGGGTTTACACTTTGACGAGAAGCTGATGGCTGATCTAAAAGTGAAAGGCGTTAATTTTGCCTTTGTGACCTTGCATGTTGGTGCGGGAACATTCCAGCCTGTACGTGTTGATGACATTAATGATCACCACATGCATTCTGAATATGTTGAAGTGCCTGAAGAGGTTGTTACTGCGGTTAATGAAACCCGTGCTAATGGCGGCCGTGTTATTGCGGTTGGTACAACATCAGTACGCTCACTAGAAAGTGCAGCACAAGATGCGATTAAGAAGGGTACTGAGCTAAAACCTTTTTTTGGTGATACAGAAATTTTTATTTTCCCTGGGTATCAATTCCAGTTAGTGGATGTATTAATTACTAATTTCCATTTGCCTGAATCGACACTGATTATGCTAGTGAGTGCATTTGCTAGTTATGAGTACACCATGAATGCTTATCATCAAGCAGTGGCTAATCAATATCGTTTCTTTAGTTATGGCGATTCGATGTTTATTACCCGTAAAAATGTGTGATACCGATAACGTTAACACTTATTAAAAATTAAGTATTTAGGCTGCTTTTTGTTACAATTGCGGCCTTTGTTGTCTCTGCTACATGATATAAATTTATTTATGTAGTATTTACAACAGAATAAAAGCATTTTTGCTCCACTTTATGGTTATGCCTATTTACGATAACCCTAATGTAGAGAGCGACAATGGCCGTTATAAACGACCATTATTTTTGTGGCTGATCAGGCAATAGCCTGTGGGGCTTAATCCCATGATGGGAATATCGTCAGATTGTTTCTCTGGCTTTTGGAGGTCTTGTGAAATTTGAATTAGATAAAACTCAAGGTCGCGCACGTCGCGGTCGCTTGCAGTTTGAACGTGGTACGGTCGAAACACCAGCATTTATGCCAGTAGGTACTTACGGTACTGTTAAAGGTATGACACCTGAAGAAGTTGAAGAAACAGGTGCGCAAATCATTCTTGGTAATACGTTCCACTTGTGGTTACGTCCTGGTCAAGAAGTAATGAAGATGCACGGTGACTTGCATGACTTTATGCAATGGAAAGGTCCTATTCTAACCGATTCAGGCGGCTTCCAAGTATTTAGTCTTGGTGCATTACGTAAAATCACTGAAGAGGGCGTACATTTCCGTAACCCTGTTAATGGTGACAAAATTTTCATGGATGCTGAAAAGTCGATGGAAATTCAAAAAGATCTTGGTTCTGATATCGTGATGATCTTTGACGAATGTACACCATACCCAGCAACTCATGATGAAGCTAAGAAGTCGATGGAAATGTCACTTCGTTGGGCTCAACGTAGTCGTAACCATTTTGATGAGCTAGAAAATCCAAATGCACTATTTGGTATCGTACAAGGTGGCGTATATGAAGATCTTCGTGATGTTTCAGTTGAAGGTCTAACCAAGATTGGTTTTGATGGTTATGCGGTTGGTGGTTTAGCGGTTGGTGAGCCTAAAGAAGATATGCACCGTATTCTTGAGCATACTTGTCCAAAATTACCAGAAGACAAACCACGTTACCTTATGGGTGTAGGTAAGCCGGAAGATCTAGTTGAAGGCGTACGTCGTGGTATCGACATGTTTGACTGTGTAATGCCAACGCGAAATGCACGAAATGCACACCTGTTTGTAACTGGTGGTGTGATCAAGATCCGTAATGCGAAACATAAAACAGATACGACATCACTAGATCCTGAGTGTGACTGTTACACTTGTCGTCATTATTCAAAAGCGTATCTATATCACCTAGACAAATGTAATGAAATTCTAGGTGCACGCTTAAATACTATTCATAACTTACGTTACTACCAACGCTTAATGGCAAGTATCCGTAAGTCGATTGAAGAAGATCGTTTCGATGCATTTGTAGAAGAATTCTACGCGCGTCGTGACCGTGAAGTTCCACCATTACAAATTGTATAAATCATAATAAATCGAGGACGTTATAAATGAGCTTTTTTATCTCTCAAGCACATGCTGCAACTGAAGGTGCTTCTCAAGGTTCACCATACCAGTTATTCATTATGCTGGGTCTGTTCGCTGTAATTTTTTACTTCATGATCTACCGTCCACAAGCTAAGCGTGTTAAAGAACACAAAACGCTAATGAGCTCGATGAGTAAAGGCGATGAAGTAATGACAAACGGTGGTCTTTTAGGTCGTATTACAAAGTCTTCATCTGAAAGTGATTACATTGTTATTGCGCTAAACGACAATACTGAAGTGACTATTAAAAAAGACTTCATTACAGCCGTTTTGCCAAAAGGCACAATGAAGTCTTTATAAGACTATAAAAAACATTCGCTTTGAAGGATCATAGCAGTGCTTAACCGATACCCTCTGTGGAAGAACTTGTTAGTGTTGTTCGCGCTAATTATAGGTTTGCTTTATGCACTTCCCAACGTATACGGTGAAGATCCAGCGATTCAAATAACTGGGGCGCGTGGCGCCTCAGTTACTATGACCGCTTTGGATACTGTCACCGAAGATTTAAAAAAGAACAATATCCCCTATAAATCAGTTGTATTTGAAAATGGCTCTATATTGGTCCGTTTTAAAGATACTGATATTCAAATTAGTGCCCGCGATATTCTTAATAGTGAGTTAGGCGACAAATATATTGTTGCACTCAATCTTGCACCCTCAACACCCTCTTGGTTAGAAGCTATTGGTGCTACACCGATGAAGCTTGGCTTAGACTTGCGTGGTGGTGTTCATTTCCTTATGGAAGTGGATATGGATGCAGCGATGGAAAAGCTATTAGGTCAGCAAGAAGAAACATTCAGAACTGAACTACGCCAAGATAAAATTCGTTATCGTGCCATTGATAAAAGTAAAGAAACGGTTTCTATACGTTTACGTGATGCGGCTCAACTTGAGCAGGCAAAAGCGGTATTAGAGCCTCTTCATCCCGATATGATCTTTACTGAAAGTGACGCGAAAGGACGTTTTGTATTAATCGCTAGTTTCTCTGAAGCACGTCTTCAAGAAATTCGTAATTATGCTGTTGATCAAAATATTACGATTTTACGTAACCGTGTTAATGAATTAGGCGTTGCCGAACCATTAGTACAACGCCAAGGTGCTAACCGTATTGTGGTTGAGCTACCGGGTGTTCAAGATACTGCGCGTGCTAAAGAAATTTTAGGCGCAACAGCGACGCTTGAGTTCCGTGAAGTTGATAGTAATGCTGATCTTGCGGCTGCTGCTGCGGGACGAGTTCCTGCGGGCAGTGAAGTTAAGATGACCCGTGATGGTCGTCCTGCGGTATTGAAAAAGCGTATTATTTTGGCGGGTTCTCATATTACAGATGCGACATCAAGTGCTGATGAATATGGACGTCCTCAGGTGAATATTTCGCTTGATACCGAAGGCGGCAGCAAAATGACGGCGTTCTCACGTAATAACGTTGGCAAATTAATGGCCACCGTATTTACTGAGTACAAAGACAGCGGTAATCGTAGCTCTGAAGGTAAAGTCATTCTTGAAAAACACGAAGAAGTGATTAACCAAGCGACCATTCAAACGGCACTTGGACGTAACTTCCGTATTACAGGCATTGATTCACAGCCAGAAGCGCACAACCTTGCATTGTTATTACGTGCAGGTGCGTTGATTGCACCGATTTCCATTGTTGAAGAACGCACCATTGGTCCATCTATGGGTCAACAGAATATCGATATGGGTATTCAGGCGTGTATCTGGGGCATGGTCGCTGTAATGCTATTTACCTTATTGTATTACCGTGGTTTTGGTTTGATCGCGAACTTAGCATTGATGATGAACCTAGTGTTAATTATTGGCATAATGTCGATGATCCCAGGTGCAACCATGACCTTGCCAGGTATTGCCGGGATTGTATTAACGGTGGGTATGGCGGTTGATGCTAACGTGCTTATCTTTGAACGTATTCGTGAAGAGTTACGTGATGGGCGAAGTCCTCAGCAAGCGATTCAACAAGGTTATGCCAATGCGTTTAGTACCATTGCCGATGCCAATATCACCACCTTAATGACAGCGATTATTTTGTTTGCTGTTGGTACAGGTGCAATTAAAGGTTTTGCTGTGACATTATCGATCGGTATTTTGACGTCGATGTTTACTGCGATTGTCGGTACTCGTGCTGTGGTTAACTTAGTCTATGGCGGCAAACGCGTAGATAAGTTGTCAATTTAGGAGGACGCATAAATGAAACAATTATTGAATACAGATAAAGTTACTGACTTTATGCGTTGGTCAAAGTTAGCGTTTATTTTCTCGTTAATGATGATTATTGCTTCTATTACGACAATATCAACCAAAGGTTTGAATTGGGGCTTAGACTTTACTGGCGGTACGCTAATTGAAGTGAGCTTTAAAAATCCGGCGGATTTACCTTTAATTCGAGAATCATTAGCAGAGTCAGGTTTTGGCGATGCAATTGTACAGAATTTTGGTACTGCACGCGATGTTATGGTACGACTACAACCTCGTGATGGTATTAAAGGCGAAGTTCTGGGCAACCAGATCATTGATGCTTTAAAAACCGGAACGGGTCAGCAAGTTGAAATGCGCCGAGTGGAATTTGTTGGTCCTAATGTGGGCGATGAATTGGCAGAAGCGGGTGGTTTAGCAATTTTAATTGCACTACTTTGTATTCTACTTTATGTCTCGGTGCGTTTTGAATGGCGTTTAGCTGCTGGTGCGGTGTTATCGTTAGCACACGATATTATCATTACCGTTGGTATTTTTTCGATATTACAAATTGAAGTTGATTTAACTATTGTGGCGGCATTGCTAACGGTAGTGGGTTACTCACTTAACGATACTATCGTGGTGTTTGACCGTATTCGAGAAAATTTCCGTAAGATGCGTAAGCAAACTGCTGAAGAAATTATGAATAGTTCACTTTCTCAAACATTAAGTCGAACATTAATTACTTCGAGTACCACTTTGTTTGTTGTCATTGCCTTGTTCTTAAAAGGCGGTGCGATGATTCAAGGTTTTGCATTAGCTTTATTGCTGGGTATTACTATCGGTACGTATTCTTCAATCTATGTGGCATCCGCGTTAGCGCTTAAATTGGGTATTACCCGTGAGCACTTAATGCCAACGCCAGTAGAGAAAGAAGGCGAAGAACTTGATGCAATGCCATAACAGTAAATAATGTACGCATTGTGAAAAATAAATAGACGGAGTCTTTTGGCTCCGTTTTTTTATGTGGAAAGCATAATGATTGTAGTAACTACATGATTAAATTTTATATTTTTTCGTTGCGTTTTACGTGAAGTTATAAATAAAAGAGAGGGGGGAATGAAGAATCGGGGTGAAAAGAGTCACGAATAGAAAGTGTGTGGGTATTTTGGAATAAGGCGAAATAACACAGAGGTTGATGATGTTGATAGTGATAGAAACAAAAACGCCCTGCTGGTGGAAATCAGCAGGGCGTTTTTATTTTCGAGTAGTAATCAAAGATTACTTAGCCAGAGCATCGCTACCGAATTCACGGATTTTAGCAAGCATTGGCTTAACTACACGTGCGTTACCAGCAACAATGTTGCCAGAAACTAGGTAGTTAGTGTTACCCGTAAAGTCAGCACAGATAGCACCAGCTTCACGCGCGATTAATTCACCAGCAGCAAGTTCCCAAGGCTTTTGGCCTAGTTTGAACACGCCATCAACACGGCCAGCAGCTAGGTAACAAAGATCCAATGCAGTACAACCTGATTGACGCATGTCATCACATTCTACAAATAAAGCATTTTGGATTTTTAGGTAGCTTTCAGCGTGTTGTTTAGCAGCAAAAGGAAGACCAGTTGCTAAAACAGTACCTGTTAGATCACGAGGTTGTGATGCACGTAGACGTAGGCTATTAAGTTGCGCGCCTGAACCACGAGTAGCTGTGAATAGTTCGTTACGAGCTGGGTCGTAAACTGCTGCAACTTCTGTACGGCCACGCATACGTAGAGCGATAGAAATTGCATAGTGAGGGTAACCGCGAACAAAGTTCATGGTGCCATCCACTGGGTCAATAATCCACTGACACTCTTTGTCACGTCCTTCTTTCGTACCAGATTCAGCTGCAAGAATGCAGTGCTCAGGGTAAGATTTACGGATTGTCTCGATGATGATAGCTTCTGCTTCAAGATCGATATTGGTAACAACATCATTACCTTTATTAGCAACCTCAATAGATTGAGGTTTTTCTAGAGATTTAATGACATGGTCACCAGCCTTTCGCACAGCGCGAATGGCAATATTAAGCATCGGATGCATAGGATTTTCCCAACGGATGTTAAAGAACATAAAAAGCGGCGGCGAGTATAACAGAGCTATAAAAAAAAGGAAGTGGTTATTTTTTCGACGTTAGCGGATCTGGAAAAAACGAAAATAGCGTAATTTTATTTATTGATGGCAGTAATAGGTAATAACGTTCATCAAATAGACATGTTTTCTTCATTTTTGTGATGGCTGTGCTACTATCTCTGAGCGTTAAATTAGACTGGAATATAGCGACATCATGTTAGATAAAATTCGCGTTGTCCTCATCGGCACGTCACACCCTGGAAATATCGGTTCAGCTGCTCGCGCAATGAAAGTAATGGGGTTAACCAACCTTGTTCTTGTTGATCCCGCGTGCGAAATTGATAGTCATACAATTGCTTTAGCGGCAGGTGCAGCAGATGTAGTTGAGAACGCTAAAATTGTAAAAACATTAGATGAAGCCGTTGCTGATTGCGGTTTAGTTGTTGGTTCAAGTGCACGTTCTCGCACTTTAGAATGGCCACAATTAGATCCACGTGAAAATGGCATTAAAGTGGTTGCTGAATCAGAGCAACATCCGGTAGCCATTTTATTTGGTCGTGAACGTATCGGCCTCACCAATGAAGAATTACAAAAATGTCATTGCCACGTTTATATTCCGGCGAATCCTGAATATAGCTCATTAAATTTAGCGATGGCAGTACAAACAATAACTTATGAAGTTCGTATGGCGTATCTTAATGCGACTAAACATCAATCAACTCAAGTTGTGGATGAATATCCGCGCGCCAATGAGCTTGAAATGTTTTACGAACATCTTGAAAAAGTAACCACCCAAACTCGGTTTATCAATAAGAATCATCCCGGTATGGTGATGGTAAAATTGCGCCGTATGTTTACTCGTGCTCGCCCTGAGCAACAAGAGTTAAATATTTTACGTGGTATTTTATCATCAATAGAAAAGACAATTGAAACCTTAGAGAAGAACAATAAATAACCGTGGTCGCAAGTTAGCGAAAGACCCATTGTTTTAGTGGGTTAAATACTTGACCAAATTAGTCGGGTATGAGAGACTACTTGTATACATTCAAGTAGGTAGCCATGTTATGAAGTTGACCTCAAAAGGAAGATATGCAGTGACTGCAATGTTAGATGTAGCATTGCACTCACATAATGGACCAGTACCGTTGGCTGATATTTCAGAACGTCAAGGGATCTCACTGTCCTACCTAGAACAACTCTTTTCGCGTCTTCGTAAAGCGGGCTTAGTAACAAGTGTTCGTGGTCCTGGTGGTGGTTATCGCTTGGGTGAAGATGCTAGCAATATCGCTGTCGGTATGGTTATCGCTGCGGTTGATGAATCAGTTGATGCAACTAAGTGCCAAGGGAAAGGCGGCTGCCAAGGCGGAGTGCGCTGTTTAACTCACACTCTATGGCATGATTTAAGTGATCGTATCAGCGGATTTTTGAATAACATCACTCTTGGTGAGTTGATGAAGGATAATGATGTACAAGTTATTGCTGATCGTCAGGATGTAATTCTACGCAGTAATAATCAGCCATCATTTGCAAATAAAAAATCACACGACAGCGCCCCTATCGGTGTCGATGTCCGCTCCTAGAGACCAGACGTTCGTGTTTTCGGAGAAGAAAATGAAACTGCCAATATATTTTGATTACTCTGCAACTTGCCCGGTAGATCCTCGTGTTGCTGAGAAAATGGTTCAGTGTTTAACTATGGATGGTACGTTTGGTAATCCAGCGTCACGTTCACATCGTTATGGCTGGCAAGCTGAAGAAGCAGTTGATGCTGCTCGTGAGTATATTGCCGAGTTAGTTAATGCTGATCCACGTGAAATTGTCTTTACATCAGGTGCGACTGAGTCTGATAACCTTGCCATTAAAGGTGCTGCGCATTTCTATCACAAGAAAGGCAAGCATGTTATTACGTGTAAAACTGAGCACAAAGCGGTTCTTGACCCATGTCGTCAATTAGAGCGTGAAGGTTATGAGGTAACTTACCTTGAGCCTGAATCAAATGGTCTTGTTGATTTGGCTAAACTACGCGACGCAATGCGTGAAGATACTGTGCTGGTTTCTATTATGCATGTGAATAATGAAATTGGTGTTATTCAAGATATTGCAGCTATCGGCGAAATCTGTCGTGAAAATAAGACTGTTTTCCATGTTGATGCAGCACAATCAGCGGGTAAACTGCCGATTGATGTACAAACAACGAAAGTCGATCTAATTTCATTCTCAGCGCATAAGATTTACGGTCCTAAAGGTATTGGTGCACTGTATGTGCGTCGTAAGCCTCGTATTCGTCTTGAAGCACAAATGCACGGTGGCGGCCATGAACGTGGTTTCCGTTCTGGTACTTTACCGACTCACCAAATTGTGGGTATGGGTGAAGCATTCCGTATTGCTAAGCTTGAGATGGCACAAGATTACCAACACGCTGTTGATATGCGTGAGCGTCTACTTAAAGGCCTTGAAGGCATCGAAGAGATGTCAATCAATGGTGATATGGAACACCGCATTCCAACTAACCTAAACATTAGTTTTGCGTTTGTTGAAGGCGAGTCATTGCTTATGGCATTGAAAGATCTTGCCGTATCATCAGGTTCTGCATGTACATCAGCGAGCTTAGAGCCATCATATGTACTGCGTGCATTAGGCCTAAATGATGAACTAGCACATAGTTCAATCCGTTTCTCTTTTGGTCGTTTTACTACCGCTGAAGAAATTGATTATGCAGTTGTTCAAATTAAACAAGCAGTAGATAAGCTACGTGCAATGTCACCTCTTTGGGATATGTTCAAAGAAGGCATTGATTTAAATACAGTTGAGTGGGCACACCACTAATCTGCGGTTAGACATTATTCGAGGGAATTTATCATGGCATATAGTGAAAAAGTCATCGATCATTATGAAAATCCGCGTAACGTGGGTTCATTTGACAACGACGATAAAAGCATTGGTAGCGGTATGGTGGGTGCACCAGCCTGTGGCGATGTAATGAAGCTTCAGATTAAAGTATCTGAAGATGGCATTATTGAAGATGCAAAGTTTAAAACATATGGTTGTGGTTCTGCTATCGCATCAAGTTCACTGATCACTGAATGGGTGAAAGGTAAAACATTAGACGAAGCAGCATCAATCAAGAACTCTGCGATTGCAGAAGAGCTTGAGTTACCACCGGTTAAGGTTCACTGTTCAATTCTTGCAGAAGATGCAATTAAAGCAGCAGTTAGCGATTATAAAAAGAAACACGAACAAAAATAATTTCTGAGGTTTGAAGTATGGCCATTACTATCACTGAAGCGGCAGCTAGTCGCGTATCGACTTTTTTAGCTAACCGAGGCAAAGGCATTGGTTTACGCCTCGGGGTTCGCACTTCAGGGTGTTCGGGTATGGCGTATATCCTTGAGTTCGTCGATGATCTTGACGAAGGGGATCAAGTCTTTGAAGAACAAGGTGTAAAAATTATCGTTGATGCAAAAAGTATGGTTTACCTTGATGGTACCGAGCTTGATTTTGCCAAAGAAGGCCTTAATGAAGGTTTTCAGTTTAACAACCCTAACGTGTCAAGCGAATGCGGTTGTGGTGAAAGCTTCAACGTATAATTGCTCATAGTGTTTTATTAAACCTGGCTGCTGGCCGCCATTATGGCGAGTGAGTTGTCAGGTTTATTTTTTATATATGGTTGCGATTATGAATCATTTCGAATTATTTGGATTACCGTTTCAATTTGATGTTGATGGCGGCTTATTAGCAACACAATTCCGCGAATTACAACGTCGATTTCATCCTGATAACTTTGCTACTGCATCTGAGCGTGACCGATTATTGTCGGTACAAAAAGCCGCTCAGATTAACGACGCCTTTCAAACATTAAAGAATCCTGTTTCTCGTGCTGAATATATGCTTGCTGAACGCGATGAAGATATTCGTGGTGAGCAAAAGACGCTGCAAGATATGGATTTCTTGATGCAGCAAATGGAACTGCGTGAAGCGCTTGAAGTTATTTCTGATTGTGCTGATCCTGAAACAGCTTTGTTTGATTTTGAACAACAGGCTACAACGATGTATAAGGCACAGTTGAACAAACTGGCCGATTTATTGAGCCAAGAAAATTGGGTTGAAGCTGCGGATGCAGTACGTAAGTTAAAGTTTATTGTTAAGTTGCGTGATGAAGTCGAACGTCTTGAAGAATCATTATTCGACTAATCAGCACTTGCGTTATTTAGACAGGAACGATAATGGCATTTTTACAGATTTCCGAGCCCGGTCAAAGCGCAGCACCGCATCAACAAAAATTAGCGGTCGGCATTGATTTAGGGACGACAAATTCATTAGTTGCAACCGTGCGTAGTGGTGTTGCAGAAACATTGAAAGATGCTGAAGGGCGTTCAATTTTACCCTCAGTGGTGCATTATGCTGAAAAGCATGTTGTGACAGGTGATGCCGCACGTGCTTATGCACAACGTGATCCTGTTAATACTATCCTATCGGTAAAACGTCTGATGGGACGATCATTGGTTGATATTGAGCAACGTTACCCACAATTGCCTTATCAATTTACCGCATCAGAAAATGGCTTACCACAGCTAGTGACTCGCCAGGGAACGATGAACCCTGTGCAGGTATCCGCTGAAATTTTAAAATCATTAAGTCAGCGTGCAGTAGAAAGTTTAGGTGGCGATCTTGAAGGCGTGGTGATTACCGTTCCTGCTTATTTTGATGATGCGCAGCGTGCTGGCACAAAAGATGCCGCTAAGTTAGCTAATCTAAATGTTTTGCGCTTACTTAATGAACCAACAGCAGCTGCGATTGCGTATGGCCTCGATTCAGGCCAAGAAGGCGTGATAGCGGTGTATGATCTTGGTGGTGGTACGTTTGATATCTCGATTTTACGTCTATCTAAAGGCGTATTTGAAGTTCTTGCGACAGGTGGTGATTCTGCATTAGGCGGTGATGATCTTGATCAGCTGATTGCTGACTGGGTCTTACTTCAAGCGGAATTAATCGAGACACTAACTCCACAACAACGCCGTGAATTACAAGATGCTGCTCAACAAGCAAAAGTGACATTGAGTGATGCTGATAGCGTGACAATGAATGTATTAGGTTGGCAGGGTGAAATCACACGAGACCAATTCAATGGGTTAGTTACGCCATTAATAAAGAAAACCTTATTTGCTTGTCGTCGTGCATTAAAAGATGCAGATATTACTATTGATGATGTAATTGAAACCGTCATGGTTGGCGGCTCAACTCGCGTCCCGTTAGTCCGTGAATTGGTGGGAAGCTTCTTTGGTAAAACACCATTAACTTCTATCGATCCTGATCAAGTGGTCGCCATCGGTGCGGCTATTCAAGCTGATATTCTGGTGGGTAATAAACCCGATGCAGATATGTTGTTATTAGATGTGATTCCATTGTCATTAGGCATTGAAACCATGGGGGGCATGATTGAAAAAATCATTCCTCGTAATACCACGCTGCCAGTTGCTCGCGCCCAAGAATTTACTACGTTTAAAGATGGTCAAACAGCAATGTCTGTTCATATCGTTCAAGGTGAGCGTGAGATGGTGAGCGATTGCCGTTCACTCGCCCGCTTTACTTTACGTGGTATTCCACCAATGGCCGCTGGAGCTGCACATATTCGTGTGACGTACCAAGTTGATGCTGATGGCTTATTATCGGTAATGGCAATGGAAAAAAGCAGCGGTGTGCAATCATCGATTCAAGTGAAGCCATCTTATGGTCTTTCTGATGATGAAATTGCAACTATGCTACGCGATTCAATGACATTTGCTCAAGATGACAAAGATGCACGTGCATTAGCGGAACAACAAGTAGAAGCCGATCGTGTACTTGAAGGATTGATAGCTGCGCTGGCAACAGATGGCGAAACCTTGTTAACGGCTCAAGAACGCGAAGAATTAGAAACTGTAATGATGGAACTGGTTCAATTACGTCAGAGTGGCGACGCTCGTACCATTGAAGCAGGTATTAAGAAAACTGATAAGGCCAGCCAAGAATTTGCGTCACGTCGAATGGATCAATCTATTCGTCGAGCGTTAGCTGGTCAGTCTATTGATGAGGTTTAGGCATGCCTAAGATTATAATTTTACCTAATGAAGAACATTGTCCAGAAGGCGCAATTTTAGAAGCGCAAGCTGGCGAAACTATCCTAGATGTTGCATTGCGCAATGGTATTGAAATTGAGCATGCGTGTGAAAAATCTTGTGCGTGTACTACCTGCCATGTTGTCGTTCGTGAAGGGTTTGATTCTCTAAAAGAGAGTGATGAACTTGAAGATGACATGCTAGATAAAGCATGGGGACTTGAACCAGAATCTCGTTTAAGTTGTCAGGCTCGAGTTGCCGATGAAGACTTAGTGGTCGATATTCCACGTTATACCGTCAATCTTGCTTCCGAAGCCCAATAATTAACTATTAAGATAGGTCGCCATGATGGTGGCCTATTTTTTTACCTGTTGATTAGAGGGATCGCGACTTACAGCGTTACGGTTAGATTAGGTTGTTATTTTCTATTCAAAAAGTGAGGATTTATTATGAGTTTACAATGGATTGATTCACGTGATATTGCCATTGAATTGATTGAACTATATCCGACAGTTGATCCAACCCAAGTGCGGTTTACCGATCTAAGAGATTGGATCATCGCTCTGGATGAATTTGACGATGAAATCGATCACTGTAATGAGAAAATTTTAGAAGCAGTGCAAATGTGCTGGATTGATGAACAATAATGGCAACCACCAAAAAGCCTGTTTTATTGTTGCCTCGCAAGGGTGATGGGCATAGTCTTATTAGTTATAAAAAATAGTATAACAATGACGCAGTAATCAGCTTTATTTAATGGCTTTGACTGTGTGGTATTTATCAAGGAGTTTATCAATGTCTACCATGATGTCAGTATTTCTTTCTCATCACGTTGCGGATAGTCACTGGGGTGCAAATGCGCTAGTGAGTTTTAATGCCGAAGGAACCATCATTCATGTCACTGCGAGCGATATGTTAGGTGATATTCAACGTGCAGGCCGTCGTTTAGATTCACAAGGCATTAAGCAGGTTACCCTGACTGGATCTGAGTGGGATCTCGCTGCGATTTGGGCATTCTTACAAGGTTACCGTAATCCTAAAGTTGATAATAATGTGACTTGGGAAGCGTTGAATGACGCCGATGAGGCTGAGCTACAAGCACGCATTAAAACCATTCATTGGGTGTGTGATATTATCAATCAACCTGCTGATGTGGTTGCGCCTTCACAACTTGCAGCCCGCGCTGCTGAGTTTATTAAGTCATTAGCACCTGAATATGTGACGTATAAAATCACTAAAGGTAATGATCTATTGGATGAAGGCTGGAATGGCATTCATGCTGTCGGTCGTGGTTCAGATCACCGTCCAGCGATGCTACGTTTAGATTACAATCCTACTGGCGATGCTGATGCGCCTGTTTTTGCTTGTATTGTTGGTAAAGGTATTACTTTTGATTCCGGCGGCTATAGCATTAAGCCTTCTGCGGGAATGGCAACAATGAAAGCCGATATGGGTGGCGCAGCATTAGCTACGGGTGGTTTAGCATTGGCAATGGCGCGTGGACTTAATAAGCGGATTAAATTAGTTCTATGCTGTGCTGAAAATATGATTTCAGGCCGTGCATTAAAATTAGGCGATATCATTAAATATAAAAATGGTAAAACCGTTGAAGTGTTAAATACTGATGCTGAAGGACGATTAGTGCTAGCTGATGGTCTGATGTATGCCAATAGCCAACATCCTGAGTTGATCATTGATTGTGCGACATTAACAGGCTCTGCAAAAATGGCGTTAGGTAATGACTACCATGCATTATTGAGTTTCGATCCTATCTTATCTCGTCAGGCATTAGCAGCGGCAGAACACGAAGGTGAAGGTATGTGGCCACTGCCTTTAGCTGAGATTCATCGTAAAATGTTACCCTCAAATTTTGCTGATTTAGCCAATATCTCTAATGGTGATTTTATGCCAGGAGCAAGTACTGCGGCGGCATTCTTGTCATATTTTGTTGATGATTATCAGCAAGGCTGGATGCATATTGATGCCAGTGGTACTTACCGTAAGAGCGGTAATGATCAGTGGGCGGCAGGCGCAACAGGTATGGGTGTTAAAACCTTAGCCCGTATTCTCGCTCAATAATATAGAGCAATAATAGTAAGCCTTCTTAATGATTTTATTTTTAGTTAAAATCGTTTAAGAGGGCTTTTTTTATATTTAAAATTACGTCAATTGAAAAATATAGACTATAAATAAAACAAGAGGTTATCAATAATGTTGACAGTAAAATTATCAAACCTACCCGCGAATGCGCCTTGGGGCGTTAATGCATTGATTAGTTATCAAGCCGACAATGTCACTGTGCATTACGATGATGCCTTTAGTTTTCGTCGTATTCAACAAGGCGGTCGACAACTTCAAGCGCAAGGTGTTGAAGCGGTGAGTTTAAGTGGCGATGGTTGGAATTATGAACGTCAATGGGCATTTTATTGTGGTTTTGCCGCCACAATGGAAACCGTCACCATTAAATGGGCGTCAATTGATGAAGACGAGCTTGAACTGTTAAATGCGCGTCGACATAGCCATGATTGGGCGCGAAAAATCATCAATACCGGTTCTGATACTATATATCCGCAGCAGTTAGCAAAAGCTGCGGTGCGTTTTTTGACTGAAATTGGCGGAGATCATATTAGTGCAGAGATGATTAGCGGTGATGAATTGCTTGCTGATGGTTGGATTGGTATTCACAGTGTCGGTCGTGGTAGTCAGCATTCACCGGTATTGCTGAGCGTTGATTATAATCCTAGTGCGGATCCTGATGCGCCAGTCAGTGCTTGCTTAGTGGGTAAAGGGATCACTTTTGATTCCGGCGGCTATAGCTTAAAACCCAGTGCGGGCATGGTTAGTATGAAGTGCGATATGGGGGGCGCTGCAACCGTTACTGCTGCATTAGGGTACGCCATTGCACAAGGTTTAACACAGCGAGTCAAATTAATTCTTTGTTGCGCTGAAAATATGGTGTCAGGCGATGCTTATAAATTAGGCGATGTGCTAACGTATCGCAATGGCGTATCAGTCGAAATTGTCAATACTGATGCCGAAGGGCGGTTGGTACTTGCTGATGGTTTATTAATGGCATCAGCAACTAAAGCGCCGTTAATTATTGATGCAGCGACGTTAACGGGTGCCGCTATGATGGCGGTTGGTGGTGACTACAATGCCATTTTTGGGTTTGATAAAGCATTGTTAGCGCGCGCACAACAGTTATCAGAATTAGTGAATGAACCTGCATGGCCATTACCGCTTGAAAAATGGCATCAAGGTTACTGTCCGTCTGCGTTTGCAGATACCGCCAACAGTCGTGTTCAAAAAGGGGGTGGTATGGGCGGTGCATCTAATGCTGCTGGTTTTTTATCGCGCTTTGTTGATACAGATAATTGCAGTTGGATTCATTTTGATTTGGCTGCATGTTATCGTGATAGTGCCGATCCACGTTGGGCCGTCGGTGCAACGGGCTTAGGTATTGCAAATATTGCGGCATTATTACTGTAAGTCATACAGTTTATAAGTAGATACTAAGTAAATGGACGGCAACTAGACTCAAAAGGAAATTATAATAATGACAATAGAAAAAACGTTTTCAATCGTAAAGCCGGATGCTGTTAAACGAAATTTAATTGGCGCTATTTATCAACGTTTCGAAAATGCAGGCTTAAAAATTGTTGCAGCTAAAATGTTGCAGTTAACTAAAACTCAAGCTCAAGGGTTTTATGCTGAACATGAAGGCAAACCTTTCTATGATGAATTGGTTGATTTTATGACTTCAGGTCCTGTGATGGTACAAGTGCTTGAAGGGGATAATGCGATTGTTCGTTATCGAGAATTGATGGGTAAAACGAATCCACAAGAAGCGGCATGTGGCACTATTCGTGCTGATTTTGCACTTAGTTTACGTTACAACTCCGTTCATGGCTCTGATAGCCCGATATCGGCAGAGCGTGAGATCAGCTACTTTTTTGCCGCTGATGAGTTATGCCCGCGTAGTGAGTAATGATTAATAGTTGAAAAAATAAGCAATACCAAATACTAAGGGGAGGCTAAAGCTTCCCTTTATTATTTTAAGTCTCATGATTGTTATCATCGCTAAAATAACCATACATTGAACGGGTGGAAACCCGCGCCTAAAGGCTGTACAATTTCGCGCCTTAAACCCTGATAACTACGATGAGGCTGCCATTTGCAGATCTCCGAGTTATAAAGGCGCAGCAATAGTCATTTTTAGTGAGGCACCAACCGATGACAACTGTCAAAATTAATCTGCTAGATTTCGATCGCAAAGGTCTGCGTAAATACTTTGCCGAAGAGCTAAATGAAAAGCCATTTCGAGCAGATCAGATAATGAAATGGATTTATCATTTCGGTTGTGATGACTTTGATCAAATGAACAATATCAACAAAAAGTTGCGTGAAAAATTGCAGCGTGTTGCTGAAATTCGTGCACCTGAAGTCTCTAATGCACAATACTCAAATGATGGCACCATCAAATGGGCGATGCGTGTTGGCGATCAAGACGTAGAAACGGTTTATATCCCTGATGAAGATCGTGCAACCTTGTGTGTTTCTTCTCAAGTAGGCTGTGCATTAGAATGTAAATTCTGTTCAACAGGCCAACAAGGTTTTAACCGTAACCTGCGTGTTTCTGAAATTATTGGTCAAGTGTGGCGTGCAGCGAAAGAAATTGGTCTTCAAAAAGAAACCGGCCGTCGTCCTATTACTAATATCGTAATGATGGGTATGGGTGAGCCATTATTGAATATGAAGAACCTGATTCCAGCATTAGAAATTATGCTAGATGATTTAGGTTTTGGTTTATCTAAGCGTCGCGTTACGGTATCAACATCTGGTGTTGTATCAGGTTTAGAGCAAATGATCGGTACTATCGATGTGGCTCTTGCTATTTCACTGCATGCACCAACAGATGAACTACGTTCGCAAATTATGCCGATCAATGATCGTTGGAATATTGAAACTTTCCTTGATGCTGTGCGTCGTTATGTTGATTCAACTAACGCTAATCGTGGTCGTGTAACGATTGAATATGTGTTACTTGATCATGTTAATGATGATATGGAACATGCGCGTCAGCTAGGTCGTTTATTAAAAGATACTCCAGCTAAAATCAACTTGATTCCATTTAATCCATATCCTGGCTCACCGTATAAAAAACCTAGTAATTCACGTATAGATCGCTTTATGAAAACTCTAATGGAGTATGATTATACGGTAACTGTACGTAAAACACGTGGTGATGATATTGATGCTGCATGTGGCCAATTAGTCGGTGATGTTATTGATCGTACTAAACGCACTCAGGCTAAGTTACCAATGGGTGAGTCTATTGCCGTTAAAACCCTTTAATTAGATTAGCAGTTATAACCACTTCGCGGTTTAACACGGATGTTAAGGTGAGTAAAATGATAGGATGGATAAAGTATCCATTATTTTCTTGTTTATTGTTGGCCGGGTGTGCCACTGTGACGGTAGAAGATAACGCTGAACAATTTAATGCCATTGAGGCTGCTGAAGCTCGAATGACATTAGGGTTAAATTATTTACAAGTAGGCCAATGGCAACGTGCGCGGGAAAATTTGGAGCAAGCATTAGCTTATGCGCCAGATTATTACCGCGTCCAAAATGCGATGGCCTATTATTATCAAAAGGTTGGTGAACAAGAATCGGCAGAAAAGATGTATAAAAGAGCGTTAAGAGACGCACCTAAAAATGGTGATGTTCTTAATAATTATGGGGCCTTTTTATGTAGCGAAGGGCGTTATGATGAAGCTATTAGTACGTTTGTTAAAGCGATTAATCAACCTTACTATTATCTTATTTCAGCAAGTTATGAAAACGCAGGTTTATGTAGCCGTAAACAAGGCGATGATGTACAAGCGATAGATTATTTTGAAAAAGCACTTTCACATGATCCATATCGTCCAAAATCAATGTTACAACTGGCGCAGCTAGAATTAGAGGCTAATAATTATAAAGATGCTCGCGTACGGTTGTTTAAATTTAATAAGCGATATGGATATACAGCAAACAGTTTGCTGTTACTGATTCAGTTAGAAAACCAAAATGGACGGTTAACTTTGGTCAATAAATACGCTAACTTATTAAAAGAACAATTCCCTAATTCTAAGCAATATCAGAATTATCTAGCCAATGAATACTGAACATAACGATTCACCACAACCAGATAATGTTGCACGACCTGGCGATATGCTTCGTCAAGCTCGTGAGCAACTTGGGTACTCGCAATTAGATATCGCCAATCGACTACGATTACGTTTGTCGGTGATTAATGATATTGAGAGTAACTGTTTTGATAGTGAAAAAATATCCACGTTTACTCGAGGGTATGTGAGATCGTATGCAAAGTATGTTGGGCTCGATGACGTTGCTGTTGTCGCTTTATTAGATGACTACGGTCATTCGAAACCTAAAGCTCAAGAAATGCAAAGTTTCTCACGTCGTACTAACCGTGAAGCACATGATAGCCGTATAATGGGGTTAACATGGATTCTAGCGGTGATTTTTGTTGGTGTGACCGCTGTATGGTGGTGGCAAAATAGCCATTTAGAGCAAGATATAACGCCAGTCGTTGATGTTGCTAAGGTTGAAGGAATAACCCCTTCAACTGACACTATTGCATCGGCGGCAACGGTAGTATCACCAACGGTTGTTGATACAGCCACTACAACGGTAACGGATGGTACGCCATCAACGGCTTCTGCTGCTATTACAGCGCCAGTTAATCCTGATGCTTTACCAGCGCCAGCCGTGATAACCGATGTTGCTACAACAACGGTTAAGCCTGTTGCTGCAACTACAGCAACAGTCGCTGAAACAACGGTATCCGAGGCAGTAACGCCAGCGATAACAACCGATGTTGAAGCTGCGCCTGCATTACAGTTAACTTTTGTGGCTGATTGTTGGATTGATATTCGTGACGCTAATGGTAAGCGTCTCGAAAGTGGTATTAAGACCTCAGGTCAAACACTTGATATTAATGGCAAGGCACCATTTCGAGTTCGACTTGGCGCACCAAGTGCCGTTAAAATAGAACTTAAAGGGCAACCTTTCGATCTTAGTCGTTATCCAGCGGGTCGACCTATAACGTTAACGTTGCCGCAGTAATAGAGAATGATAATACATGCATAACGAATCACCCATTATACGTCGCCAATCAAGCCGAATTTATGTCGGTAATGTCCCTATTGGCGATGGCGCTCCAATTGCCGTTCAATCAATGACTAACACATTAACGACTGATGTTGATGCAACGGTCGCTCAAATTCGTGCATTGGAAAAAGTAGGGGCCGATATTGTTCGTGTTTCCGTACCGACAATGGATGCTGCTGAAGCGTTTAAGTTGATCAAACAACAAGTCAATGTACCATTGGTTGCTGATATCCATTTTGATTATCGCATTGCACTAAAAGTAGCTGAATACGGCGTTGACTGTTTGCGTATTAACCCCGGCAATATTGGTCGTGAAGATCGTATTCGTTCGGTCGTTGAATGTGCACGTGATAATAATATCCCTATTCGTATTGGCGTTAATGGCGGCTCGTTAGAAAAAGAAATTCAACAAAAATATGGTGAACCCACTCCTGCTGCATTGGTTGAATCAGCGTTGCGCCATGTTGAAATTTTAGATCGACTTAACTTTGACCAATTTAAAGTGAGCGTGAAAGCTTCTGATGTGTTTTTAGCGGTTGAATCTTATCGTCAGTTAGCGAAGCAAATTATACAGCCATTGCATTTAGGTATTACTGAAGCGGGCGGTGCACGTGCTGGTTCTGTTAAATCTGCGGTAGGTTTAGGTATGCTACTTGCCGAAGGCATTGGTGATACCTTACGTATTTCATTAGCCGCAGATCCTATTGAAGAGATTAAAGTCGGTTTTGATATTTTAAAATCATTACGTATTCGTTCACGCGGCATTAATTTTATTGCGTGTCCAACCTGTTCTCGTCAAGAATTTGATGTTATCGCAACCGTTAATGCATTAGAGCAACGTCTAGAAGATATTGTTACTCCGATGGATGTTTCTATCATTGGCTGTGTGGTTAATGGTCCTGGTGAAGCAGAAGCATCACACCTAGGTATTGCTGGCGGTAATCGTAAGAGTGCTTTCTATGAAGATGGTATTCGTCAAAAAGAGCGTTTTGATAACGATAACGTCATTGATCAACTTGAGGCGAAAATCCGTGCAAAAGCCTCAATGTTAGACCTAAAAAACCGTATTGATATTACTCAATAAGATAAAATAGCAAAAACCATGCTGTTATTGTGACAGTGTGGTTCACTATTTCTGCAATAAATTATATATTCGATTTAAATCCCCATCGAAAACTGAGAATAATCGTGGCGAAACAAATTCAAGCAATTCGAGGCATGAACGATTGCCTTCCAACACAAACTCCACTTTGGCAAAAAGTCGAAGGTACTGTTAAACAAGTGATCAGTGCATATGGTTACAATGAAATACGTATGCCAATTGTTGAGTCGACACATTTGTTTAAACGTGCGATCGGTGAAGTCACTGATGTCGTTGAAAAAGAAATGTACACTTTTGAAGATCGTAATGGTGATAGCTTAACATTACGTCCAGAAGGGACTGCAAGTTGTGTCCGTGCTGGCATTGAAAATGGTCTACTTTATAACCAAGAACAACGCCTATGGTACATGGGTCCAATGTTCCGTCATGAGCGTCCACAAAAAGGCCGTTACCGCCAATTCCACCAAGTAGGTGTAGAAGTGTTCGGTATTGATGGTCCTGATGTTGATGCTGAACTTATAATGATGACGGCGCGTTTATGGCGTGAGCTTGGTATTAATGATCATGTTCGTCTAGAGTTAAACTCTATTGGTTCACTGCAAGCGCGTGCAGAATATCGTGTTGCATTGATTGCGTTCCTTGAGCAGCATATGGACGTATTAGACGAAGATGCTAAGCGTCGCATGTACACTAATCCATTACGTGTTTTAGATACTAAAAATCCTGCAATTCAAGAAATTCTTGTTGATGCGCCAATGCTTTCTGCGTACTTAGATCCAGAATCACAGCAACATTTTACTGGTTTATGTGAACTATTAGACGCTGCTGGCATCAAATATCAAGTAAATGAACGTCTTGTACGTGGTTTAGATTATTATAACCGTACTGTATTTGAGTGGATCACTGATAGCTTAGGTGCACAAGGTACAGTATGTGGTGGTGGTCGTTATGACGGCCTAGTTGAACAACTAGGTGGTAAAGCAACCTCATCAGTGGGTTTTGCAATGGGACTTGAACGTCTGGTATTGCTAATGGAAGCATTAGAGCAAGACGATGTACGTCGTTCTGTTGATGTTTACATGGTAACAGCAGGTGAAGGAACATTAGCAGCTGGTATGATGCTGGCAGAAAAATTACGTAATCAACTACCTCAGTTACGCATTATGTCTAACTTTGGTGGTGGTAATTTTAAAAAGCAATTTAAACGTGCTGATAACGTAGGTGCAGCAATTGCATTGGTTCTTGGTGAAAATGAAATGGCAGAAAACACCGTTGTGGTTAAAGATCTACATGGCGGTGAACAAACAACCATGGCACAGGATGAGGTTGCCGCAAAGCTGGCAGCATTGATTTAAGAGAGGACAGGAAGTGAACGACTACGCCACAGAAGAACAACAGGTTGAAGCGATAAAATCGTGGTGGCAAGATAACGGCAAAGCCGTTGTTCTAGGCGCCGTAATTGGTTTAGGGGGTCTATTAGGTTGGCGTTATTACCAGTCTGAAGTCCATACTGCTAAGCATTTAGCATCAGACTCCTATACTCAAGTAGTTACAGCTCTCGACAATAATAGTAAAACTGCTGTCACTGAAGCGCAAACGTTCATTGAAGCGAACAAAGACAGTCAATATGCTGTTCTTGCTGCATTACAATTAGCGAAAGTTCAAGTTGAAAATAATCATCTTGATGGTGCGATTGAGCAACTAAATTGGGTGATCAATAACACTAAAGATAATGCTATTTTGCCATTAGCCGTAACGCGTTTAGCACGTATTTACGCAGAACAGCAAAAATTTGATGAAGCTTTAGTTGAGTTGAAAAAAGTAACGATCCCTAGCTGGAATGAAAATATTGCTGAATTACGTGGTGATATTTTGCTGCAAAAAGGCGATATTCAAGCAGCACGTGACGCATACATAGAAGCTCAGCAAGATGGTTCATCACCAGCATTGCAGATGAAGCTTAATGACTTAGCTCAATAAGGCGAACATAATGCATAAGGTGTTAAAACGAGCTTTAGCCGTAGCAATTGCGGTGAGTGTGTTATCTGGTTGTGCGAGTGAAGTTGACTCTATTCATATGGCGCCATTGCCTAAAGTAGACAATACTTTTACGCCAAAAACAGATTGGAGTCGTAGCGTTGGTGATGGTGTTTCTGGTTACTATTCAAAACTAACGCCAGTTGTTGGACAGAATAAAGTGTTTGTCGCCGATCGTAATGGTTTGGTTGAAGCTTTAGATCCTAGCAACGGTAAAGTGTTATGGAAAAATGATTTAGAAAAAGAGACCAGCGTTAAAATTTCTGGAGGCTTAGTTTTAGCGGAAGGAAAAATCTTTATCGGTACAGAAAATGCTGATGTTATTGCATTAGATGCTGAAACGGGTAAAGAAGTTTGGCGTGCTAAAGTTGCTGGCGAAGTCTTGTCAAAGCCATTAGTTGATAGTGGTATTGTGGTTGTTAATACCAGCAGTGGTATGCTAGAGGCGCTTAACGCTGATACCGGTAAGAGTAAATGGCAAATTAGCAATGAGATACCAACGTTAACATTACGTGGTACCAGTTCTCCGGTTGCAATTTCGGGTGGTGTTTTCTGGGGACTATCAAATGGTCGTTTAGAAGGTGCAATCTTAAATGATGGCCGTGTACTTTGGCAGCAAACCATTTCAACACCTAAAGGTTCAACTGAAATTGATCGTTTAGTGGATGTGGATGCCGCCCCTGTGATTTCTGGCGATCGTTTATATGCTATCGGCTATAATGGTTCATTAGTATCAATTGATCTTCGCAGTGGTCAAATTGCGTGGAAACGTAATTATTCATCAGCAACAAATTTTGTGGTTGATGGCAATGAGTTGTTCTTAGTAACAGCAAAAGATCATATCGTCGCAGTTGATGCCCGTAGTGGTACTGAGCTATGGCAAAATAAAGATCTTCAATACCGTCAACTGAGTGCGCCAGCTGTTATTGATGGCTATTTAGTGATGGGTGATGCTGAAGGGTATCTACATTGGTTGGATACTCAATCAGGTGAATTTGTTTCACAAGAATCGATTGATGGTAGCGGTATTGCTGTTCCGCCTGTAGCACTTGACGATAACGGCTTTATTGTTGTTACTCGTGATGGCGAAATCAACAAAATGCAAATATCGAAATAAGTCGGTATACTGTCACTAGATTAATTTGTCGGCTCCAGCTGTCTTATGCAGTTGGAGCCGTTGTTGTTATATCCGTTGTGTATATTATTGTCGGATGAAGATAAGTAAATATGCTTATTTGAGACAAAAATAAACGGTGAAATGTCAATTAAGACTATGAAAAATAAGAGGTAGTTATGATTCCTGTTGTTGCCCTTGTCGGGCGCCCTAACGTGGGTAAATCGACGTTGTTCAATCGTCTTACCCGCACGAGGGATGCACTTGTTGCAGACTTTCCTGGTTTAACTAGGGATCGTAAATACGGTAGAGCTGAGTTAGAAGAGCACGAATTTATTGTTATTGATACCGGTGGTATTGATGGCACTGAGGAAGGTGTTGAAACTAAAATGGCTGAGCAGTCATTAGCGGCAATCGAAGAAGCGGATGTTGTACTGTTTCTTGTTGATGGTCGTGCTGGATTAACATCTTCTGATGAAGCAATTGCAAAACACCTTCGTAGCCGTGAAAAACCAACATTTTTAGTGGTTAACAAAGTAGATGGTATCGACCCTGATACGGCGTGTGCTGAATTTTGGCGTTTAGGCGTTGATGCGATGTTCCAAATTGCAGCAACCCAAAACCGTGGCGTAACCGCGCTAATGGAACGTGCATTAGCACCATTCTCTGATAAGTTAAATGCAGAGTTAGCGGCTGCAAATGGCGAAGAAGATGGTGAGTTGAGTATTGAAGACTTAACCTCAGTTGCAGACATCGAGAAAGCAAACCTTTCTGAAGAAGATGCTGAAGCTGCGTATAAACGTCTACAAGAACAACCTATTAAGATGGCTATCATTGGTCGTCCTAACGTAGGTAAATCAACGTTGACTAACCGTATTTTAGGTGAAGAACGCGTTGTTGTTTACGACATGCCGGGAACCACTCGTGACTCTATTTACATTCCAATGGAACGTGATGGTCAAGAGTATGTATTGATTGATACCGCAGGTGTTCGTCGCCGTAAGAACATGAGTATGGCGGTTGAGAAGTTTTCTGTTATTCAAACATTGAAAGCTATCGAAGATGCTAACGTTGTGTTGTTAGTGATTGATGCCCGCGAAAATATTTCAGATCAAGACTTAAGTTTACTTGGTTTTGTACTGAACTCTGGTCGCTCATTAGTGATTGCTGTTAATAAGTGGGATGGTTTAGATAACGACGTTAAAGAGCGTGTTAAATCTGAACTTGATCGTCGTCTTGGTTTTGTTGACTTTGCGCGTATTCACTTTATTTCTGCACTACACGGTACCGGTGTTGGCCATTTATATGAATCAGTTATTGAAGCATATAAGTCAGCAACTAAACGTATCAGTACATCTTTGCTAACCCGTATTATGCAAATGGCACAAGATGATCACCAGCCACCAATGATTCGTGGCCGTCGTGTGAAACTAAAATATGCCCATGCTGGTGGTTATAACCCACCAATTATTGTAATTCACGGTAACCAAGTAAATGATCTTCCTAGTTCTTACAAACGTTACCTGATGAACTACTACCGTAAGTCATTAGAAATGATGGGTACACCTATTCGAATTCAATTCCAGAATAGTGAGAACCCATTTGAAACAACAAAGCAAAAGTTGACTGTTTCTCAAGAACGTCAGCGTAAGCGCTTAACCAGTGCTCTACACGATCGTCGTAAGTAATTTAGCGATAGAGTGTATTGTCTCTTGATGTAAAAGCCCAGCCATTGTGTTGGGCTTTTTTATAAGGAAAATAGCATGGTTGCTGTTGCACCAACAATTGTTATGCCAACGATTATTACGCCAACAAAAGTACTTTTTACTCAAAATGTCTGGCAAGTAAACAGTGCCGTTGTTTGTGCTGTTGCTGCTAAAAATGGCGGCACGTGGATCGTTGTTGAGCAAACCCCCTTTCATCCTGTAAGCCATATTTGGCCAGATCATCCCGCTGATCGTGGTGAATTAATTTATCAATCCCTGCATTATACTGTGACAGATTGTGTTGTAGGTGCGATAGAAATAGCCACGCAGCAATTATATATCGCGAGTGATATTCCGGTTAAACGTGATACTGATGGTTGGGTGTTTGTTGTGGTTCATCATCTAGCATTACCGTTTGCTCTTTGTGTTGCTGAAGAGGTAACACTGGTGGTTGATAAAGCGTATCAACAGGGGTTAAGCCGTGGTCACAGTGGTGGTCATTTATCATCATTAGCATTAAATAAAGTGCTACATAGTGATTTTTGGCGGAAAGATTCAAGTCGACGTGATGAGCTTGGCTATTACGATTTCCATAGTTACGCGCAAGAAAAGAGCATTGCGAGTGAAAATTGTAATACTGATCATTATCGATTAGGTAAAACTTTGCGTAAGCGTGGACTTAATAGTGCTGAAATGATCGCGGATATTGAACAAATAACCGTTAAAATTAACCAACAATTGGCATTATGGATAGCTTTAGCGACACCAATAGTGATGCGTCGTGAAGGTGATGCATTAACAGATTCTCGTTATTGGCAATGTGATCTTGGTGATGAGGGAATCATTGAAATTCCCTGTGGTGGAACGCATGCGACCTCATTAGCAGAATATCTTGCGTTAACGGTAAAGTTTGAAGTTATCTCTGATCAACAATTAGTGATGATAACGACGGCCGTTGTGGCATAAAGAACAATGTGTTCATGATATTTAAATCGTCTACGGGCGATTTTTTTATAGGTGTAATATCTTATTTTTTAGATTGTTAAGGGAAAGATTGTTATCTGGCGTTCTACACTATAATGAGAAGTATTATGATATAACTGATTAAAAAGGTATTTTAAAATTAGTATATTCACCTATTTTCCCGTCTGATCTCATTTTATTAAATATTGGATCGTTACGAATTAATCCAGATTAACTAGTTTATTATGCTGTTTAAAATCCATATGCAGAATATGTAACTTATGCTTTCGGGATGTGTATTGATAAATATTCTTTTGAGAGCTGATCGCTGATCAAGTTTAATAAACACAATGATCACCCATAAGGGTGGTGATCATATTAGGGATCATGGTGCTATTATGACAAAGACTAATCGAGAAAATAGCGAAGTATTAGTTATGGATTGTGCTAAATATTTAAAAAGTGATATTTAATTTTAGTAGCATCTAACGCAATAATTTTGCATGCTAGAACAAATTCATTTAGGAGTTAAAAAGAGTGATTAAAAATACTTGTCCACAATGTGAGAGTGAATTAAGTTGGAAAGATCAGAAATATTTTTGTGATTATTGCCAACAAGCAGTGACTAAAACAGCATTTTGTCCTGATTGTTCTGAACAATTAGAGAAGTTACAAGCATGTGGGTCTGCGAGTTATTTTTGCAATTATTGTAATGAGTTAAAATCAAAATCACGTGTAAAAATCGTATTTAACAAAGTCACAGATTAGGCTTTGATGCCGTAACGCCGCAATAAAATAATATTGCGGCGTGGAAATATCATTAACTTCGAGTTATTAGCCGTTGTTTACAGTGGCATAGATTTTACCATCAGTAACGGTTGTGATCAGTTGATCGCCCGCTTTAACCTGATCGCAATGGCGAATGAGATTGCCTTTATCATCACGCGTAATCGAATAACCACGATTAAGTGTTGCTAATGGGCTTACGGTATCTAATTTTTCGGCAGCTAGCGATAATTTATGCTGAGCATTTAACAGGTTACGATCCATTGCATCCAATAAACGTCGCTTAGTATTAATAAGTGTGGTTGTGTTGTGTTGCAGACGTTGCTGTGGTGAATGAAGTGACAATTTATATTGGTTTTGAGTAATACGTTGTTGCTGTATTTGAATCTTTTTCAGCATAATCTGCTGTAGGCGACGAGTTATATCATCTAAGTGTTGTTGCTGTTGATTTAAACGTAGCTGTGGATGTTGGCGGTCTAAACGATGATTAAGCTGATTAATATACTGTTTTTTTTCGGCTAAATAAAATTGAATAGCATGGTGTAATTGTTGCTGTTTATGTTTAATTTTATCCGTTTGACTGCTGTTATCCCGACTGACCAATTCAGCCGCAGCGGATGGTGTTGGCGCGCGCATATCTGCAACAAAATCAGCAATAGTGACATCGACTTCATGACCAACAGCACTGACGATTGGAATCTGACTTGCTGCAATGGTTCGTGCAACAATTTCTTCGTTAAATGCCCATAAATCTTCTAATGAACCGCCCCCTCGACCAACAATTAAAATATCACATTCTTGGCGTGAATTTGCCCGTCCAATCGCTTGAGCTATTGATATGGCGGCACCATCACCTTGCACCATTGTAGGATAAATAACCACGGCTAAACTTGGGTCGCGACGTTTTAATACGTGCAGAATATCGTGCAAAGCGGCACCGGTCTTAGAGGTAATAATACCGACACGTTGGGGTTGTTGTGGTAATGGTTTTTTCAATGATTGAGCAAATAAACCTTCAGCAGCAAGGCTCATTTTGAGTTGTTCAAATTGTTGCTGTAAACGCCCATCACCTTCAGGTTGCATGCTTTCAATGATCAACTGATAGTCACCGCGAGGCTCATAAATAGATAAGCGCGCTTTAACTAAAACTTGATTGCCATTGCCGGGCTTAAAGGTGACATGGCGGTTAGAACCTTTAAACATCGCACATTTTACTTGAGCGCGAGAATCTTTAAGGGTGAAGTACCAATGACCAGAAACCGGCATCGAAAAATTTGATAATTCACCGACGAGCCATACTATCCCCATTTCATTTTCAAGGATTAGACGGACTTGTGCATTGAGACTGGAAACGGTGTAGATACGATCGTTGGATTGGCTTTGAGAAGCGAATAGAGTCACGAAGGAAGTACCTGCTAACGAATGAATGGCGGCAGGCGGTCAAAAAACTATCAAATAGAACGAAAAACGCCCACGCAGATCAATGGACAGATCTTGGCCGTATTTCGTCGACCGCATCACCGGATAGTTAACCGAAATATACTACTCAGCAAATGTTTTTTGTCAATTAAAAAAAATAAAATAATTCTAGCCAAACGATTGCTTCATACGTATAATCCGTTCGCAATATTTTAATCTTCTTTGTAAACCTTTAAATTGGTGTGAGATATTGCATGTTACGAATTAAAAAAGAAGCGTTGACGTTTGATGATGTATTACTAGTTCCTGCTCATTCTACAGTCCTACCTAACACTGCCGATCTGCGCACTCGTCTCACGAAAGAGATTGCTCTTAACATTCCTATGCTATCAGCATCTATGGACACAGTGACTGAAGGTCGCCTAGCCATTGCACTTGCTCAAGAGGGCGGCATTGGTTTTATCCACAAGAATATGTCTATCGAACAACAAGCGGCTGAAGTTCGCATGGTTAAAAAGTTCGAAGCAGGCGTTGTTGCAGAACCTGTTACAGTTAAACCAAATAACACTATCGCAGATGTTAAACGTCTGACCTTAGAAAATGGTTTTGCAGGTTATCCTGTGGTTGCAGATAACAATGAATTAGTTGGTATTATTACTGGCCGTGATGTTCGTTTTGTTACTGACCTTTCAATTAAAGTTGAAGAAGTAATGACTTCTAAAGAGAAGTTAGCTTCAGCAAAAGAAGGTGCATCTCGCGAAGAAGTTGAAGCGATTATGCAACAGTACCGTGTTGAAAAAGTACTGTTAGTTGACGATAATTTCCGTCTAAAAGGCATGATCACTGCGAAAGACTTCCAAAAAGCAGAACGTAAACCAAACGCGTGTAAAGATGAGCGTGGCAGTTTACGTGTTGGTGCTGCTGTTGGTGCTGGCGCGGGTAATGAAGAACGCGTTGCGGCATTGGTTGAAGCGGGTGTTGACGTATTACTTATCGATTCATCTCACGGACATTCAGAAGGCGTTTTACAACGTATTCGTGAAACACGTGCCGCTTTTCCTAATCTTCCTATTGTTGGCGGTAACGTTGCAACCGCAGACGGTGCTCGCTCATTAATTGAAGCTGGCGTAAGTGCTGTTAAAGTGGGTATCGGCCCTGGTTCAATCTGTACTACACGTATTGTTACTGGTGTGGGTGTTCCACAAATTACTGCGATTTCAGAAGCTGCATCAGTGGCTGATCAATACGGTATTCCGGTTATTGCTGATGGCGGTATTCGTTATTCTGGCGATTTATGTAAAGCGATTGCTGCGGGTGCATCATGTGTAATGGTTGGCTCAATGTTCGCAGGTACTGAAGAAGCACCGGGTGAAGTTGAACTGTATCAAGGCCGTTCTTATAAATCATACCGTGGTATGGGCTCACTTGGCGCAATGTCAAAAGGCTCTTCAGACCGTTATTTCCAATCAGATAACGCAGCAGATAAGCTTGTACCTGAAGGTATTGAAGGCCGTGTTGCTTACAAAGGTTTGATGAAAGAAATCGTTCACCAGCAAATGGGTGGTTTACGTTCAAGCATGGGTCTAACAGGCTCTGCAACAATTGAAGACTTACGCACTAAAGCTGAATTTGTACGGATTTCAGGCGCAGGCATGAAAGAGTCACACGTACATGATGTGATGATCACAAAAGAAGCGCCTAACTACCGTACAGCTTAATTATCAAGCAGTCAGTATTCGTTGAACGAAAACGATTGCCTAAGTTGCGAAGTTAGATAAAATCGGGGCTAGATATAGCCCCCAATACATTCAATTTTTGAGATAGTTCTATAATGACCACTACCGCAAATATTCATGACCAACGTATTCTT
This sequence comes from Photobacterium iliopiscarium, assembly GCF_003026395.1. Classification (GTDB taxonomy): domain Bacteria; phylum Pseudomonadota; class Gammaproteobacteria; order Enterobacterales; family Vibrionaceae; genus Photobacterium; species Photobacterium iliopiscarium. The sequence continues at coordinate 4,884 of NZ_PYOO01000015.1, read as the reverse complement.
ATTTTGGATTTTGGTTCGCAATACACTCAGTTAATTGCCCGTCGTATCCGTGAAATCGGCGTTTATTGTGAACTTTGGAGCTGGGATGTTGATGAAGCTGATATCCGTGATTTCAATCCAAACGGTATTATTCTTTCTGGTGGTCCTGAAAGCGTAACTGAAGCGGGTTCTCCTCGCGCACCACAGTATGTATTTGAAGCGGGTGTTCCTGTGTTTGGTGTATGTTACGGCATGCAGACTATGGCAGAACAACTGGGTGGTAAAGTTGCAGGTTCTGATGAGCGTGAATTTGGTTATGCGCAAGTTAAGATTGTTGAGCAGACTGCTTTCTTAAACGATATTCAAGATGCGGTTGCTGCTGATGGTACGCCATTACTTGATGTATGGATGAGCCACGGCGATAAAGTTGTCGAAATTCCAGCGGATTTCATTAAAGTTGCTGAAACAGATACCTGTCCATTTGCTGCGATGGCAAATGAAGAAAAACGCTTCTACGGGGTGCAATTCCACCCAGAAGTAACGCATACGCGTCAAGGTATGAAGTTAATTGAAAACTTCGTGATGAATGTGTGTGGCTGTGAAAAGCTATGGACTTCAGCCAATATTATTGAAGATGCAATTGTACGTATCAAAGAGCAAGTCGGTGACGATGAAGTTATCCTTGGTCTGTCTGGTGGTGTTGATTCATCAGTGGTTGCAATGCTTATTCACCGCGCGATTGGCGATAAGCTAACATGTGTATTTGTTGATAACGGTTTACTTCGTCTTAACGAAGGCCAACAAGTTATGGACATGTTTGGTGATGACTTTGGTCTGAAAATCATCCATGTTAAAGCTGAAGATCGTTTCTTAGATGCACTTGCAGGTATTGATGAGCCTGAAGCTAAACGTAAGATCATCGGTCATGTGTTCGTTGATATCTTTGATGAAGAATCAAAGAAATTAAAAAATGCTAAGTGGCTAGCACAGGGTACGATTTATCCTGATGTGATCGAATCAGCAGCATCTAAAACAGGTAAAGCGCACGTGATTAAATCACACCATAACGTTGGCGGTTTGCCAGATGATATGGAAATGGGCTTAGTTGAGCCATTGCGTGAATTATTTAAAGATGAAGTACGTAAGATCGGTCTAGAACTTGGTTTGCCTTATAACATGTTATACCGCCACCCATTCCCTGGGCCTGGTTTAGGTGTCCGTGTATTAGGCGAAGTAAAGAAAGAATACTGTGACTTACTACGTCGCGCAGATGCAATCTTCATTGAAGAGCTACATAACGCTGATCTTTACAATAAAGTATCACAAGCATTTACTGTGTTCTTACCTGTACGTTCAGTGGGCGTGATGGGCGATGGCCGTAAGTATGATTGGGTTGTATCGCTACGTGCGGTAGAAACTATCGACTTTATGACCGCGCATTGGGCACATTTACCTTATGATTTCTTAGGTAAAGTATCGAACCGTATCATCAATGAAGTCAATGGTATTTCACGTGTTGTTTACGATATTTCTGGTAAGCCACCCGCAACGATTGAGTGGGAATAATTACAGGTTTATTAGTACTAATTGAATAATAAAAAGCACCTACGGGTGCTTTTTTTATGGCTGCTATTTAATGCTATTAAAGTAAGATTTATCTTTCTATTTGTTAGTTGTTACTCATTTGTTTGAATTATGTTTTTTGTAAGTGTCGTATTAATGATTGGTTACAATATGTAGTGGTTAGTAGGTGTTATTAGTAGGTTTATAACACTGTTTGTTGTGGTAATTTCATTACGATCGTTCAGCGAATATTCATATTTGATTTGGACAAAAAATGAGATCGACTATATGTAAGTAGATCCGCATAGCAAACATAACCAGCATAAGGACATGGAATTACCATGAACGAAAAAACACTGAAGCAAGCACCACCTCCATCTACGAGTGCGATGGACAAGTTTTTAAATGGTATTGAGCGTGCAGGTAATAAAATACCTGATCCCGCATTACTGTTCTTTTGGGGGTTAGTAACTGTTTGGATTCTTTCGGCTGTGTTATCACAGTTTGATTTTGGTCTTGTGCACCCAGTGACGAAAGATGTGGTACACGTTAATAACTTGCTGACTGGCGATGCGATGGCAAGTTTCTTGGCGAACATGGTGAAAAACTTCACTGGGTTTGCGCCATTAGGTATTGTATTAGTTGCTATGTTAGGTGTTGGTGTTGCTGAAGCGTCAGGCTTTATTAATACTGGCCTAAAAAAGATGCTAAATGTTACGCCAGCTAAGCTACTTACGCCGATGCTTATTTTAGTGGCAATTGTATCGCACACTGCTGCTGATGCAGGTTATGTGTTGGTTATTCCTCTTGGTGGTATCATTTTCCACGCTGCTGGTCGTCATCCTCTTGCGGGTATTGCAGCGGCGTTTGCTGGTGTTTCTGGTGGTTTTTCTGCTAACTTTATTCCTTCTGGTATCGACCCATTATTAGCGGGCTTTACCCAAGAAGCTGCACGCATCATGGATCCAACTTACATTGTTAACCCGTTAGCAAACCTAATGTTCACTGGTCTATCATCGTTCATTATTGTGGGTATTGGCTGGTACATCACCGATAAAGTAATTGAGCCTCGTTTACAAAAAACAGCGATTGATGAAGATGCAGAAGAAGCACCTGATATGGGTTCTTTTACTCCATTAGAAAGTAAAGCATTCTCATACGCTGGTTGGACAATGGTTGTGGGTATCATGCTATTAGTTGCTGCTCTATGGCCTGAAACATCGCCATTACGTTCGCCAACGGGTGAAGTTGCTGCCTTTAATGCACCAGTAATGCAATCTATTGTACCGTTGATTTTTATTCTGTTTGTTATTCCCGGTATTATCTACGGTAAAGTTGCAGGTACATTTAAGCAAAGCGGTGATGTGATTAAAGCGATGTCGACTACCATGGCGGGTATGGCTGGCTTTATGGTAATGGTGTTCTTTATTGCTCAGTTCTTGGTGGCGTTTACGCAATCAAACTTAGGTACGCTATTAGCACTTTCTGGTGCGCAATTATTGCAACAAATGAACTTACCGGGTCAAGTCACCATCGTTGGTATGATTTTACTAACAGCCAGTGTTAACTTATTGGTGGGCTCAGCGTCTGCTAAGTGGGCATTGATTGGTCCTATCATGGTACCAATGTTAATGGCTGTAGGTATTTCACCTGAATTAACTCAAGCGGCTTACCGTGTTGGTGACTCTGTCTCTAACATTATTTCACCAATGATGGTGTTCTTCCCATTAGTGGTGGTTTACATGCAACGTTATGTTAAGAGTTCAGGTATTGGTACCTTAGCGTCAATGATGATGCCGTACTCAATTGCAATGTTAATTGGTTGGACTATCTTCCTATTAGTATTCTGGACCCTAGGCATTCCTCTAGGTGTTCAAGCGCCTTACACTTACAGTATGTAAATAATTAGAGCTGAATAACGATAGTGAGTATTAATAAATAATTATCGTTAACGAAAAAAAGCCTCGAACAGGTAAACTGTTTGAGGCTTTTTGTGTCTTATTAAACCCTGTCTGCAAAAAAGGAGTTTAATAAATTAGCGGTTATTTATTAAAGTTATCAACGTGGAAACGTAAATGATCTTCAATAAATGATGCCATAAAGTAGTAGCTATGGTCATAACCATCTTGCATACGCACTTCTAGTGGGTAGCTATTTGCTTCCGCTGCTGCAACAAGGGTTTCAGTACGAAGCTGACCATCATTATAGAAGTTATCGTGCGTGCCTTGATCAACCAACATTGGTAATTTAACTTCAGCAATACGCATCAATTCACTTGAATCATATTGCTTCCAGTTTTTAGTATTACTACCAAGATAACCAGTAAGCGCTTTTTGGCCCCAAGCACTATTCATTGGATTCGATATAGGACTAAATGCTGACGCTGAGCTATAACGTTCAGGATTACGTAAAGCAATCATTAATGCACCGTGTCCACCCATTGAGTGACCACTGATTGCACGCTGAGCTGTCACTGGGAAGTGTGCTTCAATCAATGTTGGTAATTCATTCACAATGTAATCATACATATGGTAATGACGGTTCCAGGGAGCTTCTGTTGCATTAACATAGAAACCAGCACCAAGACCAAAGTCATAAGCGCCTTGTGGATCGTCAGCAACACCTTCGCCACGAGGGCTAGTATCTGGAGCAACAATAGCGACACCTAACTCAGCAGCCATACGTTGTACACCTGCTTTTTGCATAAAGTTTTCATCAGTACATGTTAGGCCTGATAACCAGTAAATAACGGGTACTTTTTGTCCTGCTGCACATTGTGGTGGCAGGTAAATAGCAAAACGCATATCACAATTTAGGACTTCTGAACGGTGCGTATATTGCTTATGCCAGCCGCCAGCGCTTTTGTTACAACTAATATTTTCTAAAGGCATTGGATTTAGTCTCTCGTTAAAGCTGCGCAGAGTGTAGGCGCTCTGCGCATTTTTTTATGACGTTATTATAATAAAGCTTATTTTAGGAAAGCTTACTTATCGAAGTGAATAACCGTACGGATACTCTTACCTTCGTGTAATAGGTCAAAAGACTTGTTGATGTCTTCTAGGCCCATGTTAAATGAGATGAAATCATCAAGCTTGAATTCACCCGCCATGTAACGGTCAACGATACCTGGAAGCTCTGAACGGCCTTTAACACCACCGAATGCAGAACCACGCCATACACGACCAGTCACTAGTTGGAATGGACGGGTAGAGATTTCTTGACCTGCACCAGCAACACCGATGATCACTGACTCGCCCCAACCTTTGTGACAACACTCAAGTGCTGAACGCATAACATTAACGTTACCGATACACTCAAATGAGTAGTCAACGCCGCCGTCAG
>NZ_PYOO01000014.1 GCF_003026395.1 Photobacterium iliopiscarium | reverse complement strand
ACGTTGTGAATAGATCGCGGATAATAAGCTGTGACATTTTTGAGGTGGCATATAAGTTTAATCCCGTCATTCCCTACAGTGAGGTTACGAACGAGATAGGGAATCTACTGTTCACGCGTTGTGGATTAATTGTTTTGGCTGGCATCTTTTAGGCTCAATCACGTTGTGAATAGATCACGGATAGCCCTCGCACCTCAGCTTTCGAGATGTGAATGATAGGCAGTGTTATTCTTGTTTGGCTTCACTCTACTGGACTTGAACCAGTGACATACGGATTAGTAGTCCGCCAAGCTTCTCATAAAGTGCCGCCAACTGAACTAAGAGGGTATTATCGAGTAGGGAGTCAAAGATTTGATCAATAAAGTTTGTTTCACTAAAGTACAGACGAAAAAAAACCTTGTCTTTCGACAAGGTTTTCTTGTTTGGCTCCCTCTACTGGACTTGAACCAGTGACATACGGATTAACAGTCCGGCGTTCTACCAACTGAACTAAGAGGGAATTAACTTTTACTATTCAACACGACGAATCGTATCAAATTTTAATATGGTGCCTCGAGGCGGAATCGAACCACCGACACGAGGATTTTCAATCCTCTGCTCTACCGACTGAGCTATCAAGGCAAACACAGCAATTAAATTGCTATTGTTGCATTTCTTACCGAAGTAAGAGAATAAATGGTGCCGACTACCGGAGTCGAACTGGTGACCTACTGATTACAAGTCAGTTGCTCTACCTACTGAGCTAAGTCGGCACATTAATTCTTTGATATTCCTTTACTCTATTGAGTGAAGAAATAAATTTGGCTCCCTCTACTGGACTTGAACCAGTGACATACGGATTAACAGTCCGGCGTTCTACCAACTGAACTAAGAGGGAATTAACTTTTACTATTTAACACGATAACTCGTATCAAATTTTAATATGGTGCCTCGAGGCGGAATCGAACCACCGACACGAGGATTTTCAATCCTCTGCTCTACCGACTGAGCTATCAAGGCAAACACAAGCAATTAAATTGCTTATTGTTGCATTTCTTACCGAAGTAAGAGAATAAATGGTGCCGACTACCGGAGTCGAACTGGTGACCTACTGATTACAAGTCAGTTGCTCTACCTACTGAGCTAAGTCGGCACATTAATTCTGTAATCTCTCCGCTCTATTGAGCCAAGAAATAAATAGTGGCTCCCTCTACTGGACTTGAACCAGTGACATACGGATTAACAGTCCGGCGTTCTACCAACTGAACTAAGAGGGAACAGATTATATCGTTGCTTAACACCAAACTTCAAAAGAGAAGAAATGGTGCCTCGAGGCGGAATCGAACCACCGACACGAGGATTTTCAATCCTCTGCTCTACCGACTGAGCTATCAAGGCAACGGGGCGCTATTAAAAGGGTTTTGAGCCTTTTCGTCAACCCTTTTTTTAATAATAAATGATTATTATGTTTGAGTGTCGGCTTTTTGTTCGTTATGGCGTGATTTTTTACTTTTTTAATGTATTCCGCCGTTTGAGTCACGGCGGAATATCTCTTTGATCTCAATATTATTTTGCTGGTGGTGTGTAACCATCAATCACAACATCTTTTCCTTCAAACAAAAAATTGACCATTTCTGTCTCAAGTAGTTGGCGATGTTCAGCATTCATCATGTTCAATTTTTTTTCATTGATCAGCATAGTTTGTTTTGCTTGCCACTGTGCCCATGCTTGCTTTGATACGCTATCAAAAATGCGTTGGCCAAGCTCACCTGGGTACAATTGAAAATCTAGACCTTCAGCTTCTTGCTGTAGATGGACACAAAAAACAGTACGGCTCATGGAATATTCCTTATGCGTTTATTTTGAAATCACAGCGAGAAGAGCTGTATTTATAGCAATAGTTATACCAGACTCGGCCTGTAGCGGCTAGGGTCGAGGCGGGAATAACAACCGTGTAATTACTGCGGGTATAACAATCCTTCAAGGATCTTTTGTACTGGTGCGGCTAGACCAATTTTAGCGGGATCATGCAGATCATACCATTGCCCTTGGCGCTCATGAATCACATCGGGGAGTGTGTTTAAGGTAAATAAAACGGGCACAATATCGAGGTGATAATGACTAAAGGTGTGTCTGAATGCGATTAGCTGTTGTTGGCTGGCGATCAGTGTTTGCGGCTGACCTAATTGCTGCAATAACAGATCATCGAGATCGTCACTATCATGTTGCGGAAAACACCATAAGCCTCCCCAAATACCCACTTGTGGTCGTTGTTCCAGCCACACTTTGTCGCCATAACGTAAAATTGCGAACCAAGTTTGTTTTTCTGGCATCACTTTTTTAGGTTTTTTGCCTGGAAATTCAGTTTGGCGCTGTTGGGCTTTAGCAATACATTGGGCTTCAATGGGGCATAAATCGCATTTAGGTTTGCTGCGAGTACAAATCATTGCCCCCATATCCATCATCGCTTGGTTGTAACGTTCTACACCTATCGCAGGTGTATTTTCAGTCGCGATGTCCCATAACGCATTTTCAACGGGTTTCTTTCCCGGCCAGCCTTCAATCGCATAGCAACGAGCAAGAGTACGCTTAACATTGCCATCTAAAATAGGGTGGTGTTGGTTTAATGATAGTGACAATACCGCGCCAGCCGTTGAGCGTCCGATACCGGGCAGGGCTTCAACGTCTTCAATCGTTGTTGGAAACTCGCCATTATGCTCAGTAACAATTAATTGGGCTGCTTTGTGAAGATTACGCGCACGGGCGTAATAGCCTAAGCCCGTCCATAAATGGAGCACTTCATCTTGCTCGGCCGCCGCAAGATCGGCGACGGTAGGGAAGCGAGCCATAAAGCGTTCAAAATAAGGGATCACGGTAGCAACTTGGGTTTGCTGCAACATGATTTCAGATAACCAGACTTTATAAGGCGTCTTTTGATGTTGCCATGGTAGGGTTTTACGGCCGAATTTGTCATACCACGCTAAAATAGCGTCGGAAAATGCTGTACTCACGTTGGGCTCACTTTACTTATAGACTTAAAAAATGTCAGGTTGCGCTTTATTATTGAATGAGTTTGCGGAAAGTTGGAGTCCGTGGAGACGATCCCTTATACTGCAAGTCATCGATGTAATGGCGTCTATAATGACGTTATTGACTAAGATTGCATCATAAACTGGCGATTGTCACACTTGATAGACTTGAATTGAGTCTATAAGTTTGGATAATGCCGTTCCGTTTCTTTTTTTGTTTGGATAGTTAGCATGAGCGAAGTTTCAAAAAAGTCAGGTGACGTAACTCTGACTGAATTTACCGATGAAGGCAAAATGGTTCGTAAGATCCGTAGTTTTGTTCGTCGTGAAGGCCGTTTAACCAAGGGTCAAGAACATGCGATGGAAAAAAACTGGCCAGCCATGGGTATTGATTTCGCCACTGAAATGCTGGACTGGACACAAGTCTTTAACCGTGAAGCGCCAGTTGTGCTAGAAATTGGCTTTGGCATGGGTGCATCATTAGTTGAAATGGCACAAACTGCGCCAGAGAAAAACTATGTGGGTATTGAAGTACATAGTCCAGGTGTCGGTCATTGTTTAATGGGCGCAGATGCGGCTAATTTAACTAACCTACGCGTAATGTGTCATGACGGTGTTGAAGTGTTTGAACACATGATCCCTGATGGTAGCCTCGATATGGTGCAGTTGTTCTTCCCTGACCCATGGCATAAAGCGCGTCACCATAAGCGCCGTATTGTTCAGCCTGAATTTGCTGAGATGCTACGTAAAAAGCTTAAAATTGGTGGTATTTTCCATATGGCAACTGACTGGGAAAACTACGCAGAGCACATGGTTGAAGTGATGGATGCAGCACCGGGCTATAAAAACACAGCCACTGATGGTGCTTACATTGAACGCCCAGAAGATCGTCCTTTAACGAAGTTTGAAGCACGTGGTCATCGCCTAGGTCATGGCGTATGGGACATGAAATATATGCGTACTGAATAATTGCAGACATTGCTGTGACTATCGATTAGGGTGGCAGCAGTAATTGCGTTATTTATTTAGAAAGCCAACTTTTGTTGGCTTTTTTGTTATTGGAGATGAAGTAAATGAAGCCGACAGAGACCTTGCTTAATGGCATTTTAGATGAAGTTAGACCATTGATTGGTCAAGGGAAAGTCGCTAACTATATTCCGGCTTTAGCTGAGGTTCCTGCGAATAAATTAGGCATCGCTGTGTGTTATAACGATGGTGAGATTATTCAAGCTGGCGATAGCCAAGAAAGCTTTTCTATTCAATCAATCTCCAAAGTTTTATCACTGACCTTAGCCATGGCATTGTATGAACCCGATGAATTATGGTCGCGAGTCGGTAAAGAACCATCAGGTCAGGCATTTAATTCAATGATTCAGTTGGAATTAGAAAATGGTATTCCGCGTAATCCGTTTATTAATCCCGGAGCGATTGTTATTTCTGACATGCTGTATAGCCGCTTGTGTGCGCCGCAATATCGTATGCTTGAATTAGTGCGTGAATTATCCTGTAATCCACAGATTGTTTACGACAAAATTGTGGCTAACTCCGAGATGCAACACAGCGATCGTAATGCTTCGATTGCCTATTTAATGCGGTCATTTGGTAACTTTAATAATGAAGTAATGCCAGTGCTAAATAATTATTTTAGTTACTGTGCTTTAAAGATGAGTTGTGTTGATTTAGCGCGAACATTTTCTTATTTAGCAAATAAAGGTCAGCCTTTAGGTGCAAAAACGCCAATTATTAGCCAAACTCAAAGTAAGCATATAAATGCATTGCTTGCGACATGTGGGTTATATGATGGCGCAGGAGAGTTTGCTTACCGTGTTGGTATGCCGGGAAAATCAGGTGTTGGTGGCGGTATTGTCGCAATTGTACCGGGAGAAATGACCATTGCAGTATGGTCGCCAGAGTTAGATCAATCTGGTAATTCTTTAGTGGGTACAGCGGCATTAGAGAAGTTATCAGCTCGGATTGGACGTTCTATTTTTTAGTGGGTATATATCAAGAGGATATGTCGTCACCCACTTTTTCAGGGAAGCGAGTATTGTCTATGAATATTAAATCTTATATAAAAAATGGCTGTTGGTTATTCATTGGATTGGGCATCAGTTCATCGGTTATGGCTGCTGAATGTCAGCCGTTGTGGCAAAATAATCTCAGTTTTACTGATGAAAAATTAATTTTAGAGCACGAAACGCAGACCTTTACGATTAAAGATAATGGTCAGCTTTATTTTGATATTCATAAAGTAAATTTAGGCCCACAACAGACTGAGTTATTGGCACAATATTATCAAACGATAACGACTGATTTGCCGTATGTTTTATCGCATGGTCAACATGTTGATACGACGCTATGTAATTTTGCGGCAGTGCGTGTTGATAAAGAAAATCAAATTCGACAACAGATCCCAGCATTGAAAAATTGGCGAAGTGTCAGTTTAGAATAAGATTTTTATTGTTGGTTTTAGCTTTGATTACAGACAACTAAAAAAAGCGATTCACTGGGTGATATCGCTTTTTTTATGATTATTTTTTGAGGTTGTGTTGAACAATAATTCGGTGAGTTAACTACTCATCATCTTCAACAAAAGCGGCTAATAAATCATTTAAGAACAATTTACCATGCTCGGTGATCTGCCATTGATCGCCGCTATCTTGTAAATAATGTTGTTCAATCGCCCAATCAATATTAGCTTCAATAGTGGTTAACGGTAAACCGGTACGATCAATGAAGTCTTGCTTTGGACAGGCTTCCAATAATCGAAATCTGTTCATGAAAAACTCAAAGGGACGTTCGCTATCCACTACTGATATTTGTTCACTTAAATAGGGCTTGTCTGCTTGTAAATATCCACGTGGATGTTTTACTTTTACGGTGCGAACAATACGTCCATCAGCGAAACTGATCTTGCCATGCGCACCACAGCCAATACCTAAATAATCACCAAAACGCCAATAATTAAGATTATGTTGGCATTGCTTACCGGGCTTACTGTAACCAGAAATTTCATATTGCTGATAACCCGCTTCCGTTAACAACGCATGGCCTTGCTCAAAAATATCCCATAAATCATCGTCATCAGGCAATGTTGGTGGTTTTGAGTAATAGAGTGTATTCGGCTCTATTGTCAGCTGATACCAAGATAAATGCGGTGGATCAAGTGCGATCGCTTGTTTAAGATCGCTGATCGCATCAGCAATAGATTGATCGGGTAAACCATGCATCAGATCAGTATTAAAACTGTTTAATCCGGCAGATTTTGCCAGTTCAATCGCTTTAATCGCTTCTTGGCTGCCATGAATACGGCCTAAACGTTGTAATTTATCGTCTTGGAAACTTTGAATGCCAATTGAAATTCGGTTTACTCCTGCTTGGCGATAACCTTCAAAACGTCCCGCTTCAATAGTACCCGGATTGGCTTCCATGGTGATTTCAATAGTGTCACTAAATGGAATACGGGCTTCAATGGCTGTTAGTAAGCGACCAATTTCAGCGGGAGAGATTAAACTTGGTGTACCACCACCAATAAAAATTGAATGCAGTGGTCGCTGACCATTCACTAATTGGTACGCCATCAGATCTGTTTCGAGATCGTCAATGAGCGCATCAATGTAATCCAGTTCTGGCAATTCAGTTTTTAGCGCATGCGAATTAAAGTCGCAATAGGGGCACTTTTGGACACACCAAGGAATGTGAACATATAAGCTGAGTGGTGGAGGAACAAGCATTAGTTAGCCTTTAGTGCACTGAAAAGTTGTTGAAGCGCTTTACCACGGTGTGATAGTTGTTTTTTACGACTTGGATCTAATTGCGCAGAAGCACATTGATCTTCAGGTACCCAGAAAATTGGATCGTAACCAAAACCATTATCGCCATGACGTTGTGTTAAAATACTGCCTTCCCACGAGCCATGACACACTAGCGGTGTAGGATCATTTTCATGGCGCATCATCACTAATACACAATGGAAACGTGCACTGCGTTGTGCTTCAGGTACTCCGTCCATTGCCGCAAGTAATTTATCAATATTTTCGGCATCCGTTGCACCTTCTCCTGCAAAGCGAGCCGAATAAATACCCGGCGCACCTTGAAGAAAATCAACCTCAAGCCCTGAATCATCAGCAATCGCAGCACAACCGGTTTCTTTGGCAGCATGACGTGCTTTGATGATCGCATTTTCAATAAAAGTGGTGCCTGTTTCTGCCACTTCTGAAACATTAAAATCGCTTTGAGCGACAACATCAAAACCAAAGTCAGCAAGTAGAGAAGCCATTTCTTTGACTTTGCCTTGATTGCCTGTTGCTAGTACCAGTTTGCTCATATTGATGCCTTTTAAAACGTTAATTTGTTAATGGTGACTATGATAGCCGTTGTGTGGGTAATAACAAAGTCGCGCATTGTACGAGATGATTATTTACGGTTTATATACTTTTGCTGTTTATATCTTGGTGTTGTTTATATACCAATGTGTCGACATAAAAAAAGCGAATACCAATGTGATATTCGCTTTTTTAAAGTAACAACTGGCAGCAAAACTATCGCATTAGATTGGCAATTGTTTCTGGGATCTGTTTCGGATCTTCGATACGGATTTGCTTGTGGCGACCTTGAAAGCCTTTTTCCACGTGCACTAATCCTTTTGCTACTTTAAATTGTTTGGCTAAGTATTTGGCTAAATGCGCATTCGCTTTACCATCAACAGGTGGCGCTGTAATGGCAATTTTCACTTCACCACCATGCAGACCAACGATTTGATCACGACTGGCTTTAGGTTGAATGTAAAGTCGAATAACGACATCATCACCTTGGCGAAATACAGCGTTATCACTCATAATTGGAACCAAATTGGACCAATCAAATCACCCATTAGATAGTTAGCAAACTGTAATCCTAAGAAGATCACTAGAATGCTTAAATCAAGACCACCCATCGCAGGCAGAACCCGACGAATTGGTGCCATTAGGGGTTCAGTTAGCTGATGCATCACATATTCCATTGGGCTGCGGCCTTGGCTGACCCAACTTAAAATGGCACGAATTAATAATACCCAGAATAATAATCCGCCAGCAGCTTTAATCAGTGCTAATAGACCAAAGAATAAGAACATTGGACTAAAGGCTGAAGCACCACCCGTTAAGGCCAGTTGCAACAGAATAAATTTAGCAACACATAATACGTAACCAAACAAAATGGTTGCCATATCAATAGAGCCAATTGATGGGATCACACGACGTAATGGTGCCACAACTGGTTGGGTTGCTTTAACAATAAATTGTGAGAATGGATTATAAAAATCTGCACGTGACCATTGTAGCCAAACACGTAGCAACACAATCATGATATAAAGATCGAAGACTGTGGTAATTAAAAAAGCGAGTGAATTCATAATTAAACCTTAAAACAATTGTTCCATTTCTTGAGCACGAGCAACCGCAGCTTGCATTGCTTTAGCCACGATGTCTGTTAAATGATGTTGATTGAACGTATTAATCGCTTCTGCTGTCGTGCCACCTTTAGACGTCACTTGCTGACGTAGTGTGGCAAGATCCGTTTCTGGATTAGCTTGTACCATTTCTGCCGCGCCTAATGCAGTTTGTTGAACTAACAATCGTGCTGTTTGCTCATCAAAACCTTGTGCTATCGCTTGTTGTTGGATTGCTTCCATAAACAAGAAGAAGTAAGCGGGCGCACTGCCTGCTGCGGCAATAATACCATTGATATCTGCTTCTTGTTTAACCCAGCAAATTTCCCCGACGGCTTGTAATAACTGGCTGGCAAACTGATGATCTTGCGGCGCTAATGTTGCATCTGCATATAAACCGCTCATGCCTTTACCAATTAATGCTGGTGTGTTTGGCATTACGCGCACTAAATGCAGTTGGCTATCAAGCATGGTTGCGAGTCGAGCACTATTGATACCAGCAGCAATAGAGATCACTAATTTGTTACTGAAATCTACCGCTTGTAATGGCAAACATACTTCAGCCATTAATTGTGGTTTCACTGCCAGTACGATGACATCAGCTTGTTGCGCTGCACGTAGGTTATCACTATCGGTATGAATACCAAAATCAGCGCTTAACGGTGCGAGACGGGTTTTTCTTGGCGCTGTCGCGGTAATTTTACTCGCGTCATAACCACTGGCAATTAATCCTGCGATGATTGAACGGGCCATGTTACCGGCACCGATAAAAGCGATAGAACGCTGTTCCATGTAATATCCTTTGCTGTTGGTACGACGCGCAAACAAGTAGGCTGAGTCGTTGACCGTTATTGAAAAACTATCGTTAGGATCTAAAAACGATTGTTAGGCTTGGCTGCCGTAATCACGCGCACCAAACAGAGCGGTACCAATACGAACCATGGTGCTGCCTGCGGCAATCGCAGCTTCCATATCACCACTCATGCCCATTGATAGCGTATCAAGTTGTGGATGGTGTGGTTTCAGTTGTTCTAATAAATCGGCCAGTTTTTTAAACGCGGCGAATTGACTATCATAATCGGTTTCTGGTTGTGGAATCGACATTAATCCGCGTAAAACTAATTGCGGCATGGTGGCTATCTCTGCCGCTAACGCAATCACTTCATTTTCGTTAATGCCAGATTTACTCGCTTCGCCACTGGTATTAACTTGCAACAGCACATTTAACGGTGCCATGGTGGCTGGTCGTTGTTCATTTAAGCGCGTCGCTGTTTTAAGGCGGTCAATTGAATGTACCCAATCAAAATGCTCTGCAATAGGACGGGTTTTATTGGATTGAATTGGTCCAATGAAATGCCACACTAATTGATCTGCTGCGGGGTGATTTGCAAAATAATTAACTTTATCGACCCCTTCTTGAACGTAATTCTCACCAAAAGCCACAAGGCCGGCATCAATCGCTTGTTCGATCGCTGCAACGGGCTTGGTTTTACTTACCGCTAATAGTTGCACTGAATCGACGTTTCTGCCGCATTTTTTAGCTGCGAGTGCCATCTCATTGATGACCTGTGTAATATTTTGCTTAATACTGTTCATAATTGATTCTTGAGGAAAGTTGTTTATGGATATCACCGAATTACTTGATTTTAGTGTAAAGCATAACGCATCAGATCTGCACCTTTCTGCGGGTGTTCCACCAATAATAAGAGTTGATGGTGATGTGAGAAAGCTCAGTTTACCTGCTTTAAACCATAGCGAAGTGCATCGATTAATTTTTGATATTATGAACGATGCCCAGCGTCGAGAGTATGAAGAAAAATTAGAAGTCGATTTTTCTTTTGAATTACCCGACATCGGTCGCTTCCGGGTTAATGCTTTTCATCAGTCGCGCGGCTGTTCTGCTGTGCTACGTACCATCCCTATTTATATCCCTACTTTAGCATCATTGAATGTGCCTGAGGTTTTTTATGATATTGCGCAGCTTAATCGTGGCTTAGTGTTAGTGACGGGCGCAACAGGTTCAGGTAAATCAACTACTATTGCTGCCTTAATAGATTACATCAATAGCAACTATCAACGCCATATTTTGACGATTGAAGATCCGATTGAATTTGTTCATACCAGTAAAAGTTGTTTGATCAACCAGCGTGAAGTGCATCGTGACACCTTGAGTTTTCAAAATGCCTTGCGGTCATCGTTACGTGAAGATCCTGATGTGATTGTGGTGGGTGAGTTGCGCGATCAAGAAACCATTAGTTTAGCGTTAACCGCAGCTGAAACGGGGCACTTAGTGTTAGGGACCTTGCATACCAGTTCCGCAGCAAAAACTGTCGATCGTATTATTGATGTTTTCCCTGGCAGTGATAAATCGATGGTGCGTTCAATGTTGTCGGAATCATTACGTGCCGTTGTCGCTCAAAACTTATTGAAGTGCACTTCAGGTGGGCGAGTAGCTTGTCATGAAGTGATGATGGCAACCCCAGCGATTCGAAATTTAATTCGTGAAGATAAAATTGCTCAGATGTATTCGATGATTCAAACCGGTTCATCCCTTGGCATGCAGACCATGGAACAAAGTGTAAAAATGCTGGTGGCACAAGGCATGGTAGAAGCTGAAGAAGGGCGTCGTGTTCTGGATCGTAGTAAAAGCAATTTTTAAGTAAGTTAAAGGAATAACCACATGACGTTAGATGACATCCTTGAGCAAATGGTGGCTAAAAAAGCCTCTGATTTATACATCACTGTTGCTTCAGCTTGCTTATTAAAAATTGATGGTAATTTGCATGATCTGGGGGAGGTGTTAAATCGTAGTGGTGTTGATAGCCTGTTTGATCAAGCTATGGAGACTAACCTTAGACAAGAGTTTATCAAGACTAAAGAAGCTAACTTTGCGTTAGTTCGTAATGATTTCCGATTTCGTGTTAGTGCCTTTTGGCAGCGAGAGTTACCCGGTATGGTGATCCGCCGTATTGAAACTCAAATCCCACAAATGGATGATTTAAAATTACCGATTGATATGGAACGATTAGCGTTATCAAAACGTGGTTTAGTGTTAATTGTTGGGGCAACAGGATCGGGTAAATCAACCTCGATGGCGGCAATGACGGGTTATCGAAATCAACATCGAAGTGGGCACATTTTAACGGTCGAAGATCCGATTGAATTTGTCCACAAACATAATAAATGCATTGTGACTCAGCGTGAAGTTGGGTTGGACACTGCTAGTTATGAAGTGGCGCTAAAAAATTCATTACGCCAAGCGCCAGACATGATTCTAATCGGTGAAATTCGTACTCGTGAAACCATGGAATACGCGATGAATTTTGCGGAGACTGGCCATTTATGTATGGCAACTTTGCATGCCAATAATGCTAATCAAGCATTAGAACGTATTTTACATTTAGTGCCTAAAGAGCGACGTGAACAATTTTTATTTGATTTATCACTCAACCTAAAATGTATTTTGGCGCAGCAGTTAGTGGCAGATGCGAATGGGGTGGGGCGTCATGGTGTGTATGAATTATTGCTCAATACCCCTCGTGTCGCTGATTTGATTCGCCGTGGTGATCTGTATGAAATAAAAGATGTGATGGCTAAATCAACCGAAGCGGGAATGATTACTTTTGATCAATCACTGTATGCATTATTTCGTGACGGGAAGATCAGTGAGCAAGATGCACTTCATCATGCTGACTCTGCAAATGATTTACGACTAATGATCAAAATTGGTGATCCTAATGCTAATTCATTGAATAGCTTATCGGGCGTTGCATTAGAAAATTAATAAAGCCTATGATGATCCTTTTATAAAAGGATCATCATGGTGAAATTAGTCGTCATAATAGATAGTGAGACACTTTTTTATTAACACATTGATTTTAATGTTATTAATTTTTGATATTGATAAGTGGTTTTTACTGAAATAGCTTTTGGGTTTAAATGATCTAAAAGCTGTACAAGCTGATCAAGTGAGTAATGATGCGGCTTGAGCCATGAATGAAAATGCGTTAAGAAGTCGGTGTCAGCTTTGTGATGATCTTATGAAATAAAGCTGTACCGCATAAAAAAGACAAACCATTAATCATGATTTGTCTTTTTTATTAATTTTGAAGGGCGTTATTGAAATGGTAAAGAAGGTAAAATTAAGCGCCGTATTGACGTTCAAACCAACTTTCTAAAATCACGACCGCAGACTGTGAATCAATATTACCTTTACTTAATGAACGGTAGCCGCCACGTTCAAAGAGTTCAGCTTTGGCTTCAACAGTACTTAAACGTTCATCGTGTAATTCAACCGCATAACCAAATCGACCATGAATCCGGTTGGCAAATTTCTTTGCCCGTGGCGCGATGGTTTCAAGTTCTTTACCTGCGAGATCTAACGGCAGACCAACGACGATTAAATCCGGTTGCCATTCTTTAAGGATCTTTTCTATTTCATCCCAGTTAGGAATACCATCTTTAGCTTTTAAAGCGGAGAGTGGACTGGCAGTACCTGTTAGTTCTTGACCGATAGCAACACCAATACTTTTGGTGCCGTAATCAAAGCTTAATACGCTGCGAGATTTACTCATGCATGGCCTATATCTGATGACAGATTCGCGGGGGTAATACCCAATTTTGCAAGGGCTTGTTGCCAGCGCTGATCTATCGGAGTGGAAAAAATAATATCACTATCAGCTTCAATGGTTAGCCAATTATTATTCGCTAACTCTTGCTCTAGTTGACCGACATCCCAACCAGCATAACCCAATGCGACAATAAATTGTTGGGGTGCTTGTTGAGTGCCTAATTGCGCTAAAATATCTAAGGATGTGGTCACCGCCAGTTGGGGTGTGATAGTCGTACTGGAGCTATAATCAGCTTGGATTGTGTGTAAGACAAAGCCGCGATCTTCGGCAACGGGTCCGCCATTGAGAACGGGGGCTTCAATACTTATCGGGTTAATTAATGGTTGTGTACGTTCAATATCAATTTGATCAAGCATATCAACAATTGAAATCTCAATCGGTTGATTGATGATGATGCCCATTGCACCTTCATCGTTATGTTCACAAACATAAATGACACTATGCTTAAAGTTTGGATCTTCCATAGTGGGCATTGCCACTAGAAAATAATTGGTCAGGTTCATTTACAACACCATTAAATACACGTCAGCACCGATGATGGTGTTGATAATAAAAAGCAGCGATAAAAAATAATCGCTGCGTTCTTGGTTTGATTATGGCTGATGTTTAGCGCTTAGGTGATTTTAGTTAGCGTTAATACGGCGTTCAATCGCATCCATTAATTTACCTGTGATTGAAATATCAAATGCAGCTTCAATTTCACAAATACAGGTTGGGCTGGTTACGTTAATTTCAGTTAGCTTGTCACCAATGACATCAAGGCCAACAAAGATCAGGCCTTTTTCTTTTAAAATTGGCGCTACTGTTTCTGCAATTTTACGATCGGTGTTGCTAATTGGACGCGCTTCACCACGACCGCCAGCAGCAAGATTACCGCGAGTTTCGCCTTTAGCTGGAATACGCGCTAGGCAGTATGGCATTGGTTCGCCATCAACCACTAAAATACGCTTATCACCATTACTGATATCAGGCACGAAAGTTTGTGCCATGCAGTAGTTTTCACCCATTGCAGTTAATGTTTCAATGATCACCGATACATTAGGATCATTTTTCATTACGCGGAAGATAGACGAACCACCCATGCCATCAAGTGGTTTTAGGATCACATCACCGTGCTCTTTATGGAATGCTTTTAGTTTATCTGCACGACGGGTAACAATCGTGGTTGGCGTTAGTTCTGGGAACCATGCGGTAAATAATTTTTCATTACAATCACGTAGGCTTTGCGGTTTATTAACGATTAAAGCACCGTTATCTTCTGCACGCTCAAGAATGTAAGTCGCATAAATGTATTCAGTATCAAACGGAGGATCTTTACGCATTAATACAGCATCAAGATCCGCGAGTGGGATTTCTTGCTCATTATGGAATTCAAACCAGTCGTTTGGATCTTTTTTTACAGTGACTGTGCGAGTGCGTGCAATGGCGACACCTTGCTCTAAAGAAAGATCACTCATTTCCATGTAGTGTAATTCCCAACCACGACGTTGTGCTTCCATCATCATGGCAAAGGTCGAATCTTTTTTGATATTGATAGACTGGATAGGGTCCATCACGATACCTAGCTTGATCATTGTTTTCTCCTGATTACTTAGCCTAGATCACCAAAGCGAACTTGCAGTGCGGTAATGGCTGTCATTGCGGTAGTCTCAGTGCGTAATACACGTGGGCCTAATAGAATTTCATCAAATTTATATTGTTCTGTCATGCTGATCTCTTCAGCAGACAAGCCACCTTCTGGACCGATCAATAACCGTACTTTGGTTACTGGGGTAGGGAGGGTGTTAATTGAATAATGCGCTCGAGGGTGTAAATTCAGTTTTAAACCATCATATTCTTCAGCGCACCATTGCTCTAGTTTCATTACTGGGCGAATGGTAGGTACAACATTACGACCACATTGTTCGCAGGCGGCAATTGCAATTTTCTGCCACTGCTCAAGTTTCTTTTCAAATCGTTCAGCATTAAGTTTAACGCCACAACGCTCTGAAATAAGCGGTGTAATAGTATTAACACCCAGTTCAACTGATTTTTGAATGGTGAATTCCATTTTATCACCACGTGAAATCACTTGGCCTAAGTGAATATCTAATGGTGATTCAATGCTATGTTCAACTCGCTCTTGAATTTCAACTTCAACACTTTTTTTGCTGGCGTTACTGATAACAGCGGGAAATTCTGCATTACTGCCATCAAACAATAATACTTGTTGCCCAACTTGCATCCGCATAACACGGCCAACATGGTTAGCCGCATCGTCGCTAAGCATAACCGTACCTTGGCTTGGTAAAGGTTGTGGATGGTAAATTCGTGGAATTCTCATGATGCGGTCATCTGTAGTAATTGTTGAGTAATAAAAGATATTACCATGGTTAACGACAGAAGAGAGGGCAAAAATCAGTGTGGTGATGAACGAATAATAAAAATTATCGAGGTCGTTTAAATACGATTCAAATTACGATGCTTTGAGCTGTAGCGGTTGGCGACATTTACGGCAATGGTAGCTGGCTTGACCGCGTAGAACCTTATTGTGGCGTCGAATAGTTAGTGGGTATTCACTACAAGGGCAGTGATAGATAAATGTAGCACCAGCGACTGAATTAACATTAAAATTATGGGTCGTTCTCGGCGTAACATGAAATACTTCGGTCATAATTATTTGCCATTCACGACCATGCGGACGAACGCGACCAAAGTGTTTAAATACCACTAAATGGGCAACTTCATGAGCAACCACTTCATTAAGAAAAGCATCAGGGTTTTCAGTTAATAAGATAGGATTAAAGCGCAGTTCCCATTTTTGTAGATGGGCGGTACCTGCTATTTTTCCGCGTTGATTAAAATTAACTGTAGGTATCGTTAGGCGTTTATTAAGCCGTTGGTTCGCCTGTTTGATACAGCACTCTACGTGAGTAAGCACTTGCTTTTGTAACGGAGTCATAGCCCAAAATATCCTCAGTTATTATCTCTATTGATGCAAAATAACCATAGCTGACTATACACTGCAATATAAAAAGTAGCGGTTATTTTGTTTTAGACATAAAAAAGGGACGAATAATCGCCCCTTAGTGTTTGATAAACTTAAATTTATTATTATTTAAGTTTAGCGAAGTCGCGTAGTGCGTCTACTTTGTCTGTTTTTTCCCAAGGGAATTCTTCACGACCAAAGTGACCGTATGCAGCCGTCTTTTTGTAGATAGGCTGAAGTAGGTTTAGCATTTCTTGTAAGCCATATGGGCGTAGGTCGAAGTGCTGACGAACAGCTTCAATAATAATATCTTGATGTACTTTCTCAGTACCAAACGTTTCAATCATGATAGACGTTGGATCAGCAACACCGATAGCATATGAAAGTTGAATTTCACAACGATCAGCCATACCTGCGGCAACGATATTTTTCGCTACATAACGTGCTGCGTATGCTGCTGAACGGTCAACTTTTGATGGATCTTTACCAGAGAATGCACCACCACCGTGACGCGCTGCGCCGCCGTAGGTATCAACGATAATTTTACGACCGGTTAAGCCACAGTCACCCATTGGGCCACCGATAACAAAACGACCGGTTGGGTTGATAAAGAATTTAGTATCTTTACGTAACCATTCTGCGGGTAAAACTGGCTTGATGATTTCTTCCATTACCGCTTCACGAAGATCGGCTGTTGAAATTGAATCACTGTGCTGTGTTGAAAGAACAACTGCATCAATACCTACAATTTTACCTTGATCGTATTCAAACGTTACCTGAGATTTTGCATCAGGACGTAACCAAGGTAGGCTGCCGTTCTTACGTACGTGCGCTTGACGTTGAACTAAGCGGTGAGCGTAAGTAATCGGTGCTGGCATGAATTCTTTAGTTTCGTTGGTTGCATAACCAAACATAATACCTTGGTCACCAGCGCCCTGCTCTTTAGGGTCTGCTTTATCAACGCCTTGGTTGATGTCTGGTGATTGCTTACCAATGGTATTTAATACTGCACAAGAATTAGCATCAAAGCCCATGTCAGAGTGAACATAACCGATTTCGCGCACTGTTTCACGAGTGATTTCTTCGATATCAACCCAAGCTGATGTTGTTACTTCGCCACCGACCATTACCATGCCAGTTTTTACGTAAGTTTCACAAGCAACACGTGCTTTTGGATCTTGCTCTAAAATTGCATCCAAGACTGCGTCTGAAATTTGGTCTGCAATTTTATCTGGATGACCTTCTGATACCGACTCAGAAGTAAACAGATGTTTAGCCATTGATGGTCTCACTTATATTCATAAATTTGGTAGAACGGTAGCGGTAATACTGATACTGCACTGCATTCCATACGTTTATATGTATGGAGCTACCTCCGTCTAGACGTCTATAATACCCTGACCAGTTATAAAATCAACAATGTAATCTGTAAGGATTTAGTCAAATTTTTCGTTAATTAAAAATTATGCTGACTCTTGTTCTTGTTTTTAATATAAAAAAATGACGTAAAATTTGTTATATATTGTTGAATAAATTGAGTTTTTATAATTTTCTCAAAAAATAAAACGATTATATTTGACGGTATCTATTTAAGGCAATATTTCAATGAAATGAGGTGATTGCTGATAAATAGCAACATCATTTATTCGTGAATTATTATTTTATGACTATTTGGCGCAGATCTGTCTTCTCGCAATGCGGTATATCGTAAAGATTTAGCCAATAGAATTCATTATTAAAACTAATCTGAAGTTGCTGTTTTTATCGCTTTTAAAGCGTGGTTAAATATCTATAATGGCCACATCAAAACACGACCACAAGCCTTATAGAATCAATGGTTAGGCTATGGTTGTACTATTAAAAAAGCTTAGTTTTTTGAGGAAAAAGATATGACTGGTATCGTTAATAAAATTATTGCACTTTACACTCCTGTGTTCGCACCTATGTACAAAAGCGGCAACATGACTAAGTAAAGGTAGTGTTAAGGTTTACCTTAACCATTAAACATCTTCTTTAAGAAGGCTTTGAGCTGATTGCTCAAAGCCTTTTTTACGTTTAGGGCTAAAGTACATTTTCCTCAAAACAACGAATAACCCTCAAAACCATACTTTGTGGTTATATTTTTATATTTAGACATTCCGTTAACGATGTATTTCGCTGACGTTTGTCAATTTTTAGTTTTGTTACATTATTTATCTTTTCTTTATTTTTATTATGACTAAAATAAACTCATAAGTTTACTTTTTGAGTGTTGTGATGAAAAAAGCTATTTTAGGATTATTGTTAGGTGCAATGGTATTTGCTTCGATTCCTGCGCAAGCAAATAATTGGGGTTCTTGGGGCGATACTAAAAAAGGTCGTGTTGAGAGTGCTCGAATTTGTGGCAAGAATGGTTATATCTTTAAAGTTCGAGATAGTTTTTACGTTGCTAAATACCAATCAGGTAAACGCTTTGCCGTTGGTGTTCCCGTTAAAGCACGGTTTGGTAAAAATAAGTGGCTACGTGTTGAAGGGCTTAAGAACGACGGTAATTACCTTGTTAAGCGTAAGTACTACAGCTTAGCTAAAGCAAAAGCGAGCGCATGTGGTTTAGCGTGGTAAGTCATCTTTGATGATATGAATTGTAGAAAGGTCGCTCAGGCGGCCTTTTTTGCATCTGAATATTATTGAGTTGGTCGCATTACGAAGATATTCAAATGCAGGTTGTCGTTATGATGTTAGCCGAGTAGAAAAGCTGACTTTTTCATAAGTGGCTACCCAATAGCGTTCAAATGAAAATTTTGGAATTAAGTAACACTAATAACAATATAATAACGTTAGTTTTAGCCTCATTTAGCTTAACAAAACCGTTTAAAACGCTGACTTTGGGAGTGTTTTTGTATGAGTGACGATCACGTTGTCTTTCCCAGTTTAAAATGTCTCCTTTTAAGATAGTTCATTGTGGTAAAAATGGATTATAGAGTAGGGATGTCAGGGCTTTTTTCTGGTGCTCGGTCTAAATTGTTCTGGGTGAACTAGCACTGGATTCATTTCTTCAAGTTGACGGATTGCCCGTTGTTGGGCTGTACGTTTAGGGGCGCTTTTACTGCGACTACGCTTTTGTTGTTGGTCATATTGTTGCTGTTTTGCTTGGGCAAATTTTAATACTGCACCCAAACGTTTGTTATCAACTATCTGACCTTGGTCAACGTCTTCGAGTTTATCAAACACTTTAAAACCCAATTTTCGGTGACCATATTGGATCGCGATGGTGCCATCTGGGCGATCAAGAACCTTAACGACTTGATGCACAAGTCGTTGATTTTCTTCGGTTGGATCAATCAAATAGATAACTTTGTCGTATTGAAATGTCAGTGACTTTGAGACTTTTCTTGGTTCTTGCCATGAGAAAATATCATGTAATTCATCTACTGATTCTCGTAATGGTCGATGCATGTCTTTAGGATATTGAGCAGCTTTAGCAAAACGATGGTTAAAATCAGCAATAAAGTTGGGGAGCCATACATTAGCTTGTTCAATATTATCAATGTGTTGCAATCGCATTTCTTTGACTAAGCGATCTTGTAATGTTTTATTGGCACGTTCAACACGGCCTTTGGCTTGAGAGCTATTTGCGCAAATCAATTCAATGTTTAACTCATGCAATACACGACCAAACTGAGTGATGCGGTTTGTTTTTGCATCCCGTTTATTGACATGGAACACCGCATGTCGATCGCTGTAAAAAGCAGTGGGCTTGCCATGTTGCTCAATATATTCGCGCGTTGTCACCATGTAATCAAACGCAGATTCTGTTTCGCTAAACCGCAAGTTCATCAGTTTGCCGGTAGCATCATCAATGAAAACCAACAAACAACATTTGTCGCTGCGACCTTCAAACCAATCATGATGTGAACCATCTATTTGAATTAACTCACCATAACAATCGCGACGATAGCGAGGTTGATAAATGCAAGGCTTACGTTTGAAATGCGGAACCCAAAGGCCATCAGCGATCATCCATTGACGTAACGTTTCTAACCCAATTTTAAGGCTGTGGCGTTCAATCAGTTTTTCACGTGCCAATGTGGGTCCGAAGTCTGCGTAATATTCGTGGATGAGATTTAAAATACGCAGCCTATGATTATCATCATAACGATGATTACTTGGCACGCCGCGTTGCTGTGAAAGTAATCCGCCAGCACCGAACTGAGTAAAGCGTTTTACTAATCGTGATACTTGACGACAACTCAAGTTAAGTCGACGGGCAGCTTCAACACCAGTAATTTGTTTATCACAAACATCTTGAATAACTTTGATTCGGCTTAATTCATTTTCAGTCATAGTGAGCAACATTTATTGATTCCAGTTCATAGCAAAACCTATGATCTGAAGATAGTTCAACATGACATTTCTAACGGGTTCAAACCGGACATTTCTAAATGGGACCTACACACGTAGTACATGTTAGATGCCATATGTTAAATACAGGAATTTCCAACTCAAAGTCATACTAGGTGTCGAATGACGGGTATTTTAGATTTATGGGAGAATAAATCTATGTTGTACTTGAATAAGGTCGCTTATCGTAGTTTTTGTTGTATATGGATGTTATCGGGTATTGATATTTAATATTGTAAAGGGAGAGGTTAATCTCCCTTTTCCTTGTGGAAAGTACCAAACTGGAAAGTTATCAAC
This sequence comes from Photobacterium iliopiscarium, assembly GCF_003026395.1. Lineage (GTDB taxonomy): Bacteria > Pseudomonadota > Gammaproteobacteria > Enterobacterales > Vibrionaceae > Photobacterium > Photobacterium iliopiscarium. The sequence continues at coordinate 65,164 of NZ_PYOO01000014.1, read as the reverse complement.
ACTTAATTAATTGATATTTAGCTTTATTTTATTTATTATTGATGAGTCTATTATTTTTTTTAGTATTAATGATAGTATTATCGTTGAAATAAAAATGATAGGAATGCGAATATAACCTTCATGTATATATTTCATTAAACTACCATTAATAGTCATTATCATTACACCTTCAATAAGATAAAGTTCATATGAAATATTACCTATTTTAAGCATCTTTGATGATATAAATCCTTTGTTGAATAATTTATCTGGAAGTAATATTAATGTTATTGTTGATAATAATATTGACATAAAATATGTAGGCGTATAGACATGTGTAATACTAAAGTACATAGTTAAAATTGTTAATATCACTAATGTAAATACTGCTTTTGATGGAATATCTTTTTTTATTAGTGCACTGTATCTTGCAAATAAAGCTCCAAAAAAGAAATAAGGGAAATAAAGAATTACTCCATATGAAGAGCCAAATGATGGTTGTGTTACTAATAATAAAATAAAAGGAGAAATCAAGTAGGCAAAGGGAATATTATTTTTTATATGTTTATTAATTATATAGAAAATAAAGTAACACAATGTTAAATATGTTACATACCACATTGTTGGATCTATCTTTGAGTCAAAATTAATTATTGAAATATATTTTATATAATCATATAAACTAAAATTTGAAGTCAATGCGAGTAGTATTGTAAATGTAATTGTCACTATCCAATATGGTATATATACGGATCTGATCCTTTTTTTCCAAAATGAATCTAATCCATTTTTTGATGTTGATTTTTCTAAACCATAACCAGATAAGAATAAAAAAACAGCAACACCAGTAGCTGCTACTTGTGAAAGTATCCCGTAATGAGAAATAAAGACAGATAAAATGGCTAATCCTTTAAGGATTGTTGACTTATTTCTTGAAATTATCATATAACACTCTAAATTCTTTATTTTATACTTCATTTATTTAAAAGTGAAATATTGATTATTTTTTAGTGCGCATAAATAGATTAACTGTTAAATACTGTCCATCGTGACGGTATTTTTATCAGTCTGGTGCTATTTGGTAGCTATTTCTATGTGATAGTGACTAACAGTGATAGCGGATCTCGACCCCAAGTCCGGGGTGACAATCATAAAGTTTGATTTCGCCTTGGTGTAAATCTGTCACCGCTTTAACTAATGTTAGTCCAATGCCTAAACCGCCATCATTACGTGATTTATTAATTCGATAAAGACGCTCAAAGACGCGATTTTTTTCTTGGTCATCAATCCCCGGACCATTATCGGCCATGGTGATCACCACATTATCTTGCTCTGTGTGGCACGAGAGTGTTAGCTGACTTGCTTGAGGGCAATAGCGCAGTGAATTTTCCACTAGATTAGCAACCTGTTGGATCAATAATTCTCGATCGCCTTGAATGAAAATAGGCTCTTTTTGAGAATTAAGAGTCAAGGTCATACCTGCATCTTCAGCAACCTCGGTATAAATTTCAGCAATAGTGTGGACGAGGTCAACTACATTTATGGTTTCAAATCGTTGGCGTCTATTACCTGATTCAATTTGAGATATACGCAGTAAAGCATCAAAGATATTGGCTAAGCGGTTGGATTCTTTGAGTGACAGTTCTAGCTGTTCAGAAAAATCATCATCCAGATTATCACTGTGTGCGTCAGCCATCTCATTAAGAGTCTGTAAGTTATATTGTAAGCGCGTAATCGGCGTTTTTAATTCATGCGCAATATTAGTCGAAATATCACTCATTGCAGCGACTACACTTTGTAGCCGTGACAGCATTTCATCGACGGTTGAGCCAATTCGAGTGAGATCATTACTTTGACTCGACATCATGGTTCTGGCTGATAACTCACCATTAGCAGCGGCATGTAATACTTTTTCAATACGGTCAATTTTCGACTGATTGCGTCGGGTCATAGAAATAACGATAGCAGAGCTGAACAGTACAACTAAAATACCCGATAAAATAAAGCCTGTTGCTAAGACGTCGATAACATCATCTTCATCGATAGGCTCTTTGTTGATCTTGGTGGTATTGCCAAGCATAAAGGCTTCAACATTATGTTCAATGTTGTTGTTTACTTTATCAAGATGATAATCAACATACGCAATAGTGAGGCTTGACATCAAAATTAAACTGATCACCGACACTATAATAAACATCAGTCCTTGCTGCATAGCAGAACTGCGCAACCAATTTGGTGATGGTAATCGTTGCTGAATTTGTGCAATGAAAGGATGCATTAGCTGTTTTTCCCGCGTTTGTGTTCTAACTTGTAGCCAGCACCTCGAACGGTATGAATAAGCTGATCACCAAACGGTTTTTCAAGCTTATTACGTAAACGGCTAATGTGGGTTTCCACCACACTGGTTTGGGGATCAAAATAGATATCCCACACATGTTCTAATAACATGGTTCGCGTGATAATACGCCCTGGATGGCGCAGAAAGAGTTCAAGAATACGAAACTCTTTTGGTTGCAGGGCTAAGACTTGTCCTTGGCGGATCGCGGTATGATCAAATAAATTAAGACGGAGATCGCCATAAATTAGCTCACTGGGTTTTGCTTCTGATAGTGTCGATGAGCGACGAAATAACGCCGATATTCGCGCTAATAATTCTGAAAAAGCAAAAGGTTTAGTTAAATAATCATCCCCGCCCGCTTCTAAGCCATCTACGCGATCATCAATGCCACCTAATGAAGTGAGAAAGATAATTGGCATTGAGATTTTGGATGCGCGAAGTGCTTTTACAAACGATAACCCATCTAACCCCGGTAACATGCGATCGACAATGGCGATGTCAAAGTGTTCAGACATGCATATCGCAAGGGCATATTTTCCGTTATCAATGCACTGCACATGATGACCTGCTTCTGTGAGTCCTTTTTCAATATAACGACTTAAGCTAGCGTCGTCTTCAACAAGCAGTATTTGCATAATGGCAGCCTTACAATCAGATAAAATCTATTGATGAAAATTTGAATAACTCGTTGATGTGCTAAAAAGGCGTAAAGGTCTGCGCTTTTAACATCTAACAGTTTTCTACATTATTGGTGTATATAACGCTATTTTTAATGCGATCCAAGATAAACCGGCATTGAATTAGGCGCGAGTAAACAAGTTTATCGTTATGTCGGCAAGATTAATACGCTATGGATGACAAGGCGGCGAGTGGTTTATGCACTCGCAGCTTTGTGATGGTGAGAAAGGGGTTAACCCATAACGCGAACATAATTAACATCAATCGAAGTGCTATTAAGTTCTTTATCAATTTCGCCTTGGATCGTGATCTTGGTTTGTGGGGTAACCTGTGCACCAAACCATTTATTATGATCAATATCTACCGTAATCGAGCCTGTACTATCGGTAAATTGATAATGCTCATCGCCTAATGATTTTGTAATGTGTCCGGTTAATGTAACTGGGGTGTCATCACTGAACATGCCAGCATCAAGAACGGCTTTGACTGTTTTTAGACCGACACTTGGGCCACTAAAACCTTGTTGTTGAGTTGTTACCGCATTGATGGGTTGCACTGTTGAAGATGCTGGTGTTGTTGCCGCAAATGCTGATGTTGATAACAGTAGCGCAGGAACAAGTAGCATAGCAAAGCGTTTATTAGACATTGTAAAATTCTCTGTTGTGTTTTGATGTGAGAATAATAACTCACGATCTATACACCGACCTTGCCTGTAGTTTACATTTTTGTAAGCTTTCTCTGATTGATGTTTTGGATACAAAAAGGCCGCTAATGTATTAGCGGCCTTGCAACGTTTTATATAAAAATTACAGAGTAGTTTGGTATATCAAGCGAACTGAAATAATTATTGATTTTCAGGTGCTAATATTTCATTGAATAACTGCTGCTTATGTAATTGCTCTGCTATATATTTTGTACCTGCGCGTGTTGTATGGCGCTTATCAGAGTAAAAACTATTACCCTCTTTATCTATAACATCACAACGATCACTATGACACATAACATGAGTCATATTGATGAAAGTGTAGTTGTATTCAGGCAATCTAGCATTTGCTTCAAATTGTTTATTTTGCACGGCTCGATTTTCCAGATCATTGTTGGCAATGTTCATTTTTGCATAATGGCCAAGATCTATTTTTTGTTTATAAGCTTCATAAGCCAGTGCTGATACTGGAATGTTAAATGATTTACCGCCAATAACATAGATTTTTGCATGCTGATTTTTAGCGCGAATATTTTGAATAGATTTAAAAATCCAATTCATATTAATATCGCGCCAATACATAGATAGAATAATAACGTTAGCTTGTTCAACAACATCGCCTTTATCTACATTTTTAATAAAGGTACTACATTTATTCTGCCACATTTGATTACCTTTAATCGTTGGTGATTGACTAAAGGCAATATTTTGTTCCGCTGGTGGTAAGTAGAAAAAGCCACAATCAGCTTCAACAACTCGTGAAACTATCTCAACATTCTTATTTAAACCTGCATCATAAAGATTATTAGTAAAATCACCGGCTTGTGAGTCACCAATGATTAAGACTTTTTCTTTATGTTCTTCAGTGAAAATTTGTTTATCTAAACGTCTTATATTGGCCCATGTGTAGGCTCCATTGTGATCTGTTTTTGTGTTAGTCGTAATTGCTTTTAAGTTTATTGTCGGAATATTGTAAAACAAACCAATATTTGATGAGACGGTATATGCTAACCCTAGAATTAAAATAAAGGGTAGGATAATTGCTTTTAGGCTTACTTTGTTTTTTTCTATAACAGTATAGCTAATAAATCCTAATAATATCGATAATGGAATACCGATAATCGCCCAATGATTTATATCAAAATAATGACCTATAACGACAACTGGCCAATGCCATAAATAAATCGAATAAGACCATAAGCCAATATTCTTCATTATTTTATTACTGGTAATAGGGCTGTTGCTATTATTTGCAAGGATAACTAATGCGGCGCCAACGACAGGAATTAGAGCTAAGTATCCTGGCCACATATCTGACTTAGAGATAAATACATAAGAGAGTAAAATTAAAAGTAATCCAACCCATTCGATATATTTTTTTGTTGGTTGGTTTAATGCTACAGGGTATAAAAATACTAGACCACCCGCTAACATTTCCCATGCTCGTGTAGGAAATAAGAAATAAGCAGGAGACGGCCAGTAATATGATGCGTAAATACTTATACCTAAACCAATAACAGTCGTTACAATCAGGATTTTTTTAATGTTATTAATAGAGATTATTTTTTTTAAAATAATTAAAGCAATTGGGTAGATAATATAAAACTGCCATTCGACAGATAATGACCATGTATGTAATAGCCATTTAGTTTGTGACTTTGTGTCAAAGTAGCCTGATTCTTGCCAATAAAATATATTAGATAAAAAGCTAATGCTACCAATGACATGCCGACCTAAAGCTTCAAGCTTCAGTGGCATTAGAAAGAACCAACAGAATATAAGTACAGTAGTACTCACAACTAATAAAGCAGGGATGATCCTTACTGCTCTAGCTTTATAAAAAGAAAGAACTGAAAAATTATTATTTTCTAGTCCTCTAAATATAATGCTAGTCATTAAAAAACCAGATATAACGAAAAAGACATCTACTCCAGCAAAACCACCCGGAATGAATGGGGTATTAAAATGAAATAGTACAACAGCAATAACTGCTATTGCTCTTAAACCGTTTATATCTTCCCTAAATTTCATTGGAACCTCATATTAATATAATTTTAAGATATTATATTGTCATTGAAGTGAAATTAATATGTTACAAATAATCACAATAATAATACTAACAAAAATATGACATTAGTTTAAAGTATATGATTAAATAAAAATATGACGAGGTATTAGATTATATGTAATATTGTTGAATAGTAAATGGTGAGTGGTTTTTATATTTAATTTATAATGCGGATTAATTAATATTGAATTTTCCATATTAAATTAATTAGGGTTTTAATTATTTATAATCTTGAAAATAAGGGGGCGATAAAAATAAAATGCCACTGATGTATCAGCAGCATTTTTTAGTCACTATAGAATCACAACGTTGATCGCTTGCAGACCTTTTTGGCCTTGTTCTACATCAAAAGACACTTTTTTGCCTTCTGGTAGCTTGGTTAATGTTTTATCTGTAATACCACTGCTGTGAACGAATACGTCAGCATTGCCTGTGTCTTGAGTTAGAAAGCCAAAGCCTTTTTCTTCGCTAAACCACTTCACTAAACCCGTTGCTTTATGCGACATGTGTAACCCTTTTTTTAAATGGAAAAATGAAAAAATGTGAGTGCTGATAAGCGTAAATTGTTAAATGCGACGATGAAGCTAAGGGAAACACTGAGGATTACAACATTAACGAAGATATTCTAAGGGTTTTACTTTTACTTGATGTTTCATTTATAACGCAGAGCAACAGCGCGCGACGATTATTTATTTAAAATGCAGGGTTGTAAAGGAGTATATGTGCAGAGGTTTGATGGTTAGTATGATCAACGATTCAGTTGTGGTCGTTGTGATGTTTTTCTTTGCGGTGATATTGGCAGTAACTGTGTCTTTAATTACCGTTAAATAGAGAGATCAATCATCATGCAAATCAATGTTGTTTTTAAAGTGATTGGCGGCAGTGATAAGAATAAAAGTGATGAATGTCACATATAAGTCTTTCTATTATGTAATAGGATTATTTCGCCAATAAATCTGTAGTTACTTTATTTCTAATGGTTGTCGTGATTTGCTTGAAATAACCTAAAAAAAGCCAGTTTGGATAACAAAAAAATAGCATTAACAAGCGATTAAAGTGGTTTGTTATTCATGTTTTAGGTTTTTATTAGAGTAATTTATGTGATTATATGTTTGATTATGAACATATTTAATTAAACGCAGTGAGAGTTGTCACAATTATGGTGATTCTCAAACTTGGTTGGTATACACTAACGCCGCTTGGTTTTTTTGTAGCACGGATATGACACTAAAAGTCGCAATAAATGGATTCGGTCGCATCGGTCGCAGTGTGCTACGCGCATTGTACGAAAGCGGTAAACATCACCAGATTATCGTCGTGGCGATCAATGAGTTAGCGGAGCCGGAAGCAATGGCTCATCTGCTTCAGTATGATTCAAGCCATGGGCGGTTCGGTAAGCCTGTCAGTTATGATCAGGAGCATCTATTTATTGCCCATGAAAATGGTCACCGCGATCAAATTCGCCTGCTTCATCAACCGGATCTTAAACGGTTACCTTGGCATGATTTGGACGTCGATATTGTCCTTGATTGTACCGGTAAGTTTGGTTCTCGTGCTGATGGCTTAGCCCACATCGATGCTGGTGCTAATAAAGTGTTATTTTCCCATCCTGCTGCCAAAGATATTGATTTTACTGTGGTATATGGCGTTAACCATCAACAGTTAACCCCGCAACACACGATTGTTTCTAATGGCTCTTGTACGACGAATTGCATCGTGCCCATCATTCAAGTATTGGATGATTGTTTCGGTATTGAAACGGGCGCTATAACCTCAATTCACTCTGCAATGAATGATCAGCAAGTTATTGATGCTTATCATCCTGATTTACGCCGAACGCGTGCTGCTAGCCAATCCATTATCCCAGTAGATACCAAATTACATTTAGGTATCGGTCGTATTTTTCCGAAGTTTTCTGACAAATTTGAAGCTATTTCTGTGAGGGTGCCCACAATAAATGTCACCGCCATGGATTTAACGGTTACTGTTACAACAAACGTGAAAGTTAATGACGTAAATCAAGCATTATTGAATGCGTCTCGTTGTACATTACAGGGTATAGTGACTTATACCGAAGCACCACTAGTGTCGATTGACTTCAATCACGATCCTCATAGCGCGATTGTTGACGGCACTCAAACCCGCGTTAGTGGTCAGCATTTAATTAAAATGTTGGTGTGGTGTGATAATGAATGGGGATTTGCAAATCGCATGTTAGATACTGCGTTAGCAATGGCGGCAACAGATAGTACTGTTGTAACGTCGTCAAAATAAGTAGTAAGAATTATAGGGTTTGGCAGTGACGCCGGGCCATGAAATTTATGAACTTTTATTTTAAATAATGTTGAGAGGGCAAAACATGTCTGTAATCAAGATGACTGATCTGGATCTAGCTGGTAAGCGTGTATTTATTCGTGCTGACCTAAACGTGCCAGTAAAAGACGGTAAAGTAACTTCAGATGCACGTATCCTTGCATCTCTACCTACTATTCAGCGCTGCTTAGAAGCGGGCGCTAAAGTAATGGTTACTTCTCACCTAGGTCGTCCAACGGAAGGCGAATACGCAGAAGAATTCTCTCTACAACCTGTAGTTAACTACTTAAACGACGCACTAGATTGTGACGTTAAATTAGCGAAAGATTACCTTGATGGTCTTGAGCTAAATGCAGGTGAGCTTGTTGTTCTTGAAAACGTACGTTTTAACAAGGGCGAGAAGAAGAACGAAGACGAACTATCTAAAAAATACGCTGCACTTTGTGACGTATTCGTAATGGATGCATTTGGTACGGCTCACCGTGCACAAGCATCTACTTACGGTGTAGGTATGTTTGCACCTGTAGCATGTGCAGGTCCACTACTTGCTGGCGAACTAGAAGCGCTAGGTAAAGCAATGGATAACCCAGCACGTCCAATGGTTGCTATTGTTGGTGGTTCTAAAGTATCAACTAAACTAACCGTTCTTGAGTCACTAGCTAAAATTGCTGACCAAATCGTTGTTGGTGGTGGTATTGCTAACACATTCATCGCGGCTGAAGGCAACGATGTAGGTAAGTCACTTTACGAAGCTGACCTTATTCCAACAGCACAAGCACTAATGGCAAACACTGCTATTCCAGTAGCAACTGATGTTGTTTGTGCTAAAGAGTTCTCTGACTCAGCTGTTGCAACTATCAAACCATCAACTGAAATTGCTGCTGACGACATGGTTCTTGACCTTGGTCCTGATTCAGCTCAAGCACTTGCTGACATCATCATGAACGCAAAAACTATTCTTTGGAATGGTCCAGTTGGCGTATTTGAGATTGAGCAATTCGGTAAAGGTACTGAAGTTGTTGCTAACGCAATCGCAGCATCTGCTGGTTTCTCTGTTGCAGGCGGCGGTGACACACTAGCAGCTATCGACAAATACGGCATCAAAGACAAAGTATCTTACATCTCTACTGGTGGCGGTGCTTTCCTTGAGTTCGTTGAAGGTAAAAAATTACCAGCAGTTGAAATGCTAGAAGCTCGCGCTAAAGCATAATTTATTTGGCGCGAAAACTGGATGTATTTATCATAATAGTGATAGTTTTCGCGTTTAAATGTTTGTGATAGACGTTATGTTTCAGTAAAATAGAAGCTTATCGCAAACGTTTGCACAAGAATTTTTCCACAGACAACAAAGTAAATATAGGACTATTGTTATGTCTAAGATCTTCGATTTTGTAAAACCTGGTGTTATTTCTGGCGACGACGTACAGAAAGTATTCGCTGTAGCAAAAGAAAACAAATTTGCTCTACCTGCTGTTAACTGTATCGGTACTGATTCAGTAAACGCTGTTCTTGAAGCTGCTGCTAAAGTTAAAGCACCAGTTATCGTTCAGTTCTCTAACGGTGGCGCACAATTCTTTGGCGGTAAAGGCCTTAAACTTGAAGGTCAAGGCCCTCAAATTCTTGGTGCTGTTGCTGGTGCTAAATACGTTCACGCGGTTGCTGAGTCTTACGGCGTCCCTGTAATTCTTCACACTGACCACGCTGCTAAGAAACTTCTTCCTTGGATCGACGGTCTACTAGATGCTGGTGAAGAGTTCTTCGCTCAAACTGGTAAGCCTCTATTCTCTTCTCACATGCTAGACCTTTCTGAAGAGTCTCTAGAAGAAAACATCGAAATCTCAGCTAAATACCTTGCGCGTATGGCTAAGATGAACATGACACTAGAAATCGAATTAGGTTGTACTGGTGGCGAAGAAGACGGCGTTGATAACTCTCACATGGACGCATCTGACCTATACACTTCACCTGAAGATGTTGCATACGCATACGAGAAACTAAACGCAGTTAGCCCACGTTTCACTATCGCTGCTTCTTTCGGTAACGTACACGGTGTTTACCAAGCAGGTAACGTTGTACTTACTCCAACTATCCTTCGTGATTCTCAAACATACGTTTCAGAGAAGTTTGGTCTACCGACTAACACTCTAAACTTCGTATTCCACGGTGGTTCAGGTTCTTCTGAAGCTGAAATCCAAGAGTCAATCGGTTACGGTGTTGTTAAAATGAACATCGATACTGATACACAGTGGGCTGCATGGGATGGTATCCGTCGTTACGAAGCTGCTAACCACGATTACCTACAAGGTCAAATCGGCAACCCAACAGGTGAGTCAGCGCCAAACAAAAAATACTACGATCCACGCGTATGGTTACGTGCAGGTCAAGTATCTATGGTTGAGCGTCTAGAGAAAGCATTCTCTGACCTAAACGCAATCGACGTTCTATAATTTCGATTTCGTCACTAGATAAAATGTGAAAAAGCCCACTTCGGTGGGCTTTTTTTTGTATGTAAGAAGTAGTTAGCATTATTAGGCATCCGTTGATAATTTATATTTTTTTATAATTGTTCGATTTTTTTTACTAGCCATTTGGTTAATAAAGGATTAATAATGCACCGTTTCTTTGATGTTAGAACACTCAATGCAGATAATTATACTAATCGCAGCATTGTTAGCGATTATTGTCTAACATCACATTTGTTGCAAAGGTGTTATTTTTTTACTGGTTACGGTATGATTTACACATTACAACATTTTACTATTGTTATACTTTGAGAGAGATACCTTCATGACACAAAGCGTTACTGACAAGGTTGTTGAGAATATATCCGATAATTCACTGACTAATGGTGTATTACACGCGGGTAATTGGATTTCTAAAAACCAAGATCTATTAGTTCAATATGCAGTTAATATTGTTTCAGCATTACTGATTTTATTTATTGGTAATATCATTGTTAAACTAATTGCTGGTTCAATTGCTAAAGTTTTACGCAAAAAAGACATGGACAACGCGGTTGTTGAGTTTATTCATGGTCTAGTGCGTTATGTGTTATTCGTTATTGTTTTAATTGCAGCATTAAGTCGTATTGGTGTTCAAACAGCGTCAGTGGTTGCTGTTATTGGTGCCGCAGGTCTTGCTATTGGTCTTGCACTTCAAGGGTCATTATCAAACTTTGCAGCCGGTGTGTTGATTGTTGGTTTCCGCCCATTCAAATCTGGCGACTATGTTGAAGTTGCTGGTGTTGCGGGTTCTGTAGAATCTATTCAGATTTTCTCTACTGAATTACGTACGCCTGATAACAAAACAGTTATCGTGCCAAATGCTCATATTATTGGTAACCCAATTACTAACTTCTCTCGTAATGATACCCGTCGTATCGATTTAGTGATTGGTGTTTCTTACAATGCTGATTTACAGAAGACCAAAGAAGTACTTCGCCGTGTAGTAACAGCGGATACACGTGTACTTCAAGATCCAGAACCAACTATTGGTGTGGTTGCTCTTGCTGATTCTTCTGTTAACTTTGTGGTACGTCCATGGGTTAATACGCCAGATTACTGGGCTGTATATTTCGATCTAAACCAAGCGATTAAAGAAGAGCTTGATAAAGAAGGTATCGAAATCCCATTCCCACAGATGGATGTTCATGTAAATAAAGTTGGCGCTTAATTTGCCCAAGTTTTAATTATATGACACTAAAAAAGAAGCCTGCGGGCTTCTTTTTTTTATCTAGATAAAAGCTAATTGTCGCATTAATGATGTTTATAACACGATATTATTACTGAATGATTTCTGAACTGTAACTAAAAAACAGTGTTCATTATATTAAGGCTTTGTTAGCATAGCCTTCTCATTTACAGATAAGCAACAATGTATTTATTGATATAGTTATTGATGTTTATATAAATAACTACCCCTGTTGTGCGTTCAATAAAAAGGATGAATAATGAAAAAACAATGTTTAGCGATGATGGTACTTGGCGCTAGTGCGTTTGTTTCAACTGCTGCAATGGCGGCAGATATTCCATTTCCTCATTTAGAAACAACTGGCCGTGGTGAAGTGACGGTTAAACCGGATATGGCGGTTTTTTCTGTCAATGTGGTTGAAACTAAGAAAACAGCGGTTGACGCTAAGTTAGCTGTCGATCAAGCGGTAACGAAGTTTATTGAACGTTTACAAACAGCAGGCGTAGATAAAAAAGATATTAATAGCGCTAATATTTCATTATCAGCGCGATATACTTATCCAAAAGACCATAAACCGGAACTAGCAGGTTTTAAAGCCAGCCGTAATATTGAGGTGACGGTGCATCAACTAACTAAGCTAAATACGTATTTAGATGACGCGTTAGGTGATGGTATTAATCAAATAAATAATATTGATTTAAAAGTGGCAGATACTGAGAAATATCAGCGTCAGGCACGTCAAAAAGCGATTGAGAATGCTCAGCAAGTTGCGGCATCTTTAGCGCAAGGTTTTGGTAATAAGATCGATGGCGTATGGCAGATTGATTACAATACCAATAGCCAACCAATGCCATATCGTCGTAGTAACGATGCGGTGATGTATAGCAGTATGAGTAAAGGATCAGTTGATCAAAGCTATACCGATAATAATATTGTGATTAAAGACAGTGTAAATGTGATTTTTAAATTAGCTGAAAAATAATCTAAGTATAAAAATAAAACCAATCTAGATTAGATAGCCATAAAAAAGGAGAGCATTATGCTCTCCTTTTTCGTTATTAAACCGTTAATCTATTAATGTAGGATACGGGCACGAATCGTACCTTCAATGGATTTCAGTTGTTGTAGTGCTTCTTTTGAACGCTCAGTTTCAACATCAATAACCACATAACCGACTTCGGCACCTGTTTGTAAGAATTGGGCGGCGATGTTAATGCCTTCTGAAGCAAAAATGGTGGTAATTTGATTTAACACGCCAGGGCGGTTGTGGTGAATATGAAGTAATCGAGAACAACTACTATGATGTTCTGGTAGTGATACTTCAGGAAAACCTACCGCTGATAATGTCGAGCCATTGTCTGAGTATTTTACTAATTTCCCCGCCACTTCAATGCCAATATTTTCTTGGGCTTCGTGAGTAGAACCACCAATATGTGGGGTTAATAGCACGTTATCAAATTGCATTAGAGGTGAGTGAAATGGGTTATTATTGGTTTGTGGCTCAACAGGGAACACATCAATGGCAGCGCCTGCAATGTGTTTGCTTTCTAAAGCGCTACAGAGAGCATCAATATCAACCACGGTGCCACGTGCTGCATTAATAAAAATAGAACCCGGTTTCATGCGTGCGAATTCTTCGACTCCCATGAGATTAGCGGTACCTTGTGTTTCTGGTACATGTAAGCTCACCACATCGGACTTATTGAGTAGTTCCGATAATGAACCAACTTGAGTCGCATTGCCGAGCGATAACTTGTTTTCAATGTCATAGAAGCACACTCGCATGCCTAAATTTTCAGCTAAAATACCTAACTGAGTACCAATGTGACCATACCCAATAATGCCAAGGGTTTTGCCTCGTGCTTCAAATGAATTATCCGCTGATTTGAACCATTCGCCACGGTGTGCTTTTGCGTTTTTCTCGGGAATACCACGTAATAATAATAAGATTTCACCGATAACCAGTTCTGCAACACTACGGGTGTTTGAAAAAGGGGCATTAAAAACAGGGATACCACGTATCATGGCTGCGTTTAGATCAACTTGATTGGTACCAATACAGAAACAACCGACAGCGGTCAGTTTTTTAGCGGCAGCAAAGACTTCTGGTGTTAATTGAGTACGAGATCGAATACCAATGAAATGGACATCTTTGATGGCTTCTAATAGTTGTTCACCATCGAGAGAGCCTTTGTGATAGTCAATATTGCTATAACCTGCTTGTTGTAAGACTTCTACTGTTGAGGGATGGAGACCTTCAAGGAGGAGGATTTTTATCTTTTCTTTATTGAGTGACACTGTTGCCATAAGTTCTTATCCTTAAAAACGTGGCGACTGATAATGATAATATTTAGCTAGTTAGATCAAAGCAAATATTACATCTCAGTAGCTAAATGGTTAAATGTTTGCTACGTGCTGTTTAATAAAGTATCAAAATTTAACCGTTATGGGTAAGAATATTACAAAAAAGCCAATAAAAAACGGCAACCAATGATTCGCGGACGATCAATAGCTGCCGTTTTGTAATCAAATAACGAAGTGATCATTATTTTTCGATGATTTTAGTACCTTCTGGCGAACCAACAAGTAATACATCAGCGCCACGATGAGCAAATAGGCCCACAGTCACTACGCCAGGTAGGGCGTTAATGCTGTCTTCCATTGCTTTAGGATCCGTGATCGCCATGTTGTAAACATCCAGAATGATATTACCGTTATCCGTAATAACACCTTCACGGTAGACTGGGTCACCACCAAGTTTTACAAGTTCACGCCCAATAAAAGAGCGCGCCATTGGAATGACTTCTACCGGTAATGGGAATTGACCTAATACGTCAACTTGCTTGGTATTATCAACAATACAAATGAATTTTTCTGCAATTGCCGCGACAATTTTTTCACGAGTTAATGCCGCACCGCCGCCTTTGATCATATCAAACTGAGCATTAACTTCGTCTGCACCATCAACATAAATATCAAGGCTAGCCACCTCGTTAGCATCAAAGACGGTAATGCCAATTTGCTCTAGACGTTCAGTTGAAGCGATAGAACTTGAAACTGCGCCTTTGATCTCTTCTTTACGGGTTGCCAAGGCATCGATGAAGTGATTAACGGTTGAACCAGTACCTACACCAACAATACTGTCTTTCGTTACGTACTCAAGTGCTGCCCATCCCGCTGCTTTTTTCATTTCATCTTGTGTCATGCTGCTATCCTCGTAATGACCTCAATTATGCGAAAGGTGATTATAACGAACCGAAGTGATTTCGTCAGTTGGATTCTATGGTTAAAGTGTGCAAATTTAAAACTAAAAATATAATTTTTTGAATAACATACAATTACATTCGGTTTTTTTTAAACACAAAGCCAAACGTTTGCGTAAAAGGAGCTATGTTTCGATAAATTGATGGTTAGGCGTGATAATAAGGGGCAAGGGTACATCCCATTTTTCATTGGGTAGTTGTGAAATATATTGGCAATCATGGCCGATCCCAATGGGATAAGGTCCTTGGCGGTGTTGATGCCATTGGCTCAGGGTTCGATCATAATATCCTCCCCCCATACCAAGCCGTTGGCCTGTACGATCAAAGGCAACCAATGGGGTGCAAATAACATCAAGTTCGGCGATAGGCTTTACTCGACGCAGATCTAATTGAGGTTCATGAATATGGTAACGATTAGTGGTCATTGGGGTGGTTGCGTCGTAATGCAAAAACAGTAAATGCCCTTTACTAAACGGATGCAGTACTGGCAGATAAACGGATTTTTCTTGTTGCCATAACCAATCAATAAACGGCTGTGGATCTATTTCACCATCAGTGGCGATATAAAGAGCAATATGCTGACTATGTTGTATTTGGGGTAAGGCTTGTAAACGTAGGGATAATTGTTGGGCGGCACGTTGTTGTTGCTGTGGGGATAACTGGCGTCTAGCACAACGAACTTGTTGTCGTAATTGCTGGCGTAAAAGTTGTGAGCTAGAAACAGGGGTCGTTATCACTTGAGTATCCAATCCATGAACGATGAGTGTCTAAAGATTGTAGAGTGAGAATCCTCACAAATAAAGTGAAATACACGAAAGGGATGCCCCAAGGTGCCGTTGCGAAATAAGGCCCTTGAACCAGATGTTCAAGGTGGATTGGCAACATTAGCCGCAGGCTTCTCAGTCAAGCTGAGCATGCACAATAGCTAATAAAAAAGCCAATCCTGGGTATTTGCTTATCGGCTCGGGGACATTCATTCACTGACGTACACCCCAGGGTCAATTCATTATCAACGCTTTGGCTGATTTTGCAATACTTTATCCAAGTTTTCTTCTAGTGAATTGATTTTATTGGATATTAATTCAGCATTGCGATTATGTTCTTGTCGCTCTAAATGCAACTCGTTACTGATGTTGAGAGCAGTAAAGATCAATAATTGTTCTACAGATACGTTACTACGCGCAGACATATCTTTCAAGCGTTGGTCAAAATCTGCCGCCGCGGCACGTAATGCGTCTTCTTGACCTGTTGGGCAATTAACTTTTAATTTTCGGCCCAATACTTGAATTTCTACAGCCTGAGTACTCATAAACCTTCGATTTGCTCCGTGCCAGAATGGGTATTCATTCTGCTTGCGACTAGAGTCAATATAGAAAAACCCTCTCTAAGATGCAAGCAGCTATGTCTCGGTTTCGGTTCAATAGCATCTGACTAAACAGATATTAATCATACTCACTATAGAGTTGATTAAGGATTGACCGTTATCGCCAGTGTTATCATTTGCCGATCTAGGCTTAAGTGTTAGCATAACACAGTGCCAGCATTCGCTCATTGCTATTTATTATACTAACTAAGCCATAAGTGTGATTATTGTTTGGTACAATTTCAAAGAATGTAAGGTTAATTACTGACAGCATTGTTAAGTAATGGACACAAAACTATTTATTTTAAATCGCGCCAATTAAAAAGGTGATAAGCCATGAGTGAAATAACCCTGCCAACATACCAAGCTGTTGAAGCTGAATTAAAAGAACAAGGCTTAGCTGCTATGCCTGCTGAATTACATGGTTTACTCAGTGGAATGATTTGTGGTGGTTTAGCTGTTGATGATGAAAGTTGGGCCGGCCCAGTCTGCGATTACGCCAATGAAGGCGAACCGATGACAGACGGTGCCAAAATGATAGTGCGCACATTATTTTCGACGACTGCTGATGAATTAATTGGTGGTGGGTTTGAATTTTCACTATTGATGCCAGATGATGATGAATCATTATCCGATCGCGCTGAAGCATTAACCGAGTGGGTAAACAGTTTTATTTCAGGTTTAGGACTGATGGATTTACAAAAAAATCAATTGTCTGAAGAAATAACTGAGGCCCTCGCTGATTTACAAGAGATCTCACAGCTTGGCATTGATGAAGATGAAGATCTTGAAGAGCAAGCGGCATTATTTGAACAAGTTGTTGAACATGTACGTATGTGTGTATTGAGCTGTCATTCTGAATTAGGTCAACGCCTTGTTAATGATGACGAGACTGATGAGCAGCCAACAGTTCACTAAGAATTTTGATTGCGAAAGGGACAAAATGTGAAGCAATATGATGTGGTTATTGCGGGTGGCGCAATGGTGGGTGCATGTTTAGCTATTGCACTTGATGAATTAACTCAGCATCAATTACATATCGCCGTTGTTGAAGCGGTAGCGGCTGATCAGCATGGGCATCCTGGCTATGATGCCCGCAGTATTGCGTTATCTCACGGGTCTAGTCGATTGTTAGATACGATCCAACTTTGGCCGGCATTGGCTAACGTTGCGACAGCAATAAAACATATTCATGTTTCTGATCGAGGTCATGCTGGCATGGTTGAGTTGTCTGCCCAACAACTGGCGGTTGATGCGTTAGGTTATGTGATTGAATTAGCTGAAGCGGGTAAGATTTTTCATCACCAGTTAGCGACTCGATCCAACATTGATCTCTTTTGTCCCGCTAAAGTTGAACATATTGAGCGTACTCAAGCTGAGGCTTTGGTACGTTTAAATACGGGTAAACGACTACGTACTAAATTAGTGGTTGCTGCTGATGGTGCGACCTCACATTGTTGCGAGTTATTGCATATCGGTCGTGATGAATATGATTTTGAGCAAGTTGCTGTTATTGCCAATATCACGACGGCTGAGCCACATCAAGGCCAAGCTTTTGAACGCTTTACTGAACATGGTCCAGTGGCATTATTGCCGATGGCTCAAGGACGGAGTTCATTGGTATGGTGCATTGAGCCTCAGCAGCAAGCGCGCATAATGGCATTATCTGATGCGCAATTTTTAACGGAATTGCAGGCGGTATTTGGTTGGCGTTTAGGGGCTCTGACGGTTGTTGGTGAGCGTCATTGTTACCCATTGATTTTGCGTCAATCACAGCGGTTAGTGTCACACCGTACTGCGGTGATTGGTAATGCAGCCCAAACGCTTCATCCTATTGCTGGACAAGGATTTAACCTTGGCTTACGTGATGTTATGACACTGGCAGAAGAAATAGCCGCGGGGGTTAAACGTGGTGCCGATATTGGTTTACCCGCCGTATTAGGTCGCTATCGTGAACGCCGTTTACCTGATCGACAAGCAACAATTGCTATGACAACAAGCTTAGTCAGTTTATTCGCTAATGATAATCCAGCACTGGCTGTTGGGCGTAATCTGGGCTTGATGACAATGAGCCTTTCTAACACACTTCAAGCACCGCTGTTACGCCGTGCGATGGGACAGGTAAAACGATAGCTATGATGCAAAATGTTGATGTCGCCATTATCGGTGGTGGAATGGTTGGTTTAACACTGGCAGCAGCGTTAGCCGATACTGAATTACGCGTGGCAGTTATTGAAGGCCAATTACCTGATCCTGAACTAACAGACTTGCCCGATATTCGAGTATCGGCATTGAGTCGAGCTAGTGAACGTATCTTACGTAATGTCGGGGCTTGGAATGGTATCTGCGATCGTCGGATGAGCCCTTACAGCAAAATGGAAGTATGGGAACAAGACAGTTTCGCCCATATTGATTTTGATGCCGAGCGGTTAGCACAACCGAACTTAGGTCATATCGTTGAAAATCGCGTGATCCAATTAGCATTACTTGATCAGGTAAGTAAGCAGCAAAACGTGATCTTAATGGCGCCAGATCGGTGTCAAAATATTGCTTTTGGTGAAACTGAAGCATGGATCACATTGGGATCGGGTAAAAACTTAACCGCTAAATTGGTCGTCGGTGCTGATGGTGCTAATTCATGGTTACGTCAGCACGTAGATATTCCACTGACGCATTGGGATTACGGCCATAGTGCACTTGTTGCTAATATCCGTTGTGATGAACCTCACTTGCAAACTGCACGTCAAATTTTTCGTCCTGATGGCCCGTTGGCCTTTTTGCCATTAGCGGAAAAAGATTTATGTTCGATTGTGTGGTCATTACCGCCGGAACAAGCCTTGCAGCTTTGTGATGTCAGTGATGAAGTCTTTAATCAACATCTAACTACCGCGTTTGATCATCGTTTAGGCTTGTGCCGTGTTGAAGGTGAGCGCCAAACCTTTTCGTTAAAAATGCGTTATGCCCAAGATTTTGTCCGTGAACGGGTGGCTTTAGTGGGGGATGCGGCTCACACCATTCATCCTCTAGCTGGGCAAGGGGTTAACTTAGGTTTATTAGATGCCGCAGCTTTAGCACAAGACATTATTGGTTTGTGGCGAGCAGAAAAAGACATTGGAAAACAAGTTAATTTGCGTCATTACGAACGCTGGCGTAAAGCAGAAGCGGCCAAAATGATCACCGCGATGCAAGGTTTTAAATCCTTGTTTGATGGTGCTCATCCAGCCAAAAAACTGGTGCGTGATTTAGGTATGTTATTTGCTAATAATGCCCCAGGCGTTAAAGATGAATTTATGCGTCGAGCATTAGGATTAACGGGTGAGTTACCTGAATTAGCCCGCCACAAATAAGCTGTAATTAGCCTCAAAGCGGAGTGATTATTTATTAAACCGTAATAATTTATTTATTACGGTTTTTTTTATTTTCACATTGAGCAAAAGATATTTTTTCACCTACAGTAAATAGAGTAATAACAACTCATTAATTGTGAGCTTAAAAAGGATGTGAGAATGAGCTATGTGCCCTCAGAATTAAAATTTACCCATACCCATGAATGGCTGCGTGATGAAGGTGATGGAATCTATACCGTAGGTATTAGCGATCATGCTCAAGCATTGTTGGGTGATATGGTGTTTATTGATTTACCTGATAGTGGGGTGGCCATTGATGGCGGGGAAGAATGTGCCATTATTGAATCAGTAAAAGCAGCATCAGATATTTATGCGCCGTGTACGGGGACGATTATAACCATTAATGAGGATCTCGATGCTGCGCCTGAATTAGTCAATAACGATCCTTATGGTGATGGGTGGTTATTTCAAATTCGAATTGATACAGAGGCTGATGTAGATGAATTACTTGATGCTGAGGATTATTTAGCGACAATTGCTGATGATGAATAGTCTTATGACATTAAAGCCCACAGAGCGAAGTGGGCTTTATTATTACTACTTACTTAATACAGAATATTGACTTAGTAAACTTCGCGAAGACGTTTAATTTCTAAGTTAACTTCGTTAACCGTATCATAATGATGCTGTTGGGCTTTTAATGGCACCAATAATATCCCTTTCTCAAAATGATAGCCGCCACGGCCATCAATATAAATTCTTCCTTTAAATATACGACTAACATGCTTGGCGATTAGTTTAGGCAAGTAGCGTTTGAACATCCGCATAATACAGTTTAACTCCGACCATCCTGGCGATTAACGGCGCTAAGTATACGCTAATTCTAGTGACACTTCTGTGACATTATTAGCATAAATTTAACTATAAGTTTCATTTATTGGCGAATTAAATAAGTTTAAATGATATATCTAGAATAATATCCTGTTAATGGTGGTTTTTTAGTGTTTGTTATTATTGTTGTTTTCTCTCTAAAAGCGGTTGATACATGATGATCGCTACCTGTTTAACGATGTTAGCGTTAAATGGATGCGTGAGGAGTGTCGTTCGAACGTTATGGGTAATTTATAAGCAATCAAGTTAATAATAAGTTAATGCTTGTTTCGATATTTTATGCTGATTTTTTAAATGTTAGGTCGATAACTGTTTAATGCTTTTTATTAAAATATCCACTTAGATCATTATTTATGATCCTAGATCAATACTGAGTTTTTGGCATATGCCAATAATGAGCGCTGTTAAATAAGGTTATTATCATTATGGCAAGACCTAAAATTGTAAGAAAGATCAGTTGCCGCCCTGCTTATAGTTGCTTTAAACCTAATGGGGTGCCGATGAAGCAATTACCTCGACTTGTGTTAGCGAGTGATGAATTAGAGGCGCTAAGATTAGTCGACATGTTGGGTTTACAACAGCTTGAAGCCGCACAGCAGTTAGGTGTTTCTCGACAAACATTAGGCAATATTGTGGCACGAGGACGCCACAAAGTTGCGCAAGCGTTAGTAATGGGAATGGCATTAGAATTGGCAACCGAGACACTTAAAAACACAGAGGAATAATGTATGTTAATAGCGATAGCGTTAACGCCAAGAGATCAGATTGCAGGCCATTTTGGTAAAGCGGCAACATTTGCTATTTATGATCAACAGGGTCAGCGAGTGGATTGTCTTGAAAATAGTGGTAGTCGCGAGTTGGGATGTAAACATAAGAAAATATTACAACGTCAACTTGCGGCACTGAACGTTAATGAAATTGTAGTTGGTAATATAGGAACACGTTCATTAGCGCGTTTATTACAAGCTGGGTTTAAGGTGAGTCGTGTACCGCCAAGAACATCATTGGTGGCTTTTTTAGCGGGTGGTATTAATAAAGAAGCGTTAGTGACAGCCGAGCAAGGTCGAGCATGTAAGCGTGAAAAAGGGGCATGTGGTTGTGGCTGTGGAACTAAGAAATCAACACCAACTGCTGTAAAAGTGGGTATGTTAGCTCCGATGATTAATGGTCTTGGTAAGATTGGCGGCTTAAAATTATGACCACATTTTTATTAACGTTAGGTATTTTTTTAATCGTGATTTTAGCGATGGCGATTGGATGGTTTGTAAAACGTCAAACAATCAGTGGTAGCTGTGGCGGGTTGGCCAATGTTGGCGTGGATAAAGAGTGTAATTGTGATGAACCTTGCGATGAACATAAACTTTATCAGATTCAAGAGCCAAATAGCCGCGCGCAGTAATTGCATTGGTATAGCAACAACAGTCATTGGCAGAGTAAACCGCTCTGCCGCGCTCTGTTTTATTTATTGGCTTAATTGACCCGTTCGAAGTTGTTCTACTTGAGTTATTACTGTTTTTGCAACGATTTGGCGTAACCATTGATTGCGAGGGTGGTTGCTGTTGCGATGTAGCCATAATAATCGAATAT
Organism: Photobacterium iliopiscarium; assembly: GCF_003026395.1. Lineage (GTDB taxonomy): Bacteria > Pseudomonadota > Gammaproteobacteria > Enterobacterales > Vibrionaceae > Photobacterium > Photobacterium iliopiscarium. The sequence continues at coordinate 42,944 of NZ_PYOO01000014.1, read as the reverse complement.
CAAAATCAGCAATGGTAACGGGCGGGGGACACTGGGTTAATTGATCGTTGAAAATATCCAGTTGTGCCATTAATCGTGATACCACACAAATTAAATCGCGGCCGCTTAATAAGTGTCGAATAGTGAGAAAGTTATGCGATCCCACCGCAACTTGACGCTCAAATCCTTGTCGTTGTAATTGGGTATCAACTTGGGTAGTGAGTTTACCATCAGGACTGACAAGCGCATGTGGATGGTGACTGTATTGATCTAGCGTGACGTTATCATTAAGCCCCGTTGCTCGTTGATCATAAAGGCACACATGATCTTCGGTATATAAATATTGATGTTCAATATCTTTACCCATATCGGTCATTGAACCAATTACGACGTCTATTCGATGTTGATTAAAGTCGGTGTAATAACTGTGGCGATCAACATTAAAAAAGCTCAGTTGGCATTGTGGCGCTTGATGATGAATTGCATCATACAGTGCGGGGGCAAATAACAACTCAGCATAATCAGTTAGACCTAGTTTAAAGGTGCCACAAAAATCAGCGGGAATAAAAGTACTTGGTCGTAGCAGTTCATTGGTCACTAATGACAAAATTGTATCGACAGTGGTAGCGTGTTCTAACGCGGCTTGAGTCGGCAACATCTGATGACCATGACGTTCAAACAGAGGATCGTTTAATAGATTGCGTAACCGCGATAGATTATGGCTCATGGCTGACTGACCAATGGCTAATTTATTAGCGGCCTTAGTGACACTTCGAGTCTCCATGAGTGCAGCAAAGGCAATTAATAAATTAAGATCGACACCGCGCCAATTGATATCGTAGTGGTGATGGTTAGCCATAGCTTGTTCCTTTACAGTTTTATTAAACGAACGGCATTTTAATTAATGCCGTAGGTTTTTGTTGCAGTATGCCCTAAATTATTCGGCATTAAGATCATACGGTAAATCGAGTTTGTGCCAAAGTGCGTCAGGGGTAGTAGCAAAGCGGAACTGACTGTCATCGTCGAGATCGTTAGGTAACACCACTAGTGCAATAGCGTGATCATCTGCGTAGTGATAGCCACAAATAACCGTACCGCCTTTACGCCAATTTTCACCAACACTGCGTTCTAATGCATCACCCGCTTGTGGGCATAATGTCGCAGCGCCTGTTACGATATACATGGCGCGTTTATTGATACCACGGTATTTAGCTCGTGCGACGGTTTCTTGGCCGGTATAGCAGCCTTTTTTAAAGCTAATACCATCAACCGCTTGTAAGTTTACTGCTTGAGGAATGAATTCAAGTTCAGTGATGCTATCAATCCGTGGCATAGCGGCTTTAATATCGTAGAGATTCCACAAGTCAGTGGTGGTATAGATAGCATTCGTTGCCAATGTGGTAATAACGGTATCGGCATGTTCTGCGGTTGTAATCACTAACCAACGTTCGTTGTCTACTTTGACTACGGTGGCCGTGTCGTTATGACGCACATTAGTATCGCCATCAAAATGATGATCAATGGTCGCTTGAGCTTGGGTTCCGGTTAAACCTAAAATAACGGCTGTTGTTTGGGTTATTTCTGTTTTAGAAAATACCGCATATTTTTTAAGTTCAGGTAATTGGGTTGCCATTACGCTTTGACGTTGTACTAAACCATAACCATTTTGATAATGGAAAACGCGCATAATGGTGCGTAATTTTCCTTTGGCATCACAGTGACCGGCAAAGGTTGATTTATCGGCGCTTAATGACACTACATCACACGTTAATTGACCTTGTAAGTAAGACTTACTGTCAGGGCCAACGAGTGTCACCATTCCCCAATCACTGAGGTTGATCATCGCTAACTCGGGTAGCGAATCAGTTGTGCTTAACGCGAACGGGGTAAAGGTGTGTTGAGTTGACCAAGTGTTCATAATGGTATCCACAAATGCTGTAATGATTGCGCTATGTTATACCAACTGAACAAAATAATTAACTATGGTTACACGATGGGTTAATTGGATGTTTTTGTTCGACGTAATTATGGTGGGCTAGGTCTCATCTTGAGGGATTATTTGTGCTAGCGCATGGTCGTTATGGGGCTTGACTGTTACTCTATTTGTAACGGAAATACGCTTAGTATTCGATTATCAGTGAGCCATTAGGCGCGCAACAGAGGTTATGTATGTTAGGTGCAGAAGAGAAATCCCGCGTTAAATGGGCATGTCGTCGTGGTATGCTTGAATTAGACGTGTTGGTGATGCCATTTTTTGAAGAGTGTTTTGATGATTTATCAGAACAGCAGCAACGTGATTTTATTTCTCTACTAACGTGTGATGATCCTGATTTATTTAAATGGATGATGCAGCATGGTCGCAGTGATAATGCGGCTTATGCGATGATGGTTGATAAAATTGTTGCCCATAACAACAGCAAGCTACGTTGATTTAAAGCTTAACTTATCCCCGCGACTGAACACTGCACTGAGTCTATCTTACCTTGGTGCAGTGCTATTCTTATTGATGGTCCCGCCTGTGTTTTTACCGCTAAGTTATTTTTTTGCTGAAGCGTTGCTGTTTGAATGGCAACGAAGCTATCACTATTATTTAGGTCAACAAGGTCCTTTACGGCTCTATAGCGACGGTAATATTCGTTGGCATGATCAAGCGGGAGAAATGGTCGCTGTTAAACTGGTAACGCGATGGCTGGTGGTGTTGTCGGTTGCGCATGATAGAAATCAATGGTTAATTATTTGCTATGACGGTTGTGATGCGACTCAGTATCGACACTTAAAAATGATGATCCATTTAGGGTTATTAAAACCGAATCCTTCCGCTGATAAACCATGATGCTAATATTGAAATTAGCACCATAGTATTGATGTTAAAAACAGTTGTTCGGTAGTAGTTAATAATTATTTGGCATTAAAATCGTTGGTGTTGCTTGTTCATCAAGTTCTGGATAATCAAGCGTGTAATGTAGTCCACGGCTCTCTTTACGTGCCATCGCACAACGGACAATTAACTCTGCAACTTGCAATAAATTACGCAATTCCAATAAATTATTTGAAACACGGAAATGGCAGTAATACTCATCAATTTCATGTTTCAGTAATTCAATTCGATGCATCGCGCGTTCTAGCCGTTTGGTCGAGCGAACTATTCCCACGTAATCCCACATAAATAACCGCAATTCATGCCAATTATGTTGGATCACTACTTCTTCATCAGAGTTGGTGACTTGGCTGTCATCCCAATAAGGTAATTGTTGCGGTTGTAAGATGGTATTAAATTGTTGTTCTATATGCTGTGAAGCCGACCACGCATAAACCACGCATTCAAGTAGGGAGTTCGACGCCATGCGGTTAGCACCATGTAAGCCGGTATAACTCACCTCGCCAATAGCATATAAACCCTCAATGTCTGTTTTACCTGATTTATCAACCATCACACCACCACAGGTATAATGCGCAGCGGGCACGATTGGGATCATATCGGTGGTGATATCAATGCCATAGTGATGCAGTTTTTCAGCGATCATTGGAAAGTGACTTTTAACAAAATCGGCGGGCTTGTGGCTAATATCGAGATACATGCAATCTGCACCGAGGCGTTTCATTTCATAATCGATAGCGCGTGCGACGACATCTCGTGGCGCGAGTTCTGCGCGTTCATCAAAATCGAGCATAAAACGACTGCCATCAGGACGTCGTAAATAAGCACCTTCACCGCGTAAGGCTTCACTTAATAAGAAGGTTTGTGCTTTAGGGTGAAATAAACACGTAGGGTGAAATTGATTAAATTCAAGGTTAGCAACGCGGCAGCCTGCGCGCCATGCCATTGCAATACCATCGCCCGATGATACATCCGGGTTTGAGGTGTATTGATACACTTTTGATGCGCCGCCAGTGGCTAAAACCACAAACTTAGCCGCTAAGGTTTCAACACATTCTTTATCTCGGTTCCACACATAGGCACCTAGCGCTCGGTTAGTTTCTGATTGCGGATTAATCTTTTTCTCAGTAATGATATCAAGTGCATTATGACGTTCAAGGATAGTAATGTTAGGGTGATTGCTGGCTTGTTCTTGAAGCGAGGTTTGCATCGCCATTCCGGTGGCGTCCGCAGCATGAAGAATTCGACGATGGCTATGACCACCTTCAAGTGTGAGGTGATAACGGGGATGTTCATCTGAATCTGAGTCTTCACGATCAAAGGGTACGCCGCCATCAATTAGCCATTGCACACATTGCTTGGCGTTTTCAGCAATAAATTGTACAACGTCTTGATCACATAAATGACCACCGGCAATTAAGGTGTCTTCAACGTGAGATGCAATGCTGTCGGATTCATCAAAAACGGCAGCGATACCTCCTTGAGCGTAATAGGTTGCGCCTTCACTGAGTGGACCTTTGCATAAAATGGTGACTTTACCAAGGTGGGCTAAGTGAAGTGCTAATGATAATCCTGCGGCGCCACTACCTATAACTAAAATGTCGCTATCGTGTTGATGGGGCTGGTTCATAGTGATTACATGTCCATGTGATAATCTCATTTCATGCTATCAAATTTGTTATTAAAACGCATTTTTGTTTGCGTTTTGGTAGCGTAAATATGATTGATATACGCTAATTTGGATGTATTTTTGTTAAAAGATAAGAATCGCTTATATCAGGGGGGTGTGATTTTTTATTTTTTCAGCCTCAGATCCTCGTCAGTGTTATTATTTCAGGTAAAATGATCGGTATTATTACGATCTTATTTTTGTCAGCCTTTGTTACAAGTAATAACGTAATCGTAACCAAAATATAAAATTATTTTATTAACGGTGGAACTTTGCCATTATCCATCGGTCTTACGTAGTGCTCATGTTCATAAATATTTCATAAGTCAGTGTTTTATTTACGGTGAGACTAACGCTTATAGTGGCAGGACAATCTAAATAAACCATTGTGCATCAATAACGTACTTAACCCTTTGTTGGTATAAGTTATCGTGAGATGAATGCAATATTACGAACAGTAGACATGGGAGTACACGCTCGAATGAGCGAGCAGCAAACTGATCAGGTATTAATTGAGCGAGTACAGCGGGGAGATAAGCAAGCGTTCAACCTTCTGGTTATTAAGTACCAGAATAAAGTTTGTAATCTTGTTTCTCGTTATGTAAACAATTCTGGTGATGTACCAGATGTTGCTCAAGAAGCGTTCATTAAAGCATATCGAGCCTTACCTACGTTTCGTGGTGAAAGTGCCTTTTATACATGGCTTTATCGTATCGCTGTTAATACTGCAAAAAATTATTTAGTCGCTCAGGGACGTCGTCCGCCAGCATTTGATGTTGATGCCGAAGATGCGGAATATTATGAAAGTGGAAGTGCACTTAAAGAAATTTCGAACCCTGAGAACCAAATGTTGTCTGAAGAATTAAGGCGGGTTGTTTTTAGTACGATTGAAGCATTACCCGACGATCTTAAAACAGCGATCTCATTGCGTGAACTGGATGGTCTAAGCTATGAAGAAATCGCTGAAATAATGGGATGTCCAGTAGGTACAGTTCGCTCACGTATATTCCGTGCTCGAGAGATGGTCGAAAAACGTATTCGTCCCCTTATGCAACAATAATAATGTTGCACCAAACGGTGGAAAAAATGGCTGATAAAGAAAAAATTTCGGCATTGCTTGATGGCGAAGATTTGGATCAGAGCATTATCAATGCGCTGACTGTTGACAAAAATAGCGAGCAAAGCTGGCACGACTTCAACTTAATTGGTGATGTTATGCGTGGTGATGCGCCGCAATGCAAAGAATGGAATATTGCAGGTAATGTCGCGTTAGCGTTAGAGGCTGAACCGGCACATACTGGTGCTGTGATCACACATATTGAGGCTGTTGTTCAGCCAATGATTACTGAAGAACAACCGACCCCATTTAAAGCGAAACGGACCTTACCCGTTTGGCTATCCCAGTTTGGTCAGGTTGCAGTGGCGGCATGTGTTTCATTAGCGGTGATTGTTGGTGTTCAACAATATGATGGCAATGGTAGCAATCTAACGGCGACAACCAGCAATGATGTCCCGGTGCTACAAACGATTCCATTTACAGGTAAAGCTGAACCTGTGAGTTTAAATACCAGTATGGTTGATAATAATCAAACGCCGTCTGAATCACAGTTAATGGAACAACGACGTCGAATCAATTCGATGTTACAAGATTATGAGCTGCAACTTCGTTTTAATGCTGAAGATGGCAGTCTTGATAATTCACGATTACATTCTAATAATTCTGTGGCGGATTAATGAAGAAAATACTGGTCGGTGCACTTGCATTGGTCAGCCTATTATTGCCACTACAAGCCTCTGCTGAAGCGGTTAAACCTTCAACAGAGGCTTTGTTGCATCAAATGGGCAAAGCCAGTCGAGACCTTAGTTATGAGATGTCTTACATTTGGGTAAAGAAAAATAGCATTGATACCTTGCGTTATCGACATGCATTAGAGAATGGTCAAAGTTATGCTCACTTGTTGTTCCTCAGTGGCCCACCACAAGAGGTTATTCAACGGGGTGATGAGGTTAGTTACTTTGAACCTGGGCTCGATCCTTTTACGATTAAAAGTAATAAAATGGTCGCGCCAGTGTTACCTCTAATGAAAGCTAACATTGATAAACTTGCTGATTTTTATGACTTTATTGCAATGGGGCGTGCTCGTGAAGCGGGTGTCGCTTGTGATGTCGTTCGTATTGCCCCTAAAGATGGTAATCGCTATTCTTATTTATTATGGATTGATCAAACAACCCATTTAGTGATGCGAGCTGATTTATTGGATCGTGACGGTGACCTACTTGAGCAATTTAGAGTGGTGTCATTTGTAGTGAATCCTAAAGTTGCTGAAATGCTCAGTAAGCTAGATCAAGTTAAATTGCCAGCTGTGGTACAATTGCCACAACAGCCACAGAAAAAACTTGAGTGGACCGTGAAGTGGTTACCGAATGGCTTTACATTAATTGCAGGTAATCGCCATCGTTTATTATTAACTGAACGTGCGGTTGAAAGCCGAATGTACAGTGACGGTTTGTTTAGTTTTTCTGTTTATGTTTCTGATGTGGATGATTTCGTTGGACGAGGGCAATTAGTTCGCCAAGGACGTCGTACTTTGACTACCAGAGTTAATGGTAATAAAGAAATTACTGTTGTCGGTGATATTCCACCAGAAACCGCTCGACGAATTGCAGAAAATGTAACCTTTGATAAAACTAAAGCAGAGGTTGCCCCAACGAGTAAATAATCATGATGAGAACATTAGCGACAGTTGTCGCTGTTGATACGGGCCACATAACCGTGAGTTGTCAGCAACAAACCAGTTGCGGTCATTGTGCTTCGAGTGATAGTTGTGGCACTGGTATTGTGACGAAAGCGATGCCAGGACGTTCTCATCAGATAAATATCGTAACAGATAAAAAAATAACCCTTGGACAAGTGGTTGAAATTGGCTTGTCTGAGCGTAGTATGCTCAGTTCAGCATTATTAGTTTATATGTTGCCGTTACTATTTTTAGTGGGCGGTAGTTTAATTGGGCAGTATGTTTTTATTGATTTAGCCGGCAGTAATCAGCTAGGTGTTATTGTGTCAGCTGCTGTTGCGACAACGGTAGGATTAATGATTGCACGGCATTATGCCAAGAGGTTTGATGGGGACTCAGCCTACAAACCTAGCCTCATTCGAGTACTAGGGGTCCCTATTTCAGCAGATAAGCTAATAAATGCCGCATCGAAAGATAGCGACTAGCGTTTAAATTCGGTAGAATCCGTCAACTTGATCTTAAGATCCCATTCATTTTAATCACGAGCAGTCACGCCATTCATGAAGCACATTCGTAACTTTTCGATTATCGCACATATCGACCATGGCAAGTCGACCTTATCCGACCGTCTAATTCAAGTCTGTGGCGGCCTTTCTGATCGAGAAATGGCTGCACAGGTTTTAGATTCAATGGATCTTGAACGCGAACGCGGTATCACCATCAAAGCCCAGAGCGTGACGCTCGATTACACGGCTAAAGATGGTGAAACTTATCAATTAAACTTTATCGACACCCCTGGACACGTTGACTTCTCGTATGAAGTATCGCGTTCACTTGCAGCCTGTGAAGGTGCATTGCTGGTGGTCGATGCGGGTCAGGGCGTAGAAGCTCAGACTCTCGCTAACTGTTATACTGCCATGGAAATGGATTTGGAAGTGGTGCCGATTTTAAATAAAATCGACCTTCCTGCCGCTGATCCTGAGCGTGTAGCTGAAGAAATTGAAGACATCGTTGGTATTGATGCTTTAGATGCTGTGCGTTGTTCAGCAAAAACAGGCGTTGGTGTTGACGAGGTTTTAGAAAAAATTGTAGAAGCAATTCCAGCACCTATTGGTGATCCTGATGCGCCACTACAAGCACTGATTATTGACTCATGGTTTGATAATTACTTAGGTGTTGTTTCTTTAGTTCGTGTTAAAAACGGCAAAATAAAGAAAAACGACAAAATTAAAGTGATGACCACAGGTCAAATTTGGGGTGTTGATCGTCTTGGTATCTTTACACCAAAACAAGTTGATACCACTGAATTAAATACGGGTGAAGTTGGCTGGGTTGTTTGTGGTATTAAAGACATTCTTGGTGCACCTGTTGGTGATACATTAACGCTAGCTAAAGGCGGTTGTGAGACGGCATTACCTGGCTTTGAAAAAGTAAAACCACAGGTATATGCAGGTTTGTTCCCAGTATCATCTGATGATTACGAGAACTTCCGTGATGCGTTAGGTAAATTAAGTCTTAACGATGCGTCATTGTTTTATGAGCCAGAAAGTTCGACTGCATTAGGTTTCGGCTTCCGTTGTGGTTTCTTGGGTATGCTCCACATGGAGATTATTCAAGAGCGTCTAGAGCGTGAATACGATCTTAACTTGATCACTACAGCGCCTACAGTAGTGTATGAAGTAAAGAAAACTGATGGCACTATGTTGTATGTTGATAGCCCATCAAAATTACCTGCGGTAAATGATATTGAAATTATGGGTGAGCCTATTGCTCGCTGTAATATTCTAGTGCCAAGTGAATATCTAGGTAATGTTATTACATTATGTATTGAAAAGCGTGGTATGCAGGTTGATATGGTTTATCACGGCAATCAAGTCGCATTAACGTATGACATTCCAATGTCAGAAGTGGTACTGGATTTCTTTGACCGTTTGAAATCAACGTCGCGCGGTTATGCATCGCTAGATTATAATTTCCAACGTTACCAAGAATCAGACATGGTACGGGTTGATATTCTGCTAAATGGTGAGCGTGTTGACGCCTTAGCAATCATTACTCACAAAGAAAACTCACAGACTCGTGGTCGTGATGTTGTTGAGAAAATGAAAGAATTTATTCCTCGTCAAATGTTTGATATTGCTATTCAAGCGGCGATTGGCGCTCATATCATTGCACGTTCAACCGTGAAGCAATTGCGTAAAAACGTAATCGCAAAATGTTATGGTGGCGATATTAGCCGTAAGAAAAAGCTATTACAAAAACAGAAAGACGGTAAGAAACGCATGAAGCAAATTGGTAATGTTGAATTACCACAAGAAGCTTTCTTAGCGATTCTTCATGTAGGCAAAGATAAGTAATCTTTCTTTGTTTATAATTGTCTAGATATATCATTAGAAAGTGCTTATTTAATTCGTTAAATAGCACTTTCTTTTACTTAGATACTTAGATACTTAGACGTTTTAAAGTAGACCTAATAAACTAACCGTTGGCGTTAGTTGCGTTAAACCTAAGGGATAACATGGCAAATACATTTTCAATAATACTGGTCTTAGCGACGATCTTTACTGGTATTATTTGGGCGCTAGATAAATTTCTATGGGCACCAAAGCGACAATTTAAAATTGCAGCCGCCGCTGAAAAAGCCGGTAGTCAAGTTGATGCTGAAATAATTGCACGTGTTGCGCCTCAGCCAAGTTGGGTTGAGTCAGCAAGCTCAATGTTCCCTGTGATTGCATTGATCATGATCTTCCGTTCATTTATTTATGAGCCGTTTCAAATTCCATCTAAATCAATGCTACCAACCTTGTATGTTGGCGATTTTATTCTTGTTCAAAAATTTGCTTACGGTCTTCGAGATCCTGTTTTTGACCATAAATTTTTAAATACTGGTGAGCCTAAACGTGGTGATGTGATTGTCTTCCGTTATCCACCAAACCCTACAATTGATTACATTAAACGTGTTGTTGGTTTGCCAGGTGATTTGATCCGTTATAGCGTTGATAAAAAATTATGTATTCAGCCACAAGGCACTTCTGTCTGTAAACCTGTTAAATTAACAGACATGCAAGAAAGTGATTTTACTCAAGGTATGACGCATCTCATTGAGTATAACGAACACCTTGGTGATATAAATCATCATATTCTGATCAATCCATCGCGACGAGATAACCGCATGGCTTATGTACCGCGTCCAGGGATCGGTGAGTGGATTGTACCAAAAGGTGAATATTTTGTTATGGGTGACAACCGTGACAATAGTGCTGACAGTCGTTACTGGGGTTTTGTACCAGAAGCGAATTTAGTCGGCAAGGCAGTTGCTATTTGGATGAGCTTTGATTTTGATCGCAAGCCTGATAGTTTTCTTCCATCTTGGATCCCTACCGGCGTACGTTTTAATCGTATCGGTAGCATTAAATAAAATAATCGAGAGAAAATGACAACTCCAGCGAATAGGCTGCAGCGTAAGCTAGGCTACCAATTTAATAGCTCTGAGTTGATGACATTAGCACTGACACACCGCAGTGCTAATGGCACCCACAATGAGCGCCTAGAATTTTTAGGCGATTCTATTTTAAGTTTTGTTGTTGCTGATGACTTATATCACCGTTTTCCTTTTGTGGATGAAGGTGATATGAGCCGAATGCGTGCAACACTAGTCCGTGGTAAGACATTGGCAGAGTTAGGACGTGAGTTCGAACTAGGCGACTACTTACTATTAGGTCCAGGTGAATTGAAAAGTGGCGGTTTCCGTCGTGATTCTATTCTGGCTGACTGTGTTGAAGCAATCATTGGCGCGGTTTATCTAGATAGTGATGTTGAGACAGTGCGTCAAGTCGTATTGGCTTGGTATAAATCACGTCTTGATACAATTGAACCTGGCATCAACCAAAAAGATCCAAAAACACGCCTGCAAGAATGCCTTCAGGGTCGCCGTTTACCATTACCTGCATATACTGTAACTAAGGTACAAGGTGAAGCTCATAACCAAGAGTTCACTGTACAGTGTGATGTCACAGGTTTGGATGAACCTGTAATCGGTAAAGGCGGCAGCCGGCGCAAGGCAGAGCAGGCAGCAGCAGAAATTGCACTTAATCAGTTGGAATCATGACAGATAAACAACATTGTGGCTTTATTGCCATCGTTGGTCGACCGAACGTCGGAAAATCAACCTTGCTTAACCGTTTAGTGGGACAAAAACTGTCTATCACTTCACGTAAACCGCAAACGACACGTCACCGTATCATGGGTGTTGACACTCGTGATGGATATCAAGCTGTTTATATTGATACTCCAGGTTTGCACATTGAAGAAAAGCGCGTAATTAACCGCTTAATGAACCGTGCTGCTAGCAGTTCATTAACCGATGTTGAATTGGTGTTATTTCTTGTTGATGGCACGATGTGGACTGCCGATGATGAGATGGTACTGAATAAGCTTATAAAAAATGGGCTACCGACAGTACTATTGATCAACAAAGTCGACAATATTAAAGAAAAACACGAGCTATTTCCTCATCTTGAGGCATTAGCTGAAAAAATGCCGTTTGTTGATGTTGTGCCTATTTCGGCAAAGAAAGGGACCAATATAGACACGGTTGAAAAAATTGTACGTCAACATTTACCTGAAAGTGTTTACTATTTCCCTGAAGAGTATGTAACGGATCGTTCTCAACGCTTTATGGCGTCAGAAATTATTCGTGAAAAACTAATGCGCTTTACGGGTGAAGAATTACCTTATTCTGTTACGGTTGAAATTGAGCGTTTTGATTTCAATCCTCAAACTAATGGTTTTGATATCAATGGTTTGATTCTGGTTGAGCGTAATGGCCAGAAGAAAATGGTGATCGGTAAAGGCGGCGATAAGATCAAAGTGATTGGCCGTGAAGCCCGTTTAGATATGGAAAAATTATTTGAACGTAAAGTGTATCTAGAACTTTGGGTTAAAGTGAAATCAGGTTGGGCAGATGACGAACGTGCATTGCGCAGCTTAGGTTACATTGACGATCTATAAGGAAAATAATGGAGGGCTTACAGCGTTGTTTTGTCCTTCATTATCGTCATTATAGTGAGACGAGCCTGATCCTCGATGTGTTTAGCGAGGATTATGGCCGTCTTACCCTATTAGCAAAAGGGGCGCGTCGTAAGCGTTCTAATCTTAAAGGCACATTACAACCTTTCACGCCATTGTTTATGAAGTGGAGTGGTAAAGGGAGTATGCCTGTTCTCACCCATGCTGAACCTATCAGTATCGGCTTGCCACTGCGCAGTTATATTTTATATTCCGCGATGTACGTTAATGAAGTCCTTGCGCGAGTATTAGAAAATCACACCCCTTATCCGGTGTTGTTTCTTGATTATTTGAATGTGTTACGAGAGCTTGCACAAGCGGATAATCCAGAGCCAGCATTGCGTCGTTTTGAACTCGCCTTATTACATCATCTTGGTTACGGTATCGATTTTTTGCATTGCGCAGGCAGTGGATTAGCGGTGGATGATCGCATGACCTATAACTATCGCGAACAGCGTGGTTTTATTGCCTCAATGAAAATAACCCAACTGACTTTTCGAGGTGATGAATTAAAAGCGATTGCAGCGAGATGCTTTGAAACTCCTGAACAACTTCGTGCGGCGAAACGCTTTACAAGGATGGCCTTAAAGCCGTATCTTGGCTCAAAGCCATTAAAAAGTCGGGAATTGTTTCTCCCTCGAACAAGGAGTATCAGAAAATGAACAACATTCTACTGGGTATTAATATCGATCATATTGCAACGTTACGTAATGCCCGTGGTACGCGTTACCCCGATCCAGTGCATGCCGCAGAAGTGGCAGAGCGTGCTGGTGCTGATGGTATTACCGTACATTTGCGTGAAGATCGTCGCCATATTAAAGATCGTGATGTTCGAATTTTACGAGAAACATTGCAAACACGGATGAACTTAGAAATGGCAGTCACTGATGAAATGGTGGCGATTGCGTTAGAGACACAACCAGAATATGTGTGCTTAGTGCCTGAAAAGCGTGAAGAGTTAACCACTGAAGGCGGCTTAGATGTGGCAGGGCAATGTGAGAAAATCACTGCTGCTACGACGAAATTAGCGGCGGCTGGAATTAAAGTGTCACTGTTTATTGATGCCGATAAGCGCCAGATTGATGCCGCACTTGCAACGGGTGCACCATTTATTGAATTGCATACGGGTCATTATGCTGATGCGGCAACGGAAGAAATCCAAGCAGCAGAACTTGAAAAAATAGCAGTGGCAGCAACCTATGCTGCAAGTCTGGGGATTAACGTTAATGCTGGACACGGTTTAACCTACCATAACGTTAAAGCTATTGCCGCATTACCTGAGCTATATGAGCTTAATATCGGCCATTCCATTATGGGACGGGCGATGTTTGATGGCCTTGAAAAAGCAGTCACTGATATGCGTTTATTGATGCAGGAAGCGCGTCGCTAATGGCTATTTTAGGTTTAGGGACTGATATCGTTGAAATTGAGCGGATTGAAAAGGTACTCACTCGAACGGGAGATGGCTTTGCCGAGCGAGTGTTATCAGCCTCTGAACTTGAACAATACTATCGGCTAAAGTTACGCGCTCGGTTTGTTGCCAAACGGTTTGCGGTTAAAGAAGCCGCCTCAAAAGCGTTAGGAACAGGGATTGCTTGCGGGGTGTCTTTTCAAGATTTTAGCGTTACCAATGATGAGCGTGGTAAGCCGTTACTGACTTTTACTGGGCAAGCATTGGTATTATTGACCGCAATGGGCGGCCAACACGTGCACCTGACTATTGCCGATGAACGTCGTTATGCAGTCGCAACTGTGATCATTGAACATTAAATATTAAACATTAATCTTATCGTGATGATGGGATGATAAAAAAGCGCGAGCCTTATCAGCTGGCGCTTTTTTGTGACCATTGTTTTATGGCAATATCATACGATTAAATACACTTAGCATTAACGTCGATATTGTTTTGAGGCTTTAACAACATGATCCATTTCATCGATAAGTTCTAATAACTCTGGTTCAATATCGGCCATTACCGCATCGGCTTTTAATTCGGTTTCAATGGTATGGCAAAGGTATTTTAGACGTGGAACACCGCTATAAGCACAGCTACCATGAAGTTTGTGAATTGACGGCCACAACTCGACTTGTTTTCCATCCAGCGCTTCATTGACTAGCAGTTCTACTTCAGGCATGTAATCTAATAACATTTGTAGCATATCACGGGCTAAATCTTCTTTACCTGCCGCTTGTTTAAGTGCTAATGACCAATCAAAATTAATACTATTATCAATGGTTGTTGATGGATCTTGCTGTGGTTCAACAATGTTGATTGTTGTGTATTGTGCTGGAATATATCCGCCACCATGATGATCAGTTGGCGTGATCCACTTTGCTAATATTTGTTGCAGAATATGCTCTTCAATGGGTTTGGTGAGGTAATCATCCATTCCTGCATTGATTAATCGCTCGCGTTCGCCAGCCATTGCATGGGCGGTAACGGCAATAATTGGCGTATTATGATTAAGATTCGTTTTGTGTATTTCTTGGCAGGCAGTAACCCCATCCATTTCTGGCATTTGAATGTCCATAAAGATCAGATCAAAGGCTTTTTGGTGGGCATATTCGACGGCTTTTTTACCACCAGTGGCGGTGATCACTGTTTCAACGCGCTCGCCTAATAGGGCGGAAATTAACTTTAAGTTGGCCGGATTATCATCAACAGCCATTACTGTTAGCGCTTGAACGGGTTCTGCTGGTGCCGTTAATGCAGGCAGCTCTGGTTCATTATTGTCATCATTATTATCACACAACGCTTCAAATAATTTACGTGATGCAATCGGCTTACCAAGACAGATTTCAACCCCGGTATTGGTCAGTTTTTCAGACAATGCTAGTTCAGTTGTTGGTAAGCAAACCAGAACTTTATCGGCAATTTGTTCCGCTTTAAAGACATGGTTAAACAGTACTGCTGTCGGTGGTTGTTCACACGGCGATAAACACAGTAAAGCAAAATCATGGTGTTCGATATCATCAGGCATCGTTGAGCGGTAAGTGACATGTACCCCCGCATTAATTAACCGTTGCTGCACCACCGAAGCGGCTTGCATATTAGGTTCAATTAACAGTAATTTCTTGCCCATTAATGATGAGGTATCTATCAGTTGTGATACAGGTAGATCCGTTTTATGCATGCGAATACTGAACCAGAAGGTTGAACCTTGATGGAGGCGACTGCTTAGACTGACCTGTCCTCCCATTTGGCTGACCAGTTTCTGAGTGATCACAAGTCCTAGTCCGGTACCACCATAACGACGTGAGATACTGGCATCGGCTTGGCTAAAGGCTTGGAATAATTGTGCTTGTTGACGCTCTGAAATACCGATACCGGTATCGCGCACCATAAATTGCAATTCAATATTATTGTCATGCTCAGATTTGAGTTCTATAGAGACATCAATATTGCCAGTTTCGGTAAACTTAACCGCATTACCGATTAAGTTAGTCACCACTTGTTGTATACGCAGTGGATCACCAATTAAGCCTGGCGGTATACGGGTATCAATTTTGAGGGTTAATTCTAAACCTTTTTCATGCGCACTTGGGGCAAGTAGCCGCATCACATCATCAAGGGCATCGGTGAAATCAAACGGAATATTTTCCAGTAATAATTTACCTGCTTCTAGTTTTGAGAAGTCCAAAATGTCGTTGATGATCGTCAGTAGGTTATTGGCTGAATTTTCAATTGTCAGTAGATAATCTTGCTGGTTGGTATTGAGCTTGGTTTTGAGCATTTGACGAGTAAAGCCAATCACACCATTGAGTGGGGTACGTAATTCGTGTGACATGTTGGCTAAGAATTCAGATTTAACTCGCGCGGCCTCTTGAGCCCGTTTTTTGGCTATGTCTAACTCAACGTTTTGAATTTCAAGTTGTTCTAATGTTTCACGTAAATCAGAAGTGGCCTGATCAATACTTTGCTGCATTTCAATATGATATTCAGACAGTGAAATCGCCATCGCATTAATACCGTTTTTAAGGGTATCAAGTTCGCCTAATAATTGGCCTTCGATTCGAACATCCAGATGACCTCGTCGAATTCTATCAACAACACTGATCATATGTGAAATAGGCCGAGTGACATCTTGCATTAATCGATAAGCAAACAATGACGATAGGCTAAGGCCAAGCAGTAATACCATTAGAGCGGTAAACACTTCTTGGTATTGTTGTAATCGTAATGAACTAAGATCGAGTTCTATTGCAATATACCCCAATGGTTTTCCTAATGAGCTGGCACTGGTGTTCGAACCAAATTGGCCTTCAGTTAAAATAGGGGTGCGTAAAATAAGGGTATTATCATTGAGCTGAGTATCAAGTAAGCGTGGAATGGGCTTGTCGTCTGGATACATAAAAGAAGCAAAATTACGGTGAAAGTTAGAGGTCGCAAAAATTTTATTGTGATCCGTAAAAACAGCAATGCTTCGAATAATATCGGAATGTTTACGGTGGGTGTAACCGATCAGGCGTCGAATAGCCTCCCGATTTTTTTCGGTCATACCGTATTCAGCCGAAATCGCTAACGGCTCAATGATGCTGGTGCCTGTCGAAATTAATTGATGTTCGAGATCTTGATAGCGACTCATTGTAAAAAAAGCGCTCAATAACAGGCCGATTATCAGTGTTGGTGCTAATGTCAGGGTAAAGACCCTGGCACGAAGTCCATATTTGGTCATGGTTCTCTTAATTACAAGCAAGCGATTCTGTGGGAGAATTAGCACCCATCTATATTCCTAGTTTAAATAAACTAGGGTTATGCAACAAATACTCAATGTCTGAACAGTGAGCAAAACACTATGGCACGCTTTTTTAAGCCTCAAAAACGTACAACTGACACCAAACATAAAGAAATTACGATTAGCCGCTTAGATCACCTCGGTGCTGGTATTGGTCATCTACAGGGTAAATCTGTCTTTGTTGATGGCTTACTTCCTACTGAAACTGCGGTTGTGCAGTTAACGGAAGATAAAAAAAATTATGCTCGTGCAAAAGTGATTAAACGCCTTTCAGACAGCAGTGCCCGTATTAAACCTCATTGTGCGATCTATGACCAGTGTGGTGGTTGTAATTTACAGCATTTATCGCATCAAGCTCAAGTGGCATCTAAACAACAAGCACTGGGTGAATTGATGGAAAAATTTGCTGTTGTTGATCAAGCCGATTGTATTCAACAACCGCCGATCATCAGTGAATCATTGCATTACCGTCGTTGTGCTCGCTTTGCAGTGCGTGTTGAAAATAACGGTCAGTTACAATTTGGTTTCCGTAAAAAACAAAGTAATGACATCGTTAATGTTAACGAGTGCCCAGTATTAGCCCAACCATTAAATGATTTATTAGCGCCATTACGCGAGTTATTAAACAGTTTAAAAGGACGTCGTTTTATTGGGCATCTTGAATTGACCTATGCAGATAACGGCTGTGTAGTTTTGATTCGTCATTTAGCGCCTTTTAATGCTGACGACAGTGCACTTATTCAAGCATTTGCTGCTAAACATAATGTGATGTTGTTTTTAGCGCCAGAAACCGATGAACTTATTCAGTGCTCTGGTGACCAACCTTATTATGATATTGACGGTCTTAAACTGACGTTTTCACCGAAAGACTTTATTCAGGTTAATCGTGACGTCAACATTAAGATGGTTGCACAAGCTATCGAATGGTTAGACGTTCAACCTCAAGATCGAGTGTTAGATCTCTTCTGTGGTTTAGGTAACTTTAGCCTGCCATTAGCCAAATATGCTAAAGCGGTGGTTGGTGTTGAAGGCATTGATGATATGGTTTTACGCGCGACAGACAATGCTAAAGCAAACGCACAATATAATGCTACTTTCTATCAAGCCAATTTAGAGCAAGACGTAACTAAATTAGTGTGGGCGCAAGAGCAATTTGATAAAATTTTATTAGATCCAGCACGTACTGGTGCTGCTGGAGTGATGGGTCATGTGGTTAAGCTAGCACCGAATAAAGTGGTTTATGTATCATGTAATCCCGCAACATTGGCGCGTGATAGCCAAGTGTTATTACAAAAAGGCTATCAGTTAGAACGCCTTGGTATGTTAGATATGTTCCCAAATACGGGGCATTTAGAATCTATGGCATTATTTGTAAAGGCTCAAAAAAAGCAGAAAAAATAGTTATAGCAATGACTGCTATTGCCATTAAATAGAAAACAGGACAGAGACATGGTCGCAGTACGTGGAGCACATCTAAAACAAGACACGATATTTGAGCTAGCCTCATGGGTCGAAAGTTTACGTTTGGATGCAAAAACGTTTGGACGTTTAGAAGGAACTTATCTACGTTGTCAGGAACTGGTTATCGATCACGATAATGGTCCGTTGCTGTTATGGCGCGGCCGCGAAATGGTTGAGATTCTGGTGATGTTAAGCATGGATGCCGATACATTAATATCGGCAATGCTATATCCATTAGTTGAAGCGGGTTGTTATAGCCATGAGCAAGTAAAAGAAGATTACAACGGCACTATTCTACATTTGGTAGAAGGTGTTGAACAAATGTGCGCTATTAGCCAACTTAAATCGACGGCAGAAGAAGCGGCTCAATCAGCACAAGTTGATAGTATTCGTCGAATGCTGTTGTCGATGGTTGATGATTTCCGTTGTGTTGTTATCAAGTTAGCTGAGCGTATTTGTAATCTCCGTGAAGTGAAAAATGAACCTGATGCGGTGCGTCGTATAGCAGCACAAGAATGTGCCAATATTTATGCACCGTTAGCCAATAGATTAGGTATTGGGCAATTAAAATGGGAAATTGAAGATTACGCTTTCCGTTATCAGCATCCCGAAGTGTATAAGCAAATAGCCAAACAGCTTTCAGAACGCCGTATTGATCGTGAAGGTTATATTACCCACTTTGTCGATGATTTATCTGACGCAATGCGGGTTTCAAATATTCGTGCAGAAGTACAAGGTCGACCTAAGCATATTTACAGCATTTGGCGCAAAATGCAGAAGAAGAGCTTAGAATTTGATGAACTGTTTGATGTACGTGCAGTACGTATTGTCGCTGAAGAATTGCAAGATTGTTATGCCGCATTAGGGGTAGTGCACACTAAATATCGTCATTTACCCAAAGAGTTTGACGATTATGTCGCTAATCCTAAACCGAATGGTTATCAATCGATTCATACAGTAGTGTTGGGTCCTGAAGGCAAAACGATTGAAATTCAGATTCGTACCAAGCAAATGCATGAAGAGTCTGAATTAGGCGTTGCCGCGCACTGGAAATACAAAGAGGGTCCGGCGGCTTCTGGCGTTGCTCAATCTGCTTATGATGAGAAAATAAACTGGTTACGCAAGCTACTGGTGTGGCAAGAAGAGATGTCAGATTCTGGTGAAATGCTCGATGAGTTACGTAGCCAAGTATTTGATGATCGTGTTTATGCGTTTACCCCAAAAGGTGACGTGGTTGATTTGCCATCAAATGCAACGCCATTAGACTTTGCTTATCATATTCACTCAGAAGTGGGGCATCGTTGTATTGGCGCTAAAGTCGAAGGTAGAATTGTACCTTTTACTTACCATTTACAGATGGGGGATCAGGTTGAAATTATCACGCAAAAAGAACCTAACCCTTCCCGTGATTGGTTAAATCCAAATCAAGGTTTTGTCACTTCAAGTCGTGCTCGTGCCAAGGTACATGCTTGGTTCCGTAAGCAAGATCGTGATAAAAATATAATTGCAGGTAAAGAAATTCTTGAAGCTGAACTGAGTAAGATCCACGCAACGCTAAAAGATGCGCACTCTTACGCCAGTAAACGCTTTAATGTTAATTCGCCAGAAGAGTTGTATGCCGGAATTGGTAGTGGTGATCTGCGGATAAACCAAATTATTAATCATATTAATGCGTTGATTAATAAACCAACAGCGGAAGAAGAAGATCAGCAATTGCTTGATAAGCTATCTGAAGCAAGTGAAAAAGCATCCCATACAACCAAGAAGCCGCGTCGAGATTCAGTGGTGGTTGAGGGGGTTGATAATTTAATGACTCACTTAGCGCGTTGTTGTCAGCCTATTCCTGGCGATGATATTCAAGGCTTTGTTACTCAAGGTCGGGGTATTTCTGTTCACCGTCATGATTGTGAACAGTTGGAAGAACTGCGTCATCATGCGCCTGAACGGATCATTGATACGGTTTGGGGGGGTGGTTTTATTGGTAATTATACTATTACTGTTCGTGTAACAGCGTCAGAGCGTAATGGTTTACTTAAAGAATTGACCAACACCTTGATGAACGAAAAAGTTAAAGTTGCAGGCATGAAGAGTCGGGTTGATTATAAAAAACAAATGTCGATCATGGATTTTGAACTTGAGTTAACAGATTTAGACGTTTTAGGACGGGTGTTAAATCGGATTGAACAAGTAAAAGATGTTGCACAAGCTAAGCGTTTATATGGTTAATCATGATAGATAATATCGAATACAGCAATAGGTAGCCTCGGCTACCTATTTTTTTATTTAAGGAGATAATAATGAACAACAAGAATACTGTTGATATCAACCACCTTTTAACCATTATGACGCAGTTACGCGACCCTCACACTGGGTGTCCGTGGGATTTAAAACAAGATTTTGATTCAATTGTGCCTCATACCATTGAAGAAGCGTATGAAGTTGCAGACGCGATTGAACAAAAAAATTGGGTTGATGTTAAAGAAGAACTTGGCGATCTATTATTTCAAGTGGTGTTTTATAGTCAATTAGCTACAGAACAAGGTCTGTTTGATTTTGATGATGTGGTTACGGGGATCAGTGACAAGTTAACCCGTCGCCATCCGCATGTCTTTAGTGATACGCAATTTGATAATGAAGCGGCGGTTAAACAAAATTGGGAAGCTGAAAAAGCCAAAGAACGAGCACAAAAATCACAAGATGACAGTTTGCTCGCTAATATCCCGCTGGCATTACCGGCATTGACGCGTGCTGATAAAATTCAACAACGTTGTGCCAGTCAAGGTTTTGATTGGGATACGTTAGGCCCCGTGGTTGATAAGGTTACCGAAGAACTCGATGAAGTGATGGCAGAGGTCATTCAAACGCCACAAGATCAACATAAAATAGCTGAAGAGATGGGTGATCTGCTCTTTTCTGTGGTCAATTTAAGTCGTCATCTTGATGTAAAACCCGAACATGCGCTCCAGCAAGCCAATAAAAAATTTGAACGACGTTTTCGCCAAGTTGAAAAAAATGTGTTAGAACAAGGTAAGTCTTTAAATCAATGCTCATTAACTGAGCTAGATTTTGAGTGGGATAAAGTAAAACAACACGAATGCAATAAATAACTATTCCCATTTGGAATGTATATGCTATAACGGTATAGTGACTTAGTGGCTAAAAGTATCGAAATGGGGTGAAAATAGAGCGCATATCACTTCCTTGATTTGAGACAAAAAAAATCTTAGGGGTGTGTGATAGTTTTTCACGTTGTGGCGATAAATGGTGTCTGGTATACTAATTTCCCGTCCAGATACACTTTATCCTCTACACCAATCTTCCAGGTTTAACATGACAACGAATTATATTTTTGTTACGGGCGGAGTAGTATCCTCTCTAGGTAAAGGCATTGCTGCAGCATCATTAGCAGCCATTCTAGAAGCACGTGGTCTTAATGTGACCATGATGAAATTAGACCCTTACATTAACGTTGATCCAGGCACAATGAGCCCTACTCAGCACGGTGAAGTATTCGTTACGGAAGACGGTGCAGAGACTGATCTTGACTTAGGTCACTACGAGCGTTTTATTCGTACCAAAATGACAAAGCGTAATAACTTTACTGCTGGTCGTGTGTACGCAGACGTATTACGCAAAGAGCGTCGTGGTGATTACCTAGGTGCAACGATTCAGGTTATTCCACATATCACGAACGAAATTAAAGAGCGTGTTATTGCTGGTTCTGCGGGTCATGATATAGCGATTGTTGAAGTCGGTGGCACAGTTGGTGATATTGAATCACTACCGTTCATGGAAGCTATTCGTCAACTTGCAATTCAACAAGGTCGTGAAAACACTTTGTTTATGCACTTAACGTTAGTTCCTTACCTTGCTGCTGCTGGTGAAGTGAAAACTAAGCCAACTCAACACTCAGTAAAAGAATTACTTTCTATCGGTATTCAACCAGATATTTTGATTTGCCGTAGTGATCGTATTATTCCTGCAAACGAACGTGCAAAAATTGCGCTGTTCTGTAATGTGCAGGAAAAAGCGGTTATTTCAATGAAAGATGTAGATTCAATCTACAAAATCCCACAACTTATTAAAGCTCAAGGCCTTGATGACTTGGTATGTAAGCGTTTTGGTATTACTGCACCAGAAGCTGATTTATCTGAGTGGGAACAAGTTATTTATGAAGAAGCTAACCCGACAGCAGAAGTGACTATCGGTTTGGTTGGTAAATACACTGAATTGCCTGATGCATATAAATCAGTTAACGAAGCGCTTAAACACGCAGGTCTGAAAAATCGCATTTCAGTACAAATTAAATATATTGATTCTCAAGATGTTGAGTCTAAAGGCACCGAAGTGCTTGCTAACCTTGATGCAATCTTAGTACCGGGTGGCTTTGGTCATCGTGGTATTGAAGGTAAAATTCTAACGGCGCAATATGCACGTGAAAACAAAATCCCTTATTTAGGTATTTGTTTAGGTATGCAAGTCGCATTAATTGATTTTGCTCGTAATGTAGCAAACATGGCGGATGCACACTCAACTGAATTTAACGCTGATACTAAGCACCCAGTGGTTGGCTTGATCACTGAGTGGGTTGATAGCGAAGGTAACGTAGAAGAGCGTACTGAAAAATCTGATCTAGGCGGCACAATGCGTCTTGGTTCTCAGTTATGTCATCTTCAAGAAGGCTCAAAAGCACGTGAATTGTACGCTCAAGCGTCAATCCATGAGCGTCATCGCCATCGTTACGAAGTTAATAACAACTTGCTACCGAAGCTAGTAAAAGCAGGCCTAAAAGTGTCTGGTTTATCAGCTGATAAGAAGCTAGTTGAGATTATTGAAATTCCGAATCATCCTTGGTTCGTTGCTGCACAGTTCCACCCAGAATTCACTTCAACACCTCGTGATGGTCACCCATTATTTGAAGGTTTTGTTAAAGCTGCGGGTATATATCACCGCGGTGAATCTGATAAGTAAGGATTACTGATAGCTGTAGCAGTTATCGCTGCAGCTATTTTATTTAGCTTTTAATTTGAAGATAAAGCAGAGGAAACACAATGTCTAAGATCGTTAAAGTTCTAGCTCGTGAAATCATTGACTCACGTGGCAACCCAACAATTGAAGCTGAAGTTCACCTAGAAGGTGGTTTCGTTGGTATGGCTGCTGCACCGTCTGGTGCTTCTACGGGTTCTCGTGAAGCTCTTGAGCTTCGTGATGGCGATAAATCTCGTTTCCTTGGTAAAGGTGTTCTTAAGGCAGTTGCTGCTGCTAACGGTCCAATCGCTGAAGTACTAATGGGTAAAGACGCGACTGATCAAGCTGCAATCGACCAACTTATGATCGACCTTGACGGTACTGAAAACAAATCTAATTTTGGCGCTAACGCAATCCTAGCTGTTTCTCTTGCGAACGCAAAAGCAGCTGCTGCATCTAAAGGCATGCCTTTATACGAGCACATTGCTGAGCTAAACGGTACTGCTGGTCAGTTCTCTATGCCTCTACCTATGATGAACATCATCAATGGTGGCGAGCACGCAGATAACACTGTTGATATTCAAGAGTTCATGATTCAGCCAGTAGGTGCTAAGTCACTTCGTGAAGCTGTACGTATGGGTTCTGAAGTATTCCACAGCCTAGCTAAAGTTCTTAAGTCTAAGGGCATGAGCACAGCAGTAGGTGACGAAGGTGGTTTCGCACCAAACCTTGAGTCAAACGAAGCTGCTCTTAAAGCAATTCAAGAAGCTGTTGAAGCTGCAGGTTACGAACTAGGTACAGATATTACTCTAGCGATGGACTGTGCTGCTTCTGAGTTCTACAACAAAGAACAAGGCATCTACGACCTTAAAGGTGAAGGTAAGAAATTCACTTCAGAAGAATTTAACTTCTTCCTTAAAGATCTAGTAGACAAGTTCCCAGCTATCGTTTCTATCGAAGATGGTCTAGACGAATCAGATTGGGCTGGCTTCAAGCACCAAACTGAACTACTAGGTGACAAGATTCAACTAGTAGGTGACGATCTATTCGTTACAAACACTAAGATCTTCGCTGAAGGTATTGAGAAAGGTATTACTAACTCAATCCTAATCAAGCTTAACCAAATCGGTTCTCTAACTGAAACTCTAGCTTGTATTAAAATGGCTAAAGATGCTGGTTACACTGCTGTTATCTCTCACCGTTCAGGCGAGACAGAAGACGCAACTATCGCTGATCTAGCGGTAGGTACAGCTGCAGGTCAAATCAAAACTGGTTCTATGAGCCGTTCTGACCGTGTTGCTAAGTACAACCAACTTATCCGTATCGAAGAAGCACTAGGTGAACGTGCTGCTTTCAACGGTCTTAAAGAAGTTAAAGGTCAAGCTTAATTCTTTTAAGCCTATAATTGAGCTTGCTCAATTAGCCTAAATCGAACCGTCTCTTAGGAGGCGGTTTTTTTTGCTGAAAAAGTGAGTGTGCTACAAATATCATTCAATAAAGGTTTTTTGTTTGATTTAACAGCAAAATTGACACTCAATTAGCACTGCATCAACTCTATAGCCATAATAGTAGTCACAATAAGCTGATTATGGGATTATTACTCTTGCGCAGCATACATTCCAATGACTCGTAATAAGCGGCTGATTGGAATGTATATTGTTGGCATTAACATCTACGCTAATTTTGAAGGGGAACCATGCGTCTGTTTATTATTATCCTGCTAGTGGTTTTAGCTTGGCTGCAGTACGATTTTTGGGATGGTAAAAACGGTATGAACGAATATACCGCAGTAAAAGAAAGCGTTGCTTTACAGCAGGCTGCAAATACTGAATTACAACAACGAAACCAACAAATGTACGCAGAAATTAAAGATCTTCACGGCGGTAAAGAAGCAGTGGAAGAACGTGCGCGGAATGACTTAGGCTTAATTAAACCGGGTGAAACCTTTATTCGAGTACTTGGCGATAATAACTAAAGACGCGTTTTTTGTTGTGAGTAACGTTGATGATAACTGAAGAATTTATTGCCGTAGTACCTGCGGCTGGAGTCGGTAGTCGAATGGCTGCTGATCGTCCGAAGCAATATCTTCATATTGCAGGTAAAACGATTTTAGAGCATACCGTTGATCGTTTACTGAGTTTACCTGAGATTACACGGGTAATTATTGCCGTTAGTGTCGATGATCCTTATTTTCCACAGTTACCATTAGCAACTGATTCACGGATCACTGTGGTCAACGGGGGGGCGGAACGAGCAGATTCAGTGTTTGCTGGTTTAGCGGCGATTGACAATAATAACGCGTGGGTATTGGTACATGATGCAGCACGACCAT
Organism: Photobacterium iliopiscarium; assembly: GCF_003026395.1. Classification (GTDB taxonomy): domain Bacteria; phylum Pseudomonadota; class Gammaproteobacteria; order Enterobacterales; family Vibrionaceae; genus Photobacterium; species Photobacterium iliopiscarium. The sequence continues at coordinate 17,119 of NZ_PYOO01000014.1, read as the reverse complement.
GTGTTCGCCTTACTGATTTACATGCATTAATTACTGCCGCTGTTAATAGCGATTGTGGTGCAATTTTAGCGGCTCCTGTACGTGACACCATGAAGCGTGGACATAGTCAGTCAATGCAGTCTCAGATCTCTCATACGGTTGATCGTGAAAATTTATGGCATGCGCTAACACCACAAATGTTTCGCGTCGAACAGTTACGACAATCGTTAACCACCGCTTTAGAGCAAGGCGCGACAATTACCGATGAAGCATCCGCATTAGAGTTTTGTGGTTATACACCACTACTGGTTGCTGGACGGAGTGATAACCTTAAGGTGACACAGCCGGAAGATTTAGCATTAGCTGAATTTTATCTACAACTTCTATTAAAGGAACAACATTAATGCGTATTGGTCATGGGTTTGATGTGCATAAATTTGGTGGCGCAGGCCCAGTTATTATTGGTGGCGTTGCGGTTCCTTATGAACAAGGTTTAATTGCTCACTCTGATGGTGATGTTGCTTTGCATGCTGTTTGTGATGCGTTGTTAGGGGCCATTGGTGCTGGCGATATTGGCCGTCACTTCCCTGATACTGATGCTGAGTGGGCTGGCGCTGATAGCCGATTTTTACTGCGTGATGTCTATAGCAAAGTCAAAGCTGCTGGCTATTGTCTTGGTAATCTGGATGTCACTATTATTGCCCAAGCACCTAAAATGGCACCGCATATTACCGCGATGTGCCAAGCTATTGCTGAAGATCTCGAAACTGATCTTACAAATGTTAATGTTAAAGCAACCACTTCTGAGCGTTTAGGTTTTACTGGACGTAAAGAAGGTATTGCTTGTGAAGCTGTTGTTTTAATTAAAAAGGTATAATCACACCATGTCGACAAATAACACCTCAGCAAACGTAATGGATTGTTTTAAGTGGCTTCATGAACAGCCAACTTGCCAAGGAAGTATTAAGGCAAATCCCCAAGATTTTATCGTTAATGAACAGTTAGGTTTTACCTTCAGTGGTACTGGCGAACACTTAATGGTTAAAATTCGTAAAACGGGCGAAAATACTAAATATGTAGTAAATGAATTAGCTAAAACTTGTGGTGTTAAATCGCGAGATGTTAGCTGGGCGGGTCTTAAAGATCGCCACGCTGTCACAGAGCAATGGATAAGTGTTCATTTGCCAGGTAAAGCTGATCCTGATTTAACCCAGTTTGAAGCTGAACACCCAGGCATTGAAGTACTTGAAACGACGCGTCATGATAAAAAATTACGCCCAGGTGATCTGCAAGGTAACTGGTTTCAATTACGCTTAACCGATCTAGATCAACCGCAAGTATTGGCTGAACGTTTAGAGTTGGTTAAACAGCAAGGCGTAGCAAACTATTTTGGCCAACAACGTTTTGGCTATGGTGGCAATAACGTCATTAAAGCACGCGCTTGGGGTAATAATGAATTCCGCGTACGTGATAAGAGCAAGCGTAGTTTTTATCTATCTGCTGCTCGTTCATGGATGTTTAACCAAGTATTGTCGGCGCGTATTGAGCAAAATCTTACCCGTGAAATTATGCTAGGTGATTGCCTACAAGCTGCTGGTGATGATCGCACGTTTATTGCTGAAACCATTACCCCTGAATTACAGCAACAAGTCATTAATGGTGAGGTCGCTATTACTGGCCCACTATTGGGTGATAATGCGTTACCGACAACAGCAGATGCACAAGCATTTGAATTAGCGATTGTTGAGCAAGAGCCTGCGTTAGTCGCATTGGTTTGTGATAACCGTATGCGCCATGATCGTCGCCCACTATTATTATTGCCACAAGATATGCAATGGCAGTTTGATGATAATGGTGTGATCCTTTCTTTTGCTTTACCTGCTGGTAGCTTTGCGACTTCAGTGGTACGTGAGTTGATCATGCCACTAGAATCAGAAGGTCTGAGTGATGAGAATACTGATCAGCAATGATGATGGTATTTTTGCTGAAGGTATAAATACGTTAGCCAAGGTCTTAAGTGAGCTTGGTGAAGTAACGGTAGTTGCTCCTGATCGTAATCGATCGGGGGCATCCAATTCATTAACAATTGATTACCCATTACGTATTCGTCAGCAAAGTGACAATAAAGTTGCGGTTCAAGGTACGCCAGTAGATTGTGTCCATTTTGCACTTACTGAATGGTTAGATGTTCAGCCTGATATCGTTGTCACTGGCATCAATCATGGTGCAAATTTAGGTGATGATGTGCTCTATTCTGGTACCGTTGCCGCTGCAACTGACGGCTATTTTTTAGGTATACCAGCCATTGCGGTATCATTAGTGGGAGCAACCCATTTTGAAACTGCGGCTCAAGTCGTTAAAATATTGATTGAAAAAATGGTTATACAACCATTGGTTAGCACACATAAAATTATCAATGTTAACGTCCCTGATGTTGCTTTTGAGCAATTAAAAGGGTGGAAAATAACGCGTTTAGGGGCTCGTCATCGTGCAGTGAGCATGATAAAAGAAACCGATCCTCGAGGTAATCCTTTATATTGGTTAGGTCCTCCTGGTGAAACACAAGATGCCGCAGAAGGAACTGATTTTTTTGCGATTGAACACGGGGAAGTCTCTATTACTCCGTTACAGGTCGACCTGACTGCGCATGATGCAATAGCAGGGCTAGAAAGCTGGATGCATGCGGTGGAGATCCGATAACTATGCGTTATCAGAGGCAAGTTGATAACTTAATTGCATTATTAGTGGCTCGAGGCATTACTGATCAATGGGTATTAGGTGCTATTGCGGCAATACCAAGAGAATTTTTTGTTGATGAAGCCTTTTCTTATCAAGCGTATGAGAATAATGCATTACCAATAGGCAGTGGCCAGACAATTTCACAGCCTTATATTGTTGCAAAAATGACGTCTTTATTAGCGTTGACGCCTCAGTCTTCAGTGTTAGAAATTGGTACTGGATCAGGCTATCAAGCGTCAGTGTTAGCACAATTAGCTGACCATGTTTTCTCTGTTGAGCGAATTAAAGGTTTGCAATGGCAAGCAAAACGACGTTTTAAACGATTAGAATTGTATAATATATCGACCAAACATGGTGATGGATGGCAGGGCTGGGAAAGTAAAGGTCCATTTGATGCTATTATTGTCACCGCTGCGCCAAGTGAGGTTCCCCAAAGCCTATTAACCCAGCTTGCTGATGGCGGTCGATTAATATTACCCGTAGGTTATTCTGAACAAGTGTTAAGATTGATTGTTCGCAATGGCGATCAGTTTATTGAAACGGATATCGAACCTGTTAAATTTGTGCCGTTAGTGGCTGGAGATTTGGCGTAAACAATGAGTATTGAGCGTATGATTAAAAAAGTAATTCAACCTTCTTTGCTAGCAGTGACCTGTGTGGTGCTGTTATCTGCATGTAGTAGTCATACGCCTGCGCCTGTTTCAAATCTTGGTAAAGATTACTCACAATTACAACGTGGTAGTTTTCATGGTCGCTATTACACCGTCCAACGAGGAGATACGCTATATTTTATCTCTTATATGGCGGGACGTGATGTTAAAGATATCGTCAAATTAAATCGATTACCTTATCCCTATACGATTTATCCAGGTCAAAAATTAGCTATTCCAACATCAGATAGTCACTACAGCACGGCCCCAGTACGCAAGTTGCCAACAGAAAATGTCGTGGTGACACCATTGGTTACACCATCAGCAACCAAAACGGTAACCCAGACCGTTCCTAAAACAGTAACCCCAAAACCAGTTGTGCAAAAAACAACCAACAAACCAGTTGCTAAGCCAAAAGCAACAGTGTACTCTGAAAAAACAAAAGTTAACAAGCCCGTAACAATTAAGCCGGCAGTGAGTAAGCCTGTTACTAAACCAACAGTGCATGTTTCAAAGTCTGGTTGGGCTTGGCCAGTGAAAGGCAAAGTTATCGCTGGTTTCTCAAATGCAGATAATGGCAATAAAGGTATCGATATTACTGCCGCTCGTGGTACGCCAATTCGAGCAACTGCTGCGGGTAAAGTTGTTTATGCAGGTGATGCATTACGTGGGTATGGTAACTTAGTTATTATTAAGCACAGTGAAGATTACCTCAGTGCTTATGCGCATAACGATAAAATCTTAGTTAAAGAGCAACAGTCAGTTAAAGCTGGCCAAGAAATTGCGACGATGGGAAGTTCAGGTGCATCAAGTGTTAGATTGCATTTTGAAATTCGCTATAAAGGTAAGTCTGTCGATCCAATGCGCTTTCTTCCTAAATAGTTCGCCATAATAAAAATAGAGAGAAACGTATAAATTAGAAATGACATCATGACGTTGTAATGTCTTTAACTCGCCATCTGGGAGGCGCTATGAGTAGAAGCAGCACAGCCAAAAAACTTGAATCATTAACATTAGATGACAGCATTGAGCTTAATAGTTTAGTGGTGCCAACTGATAATAGTTCTGATACGTCAGCATCGACAGAAGATGCTGATATCTCCAAATATGAGACAAGCGCTAAAGCACTTGATGCAACTCAACTTTATCTAGGTGAAATTGGGTATTCTCCTTTGCTTACCGCAGAAGAAGAAGTGTTGTATGCCCGCCGTGCATTACGTGGTGATGAAGTCTCTCGTAAACGAATGATTGAAAGTAATCTTCGTTTAGTGGTGAAAATATCACGTCGTTATAGCAACCGTGGTTTAGCCTTACTTGATTTAGTTGAAGAGGGAAATTTAGGGCTTATTCGTGCGGTTGAAAAATTTGACCCTGAACGAGGTTTCCGTTTTTCAACTTATGCTACATGGTGGATCCGTCAAACCATTGAACGGGCGATCATGAATCAAACCCGTACTATTCGCTTACCCATCCATGTTGTGAAAGAGCTTAATGTTTATTTGCGTACTGCACGTGAATTAGCACAAAAGCTTGATCATGAGCCAACGGCTGAAGATATTGCACAGCAACTTGAAAAATCTGTCGATGATGTTAACCGTATGCTGCGTCTTAATGAGCGAGTGAGTTCGGTGGATAATCCTATTGGTGGTGATTCTGATAAAGCATTATTAGATATAATCCCCGATGAAAAAGGCGGAAGTCCTGAAACCTCCACTCAAGATGACGACATTAAAAATTCAATTGTTCATTGGTTGAAAGATCTGAATCCTAAGCAGCGAGAAGTATTGGCGCGTCGATTTGGCTTATTAGGCTATGAAGCATCAACATTAGAAGATGTTGGTCGTGAAATTGGTCTAACCCGTGAGCGAGTTCGTCAGATTCAGGTTGAAGGTTTACGCCGTTTACGTGATATGTTAACCCACCAAGGGTTAAGTATTGAGTCTCTTTTCAATCAGGAAGGCTAACCAAGATGTTTCATTAAGGTATCTAATGATTATGCTAATCATTAGATACAGTGTAATACAGTAATGGGTATTCGTATTGGCGGTCTTTTTATACACATTTTTACGCGAATAAATACTTATTAGAATTATAAAAAAGGACGCTTTTGCGTCCTTTTTTGATGTTATGTTATCAATAGATTATTGTTTATTATTAGCGTAATAATGCCTTTAAACGATACAGCTCATCCAATGCTTGGCGAGGGGTTAGTTCGTCAGGATTAACGTTGGTTAACGCTTCTTCGACTTCGCTTGGCTCTGGAATTAAACTCAATTGGTGTTCTTCACGTGGTGGTTGGCCCGCAATTGCCGCTGACGGTTGGGCTTTTTGATGCCCTAGTGCTTCTAATTGCTTGAGTTTTATTTTGGCACGTTTAATTACAGCTTTTGGTACACCCGCAAGACTCGCTACCGCTAAACCATATGATTTACTGGCTGCACCATCTTGAACGCTATGCATAAAGGCAATATTGTCGCCATGCTCAATCGCATCAAGGTGGACATTGGCTAAACCTGAAAGTAGTGAAGGTAATTCGGTTAGCTCAAAATAGTGAGTGGCAAATAATGTCATTGCCGCAATTTTATCCGCTAACCATTCCGCACTTGCCCACGCGAGAGATAAGCCATCATAGGTACTGGTGCCTCGGCCAATTTCATCCATTAATACTAAACTGTGTTTGGTTGCATTATGGAGAATATTCGCGGTTTCTGTCATTTCGACCATAAAGGTTGAACGACCAGACGCAAGATCATCTGACGCGCCAATACGGGTGAAAATACGATCCAGTGGACCGATAGTTACCGCTTCTGCTGGCACAAAAGATCCGACATGTGCCAGTAAGGCAATCAACGCAGTTTGGCGCATGTAAGTTGATTTACCGCCCATGTTAGGACCGGTAATAATCAACATACGACGATCTTGATGTAACGCAATTGGGTTAGCGATAAACGGTTCACTTAAGACTTGCTCAACCACAGGGTGACGACCCGCAGTAATATTAATCCCTGTCGTCGTCGTCAATTGTGGGCGGCAGTAATTTAAGCTGTCTGCACGTTCTGCCAAGTTTGCTAGTACATCTAATTCAGATAAGGCACTTGCTGCTAACTGTAACCGTTCTAAATGCGGTAACAATTGATCAAATAATTCTTCCCACAGCTTTTTCTCAAGCGCTAATGCTTTTGATTTTGAATTTAGCACCTTATCTTCGTGCTCTTTTAATTCAGGAATAATATAGCGTTCAGCATTTTTTAGGGTTTGGCGGCGAATATAGTGATCAGGTACTAAGTGACTTTGACCTCGGCTGACCTGAATAAAGAAACCATGAACCTGATTAAAGCCCACTTTTAAACTATCAATATCGTGACGCTCACGTTCACGGGTTTCAAGGTCGGTTAAATATTGTTTAGCACCATCGGCTAAATCACGCCATTCATCTAATTCAGCATTATAACCTGGGGCTAATACTCCGCCGTCACGAATAATAACCGGTGGGTTTTCAATGATCGCATGCTCAAGTAGTTGGCATAGATCATCCATTGGCGCACTGTATTGTGCTAATTCACCAATGCGAGGCTGTGGAATGTCAGCTAATAATTGCGCTAATTCTGGCAAATACTGCATTGCAGTACGCATGCGAGCTAAATCACGTGGTCGAGCAGATCGTAAAGCTAATCGCGCCACAATCCGTTCTAAATCACCCATATGACGTAAGACACTTGCGACATCGACAAACATGCCGCTGTCTTTGAATGCTTCAATGGCATTTAAGCGGCCATTTAATTGGTGTTGATCACGAATCGGTTGATGTAACCAGCGCTTTAGTAAGCGGCTGCCCATAGGGGTTGCGGTATGATCTAATACTTCAGCCAGAGTATTATCAAAACCGCCAGCTAAGTTTTGGGTTAATTCTAAATTACGGCGAGTTGCAGCATCTAAAATAACCGCATGATCTTGAGTATCAAGGATGATCGCACGAATGTGCGGCAGGGCGGTACGTTGCGTGTCTTTGACATATTGCATCAAACAACCCGCAGCACATAAACCAAGATTGGCTTTTTCGACGCCAAAGCCTACTAAATCACGTGTTCCAAATTGCAAAGTTAGTTGTTGACGAGCTGTTTCTAATTCAAATTCCCAAATCGGACGACGGCGTTTACCTTTAAAGGGCTCAACTAAATGTAAATAGGTAAAATCTTCAGGATAAAGCAGTTCAGCGGGACTCGTACGTTGAAGCTCGGCTTGCATTTCTTCTTCAGTTGTTGGCTCGGTTAGCATGAAACGGCCTGAGGTAATATCAAGCGTTGCGTAACCAAATTTATTATTGGCAGTATAAATAGCAGCAATAAGGTTATCACGACGTTCATTCAGTAATGCTTCATCACTGACAGTGCCTGGGGTGACGATACGTACAACTTTACGCTCTACAGGACCTTTGCTGGTGGCGGGATCGCCAATCTGCTCACAGATAGCAACGGAAACCCCTTGTTGAACCAATTTAGCCAAGTAGCCTTCAACTGCATGGTAAGGCACTCCCGCCATTGGTATTGGTTCACCATTGGTCGCGCCACGTTTTGTCAGTGAGATATCAAGTAATTGTGAAGCTCGCTTGGCATCATCAAAAAACATCTCATAGAAGTCGCCCATGCGGTAGAACAATAAAATATCAGGGTTTTCAGCTTTGATCCGAAGGAACTGCTGCATCATAGGAGTATGTTTTTCTAAGCCTTTTATCGTCACGATATTGCCTACTCTTGCTGGTTCAACGTCGGCTACTTGGAATAGCTCGACCAATAAAATAATAGAGTCTAAGGATACGTGAATCAGCGGATCGGTCAAAGTAGCCATTGAACTTTTTTTATCATCTTTGCAATGGTATTGAACAGGCGTAAAGTTAGCGGATATACATCAATCTATTAAAGACAATAAATAGAAATCAGCTTGGAGGCACTAATGGTAAATATTGAACAATTGGCTTATGAACTTGGTGAAGTATTAACAGCTAAACAGTGGGTCGCCACCACTGCCGAGTCTTGTACTGGTGGCGGGGTTTCATTTGCTATTACTGATATTCCGGGAAGTTCAGCATGGTTTAATCGTGCTTTTATTACTTATAGCAATGAAGCCAAGAAGCAAATGCTCAGTGTCAGCGATCAAGCTTTGACCGAATTTGGTGCGGTGAGTGAGGCGGTTGTTTTTGAAATGGCTTGTGGCGCTTTAGCCGCATCGCGAGCAGATATTAGTGTTGCTATCAGTGGTATTGCAGGTCCTGATGGTGGCACTGAAGATAAACCAGTAGGCACGGTATGGTTTGCTTGGGCTGATGCGACAGGGTGGCAGCAGACACAATGTTGTTTATTTAATGGTTCACGCCAACAAGTTAGACAACAAGCAATAGCCAAAGCATTATCGGGTTTAATTTCTCGTGTAAACACCGTTATCAATGAGTGATCTTATTGATAGAAATTGTATTTAACAAAAAAAAGCAAACCAGAACTAGACACTGTATGAATAGACAGTATACTAAGTCTCATATCCAGATCAGTAACTTTATTTTAGCATCCGTTGGAGAGTCAAATGGACGACAACAAGCAGAAGGCTCTTGCCGCAGCGTTAGGCCAGATTGAGAAGCAGTTCGGTAAAGGTTCAATTATGAAATTGGGCGATAATAAAACAATGGATATCGAAACTATTTCGACAGGTTCATTGTCTCTTGATATCGCACTTGGTGCTGGTGGTTTACCAATGGGACGTATCGTAGAAATCTACGGTCCAGAATCATCAGGTAAAACAACACTGACACTTGAAGTTATCTCTGCCGCTCAAAAGCAAGGCAAAACCTGTGCATTTATTGATGCCGAGCACGCACTTGATCCAATTTATGCTCAAAAATTAGGCGTTGATATTAATGAGTTACTTGTTTCTCAGCCAGATACTGGCGAGCAGGCTTTAGAAATTGTTGACGCACTTGCACGTTCAGGTGCGGTGGATGTCATTGTTGTTGACTCCGTTGCAGCCCTAACACCAAAAGCTGAAATTGAAGGTGAAATGGGTGACTCTCATATGGGTCTGCAAGCACGTATGCTATCGCAAGCAATGCGTAAATTAACCGGTAACCTTAAACAGTCTAACTGTATGTGTATCTTCATTAACCAAATTCGTATGAAAATTGGTGTAATGTTTGGTAACCCTGAAACCACTACCGGTGGTAATGCATTGAAGTTCTACGCTTCTGTTCGTCTTGATATTCGTCGTACTGGCGCAATTAAAGATGGTGATGAAGTTGTGGGTAACGAAACGCGCATTAAAGTTGTTAAGAACAAAATTGCAGCACCGTTTAAGCAAGCTGAAACACAGATTTTATATGGCCAAGGTTTTAACCGTAACGGTGAATTAATTGACCTTGGTGTAAAAAACAAATTAGTTGAAAAAGCGGGTGCTTGGTATAGCTACCAAGGCAATAAAATTGGTCAAGGTAAAGCGAACTCTTGCAAATATCTTGTTGAGAATCCAGCTATTGCCGCTGAGATTGAAAAGAAATTACGTGACTTACTGTTAACGCCTGTTGTTGCTGAAACTGACGCTAAAGATGTTGCAGCAATTGATGCCGAAGATGGCGACGCTTTTTAATTAAATGATTATGTAGCGTATTTATAGCATATTTCGATACTAACCCAGCCATTGCGCTGGGTTTTTTTATGACTTTATTTTGAGTGATAATTGTATTGCTCAAGACTCATTTAATTGACAAACTTAGCGTGTTTTCTGCTTTAATATGTCAAATTAAGCTTTTAGCTTTATATTTATTAGAAATTGTATTGAGTCATTGAGTTTATTAGGTAGGCGCATTGGTAATGAATGAACACGTGTCGTTAATACGTTGGATAGGAAAAACTATTCGACGGTTTACCGAGTGGCTTTACACTCTTCGTCATATTTTTGTGGCTTTGTTTGTTTTAGGTAACAGTGGGCTTATTTTTCATACGATTTATGGGCTCCCGATTGATTTGTTGACGCTATTTAATGTTCGAGATTATGAACAAATTAATGCCAACTTTTTGATTAATGCACCTTACTTTATGTTGGGTGTGTTTATTGTTATGAGTTCGATTGGTCTCTTTTTTCGAGCGCGAATATCATGGATGATCAGTTTTACATTAATGCTGATCAATATTTTTTACACTGATCATATTCATCCTCAGCAAACCCATAATATTCACTATGGTATAGCATCATTAGTTCTATTATTTATGGTGCGCAAATACTTCTCTAAAAGTAGTGTTGCTGCTGGTAGTATTTTTGCGTTAATCAGTGTGATTACTCTGTTGCTAACGTCAACCTATGGCGCGTTGTATTTTGGTGATGGTTTTAATCCTAAAATTACCAGTTTATTGACCGCGTTTTATTATGCGATAGAAACCATGTCTACGGTGGGCTATGGCGATATAGTTCCTGTTTCTGAACCAGCACGATTATTCACTATTTCAGTTATTGTGTCTGGTATTACCGTCTTTGCCACGTCGGCAACGTCAGTGTTAGGTCCTGTTGTTCATAGTGGTTTTGAACGACTTGTTAAAGGTAATAGTAAAAAAATGGATCGTACTAATCACTTTATAATTTGTGGCTTATCAAGCTTGGCTGTTAATACTATTAAACAGTTAACGGAGCGTAAGCAGCCGATTACAGTTATTGTTTCACCACGAATACAGCAAGTCGCTAAAGATCAGCTAGAAGGGTTAGATGTGGTTGTGGGTGACTACAGTGATGGCTGTATCTTAACTCAAGCGGGTGTAATGAATGCTAAAGCGGTACTAGCGCTTAGTGATGATGATGCTGACAATGCGTTTATTGTGTTATCAGCGATTGAATTGGCGAGTTCGGCACGTACAGTAGCGCTGGTCAATGAAAGTAAGAATATTAATAAAGTGAAAAGCGTTAATCCTGACATTGTGATTTCACCGCAACAGTTTGCGAGTGATATTCTGGCTCGGTTATTAAATGGCGAAAGTATCGATAGTGATTCTATCGTGGCATCGCTATTGCATTCAGTACAAGGGCTATCAGAAAAAGAAATCAAGAAATAATATTGAGGTCTGCACTTTTTAAAAACACCATTGTGACGCAGAACTGCGACGGCGATAATATTTAGATTATCGTTATTATTGGTGTGAATTCATAGGTTATATGGATGGCTTACGATCAGGCTTAGTGTCAATACGGCGTACTAATGGCGATTATTTGATACATTTTACCACATATCATTTCCCGTAATAGCTACCGTTGTTTTACAATAGCCCCCAAAAAATTTATCTTAGTTTTATTATTAGATGATGGTTGTTCATTGTACCTTATGATTTAAGGGCTGAACGATTATCGAAGAAAACCGCCACGAGGCGCTTTTCTGTCTTTCTATTCCAAGCATTAATTCAGGATTTGCCAATGTACATGAGCACTGATGAGATTCGCCGCGCGTATCTTGCATTTTTCGAGAGCAAAGGCCACCAGATCGTGGAAAGCTCATCTCTTGTACCTGCGAATGACCCAACGTTGTTATTCACTAATGCAGGTATGAACCAGTTTAAAGATACATTTCTAGGTCTTGAAAAGCGTAACTATACGCGTGCGACAAGCGCTCAGCGTTGTGTTCGTGCGGGTGGTAAACACAACGACCTTGAAAATGTAGGCTTTACAGCCCGTCACCATACTTTCTTTGAAATGTTAGGTAACTTTAGTTTTGGTGATTACTTCAAGCATGATGCTATTGGTTATGCATGGGAGTTTCTAACTAAAGAACTTAAGCTTGCTGAAGATCGCCTTGTGGTTACGATCTATGAAAGTGACGATGAAGCGTTTGAAATCTGGAATAAAGAAATTGGTATTCCAGCTGATCGTATCGTTCGTATTGGTGACAATAAAGGCGCACCTTTTGCTTCAGATAACTTCTGGCAAATGGGTGACACTGGTCCTTGTGGTCCATGTACTGAAATCTTTTATGATCACGGTGATCACATCTGGGGTGGCCGTCCGGGTACACCAGAAGAAGATGGTGACCGTTTCATCGAGATCTGGAATAACGTATTTATGCAGTTCAACCGTCAAGCTGACGGTACAATGGAACCGCTACCTAAGCCTTCTGTTGATACAGGTATGGGTATTGAGCGTATTGCTGCAATCATGCAGGGTGTACACTCAAACTACGAAATCGATATTTTCCAAACATTAATTAAAGAAGCCGCTGCTGTTATTGGTTATGACGATTTGTCTAATCAATCACTACGCGTTGTTGCTGACCATATTCGTTCTTGTGCGTTCTTAATTGCTGACGGTGTAATGCCATCAAATGAAGGCCGTGGTTATGTATTACGTCGTATTATTCGTCGTGCAGTACGTCACGGTAACAAGCTAGGTGCACAAGGTGTGTTCTTCTACAAACTTGTTGGTCCATTAGCTGAAATCATGGGTTCTGCCGGTCTTGAGTTAAAAGCACAACAAGAACTAGTAGAGAAAGTACTAAAGATTGAAGAAGATAACTTCAGTCGTACCCTTGATCGTGGTCTAACCATTCTTAATGAAGCATTAGATAACATCGACGGTAATGTGCTTGACGGTGAAACTGTATTTAAACTTTACGATACCTATGGTTTCCCTGCTGATTTAACTAACGACGTTGCTCGTGAACGTGGTTTCTCAATCGATGAAGACGGTTTTGAAACAGCAATGGCGGCACAACGTCAACGTGCACGTGATGCGGGTAACTTTGGTGTTGACTACAATGACGCAATCAAAGTTGACGCTGAAACGACGTTCTGTGGTTACAGCACGACAGATGGCGAAGGTGTGATTGTTGCGCTATACCGTGACGGTAATGCTGTTGATAGCATTAATGCAGGTGAAGATGCATTGGTTGTATTATCAAATACACCTTTCTATGCAGAATCAGGCGGTCAATGTGGTGATAGCGGCTTACTAACAGCTGAAGGCGTGGTGTTTAACGTTGCTGATACGCAAAAGTTTGGCGCAGCATCTGGTCATAAAGGTCAATTAGTTGAAGGCACACTAACGGTTGGACAACAATTGACTGCTGCGGTTGATTCTGATCGTCGTCAAGCGATCAGCTTAAACCACTCAGCAACGCACTTAATGCACGCTGCACTGCGTAGTATTTTAGGTGATCACGTTGGTCAGAAAGGTTCATTAGTAAAAGCGGATAGCCTTCGTTTTGACTTCTCAAACCTAGAAGCCGTTAAGCCTGAACAGTTACGTGCTGTTGAGAACATGGTTAATGAACAAATTCGTGCTAACCATAGTATTGATACTAACATCATGGATATCGATACGGCGAAAGCAAACGGCGCAATGGCATTGTTTGGTGAGAAGTACGATGATGAAGTACGTGTACTGAGCATGGGTGACTTCTCAACTGAGCTTTGTGGTGGTGTTCACGCAACACGTACCGGTGATATCGGTCTGTTTAAGATTTTATCTGAAAGTGGTATCGCAGCGGGTATTCGTCGTATTGAAGCGGTGACTGGCGCTGGCGCAATTGCGGCGATGCACACTGAAGATATGATGTTAGCGAAAACAGCGCGTTTAGTGAAATCTGACGTGGCTTCTGTTGTTAGCAAAGTCGATGCATTAGTGTCACACAGCAAACAACTAGAAAAAGAAATTCAACAGTTAAAAGACAAGCTAGCCGCGCAAGAAGGTGCAGGCTTGATCAATAAAGCACAAGAAATTAACGGCATTAAAGTATTAATCGCTCAGCTTGACGGTGCAGATAACAAAGCGCTACGTGGCATGGTTGATGAATTAAAAAATCAACTAGGCAGTGGTGTGGTGTTATTAGGTAACGTTAGTGAAGGTAAAGTCGGTTTAATTGCTGGTGTGACTAAAGATTTAATTGGCAAAGTCAAAGCGGGTGAGCTAGTTAATTTAGTGGCATTGCAAGTCGGTGGTAAGGGCGGCGGTCGTCCTGATATGGCACAAGCTGGCGGTACTGACGCAGCTGCATTGCCTGCGGCATTAGAAACTGTAGCACCATGGCTAGCTGACAAACTGTAATCACTGGAGAGGTAATGTGGCACTATTAGTGCAGAAATTTGGTGGTACATCAGTTGGTAGTATTGAACGAATAGAAGCCGTTGCTGAACGAGTGATAAAAGCTCGCCAGTGTGGCCACCAAGTGGTTGTTGTATTGTCTGCAATGGCCGGTGAAACTAATCGGTTATTGGGCTTAGCTAAGCAGATTGATACTATTCCAACACCGCGAGAGCTCGATGTATTACTCGCAGCGGGTGAGCAAGTATCAATTGCATTATTGGCTATGGCGTTAAATAAACGAGGCTATAGTGCGATCTCATTGACGGCTGATCAAGTTGTTATTCATACGGATAATAATTTTAATAATGCCACAATCCATGAGGTTGAAACCCAGAATATGACCACATTACTAGGCCAAGGCGATATCGTCGTCGTGGCCGGTTTCCAAGGACGTGATATTGATGGCAATATCACAACCTTGGGACGTGGCGGGTCAGATACCACTGCGGTTGCTATTGCTAGTGCGCTTAATGCAGATGAATGTCAGATTTTTACTGATGTTGACGGGGTGTATTCTACCGACCCAAGAATTGTACCAAGTGCGGCTCGTTTGGATGTTATTCACTTTGATTACATGACTTGCATGGCGCGCTTAGGGGCAAAAGTGCTACAATTACAGTCTGTAGAGTATGCATGCCAACATCGCGTTCCATTACGCGTTCTTTCTTCATTTGAAGAAGGGCAGGGAACGTTAGTGAATTTTGATGTGATGAGTAATCAAAACATCATTGGCGTTGCGCTCCAAAGACAGCAGGTTTTAGTTAATATTACGCTACCAGCAACTGTTATTAATGAACAGTTGGACCTCTATGGTTTGACTGCTTGGAATTTATCTACTGATTCTAGTGATGAGATATCACAAATCGTTATTTCTAATGATGATTTAGCACGTTTAAGGCTAGTGTTTGATAGCAAAATGCGCCATATTGGTATGGTCTCTATACTTTCCTTGATTGGAAAGGATATCCAGCAACATTTGGAGTCGATTCAAATGGTACTGCAAGAGGCTGGCATTACAGTGTATACATATCAGGGCGATAAGAAATGTTTGTCTTTATTGATTAATGAAGATGATCATCTTGCAGCTGTTGATTTAATCCATGAAAAATTTGTGGTTGATGGCCAGTGTCTAGGTAATCTACCGCATCTTGCTGTTTCTTGAGCCACGGCTATTTACGAAATTGTGAATTTTATTGGATAAAAAAGTTAAATTCTTATAAGACTGAGATTACTCAAGGAGCACTCGAATGCTAATTTTAACACGTCGTGTAGGTGAAACTCTAATGATCGGTGACGAAGTAACTGTTACTGTTCTTGGCGTTAAAGGAAATCAGGTACGTATTGGTGTTAACGCACCTAAAGAAGTATCTGTTCACCGTGAAGAAATATATATGCGAATTCAAGCAGAAAAAGAAGCTGGTACTCCGAGTACTGGTAACTACTAATTCGAAGAGGGCTAGGATTATTATCCTGGCCTTTTTTGTGCCTGTAGAAAAGTAACACCTTGTAAGTTGCGGTTAAATGGTCTTAAACCGCCGTATTCTTTGTTAGTTTTTAAAAGCGTTATCACTTTTCCAAAGTGAATATTTCAGTGGTTACGTTGCATTAATTGTCTCATTGCTTACTAAGTGTTCATTCGTGCGGCGAGTATTGGTTTTTAGCAATAAAGTGTTTGACTTATTTTGGGCTAACAGTAATATGTGCCTCCACAACACGGTGAGGTGGCCGAGAGGCTGAAGGCGCTCCCCTGCTAAGGGAGTATACGGTTTAACCCGTATCGAGGGTTCGAATCCCTCCTTCACCGCCATTATTTTTTAATGGATATTGTGAACGCTTTCTTATTGATTTAATTGTCTTAATTTGGGATAATGCAACGGTAATAAAGCACAGTGCGCGCGTAGCTCAGCTGGATAGAGTACTTGGCTACGAACCAGGCGGTCGGAGGTTCGAATCCTCCCGCGCGCACCATTATTTAAGCAATGAGTCATGTTAACCTTTAGCAGTTAATATCACTTGTTACTTGCACCGAATTGTGTGGTGAGGTGGCCGAGAGGCTGAAGGCGCTCCCCTGCTAAGGGAGTATACGGTTTAACCCGTATCGAGGGTTCGAATCCCTCCTTCACCGCCATTCTTTATTGATGGCAACGATGTTGATATCAATATGGTGTTTTCTTTAGCAAGAAACACCCAGTGCGCGCGTAGCTCAGCTGGATAGAGTACTTGGCTACGAACCAGGCGGTCGGAGGTTCGAATCCTCCCGCGCGCACCATTATTTAAGCAATAGGTTAATTATATAAATTAACGTGTTACTTATACCAATTTGTGTGGTGAGGTGGCCGAGAGGCTGAAGGCGCTCCCCTGCTAAGGGAGTATATGGTTTATCCCGTATCGAGGGTTCGAATCCCTCCTTCACCGCCATTCTTTGCTTTTGTTAAAGATTACCGCGAGGTAAGATTTGGCGATTGCATAATTCCTTTTATAGCTAAAAGGAATGGTTTCTGGAAATGATTTTCCAAAAAAGAAACCCAGTGCGCGCGTAGCTCAGCTGGATAGAGTACTTGGCTACGAACCAGGCGGTCGGAGGTTCGAATCCTCCCGCGCGCACCATCATTTAAAAGCAGCAGACCTCAATGTCTGTTGTTGCAACAGAATTA
>NZ_PYOO01000013.1 GCF_003026395.1 Photobacterium iliopiscarium | reverse complement strand
TCAAACTCTTCAATTAAAGTTTTGTTGGTCTTTCGACCGGCTCAATAAATACTGACTTTAAATACCGTAGTAAATTAAAGCTTTTTATCATTTAAAAAATGATAATTAAATAACTGTGCCAAAATAATCTTCTCTATAAATAGATTGGGTCATTTTGTATTGGTCACTCAGTTTATTGATAAATCTTTCGACTTAACTATTCAGTGAGTGCCCACACAGATTGCATGGTCAAATTGTTAAAGAACAACACTGACTTTCGGTAACCGCTTGCGCCGTTGTCCGTATCAGTGAGGTCGCATTATAGGGGGATTTTTGATCCTGACAATAGTTTTTTTACTCTAAAATAATCAACCGCTTTTTTTTTGTTCAAAAGTTTATGTTTCATCCATTTTTTAATCAAAACATGATGATTACTTCATTTAATCCTGCATCTAAATTGAATATTGTTAGCGATTAAAAATGATTGAAATGAAAATTGAAAATGACAAGACGTTAAATAAAGAAGCAAAGAAAATGAAGATGAAATATAAACGTTATGATTCACAATGGTAGGAATAATTACGAGGGTGTGCTGCAAGGCATTATTGATAATAAAAAATAAAAGCAGTAGCTTAACTACTGCTTTATCTCGCAACAATTATGCTTGTTGTGATAACCAAATCGGAACATTTTTGATGCCGTCAAAAACAGCATCAGCTAAAGCTTCACCTTCTTCAGTGATCGCTTTACCTGTTCGAACTAGCACTTTAAAAGCAACATCTGCAGCAATTGCCGCTTTCATGTCATCCGCTTTATCACCAATCATCAGTGATTTTGACATATCAATATTCAAGTCACTTTGTGCTGATATCAACATGCCAGGGTTTGGCTTACGGCAATCACAATCTTGTAAATATTCACCTTTACCCTCAGTTGCATGGTGTGGGCAATAGTAAATACCATCAAGTTCAATACCTTGATCTTCGAAATTCCAATCCATCCATTCAGTTAAAGAGATGAAATCATCCTCACTGAAGATACCGCGAGCAATACCTGATTGATTGGTGACTAAAACAAGTAAGTAACCCATTTCTTTGAATTTTTTACATGCACCAAAAACACCATCAATATATTCAAAATCATCAACAGTATGTACATAGCCACGATCAACGTTTATTACGCCATCGCGATCAATAAAGACAGCAGGTTTGGCCACAAGAAAGCCCTCAATAAATTAGATATTAATTAAATATTATGATGATTATGGCACGAGTTGGCATCGAAAAGTATTAGTTCTCACCCCGACAAGGCTGATTATCATTGAAGTTAACGTTGTTATAAATATCAAATCCGTTTAGACGTCTAGCCGTAAAAATAGCTATTGACTTAAAAACCGATTCGAAATAGCATCAAGTTAACAGAAGTCGATACATTTTAACTAATACAACCAATTATTAACAACAATCATTGTATAACATGAGTTGTATATAATAGGTGGCATCTAATCAATCAGGACCTTCAATGATAGAAATAAAACAAGTAAATAAAGTGTTCTATCAAGGTGAGAAAGCAATAAATGCGCTAAAAGACATTAATCTCACCATAGAACAGGGAACAATTTTCGGGGTCATTGGTTCATCAGGAGCAGGAAAAAGCACCCTGATCCGCTGTGTGAATTTATTAGAAAAACCAACGACGGGTAATGTCATTGTTGATGGTATTGATTTAACCGCCCTTTCATCTAACGAATTAACATTAGCTCGTCGTAAAATTGGCATGATTTTCCAACATTTTAATTTGCTATCATCTCGCACTGTTTTTGCCAATATTGCATTACCACTAGAGCTTGCTGGTCTTTCAACACTCGAAATCAATACCAAAGTGACGCAATTACTGTCACTCGTTGGTTTAGAAGATAAACGTAATACTTATCCATCAAACTTAAGCGGTGGTCAAAAACAACGGGTTGCTATCGCACGAGCTTTAGCCTCTGATCCTAAAGTTTTATTGTGTGATGAAGCCACCAGCGCACTTGATCCAGCAACAACCCAATCAATACTGTCGTTATTACGTAAAATTAATCAACAACTAAACTTAACTATTTTATTAATCACCCATGAAATGGATGTCGTTAAACGTATTTGTCATCAAGTCGCAATCATTGGTGATGGAGAATTAGTAGAACAAGGTCTTGTCGGTGACATTTTTGCGCACCCTAAAACCGACTTAGCAAAAGCTTTTATTCGCTCAACGTTAGATTTATCGATTCCGGAAGATTATCAATTAAGAATGACACCGACCTCGGTCAAAGGAAGTTATCCCCTTATTCGGCTTGAATTTACTGGAGACTCTGTTGATGCGCCGTTAATTAGCCAAGTCGCACGCGAATTTAATCTTGATATCAGTATTCTCAGTTCAAATATGGATTATGCCGGCGGGGTTAAGTTTGGATTAATGCTCGCTGAGTTCTTTGGTACTCAAACCGCCATTGATAACGCTATTAGGTTTTTACGTGATCACAAATTAAATGTTGAGGTACTAGGATATGTCGCTTGATGCAATAACAACATGGTGGCAGAGCAATCAACGCCTAACTGAATTACTTATCGAAGCATTGGGACAAACCTTAACCATGGTGTTGGTGTCCGGTTTAATTGGCTTTGTTATTGGTATTCCTCTTGGTGTCGCATTACACCTCACCAAAAAAAATGGTTTATGGCAAAACCCTGTTTTAAATAAAATACTGGGTATTGTGGTCAATATCGGCCGTTCAATTCCGTTTATTATCTTATTGGTTGCCATTATCCCTTTTACTCGATTTGTGGTTGGCAGTTCCATTGGTACCGCCGCCGCCATTGTGCCACTGACTGTTGGAGCAATTCCTTTTATTGCTCGTTTAGTAGAAGGGGCATTATTAGAAATTCCAACAGGATTAATTGAAGCGGCACAAGCAATGGGTGCAACACCGATGCAGATCATTGCCAAAGTATTATTACCTGAAGCTTTACCCGGCATTATTAATGCGATCACCATTACTTTAGTGACCTTAATCAGTTATTCCGCAATGGCGGGTACAGTAGGCGGAGGTGGTTTAGGTGATGTGGGTATTCGTTATGGTTATCAGCGTTTTGATGGCACCGTCATGGCAATCACCGTCATTATGCTCGTTATTTTAGTACAGCTTATTCAATCTATTGGTGATCACTTCGTCAAACGCGTTGATCATCGTTAAAAACTCGAACTTATTCTTTATAGTTACACCATCAGGGAAAGCCCATTTAAGGAGAAATACTATGGCGTTCAATCTTAAACATCTTTTTGCCATTGCCGGTGTTGCCGCAGCTATCGCATTAACAGGTTGTAGCGAACAAGAAACCCCCGTTGATAACACTAAAGTGAAAATTGGTGTCATGGCGGGAGCTGAAGAGCAAGTAGCCGAAGTTGCAGCGAAACAAGCCAAAGATAAATATGGGCTTGATGTAGAGTTAGTCACTTTCACAGATTACGTATCACCTAATGCTGCATTAGCAGAAGGTTCTATTGATGCCAACGCCTTCCAGCACAAACCTTATCTTGAACAACAGATCAAGGATCGTGGTTATAAATTTGCGATTGCGGGCAACACATTCGTTTACCCTATTGCGGGTTACTCCACTAAAATTAAATCGGTTGATGAATTAAAAGATGGCGATCAAATTTCGGTTCCCAACGATCCAACCAACCTTGGCCGTTCATTATTATTGCTACAACAGCAAGGTTTGATCACACTCAAACCCGATGCTGGTTTATCAGCCACCGTATTAGACATTATTGGTAATCCTAAAAATCTAAAAATCGTTGAACTTGAAGCGGCACAATTGCCACGCTCATTAGATGATGTTGCACTGGCTATTATCAATACCACTTATGCGAGTAGTTTAAACCTAACCCCAGAAAAAGATGGCGTGTTCGTTGAGGACAAACAATCACCTTACGTCAATATCATTGTCGCCCGTGAAGATAACGTCAAAGCAGAAAATGTTCAAAAATTCATTCAAGCTTATCAATCTGATGAGGTTTATAACTCAGCGCAAACCATTTTTAATGGTGGAGCAGTGAAGGGCTGGTAATCGCCTTACTTAACCTTTTTACATCAAGAGCAGGCCTGAGTGCCTGCTTTTTTTATGTTATATTATAAGATTACTTTCAGCGTATAATTGGCTAATTTAATGGCTTATAGCATTGAACCTATCGGTATCGTCCACTCCCCTTATAAAGAAAAATTCGCAGTCCCTCGCCAACCAGGATTAGTGCCAAGTGCCAATTGTGAAATTGTATTACAAGGTCTTGCTAATTCACTAGAAGCAGTACGAAGCATTGAGCAATTTAGTCATGTTTGGTTATTATTTTTATTTGATCAAAACTTAGAAGCAGGATGGCGTCCAACAGTTCGTCCACCTCGTCTTGGCGGTAATGAGCGGATTGGTGTTTTTGCTAGCCGTGCGACGTTTCGCCCCAACGGTATCGGTATGTCTGCCGTTAAATTAAAAGGAGTACGTCATCATAATGGTCAAGTCATTATTGATATTGGTGGCGCCGATCTAGTTGATGGCACGCCAATCATTGATATTAAACCTTATATTCCCTACTCCGACAGTTTACCTGATGCATTAGGTGGCTTTGCTTCAGAGCAACCACCAACCCTAATCGTAGAATTTAACCTTAACGCCCAGCAACAGTTATCAGGTAAAAAAGCGGATTATCATCGCGCGGTGATCACCGAAGTCTTAGCGCAAGATCCACGCCCCGCGTACAAAAAAGGCAAATCTGATAATAAAACTTATGCCGTTAACTTATTTGATTTTAATGTCCAGTTTACGGTTTCAGAACCTGTGATCACCGTAATTAGTATCGATACCATTAATCAATAATAGATCTTATGTAGTTATCTTTGGCGAATAGCGTCGAGACTGGTAATATAACAGGCTATCGTCATGATACTGACGGGTGGAACATCAGTTCCTTCTCTTTCCTTTCATCAATAACGGATACCATCAATGCGTACCAGTAAATATCTTCTTTCTACCCTGAAGGAGACGCCAAACGACGCAGAAGTCATTAGTCATCAACTAATGCTACGTGCAGGCATGATCCGTAAGTTAGCTTCAGGTTTATACACTTGGCTACCTACAGGTCTGCGTGTGCTGCGTAAAGTCGAAAACATCGTTCGCCAAGAAATCGACAATGCAGGCGCAATCGAAACCTTGATGCCCGTTGTTCAGCCGTTTGAACTATGGGAAGAGACAGGCCGCTCTGAAAAAATGGGCCCTGAACTACTTCGCTTTACTGACCGTCATTTCCGTCCGTTTGTACTTAGCCCAACCGCTGAAGAAGTTATCACTAGCCTTGTGCGTAATGAAGTAAGTTCTTACAAGCAACTGCCGCTAAACCTATACCAAATTCAGACGAAATTCCGTGATGAACGTCGTCCTCGTTTTGGTGTAATGCGTGCTCGTGAATTCTGCATGATGGATGCTTACAGCTTTGATATCGATAAAGATGGCCTACAAAAGTCTTTCGATACAATGCATGCTGCTTACTGTAAAGCTTTCGATCGCATGGGTCTTGAATACCGTCCAGTATTGGCAGATTCAGGCGCAATCGGTGGTAATGGTTCTCAAGAGTTCCACGTACTGGCTGAAAGTGGCGAAGACTTAATCGCATTCTCTACTGAATCTGATTACGCTGCTAACATCGAAAAAGCAGAAGCTATCGCACCTGCTGTTGAGCGCGCAGAACCAACACAAGCAATGACAGTGATTGATACACCCAATGCGAAAACTATCGCAGAATTGGTTGAACAACATGGCATTGCTATCGAAAAAACAGTGAAGACGTTATTCGTTAAAGCTTCTGATGAAATCGACGCACCTATCGTTGCATTGATCATCCGTGGTGACCACGAACTTAACGAAATCAAAGCAGAAAACCTTGTAGAAGTTGCATCGCCATTAGAGATGGCAACTGAAGAAGAAATGCGTGAGCTTATCGGCGCGGGTGCGGGTTCTCTAGGTCCTGTAGGCCTTGAACTACCGTTTATCGTTGACCACACTGTTGCAGTAATGAGTGACTTTGCTGCTGGTGCTAACATCGATGGTAAACACAACATCGGTATCAACTGGGGTCGTGACGTTGAACTTGGTCGTGTTGATGATCTACGTAACGTAGTTGAAGGCGATCCAAGCCCATGTGGTCAAGGTACGTTGATGCTAAAACGTGGTATCGAAGTCGGTCATATCTTCCAGTTAGGTACCACTTACTCTGATAAGATGAACTGTAGCGTACTTGATTCAAACGGTAAGAGTTCAATTCTAGAAATGGGTTGTTACGGTATCGGTGTATCACGTGTTGTGGCATCAGCTATCGAGCAAAACAACGATAAATACGGCATCATCTGGCCAGACGCTCTAGCGCCTTTCCAAGTGGCTATCGTACCAATGAACATGCACAAATCAGAGCGCGTTCAAGAAGCAGCAGAGAAGCTATACGCAGATCTTACTGCAATGGGTATCGAAGTATTATTTGATGATCGTAAAGAACGTCCAGGTGTGATGTTCTCTGACATGGAATTAATCGGTATTCCTCACACTATCGTGATTGGCGATCGTAGCCTTGAAAATGGTGAGATGGAATATAAGAACCGTCGTACTGGTACTAAAGAAGCAGTTGTTGCTGCTGATGTTATGGACTTTCTTAAGCAAAAAATGGCTTAATTAACAACCATATAATTTTAAAAAAGCTGCCCATTTAGGCAGCTTTTTTTATAGCTGAATTATCATAAACATTTTTTATCTCTTTCACGGCTATGATAATATTCAATACAATAACTACTTAAGTATATCCACATAACATTCGTCACACTGATCTTATGTGAATATTTTTAGGCAAAGGAAAGACCATGCAAGTTTATCAATGTTGTGAGCTAATTCGAATGACTTACTCTCAAATTGGCAGTGGCGATCAAGGCTATATTCCCACGGCAATTAAGTGTGCAATTAAAACATTGAATGATATTGCCACCAATACTGAATTGCCATTAGAGGTACGTGAACGTGCCGCTTTTGCTGCTGCGAATTTACTTATCAGTGATCACGAGGACTAAACGATGGATCTATCAAAATTTGAAACCATGGACACAATAATGCTGATGAGTATCATCAACATGAAGATCCGTGATGAATTTAATACCCTCGATAATTTAGTAAAATTTTTTGATATCGATCGTGAACAATTAATTGCAAAATTAGCGACGGGTGGATTTGATTTTTTACCTGAAGTACAACAGTTTCGTTAACGTATCATCTCCTATTTAAAAACAAAAAAACGGCAGTCAAACTGCCGTTTTTTTATTCATTTTTCAATATTAACCGTTGAATACGGGTAAAATGTTCGCCATGGCTAAGATATGGAAAATAGCCGTTAGCACGCCAAAAATAATCACCGCATAAATGGTAACATTGCCACCAGGTACAACAAACCCTTGTTGTTCAGGTTGACGCTGACGCAGTTTTTTCGCTAACAATGCTGGAATAATACAGGTCCAAATCGTCGCAGCAGCACCCGCTAATCCAATCGCCGCTACAAATCCAAATGGGGCAAACAATGAAAACACTAATGGTGGAATAAAGGTCACCGCCCAAGTTTTAAAGCGGCCTTGTTGAGTGTCTTCAAAACCAAAGAAATCAGCCAGATAATCAAAAACCCCTAAACCAACACCAATAAATGATGACACCACAGCGGCAATTGAGAAAATATTTAAAGCTTGTTTGATACTGTTAGAGTTCACCACCCCGCCCAATGCTGTCATTAACGCATCAACATTACCACCAGCGGCGACAATGGGTCCAAATTGTGTACGCGGTAAATTACCAAAAATACACACCACCCAAATCACATAAAACGTTAATGCAATCAAGGTGCCGCCTAAAATAGCGTTTTTGGCACGATTTTCATCACGGTAATAATCACGCATGGTGCTTACCGAATGATGATAACCAAAAGAGGTTAATGCTACTGGCAAAATAGCGAGAGCATAAGGAGAAAGGCTGGTTTGTGAATCAAGACTATCAAGTAAAGTGGGCACCTGAATATTAGTCGCTAAACCAGATATACCAATAATAAAGCTGATCGCCATAAAAATAATTAATAAAACTGAAATACGATCAACGGCGCGAGTTGAATGAAGTACAAAAACAGACGATGCGATCACAAATAATACTGATGCTAATTTGGCATTAATATCAAATACACCGCCAAAAATCATGCCTGATGAAGAAATATAAGCGTAAAGTAAAATACCACCAACAAAATACAGCGAGAGGTTATTGATCGCATTCACTTTGCCTTTAAGTACATCTTTTGTAATGGTATTAAATGAAACTTTAAAATCATAATGTTTTAATGCTTCAAGTAATAACCACCCTGATAACGTCATCATCACCATCGTTACTGAGATCGCAAGTACAGTCCATAATGTCCATGCGCCAGCACCTGCACTTGGCAATCCAAGCATGCCTGCACCTACGCACACACTAGCAATAATGCATGCACCTCCAAGTGTCGATGGTTTACTCATGTTCTATCCTTTATTAGCATCTATTTTGTATCAGCGAACTAGTACGATAATATGCCTCGAATATTTTAGCAATAAAAGAATATCGATCTGAATAAATATTTATTTAACAACTGCATATGTTAAATAAATTAACATATGCAGTTTTATTATAAAAAGAGCCAATCAAGGAATTATGAACGTTGCCATATAAATTGCACCGTTGTGGTTGCTGTTACTGGAGCAATAAACTCATCCACAACAAACACCCCAGCCATCGCAACTAATTGCTCACCATAAAATAGCATTGGTGTACGGCGACGTAACCAACTCGGCACCTGATATTCTTGGAGTAATTTTTTAAACTTACGCTTACCACTGCGGCCTTGTGGTTTTATCTCTGGGCCTAAATAATCAAACCGAATCGAGACCACTTCATCTGCATAAGGTAAACGTAACCCTGCTTGGGCTTGTTGCTGCAAACACACACACCCTAATGCTTGTGGTAATTGGCATGGTTGGTTAATGATCACTTCATGCTGCCAATCACTAATGTCTGACCATTGTTCTAAGAGATATAACTGCTGTTGGTAACGACGTACTTGATACTGTTGCCAACACACTTGTGGATTAGCATCGACTTTGGCCTGCACTAAATTAAACCAAATTTGTTCAAGCTGTGCCAGTGACGGCATGATCACCGCTTGCTGTTTCAGCCATTGACGAATAAGCGCCATCCCTAAACGAGCACTGATATTTTCCGTAATACGTAAACTACCATCAGCCTGTAGTGCTTGTTGGAGTTGATAGCTTAATAACTCTTCTAATAAGCCTTCTTGTTCACCACATAAATGTGCACTACGACTGACCGCTTTACGAATTCCCGGCCAGCGATCATTTAGCAAGGGTGTTATTTGATGCCGAATAAAATTACGATCGTAACGCTGATCTTGATTACTTTCATCTTCAACCCACTGTAATTGATGCTGAGTACCATAGGCTTCAATATCTGCACGGCTAATGGTTAATAACGGCCGTAAGTGTTGCCCTAGAGCAAACGTTGTTAACACAGGCATTGCCGCTAACCCCGCCGGACCACTGCCCCGTTTTAAGGCTAACAATACCGTTTCAATTTGATCATCAGCATGCTGCGCGGTGAGTAATGTATCACCAGCTTGAATATGGTTTGATAATGCTTGATAGCGAGCATCACGTGCGGCTTGTTCAACGCTTGCACCACCGCCTAATTCACAATGTACTCGCTCAATATCACATTCAATACCGCTTGCCGTTGCCCAAGAGACACATTGCTGCGCCCAACGATCAGCATTGGTACTGAGTCCATGATGAACATAAACGGCATGTGCATGGTAACTCGAATGTTCACGAATAAATCGGGCTAATAAATCCAACATCACCCGTGAATCTAAACCACCACTCAACGCTAACACTAACCGTTTTGTTTGTGGTGGATGAGCAAATATTTGATGACAAAAATGAGAATACAACATTGGCTTATATCTTCGAAAGACAGATTGTCTAGATTATACCAGCAGCAGATTAACCAACACTAACAAACAGCATTGGCGAACCTAAAAATATAAAAAAAGGCCAGCATCAATGCTGACCTTCTTGAGACGTTTAAATAATAACGGTTAGCAGTAACCGTAACTCATTAAACGTTGGTAACGACGTTCAAGTAGGGCTTCAGTATCAAGCTGGTCTAACTCTTCTAGTGTCGCTTTAATTTGTGCTTTTAAGCTATTTGCCATTAATGGCACATTACGGTGTGCACCACCTAATGGCTCTTCGATAATATTATCGATCAGCTCAAGTTCTTTCAAACGAGGCGCTGTCAGTCCCATCGCTTCAGCAGCTTGTGGGGCTTTATCAGCATCACGCCATAGAATCGATGCACAACCTTCTGGTGAAATAACTGAGTAGGTTGAGTATTGCAACATGTTAACGCAATCACCCACACCAATCGCTAATGCACCACCAGAACCACCTTCACCCACCACATTACAAATAACAGGTACAGTAAGACCCGACATTGCTTTTAGATTGGTTGCAATTGCTTCTGATTGACCACGTTCTTCTGCACCAACGCCAGGATAAGCACCTGCCGTATCGATAAAAGTAACAATTGGCATTCTAAAACGCTCAGCCATTTTCATAAGGCGTAATGCTTTACGATAACCTTCAGGTTTTGGCATACCAAAATTACGTTTAACTTTTTCAGTTGTACCACGTCCTTTTTGATGACCAATAACCATAATTGGACGACCATCAATACGCGCAATACCACCGACTAACGCTTTATCGTCAGCAAAAGCACGATCACCAGCTAATTCATCAAACTCTTCGAACATGTGCTCGACATAATCAAAAGTATATGGGCGCTGAGGATGGCGTGCGAGTTGCGCAACCTGCCAGGCACCAAGATCACCAAAGATTTTCTTAGTTAATTCGAGGCTTTTCTTTTCTAGTTGCTCAATTTCTTTTTCAAGATTAACCGAGTTAGATTCATCACGACGCGATACATCACGCAGTGCTTCAATCTTTGCTTCTAATTCTGCAATCGGTTGTTCAAACTCGAGGAAGTTCAGGCTCATACCACTTAAAATCCTTTTGCTTATTTTAATGATAGGGTTTGCTATACCCTACCACAAATAACAAGCTAACTTAATTAAACTCAAGCTCGACCTGTTTATCACCTAAGAGCATTTTTAAATCCGACAATAATTTATCGGCAGGCGTTACGCGCCACTCTGTTCCTAAGGTAAACTTGGCCCGAGCATTCGAGCGCTGATAATACATATGTACAGGTACAGTACCTGCTCTATGCGGTTCCAGCACTTGGCTGAAACGGGAAAAAAATTGTTCGTCGATTTGCTCTTCTGTTACCGAAATAGCGACACCACGAAGATGTTTTTCTCGTGCTTCTGAAATATCGAGTACTTCACGAGCTGACATTCTAAGGCCACCATTGAAATCATCAAAGCTGACCTGTCCAGATACGACCACTATTTTGTCTTTTTCGAGCAAATCCATGTAACGATCAAGAGCATCGGTAAATAACATCACCTCCATGCGACCTGAACGATCATCTAATGTCATTAAGCCAATACGGCTACCACGCTTAGTGGTCATCACGCGAGCGGCAATAACTAGCCCGGCAACAGACGCTACTTTATCACGTCCTGTTTGTTGCGCATCTTTTAAACGCCAAGTGGTGTAATGTTTTAATTCTGAAATATAAGCATTAATAGGGTGACCCGTTAAATATAATCCTAACGTTTCCCGTTCACCTTCCAACCAAACACTTTCTGGCGCTTCGGCAATATTAGCATAAGCATGTTCAACTTCTTCAGGCGCTTCAGTTAAAACGCCAAACAGATCTTCTTGGCCCGATGCTTGTGCTTTATGGTGTTGGCTCGCGGCTTTAATCGCATCATCAAGCGTCGCTAACATCGCCGCACGATTAGGACCCAGTCGATCTAACGCACCCGATTTAATTAACTTTTCTAAAACACGCTTATTCACCCGTTTAGTGTCAATACGAGCACAGAAATCAAATAAATCTTTAAAGTGACCGTCTTTTTCACGGGCACTGATAATATTTTCAATCGGGCCTTCACCAACACCTTTAACCGCGCCAATACCATAAACGACGGCACCTTCGTCATCAACATTGAATCGGTACAGACCTTTATTCACATCTGGCGGTAATAATTTAAGATTCATGCGGTGACATTCATCAACCAAGCTAATGATCTTATCGGTGTTGTCCATATCAGCAGTCATTACCGCCGCCATAAATTCAGCGGGATAATGGGCTTTCAGCCATAACGTTTGATATGACACTAACGCATAAGCAGCGGAGTGTGATTTGTTAAAACCATAACCGGCAAATTTCTCTACCAAGTCAAAGATTTTCATCGACAATTCGCCATCAACACCGTTGTCGATAGCTCCTTGCTCAAACACTGCCCGTTGCTTAGCCATTTCAGAGGCTTTTTTCTTACCCATCGCACGACGCAACATATCTGCGCCACCTAGCGTATAGCCAGCCAACACCTGTGCGATCTGCATTACCTGTTCTTGATACAGAATAATACCGTAGGTTGGATCAAGAATTTCTTTTAACGACTCATGTTGCCATTTTTCATCAGGGTAAGATACCGCTTCTCGACCATGCTTACGGTCAATAAAGTTATCTACCATGCCAGATTGTAATGGACCCGGGCGGAACAATGCCACCAAGGCGATCATATCTTCAAAGCAGTCGGGTTGTAGACGTTTGATCAAATCTTTCATACCACGGGATTCCAACTGGAATACTGCGGTTGATTCCGAGCGTTGTAACATATCAAATGACTTTTTATCTGCCATTGGAATTGCTGCAATATTAACGGGATCTAACCCTTGCTCTGCTCGGCGAGGATTAATCATCCCTAACGCCCAATCAATGATGGTGAGTGTTCGCAGGCCTAAGAAGTCAAACTTCACTAAACCCGCCGTTTCAACATCATTTTTATCAAACTGGGTTACTGGGTTATTACCTTCCGCATCACAATATAGTGGTGAGAAATCAGTAATGGTTGTCGGTGAAATAACCACACCACCAGCATGCTTACCCGCATTACGCGTCACACCTTCTAAAATGCGGCACATATCAATCAGATCACGAATTTCTTCATCTGCTTCATAAGCTTGACCCAGTTGAGGTTCAACCTCAAACGCTTTTTCAAGCGTCATTCCAGGTTCTGCCGGAATTAACTTCGAAAGACGATCGACAAAGCCATATGGATGCCCAAGCACACGACCCACATCACGAATAACGGCTTTAGCGGCCATCGTACCAAAAGTAATGATCTGCGATACCGCGTTACGACCATACATTTCAGCAACGTGATCAATCACTAAGTCACGTTTATCCATACAAAAGTCGATATCGAAATCGGGCATGGATACACGTTCAGGGTTAAGGAATCGTTCAAACAGTAAGTCAAATGCTAACGGATCCAAGTCAGTGATTTTTAACGCGTATGCCACTAATGAACCAGCACCTGACCCTCGACCTGGGCCTACAGGTACATCGTTATCTTTTGACCACTGAATAAATTCCATTACGATCAAGAAGTAACCCGGAAATCCCATTTGGTTAACAACTTTCAATTCGATTTCCAAACGTTCATCATATTCAGGACGACGTTGGGCGCGAACCTCTGGATCAGGAAATAGAAATTCAAGTCGCTCTTCAAGACCTTGCTGAGATTTAGTCACCAAGAAGTCTTCGATACTCATATCACCGGTCGGGAAGTTTGGTAGAAAATACTCCCCTAAGCGAACAGTCACATTACATCGTTTAGCAATTTCTACTGAGTTCTGTAATGCTTCAGGAATATCAGCAAACAACTCACACATTTCATCTTCACTGCGCAAGTATTGCTGTTCACTGTAAAGCTTAGGTCGATTAGGATCGACCATGGTATAACCATCATGGATAGCAACACGTATTTCATGGGCATCAAATTGATTAGCGTTAAGTAGTCGCACATCATTCGTTGCTACCACTGGCAAATCATATTGTTCCGCTAATTCAATCGCAAAATGAAGGTAAGCATCTTCATCAACACGTCCAGTGCGAACCAATTCTAAATAATAGTTGTCAGGGAAATAGGTTTGATAAAAAGCGACACAAGCATCTGTTAGCTGTTGATTACCTTTAAGTAATGCACGCCCAACATCGCCCGTTCTACCACCTGATAAGATAATTAACCCTTCACGGTGCTTAATCAGCCATTCTTTATCAATCACAGGTTGATGTTGAACATGACCACGCTGATACGCTTCTGAAATTAATAATGTCAGGTTTTTATAGCCCTCATTATTAGCTGCGAGAATAGTGAGCTCAAACAGCTCATCACCCATTTCTTGGCTTTGTACTTTAAAATCAGCACCAATAATCGGCTTTATGCCCGCATCATGGGCTGCAAAATAAAACTTCACTAACCCACACAGGTTCGTAAAATCAGTTAAAGCCAGTGCTGGCATGCCAAGTTCAGCGGCGCGCTTAACGATAGGTTTCACTTTCGCCAAGCCATCGATCATTGAATAATCACTATGAACTCGAAGGTGGATAAAACGTGGTTCTGCCATGACAACCTAATTCATTACATTACTTAATTAACAAAAATTATACCCGATCGAGTAGTCATTCGTCGTATAAAAAAAGGCGATACCAAATGGTTCGCCTTTTTATCACGCAATCACAAGGACTTAATCAAGACCCAGTACGCGCTTAACAGGTTTAAATGTTTTTCGATGTTGCTCAATCGCACCGTATTGCTCTAAAGCGGCAAAGTGCGCTTTAGTCGGATAGCCTTTATGCTTAGCAAACCCATATTGTGGAAACTCTGCATCAAGAATTTCCATTTCACGATCGCGAGTAACTTTGGCAATAATTGACGCGGCACTGATTTCGTCAACCCGTAAATCCCCTTTAACCACCGCTAGTGCTGCCATCGGTAGTGCTGGGGTTTTATTGCCATCGATCAATACAAAATCAGGCTGAATATGTAGCCCAGCTACAGCGCGTTGCATAGCAACCATTGTCGCTTGCAAAATATTCAACTGATCAATTTCATCTGCTTCACAGCGACCAAGTGACCACGCAAGTGCCTTTTGTTTGATTTCATCAAACAGCAAATTGCGTTTTTTCTCACTGAGTTTTTTAGAATCGGTTAATCCCACAATTGGATTATTAGGATCTAGAATTACTGCCGCCGTAACGACTGCACCGACTAATGGACCACGGCCCACTTCATCAACACCCGCAATACAATCAGCTTGAGGGTATACAAAAGGAGGAAAGTCTTGTTTTTCAGCCATAATAACTATGCCTTATCGATTAATGCCAACACTGCTTTTGCTGCTTGCTCATCAGCATTACAACGAATGGTTTTATGCATGTGTTCAAACTGCGCCATTAATGCCGTTGTATCACCATAAAGGATTTTATCAACTTCATAGAACAACTTATCTGGCGTACAGTCATCTTGAAGTAGTTCGGTCACTAATTCACGATCAGCCATGATGTTAGGTAATGAAACATACTTCGTTTTTAGCATCCGCTTGGCAATCCACGCAGTGAGTGGCTTCACTTTATAGCCCACCACCATTGGTCGCTTAACTAACATACATTCCAATGCGACCGTACCTGATGCGAGTAACACCGCATCCGCCGCTATCATGACATTTCGAGCAGTATCATCCACTAATTCAAAATCTAATTCAGGCGCAGTCGCTTGCCATGCTTGTTCAAATTGAGCACGACGTTTTTCATTCACCAATGCGACTACAAAGCCTAACTCAGGATGTTTTGCTTTAAGTTTTTTACAGGTTTCAATAAAGGGCTCAGCGAGCATCGCCATTTCACTGCCACGACTACCAGGAAGCACCGCTAACCAGCGTTTAGTGGAATCTAAGCCAAGTAATTCACGAGCAGCAATTTGATCCGTTTGTAGTGGAATAGCATCGGCCATGGTATGACCAACAAACTGACATGGCACATTAAATTTATCGTAAAATGCTTTTTCAAATGGCAAAAAAGCCAATACTAAATTAGTGGCGGCTTCAATTTTAAAAATCCGTTTTTGACGCCAAGCCCATACTGATGGGCTAACATAATGTACGGTTTTAATACCACGATCTTTTAAATCTTTTTCAAGCCGTAAATTAAAATCTGGCGCATCAATACCGACAAACACATCCGGTGGATTATCGCTAAAATACTTAACAAGCTCAGCTTTTACTTTGAATAATCGTGGTAATCGCCCCAGAACTTCTACAATTCCCATCACCGCAAGCTCTTCCATATCAAACAGTGCTTCACAGCCTTGAGCTTGCATACGAGGGCCCGCAATACCCACAAATTCGGCATCTGGGTATTGTGCTTTTACGGCTTGAATAAAACCAGCACCTAAAATATCGCCGGAAATTTCTCCGGCGACAATCGCTATTCGAAGAGGCTTCGTCATTAGCGAATAATACCGCGTTCTGAATTATCAAGAAGTTCAGAGAAACGTCCAACTGACGGCCAATCTTTCGCCATTTCAGCAAGAACAGGTTTTACTTCTGCCAGTGTTTTTCCTGAACGGTAAATTTCTTTATAAGCACGACGGATAGCATGTAGTTCTGGTTTTTCAAACCCATTACGCTGTAAACCAACAATGTTCAAACCAAAGGGTTTCGCGTGGTTACCTTGGGCTAATACATACGGCGGTACATCTTGTACAACCGCAGAACAACCACCAATGTAACTATAAGCACCCACAGTACAGAATGGATGAATCGCAGACAATGCCATTACACCAGCATAATCGCCAACAGTAACATGACCGCCTAAAATAGAGTTATTACCAATATGAGTATGATTACCAACAACCACATCATGGGCAATATGGGCATTTACACATAATAAATTATCGTTACCAACAACAGTAACGCCCTTATCTTGTGTAGTACCACGGTGAATTTGAACACTTTCACGGATCACATTACGATCACCAATTTCTAAGCGTGTTGCTTCACCACTAAATTTCTTGTCTTGGCACTCTTCACCGACAATCGCAAACGGGAAGATACGATTATCTTTACCGATAACCGTTGGACCTTTGATGACAACATGAGACATCACCTCAGTGCCTTCACCAATTTCAACCCCTGTTGCAATATAAGTAAACGGGCCAACAGTGACATTAGCGCCAATGATCACCCCATCTTCAATCACAGCTGATGGATGAATTTTCGCACTTTCATGAATCATGAGAATACTCGTCTCGCACATTTAAGCTCTGCTGAGCATACTGTTTCGCCATCAACTTTAGCGATACCATTAAATAACGCGATACCACGACGTTCTTTAATAAATTCAACTTCTAGAATCATTTGATCGCCAGGTACAACTGGTTTACGAAACTTTGCTTTATCAATACTTGCAAAGTAATACAGCTCATTTTCTGCTGGTGCACCAAAGGTTTTAAACGCTAATAAACCTGTTGCTTGTGCCATCGCTTCTAAAATTAACACACCAGGAAATACTGGCATATTAGGGAAGTGACCCGTAAATTGTGGTTCATTGACAGACACATTTTTAATCGCGGTTAACGTTTTACCTTCATCATAATTGGTAACGCGATCAATCATAAGAAATGGGTAACGGTGAGGAAGAAGTGCCTGAATTTCGGTAATGTTTAACGTCTTATTTTCGGTCGTCAAAACTAAATTCCTGTCTTAAAAAGATATAAAAAATATGAGATGAAAATGCAAAATGGCCTACACAAAGGCAGGCCAATTAATGATAATAAAAAATTATTCGTCTTTAGCTTTAAGTTGTTTTTCAACCGCTTTTAAACGTTTATTCATATCATCAATTCGATGAACCCGGGTAGCTGTTCGACGCCACTCTTTATTGGGCTGTAGCGGAATACCTGAAGAATACATACCTTTTTCTTCAATACTACGCATCACCATTCCCATGCCAGTAATAGTTACGCCATCAGCAATCTTAATATGACCATTAAGTACAGAGGCGCCACCAATAATACAGTACTTACCAATTGTAGTACTACCGGCAACAATAGTACCACCCGCCATTGCCGTACCATATCCGATCTGCACGTTATGGGCGATTTGCATCTGATTATCAATAATTACATTGTCAGCAATAATGGTATCTTCTAACGCACCACGGTCAATGGTAGTACAAGCACCGATCTCAACCCGATCGCCAATACGTACCGAACCGAGCTGCGGGATCTTAACCCACTCACCTTTATCATTCGCATAACCGAAACCATCAGCACCAATAACCGTACTTGATTGTACAAGACAGTGAGCGCCAATAACGACATTATGATAAACAGTGACATTCGCCCACAATTTGGTGTTATTGCCAATAATCGCGTTTTTACCAATAAAACAGCCAGCACCAATTTGAACGTTATCGCCCAATTGCGCTCCGGCTTCAATCACCGCATTATGACCAATAGCAACATGACTACCCACAATAACCGTTGGATCAACATACGCTGATGCTGCAATATCAGTCGCGGCAGCAGGTGTTGTGTCAAGAAGTTGTGCTACCAATGCATAGCTAAGATAAGGGTCTTTTACGACGAGCATATTACCGTGGAAAAACTCGACATCCGCTTCTCGTAGCATTACTGCATCCGCTTGACACTCAGTAAGCTGTTGACGGTACTTGCTATCAGAAAGGAACGTTATTTGCCCTGTAGCAGCTTTGCCCATCGAGGCAATCGAGTGAATTTCAATTGTGCCATCGCCATGGAGCTCTGCACCTAATTTATCCGCTAACTCAGCAAGAGTAATTACAGCCATTTTATTCTATCTCTCTTGTAACAACAGCCACATAAAGGTGGCTGTTAGATTAAAAGTTGTAGCTGAACTTGTCAGCTACAACGTTTACCACAGGGTTACTGTTTTATTTTACGGCAGCAATAACTTTAGATGATAAGTCATCGCTCTTATTTGCAAACAATACCGCTTGTGCGTCTAGCACAACATTATAGCCATTTTTCTTCGCTACAGTGTTGATAGCTGTACGGATCTTCTTAACTAACTTCTGCTCTTCTTCCATGCCAC
This sequence comes from Photobacterium iliopiscarium, assembly GCF_003026395.1. Classification (GTDB taxonomy): domain Bacteria; phylum Pseudomonadota; class Gammaproteobacteria; order Enterobacterales; family Vibrionaceae; genus Photobacterium; species Photobacterium iliopiscarium. The sequence goes on along the minus strand of NZ_PYOO01000013.1, from coordinate 66,949 downwards.
GACGGCGCTGATCTTCTGATAATGCTTTTGCTTTTAGCTTATAATCAGAATCAAGTGCTGCAAGTTGACGTTGAATATCAGTACGTTGTGTTGGTGTCATTAGCTCACCATCACGCTTCATTTTTTCGATTTTGGTTTTCATTTTACCTTCAATCGAACGCAAAGCAGCGACACGGCCACTGAATTCTTTTTGTAACTTTTCTTGCACTTTGTAACGCGTTGCTAGCTCAGACATTGCCTGACCTGTAGACACATAACCAATTTTTTGTGCTGCTTCTGCTGCATTGGCATACATAGATGAAGATAAAATTACTAAACCTAAACTTGCTGCTTTAATCCACTGTTTCAAAAGACTCTCCTTAATAATTAGAATGACTGACCAATGGTGAATGTGAAGAACTCTTCATCATCCCCTTCGTATTTCTTGATTGGTTTCGCAACCGAGAATACAAGTGGACCCATTGGGGACATCCACTGTAATGCAGCACCGTAAGACGCTCTAATCATACCTGGATCGGAATAATCAGGTAATGAACTTGCATTGGTATAATCAGGATGGAATTCAGTATCCCATACTGAGCCAGCATCAACGAAAAAGCTGGTACGTACTTGGTTTTTCACTTCTTGTGAAGCAAATGGCGTTGGAACAATTAATTCCATACTCGCTAGAGCGATAGCATTACCACCTGTCGACTCATCACTAACAACACCTTGTTGGTTGTTACCTTGGCCTTGACCATAAACCGCTTTAGGTCCAACAGTATTAGAACGGAAACCACGAATAGTTGTAAAACCACCCGCATAGTAGTTTTCGTAGAATGGCATTAGTTGATCGCTGCCATTATCTGTCTTACCGTAACCGTTGCCGTAACCCAACTTACCACGAAGTAATAAGGTGTAATCTTGTTTTTCTGTTAATGGAATGTACTGGCGCACATCATATTGCGTCTTGAAGTACTGTGAATCCGACCCCGGAATGGTCATCTTAAATGATGCATTCTGGTAATTACCTGATGTTGGGAAATAACCACGGTTTAAATGGTTACGCGTCCATGAAATACTCCAGCTGAAGTCATCAAGTTCAATCGCATTATCACTGTTTTCATCAAAGCCATGAATCTTCTTAAATTGCTCGATCTGATAGTAATCTTGAATATTAGAGATCTTGTTATGATCATAACCCAAGCTAAAATCAAAGTAGTTCAATTCATTAAATGGGAAGCCCCATGTTAAACTTGCACCGTAACTTTGGTTGGTGTAATCCGAGATATTAGCATCTGATGCTTCAAACTCGTTGTAGTAAATCTTACCACCAAGACTAACGTTGTTAATCGTGAAGTACGGATCTTTGTATTCAAGGCTAATGTTCTTAGAGTAATCATTGGTCATTGCATTAATGCCAAATAAATTACCTGTACCCAAGAAGTTTTTCTGGGTTAAACCTGCCTGGAAACTAATACCTGATTCAGTACCGTAACCGACACCGAAGTTAACACTGCCAGAGTTTGCTTCTTTAACGTTGTACTTCACATCAACCTGATCATCAGAACCAGGAACACGGACGGTTTGAACATCAACATTTTCAAAGAAACCAGTACGGTTTAGACGCTGCTTACCCGTTTCAATTGATTTAGCATTGAGCCATGAACCTTCCATCTGACGCATTTCACGGCGTAATACTTCATCTTTAGTGGTGTTATTACCACTAAATTCAATATTTCGCACATACACACGTTTACCTTGTTCAACATTCACGATCAAGGATACTTGATGTGCTGCATCATCAAACTCAGGCATGATGGTCACTTTAGGGTAAGCATAACCTGCTTTACCTAAGTCACGCTTAACCGCTTCTTCTAATGCTGTTACTTCAGCGCCATTGTAAACACTGCCCGCTTTAAACGTTACTAACTTATCAAATTCAGCAACACGGCCTGTAACGTCACCTTGGAACTTAACGTTTTTAACCTTGTATTGCTCACCTTCATGAATTTTTAAAGTAATGTACACGCCTTTTTTATCAGGAGAAATAGCAACATGCGTTGATTCTAAGCGGTACTTTAAATAACCATTATTGAGATACTGTGAGCGTAATGTTTCTAAATCGCCTTGCAGTACTTGTTTCTGATACTTTTCATTGGCCATAAAGTCCCACCAAGGAACACTGTCCTTAAGTTTGAACTTACCAACCAAATCAGCATCACTGAAAACATGATTACCAAGAATATTAATCTGCTTTATTTTAGCGGATACACCCTCAGTAAAGACAAATTTAATATCAACACGATTACGAGGCAAAGGCGTCACAACCGCTTCTACTGTGGCATTATATTTACCCACACTGTAGTAGAAATCTTCCAGACCTTTATCAATCTTGGATAATGTTGTTCTATCTAGCGCTTCACCAACACGTAAGCCTGATGATTCGAGATTCTCTTTTAACTGCTCATCTTTGATAGCTTTATTGCCAGCAAAAGTAATATCAGCAATCGTTGGACGCTCTTTCACATCAACCAATAACGTATTACCGTCTCGATAGACCTTAATATCTTCAAAATTGCCGGAAGAATAAAGAGATTTGATCAGTGTTGAAATATCTTGCGGATCAACAGTGTCGCCAACTCGAACAGGCATTTTTAATAATGCTGCGCCCATAGTGACTCGCTGAAGACCTTCAAAACGAATGTTATCAACAACAAATTTATTTTCCGCGCTATGCGCAACGCTACTTGTTAAAAGCAGCGATGCGACTAACAGTTTTTTAATCGCCATTACTGTACTGATTATTCCTTGCTAAATACGCATTTATTAAAGTCGGGTAAAATCATTGAATAGCGCAACCGCCATTAACGCAACCAAAATGGCTGATCCCACTCTATAGCCAATATCCTGAATTCGTTCAGATACAGGACGACGAGTTACCGCCTCGATAGCAAAGAACATTAAATGTCCGCCATCAAGCACAGGTAAAGGTAATAAGTTAACAATGCCTAGGTTGACACTTATCAAGGCCAAGAAACCAAGGAAATACACCAAGCCAAATTCGGCGGTCATTCCAGCTCCCTTTGCGATAGATATCGGTCCGCTAAGGTTTTTCATTGCAACATCACCAGTAACGAGCTTAGTGACCATATCAAACGTTAGTGACACTAATTGACCGGTTTTTTCAGTCGCTTTGATCGCCGCATCAATTGGGCCAAACTTCAAATTAACTTTGTACGATGCTGGCCAAGGTTCAATACTTGGTGCCAATCCTACATAGCCAACTTCTTTACCGTCAGCTTCAACTTTTACGCGAGGCGTCAATGATAGCATCACCGGCTCTCCATCACGTAAAACTTCAACTTGTAGCGTTTTGCCTGGATGACTACGAACAGCATCAACAAATTGCTGCCACTGCGTTACTGATTTATTATCAACAGCGACAATCTTATCATTTAATTTAAATCCTGCATCAATTGCTGCACTATTATCAACAAGTTGTGAAACAGTTAGCGTAATTGGCGGTGTAAATGGCGAAATACCTAATGTCGTCAACACCCGCTGGGATTCAGGATCAAAAGACCAATCAGTTAAATCAAGTGTACGTGAAACCACAACCGAACTGTCAGGCTCTTGTGCCGTTACCACAACTTGTTTATCACCAATTTGAGAAATCAGTGCCATATTGGCAGATTCCCAATCAGATGTTTCGAGTCCAGAAACTGATTTTAGTTCCATTCCTGGAAGAATTCCCGCTTTCGCCGCAATAGATTGGGGAGCAACTTCACCAATAACAGGCCTTAATGCTGGCACACCGATGAGGTACACCACCCAATAAGCAAAAACAGCAAACACAAAGTTTGCCATTGGTCCTGCCGCAACAATAGCACTGCGTTGCCAAATTTTCTTATTATTAAACGCCATATGGCGCTTCTCAGGCGGAACTTCAGCTACCCGCTCATCAAGCATTTTAACGTAACCACCCAGTGGTATCAGTGCTAATGTGTATTCTGTACCATCTTTACCGACGCGATTAAATAAAGCTTTACCAAAGCCAATTGAAAAGCGTTCAACATAGACGCCACAACGACGAGCTACCCAAAAATGGCCAAACTCGTGAACGGCGATAAGAATACCAAGAGCAACTAAAAAAGCGCTTAAATTACGGATAAATTCAATCATGCAAATTCCTTCGCAATAATGTCTAAAGCAAGCTCGCGTGCTTGTTTATCTAACACCATTACGGCATCAATATCATTAGGTTCAGTTAATACTGCGACGTCTAACACTAACTTATTCACTTTCGCAATATCAGTAAAGAGTATTTCATTGGCTAAAAATGCAGCAACAGCAATTTCATTGGCCGCATTTAAAGTGGTCGTTGCTGCTTGTCCTTTATAACAAGCATCAATGGCTAATTTTAGACATGGATAACGTTCAAAATCAGGTTCCATAAAGGTAAATTCACCAATTTGGCTAAAATCAAGTGGCGCTACGCTAGATTCAATCCGCTGAGGATATGCCATTGCACATGCAATTGGCGTGCACATATCGGGTAATCCCATTTGTGCAATAACTGAACCGTCTTTATATTGCACCATTGAATGAATCACTGATTGCGGATGAATAACCACCTGCATTTGATCTCGACTTGCATTAAACAACCAACGCGCTTCAATGTACTCAAGACCTTTATTCATCATGGTCGCTGAATCAACTGAAATTTTAGGCCCCATAGACCAATTAGGATGCGCAATCGCCATCGCGGGTGTTACTGCATCTAAGGCGTTGATATCAGTATAGCGGAATGGGCCACCAGAGCCGGTTAATAATACCTTACTTACACCATGAGCGACTAAATCACAGCGTCCCATACGACGTTGGATCTCAGCAGGTAAAGATTGAAATATCGCATTATGTTCGCTATCGACAGGTAATAATTCAGCACCGTATTTTTCACAAGCATCAATAAACATCTGCCCGGTCATAACTAACGCTTCTTTATTGGCTAATAAAATGCGCTTGCCTTTTTTAACCGCCGTCATGGTTGGCAATAATCCTGCCGCGCCAACGATGGCTGCCATGACCGTATCAACTTCATCCAGCGCTGCCACTTGGCAAATAGCGTCATCACCGCCTAAGACGATAATATCTAAATTTGCCTGCTGTACTAAGTCATTAAGTTGAGATGCAGCCGTAACAGATGCCATCGCTGCATATTTCGGTCGCCATTGCTGACATAATTCAAACATTTTTTCGACATTAGAGCCCGCAGCTAATGCAGTAACTTCAAATGAATCCAAATTTTGAGAGACTACCGCTAAAGTACTACTGCCAATTGAGCCTGTCGCACCAAGAATCGTTAACTTACGCATAAAATCACTTACAGTTACAAAAAAGGCAGCGAAATAGCTGCCTTTAAAAAAGATGGCTGGTATGAATTATATTAGCCACAGATAGAGTAATGCAAACACAGGGATCGCCGCCGTTAAGCTATCAATACGATCCAGTATTCCGCCATGTCCGGGTAAAATATTACCACTGTCTTTAATGCCGGAAACACGTTTAAACATACTTTCAACTAAATCGCCTAATACAGAAATAATCACAGTAATAATAGCAATAAAGAACAATTGACCTAATGATGTAAACTCAATTGATAATAAATGAGCCCCAAGCCAAGTAATAAATATTGCTAAGCAAGCGCCACCAATTAAACCTTCAATGGTTTTATTTGGACTCACTGCCGGAGCCATCTTATGCTTACCAAAACGCTTGCCAGAAAAATAAGCACCGGTATCGGCCGCCCAAACTAATAAGCACACTAGTAAAACCAAGCAAGCACCATGATAGGGATTATTGTCATAATTCACAGCGCGGAGCATTAAAATACTCCAAAAAAAAGGCAATAATGTGAGCAAACCAAACATTTGCTTTAGAAACGGTTTTTTAGACCAAAATTCTGCACTTTTAGGATAACTAATCGCTAATGCAGACGCCACTAACCACCATAACCCACCAATAAGCAATATAGCGCGATAAATACCAATAGGATGAGAGAGCGACGCAGGATCAGTTGGTAATAGGGCCAGACTTGCCCCCAACGTAACACTCGGTAAAATCATCGCATTAATACGTGATGATGCATTAACAAACTGCGTCCACTCCCAAAAACCAACTAAGGTTATTGCAGCCATTGCAATAATAAAAGCAGGAAACGGCAGAAAAAAGATTCCTGCAATGACGAGTGGCGCGAGGATTAACGCGGTAATAATTCGTTGCTTGAGCAAGCTGCGTCCTCTTTTTATAGAAAATATAATATTTAGTATTGGGAAAAACCCGTTACTTAAACAATAACGCCAACACACAATATTGCGCATTGGCGAAAATAATGTTTTTATTTTAACAAAGCTTGTATTTGCTCGCCAGTACAACCAAAGCGGCGCTCACGATTAACAAACCATGCTACAGCATCTACCAAACTTTGTTCATTAAAGTCAGGCCAATGTTGTTCAGTGAAATAGAATTCAGCATAAGCCGTTTGCCACAGCATAAAATTACTAATGCGGCATTCACCACTGGTACGAATTAATAAATCAACATCCGGTAAGCCTTGAGTCACTAATCCCTGCGCTAAATCTTGTTCAGTCAGCGATTCAATATCAAGTTGTTGATCAATTACACGCTGCATCATTTGTTTAGTAGCTTGAAGAATATCCCATTGACCGCCATAGTTAGCTGCCACATTTAACACTAGCCCAGTGTTACCTTCAGTTAACAACTCTGCTGCTGCAATTTTTTTTTGCAATCGAGCACTGAAGCGACTTTTATCTCCGATAATACATAATCGAATGTTATTTTTATGTAGTCTTTTTACTTCACGACCTAAAACAGTCATGAATAATTCCATTATCAGTGAGACTTCATCCTCAGGACGACGCCAATTTTCACTACTAAAAGCAAACAAGGTCACGACTTTAATTCCGAGTCGATTTGCAGTAGAAACTGTTTTACGTACCGCCTCTACACCTGCTTTATGGCCAAATACTCGCGCTTTACCTTTGGCTTTAGCCCAACGGCCATTACCATCCATAATCACTGCGATGTGTTGTGGAAGATAGTCGGCTGAAGGAACAGCGTCTATTGAAGGTTGTGCCATATTTATCCCTCAAAAAAAAACGCCGTGCTGCCGCACAGCGCCTTAACTTTGTCAGCTAAATTAAGACTAATGTCTTAAACTTCCATTAGCTCTTTTTCTTTCACTTCAAGAACAGCTTCAATGTTCTTGATAGCTTCATCTGTTAGTTTCTGAATTTCATCTTGTGCACGACGATCATCGTCTTCAGAAATATCTTTATCTTTTAGTAAAGATTTAACTGTTGCATTTGCATCACGACGAATATTACGTACAGCAACACGGCCTTGCTCAGCTTCAGCACGTACAATCTTAACAAGATCACGACGACGTTCTTCAGTTAGCGGTGGCAATGGTACTCGAATAACAGTACCTGCTGACATTGGGTTTAAACCCAAATCAGACATCATAATCGCTTTTTCAACTTTCGCTGATAATTCACGGTCAAATACCGTAATCGCCAATGTACGTGAGTCTTCAGCAACCACGTTAGCAACTTGCTTTAGTGGTGTGCTTGCGCCGTAATACTCAACATAGATAGTATCAAGTAGGCTTGGATGTGCACGGCCAGTACGAATTTTTACTAATTGACCTTTCAGTGCATCAACACTTTTTTCCATGCGCGTTTGCGCGTCTTGTTTAATTTCGTTAATCACGATAAATACCTTAAATTATGCAGTCATCATAGCGCTGATCGTCAGCGCCACATTAATCAATTAACAAGGCTTAAGCGTTAGTGATCAGCGTACCTTCTTGCTCACCCATAACAACACGGCGTAATGCACCTGGCTTATTCATGTTAAATACACGAATTGGCATGTTGTGGTCACGAGCAAGAGTAAATGCAGCCAAATCCATTACCTTAAGTTCTTTTTCAAGCACATCTTGGTAGCTCAGCTGTTCACAAAGCGTTGCATCTGGATTTTTAACTGGATCATCCGTATACACGCCTTCAACTTTTGTTGCTTTTAATACTACATCAGCTTCGATTTCGATACCACGAAGACATGCTGCAGAATCGGTAGTGAAGAACGGATTACCTGTACCTGCTGAAAAAATAACAACACGGCCTTGACGTAACTGACTGATCGCATCAGCCCAGTTATAATTATCACATACGCCGTTCAAAGGAATAGCAGACATTACTCGCGCGTTCACATAGGCACGGTGCAGCGCATCACGCATTGCTAAGCCGTTCATTACTGTTGCTAGCATACCCATGTGGTCGCCCACAACTCGGTTCATACCTGCTTCAGCCAGACCAGCACCACGGAATAGATTACCGCCACCGATAACAAGGCCTACTTGAACACCTAATTCAACGAGTTCTTTCACTTCTTGTGCCATACGGTCAAGAACTTGAGCGTCAATACCAAATCCTTCTTTACCTTGTAGTGCTTCACCACTTAGTTTAAGAAGAATACGTTGATAACTTGGTTTAGGGTTTGTGGTCATGTTTTTTACCTTCCAGGCTGATTTTGAGATATGGAGTTGTAAAAAGACCGCAACGTCGGTTGCGGTCTTTGATATTCTGATTAAAAAGGATTAGCCTTTTTGAACAGCGGCTACTTCTTCAGCAAAGCTCATTTCTTTAGCTTTCTCGATACCTTGACCAACTTCTAAACGTACGAAGTTAGTTACTGTAGCGCCTGTTTCTTTCAAGATATCACCAACAGTTTTCTTTGGTTCCATGATGAAAGCTTGGCCAGTTAGAGAAACTTCGCCAGTAAACTTCTTCATGCGACCTTCAACCATCTTCTCAGCGATAGCTTGTGGCTTGCCTTCGTTCATAGCGATTTCAACTTGAACTGCGCGCTCTTTTGCTACAACTTCAGCTGGTACGTCAGTTGGGTTAACGTATTCAGGGTTAGATGCTGCAACGTGCATTGCAATGTGCTTAAGAGTTTCTTCGTCGCCGTTACCAGCAACAACTACTGCGATACGAGTACCGTGAGTGTAAGCAGAAACTTTATCACCAGCGATGTATGCTACGCGACGGATTGAGATGTTCTCACCGATCTTAGCAACTAGCTCGATACGTGCTTCTTCAAATTGTGCTTGAAGTTCTTCAACTGTTGCGTGGCTAGCAAGTGCTGCATCAGCAACAGAGTTAGCGAATGCAAGGAAGCTACCATCTTTAGCAACGAAGTCAGTCTGGCAGTTTACTTCAACAAGAGCTGCTTTACCGTCAGCATCTTTGATGATGATAGTACCTTCAGCTGCTACGTTACCTGCTTTTTTAGCAGCTTTAGCAGCACCGCTCTTACGCATGTTTTCGATTGCTAGCTCAATATCAGCGTTAGCTTCTACTAGTGCTTTCTTACAATCCATCATACCTGCGCCAGTACGTTCACGCAGTTCTTTAACTAGGGCAGCTGTAACTGTTGCCATGTGATAATCCTCAGATTTGAATTCGTTGAGTAAAAATCAGGGGCCATTATCGGCCCCTGGTAACCATTCTTAGTTTACGCAAGGTAACTTAAGATGCTTTATGTAAAGCAGCAGGCTATTAAGCTTCAGCTACGAAACCGTCTTCTTCTGCTTGAACAGCGATATCTTGGTTACGAGCTTCTTTAACAGTTTGAGCTACAGCACCAGTGTAAAGCTGAATCGCGCGGATTGCGTCATCGTTACCTGGGATAACGAAGTCAACGCCGTCTGGATCAGAGTTAGTATCAACAACAGCAAATACTGGGATACCTAGGTTGTTAGCTTCTTTGATTGCGATGTGCTCACAGTCAGCGCCGATTACGAACATTGCGTCTGGTAGGCCGCCCATGTTCTTAATACCACCTAGTGATTTCTCAAGCTTTTCCATTTCACGAGTACGCATAAGCGCTTCTTTCTTGGTTAGCTTTTCGAAAGTACCATCAATAGATTGAGCTTCAAGTTCTTTAAGACGCTTGATTGATTGACGAACAGTTTTCCAGTTAGTCAACATACCACCCAACCAACGGTTGTTTACGTAGTACTGGTCACAGCTGATTGCTGCTTCTTTGATTGATTCGCTAGCTGCGCGCTTAGTACCAACGAAAAGAACTTTACCTTTACGTGCAGCAATTTTTTCAATTTCAGCTAGTGCTGCATTGAACATTGGTACAGTTTTTTCTAGGTTGATGATGTGTACACGGTTACGAGCGCCGAAAATGAATGGCTTCATTTTTGGGTTCCAGTAACGAGTTTGGTGACCAAAGTGTACACCAGCCTGAAGCATGTCGCGCATTGATACAGTTGCCATTGAATAATCCTCAAATGGGGTTAGGCGTCCACATATCCCATCTTAAAACCGACCCTATGATGACGTATAGCCATCGTTATCTAGTATAGATAACTGAGCACCCCGGCAGATGTGTCGATATGTGTGAATAATAAATAAAGTATGTGTAATCCAATCAAGTTGCACCATTACACACATTAACCTCACCACTAGGGTTAAATTATTGCTTATAACAGAAACAAAATCACTGTTTACGGCGCGCTTTATACCATAGAACGACCAATAAAATCCAGTCAAAATTGGATATGAGAACTAATCTTATCTTCCCTTTAACCCCTTGCGGCTGGTAATATAGATCCACACAGAAACATACAGATTGAGACGATTTTATGAGCATTAAGATCAAAACGGCTGAAGAAATTGAAAAAATGCGTGTTGCTGGCCGCTTGGCTGCTGACGTATTAGAAATGATCGAACCGCATGTAAAGGCAGGTGTAACGACAGAAGAGCTAGACAAAATCTGTCATGACTACATCACTCAAGTTCAACAAGCGATTCCAGCACCGTTGAACTACCACGGCTTTCCTAAATCTGTGTGTACCTCTATTAACCACGTTGTTTGCCACGGCATTCCTGCATCAGCAGATGAGATTGTTGTAGAAGCTAACGGCAAATATAACAAGCCCGCAATATTAAAAGATGGCGACATCATTAATATTGACGTGACAGTGATTAAAGATGGTTACCACGGTGATACTTCAAAAATGTTTGAAGTAGGTGAAGTATCTCTTGAAGACAAACGCCTTTGTCGTGTTGCTCAAGAAAGCCTTTATCTGGCAATCAAAAAAGTAAAACCGGGCGCGAAAATTGGCGATCTTGGTACCGCCATTCAGAAATTCATTAAAGCGGGTAGTAGTCGTTTTTCTATCGTGAAAGATTATTGTGGTCATGGTATTGGTAACGAATTCCATGAAGAGCCACAAGTGGTTCACTACAAAAATGGTGATCGCACGGTAATGAAAGAAGGCATGTGTTTTACTATTGAGCCAATGATCAATGCGGGTAAATTCAGCTGTGAATCTGACGAACAAGATGGTTGGACAGTTTACACAGTTGATGGTAAAAAATCAGCGCAATGGGAACACACACTACTTGTTACTAAAGATGGCTGTGAAATCTTAACACTACGTAAAGATGAAACCTTGCCACGCTTAATGCATAACGCATAACGCATAATTCGTTATCGGCATTAGCACCGTAACTAAAATCAAAAAAACCGACCGTTTGCGTCGGTTTTTTTATATCTAGCGATACAGTTCACCATTCGAAATGGTTATAGTAAATGTAAGATACCCTTACTGCACGGACAGCCATGACAGATATTTTAGCGACTCAACTTTCTGATTACCTCGACGATGCCATTACTCTCGACAGCTTACGTAGTGCCCTTTCCCATTTTGCTGAACAACAAAAACGACAATTTAAACAGCAAAAATCCATTATCGATTTAGTGACTGAACGCAGTCATTTTATCGATCAATTATTGATTCGGCTATGGCGTTTTTATGGGTTTGAACAACAACCAGATTTAGCTTTAATTGCCGTTGGTGGTTATGGCCGAGGCGAATTACACCCGCTGTCTGATGTCGATCTGCTTATCTTAAGTCAGCACCCATTAGAAGAAGCTGTTGCGGCTAATGTCAGCGCGCTAATAACGTTATTATGGGACTTACGCTTAGAAGTCGGTCAAAGCGTACGAACAGTTGATGAATGTATCGCAGTTGGTAAAGATGATCTTACTGTCGCGACGAATTTAACTGAATCACGCTTTTTATGTGGTAACCAGCAAACCTTTCATCAATTAACGGTGGCGATTAACTCACCGCAGTTTTGGCCAAGCGAAATATTCTTTCAAGCCAAATGTGAAGAACAACGGGTGCGTCATGCCCGCTATCACGATACAACCTATAACCTTGAACCTGATATAAAATCAAGTCCCGGCGGGCTACGTGATATTCATACCTTAAGTTGGGTCGCACGGCGTCATTTTGGTGCCACCAGCTTATTGGAAATGAGTCACCACGGTTTTTTAACTGATGCTGAATACCGCGAACTGGTTGAATGCCAAAATGCGTTATGGCGAATTCGATTTGCACTCCACATTGAATTACGTCGCTATGATAATCGGCTCACCTTTGATCACCAGACATCTGTCGCAGAAAACCTCGATTATCATGGTGAAGGTAATCAAGCAGTCGAAATGATGATGAAGGCTTTTTATCGCATTTTACGTCGCGTGGCAGAACTCAATAAAATGTTACTACAACTGTTTAATGAAGCGATCATTAAACCCGACTCTCGGCTTGCGCCCATTGTACTTAATGATGATTTTCAATTACGCGGTAATTTAATCGAAGCCACCAAACCGGCCTTATTCCAAGCCCGACCAGAAACCATTCTCGATATGTTTCTTCATATTGCGCAAAATTCTGATATTGAAGGTATTGCTGCACCAACATTGCGTCAATTACGCACCGCTAGACGTCGTCTCAATCGTTTTCTCATTGAGATCCCAGCGGCCCGTGAAAAATTCATGGAATTAGTACGTCAACCTAATGCACTTCAAAAGGCATTTCAATTAATGCATCGTCACGGGGTTATTGCCGCCTACTTACCCCAATGGAGCCACATCGTGGGTCAGATGCAATTTGACTTATTTCATGTGTATACCGTTGATGAACACAGTATTCGAGTGATTAAAAATCTACATAAATTTAACGATCCTAATCAGCATTCACAGCATCCGATTTGTTGTGAGGTTTATCCGCGTTTAATCAAAAAAGAAATCTTAATCTTAGCTGCAATATTTCATGATATAGCAAAAGGTCGCGGCGGGGATCACTCTAAATTAGGCGCAGTTGATGCTTATGATTTTTGTATTGAACATGGGTTATCTCACCCCGATGCAGAAACGGTGTCATGGTTAGTACAAAAACATTTATTGATGTCAGTTACGGCTCAACGACGTGATATTTATGATCCTGAAGTGGTGGCAGAATTTGCGAAACAAATGGGTGATGAAGAACATTTAGATTATTTGGTGTGTTTAACCGTGGCTGACATTTGTGCCACCAACCAAGATTTGTGGAATAGTTGGAAACGTACTTTACTAGCAGAACTTTATTACTCAACCCAAAAGACATTACGTCGCGGGTTAGAAAAAACACCCGATATGCGCGATCGCATTCGTCATAATCAACAGTTAGCATCAGCAATATTACGCGGTAAAGGCTTTATGCCACGTGATATTGAAGTGTTATGGCGACGTTTTAAAGCCGATTACTTTCTACGTCATACTCATAAACAACTCGCATGGCATGCACAAGCGTTATTAAAACACAGTGGCGATAAACCAATTATCTTGATGAGTAAGAAAGCTACCCGTGGCGGCACTGAAGTGTTTATCTACAGCAAGGATAAAGCCAAACTATTTGCGATTGTGGTCTCTGAATTGGATAAGAAAAATTTAAGTATCCATGATGCCCAAATCATGAACAGTAAAGATGGCTATACGCTAGATACTTTTATGGTGCTTGATCCCAACGGCAAAGCAATCAATGAGAATCGTCATACGGGGATCATTAGAAATTTAACCAAAGCCCTTACCGCGATGAAATCTGAACGTAAAATTCGCCGAGCACCACGTAAACTGCTTCATTTTAATGTGCCAACAAAGGTTGAGTTTTTATCAACTAAAACTGGACGTAAAACCATGATGGAATTAGTTGCGTTAGATATGCCAGGATTACTAGCGAAGATCGGCGCTGTATTTGCAGATCTTAATGTCAGTTTACAAGCTGCAAAAATAACCACTATCGGTGAGCGAGCAGAAGACTTTTTTATTATCGTTAATGACACGGGTGGGCGCTTAACCAAAGAACAACAACAATTATTACGCCAAACATTAATTACCACAATCAATAAGCATGCCTAAATAATCACAATGCGGTAAAAAGTAAATCCACATACCCCGTTAGTTATTAACGGGGTAACGTTCTATTTTAATATCTATCATCAATGTTAAAGTAACACTGACATTATGCTGCTACTTGATCTGCACTAGCAATAAATTGTGTAAACCAGCTATCGGCAACATCTAATGGATCAAAATGTATCCCAGCATCAATATCTAATCGAGGTTGAACCGACGTTGAATGAAGTTCAGTTAATAACGCATCAAATTTACGTCCTGCACCACAAAAACGATCTTCTCCATAGCTAGAATCACCTAATGCTATTACACCGTAGTGTTGCTTAGGCAATAACGGGAATTGATCTTTCAATGCAACGTACAGAGGCAATAGATTCTCAGGGATCTCACCTTGCCCCGTTGTCGAAGAAATCACTAACACGGTATCAGCATCATAAGCCATAAAATCATCTAACGTTGAGTCAAAAAAAATCTCAACTTGCGCCGATGTTAATTTAGCGGCTAATGTCTCAGCTAACGCTTCTGCTCCACCATATACAGAGCCTACAAATATGCCTAACTTATTCATTTTCCGCTCTCCTTTGCTGTCAGACGTCCTCAATAAGGGACTATTACCAATCTGGCAACTCCACCAAAGAAAAGCAAGTTATGGTGTGAATTAAAACTAATAAATTTGCACTACCGCTCATTCATGACGATTAAGTGCTATTTTATATTACGCATCAAGCAACAGTAATGATGACCAATTAAATCTTGTCAGAACACGTTGCCAAACATCATCAACCTCTGCGCGAATATCAACAGCAGCACCTGTAACAGGATGATTAAATTGTAATCGTGACGCATGTAACATTAATCGATGGCAATCAAGATTTTCGCGAAACATGCGGTTGTGCTTACCATCACCATAATTCACATCACCAATCATATGGTGATCTAAATGATGCATATGGCGGCGTAATTGATGTTTACGTCCTGTTTCTGGTTTCAGCTCGATCAAGCTATAACGACTAGTCGCATAACGTCCCACGGCAATATCCGTTTCAACTGTCGCTAACGGTGAATAAGCGGTTATTGCCTCTTGCGGCTCTTTATCTTCAGTGGCTTTTTTGTCGGCAATTTTATCTAACATGACTTTTAGTGGGTAATCCAACACTGCCGCTTCTTTAATCCAACCTCTCACAATCGCATGATAAGTTTTATGCATTTCTCGACCAGCAAAAACGGGCATCATCATTGCGGCAATTTCACTGGATAAGCCAAATAAAAGGACACCTGATGTTGGCCTATCTAAACGGTGTAATGGAAACACATGTTGACCAATTTGATCACGTAATGTTTGCACCACAAACACAGTTTCATGACTGTCTAACCAAGAGCGATGCACCAACATACCTGCGGGTTTATTAATCGCAATTAACGTATCATCTCGGTATAAAATTTCCAGTTCCATTCTATTCTCTTAGTCTTTAAACAATTGATCAATTTCACGCACTGTCGTCACAATATCTATTGTTCCAACTTGATTTTTCATTGCCTCTTCCACATAAGGCGAAATAGAAAATTGAGTCGGTAACGGTAACCGCTGCACGATCAAATAACGTAATTTGGGAATAAAAATCCATTGTAACCATTGATGACAAGCCAAGGTATCAATCGCAAATGGTTCAATACTCGCTAACGCTTGAGGATCAGGAGCAATAGTTTCCCAATATTGATGTTGTTGTAGAATATTTTCTAATTGAGTGAGTAATTGCTGACTTTGATGATACTTATCCACCATAACCCCTCTTTTATTGATAATAAAAACGGCGCAGGATAGCATTTCAGTTCCAACGCCCCAACTATATTATGGTGATTAGCAACCTATTCACAGGTATGCTGAGCCGATGCTACTAATTATACTGACGAGCTGATTGAAGGAGCTTTATTTATTATGTCCATGGAAACATTTCATACTTTAACCCAACTACTTGATAATGCTGGTTGTCGTTATAATATTTTTGATTTGGGTCGTCGAGTTAATGAAATTGAGAGTGAGCAATTTAAAGCCGTCGAAGAAAATCGTCAGCCTTACCCATGGCCACTTCAGCAGCATGCTCATATTGCTATTTCATTTTGGCAACATCAACAACCACCTTGGGTATGGTTTTTACGCTTACCACTAGATGAACGTGGACTGCTAAAACAAGCCGCTGTCGGTGATTTCATTAAATATGTTATTGAAGCCATGGGCGCGAGCTTAAACAGTACCCCAACCGAAGAAGAACAACAAAAGCTCGCCAATAACCCTTATACATTTAAACCCAATGACGACAAGATGGCGATTTTTAATGCGCAACTACGGGTATTACTTAATTTACCACCAAGTCAATATTATGCAGATGCACAAGCTTATTTATCAGGCCAACAAGATTGGCAGCAATGGCAACATATTGGCTTGCAAGGATTAGCCGATATATGCGCGCGTATATCGCAACACAACAATGCAACCTCGTTACGTAAAGCGTTAAACCATCTACCCATGACGCCTTTGTATGCATTACTAGGTTGCCTTGAGCATTGCTCTATTCCAGCAGCTCTTACCCAACGAATAACAGAACGATTAACGCTAGAATGCCAACAACGACAACCCGATTTATTTTTAATTGCGGCTTTAGTGCGCGCCCTTGCGGGTAGTACTCCACAGCACTTAAAACAAACATTAACCACTATTTTAAACCAACCTTCGTTATGTCACCGAGAGGTACTTATCGCTATCGCTGGTCGGTGTTGGAGTGGCTTTTCTGATATAGACATCGCGTCATTATTTTTATTACGCTTAGCTGAAACTGAAGATCAAACATTGTTTAATCAATTATTTACTGATCTTGTCATGCAACCATTATTACGTGGCATCATGTTACAAATACTTCATGGCCAAGCGGATCCTGCATTGATCATTGCCATTCAAAAATTACAACAGCATGCTAAGAATCACTAATCGCATTCATCGTTTATAAGGGCTTTTTACTCTATGGATAACCTGTTCGGTATTTTAATTATTGCTATTATCGGCTTTTTATTTTGGCAGCAACGACGCCAAACTGAATTAGCGCAGTATTACATTGAGCAGCGTTGTAAAAATATGGGCTTGCAAATGATCAGCTTTGCTCGCGGTGAACAAAAGCTCAAAGATCATCATGGTGAATGGGGGTGGCGGACAGTGTTTGTGTTTGAGTTTTCAACCGATGGTATGGATGTCTATCAAGGCTATATTGAAATGAAACGTTTACGTGCGAGCTATTTTTATGTGCCCCCGCACCGTATTCCAGAAGGCTGTGATTATTAATTTAGCGAGTCAAAAAAGAATGGGCGCGACAATAAATATTGTCACGCCCTTAGATATTACTTTTGCAGCAATCCAGCTACTGTCGTGCTCCCTGCTATCAATCCTTGATATACTTAAATCCCCAGATAAATCTTAACTTCATCCTAGAAGTCATTCTTCGGTAATCCCTGACCCATCAGCATATCCAACACTGACTCTCTCTCCACTGGGAGGTGTCCTTTGCTTCATTAGAAGTTATTCCTGACTTCGTTTTGAAGAGTTCCCTATTCCATCCTAGAATATTGTCATCCTGACTAATAGATATCCTATCTATGGCTCTCTATCCCAGAGAAACCCATGCATCCTAGCTAGATGATTAATCCGTATCACCTATGTGCTCTTCCTGAGCGGCCAACTCCGTGGCTGTTCCTTAATCCTTGTCAGCTCCAGCTGATAACAATATATTACTCGATCATAAAAATGACGCAATAATAAATATTCTATTAATTATCAATCATAATAATTAACAATAATTAACCTTAGCACAAGGCATTGATATATATCATTTTTACCACCTTGCTGTGACAATTTATTGACACTAATAACGAAAAAATCCTACACACTTGTAAGAGATCTCTTACAACATCAATAGAAAAAAGCCATTAATAATAACAATAGGATCATTTAGTGCGAGATGCGAGATGCGAGATGCGAGATGCGAGATGCGAGATGCGAGATGCATGTAAAAACAAGTTACCTAAATGGGTCAAATTTAATATACCGTGATAATTAAATACCTGACTTTTTTGGATCGTACAAAAAAGAGCGGGCGCGACTTTCGTCGCGCCCTGAGGTCTTACTTGCAGCTATCCCGCTACTATGTTGCTCCCTGCATCCATCCTTTGATTGCTGTGTTCCGTCAGCATTATCCTTTGTACTTCATCCTGAAGTTGTTCCTATGGCTATCCTAACCCGTCATCACATCCTGTTCTGACTCTCATCTCCTTCCTGGAGGTGTCCTTTACTTCATCCTGAAGTGATCCTTTATGCCTCAAATCTTAGAGGTGTCCCTTACTTCATCCTGAAGTGATCCTTTATGCCTCAAATCCTAGAGGTGTTCCTTACTTCGTCCTGAAGTGATCCTTTATGCCTCAAATCCTAGAGGTGTTCCTTACTTCGTCCTGAAGTTATCCTAGCCTTCCTGACAGATAA
This sequence comes from Photobacterium iliopiscarium, assembly GCF_003026395.1. Classification (GTDB taxonomy): domain Bacteria; phylum Pseudomonadota; class Gammaproteobacteria; order Enterobacterales; family Vibrionaceae; genus Photobacterium; species Photobacterium iliopiscarium. The sequence continues at coordinate 48,102 of NZ_PYOO01000013.1, read as the reverse complement.
ACATCCTGTTTATCTTTTATACCGCATCCCACAGTATTCCTTTCACATTCCATGTTTGATAAACCATCCTAGCTTACCAATATCTCATCCTGAGACTGCCTGTATCCGTGGCGCTTTCCTGTTCCGTTATGTCGTATCCTTTCGACACCACTAATATTATGTGAATTACTTAATAAATCCTACATAGCTCAAAATATCTTTTTTATTATCTTATAATTAACCAAGCGACACATTAAGAATAAAACCAACAATAACAATAAGTTAATACCAAAATACAATTATAGTGTCATTATCCTTATGCTTATCTCCCACAGATTTGTAAGAGATCTCGCACACAGGCAATAGTCAAAAACTATTCATTATTTGTCATACTTTATCACAACAAGTAAAATATCGTTATTACACAAGGAGATAAAGGTGCGAGGTGCGAGGTGCGAGGTGCGAGGTGCGAGGTGCGAGGTGCGAATAAAAGCAAGTTCCCCAAAAAGAATCAGATTTAATACTGCTGCCATTAAATAATTTTATTTGAGGATTATACAAAAAAGAGAGGGCGCGACTTTCGTCGCACCCTTAGGTCTTACGTGCAGCAATCCCGCTACGATGTTGCTCCTTGCATCCTTCCTTTGACTGCTGTGTTCCGTCAGCATTGTCCTTTATACTTCATCCTGAAGTTGTTCCATTGGCCATCCTAACCCGTCATCACATCCTGTTCTGACTCTCATCTCCTTCCTGGAGGTGTCCTTTACTTCATCCTGAAGTGATCCTTTATGCCTCAATCCTAGAGGTGTTCCTTACTTCGTCCTGAAGTTATCCTAGTCTTCCTGACAGATAAACGTCCTGCTTATCTTGATACCATATCCTATGGTGTTCCCTTCACATTCCATATCCGATAAACCATCCTAGTTTACCAGTACCTCATCCTGAGACTGCCTATATCCGTGGCTCTTTCCTGTTCCGTTGTGTCGTATCCTTTCGACACCACTAAGATTACGCTTTTCATTATTAACTACAATCTATACATAAAGGTTTTTTAATATTTTTTTCATTTAATTTCACATTAAAATTAAAAAGTACTTATAAATCAAAAATATAAATATTAACAGATGATAATTAACACCACATATACACTCAATATCTCACGCACTTGTGAGAGATCTCTTACAACGAGACTAGTCATTTGACTAATGGTAACTATTTATACTGATATCCACTATACTCATAAACAAACAAAACATGGCTAAATAAGGAATAAAAATGGAAGCATTCAACCACAATTTAGCGAGTTTATTCAGCCAATTAGGATTAGATAATTCAACCGACTTTATTGAGCATTTTTTACAAACGCATTCATTAACACAACCACAAAAATTAGCAGAAGCGCCCTTTTTCACCGTAGCTCAACAACAGTTTATTAATGAGGCACAACAACAAGATGCTGATTGGTGTGAAGTCATCGATCAATTAGATGTGCTACTGCGAAAATAATCACAATATTGACCAAGGAATCATGATGTCAACCATCACTCAAGAAATAGAACAGGCGATAGCAAGCTTAGTGGCTGAAAATAAACAACCCTCAACGGCATTGATTAAAGCACGTCTTACCACATCACTGCCTATTCCTGTGATTATAAAAGCACTACAAGCATGGCAAAAAAATGCCAAAGTACCGCATATAGAAAAGCAACAACAGGTATTAACGACCGAGCAACGCCTTGAACAACTTGAGCAACAGCTACTGGTACTTTCGACACGTTTAGCGCGATTAGAAGCTGATCGCTAGTCATAAAAAAGCACCTAATTTAAAGGTGCTTTTTTAATTACTATTGAAAGTTCCACGACATATTAGACACAATTCGACAACGATCACATTTAAACTGAAATAAGCCATGTAATGCTTCTGGCACTCGCCATTCACCATCACAACTTGGGCATCGACGGGCAAATTCAGCCGCTTTACTTTCACCGCCAACACGGTATTGATAATAATAAGTTGGTACTTCAGTGGTGGTTTCGATATGACGGCATAATTCGCGCCCACGCACAAACAATTCACTGTCTACATCACCAATTTCAGCCAATGCCATACTCACCGCAGTTGGACTTTTAATCGCCATTTGAATTTCATCAAAAGCTTGCCACTCTGTCTGCCATTTAATAATCGCTTTATAGTCATTATCTGTCGTCGCCCCGGTTTGGTATAACGGGATTGGCAATAATGTGTCACCACTACGAAGTGGTGAGCAACTATGCACATAAGTGGTGTAAAGCACTTGCCATGAAGGTGAAAAACTTTCAGCAACCGAATCAGAATTAAGATCAATCCCTAATATTTTTACTTTAGGTGCCAGTAAACACGCGACCGTTAATTGCTCATAACACTGATCCACTTGCGGACTATTAAATCGAGAATGAAGACTTTCTTTCTCCGGGCACACAACGCGAACGCGAAAGATACCATCATCAATAACGACAGGAAATTCACGTCCAAGTACTTGACCGTTATAGCGCAATGCATCCATTAAGCCATTAATGGCAGTATCTACTTGCGATAACGTTGTGTTATCAAAACATTCAAATTGTAACTCAACAACAAACACGTATTACACCTCAGCGACTAATGGCTGCAATTGCTGTAAGAACATCACTACATCATTTGCTAACACTTGACGAGTATCTTTACCCAATGTTTCTAACACCACTTGGCCGGTCATATTACAAATAGAAATGACTTGTGATTCATCATCTACAACCGCAATAAATACCGTGGGTTTCAGCTTCATTCGGCGTTGAGTCACCAAATGTCCAAGAATATTTTGTTGTAAACGTTCAATATCATCGTCATTAAATGCCTGTAATAAATCCAAAGATAAATCACCAAACATAGCACTCATATCACCACTATATTGCGAGCCATAAAAAGCATTAATGTCACTATGAAGTGATAAATCCATGCCTTTTTCGACGCCATCTAGAGCAATCATAGACTGGCGAACAATGGGTTTCCAAGTTACATTTTGACCATCATCAACAATAACGCAGGGTGAAATAAGCCCCACTAAATGCTCACTTTCGGGAAAACCGCGATCGGCATCACACCATGCTTGTAAATAACGAGCAGAAAAATCAGATAAAGCGCAGGTAACAGGATGATTCATTCGCAACCTCATAAAAGATTCAGTAAACTTTAGGTTTAAACCGTTTCGACGGACATCTATTCTAATCCAAGAGTGTCATAGACAGTATGAGTAAATATAAAGACGCTAAAGAATTAGCAGGTTTAACCCTTGGCAAAAAGACAGAGTATAAAGATCAATATGATCCATCACTACTGCAACCCGTACCAAGAAGCTTAAACCGCACCGATATTAATATCAGCGATGATGCACTGCCATTTACTGGCTATGATATTTGGACATTATACGAATTATCTTGGCTCAATAATAAAGGCTTACCACAAGTTGCCATTGGTGAAGTTCGCTTACCCGTAACAAGCCCAAATCTTATTGAATCAAAATCTTTCAAGCTATACCTTAACAGTTTTAATCAAACCCGTTTTGATAGCTGGCAAGATATTGCAGATACACTGCAAATTGATTTATCTCGCTGTGCTGGTGAAGATGTTGATGTCACCATTCAACCTCTGACTGATTTTAATGAGCAGCCGATTGTTAATTTCTTTGGCGAATGCATTGACGATCAAGACATTGAAATTAACGACTATGCTTTTAAGCCAGAATATCTTGAAGGTGCCGCTGATAACAACGATGTTGTAGAAGAAATTGTTCATAGTCACCTACTAAAATCAAACTGCTTAATCACTAATCAGCCTGATTGGGGTAGTGTACGTATTGCTTATAAAGGCAATCGTATCGACCGTGAAAAATTACTGCGTTACATTGTGTCATTCCGTAATCACAATGAATTCCACGAACAATGTGTTGAACGTATTTTCAACGATATTATGCGTTTCTGCCAACCAGAATTATTAACGGTTTATGCGCGCTATACCCGTCGTGGTGGTTTAGATATTAATCCATACCGTACCAATATGGGTAAAACGCCAAGTGATAATTTCCGCCTAGCACGTCAGTAATTAGATCCTAACGACGAATTCAACATTAAGTCCGGCAAAAATCTTTACTTTGCTGGACTTGATGTATTAACCCAGTAAAATCAACACTATCTTATGTGTTATTCTGCTGTTTTGAGATTATATGAATTTTCGGGGCCTATTTCTTTCTGGGTTAGTATTACTAACAACTTCATTTGATCTTCAAGCAAAACTTTATAGCTCGCCGATCCTCACTGAGGCACATAATTTATTAGTTAATCAGCCACAACGAACACTTATTATCACTCAAAACTATCTCGAACAACGACGTCTTAGCAAACCTCAAGATCCATCCCGAATTCATCTTAACGGTGAAGCTGATCATTCAACCCGCACACCACTTAATACCGTTAATGCACTACAACTTCAAGCTCAAGCTCTATCACTATTACAACGGCCAGAACTAGCGATTAAAGCGATTAGAAAAGCTGAAAAAAAAGCCTTTGATAATAATTTTATGTTCAGTGTTTTTGAAAGCCGTATCTTATTGGCACAATTTTATTGGATTAACTTAAGTAATAGTGCAACTGCCCTAAAAATACTCAACACCCTTAGCGTTGATATAAAACATTCACAACCAATAAAACAAACCCGCCAACAACAAGAATTAAAATATCAATCTTTAATGCTGCGAGCTCGAATTGAGTCAAGTTTAAATAAAGACGAAGCTGCGGAAAAACTATTTATCAAAGCTAAAGGGTATTTAGTTGCTTTTGACGATAAAGATGAAACCATTAATTATCAGCTCACATTAGGCCAACATTATTTACGTCATCATCATTATGATATGGCACTTGATCGCTTATTAAGCGGTTATTGGCTCGCGGTTGAACATGAAGATCAACCCCAAATTGCGCGTGCTAACTATGAATTAGCACAACTGTTTGAAGAACGTCATGTGTTTGATAAAGCATTAGAACATGCGACTCAAGCGGGAGAGTTTTTTGAACGCTATAAACGCACTCAACAATTAGCAAAAACATTAACCTTAATTGCTTCAATCTATGAGCAACAAGGTCGTTATAATCTTGCTTTAGTGCATTATTTTAATGCGCTCGACCAAGAAAACCAGCTTAAACATGATGTTCGTTCAGCCTCTTTACGACTTAATATTGCACGGGTTTACTTACACTTATATAACTACCCAAAAACAGAACAATACATTATTCAAGCGCGTAATCTTGCTCTTCAAAGTGGTAATGAAAATATTGTAGCGGAAAGCCAAATTCTACAAGGGCAATTAGAGCTCGAAAAAGGCGCATTAGACGATGCCATTACTTCATTGCAAGCAGGATTAATTTCAGCCAGTCGTATTGGTGCGACAGATTTGCAATTAATAGGCGAATCAATATTGTCAAAAGCGTTTGAAAAACAAAATGACTATTACAACGCTTTACTCAGCCAACGTCGTTATGAACAACTGTATGTTGGTAAACAAAAAAACGCGACCAAAAGTAATACTGAAGTATTTAAGCAACAACAAAAAATGATGGAACGCTCACTGAAGCTTGAAGAGATGGAACGAGAGCAATTCATTAATAAAAATGCGCTCTATAAACAGCAACAAATATCTTTAGCCCTTATTGGGGGATTGGTTCTTTTATTGTTACTATTATGGCGTCGCCAACATATAAATAAACAATTAAAACAGCAACTTACAAAGCTAACCACCGATTACTATACTCATCCACGTAGTGGGTTACGTAATTTGCGAATGCTTAATGCTCGTTTAGCTAACTCACTCCAACAAAGTAGCGCTAACTTTGAACAATGGCATCTTGGTGAAATTATTAATGAACCGTTAAGTGATCGGTTACGCTTTGCCTTATTTGAAGTCTCTTTTTTAAAAAATATTTATCTGGAAAAAGGTTACCAACAAGGGCTTGCTGCTGAAAAGGAATTTGGTGATTATTTACAACAACAAGTATTAGAACCCGCGCGTATTTATCATTTTTCTGATGCGATGTTTTTATATATCGAACCCAATGCACGTTTGAGCTGTGATCCCAAACAACTTGCCGACTCAATCCAGCAGCTAATTGATAATTATACTTTGCCATTAAATATCGAAACCGCATTACAAATAGGCATGGCCGAATACCCCTTTTTACCACGATCATATACCGCGATTAATGATCAAGAATTAATTGATATTTTACTAATGACTGTTGATGCTGGCGTCAGCCTCAATAATAAATATTCAGGTAGCCACTGGGTTCACTTATCCGCGATTGATGCCGCCCCCGCAGCCAGTTTTGTAAGTGACAATATTCGTCGATCTTGTATTAAAGGAATAGCAAAAGGATTAGTAAAAGTACGCAGTTCAACCAACAATGAAATAATTTGGAACTACGATCACAATATTAACAAAGATATCAACTAAATATATAAATGTTTCAAAAGTTTGTAAAATAGCGCTAACTATTGTCATTTATTTTTGGTAGCCTACTTTAAAAATAACTATAACATTATGAATTAAATGATATTTAAAGTATTAATACAGATACATAACCAATGATAGATATTAGCGAAATTGTTGCTGAAGTTAACACTCTAAAACAACAATTAGACCACGCTCAACTCTCTTACCGTGATTCTAACCTAAAATCGCGGCGTGAAATTGTAATATTAAAACGTCTAATTACTCGCTTAACCATTGCTTGTCGAGGTATTGATAATGAACTCGACAACACCTTGCAATCTATAACCCATGATCTTGAACAACCTTTAGAGATTAGTCGTCTGATTCCTCGGTTAGCGATTGTTGAACGGCTAGTTACTCAACAAGCTGATGTGATCCAACATCAAAATAACCACCTACAGCAACAAATTAATCAACGCAGCCATACCCTGATACAACATCAAAATTTACCCATGTCATTACAGCAAGATTTAGATCATCTTGTTAGCCAACAACCGACCACATTATTAGATAATCATCAGCGTATAGTTCGCTTACTTGAGTTGTATGAGCGCAGTATAAAATCACTAACAGCCACCGATAACAAAAACACATTATCTAATGATAATCAGCCCAACTTTAGTGTTGAATTAGTTGCCGAATTACAACAAATCATCACCGAAATAGACTTTATCAATGATCAAGGTCAGCAACTATTTTCTATTCGCAATCAATTAGCACAAGGTGTCGACCAACAAACACTGCTGGCTTTATTAATCCAAGTTTTACGCCTTATTGTCTCAGGTACCCATAATGAGCGTTACGCATCGCAACGATTTCTAAATACACTGAATAGCGATTTAGCCTCACTCCAAAAAAATACCGCCCAAACGGCCAGTTCTTTTTCTGTATTGCATCAACATCGACATGATTTTAATACTGGTATATCAACGATTGTCTCTAATATTGATCAACAACTTACTACACCAGAGGGCATTACTGCCTCATGGGAAAATATTATTTATGAATTACAACAATTAGCACAGCGTAATAGCCAATTAGAGCAACGGGAACAAGCGTTAATTGAACAGTTAAATCATACCGATAATAAAGTGCAGCAATTACAACAACAAACGTATAGTTATCGCCAACGATTAAGCCAACAAGAACAAAATATTTTTCGAGATAAATTAACCTTAACCTATAACCGCAGCGCGTTTAATGATCGTATTGAACATGAGTATCAACGTTGGCTACGCTATCAAAATCCATTACTGCTAGTGCTGATTGATATCGATAATTTTACCCAGTTAAATAATAACTATGGTCACCATGCGGGTGACAAAGCGCTTAAAATTATCGCACAAACGATTAGTCACCAATTAAATCCAACCGATTTTATTGCTCGCTTTAATGAAGATGCTTTTATATTGCTACTAACCGATATCGATCAGCAACAATGCCAGCAATTAATGAACAATATTCAAACTGCGATCACTCAATTACCATTACATTTTAAAGGTCAGAGTATTTCGATATCGGTGTCTATTTGCACCTCATTTTTCAACCATAATGACACACCTAAAAATGTTATCCAACGTATTGAAACCGCACTGCGTCACAGCCAAATCCAACGTTGTAACACTGTTATTCATCAATAATTAACCCGCCTCAACAATCGTGTCTATCGCGATATTAGGTTCTTATATTATTATTATCATTTACTGGTCAAAGATAAAATCACTGTGTATGGTAATGAAAGAAAAACAAATTATCTTACTGTTCTTTATTTGATTTTTGCACCAGTCCTGTAGTGAATACACCTTGCCTTCTGCCTTATCTTAAAAAAGAACATGCTGTTTCATCATTACCAGGGAGGTTATTATGATAACGCATATCAGCCCTATCGGCGCCATGAACCTATTGTCTCAAATAGAAGCCGACAGCCTAAAAGCAACCGCATCCAGTGATTTATACCGTCTCTATCGAAACTGCTCGCTGGCGGTTTTAAACTCAGGCAGCCATACGGATAATTCCAAAGAATTACTTGAAAAACATCTCGATTTTGCAATTAATTTATTACGTCGTGAACGTGGTATTAAAATCGAGCTGGTGAACCCACCCGAACATGCTTTTGTTGATGGTCGTATTATTCGTGGCATTCAAGAACACATGTTTTCAGTATTACGCGATATTATTTATGTCGATATGCACATCGCACGTCGTAATGATATTGACCTTGCCAGCGCCCCGCACATTACCGATTTTGTGTTTAGTCTGTTACGTAATGCTCGCACCCTACATGCAGGTGAAGATCCTAATATTATCGTATGTTGGGGTGGTCATTCCATTAACCCAATTGAATACCAATATACCCGTGAAGTCGGCAATGAATTAGGGTTACGTGAACTCAACATTTGTACAGGCTGTGGACCAGGCGCCATGGAAGGTCCAATGAAAGGTGCAGCCATTGGCCATGCTAAACAACGTTACTCTGGCAGCCGCTTTATTGGTTTAACTGAACCATCAATTATTGCCGCAGAGCCACCAAACCCGATTGTTAATGAGTTGGTTATTTTACCTGACATAGAAAAACGGTTAGAAGCCTTTGTGCGAGTGGGCCATGGGATCATTATTTTCCCCGGTGGCGCAGGTACAGCAGAAGAACTACTTTATATTTTAGGGATTTTGATGCATCCCGATAACGCTGAACAACCACTGCCATTAATCCTCACCGGTCCCAAAGAAAGTGAAGCCTACTTCCGTACCCTAGATGACTTTATTCGTGACACGTTAGGTGACGCTGCCACCCAGCATTATCAAATTATTATTGATGATCCCACTGAGGTTGCGCAAGTAATGAAAGCATCGATGACGCGAGTAAAAGAACATCGCTTAGCAACGGGTGATGCTTATTGCTTTAACTGGTCACTGACGATCCCTGAAGATTTCCAAATGCCATTTGCACCGACACATAAAGCGATGGCGAGTTTAGATTTACATATGGATCAACCAAAAGAAAAACTGGCGGCTAATTTACGTCGAGCCTTCTCTGGTATCGTGGCTGGTAATGTCAAAGAAGAAGGCATTCATGAAATTGAGCAATATGGTCGATTTAAGATCGACGGTGATAAAGTCCTAATGCAACGGATGGATAAACTATTGAAAAATTTTGTAGAACAACAACGAATGAAATTACCCGGCAGTCAATATGAGCCGTGTTATGAAATCGTTAATACGCATGATCAAACAAAATAATATCGTCATTTGCTCATAGTTTTGCGTACAATAAGGAGCCTAAGCGCTCCTTTTATTCATCTAAATAGAATTTATTTATGGCTATCCACCTTGTTATTATTGATGCATTAAATCTTATTCGCCGCGTTCATGCAGCGCAACCGGGGCAACCCGATGTCGACAACACCGCAAGAGTGTGCTGTCAGGCATTACAGAAAATCATTAATAGCACGGAACCGAGCCATATTGTGGCGGTGTTTGACCATAATAGTGATGATCGCGGTTGGCGAGCAGAATTACTGCCGCATTATAAAGAAGGCCGTAAACCGATGCCGCCTGAACTATTAACGGGCATGAATATTATTCAAGATGCGTTTATGACCATTGGTATTGATTCATTATTATCTGATGGCGATGAAGCAGATGATCTCGTCGCAACACTAGCCTTAAAAGTCGCTTCTCGTCATGAGCAAGTTACTATCGTTTCAACCGACAAAGGCTATTGTCAGTTACTACAACCGACGTTACGTATTCGTGATTACTTCCAACAACGTTGGCTTGATAGCCCTTTTATTGAAAAAGAATACGGGGTTAAACCGCAGTTATTAACTGACTATTGGGGATTAGCAGGCATCAGCTCCAGTAAAATCCCGGGTATTGCAGGCATTGGTCCTAAAGCGGCGGTGGAATTATTAAGCCTCTACCCTAATCTTGACGCGATTCTAACCGCGACCGATCTTGCTCCTAAATGGCAAAAGAAAATCACTGGCAATGAAGAAACAGCACGAGCATCAAAAGCGGTAGCAAGCCTAAAAACTGATTTAGAACTTGGCTTTAATTTACAAGATATCCGTTATCACGATGTCACTCAGAATTAATTCAGCGTAAATTCCAGCCATAAAAAAACGCCACCCTCAAAAGGATGGCGTTAATAATAATCCGTTACGCTACCTTCAAATTAATATGCAGAGCGATTATCCAAGCGTTGAATATGCACCGTGATTTCTTCACGGTCATGGTACAAATGCTTAGCCTGAAGTTTAAACTTAACCCCATTTTTAATCAGTAGTACTTTTAGATTTTCAATATCTTGTAGTACTTCGTCATAACGGCCTTTCATTGGCAGTTTAAGGTTAAAAATAGCTTCTTTGGCCCATGCTTTAATTAACCATTCACCAATAAGGTGCGCCACACGGGCTGGTTTTTCAATCATGTCACACACAATCCACGTAATATTCTTACGTGCTGGCTCATATTTAAAACCATCAACGGCGTGGTATTTAACTTGGCCGGTATCCATTAAGCTTTGCGCCATAGTACCGTTATCAATCGCATGAACAAACATCGAACGTTTCACTAATTGATACGTCCAACCACCAGGACAGGCGCCTAAGTCAACACTCCACATACCTGGGGCTAAACGCTCATCCCACTCTTCACGTGGAATAAACACATGAAATGCTTCTTCTAATTTCAGCGTTGAGCGGCTTGGTGCATCTGATGGGAATTTAAGACGAGGAATACCCATAAAGAACTGTGAGTTATTTTGCGGGTAAGAATAGCCAACAAAACAACAACCAGGAGCAATAAAGCACACGTGTAACACTGGCTTTTTATGGTTATCTTTAACGTATAAAATATTACGCTTACGCATTGCTTGACGTAATGGCACTGTAAATTTACGACAGAACTTTAATAGCTCTTTCGCTTCATTAGTATCCGGTGTTTCAATACGTAAATCACCACAGATAGGGAAATCATCACCAATGGCTTCTAGAATAGGTGAAATACGATCTTCTGTTGGCAAACCAGTTAGCATTGCTGACGTTGCAAACATTTGGCGAGCAAAGATCAACTGCGAGAATGGCTGCAATTGAATAAACTTATTTGCATCACCTGCTTGGTAAAACTCAAATAACACATAACCTGAATTGTTTTTCGCCCGAGGGAAACCAAACAATTCCAGCGTATTTGCTTTGTCTTGAACCTCTCCGGCACATTCTTTCTCAAAGCCAGGACGACAGTACAATAAAACTTGATTCACGTTGGAACCCTCAAGCTGAACGCCAGGCTGCTATTGCAAGCATCACCCAGCCAATAATAAAACATATTCCACCCATCGGAGTGACGGGACCAAACCACTTAATGCTAGTTAAAGCTAACGCATATAAACTGCCACTAAAACAAATTATACCGAGGCCAAAAAACAGCGCCGCGTATGATAACGCTTTTGATGGCAAAAAGCGTGACAATATTCCACAAGCTAATAATGCTAAGGTATGCCATGCCTGATATTGAACCCCAACCTTAAACACATCGAGTAAGTGGGGCGCTAAGCGATGGCTTAACCCATGCGCAGCAAATGCACCCAATGCCACCATGACCACACCACTGCATGCAGCACACACTAACATTAATCGTGATTGATGACGCTGTTTAACGGTTAATTCAACCATCATTAATGTTCCCTTACTCTGCTTCTTCACTATTGACACAATTTTTAATAAAGACCGCTAATGCCTCAATTGCTATTGTGATATTTTCAGCTTCAGTATGACCCGATGCTTTTCGCGGTTTAAAGCCGTGATCACCATCAGCTAAAAACTGGTAACTCACCTGCGGTGAAAATACCCATTGTTCAACTTCACTACGCACCCCAAAGGTATCGCGTTCACCTTGTAAAATAAGGGTGGGAACCGTGATAGTTGCTAGATGATCGCCGCGATAATTTTCAGGCTTCGCTGGCGGATGAAACGGAAAACCAAGACAAGCAACACCGCGAACTTTCGCCGCACAGTTATGAACTAGAGGCGTTTGGGCTGCAATATCCGTCACCATCAAACTCGCCATTCGTCCCCCCATTGATTTACCGCCAATCACTAACTTACCATTATCAAACTGATCAATATGCGTTTGGAAGTCGGCTAATAATTTTGGCTGGCGATCAGGTGGACGCTTTTTACCGTCTTCAGCACGTTTGATCATATAAGGAAAATTAAACCGTACCACTTGAATATTATGGGCTGCTAACCCTTGCGCAACCGTGGTCATGAAAGCATGATCCATCCCTGCACCAGCACCATGGGCAAATAAAAACGTCGCTACAGCATGCTCAGCATTAGGGCCATCAATCAGATACTCACACTTCTTCAATGACATCAGGCATATCCTCTTGCTCTTTACGGGCTTTATTTAAAATCCAATCACGGAAAATTTGAATACGTCCGGTGTCTGCTTGTTTTTCCTGACACACAAAATAAAACGCATTTTTGCTGACCAAAATCTCATCAAATGGACACACTAACCGTCCTGCTTCTAATTCTGGTTGCGCCAACACATTATTACCTAATGCAATACCTTGGCCATGAGCCGCAGCCTGCAATACCATCGTCGAATGACTAAAGATCGGTCCTTGATTCACATTAACGTCTTTCACATCATAATGACGAACATAGTTCTTCCACTCTTTACGAGAAGTATCATGCAGCAAAGTGTGTAATTTTAAATCATCAATAGTGCGTAACGGTTTCGTCCCAACCAATAACATGGGTGAACATACCGGCATCATAAATTCTTGATACAGTTTATCCGCACGTAACCCCGACCAATTACCTCTACCGTAATAAATTGCTACATCAACATCATCAGTTAATGAACCTTCATCAAGATCAACCGCTTTTATACGGACGTCTATTTCAGGGTGTTGTTCATTAAAGTCAGTTAATCTAGGGACCAACCATTGAATCGCAAAACTAGGAGGTAAACTAATGGTTAATGCACCTTTAGAGCCTCTTTCAAGTACTTTATCCGTCGCATCTGAAATTGATGAAAAGACATCTTTAATATCAAGAAAATAGCTTTGCCCTTCTTCAGTTAATAACAATGAACGATTGCGACGACGGAATAACTTTAACCCTAAAAATTCCTCTAAGGCTTTAATTTGATGGCTAACTGCGGCTTGAGTAACAAACAATTCTTCAGCTGCACGAGTGAAACTTAAATGCCTTGCAGCAGCTTCAAACACCTTCAATGAGTTGAGCGGGGGTAAACGTCTTGACATACTTTTCGAGGCTCTCTAATGCATTAGTTTTTTTCATCTCAAACATTATAAATTGTCCATTGTTTAAGTGCTATATAAACCCTATTATTCGTTCCGTAATGTTGATGAACATTTTGTGTTTTGCCCTCTGGCTAACCGCTGAATTGACATTGCGATGTTGTGTTTGCATATTGTCCGGATCCTGCCGGATAGGTAGTTATCTACCTCTTTACTTCCTGTATTTTGACTTATTTGTCAAAGTAATTGTTAGCACTGCGCCCCAACGCAGTGCTATTTTTTTATTCATTTAAAATCACCGCAACACTTGCTCTTCCTCGCATTTATTAGCATCATCGATAATTCAAATTTCTGTAATGTGACTAGCTATGACCATACCATTCGATATCAAGCAAATTCAAACCCAATTTCCTGCACTGCAACATTCAGATGTCGGACCGCAAACGGTTTATTTAGATAGCGCAGCAACAGCTCAAAAGCCTGCGATTGTTATCGATACGCTAACTCATTATTACCGTGGTTATAATGCCAATGTCCATCGTGGTAGCCATAGCTTAACCGCCAATGCGACCCTGACTTTTGAACAAGCACGTGCCACCGTACAACATTTTATTGGTGCTGCCAGTCCTAAAGAAATCATTTGGACTCGTGGTGCAACCGAAGCCTTAAATCTCATTGCGCAAACCTATGCCCGTACCCATTTACAAGCAGGGGATGAGATTTTAGTCAGTGAACTTGAGCACCATGCCAACATTGTGCCTTGGCAAATGGTCGCTGAACAAACCGGGGCTAAAGTCGTTAAAATTCCAATGCGTAAAGATTGCACATTAGATATTGATGCTTATCTGCGTTTATTGTCGAATAAAACCAAAATTGTTGCTGTTGCTCATATCACGAATGTTACTGGTACTCGCAATCCAATTGAATCAATGATAGCCGCAGCTCACCAATATGGCGCAGTGGTCGTGGTTGATGGCGCGCAAGGGATCGCACATGAACCCGTTGATATTCAAGCACTTGATGCCGATTTCTATGTGTTTTCAGGGCATAAAATTTATGCACCCGCAGGTATCGGGGCACTTTATGGTAAACAAGCACTACTTGAAGCGATGCCACCCTGGCACGGCGGCGGTAAAATGGTCGATAAAGTCTCATTTAATGGCACTAGCTATGCGGGTTTACCGGGGAAATTTGAAGCGGGTACCCCCAACGTTGCTGGCAGCTTAGCGCTTGCAGCAGCCATTGACTGGTTACAAAGTATCGATCGCCAAGGCGCAGAACAACACATTGCCGATTTACGTCAACAAGCCTTAGACGGGATTCAGGATATTGATGGATTGCGTATTATTGGTCTTCAACCTCATGCAAGCTTATTTTCTTTTGTCGTCGATGGCGTTCATCATCAAGATATTGCTACATTGCTAGATCAACAGCATATTGCGCTGCGTGCTGGTCATCATTGCGCTCATCCAATGCTTGATGCACTAGGCTTAACAGGAACATTACGGGTATCATTAGCACTTTATAATGATCAACAAGATGTAGCGCGATTTATTGCAGCACTGCATAAAGCCTGTGATTTATTATAGTTACAGCCAAGGAAAACAACATGACCACCACTATGACGCTTCCTCAGCACCCTTTTGGCTCTGAGATCACAACCACTGATATCATTGCCCAAATGCAAACCGCAACGGGGTGGGAAGATCGCTATCGTAACGTTATTCAACTCGGTAAAAAACTACCACAACTGGATGACAGCTATAAGCAAGATCAACTTAAAATCAGCGGCTGTGAATCACAAGTGTGGTTACATCATCAAGTTGTTGATGAACACTATTACTTTATTGCGGATTCAGATGCGCGAATTGTGCGTGGTTTAATTACCTTAGTGCTCGCCGCTTATAATGGTAGAACCGCGGCTGAAATTAACGCTTTTGATATCGATACCTACTTTGATAATTTAGGCCTAATTACCCATCTTAGTCCTTCACGTGGCAATGGTTTAAAGGCAATTGTTGAACAAATAAAACAGCTTGCGCACTAATAATTCATCGAATTAACGCCTATTACTGCCCACTAGATACAAAAAAGCGGACTCCAATGGTGATCCGCTTTTTAGTCTTTATTATCGTGTAGACGACATATTATTGACGATGTTTTTCAATCAACTTCTTAATAATATGTGCCACCGCAACAAAACCAAAACTGGCTGTAACTACCGTTGCCGCACCAAAACCACTGGCACAATCCATTCGTTTAGGCCCTTCTGCCGTCGCTTTTACCGCACATACAGAACCATCTGCTTGGGGGTATTTCAAATGCTCAGTGGAATAAACACAATCAATCCCAAATTTACGCTTAGCATTTTTAGTGAAGTTATGGTGGTGACGCAATGTTTCACGTAATTTTCTAGCCAATGGATCTTGAATCGTTTTGGTTAAATCTGTGACTTGAATTTGAGTAGGATCTGTTTGTCCACCAGCGCCACCGATTGTAATAACTTTAATTTTATTACTTTTACAATACGCCAATAATGATGCTTTTGCTTTAAGGCTATCAATCGCATCTAATACATAATCAAATTCTTTTGATAAATACTGGGCTTGGTTTTCAGGACTAATAAAATCATCAATTAAATTAACTTTACAGTCAGGGTTAATCAATTGAATACGCGCAGCCATTACTTCAATTTTACTTTGACCAATAGTGCCTGTCATTGCATGAATTTGACGGTTGATATTAGTTACACAAACATCATCCATATCAATTAAAGTTAACTCACCCACACCAGATCGTGCTAACGCTTCTGCTGCCCATGAGCCAACACCACCGATACCAATCACACACACATGTGCAGCGCGAAGAATTTCAACTTCACTGTTGCCATATAAACGACGAGTGCCGCCAAAACGTTGATTATAACTATCGGATGCTGGGGTATCTAATTCACGCATACTGGTTCTACACTGCTAGAGATGGATAAACAAAGAGTGCGTTTTTATACGCACTCTCAAAACAATTGTCTAGTCAGACCAAGGAGATCACCGTTGTGAATGCCTCAATCATCACTATTATCGTGGCATTAACCATGGATCTTGAGTTGCTGTACCTTTAAGACCTAAACGCCATACGCGGCCAAAATGCTTATAACGGCCAGCATCAGTACCCGCTTGCTTACCTTTACCATGGTATAAATCAAGATGATTACGCTTCACCGCACCACCTGTATCTAATGCTAATAATAATCGAAGTACATGTTTACCGGTCCAGTTACCTTTCGCATCTAACTGTGGTACTTCTGCTAATAATACCGATCCCATTGGAATATATTTACGATCAGCGGCAACCGCTGCATTGGCTAATAATGGAATACCAGCACTGCCTTTCACATCTAATGTTTTACGTGGTGAGAAAAATACAAATGATGGATTTTGCTCTAATAATTCACGTACTTCACTTTCACTATGATTAGCTACCCAATTTTGAATCGCTTGCAGTGACATCTTTGATTTAGGCACTTCACCACGATCAATTAACACGCGGCCAATACTGACATAACGATGGCCATTTTTACCGGCATAACCAAAATATTGCAGCTGGTTATTATCTTCAAAATGAACAAAACCACTGCCTTGTACTTCCATCATAAACACATCAAGCATCGATTTACTGTAACCCAGCACTAACCCTTTACCCGCTAACGCACCATCATAGATTTGCTCGCGTGAAGGACAACGACCTTTACAGGTTGGCATTGCATAAATCGGGTAACGATAGGCACCCATTGGTTTATGACGTAATTCAATCACTGGAGAGTAATAACCCGTAAACATCACGTTACCTTCACCATTAGCACCCCCCATTTGTGCCGCTTGGATACCGTATTTAGCTAACGTACTTGGATTACCACTGTGCTTAGCCCAATTTTCTACTTGGTTATACAAGGGTTCAAATTTACGCGCCATTGACGATGAACGCGAGGTAACCATTTTTGCTTGTGGGGCAAATGTACTGTAATCATGAGGCTTATTTGATTCAACGTGTGACACTTTATTTAGCACATGATTAAAATGCTGACCTAAATATTGGTGTGCTAACGGATTACCAGCTGTCGCTAAGCTCGGTTTTTCCGTTGTCGTACTCTCTGGGGATGAACACCCTACCAAGCTAAAAAGAATAATTGCAACTGTTGCTTTACGTAACACGATAGATAAGCCTATAAAAGTTTTATAAAAAGGTAAAAAGATGATTACTCGTTTACTTTTGTTACAGCAGTAAACCGATGCCAATACTAACAAACACCATCTACAAATAAGTAATTATTTCACAGAATCTACAAATAAATGACATAACAAGATCGAAATGCTTAAGACTAATAGAGACCAATTAAAGTTCCATTAAAAGAATAAAATATACGCCTATCGCTAAAAAACACACTTTAAGATAAATCTAATTATCTTAAAAGTGCATTTTATTCATAAAGATAAGTATACCTCAATGATAGTTATTAGTATCGAATTCTCAGATTAAGAACCAACTGTATTCATCATTAATACTCAATATTAATAACGACCAATATGAATATTTAATCAACTATAGTGATTATTACTAATTTGACTCAAATCACATTTAAATGCTGCACAAACGAAGTAATTGCTTTAATTTATTGGTTATAAATTAAACATAGATATGGATATCGCTTGTGAATACACGTAAAACCCCCTTGGTAAAAGGATTCCGTCAATCAGCCCCTTATTTAAATGCCCATGTAGGTAAAACCATGGTGATCATGGTTGGGGGTGAAGCCATTGCTGACCCTAATTTTGCCAATATTGTTAATGATATCGCTTTACTGCACAGTTTAGGTATTCATATTGTGATGGTGTACGGCGCTCGACCTCAAATAACCACCCTCTTAGAACAGCAGCATTATAATAGTCCCTACCACAAAGGCATCAGAATCACCGATGCACATAGCCTCGAAATAGCTAAACAAGCCGCAGGGCAACTCCAACTGGATATCACTGCTCGCTTTTCAATGGGGCTTAATAACACCCCGATGGCGGGTTCACAAATTAACGTCATTAGCGGTAACTTTATTATTGCACAACCATTAGGCATCGATGATGGGATTGATTTTTGTCATAGCGGTAAAATTCGCCGTATCAATAACAGCGCCATCACCAGCCAATTAGAACAAGGATCAATTGTATTACTCGGCCCTATTGCCAGCTCTGTCACTGGTGAATGTTTTAATCTTACCTCAGAAGAAATTGCCACTCAGGTCGCGATTCGATTACGGGCTGATAAATTAATTGGCTTTTGTTCAGAACAGGGGGTTATTGATAGTAATAATGACATTATTTCAGAGTTATTACCCCATGACGCAGAACAGGTATTGCGACAGCTGATCGATAATGACGAGCAACAAAGTGGGACTGGCCGTTTTCTTCGCGGCGCGATTACCGCTTGCCATGCTGGCGTACCTCGCAGCCATTTATTGAGCTATAAACAAGATGGCGCACTGATTCAAGAACTGTTTTCGCTCGATGGAATTGGCACTCAGATTGTAATGTCAAACGCAGAGAAAATACGTCGCGCTGATATTAATGATATTGGTGGTATTTTAGATTTGATTCAACCGTTAGAAGCAGAAGGTATTTTAGTTCGCCGTTCTCGTGAACAACTAGAACGTGAAATTACCCTTTTTACCGTCATTGAACTTGATAATCTTATTATTGGTTGTGCCGCTCTTTACCCTTATCCTGATGAAAAAATGGCAGAAATGGCATGTGTTGCGATTCATCCTGATTTTAGAGACGGTGATCGCGGAGTATTGTTACTCAACAAGTTATGTCAACAAGCTCGAGATACAGGTCTTAATAAAATCTTCGTCCTCACCACCCGTAGTGTGCATTGGTTTCGTGAGCAGGGATTTTATGAATGTGATATCGAACAATTACCAATGATAAAAAAAGATCTCTATAACTATCAACGTCGTTCCAAAATACTTATAACAAATATAATCTAATAACCACTAAACTTGTAACAAAATGTTAATTCACCATTCAGTAATGTATGATAGCTTTAAAGTTAGTCACTTTAATGTAACAACAATAACTACTATACATACAAAAGAAAGGTTAAATAATCACTTATGATGAGTTTATTATTTCTACTTGTATTCGTTGCAATGCTCTGCGCGTTTACTGGAATAAAAGGTGCCAGTTATATTATTTTTGCTATCACTGTTGTTTTGGGACTGTATTGGTTCCATCACCATGCAACAGATCCCTTATCAATTTTACTCTAAGGGGGATGCATGAATAATAAAAATGTTGTACTACTTAATACACTTGGTCTATTAGGGATCACCTTCGTTCTATTAATGGCATCAGTACTTCAAGTTGTACTCAATGAATTACCGTGTCCCCTCTGTTTATTACAGCGCTTAGGCTTCATGCTCGTGATGTTTGGTTTTATGCTCAACGTCATTTATGGTCCACAACAACGTCACTATGGCGTATTAATCATCGGTGCACTCTTTGGTGCCGCGACCGCATTACGCCAAGTGTCATTACACGTCATTCCAGGTACGCCGGGATTTGGCAGTCCGATATTTGGGATCCATTATTATACTTGGGCATTTATTATCTTTAGTCTCACTATCGTAGGTATTGCTGTATTGCAACTACTATGGAATAAAGACTGTAATAATAACGATTATAAAATGAATAAGTTTGGTAAGTTTGTATGCTTACTGGCTATTTTTGCCGTAGTGGTTAACGTAGTATCGACATTCATTGAATGTGGTCCTTATCAGTGTCCAGATAATCCAATAACCTATTGGTTATTTAATTAATATAAAAACACGATGACAAACGCCAGCTTATCTTTAATATGCTGGCGTTTTTTATTGTTTTTTTACTGTCAATTTAACGCTATCATCAACAAATACGCATAAGGTATACTGTATAAATTGTATCGTTATTCAAAAAAGGTCTATTGTTATTCATGCTATGTATTTTTGTTTTCTGTCTCATATTAATAACAATGCTAACTGCACTTAAAGGCAAAAAGAAACTGAGTTATGCCATGTTTGTCTTAACATTCATTGCAGCATCTATTCTGCTTAAACATCACATTGTATATACCCTTCCAATTTCAATTTAAGTACGTTATGAACAATCAACTTATTAATCGACTCAATATTTTAGGTTTACTCGGGATCACTGCAATACTTGCGACGGGATCAGTTATTCAATTAGTTTTTCATGAATTACCTTGCCCTTTATGCTTACTACAACGCGTAGGATTCATGATGGTCATGTTTGGCTTTATGCTAAATATTCTTTTTGGTCCTCAGCAACCGCATTACGGTATTATTTTATTTGGCGCATTATTTGGTGCAGCCGCGGCATTACGCCAAGTTTCATTGCACCTATTACCCAATGATCTCGGTTATGGTAGTCCCTTATTAGGAATGCATTATTATACGTGGGCTTTTGTTATTTTCATGATGACAATCATTGGAGTCGCAGCCTTACTATGCCTTTGGCGTCCTGAAAAAAATCCCAGTAATTACCATGTCAAAAGTATGGGTAAATTAGTCTGTTATCTTGCCGTTGCCGTTGTAATTATTAATATTGTATCAACCTTCATTATGACAGGGCCTCATGTTACTCCGGCGGATCCTCATAGCTATTGGTTACTTGATCAATTCAAAAAATAATATTTAAATAACACAATGCCAGCACTGATGCTGGCATTGTTCACTCAAAGATAACCAATAACATTACACTAATAGTTGTGCTAACCCGCTGGCGCGTTCAGTTCGAACTTGCACAGTTTTAGTAATAATGTCCATCGGTGCATACAAGTACAGCCGCGACTTAGCACGCGTAATACCAGTATAAATTAATTCACGGGTTAGTATTGGTGTGTATTCCGCAGGTAATACCATGACTGTATCCGCAAATTCCGAACCTTGTGATTTATGGATCGTCATCGCATACACTACTTCATGCTCAGGAATACGACTCGGTAAAATTCCGCGAACAGTGCCATCTGGCATTTCAAAATACACCCGTAATCGACGCCGACCACCATCAGAATCACCCTCAGGTTCTAACATCGTCATACCAATATCACCGTTAAATAACCCTAATGCGTGATCATTACGCGTGATCATAATCGGACGTCCGACATACCAGGTTTCATCATTGGGTGAAATGCGACCACGATGAGTCAATTCTTTTTCAATCCGTTGGTTTAAGCCAACAACCCCAAAATCCCCTTCACGTAAGGCACATAATAATCTGACATTCGCAAAGGCTTTTAATACCTCAGCCGGCGTTTTATCGATTTTTATCGCATCTAAATAATCAAGATAAAACGTCACCACTTGATTAATCATCGAGACATAAGTTTCAACGCCTAAAGGGGAATGATGAATATCTTTAAATCCTTGCTGAAAGACCTTATTTACCTGTGCAGGTTTACCTAGATTAATCGCTTTAGCTAATTGTCCAATACCCGATAATGCATGGAAACGGTAACTCTTTTGTAGCATGCATAAACAGTCAGTCACCACACTTAAACCGATATTATTTGAATGTAAATCAAACCCAGTCAACTGACTTAATAACTGCCCTTGCTGAGCGCTGTAACCTTGAGTTGCAAAGGAACAGATATCACCTAACACCGCCCCCGCTTCAACGGAGGCTAATTGATCTCGGTCACCCAATAAAATCAATTTAGCCCCTTGTGGCATTGCGTCTAATAATCGCGCCATCATCGGCAAATCGACCATTGAGGCTTCATCAACCACCAGCACATCTAGGTGCAACGGATTATCTTTATGATGCCTAAACTCAACCCGATTTGGAATCGAACCCAATAAACGGTGTAATGTACTTGATTGCGTCGGAATTAAATCTTTAATCGCCTGCGGTACGGCTAATGATTTGATAGCAGTACCAATAGATTCAGTTAAACGCGCCGCCGCCTTACCGGTCGGTGCCACCAGCATAATATTCGGTTTATGTTCACCATTAGCTTGCATCACCAACGCTGCCAATAATTTAGCTACAGTAGTAGTTTTACCTGTACCCGGCCCGCCCGAGATCACTGCAAACTGACGTGTTAGTGCCATTGCTGCGGCTACTTTTTGCCAATTTAAGCAGCTCGTCGTTGGCACCAAACTATCTAATGGTTGTAAATCTGTTATTTGCTGCGCTTGTTGTAATACGCTATCAATCGCCATCCAATCAAGCTGCTGTGGTGTAACAATATTCAAATAATCACAGGTTATTTTCTGGCGTTGTTTAGCGTCAGTCGCACCTTGCAACGCATGGTATAAATGCCCATAGCTTGGCTGAAACAAATCATTCAACGCTTGATGCATCAAACTCAATTGTTGGTCTTGCCACTGGGTGACTTGGCCGTAATTAGTCGCCATATCTACAATCCGCTTTGCAACCGTTTGTTCAAATTGCCAATAACGATTGAGGTATAAACGACCATGATCAAACACCAAAGGACTCGCTTGTAAGCCTTGTGATTGAACATTAGCTACCACATCAAATTGTGATAATAATGGTGCCCATAGGTTTAATTCAGGTAAGCCATCAACTAACGCTACCGATAATCGGCTTGATAAACCAAATAAGTGCTGCACGCGCAATTGATCTAATTGAATACAAACATGGCCTTTGCCTAATTCATAACTCACTAATGCAGCCATTAGTGCTGCCAAATCCTGTTGCGATTGCGGACTGTGTAGTGCCACAAATTTAGCAAACTGATAATCAAGCTGACGTAAGCCACCTTGTTTAGTCAGTGTTTGTAAACGCTTAAGCATGTGATAGCACTCCTTTCATGAGTAAATCCAAATCATCAAGTAATTGTTCACTTGGGCGCGCATAAAAAATACCACTGTCACTCCCCGCCTGAATACCGCGTAAAAACAAGTAATACACCCCACCAAAATGGGTCTCATAGCTGTAATTAGGAATACGACTGCGCAGAAAACGTTGTAATGCCAGAGCATAGATTTGATATTGCAAATCATAACGGTGTTCACGCATCGCGGTTTTCAATTGCTCACCTCGATACACTTGTGGATCATCACCTAAATAATTTGATTTCCAGTCTAAAACGTAATATTTACCTTGATGCTCAAACACTAAATCGATAAAACCTTTTAGCATTCCACTCACGGTTGCAAAGCCTAACTCACCCGCTTTAGCTGACAACGGATCATGTTTTGCGATCACCTTGTTGAGTGCCACTGCTTGTAGGATCTCAATCGGCAATAAAAATTCCATTTCCGTTAATCGTTGCGACGCTGTTTTATCCGCCAACCGCAATGCATCGCCATCAAGCGCACAAGTTAATACATCCTGAATTAGCTGCTGCAACACAGGTAACCACGCTAATTCATAATTTTCTAATTGCAATAATTCCGTTAATTTCGCGACCGTTTCAGGGCAATCAACCGCAGCGGTAAAATCAATTTCTTCAAACACGGTATGCAAAAAGGTACCGGGACGCGCACCACGAGGAAAAGTATAAATCGAGTATTGTGGCTCTAATTCCAACTCATTATCATCGATGTCTTCTGTCACATTTTGCACCGAATCAATATCAAACCCGGGTAAATCTAGACTGCTATCATGAGCCGTTTGATGACCTTGCTTAACCAAATTAGAATAACTGGTCATCCACCAATTACGCTCTAATGAGGCAGAGAACGGTCGTTTAACCAAGGCTTCAGTTACTTCCACCGGTGGTTGCCATGGCACATCACTTAATTGCGGCGGTTCAGTCACAGTGATTGCCCCTTGCGCCTCACACAATTTAGCTAAGGCTAATTCAAGTGCAGCGACACCGCCCGCCTCACCATTCTGTACTAAATGTCCCATTGCTGAGCGATGTAAGCCAGTTGGCTCTTTGGTGCTACGGCCATTACGAATCGGAGCCATACCAACATAACACCCATAAACTGCACGGGTTAATGCCACATAAATTAAGCGTAGATCTTCGGCTAATCGTTCTTGATCGGCTTTTTCGATTGCGGGCGCTTGTTTAGCAATATCAAGTACCGTGATGTTATCCACTTCATCGTGATATTTAACTTCACCTTTACTGTCGACCTCACGGTAACTGCACACAAACGGCATAAAGACTAAATTATATTCCAAGCCTTTTGATTTATGGATAGTAACGATCTGCACCAAATTACGTTCTGATTCTAACCGCATCACTTGATCATCAGCATTGCCGTTTGGCTCAGCAACATGTTCAGCTAACCAGCGCAACAGTGCATAATCACTGTCTAATGTTTGACTCGCCTGTTGCAATAATTCACCAATATGCAGCAAATCAGTCAACTTACGCTCACCGCCATCTTCGGCTAATAATCGCTCTGCAATTTGATTTTTTGCCATCACACTGCGCAACATTGGCATCACACCACGTTTTTGCCACTGTTGGCGATATTGCTTAAAGCTATTAATTGCAATTTCCCACTCATTCTCATCATTATTGAGTTGATCAAGTTCAATTGCAGTGCGCGCAAACAGCCCTGATGCTAACGCCGCGCGTAATATACGATCATCTTCAGGGGTTAATACTGCTTGTAATAAACGTTGAATATCGGCCGCTTCTGGGGTTGAAAACACACTGTCACGGTTAGATAAATAAACACTGGCAATGCCTTGTTTGGATAATGCTTCACGGACTAATCGCCCCTCAGTACCCGTACGCACCAACACCGCTATATCTCCCGCTTCAATACTATGCTGTTGTTCTTTATCTAAGAAATACGCTTGTTGTTGCTGCGATTGAGTCAGAATATGTTGAATTTGTGCCGCAGTGGAAGCGGCCATTGTCGCTTGATAATTACCTTTGGTTATCGGCTTACCATCTAGGCTATCTTGTAACCAAAACGTCAATGCGTGTTGTGCTTCACCCTCTAACCACCAGCTACGTTGAGCGGCGTTAGGGCTATGATCAACCGCTAAAAATTCAATATCTTGATCATAAATAAACGGACTATCAGGCTGTTGAAATACACCATTAACAGCTGCAATCATATTAGCTGTCGAACGCCAGTTAGTGGCTAATGTATAGTGATCAGCGACTTGGCGACGCGCTTGAATATACGTAAAAATATCAGCGCCACGGAACGCATAAATAGCCTGCTTAGGATCACCGATCATAAACAGGCCGCATTCAGGGTGATGACGATAAACATCACTAAAAATACCGTATTGCAGTGGATCGGTATCTTGGAATTCATCAATCATCGCCACTGGATATTGAGCACGAATTTTACTCGCGAGTAGATCATCAACATCATTATCAATCGCAGCGCCTAATTGCGTCAGCAAGTCATCAAACGATAACCATCCTTTACGCGCTTTAGCATCAGCCAATAATTGACGACAATGCTCAATCGCATGGGCTAATAATGGCTCACGTAAATTAGCAGGATGATCTAATAATTCAGCAATGGCATTAAAAACCGCATGCTCAGGTGCATCACCTTTGGCGGTTTTTTCAATTAATGTCTGCTGATGGAAGCGAATCAAATTATCAGGCAGTTCATAACCAACGGTGGGTTGCGCTGCCCATGCGCTGACTTGTTCAATCCAATTAGGTAAACTTTTTTTGGTATAACTGCGTTTATTGATCCCAGAATTGGCAATTAAGGCTTCAAGATCTGCTTGATGCTGACGCCACAACGCTTTTACTTCATCAATCCGCACAATATTTTGCTGGTGTAATTGTTCTAACGATTCGGTCATCGCAGCCACTGACAATCGTACTGGCGCACCAGTTAAACTATTGCCAATTTCTTTCAATAACGCATTGGGCGATGACCAAATTTCACGCACTTCATGGGCTAACGCTGGCGGTAAATGATAAAAACTACTACGCCAATAATCCGCCACCACAATATTTTTAAGCTGGCTTTCATCGGTCACAAATTCATTATTAAAACGGCTACCCGATTCAAACGCATTTTGAGTAAGCATTCGCTGACAGAAACCATGGATAGTATAAATCGCCGCTTCATCCATCTGCCGTTCGGCTTGCAATAAAAGGGTTGCGGCTAATTTATGATCTGGATATTCATTTAATAACGGCTCAATAACAGGATCGTGACTAATACCACGACTAAACGCTAGCCGCGCATCATGAATACGGGCACGAATACGATCGCGTAATTCTGCCGTCGCCGCTTCAGTAAAGGTTACAACTAAAATTTGATCAACCGTCAACTGCTGTTGATGACGAGTGTCCTCATTACCGTGCGCTAGCAATAACCGTAAATACAAACTCGCGATGGTAAATGTCTTACCGGTGCCCGCTGACGCCTCGATCAAACGCGTGCCATGCAATGGAAACGTCATTGGTTGCAGAATATTCGTTAGTACGTCATCCGTTGTTAGTACTTCAGTCGCCATTATGTCACTCATCCCATGGTTGCTATATGTAACAACAGCACCAGCCCGATAATTTTTAATGTCAGTGATCGGGCTAGTTATTATGTGACCCAACACTTATAAGTAAATATTGGCACCTAATATTCTATTGTGTTCCTATAATGTGAGAACTTACTCACGGTTTATACGACAGTGGTTAGTTAGTATCAGCGCCAGAAACTTGGTCACCTCTGGACCTGTGGCCGCACAGCGAACACCCTACAACTAACAATGATTTGCTGGCGGCCACACTACTTCACTACCACGTTATTCTGGCTTAATTTCTTTACTGTTCACCACCACCGCTTGTAGCACCAATGCCGCTAATTGATTCGCATCTTGTGCCACATCGTCATCCCATTGCGGCCATACGCGCTGAATGTAATCATCACTGCCTTCCCCAGCAAACAAGTAACCATCGTTAAAACATTCTGCCATTTTTGTCAGGGCTTTTTGTTCAGTTTCTTCATCACTCTTCCAGCTACCATCACGGCCGATATGAGCTTGTATGGCTGCCATCGCAGTTTTAGGGAAATAGGCTAACGGTTGATTTAAACCTTGGTAATACAGTTCAATCAATTGTTGTAAATAAGCGAGTGCTTGCTGTGGTTCAATCGTTTGTAATTCAAACTGCTTATCAGTACCAATAATATGGGTAACTTGTTGGGTTTCAGGCACCGATATAGCCAAACATAAATGATCAAGCCAAGCCGTTAAAAAATCTTGAGGGCGAATTTTTCCAGTACGGTAACGTAAAAGACCAGACTGATAACGCTGCTTGAGCCAACCTTGTAAAGAGACGTTATGCCCCTTAATCATCACGGTGATCGCCACTTCTTGATCCGCTAATGGTGCATGAATTAATGGCTCAATCACATCGGTTAAATTCGCCACCGCTTGGCGACTAGCCGCTAAATCAAGCTCACCAAATGCCGCGACAGGTAAATTACCTGCGGCACGCTGCTCGGCTGCAAACTGGTTATAAATCACATCAGGATCCGCATTTTTCTGCTTGGCATCTAATAATAATTCCAGCAATTGATCGCGAATTAAATAGCTTTCCAACCCGTTAAGAACAAACGGCTCATCGTCTTCTAATAGTCCCATTGGCGCTTCAAAATACACTTTAAGACGACGGTTAAAAAAGTAACGCACCGGTAAACGCCAAAAACGCTGTAATTCAGCCAGTTCTAAAACCATGCTGTGATCATCTGCCATCGGTTCAGCCATTAATGCATTAAGCTGAAATGGCGCACTTGCCTGCCCATCGCGGTTAGCCGCAGGTAACCATTCAATTGCAAAACTGGCGTGATCGCCAATAAACGCACTGGGGCTAAATGGCACTAACGGGTGATGTTGAATTAACTGTTGTTTGATATTGTTTGCAGAGACATCTACCGCTAACGGTTGATCGCCCGCGCAGCAATAGCCTTGTTGACAATACTCCACCAGCTCACTGACTAACACTGATGGCACTTTTTGAGCGTTATCTTGAATCGAACGGCCAACATAGCTGATATATAATGTTTGTTGAGCGGATAACAAGGCTTCTAAAAATAAATAACGGTCATCATCTCGACGGGAACGATCTCCAGCCTTAGTGCGGCCATTCATAAGATCAAACCCTTCAGGGGCGATGTTACGCGGATAAGCACCATCGTTCATTCCCAATAAACACACCACATTAAAAGGAATAGAACGCATCGGCATCAGGGTACAAAAGTTGACTTGTCCGGCTAAGAAACGCTGGCTAACACGCTCACCAGAGAGCTTATCTTGCAAGTATTGTGTCAGTACCGCTGGCGTGATTTGCCCTTGATAACCCGCATCTTGTAATTGTTGGTGCAACCGCTGCAAGTTATCGCGAATCGATTTTAAAATTAACTCGCCTTCCAACTCAACCACAAAGAAATCATCCAGTAACTGATGTAATAACTCAGCCCATTGATTAACGGTTTGTGATTGTGCCAAAGCACTGCGATATTCAATTAAGCTATCGATAAATCCTGCTAATTGTCCTGCTAATTCAGCATCTAATCCTTGTACTTGCTCATAAGCAGAGATCCCAGCAAATAAACCGGTATCATGCGGCATTGCATAACCCAGCAGCATTCTCTGAATACCAAACAACCATGTATTTTGCAGTTGTTCGGGTAAATCAAACTGACTGGCGGTATGTTGATCAAGTCCCCATCGAATACCCGCTTCTTCAATCCATTGTTTGATTTTTTCAAAGCTAATGCTATCAAAACCAAACTTTTCCATCACCGCGGGTACTTCTAGCAACTCCAATAATTCAGAGGCATGACAGCGACTTTCAGGCAAGGTGAGTAAGCGCAAAAATGCCAATAAAATCGGGTTTTCTTGCTCAGCTGTACGGTCAGAAATAGAGAATGGAATATAACGATTACCCGGCGCATTACCAAATACCGATTGAATTGCAGCACTGTAAGCATTGATGTCAGCTACCATTACAATCACATCACGCGGCTTTAGCTTAGAATCCGCTTCAAACATCGCTAGCAATTTATCATGCAGCACTTCCACTTCACGCATTGGGCTATGACAAGCGTGAATGGTGACCGAATGATCATCAGCAGCAATCGGAAATTTGTGCTCACTGGAATCGAGTTGAGTATCGTCTTGACGATCTTGAAGATGTAAAATATCTGCTTGAATGGCATGCAATAGCGTATCCGCTTCAATATCAACAAAGCCGGCATCGACTTCGTTAACTTCCATTGCCGATAACAGATAAATATTATCTCGTCCAAGTTTCCCCATCGATGCTAATAAGCTATTACCAACAACGTCATTGTGCATGTCATCGTCATAATTATTTTGATCGTTGTCTTTAAGCACTGACAATAACGCATCAACATCATCCGTCGTGGCGATATTTTGTAGCTGTACTCGCTGTCTCGCCGCTAAACGTGCCAGATGTTTACGATCGCGAATATCACCCCAGTAATATTTACAAGGGTTAGTAAACATTAAATGGACATCAATATGTTCACCAATCGCGGCTAACGCATCTAAATAGCGTGGTGGTAAGGAAGAAATACCAAACACAAACAATCGTTGCGGTAACCCCGCCGCCAATAACGCCGCCTTCCCTTCATTACCTGAATAATTGTTCAGCGTTTCAATAAAGTGATCGTACAAATTAGCACGATGATACGGTGATTGTTCTAATGCTAAGGTTTGATCGTAAAGCGCTTGCCATAAGATCGGCTGCCACGGATGCTCATCATTAAGCTCTGCAACGGTTTCGCCCGCTTCCCATTGCTGGATCCATTCAGGGCGATACACTAAATATTGGTCAAAAATATCGGCTATTTTTTCAGACAGTTGGTAACACTTGAGAGAATCACTATCGTTATCTAAATAACGTTGTAATGGTTCAAATTCAGGTTGATCAAACTGTTGTGGCAATACCTGCATTAATTTCCATGTCATCGCCTCTTTATTAAATGCACTTCGCTCGGGCACATCCGCCAAGACTTGAGTAAACATTTTCCAAATAAAAGTCGCAGGTAATGGAAATTCTATATTGGCTGCCACCCCAAATGAGGTCGCCAATTCCATTTTTAGCCATTGTGACATACCTGGGCTTTGTACCAGAATTTGCTCTTTTTCAAACGGATTCGCTAATGGCTGTAAGCGGATCAACTCAACTAATAATGATTTAAGCAGATCAAGCTGATTTGAATGATAGACAGTGAACACGCAGATATTCCACAGCAGAAAAATAGATAATCAAATTGTCTACCATCACTGAGATACTGTAAATAAATACAGTTTAAAAACACCCCAAAGCATCACAATTTATGCCCAGAAGTAACATAAACGCCCATAAAAAAGCCCAGCCAAATTGACTGGGCAACACACTCAACATTTATAGGTACAACAACACATTCGTGAAATTACTGCACCATTGCTATCAAATGTTGTGTGGACAGATTTCACTGCGTTGAAATAATCGACTCACAGGACGATAAAAAGCTAAATATCGAATGGATACATAACCAATAATGATACTCGCTACATATAATTCAATTGTCGCTAAACCATGAACTTGAGCGACATAATGCGCATCAAAGCCATAGCTCTGCATCCAAGCGACTGTTTTAAATAAAGCGGTTGCACCAATTGCCATTGGGAAAGTAAATGCGGCATAACCGGGACTAAAATCTAAGCGTAATAAACGGAAAAAAGCTAAATAGATAACCGTTGTCATTAATACGGCAATACCTCCAAGTAAAGCAACTATCACTGGCGACGGTGTAGCGGTAATGGTTAGATAACCCGCCAAAGACAGACTTGCAGGCGCTGCCATAATCGCAATGGTTGGTTTAGCGCCATCAGGCACTTCATCACGGAACATAAATCGATAAATCATCATCGGTAACATCACGGCATAAGCCATCATACCGAACATTTGCAATGCATAAGCTAATGGATGTAACGCAGCAATACCTGGAAATGAAACGTCTGCAACAATAATACCAATTGGCGGTACAAACCAACTTGGCACCATGTGATGTAAATGAAAATCACGGCCACGATGAAATAAGAATAAAGCTAAAAAAATAACATGCAATCCAACCGCAAATAACCAAACATACACACCAACAGTGATTGAGCCGTAAACACTAATCGCTTTAGATACCACCATTAATGCCATTGCAAATGTCGGTACTACACTGCCGACAACGTGATGTGATAAATCATTCCATAACAACTTTGGATGCACTAAAAATTTAGCGATTAAAATGAGTAGCATCAATGCTGCAATAACTGCGCCTGTTATCTGTCCGTAACCGTGAAGTTGAGCACCACTCTCCCAACACCATAAAATACTGCCAATACCTAACGCTAACCCCGCCATGGGTGTCGGTGCGCTGGCTAATTTTCTTTTTGTTGCTGTAATCATATTTTTACTCCGCTTAGAGGATAGCAATAGCGAATTATTGTTTTGTTGACTACAGTATACATGTTTACCTTTGTTTATAATAATTGAATATATTTAAAACAGTGTTAAAATTATTTTAACAACAAGGTGGCCAGATTCACCTTGCGTCTTTTAATGAGGTAATGATGAATATAGCGTTAAAACAACTCAACGTTTTTGTGACCGTGGCACAAGAAAAAACAATTACCGCAGCCGCAGAAAAATTATTTTTATCAAAGCCCGCTGTGAGCATGGCGCTCTCTGAACTTGAAAAACAACTTGATCACAAACTGTTTAATCGCAACAATAATCGCTTAATAATCAATGAACAAGGTAAACGATTGTTACCTCTTGCGGATGAACTTTTAGCTCGTTCAAATGCGATTGAAAATTTATTTGATCAAGCAGGCCCACTGACAGGTAAATTAAAGATAGGATCAAGTGATACTGTAGGTAATCAGGTAACCCCCTTTTTATTGCGTGATTTTAGACTTGAAACCCAACATCGAGATCAAACATTATTTATCTCAAATACGGCTCAGATCTGTCATAAGTTAACAGAATTTGAATTAGATATTGGTTTAGTTGAAGGAAAGATCCAACATTCCGACCTTGTTGTTCAACCGTGGTTAAGTGATCAAATGGTGATCGCTTGTCATCCACAGCACCCATTAACTAAAATAAAAAACCTACAGTTATCCGATCTCGAAAATTCAGAATGGGTACTACGAGAAATAGGTTCAGGTACACGGGAGTTTTTTCTTAATCGAATTTCACCTCAATTAGAAAAGTGGACCACCTCATTTGAGTTAAATACTACCGAGGCGATCATTAATTGTGTTAGTGCCGGCTTAGGTATTACCTGTATTTCTCAACGTGCAATCACCCATGCGGTTGAAGAACAGCGCGTTGCTATATTAACGATACCCCTTGATATGAACCGTCAATATTGGCTGTTATATCACCAAGAAAAATATCAAAGTCCACTATTAAAACTATTTTTGACCTTTTGCCAACAATGGCAGTTTGATTAAACCCGATTATCACCCACACTAAATGCAATAATTTGGCTGATCTGAGTTAATGATCGGCCTGATTGTTGCTGCCAATCATTGAATGCATTCTGCGCTGCATGTAATGATTTTAACGTATCACGGCCACCATCAATAATATTAGTATGGCGTAAATAAGCCTCAATATCGGGTGTCAGTAAAAAGGTATCTTTACCAAGCCCGCGCAGACTATAAGCGCCCGTTTTACCGCCTAAGCGACAACCTTGTTTTTTTAAATACAACCATAAACCAATGATATTCTGCTCTGGCCAATCGGCTACCATTGCCGAGAATGATCCATATTCCAATGCCGCGCGATGGATCATATTGGCATTCTCAGGGATCGTCATTACCTTTTTTAAATCTCGAATAATGGTTGCATCTTGCGCTTTTCGCTCCCACATTTCAGTTGGCATTAGGCCCATTTTTTCAATATCAAACTCAAAAAACGCCGCCTCAAATGCAGGCCATTTGTTACGTACTACTTGCCATCGAATACCACATTGAAACACTTTTTGAGTAAATTCAGCTAACCAACGGTGATCTGGAATTAGTGTTAATTGCTCATTATTCAACGGGATTGTTAGTCGTTGTTCTACATTTAATTCACCGCCTTTTCTTTCTACAGCACGATGATATATTTGGTTAAATTTTTCTTGGGTCATCACATTCACACGCTTAGCACTAGACTCTCTCACCATACTACTGTATAAGCGTCCAGTAAATAATTTTCAGGAGAGGATGACCATGGCAGTTATCGTCAAATATGTAGTAGAGCGCAACGGGGAAGAAAAGATGACTTTTACCTCTAAATCCGAAGCCGATGCATATGACAAAATGCTTGATATGGCAGATGAGATGTTTGCTTTATTAAGTGAAAGTGACTTATTCGAAGATGAAACAAAGCAAGAAGAACTATCCATGTTCTTAGCGCAAAATCGTGAAGAAGTCTTGGTTGCTTTAGGCGCAAAAAAAGCCAAACCAGCACCAAAAACAAAAGCAGTAAAACCTGAAGTTGTTGCCGATGAGCAACAGCAAGACGCCGCATAATTTTCAGATTATTCAGTTTGTCGTCGAAAGCCTCCTGATGGAGGTTTTTTTTTATCTATTTATATCCTCCTTCAAATGTTCCACTCTCAATGCCATTCTAAACAAATATAAGCGCCAAAATGAATTGTATTCTGTCCGTTTTTCGTCAATAAACCATCATTTTGCTCTGATTATCAGTTCAGCTCTTCTCTATTTTTATAACTGTCTTTATGATAGATAAATTAGCGGTAAATCATCGGTTAACTCAATAAGCAATCACTGACGTTGGTTATTAGTGATCACATTATTTTAATTACCGCATCGTATTATTTTATTTGAAATGGAGAACAGGTAATCATGTCTAGCTTTTCACTTGCCTTAGGTACTGCAACTAAAAACCGTGATGGAAAAATTATTGAAGCGTTTTTTCCAACCCCAACGCTACATCCATCAGAGCAACTAGTAAAAGATATTGCTGCAATTGTTGATTACCACGGTGGTAACCAAGCTATCGATGTTACACCAGAACAATGTGCTGCAATTGCATCTGCATTTGAAGATGCTAACGACGAAATAAGTGCACAATTTGCAGCAAAAGCGACATTGTCTTCACAGCCGCTAGTTATGGTTATGCTTAAAACAGACATCTCACCAGTATCTGTTGCTGAAGGTTTCTTAAAACTACAACTTATCTCGCACCGTTTAGTGAAACCACACGGTTTAGTTCTTGATGGCATCTTTGGTTTATTACACAACATTGCGTGGACAAATCAAGGTCCTATCGACTTACCAGAACTTGCTGAACGCCAAATGGATGCACGTCTTAACGGCGAAACAATCACCGTTGATTGCGTCGATAAATTCCCTAAAATGGTAGACTACATTGTGCCAACAGGCGTGCGTATTGCAGATACTTCACGCGTTCGTTTAGGCGCACATGTTGGTGAAGGTACCACGGTTATGCATGAAGGCTTCATTAACTTCAATGCAGGTACAACGGGTGTCAGCATGGTTGAAGGGCGTATTTCAGCCGGCGTTATGGTCGGTAACGGTTCTGATATCGGTGGTGGTGCTTCAATTATGGGAACACTATCAGGTGGCGGTAAAGTCGTAGTATCAATTGGTGAAAATAGCCTTTTAGGTGCAAACGCCGGTCTTGGTTTCCCACTGGGTGATCGTTGCACTATCGAATCAGGCTTATATGTCACTGCGGGCTCAAAAGTACAAATGCTAGATGCCTCAGGGAAGCCAGTTGAAGTCGCTAAAGCACGTGATCTTGCGGGTAAAGCTGACTTATTGTTCCGTCGTAACTCAATGACTGGCCAAATTGAATGTTTAACCAATAAAACAGCAATTGAATTAAACAGCGAGCTTCACAGCAATAACTAATTAGTGTCTGCTACTCAATGATCGCAAACGGCCGCAATGCTGCTATATATCGATATAGCAGCATTGCGGCCGTTTTTAATTATACTTCAGGCTCAGGTTGTGACTTTTTCTTGATAATATAAATAAAGGGATTGGCAAATGAAAACTTACTCCCTTGAGTGGTTAAGCGCTTATCTCGCATTGCCACTAATACTTCTTTTTGTACTTTGACTAAAGCAAAAAAGCGCAACATCATAAAGCCAATTAAAATCGGTAAAAAGACTGACCCCGCCTCATTTGATTGCAGAATAAAACTAATTGCCATCCAACCCACAATCATCGCTACCAATAAATAGAATGATGCTGTTTTTAATTCAATTCTAACTTCTGAATCCGTTTCATTACGCTGGAAAAAAAATTTCACTCGTCGTCCCATCTAACATTAAATATACATTTGATTATTATGTAATTAGCGAAAAATAACATCACAATTTAAATCTTTATTTGTTAGTTCTATCACAAAATAACAACGCATCAGCATCAAAAAAAATAAGATGTCACATTTCAATTTTACACAGTGACAACAACTCATAAAGTGGTAATTTATAAATCCATGATAACTACTTGAACTGCATAACTAGTTAACATGTAAGCATAATCACTGAGTTACAGCCTACGATTTAATTTTAACCATAGACTTCTCTACAGTGTTCTTTTTGTAATATACATTTAAGGATATTTAAAGATGAAAACATATGAAAGCAATTGGAATTCAGATAATAAAATAAAAGACGATGCAAGTAATTGGGCAAAATATCGTAAAGAAATGCTTAGTGCCTTTCCCGCTTATCAAAAAGAAACACCCGATCCATTAGCGGCTGCAATTGATAAAGCAGTTAAAGCAATTGATCAACTCCGTCCAGAAGCAGAAGGTCCCGCTTATTTAGGTACCAATCCCAAATTAACTATCGACTTTGATCATGTTAAACATATCAGCATGCCAGCCAAAATGAGTTCTGCTGAAAAAGTTATTGATGAAACGGTTGAGTTATTTGAAGGATTACCAAACTGGGGTCATCCTTTAACAATGTGTAATGTTATTCCTCAAGCTAATACAGCATCGATTGTTGCAGCTGTTTTATCTGAAATATACTCACCTAACATTCTTGAAGGCGAATATTCATGGAATGTACACCGTGCCGAATTAGAAAGTGCAGGTATGTTAGGTAATTTATTTGGTTGGAATCCAGATACTACAGGTTGTTTATACACTTACGGTGGTTCAGGTTGTTGGACTTATCATGTTAAATACGCTTTAAGTCGTGTATTACATGATTCGCGCACTAAAGGTGTACGTACAGACGCTAAAGTTATTTGTTCACAACAAGCTCACTACACCATGCTTAACAGTACTGACTGGATGGGTTTAGGAACTGATAACATTATTAAAGTCCGTACCGATGTGAATACAAATGCAATGGATCTTCAACATTTAGAAGAAATTCTAAAAGATTGCCATGAGCAAAATATTCCCGTTGCATCGGTTGTCTGTACCATGGGTACAACTGACGCAAATGCCTTTGATCCTATCGCTCAAGTTCGTGAGTTAATGGACAAATATCCAAATGACAGCACTCAATATGGTAAAGCATTACTTTATGCTGATGCCGTTGTATGTTGGGCATGGTTAGTCTTCCGCGAATATGATTTTGAAAAAAATCCACTTGAGTTTTCTCCTGACGTGCTACCACTAATTAAAGCGAACTGCGAAGCACTTGAAGGCGTGAAATTTGCTGATGCCATTGGTGTCGACTTCCATAAAGCGGGTTGGTCACCATATGCAAGTAGCTGTTTTGTTTATCAAAATAGTGATGAATTTGAAAACCTACTTAAACGTCCAGGCTCTGCATATTTACAACCTCGTTCACCATATAATCCATTAGACTACACACTTGAAGTCTCTCGTGCTGCGACAGGTTCATTGGCTGGATGGGCAACCATGAAGTTCTTTGGTTACGAAGGCTTCCAAGCCATTCTTGGTGGTATCTTAGAAAATCAAAATTTCTTGCGTAGTGTGATTGCATCGCATACTGAAATTGTATGTGTAAACCCTGAAGATCATGGACTTGTCACACTATTCCGTGCCTATCCTGATGGCGTTATTGCGGAAGAAGAATACCGTAAAGAATTAACCGATCCTGCTTATAAAGAACAATTAGTTAAAAACAATATTTTAACTAAAGCTATTGGTGATAAATTATACCATTGGTTCCGTAATGGTAAAAAAGTCAATGGTCGTTGTACTCCATATTTAAGTTTCAGCACTGGTTTCCGTGTTGCTGAATATAATCGTGATGCTTCAGATCCAGAAGCTTGTATTTTTGCATTAAAAGCTTTCCCTATGAATGTTCATATTACTCCAGATATTATGCGTCATGTTATTGATTGCGTTTTAGCGGCAAGAGACGAAGTTATTTCTGAGCAGTAATTTAAGATAAATACAAACACCGATAGTAATATCGGTGTTTTTTTCCATAACTTATTTTTATGGGGTGAGATATGTCAACGGATGTATCAACAAATAAAGCATCAACCAAAAAAAAAATAACAGTTGCAACATTAGCAATAATGAATATAACAACTGTTGTCAGTTTACGTGGTTTTTCAGCAGAAGCTGAATACGGCATTACTGCTGTATTTTATTATATTTTTGCCGCTATCGTATTTCTTATTCCCGTTGCATTATGTGCGGCAGAATTAGCAACAGGCTGGCCACAAAAAGGGGGAATATTTAATTGGGTAAGTAAAGCATTTGGTAACCGTTTCGGATTTTTAGCTATTTATTTACAATGGCTAGCAACTACAATTTGGTTTCCGACAGTACTTATTTTTGCTGGGGTTGCTTTAGCATTTATCGGTCCAGATCAAACATTTGATCAGGCACTAGCTGCAAATCGCTTCTATAGTGGATTAGTTGTTTTAGTTGTTTATTGGTTTGCAACATTTATCAGTTTAAAAGGATTAAAAACAGCAGCAAAAATAAGCTCCGTTGCAGGTTTAATCGGTACGATCATTCCCGGTATTATTTTAGTTACCCTTGCTGGTATTTATATTGCAAATGGTAACCCTATTCATTTTAATCCATCAATACATGGGTTTATACCCGACTTTAGCAATTTTAATAACCTTGTTTTAGCGGCCAGTATTTTTCTTTTCTTTGCGGGTATGGAAATTAATGCCGTACATGTTACTGAAGTTGATAACCCATCTAAAAATTATCCAATAGCGATTATTTGTGCAACAATATTCACCGTTATTATCTTTATTTTTGGTACGCTTTCAATCGCAACAATCATTCCAAAAGGTCAGATTAATTTAGTCCAAAGTTTGTTAGTCGCATATGATAAGTTATTTGCACACTTTGGCCTTGGTTGGTTAGGTAATGTAACGGCACTTGCTCTTGCTTTAGGTGTTCTTGGTCAAATAATTGCCATTATCTCTGGCCCGTCAGCAGGTATATTGCAAGTTGGACGTGAAGGATATTTACCGTTATCACTTCAAAAAGTAAATAAAAATGGCGTTCAAAAAAATATTCTAATGTGTCAAGGTGGGATCGTAACAGCACTCGTTATTATCATGATGATATTACCGTCAGTACAAGCAGCTTATCAAATGATTAGTCAGCTAGCGGTTATATTATATCTTGCCATGTATATTATGTTGTTTTTATCTGTTATTTATTTACGTTATAAAGAGCCAAACACTCCTCGTCCATACAAATTACCTGGCGGTATGGTTGGTTTATGGATAATTGCAGGGCTTGGTTTATTGGGTTCTATTCTAGCCTTTGTTTTAAGCTTTATTCCACCATCACAAATATCTGTTGGATCACCTTCAACTTATATTGGAATTCTAGTTGTAGGAACAATCGGGTTTGTAATAATACCCTTTATTATTTATGCCTATCGTAAAAAAGATTGGTTAACTACGACTGATAACAATTAACTAAATAACATGCTGTAGGTATTAAATAAATATCTACAGCATGTCTGTGAGTCATCATGGATATTAAGTCTAAAAATAATATAACAAAAAATATAAAGCTTGGAATTTTAACGTTTATTGTTATGAATACAATTACCGTATTAAGTCCAAGAGGATTCGCGCCTGAAGCAATGTATGGATTAACTTCTGTATTTTATTATATCTTTGCTGCTGTCTGTTTTTTAATTCCCGTATCACTTGTTTCAGCAGAGCTAGCTACAGGCTGGCCACAAAAAGGGGGGGTATTTAATTGGGTTGGTGCGGCATTTGGAAAACAAATAGGATTTGTCGCTATTTATTTACAATGGTTAGCAACAACAATTTGTTTTCCTACAATGTTAATATTTATTGCTGTTTCCATTGCCTTTATTGATGTGAAACATGCCCACTTATTATCAACTAATAAATATTACACTCTATCTATTATCCTCTTTTTCTATTGGTTTTCCGTATTCACTACATCTAAAGGTGTTAAATCTGCCGCTAAAATAGGATCTATCGCAGGCATTATTGGTACAATAATACCATTGGCAATTCTATTTATTAGTGGTATCGCTTATGTTTATTTAAAAGGTACCATTGATTTTACTGTCTCTAGCCAACAATTATTCCCTAACATTTTACATTTTCACAATTTGGTACTAGCAGCCAGTGTTTTCTTATTCTATTCCGGTATGGAAATAAATGCAGTTCATGTTCAAAGCATGAATAATCCTTTAAAAAATTATCCAATATCTGTTGCTATAGCGGCAAGCCTCGTCGTTATTTGTCATATTATAGGCACATTATTGATAAGTGCGATTATCCCACACGATCAAATTAACATTGTTAATA
This sequence comes from Photobacterium iliopiscarium, assembly GCF_003026395.1. Taxonomy (GTDB): domain Bacteria; phylum Pseudomonadota; class Gammaproteobacteria; order Enterobacterales; family Vibrionaceae; genus Photobacterium; species Photobacterium iliopiscarium. The sequence goes on along the minus strand of NZ_PYOO01000013.1, from coordinate 7,516 downwards.
GTTTATTTACTACTTATGACACCATATTTAAATATTTCCATATTTCATGGATGGGTGAAATTATTACAGCCGCAATTGCTATCGGTGCATTTGCTCAGATTACAGTAATTATCGCAGGACCATCTACAGGTTTATTTCAAGTCGGACAAAAAGGTTATTTACCACCAACACTACAAAAAAGTAATCAACATGGCGTACAAATGCCTCTTCTTTATCTTCAAGGTGCGATTGTTACCACGTTATCTTTCTTACTTATTATTTTGCCATCCATACAATCAACTTTTCAAATATTAGGACAATTAGCTTCTATTTTATATTTAATTATGTATTTGTTATTATTTTCTAGTGCTATTTATCTCCGCTATAAAAAACCTAACATTGATCGACCATATAAAGTTCCATTTGGAAATATTGGTATGTGGATAATTGGATCTCTCGGGTTTATTTCTAGTCTTTTAGCATTATGCTTGAGTTTTATTCCACCAAACCAACTTAATATTGGGAGTAACTTGTCATACATTGCTATATTGACAATATTAACAATACTATTCTTGTTGGTACCTATTCTTATTTATAACAACAGAAAAGCATCTTGGATAATAGAAATTAAAAGTTAGCAGTCACATATTAAACAATAACATTTCATTAATGAAAATAATAAAAAACGCATATTTATGCTCGCACAACAATCTACATAAATGAAACATAAACAATTACTTTTATAAATTTACCAATGTCACTACGCAATGCTATTTTATCAACTTAAACAATAAGAAAAATAGATATTCATATCTATTCAATTCATAAAAATATATAGGTTAATTATGGCTAGTGTAGAAAAAGTCAAAAAAGGGGGGATCAGCATATTTGCGTTAGCAATGTTAAATATCGTTGCGGTAGTAAGTTTGCGAGGTCTTCCAGCAGAAGCTGAATACGGTTTAAGTTCCATTTTTTATTATATTTTTGCTGCCGTAGTCTTTTTGGTTCCAGTTTCATTAGTTGCCGCTGAACTGGCAACGGGTTGGTCTGAAAAAGGCGGGGTATTTCGCTGGGTGGGTGAAGCATTTGGCCCTCGTCTAGCATTAGTTGCTATTTTCATGTTATGGATTGAAGTAACAGTATGGTTTCCAACCGCACTGACTTTTGGTTCTGTATCACTTGCTTTTGTTGGCCCTCATCAATCATGGGACCAAGCATTATCTCAAAATAAATTTTTCGTACTTGGCATTGTATTAGCGATTTATTGGTTAGCAACGTTCATTGCTCTTCGTGGTACAGCTGCATTCTCAAAAGTCGCTAAATGGGGCGGTTTAGTAGGTACAGTTATTCCTGGTATTGTGTTAATTGTATTAGGTTTCTCTTACCTTTTCTTTTCTGGTCGCGCACCAGAAGTTCAATTGTCTTGGCATGATGTTATCCCTGATTTTTCTAACTTTAATAACGTTGTTTTAGCGGCAAGTATTTTCTTGTTTTATGCCGGTATGGAAATGAACGCTATTCACGTTAAAGAAGTTGATGATGCGCCACGTAACTACCCACTTGCAATCGCCATTGCCGCTATTGGTACTGTGTGTGTATTTGTTTTAGGTACATTAGCTATCGCTTTTGTTATTCCTCAAAAAGATATTAACTTAACCCAAAGCTTATTAGTTGCTTACGATGATATGTTTGCTTGGGCTGGTATCAGTTGGGCTGCTCCAATTATGGCAGCATGTTTAGCGCTTGGTGTTCTTGCTGGTGTTGTTGGCTGGGTTGCGGGTCCTTCATCTGCCTTGCTTGTTGTTGCGAAAGGCGGTTACCTTCCTCGTTTTTGGCAATACACCAACAAAAATGGTATGGCAACCCATATCATGATGGCACAAGCCTTCTTAGTTACTATGATATCAACCGTGTTTGTCGTATTACCATCAGTACAAGCGGCTTATCAAATCTTGAGCCAATTAACCGTTGTGCTTTATCTCATCATGTACTTATTAATGTTTGCAGCGGCTATTCACTTACGTTACAGCCAACCTAATCGCCCCCGTCCATATAAAATTCCAGGCGGAGATATGGGTATGTGGATCATCGCAGGTGTCGGTTTTTCTGGCTCATTATTAGCATTCATCTTCTCTTTCATTCCACCAAGTCAAATTTCTGTGGGTAGTCCTGAGGAATATGTTGGCTTCTTAGTCGTATTAACCATCATTTTCGTATCAGTTCCATTATTTATTTACAAAGCCCGTCAACCACACTGGAAAGATCCAGCAGTCACTGACTTTGCACCCTTTACTTGGGAAATTGAAAAAGTTCACCCTGGTGTTATTAACCCATCAAACAAAATTACTCATACATTGAATCAATAGCGTTAAGGATGCGTCAATGTCACAACTAAATGAAAAGCTTGCTGTCGTTATGCAGCAAGCGCTAGATGAAGCAAAAACAAATATGGCAGGTGAAAATGCCTCATATATTCCTTTTTTAGCTTCCGTACCATCAGAACTAACCGGACTGGCTTTTGTTTCTGTTACTGGTGAAGTGATTCAATTACAAGATACTGATTATAAATTTGCGATTGAGTCTATTTCTAAAATAATGACATTAGGTTTAGTACTGGAACAATCAGGCGCTGATGCACTACATACAAAGGTAGGTGCAGAACCTACAGGTATGCCATTTAATTCAGTATTGGCACTTGAATTACATCAAGGTAAGCCATTAACACCGCTCGTCAATGCGGGTGCAATGGCAACTGTAAGTTTAGTTAAAGCAACAGATAAAGAACAACGCTGGCAGCAAATTTTGAATTTTCAATCACTATTAGCAAATAGCGATATTGTGTTATCTGATGAAGTGAATCAATCAGAACAAACCACCAATACTCATAATCGTGCCATCGCATTATTATTAGAGTCATCAGGTCGTATGTACTCAGAGCCACTTGAAGCGTGTGATGTTTATACTCGCCAATGTTCAACCCTATTTAATGCAGTAGATTTAGCAACCGTCGGTGCAACACTCGCCAATGGTGGTAAAAACCCTTGTTCAGGCAAGCAATTAATTCAGCCACAAAATATTCCTCATATCCTCGCTGAAATGGCGATGGAAGGTCTTTACGACACATCAGGTGACTGGGCGTATGACGTTGGTCTTCCTGGTAAAAGTGGTGTCGGCGGTGGTTTATTAACCGTGATTCCCAACATTGGTGCACTTGCTGCATTCTCACCACGACTAGACCCATTTGGTAATAGTATTCGTGGTCAACAAATGATTAAACATGTTACTCAAGCAATGGCTTGGAACCTATTTAGTAGTATGCAACATTAAGGTAGGAAGAAAATTATGGCTCTTCACGAAGTAAACCGTCAATCAGAAAATGATCCAATCTTTGGTTCAGAAGCGATTAATAACGTTGCGGCAACTACCAAGCTACCACAGCAAGAACAAGCACCAAACGTGATCTACCAAATGATCCGTGATGAACTTTACCTTGATGGTAATTCACGTCAAAACTTAGCCACGTTTTGTCAAACATGGGAAGAAGACGAAGTTCATAAATTAATGGATCTTTCTATTGATAAGAACATGATCGATAAAGATGAATACCCTCAGTCAGCTGAAATTGAAGGACGTTGTGTCCATATGTTAGCGGATTTATGGAATTCACCTGAGTCAGTAACAACCGTTGGTACCTCAACAACAGGTTCAAGTGAAGCTTGTATGCTGGGTGGTTTGGCTGCACTTTGGCGCTGGCGTGAAAAACGTCGTGCACTTGGTCAACCAACAGATAAACCAAATATGGTTTGTGGTCCGGTTCAAGTCTGCTGGGAAAAATTTGCCCGCTACTGGGACGTAGAAATGCGTGAAACCAAAATGAACGAAGGTCATTATTTTATGACCCCTGAAGATATGTTAGAGCTTGTCGATGCTAACACTATTATGGTCGTTCCTACTTTTGGTCAAACCTTTACCGGTTTATACGAAACAGTCAAACCATTATCAGATGCACTTGATACTTACGAGCATGATACTGGTAACTCTATCGACATTCACGTTGATGGTGCAAGCGGCGCTATGCTAGCACCATTCTGTGCACCCAATATTGAACCTTGGGACTTCCGCCTAGAACGTGTGAAATCAATCAGTACTTCTGGCCATAAATTTGGTTTATCACCATTAGGTGTGGGCTGGGTTGTATGGCGTAATAAAGAAGATTTACCCGAAGGATTAGTATTCCACGTCAACTACTTAGGTGGCGACATGCCAACCTTCGCTCTAAACTTCTCTCGCCCTGCGGGTCAAATTATATCTCAATACTATAATTTCCTTCGTCTAGGCTTTGAAGGTTACCAACGTATTCATAATGCAAGCTACGATGTGTGTGAATACTTAGTTAAAGAGCTTAATAAGTTTAATCTATTTGAGTTCTTATTTGATGGTAACCGTGAGAAAGGTATTCCTGCAATTTCATGGCGTTTAAAAACCGATGCAAATGTACCGTTTACTCTTTATGACGTTGCAGATCGTTTACGTACTCGTGGATGGTTAGTACCAGCCTATACATTGCCAGCCAATGTTCAACAAATTGTTGTACAGCGTATTTTAGCCAAACAAGGTCTTACCATTGATCTTGCTAACTTATTAATCGCCGATTTTAAACGTTCTATTGATTTTCTAACGTCACATGCCGCGTCTCAATGTACAGCAGAAGATGTAAAAACATTTGATCATAGCGGCCGATAATATTTTCTAATCTCACGTATAAACATCATAAAAAAGGTCGGATTTCCGGCCTTTTTTTTATTTTTGAAAACACTATCACCATTTTTACTCTCTGGTATGAACACCACTGCATGTTAGTATCAAGTTTAAATTTATTCCCGTGATATTAATATGTTATAGGCTTATTTATGCTAATTCACACCATTGAAATTATCTGTATCGTTGCCTTTGCATTAAGTGCTGTAATAAGTGAAGCTAACATAGGTAAAGATATTGTTAGTGTTATGGTATTAGGCTGGATAACTGCACTTGGTGGCGGTACTGTACGAGATATTATTCTTTCAACAGGACAAGTATTTTGGATTAGGGATCCCTCTTATTTTTGGACGGCACTGATTACTTCTTTTATAGGGTTTTTCCTCGCACCCCACCTTCGTAAAATAAAAGCCGAACGTTTAATCGTTGTACTCGATGCCATTGGAATTGCAATGTTTTCCGTACTCGTCACTAAGAATATGGTTGCCGAGCATTATGCAGGTTATGTTGCAGTTACTATGGGAATGATCACCGCAGTCTTTGGTGGTGTCTTACGTGATGTTATTCTGGCTCGGCCAACAATGTTCAATAATACTGAATTTTATGCCAGCCCGGTCATTATTGGTTGCTACCTTTATATTCTTCAACTTAAATTTTCAATCAGTCCTAATATCGCCACTCTAACCAGTATTAGCTTTATTATTATTGTAAGAATGTATATCGTAATTAAAAAAATAACCTTCCCTAACTGGTTGCTTTTAAAGTAATTTTTAATCTGTAGCATTTAACATCGCATAAGCCTGACTATACTTACCTATTATCGCTAATATCAATCCAATGAATGCTGTTAATATAATCAATATCGCTAATGATAAAATATGATCAAAACCTGCATATATAAAAAACAATATAAATAAAGCAGCTGAAATCATTTGCCCACTGCCAGATAATGCACTAACTGTTCCAAATTTATTACTATACGGTACAAGTAGTAATGATTGAGAACAAGGATAAATAAAAGCTTGCGCAACAGCTATACCAATAAAACCGCAAGTAATAATGAAAAGATTTGAAGGATAAAGAAAAAACAACAGACCAACAACAAATTGGATAAAAGGTGCAATAAATACAATATGATGAGTACCATAAGATTTACGAAAGATAAAACATAAAAAGCTAGATAATAGAAAAGCAACTGCGGGTATAATAGTCCAGTAAGCATAAGCTTCTGAACTTAAACCAAATTGACGTTCAAAAATAAATGGCGATAATGCACCACAAAAAATAACTAAAGCCCAATTAATCCATCCCATAATAGCATAAGATAAAAAATATCTATCCGTTAATAAGTCTCGGTAATATAAAACAATTGGAATAAAAGATATTTTATCTCTAGATGTTTTTAATGTCTCTGGTAAATAAAAAACCAATACCAGATACCCTAAAATAATATAAATTAATAAGACATTAAAAACAGCCACCCATCCGAAATTATGATTAACCAATCCACCGACAATAGGTGAAAAAATAGGAATAAAAGCCGAAATTATAGATAATCCAGTTACAACTGTTAAAAAAAACTTATTTTTATAACTATCATGTAGAATCGAACGGGCAATTACAGATTCACAACCACTCCCAACGCCTTGAATAAAACGACCAATCACTAAACAATAAAACTCATTTGAAAATAAAAATATTATCATTAACCCTAATATAGAAATAAATAGCCCTACAAATAAAGTAAGTCGCCGACCATAAATATAAGATAATGGCCCATATATTAATTGAGAAGGCCCATAACCCAATAAATATCCTATAATCACCCATTCAACAACACGCTGATTAATATCAAAACTATCACTAATCCAAGGAAGAAGAGGAAATATCAGACCTAAACTTAGCTGGCCCATACTTATAATTAATATAGTTAAAAAGAAAATATCCCATTTATCTTGAATAATGGCTTTTACCTGAGTAACTAAAGGTGTTGCTGGTGAAATCCCCATACCAAAATAGTTTAACCTTCAATAAAATGATAAACATGGCTAATTTTATGCTTCATTTATTAAAAGTTTCAGGTTAGTTGCTCAATATAAGTTTACCTATAGCAATAAAAGTCAAACCAACTAAATGACCATGCTATCGTTACCATTTCCTATAAACGAAAAAACCTGAATCTATCGATTCAGGTTTCTTAAATAAATGTGAAGCTAACGTTACAACCAGAGCATCAACGCGTCCATTTTCCATAAAATAAGAGTCGTGACTGGCCGCTAAGCTTCTCAATAAAAAGTCGAACCAACTGAACTACCACTCCGTAGTGTCTATTCTGCATCATCTTACTTTTATACAGACGAAAAAAAACCTGAATCGTTAGATTCAGGCTTCTTCAATAATGTGAAGTGGACGGGACTGCCATCGCTAACATTACAACCAGAGCATCAGCGCGACCATTACCATCAAAGAATAGCCGTGACAGGCCGCTAAGCTTCCTATTTATAACTACCGTCATTCCCTACAGTGAGGTTACGAACGAGATAGGGAATCTATTATCAGCATGTTGTAGAGTTATTGTTTTTACTGCTGTTTTAGCTGATTTTTTATTGGTATCTTTAATGCTCAAATACGTGATGAGTAGATCACGGATAGCTCAATGGTATGGACTCCCCACCTTACTGACATTGTCAGCTAAAGTTATAGTGTCAACCAAAAAGGAGCCCATACCATGAATAAGCCTAGCACTATTTGTATTGATCTCGCTAAAAACGTTTTTCAA
>NZ_PYOO01000012.1 GCF_003026395.1 Photobacterium iliopiscarium | reverse complement strand
CTGTTACCGCTCGACTTGCATGTGTTAGGCCTGCCGCCAGCGTTCAATCTGAGCCATGATCAAACTCTTCAATTAAAGTTTTGTTGGTCTTTCGACCGGCTCAATAAATACTGACTTTAAATACCGTAGTAAATTAAAGCTTTTTATCATTTAAAAAATGATAATTAAATAACTGTGCCAAAATAACTTGCGTCATTTTGTATTGGTCACTCAGTTTATTGATAAATCTTTCGACTTAACTATTCAGTGAGTGCCCACACAGATTGCATGGTCAAATTGTTAAAGAACGTTGACTTTCAATGCCTTAGCGTTAAACGCTTCAGCAAGTCAGGCTGCGTATACTACGCTTTTCTGATATTCAGTCAAGAAGAAATTTTATTTTTTAAAATGTCTTGTTGACTGTCTTTATATCATGAAAGAGACAAAAAATATTGTATCTAAAACCAGTTCAAAAGTTTGAACTTGATCGGTAGTTTAACCGTATTCTCTTTCGATAGAGCCGCATTATAGAGACTTTGATCACTCTGACAAGCCTTATTTAAAAAAAAAGAATGTAATTGCTGATTATTTCATCTAATGTGAACTATGTGTCTGTAATAAGCTCATGCGAGTATATTTATACTCAATTATTATGAATTACAGACCATTTAAATTAGCATCATTGTAAGCTTAATGTTAAAACACCCATTAACGCATTCTTCTCTTTCCCTTTTGAGATGTACTTTAAATATGAAATCAAATAACCAAACCACAATAACCGTGATTGCTATCGCTATCATTGGCGCCTTAATCTTTAGTATGTTCAGTGGTACTCCACCAGCCATTAGTTTTGCGCTTGGTGCGATGCTAACAGGATTGGCGTTGCACTTTATGCAAGAAAATAAGACCCCCATCCTTGATGAATTAGATCCTTCTCAAAGTAGCAAAACCCTTTATGTTGGCAACCTTCCCTACCGTGCTAATGAGAGTGACGTAAAAAACCTTTTTGCTGAGCATGGCGATGTTTTTGCTGTGCGTCTAATGAAAGATAAACGCACAGGCAAACGTAGAGGCTTTGGCTTTGTTGTTATGAATAGTCAAGACGCAGAAAATGCAATTGATCAACTAAACAACCAAGAATATGGCCAACGTACATTAAAAGTCCGTGAAGCTAATGAACCTAAAAATGCGGATAGTTTAGATCTTGAATAATATCTAATTGCATTTCATTTAAGCTTTTATTCAGCGCCGCAGCATCTGATGTTGCGGCGCTGCTATATGTAACGTTTTTTATTGATGATGTTATAGCTGCCACATCCGTTGGTAATGCTAATAATAATGCCACTCGCTTAGCAATAGCTTTACCTGAATCAATGACATTTACCTGATGATTTAGTGCCAATAATATTTCTTGTTTTATTAACGGAAAATGGGTGCAACCTAAAACAATACTGTCTACGGTACCTTGCCATGGTGCTAAGATCTCAGTTAATTCGTCTATATCGACCAATTTACCGCGTAACTTCTGCTCTGCCATTTCCACCAATCGAGTAGAACCAATCATTTTAACGTCACAACCATTCGCAAATTGCTGTATTAATTGATGAGTATAAGCTCGATTAACCGTTGCTGGCGTTGCCAATAAACCAATCGATTTTGTTTGGCTGATCAACGCTGCTGGTTTTATTGCAGGAACAACCCCCACCACCGGTATTGTTAACTGCTGACGTAGCGAAGGTAAAACGATAGTACTGGCTGTATTACAAGCGATAACCACTAAATCAGCTTGATACTGATTAGCTAATAACGTCACAATATAATTGGTACGCTTTATTAATGTTGCGTCATCTAATTCACCGTAAGGAAAAGCAGCATTATCGAAAGCGTAAATAAACTGCACTTGAGGTAGTAGAGCGTAAATCTCTTGATATACAGATAAACCGCCCACCCCTGAATCAAAAATGACAACCTTTTTCACTACCACTTACCTTATTACGATATCGAATCGTTATGATACTGCTATGAGTCAGTCTCTACCAGCGCATAGCGTTGATAACAAAACCGTGAATCTGTTTCACACCCTAACCATATCAAGTTAAGCGGTTGCTGATAAAAAGGACCATCGACGACTAACGAATGAAATTCTCCATTCTCGCCACAGAGATCAATGGTCGGCGGTAATTCAGTTAATAATTCACGATCAAACCAACGCCCACAGAAACGTGTATCCAATTGAGTACTATCAACGGTAACCAATTTCGTTTTAATACCACATTCAATTATTTCATTGGCTAGCTGATGACTAGGCTGCCCAAGTAACGGAAAAATACACGTCCAACCCGCGGGTTCAATATATTGACGGCGATAATCGACAATGCCATTACAAAACAAATCACCAAAAGCGATACTATCAAACTGTAACCCACAATTTTTCAACCCTTCAACAATCGCCTGTTGATAAACATCATTAGCCGGAAACACCTCAGGTAATACAACCAACACTAGGGGCAAACCGATTAGCTGCGCCTGTCGTTTAACAATATCAATTGGCGTTGCTTGAAACGGTACCTCGCTACCAACATACGTTGTATAAAGTCCAACAACTTCATAGTTAGGATCGCTCATTAACCGCCATAACGTTAATGCTGAATCTTTACCTGATGACCAACTAATAATCACTCTTTGTTTCATATTTATCACCATCAAAAAGGCCGCACAATGGCGGCCTTGAACTATAAAAAATCACACATTAGAACTGATAATTAATGCTGGTATAGTAAGTTCGACCCGGCATTACATAGCCGCCAGCCGTTTCGTAATCTTCATTTAGAAGGTTAGCTACTCGCCCTTTTAAAGCAAGTTTTGGTTGCAACCAATATGTTAATGCAATATCCCATGTATCATATGCAGGCAATTCAACATCTGAAATATCTGGACGCTTACCGTGATACTGGTAAGTCACTGCGGTATCAAGATCACCATAGCTTGCCGTACCCACCCATTTAAATGAGAACTTCTCTCGACGTATAAGTCGTTGGCCTTCACTGTCACGAGGATCTTTAAAATCAAAGTTCAGCTGATGAGTAATAATGCCCGTATCAAAGTCAGCTTCGACTTCAACCCCTTTAATTTTACTTTCCCCGTTAACATTCTCATACGATGGCGTGCCACTAACATACTCAATTAAATCATCAATACGCATTTGATAAGCGGTAACAGCAACGCTTGCGATATCGTAATCAGCATGGAGAGATACATCGATATTTTTTGATGTTTCAGGATTTAAATTAGGGTTACCCGTCGACCAAGCACTTTTAACGTAAAGTTGGTAAAGATTAGGGGCTTTAAATGCTGTTCCGTACGAACCACGAAGTTGAATGTTGTCAGTTAAAAACCAACCACCAGCAATATTGTACGTTGAATGAGTGCCATATTGCTGATTATCATCCAGACGAACACTGGTTTCGATGCTAACTGGAGAGTAATCCCATAAGCCAATCGCATAATAGCCGGTATTATCTCGTTCTTTATTGCCCGCAAAACCCGTTAAATCATTCCATTGCTCTTGGCGCCAATCAATACCACCACTCACTAATAATGTTGATAATAGTTGATATTGGTTATGCCATTGAACATTACGTTGGTGATATTGATCCTTGCGATTCACTGCATTAGTTTTATCGATCAAATCAAGATTGTCTTGTTTTTGATAATCAAGAATCAGTGATGACTTATAGCTATCCTGCGCATATTTTAAACCCGCAGAATAATCATTAAATTCAGTTTCTGATCTCACATACTGATGGCCAGAATACACACTAGAACCATCATATTGAGAGTGATTTTTATACCAGCGAGTCGCAACAAAACCCGAGATTTGATCGTTAAACTGGTGATGGAGTGCTAACGATGCATTACGGCTATCAAAACCATGTTTATCACCATCATTCAATCCAGGTTGAGGATGAACGTTATAGCCTTTATCATTTTCATAACCAGCAGCAACTTGTAATACGCTGTTATCACCGATGTTATACGCACCAGAAACATTTGCTTCTTGATAATTATGGCTACCAATGCCTAAATCTAATTTCGTTTTTGATGGTGTATCCGTCCCAGTCAGGGTAATGATGTTAATTACCCCACCAATGGCTTCAGAACCATAAATTGCCGCCCTAGCACCACGAGTAAATTCAATCCGCTGCACTTGAGTTAATGGAATTTGATTAAAATCTACGTTACCCGCCACAGAGCGAGCCATACGAATACCATCAACCAAGACCAAAACTTGATCCGAGTTTGCACCTCGCACAAAAATACTAGAACTTTGTCCACGACCACCATTTTGAGTGATCTGTACCCCAGGTAATAAACTCAACACTTCCGTTAGTGTTTTCGCTTGTACTTTATCGATGTCTTGACGAGTCACGACATTAAAAGGTGCCAGCACTGAGGTTACCGGTTGCTCAAAACGATTGGCAGTTACCACCATCACATCATCAGATGTTGTATCAGCCGCAAATGAAGCAAAAGAAGGGAGGCACAACGACGCTACCGTCGCGGCTAAAAGGGATTTTTTCATTACAATTTCCTAAGTCGCGTTTATAACAAAGCAATATTGCTTGTCTTGCTGGTTGGTATTCGGACTTAAGAGCATGACCATCAGGTCGCCTAGGCAACAACTTCCCATTGCCGCTATACTAAATAATGCCGTGATTATTTGTAGGGAGCATCAACAGTGTTTGGATTACATCCATGTGCGTTCGTTCTCTATTACCGCTGCGCGTCAGTTACGGATTCACACCGTATTCCCGAGCCTTCCAAGGCTTAACCAGCACTGCGAGAATGCTAGTGTTGTATTGCTTTTATGTCTAGTTTTGTTTGGTATTAGTTATAAATTTTTAGATACATAAATATTTTAATTTGGATCAACACTGGACATCAGTGTGCAATGCAATAAAATCTGCGGTCTTATTTTGAGCAGTCGAGGCACACACTATGACATCCACCGTCCTTAATATCGCTGATTACCAGCCCCAGTTGGATGAAAAAGCAGCGCGTATTCAAGATCTACTTAGCGATTTTGAAACGCCTGAATTGGAGGTGTTTGCCTCTCCTGCAGAGCATTACCGTATGCGTGCAGAGTTTCGTGTTTGGCACGAAGGCGAAGAGCTGTATTACATCATGTTCAATCAACACACCCGTGAAAAATACCGTGTTGATCAATTCCCGGCAGCCAGTCGTTTAATTAATGATGTAATGCCAATGCTACTTGAAGCAATTAAGCCAATAAAAACCCTGCGCCACAAACTGTTTCAGGTAGATTTCTTATCTACGTTAAGTGGTGAGATTTTGGTTTCGATGTTGTATCACCGTCAACTTGATGATGAATGGACTGTCGCGGCAAAACAGCTAAAGCAACGCTTAAATGATGAAGGTTTTAAACTAAACCTTATCGGTCGTGCACGTAAGATGAAAATCGTCTTAGACCAAGATTACGTTATTGAACAATTAAAGGTTCACGATAACGCACTGACTTACAAGCAAGTTGAAAATAGCTTTACCCAACCTAACGGTGAAGTCGCACAGAAAATGCTGGAGTGGGCAGTTGATTGTACTCAAGACAGCGCAGGTGATTTACTGGAACTGTATTGTGGTAATGGTAATTTCTCATTAGCACTTGCGCCAAACTTTGAGCGAGTACTGGCAACCGAACTGGCTAAACCATCAGTTGATTCTGCACAATACAATATTGCGGTAAACAATATTGAAAACGTACAAATTATTCGTATGTCTGCGGAAGATTTTACTGATGCAATGGCGGGTAAACGTGAATTCCGTCGTCTAAAAGATCAGAATGTTGATTTGCAAAGCTATAACTGCAACACCATTTTTGTCGATCCACCACGTTCAGGTATGGATGATGGTACTTGCCGTATGGTACAAGGCTACGACAACATCATGTATATCTCATGCAACCCTGAGACATTACGTGACAATTTAGCCATCTTAACGGAAACTCACAACATTACTCGATTTGCCTTATTTGACCAATTCCCTTACACCCACCATATGGAAGCCGGTGTATTACTAGAGCGTAAATAAGCTGTAGTCCTCAAGGGTAAAAATAAAAAAGGCGCTATCAGCGCCTTTTCCTTTTTCAAATCACAACGAATATAACTTACGCTGCTTTTTGATCTTTCTTATCCATGACACCCATTTTGTATGACACCCAAAATAGCAATGCCAATGTAATTATTAGCGGAATGAAATTCGAGCCCATATCAGGGTATTCTGCGCGAAGTAATGCCGCATAACCAAATATACCAACGAAGAAACATGCACTCGCAAGTGCAGGAACGCCTTCTGCCATCGGTTTACGCATATATTCTTGATATAAGCAGTACGCTGCCATGGCAAATGCCAAAACAGGAAAAATAGAGAATGTTACATAACTTGAAAACAATACTGCCAGAGTGCCGTAACCACATACACCTGCGATTATAGATAAAACTAATGTTTTTCGCTCTGCTTTAAGTTGTTGCTTTTCCATATATAATTCACCAAAATCAATATAAGATTATAGTTTCTGCCTGAGCTCTCGACGCTCACGCTCTTTGCGGTACCAATAAGCACCTTTTGCAATCATTCTAAGTTGCATAATCAGTCTTTCTGCATGCTCAGCGCGAGCATGACAATCTAGATCCAGCGCCTCAGCACCAGAACTAAAGACCAATGTTACTGACGCTTCAGCTTGCGTATAAGCTTCTTCATGAGTTACCCCAGTTTTCGCTTCAAGATACTCAGCCAGTTCAGCCACAAAATGTTGTATTTCTCGCACAACTGCGGCACGAAATGCCGTTGATGTACCAGAACGCTCACGAAGCAGTAAGCGGAATACGTTAGGACTACTTTCAATAAATTCCATAAAAGTTTCTACCGAAATACGGATCACGCTGCCTTCGGTAGCAATACGCTGTCGAGCTTGACGCATTAATTGACGAAGAATTAAACCGCCCTCATCAACCATGGTTAACCCCAATTCATCCATGTCTTTAAAATGACGGTAGAATGATGTTGGAGCAATACCTGCTTCACGCGCAACTTCACGTAAACTTAAATTAGAAAAACTTCGCTCGGCACTTAATTGGCTAAAAGCGGCATCAATCAACGAACGCCGAGTTTTTTCTTTTTGCTGAGCCCTAATTCCCATCAATTATCTGCTTCTCTGTGATTTTATTACAATGATACTCTGCTTACACAGTAACATCTGCGTCATAGCAACGACGCGAGACTCTCACATAGTAAAGCGAGAGCGCGACTGACGCAAAGCCAGATTGATATCAATTACGATTTTAGGTCACAAAACGTGGCGCTGGTTTAATAACCAATCTCGATCCATACCGATTGATTAATAATAAAAACTGCGCGAACTGCTTGAGATACCACTATTCCCCCACACATAGTCATCTGGTAAATCGTTACCATAATGTTAATGTAAGACGGAAAAACATAATCAAGGAATGACTTTATGACAAATAACCTACCTACATCTCAAAATCATTTTGATGTCATCATTATTGGTAGTGGTCCTGGCGGTGAAGGCGCGGCAATGGGGCTAACGAAGGCTGGATTTAAGGTCGCGATTATCGAACGCGAAAACAGTGTCGGTGGCGGTTGCACCCACTGGGGAACCATTCCATCGAAATCATTACGTCATGCTGTCAGCCGTATTATCGAATTTAACCAAAATCCGCTATATTGCAATGACACCTCGACCCTCCACCGTACTTTTAGTCAAATCTTGCACCATGCAGCTGAAGTCGTTAGTAAACAAACCCGTATGCGACAAGGGTTTTATGATCGCAATCATTGCCAAATCATTCATGGTGAAGCGCAATTTATTAGCTCACAGAGTGTCAGTGTTACCACCCATGATGGCAGTGTTGACCATTTCAGTGCTGAGCGATTTATTATTGCCACGGGCTCTCGTCCCTATCAACCCGCCACCGTTGATTTCACTCATCCTCGCGTTTATGACAGTGATTCGATTTTACAATTAGCCCATGATCCTCGGCATATTATAATTTATGGCGCAGGGGTTATTGGCTGTGAATATGCGTCTATTTTTAGAGGACTTGGGGTCAAGGTTGATTTGATTAATACTCGCCAGCGGTTATTAGAATTCCTTGATAATGAGATGTCAGATTCACTGTCTTATCACCTCAGTAATACGGGCACTATGATTCGTAACGATGAAGTTTTTGAAACCATTGAAGGGACCGATGACGGGGTTATTCTGCACTTACAATCAGGTAAAAAAATGCGAGCAGACTGTTTACTGTATGCCAATGGCCGTACCGGTAACACTGACAAATTAGCCCTTGAGATGGTCGGACTAAAGGCGGATTCTCGAGGACAATTACAGGTCAATAATAACTACCAAACAACCGTAGATCATATCTATGCGGTGGGCGATGTGATTGGTTACCCAAGCCTTGCAAGCGCCGCATATGATCAAGGCCGTTTTGTCGCGCAAGCAATCAGTACTGGTAAAGCTCAAGGGCAATTAATTGCGAACATTCCAACGGGTATTTATACCTTGCCAGAAATCAGTTCTGTCGGCCAAACAGAGCAACAGTTAACCGCAGCAAAAGTTCCTTATGAAGTGGGTCGATCGCAATTTAAACATTTAGCTCGAGCTCAGATCGCAGGTACAGAAGTCGGCAGTTTGAAAATATTATTTCACCGTGAAACCAACGCTATTTTAGGTATTCATTGCTTTGGTGAACGAGCAGCTGAAATCATTCATATCGGCCAAGCTATCATGGAACAAAAAGGGGAAGGCAATACCATTGAATATTTTGCCAATACCACCTTTAATTATCCAACCATGGCGGAAGCGTTTCGCGTTGCGGCATTAAATGGCCTTAACCGTTTATTCTAAAATCCCCCCAGTGAGCCCTTATGGGTGATCCATATAACAACCAATATAAAAACGGAGCCACTTCGGCTCCGTTTTTGTATGCGGTCGATATCGTTATGGCCTATTCTGCGCCCATTAAGCGATCATCTGCCGTTAAAATCGATGTCCACGGTAGTTGTTCATCACCCAGCACAATAAAGTTTGGATTCTCTAAAGTCTGACGCTGGTTATAAGATAATGGCGTTATATGGGTATTAAAAATACGGCCACCCGCTTCTTCAACAATACATTGGGTAGCGGCAGTATCCCACTCACCTGTTGGCCCTAATCGTAGATAGCAATCAGCGCCCCCTTCTGCGACCAAACATGCTTTTAGAGAAGCAGAACCTAATGCAACGAGATCATAGTGATATTGGTTATCAAACCGTGCCTTGGTGGTATCAATATCCTGCCGACGGCTAATGGCGATAGTTAATCCACGTAATGGCAACTGATGCTTAGTCGTTGAGATCGTACTGGTTTCACCTGCTGCGGTTATTTTATGTGCCCCTTGACCTTGTGCCGCATAATACGTCACGCCAGATACAGGTGCATACACCACTCCCATAACGGGCTTATTATTATCAATTAACGCAATCACTGTCGCAAAATCACCACTACCCGCAATAAACTCTTGAGTACCATCTAAAGGATCGATTAACCAATAACGCGGCCACTGACTGCGTTTAGCTAATGATATTGCAGTGTCTTCCTCTGACAGTACGGGAATATCAGGGGTTAATTGTGACAACCGCTCAATCACTAATTTATTAGCCGCTAAATCAGCGCTGGTTACTGGCGTATTATCTGATTTGATTTGCTGCTCAAACTGTCCTTGTTGATAAATACCTAAGATCAACCGACCTGATTCTTGGGCAATATCGATAACATCATTAATAAGATGGTTTAATGTCATTGGTTATTCCTCGCAAGCTAAATACTTCAGCGCTAAAAATAACGCACTGATACTACGCGCTTCGGCAAAATCTAGATGATTGAGTAACTCTTCTGCTTGAGCTAATGGCCACCGTACAATTTCTAGAGGCTCAGGTTCGTCACCTTCTAAACGCTCAGGATATAAATCTTGCCCCACAAACAATGTCATTCGGCTAGAAAAATACGAGGGCGCTAAAATCACTTCTTTTAATGGATGTAATCGCTGCGCACCAAAACCGATTTCTTCTTTTAATTCACGGTTTGCCGCTGCTAATGCACTTTCACCAGCATCAATTAATCCTTTCGGAAAACCTAACTCATAACGCTCAGTGCCAGCAGAATACTCACGAATCAATAATAAATCACCATCAGCCGTGACAGGTACGATTAATACCGCATGACGTCCGCTCGGCTGCATACGTTCATAAGTACGCTCTACACCATTAGAAAAACGTAAATCCAATGATTCAATTTTAAAAAGTCGTGATTGTGCTACAACCTCGGCTGCTAAGATTTGGGGTTTATCTTTGCTGAACGCCATTTATAAGGCCCTGTTTAATGAAAAGCATTACCAGAATAAGAAAAGCTTACTCGAATTAAAAGCAAATAATCATCAGAAATAAATAGGCAGCCGTAATCGACTGCCTAATGTGAACAAATTGATGATTGAAATGATAACGAGCGCTACAAACGTCCCGAATAATTAACCTTATACTGTCCCTTGGTATTAGGATCACCTAACCATTTTAATTGCGCTGCTAATTTATCAGGGAACGTTGCCCCAGGCTTAAACCAGCCATTAAGTTTATAGTGGCGGTTAGTGGCTAAATTAGCATGCCAGTCACTACTGACATCCTCTGAGGTTTGCTTGACTTTAGCGACAATCGCGCCTTTTTCACAGCTAAGATCAGCAAAAACAGGCCCAGGTTTAATCGTCCCCATTGGCGTTTCTGCTGCACCTTGTACCCAAGCTAATGTCGCATTCAACGTTTTACAATAAGGGGCAGCATAATGATAATTTCTAACCGTCAGTTCTAAATTACCATCAATAGATACCGGAACAGGAAGCGGCGCTTGTGATACGGCTTGCGCCGCAGGCATAGATAACAACAGTTTTTCAGCAAATGGACCAGACAAGCTGTAACCCACTAAACCTTGCCCTTTTAGTTGCCATTCACTGCCTTTGCCAAAGCGGACATTAAACGCCAATTCACCTTTCAACAATCGACCAAGTTGCATATCCCATTGCAGCTGACCAAAAGGTTGATTTTGCCAACGCACATTGGTTGCCGATCCTTGCCATGGTGTACCTGAGATCCCTTCAAGATCGAGACCTTGTATTTTAGGCGCATACTGCCACAACCAACTCGCTGGAATATGAGTGACTAAACTTGCTATAAATACCGCACCAAAACTGGCACCAACTGCTAATTTAAATTTCACACTTATCCTCGCCCTAACTGCAAACGGTTTACTTCAACCATACCGTTTTTATCGGTTTTTGAGAGATCAATAAACTGCGTGTTAATGCCAAAACTCTGCTGCAAATACACTAACCAATTAACGAGCGTATCAAACGGTAATGGTTGCACCCACACTTGTAGCGCATCATTACGTGGCTGCATTCGAATCAAATCAATTTTAAATCGAGTCGTAGTTTCATTAATGACTTGGTTAAGTCCTTCATCACTAACATTTACCGTACCACCCGCATGTTTAAGTGCTGTAATTTGATTGGCTTTATGCTCAACCCACGTCAATAATTGTCGCTGCTGATTGATCTTATTCTGAGCATCTATTGCACGTTGATTCAACGGTTGCCACACACCCCAGTAAAGAATGGCAATCACCAACGCACTGCTCGCGCCAAGTAGCAAATACTGTTCCCGTTGGCTGAGAGCTTTCCACCATGCCTTAATCTCTGCCATTAGGCTTTTCTCCTCAACACCACAGCACCACTGACTAAATTATCTTCTTTGGTTAACTGGCCCTGATCAACTACAAACTGAGTTGCTAATGCACTGCGTAATTGCTCAAAATCTTGAAAACCTGCCGCTGTTGCTTGCAAACGTAATTCGCCTCGAGTTTGATCATATTTAAGGTTTACAATCTTAATCGTTGGCACTTTAGTTAATGCTGGCTTTAATTCGCTTAACCACATTAGCATGCCATTTTGTTCACCATGACCACCTAAACTTTTCAACGCTGCATTCATTTGATTTTTCAAATAACTCTGCGAAGGAATACGTTTAAATTGAGGCAGAACTTGACGAAAAATACGATCACTTTCAGCTCGGTATACATTAGCTTGTTGTTCTAAACGCTGCGTAGTTAGTACTTGCTCACCGAAAAGTGCAATTAATACTACCGCTGCGGTGATTGCTACTTTGCGCCATGGTTGTAAATGCTTACGCCATGCCGCTTGTGGCTTATAAGGCCCAGACAGTAGCGTTGCTTTAGAGTCAGCTGCGCCAATGGCTAACAACTGCATCACTAATTCCGGCGTTTGAGGTTGCCAATGACCTGAGGTGTTTGCTGGTGCTGGCGTATAGTGATGAATCGTCACTTGCGCCAAACTCTCCGTCGCCGCAACAATCGATTCCACCTCTTCAGCTAACTGTTCAGCTTCAACTTCTGGCGTGATGTCATCACTATCATCGTCGGCGTTATCTACTGGTGCTTCAATCACTATTGGCGCTTTTTGAGCGGTAACCCATGCATCTAACCAACTTGAATCAGCACAAACCCCCATCGCCTCTGATTGTCGAATTAACCACTGTCCATCAATTTCAGCGGCACTGTAACCATCATTAAAGAGGGGTAAACATAAACAGTCTGGAATCAGTTTTTTAAGCTCAATGCCACATTCACTAAATGCCGTTAACCATGTCACTACTTTTTGGTGTTCAATGATTGCAACTGTCGCAATATCATTCTCACGTTTAAGTAATTGCACATGCAAACTATCGACATCTTGAGCCAGTTCTTCTTCAAGCAGATACGGTAATACCGCTGCTAATTGACGGCTACTACCGGCAGGGATTGCGACTTGCGTTAATAGCATCTCACTGGTTGGCACTAAACCATAAACAGGACGCGTGATGGCATATTCAGTTAACTCACCAAGTTGGTTAATATCGACCAACTGACCAGAGGCTATCACTTCATTTTGCAGTGGCGACCAGACTAGCCATTGCATCGGCATTCCCGGCCGGCTACTTAGCCTTATCGTCAGAAATTCGCTCACGGATTCCTCCATACTGGCGACGAACGACCGTCACCTTGTTCTTATCATCACGATTAAATAATGCCACGGCTCGCACTCGGGCACGGTCTACTTTTATTTCAGCATCTAACGAAAAATAATGACTGGTAACAGTTAAATATTTTTCCATTGTATTTGTCGTCTTATCTTTTCCTGAATCAGCATCTTGCGTTGGCGGTTGTGGTACTAACTTCATAAAATCAGCCACACTGTCCCACACGGTATGCTTCTTATCACGCTCAATAATGATTTTTTGCGCATCTTGTAATGATAACGATGGCGCAAATAAGGCTGATAACAACACCGCATTTTTTTCAGTAATGGTATTAACATTAAGCAACATGTCATCGGTCGGTAACGCACAAATTAAACCTTTAACCTGCTGATAAATTTTATCGGACACCCCATTAATGGCTCTAAATTCACTGCCATCCGCCAACCAATCATTGGCCGTTACATAAGGGGGCTGAAAGCTTTCATAGGTACTATCTTCCGCACCGTACGCTGACTCCACGGTAGTGTTATCATCCACAAACTCCCAACTTGAATCAGCGATCACTTCCGCTTCATAGTCATCAACACCTGATTCTGTGAGAATGTTTTGTAAATAGGTCACTAAAAAAGGCTGCTTACTACTACCTGCGCCAGCTTTAATATTTTTAAAAGCATTCAAATTAAAACAAGTTTGTTTATCCGTTAAATTACCACTAATTACCGCATTACTGTCTAAAGGGTAACTTTGCTCACCCACAGCCCAAGCTTGGGTTAAGTTTACGGTTTTGCTGTCTTTAAGGCTTTGTTTTAATGCTTGTGATGCTAATGCTTCTATTCCTAAGCTGTACCAATAACTTTGTTGATGCTCAACTTGGTTTTGAACGCGATGAAAATTGAGTTGCAACCGCTCCGTCATTTGTACGGCTAATAAACTCATCAAGGCAACAAGCAATAACACCACGATCAGTGCGACCCCACGTTGCTTTATCATCCTTCTTGCTCCTGCTTATTACTCGTCAACGAAGAAGTGGGTAATAAATAAATACGCTCAATCTCACCCAATTTTTTTAAGGTCATGATCACTTTGATACCCGCAGGCAAGCTCTTGGCTTTATCCCATTTCTTGTGCCATTGCTTATCATAATAAAATTCAAACTTTAAATCGGTGACGCCCGTTAATAACACGCGCACCAACGGCTTAGCCCCCGTCACAGTATCAGGGTAACGAAACCATACCCGCTCTAAGTTATCGTCGATAATACGATAACCGACACGCGTAACATCACCACGAGGAAACATTGATTGCGGATTTTGCCAACCACCACGAACAAAAGTGATCCCTTCACTGCTTGAATCTAATAAATACTCACTCGCCTGTAGTATATTATCCGTTGGTTTTTCAGCATCCGATCTAAATTTACGCGCCACAATCTGCCGAAAATCATTATCCATCATGATCATGGTGCGCTGAATGGCTTGTAAGCGTTGATTGTGATCTTTAGATTGTGCATCGCTGCGTAATACATTGGTTAACACTTGATTGGCAGATAAGCTCAACATCGCAAATACTGCAATCGCCACCAGAACTTCCAACAACGTAAAACCTTGTTGGTGACGATGATTAATTGCTGACATAGGTCTTTACCGTAATAACTGAATGTTTACGCTGCGAATCGGTAGCCACCGATATTTCAATTTGGCGTAATAGTTTTTGTTGGGTTTTGGTGCTGGTGACCGTCCAATACCACTCTTGATCAGCTAAGCTTGATTTTCCCCGTTTTACTGAACTTGGGTACTCACCACTTAAATGCAGCTGCGCTAATTCATTATCTGCCACCATCGACGCGAGAGTTTTCTGTTCTAAATAACCTAAGCTATTTAAGTTTTGACTGACTGCCCGCACCACACTTAATGCCGCGACAGCAAAAATAGCCAACGCCACTAACACTTCTAACAATGTGAACCCTTGTGAGCGTTTCATTACGATCGTTCCTGCGCTGACAACGCGTGTTCGGAGAGATATTGATCCAATGTTTGCCCTGGGGCTAATAACACTAAATTTCCCACTTCATCCGCAACGACTTGCCAGAATTGATGTTGTTTATCAACTTCAAAACTGACTGTAAATGGGGTGTATTCACCACTCGCCATCACCACAATTTGTGGCGGTAATTGTTTCTGTTCCTGATCAGACTTTTTAAATATGTCGTCATTTTTAAACATTGAATCAGATTTAAAAAGTCGGTCCTTATCTTTCCATGCTCCACCAATGGTAACCGTCGTCGTAATACCCGTCTCAAGTTTGACATCTGTAAAAAATTTAACACCATCTAATGGTTGCCAACCATTTTGAGTCAGCTTTAAAAAATGGTATTGATGGGGTTCGATACGAATACCGTAATCAACCCCATTTAACATTGCATCTTCACCCAAGAGTTGAGCTAAATGATGAAAGCGTAGCGCCTGTTCTTTGACCTCATCACGTTTATTATTGGGTAACGTCGATACCACAGCGACCGCACTGGTGGCTAATAACACTAACACCAACATAATTTCAATTAGAGTAAAACCCGCATTCCGTTTCATCATCATTCTTAGCTTTATTTCTTGTAGTTCAACATGTTCCAGTTACCGATATCTGTATTGATACCGTCACCGCCTTCTTGACCATCAGCGCCAAGACTAAAGATATCAACCGCACCATGTTCACCAGGCATTACGTATTGATATTCATAACCCCATGGATCTTTAGGTAAACGTTTAATGTAACCATCATCTCGATAGTTACGCGGTTCTGGTGATGATGAAGGCTTAGTCACTAAAGCTTCTAAACCTTGATCTGTCGTTGGAAAAACACTGTTATCAAGCTTATACATTTCCAATGATTGTTCTAGCGAACTAATATCAGTTACGGCTTTTTGTTGATCCGCTTTTTCTTTATTTCCTAATAGATTTGGCACCACTAAACTGGCCAATACCCCTAGAATTACAATAACGACCATTACTTCTAACAGCGTAAAACCACGTTGTTTTTGTTGCATTATTTATCCTCCAAAAGAAAACCTACATTCCAACCATATTGTTCAATTCAATAATAGGCATCAAGGTTGCAATAACGATAAACATCACCACCCCAGCCATAACGACAATTAATAACGGTTCAAATACCCCTAACGCCATATTGACCAATGACTCAAAATCGCGATCTTGGTTATCCGCTGCACGTGTCAGCATTTGCTCAAGTTCACCACTGCGCTCACCACTGGCAATCATATGTAACATCATCGGGGGAAACAGTGCCGTTTTTTCCAATGAAACGCGCAAACTAGCACCTTCACGGACTTTATCTGCCGCTTCTAACACTTTCTTATTAACGTAAGTATTGGTCATCACGTCAGACGCGACTTTCATACCATCTAATAACGGGATCGCGCTCGAAGTACAAATAGACAATGTCCGTGCAAAACGCGAGGTGTTTAACCCCCGTGCGACTTTACCGATTACAGGTAATCGTAAAATAGTTCGATCCCACTTCATTCGAAAAGCGGGCTTTTTAAGGGCACTCTTAATGAAAGCAATTAATGCCACAATAACAATCACCACCAGCAATCCCCAATGTTGAACAAAATTACTGGCAGCCAATAACACTTCAGTAATTGCTGGCAAACCTTGTTTCATTTGTACAAATTGATCAACAATTTTTGGAACTACCGTCGCCAACAAGAACGCCACCACCGACACTGCCACTAACGTTAACATTAATGGGTAAATCATCGCTTGCTGTAACTTGCTGCGCATTTGCTGGCGGTTTTCACTGTAATCAGCTAAGCGGTTTAAAATAGTGTCTAAATGACCTGATTTCTCCCCCGCAGCCACCATCGCACGAAACAATTGATCAAACACATGTGGGTATTCCGCCATACTGTCAGCTAAGGTATAACCTTCAACTACCCGTGAACGCACGGCAAGTAGAATATTTTTCAAGCGCGGCTTTTCATTTTGTTCCGCCACCGCTTTTATACATTCTTCTAATGGCATTGAAGCTTGCACCAAGGTCGCTAACTGGCGAGTAATAAGTGCTAACTCATTGGTACTGATACCGCGTCGAAATGTGAATTTACTCGGTGCTGCCGCAGTTTTTTTACCTTGGCCTGAAGTTTGATTAACCTCAATCGGCACTAGCCCTTTTTCACGTAGCTGCTGGCGAACCTGACGCGAAGTATCGCCTTCTAACACACCTTTTTTATGGCGGCCTTTAGCATCTAATGCTTTATATTCAAATGCAGCCATTAGCTTTCCTTAGTCACGCGCATCACTTCTTCAAGGGTGGTGATCCCTTGGCGCACTTTATCTAAACCGTCATCACGAATACTTGGTGTTGTTTGGCGAACATATTTTTCAATCGCTTGTTCACCCGCCTCCGCGTGAATCAGCTCTTGTATGCGTTCATCCACTTGTAACAACTCGTGAATGCCCGTACGACCGCGATAACCTTTAAAATTACATTTATCACACCCGCAAGGACGATACAGCGTTAAGCTATCGGCTGCGGTTAATTTAAATAATTTTTTCTGTTCGGTATCAGCATCATAAGGTTGGCGACATTCAGCACATAAAGTACGCACTAAACGTTGCGCTAATACACCCAGCAATGATGATGACACCAAGAAAGGTTCGATTCCCATATCTCGCAAACGGGTGATCGCACCAACAGCAGTATTGGTGTGCAAGGTTGATAACACCATGTGGCCGGTTAATGAGGCTTGAACGGCAATCGCGGCGGTTTCTAAATCACGGATCTCACCAATCATAACCACATCGGGATCTTGACGTAAAATGGCTCGTAAACCACGCGCAAAGGTCATGTCAACTTTACTGTTTACTTGGGTTTGGCCGATACCATCGATATCAAATTCAATCGGATCTTCAACCGTCAAAATATTACGCTCAGCACTATTTAGCTCTTGTAAGCCAGCATACAGCGTGGTTGATTTACCCGAACCTGTAGGACCGGTTACCAGAATAATTCCGTGGGGACGATCAATGATCTTGCGGAAGAACTGATGGTTAGTCGCTGTCATACCTAAACTGTGTAAATCGAGGCGAGTGGCGTTTTTATCCAACAAACGTAATACCACTCGTTCGCCATGTGATGACGGCATGGTTGAAACCCGCACATCTACCGCACGGCCACCGATACGTAATGAAATACGACCATCTTGTGGAATCCGTTTTTCAGCAATATCCAACTTCGCCATTACTTTGATACGTGAGACTAACAACGGCGCTAACTTACGGCTGGGTTGTAATACTTCACGCAACATACCGTCGACACGAAAACGAATCGATAATATTTTCTCAAAGGTTTCGATATGAATATCAGACGCCCCTTCTTTGATGGCTTCTGCAAGCATCGCATTGATCAATTTAATGATTGGCGCATCATCTTCCGACTCAAGCAAATCTTCCGTTTCAGGCAGATCTTCTGCTAACGAGAAAAAGTCATCGCTGTCAGAACCTAAGTCTTCCATTAACTGGCGCGCTTCTGAGGAATCACGTTGATAAGCATCAGTTAGCTTTTGTTCAAACTGCGACTCAGAGAGTGCAACTGGATAAAAACCTTCGCCAACCACCCGTCGCACTTCTGCTAACACGATGGCTGATAGTTGACCGCAATAATATAACTGCCATCCTTGTTGATTGGCTTCAATCACCACATGATGGCGCTTGGCAAAAGAAAACGGCAATCGAAATAAGACTGCGGTTTCTAACGCCGAAGACGCATCTGCCATTAGTGTTTCTCCAACTGTGAGACAAACGCTCTAACTTCTGCTGGCAGTGCCATGTCATCACCGTACTTTGGAATCACTGGCATATCAACGTCCATTAAGCGCATGCCTTTATCTGCTTGGTATAACTGTTGAGCACGAATATAGTTATATTTACGCTGCGTCATACCATCGGCACTCATGCCATCACGTAAAATCGTTGGACGAATGAAGATCATCAAGTTCGTTTTTTCAGTTTGATTATTAGTCGAACGGAATAGCGCTCCCAATACTGGAATATCACCTAAGATCGGCACTTTTTGCTCAGACTCAAGGGTTTTCTCTTGCATCAAACCACCGAGGGCGATCATGTTGCCATCTTTAACTAACACTGATGTTGATAACTCTCGTTTATCAAATCGAATATCAACCGCACCATTTGCGTCGGCAACTTGCGACACCACTTGCTCGATCTTCATTTGTACCGAGTCACCTTCATTAATTTGTGGCGTGACTTTAAGTTGAATACCGACATCTTTACGTTCAACGGTAGTAAATGGGTTATCGTTATTTGAGCCGGTTTGTGAGCCCGTCGTTACTGGCACTTCTTGACCAACCGAAAGGTTCGCTTCTTGGTTATCAAGCACGGTAATATTCGGTGTTGATAACACGTTAACATTACGGTTAGATTGCACCGCCGTCACCAATGCCGTCCAGTCACCCAATGCAATCGCAGCAGCCGCACCTTTAACGCCACCTAAGAAAGCAGCCATTGGTGCCAAATCACCAGTTTCAGTGGTTACAATAGGAGGTAATTGCTCACCTGTATTTGGATCCGTTCGATTTTGAGTCGTGACTTTATCTTTGCCTTGCTCTTGTGCTGACAATAAACCACCAATCGGCGCACCACTGTTACCAAACTGAATCACACCACCATCTTCAGAGCCCCACTGAACCCCTAAGTTAACGCCATCACCTTCTTGAACTTCAACAATCATCGCTTCAATATGAACTTGCGCACGACGAATATCGAGCTGAGAAATAATCGATTCTAAGCGTTTCATAACATCAGCAGGTGCTGAGATGATTAATGAGTTTGTTGGTGCATGAGCAGAGATCATGACATCATCTTTACTCGTGCTCTTACCTTGACCTGAATTGCCTTTGGTTGAGGCTTGAACATTTTCAGAGACCCCTTTTAGGACATCGACCAAATCTTCAGCTTTAGCATATTTAAGATAAAACACGCGACTATTACCACTCACCGCCATCTCTTTATCCAAACGATGAATCAGGTTTTTTAAGCGCTCACGTACTTTAGGATCGCCAGAAATTAATACAGAATTAGTGCGTTCATCGGCAACCGCTTTAGGAATAAGAAAGCCTGGGGTTGATGATGCTTCAGCACTTTTATTCAATGAGTCAATAATGCGCACCATTTCTGATGCCGAGGCATTATTGAGTGACACCACGGTCACATCTTTATTACCAGCGCGGTCAACCCGCTCAATAATTTCCGCTAAGCGGTTAACGACCGCTGCACGACCAGTGATCATAATAATATTGGCAGGATCGTAATGAACCACATTACCCGCACCAGCATTATCATTTAACTGGCGTAATAACGGCGATAACTCACGTACTGAAACGTTCTTAACCGCAATAACACGGGTAACAACCGCATCACCAGGAATATTCTTATCATTAGCGTCAACAACAGGAATGGCGGCTGTTTTGGCGTCTTTATCACGAATCACTTTCATGACGCCATCTTCCATGGTAACGACTGCATAACCATAAACATCAAGCACATTGAGGAAGAAACGGTAATACTGCTCTTCATTCAATAAATCATAACTGCGCACGTTCACTTGCCCACGCACAGCAGGATCAATAATGATCGTTTTATGTAAGGTACGGCCAACAATATTAATAAATTCTTGAATGTCAGTACCTTTAAAATTGGCACTTAATTCATCAGCCATCGCTTGACTACAAAACAAGCTACTTAGTAATAATAGGGCACTTTTACCCATCCATTTTTTCACAACAAACTCCTGCGTTATCGCATATTCATTTCAAGCTAAGCACTAAGGCCTTATTGCAGCTCAATGTGGATATTATGTAACTGACCGTCACGATCAACCGTCAGTGTAAAATCAGTGGCTGAAGACAACTCACCCCAAAGTTTGGCCATAATTGCAGGATCGGTAAGGCTATTACCATTAATACTCACTGCAAGATCATTGGCTTTAAGACCTACCTGATCAAATAAAATTCTATTTTTACCCGGATTAACGCGATAGCCTTCAATTTGACCATCTTTTTTTACCTGAGATAAACGAATATAACTAAATAAGGATTGCGGCTCAGATAAAATTTCTTGTTTGATTTTGGCGAGCTCTGCTGTATTACCACGCGGTTTCTTTTGCTGCACAACAGCAGGGGTAGACGCTTTAGTAAATTTCAATCCCTCAAGCATCAAGGTTTCATCACGACCATTATTTCGAATAATTACCCGATCGTTATACACCGCAATTAAAGTTGCACGTGTGTTATCAATTACTTCATTAATACCGTAAGTATTTTGTTTACCGTTATTAGTGACCACAGCCAATGCTTTTGACGGAATAGAGCTCGCAACGACACCAACTAACGTTAACCGTAACTGCGTTTGAGGAGCATCTTGTTTAACGGGCTTTTTCGCAACGACCGCTGCATTTGCTTGATAGCGACCAAACAAATTTAAACTTAATAATTCATTGACGGGCAATTGCTGTTGGGAGGTGTTTACAGTAACCGCTAACGGTTGCCAGCGAGCAACTACAGGGGAAGGCTCGATAATAGACCACACTAAACGCCCTAAAACCCATGCCAATATCACTACTAAAAGATAAGTTAAAAGACGTGTGACAGATTGTAATGATAACGGACATTTGGTTGTTGCAGCAGTAAACCACTTTGAAGCAAGCATAGTGAAATCCATTGTTAAAATACCAACTACCATTAAACAGATAAGTGCAGTGCCGTTGCACTATAAAATTGAACTGACAATGATCGCCTGTTAATGACTGAAATACTATTTAATAATCCACACAAAACACCATAGTATCTAAGAATTTACTGATTTTTTGTAATAAATTCTTACTCAGTGATTGAAATCCTCGGCTAATATCACCATTTATACTAAATAGTCACATTACTGCGGTTATCTGTAGAATGTGATAATTTATCGTTTCAGCAAATAAAGGCACCGTAATGAAGCAAAACACCTCGAATCTTAAACAGGTTCGTCTGGATAAATGGTTATGGGCTGCCCGCTTTTACAAAACACGTTCAATTGCTCGCACTATGATCGATGGCGGTAAAGTGCAGTACAATGGTCAGCGATCAAAACCAAGTAAAATTATTGAACTTGGCGCAACGGTAAAATTACGTCAGAGTAACGATGAGAAAATAATCATCATTGAACAAATTTCTGACTGCCGCCGTGGCGCACCAGAAGCACAACTGCTCTATCGAGAAACGGCAGAAAGCATTACAGCCCGTGAACAGACGGCAAAAATGCGTAAACTCAATGCTTATGACAATCCAAGTCCAGAAAAACGACCGGATAAAAAGCAACGCCGCGACATTATGCGATTCAAAAATATTAACTCATCTGAATAAATAACTCAGTGCCAACCTATTAAATTATAATTTCAACAATGAGTGCTTTATTGCAACGGTTTAACCGCCTTGGTTGCGGCGTTGGCCATAAAGTAATTACTGTTCATTTTATCCCTTTATTGGGTTGGCTCTATAGTTGGAGAATACATACTCATGACAAACGATAGTTTAAACCGTTACCTTTTCGATGGCGCAGCCGTTCGCGGTGAATTGGTACAAGTAAGTCAAACTTACCAACAAATTATTGCGGATAAAAACTACCCAGCACCAGTAGCGACATTATTGGGTGAATTATTAGTAGCAACCAGTCTATTAACCGCAACCTTAAAATTTGAAGGTTCAATTACCGTTCAAGTTCAAGGTGATGGTCCTGTCAGCCTAGCGGTAATCAACGGTGATCATAACCAACAGCTACGTGGTGTTGCTCGCTGGAACGGTAATGTAGAAGCCGGAACAATTCATGACTTAATGGGTAAAGGTCACATGGTGATCACCATTACGCCAACCAAAGGCGAGCGTTACCAAGGTGTCGTGGGTCTTGATGGCGATACATTAGCGGAGTGTCTTGAAAGTTATTTCAAAAATTCAGAGCAATTAAAAACCCGCATCTGGTTACGTACTGGTGAAATTGACGACCAAGTAAAAGCCGCAGGTATGTTATTGCAAATTATGCCTGATGGTACGGGCACTGAAGGCGACTTTGAGCATTTAGAAGCGCTAACTGAAACCGTTAAAGATGACGAGCTGTTTACATTAGAAGCACAAGATGTGCTATATCGCCTTTACCACCAAGAACAAGTGCAATTATTTGAAGCACAACCGGTTAGCTTTGAATGTGGTTGTTCTCGTGAGCGTAGTGCTGCGGCCATCATGAGTGTTCAACCTCAAGAAATTGATAACATGATTGCTGAAGATGGCAAAGTATCACTGCATTGTGATTATTGTGGTACCAGCTATGATTTCGATAGTATCGATGTCGCCGCTCTACGTGACAATAGCGCAAATACTACTGATAGCGATCAAATTCACTAACCGCACATTTACCCCTTTCATTTAAAGCTGACCAATTAGGTCAGCTTTTTTTTGCCTTATATTCCACCCAGCCATCGCCACAACGTATATGCATTTATATTTCAACTTTAATTGTGCTTTTTTTGCAATCACCACGCGTAAATATTGACCATCATCACAACAAATAAAAATTAACATTTAAGCAAAATAAAACCTCTCGCCAACTCGACATTTTTACCTAAAATTAACATAACGATGGTTATTTTTTTGATGACCGTCCCTGATTTAGCGGTTTAGGGTTGCTAGCATGATTGACAGTCAAACAACATCTTACCCTAGGAGCACCAATGAGCACTACTTGTGTCGATAATAAGGTTGCAAACAACATGGATTTATCCCAATACGGTATTACCAATGTTTCAGATGTTATTCGTAACCCATCCTACGAAGTTCTTTTCAATGAAGAAACCAAACCAGAACTTGAAGGTTACGAGCGCGGTATAGTTACTGAGCTAGGTGCTGTATCTGTTGATACAGGCATTTTTACAGGCCGTTCACCACAAGATAAATTTATTGTGCGTGATAACACAACCAAAGATACGTTGTGGTGGTCAGATCAAGGTAAAAATGACAATAAAGCCCTAACCCAAACAGCATGGCTAGATCTTAAAGAATTGGTCACTAACCAACTATCGAACAAACGTCTTTTTGTTGTTGATGGTTATTGTGGTGCTAATCCTGATACACGTCTTTGTATTCGCGTGATCACCGAAGTTGCATGGCAAGCGCATTTTGTCAAAAACATGTTCATTCGCCCAACAGAAGCCGAGCTTGAAAATTTTGAACCTGATTTTGTGATCATGAATGGTTCAAAGTGCACTAACCCTAAGTGGCAAGAGCACGGCATGAATTCTGAAAACTTCACTGTTTTCAATCTTAGCGAAAAAATGCAACTCATTGGTGGTACATGGTACGGAGGTGAAATGAAGAAAGGTATGTTCGCAATGATGAACTACTTCTTACCCCTACAAGGCATTGCATCAATGCACTGTTCTGCCAACATGAGCCAAGAAGGTGATGTTGCAGTATTCTTTGGCCTTTCTGGTACAGGTAAAACAACTTTATCAACCGACCCTAAACGCGCATTAATTGGTGATGATGAGCATGGTTGGGATGACAACGGTGTATTTAACTTTGAAGGTGGTTGCTACGCAAAAACTATTAACCTATCAAAAGAAGCAGAACCTGATATCTACAATGCTATTCGTCGTGATGCTTTATTAGAAAACGTGACAGTACGCGGCAATGGTGCCATTGATTTTGATGATAATTCAAAAACTGAAAACACCCGTGTTTCTTACCCAATTTATCATATCGAAAATATAGTAAAACCAGTATCAAAAGGTGGTCACGCCAATAAAGTGATCTTCTTATCAGCAGATGCTTTTGGTGTATTACCGCCAGTATCAAAATTAACCCCAGAGCAAACTAAGTACCATTTCCTCTCTGGCTTTACCGCTAAATTAGCCGGTACTGAGCGTGGTATTACTGAACCAACACCAACATTTTCAGCCTGCTTTGGTAATGCATTCTTAACCTTGCATCCAACTCAATATGCAGAAGTATTAGTTAAGCGTATGGAAGCCGCAGGTGCTGAAGCTTACTTAGTCAATACAGGTTGGAACGGCACGGGTAAGCGCATTTCAATTCAAGACACACGTGCAATCATTGATGCAATTCTTGATGGCTCAATTGATGATGCAAATACCAAGCAAATTCCTATTTTCAACTTAACAATCCCAACATCATTACCTGGTGTTGATCCAACAATTCTTGATCCACGCGATACTTACACTGATCCACTTCAGTGGCAAAGCAAAGCTGAAGATTTGGCTCATCGCTTTATCACTAACTTTGATAAGTACACCGATACTCAAGAAGGCCAACAATTAGTCACTGCGGGCCCACAACTCGGTTAATTTAACTCCTCATTGAATTATCCGATAACAGCCTCTTTTATCAGAGGCTGTTTTTTTATAACTAAATTTCACCTTAACCCATCAACCAAAGCGCTTGCTAAAAAATATTTTTTCGCTCACCCTCAATAAGCCAATATCTTGATTTTATACTTTCAGCTTACGAGGAAAAACTATGCGACTGTTTAGCAAAGTAGTGCTTATTTTTATGTTAATCGTCGTCGTAAGCCTGACCACCATCATTGGGTTATTACATACACGTTATAATCAACCACTACTAAATTTTGTCCTCGCACAAATATCACCTTACCAAGTGTTCGCTAAAAAGATTGATTACGATATTCGAACACCTTATCAAGTCACATTTGAACATGCTGAGATAACACAACACCAACAGGTATTGATTAACGCTGATAGCATTCAATTATGGCTATCCAAATCAAGCCTTACCGACCACAAACTGATGTTTGACGGTGTTCAAATTAATAATCTCACCACCGCTAATATGCCACAGCTTAATCAAGCAGAACCAATAACCATCAAACGATTAATACTTAATAATACCAATATAGACACTCCTCAATTAACGATTAAACAGGGTTTAATTGAAATGGATAATTGGCAAACACCAGTATTGAACACACCGTGGTGGCAAAGTTTTAATGGCAATTTTAAAATGCGTGCGACCAGTATTAAGTGGCATCAAATTACCTTACAACAATTACTCATTAATGCGGATAAACACGATCACCAATGGCAATTTAATGGTATTTCAGGCCTGTGGCATCAAGCGACAGTCACCGCCCAAGCTCAGCTTGATAATCATAATCACCGTTTGACTGTCGACCAACTCACCATCAGTCGTTTTCACTTGCAAGACCAACAGCTATTCGACGCTTGGCAACAGCAATTCACCCAACCAATAATAGCCTTAAAAACCATTACATTTAATCGTATCGATGTGGTTAATAGCAGTATTGAATTACCACAATGGGGAGCTGATGATATTAATTTATCATTAGAGAATTGGCAGTGGCCACTCACCTACTGGCAGCAAAAAGACAGTCGCTTATCATTCAGTGCTAGCCATGCTCAATGGCAACAACTTAATTTTGAGCAACCTTTAGCTGAATTACAATTTATGCCCCAACAAATTATCAGTCACGGAATGTCAGCCCATATTATGCAAGGTTTTGTGCGGGTTGATGGCTGGATGGATCCACACCAGCTATTTATTAATGACCTAAAAGCCAGTGGTATTAAATGGTTTGTAGGTAAAAATTGGCACCAGAAGTGGCAACAATGGCAGCAGCCATACACCGGTGTGATAGCAAAAAAAATCAATATTAATAATAGTCAGATCACCTCATCAGCAACAACTATTCCGTTTCAATTAGCGGGGATTGATGTAGATGCACAAGACACGGTACTTAAACAAAATAATCAATGGGGATTATGGCAAGGTCAGGTTGAAGCTAACTTAGGCTTTGGCAGTATCAATCAAATTGTAATGAACCAAGCCATCGCGACCATGCACAGTAATGCAGGTCAATGGCAGTTAGATAAATTGGTATTACCGTTTAAACATGGCATGTTAAAAGCACGGGCAAGAATGTCACTTGAGAATCCACTTCGTCCATGGCAATTAACCATCATGGGCGACACCATGCCAGCACAAATACTATACCGCTGGTTAGCATTGCCACTTCCACTTACGGGAGCAATGGACACTCAAATAAAACTCAACGGTCATGCCAACAATTGGGCAGATTTTAATACTCACTTAACAGGCAGTGCTAATATTGCATTCCGCCAATTAGCTTTAACAAACATCACTCCCCAGCAATTATTGAACCAATGGCAACAACCGCATTTTTCAGCAATTAACCTGCCTGCCACATTAGAGACAGCAGCATCGTTACCACTATCAACCACCCCGCTGACACTAACAGCACAAGATGGCATTATTCAATTACCACTATCGTCCATCACAGGCGATGATTTTGGTCTAAACATAGACGGTCAATGGAACCTCGCTAATTCCAACCAACAACAATGCAAACTTACGCTCACAACGGACTGTAAAAGTTTAATCCGCAACTGGTCTCAGG
This sequence comes from Photobacterium iliopiscarium, assembly GCF_003026395.1. Classification (GTDB taxonomy): domain Bacteria; phylum Pseudomonadota; class Gammaproteobacteria; order Enterobacterales; family Vibrionaceae; genus Photobacterium; species Photobacterium iliopiscarium. The sequence goes on along the minus strand of NZ_PYOO01000012.1, from coordinate 67,546 downwards.
GGGTATCCACCACCACAGTTAACTCGTCTTGTACGGGTAACACTAAATATGTTCCCGTAAAGGTTGATAAGACAGTTTTACCGCATTGAACATTGACATCAACCGTGATCCGTCCTTTGCGCTGTTGAGTAATTCGATCAAAATCACCGTGTAAATGCTCCAGCGTAGTGACAGCAATCGGACGCTCCGTTACCGGCGCGGAATATCGAATATGGCTATCAACCAGAATAATATTACCTTGTAAGCCTCGCTCTTTAAGTAGCAACCAAATAAAACCCCATCCGGCTAAGGTTGCCATCGTAAAAATACTGCCCGCAAACATAAATTCATTTGGATTAAGGTTAGCATTAAACAACGCACTCACCTCAAATCGATAGCCTGTATATTGATTAATTTTGATGCCCATTTTATCACTAATTGGAATTTGGCTTTGCCATAACGCCTGTAGCTCCTGACACCATTGTGGCTGACGAGCGACATCGGTAAGTGGCGGTAATAGTTTAACCATCTGTTGATGTCGCATTGGGCCATGCTCATCACTTAATTCACCTCGGCTCTCAAAACCATTTTTTATATAAAAAGGAATCGCAGCTTCACGAGCATTACACACTAGACGTTTCGCTCCGTCATAGCGTGCCAATGATTCAAGTGCCATTAAAATCATGCCACCTAAACCATGATGTTGCACGGTGGCATCAACAGCCATATAACGCACTTGACCTTCATTGTCAGGAGTAACATATAAACGTCCAATAGCCACCACATTGTCATCGTTATCAACAAGCATTCTATGCGCACTGACATCATCATAAGCATCACGCTCAGAGCCCAACGGCATTTGCCATGGTTGACGTAGCATTTGCCAACGAAAATGATAATAACGTGCAAACTGTTGTTCGGTTTGCGGAGTGACTAATCGAAACATGCATTCCCTCTCTTCTCAATCGTTTACAGCCATTAAAAGCGTAAATTCACAACCCTAGGTTTAAACCTGCAACCAAAACGTTACCGGTCCATCATTCACTAATGCCACCTTCATATCTGCGCCAAACACGCCAGTTTCAGTTACAATCGGTTGTGCCTTACATTGTTCGACAAAATATTGGTACAAGCGTTCAGCTTCAATCGGCGCCGCCCCAGTTGAAAATCCCGGACGCATGCCTTTTTTAGTGTCCGCCGCTAACGTAAATTGCGATACCACCAATACACTGCCCTGTGCCTGTTGAACATTAAGATTCATTTTATCGTCAGCATCACTGAAGATACGGTACCCCAACACCTTATCACGTAGCTTTTGGGCTTTGGCTTCATCATCACCTTTTTCGACCCCTAATAACACCAACAAGCCATTACCAATCGCCCCAGTTACTTTACCATCGACAGTAACCGTGGCTTCACTTACTCGCTGAATTAACGCTATCATTATTGTCCCTTCTTATTCTTTATTATCATGGTCACTGTTTGTCACCATGGTCGTTATCGATGCTTGAGATTGAGTGATATCCCAAAAACCACGCTCGCCGAGGCTAGCGGTGATCTCCGCACCCAGTAATACGATACACCAACATAAATACACCCACACAAACAAAATAGGGATCACGGACAGTGCCCCATAAATCATTTGATAAGAATGAAAATGTGCTAAATAAATCACAAACCCTTTTTTACTTAACTCAAACAAAATACTGCTACATAACGCCCCTAACAGCGCATGTTTAAATAACACCTTACAATTAGGCACTAGCGCATACAGCAATAAAAAAGCCAAACCAGACATCATAGAAGGAAGCCACTGTAATGATTGCTGTACCACACCATGTAACACTTGATGCTCAACAAAGACTAATGATCCAACATAGGTACTCAATGCAATACTTGAACCCAAAAGGATAGGGCCTAAAGTAAGGATCATCCAATACACCGCAAGGGATATGATCCAACGCCGTTTTTGCTTTACTCGCCAAATATAATTTAATGATTTATCAATTGAAGATATAAGCATCATCGCGACCACAAATAATGCCCCAATACCGACCATTGTCATTTTGCCAGCATTAACAATAAATTCATTTAGATATGTGGTCACGACTGCACCAGCCGCAGGTACAAAATGCGTAATAACAAATTGTTGTACTTGCGATCCAACCCCTGCAAAGGCGGGCACTACCGACAATGCAGAAATGATTACCGTCAACAACGGTACTAATGATAATAAACTCACATAAGCCATTGATCCGGCAATGACAGTTAAACGGTCATGATTGATGCGCTGAATTAAATAACCAAAATATTCCATGGTTCGCAGCAATCGTTGCCACAATACAAATTTCACAGGTTGTTTATTGTCAGCCATAATAGAAAATTCCACCTCTACGTTATGGAATACAGCCATGTTATTGTTGCATGCTGTAACTGTCGTTTATCTATTGAAATCGTTGCGTTAGCACTCTGTGGTAATATGATTTTTTCCTTTCGCATGTCTCAACAAGGAGCAAAACATGCCTTATTTTATTGCACTTTTTCTAAGTGTCAGCCTACTTTCTGGTTGTCAAACAGCTTATTACTCAGCCATGGAAAAAGTGGGTGTCTATAAACGCGATATCATGGTTGATCGCGTTGAAGATGCCAATCAAGCCCAACAAAACGCCCAAAAACAATTTACCAGTGCCCTTGATGGTCTAAAAGCACTAAACCAATTTGATGGTGGCGATCTAGAATCAGCTTATCAGGATATTGATAGTCAATATCAAAGCAGTGAAGCCGCTGTGAAAAATGTTAATGATCGTATTGCAGCGATTGAAGATGTTGCCAATGCGATGTTTGAGGAATGGCAGCAAGAACTATCATTGTATAAAAGCGCCAACCTTAAACGCGATAGCCAACGTAAATTACAAACAACAAAAGTATCTTACAATAAAATGTTAGCCGCAATGAAACGCGCTGAAAAGAAAATGGAGCCCGTTTTAGATACATTGCGTGATAACACCCTTTATCTGAAGCATAACCTTAATGCTGCGGCTATTGGCTCACTTCAGGGGCAATTTAATTCATTACAAACTGAAATCTCTGGTGCTATTCGTGATATGAACCATGCGATTGCTGAATCAAATCGCTTTATTGGTCATTTGAAAAAGTAACCCGTACTTATTACGATGATGTAACCATAAAAAAAGAGCTAACAATGTTAGCTCTTTTTTTTGTCTCAGGAATATTGGCACACGCCAGATACAACAATCCCCCGCTTGTTGCCAAGCGAGGGATTGTATTAGTAAGCGTCAGCTAGGGGTAATTACTTACCGCCACGACCTGAACGTTTACGATCGTTTTCAGTAAGAAGTTTCTTACGGATACGAATGCTTTCTGGTGTTACTTCTACTAGCTCATCATCATCGATGAATTCTAGTGCTTGCTCAAGCGTATACTTAACAGCAGGAGAAAGCGTTTGTGCTTCATCAGTACCAGATGCACGAACGTTTGTTAGCTGCTTACCACGTAGACAGTTGATAGTTAGATCGTTTGCACGGTTGTGCATACCAATGATCTGACCTTCATATACTTCATCACCGTGTTCAGCAAACAGACGGCCACGCTCTTGTAGGTTGAATAGCGAATATGTTACCGCTTTACCAGTACCGTTAGAGATCAATACGCCGTTTGCACGTTGACCGATAGTACCGCCCTTGTGAGGACCGTAGTGATCAAATGTGTGGTAGATAAGACCAGAACCAGACGTCATTGTTAGGAATTCTGTTTGGAAACCGATAAGACCACGAGAAGGCATCATAAAGTCCATACGAACACGGCCTTTACCATCTGGTGCCATGTCTTTTAGCTCACCCTTACGGATACCGATTTTCTCCATTACACTACCTTGATGCTCTTCAATTACATCGATAGTTACAATTTCAAACGGTTCCATTAGCTTACCATCTTCTTCTTTGATGATAACTTCTGGGCGAGATACTGCTAGCTCATAACCTTCACGACGCATGTTTTCAATCAGGATAGATAGGTGAAGTTCACCACGGCCTGAAACACGGAAACGGTCTGGACTTTCAGTTTCTTCAACGCGCAATGCTACGTTGTGTACTAATTCTTTTTGTAGACGCTCAAGGATGTTACGTGAAGTAACATACTTACCTTCTTTACCAGCAAACGGTGAAGTGTTTACTTGGAAAGTCATGGTTACAGTTGGTTCATCAACAGACAATGCTGGTAATGCTTCAACAGTGTTTACGTCACAGATAGTGTCAGAAATCTTAAGCTCGCCAAGACCTGTGATTGCAATGATGTCACCCGCTTTCGCTTCAGTAACTTCGTAACGCTCAAGACCTAGGTAACCAAGAACTGTACCTACTTTACCGTTACGCTTAGTACCGTCAGCACCGATGATAGTAACTTGTTGGTTTGGAGCAACAGTACCACGAGCGATACGAGCAACACCGATAACACCAACGTAAGAGCTGTAATCTAACTGAGAGATTTGCATCTGTAGTGGGCCATCAACGTCAACAAATGGTGCAGCAACGTTATCAACAACAGCTTGGAACAATGGTTCCATGTTCTCGCCAACTTCGCCTTCTTCCATTGTTGCCCAACCGTTTAGCGCTGATGCGTAAACAGTTGTGAAATCTAGTTGTTCGTCAGTTGCGCCAAGGTTGTCAAATAGGTCAAAGATTTGATCCATAACCCACTCAGGACGTGCACCTGGACGGTCAATCTTGTTGATTACAACGATTGGCTTAAGACCGTATGCAAACGCTTTTTGCGTTACGAAACGAGTTTGAGGCATTGGGCCGTCAACTGCGTCAACGATAAGCAATACAGAGTCAACCATAGACATGATACGCTCAACTTCACCACCGAAGTCTGCGTGTCCAGGGGTGTCTACGATATTGATGCGGTAGTCATTCCAGTTAATTGCTGTGTTCTTAGCAAGAATGGTAATGCCACGCTCTTTTTCGATATCATTAGAATCCATAACACGTTCTTCGGCTTCGCCGCGACCCTCTAACGTGCCAGATTGCTGTAGAAGTTTATCAACCAGGGTAGTTTTACCGTGGTCAACGTGAGCAATAATTGCGATATTTCTTAAGTTATCGATCGATTGATTAGACATTAGTTTCAGATTCACTCAGAACATGCAGCGTCTTAATAGAGGCTACTTGATTAAAAAAACGGCTCATAATTTAACAGATTTTACGCTAAAACCCACGAAATATGTGATTTATATCACCGGCTTTTTTACGATTTCTCTCTAGAGCCGCATTTTTACTCACTTTTTTGGCTATTTTTATTTTTTTCATACGCTTTATTCGTACGATAAATAAGTAATAATTCACCCAAAAGCATAATCAATGTTCTTTTTTACAACGTTTAGATAGCGCTAAATTAACAATAAAACCCAAAATTATCTACCTCACAGATTGACAATATTTAGCCTCATCACCATAGTAGTACGACTATTGAATGGATGAATGAATAAAGAGATCTTGCACCTCTTTCAATACATTCCAATGCTGCACCAAATTAGTGCGGCACCTCACCATAATAGTGCAAATAAGGATAGGAAAAAGTGCTTTAAATGCTATAAACACGCATTTCAGGGGCTTTTAAAAGTTGGCATGGTTTTCGCTTTAATACTTTTAGATTTGCTCATCACAGTATGAGCACAAAGTTTGCGGCCATCGCCCTAAATAACACCGGAGGTTACTCAAGATGTCAGTTGAAAACGTATTAGCACTGATCCAGGAAAATGAAGTTAAGTTTATTGACCTACGTTTTACCGATACCAAAGGTAAAGAACAGCACATTTCTATTCCATCTCATCAAATCGATGCTGATTTTTTTGAAGAAGGTAAAATGTTTGATGGCTCTTCTGTAGCTGGCTGGAAAGGCATTAATGAATCAGACATGGTAATGATGCCTGATGCAGCAAGTGCGGTACTTGACCCATTTACTGAAGACGCAACCCTAAATATTCGTTGTGATATTCTTGAGCCAGCAACAATGCAAGGCTACGATCGTGACCCTCGCTCAATCGCTAAACGTGCAGAAGAATTCATGCGTTCAGCAGGTTTTGCTGACAATGTTTTAGTCGGACCTGAACCAGAATTCTTCCTCTTTGATGACGTGCGATTTAATACTGATATGTCAGGTTCATTCTTTAAGATTGACGACATTGAAGCAGCATGGAACAGCGGCACTAAAATTGAAGGCGGTAACAAAGGTCACCGTCCAGGCGTTAAAGGCGGTTATTTCCCAGTCGCTCCTGTTGATTCATCACAAGACATTCGCTCTGCAATGTGTTTGATCATGGAAGAAATGGGACTGGTTGTTGAAGCTCACCACCATGAAGTCGCGACCGCAGGTCAAAACGAGATCGCAACTCGTTTCAATACATTAACCAATAAAGCTGATGAAATTCAGATTTATAAGTATGTTGTTCATAACGTGGCACACGCGTTTGGTAAAACAGCAACCTTTATGCCTAAACCACTGGTTGGTGATAATGGCTCAGGTATGCACGTTCACATGTCACTGGCTAAAGATGGTGTTAACCTATTTGCAGGTGATAAGTACGGCGGCCTATCTGAAATGGCATTGTTCTACATCGGCGGTATCATTAAGCACGCACGTGCAATCAACGCCTTTGCCAACCCTGCTACGAACTCATACAAGCGTCTAGTCCCTGGCTACGAAGCACCTGTTATGTTGGCTTACTCTGCACGTAACCGTTCTGCATCAATCCGTATTCCAGTCGTACCAAGTCCAAAAGCACGTCGTATCGAAGTACGCTTTGGTGATCCAGCAGCGAACCCATACCTAGCCTTTGCAGCAATGCTAATGGCTGGCCTTGATGGTATCGCTAACAAGATCCACCCAGGCGAAGCAATGGATAAAGACCTTTACGACTTACCAGCAGAAGAAGCTGCAGAAATTCCAAAAGTTGCAGAGTCACTACAAATTGCACTACAAGCGCTTGACGATGATCGTGAATTCTTAACTTCTGGTGGCGTATTCTCTAATGACTTTATTGATTCTTACATCACGCTAAAAGAGCAAGATGTAGAGAAAATCAATATGGCAGTACATCCATTAGAATTTGAACTTTACTACTCTGTTTAAGTAATATAATTACGACTTAACAGTCAAGATTTAGGCCTGCCTCACACGCAGGTCTTTTTGATCTTGCTACCACAACAAAAGCAGTAACAATAAAGGATTTATTGACCATCAAGGTCTTGCTGGAGAGTTAACGGATGAAACTCATTAATCTGGTATCAATGCTGTTATTGACAACAGCAGCGAGCGCCGCAGTAGCAACAACAACGATCTACTCTTGGACTGATGATAATGGCGTGGTCCATTTTAGCGACACTCCTGATACCCTACAAGCCAGCACCGTTGAACTATCCGTTACTGAAGTGCAGCACAACATTCAAGCAACTGAAGTAAACATCACTCAAGCTGACAATGTAGAACTCATATCAATCACCACTGAAGCTGAACCATCACTCCCCGCAGCAACGATTAGTTTATTAGCGCCAGTACATCAACAAACTATTCGCAGCAATGACGGTGATATCAAAGTACGAGCCGTCAGCAACCGTAAACTCAATAAAAAGCTTCAAGCGCAATTAGTTATCGATGGCAAAGTTAACGGTACGCCTCAAACAGAGCTAACATGGCAACTGACGAATATCGATCGTGGTAGCCACCAAATTCAAATCCAATTACTTAACAATGGCAAGATCCTTGCTTCATCAGAGAGTATCACGGTTTATTTACATCGCGTCTCACAGGCTCGTCCTAAAAATAGTCCAATTCAACCCCGTTAACGCCTATTTACAATAAATCCTGCCTGTTCACTATTAAACCGAGTACACTGCAATGCACCAATTTGGTGCATTGGCTAACAGCGACTGGCGTTCACTTATACGAACTATCTTTTGCTTAGCTATCGATAAGGATAATGATTGTGAATACCCGTTTTACGCCCATAATTCTCGACAATTTAGTCACTGCCATTGTATTACTCGATGAAGCGTTAGTGATTCGTTACGTCAATCCAGCCGCTGAACAATTACTGTCATACAGCAAACGACGCTTACTTGATTCACCATTACCAAAATTACTCCAATACAGCTCTCTCGATCTTAATCAAGTTAAAGCAACACTCCACAGCGGCCAAGGATTAGCGGACAGTGATGTGACATTTGTTATTGATGGCCAGCAACACTTACTCGGTGTAAATGCCAGTCCCATTTCATGGCAGAAGCAATTATTAATATTATTAGAATTAAAACCGATTGATCAACAACGTCGGATCAGTCAAGAACTTAACCAACACGCACAACAACAAGCAGCCAAAGAACTCGTTCGAGGCCTTGCCCATGAAATTAAAAACCCTCTCGGTGGTTTACGTGGTGCCGCACAATTACTTGAAAAAACGTTACCCGACAGCCGCTATCATGAATATACCCAAATGATCATTGCACAAGCTGATCGGCTGCGTAATTTAGTCGATCGATTATTAGGCCCACAACGACCAGGGGTTCGTAAAACAGATAATATTCATTTGGTGTTAGAAAAAGTGCGTCAGTTAGTCAACATTGAAACAGATGATACGATTAACATTGAACGCGATTACGACCCAAGTTTACCTGACATCAATATGGATGCTGAACAGCTTGAGCAAGCATTATTAAACATTGTCAGTAACGCAGCATTAGCATTAAAAGGTCAAGGTGGCGGTACCATCACATTAAAAACCCGTACCGCTCATCAAAGCTTAATTCAAGGTGTTCACCATCGCGTCACGGCAACAATTGAAGTTATTGATGATGGCCCAGGTATTCCGCCTGATATTCAAGACACGTTATTTTACCCAATGGTGACAGGCCGCGAAGGTGGTACGGGGTTAGGACTCTCGATAGCCCGCAACCTCATCGATCAACATCAAGGGAAAATTGAAGTCTTTAGCTGGCCAGGACACACCAATTTCACCATTCATTTACCGATTAAGTCATAACACAGACAACCATAGGAATTGTATTATGAGCAAAGGATTAATCTGGGTTGTTGATGATGACAACTCTATTCGTTGGGTATTAGAACGCACCCTCATCAATGCAGGCATGAAATGCGAGACTTTTGTTGACGCTGATAGCGTATTAGCCGCATTAGAGCGTAGTGTTCCTGACGTGCTCGTATCTGATATCAAAATGCCCGGTACTGATGGTTTTACGTTGCTCAAGACACTACAACAAGATTATGCAACGTTACCCGTTATCATAATGACAGCTCACTCTGATCTTGATTCAGCAGTTAATGCGTATCAACGCGGGGCGTTTGAGTATCTTCCCAAGCCCTTTGATATCGATGAAGCGGTCACCTTAGTTGAACGCGCCCTTAGCCATAGCCAAGAACAAAAACGTCAACAACAGCCCGTTATCGAAGCTAAGCATGTTCCAGAAATCATTGGCGAAGCGCCTGCAATGCAAGAAGTGTTTCGCGCCATAGGACGCTTATCACGTTCGTCAATTTCAGTGCTGATTAATGGCGAATCGGGGACGGGTAAAGAGTTAGTCGCACACGCATTGCATCGTCACAGTCCACGCAGTAATAACGCGTTTATTGCGCTTAATATGGCCGCAATTCCTAAAGATTTAATCGAATCAGAACTATTTGGTCACGAAAAAGGGGCATTTACTGGCGCCAATAGTGTTCGCCAAGGTCGATTTGAACAAGCTAATGACGGCACCTTATTTCTCGATGAAATCGGTGATATGCCATTAGATATTCAAACACGATTGCTACGTGTATTAGCCGATGGTCAATTTTATCGTGTTGGAGGGCTTGCGCCAATAAAGGTCAATGTACGTATTATTGCGGCCACTCACCAACATCTAGAACAACTAGTAGCGGCGGGGGATTTTCGTGAAGACCTCTTTCATCGCCTCAATGTTATTCGAGTACACCTACCGTCACTCAAAGATCGCCGCCAAGATATTCCTCAACTCGCGCACCACTTTTTACAACGTGCCGCTGATGAACTGAGTGTTGAAGTTAAATCACTCCATCCACAGACCGCAGAAAAACTGACCCAATTACCGTGGCCGGGTAATGTACGTCAATTAGAAAACATCTGCCGCTGGCTAACAGTAATGGCAAGTGGTAATGAAATACTACCATCAGATTTACCGCCAGAAATCATCGAAACAACAGTGACAACGCAAGCTAACACTCAACCTCAACACTGGCATCAAGGCTTAGAACGGTGGGCGCAACAGGCTCTACAGCAAGGCGAAACTGACTTATTAGCAGAAGCACTGCCCCAGTTTGAAAAGATTCTGCTTGAAACGGCCTTGCAGCATACACATGGCCATAAACAAGAAGCGGCAAAATTACTCGGCTGGGGAAGAAACACCCTCACTCGTAAGCTCAAAGAATTGCATATTTATGATTAAAATCCATGAGCACTGCACAATCCAATGGTGACGACAATTTGCACCAACGCACATTTATCTGCAACAGTGGTGAATGTCATTTAGCGATTGCGTATACTTACACCACCATTATCTTTGGAAAGTATAATAATCATGATAAACAAAGATCTTCCACTTACGGATATTCACCGCCATCTTGACGGCAATATTCGCCCTCAAACTATTTTAGAGCTTGGTCAGCAATTTAATATTATCCTGCCCGCAACAGAAATTGAAGCCTTGCGCCCACACGTGCAAATTGTTGAAGCAGAACCAAGTTTAGTCGCTTTCCTCAGTAAATTAGATTGGGGTGTAGCGGTATTAGGTGATTTAGAGGCTTGTCGTCGTGTTGCTTACGAGAATGTTGAAGATGCACTTAATGCTCAGATTGATTACGCTGAATTGCGTTTTTCACCTTACTACATGGCAATGAAACACAACCTGCCAATTGCAGGTGTGGTAGAAGCCATAGCTGATGGTGTTGCCGCAGGTTGCCGTGATTTTGGTATTAAAGCAAACCTCATTGGTATCATGAGCCGTACATTTGGTACTCAAGCTTGCCAGCAAGAACTTGATGCGCTACTTAGCCATAAAGACCAATTAGTGGCGATTGATCTTGCCGGTGATGAACTTGGTCAACCGGGTACCCAATTTATCTCACACTTTAAACAAGTTCGTGATGCAGGGTTACAGGTAACCGTTCATGCAGGTGAAGCAGCAGGACCTGAAAGTATGTGGCAAGCGATTAATGAGCTTGGTGCCGTCCGTATTGGTCATGGTGTTAAAGCGGTTAACGATCCTAAATTAATGGATTACCTTGTTGAGCATCGTATTGGTATTGAATCTTGCATTACTTCTAATATTCAAACCAGTACTGTAGCAGACATTACTCAACACCCTGTTAAAGCTTTCCTTGAGCACGGTATTTTAGCTTGCTTGAATACTGATGATCCTGCGGTTGAAGGGATTGAGCTGCCTTACGAATATGAAGTTGCTGCACCTAAAGTCGGTTTAAGCACCGCCCAAATTCGCCAAGCACAAATCAATGGACTAGATCTAGCATTCTTATCTGCGGCAGAAAAGCAGGCGCTACGAGATATCGCCAGCAAACGTGGTTAATCACAACAAGTCATAATAACGTCGCGCTAACGACCAATAATGCACATAACAAAACGCCTCGGTTTCACGTGAAACCGAGGCGTTTTTTATAACAATATTACTAAGAATTAACTAAGGATTAGATAACCCGTGAGAACTGCTGCTGGCGAGCACGATTACGTAAATATTTATCAAAACACATACAAATATTACGAATCAACAACCGCCCTTTTAGCTCAACATAAATGATATTGTCACCCACAGTCACTAATTCATCACCAATGAATGTCTGTAGCAATTGTAAGTCTTCGCTAAAATAGCTATCAAAATCAATATTAAATTCAGTTTCAATCGCACGTTTATCTAATTGGAAATTACAAATTAATGCTTTAATCACTTCACGACGTAACAAGTCATCAGCGTCTAAGGTTACCCCTTTCCACAATGCCGTTTGTTGTTCTGCCATTTGGCTATAATACAATTTCAATTCTTTTTGGTTTTGCGCATAACAATCACCAATCATTGAAATAGCAGAAACACCCATACCTAATAAATCACAATCACCTTGGGTGGTATAACCTTGGAAATTACGGTGCAAAATACCATCACGCTGCGCAACCGCTAATTCATCATCCGGTAACGCAAAGTGATCCATACCAATAAACTGATACCCTGCCCCCGTTAACGTCGCAATCGTATCTTGTAAAATGGCTAACTTTTCTGTTGCTGACGGTAATTGATCTTCATGAATTTTACGTTGAGCGGCAAACAAGGTCGGCATATGAGCATAGTTAAACACTGATAATCGACCCGGTTTCATGATTAACACTTGCTGTAATGTCTCAGCAAACAATGCTTTGGTCTGTAATGGTAAACCATAAATTAAATCAAGGTTGGTTGAGCGATAACCTAACTCACGCGCGCGTTCCACCATCGCAAAAATAAAACCTTCATCTTGCTCGCGGTTAACTAACTTCTGCACGTCTTTATTAAAATCTTGCACCCCGATACTTAAGCGGTTGAAGCCTTCATTGCGAAGGTGGTCAAGAATACTCAATTCAATTTCACGGGGATCAACTTCAATACTGATTTCAGCATCAGCATCAAAATTAAATGCACTGCGTAGTGCTGTCATTAAACGACTAATTTGTGCCGCCGTTAAGAATGTAGGCGTACCGCCGCCCCAGTGCAATTGACTCACTTGACGATCACCAAGTAAGGTCGCACGTTGCTTAATTTCTTGCTCAAGCACATCTAAATATTGATCTGCTTTATCTTGATGGCGCGTAATAATTTTATTACAGCCACAGTAGTAACAAAGCTTGTGACAAAATGGGATATGGATATAAAGTGATAGTTTACGATCAGGATATTGCTGACATGCCATCTCAAATTCAGCAGAAGTAAATGCTTGATTAAACTCTAGTGCGGTCGGGTAAGAAGTATAACGCGGGCCTGAATAATTATATTTTTCAATCAGGGCCTGATCCCAAATAATCTGCTCATTTGACATGACATTGTTCCAATTTGGTGAAGATAGAATAAATAGAGTGTGTCACCATTTGACGAAAAGTAAAACCTATCCCTGTTGTTCAATTTACACTCTGAACAAAAACAAACACCGCCAATAAATGGCGGTGTTAATAATAACGATAATGAGTTAAACCTTGGTTGACAGGATGGCATCTAATTCAAGTTTAATATCAGCTTGTAGACGAGACTCAGCTTTCATGCGTTCAAGATCAAATCGCATTCGGCTTTGTTTTTCTATTTGCTGACGCGCATCGCCACGCGGCATATCTTTAACGACTTGATACAAATCAGTTAATGCCGGATACGTTGCTGCAAAATCAACATGTTTATCTGCTTGCAACACTTCCATTAATTTATATAACCGAATCGCGGCTTCAGACATATCACACTGTTCTTGTTTACATGCCATTGCGATAATAAAGACGCTTTCTAATATATTGTCGTTTCTAGCTTTAATTGCTTCAGCTTGTTGCTCAGCAGCGCGGGCTAAAAACAATTTATGCCGTTGTTGCTGTTTAGAAAGCTTAACTAATAACAATCCAGCGTATATTGCTAATCCAACCACAATGACGCCACCAATAACAAACAGAAGTGTTATTCCCTGCAACGGTTACTCCTTATCGAAATTATCAAAATCCATATTTTCAAATTGCGCTAATAAATCATCATCTGAACGAGGCTTTGACTTAGCTTTAGCGCTTTCTTTCACTGGCGCAGCAACGTCTTCAACAACATCTAATAAACCAAGTTGCTTCATTAAACGTTCAATGCGATCTAACTTAAGGTCAACTTGCTTTTGCAAACCAGCCCCTAGTTTTTCACCAGCATCAATACGATCTAATAACACCATCAATTGAGCATCATTTTCAAGCATTGCAAGCTCTTGCTCTGCTGATAAACGACGCTGTTGTTTATTTTGTGGTTTTTTAGGCTCAACAATAAGTGGAACTAATTTTTTACTGCCTAAACGTGGATCTTTTTTCTGGCCACCATTACGCTGCTTATTATCTTCAACAGCTGAATGACGACTACCTGATTTTAAGCCTTTACGTTTTTTCGCCTTTTGGCGTTCACGTGTCTCAACATCAACTTTAGTATTTGATTTTTCACGGTATACAGCAGGGCCTTCAGAACCTACGGTGCGCGCTCTTTTTTTACGGGTCATTACTGGGGTTTCCTCAGCAAAATCACATCATTTCCAACAAACTCAACTTCAAGGCCATCTCGTTGTGCTAAAAAGCAAAACGTATCATGACAAAAAAAGCTAACATGGGTTGGGTCGTTCTTGTAGTACCAATGCGCAAAGGCATCAGTGTCGGTTACTAGTTTAGTCATAATCCCAAGCCAACCGCCGGGTTTGACTAAACGTAGCAACAGCCCCCATTCCTTCGCAGGCTGATAAAAATGCTCGATTGCTTCTGTGCAAGTAACAAAATCATACTGACCCTTTAATACTACAGATTGTGCTGCAAAATAAGGATCGTAGATTGTCATAGTATACCCCATTTCAGTCAACATCACTGACAAGGTCGGCCCGGGGCCGCTACCAAAATCCAACCCTAATAACGGGGGCGGTGGTAATCGTGTCACAAGTGGTGTTGCTAACCGCCCTAAAAATTGTCGATAATTATCATCATCAGGGTTATTCCGATGTTGATCATAAACAGATTTTTCTTGGGACGATATTAAATGGGTTGTCGGATCGGCATAAATTAATGCACATTGTAAACAGCGAAAATAATCACGTTTAGTATCTGCTACTAGCCATAAATTATCTTTACTACCACAAAGTGGACATCTATCCATTGTCTTCTCCACAACGACTGAATGTTTACGAACAGCAGCAGCGGTGTAAAATCGAGCGGGCTATTCTATACCCAATTGCAGTTAAGATGTAGTTCTGCTGACAAATTGTTCAATTTATTCAGCTATTATATCGGGATAAGAAGTAAAATATCACATGTAAATCATGAGAATAACCTTCACTCACACCAAAATTTAGACGAAAAAAAAGCAATAGGTCTGCACCTATCGCTCTATGGGGTAAGCTATGAGCTTATAATTCTGTCTAGTCTTTCCGTAACCAGCAAGCAACGTCCCGGTTTAACAAATATCCATTTATTATAATTGCGGTCCATGCCAATATTGTTCGTCACTATCCTAGTGAATTTTCGCATCCATTTTTACCCATCCATGGTGTAACAACTTATCCTAAGTTGGCGATCCCTATCGCAATGTTACGCTCCAATAACTATACCACCATCCTTATGCGATACATCGTCCTGATGTACCTGAGCTATATTACTATAGCTACCCTCTATTCCTTGAGTGTCTACCTTGACAATCCCTACGCATCCCGCGTCTATTCTAGTCTCCTGACCAGACGTCCTGTGCTTCCTTTAAGCATCCAATGCTTAAGCTATCCTAGCGCTTCCTTCCTGTGTCGCATTCCTTGTCGACAGGGAGTAATTTACCTGAAGTCATTATTAAAACAATGTATCAAGATCACACTTTTCAACACGTATTTATCAGCAATAAACAAGTGTCTGTTCTATAAAACAAAAAAATAATCGACTACAGATCAAATCATTATAATTACCATCAGCAATGGTCAATCTCTTACAGCGCTACAGGCGAATTCACCGTTACTAAAACATTAAAAAAAAGTAACGTCAGGCAACTTTTCACATAAAACGGCTAATACCGTCATTAATGCAACCCACCAACATAAGCAGAGAGTGCTTCAATTTCATTATCATTAAGCTTAACCGCCGCCGAACGCATCATTGCATTGAGGTCGTTATTACGTGCGCTGGAGCGAAATGCTTGTAATTGTAATTGAATATATTGTGCATTTTGACCCGAGATTTTGGGGAACCCCGATAAGCTGGTGCCATTACCGCGTGGGCCATGACAACTGATACACGCGGCAATACCCCGGTCGGAATCGCCAAAACGGTATAATGGTTCCGCAATCGCAATCACATTCTCAGGCGTGGTATTACCAGAAATAGGCAGAGAAGAAAAATACGCACCGAGATCGGCCATATCGGTAGCTGATAATGCCGCAGCCATACCCGCCATAATTGCATTACTACGACCTTGAGCACCGCTACTGGTCACGGCTAATTTATAATCAGCAAGTTGTTTTACTAAATAATCAGCATGTTGGCCTGCTAACTTAGGGTATTGTCCTATTATTACATTACCATCATTACCATGGCATGCGACACAAGTGGCGGCTTTTAATTTACCCGCATCAATGTCTCCTTGTGCCCAAGCCGAATAACTTGCCATCAGAGTAAATATTAAAACTAATTTTTTCATGACATTCCATTTATAATTATAGAGCTTCCGTACCACAAGTAATGCTCAGTGACATGGTATACAATACGACCATAAACCAAACACGGTTTAATATATCTTAGACAATTTCACAAAAAAGCGCTTTTTTTACAACATCAGCGCTTGACGGAGTTAACAGTGAATCAACCTCTCAACTATAGAAATACCAGTTTTATCACAAGTGCACCGGACATTCGTCACTTGCCACAAGATGCCGGCGTTGAGATCGCATTTGCTGGTCGCTCCAATGCGGGTAAATCAAGTGCACTAAATCGCCTAACCGATCAAAAAGGTTTGGCTCGTACTTCTAAAACCCCAGGCCGTACGCAATTAATCAACATGTTTGAAATCATTAATGGCTGTAACTTAATTGACTTACCAGGCTATGGTTTTGCTCAAGTACCGCTTGAACTCAAACTAAAATGGCAAAAAGCTTTAGGTGAATACCTGCAACGCCGTGAATGTTTACAAGGTTTAGTGGTATTGATGGATATTCGTCACCCAATGAAAGACCTTGATCAGCAAATGATTAATTGGGCAATTGAAAGTAGTTTGCCAGTATTAGTACTATTAACTAAAGCTGACAAATTAAAAAGCGGTGCGCGTAAAGCACAAGTATTAAAAATCCGTGAAATGTCGAAAGAATTTGGCGGTAACGTTCAGGTTGAAGCTTTCTCTGCATTGAAGGGAATTGGCGTAGATCAAGTACGTAATAAACTTGATGAGTGGTATGCACCAGAACTAGAACGTCAGCGTGTATTGGCCGCTGACGATAGTGAAGTTTTTAATCTGCCGTCAGCAGAATAAACACCACACTAGACTAAAAATACCCCACCGTCATTGGTGGGGTAAATACAAATAAGTAACGTTAACAAATCGTTGTAATAACTTTCAAGAAATGCCCCCATTCGACACCTCTCTG
Organism: Photobacterium iliopiscarium; assembly: GCF_003026395.1. Taxonomy (GTDB): domain Bacteria; phylum Pseudomonadota; class Gammaproteobacteria; order Enterobacterales; family Vibrionaceae; genus Photobacterium; species Photobacterium iliopiscarium. The sequence continues at coordinate 50,158 of NZ_PYOO01000012.1, read as the reverse complement.
CGTTAAATCTTCTACTACTCCTGATCACGCGACATTATTTTAAACAAAAAACAAGCTCACTAATTGTTAATAATTTAATCTTTTTGTGGAATAAAATTACATCGTCAATTGTTTAAAAAAAAACCAAAAAAAAAGCCATTCTCAATGCCGAGAATGGCTATTCCATGTCTTTGTTTGTCGGCAAGTCATTATTACTGACCCACAAAACCAAATATGAACAAGAAGCTGTAATCATTATAGCCTGCCAATTTTAAATTTAAAGTATTTACTCTAAAAAATATGCTAACAAATACAAATCAGCCTCGAAAATAGATCAACCAACCAAAAATAAGTGAGACTTATCATAAAAAAGCAGCAATATTGTTACTTTAGCGTGAAAAACAAACACAAATAAGCCGCGACAAACATCGAAGATAGAAATAATAAAAAAGGAAATTAATGCGAGAATATCGCTATAGCGCAGATAAATTTGATGTTGGCACCATAAAAAACGCCCCAGTCCAATAAATAGACTGGGGCAGCTGAATCAGCCAAATCCAATAACGTGAAACAAAAGGTCTGAAAGATAGAACATCTTACCTCTGTACCCTACGTCATCAACTGTATATCAATTGCTCAGTTTTTGGAAGTCTTTGTTGTAGTTTTTTTTCATAATATTGTAAGTAATTTTTACATATTCGTTCTTAATTTTAACAAAAAAATAGCTAATCTTACGATCAGCTATCATTTTTTGATCAAGAAATAACAGTATTAATTAGTGGGCTTGATCCCAGTTATCACCGCAACCAGTATCGGCAATTAATGGCACGGCTAACGTTGCCGCTTGCTCCATTAACTCACGTACTTTAGCGGTAACGCTGTCTAATACTGAAGCTTCTACTTCAAACACCAATTCATCGTGTACTTGCATTAACAAACTAACTTGCCCTTGTGGTTGCTGTTGTACCCATTCATCAACGGCAATCATGGCAAATTTAATAATATCAGCAGCTGTACCTTGCATTGGAGCATTGATTGCTGCTCGTTCAGCCGCTTTTCGACGTAAACCATTACGCGCTTTAATATCAGGAAGATACAAACGACGACCAAATAAGGTTTCAACATAACCAAGTTCAGCAGCACTATTACGGGTACTTTCCATGTATTCTAAAACGCCGGGGTAGCGTTCAAAATACACATTCATATAGTCTTGTGCTTCATTACGACCCATATCAAGTTGCTTGGCTAAACCAAATGCACTCATGCCGTAAATTAAACCAAAGTTAATGGCTTTCGCGCGTCGACGTTGCTCAGTACTCACATCATCAATCGCTAACCCTAAAATTTCAGCGGCGGTTGCAGCGTGAATATCTTTACCATCTCGGAATGCATCCAGCAGCGCTTGGTCACCCGAAAGATGCGCCATAATACGCAATTCAATTTGAGAGTAATCGACTGCCAGAATTTTATAACCCGGTTTAGCAACAAATGCTTGGCGAATACGACGCCCTTCTTGATTACGAACTGGAATATTTTGTAGGTTAGGCTCGCTTGATGATAGACGCCCCGTCACCGTTCCAGATTGATGATAAGAAGTATGAACACGGCCTGTTACTGCATTCACCATTTTAGGTAACTTATCAGTATAAGTGGATTTTAATTTCGCTAAGCCACGGTATTCTAATAACAATTTAGGTAATGGATAATCTAACGCCAACTCTTGTAGTACTTCTTCATTCGTTGAAGGCGTACCTGAAGGAGTTTTTTTAATAACCGGTAATCCCATTTTTTCAAATAGAATCGCTTGTAATTGCTTTGGTGAACTTAAATTAAATTCTTCACCCGCTAATTCATAAGCCAGTTTTTCTATTTCATCTAATCGCTGTGCTAATTCGATCGATTGCGCCCCTAACAAAGCAGAATCAATGTAAACACCGGTACGTTCCATGCGAGATAATACTGGCACTAACGGCATTTCAATTGTTTCAAATACTTTATTCAGCTTTTCATCTGCTACAACTTTTGGATATAACGCATGATGAAGACGTAGCGTAATATCAGCATCTTCAGCAGCATACGGTCCTGCTTGCTCAAGATCGATTTGATTAAAGGTTAATTGTTTCTTACCTTTACCGGCAATCTCTTCAAAACTGATATTTTTATGCTCAAGATAACGTAGCGCTAAGCTGTCCATATCATGGCGACCAACAACGCTGTTATAAACATAAGATTCAAGCATGGTATCAAATTTAATACCCTGCATATCAATGTCATAGCGTGCAACAATGCTGGCATCAAATTTTAAATTTTGACCCACTTTAGCTAAATTTTTATCTTCTAATAATGGTTTTAATTGTGCTAAGACCCAATCACGATCAAGTTGCGCTGGCGCATCAAGATAATCATGAGCAACAGGCACATACGCCGCTTTGCCTTCTTCAACCGCAAATGACACCCCAATTAAATTAGCGGTCATGTAATCAAGACCATCAGTTTCAGTATCAAATGCAAATACATCGGCATTTTTTAGCTGGGTTAACCAATGATTAAAACTTGCTTCATCAAGGACGGTTTCATAACCACTACGATCAATCGTTGGCGCAATGATTTTAGGTTCAGTTGGCGCAGTTGCTGCACTTTCATCAGCAACAATGCGGCCATCACTGCCATCCAACATTTCGGTTAGCCAGCGACGGAACTGTAATTTACCAAACAATTCAGTTAGTGCATCAATGTCTGGTACACCTTTACATAATTGTTCAGGGGCAAGTTCTAATTCAACATCAAGCTTGATCGTCGCTAACTTATAAGACATATAAGCCGCTTCTTTATTATCAATCAGCTTTTTAGCCATGGTTTTTGAGCCACGAAAGCCTAGCGCTGCAATATCATCAAGATTGGCATACAAAGTATCTAAGCCACCAAGACCTTGCAATAACGCTGTCGCCGTTTTTTCACCAACACCAGGAACGCCAGGAATGTTATCAGCCTTATCCCCCATTAACGCTAAGTAATCGATAATAAACTCAGGGCCAACACCAAATTTTTCCTTAACGCCAGCGGCATCCATCACCACATCCGTCATGGTATTGATCAAAGTAATATGTTGATCAACCAACTGCGCCATATCTTTATCGCCAGTACTGATCAATACCGGGATTCCTAGCTTAGAGGCCTGTGTTGCTAGCGTACCGATCACATCATCCGCTTCAACGCCAGAGATCGCGATCAACGGTAATCCCATCGCTTTGATCACTGCATGTAATGGTTCAATCTGGCCACGAAGATCCTCCGGCATCGGTGGGCGGTTAGCTTTATATTCAGGGTAGATATCATCACGGAATGTCTTACCTTTAGCATCAAAGATAACCGCAAAACGATCAGTTGAGAACTGACGTAACATGCTGCGTAACATATTAACCACACCATAAATTGCACCTGTTGGTTCACCATCTGAATTAGTGAAATTAGGGGCGGCATGGTAAGCGCGATAAAGGTAAGAGGATCCATCGATAAGGATCAATGGATTTTCAGGAATCGTAGCCATAAGGTTATTCTTATATCCGAGCGAAAGTAGTTCAGGTTAGGTCTATTATCGACCAATTTTATCCCTACACCACAGAAAAAATGCAATATTTACTAGAATGCCATGCTCAACCGCAACTGTTAACTGCTGTTTTGTGTTATTCATCCATTTTCTGTGGATAACTTTGTTAGTATTTAATTTACGCCAGTTGATCGTTTTTTATCTGAAAATAAAAATTACTCATGATTGTATTTATTTTCATATACTTAATAAGAAAGCTTAAATTAGATCCTCGATCCCATATTGATCATTGATTGTGGACAACCTTAGCTAGATAATCTTAACCAAGCCAATAATAACAACAATATAAGTCTATTTGATTAGTTAGGATGCCATTATGAAGAAAATTGCGGTAATTTTAAGCGGTTCAGGGGTATTTGATGGAACCGAGATCCATGAAGCAGTATTGGCTTTATTAGCCATCGAGCAACAAGGGGCAAGCTGGCACTGTTTTGCTCCCAACATCGATCAATATCAGGTTATTAATCACCTTACTGGTGAAGTCAGTCATGAAACCCGTAATGTTTTAGTCGAATCAGCACGAATTGCACGCGGCAATATTTTTGATGTCGCCACCTTGAATATTAATGACTATGACGCCTTGTTAGTACCCGGTGGATTTGGTGCCGCCAACAATTTATCTGATTTTGCACTCCATGGCAGCGCATGTCAGATCAACGAAGACGTTAAACAAGCCTGCCAAGCGTTTGCTCAAGCCAATAAACCTGCGGGTTATTTATGTATTGCGCCAACCTTGATCCCGCAGATCTATGGTCCCGGCGCAAAAGCCACGATCGGTAATGATCCTGACACTGCTGCTGCATTTAATACCATGGGAGGTGAGCATATTCAGTGCCCTGTTGATGATTTTGTGTTGGATCAGAAACGACGTCTATTAACCACACCGGCTTATATGTTGGCAACCAACATTAGTGAAGCGGCAACAGGAATCAATAAACTGGTACGAGAGCTAATAAAATTAGCATAAACGGCATAATAAACAGTAAACGCTTAAAAAAGAAAAAGCGACGCACTGTGTGATGCGTCGCTCAGCAAAAGTAGTAATCGGTTTTTAGCCCTACACTAAGCACCATTACCAAGCTGAAGTACACTGGAAGCAATGTGAGCAATGTCGTGCCTCAAGCATCAGAAAAAGGGGTTTCTCTGTTGTTTGAAAGCATGCTAATAATAACCATTCTCAACTAAAATGCAATATCTAATTGAGATTAATTCCCACTTAGAGCCACTGTATAACCTACCTCAACAAAAAAGTATTATCTCTTATTTAATCACGCTTGCCGTGTCAGAAAGTGATGATTGCTTTAATGTGGTTAGCTTATTAATTAAATAGTTAAGCAACACCCCATATAAAGGTACAAATAAACCCAAACTAATAATTAATTTAAAGCTGTAATCCACCAGCGCAATTTCAGTCCAATTTTGTGCCATAAAAGCGTCAGGGCTGTGATAAAACGCAATACTAAAAAAGGCAGTCGTATCAAGTGCATTACCAATAATGGTCGATGCTGTTGGCGCAATCCACCATTGCTTCATTTGACGTAGGCGATTAAACACCGATACATCCAATATTTGTCCCAATAGGTACGCCATAAAACTCGCGATCGCAATACGGGCAACAAAAAGATTGAATTCGGCCAAATGAGCAAAGCCTTGATATTGACCTTGAAAGAATAGGACTGACAACACATACGACACAATAAGAGCCGGAGCCATTACTCGCCAAATAATTTTACGAGCCATTCCGGCACCAAAAATACGTACCGTTAGATCTGTTGCTAAAAAAATAAACGGAAAGGTAAATGCCCCCCAAGTGGTGTGATAACCAAAAATAGTAAACGGGAGTTGAACGAGATAATTACTTGATGCGATCACTACTAAATGAAACGCGACCAAATATGATAAAGCCTTGTGCTGTTGAGCTGCCGAAAAAACAGTCGTTGTTACATTGAATGTAGCTGTATTAGCTGTTGTTGCGTTGGATTTGAATAAAGCAGTCATGAAAGACCTTTTTGTCATTGGGGGGAGGGAACCCAAACATTTTCATTGCCAGCGATAACCACCAGCAACACCAGGGCGGCGATTATACAGCACAGCATTTATTTGCCTAGTAGTAAGACAATAACTGTTGAATAAAAATTAAAGGCTCAATGTCATTCAAGGTCAGTAACTCCAGCCACATCGACGCGGTGTAATATTCAGCTTTAAGTAATAACTGACACCCTTCAAAGTCAATTAGCCACTGTTGAAGGTCAGCACTTTGCTCTTGTTCAACCAAGGTTGCATCTAAACGCTGTAATAATGCCATTGCAACCACAGCAAAATCATCAAATTCAAACACTGCGGGGGTAACAATTAACGTTCCCTGTTCAAGGTTTATTTGAAGCCAATTAACATCATTATCCATCATGTATTACCGCTAATTATGCTCATCGGCCGCCATTAAATGATCGCCAATCAATTGCAAAAATACCACCCCAAATTTTTCTAACTTACGCTGACCTACCCCATTTATCGCCAAAAACTCACCTTTTGAACTTGGTAAGCGCTCCGCCATTTCCATCAAACTAGCGTCATTAAAGACCACATACGGTGGAATATCATCGTCATCAGCAATCGCTTTACGTAGCTTACGTAACTTCGCAAATAATTTTTTGTCATACTGACGATTAGCCATTCGATCCACTTTACTGCTGCGAGCAGCAGTATCAAGCCGAGGAACCGCCAATGATAACGCCATTTCGGCGCGTAATAATGGTCGTGCTTGCTCTGTAAGTTGCAATACTGAATTACGGCTAATATTTTGGGTTAAGAATCCACGATGAATCAATTGGCGTAAAATACTGACCCAATATTCATGGCTATATTCACGCCCAATACCATAGGTGGTTAATTTATCATGGCCGTATTCACGAATACGTTGATTCTGCATTCCACGTAAAACATCAATAACATATGTAAGACCAAAATTCTGATTCACACGGTATACACACGATAAGGCTTTTTGAGCGGCTTCAACGGCATCAAATTGTTGCGGGGGATCAAGGCACACATCGCAGTTCCCACACGGTTGACGTTGATCTTCACCAAAATAATGTAATAACACTTGGCGACGACAACTTTGCGCTTGAGCAAATGCACCCATAGCATGCAGTTTATGCAATTCAACATCACGCTGTGCATCATGAGGTTTTTCATCAACACAACGGCGTAACCACGCTAAATCAGCTGGGTCATAAAGTAATAACGCTTCTGCGGGCAAACCATCTCGTCCAGCACGTCCGGTTTCTTGATAATAGGATTCAATATTACGTGGAATATCAAAATGAACCACAAACCGCACATTGGGTTTATTGATCCCCATTCCAAATGCTACCGTCGCGACGACCACATGAATATCATCCCGCTGAAAAGCCTCTTGAACAGCGCTGCGTTGTTGATACTCCATGCCAGCATGATACGCCGCCGCTCGAATACCACTTTCACACAATTTTTCGCTGATCTGTTCCACTTTCTTGCGGCTATTACAATAAATAATCCCGCACTGACCGCGCACCGTCGCCAAATAGCGGCTTAATTGTGTTAACGGTTTATGTTTTTCCCATAGGGTGTAGCGAATATTAGGTCGATCAAAACTGCCTAAATAACAATGAGGATCGGTTAACCCCAACCGACTAATAATGTCTTGTCGTGTTGCGTCATCAGCCGTCGCCGTTAACGCCATCACGGGCAACGGTGAAAATTGCTGTTTCAGTAGCCCTAATGCCGCATATTCTGGTCGAAAATCATGTCCCCATTGAGAAACACAGTGAGCCTCATCGACAGCAACCATCGCTAAATCAAGTTGCTGCAACCGTTCAATAAAATCACGCATTAGCACCCGTTCAGGCGAAGCATAAACTAACCGTAACTCGCCAGTTTGCATCGCATCAAACGTCGCTTGAATCTCTTCACGTGACATCGCTGAATGAATACAGCCAGCACTAACACCATTGGCATTTAATTGGTCGACTTGATCTTTCATTAGCGAAATAAGCGGTGAGATCACCAAGGTTAATCCCGGCATCATTAACGCTGGAATTTGGTAACACAATGATTTCCCGCCCCCCGTAGGCATAATCACCAAACAATCATTACCTGCCGTGATCGCATCAATCACGGCTTGTTGACCTTGCCTAAATTCTTGATAGCCAAATACATCCTGCAAAATTTCTTGGCTGGATAATAATGATGGCAATACGGACAAAGGAGCAACAGCTGACATGGTAAGACTCTTCGCTAAACAGGGCAGCCATTCTATACCTAAATGAGCATTAGATGCGAGTCAGCTCCTCGTTTACGCATTGATTCTTCTGATACCAAAAACACATACCTTAGCCATGATCAGCCACCTTATGCGGTAATACATCGTATCGTACTAACCGTTATCAATACCGTTTTCAGCTGCAATTTCTAGTTATTGTTTAATTTATCCATTTTAATGTAATACCTTTGCTGGTTATTACGTTCTCCATTCCCCAAAAAACAATTAACTAGATAATTAATAAGAAAAATAAATGATAACCTATCAAATACTCTCTTTTTTTTCATTGGTTAGTTATTCAACAATCATTACATTAACCTCAACCTGAAACGTTGAGAGCTCATGTTATTATTGTTATTTACTCCGTTAATCTCTTTATTAGCGCTCTAATTAATTAAAACCAACATATTGAGTAAATAATATTCGCGATATTCCTTAAAAATAATGAGATATACGGGGTTTTTTCTGCCATCATTAATCACATTAAAAGACTACATAGCGTCCCCCCTCTTTTGCGTTGCTGATTACAAGGATCTGTTATGCTCAAAATTACGCCATCACTATTACGTCTCATTACAATGTGTAGCTGTGCAGTTCCTATCTTTGCCGTTTCCGCGCAACAGCTCAGTGATACCATCATTCCTGAAACTAGCGTCGCTCAACAACCCTCACAATTAGTCCAAGGCAAACAATGGATGATTACCAGTGCTAATCACTATGCCAGTGAAGCGGGTGCAGCAATATTACGTCAGGGAGGGAATGCCGTTGATGCTATGGTCGCCACCCAATTAGTTTTAGGCTTGGTTGAACCGCAATCATCCGGCATTGGTGGCGGTGGGTTTTTAGTGTATTGGGATAGTGATAATCACCAAATGACGACCTTTGATGGACGCGAAACAGCACCGTTTGCGGTAACACCACGCCTATTTCAAGATAAAAATGGGCAACCCTTAGCGTTTTATGATGCCGTTGTCGGTGGCCGCTCTGTTGGTACACCCGGTACGATTAAATTATTGTGGAATAGCCACCAGCAATACGGGCAATTAGACTGGAAAAAACTGTTTCAACCAGCCATCAAACTGGCTAAAAATGGCTTTATTGTGAGCCCTCGTTTAGCCGCATTAGTCGCGAAAGATGCCACTCATTTACAACGCTGGCCTGTCACTAAAAATTATTTTTTTGATGCCCAAGGTAAACCGATTCAAGCGGGCCAAAAATTAATTAATCAACCTTATGCCGATACCCTGCGTAAAATTGCCGATTATGGTCAAAAAGCATTTTACCAAGGGGATATTGCACGAGAGATAGTTAATACCGTTCAAAATGCCATCGGTAATCCTGGGGTACTCAGCAGCATTGATTTAGCCAGTTATAAAGTTAAACAACGGGCTCCAATATGCGCCCCTTATCACCAATATCAAATTTGTGGCATGGGACCACCCAGCTCAGGCGCATTAACCCTTGGCCAAATTATGGCGATGCTCAATCATTTCCCATTAGCTAAAATGGGCGCTAATGATATTGCTAGCTGGCGCTTGATTGGTGATGCATCTCGATTAGCGTTTGCTGATCGCGGCCGTTATATGGCAGACAGTGACTATGTACCGATGCCAACCAAAGGCTTACTTGATCCGGCTTACATTCATCAGCGGGCGCAATTATTAGCCACCAATAAAAAATTAACCAACGTCGAAGCAGGATCACCACCATGGGATCATGCCAATCTTCAAACGACTGATGAAGCCATTGAATTACCGTCTACTACCCATTTTGCGATTGTTGATCGCCAAGGTAACGTGGTCTCTATGACCTCAACCATTGAAAACAGTTTTGGTTCACGGTTAATGGTCGGTGGCTTCTTACTTAATAATGAATTAACCGATTTTTCATTTCGTAGCCACATTGATGGCAAACCCATTGCAAATCGAATTGAACCGGGCAAAAGACCGCGTTCATCAATGGCACCGACGATTGTGATGCACAATAATCAGCCCGTATTAGCGATTGGATCGCCCGGTGGCAGTCAAATTATTGGTTATATTGCCAAAACCTTAGTGGCTTACCTTGATTGGGGGATGGATTTACAGCAAGCCATTAGCTTACCTAACATCAATAATCGCTTTGGTCCCTTTGAACTTGAGCAAAATACTTCAGCCACAGCGTGGGCACCTAAGTTTGAACAATTAGGTTATAAAACCGCAGTCAAAGATCTTAATTCAGGTATTCAAGCGATCAGTATTGCGCCTCAGCAGTTAATTGGAGCGGCCGATCCGCGCCGCGAAGGTAAGGTCATCGCTCAATAAACACATAAAAAAGCCCGCCAATGATTAACAATAAGATTAATCACTGGCGGGCTTATTTGTAAATAACGATTATAGTGCGGTTAACTTAGCGTATTGGGTCACTAACCACTTAATCCCTTCACCATTAAAGGCGACTTGCACACGGCTTTGGGCGCCACTGCCTTCAAAGTTAATGATAGTCCCTTCACCAAATTTAGAATGCTGCACTCGCTGCCCTAAACTAAAACCGGTTTCATTGAAGTTATTATTCACTTGAGTTTGGCTAAAACGGCCACTGCTCACTGGACGCGAAACTTGTGCCTTCATTCGTACTTCCTCAACATATTGCTCAGGAATTTCACGAATAAAACGCGATGGCTTATGGAAATTATCTTTACCGTATAAGCGACGCATTTCTGCATAAGTGATATACAGTTTCTTCATTGCCCGTGTCATGCCGACATAACACAAGCGACGCTCTTCTTCTAACCGATCAGCTTCTTCAATGGTGCGAGAGCTTGGGAACATCCCTTCTTCTACACCCACCATAAACACCACGGGGAATTCTAATCCTTTAGCACTGTGCATAGTCATCAATTGCACCGCATCTTCAAAGGCATCCGCTTGACCATCACCCGCTTCTAACGCCGCATGAGCTAAAAAGGCCGATAACGGGCTCATTTCTACCGCTTCTTCTGGAATTTCAAACTGACGGGTTGCGGTTACTAATTCTTCTAAGTTTTCGATTCGCGCTTGGGCTTTTTCGCCTTTTTCTTGTTCATACATTGCCCGTAAACCAGAGTGACGAATAACATCATCCGTCTGTTGGTACATTGGCAATTCAGCAGTGTCATCTTCTAACGCATTAATCAATTCAATAAAACGCTGTAATGCATTTGCCGCACGGCCTGCTAATACTTTTTCATCTAATAACGCTAAACTCGATTGCCACATGGTTAAACTACGATCGCGTGCAGTTAAACGAATCGTTTCTAAGGTTCGATCACCTAAACCACGGGTTGGCGTATTGACGACGCGTTCAAATGAAGCATCATCATTACGATTACCAACAAGGCGCAAATAAGCCAACGCATCTTTAATTTCTTGACGCTCGAAGAAACGCATACCGCCATAAATACGATATGGCATTCCAGCCTGAATTAAGGCTTCTTCTAATACTCGCGATTGAGCATTACTACGGTATAAAAAGGCAGTATCACTAAGGCTTCCACCTTGTTCACGCCACTCTCTGATTTTACCCACAGCAAAGCGGGCTTCATCAAGTTCGTTAAAGGCAGAATACAAAGAAATAGGCTCGCCATCGCCATCTTCTGTCCATAAATTCTTACCCATACGGGCAGTATTATTGGCAATTAGCTCATTAGCAGCATTAAGAATATTGGCCGTCGAACGGTAATTCTGCTCTAAAAATATCGATGATGCGTTGCTGAAATCATTTAAAAAACGCTGAATATTTTCAACTTGCGCACCACGCCAACCATAAATCGATTGGTCATCATCACCGACAATCATCACATGACAATCAGGACCCGCCATTAACCGTAGCCATGCAAATTGAATATTGTTGGTATCTTGAAACTCGTCGACCAAAATATGTTTAAAGCGCGCTTGGTAATGTTCACGAATATGCTTGTTATCACGTAATAACTCAAACGAGCGCAGTAATAACTCTGCAAAATCAACTAAGCCCGCACGATCACACGCTTCTTGATAAGCGGTATAAATGCGTAACCACGTTTGCTCAACAGGATCGTTATAGGTTTCAACGTGCTGTGGGCGTAAACCTTCGTCTTTTTTACCGTTGATATACCACGCACTTTGACGAGCAGGCCAATGTTTTTCATCTAAATTCTGCGCTTTAATCAAACGGCGTAATAACCGCATCTGATCATCAGAATCTAAAATATTAAAATCGTCAGGCAGGCGTGCATCTAAATAATGGGCGCGCAGCATACGGTGACATAAGCCGTGGAAAGTACCATTCCACATACCAGCACTTGAGCCATGCATTAATTCATTAATACGCCCCCGCATTTCTGCGGCCGCTTTGTTGGTAAATGTGACCGACATAATCGAGTACGGGGAAGCTTGTTCAACAGCCAACAACCAAGCAATACGATGCACGAGCACACGGGTTTTACCGCTGCCTGCTCCCGCCAATACTAAGTGATTACCCAACGGCGCAGCCACCGCCTCGCGTTGTTTATCATTGAGTCCATCTAATAGAAGTGAAACGTCCATCGCTATCTACTGGTTATTTATACAATGCTGATGATTATACCAGCCCCAATAAAGATTGCTTCGGTATCTTTATTGCGATTTTCGCAAAACTCGGAAACATAAAAATAACATACACATTAAAATAATTAACATTCAAGTGTAATAAATTTCGCTGTCACCCTGTCTACTATTCTGAGAGCGTATTAATGCCACTACAAAATACCGATTAATAGCAAACCAACACTCAATCATAATCAAGGAACTATCATGAAAAAGACCAATATTGCTTTAGCTTCAGCAATGACAGGATTGATCGCACTAGCAGGAACATTAGCTTCAACAACTGCCGTCGCTGACGAAATGGGCAAAAAAATGGCCAAAGAAAAATGTTATGGCGTCAGCAAAGCAGGTAAAAATGATTGCGCCACTAAAACCAGCTCTTGTGCGGGCTCAGCTAAAGAAGATGCTCAAAAAGATGCGTTTGTAGTTGTGCCTAAAGGACTCTGTGATCGCCTCCATGGTGGTTCAACTAAGGAAGCATAACGTAGTGGATTTTTCATCTCAGCAATCTATTGGGGTGGGCTTACGTTCGCCTCATATTATTGACATAATCACTCAACGACCACAACTTGGGTGGTTAGAAATTCATAGCGAAAATTATTTCAATCCCCATTCATTAGCTCGCCAACAATTGCGTCAATTACAATCAAATTACCCAATTAGCTGTCATGGTATAGGGCTGTCGTTAGGCTCTGCCGATCCGCTTAATATTCAACATTTACAACAGCTCAAACAATTAATCACCGAAACAGAGCCTTTTTTAATTTCAGATCATCTCAGTTGGAGTTCGGTTGATGGTCACTATTTTAATGACTTATTACCGCTGCCCTACACCGAAGAAGCGTTAGATAATTTTTGCGATAAAGTGATGCAAGTTCAAGATGTACTCCAACGGAAAATGTTAATTGAAAACCCATCGAGTTATTTGCAGTTTCAACACTCAACCATTCCTGAGTGGGAATTTTTAATGGCGGTACAACAACGAACGGACTGCGGGTTGTTATTAGATTTAAACAATATTCATGTCAGTAGTTTTAACCATGGTTTTGATTGCCAAACGTATTTAGCCGCGATCAATCCAGCTGTAGTACAAGAAATACACCTTGCTGGCTTTATTCGTAAACAGCTACCTCACGGTGAGATCTGGATTGATACGCATAGCCAACCTGTCAGTGATGAAGTATGGCAATTGTATCAACAGTGGATCCGTAATCATGGTAGCGAGACGCCAACATTAATTGAATGGGATGCTGATATTCCCCCACTGGCAATCTTATTGGCTGAAGCGAATAAGGCTCAAGCAATTATCGAGAAGGAGTACGCCAATGCCACCATCAGCAACCACGCTTAATTTGCAGCAATTACAACATCAATTTGCGGCGGCATTGCATTATCAACCACATGATTTAGCCACTACCGTCGTCAATGATCATTTCAGTGCAGAGCAACGGCTACAACTGTACTGTAATAATTTTATTATTGGCTTAACCGACATTCTGACAAGTGTCTATTCCACTGTGAGCGCCATGATTGGTGACGATTGTTTCAACCTCCTCGCGCGACAGCACATTCTTAATCATCCGTTACCACAAGGGGATGTCACCGTTTATGGCGCTCACTTTAGCGATACCATCGCCGCTCAACCGACATTGGTTTCCACTCTGCCTTATTTGATCGATTTAGCGCGGCTAGAATGGCAACGTGATTGTGTCAGCCGCTTAGCTTGTCACGCTGGCAACCTACCGTTAGAGAAATTACGTCAACTCGAACATCAAGCTAGTCACGTTACTCCGCAGCAATATTATTTTCATATTCCAATCTCAACTGACACCTTTAGCAGCCAATATGCGGTGCTATCACTGTGGGAAATCGTTAATCAAACCCATGGTGACCACCAGCAGCAGCAATTAGCGACATTAAATATTAATCAACCGCAAACCGCCCTGATGCAACATTACCAATGGCAAATTTGGCAGCAGCATGTCACGCCAGAATTAGTCACTTTAGTTGCTGACTGTCAGCAGCAACGCCCAATTGCGGCCTTAACACCGACGCAATTAGATCTGCTACCACAGTTATTACACCACCACTTAATTGACGATATTCGTAAGGTTAATAGTGATGATTAAATGTATTCGTACCATCGACGTTTTTTTTCAACAGCTCGTACAACCGCTGCAACCACTATTATTACTTTTTTGTCGAGTATGGGTTGCCAGTGCGTTCTTTAAATCCGGACTGATCAAATATAACAGTTGGGATAGCACCCTGTATTTGTTTGAGTACGAATATCAGGTGCCCGTCTTACCTTGGCAATGGGCCGCCTATACTGGGACCGCGACTGAATTAATGGTGCCGATTTTTTTAGTGCTCGGACTATTTACACGGCCGATGGCAATATTATTATTTGGCTTTAATGTGATTGCGGTAGTGTCATACCCCGCGTTATGGGCGCAAGGATTTTATGATCACCAATTATGGGGAATGATGTTATTAATCACTGTATTTTGGGGTGCGGGGAAACTCTCAGTCGATCACTGGATAAATCAGCATTATCGTAATAGCAATATCATACCGTAAACGGCTGAGCACCCAACAAGGCTAATCGCGATGGGTGCTAAATCGTGGACATTTACTCGGCGGTTAAGCCGACCAATGGTAATAATTCAGCAAGCGCACTAATTTCAATATCAGGTAAACAATTACCCGTGGTCGACGTTAATACTCGCTGCTGATCGTTATACCAACAAGCGTGTAAACCCTGTTGTTTGGCACCAAAAACATCCGTATGCAGATGATCACCCACATGCAAAATTTGTTCAGCTGGAATATTTAAATGATCAATGGCACAGGTAAATAAATCCGCTTTCGGCTTGGCTAATCCATCCCGTCCTGCTTGGTAAATGGCACTAAAATAATGCGCAAGCCCTATCTGTTGCGGATCAACATTACCATTAGTGATCCCGACCAACGGAACTTTAGCACTCAACAATGCCAACACGCGGTGGGTTTCAGCGGGAACATCAACTTTATTGCGCTCAACCAAGACTAACGCTAACCCTTGGCGAGCCGCTAATTCGGCATCTTTAAGTCGCCATCCCAACTGCATAAAGTTAATTTTTAACGCTTCATAACGCCACGCACTAACATCATGGATCAAACAAGAATCAACCGCAGCAAGTTGCTGCTTTAAGTGCTGCCAATTATCACGACTAATCACCATTGAGGCGGGTAATAACTGAGCTAGCCAATCAAACATCGCTTGTTCTGCACGTACAATCACCGGATGGTTATCATAGAGCGTGTCATCAAGATCAAACGTAAGGGCATTAATCTGGCCTAACTGACGATAAAATTGCATGGTTGTTCCTAAACGTGATAAAGCATTAACGGCGTTTGGCGCGAGGGTGAGCAGCATCGTAAACTTTGGCTAAATGCTGAAAATCAAGATGGGTATAAATTTGAGTAGTGGTTAAATTCGCATGGCCCAATAATTCTTGTACTGCACGTAAATCGCCACTGGATTCCAACATGTGGGTTGCAAAACTATGGCGTAATTTATGCGGATTAATATGGCTTGATACGGCTTGCTTCTGACCCCATTCAGCCATTCTTTTTTGAACATTGCGGTTTGAAATGCGATGTCCAAGTTTAGACACAAACAATCCTGTTTCATCGGCATGGGCAATATTGCCACGTAATTTAAGCCAATTAGCAACCCATTCACGAGCTAAACCTGCAAATGGCACAATCCGTTCTTTATCACCTTTACCAATGACCCGTAAATCGCCTTTGGTTAAACTAATATCACGCACATTCAAATTAACTAATTCAGATAGACGTAAGCCAGCGCCATACATTAATTCCATCATCGCTCGATCGCGAATGGCTAATGGATCGTCATCCTTCACCTCAAGTAATTGATTCATTTCATCAACATCAAGATTTTTAGGTAACGGGCGCGCTTTTCGTGGTGCAGACACCCCTTTGGCCGGATTGGCGGGCAATATTTGTTGACGCACTAAATAATCAAAAAAACTGCGTAATGCAGATAATCGCATCGCCAAACTACTGGCTTTAAGACCACTACGCATCCCTTTACTGGCAATTTGCCGTACCCAACCTGCATCGACTTGTTGCCAGTTTTCAACCCCAAGCTCTAACAATTGTTCGGCTATACAGGTTAATTGGCGTTTATAATTTTGCTGAGTATGAATGCTAAGTTCACGTTCACTACGCAAATATTCATAAAAAAGCGCTAAAGGTTGTTCAAAACTTGGGGGAAGCGTAGTCACAGAAACCTCGGTCATGAGTGTCATTAATAACAATGACCCTCGTTAAAGATCATTATTGAATAAATTGACCATCAAATACATGGGCAACGGGACCGGTCATAAATAACGGTTTGCCTTCACCTGCCCATCGAATATATAAATCACCACCCGGTAAGCAAACTTTTACATTTTCATCGAGTAAGCCTTGGCTACGACCAATCGCAACCGCGGCACAAGCACCACTACCACAAGCCTGTGTTTCACCTGCACCACGTTCATAAACACGTAACTTTACCGTTCCACGATCAATCACTTCCATGAAACCAGCATTAACCCGCTCAGGAAAGCGCTCGTGGGATTCAAGTAATGGCCCTAATTTTTCAACAGCGGCGGTTTCAACGTTATCAACAATAGTAACGCAATGAGGGTTGCCCATACTGACCGCACCACAAAATAGCGTTTGTTCACCAACACGCAATAAGTACGTTTTTTCTGCCTGTTTAGCTCGCATCGGAATTTTAGCCGGTTCAAAATTAGGCGCGCCCATATTGACCGTAACTTGGCCGTCACTTTCTAACTTCAATACCATTTTTCCCGCTTTAGTGCTCACGGAGATATGGTATTTATTGGTTAAGCCTTTCATTGATACAAACCGTGCAAAGCAACGGGCACCATTACCACACTGTTCTACTTCACTACCATCAGCATTAAAAATACGGTAATGAAAATCCGTTTCAGGATCATAAGGCGGTTCAACCACCAATAACTGGTCAAAACCAATACCACGATGACGATCCGCTAAACGGCGAATCGCATCCGGTGAAAAAAATACATTTTGTGTTACACAATCCACAACAACAAAGTCATTGCCGAGCCCATGCATTTTGGAAAAGTTAATCTGCATGATGTTCCTTAATTATTAAGCATCAGTTGCGACGACAATCATTCAACAAGATATTCATGTTGCCAAAGTTGTTCTAACGTTTCACGTGCACGCACTAAATGTACTTGCTCACCATCAACCATCACTTCAGCGACACGAGGGCGAGAATTATAATTAGAGGCCATCACGAAACCATAAGCACCCGCAGACCTTACCGCAAGTAAGTCATTTGGCGCTAAACATAAATGGCGATCTTTACCAATAAAATCACCCGTTTCACAAATAGGCCCCACTAAATCATAACACTGCGGCTCCCCCTGACGTGGGATCACTGGCACAATATCTTGCCAAGCTGAATATAATGTCGGCCGAATCAAATCATTCATCGCCGCATCAACAATGGCAAAGTTTTTATATTGAGTGTGTTTTAAAAATTCCACTTTGGTCAGCAATACTCCAGCATTCGCTGCAATCGCACGTCCTGGCTCAAAAATCAGTTCAAGTTCAGGGTAAGCGACCAAACGTGATAACAATGCCGTCGCATATTCTGCGGGTAATGGCGGTTGCTCATCGTTATACGTCACCCCTAAGCCACCACCGAGATCTAAATGTTTAATCTCAATCCCAACCGATTTCAACTCATCAACTAATGCTAACAAACGCTCAGTCGCATCAATAAAAGGTTTTACTTCCGTCAACTGTGAACCAATATGGCAATCCATCCCAACCACGTTAAGATGCGGTAATTGCTGTGCTAATTGATACACTTCAAGCGCACGTTCACGCGCAATACCAAATTTATTATCGCGTAGACCTGTTGAAATGTACGGGTGAGTATTGGCATCAACATCAGGGTTAATGCGTAATGAGATCGGTGCAATTTTCCCTAACTGACCCGCGACATGATTTAAGCGATCGAGTTCTGGTTCAGATTCAACATTAAAACATTTAATTCCCAGTTCAAGCGCCCGTTGCATTTCTAACGCCGTTTTACCCACGCCAGAAAAAACCACTTTAGCCGGATCACCGCCCGCTGCTAAGACACGCTCTAACTCGCCTAAAGACACGATATCAAACCCCGAACCTAAACGAGCAAGGACATTTAATACCCCAAGGTTAGAATTTGCTTTTACCGCATAGCAAATCAAATGCGGATGAGTGGCAACCGCGTGATCAAAAGCATGCCAATGGCGTTCCAACGTTGCACGAGAATACACATACAGCGGTGTGCCATATTGTGTCGCTAACTCAGCCAATGCGACGTCTTCCGCCCATAATTGTCCATCTGACTGGTAATTAAAATAATCCAATGTTGTCCTTCCCTGTCTGGTTGACTACTAAATTACGACTCAATCATCATCGCAGTTAATGTATTATTGTGGTTGATGTTGTTGTGGTGCGTCTTTTGGCATGTACAGTGGGCCACTTTGGCCACAGCCAGTTAAAATTAACGATCCTAAGACCAAAATTGCTAATAAACCTTTATGCATAATTCAAAGCCAGTGATTATCCGTCCAATGACCTCTATAATCGCACCAAGAACAAGAAAAGCAATAGGACGCAATAGGATGAATGATACTGAATTCCACCAACTGGCTGATCTAGCACTAATGCAGATTGAAGAAGGCATCGATGAATCCGGTGTTGATATTGAACCAGAAACCACAGGTAACGTGCTGACATTAGAGTTTGCCAACCGTAGCCAAATTGTGATTAACCGCCAAGAACCATTACATGAACTATGGTTAGCTTCAAAATCAGGTGGTTACCATTTCAAATACACCGGTAGTGAATGGCGTTGTACCCGTAGTGATAAAGAATTATTTGCGCTACTAAAACAAGAATGCAGCATACATGCAGGTGAGACTGTCGCTTGGTAATGCGATTTACTCTAAATAACTGCCATAAAAAAAGCCTTCAATATAATGAAGGCTTTTTTTCGATACTGCGTAAACAATAAGATTAATTAAAACTAATGCCATTATTTGTCGATTCAGTATTATCCTGACGGCGAGACACTTGGCCACTCTTAAACGGCAATACTTGTAGCTCACCTTTGTCGTTATGGGCAATATCGTAAAACTGCGGCAAATTAAAGTTAATAAAATTAGCACTATAACTAAAACGATCTTGCGATGAGGTATAAAAACGGTTTACACCATGAACCATCTCATCTTTATTGCCATTGCATTGACGATACACTTCCATTTGATTGGTTTCATCTAAAATATAGATATTGAAACCTTGATCGCAATCTTCAAAAAAGAACTGAATCAACCCTTCACTGGCGTAAGCATCAACAATTTCCGGCGGATGCGGCTCATCGGTTTTACCCATCACCACTTTCGGAATATCGCTAACTTTATTTGATGAAATACAGCTATAAAAATCGACTGAATTTTCAAGTCGCTGCACTGACACGCCACGACGTTCAAAAAATAAGCCATAGGTTTCATCAGCCATATGCACCGCTTTAAAACGACGCCGTTTTTCTTCTTCAACCGGTTTTAAGCGCATTTCAATACACTCAGCCACTAATTGATAAACCACATTACGAATTAAACCCCGCATATGTTTGCTGTAACAAAACACATCAATCGCTTCCGGTGGAATCGCATCATGATGCATTTTACCCAACATGGTTTTTAGTGCATCGAGCATCGCATAATTACCACTGAAATTCAGGGTTCGCACTTCATTCCACGAATTACGGTAAATCAAGTCAACACTGCCGACTAAGCATTTTTGTTCCGGCCCATAACTGAAAATATCCGTAGTTTTAAAATCAAACCGTACTGAGCGGTTTTTCAGTTCTGTGGTTGGATCGTTTTCTAAATTAACAAACAACCCTAATTGGCGAATCTCACACGGACTTGATAATGCTTGTAAACCGGGATGTGGGCGACGAATTGGAAAGGTATTACGAATATCACTGACCAACTGATATAACTTATCCAATTCCATATCAGCATGACGAGCCACAGTATGCAAATGGGTCGATTCTGTTAGCAAACCATTAAAATAGCTCCACGCGACTAATTTCGATAAGTAGCGGTTATGCTCTAATGATGGCTGGCCTAAAATATATTTCGCTTCTATTGGCTGCTTATATAAATACCAACCCGCAGTATTGGTTCGCCCTTCAGGTACCTGAATAAAGCTCAGATCAGGTTCATGCAAATCTGGTGATATTTGCGGATTTAATAATGTTACCTTGCCAGGAAGGACCTCAAACGCCGCATATAATTTACGCGCCAAAATACTGATATCTTCAGGGCTAATCGCCGAGGTAATATCATTACGACGTGCAAAACGAATTAAATTACGGTAACTGAGCATTAACGCATCAAGCAGCTCGTTATGGGCTTGCTTAACTTGAGAGACTTTCCAATTACGGCGATTATCAAGTGCTGCGACAATATCCGTTGACCATTGCCATTGCTCAGTTAAATGTTGCAATGCCTGTCGACGCCACACTACGGAACCTAATGCTGGTTTACGAGTGAGTTTTTCATGGGTTTTAAGATAAAAACAGCGACGTACTAAATCGAGACGACGATGGTCATCAATGCGTTCTAAATAACGGGTTACTTTTTCCAGCATCAAATAATAAGCATCCATACAGTATTCACTGCGATCTTCGGCAAAGAAACGGCGCTTACCATCAAGGCTTAATAATTGAGTATGTGGGTATTCCCATGAATAAGCTTCAAGCAAAATTGCTTTTAACACTGATTTATAAGGAGAATCGATGCTTTTGTATAACTGCCATAAACTGGAACCAAAATATTCTTCGGCAGGAATACGCATCAAACCACCAAAATCAATCCATTGGTCGCGCTGAATATGCCCTTTCGCAACCAGATCATCGATATATTGGTCATAGCACTCTTCCATCTCTGGTGGCACCATAAACCATAATAACGGTAATCCAGCCAAACACACGGCTGAACGATAAAATTCATCTAACAGTAATAAATGCTGACTTGAGCCACAGTTTTCACCGGTCATGGCCTCAGAAAAGTTTTCACGGAAACGGTTTTCGTCGATCAAAAAGAAGTTAGCCTCAACCCCTTGTTCCATCGCCCATTGAGAAACCAAGCTACATTTACTATCGAGAATTTCTCGGCTTTGACAGTTTAATGAAGTGGGGATGCACACCCAAATATCGAGATCGCTGGTGAGACTTTGTCCCATAGAAGAAGTACTACCCATGGCATAAAGGCCAGTGATTGGGCAGTCGGCATCAGCAACCACGATCGGGTCAATCGGCATTTTTGCTGTACGCGCACAATTATTAACAAATTGCTGTTGCACGTCAGTGGCGACAAAATGCGCAATTCCCTGCGGCACTTGTTGATCAAGATACCCTGGCAAGGCTGGGTGGTTATAATGTAATAAGACAGGTAACAGATCAAAAATCTGTACCGATGGCTCATTCATTGCTAAACGCGCACGTTCAATGCGAAGCTCAGTCAATGAGTCCAGTCTACCTTTTAGCGTCTTGATATAATTTTGCAAATTACTCTTCCAAGAGCTAGCAGTGTTAGTGCGGCCCGCAGTTTGACATTAATAGCGTAAATTTTATTCAAAATGAGAAAAAAACGTGATCAATGTATCATTTTTAATACCTACGGTAAAGATAATGCCAAGCGTCGCCAATAACAACTGTCTATGATTCATCCATAATAGTCAGCCTCTACATCGTCTTAATAACGAACAGCCAGCATTTACGCTGTAATTAGAAACTGATCAACGACTTATTGCGATAAATATCACATTTTTTAGAGCAGATGGCTACACAATAACGCTTGGAATCAGGAACCGCAATACACGAATTATCATCCATGCTTAGGTAGTGGTAGGATACTAAGCAGAAAAAATAATAACCTTGGTTAACGGACCCTCTTTACTATGATGACAACCCAACCGATTCGCATTGCGACACGCAAAAGCCCATTAGCCATGTGGCAAGCAGAATTTGTCAAAGCTGAACTAGAACAAGCTCATCCAGGGCTCGTTGTTGAGCTGTTACCTATGGTAACAAAAGGCGACATTATTTTAGACACTCCTTTAGCAAAAGTGGGTGGCAAAGGCTTATTTGTCAAAGAATTAGAAGTGGCAATGCTTGAAGGTCGCGCTGATATTGCGGTGCACTCAATGAAAGATGTGCCCGTGGAATTTCCTGAAGGACTTGGCTTAGTCACAATTTGTGAACGTGATGACCCACGAGATGCTTTTGTATCAAACAACTACGACTCAATCGATGATTTACCCCAAGGTGCGATTGTTGGTACCTCAAGCTTACGCCGCCAGTGTCAGCTTCGATCTCAACGTCCCGATTTAATCATTAACGACTTGCGCGGTAACGTGAATACTCGTTTACGTAAGCTTGATGAAGGCCAATATGACGCCATCATTTTAGCAACTGCTGGCCTAAAACGCCTGAAAATGAATGATCGTATTCGCTGTGAAATTGCTCCAGAAATAAGCTTACCTGCTGTCGGCCAAGGTGCTGTTGGTATTGAATGCCGTTTGAATGACCAACGCGTACGTCAATTGCTGGCACCATTAAATCATCAACCAACAGCCACTCGCGTTTTATGTGAGCGCGCAATGAATAACCGCCTTCAAGGTGGTTGCCAAGTGCCGATTGGTAGTTATGCAGAACTACAAGACGACACCATTTGGTTACGTGCACTTGTCGGTGAACCTGATGGCAGCATCATTGTTCGCTCTGAAATTAGTGGTCCAATTGCGAATGCAGAACAATTAGGTGAAACCTTAGCGGATGAATTATTAGCCAACGGTGCTAAAGACATCCTTGATCGCTTATACGGTAACGCCTAATGACGGTGCTGATCACCCGCCCTGCACCAGAATGCGATCAATTGGCCGCACAACTTAACCAAGTGGCGATCAGCGCTATTGCTCAACCTTTACTTGAGGTTCAGCAAGGAAAATATATAAATAAATTAACAGAACAATTTCAACAACTGCAACAAGGCGACTATATCATTGCCGTTAGCCACCATGCAGTACGTTTTGCGGCTGATTACTTGATTTCACAAGGTGCAGAATGGCCAAAAAACATGCATTATATAGCCGTTGGCGATAAGACCGCTAAGGCGTTAACACAAGCCTGTAAGCAACCCGTGAGTTCACCACAAGGTCGGCATGATAGTGAAGCGCTATTAGCCTTACCTGAACTTGCGAATATTCGCCAACGCCGAGTCTTAATCTTACGAGGTAATGGTGGTCGCGAGTTAATCTATCAAGCATTAACCGCTCGTCAGGCCCAAGTCAGTTATTGTGAAACTTATCAACGCAACTGGCTGACTCTCGATGCAACACGATTAGCTCAACAATGGCAGCAACAGCGCATTCACGCTCTAGTTGTCACAAGCAGTGAACAATTAATATACTTAACGGAATTAATTCCAACTGAAGATTTGGCTTGGCTTTATAATTGCCACCTTTTCGTACCAAGTCGACGAATCGCAGACCAAGCATCGACACTTGGCTACAAGCATATTTCCACCGTGGGAAGCGCCGCCAATCAGGCCTTATTCACGTTCCTAAAAAGCAACGTAAGCTAATGGAATAATTAGGATGACAGACAAAAAAATCAACACAAACCAAACAGCAGCACCAGCAGCTAAAGACAAGCCTGCTGTTAGTGCCTCAAAAAATAGTGCATCAAACGCAACCAAAGCAGCGCCAGCCGCCGCTAAACAAAAAAAATCAGGCAGTAAAACGGGTTGGGTCGCTATTGCATTAGTATTAGCACTAGGCGGTGGTCTTTACTATCACGGCCATCAGCAAGGCTTACAACAACAACAGCAAGTTGCCGCCTTACAACAACAAATTGCGACCATGAAAGCCGCCATGCAAGCTGACCAACAGCAAACCATTTCAATGGTGAATGACGAGCTTAGCACTGCCCAGCAAAAAGTTGAGCAAGGCATTAGCCAACAGCAAAAATCGATTGATTCCATTCAAACGGCGATTGCTGATTTAAAAGGCCAAGAGCCTAACGATTGGTTATTAGCAGAAGCAGATTATTTAGTTAAAATGGCTGGCCGTAAACTATGGTTAGAACATGACGTTACCAGCGCAACGTTATTATTAGAAGCGGCGGATCATCGTATTGCTGAGCTTAACGACCCAAGCCTTAAAGGTCTTCGTCAAGCAATGAGCAATGACATTACGGCATTAAAATCAGTCACAGTGGTTGATCGTGACGGTATCGTATTGCGTCTTAACAGCCTAGAAAATAGTATTGATAACCTACCGTTAGCCAATGCGATTTTAGCTAAAGCTGAGCCACAACAAAATCCAACCGTTAGCCAATCGGTTAATGATTGGAAAAATAATTTAATGACGTCACTTAAAAACTTTAGTGAAAATTTCATTACTTACCGCAAGCGTGATGGCAGTGTTGTACCGTTATTATCACCGCAACAAGATTTCTATCTTCAGCAAAATATCACCAACAAACTTGAGACAGCTATCGCTGCGGTATACCGCGATCAAGGCCAAGTTTACCGTGATTCAATTGCCACAGCGATCAAGTGGTCACAACAGTACTACGACTTATCATCACCAAAAACACAGAGCTTTATTGCTGGCCTACAACAACTAGAACAACAAAATGTGGCGGTTGATTACCCAGCGAAGTTGCAATCACAAGCATTGATCACTCAACTAGTGAACCAAGTGTTACGCAATAAAATGACGGCCATTAGCGAGCCTGTTGCAGCAAAAACAACCCAAGCGGCACCTAAAAACGTAGCACCTGCGGTAAAAAAAGCGGTTGAGAAACCCATCAAACAAGCAACTGCAACTGAAAACACAGCAACAAAGAATAAAGCGGCAGTGACTTACACAACGAAAGAGGAAACCAAATAATGATTAAATTGTTGTTATTGGTCATCGCTCTGATTGCCGGTATCATTGTCAGCCCAGATCTTGCAGGCCATCAAGGCTACGTATTGATCTCGTTTGCCAATCAAACTATTGAAATGAGTTTAACCACACTAATCATCGTTGCAATTGCTATCGTTGCGATCTTTTTTGTACTTGAATTTATTTTACGTCGCTTGTTTTCTTTTGGTAGCTCAACCCGTGGTTGGTTCAGCGGTCGCCAAGTTCGCAATGCACGTCGCAATACCGCAGAAGGCCTATTAAAAGTTGCAGAAGGTGATTGGAAAGCCGCTGAGAAAATGCTGTCTAAATCAGCAAAATTTAGCGATGCACCAATTCTAAACTACTTAGCTGCCGCAGAAGCCGCGCAAGGACTGGGTAAAACCCAACAACGCGATCAATATTTGCAACTCGCAGCAGAGCAAGACACTGAAAGCCTTGCTGTTGCACTGACTCGCGCTAAGCTTCAAATTCGTCAACAACAATTTGAACAAGCACTCGCGACCTTACAAGATGTGCAGCCAACCAGCCCACATAACCCAATGATACTGAGCCTATTAAAGCAGTGTTACTTGCAATTAGAAGATTGGAAAGCACTGCAAGTATTGCTACCCCAATTAACTAAAGCTGATGTAATCACCGCCGCAGAAGCCACCCAACTGCATCTTCAAGCACAATGTGGTCAAATGCACCACCTTAGCCAACAAAACGGCAGTGATGGCTTAATGGGTTACTGGAACAGTCTCAATCGTAAAGACAAACACAATCCAGCTCTCGTGGCGTGTTTTGTTAAACAGATGATAGTTCGCCATGCTGATGCTGATGCATTTCCTATCTTGCGCGATAGTGTTAAGAAAAATCCTGAACAGGCGTTAATTAGCTTAATGCCACAATTAACACTGCCAGATCGTCATCCCGCCATTGTGAGCCTACAAGATTTATTAGCCAGCAACGGCAATAATCCAGCCTTACAAAGTGCATTAGGGCAGATGTTAATGGCGGATCAACAGTGGCAACCGGCTAAAGAGCACTTAGAAAAAGCGATCGCGTTACGTCCAGACGTTACCGATTATGCTCACCTTGTGGCAACGCTTGAGCAACTTGGCGATAAGCAAGCTGCGGCTGAAGTATCTCGCCAAGCGCTACAATTAGCAAAACCCAATCAAGCTTAAATTTTAAGCCTAAAAAAGCGCCTTAATGGCGCTTTTTTTTCATCTAAATAACAACTTTAACATTAACATGTTTCTATATGTAAACAGCCTTTACAAGGTATATCTACCCCATTGCTCTTAACCAACAAACACTATTCAATAGCAGCTTACCCCTTTTTATTTAACATTTGGATAACTGTTATGGATATGCTTCCTTGGATCATTGTTTCAGGTATTGTAGTATCTGTGATTGTTGGCGTAATGATGGCTGTATTAATTAAACACGCTGATTAATAAAAAACACCAACAAAAAAGCCTCCCAATGGGAGGCTTTTTTACACATAACCATTAAAGCATTTATTCTAAATCATGATATTAATTCGAGTGTTTGTTTCGTCTTACGTAATTGCTTATCAAATTTCTTCACTGCTTTAGCCGCTTTTTTTAAAAGCTTATTTTTTTTCTTAGCTAACTTTTTCAGTTTATCTGTCTGCTCTAACAACCTCTCTGGTTGTTCAAGCTCCTCTGTTTGCTCAGCAATGGTTACCCTTTCAATTCGACATTGCCCAACCGCGGTTGGCATAGGTAAGTAGTGAACATTCATCATATCAGGAGCAGGCGCTACTGGGGCTACCAACGTCACTATAGCTGGTGCTATTGGTGTTAATGTCGCGGCCGTTGATGGCGCAGTATTAGTTAAGCGACTTGGTTTACATAAATAGTTTTTGTCACTCGCCACCCGTGTACAGCTGGCACAAATAAATGTTGGTTCACTGACTATCTTAGTGATCATCGCAAATTGATCGGCAATTTCAGCACGACGATACTTACATAAAGATTTAACCATCAACGACACCCTCACTCACAATAACCAGTTCCACGACATTAAACGATAACTATTCGTAATTCCATTATTGAGTGTGCGCTTCGACGCTAAATTTGTAAATTTTTATTTTAGTTCGTCATTATTCTTCATGCCCGCTTTCACATAAATATCAAAGCGGTTTTTCTTGGTTTCAATCGCCATCGACGGTTTAGCATTTGCTAAAAATTCAGCATAATCCGGACGCTTAACCACTATCCGTTTCGTCGCTAACGCATACGCTGGTGCAAACAATTCATCAGCATCTAAATCCGCACCAACCAGTGTTTGGAATACGCGCATTTCTTTTTTAACTAATGCCGATTTCTTTTTATGCGGGTACATTGGATCTAAATAAATCACTTCAGGGGCAACAAAATCTTTATCGGCAGCTAACTGTAATAAAGCATCTTGGCTCGATGCATGTAATAACTGCATCCGCTCACTGACCCAATGACCAATTTCAGGATCAGCTTTGGCGCGGGCTAAACCATCATCAAGTAATGCCGCAACAACCGGATGGCGCTCAACCAGTTGAACCTTACAGCCTAACGACGCAAGCACAAACGCATCACGACCTAAACCGGCGGTGGCATCTAACACCGTTGGCGTTAATCCATTTTTTAGCCCCACCGCTTTAGCAATCGCTTGACCACGACCACCACCAAACTTACGACGGTGTGCCACCGCGCCACTGGCTAAATCAACAAATACAGCACCAAGTTTAGGCTCGTCTAACTTGCGCAGCTCTAATTGATTAGCGGTTAACACTAACGCAAAGCAGCTGTGCTCATCATGTGTCAATCCCCAGCGGGCGGCGAGTTGATCTAATTCAGGCTGACGTTGAGGAACTTCACAAAGTAAGGCTAGTTGCACTGCATTCTCCGATATCAAACAATATCTATCTCATTATTAGAGATAGAAGCTATGGCGGCGAATTATAGCACTACAAATCAAGCTTGGCTCTGGTATCACAACCTAACATAAGGATAAGATAGACCTTGGTCTTAGCCAGCGAATAACTTACTTCGCTAGAAAGGAATTGTAATGAATATAGCTGTTCGCATCGATGATTTAGATCGCGATATTCTTAACGCGTTAATGACGGATGCGCGAGTGCCCTATGCTGAAATGGCAAAACGCTTTAATGTCAGCCCCGCAACCGTCCATGTACGGGTTGAAAAAATGCGTGCCTCTCAAATTATTACCGGGACAGAGGTTATTGTTAACCCGAAATTATTAGGCTATGACGTGTGCTGTTTTATTGGCATCAACCTTTATGCTGCGCGTGATTACCACTCAGCGCTTGAAAAACTCAATCAACTCGATGAAGTAGTCGAAGCGTATTACACCACTGGCGCTTACAATATTTTTGTGAAATTGATGTGCCACTCGATTGAAGAATTACAGCATGTATTGATCAATAAACTGCAAGCAATTAAGGAAGTACAATCAACTGAAACCTTAATTTCACTGCAAAACCCGATCAATAGAAACGTGAAACCATAGCGATAATTTGCCACAAAAAAAGCGAGCCAAAGCTCGCTTCTTACTGACTCTAAAAATAAAGCTTATTTTTTCAAGTTTAACCCGCGCTCAGCGCCTTCTGCTGCCAACCATTCTGCTACTGTTTTCGCAAAATAGGTCAACACACCATCAGCACCTGCACGCTTAAAGCACATTAATGATTCCATTACGGTTTCACGCTCTTTAAGCCAACCATTTTGGAATGCAGCCATGTGCATCGCATATTCACCAGACACTTGGTATGCATAAGTCGGTACTTGTAGTTCTGATTTCACTCGGCGTACCACATCTAAATATGGCATTCCTGGCTTAACCATCACCATATCAGCACCTTCACTGATATCCATTGCCACTTCATGCAACGCTTCGTCACTATTGGCAGGATCCATCTGGTAAGTTTTCTTATCACCACCTTTAAGATTAGCCGTAGAACCGACAGCATCACGAAACGGGCCATAGTAATTCGACGCATATTTAGCTGAATAAGCCATAATTTGCGTATTAATATGACCCGCTTGTTCTAATGCTTCACGGATTGCACCGATACGACCGTCCATCATATCTGAAGGTGCGATAACATCAGCACCCGCATCAGCATGAGATAACGCTTGTTTGATCAAAATCTCAGTGGTGATGTCGTTAAGCACATAACCTTCATCATCAATGATGCCATCTTGGCCATGAACCGTGAACGGATCTAAAGCCACATCAGTGATCACACCTAACTCAGGCACATGCGCTTTTAAAGCACGTACCGCAGTTTGTACTAAACCATCAACGTTATACGCTTCTTCTGCTAATTCAGATTTAAACGGTTGTGATACCACAGGAAATAATGCAATCGCAGGCACACCAAGACTAGCGATATACGCCGCTTCTTCTAACAATAAATCAATTGATAAACGCTCAATACCCGGCATCGAAGCGACACTTTCGCGACGGTTAGTGCCTTCAAGGACAAACATCGGATAAATAAGATCATTAACTGATAACTGGTTTTCCGCCATCAAACGACGACTAAAATCATGCTTACGAACTCGACGCATACGACGTCCAGGAAAAGCGCCTTGAATAGATACTGACACGGTAAACTCCTTACAGATTAATGAATATTGATAATATCACTCACACCACAAAGGTGGGATTAAATTGCAAAAAAAGCTTGGCTCACTTGGTAAGAATTATTGACAACTTGTACCGCAGACTCACCACGACACTCGGCAATAACGGCAGCAATATGCGGTAAATACACTGGCTCATTACGGCTTGATTTGGGCTTAGGACGATAATCTCGTGGCAATAAATAAGGACCATCGGTTTCAATCATTAATCGCTGACTAGGAATTTCTTTAACGATTTGTCGCAGCTCAGTGCCACGGCGCTCATCACAAATCCAACCAGTAATACCAATATGTAAATCAAGTGCCAAACAATCATGTAATTCTTGCAGTGAGCCAGTAAAGCAATGCACAACCGCGGCGGGTAATTTATTCCGCCATGGTTTCAAAATAGCTAAAAAGCGTTCATGCGCATCACGGCAATGCATAAACACCGGCAAGTTAAGCTCTGCGGCTAACGCTAGTTGGGCTTCAAACACCGCTTCTTGTTGCGGACGTGGTGAAAAATCCCGATTAAAATCCAACCCACACTCACCAATCGCAACCACTTGTGGCAATTGCGCTAAAGCTCGAATTTGTGGCAAAGCAAAATCTGTTACCGATATTGCATCATGAGGGTGAACACCCGCGGTGCTATAACAATAGTCAGGCCATTGCTGAGCCAACTGCTGTGCAGCAATACTTTCTTCAAGACTGGTGCCAGTAATGATTAGCCCTTTTACACCCACGGCTTGAGCGCGAGCAATAACATCAGCGCGATCTTTATCAAAGCGATTATTGGTAAGATTAATGCCAATATCTATCATTTTTTATCATCCCTTGATGAACACGTATTCCCAGCAGTATATCGAGCTCAGCATTGACTGACTATGCGATAATTACACCAATATGCAGACACAAAAAAACCGACACTAAGGTCGGTTTTTTTCATCATCACAGGGGATAAACCCTATTCTTTGCTGATGCTCTTTACGTCTTGCGCTTCATCTTCATCGCCATATTCGTCTTCATCATCTTTACGAATGTAAAAACGAGAGAAGAATAAACCGACTTCAAAGAGCAAGCACATTGGAATCGCTAACAGAGTCTGAGATAAAATATCAGGCGGTGTTAACAACATACCAACCACAAACGCAGCCACAATAATATATGGGCGTTTACTGCGTAACGTTTCAGGATCGGTCGCACCGGTCCAACACAACAGAATAATCGCTACAGGGATCTCAAATGCAATACCGAACGCCATAAATAACGACAATACGAAATCGAGATAACTAGAAATATCTGTTGCAACTTCAACCCCTTGCGGAGCGACGCTGGTAAAGAATTTAAACACCAATGGAAACACAACAAAATAAGCAAACGCAACACCGGCATAAAACAGCAATGAGCTGGAAACCAGTAATGGCATAATAAGCTTACGTTCATGCTTGTATAAACCCGGCGCTACAAACGCCCACAGTTGATACAAAATCATTGGTACAGCAATAAACACAGCGGTAACTAAAGTGAGTTTTATCGGTGTAAAGAACGGTGACGCAACATCAGTTGCAATCATAGTGGCACCGATTGGCATACGCTCAACCAAAGGTGCTGCTACAAACGCGTAAATGTCTTTCGAAAACCAAACTATACAGACAAAAACCACCAGCACGCTGATGAGAGAGCGCAGAATCCGTGTACGCAGCTCAAGTAAATGGCTGAATAACGGCTGCGAATCTTCGACAGTCGACATAGTGATGTAATTTATTCCTGCTTATTAGAAGTCGTTGCTGAGGGTTGCTCGCTTTTATCAGCATAGGGACGTTGCACATCAGAAGCGACTTTTTTAAGTTCATCAACCGACTCTTGCAATTCAGGCGCTATGTCCTTCATTCCCATTTGCTCAGCTTTTTTTAAATTGGCTTGCAGTTCCTGAATTTTCAGTTCCTGGGTCAATTCATCTTTGACTGAGTTTGCCATATTACGGGCTGCACCTATCCACTGCGATACGGTACGTATCGCAACGGGTAGGCGTTCCGGCCCCAGTACTACCAATCCCACCACGGAGATCAGCACTAACTCCCAGAACCCGATATCAAACACGTCTTAAACCTGCTCTTTGTCTTTTTGACTCGTTTTAGTCTGATCAGCTGCTTGCTGTTCATCCGTAATATTCTTTTGTTCAAAATCTGCATCTGTTGTTTCTTTTTTAGCAGCAGGTGCTGAATCTTCATCACCAATCGCTTTTTTGAAACCTTTAACAGCAGAACCTAAGTCGCCACCTAATGTACGTAACTTCTTAGTTCCGAACAACAGAACAATGATCAGTGCAATAATTAACAATTGCCAGATACTGATACCACCCATGCTTATTCTACCTCAGCTTTATGTGGTTAATAATGGAGTGCGTTGTGACACGCAACTATAAGTATAGGCGAAACCTACGGCGACTATTGTCGACAGGCTCGCCATCCCAGCAACCAAAATACCGATCCTGCTCCAGCTGCGATAGCAGGATAGGTGGTAACATGATCACCGAAAAGTATGGCAGCACACACCATCATGGTGGCACCAATACCAAAATAAAATCTTGCCTTACCTTGGTTACGCCGACTATCCATGAAATTATCATAGAGTGTATCGAGTCGTTGATTCATAACCTTGCCTTGGCGCAAACTGTCGTAAAGTAATTCCGGTAATTCCGGTAACTTTTCGGCCCAAAATGGCGCTTTTTTCTTTACTGCATCAATAATGGCTTGTGGGCCAACTTGACGTGACATCCAATCTTCTAAAAACGGTTTTGCTGTTGCCCATAGATCAAGTTGTGGATACAGTTGCCGTCCAAGACCTTCAACATAAAGCAACGTCTTTTGTAATAACACTAATTGCGGCTGTACTTCCATATTAAATCGACGTGCAGTATTGAACAAATTCAACAACACATGCCCAAATGATATTTCACACAACGGCTTTTCAAATATCGGTTCGCATACTGCACGAATAGCAACTTCAAACGCATCAATATTGGTATCAGCGGGTACCCAACCTGAATCAACATGCAATTGGGCAACTTTACGGTAATCTCGATTAAAGAAAGCCAGTAAGTTTTCAGCCAAATAACGTTTATCTTCGCGATTAAGCGTACCGACGATACCACAATCTAAGGCTATCCATTGTGGATCATGTGGATGCTCATAGGAAACAAAAATATTCCCTGGGTGCATGTCTGCGTGAAAGAAACTATCACGGAATACCTGAGTAAAAAATATATTTACCGCATTTTCTGATAATAATTTCAGATCAGTGCCATTGGCTTTTAATGCTTCAAGGTTAGAAACCTGAATCCCGTAGATACGTTCCATCACCAGCAAATTAACACTGCTATAATCAGTAAAAACTTCCGGTACGTACAGGCTATCATCGCCTTCAAAATTACGTCGCAGTTGGATCCCATTTGCCGCTTCACGCATTAAATCAAGTTCATCAAGTAAGGTTTTTTCATATTCCCTTACCACTTCAACCGGACGTAATCGACGCGCTTCTGGTTGCAGTCGAGAAACTATCTCGGCCATCCTGTACATCAGCTTAATATCCGCTTCAATAATCGGACGAATATCAGGGCGAATGACTTTAAATACAATTTCGCGACCATTTTCTTTCATGGTGGCAGTATGGACTTGTGCAATCGAGGCTGATGCTAACGCGACTTCATCAAAATCATCAAACCATTGCTCTACCGGACCACCTAATGATGCTTCAATGGTACGCTTTGCTAATTGACCATCAAACGGGGCCACCTGATCTTGCAATAACGCTAATTGATCAGCGATATGCGGCGGAAACAAATCACGCCGAGTCGACATCATTTGACCAAACTTGATCCACACCGGACCTAATTCTTGTAACGCTAACCGTAACCGCTCACCCAAAGGTTTATCTGGATACTGGTTTTTAATCCAAAATAACGATTTACGTAATTTTTTTGGCAATTCTGAACGTGGGTCTTGTGGAATAAAATCATCCAAACCATAACGCAATTGCACTTCAATAATACGGTAAAGACGTTTAAATTCACGAATAGTCATCATGGCTATTATCGCTCAAGTAGCTGATTTAATCGGGCCTCAAAACAGGCAACATCTGATTTCAAGTCATCAACTTGATCAGAAAAATAGGCTATTTCTAATGGTTGAGGTAATAATTTCCACTCTTCCGTTAACGTCTGAGCTAAATTCCGCTGGCGCTTACGCAACCGCTGTTGAATAAACCGACTACTCGATTTCACCCCACTCACCACAGTATGGGCAATAACATCACCACTATAGTGCGACAATTTTTCTTCAATATCCGGTTGTAAACCACTTAACAGACTTGAAAAATGTTGCGCTAATTGTAGATCACCTTCAAGGGATAACTTATCGGCTTTAATTAGCTGGGTCACATTAGCTTGTTGGCGTAATTCAGGGAGCGCCGTTAAATTGAGGGCCAATTGACAATCAACCTCGCCCTCATAAGCCGCTAACACATCGATTTGCTGACTAAAGATAAAATATAGCGTTTTACCAAATTCATTCAGAGTCACGCTGATCACTTTACCGCGTAAGCGTGATAAACGACGTTGACTATCCACATCGTCTTTTACTAATTGATTAAGCGCCGTTTCTACCGCGCCAGTAACAAATGCATCTATTGGCATAGGGGCCTCAGAACTTATAACCACGGTGCAAAGCAACAATACCGCCAGTTAAATTGTAATACGTTGTCTGATCAAACCCAGCATCATCCATCATTCCTTTCAACGTTTCTTGGTCAGGATGCATGCGAATAGATTCAGCCAAATAACGATAACTTTCGCTATCATGTGCAATAATTTCGCCGATTTTCGGTAATAAATGAAAAGAATAAGCATCATATATTTTTGATAAAGGCTCAAGAACTGGCTTAGAAAATTCCAACACTAATAAACGGCCACCGGGTTTTAATACGCGGTACATCGAACGTAAAGCTTGTTCTTTATCAGTAACATTACGTAAGCAGAAGCTGATCGTAATACAATCAAAATAATTATCAGGAAAAGGTAGCTCTTCTGCGTTCGCTTGTACGTAACCAACGTTACCCACAATGCCACTATCACGTAGCTTACTACGGCCAACTTTTAGCATTGAATTATTAATGTCAGCTAAAATAACCTGACCACTGTCACCAACCATTCGAGAAAACTTAGCGGTTAAATCACCCGTGCCACCACCTAAATCAAGCACGCGTTGACCACGGCGCACACCACTGCAATCAATCGTAAATCGCTTCCAAACGCGATGAATACCCATCGACATTAAGTCATTCATAATGTCGTACTTTGCCGCTACTGAATGGAATACTTCAGCAACCATCGTTGCTTTTTCCTCTTTGGCCACGGTACGAAAGCCAAAGTGGGTGGTATCTTGTGTGGTGTCCGTCATGCTCAATCCGTTATGTGTCCTCGCGCTCATTCCATTATCACAATAAAATAGCTGCCGAGTATTAAATTCATTTATTCAACTGGCTTAGTGTACTTGATGGTTGTCGTTTGCTCAAAGTGGTTTACTCCTTAAGCACTACAAATCATGCTCTGATACTGATGTTATATGTGAAAAACCTCTCGTATCATGTAGTTGTGACTGTGATTTCTCAACTAACTGCGGGCTAATATCACGCTTCACTTCCACCCCTAATAATTTAAAGCTTTCCGCTTGGCGAATAACATTCCCTCGTCCACTGACTAATTTATTCATGGCGCTATGATAACTTTGACTGGCTTTATCTAATGACGAACCTAATCCTTCCATATCCGTTACAAACAAGCGTAATTTGTCGTATAACTTACTCGCTCGATCAGCGATTTCTTTGGCGTTTTGATTTTGATGTTCGTTACGCCATAAATTATTAATGGTTCGCAATGCCACCAGCAACGTGGTTGGACTGACTAGCATAATATTGAGATCCATCGCATCACGAATCAATTTAGGATCTGCGGCAATCCCAGCTTGAAAAGCAGGTTCAACCGGAATAAACATCAACACATAATCGAGACTTTGGACGCCATGCAGCTGATGATAATCTTTGCGACTTAAACCTCGCATGTGTGCTCGCATTGAAGCAATATGCTCACTCATTGCCAGTTCCCGCTCCGCCACGGTGTCTGCATTAAAGAAACGTTCATAAGCAATCAATGACATTTTGGCATCCACTACGACATCTTTTTGCTGCGGTAAATGCACCACGACATCCGGTTGATAGCGTTTACCATCTTCATTCTCAAGGCTAACTTGAGTTTGATATTCATGCCCTTCACGCAAACCCGATTCGGTTAATACCCGCGCTAATACCACTTCACCCCAATTACCTTGTGCTTTGTTATCCCCTTTAAGTGCTTGAGTCAGATTAACCGCTTCCTGCGCCATCTGTTCATTAAGCTGTTTAAGATGATTAATTTGATGCACTAGAGTATGACGTTCGCGGGATTCTTGAGTGAAGTTATCGTTAACTTGTTTTTTGAAACTTTCTAATTGCTCTTTCAA
Organism: Photobacterium iliopiscarium; assembly: GCF_003026395.1. Taxonomy (GTDB): domain Bacteria; phylum Pseudomonadota; class Gammaproteobacteria; order Enterobacterales; family Vibrionaceae; genus Photobacterium; species Photobacterium iliopiscarium. Next base: position 13,409 of record NZ_PYOO01000012.1, on the reverse strand, counting down.
TGGCATTAATAAGCTTTGAAGGCTGATTTTATTCTGCTCATCAACACTACGGGTTTTGTGTTCAAATAATTTATTGGCAAGGCTTTCAAATTGTACCCGTAATCGTTCTTCCGCATTTTCTAGTAGCTGAATTTTTTCTTCGGCTGATTTTTGTTCTTCAAAATGACGCGCATCTTGCTCACGTAAATCCGCTTCAAGACGAGCATTAATGACACGAGCGTTATCTAATTGTGTGGATAAATACTGTTTTTCATTTTGTAGGGCGTCAAAATGGCGCATTTTTTCAACCGCAGCCGATAAATTACCATGCAGCTGTCGAATTTCATGGGTCAAGCGATCACGTTCATCATCCATCTGTTCGAGTTCTTGATTACGTTCGTTTAACTGCTGTTGTAATTGCTGCCCACGTAATTGCAATAACCGCGTATCAGCCTCTGCTTGCTGCTGATGTAATTGCAATGTTTGTTCAAAACGTCCTTTTAACCATAGCGTGGTAATAACACTTGCCACTGTCGCGCCAGACATTGCCGCCAATAGGGAAATCATGCTACCACTCAACCATTCCGTCATATCAAATACTCTAAAAAACCACAGAATCCATTTCTATGATAAGGCTAAGTGGATACTGGATAAATGTCCAGTTCAGTGATATTCATTAGTCACACTATCACTCGTTGATAGAAGCTATTTATGCTTAACGACCCTTATTTTATGTTAAACATCCAGATAACATTTAATGTCATTTTATTGTGATAGATAGTCAGACTTACACCGTTACCATCCATTATTATTCACCATATAAAAATAAAGCCTGTCAATTTATACTGACAGGCTCAATAACATTAAGATAGATCTAAAAGGTGCTCTCTTTATTCGTTAGTCACAGGTGTCTGATACCAACTTTTTCCCCATTTTGACCACAAAATAAAGAGCCCAGGAATCAATAACCACATCTGTAATGTCATCAATATTGGTGTTGCCAGATCAAGACGTTGAGTCAAACTCACCATCACCCCTGCCCCACTCATCTGAAATAAACCTAATAATGCTGCCGCAGTACCCGCACGATCACCAAACGGTGCCAATGCTTTACCTGCTGAAGCGCCCAAAACAAACGCAAACCCAAAGGAGCAGATAAAAATAGGCACCATAAATGCCCATGCTTGATTAATCGAACTCAACGCCAACATTAAACCACCAGCGACAGTTAAAGTAATCAGTCCAGCTTGTAATGTTCCGCGAGTACCAAAACGATCCATAAATTTCGGCGCGACCATGCAAGCAAGAATATTTAACGCCGCATTAATGCCAAACCATAACGTAAATTGGTTCATATCTGCCCCAAGATGGCTCATTAACCACACCGGAGCCGAAGTGACATACGCTAAAATTACCGCCATTGATAACATGCATAAACTGGCATGATATAAAAACGTCGGTTCACGTAATACCGACCAATAACGACTTAAACTTAACGCAGAACCACTAACATGGGTGTTCGCTGGACGGGTTTCTTTAAACATCGTCATAATGAATAGCCCTGCCACTAATGCAAAGCCCGCCATAAAACTAAAGTTCGAACGCCAGCCAAACTCATGGGTTAACCAAGTACCTAATAATGGTGCTAAAGCGGGAATAAAACAGATTGCACCATTTAAATAACTGATCATTCGACCACTCTTTTCTGCGCCAAAACTATCACGCACGCCAGAGAATGCCGCCACAGACGTTGCACAAGCACCAAAACCTTGTAATAAACGCGCCGTTAATAACATGTCTAAATTGGTGGCTAAATACGCCATTAAGGCACTAAAGCCATAAATAACAATACCAGCTAATGCAATCGGGCGACGTCCAAAGCGATCCGCTAATGGACCTGCCAATAATTGCCCTAATCCTAAGCTAAACATAAACCATGTAACGGTATCTTGTACGCGTACCGCACTAACCCCAAAACTATCAGCAATAGCAGGGAAAGCAGGCAAATAAATATCAATAGCCAATGGGCTAAATAACACCAAAACCACCATTAAAATGATCAGTTTGGTATCCGTTGAAGATGTTGTTGACGAAGTCATATGACGTTCCTAAAAGATGATCGCGCCAAGTTTACGGTTTTAGAGATATGAATAGAAATGGTATATATTCAATAGCGCTTTTCCTTTTGGGAATATCAACACCCCCTGCCATTCACCACCAACTCATCCCTGATAACACGATCGCGCTTAAAATATAATAAATGCTAATCAATTACTGATTCGTTAATTGAAGCCAATCGCCAAACACGCTAACGTAACTACATTAACTTAATAACTCAGCGAGTTATTCGCTTCCGTTATTCAAGTTCACCGTGTATGCCATCGTTAAGATGACGCTTTAACTAAAGGACGAAAACATGCAAGCAGCAATTTCGCAACGTGTTGAACAAATCCGCCACTGGCTCACTGAAAATCAGTTAGATGCATTATTGATCCCTCACGAAGATGAGTTTTTAGGCGAATACATTCCAGATCATAATGAACGTCTACACTGGCTAACCGGATTTACTGGCTCAGCAGGCGCTGCCATTATCACCCGTGATGATGCTGCTGTTTTTGTTGATGGTCGATATGTAGTGCAAGTACGTAAACAAGTACCAGCGGAAGTATTTCAATACTGCCATCTTATTGAGCAACCACCAGTACAATGGGCATTAGAGAATTTAGCCGCTGGCAGTAAAGTGGCGATTGATGCTCGCCTTCATAGTGCAGCATGGCTTAAAAATGCCACCACCACTATTGATGGTGAATTAGCCTTAGTGTGTATTGATGAAAACCCCATTGATCAACTGTGGTTAGATCGCCCAGCGCCTGTATTGTCTGACGCTCAATTAATGGGACTCGAATTTTCTGGTCAAGCAAGTACAGATAAACGCCAACAAATTGCTGCCTTACTAACTACACAAAAAGCCAGTGCTGCCTTTTTAAGTCAACTCGATAGCATCGCATGGTTACTCAATATTCGTGGTGATGATGTTCATTGTCTGCCAGTATTATTATCAGCGGCAATTATTCACAGCGATGCTTCAGTTGATTTTTATATCGACCATCACCGCTTACCAGCAGGCTTTGCCGCCCATGTCGGTGATGGCGTGACTATCTGTAAACCGGAGCAACTAGCAACTGGGCTAGCCGCTCTTGCAGGTAAACGAGTACTGTTTGATTCAACAAATAGTAACGCATGGGCAGCGCAACAATTAACAGAGGCAGGAGCCCTATTAATTGAAGCAGCAAACCCAACCTTACTGCCAAAATCGACTAAAAATGCCACCGAGATGGCGGGTATGAAAGCGTGTCATATTCGCGATGGCGTCGCAATCAGTAAATTCTTAGCCTGGATTGATGCGCAAGTTGCGGCAGGTCATTTACTGGATGAAGCCCAATTATCAGATCAACTGTGGCAATTCCGTCAGTTAGATCCAAGTTGCAGTGATGTGAGCTTTGATACCATTTCAGCGGCAGCAGGCAATGCGGCAATGTGCCACTACAATCACCTTAACCAACCACAGCCAAGTAAACTGCAAATGGATACCGTGTACTTAGTCGATTCAGGTGGTCAATATCCAGACGGTACTACCGATATTACTCGTACTATTGCCATTGGTCAGCCGGGTGAAGAGGTGAAGCAAGCCTTTACTTTAGTTTTAAAAGGTCATATTGCATTAGCATCAGCGCGCTTTCCAAAAGGCACCACAGGTAGCCAACTTGATGCGCTAGCCCGTCAACATTTATGGGCATATGGATTTGATTATGATCATGGTACAGGTCACGGCGTTGGTCACTTTCTAAGTGTTCATGAAGGACCACAACGGATAGCTAAAGCCTACAATCCTGTTGCATTACTACCGGGGATGGTGCTGTCGAATGAACCTGGATACTACCGCGCTGATGCATTTGGTATTCGTATTGAAAACCTTGAAGCAGTAGTAGAAGTGGCAACCCAAGGCGATATGTCGGTAATGGGGTTTGAATCGCTAACTCGCGCACCGATTGATAAGCGTTTAATTGATTTAAGCTTATTAACAGATATCGAACTCGCGTGGCTTAACCATTACCACCACACCGTGTTTGAGGTTATTAGCCCAGCGTTAAGCGGTGATGATTTAGCATGGTTAACTCAAGCAACAGCGCCATTACAACGCTAATTATAACGGCGTATTAATAACAATATAAAAAAGCCAATGCACATTCTGCACTGGCTTTTTATTAACCAGAATAAACCGCGTCCCAATCTTTCCACACCACCTCAAAGCCACGCCGCTTCACTGCCATCGCCACCTCTGCCACACTGCGATCATCACTGATTGCAAATTGCTCTAACTCTGGCGTGTCATCAGCATAACCACCCGGTTGAGTTTTCGAACCAGCAGATAGACTAGTCACTCCTAATGGCAACACATTATCGCGAAAATGGGCTGATTCACGAGTGGATAACGATAACTCAACATCATGATTAAATAACCGATAAGCACAGATCAATTGCACTAACTGGCGATCAGTCATCACCGATTTAGGCTCAATGCCGCCCGTGCAGGGTCGCAAGCGTGGAAATGAAATAGAATAACGACTTTGCCAATACTGACGCTCAAGATAGGTCAAATGGCTCGCAACAAAAAAACTGTCCGTGCGCCAATCGTCCATTCCCAGTAACGCCCCAATCCCTATTTTATCGATACCGGCTTGCGCTAATCGATCAGGCGTCTCAAGCCGATAATTAAAATTGGTTTTATTGCCGCGTAAGTGATGCTTAGCATACGTTCGAGCGTGATAGGTTTCTTGATACACCATCACCGCATCTAAACCTAAACCTTTTAGCTCTCGATATTGCTGTTGTTCCAACGGCTGAACTTCCATCGCAATATGATTAAAGTGAGATTTAATTTGAGGCAGTGTATGTCTAAAATAGTCCATCCCAACTTTGGTTTGATGCTCACCCGTAACCAACAACACGCTATCAAACTGAAGAGCTTTGATCGCTTCACATTCACGCTCAATATCGGCGGTAGTTAATGTGCGTCGCTTAATTCGATTTTCCATTGAAAAACCACAATAAGTACACGCATTGGCACACAAATTAGAGAGATATAATGGCACATAAAAATGTATCGCATAACCAAACCGCTGCCGAGTTAATAACGCTGCTTGTTGCGCCATTGATTCTAAATAAGGCTCAGCCGCGGGTGAGATTAACGCTTTAAAATCGTTAAGATCACACTGCGATTTAGCCAGTGCACGTTCAACATCAGCAGCCGTTTTAGCATAAATCGATAATCGAATATCATCCCAGTCCAATTGCTGCCATACATCAACAAAACTCATTCTCACTCCTTAGCATTCACTATCGAGAAAAGCCGTTAATGGACTCGATGCAACAGCATGACTCACTGTACCCGCTAACCCTGCTTTATAAGCCATACGACCACTGATCACCGCCCATTTAAATGCCTCAGCCATCGCAATTGGATCAACAGCAGTCGCAATAGCCGTGTTAACTAAGACAGCATCTGCTCCCATTTCCATTGCCGCAGCAGCATCAGAGGGTGCACCAATTCCTGCATCTATAATCACCGGCACCTGCGCTTGATCGATAATAATTTGCAAAAAATCACGTGATACTAAGCCTTTATTTGAACCTATCGGTGCCCCTAATGGCATCACCGCTGCACAACCCTCCTCTTCTAATCGTTTACACAATACCGGATCAGCATGACAATAAGGCAAAACCACAAAGCCTTGTTTCACCAACGCTTTTGCAGCTAACAAGGTTTCAATCGGATCGGGCATTAAGTATTTGGGATCAGGATGAATTTCTAACTTTAGCCAGTTAGTACCTAACGCTTCGCGAGCTAATTGCGCAGCAAATATGGCTTCTTTAGCATTTTTAGCCCCCGAGGTATTGGGTAATAAATTCACCCCAGCGACAATTAATGGCGCTAAAATATCATCCGCTTGATGGGATAAATTGACCCGTTTCAGAGCCATGGTAACCAATTGGGATTTCGAGGCTAATAACGATGCGGTCATTACATCACGATGAGAATATTTTCCAGTTCCAGTAAACAACCGCGAATCAAATATTTTATCAGCAATAGTGAGCATGTTAGCCTCCGGCTATAACTTGAAAGAGCGTGATCTGATCGTTATGGTTCAACACTGTTGTTGACCATTCACTACGCGTAATAATGGCTTGATTTATCGCAATTGCAGCGCCCACAGTTGGCAGGGTTAATTGCTCGACTAACTCGGTTAAGCATTGTTGTGATTGACACTCCACAGCTTGATTATTTAACCAGACGGTTATCATTGTCATTAAACAGCACCTCCATTAACAAAATGGTGATCACCACAAACTGGACACTGTTGGTCAATATTGATTCCAAATTGGCGCCACTGCCCTTGTGATCCATCAAATTGAGAAAGGTAATTCACATCAACCATCTCCGTCTCAACAATCGCTTTTATGACGGCGAGTGCCTGCATGGTGCCAATAATTCCCACTACAGGTCCCACAATGCCACCACTGCGGCAATTACGCACTTTATCCGTATTTGGCACAGCTTTAGGCAATAAACATTGATAACAAGGTCCAATCCCTGCTCTAAAGTCAAACGTCATTAACTGTCCTTGCCAGCCTATGGCAGCCCCTGACACTAAGCGTTTTCTCGCAGTAAAACAGACATCATTAATCGCGTAGCGGGTCGAAAAATTATCACTGCAATCAACCACAATATCAGCTTGATCAACTTCCAATGCTAATTGCAAACCCACTAATCTAGTTGTGACCGCGCGGTAACAATTAAGTGGATTTAACGCCCGCATTTGAGCACACGCAGCCTGCGCTTTATTACACCCAACATCTGCTTCACGATACAAAACTTGGCGCTGTAAATTCGACACGTCAACCACGTCATCATCAGCAATGACAATCATACCTACGCCAGCCGCCGCTAAATAAAGTCCAACAGCAGAGCCTAAACCACCACCGCCAACAATTAACACCTGAGTATTTTTCAGTTGTTGCTGTCCTGATTCCGCAATATCAGCCACCATCAACTGGCGGCTATAGCGCATAAACTCAACATCAGAGAGCGCAGTGTTTATCATCCCGCCCTCCCGCAGCCATAGTTTCAACGTTGGGCACTAATATCTTGTGCAATTCAGTGATCGCTAGAGCAGGATCCGTCGCTTGAGTAATCGCACTCACAACAGCCACCCCAGAAACCCCTGTGCGCCACACTTTTGCTGCACGCTCAATGGTAATGCCACCAATTGCCACGGTTGGCACTCGATCACCAATCAATTTTTGATAAAGTGCTAATCGGCTCACACCTTGGGGTAATGACGGCATATCTTTAGTTGATGTCGCAAAAACATGACCTAAAGCGATATAACTGGGTTGATACTCAAGCGCACGTAAAATTTCATAATAACCATGGGTAGAGATCCCAAGCCGTAATCCCGCTTGTTGAATCGTGACTAAATTAGCGCTATCAAGATCCTCCTGACCAAGGTGAACCCCATAAGCATGATGCTTAATTGCCAGCGGCCAATAATCATTAATGAACACCTGAGCTTGAGCTAACTCACCAGCAACAATGGTTTGTTGGATTTGGTGTTCCAGATCGGATACTTGGGGGTTTTTGATCCGTAATTGGGTAGTTTTAACACCTAGCTGTAATACCCGCTCAACCCAATCAGCGCTCTCTAGCACAGGATATAATCCAAGCTTACTCGATCCTAAAGCCGCAAATGGAGCCACTTCTTGATCATCGGTTAACCATCCAAGTTGTTTTATTTGATGATAATTTATCGTTAAAGCACGAGGAAAGACTTTAGCTTCGGTTGGCCAAATCAGGTCGCCTTGAGCACGCTGATTATGATCTTGATAACTTCGCGCATGGGCTCGCGCTAATACCACCGCATCCTCTAATGGATAATCAAGTGCGAGTGCCACCAATAACATTGCTCGTTGCGCCTCACTAGCACCACTATGACGACAATACACGGCTCGAGCCTGTCCTTGATGATGCCAAATATCAACACAACCATCATTTGCAGGAAACCCACAGACCACTAAGCTAGGATCAGTAGCAACTTTTTGTTGCAACTCAGCTAATTCAGTAAAAGGGGCAAGCCACTGATCCCAAATTTGATACGTTGGGGGAGGACAATCTTCATCTGCGGCCACAAAATTAAACGCTAATGAACATTCTTTGGTCATGGTCTTAATATGAATTAACGACTCATTGCTATGCACCGTTACTGTCACCGTGTCGCCCAGTTGGTATAACTCAGCGGGTATTAGCAATGGTTCAATGTGCATTAACAACGGCATTAAGTGATTGGGTAACGATAAGGTGCTCATTTACAAATCCTCTTTAGCAGGGTGATACAACTCACTGCCACGAGCACGAAATTCAGCCGCTTTTTGTTGCATACCGACACTAGAATTATCACTAACAGTAATATCTATCGGCTGTAACCCTTTAGCATAATCACGGACTTCTTGAGAAATTTTCATTGAGCAAAATTTAGGGCCACACATTGAACAGAAATGGGCCACTTTGCCTGATTCTTGCGGCAAGGTTTGATCGTGATAATCTCGAGCAGTTTGTGGGTCGAGGCCTAGATTAAATTGATCTTCCCAACGAAACTCAAACCGTGCTTTTGATAATGCGTTATCACGAACTTGCGCTCCGGGGTGGCCTTTAGCTAAGTCTGCCGCATGCGCACACAGCTTGTACGTGATCAAACCGACTTTTACATCATCTTTATTGGGTAATCCTAAATGCTCTTTCGGTGTTACGTAGCACAGCATTGCACAGCCATACCAACCAATCATGGCCGCTCCAATACCTGAAGTAATATGATCATAACCAGGCGCAATGTCTGTAGTGAGAGGTCCAAGCGTATAAAACGGTGCTTCATGACAATGTTTAAGTTGCTCATCCATATTGGCCTTAATCATATGCATCGGCACATGACCTGGCCCTTCAATCATCACCTGAACATCATATTCCCACGCGATTTTTGTTAGCTCACCCAGTGTGCGTAATTCACTGAACTGTGCTTCATCGTTGGCATCAGCAATAGAGCCGGGGCGCAAACCGTCCCCCAGTGAGAGCGAAATATCATATTGGGCACAAATCTCACAAATACTGCGGAAATTTTCATACAAAAAACTTTCTTGATGATGCGCTAAACACCACTTTGCCATAATTGAACCACCACGAGAAACAATCCCAGTCACCCGTTTAGCCGTCATTGGTACATACCGTAATAAAACGCCAGCATGAATGGTAAAGTAATCGACACCTTGTTCAGCTTGCTCTAATAACGTATCTCGAAAAACACCCCAATTTAGATTTTCCGCAACACCTTTTACTTTCTCCAATGCTTGATACATCGGCACGGTTCCAATTGGTATCGGGCTATTGCGAATGATCCATTCTCGCGTTTCATGAATATTACGTCCCGTTGATAAATCCATCACCGTATCGCCGCCCCACCGAGTCGACCATACTAATTTCTCAACTTCTTCCTCAATGGATGAGCTCACGGCAGAATTACCAATATTGGCATTAACCTTTACTAAAAAATTGCGCCCAATGATCATCGGTTCCACTTCAGGGTGATTAATATTGGCAGGAATAATCGCTCGCCCAGCGGCAACCTCTTGGCGCACAAATTCAGGCGTGATTTGTAAAGGGAGATTAGCACCAAAATTAACGCCGGGATGTTGTTGGTTTAGCGTTTCATCATCATAGTGCACTCGTCCCATGTTTTCACGGATCGCAATATATTCCATTTCAGGGGTAATAATCCCTTGCCGGGCGTAATGCAGTTGAGTAACACACTTACCGTTATCAGCACATCGAATTGGAGCGCGCTGATTAAAACGCAATGAATCCAAACTCTGATCATGTAAGCGCTCATTGGCGTAGTCAGAACTTAATTCAGATAATAATTCAGTGTCATTACGCTCAATGATCCACGCTTGGCGTACGGGTGGAAGACCACGATAAATATCTATGGAGAGCTCAGGATCGGTATAAAATCCAGAAGTATCATAAACACGAATCGATTGGTTCGGTTCAAAAATAGGGTTTTGTTTAGGACCACTAATAAGGCTATCAGCTAAAGCGATCTCTCGCATCGGTACTGAAATATCAGCTCGACTACCAGTAACATAGACTTTTCGTGAATTAGGATAGGGTTGAGCCGTTAATGACTCGATAAATTGTTTCGCTTCCAATCTCGCTTGCTTGCGATTCGACACAGCAATTTCCTTTAATGTTATAGGGAAAAGTGCTTATCAGATGGGCGTAAACAAGAGCTATGCATACAGTTATGCGTCATCAAATACGTACAGTGATCCTCAATAAGGATATGCAGTAAAGATAACCTCTTGCTCCCTTCGCAGGTATTAGCCTGATCAGGTTCAACGGATCCCGCAATGCGGTCTCAGCCATATGGCACTCCGACAAGTAAGTGAATGAGTATAAGTACTTTGGTTGTGATCGCAACATTTTATTAACAACGAACGACGTACAGTGACAGATAGCAAAAAGCCGTGCAATTACACGGCTTTTTATTTCAAAACAATCACTACAATATTTATTGTGAGATAAGTACATCACACTTAAGGTGCTGAGCTAATGTTTCACTTACATCACCAAAGATGTGAATAGTAGATTTGTGATAACCCGTAATAACCAACTTAGCTTCAACTTTTTCAGCCAATTCTTCTATGTGCTTAGTAATATCACCATTGGCAATATGTAGTCCCGCAACAGGGTAAGATGAAGCAGCCGCTAACTCTGATAATTGTGACATCCGCTGTTTAGCAATCGCATCATGCTCTTCTTGCAATTCAATCTCAACATCAATAAAACTTACATTACCGATACCAGGCTCAACATAAGCGACATGCAGTTCAGCATTATTTTGGTCAGCAATAATCCCAGCTTTTACCATTAATTTATGAGCAGATTTATCTTCAGGATTAACAGCAAGTAATACAGTTTGATATAGCGACATAGCCTATCTCCATGAGCCAACGCCCAGTAGTTAATTTATTAGTTGTGATTATGATGCTATAAATGTAGCTATACAACCAACTATATGCCGACATTTTAATATAAGCTTAAATCAATGATTGCAGTTATCGAGAGTATTAACCAACTCAACAAGCGATTATTATGACGGTTTTTAATCATTACCTTTAACTGAAACGAGATACCAATGAGCCAATATATATTACTAGGATTCATCGCAATTGGTGGTGCATTCGGCGCCTGCTCACGATACTTAATTTCGGAGCTTTGCGTTATTTTATTTGGCCGTGGCTTCCCATACGGAACATTAACCGTCAATATTATTGGTTCGCTAATTATGGGGCTATTAATGTCGGGATTAAATCAAGGAATGATTGAGGCAGCACCATGGCGCCCAATGATTGGCTTAGGCTTTCTTGGAGCATTAACTACCTTTTCAACCTTTTCAATGGATAACATTGTAATGATGCAGCAAGGTGAGTTTATTAAAGCTGGCTTAAACATCGTACTTAACGTAACTGTCAGTTTGTTTGCTTGTTATATTGGCTATCAATTAATGATGAAAAGCTAATAAACATTCAAATATATAGCCGCCGTAAGGTAATGCCGCTCACTTAAGGTGAACGGCTTTTTTCTTTTTAGCGTACCGCTGAGGTCTCGGCTTTACTGTTCGAGGGAATGTTCTTTCCCTTCGCCCCTCTAATATCAAGCTTTCAGCGAGTTGCTGAAAGCTCTTTAATTGTCGAGGGATCGCTCCTGGTGTTGAATAAGGAAGTCCAACAAGTAAAGATGTAATACGCGCAAGACTGCCATTAAAACTAAGTTGATAAGGCAAATAATTACCTTTCAAACTAAAGCAAAGTTCCACCATTTGATAACGAATCAAATTATAGGTTAATAATATCCCCCATAGCTCTTGTTTTACGAGTTCAGGTAATCGACTACGTAACGTTAATCGATTACCAAGCATGTATTGCTTCTGCTCTCGACACCCCAACTCTATTTCCCAGTGATGACCATAAAGTTCTTTAATATCAAGGGCTAGGTGACGCATAGCATCAACCATTAAAGTTAATACTTCATACGTTTTACCTTTTATTTTGCATCTTACAAGACGTACTTTTACCGTTTCAGGCAACGCTGGCCACAATTTACGAGATCGAGGATTACTACGAAGAATGACTAATTTATCATTTCGTCCTAAGGACTGAATGACTTCATATTGCGTATTCTTTTTGAGTGGAATTAACCAATGGCGTTCAGTTCCTGTTTGATGCCACTCATTTATGAATAGAAACCCTTATCAAACATAGTGACACTATAATCAGGTGTAGTTTCTATCAATTTTTCAGCGATGATCATTTCACTGACTTTATAATCATCGAAAGCACTTCCAGTAATTAAATGGCTACTGAGTTCCATTTGACAAACCATTCTTACTTGAGGGTATTGAGTGTCTTTTTGACGCGAAAAAACTTTATTATTTTGAGGACTATCAGGTGATCTCCAAACAACGCCATCAACAGCTAAAAGGGTTAAACCATTCCATTGAGGTAGTTGCGCACTCTTAAGCCAAGATGTGGTCATTCGCTCAAAAACGGCTTTCATTGCAGGCTCTCCTAATGTTTTGTGACGTTGAGTTAACGCACTAGGAGCAACAAAAGCTTTACCTGTTCTATCAACTATATCTAGTTGATTAACTAGGTCTTTCATGGATTTTTCATTATAAATAGCCATGCCCACAAGTAACCAAACCATCGACTCTAAAGTAAGCTTTCGCTTTCTCATCGTTACAGTATCAGCCAGTGTTTCGACTTGATTTGGTTTCCAATCATTAATGATATTTAAAGCTTGTGAGACATCCATAAAAAAATCCGAGAATATTTATATTCTCGGATTCTTACATACTGCGACGATCGTTTAACCTAAATATTTAGATCTTAACTGATCGGCATTACCGCCGTAAGGCGGTTTTTTTTCATCAAGATAAATAGAATAGTGGAAACGCAGGAAACGCAGGAAACGCAGGAAACGCAGGAAACGCAGGAAACGCAGGAAACGCAGGAAACGCAGGAAACGCAGGAAACGCAGGAAACGCAGGAAACAATATATAAAGCAGAGTATATGTCATTATTTTTTTGTTATAAACGAAAAAAGGCCATCCTTACGGATGGCCTTTTAAATTTGAAGCCTGGCGATGTCCTACTCTCACATGGGGAGACCCCACACTACCATCGGCGCTATTACGTTTCACTACTGAGTTCGGCATGGGATCAGGTGGGTCCATAACGCTATGGTCGCCAAGCAAATTCTG
>NZ_PYOO01000011.1 GCF_003026395.1 Photobacterium iliopiscarium | reverse complement strand
ACAGAATTTGCTTGGCGACCATAGCGTTATGGACCCACCTGATCCCATGCCGAACTCAGTAGTGAAACGTAATAGCGCCGATGGTAGTGTGGGGTCTCCCCATGTGAGAGTAGGACATCGCCAGGCTTTAATTTCGTTTTTATCTTTTTATAAAGGTAGAGACAACAAGTTGCATTTATGCTGAATAGACACTGCGGAGTGGTAGTTCAGTTGGTTAGAATACCGGCCTGTCACGCCGGGGGTCGCGGGTTCGAGTCCCGTCCACTCCGCCATTATTGAAGAAACCTGAATCGAATGATTCAGGTTTTTTTTCGTCTGTAGAAAATGATCACGATAACAAGGTAGTTCTGTTGGTTAATTTTCTATTGGAAAGCTTAGCGGCCAGTCACGGCTATTATTAGATGGGAGATGGATGCGCTGATGCTCTGGTTGTAATGTTAGCGTTGGCAAGTCTTGTCCACTCCGCCATTATTAAAGAAACCTGAATCTAACTATTAATGTTTTTTTTGTTTGTAAAAAATGATCATGCGACATGGCTATTTTGGTAGTTATAATGAGTAAAACTTTGATAGGGCAGTTGTATTGTCGTAATCAACTCCAAACTTGTTCAAGAGGATTAAGTTTTGGGGAATAAGACTGAAGTTTAATGAGACGGACTTTATTAAGCTGAGTTGCAATATCGTTAGTATGCCTTCTAGACCATTTACAATTAAATAGTATGACGAACTTTTTTATTACTATTGATATGTTATTTTTATTCATCGATAGCTTCGCCAATTCTTCTTGCTAAACATATCGAGCCATATATCGATTCTATTAAGATCTATATGGTTAGAGATCTAAGTATCGTTTTAATCTTAAATTTTAAAATTATCTTGTTCTTGTTGTTATAGTGAGGTTATTCATAAAGTGGTTAAGTAAAACTGACCACGGATTTGTCTTTATTGTTAAATCTGCTTTCTGATTCACTTGGTGCCAACTAGCTATTATATTGATGTGGTTTGACCGTATAATATGTTTAGTGATCGGTACTTTAGCTTTACTTGATGAGCAATAATTCACCGTTGGAATCAGCTTCGTTTTAAGGTACCTAAAAAAGTGTTCTATTGACGCATTATTCCAATAGTTTACTGATAGTTATCTAATTCTATTTGTTTTATTGCTATGTTGTAATTGTGAATACTGATGCGAGGGTATTTAATAGATAGTCTTGATACTTATTATTACTGTTATAGTCTATTAGGGATGCAAGTTCTTGTCCGATAGGAGATATACGATAATAGGTAAAAGATGTGTTCTTGTTATAACTATTTAAGGTATAGCTAATACTCTGAAAATATAATTGAATACTCTGTCTAGGATTGATTTTACTTGATTCAAACTCTGTTTTTAATATTAGTCCTAAGTCCATTAAAATAATAATACTTGAATAGGGAAGAGCATATTGATGGTATTCGATTGGGTAGCTATTATTCTTTGTCCAAAAGTAAATGACTTTCTTTGTTGTTTTAATACTCGTAATAATCTTTCTATCTTTATTGTTATTAATCTGACAGCTTACGCTCATAATACGTTGAAATAACAATGCTTCTTTGTGAGTCATTGATATTAGAATAGTGAGTGCTCTTAACGAGGTTGTTCCTGGATGTGTCAGTTCTTGTTTGAGAATTTGAGCCCATAATCTTTGCATTGATGAACTATAAACCTGTTTCGCCATTTTAATGAAGCGTACTAACCAATCAGGATCCGGCTCTGTTGTCGTTTCATTATTACATTCATCATAAGTCAGTTTAAATATGGTTTCGATATTAGATTGTTCGCACTGATACTGTAATTGTTGACTATTAAGGTATCTTTTAGTTAATGAGAGTTCATTGTTAGAGTTAATTAATCCATCATAACCAAAATGTTGTGCTAAGGCATGAGTACGGCTCTTACTATTCGTTCGTAATCGATTTTTTGATGGTGGTTGTGTTGTTGCCATTATTAAATATCTACTAACTATCAGACCGTTACTAATAACGGCCTGAATCAATATTTCTTAAGTAGTAAATAGTCGTTATAGATTTATATTTACTAATATGATGATTTGTCGGTAGTTTAATTCCTTTTTATGTTGGTACGGTATTTGTCTTTTTTGATAAATCTCGACGTTCCCCAAAGATCATTATCTTGGTTGGTGATAGTTGTTGCTTGATATTTTACTTTTGGAAATTGTGTATCACTGATCGTATTGACTCATTTGATATTTATTTTGCACTGAAGTTCTTCCAGTGCTAGCTATGATGATATGCACTTTTTCTGTTAGTTGAGTACAGCGCCAAGACTAATAACTAATACTGTTATTGTTCAGTACAAGTTCACCTTTTGTTTGTTACTGTAGCAGGGGTAAATACTATACCTTTTTCAAGGTTCTTGGCTTGGGCGATCGTCGGTATTATACTCATAAACATTATAGTTAATAATATCTTATATATAATTATTATTGTCTGTGCTTGATGTTATTCGTGATATGACTTCTATTTATCAAATAATTATTATTCTGGTTTATTACTGCTAATTATTGATGTCTGTTCTATATGGCAAACTGTTTGCATGTTTGATGATGAATAAAAATTACTGTGTTTTATTAATTATTACGTGAGGATTTATGTTGAGAATATTTCAAGTATATCGTCCAATGCAAATTGCAAAACATGTTAAGAATTTCTTTCGAGGGCGAATTTTTATTATGGGGATTGGCTGTTTTGAATTTGACTATGGTCGATTAATTTCACCACAATCTACTGATCTTAAAGTATTGAGCGTAATATCTGAAGTAAATAAAGCAATTAAAGTACTTTCAGTGAGCATTGTTTAAACTATGTTCAATGACCTAAATGAGAATTTATCAGTAACAGAATTGTTGTTTTGATTTTGCAATGCTTATTGATAATATTTAGATAGAGTATCGAGCATTCGTTTTGTTTGTTTAAAAAGAGAATAATGATCTGTAAATTATTTAGTTGCTATGTAACACTTTTGTTATGCAAGATGCCTTGATATCATTATAAAAGTTGTTGGACTTTAAATAAATAAGACTAATAGGATGCGTTATTAATGACTCATATATTAATTGAGTGATTTATTGTCAATAATATTTGTAGCTATTGTTGGTATAGATCTACACCATTTGCCAAAATAGACTGTGTGAATGATTCTAATTTTTTCCAAGAAGCATAATTTGAATGAATAAAGTTTATCAATGGCTGGGTGTCGCATCTTTTGCCTTAGTGTTATCAAGTCCGGCAATGGCGGCATCTCTTAAAGTTAAGGGATTAAACAGTAGTCTTGAAGATAATGTCGATGCCTATTTATCGGCTATCTCTAAAAATGATTATAGTAATACCTTACGCTTTCAAGAGCAGGTTAAATCTGAAATCAGTCAAGCATTGCAAGCGTTAGGCTATTATCAGCCAACGTATGACTATCAGGTTAAAGGAAGTGGCAAAAAGACGGATATAACTGTTACCGTTGATGCTGGCCCTCGTACTCATATTAGCCAAAGTAATATCATTATTACTGGGGATGCTAACAATGATCCTGCCTTTGTTTCATTATTAAAAAATAGTGGATTAGGCGTTGGAATGGCGCTTAATCAGGGTAAATATGAAGCCTTAAAATCAGCGTTACAAAGCCTGGCTGTACGCCGTGGTTACTTTGACGCTGAGCTAAAGAGAAGTGAATTAGGTGTTATTCCTACTCGTAATGAAGCGATTATTACGATAGATTTTGACTCTGGGCGTCGTTATACCTTTGGTGATACCAATTTTACCGGGAGTCAAATCAAAGATGAACGTCTTCGTTCAATGATTCCTTATACCGAAAATGAACCTTATTTAGCCTCTAAATTAGGTTTATATAATGAACGCTTATCTAACGTTGGCTGGTTTTCATCTATTTATGTTGGTGGCGATGTTACCAAGCGTAAGGATGATAAAATTCCGATTGAGGTTGCTTTAACTCCTCAAGTTAGAAATCAAATTGAAACTGGTATCGGTTTTTCAACGGATACGGGTCCGCGATTGAAATTTAATTGGAAAAAGCCATGGATCACTAGTAATGGCCACAGCTTTTACCTTAAATCTGAGATATCAAAAGAACAACCAAAGCTTGAAGCCGCCTATAAAATACCATTAGATGATGTTTTAAATAACTATTATCAAATTGTTGGTGGTATTCGTTATGTTGATAATCACGATACCATTAGTACCCAATTAGGTTTAGGTGTTGAACGACACTGGAAGCTAAGCTCTGGATGGGAACGTACTGTTTCACTGCATTGGCTTAATGAAAAGTATAAGCAAGGTGGTGATGAAAGCGGTACCTTCAATGTCTTCTTGCCAGGGCTTTCCTACAGTAAGAGTCAGTTTACTGGTGGTGTATTCCCAACGTCTGGTAGTAAGTATAATTTTTCTGTCGAATTTGCAGATAAATCGTTAGGTTCAAATACGAGCTTAATTCGTATACAAGCAAAATCGGCATGGATCCGCACCTTAAGTGAAAACCAACGAGGCCTTTTCCGTATTGCGGGGGGAGCTGTACTGGCAGATAACATTCGTGATATTCCACCATCATTACGCTACTTTATTGGTGGTGATAATAGTATTCGAGGCTATGGCTATGAGTCTATTTCACCACGTAATGATTTAGGTCGTATGGTCGGTGGTCAATATATGGCGACTAGCAGTATTGAGTACCAGTACCGTTTGTATGGCGATTGGTGGGGTGCATTATTTTATGATTATGGTTCGACATGGAATGACAACAAACCGGATTGGATGCGAGGTACTGGTTTCGGTGTTCGTTGGGCATCTCCCGTGGGTCCGGTTCGTATTGACTTTGCTTGGGGGCTTGATAAACCCGACAAGGATAAGTTTCAACTTCACTTTTCTTTAGGGCCTGAATTATGATCTGGGTGAAGCGCATATCCCTGACTATTTTAGCAATTTTATTGTTTTTAGTGATCACTATTGCAGTGATCTTATATACCCCAGCAGGGTTGAAATTTGCCAGTTGGGGAGCGCAAAAAGCGTTACCTGCGTTATCTATAGGTGATACTTCAGGCTCTCTATTACGTGGCTTTCAAGTTGATAATGTACGCTATCAAGACAGCAATATGAATTTAGCCGTTAAACAGCTAAATCTAACCTTGGATGATAGTTGTTTATTGACGCCTGAAATTTGTATTTCAGATGTAGGGGTTAACGGTGTTAAGTTTTCAATGCCAACATTGCCGCCAACCACTGAGCCCGAGCAACCATCAAAACCGGTAACTGAAATTAGTCTGCCTATTCCCATTAAAGTTGATCACGTTACTTTAGATAATATTGATCTTGATATCTTATCGAATAAGGTGAATTGGCAACATTTCTCTACTGCCGCAACGGTTATTGGCAGCCATGTAACGTTAAAGCCGACCGATTGGGATAATATTAAGTTAGCACTTGCTCCTGCGGAAAAGCCTGTAAAATCTAAAGCAAAGCCAAAAGTAAAAGTTAAGGCTAAATCTGATGCTACTGTTATCACGTTGCCTGATGTCGTCTTACCAATGTCGTTTGATATTGAACGTTTTACTGTTAAAAATTTCGAATTAGAAGGTAAAACACCACAAAAAGTATCTTTACTTGAGGTGATAGCATCAGGAAAAGGGAGTGAAATTAACCTTAAAAAGTTACAGCTTGATGCACCACAAGCGAATTTAAACGCGAAGGCACAAGTAACATTAGCGGGTGATTATCCTTTAACATTAAATGCTGATGCTAACATCGCAATGAAACCAGTTAGTGGTCAAACCTTAACGTTAAAAGCGAGTGGTTCATTACAAAAGTTAGTTGTTGATGCGCAGCTTAAAGGTAAATTAGACGCTATTGTTAAAGGTCAGCTATCACCGTTAAAAGCTGATTTTCCATTTGATGTGGCAATCTCTAGCCAACACCTACAGTGGCCAATCGATAAGCCGGCTGAATTTACGGTTGATAAGACTATTATTGATGCAAAAGGCAGCTTGAACGGTTTTACATTTAATGCGAAAAGTAACATTAATGGTAAACCGATGCCTGCTGTAATGTTTGCGCTTAATGGTAAAGGCGATCTTAATAAGGTTGACCTTTCATCATTAAAAATTAATACCTTGGGTGGTGTTATTTCTGGTAACGCAAAAGCGAGCTGGAAAGATTTAGTCAATTGGAGCGGGCAACTAGAATTTGCTGATATTCAACCGGGGTTACAATGGCCAGCAGCGCAAGGCAATGTAAGTGGTAAGCTTGCGACTTCCGGTGGTTTAACCAAGCAAGGTGGTTGGTTTGTTAAATTGCCACAGTTGGCAGTTAACGGCACCATCATGAAACAAGCGTTAACGTTGGTTGGTAAGTTAGACGCATCTGATGCTAATGGTAAAGGTGATTTACTTCGAGTAAATACACCAGGGCTAACATTAAAACATGGTCCTAATGGACTGGTGGTGAAAGGCCAGCTAGATAAAACATGGAATATGGTTGCTAATATTGATGCGCCAAATTTATCAAAATCATTAAAAGGCCTTCACGGTGCTGTTAATGGTGATGTAATGTTATCGGGCAGTATGGCGACTCCGGATATTAAGCTTGATTTACAAGGTAATGATTTAGGGTGGCAGCAGTTAGCAAGCTTAGCATCGTTTGATCTTAAAGGTAATGTGACCCCTTTGCCTGATATGAAGGCGGATGTTAGTTTAACCGCTGCTAAAGGTAAATATGGCACAACAACCCTTGATGATCTTAAGATCTTATTTAAAGGTACTGAGCAACAACACAGTTTAAGTGTTAATGCGAAAGGTGAACCTGTTGGTGCTAATATATTGATCAATGGTGACTTTAATAAGAAAATGGGCTGGAAAGGTACGTTAGTTAAAGGTGATATTAGTACACCTGTTGGTAACTGGGTATTGAATCATCCGACCTTGATTCGCTATGATCTTAAAACAGCGATGGCAACTGTTGGTGCCCATTGTTGGCAACAAGGGCAAGCGGGTATTTGCTTAACTAATGATCTTAGTGCCGGAACGTCAGGTCAGGCGCAGTTAGCTATTCGTAAATTTAACTTTGATTTGTTAAAACCGTTCTTACCGCCAGAATTAAAACTGACGGGTGAATTAGGTGCGAATGTTGATGCTAAATGGTCACCTAAAACAGCGCCTTATCTAAAAGCGAATATCATTATGCCTGCTGGTGGTTTTAGCCAACAGATCAGTAGTGATGAACAACCGCTAACGTTAGGCTGGGATAAAGTGACCGTTAATGCGGATATGCAAGATAATGTATTAAATGCGAATTGGTTAGTTGCGATTAAAAATAATGGTGATTTAAGTGGTCGCGCAAAGATCACTAATCTGCAAGGTGATAAGCAGATCAATGCCAATGTTAAGCTTGATCGTTTTACCCTCGGATTCCTTGAACCGATGATCAAAGATTATCATAAGTTTGATGGTCAAGTTGATACGAACTTAACAGTGACCGGCCCTATCTTACATCCTGCGGTTAATGGCTTATTACAAGTGTCTAAGCTAGAGGCAACAGGACGTAAAGTACCATTAGATATTAAAAATGCAGATATTAAACTAGCCTTTAATGGTTATAACGCCACTCTAATGGGTAATATTTATACGCCAGATGGACAGTTATTGCTGCGGGGTACTGGTGATTGGCAGGATATGAAGGCTTGGAAAACGAAGCTGAACATTAACGGTAAAGAGTTAAAAGTAAGTGTACCACCAATGGTTGCATTGAAGGTATCGCCAGATTTAACCATTGAAGCATCACCAACAATGGCTGAAATTACCGGAAAAATCGGTATCCCGTGGGGACGAATTACAGTTAATCAGTTACCTAAATCAGCGGTGAGAGTATCAAAAGATCAAGTGATCTTAAAAGATGACATGCAGCCATTAAAAGAAAAACCAGAAGTACCATTTGATATTAAAACCAATATTTTTGTTCATATTGGCGATGATGTTAAATTGTCTGCCTTTGGCTTAAAAGCAGGTTTGTTGGGGGATTTAAATGTCCGCCAAGCAGGTAAAGGACCGATGATTTATGGTGAAGTCAATATTGCTAAAGGATCGTACTACCGCGCACTAGGACAAGAATTATTGATCCGTAAAGGACAAATTTTGTTTAATGGTCCAGCAGAACAACCTTATCTTTCTATCGAAGCGATTCGAGATCCAGATAATGTTGAAGATGATGTGATTGCTGGTGTGCGTGTTACGGGCCCTGCTGATAAACCTGAAGTAAATATCTTCTCAGATCCCGCGATGCCGCAACAAAATGCCTTGTCATATATTCTAACGGGTAAGAATCTTGATTCTGAAAACTCCGATGGTAGTAACAGCGCCATGACAACGGCATTGATTGGTATTGGCTTGGCACAAAGTGGTCAATTAGTCGGTGATGTTGGTGAGGCTGTGGGCGTTAAAGATCTTAGCTTATCAACGTCGGGGGCGGGTGATGATTCGCAAGTGACGATCAGTGGTTATATTGCTCCTGGATTACAAGTGAAGTATGGGGTAGGTATCTTTAACCAAGTAGATGAATTTACTTTGCGCTATCGATTATTGCGGAATCTGTATGTTGAAGCAGTTTCTGGTCTTGATCAGACCGTGGATTTACTTTACCAATTTGAATTTAATTAATCACAACCTGATGCTTTAGCGTCTGTACACTGATAATGAAAGGCCCGATTAGTGATAATCGGGCTTTTTTTATCATGTTATTATGGGATTGGATGTGGTTGTGTTGCTTTGAGATCTTGATAATTACGCCCATTATATACTGCGGTGTATCCTCGCTCTTGTAACGTTGTTGCTGCTATTTCTGCTCGTCGACCTGATTTACAGTACAGTAAGATCGGTTGATCTTTATCTTTATAGGCCGTCATTATGGTTGCAATATCTTGATAAGGGACATTGATAGCCGAAGTGAGATGTCCTTGTGAGAACTCGGTTGGTGTTCTAACGTCGATAATGACATGTGGTTGTTGTTGCTGTAGTTGCCAAAATTGTTGTACAGAAACATTCTGGGAATAACTTATTGGCACTATAGCCGTAAGACTAAGTATGGTTATTAATAATTTATATTTTAGTATCTGCTTCATTGACGTTGATCGCTATTTTTGTGCACGTTCAAATGAGGTGATGATTTCTTCTTTTGCTGCCGCTACATTTTCCCAACCATCAATTTTGACCCACTTGTTAGCTTCTAATTCTTTGTAATGTTCAAAAAAGTGGACTATTTGTGCTTTCAATAAGCTTGGAAGATCATCGATATTCAGAATATGATCATATTCTGAACTGAGTTTGCTATGAGGAACGGCGACAATTTTGGCATCTTCACCTGATTCATCTGTCATTTTTAATACCCCAATAGGACGACAGCGAATCACTGAGCCTGCAAGTAATGGATATGGGGTTGGCACTAATACATCAACTGGATCGCCATCAAGGGAAAGGGTGTGATTAATATAGCCATAGTTACATGGGTAAAACATCGGTGTTGAGGTGAATCTATCAACAAATATGGCACCACTGGCTTTATCGACTTCGTATTTGATAGGATCAGCATTGGCTGGAATCTCAATAATCACATTAATATCGTGAGGAAGATCTTGTCCTGCTGTGACTTTATTTAAACTCATGAATAGTCCTCTTTTATGTTAGTTAAATGTTGCATATGTTGAGGTTATCATGATTGATATTAAACACAACCACCACCATGATACCGTCGTTGAGGAAATAACGATGGCTGGAGACATTATTGGTTATCTCAAGGTGGTTAATACCACCTTGAATATTAGTGGTTGTTATTCATCTATTTCGTGAAGGAAGGCTTCTACTTTGTTGACCATATTGGTTGAGCCAACAAAAAAAGGTACCCGTTGATGTAACTCGGTTGGCACGAGATCTAAAATACGTTGTTGGCCATCTGTTGCTCGTCCGCCAGCTTGTTCGATTAATAATGCCATCGGATTACATTCATATAATAGCCGTAATTTCCCATTGGGATAATTGGCAGTACTTGGGTAAAGGTAGATGCCGCCTTTTAATAAATTACGATGGAAATCAGCAACTAAAGATCCGATATAGCGTGATGTGTAGGGGCGGTTATCTTGTGGTACATATTCTTGGCAATATTTTATGTATTTTTTAACGCCTAATGGAAAACGAATATAATTGCCTTCGTTGATGGAGTAAATATTACCATCAACAGGAATTTGCATATTTTCATGAGAGAGGCAAAATACACCCAGTGAGGGATCATAAGTAAAACCATGGACGCCATTACCTGTGGTATAAACTAGCATGGTGGATGAACCATAGATAACATAACCCGCGGCGACTTGGCGGTGGCCGGGTTGAAGAAAGTCGGCATCAATGGCTGGTGAGCCTACGGGTGATATACGACGATAAATAGAGAAAATTGTTCCAACGGATACGTTAACATCGATATTAGATGAGCCATCAAGAGGATCCATTAGCACTACATATTTAGCATCTCGGTTTAACTGCCGCTTAAAGCTAACCGCTAGATCTTCTTCTTCACTGGCAATGCCGCACACTTGATCGCGCGCTTCTAATGCAGCTTTGAATTTATCGTTGGCATAAAGGTCGAGTTTTTGTTGTTCTTCACCTTGAATATTTTCTGCACCAACGGATCCGGTTATATCGGCTAATCCGGCCTTATTGATTTCGCGGTTTACGATTTTAGCCGCTAGTTTTATCGAGCCGAGTAGTGAGGATAGTTCGCCACTGGCATGAGGAAAATCACTCTGTTTCTCGACAATAAATTCACCAAGCGTTCTAATATCGGTCATAAACAATCCTTGCATTATGTTGTCATAAGATGATGTAGGTTCAGTTGTATACTTGTTGGATCTCAATGTGTAATGAGTGCTAATGCCTCACAGTATTTTTTGTTATATAAAGAATTGTATATAAAGATCTTTTTTATGGTAACGAAGTAACGTCAAAGCGTGACATTAATAAAATTTAAGGATGGAAACAGCAGTATGCATATTCATATTTTAGGTATTTGTGGAACATTTATGGGAGGCGCTGCCACATTAGCGACTCAACTTGGTCATAAAGTGACGGGTTCTGATGCCAATGTATACCCACCAATGAGTACCATGCTTGAGTCTCAAGGTATTGAAATAATTCAAGGATATGATCCTGAACAATTAAAACCAGCGCCTGATTTAGTCGTTATTGGTAATGCCATGAGCCGTGGTAATCCATGTGTTGAATATGTGCTTAATAATAATTTACGTTATACCTCAGGTCCGCAGTGGCTACATGATTATTTATTACAAGATCGCTGGGTAATGGCGGTGGCTGGAACACATGGTAAAACGACGACGGCAAGTATGTTAGCGTGGGTACTAGATGATTGTGGTTATCAACCGGGCTTTTTAGTGGGCGGAGTACTTGGAAACTTTGGCATTTCTGCTCGCCTAGGTGAAAGTATGTTCTTTGTTGTTGAAGCCGATGAATATGACAGTGCTTTTTTTGATAAACGTTCGAAGTTTGTTCATTACCAACCTCGCACATTGATCATGAATAACCTTGAGTTTGATCATGCTGATATTTTTGATGATCTAAAAGCTATTCAGCGTCAATTCCATCATCTTGTACGAACAGTACCAAGTAATGGACGTATTTTAGCGCCACATGGAGTGAAAAATATCGATGAGACGTTAGCTATGGGATGCTGGAGTGAGTTGGAATATATCGGTGATGATGGCCATTGGCGTGCCGATAAAAAGCTGGCGGATGGCAGTGTGTTTGATGTTTATCTTGATGATCAATTAGTCGGTACTGTTGATTGGGCATTAGTGGGCGATCATAATGTCAATAATGCTTTAATGGCGATTGCAGCAGCTCGACATGTTGGCGTAACGGCAAATTTAGCGTGTGAGGCATTAGCTAAATTTATCAATACTAAGCGTCGATTAGAATATAAAGGCGAGGTTAATGGCATTACGGTTTATGATGATTTTGCGCATCATCCAACGGCTATTGAATTAACATTAGGTGGGTTAAGAGCTAAATTGGATCAGTCTCGTATTCTTGCCGTGCTTGAACCGCGTTCAAATACGATGAAATTAGGAGTCCATAAACACGATTTAGCGCCTGCATTACATGCTGCGGATGAAGTGTTTTTATTTCAACCAGATAATATTCCATGGTCAGTGCAGGAAATTGCCGATCAATGTCCTCAACCTGCATTTTGTAGTGATAATATTGATACGCTGGTGGCTAATATTGTTGAATCCGCTCAATCAGGTGATACGATTTTAGTGATGAGTAATGGTGGTTTTAGTGGTATTCATGACAAATTATTAGCCGCATTAACAGCAAAATAAAGTGAGAAATAATGAAAAATAAACAGATAACATTAGCATGGACGGGTGCGTCTGGTGCTCCTTATGGTTTGCGTTTGCTTGAATGTTTATTGGCGGCAGATTATCAGGTTTATCTGTTGATTTCATCTGCTGCTCGAGTGGTATTAGCCACTGAACATGGACTTAAATTATCAGCGGCTCCTGATACGGCACAGCAACAATTAGTCGCACATTTACAGTGTCCAGCTGAAAAATTGGTCGTTTGCGGTAAAGAAGATTGGTTTTCACCGGTAGCATCTGGTTCTGCGGCACCAAAGCAAATGATAATTTGTCCTTGTTCGGCATCGACGTTGGCATCTGTGGCTTATGGTATGTCAAATAACTTGCTTGAACGGGCGGCAGATGTCGTTATCAAAGAACGCGGTCAATTATTACTGGTGATCAGAGAAACGCCATTCTCAAGTATTCATTTAGAAAATATGCTTAAGTTATCGCAACTGGGGGTGACGATTATGCCTGCGGCTCCGGGGTTTTATCATCAACCACAAACCATTGATGATTTGGTTGATTTTATGGTGGCGCGAATATTAGATCATTTAAATATAGAGCAAGGACTGGTGCCGCGTTGGGGGTATGATCAACGTCAACCATCATAAAAATAGCTGAGTATTTTTAATTAATTGGAATGGTACTAAAACTCAGGGTCTATGTTTCTTGAGCATTTATTTAATGCTATAACAGTGAGATAGACCCTAATTATTGATTAGTTACTATAATCAAATAGATCACATACTGTCTCGTGAAGCTCAGTTGTAGTGATATTATTTGTTGGTGTGATAAAAATAGTATCATCACCAGCGACAACGCCAAGGATCCCTTCTGCTCGACCTAATGAGTCAAGTAAACGAGCAATGACTTGTGCTGCGCCAGGGCCAGTATGAATCACAACTAATGCGCTGTTAAAGCCAATTTCCATCACTAATTCTTTTAATGGACTAGTGATTGTTGGAACGCCAAGTTCAATCGGTAAGCAATACACCATTTCCATTTTGGCATTGCGAGTACGTACTGCGCCGAATTTTGTTAGCATGCGAGAGACTTTTGATTGGTTAATATTATCAAAACCCTGTGCTTTCAACGCTTCAACAATCTCACCTTGAGAACTGAATTTTTCTTCTTTTAAAATTAATTTAAATGCTTTAACTAAACGTTCTTGTTTGTCTGAATTTCGCATAAGTAAATATTATCTACAGGGACGAGGTAAACCATTTTTGCATAACCTGTGACTCACTGGCAAACAAAGTGCATCAAAATAAATATGTGAAATCGTATTTTTGGTATACATAAAAATTTTTATTGTGACTCTTGTCATTGTTTTATCATAACTAATTAATTGAATAGGTCTAAAACATAGTCATGATTAAATTTATAATTTATTTGTCTGATAAAAGCATTTGAGTGCATTTTTATGGGATTCTGCGTTACTTCGCAAAGCGAGTCGGAGATGATTGTATTTTTTTTTCGCTTAATATAACGTCCATGGATTGTTATTCAGTTACTACGATTATTAACTGGATTAGATTGTACCCACGTCAATAAAGATACTTCTATCGTAAAGGAGAACGAACATGAAAGTTGCTGTAATTGGTGCGGCTGGTGGTATTGGTCAAGCATTAGCATTGCTATTGAAAAACCGCTTACCTGCAGGCTCAGATCTTGCTTTATATGATATAGCGCCAGTAACACCCGGTGTTGCGGCTGATTTAAGTCATATCCCAACACCCGTAGCAATTAAAGGGTATTGTGGGGACGATCCAACACCCGCACTGGAAGGTGCTGATGTTGTACTTATTTCTGCAGGTGTTGCGCGTAAACCTGGAATGGATCGTGCTGACTTATTTAATGTTAATGCAGGAATCGTAAAATCATTAGCTGAAAAAATTGCAGTAGTATGCCCAACCGCTTGTGTTGGTATTATTACAAATCCGGTCAATACCACGGTTGCAATTGCTGCTGATGTATTAAAAAAAGCGGGTGTATACGATAAGCGTAAGCTGTTTGGTATTACAACGTTAGATGTGATCCGTTCTGAAACGTTTGTTGCAGAACTTAAAGGTGTTTCACCGTGTGATATTCGTGTTCCTGTTATTGGGGGCCACTCGGGTGTGACAATTTTACCATTGTTATCACAAGTTGACGGTGTGAGCTTTACTGAAGATGAAGTGAAAGCGCTAACACCACGTATTCAAAATGCAGGTACTGAAGTTGTAGAAGCTAAAGCCGGTGGTGGTTCTGCAACGTTATCTATGGGGCAAGCGGCATGTCGCTTTGGTTTGGCTATGGTACGTGCATTACAAGGCGAGCAAGGTGTAATTGAATGCGCTTACGTTGAAGGTGATGGTCAGCATACTCGTTTCTTCGCTCAACCTGTACTATTGGGTAAAGAGGGTATTGAAGAAGTAATGGATTACGGTAAATTAAGTGCGTTTGAACAAAATGCCTTAGAAAGTATGCTTGAGACATTACGTGCAGATATCGCACTTGGTGAAGAGTTTGCGGCTAAATAAGTCGTGGTTCTACTAAGTTTAAAAAAGTAAGCATAAAAAAAGCGGCTTAATTAAAATTAAAGCCGCTTTTTTATGTTCTAAAGAGTACGAATGTTAATAATAGCGTTCACAGCCATTATGAAGTTGAGGCTGTTCGATAAGATCAGCAACGTCAATCGACTGTAATTGGTGATCTTGACCGTGTTCAATGATCGCCGAATGATATTGATGATCTATGCCGATCACTTTTCCTACCCCGTGATGAGATTCTACCCACATACCCGTTGTTAAATGATTAATATCCATGATCGCCTTCTTGGTCTATAGCTCATAAAATTGGTGTGATAGCTATAGTATAGATCATGGTTGATCGTACTCTAGGTATTGGTATAGGACATGAGGTAAAAAAAACCTGCCATTAAAAAGACAGGTTTTTGATAAAAGGGGGAGGTGATTATTTTTTACGTTGTACAGCCATATGAGCAAGCGTAATCAGAGCTTGTTTATAATCTGACTCAGCAATAGGGGCTAGTGCGGCAATGGCTTTTTGTGCTTCTTGTTCAGCACGTTGTTGGGTGTACTCTAATGAGCCGTGTTGATGCATACAAGCTAAAATAGCATCAAGTTTATCCATACCATTAGCATGTACAATCGCGTCTCTAATCATTGTTGCTTGTGCTTGATCGCCATGGTGCATTGCATGAAGTAACGGTAATGTCGGCTTACCTTCTGCAAGATCATCGCCAACATTTTTGCCCATTTCTTTGCCATCGGCAACATAGTCAAGAACATCATCAATTAACTGGAAAGCGGTACCTAGATAACGACCATACTCTTGCAGTGCAACTTCAACTTCCGCTGAGGCATCAGCAATAATTGCGGCTATTTGAGTTGATGCTTCAAATAAACGGGCCGTTTTTGAGTAAATCACCTGCATGTAGCTTGTTTCTGTGGTGTCAGGATCATTACAGTTCATTAACTGCAACACTTCACCTTCAGCGATCACATTAGTTGCTTCACTCATGATATCAAGGATCCTTAAGGATCTTAGGCTTGTCATCATCTGAAATGAGCGCGTATAAATGTAGTCACCCACTAACACACTAGCGGCATTCCCAAAAGCGGCGTTTGCAGTTTCTTTGCCTCGACGCATATCTGATTCATCAACCACATCATCATGAAGTAATGTGGCAGTGTGAATAAATTCAACAAAAGCAGCGGCTGTGATGTGTTTATCACCGTCATAGCCAAGTGCGCGAGCTGTTAATACAGCGAGCATAGGGCGAATACGTTTTCCACCACTGTTTACAATGTAGAATCCGAGTTGATTAATCAGGGCGACATCTGAGTTCAGTTGCGCCTGTATCTTCGCGTCGACTTCCGCCATATCGTTGGCGGTGAGCGCTTGGATAGCTTTAAAATCCATTATACGTCCAGCAAGATTGTTAGCCGCGTAGGGCGGAAAATATTTCGAATTGATACGTGAATCTTACACTAAAATAACCATATCGTCATAACCTCAAATACAGCTATTTCAAACAGTTTTTGTGTTGGGTAGCTTTTCACCAATTTTCTTTCGAGAATGGCTTGCCACAAAGTCTCTTTTCGCGTAACATTCGCGCCCTATTGATGACAAGATTAAGCGCATACCCATTGCCCATTTTAGACGTGGCAAATGGCCTATGCGGAGAAGCGGAGTAAGACATGTACGCTGTTTTCCAAAGTGGTGGTAAACAACACCGTGTAAGCGAAGGCCAAACCTTACGCTTAGAAAAACTAGATGCTGAAACTGGCGCTAGCATTGAATTTGACTCAGTACTTTTAGTAGCTAATGGCGAAGAAGTATCTGTAGGCGCACCATTTGTAACTGGCGGTAAAGTAACTGCTGAAGTTGTTACTCACGGTCGTGGCGATAAGATTAAAATCGTTAAGTTCCGTCGTCGTAAGCACTCTCGTAAGCAAATGGGCCACCGTCAGTGGTTCACTGAAGTCAAAATTACTGGCATCAGCGCTTAATAACAGGAGAATTTAAAGATGGCACATAAAAAAGCTGGCGGTTCTACTAATAACGGCCGTGATTCAGAAAGCAAACGCCTAGGTGTTAAGCGTTTTGGTGGCGAGTCTGTATTAGCAGGCAACATCATCGTTCGTCAACGTGGTACTAAGTTCCACGCTGGCACAAACGTTGGCCTAGGTAAAGACCATACTCTATTCGCTCTATCTGACGGTAAAGTGAAGTTTGAAGTTAAAGGTCCTAAAAACCGTAAATTCGTATCTATCGACGCTGAATAATTTTCAGAATCGACACGAATATTAAAGCCCTGCCTTTTTGGCGGGGCTTTTTATATCTGGAGGGTTTATGATTGATCGCAGCCCTATGATTGGTTTTTTTCTTGCAATGACAACCGCCGTTTTTTGGGGCGCTTTACCGATTGCAATGAAACAAGCCGTAGAAGTGATGGATCCTTTTACGATTGTTTGGTACCGCTTTATTGTCGCGGCATTTGGCTTAGGCCTTTTTTTAATGTGGCGTAAGAAATTACCAATCATATCAAATCTTGGGCGCATGGGTTGTGTGGTGTTAATCATCGGCAGCTTAGGTCTTGCAGGGAACTTTGTGCTGTATAACAGCTCATTGAAATATTTAAACTCTCACGTTGTACAAGTTCTTATCCAATTAGCGCCAGTGATGCTGTTAGTATCGAGTGCTTGGGTATTTAAAGAAAAATTAGGTCGACATCAAGTTGTGGGTGTAATTGCTCTGATTGGTGGTTTGATCTTATTCTTTAATGAACGGCTTATTGAGCTGTTTACCAGTTTTTCTGGCTATACTGTAGGTGTTAGCCTTGCTGTTACTGCCGCGTTAGTGTGGGTCGTTTATGGTCTGGCCCAGAAGTGGCTATTACGGCAATTTTCATCAGCACAAATATTACTGATGATTTATGTTATCTGTGCTGTAATACTGACCCCAATGGCACAACCACAACAAATTTTCGCAATGGATAACCGCCAATTAGGGATGTTGTTATTCTGTTGTATTAATACGCTTGTTGGCTATGGTGCATTTGCAGAAGCAATGTCACGTTGGCAAGCATCACAAGTGAGTGCAGTGATTACACTGGCTCCTTTGTTTACGATATTATTTGTCGATCTTGCGAGTTTGGCTTGGCCACAATATGTTACGACAGCCTCTTTGAATATATGGGGTTATCTCGGTGCTATAGTTGTGGTAGGTGGCGCTGTTTGTTGTGCTATAGGCCATAAGTTTATTAGCCCAAGCAAATAGTCAAGGTCCATGAAATAATTACTACGCGGTGATATGTGCTAAATGCCCTCATCGCAGTATGTTAAACGCCACAGTGCGGAGAAAAAAATGAAGTTTATAGATGAAGCGGTTATTCGCGCCGATGCCGGTGATGGCGGTAATGGTGTAGTAAGTTTTCGTACTGAAAAGTACATTCCTCGTGGCGGCCCTGATGGCGGCGACGGCGGCGACGGCGGTGATGTTTACCTGTATGCTGATGAAAACTTCAATACACTAATTGATTACCGTTTTGAGCGTTTCCATGCCGCTGAACGCGGTGAAAATGGCCGTGGCGGTAACTGTACCGGTAAACGCGGTGAGGATGAAGTATTAACTGTGCCTGTAGGTACACGTGCTATAGATGAAGATACTGGCGAAGTAATTGCCGATCTTACTGAACATGGTATGAAAATAATGGTGGCTAAAGGCGGTTTCCACGGCCTAGGTAACACTCGCTTTAAATCATCTGTAAACCGTGCACCACGTCAAAAAAGTATGGGTAGTAAAGGTGAAATTCGTCATTTACGCCTAGAACTTCTACTTTTAGCTGATGTGGGCATGCTAGGTTTACCTAATGCGGGTAAATCTACCTTCATTCGCGCTGTATCGTCGGCTAAGCCGAAAGTAGCGGATTACCCGTTTACTACCCTTGTTCCAAGCTTGGGCGTGGTACGTGTTGATGCAGAGCGTAGTTTTGTTGTTGCTGATATTCCCGGTCTAATTGAAGGTGCTGCTGACGGTGCTGGCTTGGGTATTCGCTTCT
Organism: Photobacterium iliopiscarium; assembly: GCF_003026395.1. GTDB lineage: Bacteria > Pseudomonadota > Gammaproteobacteria > Enterobacterales > Vibrionaceae > Photobacterium > Photobacterium iliopiscarium. Next base: position 102,666 of record NZ_PYOO01000011.1, on the reverse strand, counting down.
TGAAGCACCTTGAGCGTTGTCGTGTGTTACTACACATGGTTGATCTGTTACCAGCAGATGGTTCTGATCCAGTAGAGAATGCCTTTACTATTATCAATGAGCTTGAGCAATACAGCGATAAACTAGGCAATAAGCCACGTTGGATCGTATTTAACAAAGCTGATCTTCTTGACGAAGAACAAGCACAAGAAAAGATCAATGAAGTGCTTGAAGCATTAGCATGGGAAGGCCAACACTATAGTATTTCAGCGTTAAATCGCATTGGTACTAAAGAGCTGACTTATGATCTGATGGCTGCTATCGAAGCATTGCCTCGTGTTAAGTATGAAATTGAAGAGCAGAAAGAAGATAAAGTCGACTTTAAGTGGGATGATTACCACGCTGAACAAATTAAGAAAGTTCAGGATGAAGACGACGATGATGATTGGGATGACTGGAACGAAGATGATTACGATGTAGAAATCATCTATAAGCCATAAGCCATTATCGAGCGACATGCATAAGAAGCCATACCATTGAGGTGTGGCTTTTTTTTGTGCTTAATCAACACGCGTGGTAGTGGGTTAGGTATGCTAGGTATATCTGAACTGTTTTTTATAATGGATTGTAAATGGATATCGACATGGATCGCGTATTACTCCCGTTAAGTGAGGCTCAGCAACGGAAAGTGACTCGGTTGGCAATAGCGGCGGGACAACGGTTATTACAACATGGTGCTGAGAGTACCGTTATTATGGATGTTACTCGCCGATTGGGACTTGCGCTTGGTGTTGAACATGTTGAAGTGTCATTATCAGCCAGTTCAATGGTGATCAGTACTCGCCATTTAGGTTGTTGTATTACCACCACTCGACGTTGCCAAGACGGTGGTATCAACATGCAAATAGTGACCGATATTCAACGGATTTGTATTCTTGTTGAGCGGGGTTTATTGGATGAGAATGATGTTCAGTACCGCTTAGAAAACATCAAAACGCAACGTTATAATCGCTGGTTAGTGGTGGTTATGATTGGCTTATCCTGTGCGGCATTTAGTCGTTTAGCCGGGGGAGATTGGCCTGTGTTTTTACTGACTTTTTGCGCCTCTTCTGTGGGGATGTATGTCCGCCAACAAATTGCCAGTTATCACTTTAATCCACTGCTTAATTTCGGGGTGACAGCGTTTGTAACCACGCTCATTTCAGGTCTTGGTGAAGTGTATAATATAGGTGCGCAACCCTTTTTAGCGATGGCTTCATCGGTACTGATGTTAGTGCCTGGTTTTCCATTAATTAATGCCGTAGCTGACATGGTAAAAGGCTTTCCAAGCATGGGATTAGCCCGTTGGACAAAGGCAACCTTATTAACCTTATCAACCTGTATGGGTATTATCGCCGCGATGAATGTGCTGGGTGTTTGGGGGTGGTTACTATGACATTAATGTTAGCGTTACTGAATGATATGTTACTGGCGATGATCCCTGCATTGGGGTTTGCATTGGTGTTTAATGTCCCTCAAAAAGCCTTAAAATATTGTGCAATTGGTGGTGCAATTGGTCATGGAACACGGTTTCTATTGATGCACTGGGGACTGTCGATCGAGTGGTCTACTTTTGTGGCTGCGACGGTAGTCGGCATGATCGGTGTGCATTGGTCACATCGCTTTTTAGCCCATCCGAAAGTGTTTACTGTTGCTGCATTGATCCCAATGGTACCGGGGGTATTTGCCTTTAAAGCCATGATTGCTATTGTTGAAATTAATCACCGTGGCTTTTCGCTAGCTTTATGGGGATTGATGATCGATAACGTATTGAAAGCGATATTTATTGTGGCTGCATTAGCAATTGGATTAGCGATGCCAGGGTTATTGTTCTATCGCCATCGTCCTGTGGTATAACTACGACAGAATGACAAGACGAATACTGGCAACGTAAATGGAGATGCAAAATGAAGATCAGTATGATCGCTGCAATGGCTCACCAACGGATCATTGGTAAAGACAATAGCATGCCATGGCATTTACCCGCTGATTTTGCATGGTTTAAGCATTGCACGCTAGGTAAACCGATAGTGATGGGACGTAAAACCTTTGAATCAATTGGACGACCATTACCGGGACGATTAAACATTGTTATTAGCCGTAATCCTGATTTTTATGCAGAAGGGATCACTGTCGTTAGTGATATGGCGGCTGCAAAATTAGCCGCAGGTGATGCGCCTGAGCTAATGATCATTGGTGGCGGTAGTATTTATCAAGCGTGTTTACCGATAGCGGATAGATTATATTTAACCTTTATTGATGCTGATATTGATGGCGGTGATACGCAATTTCCTGAGTGGGGTGATCATTGGCATCGTGTTGAAAATCAGCATTATGATGCCGATGATAAAAATGCGTATGCGATGGAGTTTGTGATCCTAGAACGATCATAGTTAAGGTTGTTTTGTTGATATCAAAAATGCCGACAAATGATTGTCGGCATTTTTATAACGACCGATCAGGCGTAAAGCGGGCACTCTGTCACAAATCGTTGTCGATCTTCCCAGCGTAGCATGGTTAAGCTATTGCCCCATACGCAGCCAGTGTCTAAACCAATACAGTGTTCATCTTGGTGGCCCATTAATGCCGCCCAATGGCCAAAGATAATGGTTTTACCTACTGGTTGAGCACGCGGAACATCAAACCAAGGGATCAAATTTCCAGCAGCGGGATCGTTGGGTTGTACTTTGCAGTGCATATCCAATCGACCGAGAGGATCGCAAAATCGCATTCGCGTAAAACTGTTGATCGTAAATCGTAGCCGTTCTAAGCGCGAAAGATCCTCTTGCCACCAATCAGGACCATCACCATACATATTTTTTAATAGCCACACGTAATCATCAGACTGAAGTAATTGTTCAACTTCTTGAGCATGTTGACGTGCTTGTTCAAGTGTCCATTGTGGTGTGATACCCGCATGTACCATCACTAGTGGATAGTGTGGATGTTCCGCTAATAATGGCTGGTGGCGTAACCAATTAAGTAATTCTGGGCCATCTTCAGCGCTAAATATCTGATGGATATTGTCGCTTTTCTTTGCGCGTGCGAGTTGATGAGATACTGCCAGTAAATGTAGATCATGATTGCCTAAAATTACCGTAGCATGATCGCCTAATGCTTTTACAAAGCGTAATGTTTCTAAAGACTCAGGCCCGCGCGCAACCAGATCGCCAGCAAGCCATAAATGATCGTTTTGAGGATCGAAATTGGCTTGTGCTAATAATTTTTTTAAATCGGGTAAACAGCCTTGAATATCCCCAACAAGATAAGTTGCCATGGTGCTCCCATTATCAATGCGTTAATTAACATGAAATTAGTCGCATTAGGTTAATGAAGAATGTTCGGCATTGCTAGTCGAAATGGTGCCACCTCGACCATAAAGATATTACCAGCATCATCTTCCATGGTGTATTTACCCTGCATAACACCCACAGGCGTTTCGATAATAGTACCGCTGGTATAAGTGAATTCATCCGCAGCATTAATATGAGGTTGTTGCCCAATAACGCCTTCACCTTCAATCACTAATTTTTTAGCATTAGCATCAGTGATTAACCAATACCGCTTAAGTAAATGGGCGCTGCCTCTGCCTAAATTTTTAATGGTGATGGTATATGAAAAAACATAACGTTGCAGTTCTGGTTGTGATTGTTCGGCTAAGTAATGAGTGACAATGTGGCATTTGATGGTAGGAGGTGATGAGATACTCACAGGCAATATCCTTTGCTGATGATTTATTCTCATTTTAGTATTGTTAGCTGATAAATAAAGAAAACCCTGTCTAACACGTGACATGTTACACAGGGTTCTGATGTTATATGCGCGGTTGTGAATGCGCGATAACGTTATTGCTCTTCTTTTTGGAAATTAGCGTCAAGCCAATTCGCCATAGCAACAAATTGTTCAACTGTAATGTTTTCAGGGCGATGGCCAGGATTAACCCCTAGCGCTTCAAGTTGTTCTGGAGTGAACAAGCCTTTATAACAGTTACGAATTGTTTTACGACGCTGGTTGAAGCCTTCACGACACACACGATCTAGCCATTTACGGTTAGTACATGGGAACGGTAATACTTCATATGGCGTTAAACGTACTACGGCTGAATCTACTTTTGGTGCTGGCACAAAAGATTCTGGCGGCACTTCAAGTACAGGCATTACTTTACAGTAGTACTGTGCCATGACCGTTAGACGACCATAAGCTTTACTACCAGGGCCTGCGGCAAGACGATTCACCACTTCTTTTTGAAGCATAAAGTGCATGTCTTGCACGTCTTTATGGAATTCAAAAATGTGGAACATCAATGGTGTTGAAATGTTATAAGGCAAGTTACCGAAGATACGCAGTTTGTTATTCGGTTGAATAAGTTGCGTAAAGTCGAAGCGCATTGCATCGCCTTCGTGAATCGTTAATTTTGATGCTAAATCTGGGTGATTACGTAAACGCTCAGCCAAATCTCGGTCAAGTTCGATAACAGTAAATTTATCAACTAACTTACCAACATATTCAGTGATTGCACCAAGGCCAGGGCCAATTTCTACCAAGTTTTGGCCTGGTAATGGATTAATCGCTGACACTATGCCATCAATAATATATGGGTCTTTTAAAAAGTTTTGGCCAAAGCGCTTACGCGCGCGGTGACCTAAGTGGACTTGATCGCTGCTCATGCTTGTTTTTCTACCAATTCGAGGGCGTGGGATAGCGCTGTCCGAAGGCTACCTATGTCTGCTTGCCCAGTACCTGCGAGTTCCAGTGCGGTACCATGATCTACTGAAGTTCTGATAAAGGGAAGTCCCAACGTAATGTTGACAGATTTACCGAAGCCTTTGTATTTCAGCACCGGTAACCCTTGATCGTGATACATGGCTAACACCGTATCGGCATTAGCTAAATATTTTTCTTGAAAGATGGTATCAGCCGGTAACGGTCCGATCAGATCCATGCCTTCTTGTTGACGTAGTTGTTCTAATGTTGGAGCAATGGTATCAATTTCTTCCATGCCCAAACAGCCATCTTCACCGGCATGAGGATTGAGTCCACAAACATAAATTTTAGGGAATTCAATGCCAAATTTAGTTACTAGATCAGCATGCAAGATACGAATAACTTGCTTAAGTCGAGGCTCTGTAATAGCTTTTGCGACACAATTTAAAGGAATATGAGTTGTCACTAAAGCAACCCGTAAACCCTCCGTTGCGAGCATCATAACAACTTGCGCTGTATTTGATTGCTGCGCAAAAAACTCAGTGTGACCACTAAAAGAAACCCCAGCGCGGTTGATTATCCCTTTATGAACGGGGCCGGTAACAACCGCTGCGAATTCACCATTCATACAGCCTAAGGCTGCACGCTCTAGTGTCGCTAATACATAGAGACCATTTTGCTCGTTAAGTTGCCCACAGACAACCTTAACGGCACTATCAACCTGAACTATTGTCATTGTACCCGCTTGATGCGGCTGAGCGGTTAGCTCGGGTTGATAAGGTAAAATGGTTAAAGGTAAACCTAATTGAGCCGCACGTTCTACCATAACCTGCGCATCAGCACAAATGACAAGTTGGTGCGGCCAAGGTTGTTGGCACAAGGCAATGACTAAATCAGGGCCAATCCCGGCCGGTTCACCTGGGGTGATAACAATCCGTTGTGTGTTAGTCATATGCTTGTTATTAGCCATTATTTACCTTATTCATTTGTTCAATATATGCGCCAGCACGTAGGTCTTGTAACCAGGTTTGTGCTTCTTCATTAAACTTACGATTAAATAGGATTTGAGCCGCACGATTTTTTAATGCCGCTTCGGTGCGATCGACATTACGACGGCCTTCAACTTCAACAATGTGCCAGCCAAATTGAGATTTAAACGGTTGGCTAATTTGATCAATAGGTAATGTTTCTACTTCTTTTTCAAAAGCAGGCGCATAGATTGACGGTACCTGCCAGCCTAGTTGACCACCGTTAGCCGCAGAACCAGGATCTGCACTGTATTGTTTTGCAGCGGCAGCAAAGGTTTCTTTACCACTGATGATCTTTTGGCGAATTTGTTGTAATTCTTTTTTAGCGGCGGCATCACTTAAAATAACAGATGTTTTAATTAAAATATGACGTGCTTTCACTTCAACCACTGAAACGGTTGGCATGCCTTTAACATCATTAATTTTTAAAATATGGTAACCAACGCCGCTACGGAAAGGACCGATGACACTGTCTTTGCTACTGGTTTTGATTTGGTCAGCAAAGATAGTAGGCATTTCTTCTTTGCTCATCCAACCCCACTCACCACCTTTTAGGGCTTTAGGACCTTTTGAATAACGGTAAGCCAGTTCAGCAAAATTAGCCCCCTGTTTTAGCTCGGCATAAATTTTATCTGCTTCTTGTTTGGCTTTTTCACGGGTGGCTTTATCTGCACCATCGTCAACTGCAATTTGAATTTGACTGATGTTATATTGCACATTTTGTTGGGTTTGTTTTGCTAATTGTGCCGCTAAGCTATCAACTTCTTGGGGAAGAATATTGACGCGTTTACGGACAATAATAGTACGTGCTTCAGAGGCTAGCATATCGTTACGTAATTGTTCACGGAACATAGGGTAGCTAATACCCGCACTGGCTAAATCTTGACGCAATTGCGCTACGGTCATTTTACGTTGTTTAGCAACATCAGCAACGGCTTGATCTAATTGGCTATCATCAATGCGTAAACCCAGCTGTTGTGCTTGCTGGATTTGCAAGTTTTCCATGATCAGTTTGTCCATCACTTGCTGGCGTAAAATATTGTTAGGAGGCAGTTGTTGGCCTTCTGCCGCAGCATTAAGATGGACGGTTTTCAACATCGCATTAACGTCGCTTTGTAAAATAACGCCATCATTCACTGTGGTGACAATTTGATTTAACTCTTGCAGTTGAGGTGCCGCAACTGCTGTTGCAGTCATACCCATGAGCATTACGCTTAGCGCCGAATATTTCCACTTTTTCATTTATAGTCCGTCATGTTGAGTGGCGATATGTATTATCGCCACGATCATTAATTTTTAAGTGTAAATGGGTCTGCATAACCCAGAATATTGCCGCCATCATCTGCCGATGTTTGACCAAATGGTCGCGCACCTTGAAGCCCAAGGAGACTAAACGAGAAACTAACATTGCTGTCGTATTCGGTAAAATCTTGGTTCAATGGATCTTTTGCATAGCGATTATAGCTTAAACCTATCATCCAACATGCTGAGCGGTACACTAAGCCTACGCGACTCTCTAGCATTTTATTGACATTCATATCTTGGAAATAATCCGCAGTAATATCAATATTATCGTTAATAGGGAAGCCAGCAGAGAGACCTAATTGTGAAATACCATCACGCTTACCATTGACTTCAATGTTAGGGTTTTCAACATATTTGGTTAAATAACTACTGGATACATAGCGATAACTTGGTTGGACAAAAACGCGACCATTACGGTATTCAACCGCAGTGCTGCCTTGTTGAACCTCATTTTCACTTGAATCATATTGCATTGCACTCTTGAAGAATAAATTATCATCAAGATTGAATTCGGTTTCTAATGCAGTTGCAGAATAGCTTTTTGCATCAGTGCCATCAGCGACGGGTTTATCAATATAGAAAATTTGACCCAATGAAAGGGTAAAACGTTCCTTAAAGTTTGCATCATAATAACGCGTTGTGGCACCGACCGTAAATTGGTTAGCTGGCGCAATGTAATCATGACCACTATAAGTACGATCGCTAAATAGACCGTAATAGTCTTGTTGTAAGCGGGTTGAATCATAGCCGCCACCGTTATAATTAACGGGGTTATAGATGCCACTTTGATCAACATTTTTAACGTATAAATATTGTAGCTGTGGCTCTAAACTTTGAGTGTAATGTTCGCCCATGATTGATGTATCACGTTCAAAATACAAGCTACTGTTGACTCTAAACTCTGGCACCGTACGGTTTGCTGTTTTGTCGAGAGTGTTAAGATCTGGGTTCGCCTGAACATCAAATTGTTGATTGTAATGGGCATACATTAATTTAGCTTGGGTGGTGACTGACCACCAAGGTGTTGCATACGGCAAGGTTAATGTTGGTTCTACTGTTACGCGATCTGCTGTCGGCTTGGATCTATCATCAGTATCAAATTTACTGATGCTCATTGGTAAACTAAAATCTAAACCGTAAGGTAAATTTGATTTGTAGTAAGTGCTTGATAATTGAGGCATTAAACGGTATTGCGTGCCTTGGCCACTTTCAGTTAGTGGTTGGAAGTCACGCACCATTAAGTTGGTGTCCCAATTATCATTACGATAAGCCAATGATGCCGTTTGTAGTAAGTTATTATCTTCACGCTGACCAATAATTGAGTCAACGTCATCAAAATATTGTGCGTCACTGACTTTGCTGTAATCAATATTCAGCAACCAGTTTTTATCGATAATACCGCTGTGTGTCCATTGGAAACCCCAACGTTTATCGTAGTCTTGGTATTTTTTATCGTGACCTAAATATTCACCGATTACTTTACCTTGACCAAAATCAGACAAATAACGGAACTCAGAGGTTAACTGTAATCCTCTGTGATTCATATACTTAGGGGTAAAAGTTAAATCGTAATTGGGAGCTATGTTCCAGTAAAAAGGTGTTTCTAACTCCATACCGTTTTTCGAACCGTAGCTAATTGACGGATATAGAAAACCAGTAAGGCGTTGATCGGTGACTGGAACACGTAACCATGGTAGATAAAAAACAGGTACATCAAGGACTTCAAAGCGGGCGTTATACAGATCCGCGAATGGTGAGTCACCATCACGATCTAAACTACCTGCGGCAAAACGCCAGCTTTTATCGTTATCTGGACAGGTGGTGTACGTACCATCTGTCATCTTGTAAAACTGAGTGCCATCAACATTGCGGCGTTCAATTAATTTAGCGTCACCACGGCCTGCCTGACAGGTCATTTGATAGACCGCATCATGCATTTGGGCATCTTTGGTATCAAGATTGCTGGTTAAGCTTTTAGCATCGATATCCATGCCGCCATCTTGATAGAAAACATTGCCATTAGCGGTAACAATGTTGGTGGGTTGTTGTAAGGTTGCTTTATCGGCAATAATCGTCCGCGTGCCTTGTTTCACTACGACATCACCAGAATACACTGCGGCTTTGTTTTGTTGCGCTTCAACACGGTTAGCACTGATATGGATCGGTTCGTTATTGGTATCTTGTTTGCGATCTTTTTCCGGGATGCAGACACCACGTACCATCGCAATTGGATTTTTGTTACCATTAATTGCATTATTAGCAGGATTGGCAATGGTTTTTTGGTTGTGACTATCACCACTTGTAGAGGTAATGTCAGCTGCCATTGCTGGGCCATAAAGGGCTAAGCTAATCATTGTGGCTAGTAAACTGTGAGAGGTAAGTGACATCTAATTCAACATTCCTGTATCAATTTGGTGCAAGGCGAATTGTTGCGCTTTTTACAAGCATTCCCGATAAATGACAGCTATCATAATGCAAATTTAACGCGACGGCATCTTTTCAGCGCATGCTGTTGGGTAAACAGTGAAAAAATTAACGAACTACCAGAGAGTATAGAATGCAGAGAACGGGTATATGGGGAAAAATTTTCGGTGCTCTACTGGGAATATTACTTGGCCCTAAATATATAGGTTTTTTAATTGGCTTATTTATTGGTCATCAATTTGATAAAGCGTATGCCCGCCAAATGAATGGTGGTTTTGGCGGTTTTGGTGGTAAGAATGCCACTAGTGCCGAGCGCCAAGCAGAGTTTTTTAATGCTTGTTTTGCCACCATGGGGCACATGGCTAAAGCCAAAGGTCGCGTCACTGAAAACGAAATTCGTGTCGCTAGTACGATTATGGATCGTATGGGTCTACAGGGTGAGTCTCGTCGCCAAGCGCAAAATGCATTTCGTAATGGTAAAGAAGATAATTTCCCCCTAGAAGAAACCCTTAATCGCGTTCGTAGCCGTGCTGGGCGTGCAGATCTATTACAGTTTTTCTTAGAACTTCAAATTCAAGCCGCGTTTGCGGATGGTGAGTTACATCCGAAAGAGCGTGAATTATTGCATGTTATTGCCCGTTATCTTGGTTTCTCAGAAGCGCAATTAGAGCAACGTTTGCAAATGCAAGAAGCCGCATTCCGTTTTCAACAAGGCGGTTATCATCAGCAGCAAGGCGGTAGTTTTAAAGCGCCACCCACTCGCGATCAATTAGCCGATGCGTTTAATGTGTTGGGTGTTAATGATGAAGCGTCAGCACAAGAAGTGAAACGTGCTTACCGTAAACAAATGAATGAACACCATCCGGATAAATTAGCAGCAAAAGGTTTACCACCAGAAATGATGGAAATCGCTAAGCAAAAAACCCAAGAGTTACAAGCGGCTTATGATTTGATCCGTAAAGAAAAAGGCTTTAAATAGTCAACTAACGGAAACGATGGTTGAACCGTAATAAAAAAAGCGAGCGCAATGCTCGCTTTTTTGTGGTTAAAATTTGAGATTAGAGCTGATTTTTATCGGTGCCTTGATGGAAGCTATTAATATTATCAATCAATTGATTCACTAATGTTTGAATGGCAGAGTCTGATCCCCACGCCACATGAGGCGTTAAAATCAGGTTTGGTAACTGACTATGAGCGATTAAAGGATTTGACGGTAATGCGGGCTCGGTTGTAAACACATCGATACCCGCACCCGCTATTTGGCGTGAGAGTAGCGCATCCACTAAGGCTTGTTCGTTAATCAGACCGCCACGGCTGGTATTAATAATTATTGCGCTTGATTTCATCAGTGCCAATTGTGGCGCGGCAATCATATTTTTAGTGGTTGCTGTCAGTGGACAGTGCAAGCTAATGATGTCAGCTTCCCGCAGAACTTGCTCAAAGGGATGGTAGCCATCACGGCATTGGGTTGCCCCTGCATGTTCGGCAAATAGAATGTTCATTCCGAGGGCTTTAGCAACCGTTGCAACGGCTTGACCTAAACTGCCGTTACCCATGATCCCTAAGGTTGATCCTGCGACATCAGTAATGGAATGGGTGAAAAAACAAAATTGTTGCTGACGTTGCCATTCACCGTTAGTGATGTCTTGTTGATAGCCTGCAAGATTGCGTTTGAGGGCAAAGATCATCGCGATAACATGTTCAGGTACCGAGCGAGTGGCATAGCCTTGAATATTGGCGACTTTGATATTGTGATTGTGACAATAGTCGAGATCGACGTTGTTAGTCCCTGTTGCGGCAATAGCGATAAATTTAAGTTGTGGTAACTGGGCCAGAACCTGACTATTGAGGATAACTTTATTGGTGATTGCAATCGTAGCCTGTTGTAGGCGTGCAATTACTTGTGATGGTGTGGTTGTGTCGTGTTGATGCCATTGGTGGCAGAAAGCGGGACGAGGAAAACTAATGTGTGCCGGAATAGTGCCATGATCAAGAAAAACGATGGTTTCCATGGGTCGTCTCAATAAACAATGAATGCAGGCTTTACGCTAGCATTCATTGTGAAAGAAGCCTACCGCTTATGGGTAAATTGTTTGGGTTGGTGCTTGTGGATAAAACTCACACGGTGCAAAAAGATGCATTGGCTCATCAGTCCCTGGATGGGTAAATGTTAGCTCTGCTGCGTGCAATAACAGTCGTGGTGATGCGGCAATCGCTTCATCGTTAGCATAGAATTTATCACCTAAAATGGGGTGTCCTAGTGCTTGCATATGTACGCGCAATTGATGTGAGCGGCCAGTAATTGGTAATAAGCGCACTAAGGTGCTGTTTTCATCACGACTTAATACTTCATAGTGAGTCACTGATGGTTTGCCGTCATCAAAACAGACTTTTTGACGAGGACGATTGGGCCAGTCACAAATTAGTGGCAAATCAACCGTACCCGTATCATGTTCCATCTGTCCCCAGACTCGTGCGTAATACACTTTTTTGGTTTCACGCTCACGAAATTGTGCTTTGAAATGACGTTCAGCGGCTTTATTTAATGCCAGTACAATTAAGCCTGAGGTGCCCATATCTAACCGATGTACAATTTGTGATTGAGGATATTGAGCTAATACGCGCGCAAATACACTGTCATAGTGCTCAGGCTGACGACCTGGATTTGAGAGCAGACCTGATGGTTTGTTGACGGCAATAATATCACTATCAATAAAAAGAGTGTCTAACCAAGGATCGGTAGGCGGATTATAGTTCAACACTGGCAATGGTTTCATGATGCGCTCGTCGGTGAGAGTGAAAAATTTGGTCAGCATACTAATATGAATATCTTAAAATTGGTATGTCTATAATGTTATAGCCATAAAAAAGCCGCCGATTAAATGTAGTAAACATATAATTGGCGGCTAAATATTCATGATGAAAACATTAGTAATTAGTTATGGCTAACAACAATTAAACGTAATGAATCCAATTGAATTTGCGCTTTGGCGATGTAATCGGTTAAATCTGAAATTTGGGTTTCGATTAACTCTAACTCGTCATCACGAATGTTTGGATTGACAGCTTTTAATGCCAGTAAACGTTGATGTTCAGCTTGTAATGTGGCTTCCATCTCGGCTTGTGCTTGGCTACGAATAGTGACTAATTCTTTGTCAATTTCGCGTTCAGCATGGGCAATTAGCGTATGGATTTCTTTTTGCACTGAGTTAACTAATTTACTGCTCAAATGGCGGTTAATCGGGCTTAACTGACGGTTAAAACTTTCAAACTCAACATTGGCAGAAAGGTTGTTACCTTTGCTATCAAGTAGAATACGAATCGGTGTTTTCGGTAAGAAACGTCCAATACCTGATTGCTTTGGTGCTTGTGCATCAACCACGTAAATCAGTTCTAATAATAACGTGCCGACAGGTAATGCTTTATTTTTCAGTAATGAAACCGCAGTCGTACCAACGCCTTCACTCAATAGTAATTCGATACCACCTTGAATCATTGGGTGTTCCCAGCTGATAAAGTGCAGATCTTCACGTGATAGTGCGGTGTTACGATTAAAAGTGATGGTGCAACCGTCATAAGGTAAGCCTGGGTAGCTTGCAACCATCATATGTTCTGATGGTGTTACTACAATCGCATTTTCACCTTTATCGTCTTGGTTAAGGCCAATCGTATCAAATAAGCCTAGTGCGAAAGAGACTAAGTTAGTGTCGCCATCTTTACTGCTAATTTGTTCCACTAATTGCTGAGCAGCTTCGCCACCATTGGAGTGAATTTCAAGTAAGCGGTCACGACCTTGCTCTAGCTTAGTTTTGAGTTCGTTATGTAGCGCAGCACTTTGAGTGATCACCGCTTCTAGTGCGTCACTGTCTTGCTTATCACTGGCAAGTAGCGTAATTAAATCTTCACATACTGCTTCATAGACAGGACGACCCGTTGGGCAGGTTTCTTCAAACGCATTTAAGCCTTCGTTGAACCAACGTGCCAATAACGCTTGTGAAGTGCCTTCAAGGTACGGTACGTGGATTTCAATTTCACGTTGTTGACCGATACGATCTAAACGGCCAATACGTTGCTCTAACAAGTCAGGGTTGCTCGGTAAATCGAACATCACTAGTTGATTAGCAAACTGGAAGTTACGGCCTTCTGAACCAATCTCTGAACAGATCAATACCTGTGCGCCACTTTCTTCTTGCGCAAAATACGCCGCCGCTTTATCACGCTCAATGATTGACATCCCTTCGTGGAACACGGTGGCACGAATACCTTCACGCTCACGCAGGGCTTGCTCTAACGTTAATGCAGTTTGAGCACGAGAACAGATCACCAATACTTTCTCATTACGATTGGCTTTTAGCATATCTAACAGCCAGTTAATGCGAGGATCAAAGTTCCACCATGTGGCTGATTCACCTTCAAACTCTTGATAGATATCTTCAGGATAAAGCAGCTTAATTGCTTTTTCGTTAATGCTTAGTTTGCCTGACATCATGCCAGCAACACGCATCGCAGTGCTGTATTGATTTGGCATCGGCAGTGGATACATATTAAGGTGACGTTTAGGGAAACCTTTGATTGCCGAACGGGTGTTACGGAATAATACGCGGCCAGTACCATGACGATCCATTAAGTTACGGATCAATTCGTGACGTGCTTCAAGGGCTTCTGCGTCGTCGGCTGTAACTGCATTTTCAATCGCAGTGATCATTGGCTCAACATTCTGACCTGCAAGCAATTCGATTAAGGTTTGCTTAGCATCGCTATTAAGTTTTTCACCTGCAAGTAATTGAGATACAGCATCGGCAACGGGTTCGTATAGACGCTCTTCTTCAACAAAGGCTTCATAATCATAAAAACGATCAGGATCTAATAAGCGTAAGCGAGCAAAGTGACTTTCACGGCCTAATTGTTCTGGGGTCGCGGTTAGCAATAATACGCCAGGGGTTTTTTCAGCAATCGCTTCAACGACTTGGTATTGACGGCTTGGGCGCTCTTCACTCCACTCAAGGTGATGCGCTTCATCGACAATCAATAGATCCCAATCAGCATCTAATGCTTGTTCAAAGCGACGACGGCTTTTACGTAGGAAATCAAGTGAACACAATACAAATTGTGCAGTATCAAATGGGTTAGCCGCATCCGCCAACGATTCAACACAACGCTCTTCATCAAAAATAGAAAAGTGAAGGTTAAAGCGACGCATCATTTCTACAAGCCATTGGTGCTGTAGGGTTTCAGGGACTAAAATCAGAATACGTTCAGCACGGCCAGATAGCACCTGCTGGTGGATGATCATGCCCGCTTCAATGGTTTTACCTAAACCTACTTCATCCGCAAGTAAAACGCGTGGTGCATAACGACGACCGACTTCATGAGCAATGTAAAGCTGGTGCGGAATTAAGCCTGCACGCATACCACATAAGCCACGTAATGGACTTTTTAGTTGTTCATATTGATTTTTTAGCGCGCGGTAACGTAATGCAAATCGATCCATACGATCGATTTGACCTGCAAATAATTTATCTTGCGGTTTATTAAAACGAATTTGATGGCTTAAAAATATTTCACGTAACGCGACATCGCTTTCTTCGGTATCTATACGGGTACCGATATAAGTGATAATTCCTTTATCTTCTTCGATCGCTTCAACTTTTAACGACCAGCCTTCGTGGCTTTCAATCACATCACCAACATTGAACATTACACGGGTAACTGGTGCATCATGTCGAGCGTATAAACGGTTTTCATCTGATGCTGGAAACATCAAGCTAACAGTACGTGGCTCAATAGCGACGACTGTGCCCAAACCTAAATCACTTTCTGTATCACTGATCCAACGTTGACCCAAAGCAAATGGCATAGTGCTAAAAACCTTCTAATTATTTGATATAAAGGAAAATGTTATAATTCGCGTTGTCTGTTTATCGTCTATAATAAAACTAAATGCATAGATGAATAATATGACATACGCATAATTCAAAATGGGGGAGTCATGTTACTGCATGATGTGATTAAGGTCACGGTGAAAGTGTGTAAAAGAAGCGTGAGTATTAATGTCATTTTAGTTTAATCAATAGATGCTTTAATTGTTATGAACGCTGATCGTTATAAATACGGTAATTAACACAAACGTTAATTTTGACGTAAGCTAAAAGAGTGATAGCCAAGTTTATTGTTGTTCGCCCTACCAAGGAGGTGCTTATGGACAATGCCGAACGGAAACTGTTTGTACTTGATACAAATATTCTGCTTCATGAACCTCTCGCTATCTTTTCTTTTCAGGAGCATGACGTCGTGATTCCGATGACGGTACTGGAAGAATTAGATCGTATTAAAGACAGTAAGCGTGATGTTTCACGTGATGCGCGGGTTGCTATTCGCGCCCTTGAAAATATCTTTCACGATGCGACCCCTGAACAAATTTCAGCGGGTATTCCTTTTAATGATCAGATTCCACATAATGGCACGATCGCTATTTTTGCTGATTATGAAGTCAAACAAACGGTACATGCCTTTAGTGATAAAGCGGGTGATAACCGTATTCTTAATAGTGTTCTTTTCCTTCAGCAAAAATATGCCCCTAGAAGCGTAGTATTAGTCACCAAAGATATCAATATGCGCTTACGAGCCAAAGGGGCTGGGGTGTTGAATGTTGATGATTACCGTTCCGATCAATTGATTGATGATGTTGCTTTACTCAGCAAAGGTTTTCACCGTTATAACGGTAATTTCTGGGACAATGTTGCTGAGTGTCATTCTGAAAATCGGGGTCGTTCAACCTTACATACGTTACCGAAAGAGTTATTTGATAATCCATATCTTAATCAATATCTATTGGATGACAGTGAGGACTTTGCTGCACGAATTAAAGCCATTGATGGTGAAGACGTCACCATTAAAGACATTAGTTATGATCGCTTAATGCATCGTCAAGCATGGGGGGTACACCCTAAAAACATTTATCAAGGTATGGCGTTGGATGCAATGCTTGATCCTAGCATTGATTTGGTGATCTTAACCGGCCCTGCTGGGTGTGGTAAAACCATTTTAGCGATGGCGGCAGCGTTAGAACAGGTGATAGAAAAAGGCATGTATGACAAGATCATTGTTACGCGTAATACCCCTGAAATCGCAGAATCTATTGGTTTTCTACCCGGCACTGAAGAAGAAAAAATGTTGCCGTGGTTGGCAGCAGTCACCGATACCATGGAAGCGTTACATAAACATGATGTGTGTACTGAAGGTTCAATGAAATACATTTTTGACAAAGCCAATATTCAATTTAAATCAATTAACTTTATGCGCGGTCGTTCAATTCAAAATGCATTTGTATTGCTCGATGAGTGTCAGAATTTAACGGCATCACAGATTAAAACCATTATTACCCGTTGTGGTGAGGGAACTAAGTTGGTGTGCTCGGGTAACTTGGCACAAATTGATTCCAATTATTTATCACCAGTAACATCAGGATTAACTTACATTGTTGAACGGTTTAAACACTTTGAGGGTAGCGCCAATATTTATATTAATGGTGTGGTGCGAAGTCGTTTAGCAGAATTTGCGGAAGAAAATCTTTAAGTTCATCGTTGTTGTTTTAATAATATAAGCCGAGCTCTAGGGATAACATACTGAGCTCGGCTTTGTTTATGGCCGTTATTACGCTAAGCCTAAGTAATGACGTAAGTCTGGTTGTTGGGGATGGTTTAATAGTACATCAGTCTCCCCAAATGCTTTTACTTCTCCGTTATCAATAAAAATGCATTTATTGGCGATTTTTTTAGCATCATCAGGGCTATGAGTGATCATTAATACGGTGATGGCTTGCTGTTGAGCCAGTTGCTGTACCAGCTGTAGCATGTCGTTACGTAACGCAGGATCAAGCGCCGAAAACGGTTCATCAAGTAGTAATAAAGGCCGTTGTCGAATTAAACAGCGCGCTAATGCCACCCGTTGCCGCTGTCCGCCTGATAGCTGCTCGGGCAGGCGGGGTAAATACGCCGTTAACCCCACTTTTTCCGCTGCATCATGTACCTGTTGGCGTTGTTGGGGACTTAATTTAAGACGAGGATCAACGCCAAGAGCAATGTTTTCATAGACCGTTAAATGCGGAAATAAATTATGCTCTTGAAACAGCATTGATAAGGGGCGTTGAGCAGGATCAAGCGTAATAATTGATTGCTGGTGGATACAAATTTCACCACTATCAGGCTGTAAAAATCCCGCAATAAGCGCCAATAAGGTACTTTTCCCCGCACCACTTGGACCGATTAACGCCGCAATATCACCTTGTTGAAGGGTAAAGTTAAAGCTTAACGGCATAGGGTGTTCATGCTGGTGTTGAGGTTGATAGGTATAACATAATTGGTTGATATCAAGCATGGTGTTTGCCTTTGGTGCGCCGAGGCTGGAAGCAATATTCAATAGCGCTGAATAAACCTAAGCTGAGTAATAACAATAATAATGCAGCCACAGCAGCACCATCCATGCGATAGCTACCCATTAATTGGAATAAATACAGCGGTAATGTTTGAAAATCTTGACTACCGAACAAAGCAATTGCACCGAGATCACCCAGCGACAATACCAAGCTGATAGCCAATGACTGTGCGATAGGCTTACGCAGTGCTCGCCATTCTACAAGCCGTAATCGAGACCAACCACGCATGCCTAAACTATGACATAACATATTGTATTGTTGAGCAATATGCAGCATTGGTTGGCTAAGGGTTTTGATCACATAAGGCAGTGCCATTAAAGCATTAACTCCCACCACAACCCAAAAAGCAGCGCCATAGGCATCGGTATATTGACGCAGTAATAAGAAAATACCGGTACTTAACACTAGCCCTGGAGTAACTAAAATAATGGTGCCGATCATTTCAATACTATCGGCACTCAAACGTTGTTTATTTAAGCGTAATTGTCGACTTGCGAGTAAGATCATCACCCCCAAAACAACCGCTAAGCTACATGCCATGACCGCAATTTCAAGTGAATTAGCGACCGCATGCCACAGTGCAGGTTGTTGTAATAACTGCGGTAATTGACGGTTTAACCCAGCAACAAAAACGGCAATAATTGGCGGGATCACCAGTAATATTGCAGCCACGATCCAACTCCAATCCCACCATTTTGCCCGCCAATTATCTTGATAATTAACCACATTTTTACCCACAGAGGCACTAAAGGTTGCTAATGGTTTAGCAAAGCGATGGCTCAGTAACACTAATCCGCCACAAAGTAACATTTGCCATAGCGCTAAAATCGCACCAGTTGCAAGATCGAAGTCGTAGCGAATTGCTTGGTAAATCGCAAGTTCAATGGTGGTTGATTTAGGGCCGCCACCCAGTGACATGATCACCGCAAAACTGGTAAAGCACAGCATGAAAATAAGCCCGGCTACATGGGGTAATTGTTGGCGTAGTCGAGGCCAAGCGACAAGTTTAAATTTATGCCAACCAGTAATGCCTAAATGGGCGGCTAATTGGTGCTGTTCATGAGGGATTGATTCTAAACTTTGGAGTAAAAAGCGCACGGCTAATGGTAAGTTGAGAAACACATGCGCCAGCAAAATGCCGCTTAAACCATAAATATTGAGTCGGGGTAATCCGAGCCAGCTTAATCCATGACTAATGATGCCGCTTTTACCGTAGATCGCTAATAAGCCAAACACCGCCACTAATACAGGCATCACTAGAGTCATAGCAAACAAACGTAATAACAGTTGTTTACCTATAAAATTGCGTCGTGATAGTGCGTAAGCAATCGCAATTGCAGGCACAATACTGAGTAAAGTAGACAGCAAGGCTTGGTAAAAACTAAATCGCGTCACATGACGTAGATAAGGATCATGCCATAAGCTACTCAGTTGCCATTGTCCAGCATGAAGTATAAGGCTGGTGATCGCGGCGATCACCAGTAATAGAATAAGCCCGACACTTAATAGTCCGGGCAATAATTGAGTTACACGTTTATTCACAGCGGTATGCCATTATTGGGTCAGCGCTTGCTGCCATTCTCGAATCCATGCTTTACGCTTGTGAGCCACTTCATCAGCACTAAATTCTAATGCTTTATCTGGCACCGTTAATTGATTAAATGCGGCGGGCAGTGGTTGTTTGGTGACAGGATACATCCAGTTGTGGGTCGCAATTTGAGATTGAAACCTATCACTGACAATGAACTGCATAAATTGATTTGCCAGTTTAGGGTGCGGGCTGTTTTTCATTTTGGCTGCGACTTCAACTTGCATGTAATGGCCTTCTTTAAAGTTAGCCGCTTTATACTGGTTTTTGTGCTCTTCCATAATGTGATAAGCCGGTGAGGTGGTGTATGACAACACCATATCGGCTTCACCATCAAGGAACATGCTGTAAGCTTCTGACCAGCCCTTTGTTACCGTTACTGTGTGTTTAGCAAGTTGTTGCCATGCGGCAGTCGCTTTATCACCGTACACTGATTTTATCCATAACATCAGCCCTTGACCCGGGGTTGATGTGCGCGGATCTTGGTAGATCACACTGATGTTTTGATCGTTAACCAGCGCTTTTAAACTGGTTGGCGGGTGGGGTAATTTGGTGTTGTCATAAACAAACGCAAAGTAGCCGTAATCGTAAGGAATAAAGGTATCGTCGTGCCAGCCTTTTGGAAGGGTGAGTTTACTAAGATCAACCTGTTGCTTGGCTAATAACCCCGTTTGTTTGGCTTCGGTCATGAGGTTGTTATCGAGCCCTAACAGAATATCAGCTTTACTGCGGTTACCTTCTAAACGGACTCTATTTAAAATAGAAACGCCATCTTCTAACGAAACAAAGTTAACCTTGCAACCGTCACATTGGGCTTCAAAGGCTTTTTTGATGATCGGCCCCGGTCCCCACTCTGATGAAAACGAGCTGTAGGTATAAACATTAAGGGTGTTATCGGCGGCAAAAACGTTACTTGAGAGTAACGACATTGATATTAACGGTAAAAGTGTATAACGGATTTTCACTATGCGCTCCTGATGTCAGCATCCTGCAAACAAAATAAAAAGAGAGAGCGGCACAGGCTTGAGAGGTTTTAGTATCATGCTGTAATAGCAGATTGGCAGTGGTGAAATACCAGTGCGTTTCTCAATTCCTACGCCAGCATTACCTGGTTCAGGTTCAATGGGTTCTGCTATATCAATCAAGATAATAACAACAATCTCAGCCTAATGGCTCCCCAATGAGAACGCGAGTATTGTACCCGTAACTAGCGTTAAGTTATAGCTTCTGATTTAACAACCAGTTGTAATCAAATTTGATGTTATCGCCATTGATTTTTTTATGCAGTCGATAATGATTTATATGCTGTAATAAAGCCTGTCTATTACCAAAATCAACGCTATACCAGTCATAAATTGATGATAAGGTCGTTTGCTTTGAGTTGGTATGTACCCCTTTATTACTATTAATAAAACGGCTGGCGGCAGTATTCAGTTGCTGCTCAAGCTGATGGCTGTCAAAGACTTGAGGTAGTAAGTCAGGGCACCCTAAGCTGGCGCAATTGACCGCATAATGAATACGAGGATCGCGCCAGATCGGACGTAATATACGATGTTCTATGTCATTTAAACTTAGGGTTTTCTTCATGATAGTAACAATGGGTTGATCCCATGGACCAAAACTGAAAAAACCACCGAGTTTAGTAATTGAGGTGAGTGGATAATTATCAAGGATCAATTGGACGGTAAGGGCATTATAAAGATTAACCCAATAAGCAAATTGAACATTACGATTATATTGGCGAGGATCAAGCTGGCTCAGTTGATAGATGTAAGTATGTAATTTTTGTTTATCGGCAGGAGTCACTGCGCTGTAACGAAATAGGGTTTGGTGTGGTTCTACAACCAGATATTTATTTAATAACTGTTGCCATTGCTGATGATCAATATCCTGTTGATTGGTGGTAACTTGATCTTGCCAATAAGGCAGTAGATTGGCCTTTGGTGCTGCGAAAATATTCAGTGACCAGAAAATGAGTAACAAGCTCAACATTATGCGCATAAATAACCTGTTTATAAAGATAAGAGAATGATCAAGACCGTTATGGTGCTGGGTTTATTGCAGTGTAAAGAGTGAGGTCATAAATCAACGCCTGTTTACTCACAGGCGTTTTTTATTGAACAGATGACCTAAGCAAGATAAGTGGGAATATTCGCCTCATACTCAGCAATTTTGGTTTGGTGTTGTAGGGTTAAGCCGATGTTGTCTAATCCGTTTAACAAGCAATGACGACGAAATTCGTCAATTTCAAATGGATATTGTTTGTTATTGGCATTTACTGTCATTGCTTTTAGATCAACGGTGATCTCAGCGGCGACGGTTGTTTCTACAAATTCAAATAATTCATTAACCTGTTGATCGGTAAGACGAACAGGGATCATTTGGTTATTGATCGAATTGCCATAAAAAATATCAGCAAAACTGGGGGCGATCATCACTTTAATGCCGTAATCTGCAAGGGCCCACGGAGCATGTTCACGTGATGATCCACAGCCGAAGTTTTCTCGTGCCAGTAAAATGGTTGCACCTTGGTAGCGAGGAGCATTCATTATAAAATCGGGATTAGGTTGTTGGCCGCCATCATCTAAAAAGCGCCAGTCATGAAATAAATGTTGTCCAAATCCAGTACGGGTTACTTTTTGAAGAAACTGTTTTGGAATAATGGCATCGGTATCAATATTGGCGGTATTTAACGGTACTACCAATCCTGTATGCTGAGTAAAGCCTGTCATAGTTATGTCCTTATTATGCCGATAGCGGCTCAAGTTGACGAATATCGACAAAGTGTCCTGCACATGCCGCCGCCGCCGCCATTGCTGGGCTGACTAAGTGGGTACGACCATCTCGGCCCTGACGACCTTCAAAGTTACGGTTACTGGTGGATGCGCATCGCTCTTGGGGGCCTAAGCGATCATTATTCATTGCAAGACACATAGAGCATCCCGGTAGTCGCCATTCAAAACCTGCCTCAATAAAGATCTTATCAAGGCCTTCTTGTTCTGCTTGAGCTTTGACTTGCTCAGAACCAGGTACGACTAAGGCTTGGACGTTAGCTGCGACCTTGCGGCCTTTGGCAATCGCGGCGGCTGCACGTATATCTTCGATGCGAGAGTTGGTACAAGAACCGATAAAAACTTTATCGACAGCATAATCAGACAATGATTTATGTGGTTCTAGTCCCATGTAAGCCAAGGCTTTTCTAGCCGATTTTTGCTCTACTAAATCACTGAAACTTTCAGGGGCTGGGATCGGATCATCAACGGCAATCACTTGACCGGGGTTGGTGCCCCATGTGACTTGCGGTTTTATTGTGGTGGCATCTAAAGTGACGATAGCATCAAATTCTGCGTTGTTATCACTGGCGAGGGTTTGCCAATAAGTGATGGCTGCGTCTAAATCGGCACCTTGAGGCGAAAATTTACGGCCTTTAATATAATCAAAAGTGGTTTGGTCTGGAGCAATTAAGCCTGCTTTAGCACCCAATTCAATCGCCATATTGCACACCGTCATACGACCTTCCATCGTCAGATCCGTGATCGCTTCACCACAGAATTCCACCACATAGCCAGTGCCTCCAGCAGCGGTAGTTTTACCGATAATCGCTAACACGATGTCTTTTGCGGTAATGCCCGCTGCTACTTTTCCTTTGACTTCAATTTTCATGGTTTTAGCGCGAGATTGTTTAAGAGTTTGGGTCGCTAACACATGTTCAACTTCAGAGGTGCCGATACCAAATGCGAGTGCCCCAAAAGCGCCGTGTGTCGCGGTATGTGAGTCCCCACAAACAATGGTCATTCCGGGCAAGGTAATGCCGAGTTCTGGCCCCATAACATGGACAATACCTTGATATTTATGATTCAGATCGTAAAGGGTAACCCCAAAGTCAGCACAATTTTTTGCTAGGGTTTCCATTTGGATTCGTGCCATTTCACCACTGGCGTTAATATCTTTGGTTTGAGTGGAAACGTTATGATCCATGGTGGCAAAAGTTTTATTTACTTGGCGAACTTGACGACTTTGTTCGCGCAGCCCATCAAATGCCTGTGGTGAGGTCACTTCATGCACTAAATGACGATCAATATATAAGATTGGGTTTTCGCCAGCCGCTGCTACTACCACATGGGCATCATAGACTTTTTGATAAAGTGTCTTGGCTGATGTTGCCGTTGACGGAGTGTTATTCGACATTATGCTGTTCCTTATGCATGTTGAATATAGGCGGCGATTTTGTCACCCATTTCGCTGGTGGTCAGGGCGATGTTATTACCCGCCAAATCTGCCGTTAGTTGCCCCGCTTCTAGTGCTTGCGCTACCGCTTTTTCTATTGCACGAGCCGCATCTTCTTCACCAAGGCTATACCGTAACATCAAGGCTGCTGATAGAATTTGGGCTATGGGGTTAGCACTATTTTTACCTGCGATATCAGGCGCTGAACCGCCGGCTGGTTCATAGAGACCAAATTTTTGTTGGTTTAAACTTGCAGATGGCAACATGCCCATTGAGCCGGTGATCATGGCGCATTCATCGGAAATAATGTCGCCGAAGATATTGGAACATAGCATCACATCAAACTGCGATGGATCTTTGATAAGTTGCATGGTGGCGTTATCAATGTACATGTGGCTCAAGCTAACATCAGGATAATCCGCGGCTACTTCTTCGACCACTTGACGCCATAATATAGAGCTTTGTAGTACATTGGCTTTATCGATGGAGCAGACTTTCTTACAGCGTAAACGCGCAGATTCAAAGGCTATTTTAGCAATGCGCTTAATCTCATAGCGGTGATAAATTTCAGTATCAAAGGCTTTTTCTTGTGCGCCTTCGCCTTCACGACCTTTGGGCTCGCCAAAGTAAATACCGCCAGTGAGTTCACGTACAACGGTAATATCAAACCCTCGCTCAGAAATATCAGCTCGTAGAGGGGAAAAGTGTTCTAGGCCACGGTGGATTTGTGCCGGACGTAAGTTACAAAACAATTCAAAGTGCTTACGCAGCGGTAAGAGTGCGCCACGCTCAGGTTGATCATTAGGGGCGAGGTGTTCCCATTTAGGGCCACCGACAGAGCCAAATAATACCGCATCAGCGGCTTCACAGCCTTTTAGGGTGATGGACGGTAAGGGACAACCATGATTATCAATCGCAATACCACCAACATCGAACTGATGACACTCAAGGGTTATATCAAATTGCTGTTGGACGGCGGCCAAGACTTTGTGAGCTTGTTGCATCACTTCGGGGCCAATACCGTCACCGGGTAGTACTGCTATATTATATGAACCTGCCATGGTGGGTGCTCTCCATAATGTACTAAAAATAAAATTAAATTCGTCAATGAATAACGTTAGTGGTTATGTTGTTGTTTTATCGTTGCTATTTGATCGGCTCGATAAATACTATTGATAACGTGGATCAGAGCCTGACCCGACGCTTCAACAATATCTGTCGCAAGACCCGTGCCGTGGTATTTACGGCCTTTGTAATGAGCAATGATATCCGCTTGGCCTAAACCATCTTCACCTTCCCCTTTGGCGGTAAGATCAAACTTGTCTAATACAATCTCATACCCAGTTAAGCGGTAGATGCATTGATACAAGGCATCTACCGGACCATTACCGACAGCGGCTTCACATTTTTCTTCATCACCACATTGAAGCTTAATGCTGGTGGTTGCCATTACGCTGCCAGATTGGACGCTTAAATAGTTTATTTTGAAAAAGTCATCTTCATCACGCAGATTAGAAAAATGCATTAAGGCTTCAAGATCATAATCAAATACTTGGCCTTTACGATCGGCAAGGCTAAGGAAATCCGCATACAGTTTATCAAGGTCATATTCATGTTCAGTGTAGCCGAGGGTGTCCATATGACTTTTCACCGCAGCACGGCCAGAACGACTGGTCAGATTTAATGCCTGATTTTTAAGGCCAATTGACGTTGGGGTCATGATTTCGTAGGTGTTTTTATTTTTTAGCATGCCGTCTTGGTGAATGCCTGACGAGTGGCTAAAAGCGTTACTGCCTACAATAGCTTTATTGGCTTGAATCGGCATATTACATAACTGACTAACCATTTTGCTGGTGCGGTGGATTTCGTCATGTTTGATATTAGTGTGGACCCCCAATAGTGATTGACGGGTTTTAATTATCATTGCTATTTCTTCAAGGGCGCAATTACCAGCACGTTCACCTAAGCCGTTAATCGTCCCTTCGACTTGGCGGGCGCCTGCTTGAATGGCAGCCATTGAATTGGCGACTGACATGCCGAGATCATCATGACAATGCACCGAGATGATGGCTTTATCGATATTTGGTACGCGATTAAAAAGTTGGGTGATAATGCCACCAAATTCACTTGGCAGGGTATAGCCAACAGTATCGGGAATATTAATCGTATTTGCGCCCGCTTTAATCGCGGCTTCCACCATTTTGCAGAGGTTATCAATCGGAGTTCGTCCTGCATCTTCACATGAGAACTCAACATCATCAGTGTATTTACGCGCCCGCTTAACCGCGGCGATCCCCATTTGTATTACATCATCATAGCTGCGGCGTAGTTTATCTTGTACGTGGACGGTAGAGGTTGAAATAAAAGTATGGATACGAAATGCTTCAGCTGCCTTTAATGATTCAGCGGCAACATCAATGTCTTTTTCAACTGCGCGCGCTAAGGCACATATTCGACTTTGTTTGATGTGGGTTGCGATGGTTTGTACTGATTCAAAGTCACCGGGGGATGACACCGGAAAACCCGCTTCGATAACATCGACACCTAAGCGTTCAAGAGCATAAGCAATTTGTAATTTTTCTTTGACGGTTAGGCTGGCTGATAAAGCCTGTTCACCGTCACGTAAAGTAGTATCAAAAATAATGACCTGATTGTTCATCGTGACATCCTTTTACTTTTATATGTGGGCCTGTATAAGGCTACGTTCCGCATTCACTTGCGCTGGTCAAAATATGAAAAAACCCGCGCTTGCTTGCGCGGGTTTTGAAATCTTTAGTGGTGTTTCCCACTCGATAGCAACCCGCGTGATTACGTCACGATGAGGAGTAAAGCTAAGAGGAGATAGAAAGGTGTTTTCATTTTATTAAAGATTCCAATGAATGTTGTTAACAAATGAATATCAAATAGACGGGCTATAGGTCAACCAAAAATTGTATTTTTTTTATACTTTTAATGAACGTGTGTCGTCTGGACAGGAGAAAATTGAATTGAGATATGGATAAAAACACGTACATAAAAATTATGCTTTATTGTAAAGAAATAATTAACAGTGATGTTTCTTGGTGGAGGATTTAAATAATAGTTATTAATTTTAATAATTGTTATTAGTTATTATATTTATACATGAGGGTTTTAAAGTGGGTTATATATACATGGTGTAAATATATAATAAGCATATAATATTCCCATTGTGAATTTATATTTGAAAATAAATGATAATCTTTGAAATTAAAACAGGATTTTATCTTATTTTATTAATGATTATTTTATTTATATTAAATTAAAAAGAGGTGCTTTGATGTGTAACTATATGATTATTAACAAATCATATTTCTGAATTATAATTAAATCTGTGGTTGTTCATATTGTCTTATTTTCTATTATTAGTTACATCAATCTATATGGTTGATACTTGCGGTATCCCAACAAGGGCATCTAAAGCAGACACTGTAGACAACAAAAAATTAATGTCTAATTTAGTATAGCGTTTCGATGCACCAATAATAATTATATTTAGAGGTATACATGAGCCGAACGACTACTTCAGTTGCTGCAGTTGATAATTATAGTATGGAATCTACACTTCGTAGTGTTGATCTTAATTTATTAACTGTTTTTGATGCCGTCATGCAAGAGCAAAACATTACTCGTGCAGCACAGAATTTAGGTATGTCGCAACCCGCAGTAAGTAATGCGGTTGCGCGTTTAAAAGTGATGTTTAATGATGATCTTTTCATTCGTCATGGCCGTGGTATTCAACCAACGCAACGTGCTAAACAATTGTTTGGTCCATTACGTCAAGCATTGCAATTGGTAAAAAATGAATTACCTTGCTCTATTTTTGCGCCATCAACATCAAGCCGCACTTTTAAACTCGCAATTTGTAGCCCTTCAGATATGCGTTTTGCACCAACTGTATTATCAACCATGCGCGAACAAGCACCACATATTCAACTGCAACTAGAAGCTGAAGTTGATGCTGAATTATCAGAAAAAATGCGTTATCAAGAAGTTGACTTCGTGATTGACTATACCCGTTTTGATGAAGATGGTTTCTGTAGCACAGAGTTATTTTGTGATGAATTAGTGGCTATTGCTGCTAATAATCACCCTCGTATTGGTGACAGTATTTCTGCTGATGAATTCAGTAATGAAATGCATGCAGTGTTAAAATCTGTGTCTGATGTAAAAATGTTTGCTGATGATATTTATAATCATAGTGAAACAAATTGTCAGGACGCTTATCAAGGTGCAAGTCTGAACGATATTATGTTTGTCGTTAGCCAATCTGAATTAATTGCAGTTGCACCGCGTTGGTTAGCTGAAGCATCGGCTGAAAACTTACAAATAAAAGTACTGCCATTACCTTTTGTAAATGCAAAAATCACGGGTTACCTAAGCTGGCATGAATCAACACAGAAAGATAAAGGTAATATCTGGATGCGTGATCAATTAATGGCTATTTGTGGTGATCTGACCAGCTAATAGTTTATATAGCGTTATTATAAGGTCAGCTCAAATGCTGGCCTTTTTTTTTGTGAAAATAAAATCATATTATGTGCTGTTGTTAGCGGCACGGCTGGCGTTATGAGGTTTTATCTTCATGATATTTAAAGGCTCTATTTCCCCGTAGATTATTTAAGTTCTTTTTCTGTTATGAGACCATGTTATTTATAGATCCTTACACTTTTATTGTTTATTTAAAAAGTCATTGAAGACAATAAGTAAGCAGGTATAGAGTGATCTTGGTCATCAGAAACTATAATTTAATATTCATTATAGTTGGCTTTTTAAAGGCTGAATTGTAGACTGCATCTCTCAAATCAGCTTACAAGTGTAAGCTAAAAAAATAGAGTACTTATGGCACAACATGATTTCCATATTGTTCACCGTATTCGTCAGCAAATTGCGCGCTTAGGCGACAGTCCTGCTTTACGTCATCAAGTTAATGGTGAGTGGCAGGATATTAGCTGGAATAATTTTGGTGAAAAAATTCAACAATTGGCGTTGGCGTTACTAAATCAAGGTTTAGCTGTACAAGATAAAGTCGGTATTTTCGCTAATAATATGCCTCGTTGGACGGTTGCTGATTTTGCTTCGCTATATAATCGCTGTGTTACTGTGCCTATTTATCCAACCAATACGCCTCAGCAATCAGCATATATTATTAATGACGCTAATGTAAAAGTTCTATTCGTTGGTGAGCAAGCACAGTTAAATATTGCGGTGGCTATTGCTGATCAATGTCCGAATTTAGAACGTATTGTCGCGTTAACTGATGATGTTGAATTACCGCAGCACCCGTTAGTTTGTCATTATGCTGATTTTTTAAAAACGGCTACTTCAGCGCATCAAGTAGAGCTTGATACTCGTCTTAATGACTTAGCGATGGATGACTTATTAACCCTAATTTACACGTCAGGCACCACAGGTACTCCAAAAGGGGTGATGCTTGATTATGCGAATGTTGCTTCACAAATTATGGCCCATGATGAACGCTTAGCATTAGATGAAGGCGATACTTCATTATGTTTCTTACCTTTGTCACATGTCTTTGAACGTGCTTGGACATTCTATGTTTTACACCGTGGTGTGATTAACTGTTATTTATCAGATACCAATAAGCTTAAAGAAGCGTTAGTTACTGTTAAGCCTAATTACATGTCAGCGGTACCACGTGTTTATGAAAAAATATATTCAGGTGTGCATGATAAAGTTGCTCGAGCGCCATTTTATCGAAAGATGATTTTTACTTGGGCTGTGAACATGGGCGCAAGAATGTCACTGACCCGTCAGCAATGTCGTGAACCATCATGGTTATTACAAAAAAGCTATAACCTTGCTGATAAAATGGTGTTATCGAAGTTACGTGCTGTACTGGGTGGCAATATTAAGTGCATGCCATGTGGTGGTGCTAAATTGGATGCGGGAATTGGCCGTTTTTTCCATGCCATGGGCGTTAACGTGAAGTTAGGCTATGGTATGACAGAAACAACAGCGACAGTTTCTTGTTGGGATGATCGTTGTTATAACCCTGATTCGATCGGTATGCCAATGCCTGGTGCTGAAGTTAAAATTGGTAAAGATAGCGAAATTTTAGTTCGCGGTCCGATGGTTATGCGTGGTTATTACAATATGCCCGAAGAGACCGCTAATAACTTTACTGATGATGGATTCCTTAAAACGGGTGATGCGGGTTATATCGATGAGCAGGGTAACTTGTTTATTACAGACCGTATCAAAGAATTAATGAAAACATCGGGTGGTAAATATATTGCACCACAAGTGATTGAAGGGGCGATTGGTAAAGATCATCTGATTGAACAAATTGCTGTTATTGCTGACACCCGTAAATTCGTATCAGCATTGATTGTGCCTTGTTTTGAAACACTGGAAGAACATGCACGCGAGCTTAATATTAAATATAAAGATCGCATGGAATTAGTTAAGCATAGTCAAATCGTTGAGTTAATTGAAAAACGTGTGATTGAGTTACAAAAAGACTTAGCGCGTTTTGAACAAGTGAAAAAATTCACATTGTTGCCTAAATCCTTTTCAATGGATAAAGGTGAATTAACACCAACACAAAAATTACGTCGTAAAGTGATTCAAGATCGTTACCATAAAGAGATTGAACATATGTACGAAGAAAGCCATAAAAAAGCGCAACAAAAAGACGACTAATCTATTTTTTGCTTATATTTAAGAAAGAAGCCTTTAAGGCTTCTTTTTTTTTATTTGAGCAAAGAGGGATATTCTGTATTTGTACCAAATAATAGTCGTTGGTAGTACAGAGCTTATTAAGATCTATATAAAGCATTAACAATTTTAGTTCCGATAGATATAAACCGTAAACTTGTCTTTTGCTCTAGCAATGAATGCTGCAAAAGCGTTAAAGTTATTGCAGTTATTCGTGGTTGTTGTTGCAATCATGATAAACATAGCATGAAAATTCATGTTTTTTATTAGGCTAAAAATAAGCCCTAACTATGTTTTATCGATCTGGAGACAAAATATGGAAATGTTGTCTGGCGCAGAGATGATTGTTCGTTCAATGATCGATCAAGGCGTTAAGCATATCTTCGGTTATCCCGGAGGCTCGGTTCTTGATATTTATGATGCTTTACATGAAAAAAGTGATATTGAACATGTGCTTGTACGTCATGAGCAAGCCGCTGTGCACATGGCTGATGGTTATGCTAGAGCAACTGGGGATGTTGGAGTTGTCCTTGTCACATCAGGCCCAGGGGCAACCAATGCGATCACCGGTATTGCTACCGCTTATATGGATTCGATCCCACTCGTGGTCTTGTCCGGCCAAGTAATGAGTAACTTGATTGGTAATGATGCCTTTCAAGAGTGCGATATGGTTGGGATCTCACGTCCTGTTGTAAAGCACAGTTTTCTGGTGACAAAATCTGAAGATATTCCCACCATTATAAAAAAAGCGTTTTATATCGCTGCCAGTGGTCGCCCTGGGCCTGTTGTGGTTGATATTCCTAAAGATATGCTTAACCCAGCCGAAACCTACCCTTATCAGTATCCTGAGTCGATAACATTACGTTCTTACAATCCGACAACGCAAGGTCATAAAGGTCAAATTAAGCGGGGTGTCAAAGCCTTATTAACCGCTAAACAACCGGTACTCTATGTCGGTGGTGGTGCGGTTATGTCTAACTGTAGTGAGCCATTAATGGCATTAGCGGAAAGCTTACATATTCCGGTGGTTAATACGTTAATGGGACTTGGCGCTTTTCCCGGAACACATGAGCAATGCTTGGGTATGTTAGGTATGCATGGTACCTATGAAGCTAACATGGCAATGCATAATGCCGATCTTATTTTTGGCATCGGGGTTAGATTTGATGATCGGACTACCAACAATCTTGAAAAATACTGCCCTAATGCGACTATTATGCACATCGATATTGATCCATCATCGATATCAAAAACGGTGGCGGTTGATATTCCCATTGTAGGCTCTGCTGATACTGTACTGACGTGTATGCTCAAGTTAGTCAATGAGCAAGACGACATTGATAATCACGCTGCGTTACAACCATGGTGGCAGCAAATAGCGACATGGCGTCAGCGTCAATGTCTACGTTATGACACCACTACCGACCGCATCAAGCCGCAGCAAGTGATTGAATCGTTATATCGTCTTACTGATGGTGATGCGTATGTCACCTCAGATGTAGGCCAGCATCAGATGTTTGCTGCCTTATATTATCCGTTTGATAAACCTCGACGTTGGATTAATTCTGGTGGTCTTGGCACCATGGGATTTGGCTTACCTGCGGCAATGGGGGTTAAATTTGCATTACCGAATGCTGAGGTTGTGTGTGTGACAGGAGATGGCAGTATTCAAATGAATATTCAAGAACTGTCGACGGCATTGCAATACGATATTCCGGTGAAAATCATTAACCTTAATAATCGTTTTCTAGGCATGGTAAAGCAATGGCAAGATATGATTTATCAAGGTCGCCATTCTCAGTCTTATATGGATTCTGTGCCTGATTTTGCCGCGATCGCTGAAGCTTATGGGCATGTAGGGGTTCGTATTTCTGATCCTAAGTTACTTGATCAGCAATTAGGACAAGCATTGGCATTGAAAGATAAATTAGTTTTTATTGATATCAGTGTCGATGAAACAGAGCATGTTTATCCGATGTTGATTCGTGGTGGTGCCATGAGTGATATGTGGTTAAGTAAAACGGAGCGAACTTAATGCGTAGAATTATTTCAGTATTGCTTGAAAATCAGCCAGGGGCACTTTCACGGGTGGTGGGATTATTTTCTCAGCGAGGCTATAACATTGAATCATTAACCGTTGCTCCAACTGATGATTCTACCTTATCACGGTTAAATATAACCACTCATGTTGAAGATGAAGCTGCGTATGAGCAAATTGAAAAGCAACTACATAAATTAATTGATATTTTGAAGGTGAGCAATGTCACGGCTGCTGATCATATTGAACGAGAACTGATGTTAGTAAAGGTAAAAGCCAGTGGTTTTGCGCGAGCCGAAGTGAAACGTACCGCTGATATTTTTAGAGGCTTAATTGTCGATGTGACTAGTCAGATTTATACCATTCAAGTGACCGGAACCGGTGAGAAATTAGATGCTTTTTTAGCTGCGGTCGGTGAGGCGACTGATATTATTGAAGTTGCACGTAGTGGTGTGGTCGGTCTCGCTCGTGGTGAACGCGCTTTAAAGGTATAAGCTTAGCGATTAAACAAAAACCCATGACATAATTAATGTAGCATGGGTTTTGTTATTTAATTATCTTGATAAAACTAGAGATAAGGACTCACAGAACTAACCGCATTTTTTGAGTGCTCATTCATTATTTTTTGTGCCAACTCAATATCACGATCTAAAACTGCTTTCATTAACGCTTCATGTTCACCGCCATCATGATAACGATTTTCGCTATCACGAGACTGGCTTAACCAAATATGACGGTAACGTTTAAGTTGATCATAAATATCAAGGTAAAGATCCAGTAATACGGGTGAATTACTGCCTGATAGAATCGCAATATGAAAATCGCCATGGCGTTGCTCCCATTCAGAGAGATCAGCATTATCAGAGGTTGGATTTAGGCGGCTTAATTTATGGTAGCTGGTAAGGATGTTGAGTTCCCAAGCTTCATCGCCTTGCAAAATAGCTTTTTTTAACAATTCATGTGAAATTAATTGGTGAGCATTAAAAAGATCTGTTAGTTCTTCCACTGAAATAGGTGCTACCCAGCAACCTTTTTGTGGTGCAAATTTAACATATTTTTTCCACGATAATTGGACTAAAGCTTCACGAATAGGTGATGCACCAACCTGATAATGTTCTTTCAAATCGGCAACAACAAGTTTTTGTCCTGGCGTCAATTTACCAAGTAAAATATCTTGTCGTATGACCTCCATGATTTTATTCGTTTGCGTAGGACTGGACACGGTTTCCCTCTTTTATTGTTATATTTATTCGACACTATTTAAACACAACTTTTGTAAAAGTCATGAATGTATTAGTACCTATTGATAAGGAGTATAACTGGCTTTGTTTATTGCTTAAACACTAAAGAGAGGGAGAAACTATGATTAGAATGGATTCGCAGTAAGAATATAACTATTATACTGCATTGATTTATAAAATGATTAAGAAGTGTTGTTTAAATGATTAATGATTTATAAATGTTCAGCGTATTATAAATAAATACGATGGTTGTCGTTATACAGATGAGAAATTATAAACAAAAAAAAGGGAGCCGTAGCTCCCTTTTTTAATCTCTATTTACGAACAATTATAGTACGTGAACAGATGCAGTATTAGTTGTACCTGAAGCAACAAGTGCGCCAGAAACCATTACTACGATATCGCCTTTAGCGCCAATGCCAGTTTCTAATGCTAGTTCTTTACCACATAGGTAGAATGCATCAGTACTTTCGATTGCATCAACAACAACAGGTGTAACACCTTTAGAAAGACATAGTTGAGCTGCTGTCTTAGTATTAGTTGTTACAGCAAGAATACGTGCTGTTGGGAAGTACTTACGGATTGAACGAGCAGATTTACCTGCTTCAGTTGCAACGATGATTAGCGGAGCGTTTAGTTTCTCTGCTGTATCAACGGCACCTTTACATACAGCTTCAGTGATACGTAGACGTGGGCTATCTAGACGTGAACCTAGCTCAGCTTTAAGAACTTTATCAGTACGTTCACAGATTTTCGCCATGATAGTTACAGCTTCGATTGGGTATTTACCCTTAGCTGATTCACCAGAAAGCATTACTGCGTCAGTACCATCCATGATTGCGTTAGCAACATCACCCGCTTCTGCGCGTGTTGGACGTGGGTTCTTGATCATAGAATCAAGCATTTGTGTTGCAGTGATTACAACTTTACGAGCGCGATTACACTTCTCGATCATCATCTTTTGAGCAAAGATAACTTCTTCAACTGGAATCTCAACACCAAGGTCACCACGAGCAACCATGATACCGTCAGATGCTTCAAGAATAGCGTCAAAGTTATCAACACCTTCTTGGTTTTCAATCTTAGAGATGATCTGAATATTAGCGCCGCCGTTTGCTGTTAATAGCGCACGGATTTCTAGTACGTCTTCAGCCTTACGGATGAAAGATGCAGCAACGAAATCAACACCTTGCTCACAACCAAACTTAAGGTCAGCTTTATCTTTTTCAGCAAGAGCTGGAAGTTTTACAGAAACGCCAGGAAGGTTAACACCTTTGTTTTCGCCTAGGTCACCGCTGTTAAGTACTTTACACTTAACTTCAGTTTCTGTTGTTTCCAACACTTCCATTTCAATTAGACCATCGTCTACTAGGATAATGTTGCCTTTTGCTAGATCTTTAGCAAAACCAGGGTAAGTCACTGCCACACAGTTTTGATTGCCGATTACTGATGTATCTGTTGTGAAAGTGAAATCTTGACCAGCTACTAGAGTGAAGTCATTGCCACCTTCTAGTTTGATAGTACGAATCTCAGGACCTTTAGTATCTAGCAAGATTGCTAGTTCTTTGCCTGTGTTAGCCATAACTTCACGTAGATTAGTGATACGCTGACCGTGCTCTTCGAAGTCACCGTGTGAGAAGTTAAGACGCATTACGTTCATACCAGCGTTAGCTAGTTTAGTAAGCATTTCTACAGATTCAGTTTTCGGTCCAATCGTACATACGATCTTGGTCTTTTTCATTGAGGATACTCTCCGGAAGAACTTTTTACCCAAGGGAAAATTAACATTAATCATTATTAGGTAATCAACGTACTGTTGCTATCGAATAGTGAGTAATGAATAAATAAAAAACGCTTTAAATATTACTTTAAAAAAGCGTTAGTGCGCTTTTGTAAAGTTTATTTCTAGGTAATCTTAAGCGGCATTGAATATATTGTTGTTATTATTGAACAAGTAGATAAATGCCATTATAACATTGATTGTAGCCCTAATATTCAAGCGCAGGATTATAGCAGATATTCCACCATTTAGCACCCTGAGATATAGCTGTTCATTGTTGATACAGTGTGTGACATCAAAATGATGATTATGTGGAAAAATAAAAATAAAGTTTTGTTATTTATCAAACGTCAGTGGGTTAATTATAATTTTTTCGTTGTGATCTAGAGAGTGTGTCGTGGGGGATATGTTTTTTATGGTGCTAAAACGAAAAAAAGCTGAAGTAAAAATACTTCAGCTTTTTCGAATTTGGTGGCCCCTCCCAGACTTGAACTGGGGACCAAGCGATTATGAGTCGCGTGCTCTAACCACTGAGCTAAGGGGCCATATGCGACAAATTATAGGGGATGGTGTCACACTTGTCTAGTGATTAACGTTAAAGAATCGTTTACTTTTTCAACAGTTAGAACAATGTTGTGTGTCTATTCACTATTTAATATCATTATTATCGATAATAAAAAAGCGAGCTCAAGGCTCGCTTTTTTTATAATGTTACTGCGTTTACTTATTCGTCAAGGAAACTACGAAGTACGTCTGAACGGCTTGGATGACGTAATTTACGTAATGCCTTTGCTTCGATCTGACGGATACGCTCACGAGTAACATCAAATTGCTTACCTACTTCTTCTAGCGTGTGGTCGGTATTCATATCGATACCAAAACGCATACGAAGTACTTTTGCTTCACGAGGCGTTAACCCAGCAAGTACATCGTTAGTTGCCGCACGCAAGTTAGTTGCAGTGGCAGCATCCATTGGAAGTTGAAGTGTTGTATCTTCAATGAAATCACCTAGGTGTGAATCTTCATCATCACCAATTGGGGTTTCCATTGAGATTGGCTCTTTAGCAATCTTCAGTACTTTGCGGATCTTGTCTTCCGGCATTTGCATGCGTTCAGCCAATTCTTCTGGCAATGGCTCACGGCCCATCTCTTGTAGCATCTGGCGTGAGATGCGGTTCAATTTATTGATGGTTTCAATCATGTGTACAGGGATACGAATAGTACGTGCCTGGTCAGCGATTGAACGTGTGATTGCCTGACGGATCCACCATGTTGCGTAAGTTGAGAACTTGTAACCACGACGGTATTCAAATTTATCAACGGCTTTCATTAGACCGATGTTACCTTCTTGGATTAGATCCAAGAACTGTAAGCCACGGTTGGTGTACTTTTTAGCGATAGAAATTACAAGACGTAAGTTTGCTTCAACCATCTCTTTTTTCGCACGGCGTGCTTTCGCTTCACCGATTGACATACGACGGCTGATGTCTTTGATTCGCTCAATAGACAGACCCGTTTCTTGCTCAAGTATACGTAGCTTTAACGTTGAACGACGAAGATCTTCTTCATAGTTCTTTAAACGTTCAGCGTACGGCTTGCCTGAGTTAAGCGCGGTATCAATCCAATCGCTGTTTGATTCATTACCTGCAAATAAGCTAATGAACGTTTTCTTTGGCATTTTGCTGTTATCAACACACATACGCATGATAAGACGCTCGTTAGTGCGTACTTTATCCATAGAGTCACGTAGTGAGCTAACTAGACGATCAAATTGCTTTGGAATCAGACGGAATTGCTTGAAGATCTCTGACAATTCTTCAACTGCAATTTCGGTTGTAGCGTGTTGACGACCGTTAGTGTTAATGGCTAATGCCATTTTTTCATAGGAGTGACGAAGTTCTAAGAACTTTTCACGCGCTAATTCTGGGTCGATGCTACCATCGTCTTCTTCTTCATCTTCCGCATCGTCGTCGTCGTCACCGTCTTCAAGATCTTTATCTTCATCTTCAAGATCAGTTTCGCTTAGCTCTGAGCCAATGTGTGTTGCTGTTGGTGCTGCGGTAGCTTCTTCGTTTGGATCAACGAAGCCTGAAATGATATCAGTTAGACGAAGTTCATCGGCTTCAACTTTGTCAAACTGCTCAAGTAAATGAGCGATCGCTGAAGGGTATTCAGCAACTGAGCATTGAACTTGGTTAATACCATCTTCAATGCGTTTTGCGATATCAATTTCGCCTTCGCGAGTAAGTAGTTCAACCGTACCCATTTCGCGCATGTACATACGCACAGGGTCTGTTGTGCGACCGATCTCGCTTTCTACGCTTGATAATGCTTGCGCCGCTGCTTCAATGGCGTCTTCGTCGGCATTATCTTCAGTCATCATGAGTTCATCGGCATCTGGGGCAGTTTCAACTACCTTAATACCCATGTCATTAATCATTTGAATAATGTCTTCAACCTGATCAGAATCAACAATATCTTCTGGTAGGTGGTCATTTACTTCGGCGTAGGTCAGATAGCCTTGTTCCTTGCCTTTAGCAACAAGTAACTTTAGCTGTGACTGCGGATTTTGCTCCATAGACGGTATCCAACTTCGGGTCTGAGTGATAATTTAGTATGCAGAGTTGCAAACCAGTCATTATAACAAATTTCTTAATTGTTGACTACTTATTAGGCAGGACGATCCAATAATAAGGATTGTAATTCCTGCTTTTCTTCGACTGATAAGCCGACAGTTCTTGATTTAGTCTGCAACTGTTCAATTTGTTGATTAACGCATTGAATAATAATTTTATCCATTGCGTCTAAAAATACATCGAGGCTGTTGTCTTCATCATTTGACAACGGTAGCTCCCACGCAGCAAGCCGAGCCATCATGGCTTCATTCTTGGTGCCGCGCCAATATTCTAAAAGCTGTCCAGTGCTAATATTGGGATTGTTTCGGCATTTATCAACTATCGATAGCAATAAATTTAATCCCGCGAGCTCAATACCTGTAAATGCGTCCATATCAAATTCAAGCTGTTGCACAAAGTGCGGGTGCTGAATCAGTAGGGCAATAACTTCTCGCATTGGCGTACGCTTAATTTGTATTTGGCCGACAGCTTTAGTGATTTGACCATGTTTTGATAGCAATTGTTGTAACTGTGTTTCATCGGGTAAACCGAGTTTTTTCCCTAATAACTCACGTAAGTATAGTCGTAGAGTGCCACCCGGTACTTTATCAATTAAGGGAACGGCGAGTGTGGTTAGCTTCGCTTTACCTTCACGGCTACTGGTGTCAATTTGGAGCATTAAGCTATTAAACAAAAAATCAGATAATGTTGTGGCTGCATCAAGACGTTGTTCAAATTGTGCTTTTCCTTCGGCGCGAATACATGAATCTGGATCTTCGCCATCGGGTAGGAACATGAATTTCAATTGGCGGCCATCGGTTAAGAAGGGCAATGCTTGTTCCATTGCTCGCCATGCCGCCTCACGTCCAGCACGGTCACCATCATAACAACACACAACGGTGCTGGTTTGACGGAATAGACTCTGAATATGATCGCCTGTCGTTGCTGTTCCCAACGATGCGACTGCATAATCGACCCCAAATTGCGCTAGTGCAACCACATCCATGTAGCCTTCAACCACCATGATTTTTTCAGGTTCACGATGGGTTTGTAATACTTCATATAAACCATAAAGCTCACGGCCTTTATGGAAAATATCTGTTTCAGGGGAGTTAAGATATTTAGGGGTACCATCACCTAATACTCGACCACCAAAACCAATTACACGTCCACGGCGATCATGGATCGGAAACATCACTCGCCCACGAAAGCGATCATAACGACGACCTTGGTCGTTTTCGATCAGCATTCCTGTATTAACAAGTGCTTTTTGCGATTCATTATCCCGCCCAAAGCGAGTACGTACCATGTCCCACTGATCGGGAATAAAACCGATATTGAATTTTTTTACAATATCACCCGATAAACCACGTCCTTTGAGATAATCTACCGCAATCTGAGCATCCTGCGCCCGTAATTGTGACTGATAAAACTGTGACACTTGGCCCATGAGTTCATAGTAATTACGTTTATCCGCCGCTTTTGGACCTCGAGGTGCATTGGTACCATCGTTTTCACGTGGAACTTCTAAACCTAATTGTGAAGCAAGCTCTTCAATGGCATCGACAAATTCTAGTCGATCATACTCCATCACGAAATCAAGTACGTTGCCATGAACGCCGCACCCAAAACAATGATAGAACTGTTTTTCTTGGCTTACCGAAAAAGAGGGGGTTTTTTCATTATGGAAGGGGCAACAGGCACCAAAATTCTTACCTTGTTTCTTGAGTTTTACACGCGCGTCAATAACATCGACAATGTCGTGTCGAGAGATTAAATCATCAATAAATGAACGCGGTATTTTTCCTGCCATAACAAAGCAAACAACCTAGAGTAAACAAAAAGAGTGTAACGGTTAGACCGTTAAAAATGAGGATTGTCAGATACAAACAAGCCGCGCATTCTAAAAGAATAGCACGGCTTGTTGCAGAATAAGAGGAGTGATTAGCCTAGCTTGATTTTCACCAGCTTGCTAACAATCCCCATATCGGCACGACCCTGAATTTGCGGTTTCAGTACGCCCATAACCTTGCCCATATCTTGCATGTTGACAGCGCCTGTTGCAGCAATAGCATCATCCAGCAAAGCAGAGATTTCATCTTCACTTAACGGTTGAGGCATAAATTCTGCTAGAACACTGATTTCAGCATGCTCAATATCAGCTAGGTCTTGACGGCCTGCAGCTTCATACTGCGCTACAGAGTCACGACGTTGTTTCACCATTTTGGTCAATACTACTAACACGTCGTCGTCAGAAAGAGTGATCTTTTCGTCAACTTCGCGTTGTTTAATTGCAGCAAGTACCAAACGGATGGCACCAAGACGAGGTTTATTTCTCGCCTTCATCGCCGCTATTTGTTCGCCTTTAAGACGTTCAATAAGAGTCATTACGCGATCCTTCTGTTTTATAATCTAACGATTAGTACAGACGAACGCGACGCGCGTTTTCGCGAGCCAATTTCTTCAGGTGACGCTTAACTGCCGCTGCTTTAGCACGCTTACGTACAGTTGTTGGCTTTTCGAAGTGCTCACGACGACGAACTTCAGAAAGGATACCTGCTTTTTCGCAAGAGCGCTTGAAACGACGTAGTGCTACGTCAAACGGTTCGTTTTCACGTACTTTGATTACTGGCATGTAATACTCACCTCAGAGTGATTCGGTTTAATACTGACGTTCAAAGTGTCAGATGATTAAAATGGTGCGAAATTCTAATCTGATTTGGGGGTATTTGTAAAGCATTCTACGCCTATGAACTGGTTAATTTGTGTTAACAGCGGTAACATGGCGCTTAATTACCCCCTTATAAACCTGTATAAATTATCGGTTGTTATTGAAACTAGACTGATTTTTTAGATTAGGTCCCCGAATAATATAGAGGCTGTTATGCGTATATTGGGCATTGAGACCTCCTGTGATGAAACAGGTATCGCAATTTTTGATGATGAAAAAGGTTTATTGGCACATGAACTTTACAGTCAAGTAAAGTTACATGCCGATTACGGCGGTGTGGTGCCTGAGTTAGCATCGCGCGATCATGTTAAAAAAACCATCCCTTTAATCATTGCGACATTAGCGGCTGCGGGCTTAACGCCAGAAGATCTTGATGGTGTCGCTTACACCGCTGGACCTGGTCTTGTTGGTGCGTTATTAGTTGGTGCGACCATCGGCCGTAGTTTGGCGTATGCATGGGATTTACCTGCGGTTGCTGTGCATCACATGGAAGGCCATTTATTGGCTCCGATGTTGGAAGATAATCCACCGGAATTTCCTTTTGTAGCATTGTTGGTTTCTGGCGGACATACGATGATGGTCGATGTGCGTGGAATTGGTGATTATAAGATCCTTGGTGAGTCTGTTGATGATGCGGCGGGTGAAGCATTTGATAAGACGGCTAAAATGATGGGCTTAGATTACCCAGGCGGTCCACGACTGTCCAAAATGG
Source organism: Photobacterium iliopiscarium (assembly GCF_003026395.1). Lineage (GTDB taxonomy): Bacteria > Pseudomonadota > Gammaproteobacteria > Enterobacterales > Vibrionaceae > Photobacterium > Photobacterium iliopiscarium. The sequence continues at coordinate 61,122 of NZ_PYOO01000011.1, read as the reverse complement.
CAGAACAAGGTACTCCGGGGAGATTTAAGTTCCCGCGTCCAATGACAGACCGCCCAGGGCTTGATTTTAGTTTTTCAGGTTTGAAAACATTTGCGGCGAATACGATTCGTGGCAATGATGATGATCCACAAACTCGCGCCGATATTGCTTATGCATTTCAAGATGCAGTTGTCGATACGTTAGCGATTAAATGTAAGCGTGCACTAAAGCAAACGGGCTATAAGCGCCTAGTAATTGCCGGTGGTGTAAGTGCTAATAAAGCATTACGTCAACAGCTTGAAACCATGATGAAAGGTATGCATGGTCAAGTGTTCTATCCGCGAACTGAGTTTTGTACGGATAACGGCGCGATGATTGCTTATGCTGGTATGCAACGTCTAAAAAATAATGAATTGATGGATCTTGGGGTGAAGGTTTACCCGCGTTGGCCTATCGATCAATTGCAACCTATTGCTTAATAGTGATTATGCGTTAATCCAAACAAAAAGCGAGAACATATGTTCTCGCTTTTTTTGTGGTTTTTTCTGCATTTTTATTGCTTTTCGTTACTTTTTCGGGCAAATTTCTGCCATATTTTTGTTTCGCCACCATCGAGTAAGCGGCGAATATTGTCTTGGTGACGGAAGATAATTAAGCAAGAAAGCATCGCGACGGGCATTGTATATTCGGGTTTTACCATCCATGTCATCAGTGGTGCAACAAGGGCGGTAATTAATGATGCTAAGGAAGAATAGCCCGTTAGTGTTAGTGAGAATATCCAAATAATAATTAAACTGCCACTAAGATCCCAGCCGATTGGGGCTAATGCGCCAAGTGCTGTTGCGACTCCTTTGCCACCTTGGAAATGAAAAAAAATCGGGTAGATGTGGCCGAGGCAAGCGGCGATACCTATGATACCGAGTAAAAAAGGATTTAAACCAAAAAAATAGCTTAACCAAACGGGGATCATGCCTTTTAGAATATCGGCAACCAAAACTAATATTGCGGCTGTTTTGCCTCCGAGACGCAGTACATTGGTCGCGCCTGGATTGAGTGAACCATGGGTTCGAGGATCGGGAAGGTGGTACAGTTTTGAAATTAATACTGCACTTGAAATTGATCCTAATAGATAAGCCGCAATGATCATCAGTAACGCTAATGGTGTCATGCAATATCCCGGTTATTTGAAAGATAAGTCGAACTGTTTGTTGCCGCTAAGTGTTAGCTGGATCTTATCTTTATCAATATTGGTGCTGATAAATATCAGCGTGTTTATGGCTGTGATATAGTCACGATTATGGTCAGCATTCAATATGTTGTTGACCTGTTAGCATGTATCTACGCTAACTTATATAACCTGATAATACGCGTTTTTGTGTGTATTAGGTATCCGACCTCTATCAAAATTAGCGATTAAATATGGACACGGTATTTATAGAACAACTTGAAGTTATCGCCACTATTGGAGTGTATGACTGGGAACAAAAAATTAAGCAAAAATTAGTATTAGATTTAGAGATGGCTCACGATAATCGTCCTGCCGCCATCGCTGATGATGTTAATTTAGCGTTAGATTACTCAAAGGTCTGTACAGCGGTTACCGAACATATTACTCAAGGCCGTTTTTTATTAGTTGAACGTGTTGCAGAAGATATTGCTACTTTGATCATGACGCGCTTTGCCGTGCCATGGATTAAAGTGCGAGTAACTAAACCGAGCGCCATTGCTAATGCGAGTGGGGTTGGGGTTCAAATTGAACGAGGCATCAAGTAGTGATCACTGCTTATATCAGCATTGGCAGCAATATTGATCGCGAACATTACTTACCTGCTGGAGTAGAAGCGGTGGCACAGTTGGCTGATTCATGGCGCATGTCACGTATTTTTGAAGCGGAACCGGTTGGTTTTAATGGTGATAACTTCTTTAATAGTGTCATTGAAATAAAAACGTCATTGTCATTAGCTACTCTGCAACAATCATTAAAAAACATTGAACGTCAATTGGGACGACCTGAAAATACCCAAAAAAATCAAAGCCGTACCATTGATCTAGATATTTTACTTTATGGTAATGTCATCAGTGAGTGCTCACCTATAATACCGCGATCTGATCTGTATAAATTTGCTTTTGTGCTATGGCCAATGAGTGAGTTATGTCCTGAGTTAGTTATTCCAGGGCAACAACAGACGATTGCTGAGTTATGGCAAAATTTTTCACCTCAACAGTCATTATGGCCTGTTGAATAATATCGAGCGAACTATTGCTCACAGCAATGGATACAACCTAAATTAAGGATAATGAATGAGTCACTTTGAAGCGATTATGCTTGCCCTGTTACAGGGATTAACAGAGTTTTTACCTGTATCGAGTTCTGCCCATCTTATTTTACCGTCAGAAATATTGGGATGGTCAGATCAAGGATTGGCATTTGATGTAGCAGTGCATGTGGGAACGTTATTAGCGGTAATGATTTATTTCCGTAAAGAAGTTGTTACGCTTCTTAGCGCATGGCTAGCTTCAATTTTCAAGCGTCAACATAATGCTGAATCTAAATTGGCATGGATGATTGTTATTTCAACGATTCCAGCCTGTATTTTTGGCTTGTTGATGAAAGATTTCATTGAGATGTATTTGCGTTCTGCGTGGGTTATTGCTTGTACAACCATTATTTTTGGCTTGCTGTTATGGTGGGTTGATAAACATGCTAAGCAAACTGATAATGAATACCAAACCACATGGAAAAGTGCTGTTTTAATTGGTTTAGCTCAAGCAGCAGCCATTATTCCTGGCACATCTCGCTCTGGTGCAACCATGACAGCCGCTTTATATTTAGGCTTTACACGAGAAGCAGCAGCAAGATTTTCATTCCTAATGTCGATTCCTATTATTTTGCTTGCGGGCGGATATTTAGGGCTTAAATTAGTGACGGGGCCTGAATCAATTGATGTTAGTAACCTCAGTATTGGGATTGCGGTTTCATTTATTAGTGCGTATGCATGTATTCACGTGTTCTTAAAATTAGTGACCCGTTTAGGTATGACGCCGTTTGTTATCTATCGTTTAATTTTAGGTGTTGGTTTGATCTTGTTTTTATTGTCAAAATAATTTCAGATAAACGTGTGATAAAAAAGCCGACATTATGGATGTCGGCTTTTTTTTGTCGTATTAGTTTCGAGTGCGTTGTAAATATTCATCAACGGCGAGGGCGCGAGCTTGCGCTAATTGCTGTTTGATTTCAGCGCCAATAAACCCTGCGGCAATAATAGGTGCGACAGGGACTGCTTGAGCAATATCAAACACCGCTATAATGATATCCGCTTGTGGGTATGCGGTCGTATCGAAACTGTAACGACCACGAGCATCTGCACGACAACATATGGCAAGTTGTTCAATACGTTGTGGTTTTCGCCATGCGTCTATTTGATCAAAAATAGTAATAAAGGTACTGGCGCGCATTTCTTGGGCATGGTGGATCTTGGTATGTTGAGCGCACACTAACAGCGCTAAATCACGATAATCATTGGGTACTTTGATCCGTTGACACAACTGTTTAATCGGTTTGATACCGTCACGACAATGGGTTTTATGATGGGGTAAATCATCTTTCGGAGAGAGTGCTTTGCCAAGATCATGCACTTGGGCTGCAAAACGAATGATTGTATCATCACTGAGTAAAGTGGCTTGTTTTGCTACGAGTAGAGTATGAATGCCACAATCGATTTCAGGGTGCCATTTTACGGGTTGTGGTACGCCAAATAGAGCATCGATTTCAGGCATAATTACCGCTAAAGCACCACATTGGCGTAATACGCTTAAAAAGACCTGTGGATCATTGCTTGAAAGTGATTTGTGCCACTCAAGCCATACTCGCTCTGGGGTTAAGTTGGCTAATTCACCACTGACCACAATTTCTTGCATTAATGCCATGGTTTCAGCGGCAATGGTAAAGCCTAAGTGGGCAAAGCGTGCGGCAAAACGGGCAACGCGTAATACTCGCAATGGATCTTCGCTAAATGCGGGTGAAACGTGACGTAAGATCTTATGTTTGAGATCATATTGACCATGATAAGGGTCGATGAGTTGTCCCTGTTGATCTTGGGCAATAGCATTGATGGTTAAATCTCGTCGTAATAGATCTTGTTCGAGGGTAACATCAGCTGCGGCATAACAGGTAAAGCCAGTGTAACCATGGCCTGATTTACGCTCGGTACGTGCAAGGGCATATTCTTGTTTGGTTCGAGGATGAAGAAAAACAGGGAAATCACTGCCAATTTGCTCATAACCTAATTCAAGCATGGCCGTTGGTGTGGTGCCAACAACAACCCAGTCTTGATCTGTTATAGGTAAGCCTAATAAAGTGTCGCGAACAGCACCACCGACAAGATAGGTTTGCAATGAAGACTCCTTAATACCACGCTGGGCTAATAGTTGTAAGTCACAATAAAAAAGTCACCATTATCACAGCATGATAATGTTAATCGGTATTATTTTGTTAACCAATATACACTGGTTTGTTGATGTCATCATGATAACAAATATCGCTCAGCAATGAGAGTTTGTCAGTACTAAGTATTTTTATGTTGTTGATGATGTTATCGATAATTTATTCCCAAATGATTTTAAGTATTAGAGTATAGATATGTACCAAGATTTTTTTGGCATAAATGAAGCCCCATTTTCTATTGTACCAAGTGCCCGTTTTCTTTACCTCAGTGAGCGTCATCGAGAAGCGTTAACGCATATGTTGTCAGGACTCACCGATGGTGGTGGTTTTGGCTTATTAACAGGGGAAGTGGGGACAGGAAAAACAACGGTACTGCGGGCGATGATTTCACGATTACCGCAACAAGCGCAAGTGGCTGTGATCCTCAATCCGGCGTTATCATCGCATGATTTATTGGCCACTATTTGTGATGAATTAGGGCTATCTTATCGCGACGAAGCCAGTTTCAAGCAATTAACCGATATTATTTATCAGCATCTTATTGCTAATCATGCTGCGGGTCGGCAGACACTATTGTTAGTCGATGAAGCGCAACACCTGATGCCTGATGTGCTAGAACAATTACGATTATTGACTAATTTAGAAACCGATAGCCGTAAATTATTAAAAGTTGTTTTGATTGGCCAGCCTGAATTACAGCAGCTATTACAACAAGAACGCTTACGCCAATTAGCACAACGTATCACTTCCCGTTACCATTTGCTGCCATTGACCGAAACGGAAGTCAGTGAATATATTCATTACCGTCTTAATGCGGTTGATTGTTTATATCCAGTATTCAATGCAAGTATTATCAATTATGTCGCTAAACAAACTCAGGGTGTGCCACGGTTAATTAACTTGGTGTGCGATAAATCGATGCAGTTAGCCTGTCAGGGTGGCGTTCACAGTGTGACCAAAGCAATGGCGGTTCAAGCCTGCGAAGATATATTGAGTTGGCAAGTACCATCAGTGGCTTCGTCACGTTCACGTTTAACATGGTTGCCATGGACAATAGCAGCGGCATTGTGTGGTGTAATGGCAACGGTGGCGTGGCAATATTGGCCTCAAGCCCATACAGCGACACAATCTTTGGTTTCTGCGTCTTCTTCACAAGTGGCTGCACCGTTAAAAAAGGCCGTAGTCAGTACTGAAACTCGATTACTGACCGCTATTAATGACAGTCGTAATCAACGTAACGCCATGCAAAGTCTATATCAATTATGGGGCTTTGATACCGCATTAAATCAAGCAACGTGCGCGACAAGCTCTCGCATTGCATTGACGTGTTTTTCAGGTTCAACAACATTAACGCGATTAGGGTTGATTAATCGTCCGGTGATCGTGACCCTTAAAGATGGCCAGCAGCAGCCTTTTTATGCGGTTGTGTATGCGATTACGAGTAATCGAATTGAGTTACTGTTGGATAAACAACGTATTTCAGTGACACCTGCATGGTTTGAAGCGCGTTGGAGTGGCCACTTTAGTTTGTTATGGCGTCCACCTCTAGGTGATAAAACTACGATCCGTTTTGGTCAAAGTGGCGCACGAGTCGCATGGTTAAATCAGCAATTAAATACTTTCTTAGGCGATAATGGGTCACAGATTAGTTATTTTGATCAAACGATCCTTGATAAATTACGTCGTTTTCAACGTGCGCAAGATATTACTGCGGATGGTATTGCTGGCCCCATGACCTTAATGATCCTTGATTCTGCACTGAGTCTGCCAGGACCTACGTTACAACCGGAGCAAGTCTAATGTCTCAGTTATTAACGGCATTAAAACAATCAGATAAAAATAATGCGATGCGATCTAACCGTGGTGATGATAACGGTGAGACCGTTAAAATTGTCCATCCAATGCGTGCTGTTAAGGCGCAAAAATCGCGAGTTAAGTGGGTGATGCCGATTATTATTGCGTTATTACCCGCAGCTTCGATTGTGGCTTATAAAGTTTATCAACAACACGCCAACGGTGTAACGATAGTGGCTGATGATCAAGATCTATTAGTCACTACCGTGTTACCAGTGTCAGTGTTACAAGCACCGAAGCCGCAGGCATTAGATGTAAATACAAAGGGTAAGAATACGGATGTGACCTTTATGACATATCCTGATCTGGTGACGGAGCCGTTACCAATTAGTGATGGTTTATATGTGGCTTCTCCTGCGTATCAGTCATCTTCAAATGCTGAGACATATAATATTGAACCGCGAGAGCAAGACCGAGATCTTGGTCCGAGTGATGATCAGCCGTTAAAAACGGTTCAACATACCGCTAAAGTGGTATCAGCATCCCATGATCCTTATCAGTTAGATAATCTTGATTTATCTGGTTTATCACCAGATATTGCCGCTAAACTTAAATCAGCAATAGTGGCGACTGATGACGAACAATATCAAGATAGCGAGGTTGATCGTAGTAGCGCTGATCGTAATGCAATCAAGCCTCATTCAACGGTAACTAAGGCACCTAAAAGTAACGTTATTCCTATTGGTTTATTGCCAAACACAGTGCAACGTCAGTTACCAAAGATGAATTTTAACCAACATATTTACTCTTCTACACCGACGAAAAGGTGGGTTAAGGTTAATGGTCATGAGCGCCATCAGGGCGATATCATCGCTCCTGGGGTTAAGTTAGTTAAGATTGAATCTCGCGATGTGATCTTAACGTTTGATGGCTATGAAATTAGTATGCCAGCGCTATCTGAATGGTAATTAACGCGAAGTGAAAATCAAAAAAGGCAGCCAATTGGCTGCCTTTTTTATTGATACCTGACATCTTTATAATAACATGCGTGGTTATTTAGGAATGTTTATGCCCAACCATTCGCACGCTTACGGCGACGGGGGGTGATATGGGGTAATAGTAATCCCAATAGCAAACCGACACCCGCGACGAGACCGCCATAAGTAAACCATTTCATTAATAAGTCATCTTTTTGAGTGTCAATTTTTGCACGTAAGCTACGTACTTCATCTTGAGCGATAGTTAATTCGTTTTGTAATTGCGTATTACGTGTTTCTAATGTACTAATCTGACTATTACGTTGAGCCAAAGCACTATTTAAATCACTGTGTTTATTATCATTTGTAGAGAGTGCTTCTGCTAGCTTGGCTTTGACAGTGGTTAATTCTGTTTCAAGTACGGGCAGACGTTCTTGCAACGCAACATCGGTTGAAATGAACTTAGATTCAATCCAGCCAGTACGACCTTTTGCATCTTTAATACGACTATAACCGTTATCTTTTTCTAATAATGTAACGGGTGAGCCTGCATTAACACTACCGACAATACGGTATTGACTGCCAGGGCCTTTTAATAGGTATGTAAATAAGTTGTCAGAAATATAATGGGCTTGTTCAGCATTAGCTATCGGGCTAATTAGTGTAAAACAGAACAAAAAAAAGCTTATGAAGTGCTTCACTATCGAATCCTTGATGAACCTGAAATGGTTAGAGATCGTGGATAGTAAGGGCTTTGTAGGAAGGGAGCAAGAAAAGAGAGAGGGGGAGACCTCTCTCTTTGAACTCTGCCACTCTTTAACTAAATACTGCTTGTATTATGTAGAAGAAGATGATGGCAAGTAAAGCACCTGCCGGCAAAGTCACAATCCATGATGCAACGATGTTGCGAACAACACCTAGGTTAAGAGCGGCAATGCCGCGAGCAAAACCAACACCTAATACCGCACCGACAAGTGTCTGTGTGGTTGAGATTGGTAAACCCGTACCTGATGCTAGTACAACAGTCGATGCTGTTGCTAACTGAGCAGCAAAACCACGGCTCGGTGTTAACTCTGTGATGCCTGTACCTACGGTAGCCATTACTTTATGACCAAGAGTAGCTAGACCGATGACAATACCAATACCACCTAGAGGAAGGATCCACCATGCGATTTGGCTTTGCGCTGCAATTTGTCCAGAGTTTTCAATAGTTGAAACAACTGCTGATAGTGGACCGATTGCATTTGCTACGTCGTTTGAACCATGGGCAAATGCCATCGCACACGCAGTAACAACCATCAATACGCTAAATACACTTTCAACACCAGCATAGCCATTACTATCCACGAGATCGTCATCAGCATATTTATGCTTAATGTAGAAGTAACCTACTACCATAACGATAAATGAAATAGCAATTGATGCAATCCAAGCTTCACCCGTTGTTAGATGCAAACCAATATGTTTCAGACCTTTCTTAATTGTTACCAATGCAATGACCATCGCTGTGATAAACATATAGACAGGAACGAAACGCTTTGCATTTGCCATCGGGTTATCAGTATCAAAGATTAACCTTTGAGCACTAATAAATATTAGATATGCAAATATACCGGCAATAAAAGGTGTAACTAACCAGCTACCCACAATACCTTGGATTGAATGCCAATCCACTGCATTGGTGCCAACTGATACACATGCAAAACCGATGATAGCACCGATAATTGAGTGTGTTGTTGAAACAGGCCAGCCCATAAAAGATGCGACAAGTAGCCATGTACCAGCAGCAAGAAGCGCTGACATCATGCCAAAAACTAGGGTTTCAGGATGGCTTGCATATAGAGAAGTTTCGATAACACCCTTACGAATAGTATCGGTAACTTCACCACCTGCAAGATAAGCACCTGCAAATTCAAAAATCATCGCAATGATGATTGCTTGTTTTACTGTAAGTGCTTTTGAACCAACTGAGGTACCCATGGCATTGGCAACATCATTTGCACCAATACCAATCGCCATCAAAAGACCAAAAAAAGCTGCCACTCCAATTAATAGAGTGCCGTAGTTAGCCAGGATTTCCATTGTAAAACCTTGTTTTGTTAAATTCCCGTTATTAAGAACGCGAGAGCATAATTTCTAAACGTGAGCCGACCCGCTGTGCTTGATCAGCAATCGCGCCTACCCACTCGAGAATTTTGTACAGGAACATGACATCCACCGGGCTGTGTTGGTCTTCGATGGACATTAATTGTTGACGTAAGACAATCTGCATAGCATCGGTATCATCTTCGATAACATCTAGCTGATTAATCATTTCGGCGACAAGCGTCACTTCTCTGCCTTTGAAACCAGTTTCGAGTAATTCATCCAACTCATTGATTACACGACGAGCTTGATCAGCCGCGTCTAAGCAACGTTGAATATATGCCACGAAGTCTGGGTACATGATAGCAGGCATTTGTAGCTTACGACCTAAGACTCGACCAGCGATATCTTTAGAGAGGTTAGCGAGTTTATCCTGCTGGGTTAACAGTCCTAACATATCAGTACGATCTACTGGCATGAAAAGACCACGAGGAAGCTTCAGACGGATCTCACGCTTGAGTACATCCGCATCTTTTTCAAGTTGCGATATCTGTTCGCGTAAAACGGCCGCCTTTTCCCAGTCTCCAGCATTACATGCCTCGAAGAACGGGATAAGCAGGTCACAACACTCAGTTACGCGAATAACATGGCGTTGTAGTGGTTTGATTGGGGATTTTGCAAAGAGCCCCATTATTGTATTTACTGGCATAGCCGATCAACCTAAAGAGCGCCCGAATAAGGCTAAATCTTGAGCGATGGTCATTGAATCGCGCATTTTAACGTATTAAATAGTATAGTGGAACTAGTTTTGATCAAGGTTTTATTGATATTTCTCACTTGCCCTTGAGTGAATAAGCAAATATCCTTGGTTTGCCACCGTTTATAGGTATAACTATGGAAACCGAGATAGAACTGAAGTTTTTTGTCTTACCAGAATTTTCAACGCAGCTGGTGGAAAAAATTTCCGCAGCTAAAATTCTGCAACAGAGCCGTCGAGAGTTGGGTAACATTTACTTTGACACTCCCGATCAAGTATTGCGCCAGCATGATATCGGTTTACGGATTCGTCGTTTTGATGATGTGTTTGTTCAAACATTAAAAACCGCAGGCCGTGTTGTTGCTGGGTTGCATCAGCGTCCTGAATACAATGTTGAAGTAAATAGCACTGAACCTTGCTTAGCGCTTCATCCAAAGGATGCTTGGCCTCACGACTTTGATATTGTTGCTGTTCAGCAGCAAATTCAGCCATTATTTAGTACTGATTTTACTCGCCAGCAATGGTTAGTGGCAATGCCAGATGGTAGCCAAATTGAATTAGCATTTGATCATGGTGAAGTGAGTGTTGACGATAAACGCTCGCCAATTTGTGAAGTAGAATTAGAACTTAAATCGGGTCAAACTGACGCTTTATTTACTTTAGCGCGCGAGTTATGCGTTGATGGTGGAATGCGATTAGGTAATCTTAGCAAGGCTGCTCGTGGCTACCGACTTGCTGCGGATTATCAAGGCGATCCGGTTAAACCATTAGTTTTTGTTAATACTACACTTCAAGATTCGGTTGAATCTGCGTTCATTAATACACTTGAACATGCGTTAGAGCACTGGATGTACCATGAGCAGATTTATATGGAATGCCAAGAACCGCAAGCTCTGGTGCAAATATCACAAGCGCTGAGTCTATTACGCCAAACTTTTGCCACCTTTGGTGGTATTATTCCGCGTCGTGCCAGTGCCTTATTACGCCAAGAATTACAATGGTTGGAAGGCGAGCTAACTTGGTTAGAAGATGCCAATAGTATTCAAGCACTGATTGATGATAAAGCCTATGTATTACGTAAGCTGAATGCCCGTAAAGAGTTGCAACAGCAATTAGAGCTACGTTATCAAGAGCTACCAGATAGTGACGATATGATCCAATTAATGCGTTCTGCGCGTTACTGTGGGTTATTGCTAGATTTAAGCCGCTGGATTTTAGGTCGTGGTTGGCAGCCATTTCTTGACGATAAATCACGCGACAAACTAGCCGCACCAGTGAAAGTATTTGCCGATAATATGCTGACCCGTTCATGGTCTGAATTGCTTGATGTTTTCCCCGCTGAACGCGAACTTAGCCGTATTGATTATCTTGATCAAAAACCACGTTTATTGCGTAATTTGATGAGTGGAATTGCGTTTGCAGGCTTGTATGATGAAGACCGTCGAATCTCTTTTCGAATGCCATGGTTAGATTTATTACAAGGCTTAGAAGACTTACGCGCATTAGAACCGATTCGACAGTTATTACCTTTATTTGAAGGGGATGACTTAGCGCAAATGCAAAAATGGTTACAACGTCAAGAAGAATCATTATTGCATGCCATGAATCAGACTCGGCAGATCAGTATAGAGTTAACCCCTTACTGGCCATAATCGTCATACGTTACATATAATGAGTTAGTCTTAATTTATTAACGCCTCGCTTTATGCGGGGCGTTGTTGTATTTACACACATGACATGTGGCGTAGATCATGTTTTAAAGTATCTTTGTGAGGGATGACTAAATATTTACCCGTCAATGTCGATAAGCATCATAGAGAGTGGAGCAATGATGCTTAATTGGTGACATTACTGGCTTGCGAATAACATCATCATTTTTAATGTGAAGGGTGTAAACGTTAGCGATACGGAGATAATAAATGGCAACGCTAGAGTTTAAACCTTGGGAAAAGTGGTTAACCAACCTTAAATTAACCCCTAAACTTATTTTACTGATGGTGTTTAGTACGTTGTTATTAATTGGCAAACAATTATGGGATGCTGAATTATTCTATCAATCTGTTATCGCGACTCAACAAAACAAAGTCCAGCAATTAGCCCAATCAAATGCGTTGATGCTAACAAGCTTAGCCGCTACCAACCCGCAATCGTCAGCGTTAAATATCCCTCAATTATCCGCAGAACTGATTAATCATCGTGTGTATGTTATTGAGTATGGCACCGACAATATGTTGGAAAAATCCAAACTTAATCAAGTTATTAACTTAAAACAGCCATTGGATAATGGTCAAACGTTGAGTCGTATTCTTAATAATATCAATCAAAATAGTCAAGCTTTCACTCTGCAAGATAATGGTGGTTATGGCTATATTGTCAAACTACCCGCACTAAAATTAGCGGTTATTAGTTATCAATCGAATGCTTTGGCGTTAGGTTATTATCAGCAATATTTAATTCAAATTGTGTGGCAAACGTTATTGATGGTGGTTGTTTTTGTGGTGGTGTTATTGTTTGCATCGCGGATAATGCTACGTCAAATTCATTATCTCCAGCAAAGTATTCAAGCATTAACTCAGTGTGATTTATCACAGCCAATAACAATGGTATGTCGTGATGAATTCGGTGATTTAAGTCGAGATCTTGAACAAAGTCGTTGTCAGTTAAACGCTGTTTTTATTGCTCAACGTCAAGCTGCCAGTGCACTGTCACAATCAGCTGAAGTGATGTCATTAATGATGGAGCAAACCAAAGAATCCTCTCAAGAAGAGTTTGCTGAAATTGATCAATTAGCGTCAGCCATGGCAGAGATGACGTCAACAGTACAAACTGTGGCGGGTCATGCTCGTGATGCATCAAACGCGACCCTTAACACCTCTGAACAAGCGGCAACGGGGCAGCAGTTTGTCAGTCGAACCATGGTCACTATTAATCAATTGTCTGATGATATTACCCAATCAGCGGCGGCTGTTAATCAAGTTGAAACCCGTGTTGAGAAAATAAGCTCGGTGATTGTGACCATTCAAAGTATTTCTGAACAAACTAACTTATTAGCACTCAATGCGGCTATTGAAGCGGCGCGAGCAGGAGATGCTGGACGAGGGTTTGCTGTGGTAGCGGATGAAGTTCGTAATCTCGCTCAGCGCACTCAAACAGCAACCGTGGAAATTCAAGATATGATTGCTCAGTTACAACAAAGTGCACAACAAGCGGTAACATTAATGGAGCGCAGTGTTATTGAAGCGGATCAAGGGGTTAATTTGGTTACCAGTGCTGGTGGTGAGTTGAATAAGATTGTTGAACAAATTCAAGCCATTAATGATATGAATTTTCATATTGCCGCCGCAGCCGAACAGCAAAGCGCAGTGGCAGATGAGATGAATATTAATCTGACGAATGTACGAGAGTTGGTGGATGGCTCTGTGAGTGTGGTGACTGAGCTCGCGCAAACATCAATAGAGATGCATCATCAAGCCAATGATTTAGAAGCTAAAATAGAAACGTTTAACGTGTAAATAATATATCTTTTATTTGATGCGATAAAATTATAGCGCCCATCGTTTGATGGGCGTTTTTGTATGCTAAATTAGAGTTCTTTATCGAGTTACTTGTTCAAGGGACAGCGCATGGCGACCGAAAAATCACAACCTTATCCAATCATTGATCATTGTAGCGATGTAGTAGCCGCCGCAGATTTAGCATGGGAGAAATTAGCTGATAAGCACCCGCAACTATTGGCGTTATGGCAAGGTGAAGCCAAGCAAGAATTGCATACCATGTTAGGGTTAAGTGATTTTATTAGCACTTCTGTACAGCAAGATTCAACGTTATTGGAATGGCTATTTGAGCAGCGAGAGTGCCGCTTAGAGATTGATTACCGTGAGTTATTGAGTCAGCAGTTAACACAAGTAACCGATGAACCGTGTTTAATGCGTAGTTTGCGTCACTTTAGACGTCGCTACATGACGTTAATTGCATGGCAAGATTTTAGTCATCGGGTACCTTTACAACACAGCCTCGCTAGTTTGTCGCAACTGGCCGAAGCCTTGATCATGGAAGCATACCATTGGCTTTATCGGCAGTGTTGCACTGAGTGGGGCACGCCGATGAATGACCACGGTGAACCACAACCGATGCTGATTTTGGGGATGGGTAAGTTGGGGGGCGGAGAGCTGAATTTCTCGTCAGATATTGATCTTATTTTTACTTATCCTGAAAACGGTGAAACGGTTGGCGGTCGACGTAGCCTTGCCAATGCCCAGTTTTTTACTCGCTTAGGGCAGCGATTGATCAAAGCGCTAGATCAAGTCACCTTTGATGGTTTTTGTTATCGGGTTGATATGCGGTTGCGTCCTTTTGGCGACAGCGGACCGTTAGTGATGAGTTATGCCGCATTAGAAGATTATTACCAAGAACAAGGTCGTGATTGGGAACGCTATGCGATGATCAAAGCACGAGTGATGGGCAAAGAAAGTTTTAGCCAATATCAAGGCTTGCGCCAAATGCTTCGACCGTTTGTATTTCGACGTTATATCGACTTTAGCGCGGTTCAATCATTGCGACGCATGAAAGCGATGATTGGTAGTGAAGTTCGACGTCGAGGTCTTACTAATAACATTAAATTGGGGGCCGGAGGGATTCGTGAGGTTGAATTTATCGCGCAATCGTTCCAATTAATTCGTGGTGGTCGAGAGCCGAGTTTACGTGGTCGCGGTTTATTACCGACTCTTGCGGCAATTAAAGAGCTAGCGTTATTACCGCCAGCGGATGTTGATACTTTAACGGCGGGGTATTGTCATTTACGTCGCTTAGAAAATCTATTGCAAGCGATTGACGATAAGCAAACTCAAACTCTGCCAGATAAAGCCCTTGATCAAGCGCGGTTAGCGTGCGCAATGGCTGAGCATGATTGGGCGGCATTAGTCATAACGACTGAACAACATATGGCTGCTATTCATGCCATTTTCGACGATATTATTGGTCATGATGATCAAGATAATCAGCAAGATGTTGCGACGCAATACCATGAAATGTGGTCAATGGTGACCAATGAGGATGTATTGCTCAGTATTCTGGCTGAATTAGAGGCGCCGGAGCAACATTTACAAGCTCAGAACTTAGCGGCTTTTAAGCATGAATTATCGAAACGTACCTTAGGTCCTCGTGGGCGTGAGGCATTAGCCACTTTAATGCCTGAAGTTTTAGCGCAAGTGGTGTTACGTGATGATGCGGTACAGCTGTTACCGCGATTGACGAAATTGATTATTCGTATCGCGACGCGTACCACTTATCTTGAATTATTAACCGAACATCCCGTTGCACTAAAACAACTGATTCGATTATGTGCTGCCAGTCCAATGGTGGCAGATCAACTGGCTTTGTATCCATTATTGCTTGATGAATTGTTAGATCCGCAGCATTTATATCAACCCACACAACTCACGAGTTACCAAGATGAATTGCGTGAATATCTGGCGCGTATTCCTGAAGAGGATATGGAGCAACAGATGGAGGCGATTCGCCAGTTTAAGCAAACCCAATTATTGCGTATTGCTGCCGCTGATATTGCAGGTGTACTACCTATAATGAAAGTAAGTGATCACTTAACGTATCTGGCAGAAGCGATTATTGCAGCGGTGGTTAATCAAGCATGGTTACAAATTGCCGCTAAATATGGTGAGCCAAGTCATTTGTTAGAGCGTGAAAGTAAAGGCTTTGCGGTGATTGGTTATGGCAAAGTTGGTGGTTGGGAGTTGGGATATGGCTCTGATCTTGATTTGGTTTTTATTCATGATTGCCCCGATAATGTTTATACCACTGGCAGTAAAGAAATTGATGGTCGTCAGTTTTATTTACGGTTAGCCCAACGCATCATTCATTTGTTCTCAACCAGAACCGCATCGGGGGTGTTGTATGAGGTTGATATGCGGCTACGACCTTCTGGTGCTTCTGGATTGTTAGTAACGACAATCAATGGATTTGGTGAGTATCAGCAGCAACAAGCATGGACATGGGAGCATCAAGCTTTGGTTCGTGCGCGAATGGTGTATGGGGATGTGATATTACAAACTGCATTTGCCGATGTTCGCCAGCAAGTGTTAACAGTCGCTCGTGATCAGGCGCAATTAGCTAACGATGTGGTGACGATGCGCCACAAAATGCGCGCCCATCTCGGTAAGAAAAAAGCGGGTATGTTTGGTCTTAAACAAGACCAAGGAGGCATCACCGATATTGAATTTTTAGCACAATATTTAGTGTTGGCTTATGCCCATCAGCAACCAGCTTTAACGCGTTGGTCTGATAATGTGCGTATTTTTGACTCGATGGCCGATTATGACATTATCGATAGCGCCACTGTTGCTCAATTACAACAAGCTTATTGTGATATGCGTAATGCCATTCATCGATTAAGTTTATTAGGGCTACCCGCTTATGTTGATCAGCAGCAATTTATTGGAATGCGACAGACGGTGGAACAGGTATGGCAGCAATGGCTTGAACCTTGTCAGGTTTAGTTGTGATCACGATGCCCCTGATTTTAGTTTATGCTAGTATTCGAACGTTGCCATATTCTCGGAGAAAGAAATGAAACTGACGCTGCCTGATTATAACCAAGCAGAGGTATTGATTGTTGGCGATGTAATGCTCGATCGCTACTGGACGGGTCCCACTGAACGTATTTCGCCAGAAGCACCGGTGCCAGTGGTTAAAGTTGATCAGATTGAAGAGCGCCCAGGTGGTGCGGCAAACGTGGCAATGAATATTGCGGCGTTAGGTGGCAATGCTAAATTGATCGGTTTAACTGGGGTAGATGAAGCAGCGCGTGCGTTAACTGAAAAGTTAACCTCATTAAATATTTGTAGTGATTTCGTTGCTCTCGCACAATATCCGACTATCACTAAGTTACGCGTGATGAGCCGTGGTCAACAGTTGATTCGATTAGATTTTGAAGAAGGTTTTCAAAATATCGATTCCGCGCCGATCCTTGAACGAATGCAGCCTGCGCTAGCGAATGCGAAAGCGGTGATCTTATCGGATTATGCCAAAGGCGCGTTAGTCCATGTTCAAGCGATGATTCAATTGGCACGTGGAGCAAACTTACCGGTATTGGTTGATCCTAAAGGGACCGATTTTGAACGTTACCGTGGTGCAACGTTATTGACGCCTAATTTATCTGAATTTAAAGCCGTTGTTGGCTGCGTAAATTCAGAGCAAGAATTAGTTGAAAAAGGCATGGCGTTGATTGATCAATTTGATTTTGAAGCCTTGCTGGTTACTCGCTCTGAACATGGCATGACCTTACTTGAAAAAGGGTGTGAGCCGTTACACATGCCAACCCTTGCGCAAGAAGTTTATGATGTAACCGGTGCTGGTGATACGGTTATTTCAGTTTTGGCGGCATCATTGTCAGCCGGAAAATCATTATCTGATTCATGTAAACTTGCGAATGCCGCTGCGGGTGTCGTGGTGGCTAAGTTAGGTACATCAACCTTATCGACGATTGAATTAACCGAAGCAATTCATGGTAGCCAAGACAGTGGTTTTGGGGTTATTTCTGAGTCAGCATTAATTGATGCGGTGAAAGCGGCGCGTGCACGTGGTGAAACCGTAGTAATGACTAACGGTTGTTTTGATATTTTGCATGCGGGTCATGTTGCCTACTTAACCGAAGCTGCGAAATTGGGTGATCGGCTAATTGTTGCGGTTAATTCTGATGATTCAGTTAAAGGTTTAAAAGGCCCTGGACGTCCAGTAAATCCAGAAGATCGTCGTATGGCGGTATTAGCAGGATTAGGGGCGGTTGATTGGGTCGTTCCATTTACTGAAGAGACGCCACAACGATTAATCAGTGAAGTCTTACCAAGCATTTTAGTTAAAGGTGGTGATTACACCCCAGAACAAATTGCAGGTGGTAAAGAAGTGGTAGCTGCTGGTGGAAAAGTGCTAGTGCTTAATTTTGAAGATGGTTGTTCAACCTCTAAAATCATTGCTGCTATTCGTGGTGGACGCGGTTAATTGTAGGATGATTACGCATAAAAAAAGCGCCGAAAGGCGCTTTTTTTTGTGTTGAAATTAACGGATTATTTTTTTTGAATTAAACCCGTATTAATATCTAACACATCTTGTTCGTTAAGTGTACCTACCGCTTGCTTGAGCTGTAATTGCGCAAGAATGTAATCATAACGTGCATTTGCAAGTTCACTGTTTGCAGAATATAGGCTACGTGTGGAGTCTAATACATCAACAATAGTACGTGTACCTACATCAAAACCTGCTTCCGTTGCTTCTAAAGCAGATTTCGCAGAAACAACAGATTGTTTATAAGCATTGATTGAACCAATCGTTGCATTGATGTTGTTGTAGTAGTTACGTACGTCTTTTACGATTAAACGGTATTGTGCTTCAAGATCTTCACTTGCCGATACGTATCTATATTGGGCTTGTTTTACTTGAGAGGTAGTATTACCGCCCGTGTACACTGGAAGATCAATTTTAATACCCGCACTTAGGTTGCCTTGATCTGGGCTCATTAGTCGACTTGTATCATCGTATTGATAACCAGATTCAAATGATAAGGTCGGCAGGTGTCCAGAATCTGCTAGTGAAATATTATCACGTGCAATATCTTGACCGATACGTGACGTTAATAAGGTTAAGTTTTCAGTTTCTGCATCTTTAACTAGATTATCAGCCGCTTGCTTAGGCTTGCTTGCTGAGAACGTTGCTGTATTCAATAGATCTAATGATGAATAAGCATGCCCAGTAATTTCACGTAATTCTTCGTAGCTATTTGCAAGGGTATTTTTCTTAACGATGATAGACGCTAATACGGTATCGTATTGTGCTTGAGCATCATAAACATCAGTAATTGCAGATAGACCAACTTCAAAACGTTGTTTCATTTGTTCTAGTTGACGGCCAACCGCTGCTTTTTCTGCTTCACCAAACTTCAAATCATCTTGCGCTTTTAACACATTAAAATATGCAGTTGAGACACGTAAGATCAAACCTTGTTGGGTAACAGCGTAAGCCGCATCACTTTGACGAGCTTGTTTTTCTGCAATATCAAGACCAACCCAGCTAGCACGGTTATATATTGACTGGCTTAACGTCACACCAGCATTAAAACCGTTATCCTTGCCTTCTTTTGAATCAAGGTAGTAAGTGTTGTAGCCTGCAGAAAGATTAATTTGTGGCAAAAGCGTACTGCGTGAAGAATTGATTGCTTCAAAAGCTGCATCTTTATCGGCCGCGGCTTTTAGAAGTTGGGGATCATTTTGCTTGGCTTGCTGATAAATCTGAGCGAGATCATCAGCCGATGCTGATTGACTAATTGAGCCAATTGCAAGGCTAATAATGATTGGAAGCAATTTTTTCATGGACGCCTTTCCTGGTCTTGCTGACAAAAATGGGAATGTATAAATAGTGCAAGCGTCAGTTTACCTGAAGCAGGCTTGCTTGAAACTGATCATTACGTAGTTTTACCTAATGACGGTATTTTAACATTCGATAATAAACTTATTGTAATCGATTTAATAAACAGCGTGTCAAAAAGATACATGATATTTAATTGTTTAAACACTAAAAGTGGAATATTACACTTAAAGTATGAGTGAAAGGAATATAACTTAATTTTGGTACTATCTCTGTGGGGATTGGTTAAGTTTTAATTGATATTTAGTGTCGATGGAGAAAAACAATGGAGAAAGAATCAGGTTGTTTACCTGTATCACCGGCTTTTAATGGTAGCGATGTTGAGGTTTTATCAACTAAAACGGTGTACGACGGTTTTTTTAAAATGGTTAAATATCGTTTACGGCATAAGTTGTTTGCTGGTGGTTGGAGTGGTGAGTTTGAGCGCGAATTGTTTGAACGCGGCCATGCTGCTGCGGTTTTACCTTATGATCCAGTATTAGATAACGTAGTATTAATTGAGCAGTTTCGCATTGGTGCACTGGCGGCAGATTGTCAGCCATGGCAGTTAGAAATTGTGGCAGGTATGCTTGATCATGATGATGAGTCTCCAGAACAAGTGATACGCCGAGAAGCAACGGAAGAGTCGGGATTAGTACTGGGTAAAACAGAGAAAATATCCCGCTATTTATCCAGTTCAGGTGGATGTTCTGAAATACTTGATATTTTTATTAGTGAAGTCGATAGTCGTTTAGCCCAAGGGATACAAGGGGTTGCGAGTGAATCAGAAGATATTCGAGTACATGTTGTTTCAAGAAATCAGGCTTACCAATGGTTAGAATCTGGTAAAATTGAAAATGCAGCGACAATTATCGCATTACAATGGCTGCAATTGCATCATCAACGTTTGCGACAGGTATAAAATAAAGTATCGTATAATCCTAGGGGAATGATTTGAATAAAAGGTATACTGTTGATTTGACAAGCCTAATGCGCTTGTATGAAACTAATTATGCTAAACTCTTACCGCTATTACCACGTAGTGATACGGTTGGAGATATGCTTGTATACCTCGTATGTGATGATGTGTATCAGTTGGAAATTATTGAATCAACACGTTATACCACCGTAATAACCTTAGGTTTGCTTGAGAGTGAAAAGGTCGCTGATTATTTAGCGCCTTTGTTAACGGTGCGGTTATATCATGATGCTAAGGTCGCAGAAGTGTGTGCTGTACAGCAGATTTCTCGACTCAAGCCAATATATGATTATCCAAACTTGCGTATGCACCAAAAAAATGAGAAACATCAAGTCAACCTTTTCTTAGGTGACTGGTTGAAGCATTGTTTACGCCACGGGCTTAGTAAACAATCCGTTTGTTAATTGAACTTAATTGATCAAAATAGACAAGGTTTTTGACGTTTTGCAGACCTATTCGCTGCCGCAGACTAACCCCGAAAGTGTGGTTCTTCTGCAAATTACCGACACTCATTTGTTTGCCAATGGTTCAGGCTCTTTGCTTGGTGTGGCAACCAAAGACAGTTTTCATGCCGTGCTTGCTGGGGTAGATATTGCTGCGCGTCATTTTGATGCCATCGTAGCGACGGGTGATATCTCTCAAGATCATACACCATACTCTTATCAGCGTTTTGCTGACGGTATCTCACGCTGGTCACAACCGTGTTTCTGGCTACCCGGTAATCATGATTTTCAACCAACAATGCAGTCCATTTTACCGAGTGAGCAGATTAAGCCACAACAACAGGTATTAGTGGGTGAGTATTGGCAAATGATTTTATTGGATAGCCAAGTACAAGGCGTGCCGCATGGCGAGTTAAGTACCGCACAATTGGCATTGTTAGAGGCTGCTCTGACACGTTATCCAGATCGACATGCCTTAATTTTATTACATCATCATCCGCTTGAAGCGGGTAGTGCGTGGCTCGATCAACATCAACTACACAATAATAGTGGTTTATGGCATGTCATTGACCGTCATCCGCAAGTGAAGGCGGTACTATGTGGTCATATTCACCAAGATTTAGATCGTACTTATCATGGGGTACGTGTGTTGGCGACACCATCAACGTGTATTCAGTTTATGCCTGATTCTGATGATTTTGCATTAGATCATAATAATCCGGGGTGGCGTTATTTAGAGCTAACAAAAGAGGGGCGTATAATGACTAGTGTTCATCGCATTAGTGGTGATCAATTTAAACCAAAACTTGACGCTGAAGGTTACTGATGCCGTCGTTATTGATTTATTTACATGGTTTTAATAGTTCACCATTGTCATTGAAAGCTCAACAAATGATAGCGTATTGTGGTGAACATCGACCGGATATAAAGGTTGTTGCTCCTCAATTACCCAGTTATCCTGCTGAGGCGAGCCAATACCTTACACAACTTATTGAGCAGTACCAAGACCACTATACCATTGGTGTTGTTGGTAGTTCTTTGGGGGGCTATTTAGCTGCGTGGCTTAGTGAACACTATCAGATCCCTGCGGTGTTAGTTAATCCCGCGGTTAAGCCTTATCAATTACTGGTCGATTATCTTGGGCCGCAACAAAATCCATACAGTGGTGAAAACTATGTATTGGAAACGCAACACATTGATCAATTGAAAGCACTTGAAGTGATTAATATTACTCAACCACAACGGTTGTGGGTGCTATTACAGCAAGGTGATGAAGTGCTTGATTATCGCCAAGCCGCATTAAAATATGCACACTGTCGGCTAACGATTGAAGCCAATGGTGATCATGGTTTTTGTGATTTTGAACGTTTTCCCGCCACCATTATCCAATTCTTAGGCTTATAACCTGACTTATCTGTTCATTGAGCAATGAGATAGGCTACCCTATAAATCAAGTTATGCGTATTAGCATAAAATATAGAGCTTGTTTACGCCCTTTTTTGTTATACAGAAAAGAGGCGCTACTCACTGAATGTGAGTTTTCCGCTGACTCCCGCTTGACAACAACGCGAGGGTTACTGACTATTGTTTGTAAAATTTTCCCGTAAATTTCCGTGATATGACAGATCAAAGCTATAACGCTGGAGCCATTGAGGTTCTAAATGGCCTTGAGCCAGTACGCCGCCGTCCGGGTATGTATACCGATACGGTAAGACCTAACCACCTCGGTCAAGAAGTTATCGATAACAGTGTCGATGAAGCCTTGGCTGGGCATGCCCATAAAGTTGAAGTCATTCTTCATGCCGATCAATCATTAGAAGTGATTGATGATGGTCGTGGTATGCCGGTAGATATTCATCCAGAAGAAGGTGTTTCTGGTGTTGAACTTATTCTATGTAAATTGCATGCCGGAGGTAAATTCTCGGGTAAAAGCTACCAATTTTCAGGTGGTTTGCACGGGGTAGGTATTTCAGTTGTTAATGCCCTTTCTGATCGGGTTGAAGTGACGGTTAAACGTGATGGTCAAGTGTATCAAATTGCATTTGAAAATGGCGATAAAGTCTCTGAATTAGAAGTGATAGGTACTTGTGGCCGTCGTGCCAAGGGTACTAAAGTGCATTTTTGGCCTAACCCTAAATATTTTGATAGTGCTAAGTTTTCGGTTACTCGTCTTAAAAGTAACTTGAAAGCTAAAGCGGTATTATGCCCAGGTTTAGAAGTTGTTTTTACTAATAAAATCACTGATGAAACAATAACCTGGTGCTATGAAGATGGTCTTAATGATTATTTAGCCGAAGGTGTTAAAGGCTATACCTTACTGCCAGAAGAACCGTTTACAGGTGTCTTTAGTGGTGCGACAGAAGCGGCTGATTGGGCGTTATTGTGGTTACCTGAAGGTGGTGAACTGATCACTGAAAGTTACGTTAACCTGATTCCAACTGCACAAGGTGGTACGCATGTTAATGGTCTGCGCCAAGGTTTACTTGATGCGATGCGTGAGTTCTGTGAATTCCGTAATTTGTTACCGCGTGGAGTAAAACTTACCGCTGATGACATCTGGGATCGTTGTGCATACGTGCTATCGGTTAAAATGCAGGATCCACAATTTGCAGGTCAAACCAAAGAACGTTTATCGTCACGTCAATGTGCGGCATTTGTTTCTGGTGTAGTAAAAGATGCCTTTAGTTTATGGCTGAATGAACGTCCACAACTTGCTGAATTATTGGCAGAAGTCTGTATTGCTAATGCCCATCGTCGTATGCGAGCCAGTAAAAAAGTTGTCCGTAAAAAGATCGCTTCAGGCCCTGCATTGCCGGGTAAATTAGCTGACTGTTCCCAACAAGACCTAAACCGTACTGAATTATTCTTGGTGGAAGGTGACTCGGCGGGCGGTTCGGCAAAACAAGCCCGTGATCGTATGTTCCAAGCGATTATGCCGTTACGCGGTAAAATATTGAATACGTGGGAAGTGTCATCTGATCAAGTACTTGCATCAGAAGAAGTCCATAATATTTCAATCGCATTGGGCATTGATCCTGATAGTGATGATTTAAGTGGTCTACGTTACGGTAAAATCTGTGTTCTTGCCGATGCGGACTCCGATGGCTTACACATTGCAACGTTGTTGTGTGCCTTATTTATGAAGCACTTTGAAGCCTTAGTACGAGCTGGACATATCTTTATTGCTATGCCACCCCTTTATCGTATCGATTTGGGTAAAGAGGTCTTTTATGCACTGGATGAATCAGAAAAAAATGCCATTCTGGATCGTTTAAAAGGCAAGCGCGGTAAGATTAACGTGCAGCGCTTTAAAGGTCTGGGTGAAATGAATCCACTGCAATTACGTGAAACTACCATGGATCCTAATACTCGTCGTTTGGTACAACTTACTATTGACGATGATAGTGAAACCAATGAAATGATGGATATGTTACTCGGTAAAAAACGCGCAGAAGATCGTCGCCATTGGCTACAAAGTAAAGGCGATATGGCGGAAGTATAATTCATCCCCTCATATATCATTTTTAAATCGGCAAACGTTATGTTTGCCGAATCGCATTATTTAAGACGGATTATCTCACGATGACTGATGTCTCTATGGATGGCGTTGAACAGCTTCCACTTAGAAAGTTTACTGAAGACGCTTATTTAAACTATTCCATGTATGTAATCATGGATCGTGCCTTGCCTTTTATTGGTGACGGCTTAAAACCAGTACAACGTCGTATTATTTATGCGATGTCAGAATTAGGTTTGAGTGCTACTGCAAAATATAAAAAATCAGCACGTACTGTTGGTGACGTATTAGGTAAATTCCATCCACACGGTGATTCTGCGTGTTATGAAGCGATGGTACTAATGGCTCAGCCTTTTTCTTATCGTTATCCGTTAGTGGACGGTCAAGGTAACTGGGGTGCGCCTGATGATCCTAAATCTTTTGCTGCAATGCGTTACACTGAATCACGTTTATCGCGTTTTTCAGAAATCCTATTATCTGAAATAAACCAAGGCACAGCCGATTGGGTACCTAACTTTGACGGTACTATGCTTGAGCCTAAAATGTTGCCAGCACGATTACCTCATATCCTATTAAATGGTATTACTGGTATTGCTGTGGGTATGGCAACAGATATTCCACCGCATAACGTACGTGAAGTAGCGAATGCTGCGGTACACATGATCGATAATCCTAATGCTGATCTTGAGCAATTGATGGAATTTGTCCAAGGTCCTGATTATCCGACTGAAGCAGAAATCATCACCTCTAGATCTGATTTGAAGAAGATGTACGCCACTGGGCGTGGTAGCGTCAAAATGCGCGCTATTTGGCATAAAGAAAACGGTGATATCGTTATTACCGCGTTGCCTCATCAAACATCAGGGGCTAAATTATTGGAGCAAATTGCGGCGCAAATGCGTGCTAAAAAGCTGCCAATGGTAGAAGACCTACGTGATGAATCGGATCATGAAAACCCAACTCGAATCGTGATTGTACCGCGTACAAACCGTATTGATTGCGATCAGTTGATGAATCACTTGTTTGCTTCGACAGACTTAGAAAAAAGTTTCCGTGCAAATATCAATATGTTGGGTTTAGATGGTCGTCCACAAGTAAAAGGCTTGGTGACTATCATTAAAGAGTGGCTTGAATATCGTCGTAATACGGTACGTCGTCGTTTGCAGTATCGTTTAGATAAAGTGATTGCTCGATTACATATTTTAGAAGGTTTATTAGCGGCGTATTTAAACATTGATGAAGTGATTGAGATCATTCGTAGTGAAGATGATCCTAAAGCTGAATTAATGTCGCGTTTTGCTTTGAGTATGACTCAAGCCGATGCCATTTTAGAAATAAAACTGCGTCAGTTAGCCAAACTTGAAGAAATTAAGATCCGTGGTGAATTAGACGAATTAGCCAAAGAACGCGATCAGCTTGAAAAGCTATTAGGTTCTGAACGTCGTTTAAATACCTTGATCAAAAAAGAAATGATCGCCGATGCTGAAAAGTATGGTGATGATCGTCGCTCTCCATTGGTTGAGCGTGCAGAAGCAAAAGCCATGACTGAGCGTGATTTAATTCCAAGTGAAACCATCACGGTCGTATTGTCTGAAAAAGGATGGATCCGCCATGCTAAAGGGCATGATGTTGATCCTAATACGCTTAATTATAAATCAGGGGATAATTATCTTGCCCATGCGCGAGGTAAGAGTAATCAACCTGCGATATTCTTAGGTTCAGATGGTCGTAGTTATGCACTTGAATCTCATAGTTTACCGTCAGCACGTAGTCAAGGTGAGCCGATTACTGGTCGTTTAAATCTGACTCCGGGCACTCATATGCGTCAGGTTATGATGGCTGATGATGATCAATTATGGCTAATGGCATCAGATGCTGGTTATGGTTTTATCTGTAAGAGCAGCGATATGGTATCAAAAAATAAGAGCGGTAAAGCCTTATTAACGGTCCCTGAAAAATCATTAGTACTGCCTCCTCAACCAATTGCTGATATTAATAATGATCAGATTATGGCGATCACTAATGAAGGTAGAATGTTGTTATTCCCAATTAAAGATTTGCCACAACTAGGCAAAGGTAAGGGTAATAAGATCATTAATATTCCATCAGCACGAGCAAAAGCGCGTGAAGAATTCTTATCTTACTTAACGGTTATTACCGCAGATAGCCATGTTACCTTGTATGCTGGTAAGCGGAAGTTAGGCTTGAAACCAAGTGATCTTGAGAATTTCCGTGGTGAACGAGGGCGTCGAGGTTCTATGCTGCCACGTGGTTTACAACGTGTAACGGATATTGAAATTGACTCTCCGCAAACAGCGATAGATGAGCAGTTAACGAACAGTTAATAATGATGATATAGATAATAAAACCCTCTTTTTATGAGAGTTTTTAATGTGTTATGTACGTTGATTGTGTTGTTGGTTATTAGGTTATAGATCCATATAACAGATGTAATTTTCTTTGCTGTGGGTATACTGGCGCACACTTGTACGCTGAGGGGTGTTTGAATGATTTATATTTTGCGCATGATTGCGATCGCTATTTTTGCGATTGTAACTTTTGTCTTTGGCTGTGGTTATTGCTTATTTAGTCCACGTAATCCCAAACACGTTTATACTTTTGGTCGACTTTTTAGCAAAATGTCGCGGGTTGTCGGGATTAAACTTGAAATCCGTTATGCTGAAGGTGCTGATCAAGTAGGTCCAGCGGTTTATATTGCTAACCACCAAAATACTTATGATTTATTTACTGTTTCTGGTGCAATTATGCAGCGAACAGTAACCGTAGGTAAAAAAAGTTTAGTCTGGATCCCATTGTTTGGACAACTATACTGGATCACAGGTAACATTCTCATTGATCGTGCAAATCGCAGTAAAGCGGTTGGCACTATTGGTCAGGTTGTAGATAAAATTAAAAAGAATAAAGTATCAGTATGGATGTTCCCTGAAGGTACACGTTCTCGTGGGCGTGGTTTATTGCCTTTTAAAACAGGTGCTTTTCATGCCGCTATCGGTGCTCAAGTTCCTGTTGTACCCATTGTTTGTAGTTCAACTGATAACGTAAAACTAAACCGTTGGGATAATGGCCTTGTGATCGTTGAGGTGATGAAGCCGATTGCGACGGTTGGCTTGGGTAAAGAAGATGTTCGTAACTTATTAACCCAAAGTCGTGATCTAATGGCTGTGAAGCTAGCAGAATTAGATCAAGAAGTTGCTCAACGAAATAAACATTAATTATGTCTATTTAAAACTTAATAAACATAGCTAAAAGATATAACATGAGCGTCATTAACAAGGACATGTTTTATGAACATGTCCTTGTTTTGTTTTATTGTTAATAAATAACAAGAAGCAATATTTTGATATAAAAGTAGAAGATAATCATGACTGAAGAATATGTAGTATTAGTAGATGAGCAAGGCCATGAACTTGGTCTACAAGAAAAAATGCAGGCTCACCGTGATGGCACATTGCATTTGGCGTTTTCAGTATTACTTTATCGTGATACTCCCTCTGGGCGTGAGTATTTATTACATCAACGCGCACTAGAGAAATATCATAGCGGTGGTTTGTGGACCAATACTTGTTGTTCTCACCCTCGTCAAGGGGAGTCATTTAGCCAAGCGGGCATTCGTCGCTTACAAGAAGAAATGGGCATTACGTTATCCACCCACTTAATCGATGTCGGTCATTTTTGTTATTACGCGACATTGGATCAACAGTTAATTGAGCATGAGTTAGATCATGTGCTGATCGCAAAGGGTGACGGTTTGGTGTTTACACCTAATGCTGCTGAAGTAATGGCTTATCGTTGGTGGTCTATCGCGGAGTTGCAGTTGCAATTACAACAAGCCCCGCAGTTATTTACCGCATGGTTTGCGCAGGTATTAGCAATAGCTGAACAGTCTTATTCTTAATTATAATCATAAAAAGCGATCACTAATTTCAGTCTCGTGATCGCTTTTTTAACGATTATTTACGTACAGCAATCGCTTCAATTTCAATTTTTACATCTTTAGGTAGACGCGCAACTTCAACACAAGAGCGAGCAGGGTAAGGCGCATTGTGTTCATCGAAAAATGCACCGTAAACTTCATTTACTGCACCAAAATCATTTAGATCTTTAACAAATACAGTCATCTTCACGATATCAGCAACACATAAGCCTGATGCTTCTACAACCGCTTTAACGTTATCTAATGATTGACGAGTTTGAGCTGCGATGTCTTCTGCAACATCACCTGTTAGTGGATTAACAGGGATCTGACCTGATGTTAGTACCATGCTACCAAGATCAACACCTTGTACATAAGGACCGATTGCCGCAGGTGCTTGCTCTGTATGAAGAATTTTTGTCATGATTTATCCTATTTAATGATCATTAAAAGGCACAAAATAATCGCCTTTAAGTGTTAATTAATATGGGGTCAATAACGCGTATATTCAACTAATGATCATCGTAATCAATGGCTATTTTAACCCTAAACAATGTTTTACTACTTGTAGGCATTGGTTGATTCGAGTTATGTCTTTTGGCGCAACCATTACCGTATCATTGCCGCCTATAGTGCCTAAAATATCCACATGAGGCTGCATATCAATTAATCGTGCCACTAACTGTGCGCTACCTGGGTGGGTTTTAATGACCACAACAAGTTGGTTATGACTGACAAATTCAATTTGTGATGCAATGGATGCATTAATTTTAATTGGTTCATTTTCAGCGGTAAGGCAATAAATTTTTTTACCCGCAGCGTTAGGTACTTTCGCGACGCCTAAGCGTAATAATAGTCGTGATACCGTTGATTGACTGATATCGTGAAAGCCTAGTTCAATTAATTGAAACCGAATATCATCTTGCGTTGTAAAACTTTGTTGCTGTAATAAGCGTTTACATGCTGATGTCATATTATCATTACAATAATTATGATCGATTGCTGGGGGTTGGATGGTCATTGACGTCATTCCTTGGCAATGTATGGATCAATAATGGGTAGGATAAGAGAGATTATTTTTGTCGCTGTATTGTTGCGCATTGGTGCATATTGATGTTAACAATTATAATATAGCGGGAATATGACCATTATCACCAAATAACAAACGTAAGATGAAGTAATGCTAGTGAATGATAGTAATGTGATACAGATTAACGTTATTGAATACTGTTAATTAATAAAAGATGACAGGG
This sequence comes from Photobacterium iliopiscarium, assembly GCF_003026395.1. Taxonomy (GTDB): domain Bacteria; phylum Pseudomonadota; class Gammaproteobacteria; order Enterobacterales; family Vibrionaceae; genus Photobacterium; species Photobacterium iliopiscarium. Next base: position 31,549 of record NZ_PYOO01000011.1, on the reverse strand, counting down.
TCTAACGAAAGAGAGAAAACCCAGCACATATTTTTTATGCTGGGTAAGGTAAATAATTATTTAGCTATTACATTCAGTGACGATTTGACGTGAAAATACTTTTTCGCAGTATTTACATTTTAGCTGAATATCTGATTTTTTAGTCAGTACTTTAAAGCCACTGTTAACGGGTTCACCATGTGAAATACAGTTGCTATTTGGACATTTAAAAATGGCACTGATAAATTCAGGTAGTGACAAATTGAGCTTTTTAACCACTTCGTAGTTTTCAATTTGATTAACCGTTGCTTTTGGTGCATAGAGCGCCAATTGATTGGCTTGATCTTCGGTGAGAAACACATTCTCTATTTTGATGAGATCTTTTGCACCTAGTGCAGAAGACGGCAAATTAAGCCCGATAGTAACGCGCTCATTTGTACCATCGATATTAAATAATTTAAGGACCTTAATGCCAATATTGGCTGGGATATGATCGATAACAGTGCCGTTTTTAATTGCTTCAACTTTTAGTTGGGTTTCCTTAACCATGATCATCACACCTTTTTATAGAGTTTCATTAAGTACAAGAGCCAGTAACGCTTGACGCGCATAAACACCATTTTCTGCTTGTTGGAAGAAGTAAGCATATTTGGTCTTATCGACATCGACAGTGATTTCATCTACGCGTGGTAGTGGATGTAAGACTTTCAGATTGTCACGAGCACTTTCTAGCATGTTGGCCGTTAGAATATAAGCGGCTTTCATATGTACATATTCAGACTCATCAAAACGCTCTTTTTGAACCCGTGTCATGTAAAGAATATCTAACTCTGGAATGACATCTTCCATATTGTTGTGCAAGCTGTAACTGATACCCGCATCATCCAACTCTTCACAAATATAATCCGGCATTGCCAGTACTTCAGGGGCAATAAAGAAGAATTTAACATCATTAAATTTTGATAATGCTTGGGTTAATGAATGTACTGTACGACCATATTTTAAATCGCCCACGAAGGCGATATTAATACCATCAAGTCGACCTTGGGTTTCATGGATAGTGAACAGATCTAACAGTGTTTGGGTTGGATGCTGATTGGCGCCATCACCCCCATTGATAACCGGTACCCCATTGGAAAATTCAGATGCTAAACGAGCCGCACCTTCTTGGGGATGACGCATAACAAATGCATCAACATAAGAGGTAATGACTTGCACTGAATCTGATAATGTTTCGCCTTTATTGGCTAACGATGTATTTCCTGGCGAATCAAATCCCACCACAGTACCACCTAAGCGCTGGATAGCGGTTTCAAATGAAAGGCGTGTACGGGTTGATGGTTCAAAGAAGCAACTGGCGACGACTTTATTTTTAAGTAAGGTCGGATTCGGCTCGGCTTTTAATCTCGCAGCGGTCTCAATAATAAGCTCTAGTTCAGCACGGTTAAGCTCTGGTATAGAAATAATATGCTTTTTAAACAGCGAATTAGCCATGGCTTCTTTCCCTCTGATGGTTTAGTTAAATTAAAAAACGGTTGTTGTTTACTAAATTTTAGGCAAAAAAAAGCCCCCTATTAAAAGGAGGCTTTTTTTTGAAAAATAATAAAAATAAAATAACAAACCATCACCAACGGATAATTACAGCGAATCAATGTCGTGTTAATTGTAAGGTTCATTTTTTATCTCTTGCTAGGCAAATTGCAAGGATTATACCTTCTATTTTTTATGGCGCAAGCGTTTGCGTTAACTATTCAATCTGCGGATTTTTATGCAATTTCATTTATGTGTTTTTGGTTTATTGTTGTTTTTATTACCATGAAAAATAAAGTCTTTTCGTTTAAGTTGAATGTAGCCCTTGAAAAAATATGCAACTGCCGCTCCAGTAAGCGGCAGAAGAATTAAAAGATATCGCAATTAGGGGGCGGTTTAATTACCTAATGTAGCGACCATTACGGCTTTGATGGTGTGCATGCGGTTTTCCGCCTCATCAAACACAATTGAATGATCTGATTCAATCACTTCGTCTGTTACTTCGACCCCTTTTGATAACATTGGGTAAGCTTGAGCAAGCTCTTTTCCTATCGTGGTATCTTCGCCATGGAAAGCGGGTAAGCAGTGCATAAATTTCACATGCGGATTCCCCGTTGCTTTTAACATTGCCATGTTAACTTGGTATGGCAACATTAAATTGATTCGCTCAGCCCATGCTTCTTTGGCTTCACCCATAGAAACCCACACATCGGTATAAAGGAAATCACAGCCTTGAACACCTTCTTGAACATCATCTGTCATGGTGATTTTAGCCCCAGTTTCAGCGGCAATTTCACGGCATTGAGCGACAAGTTCAGCATCAGGCCAGAAAGCTTTTGGTGCGACAAGGCGAATATCCATTCCCATTTTTGCAGCACCAACCATCAATGAATTACCCATGTTATTACGTGCGTCACCTAGGTAAGCAAATGATATTTGATGTAATGCTTTACCGCGACCGTGCTCTTGCATGGTTAGAAAGTCAGCTAAAATTTGCGTTGGGTGGAATTCATCTGTTAGACCATTCCATACAGGAACCCCTGCATATGCGCCAAGTTCTTCAACAATAGCTTGCCCAAAACCACGGTATTCAATGCCATCGTACATACGACCTAATACGCGAGCGGTGTCTTTCATTGATTCTTTATGGCCAATTTGAGAGCCAGAAGGGCCTAAGTAAGAAACTTGAGCTCCTTGGTCAAAAGCGGCAACTTCAAATGCACAACGCGTACGGGTTGAGGTCTTTTCAAAGATCAGTGCAATATTTTTACCTTTAAGGCGTGGTTGCTCATAGCCATTATATTTTGCTTTTTTTAATTCAGCCGACAGTTCAAGTAAATGTTGAATCTCACGAGGAGTGAAATCAATTAATTTTAGGAAGTTACGATTACGAAGATTAAAAGCCATGATGTATCCCTCTTAAGGTTCAGTATCACTTCGACTGAATCTTGTTATGTTATGGTTGAGTTACTCGATACTGCTTAATGTTAATATTATGTGTATCTTATTTTTTGCTGTTTGTGAATAGTTATTCTATTTATCTGCAATAATATTTGTACCAGCTTGACCTTTTAGAATCTTTAATCCGTCATGTAGCGCACCGATACCGACGAATTTCCCACCTTGTTTGATAAATTCACACGATGCTTCAATCTTGGGTCCCATGGAGCCCGCATCAAAACTGTAATGCGATAATGCGCGTGGGGTGGTGCTAGTAATGGCTTTTTGGGTTGCTTGGCCCCAATCAAGATAAACCGCATCGGCATCCGTCAAAATAAGCAGTGCATCGGCGTTTAATTGTTTGGCGAGATAAGCGGCTGACATGTCTTTATCAATCACAGCTTCGACACCGATAAGTTTGTTGTTTTCACGTTTAACCGGAATGCCACCACCGCCAGTACAAATAACCAAATGATTGCGTTTGATCAGGGTTTCGATAGCATCACATTCAACGATGCCGATAGGTTGTGGGCTTGGCACTACGCGACGGAAATATTGACCGTCAGCTTTCACTGTCCATTGAAATTTCTCTGCTAATTCACGTGCTTCAGCTTCTTGATACACCGGGCCAATAGGCTTGGTTGGATCCGCAAAGGCTGGGTCTTGTGGATCAACGAGCATTTGAGTCAGCATGCAAGAGACATCTAGTTCTGGCAGTAAATTCTTCAGTTCTTGCATTAAGATGTAACCGATCATGCCTTGTGTTTCTGATCCCAAAACATCTAATGGGTACGGCATCACTTTTTTATATTCCAACCCTTGCAGTGCCAGTAATCCTACTTGTGGGCCGTTACCATGAACGAGCACGACATTATATTGCAGCGCAATGTCAGCGATGGTTTTGGCTGCGGTGGCAATGTTTTGGCGTTGAATACTGGCTTCTAAAGGCTCGCCGCGACGTAATAAGGCGTTACCACCAAGGGCAACTACAACGGTTTGTTTAGTCATAACTGTGTCTCTCCGTATTTATTGGAGGCTGGTCGGTCATCGCCCCAGCCTTTGCTAATGGGTTAAATACCATCACGCTCAATTGGACAGCTCATGCAGCGAGCACCACCACGGCCACGCCCCAATTCATCACCAGGAATCGGTAAAACAGTGATGCCTGCTTTATCATATTTTTCATTGGTGTAAGTGTTACGCTCATAACCAATAACCACGCCAGGGCTGACGGTTAACACATTGTTGGCATCGTTCCATTGCTCACGTTCAGCTTCAAAGCCATCGCCGCCAGTGGTAATTAGATTAAGTTGATCAACACCTAAGGCTTTTTCTATTGTGTGAACAAAATAATTTTCTTCTTTAGCTTTAACGTTGCCATAAGCATCACCCGTTAAGCTCCAGCATTGAACGTCTTTACGAATTACTTCTGGGTAAACAGAGAAAGTATCTTCACGCATATGTGTCATTACGGTATCAAGGTGCATGCATGAACGGTGTTTTGGTAATTCCATCGCAATCACTTGCTTGGCTTGACCGTGTTTAAATAGGCTGGCGGCTAACGCTTCAACCCCTTGTGGTGTGGTACGTTCTGACATACCGATTAACACGCTGCCTTTACCTAGCACTAAAACATCACCGCCTTCGATGGTCGATTTGTCATAAGCATTTTGCTCATCGCCAAAGTATTTAATGAAGTCTTGGCCTGCAAATGTTGGATGCCAACGATAAATTGCTCGTAAATGATTAGTTTCACGTTGACGTGCTTCTTTTGCCATAGGGTTAATAGAAACACCGCCATACACCCAGCATGAGGTATCACGGGTGAAGAGATGATTCGGTAATGGCTTGATAATAAAATCACAAGGCGAATGCATTTTTTGCATAATAGAGGAAGATTGCAGTGGTAATTCGGCGTAACTTAAACCACCTAATAAAATAGAAGCGAGTTCAGCATGAGGAAGGTCAGCTAAGAAACAGCGAATATCATTCGCAAAGGTATCCCCAAAACGGTAATTTGATATTTGAGTTGTTAATAACCAATCTTTTGCTTCTGGAACCGCTAATGTTGCACTTAACATGGTTTGTAATAATAAAACTTCAACACCTTGATGGCGTAAAGTATTAGCAAACACATCATGTTCTTCACCCGCTTTTTCAACGGATAACACATCATCAAATAATAAATCTTGGCAATTTGATGGTGTAAGGTTATTTAAAGCACGCTCTGGACGATGAATAAGTACGCGGCGTAGTTGACCTATTTCAGAACCTACATAAAAGTTACCCATAATAGTATCCCTCTATTTTTATGCCTGTTAATGATTGGCTATGTTTAAAGTTACGAAGCGTTAAATAAGTAGTAGATGTTGTTTCTGTAATTGATTCTACGTGGTTGGCTTTATTTGTATAAGATCGTTATCACACTTTAATTATTAATGACTTAGCGATGTTATGATGGTTATTTACAACGAAAATCAAAGAAAAAGCAAAAATTCAGCCTGGTTTATTATGTGGTTTTGATGTTTTTTTAAGACTTGTTGTTGTTTTATCTTGTTGTTTTTTAATGGTATTTTGTGCTGTCGTGAAATATTATGCATTTTATGGTTTTAAATAAGTTTGAATGCCGCTGAATAATATTCATCTAATGTGATTATCTATTTTAAATGTCTGCTATTTTTATTTTTAAATTAAATTTTTAAAGTGTTTTTTGTGATGCTTATTCATTATTTTCCCACCGTGGTAAATGTTATTTTTTAAATTTAAATATGTAATTATTGATAGTGAATATAATAAGCGGAAGAATAGAAGAATAGAAGAATAGAAGAATAGAGGGGTGAACAGATTAAAAAATAAGTGTTAATTAAAATAATTAACCATTACCTACATTAAATAGTCATGACAAGGGGGCTACATTTATCATCAGCAATAAAAAACCGCCCAAAGGCGGCTTTAATAACAGACAACGATTTGATAAGTAAATTAGAAATCTACACTAAGATTACACCAATACTTAATACCACCATCGTAAACACAATAATAATACCTAATAATGGTGCGACCCACTTTAACCATCGAACATAAGGGACGCGTGCAATTGCAAGCCCACCCATTACTACTGCTGATGTTGGTGTGACTAGATTTACTACACCAGAAGCTGATTGGTAAGCAGTGACAACCAGCTCCCGTCCTACTCCTGAAAAATCAGCCAGAGGTGCCATGATCGGCATTGTCAGTACCGCGAGTCCGGAGGTTGAAGGAACCAAAAATGACAGTAATATTTCTAATATATACATCACATTAATAAACACCACCGCCGAGAGTCCGGTCACGATGTGTTCGGCTGAGTTTAGGATGGTATCGGTGATCATACCGCGATCCATGATCACCACAATACCACGCGCAATACCGATAATTAACGCGACCCCAAGCAAGTCACGCGCGCCATCAATAAAGCTGGTTGAAAAATCTTCCTCACTCATTCGTGACACGAAACCAATAAGAATAGAGGCGCCAAGGAACATGGCTGATATTTGTGGCATCCACCAACCAGCAACAGCAACACCATAAATCATTACCGCAAAAGAGAGTCCAAAAATAGCCAGAATAACTTTACGGGTGGTGGTGAACTCAAGCATTTGGTCAGATTGATTACTTAAAAAATGGGCTTTATTTTGTTCATATTGGTCATAGACAATCGATTTGGTTTTATCTTCGCGTACCATTTTGGCATAGCGCATGACATAACCGACACAGATTAACCAACCCACCGCTAGAATAATAACGCGTAATATAATGCCATCGGTAAAGGGGATTCCAGCAGCATTAGATGCAATCACGGTAGCAAAAGGATTTATTGTTGATCCTAGTGTTCCTATACCTGCGCCAAGTAATACTGTCGCTGCGGCAACTAGGGGGTCAAAGCGCGCCGCCATCATCACCGGCACTAATAGCGTATAGAAAGGTAACGATTCTTCTGCCATGCCATAAATGGTACCGCCAGCGGCAAACAGACCCATCAGAATCGGGATCATTAATTCTTCTTTACCATGCAGGCGAGCGGTAACACGCTCAATACCCGCATCAATGGCCCCTGTTTTAGTGACCAACCCTAAAAAACCACCAATAATTAAAATGAACAATGACACATCAATGGCTGCGGCTTCATAAGATTCATGGTTATAAAAACCATCTATTGGTGCCAGTAATACATCAACAACACCTTGGGGATTGCTCTCTACGGGTTTATAAGTGCCTGTAATTGGAACTTCTTTACCGAGTTCTGCATTCATTTCACGATCATATTGTCCAGCAGGTACAACCCATGTTAGCGCAGCAACTAAAGCAATAAGCGTAAATAAAATGGTGTAAGCCGATGGGAATTTTAATTGAGAAAAAAAGCTTTTCTTTTCTGGTTTAATTTCTGTGTGTGTCGTCATGGTTATCTCCTGCACCATTGGTTAATGATAACCATAAGGTGTGTTTGTCTGCATGAGTGATAAAAGCACTTATGGATAAATAAGGGAACAAACAATAAACGTAAATGATCAAAACGGGTATTGCTGAGTATGTCAGCGGTAAGTCGCTAATAAACTGTCTCATTTTGCCTTGGGATACGCTGATTCTAAAGCGGAATATAGTTACTAACTCAACGATTGTTCACAATTTTTTCGCATTAAGATTAAAGCATGAGAGCATTATTTTTCAATGAAGGATATTAGTGTAAAAAAAATGGGTGGCTATGCGAATAATGATGATACAAGATCAATAGAAGGGCTTACGCGACGGTTATTGCTCAATAATAACCTGAATACGCATGGAATATTATGCATTGTGACAGTTTTTTTTAGCATTGATGTTAATTCACCAACGGTTGATTAAGATCAATTTAGGCTTGGCATATGCGTAACATATGGTAATTGAGTGCAAACCATGCGATATTTGCCAGCAAATTTATTCCATAGGTGGAGTGATACCATGTCTTACGCAGAATTGATTGCAGAGCAAAAAGAAGAAACGCGCGAAATTATTGCCGCATTACTTGAAGATGGCAGTGAGCCAGAGGCGCTTTACACCATTGAGCACCATTTCTCTGCAGACACATTTGAAGAACTAGAAGCTGCGGCAGTTGAAGCATTTAAACTTGGTTTTAATGTTTTAGAAGCTGAAGAACTAGAACTTGATCCTGAAGATGGCGGCGGCAAGGTTGTATGTTTTGATGCCGTAATGGAATCAGCACTCAACGCTGAGCTTATTGATGAGCAAGCTGAAAAGTTAATTATATTGGCTGACAAGCACAGCATCGATTATGACGGTTGGGGTACTTACTTCGAATCTGACGAAGATGATGATGAAGAGAGCGAAGACGAAGAATAAATCGTCATAACACCACTCTATTTTAAAAAGCCGGCATTTTGCTGGCTTTTTCTACTTTTTGGCTGTGATATCAACGTTTGATATTTACGATATAATAGAAATTTACCCGTGATCACTGTCTGTAATCACGACGCGTGTAAATCTTTCCGTTTAGCCTCACAAATTTAAATCATACTGAATAGCTTCAGTATTGGAGTGATTGATGACAATCTCACTTAATGGCCAATGGTTGCTTGCGTGTATTCAACGTCCTGCAATTCAAGACCTTCATATTGATTTGCCGGGCGATGTTCACTCGGCATTATATGCAGCCGAAGAGATCCCTGATCCTTATTGGGCAACCAATGAAAAAAAAGTTCAGTGGGTCGGTGAGTGCGACTGGATTGTCAGCCGCCACTTTGAATTAACTGCCGAACAACTGACGTGTAATGCCATGGATTTGGTATTAAATCAGCTTGATACGGTAGCTGAGATTCGCATTAATGGTCATACCGTTGCTGACTTTACGAATATGTTCATGCGCCATAAGGTGGATGTATTAAGCTGTTTGCAAGTTGGCACTAACCGCATTGAAATTGTGTTACATCGTGCGGATTTAGAAGCTAAAAGCCGTGCAGATAAATTACCGTTCCCAGTACCGTGGGCAAAGGGTAATAACCAAATTCCATTTATGAATACGCTGCGTAAACCACAGTTTCATAGTGGTTGGGATTGGAGTATTTGTCTGTCTGTTTTGGGCGTCTATGGTGATATTGTGCTACAGCCTATTGAGCATGTACGCATTAGTCATTTAGCAACTAAACAGAAATGGAATCAACAAGAGTGTGAGTTAGCGGTTACTTTACATTATGAAGTTGTTTCTGAAAAAGGACTGGCTAATGCGTCGGTTACTTTTGATGGACAAACCTTTTGTCTAACGCTTGATCGTGAAGCAACCAAAGCCAGTGTTATTTTCCGCATTGATAATCCGCGTCATTGGTGGCCTGCGGGTTACGGTAAACAGCGGTTGTATAAATTGGCTCTTGAAGCTGATGGTGTTGCGATCACCAAGCAAATTGGTTTACGCAAGTTAGAATTAATCACTGAAGATGATGATCACGGCCAAAGTATGGTGGTAATGGTCAATGATGTGCCTATTTCTGCCCGTGGTGCGAATTGGATCCCTCTGGATGCTATGCCTGCGCGAATGAGTGAACAGCGTTACCGTAGTTTATTAACTGATGCCGCAGCGGCCAACATGAACATGCTGCGAGTGTGGGGCGGTGGCATGTATGAAAAAGACATTTTTTATAATATCTGTGATGAATTGGGGCTGCTTGTTTGGCAAGATTTGATGTTTGCTAATGCGCTGTACCCATCAACCCCTGATTTTATTGCAGAAGTTGAACAAGAAGTTGAATATCAAGTTCGACGTTTAAAAGATCATCCAAGTTTAGCGTTGTGGTGCGGTGATAATGAAGTGCTAGGGGCGATTAATCGTGATCCTGAATCGCGTCAATATCGTGAGAAGCATCTGCTTAATTACGATCGTCTCAATCGTACCTTAGCTGAGGTGGTTGAACGTGAAGATCCATCACGTCGTTTTTGGGCGAGTTCACCATGTAACGGTGAATTAGACATTATCGATACGTGGCATCATGATCCTCTTCGGGGTGACATGCACTGTTGGGATGTGTGGGATAGCGGTAAAGAATTTGATGCTTACCTGCAAGTTACACCACGTTTTTGTTCTGAATTTGGATTTCAATCTTGGCCATCATTGCCAACGGTAAAGAGTTTCTTACCTGAACAAGATTGGAATATAAGCTCGCCAAGTTTTGAAAATCATCAGAAAAGCAGTCATGGTAATTCGGTTATTACCGAGATGTTTACCCGCTATTTTCGTTTTCCAAATGGTTTTGTCAATATGCTGTATTTATCGCAAGTGCAACAAGCATTGGCGGTGAAAACAGCGGCTGAGTATTGGCGTACTCAAAAACCGATTAACCGTGGAATGTTGTTTTGGCAATTAAATGATTGCTGGCCTGTGAGCTCATGGTCATCATTAGAATACAGCGGCCGTTGGAAACAATTGCATTACCATGCGCGGCGCTTCTTTGCGCCGCAAATCGCCACGTTTACTCGTGATCAACAAGGGCTTAAATTACACCTCGTTAATGATGGCCGTAAAAATACCGAGTTAAAAGGCGAAGTGGTATGGCAAAGCTGGGAAGGGGAAATTCTTTATCGTGAGCCAATTGCGCAATATTTAGAAGCTGACTCAACTAAGATCGTATGGGAATGGCTAAATGAAGATTTAGAGGGCCATGAACAAGATGGTTTCTTCCATGTACATTTACATAGTGGTCAGCAATTAATTGAAAACACGTGGTTTCCAGCGCGCCCTAAATATTGTGAGTTAGCTTGTCCTGATTTACGGTTTGAAGTTGCAGAGCACAATAATGAGATAGTGGTGATGCTAAGTAGCAGTAAACCCGCTTTCTTTGTGCATTTGGAATTTGAAGGCGAAGGGCGATTTGAAGATTCAAGTTTCACGCTAGTACCAGAACACCAACGTCAAATTAAATACATTGGCTCAGCAAGTTATGATGACGTGGTGCAAGGTTTACGGGTTTATCACCTTAAACAAAGTTATTAGTCGCCTGTTTATTCGTAAGTCATAGTATTAGCAACTAATAATACAAGTAAATAAACCCTGTTTGTTATTGATGTGATGTCATTTAACAAGCAGGGTTTTTTGCTATCTTAATGGTGTAAACACACCATCATCGACATTAATTGTTGAGGCGGATTTTGATGGTGTTGCTTTTTTTGCCACACTCGCTCGTGAAGGTAATAAGCCAATGTGTTAATTGTGGGTTCAATCATCGCCATTGTGCCACCAATCAGTAAATCACCGGTTAGTAAATACACCACTGTAAAAGCGACACTAAAATGCAATATAGCGAAACTGATTGTCTTTTTACTTGGTGAGGAATGTTGAGTTTGAATGAGCTTTTTGGTTTGCCATACTTTCTCATGGAAGTAGAAAGCAACGGTATTGACCATGGGTTCGATTAAAGCGATTAAGCCACCAATCAAAAAGTTTCCCGTTAAGAGAAATGCCAAACTAAAAGCAACGGTAAAATGGATAATGGCAAAACTAAGGGTCTTCTTCATAAGGTTAATCTCATTAATTTGATGTAATGAGTATTACAAACTTAGTTCAATAGGTAAATTTGGTATTTTATATGTCACCAATAGTTAAAAGCTATTGTTGGTGAATGTTTTTTATCTTTGTCTGAGTGCCATAAATTGTAGAATAAAAAAAACCGACGTCGAAACGTCGGTTTTTATTGATATGATTAACGATTACTTATAGCGCAGCAATAGTTGCTTTTTGCTCGGTAAGTTTAACCAGTGTTTCTTCATAACCCGCTAGTTTTTCACGTTCTTTAGTAATTACGATTTCAGGCGCTTTAGCAACGAAACCTTCGTTACTTAGTTTGCCAGCAGTACGTTTGATTTCGCCTGCCATTTTCGCAATTTCTTTATCTAAACGTGCCAGTTCAGCATCTTTATCAATCAGACCCGCCATTGGGATCATTAACTCAGATTTACCTACAAGTGCTGTTGCACAAGCAGGTGTTGCTTCACCGTCAGCCAATACTTTAACTTCTTCAAGTTTAGCCAGAGATTTAAGTACTGTTAGGTTTGCTTCAACACGAGTTGCATCGTTAGCATCTGCAACTTTTAGCATTACTGATAGTGGTTTGCTTGGCGCGATATCGTATTCTGCACGTAAGTTACGAATACTTGTGATAAATGCCTTAACAAATTCAATGTCAGTAATTGCTGCTTGATTGAATTGCGCTTCATCAAACTGAGGCAATGCCTGATTCATGATGGTTTCACCTTCAACACCGTCAACCAGTGGCTTAACGCTCTGCCAGATTGATTCAGTGATGTAAGGTAATACTGGATGCGCAAGACGTAATGTCTTCTCAAGTACGGTGATTAGCGTATGGCGCGTTGCACGTTGTTGTGCTTCAGTGCCTTTCCATAGAACCGGTTTTGTTAGCTCTAGGTACCAGTCACAGAATTGGTTCCAGATGAACTCATAAAGTACACCGGCAGCCATATCTAAACGGAAATTATCAATGTGAGCATTAAAATCTTTCGCGGCTAGTTGGAATTGTGATTCAATCCACTTGTCAGCCACTGAGTACTCAAGAACGCTATCGGTAGCGAAACCACAATCTTGATCTTCTGTGTTCATTAGTACGTAACGGCTTGCGTTCCATAGCTTGTTACAGAAGTTGCGGTAACCCTCAAGACGCTTCATGTCCCAGTTGATGTCACGGCCAGTCGAAGCCATTGCAGCAAGGGTGAAACGTAGGGCATCGGTACCGTAAGGTTCAATACCTGCTTCAAATGTCTTACGGGTCGCTTTTTCGATCTTCGCGGCTAGTTGAGGTTGCATCATGTTGCCACAACGCTTCTCTACTAGAGACTCAAGATCAATACCATCGATCATGTCGATAGGGTCAATTACGTTACCCTTAGACTTAGACATTTTATCGCCGTTTTCGTCACGGATAAGACCGGTTACGTAAACAGTTTTAAATGGTACTTGTGCTTTGCCGTCTTCATCTTTACAGAAGTGCATGGTCATCATGATCATACGCGCAACCCAGAAGAAGATGATGTCAAAACCGGTTACCAACACATCAGATGGGTGGAAGGTTTGAAGATCAGGGGTATTTTCTGGCCAGCCTTGCGTACCAAATGTCCATAGCGCTGAAGAGAACCATGTATCAAGTACGTCGTTGTCTTGGTTTAGTACCACAACTGGCGCTAGATTGTGTTTCTCACGTACTTCATCTTCGTTACGGCCAACGTAAACATTACCGTCGTTATCGTACCAAGCTGGAATGCGGTGACCCCACCAAAGTTGACGAGAAATACACCAATCTTGAATATCACGCATCCAAGAGAAGTACATGTTTTCGTACTGCTTAGGGACAAATTGGATATCGCCGTTTTCAACAGCTTGAATAGCAGGTTCAGCTAATGGTGCTGCGCGAACGTACCATTGTGCGGTTAGCATTGGTTCGATAACTACGCCACCACGATCACCATAAGGAATGGTTAGATCATGATCTTTAATTTCTTCTAGTAGACCAAGCTCGTCAAATTCAGCAACGATAGCTTTACGCGCTGCAAAACGCTCCATACCTTGGTATTTAGCTGGGATTTCAGTGCTGTAAACATCACTTTCTTCACCATTGGTGGTGAATACTTCCGCCGCATCACGAATGTCAGCGTTAAAAGTTAGGATGTTGATCATCGGTAGGCTATGACGCTTGCCTACTTCGTAGTCATTGAAATCGTGTGCAGGGGTGATTTTTACACAACCTGTACCTTTATCCATGTCCGCATGTTCATCACCTAAAATAGGGATGCGACGGCCAATGATAGGTAGAATGATTTCTTTGCCGATCAGATCTTTGTAACGTGGATCTTCAGGGTTTACTGCAACGCCTGTATCACCCAGCATGGTTTCTGGACGGGTTGTTGCAACCACAATGTAGTCTTTACCGTCTGCTGTTTGTACGCCATCAGCAAGTGGGTAACGGAAGTGCCACATGTAGCCTTTAACATCTTTGTTTTCAACTTCGATGTCAGAGATTGCTGTGTGTAGTTTTGGATCCCAGTTAACTAGGCGCTTACCACGGTAAAGTAGATCTTCTTGGTAAAGGCGAACGAAAACTTCTTGAACTGCATTTGATAGACCGTCATCCATCGTGAAGCGCTCACGATCCCAGTCTACTGATGCGCCAAGGCGACGAAGCTGTTTGGTGATAGTGCCACCAGATTCGTTTTTCCATTCCCAGATCTTATCGATGAAAGCATCACGGCCGTAGTCGTGTTTAGTTTTGCCTTCTTCAGCAGCGATCTTACGCTCCACAACCATTTGGGTAGCAATACCTGCGTGGTCTGTACCAACCTGCCATAGGGTATTTTTACCTTTCATACGCTCACAACGAATCAGGGTATCCATAATGGTATCCTGGAACGCGTGGCCCATGTGTAGGCTGCCTGTGACGTTTGGTGGCGGGATCATAATGCTGTAAGCATCTTTAGATGTATCACCATGAGGCTTAAAGTAGCCAGCCTCTTCCCAGCGCTGATAAAGCGCTTGTTCAATTGATTGTGGGTTGTATGTCTTTTCCATAGCGCTCTTAGAAGGATTCTATTCTATGTGGAATTAAGGCGTCTCAATAACAGCATTGGCAGTCGTAATTTGAATGCCAGCAAGGCGATAAGCCTTGTAACGCTCGCGCGCCTGCTGTTTGAGCGTTTCGTCGCAAGGGACAAAGTCTACCACTTGTGCAAAGCTAACCGCAAAATTTGCGACAATTTCGGCTAAATTAATTAATACTGCGCGGTGTCCGCTATAGCGTAAACCAGGCCAACCAATTTCAACCGGTGATCCTCCTCTTGGTCCTTCTCCAAGTAAATTGTGAGGGATAAAGTTGTCGGGATCTTGTTGCCATAGATATTCATCTATTTGTTCTGCTTGTTGTTTGTCTGCTGCAAGTAAGTAAACTCGTAACCCTTGACGGTAACTCATGGCTGCGCAACGACAAGCAAAATGCCACTGAAAATTACGATCAGTGTCATCTTGCTTATCATCTAATATATAAAACGTAGCATGAGTCATAAATTAATGTCCTAAAAGAAAAGGGCCAAAGGCCCTTTTCTGAGTGTCTTATTCGACAATCTCTTGGCCTGCTCGATTGAGTAGGAATTGGACCAGCAATGGGACTGGACGTCCGGTTGAGCCTTTCGCCGCGCCACCTTTCCAAGCCGTACCTGCAATATCAAGGTGAGCCCAGTTGTATTTCTTGGTAAAACGCGACAAGAAACAACCAGCAGTGATAGAGCCCGCTCCTGGTGTACCTAAGTTCGCCATATCAGCAAATGGGCTAGCAATTTGCTCTTGGTACTCATCACTCATCGGTAGACGCCAAGCACGATCACCCGCTTGTTCTGACGCATTAATAAGTTCATGTGCTAATGGATTATGGTTGCCCATTAAGCCACTAATATGATGACCAAGCGCCACTACACATGCGCCAGTTAATGTGGCTACATCAACCACACATTCAGGCTCAAAACGCTCAACGTAGGTTAATGCATCACATAACACTAAACGGCCTTCGGCATCGGTATTTAACACTTCAACCGTTTGACCTGACATGGTGGTTAAAATATCACCAGGACGGTAAGCACCGCCACCAGGCATATTTTCACAACCAGCCAGTATACCGACAACATTAATCGGTAGGTTCAGTTTTGCTAACGCTTTCATGGTACCAAATACAGAGGCAGCACCACACATGTCGTACTTCATCTCATCCATTTGTGCGCCAGGCTTGATAGAAATACCGCCTGAATCAAACGTTAAACCTTTACCCACAAGAACAATGGGTTTGGTTTCAGGATCAGGATGGCCTTTGTATTCAATCACTGACATCATGGCTTCGTTTTTAGAACCTTGGCCAACAGCAAGGTATGATGTCATACCTAAGGTTGCCATTTCTTGTTCGCCAATGATTTTAGTACTAACGGTTTCAAAATCATCCGCTAAACGACGTGCCTGTGAGGCTAAATAAGCAGGATTGGCAACGTTAGGTGGCATATTGCCAAGGTCTTTACTGGCTTTAACGCCTGAAGAAATAGCAAGACCATGCGCAATCGCACGTTCGCCCAAAGAAAGCTCACGGCGAGTGGGTACATTAAAAACTAACTTGCGTAGTGGACGGCGCGTCTCTGGCTTGTTACTTTTAAACTGGTTAAAGGTATAAAGGCTATCTTTGGTTGTTTCTACTGCTTGACGTACTTTCCAGTAGGTATCGCGACCTTTAACATGTAACTCGGTTAGGAAACATACCGCTTCCATTGAACCGGTTTCATTGAGCGTACTGATGGTTTTTTTGATGATTTGTTTGTATTGGCGTTCATCAAGCTCTCGCTCTTTACCACAACCAACAAGTAGTACTCGTTCTGACAATACGTTAGGAACATGATGTAATAACAACATCTGTCCTGGTTTTCCTTCAAGGTCACCACGACGTAATAATGAGCTAATGTAGCCATCACTAATTTTGTCTAGCTGTTCCGCGATTGGAGAGAGGCGACGTGGTTCAAATACGCCCACGACAATACACGCACTGCGCTGTTTTTCGGGGCTACCGCTTTTGACACTGAACTCCATGCGTACTCCTAACATCCTATAAAGACAATTAACGCTAAATGTTAGATAATACCACACTTGCTTGCTCTGCCGAGATTTCGGTATAGGCTTAAAGCGCAGACTTACATTCAGCCGAAAGATAAAAAAATAACTAATTTAACCAAAAACTATAGTGATTACATCAAAAAAACAAGTTTTCTATGGGAATATAACGCGTGATTATTGTTAGGTATTTGACGAGAGAGACAGTAAAAAGCCAATTAGCAGTACTTTTTGTGCTTTTTCTTGTCTTTATTAGCCAAAAGTTCATTCGCATTTTAGCACAAGCGACGGATGGTTCGATTCCGAGTGATCTCATTGTGACTTTAATGGGGCTTTCTATTCCAGCAATGGCATTGCTGATGTTACCGCTGAGTTTATATATTGGTATTTTGCTAACTTTTGGTCGTTTATACGCTGAAAGTGAAATTACGGTAATGAGTGCTACTGGCATGGGGAATAAATTTCTTATTCGTGCCGCATTAGCATTAGCTTTAATTACGGGCTCGATAGCAACCGCCAATGCATTATGGGTTGCGCCGTGGGCTCAAAATAAAATTGAACAGATTACCGATCAAGCTAAGGCTGATCCGGGTTTAAATATGCTGGTCAAAGGAACATTCCAAATGGCACCTAATGGCTCAGGGGTGGTATTTGTTAATGATATTACGGACAAAGGTTCCAAATTACATAAAGTGTTTATTGCTCAATTAAAAGCGCAAGATTCATTACAACCGAGTGTGATGGTGGCTGATCGTGGTTTTGTTACCGAACAAGCTGACGGTCGTCAAATGTTAGACTTACAGCAAGGTACCCGTTATGAAGGTGTACCCACTAAATTGAATTATGCCATTACACAGTTTGATAATTACCAAGCGTTAATTGGTCAACGTAAAGTAAAACAAGGCTCTCGTGATTGGGAAGCGAAAACAACGGCTGAATTATTAAAAGATCCAAGCTTAGCGGCAACCGCTGAATTGCAATGGCGATTATCGTTAATTTTATGTATTCCATTATTAGTCATGATTGTGGTGCCGTTATCTGCGGTTAACCCTCGTCAAGGACGATTTGCTAAATTAGCGCCAGCAGTATTAATTTATTTAGCGTATTTCCTAGCAATATCATCCGCAAAATCTGCGATTGAAGATGGTTTTATTCCTGGGTGGATGGGAATGTGGCCGATTAATATTGGCACGTTATTGATCGCAATCGCTTTAAATAGCTGGGATAGTTTACCGATTCGACGCCTCAAAGATAAATTACGGAGACGTGGTTAATGTTTAAAATTCTCGACTGGTATATTGGCCGAACTATTATCGCAACATCAGCATTAACGTTATCAACGTTGGTAGGATTATCTGCCATCATTAAATATGTTGAGCAGTTACGTAAAGTCGGTCAAGGCAGTTATGACCTACTGAAAGCTTTGTATTTTGTGTTGTTATCCATGCCACAAGATATTGTGACATTTTTCCCAATGGCAGTATTACTTGGCGCGTTGATTGGTTTAGGCATGTTAGCTTCAAGCTCTGAGCTGGTGGTGATGCAAGCGGCGGGTTTTTCTAAGTTAGATATTGGATTATCTACTCTGAAAACCGCTGTGCCATTAATGATCATTGTGACGTTACTGGGGCAATGGGGCGCACCTCAAGCACAAAAATCAGCCCGTGAGCTGCGCGCGTTATGGATCAGTGGCGGCAGTATGCTATCGGTTCAAAGTGGTGTGTGGGCAAAAGATGATAACGACTTTATTTATCTCGGCCGCGTACATGATAAAAACCAAATTGATGTGGTTAATATTTGGCAATTTAATAGCCAAGATAAATTACTTGATGTGGTATCGGCTAAAACAGCAACTTATGACGTTAAGCTTGGTTGGACAATGCATGATGTCACTATGACGGATATGACCAATAAGGCACAGATTACCAATACTCATTACGACACTAAGAAATGGCAAACCACACTAACGCCAGATAAGTTAGCGGTTGTTACAGTGAAACCAGAAGAGTTATCACTGTCTGGATTATATGATTATGTCGGTTATCTGAAAGAATCTAAGCAAGATGCAATGCGTTATGAACTCGCATTTTGGCGAAAAGCACTGCAACCTGTATCCATTGCGGTAATGATGCTATTAGCATTGTCATTTGTCTTTGGGCCATTACGTTCGGTGACGATGGGGGCTCGGGTGTTATCTGGGGTTATCTTTGGATTTGCATTTTATATTTCCAATGAAGTGTTTGGACCGATGAGCTTAGTCTATAATTTACCTCCGGTCGTTGGGGCTCTCGCGCCTAGTCTGGTGTTTTTAGCCATCACTATTTATTTGCTGCAACGTAAATTATAGCGATTAAAAAAGGAGCCGAGAGGCTCCTTTTTTATGAGGTCTTATGTCGCGGCTATTATATTTTAATGTACTTTTTCTGTTACGACCATTTCGCATTCGGCCATGATATCTTGCATTGAACGGCGCGTATTATTAAACGCCAGTAAGTTACCTAAACCAAATGCTGAAGTTGCAATGCGAATAAGGGCTTGTGTGATTTTAATGGGTGAGCCATCTTCATTTTGAAGTTTTAGTTTCCATGCTCGCATTCCTAATGTTTGTCCTGCCTGAGTCCAAAAATAGCTATAAAAACCAATAATAACGATAGCAAGGTAAGCGCTATATAACATGCTTGCTGTAGGATTTGACATCAAATAGTCGCTGGCATCTTGGTAATCGCCTAAAGAGAGAATACCAATAGCAAGTAAAGCGGCAACAATCGCCATCGCAACTGCACCTGCAATGATTAAAATAGCCGAGACAATAAGCGTATCGTAGAGCCAAGCGCCGAGGCGACGCAATAAGCTCGGGTATTGGTGTGAAACGGAAGTGTGTTGCGGTTTCTTTTTCTGCATGACGGTTCCAGTATCCATAATGGCTAAGCAAATCCTTCTGATCGGCAGTGTAACAGTAAATTAAATACGAATGAACGCACAAAATTGCTACAAAATATGTTCATGACTTTTATTATGTAGTGGTTTGATTATCATCAATAAAATCATTTAAGATTAAAAAAACAACGCTTAATATTTGATGTGGTAAATTGTATGGATTAACGCTTGCACATCAATACGATATACGTATAATAGCCGCCATAAGCCCGAGTGGTGAAATTGGTATACACGACGGATTCAAAATCCGTTTCCTTCGGGAGTGTCGGTTCAAGTCCGACCTCGGGCACCAAATTTCAGAGAAAAGCCTTAATCGTAAGATTGAGGCTTTTTTTTTGCCTCATCATTATTCCAACTTTCTTAAGTTCGCTTTTCACCTTGTCATCAATCAAAGGAAAGCGGGTTTAAGTCCCCTTGTTATTCCTTTACTGATTATCTTTATTTATTGATTATATTTAAAACGTTGACCATAGTGGTTGTTGATAAAGTATTTTTAATGTTTTATCTTATTGTTTTTTAAGTTTAATATTCTATTTTTTAGTGCGAATATTTCTGTACTGGTCTTTATGGTTAATGGGTTAGTTACTAAATAACCACTCATCAATACTTGTTAAAAAATTTCAGCTAGCGATAATGCGATATTATAAACAGGTATATTCCTAGTTACTGGTAAATGTAGGTGTAATGAAGATTCCTCCACGATTACAACCCCTCGTTGAAGATGGTCTTATTGATGACGTTTTATCTCAACTGATGAGCGGTAAAGAAGCCTCTGTGTATGTTGTTCGCAGTGGTGGTAAAATTTGTTGTGCTAAAGTCTATAAAGAAATTGACCAGCGTAGCTTTAAAAAAGCGGTGACTTACCGTGAAGGGCGTAAAGTGCGCAATAGTCGTCGTGCTCGCGCAATGGAAAAAGGTTCTAAATTTGGGCGAGATGAGCAAGAAAAAGTGTGGCAGCAGGCTGAAGTTGATGCACTGTCATTGTTGCTAAAAGCCGATGTACGTGCGCCAATCCCTTATGGTTGTTTTGACGGGGTGTTATTGATGGAGCTGATTACAGATGCTGATGGCGCTGTCGCTCCACGTTTAAATGATATTACGTTAACCAAAGATCAAGCCTTACGAGATCATGCGCTAATGATAGAGTATATCAAGCGTATGTTATGTATCGGCCTTATTCATGGCGACTTATCTGAATTTAATGTGCTGGTGGATGGTCAAGGCCCTGTAATTATTGATTTACCCCAAGCGGTAGATGCTTCTGCAAATAATAATGCTAAATGGATGTTTGAGCGTGATGTTAATAACATGGCCCATTATTATGGTCGTTATGCGCCAGAAGTACTTGAAACTCAATACGGCAAAGAAATGTGGGCATTATTTCAAGCGGGTACATTAACCCCAGAGACAGAATTAACGGGTGTGTATATTGAAAGCGAGGTTGATGCTGATATTGATGGCTTAATGGCTGAAATCAATGCAGTGATGGCAGAGGCTGAATTACGCCGAGCTCGATTAATGGATATTAACGAAGAAGAATGTGAGTAATCACTACCTTTGTTTGTCTTTAATATTGTCATTTAAAAAAGCTTCAATCGTTGATTGAAGCTTTTTTTGTGGCTGCTATTTAGGAAACGAGTAACTTGCAATCTCTGCTTTTGCTTGACCATTACTATTAACGGCGGCGATGCCAATACCGAGTGCTTTAAAATGCATAGGTTGAAACTGAGCACCATAATTTGCCATAAATTGAGTCAGTTTTTGCGGATCAGTTTGAGGTAACAAGGTTATATGAGGTTCAAAATTCATGAATACATTGGGACTGCCATAGCGCTGAAATGCAGCTAATTTTTCAGGATAGTGGCTTACCCATGTCGGAATTTTTGGATCCATGGTTCGAAGTGGGGCCACCATTATTGCTGCGGTATCGGCTAATCGTTGTAACTCAGGTGTATTGTTAACATCAAGCATTAACCAATTTCCTTTAGTACGCTGAATGTGATCTAGCGTTAAATCAAAACTGTGCCATTGGTTTGCCAGTTGCTGTGCTTGTTGTTTGAGTAAGTTGAGATTTTTAGCTGGATATTCAGTTAAATAAAGGGTGATATGTGGCAGAAAGCCTTGGCTATAAAGTGATGACAATTGCTGTTGTTTAAGTTGGTTACTGATGGTGGATACGGTTTTATCAACGGCATGACTAGGAATGAGAAACAAGTTATAGCTGATAGTGTTTGATGACTGTGGTACCGAAGGGCTAGCAATAGCAGCAGGGCTAATACAGATGCATGCTAAGGCTAACAGATGTTTTTTAAACATTTCAATGTTCTGCTTTAAAATCAGTGATATGACACTTTATACCTTTTTAGAATGCATTTTTGTTAGAGTGATAACAAAATAATTAAAAAAAAGGCATGCTCAAAGCATGCCCTAATCGTCGTTGTATCGAGAGTCGATATTACTGTTTGATCACTTTCACTTTGTATACACCATCAACGTTGTAAACACCGTGAATGTCTGTTTCAAAGCCTGGGAAGTGATTACCAATTTCACATAGCATCTCAAGGAAATCTAATACTGGGCGAGATTGCTCTGTTACCATTTCACCAGGAAGCACTACAGGTACACCTGGAGGGTAAGGCAAGATCATATTGGCACTGATTTCATTAACCATTTCAGCTAATGGGATCTCACGCACTTCGCCGCGTAGCTCTTGTTGCCATGCATCATGTGGTGTCATCTTCATTTCTGGTAACACATCAAACGCTTTGTACATTAGATCTGGTAATTGGTATTTAACGGTTAAGTCGTGAATACCTTGAGCAAGATCTTGCACACGCATATTGGTGTAGAATTGAGGATCTTCTTTAAATAATGCTGGTAAGAATGACTTAATGGTCATATTACGATCATAACCACGTTTAAACTCAGTTAGAGCACGTAGTAGCTGCATTGCTTTTGGCTTATCGATACCGATAGAGAACAAGAATAATAGGCTATATGGACCTGTTTTTTCTACGACGATACCATGTTGATCAAGGAATTTAGCAACAAGTGATGCAGGAATACCTGAAGCATCAAGTTCGCCGTCTTCGTTCATTCCTGGTGTTAGCAGTGTGATCTTGATTGGATCAAGGAACATATGATCTTCATCGATATTTTTGAAACCATGCCATTTCTCATTTGGTTTTAGGTTCCAACATTCAGTGGTATCGATGTTTTCTGGTTGCCATACATCAAAGAACCAACCGTCACATTCTGAACGTAATTTTTTGATTTCTTTACGGAAACGAATAGCGCGATCGATTGAATCTTGAATTAAACGACGACCTGCGTTGCCGTGCATCATTGCTGCAGAAATTTCAGCTGACGCCACAATACCGTATTGTGGTGAGGTTGAAGTATGCATCATAAAGGCTTCGTTGAAAGATTCTTCTTCCAATTGACCTTTCACATGGATCATTGATGCTTGTGAGAATGCTGCCAATAATTTATGAGTTGATTGTGTTTCATAGAACACTTTACCCGGCATTGCTTCACCACTCATACCACACTTACCTTCGTAAATAGGGTTAAAGTTAGTGTAAGGTACCCAAGCACTATCAAAGTGAATGAACTTAGTATCCAATGATTCTTTGATAAATTGGGTGTTATAGAACAAACCGTCATAAGTTGAGTTAGTAATAACCGCATAGCCAGGTTTAGTTGCGCCTGGTGTGTTAGCTACTTTCTCTGCAATCACTTCGCGGCTAAATTCACTCTTAGGAATGCCACCTAAAATACCGTAAGCATTACGTGTTGGGCGGAAATAAATTGGCACAACATCGGTCATCATCATCATATGAGTTAATGATTTATGACAGTTACGGTCAATCAATACTGTGCTACCAGCCGGTGCTGAGAACATACCCACAATTTTGTTGGCAGTTGATGTACCGTTAGTCACAATGTAAGAACGATCAGCGTTAAACGTACGCGCAATGTACTCTTCAGCTTCTTTGTGTGGACCTGAGTGATCTAATAGTGAACCGAGTTCTGGCATTGAAATTGAAATATCAGCCTTGAAGGTATTCGCACCATAAAAATCGTAGAAGATACTGCCGACAGGGCTCTTGTTGAATGCCGTACCTGACATGTGACCAGGTGTACAGAAAGTATATTTAGCTTCATCAACGTAGTTAAATAATGCTTTTGTTAGTGGCGGTAGAATACTGTCTTTGTAGTCTTCAGTTGCTTGCTCAATTTTATGTGCAATATCAGAAGCACTACCAAGGCAATATTCAAAGAAGTAAATATTTAAGCGAAGATCCGCTAAATTAATATCTAAAGTCGAATGCTCATTAGCAAATGCATATAACGGTAGTTTTTCGTTAATTTGGTTAATTTGTTGGCATAAATCTAATGAATATGTATCCCAGTCAAAAATAACACCACTGATACGAGGGTTCATTTCAAGTAGTTTAATTAAATCTTTGTCATCAACTGGATAGACAACTTTATAACCACGAGTTGCTAATGCTTGTTCTAATTCTTGTACTGGGTATTTTTTGAAAAATACGCCTAAATTATTTAATATTGCAATGGTATTCATTGTTGAATATCTCCAAGGTAAACAAAGGCGCACCACTCCAATTTGGGAGGTGTAATCGTGCGCCTTGATAATATTTAAGAGGATTTATATTTAGTGTGATTGTGCGACTTTGTTTGCTTGCTCTTGTTGTTCTAATTGTAAGTGTTGGCGGAAACCAAGTTTACGAGCGTAGAACATGAAGATAGCAAGTGAAACAACGAAAGTTGCAGCTAATGCAGATGGATCAGCACCGATAAGGGCGATGAAACAGAAGATACATGCAACACCTGCAAATAACATTACAAACACATTGCGCGTTGTCATACCTTCGTAACGAATTAAGTTAACCGCAGAGTAGAAGTAAGGCAGCATAGTTAGTAACACTGCATCTGAGGTTAAAATATCAAATAGGTTAGATGCATGACTGTCACTTGAGCTAAATAGCGTGATAGCAATCATAAGGATAGTCATCATGATAGAAGCAAGCACTAAGCCTTTTTTCGCAACACCATTTTTGTCTGTTTCACCAAAAACAGCGGGGAAGTTACCGTCACGAGCTGCACGTTTGCCTGCCTCGCCGACTAACATCATCCAAGAACCTAGAGATGTAAAGCACGCTAAAGCGGTAAATGCTGCAACAAATGGCGCAGTCCAAGCTCCGAAGATTGCTGTTGTCGCTAGTGCAAATGGTGCACCAGAAGCGGCAACTTCAGACGCTGGGAACATACCAGCAATAACTTGGGTTGATAGGATATAGATAACACCGGCAATAATCGTACCGAGTAAGGTTGCTAGTGGAACGGTTTTTTTCGGATTTTTCACCATACCAGATGAGACGGCAGCCGATTCAACACCTACAAATGACCATAAAGTAATTAATACTGCACTTACAATTGCGTGTGAATTTGAGCTGTGTGATGTATTCCAGTTTTGCATGTAAGTTGTCGCATCAAAATGCCCCCAACCAACAACCGCAGTACCCACAATCGGTACTAGTATTAAGACTAAACCTAGAGTACATAAGCGACTTACCCAAGAACCACCAAGCAAGTTTATAATGGTAAATATCCATACTGAAGCAATAGTAGCAATCGCCGCTGGAATAGTGTTATTCAAAATTGGGAAGAACACAGAAAGGTATGACACCCCAGTAATTGCAATTGCAAGGTTACCAATCCAGTTTGCGTGGTAGTAAAGTACACCTGTTTGGAAACCAAAAGCAGGAGAAACTTCACCAGCGTATGCGATTGGGCCGCCTTCTTGTGGGTTATTGGTTGCTAAGCGAGCGTAAACAAAAGCTAATGATAACGCGCCAATTAAACAAATAATCCAGCTATAAATAGATATAGAACCTACTTTTGCCAATGTCGAGGGCAATAGAGCAATACCACTACCCATCATGTTACCAGCTACAACACCAGTACAGGCAACTAAGCCTATTTTTTTTGACGTATCGGATGACATGCAACAATCTCCAAAAAATATAATAATATTTCATGTGGTTAAACATATTTAACGACAGTGATAATGACTATGTTTTGCTTTAGTTATCATCAATGTCGAATAACTTCGATTTAATCTACAGCAGATAGGAAAGTTAATTAAATAACCTTCTACTCAAAGATTGAAAAATAATAATTTTGTTTTTTTTTAATTTATTTTATTTTTGATGCCTTAATAATCAATAGCTTAAATGGTATGTGAAAAAATAATTTATTTATCAATTAAATAATGATCGTTTCATAATTCATATAATGGTTGAGTTATCACTAATTAAATCGTTTATGTAACGTCATTATTCAGACCAATAGTAAAAACGAGTGGAAATATATAAATAGTGAGGAGATGTATTTGATTAAAAATCACCGTAGTTATAAAAAATAGAACATACAAAAAAGGTTCATTTCATCGTTTTATATTTTAATGCCGAGGCGTGGATTTAGATGTGTGTATTTGTGATATGAAAACCAATTTTTCACAGAGTTGTAGTGTTTCTTTTGAAGGATCTAAATACATAGCCATACTATAGAATTCATCAGCTTGTTTTGTTCTATGGGTAAGCTGACTTATTTTTCCTAATAAAATATAACCTAATGCTGTATTTTGTTTAGATTGTAATGCAGCAAGTGATAAATAATGTTCAGATTCAACTAAATCACCTTGATAAAGATTATGAAGTGCTAATGCGTTATATATTTCGCTAGAAAGAAATAGTGGGTTATTGGTAATGCTTTTTTCTAATGCTTTGCCATAATTCATTAATATAGGCATAGATGTTTCTTTATTATTAATAGTAAGCATAATTGAATAAGCAATATATCTCTTTGCTAATAAATAACTATTATAAGGATTCGATTTAATGAGTTTATTTATGCTATCAATGTAATGCATATTAGCATTGCCGTCATTATTGATGGCACTCGGTAATTCTAGATAGTTATATAATGTATTCGTATTCGTAAAACTGAGGTTGTTGTTAATACTTTTGTGATTATAATTTAGAGATTGTATTAATTCATTAAGTAGACCATTAATTACGGTGTAAGCATTATTACGATCGATATGAATGTTTTTTTGTAACATAATTGTTTGTGAAATATTATTAAATAATTCAATATGCAGTTGGTGTTGCTGATTTACATATAAAGAGAGTGTTTTTCCCGCATTAGGTTGAGTGCTAAAACTACTGATATAATTTGTAG
The DNA here is from genome assembly GCF_003026395.1 of Photobacterium iliopiscarium. Classification (GTDB taxonomy): domain Bacteria; phylum Pseudomonadota; class Gammaproteobacteria; order Enterobacterales; family Vibrionaceae; genus Photobacterium; species Photobacterium iliopiscarium. Next base: position 4,734 of record NZ_PYOO01000011.1, on the reverse strand, counting down.
ATGTAAACAACGAATCTTTTATTATATTAGCGATTGAAGAAAGTTGATTATCTGCAGATTGTGGTGGTGATTCAATGTGAATTAAGCGTGGGTTTAATACCGAGATAGGAAGAACAACCTTTTCATTGCTCCAGCTTATGAATAGTATAGTTATCAATAGCATAGTTAAAATGCAGAAATCAAAAAACCAATGATTCCACTTGATCGTATTTGAGTTATTGACTGTAACCGACGGAGTTTCTTTTGATGTTTCGTTAAAAGCACGAGTCATAGGGCCCGCAGGGAACGAAGCATGTATTAAAGTATCATTTGTATGCTCGTGTGACGAGTGAAACTCTTCTAGTTTAAAACCCGTATTAGGATCGACATATATTTGTTGTACGTCGATATCAAGTTTATAACCTCGTTTAGGTATAGTAATAATCCAATGATCTTCATCCATTTTTTTTAGTGTTTTGCGTAATTCAAAAATAGATTGTGTTACTACTTGCTCACTAACAACTGCACCATCCCAAACATTTTCAATTAATTCATCTCGTGTAAATACAATACCTTGATGTTGAGCTAAAAATGCTAATAATTTAGTTATTCTAGGTTCGAGAATATAATTTTTCCCTGATTTATATAAACAGTTTTCTGTTGTGATTAATAACCAGTTATTAATTTTATAATTTACCCAAGCCATTTTGTTTTAATTCTGTTAATTATTGTGATGAAATTAATTCTATATTATTTGCTTTTATATATAGATGGTATTTATTATTCTAGCGTTAATGGTAATTTCATATTTCATTTTTAATTGAGAAAATAAAATAATTAACCAATTTACAGTATTTTGTGATGTTCATCACGTTTTTTATTTTGTGATTATTTATTTTAAAGAAAGCCCGTAATTGGATTATAAATATATTTTTTTTAAATAAATATTCGATTACATACATTTTATAAAACGATTAATAGACGAAGGCATATTATGTTAGATATTGAAGTTGATGAAAACAGGCTCATTGCAGAACGTCGAGCAAAACTTGATCATATTCGTAAATCAAGCAAAGCTAATGGTCACCCTAATACTTTTCGTCGATTGAAATTAGCCAATGAATTAATTAGCGAATACGAGAATAAATCGAAGGAAGATTTAATTAATACTACTTATACAACAGCTGTCGCTGGTCGTATTATGGCTAAACGTGGTCCATTCCTTGTATTACAAGATGTCTCTGGTCGAATTCAAGTTTATGCAGATAAGCAAGTTCAAGAACAATTAAAAGAACAATATCATGGGTTAGATATTGGCGACATTATTGGTGTGAAAGGCCAGTTACACCGTTCAGATCGTGGTGAACTCTATGTCAATATGGATCAGTATGAATTACAAACTAAAGCATTGCGTCCATTACCTGAAAAATACCATGGCCTAACAGATCAAGAACAACGTTACCGTCAACGTTATGTTGATTTGATCATTAATGAAGAATCACGCAATACCATGATTATGCGTTCAAAAGTGGTTGCTGCGATTCGTCAATTCATGATCAAACAACAATTTATGGAAGTTGAAACACCAATGATGCACCCGATTGCTGGCGGTGCATCTGCTCGACCTTTTGTGACGCACCATAATGCGTTAGATATTGATATGTACCTTCGTATCGCGCCTGAGCTTTACTTAAAGCGTTTAGTTGTTGGTGGTTTTGAGCGTGTGTTTGAAATTAACCGTAACTTCCGTAATGAAGGTTTATCACCACGCCATAATCCAGAATTTACCATGATGGAATTCTACATGGCGTATTCTGATTACAATGATTTGATTGATTTTACAGAAAGCTTATTAAGTTCAATTGCTAAAGATCTTTGTGGTAATACCGCATTACCTTATGGTGAACATGTTATTGAGTTTAATGGTCCTTATACTCGTATGACAATGCTAGCGGCAATTCAGTACTACACTAAAGACAATGCACGTATTCAAGCGTTAACTTATGATGATGTTAAAAATCGTGAATTAATGGCAGATATTGCTCGTGAAGTTGGCTTAACGGTTGAAACATTCTGGACTTGCGGTCAGTTATTAGAGGAAATCTTTGGTGAAACGGCTGAACCTCAGCTAATTCAACCGACCTTTATTACTGGCTACCCTGCTGACATTTCTCCATTAGCACGTCGCAGTAATGAAGATTCATTCTTAACTGATCGGTTTGAGTTTTTTGTTGGTGGTCGTGAAGTTGCGAATGGCTTCTCTGAGCTTAATGATGCAGAAGACCAAGATGCTCGTTTTAAAGCACAGATGGACGCTAAAGACGCTGGCGATGACGAAGCAATGCAGTATGACGAAGATTATATTCGAGCACTAGAGTTTGGTTTACCGCCAACAGCAGGTGAAGGGATTGGTATTGATCGCTTAGTGATGTTATTTACTAACGCACATACTATTCGTGATGTGATTTTATTCCCATCAATGCGTCCTAATAACAATAATTAATGAATGAATAAAAGCAGCCTTATCGCTGCTTTTATTTGATTATAAAAAAAGCCTCAAAGATGAGGCTTTTTTATTATGCTATTTTTTATTAGTGACCATCGTGACTATTGATACGGTGTTTGGTAACAAAACCAACTAATACACACATAACAAACACAGCAGCATAAAGAGCATTCGCGGTAACTAAAGCAGCATGTGTGCCATAGTTTTTAACGATAGGGCTCGTTACAACGAAAGTTAACATTGTACCAATCGTGCCGCATAGCAGAATAAAGTTAACTAATTTTGGTGAGGATACTTTAGTTTGCTGTGAGCCTAAGGTAATAATAGTGGTATAAATAGCACTACTGATAAAGCCAAGCGCTGAAATAATGTAGATAAGATTATGTGGATCAGTATCTTTATTAAATAGATACATTAGTACTGTTGCCAAGCCTGATAAAACAACCACAAAATAATGAAGGTCGAATTTCTTTAGCAAGACACTGAAAATCCACATACCAATCATATAAGCACCCCAGAAGTAACTTACCAATTGGCTTGCACTACTAATAGATAAGCCTAATCTTTTAGTTGCGTATTCAGGGATCCAAGAAATAAAGCCAAGTTGCCCTAAGATGTAACATAAAGCTGCAATCGCTAAGAATAGAACACCCAATCCCCATTTTTCTTTTGGTTCATTCGTTGCCGCTTCTTGAGGCGCATCTTTTCCTAATACAGGGAAGGTAGACATCAAGGTTAAGATGAAAATAGCAAGGTAGATAACACCAATTGCAGCGTATACCCAATACCATTGCATGTGATGTGCTAATACTGCTGCAGAAATGATAGGAAAAATCATACCCGCCATACTGAAAAATGAATCAGTAAATAGTAAGCGTGAACCTCGTTCCTTGCCATCATAAATATGAGTGATTAAATAAGTACCAATTGACATGGTAATACCACTCACAACACCTAAAACAAACATACAGCCAGAGAAAATAGCAATATTATGACCAAACATAAGGCCAAGAATTGCTAATAGCATGAGAATGAAACCAAAAATGAGCTGGCGTTTGAGGGGAACAATTTCCATCAACCAAACATTAAGGAAGATAGAGATTAAAATACCGGTATTAAGGAAAGTGAACGTATTGCTCATGCTTGATATTGGTAAATCAAAATACTTGGCAATATCTCCCATAACGATACCGGTGACGATAATCAGAGATCCAGTTAGGGCATAGGATAAGAAGCTTATCCACGTCAGAAGGATGCGATTCTGGTTTGTCATAGAAAATCCTGTATAACTTTCAATTATAATTAAAGAGGCAAATGAAATGCCAATTAATGAAAGGGCTGAATCCTAACATAAGGACTAGCTTTGTTTGTGACGCATGTCACCATTATATGACATGAGGGAATTTATCATACCAATAAGATATGAATAATTAGTATTTATAAGTTACCTTTTTATTACCAATTGTTTTTACTGTTTTTATTGTTGTGTGAATTTAAGTTTTTTTAACAAAGCATTGCTGCTATTTATGTGTTTTTGTTCTTATTTAGTGAATATTTTGACATTTTTGTTCTATTTATACAGCGTGTTTATCTTTTTGTTATAAATAGGCCATTCATTAATGCAAGTTTACAAGTATAGAAAAGAAGATTAATGATGCCTTTTAAATCGCATCTTTAAAATTTGGTTACTGTCTGTACTAAGGCGCATTTTTTTTGATATTTTTGAAAATTAACGCTTGCCAATGTGATCGAAGTCTCTATAATGCGACCTCACTGATACGGAGCAAGTCATTGGCTAGCAACGAAATCAGGATGTTCTTTAACAATTTGACCATGCAATCTGTGTGGGCACTCACTGAATAGTTAAGTCGAAAGATTTATCAATAAACTGAGTGACCAATACAAATAACCTAATCTATTTATAGAGAAGATTGTTTGGCACAGTTATTTAATTATCATTTTTTAAATGATAAAAAGCTTTAAAATTACATTCTTTATTTATAAAGAGTTGGTATTAAAGTCAGTATTTATTGAGCCGTTTCGAAAGAAACAACAAAACTTTAATTGAAGAGTTTGATCATGGCTCAGATTGAACGCTGGCGGCAGGCCTAACACATGCAAGTCGAGCGGTAACAGATTGATAGCTTGCTATCAATGCTGACGAGCGGCGGACGGGTGAGTAATGCCTGGGAATATACCCTGATGTGGGGGATAACTATTGGAAACGATAGCTAATACCGCATAATCTC
>NZ_PYOO01000010.1 GCF_003026395.1 Photobacterium iliopiscarium | reverse complement strand
AATAGTAAAAGTTAATTCCCTCTTAGTTCAGTTGGTAGAACGCCGGACTGTTAATCCGTATGTCACTGGTTCAAGTCCAGTAGAGGGAGCCAAATTTATTTCTTCACTCAATAGAGTAAAGGAATATAAAAGAATTAATGTGCCGACTTAGCTCAGTAGGTAGAGCAACTGACTTGTAATCAGTAGGTCACCAGTTCGACTCCGGTAGTCGGCACCATTTATTCTCTTACTTCGGTAAGAAATGCAACAATAAGCAATTTGATTGCTTGTGTTTGCCTTGATAGCTCAGTCGGTAGAGCAGAGGATTGAAAATCCTCGTGTCGGTGGTTCGATTCCGCCTCGAGGCACCATATTAAAGATAATGAGTCAGCTCATTATTTAAAAAGAATTTAGTGTGCCGACTTAGCTCAGTAGGTAGAGCAACTGACTTGTAATCAGTAGGTCACCAGTTCGACTCCGGTAGTCGGCACCATCTTTTGAAAGCCTCATTTCTGATGAGGCTTTTTTTTCGTCTGTAGAAAAAGCATGAAAAAAAACGACAACCTCGCAGCTGTCGTTTCACACTACCATCAATAGCCAGTTTTCATCTTAATCGGCAAACATATGCTTGATCCATGTTGCAGGCTGATTATCATGACATTGCGCTTTTAACTCGCCATTTTTATCCCACGCTGGTAATGCAACACTGCCATTACAATCAAACCGTAAACTACCATTAGCTGCTCGTTGATACTTAATCGTGGTGATATAAGGCGGCCAGCCGATGTTTAACGGCAATGGTTGGCGACGAGCAAGATAATCAGCATAAACCCGTAACGCACCGCTAGAGCCCGTTAATCGCACCGGAGTGTTATCATCACGACCAACCCACACTACGCCAACTTCGCGGCCATCAGCTCCTGCAAACCAACTATCACGGTTATTATCGGTTGTTCCCGTTTTACCCGCTAACTTAGCAGAACTGAATTTACTCTGAAGAAAACGGGCTGTCCCTTGGCTTACCACTTTTTTCATATCATACGTCGTTAACCAAGCCGCTTGTTCTGGTACCACCTGTTCAATCTGAGACTGGTGTTGATACAAAACACGACCTCGACTATCAACAACGGCATTCAAACTAAACAACGGTGCTTTACGGCCGTTATTGGTAATACTCTGGAACATTTGTGCAACTTCAAACGGTGATAAACTAAATGCGCCCAGTAATATTGAAGGTAAATGAGGAATTTCATCCCGCTTAACCCCCAATTTAGCCATAGTGTTAATCACCGTTCCTAGCCCGACTTTTAAGCCTAGATTTACCGTTGGCACATTTAATGAATGTGCGAGGGCGTAATATAATGGCACTTGACCACGAAATTTTCGATCATAGTTTCTTGGTCGCCACGATGTGCCTTTACTGCCTTTTAAAACAATGGCGCTATCACTCAAGGTGGTCGCTAAGGTGAACTTTTGTGGTTGACTTAGCGCTGCCAGATAAACCGCTGGCTTAGCGAGTGAGCCTATTTGACGGCTAGCATCCAACGCACGATTAAAACCTGCATAGCCCGGGCGACTACCACCAATCAGTGCTCTTACCGCACCATTTTGACGATCAACGACAACCATTGCTGTTTCGACTTTAACACCGGCTTTTTTATTTAACCGTGGCACCATTACGGCAATGGTTTTTTCTGCTGCTTGTTGAGACACTGGATCAAGGGTACTAAAAATACGCAGTCCTTTACCTGATTTGTAAATATCACCAACATCTTGTTCTAACTCACGTTGCAATTGCTGAAAATACGCAGGTTGACGACTGGCTATCTTGGGTGTTTTTTGAATCCCTAATGGCTCTGAAACTGCTTGTTCATATTCAGCCCCAGTAAGGTAATTATGTTTTAAAAGTAACATCAACACTAAGTCACGACGTTTAGTGGTGCGATCAGGATGACGCCACGGATTAAATTGTGACGGCCCTTTTACCATTCCAACTAACATCGCCAATTGATCAACTCGCAACTCTTCTAACGAACGACCAAAATAGAACCGTGCCGCAAGAGGAAAACCATGTACTTCTTTAGCGCCATTTTGACCGAGATAAATTTCATTTAAATACGCTTCAAGAATACGATCTTTACTGTACCGATAATCAATAATAACCGCGATATAGGCTTCACGTACTTTGCGCCATAAACTACGTTCATGACTTAAAAATAAATTTTTCGCCAATTGTTGGGTTAAGGTACTGCCCCCTTGTACGGTATGACCCGCTTTAAGGTTTACCACCATTGCCCGTAAAATCGCTAATGGTGAAACACCTTCATGTTGATAAAAATCACGATCTTCAGTCGTTAACAAACCATCAATTAATAACGGCGGGAATTGATCGCGCGCCATAAAGATCCGTTGTTCATTACCCGTCAGTCCGAGCATACCCAGTAGCTTAGGTTCTATCTTGACCGTTTTTAGTGCTTTTTTTGTTGTGACATCAACGATCGAAGTCAGCCTACTGCCTGAAAAAGTCAACATGACATGTTGTTGTGGCTGAGGATCATCAACAAACTTAAAGGGACGACGAATTAATTCGATACGGGTTGCCGACGCTGAATACTCACCCATTCGTTGTGGGGTTGCTACTTTATGGTATTGCAGCGCATCTAATTCATGGCGAACGTCACTCAACGTCATTGCTTGACCCGAATGTAAGGTAAGCACACGCCCATAAACAACAGAAGGTAAGTCCCAAATTTGACCATCCATTTTATTGCGTACCACAGTATCGAGATAGATACCGATAACCAATAAAATAGCGACGACAACCAACATTATTTTAAAACTTAAGCGTCCAATCTTTCGTAACCATGGATGCGGAGCGGCATCTTTTTTAGCTGACTTTTTTTTAGCTGGCGGTTTTTTAACTGCAACTTTTTTAGGGGATGCTTTTTTTGTTGCAGGTTTTAGCGCCGCTTTTTTTTTCGAAGGCGTGAGAATTTTTGTGGGTGTTTTTTTTGGTTGCGACAACTTAATCATAATCAATCAACTACCGAAATTCCTATAGTTAAGCTGGCAGCAATAGCGCTGCTCAGCATCATTAATGTAAATTTACTGTAACACTATAACTGATTATATATACAGGTATCGAGCTTGTTTATCGCGGTTAAAGGTATTTTTTGATTTTGCGGGTTGGAATATGATTTGCGGGATCATCAGGCCATGGATGCTTGGGATAGCGCCCTTTCATTTCTTTTTGAACCTCTTTGTATGAGCCTTGCCAAAAACCCGCTAAATCTTGCGTGATCTGCAATGGTCGTTGTGCGGGTGATAACAACTCCAGTACTAAAGCCACTTTACCGTTAGCGATAGTGGGCGTTGTTGGCTCACCAAACATTTCTTGTAACTTAACCGCCAACACAGGTTGTTGCTGTTCTTGATAACGGATCGTTATATTTGATCCCGTTGGCACTTGATAATGGGTTGGCAATAATTGCTCGAGTTGCTGTTTGTTGTTCCAACCCAAACACGCCTCTAATGCGGCCACCATATTGACTTTTTGTAAGCCTTTTAAGGTTGTAATCCCATTTAAGTAAGGCAATAACCATTGCTCAGCATTGGAGAGTAAACTCACCTCGTCTAACGCTGGCAAACCAAGTTCAGGTAACCATTCATTGGCACAACGACCACGAATCAATAATGCATTGGCTTTTTCTGTCCAATTTAAAACACCTAATCCTTTACGTTTAACCGCATTGAGTAACGCTTCACTGGCTAAGGCTGAATCTGGCGTCGCAGCAAGACTACGCGCGACAATTAATTTGCCGCAACAAACTCGATGCTCAGCACTTAAACGGCCTTTTTTATCATCCCAATCGAGCCAATCACATTCAGTAAACAATAACGGTAAGGTTTGTTGTAATACACTGACGTCAGCCACAATAGCAGAGAAGATACGACTATCGCCTTGGCGGGTTTTAACAACATCGGCCACCACTAACAATGATTGAGAGGCAAGACTTTGACTACTATCAAGTACAACCCCTTGACCATTGGCTAACTGATAACGACCATCATCAGTACGGGATTGCGCAATACGATCAGGAAAACCAACCGCAAGTAAAATAGCGGCCCAATGATTATTAACCTTGAGCGGCGTATTTTTAGATACCGCAAGCGTTGTAAGGTGTTGTTGCGCCCGTTGCAGATAAGCATGACTTCTAGCGAGTTTTTTTGTCTCTAGTAAGTGCAACTGAAACGCTAAATCTGGGTTATCAATACCGCGCGGTGGATCTTCTAATAACGCCACCAGCATTGCCGCCGTCGTTAAAATAGTCATATCCGTTTGTTGCAGTGCCATTTGCTGAGCAAAAGCGAGCATCGCACCATGACGTGGATCTGCGCCTATAGTTTGCATCACTTTCCCGCGCGATGTTTGCTGGCCACGTTCATCAATCGCGCCTAATTGCTGCAATAATTGCTGTGACTGTTGCAATGCAATCATCGGTGGCACATCCAACCACTGTAAGTCTTGTGGATCATTACACCCCCATTGCACCAGATCCATTGCCAGAGCGGTTAAATCACTGCGCAGAATTTCAGGTTGCGGAGTTGCTGGTTGACGTTGTAATAATTCCTCACTGTACATCCGCAAACAAATACCTGCTTCTAAGCGTCCAGCACGACCTGCACGCTGCTCAGCAGATGATTGGGCTATACGTACTTGCTGTAAGCGGCTAATCCCTGTTTTAGGCTCCCACAGCGCGATACGCTCAAAACCACTATCAACCACTAAGCGAATCCCCTCAATGGTCAAGCTAGTCTCGGCAATATTGGTCGCAAGTACCACTTTGCGTTGACCTGCGGGGGCAGGATTAATCGCTTGCTGTTGTTGTTCGATGGGTAACTGCCCATACAACGGACAAATATTGATAGGGCTATTGTTATTGGTTGTCGATAAACGTGCAGCCAATGCTTGCGCGAGGCGTTTTATTTCACCAACACCGGGTAAGAACGCTAATACCGAACCGGATTCTTGCGCGAGTAACTGGCTAATCGCAGCCGCCATGTGATCAATTACATCCCGAGGGTCACTAACATGTTGGTAGCGATATTCCACCGGGAAACAACGCCCTTGAGATTCAACATACGCCGCGGTAGGAAGTAGCTGCGCCAATGCGGTTTGATCTAGAGTGGCCGACATCACTAATAATTGCAGATCGTCGCGTAGCGCTTGTTGGACTTCGATTGCTAACGCTAACGCAGTATCGGCATGAATACTGCGCTCATGAAACTCATCAAAAATAATTAACCCAATTCCAGCCAGCTCGGGATCATGTTGCAACATTCGCGTCATAACGCCTTCTGTCACAATCTCTAACCGTGTTTGTGCACTGACTTTAGTTTCGCCGCGCACCCGTAAGCCAACGGTTTGACCGACACGCTCACCTAATTGCTGTGCTAAATAACCCGCAATGTTTCTCGCCGCTAACCGTCGCGGCTCCAACATAATAATTCGCCCCGCGATTGTATTTGTTTCCAACAACGACAATGGCAGACGGGTTGATTTACCCGCCCCCGGTGGCGCTTTTAAAATTACCTGAGTATGGCTAGCGAGTGCCGCAAACAAAGCAGCTAAAACATCATCAATAGGGAGTTGTGACAAGGGCGTCACCTTATGTCATGATCAAAACGGAACCACATTGTAACGAAAGCCTACTCACAACTAAAAATAATAATCCATGCATGAGGCCATAAATGAAATTTGCTCCGCCACTACACGCTGCCACCTTAATCAAACGCTACAAACGCTTTCTCGCTGATATTGAACTCAGTGATGGCGAACTACGAACAATCCACTGTGCCAATACCGGTGCAATGACCGGTTGCGCAGAACCCGGAACCACGGTGTGGTATTCAACCTCTGACAATAAAAAACGTAAATACCCTAACAGTTGGGAATTAGCGCACACTGCCGCTAACAATTGGATTTGTGTCAATACCATTCAGGCTAATCATCTGGTCAAAGAAGCAATAGAGCAGCAACGTATCACTGAACTCAATGGCTATGATAATTTACGTACTGAAGTGAAATACGGCGCTGAAAATAGTCGCATTGATTTATTACTTGAATCACAAACTCGTCAGCCCTGCTATATTGAAGTAAAAAGCGTGACTCTACTGGCCGATAATGGCCAAGGTTACTTCCCCGATGCAGTTACTACTCGAGGTCAAAAACATCTTCGAGAATTAACCGAAATGGCACAGCAAGGATCACGAGCGGTGTTATTTTTTGCGGTACTACATACGGGGATTAATCAGGTCAATGTTGCGCAGCATATTGATCCGGAATATGCACGATTATTACACCAAGCTATCAATGCTGGAGTAGAAATTATTTGCTACCGAGCAACGATCAATGCTGATGAAATAAAACTCGAAGACTGTATACAATTTCAGCATTCAACATAAAAAATGCCGTTTTCTTCACATTGACGTAGAATTGAAGTTATACATTAATTGCCACGCCGTAACCTTTCTGGTATAGATACCGCCCAAAATTAACCAGTGACGGTTATTAGGTACATTAGGAGATGCTATATGCCAGAGACCATTGTTAAAAAATCACTAGGCATCCTGGCTATTGCTGGGGTTGAACCTTATCAGGAAAAAGCTGGCGAAGAATACATGGGCGAAGCTCAATTAGAGCATTTCCTTAAAATTCTATCAGCATGGCGAAACCAACTTCGCGTTGAAGTTGATCGCACCGTAAACCACATGCAAGATGAAGCCGCTAACTTCCCCGATCCAGTGGATCGCGCCGCACAAGAAGAAGAGTTCAGCCTTGAACTTCGTAATCGTGACCGCGAACGTAAACTGATCAAGAAAATTGACAAAACCCTCAAGCGTATCGAAGAAGACGATTTTGGCTTCTGTGATTCTTGTGGTGTTGAGATTGGTATTCGCCGTCTTGAAGCTCGCCCAACCGCAGATCTTTGCATCGACTGTAAAACACTTGCAGAGATCAAAGAAAAGCAAATGGCTGGCTAATTACGCCATTATCAGGTTAAAGCTAATTTTAGAGGGAGCGTAAGCTCCCTCTTTCGTTTACACTAGCGCTCAAAATAACACGCAGTAATTAATCTAATGGTTATTTACTTACCGATGTCGCACGAGCTCTGCCTTTTAGTCATAACCCAGCGTTATAGATAACTAGGCACCAAACTGAATAGTGCTCTCAAAATAGAGAGTCTTATTCAGTTTGGAGGGAATATATCTTGTCATATTTACCCCTGACTCTGGGCGACATTTACATTGCCGTACCAAGTTAGATAATAATCAATTTGGATTTTATAACCGTTTATTAATGTATGACTAACACGAATCAATATATCGGTCGTTTTGCACCATCGCCCTCAGGGCCATTGCATTTCGGATCGTTAATTGCTGCTCTTGGTAGCTACCTACAAGCTAAATCTCAGCAAGGAAAATGGATAGTCAGGATCGAAGATCTTGATCCACCTCGCGAAAGTCAAGGGTCAGCTGATGATATTCTGCGCACATTAGAAGCATTTGGTTTCATGTGGGATGGCAATATCATTTATCAAAGCTTACGTCATGATGTCTATCAGGCTCAAATAGAAACCTGGTTAGCACAAGATATTGCTTATTATTGTCAGTGTAGTCGAAAAGACATTAAACAAACGGGCGGCTTTTACCTTGGTACCTGTCGTACCCTCAATCAACGGCACAACAATGGTGCGGTTCGATTACAAGTAGACACACCAATAACCCATTTCGATGACCTATTACACGGCCGTATCGAATTGCCGTTAGCCTTGGCGAGTGAAGATTTTATCATTCGTCGCCGCGATGGCTTATTTGCTTATAATCTTGCTGTAGTGCTAGACGATATCGAACAAGGGATCACCGAAGTTGTACGTGGTGCAGATTTAATTAAGCCTACTGGGCATCAAATAAATCTTTATCGACAACTTAAACATCCTGAAGTGAGTTATTTGCACTTACCGCTCGCCATTACTGACAATGGCAATAAATTGTCAAAACAAAACCATGCTCCAGCGATTGATAAACACAATCCTCGGCCAGCATTGATGGCAGCGCTACGCTTTTTAGGCTTTTCGCCACCGACAGAACTTGTCACAGAAAGCGTAGAACAAATTTTACAGTGGGGCATCACTCATTGGCAGCTCAAGCAGCTACCAAAGACAACTGCTATCACACTAGCATTCTAAAATAGTCTGCCGTGATATATTATACACGGCTGTTTGTTGAACCATGTGCACAAAATGGGGTGTATTATCTTTAATCGAGTAGCCAACTTTTGCCGTAAAGTATTGAATCGAGACAGTAGTACTCGAGTTCCAGAGGAACAGACTTTGCAAGTTTACCAACGCCCAGAGCACGGCATTTCACGAAAAGATATCAGCGAAAATGCGCTGAAAGTATTATATCGTCTAAATAAAGCCGGTTACGACGCTTACCTTGTTGGTGGCGGTGTCCGCGATTTATTGCTCCATAAACAGCCTAAAGACTTCGATATTGCAACCAATGCAACACCTGAAGAAATCAAAAAACTGTTTCGTAACTGTCGTCTAATCGGCCGTCGTTTTCGTCTTGCCCATATCCTTTTTGGGCGTGATATTATTGAAGTAGCGACCTTTCGTGGTCACCACTCAGACGCACCGATACAAGTAACACCACCGCAAGATAAACAAAAACCACAGCTTTCTTCTCGCAGCGAAGAAGGCATGTTATTACGTGATAATGTTTACGGTACTGTTGAAGAAGATGCAGAACGTCGTGACTTTACGATTAATGCGCTTTATTACAGCGTTAAAGATTTCACGGTAACAGACCATGCTAAAGGTATCGACGACCTTAATAATCGCATCATTCGTTTAATGGGTGATCCTGAAACCCGTTACCGTGAAGATCCGGTTCGAATGCTACGCGCAGTTCGCTTTGCCGTTAAGCTTGATATGGATATTGACCCTGTAACCGCAGCGCCAATTCGTGAACTAGCAACACTGATGCAAGACATTCCATCAGCGCGTCTATTTGAAGAAAGCCTCAAGTTATTGCAATCAGGTCAAGGTCTAGAAACGTACCGTATGCTGCGTGAATACAACTTATTCCAGCAGTTATTCCCCATTTTATCTGACCATTTTACTGAGAATAACAGCAGTAAAACTGAAAAAATGATCGAGCATATCCTTGCATCGACTGATAAACGAATGGCTGAAGATAAACGCGTCAATCCAGCCTTTATTTATGCGGCGATGCTATGGTACCCAATGATGACACGTGCAGAAGAAGTCTCTTTTGCTAGTGGCTTATCATTCTATGATGCTTTCATGGTTGCCAGTAACGATATTCTTGACGAACAAGTACGCTCAATTGCGATTCCACGTCGTCACACCACCACCGTACGTGACATCTGGCAGCAACAATTACGCTTTAGTCGTCGTAGTGGCAAGCGTGCCTTTAAGACCATGGAACATCCTAAATTCCGTGCCGCTTATGACTTCTTAGAAATGCGCAGTTTATTTGAAGGCAGCGATATCAAAGAATTAGCATTATGGTGGAATGAGTTCCAAGATGCAGATTACAACCAGCGCGGTCAAATGGTGGCTAACATCAATGATGGTGGTGGTACTCGCCGTCCACGTCGTCGTCGCCCACAGCAACCTCGTCGTAAAAAACCATCTGTAAATTCATGATTCGTGCTTATATCGCGATTGGTAGTAACTTGGGCGATCCTGTCGCCCAAGCTCAAACCGCTATCAATGCACTGCAACACCTACCAAACACCCAAGTTATTAGCGTGTCTTCTTTGTACAGCAGTACTCCGATGGGACCGCAAAATCAACCTGACTATATAAATGCGGTTGTTGCTATCGACACCACATTAGCTCCACTTGAGTTGCTTGATCACACTCAAGCTATTGAGCTCGAACAAGGACGTGTTCGCAAAGATGAACGCTGGGGACCAAGGACGTTAGATCTCGATATTATTTTATATGGTGATCTACAGCACCAGTGTGAGCGCCTTACCGTGCCACACTATGGAATGAAAGTGCGAGAATTCGTACTGTATCCACTTGCTGAAATCAACCCTGCTTTAGTTTTGCCTGATCACACTTCTTTATGCACGTTATTGACTCAGGTTAACCGTAATGGCTTAGCTATTTGGCAAGCATAAATTCATCAGGGCGAGAAAGAAGCTATGAAAAAAATTACCATCAACGATCTCCTAAAATGGAAGCAAGAAGGTCGTAAATTTGCATCAGTAACAGCATATGACGCCAGTTTTTCTCAATTATTTGAGCAGCAAAATATGCCGGTTATGTTAGTCGGTGACTCGTTAGGCATGGTACTCCAAGGCCGAAATGACACGCTACCTGTAACCATTGATGACATTGCTTACCATACGCGTAGTGTTCGTGCAGGCAGCCCTAACTCGCTGCTAATGGCTGACATGCCATTCATGACCTTCGCAACCCCAGCACAAGCTTGTGAAAATGCCGCGAAACTAATGCGCGCAGGGGCAAATATGGTCAAAATCGAAGGTGGCGCTTGGGTTGCAGAAACAATTACAACCCTAACACAACGAGCTGTTCCCGTGTGTGCTCACCTTGGTTTAACACCTCAGTCTGTCAATATTTTTGGCGGTTATAAAGTGCAAGGCCGCAATTTGGATCAAGCTGAGACAATGGTAAATGATGCCATTACTCTCGCGAAAGCTGGTGCTCAAATCATCGTATTGGAATGTGTTCCAGCAAGCCTTGCTGAACGTATTACCAAGGCGGTGGATGTACCTGTAATTGGTATCGGTGCGGGTAATGCGACCGATGGCCAAATACTGGTTATGCACGACATGTTTGGTATTTCTGCGAACTATATGCCGAAGTTCTCTAAGAACTTCCTTGCAGAAACCGGTGATATGCGTGCTGCGGTTACTAAATACATTGAAGATGTTGAGTCTGGTGCATTTCCAGGATCTCAGCATACCTTTGAATAAGGAATAAGAGATGCAAACATTCGCCGATATTGCCCAGTTAAGAGAGCAAATTACGACGTGGCGCCGCGCAGGACGTCGGATTGCCTTTGTTCCAACCATGGGTAACTTACATGAAGGCCATCTTACGTTAATGCGTAAAGCACGTAAGCATGCTGATGTTGTTGTTGCGAGTATTTTTGTTAATCCAATGCAGTTTGAAAAGACTGAGGATCTAACCAATTATCCACGCACTCTTGAACAAGATATTGCTAAGTTACAACAGCAAAATATGGTGGATGTGGTCTTTACCCCAACCCCAGAAAATATGTATCCAGCCGGACTTAATAATCAAACCTACATTGATGTCCCTGGATTATCGACTATTTTAGAAGGCGAATTACGTCCAGGTCACTTCCGTGGCGTAGCAACCATCGTTAATAAATTATTTAATATCGTCCAACCAGACGTGGCTTGTTTTGGCGAAAAAGATTACCAACAATTGGCACTTATCCGTCAAATGGTGATTGATCTAGCGATGGATATTAAAATTGTTGGCGTACCAACAGTGCGTGAAATGGATGGCCTCGCCATGAGTTCACGCAATGGTAATCTAACCGTTGATGAACGCCAACGCGCACCTGTTTTAGCCCGTACAATGCGTTGGATCAATAATCAAATACGTGGTGGTCGTAATGACTATGACGAATTAATTGTTGATGCAAACGATCAACTTCGCGCCGCAGGTTTGCAACCAGATAAAAGCTTTATCCGTGATGCTGTGACCTTATTGCCTATCACTGACACAACCCAACAAGCGGTTATTTTAATGTCAGCACAATTAGGTAAAGCACGTTTAATCGACAACCAAGTAGTAGACTTATCCCCTGCTGTTACTGTCGAAGAAGACGTCGCTGAAGCTAATTAATAGCGGATCGTTGACTAAAAAAATACCGCCCGTTAACCATTAACGGGCGGTATTTTTTTAACTATAGATTATCAATCTCTGTGTTTTTAGCGACGGGTTAACAAAAGCCATCAACAGTTATGATCGCAAACCAATACCTCGTGAAATTAAGTAATAAGCAACACCGTACAACGCAATAACAAATAACGTTAATACCGTAAACGATGTGCCAATACCAACATCCGACACTCCAAGAAAGCCATATCTAAAGGCATTGACCATATACACAATCGGGTTAACCTTCGACACAATTTGCCATACTTCTGGCAATAGATTAATCGAATAGAACACACCACCAAGATACGTCAGCGGGGTTAACACAAAGGTTGGAATAATACTGATATCATCAAAGGTACGGGCAAAAATAGCGTTAATTAATCCACCCAATGAGAACACAATCGATGTCATTACTACGGTTGCAATAATCACCCACAAATGGGCAATATTAAGTGACACAAATAACAACGACACCACCGAAACAATCAAACCGACACTTAATCCTCGCAATACACCACCACCAACATAACCGGCGATAATAATATAATTAGGCACTGGCGCGACTAATAACTCTTCAATATTATGTTGAAATTTGGCACTAAAAAAAGAGGAAGCAACATTAGAATAAGAGTTGGTGATCACCGACATCATGATAAGTCCAGGCACAATGTATTCCATGTAGCTAAAGCCTTCCATGTCACCAATACGCTTACCAATCAGATTACCGAAGATAATAAAATACAGTGTCATTGTAATCGCGGGCGGCACCAAGGTTTGTACCCAGATCCGCGTAAACCGATGGATTTCTTTACTAATTAAGCTTTTGAATGCTATCCAATATTGTTTTTTCATTACTCATTACCCGCCACTACTGATTCTTTATCTTTATTGACTAAGTTAACAAATAACTCTTCTAAACGATTACTCTTATTACGCATTGAACGCACCACCACACCTTGGATGGTTAAAGCACTGAAGACGCGATTTAAGTCATCACCTTTATTAAGATCAACTTCAAGGGTATTACTGTCTATTAACCGACATTGACCAATATCTAACGTCGGGACAACCGCAATAGTATCAATATCTAAAATAAACGTTTCTAATTCAATCTGACTCAATAACGCTTTCATTGAGGTATGCTCAACTAATTCGCCATGGTTGATAATACCGATATTGCGACACAACATTTCAGCTTCTTCAAGGTAATGAGTGGTTAAAATAATCGTTACCCCTTCGCGGTTAATGCGTTGCAAAAACGTCCACATTGAACGACGTAACTCAATATCGACCCCTGCGGTTGGTTCATCTAAAATTAATAATTTAGGTTCGTGCATTAACGCGCGTGCAATCATCAAACGTCGCTTCATACCACCAGAAAGATTACGGGCACGATCATGACGTTTACCCCATAAATCTAATTGGGTTAAATATTTTTGTGCCCGCTGTTTAGCCAACGAATGTTCAACCCCATAAAAACCGGCTTGATTAACAACAATCTGTTCTACAGTTTCAAACGGGTTAAAATTAAATTCTTGTGGGACTAAGCCCAGTTGGTTCTTAGCATCCACTTTTTGAGTATCTAAGTCATAGCCAAAAATACTCACGGATCCCGAGGTTTTATTAACTAACGAGCTAATAATCCCGATGGTGGTCGATTTACCGGCACCATTGGGGCCTAACAAGGCAAAAAAGTCCCCTTGTTCGACATTGAGACTCATATTTTTCAGCGCCTTGACGCCACCTTTGTAAGTTTTGCTTACATTTTTTATTTCTAAAGCGTTCATTATATGCAATCTTTCTGTTAAATATTTATAGGCTAGTGACAAAACACTAACAACTAATCCGATTTGCTATCAGCGCAGCTTGTGTATAGTAAGGAACATATTAATATAAGGCATTATCATGGCAGATATAAAGCAGCTCTTCGCAAACAACCTTTCATGGTCAGAAAATATTAAAGATGAAGATCCACAATTTTTTTCTCACCTCGCAGAAGCACAACATCCACAATATCTTTGGATAGGCTGTTCTGACAGTCGAGTTCCAGCTGAACGCCTAACCGGTTTAACTTCTGGTGAATTATTTGTACACCGTAATGTTGCCAATCAAGTTATTCATACCGACTTAAATTGCTTATCCGTGGTTCAGTATGCGGTTGATGTACTTAAAGTTAAGCATGTTATTATTTGTGGTCACTATGGCTGTGGTGGTGTTACTGCCGCCATCGAAAATCCACCATTAGGGCTTATCAATAACTGGTTATTACACATTCGCGATCTTTATCTTAAGCATCGCTCAGATCTTGGTAGCCTACCGCGTGACAAGTGGGACGACAAATTATGTGAGATTAACGTCGCCTCGCAAGTCTACCATCTTGGTAATTCCACCATCATGCAACAAGCATGGGAACGTGGCCAAGATGTCAAAATTCATGGGTGGATTTATGGTACCAGCAACGGCATTTTAAAAGATTTGGGCGTAACAGCCACCAGTCGTGAAAGCCTTGAAATCACTTATCAAGCGGCGATGTCATCATTATTACCGCCACTAAAAGAACAGTTAACACAGCTAGAAAATAACAAATAATACGGATAAAAAAAAGCGACCACCTGATAGGCGGTCGCTTTTTTATTTTTATTCTGCGTCTGGAATAACTTTACCAATAAACGGTAAGTGACGGTATTTTTGCGCGTAATCAATACCCACACCAACCACGAACTCATCGGGAATAATAAAGCCATACCAATCAACTTTTACATTCACTTCACGACGATCAGGCTTATCAAGTAGCGTACAGATACTGATTGATTTTGGTTCACGTAGCGATAAAATCTCACACACTTTACTTAGCGTATTACCCGTATCGATAATATCTTCCACCAATAGCACATCTTTGCCTTTGATGTCGTCATCTAAGTCTTTCAAAATACGCACATCACGATTACTTTGCATCGTATTGCCGTAACTTGATGCAGTCATGAAATCCACTTCATGCGGAACCTCAATCGCACGTGCAAGATCTGCCATGAAGACAAATGAGCCACGCAGTAAGCCAACCATTACTAAGTCTGTTGAGTCTTTATAATGTTCCGTGATCTGCTTTCCTAGCTCTTTGATGCGATCCTGAACATCCTGCTCAGAGATCATTACTTCGATAGTGTGCTTCATTTTCTTCTCCATCAACGCGACCGAGTTAGCCGACTAGGGCTATATATCCCAAAGGTCGTTATTGTAGCATTCATTCATGTTAAGCGTTATTTAATCAATAGTGTCCAAAATCCGAAACACTTATTGATAGTTCAGTTTGAATCAACCCAGTTGCTGTTGTAATGTTTATGTATAAAAAATAAACATAAATACAATAAATATAAACAGGGTTAGGGAGTTAATAATTATGGATACGATTACTAAGAAACCACGTACACGTTTATCACCAGAAAAAAGAAAGCAACAACTACTTGATTACTCGATTGAAGTTTTCTCGCGCCGTGGTATTGGTCGCGCGGGTCATGCTGATATCGCTGATATGGCCAATGTGTCAGTGGCCACTGTTTTTAACTATTTTCCGACACGAGAAGCATTGGTTGAACAAGTATTAATGGAAGTTGCTACCCAATTTAATGATCTACTTACTGAATGTATTGGCGCACCAAACAAAACCTTACATGCGCGCTTAACCTGCATTAGCAATAACTTAATTGATACCGTATTAGAACAACAAGATTGGATCAAAGTGTGGTTTGAGTGGAGTACTTCAGTACGTGATGAAATATGGCCACAATTTATTGAAAGCAACAAAAAGAACCTCAAGCAAGTGCAGAAAGCATTCTCTCAAGCTATTGATAATGAAGAAATTAAAACCAATCAAACCCCTGAGAACTTAGCCAAAATGCTACATGGCATGTGTTATGTCATTTACATGCAAGCGAACCAACATCCTGATCAAGATATTTTGCGTGAACAAGCGCAAATTTATCTACAGGTTTTAACTCAGAAAAACTAAATCAATCACTAGTTCAAACACGCAAGGCTTGTATTTACAAGCCTTGAATTATTTATACGCTAGCAAAAATAACCGGTTGATGTGGCACAACACTGACCGTCACGCGCTGACCAACATTTAATAATAAATTAGAATTAATCACTAATTTATGTTCTTCAAATTCAACAATGTAACGACAACTATCCCCCATAAACTGCTGTTCAATAATTACCGCTGTTCCTTTAATATCAGGCACAACAGTCAAGTGCTGTGGGCGTAATAGCCAATCCACATCAGTGGCTACAGCTAATGGTTGCTCGACAATTAATGCTTGTTCACCCAATGGGGTTTGTAGCTGTTGGTTTGCAGTCACAACCGCAGGCAAATAAGATCCAACACCTAAAAATTCTGCCACAAAACGACTACTGGGTTGATAGTAAAGCTCGGTTGCTGTGCCAAATTGCTCAATCACACCGTGGTTCATTACCGCCATTTTATCGGCAAAGGCAAACGCTTCTTCACGGCTGTGAGTCACAAAAATAGCGGTCACACCTTGGTCTTTAAATATTTGGCGAATATCACGAATCAAACTATGGCGTACTTGAGTGTCAATATTAGAAAACGGTTCATCCAATAAGATTAAATCAGGCTCATTCGCCAATGCACGTGCAATCGCAACCCGTTGTTGTTGGCCGCCAGATAATTGGTGCGGATAACGATCATTTAATTCCGTTAAATGAACTAGCGCTAACATCTGCTTAATCTTGGCAGTTACCCGTGGTTTATCCCAATGGCGTAAACCAAACGCAATATTTTCAGCCACCGTTAAATGTGGAAATAAAGCGTAATCTTGAAATATCATCCCAATATTACGTTGCTCTGGCGGCAAGCATAATGAGTGATCCACAATAGTCCGATCATTAATCGCGATAGTGCCTTGCGTCAGCGGTAACAATCCAGCAACCGCTTTGAGTAACGTGGTTTTGCCACAGCCACTCGCGCCAAGCAAACACACAATTTCACCCCGTTCTACCGCTAACGACAAATCTTGTAAGATTGGCTGTCCATGGTAACAACAACTAAGATCAGCGACGGATAATGCATGTTTCATTAATGTTTTTGCTCCAAAGAACGATTAACCATCACCAGCGGGATTAGGCCCACAATAACTAATAAAATGGCCGGTAATGCAGCGACTTCTAACTGTTCATCAGAAGCAAAATTAAATACATAAGTGGCTAAGGTTTCAAAATTAAACGGCCGTAACAATATTGCGGCATTGAGTTCTTTCATTGATTCAATAAACACCAATAAGCCTGCAATTAAACAACCACGACGGATCAACGGTAAATGTACTTTACGTAACATAGCCGTCGATGCATAACCCATGGTTTTTGCGGCCATATCCAATGACGGCGGAATTTTCACTAAACTACTTTCAACACTACCAATCGCTACCGCAGCAAACCGCACTACAAATGCAAAGATAATCGCAAACATAGACCCTGAAAAAATAAGTCCTGGGCGTCCAAGATCTAAACTGCGCGCAATATCATTCACTAAATGATCGGCGCTAGTTAAAGGGATCATCACCCCAATCGCTAATACTGTTCCCGGTACGGCATAACCTAATGACGCTAATCGCATTGGCACCGTACTGATATTACGCCCATCTAAACGCTGATAAAAATTGACCATCAACGCGAGACTAACCGCAATCACCGCTGCCGCCAATGACACCATTAAACTATTAAAACTGTAGGTCTTAAATTGCTCAGTCCAACTTTGAGCAAAATAATCAATTGCGTAATAGCCCAATTGCAGCATTGGTAAAATAAACGCACACCCAACTAAACCCCAACACCAACCCACTGCAAGCCACTTTTTCCAACCGCTTAGTTGATATTTGGTATGACTATCATTACCGCATTGCTGCTGAAACATTTTTTGTTTACGACGACTAAAACGCTCACTGCTGATCAATAAAAAAATCACCATCAACATGATTGCAGAAATTTTAGCGGCAGCATTGAGATTAGAATAACCAAGCCACGTATCGTAAACCGCTGTCGTTAAGGTATTTAAGGCGAAATAACTCACGGTACCAAAATCACCCAAGGCTTCCATCGCCACTAATGACACCCCAACAGCAATCGCAGGGCGCGCTAACGGTAATGAAATTCGACGAAAACTTTGCCATGGCGAACAACCTAATAACCGCGCCGATTGCAGCAGATTATTACTTTGTTCCATAAAGGTCGCGCGGACTAATAAATACACATACGGATATAACACTAACGCTAAAACAAAACATGCGCCCCATAATGAGCGTAAGTCAGGAAACCAGTAATCGCTAACATGTTGCCAGCCAAAAAAGTTACGTAACCCAATTTGAATCGGTCCGGCGTAATCAAACCAATGAGTATAAAGATAACCAACGATATAGCCGGGCATTGCGAGGGGTAAAATCAGTGCCCATTGCAGTATTTTTTCGCCTGGTAAACGGCACATTGCCATTAACCACGCACTAGGAAGCCCAAAAACTAGGGTTAATAATACCGTACCAACCACCAGCCCCAGGGTATTTAGGGCATAGGTCGACATCACGGTATTCATCAAGTGTGAGAACACCTGATCAGAATTACCCATGGCGGTAATGAATATAGCAATAATAGGCAACACTAACAGCGAGCCTAACAACCAACTGCTAATTCGCCAAAATAAAAATTTTTCTTTCATTTTCTACTACTTAGTACGTTTTACAATATATTTAAGTCCGCAATATCAGACCACTTTATCAGTAAATTTATTCACTGAAAGTAAGCATGAGAAGCTACCACAACTTATTGAAAAAGAGACTAAATTAAACTGATAAATGGGGCTTATTGCCCCATTTATTTTGTAACTAATTACAGATCAAATTTTACTTCATCAAGTAATTTAATCGCAGCTTGATGATATTGTGCCACTTGATCAAGTGATACATCATCAGCTTTAAATTCGCCCCATGATGCGACTAATGCTGAGCGCTTAACGTCAGCTTTAACCGGGTATTCATAATTCACTTCAGCATACATTTGTTGTGCTGTAGTCGCGGTTAAAAATTCCATTAACTTAAGCGCGTTATCTTTATTTGGCGCATATTTTGCCATTGCCATACCGCTGACGTTAACGTGAGTACCGTTACCTTGTTGGCCGGGGAAATTAATCTCAACCGCTTCTGCCCATGCTTTTTGGTTGGGATCATTGACCATTTTGCCGAGGTAGTAACTATTACCAATCGCGATATCACATAAGCCTTCTTTCACCGCTTGTACTTGACCGCGATCGTTACCTTGCGGCTTACGGGCTAAGTTAGCTTTAACACCTTCAAGCCATGTCTTCGTTGCCGCTTCACCATTATGGGCAATCATCGCTGAAACGAGTGAAACGTTATATGGGTGCTTACCTGAACGCGTACAAAGTTTTCCTTTCCACTCAGGTTTAGCTAAATCACTGTAATCAAAAGATGCTGGTAATTTACCAACCCGATCTTTTGATGAATAAACATTACGAGAACGCAGTGTTAGTGCAAACCACTCATCTTCATTATCACGAAATTGTGCTGGAATATTAGTATCAATGACTTTGCTATCAACTGGCTGTACTAACTTCTTATCAGACAGCTCAACCAAACGGCTAATATCTGTCGTCAACACTACATCAGCAGGGCTATATTCACCTTCTTGTTGTAGTTTTTCAGCAATGCCTTCTTTAGCAAACTTAACGTTAACCTTAATGCCCGTCTCTTTGGTGAACTCATTAAACATTGGCTCAACAAGAAAAGGTTGGCGGTATGAATAGACATTGACTTCTTCAGCCGCTGTCGCGATTTGAGGTGCGGTCAAACCGAAGAAAACAGCGGTAGCTAAAAGTTTTTTCATTGCTAAATCCCTTAATGCAAAATGTAATGATAATGTTTCTCAATTAGATTGATAAAGGATTATACGTTTTTCACATTCGAACACAATCGAGCTGTAACACTTCATTACAAAAAAACGCCACCGCAAGCGATGACGTTTTTTTACACTTTAATAGCACTTAAATGCAGTTATTATTGCTATTTTACACTGACAAATTCAGGATAAGCATCAACACCACAATCATGTGAATCCATCCCTTCTAGCTCTTCATCTTCCGTTACACGAATACCGATAGTGAATTTCAAAATACCCCACACGACTAAGCTCGCACCAAACACCCAACCAAAAATAACCGCGGCACCAAATAACTGAGTTAGAAAGGCGGCATCTGGATTACTTAACGGCACCATCATTAAGCCAAACAAACCACACACACCATGGACAGAAATCGCACCAACAGGATCATCAACTTTCACTTTATCAAACCCAATAATACTGAATACGACTAATGCACCAGCAACACTACCAATCGCAACCGCAGCTAATGGTGACGGTGATAATGGATCCGCAGTAATCGCAACTAATCCCGCTAAAGCGCCGTTAAGAATCATAGTAAGATCAGCTTTACCCCATAGTATTTTACACACAGCAAGCGCAATAATCGCACCCGCAGCAGCGGCAGCATTGGTGTTTAAGAATATTTGACCAACAGCGGTCGCATTCTCAAAATCTGACAACATTAATTGTGAGCCACCATTAAACCCAAACCAACCAAACCATAAAATAAATGTACCGACAGTAGCTAAAGGCATATTTGAACCGGGAATCGGGTGTACCTCACCATTTTTACCGTATTTACCTTTTCGAGCGCCAAGCAGTAATACCCCCGCTAATGCCGCGGCAGCACCCGCCATATGAACGATACCAGAACCTGCAAAATCACTAAAACCTGCTTCTGAAAGGAAACCACCGCCCCATGTCCAATAACCTTCAATCGGATAAATAAGGCCGGTTAATACCACTGAAAATAATAAAAATGACCACAACTTCATACGCTCAGCAACCGCACCGGATACCACTGACATTGCGGTAGCAACAAAGACGACCTGAAAAAAGAAATCGGATTCTAAAGAGTGATCTGCGCCTTCAGCTTGAGTACCAATTAACGCGCCAAACGAGGGTAACCACCCGCCGCCGCTGTTATCGACATACATAATGTTATAGCCGACTAATAAAAAAGTGGTACACGAAATAGCGTATAAACAAAAGTTCTTGGTGAGTATTTCAGTGGTATTTTTTGAGCGCACTAAACCTGCTTCTAACATGGCAAAACCCGCTGCCATCCACATTACTAGTGCACCAGAAATCAAAAAGAAAAATGTATCGAGTGCATAACGTAGTTCAATTACTGTCGTTGATAATTCCATGGTAATTTTCCCTTATACCTGATATTTATGATCCTGCTTCCATGCTGCGACTAAAGTGCTTCCCTGTCTACTTCTCCTGTTCGAATACGTACCGCATGTTCAAGATCGTATACAAATATTTTGCCATCACCGATTTTTCCAGTTTGCGCAGCCTTACTGATAGCATCGACAATATCATCTAAATTTTCGGCTTGAGTGGCGATTTCTAATTTCACTTTAGGTAGAAAATCAACTTGATATTCCGCGCCACGATAAAGTTCGGTATGCCCTTTTTGACGTCCAAATCCTTTTACTTCGGTTATCGTCATCCCTTCCACACCGACAATCGCTAATGCTTCACGCACGTCATCTAATTTAAAGGGTTTAATAATCGCGTTAATTATTTTCATGATTTACTCCTCACTCTCACACTATTCCCCAAGATAATTAAACAACAAACAATCATCATGCCAACTATTTAACATACTGTTTAATAAGAAAATTAAAAAACAAACCTTTAAAAACGAAAAAAGGCCGCACCATAGAGGTGCAGCCTTTTCACTATCATGTAGCACTTAATGGCTATTAATAACTAACCAATTAAAAACGGATCACAAATGCTCGCCAAGCTTCTAATGCTTGTGCTAAATCTTCAAAACCACACACCGACATACTTTCTTCATCATAAAAATGCAGATCTTCTTCAAAATCTTCATCTTCTTCTGAAAATAAACAGTTCGCTTGAACTAAAGCTTCATTATCTTGCAAGCATAACGTCAGTTCTTCACCCATTAATCGCCATTCTTTAGTACTATTTTTCAATGCACTAATTTGGCCAATTATCATATCTATTTTGTCGACATCCTTGCCTAACTCGTCAATGATCCAACGGCCTAACACTTCGTGGCCCATTGAAAAAATGGCATGATAACTACCGTCCAAGGTATTTTTTTTAAATTCGTAATCCATACCTTTAGTACCCCATATCAGATCATCTTAGTGGTTAACTGCTACACTGCCAGCAGAATGCGCTTGGCGCCCATTGTCAGGATCTATCATTAAAATGCAACTCATCTCTAGTAACTAAATAGTTATATCCCTTTTAATCCACTGACTCTCAATATTAAGCGGCTGATTGATTATGAAAATTATTATTGCTCCTGACTCATACAAAGAAAGCCTGACCGCAATGGAAGTGGCAACCGCGATTGAGGCAGGTTTTCGCCAAGTAATGCCAACGGCTGAATACATTAAATTACCAATGGCTGATGGCGGTGAAGGCACGGTGCAATCATTGGTTGATGCCAGCAACGGCAGCATTATTGAGCATCAAGTTACCGGTCCTTTAGGTGAGCAAGTACCCGCATTTTTCGGCATTATGGGCGATGATAAAACGGCGGTTATTGAAATGGCAGCGGCATCGGGCTTGCACCTTGTTAGCCCTAATTTGCGCAATCCAATGCTCACGACGAGTTATGGTACTGGCGAATTGATTCTAGCGGCACTGGATCACGGGGTTGACCATATTATTGTTGGTATCGGTGGCAGTGCGACCAATGACGGCGGTATTGGTATGGCACAAGCACTTGGGGTTCAACTACTGGATAACAAGGGTCAAGCACTTGGTTTTGGCGGCCAAGCATTAGCACAATTGGCTAGCATCGATATCACAACGGTCGATCCTCGTCTTGCCCACATAAAATTAGACGTCGCCTGTGATGTTGATAATCCCCTTTGCGGTAAAAAAGGTGCATCACATATTTTTGGTCCTCAAAAAGGGGCAACACCAGCAATGGTTGCCGAGCTTGATCAGCACCTCGATCATTATGCCGCTATTATAAAACGTGATTTAGCTATCGATGTTAAGGATATGGCAGGAGCTGGTGCGGCGGGCGGTATGGGTGCGGCTCTGTTAGGTTTATTTAATGCCCAATTACGCTCTGGGATCGAGATTGTGATCGACGCCGTTCACTTAGGCGACATTATTAAAGATGCAGATCTGGTAATCACTGGTGAAGGCCGCATTGATAGCCAAACCATTCATGGTAAAACACCAATTGGGGTCGCACGTACCGCTAAAAAATACCATAAACCCGTGATTGGTATTGCGGGTTGTTTAAGCCAAGATTGTGGCGTGGTTTATGATCATGGTATCGATGCAGTCTTTAGTGTTGTGCCCGCTGCGATGAGTCTTGAACACGCTTTTAACAATGCGGCTGTTAATGTCGAACTAACCGCTCGAAATATCGCGGCTATATATTATTTAGGTCGTAAATAAAAAGCACCAATAAAAACGCCGCGAATAGTCGCGGCGTTTTTTATATCTTCTTTATGGCTTATTTTTATATCACCAATAACATAGATTAAACAGCTTGCTGAATAATCACTTCATCGGCTTTATTAGTGTAATCAGCCATACGATCAAAATTCAAATAACGGTAAGTATCAGCCGCTGTTGCATCAATCTGTTTAGCATAAGTTAGGTATTCTTCCATGGTTGGAATCCGCCCTAGAATTGCCCCCACCGCTGCTAATTCCGCAGAAGATAAATACACGTTAGCGCCATTTCCTAAACGGTTAGGGAAATTACGTGTCGAGGTCGACATTACCGTCGAATTATCTTTTACTCGTGCTTGGTTACCCATACACAAAGAACATCCAGGGGTTTCAATACGCGCCCCAGCACGACCAAAGATACCGTAATAACCTTCTTCAGTAAGTTGGTCTTTATCCATCTTGGTCGGTGGTGCAATCCATAATCGAGTCTCTAATTGACCGCCAAATTTCTCAAGTAACTTACCCGCAGCACGGAAATGACCAATGTTAGTCATGCACGATCCAATAAACACTTCATCAATCGCAGTGCCTGCAACCTCAGACAATAAACGCGCATCATCAGGATCATTTGGCGCACATAAAATAGGCTCTTTAATATCTGCCAGATCAATTTCGATCACATGCGCATATTCCGCGTCTTTATCTGCGGTCATTAATTCAGGATTCGCTAGCCACGCTTGCATCGCCGTCACACGACGTTCAATGGTACGACGATCACCATAACCTTCAGCGATCATCCACTTCAACATCACGATATTTGAGTTTAGATATTCAGTGATCGACTCTGGCGACAGTTTGACGGTACAACCCGCAGCACTACGCTCAGCTGATGCGTCAGAAAGCTCAAACGCTTGTTCAACCGATAAATGCTCAACCCCTTCAATCTCAAGTACACGGCCTGAGAATTCATTGATCTTGCCCGATTTTTCAACCGTTAATAGTCCTTGTTGAATCGCAAAATAAGGGATCGCATGAACCAAATCACGCAGGGTGATCCCTTGTTGCATCTCACCTTTAAAGCGCACCAAAATAGATTCAGGCATATCGAGCGGCATTACCCCTGTCGCAGCAGCAAATGCCACTAAACCAGAACCCGCGGGGAATGAAATACCTAATGGGAAACGGGTATGAGAATCGCCACCCGTACCGACGGTATCTGGCAATAACATTCGGTTAAGCCATGAGTGGATCACACCATCTTTAGGACGTAACGCCACCCCACCACGATTCATAATAAAATCAGGTAATGTATGGTGAGTATTAACATCAATCGGTTTTGGATATGCCGAAGTGTGACAGAAAGACTGCATCGTAAGATCTGCCGAGAAACCTAAACACGCTAAGTCTTTCAGTTCATCACGGGTCATTGGGCCGGTAGTATCTTGCGAACCGACAGTGGTCATTTTAGGCTCACAATATGTATCAGGACGAACCCCCTCAACACCACATGCTTTACCGACCATCTTTTGCGCTAAGGTATAACCTTTGCCGCTGTCTTTAATTTCAACCGGACGGCGGAATACATCAGAAGCTGGTAAGTCTAACGCCTGACGAGCACGATCTGTTAAGCCACGACCAATGATCAATGGAATACGACCACCAGCGCGGACTTCATCAATCAAGACCTCAGTTTTTAACTTAAAGGTTGAGACAATGTCATCACTATCATGACGACAAACTTGACCTTTAAATGGATAAACATCAATCACATCACCCATTGCCAGCTTCGTAACATCAACTTCAATCGGTAAGGCGCCAGCATCTTCCATAGTATTAAAGAAGATCGGTGCAATCTTACCGCCAAGCACATAGCCCCCCGCACGTTTATTAGGAACATAAGCAATATCATCCCCCATAAACCATAACACTGAGTTTGTGGCTGATTTACGTGAAGATCCCGTGCCGACCACATCACCGACATACACTAATTGATGACCTTGTTGTTTAAGGGCGTCAATTTGCGTAATCGGACCAATAGTGCCTGCTTGATCAGGGGTGATCCCTTCGCGCGCAATCTTTAACATCGCTAATGCGTGCAACGGAATATCAGGGCGTGACCATGCATCTGGCGCTGGTGATAAGTCATCAGTATTGGTTTCACCACTGACTTTAAATACGGTAAGAGTGATTTTTTCAGCAAGGGCTGGCTTTGATAAGAACCACTCGGCATCCGCCCACGATTGCATGACTTGCTGAGCAAAAGTATTGCCCGCTTTGGCTTTTTGCTCAACATCATAAAATGAGTCAAACATCAGTAATGTATGAGAAAGCGCAGTAACAGCAATAGGCGCAAGTTCCGCATCATCAAGTAATGATACTAATGGCTCAATATTATAACCGCCTTGCATCGTACCTAATAACTGTGCCGCTTTAGCTTTAGTGACCAGTGGTGATTGTGCTTCGCCCGTAGTGATTGCAGCTAAAAATCCCGCCTTTACATAAGCGGCTTCATCAACACCGGGTGGAATACGATTTTCTAATAGATCCAGTAGTACCGCGTCCTCACCTTGCGGTGGGTTTTTTAATAACTCAATTAGAGCGGCAACCTGTTCAGCATTTAGCGGCTGGGCAACAACCCCCTCGGCCGCACGTTCTTCGACGTGTTTACGGTAGGCTTCAAGCACGACATATTCCTCTTATATTGGCTCGACGATAACGTCGAACATCCTTGGAAGTTGAATGATCTCTCACTGATCAGTTATTGCGGTTTAATCTATACCAGACATCTTAACGGTTAATTAGAGATCAAAACTGTTAAATACCATAGCATTTTTAACGTAAAATTAAAATAAATCGATGTTTTACAACATTTGACTATTGGCTACATTCTTTCGCGATAACACGTAAAGTGCCTCTAAATATTGATAACGCATAACGTCACTGTCACAGGATTAAGTTGAACTTTATTCGCTTATTTTTAACAATTTCGCGATCAAATAGCATAAATCGTTAAAGTTTTATCACAAATAAGCCGATACATGAGCTGATATTTTCATTTCATCGACCAGCATAATGTAACAGCGCATGGTCAGTTCATTTGCTCATAAATATAAGCCGCTTTATGAATTACAAACATTTAAGTATCAAATCAAAACTGATCATCGCAATCACCATCGCAGTACTCGCGTCCACAACATTGGTTAGTGTGCTTAGCCAAAGCCAAGTCCGCGCTGCCATTACCAGCCGAATCTTAACCTTAGAATTGCCCTCAATCTTGCTTCAAATTCGCAATAACGTCGAAAAAGAAGTCACCCAGTTACAATCAGCCGCAGAGCAATTAGCCACTAATAGTTACGTTATCGACAGCGTGTTAGCCACCAAAGCACCTCACGAAAAAACACGTTTAGTCAAAGAATTACGCAATATACAACATCAATACCAGTTATTAGATGTCTCTATCGCTAACCGTAATAATGGCGATTATTGGAACCAAAATGGTTTTCTGCGCCAGTTAACACCACAACAAGATCAATGGTTTTTTGATGCGATCAAAAATAACCAAAGCCGTAGTTTAAGCATCTTTCGAGAAAAGACAGGTGAGGTAAAACTGTTTGTTAATTATCAACAAATTAATGGTGATACATTAGCAGGGTTATCTAAATCCCTCGATGAAATGGCACGTTTTATTAGCCAATTTAAAATTGAACAAACCGGTTTTGTCTATTTAGTCGATAGTAAAGGCACGATTAAGATCCACCGTGATAACGACAAAATGCAGGGACAAAATTCAATCACAACCCTGTTTGATTCAACCATTACCTCAGCCTTATTAAACAAACAAAGCTTTAGTGTGGTAGAAACAAAAAATAACAACGAAGATGTCTTTTTAGCAGCAAGTTATATTCCGGCGATGGATTGGTATGTGATTGGCGAGCTACCTAAAAAAGAAGCTTTTGCCGCTTTAACGACTATTCGTAATCAGGTTATTTTCTTTACTGCCATTATTGCCGCTATTTTTATTGTTATCGCTATTTTTCTTGCCAGCAGCATTACCCGTCCAATTCAAAATCTAGCAAAAATATTCAAACAATTAGGTGAAAGTGATGGTGATTTAAGCCACCGTTTAACCGTCAAGGGTAATGATGAAATCGCACAATTATCATCAGGATTTAATGGCTTTATAAGCAAGATCCACCATTCAGTCATCGACGTAGCAGAAACAGGAAATTCCCTTCGCCAAGCGGCAGAATCTGTTGCCTCTCAAGCTCAGCTAACCCTTGATAATAGCCATAGCCAACGCGACAGAACATTATTGGTTGTTACGGCAATTAATGAAATGGGAGCAACGGTCAATGAAATCGCCAGTAATGCAGCCTTAGCCGCCGAATCAACCCAGCAAGCAGAACAACAAACTCATGATGGTCAACAAGTGGTGAGTGAAGCGAGAAATACCATTAATCAACTGTCATCAGATATTGGTCAAGTCAGTGATGTGATTGATTCATTAGCCAATAATACTCAATCTATTGGCAGTATTTTAGATGTGATTAGAGGGATTTCAGATCAAACAAATCTGCTAGCATTGAATGCAGCCATTGAAGCGGCACGAGCAGGAGAACAAGGTCGAGGCTTTGCAGTTGTGGCTGATGAAGTACGTAATCTTGCGAGTCGAACGGCAACTTCGACGGATGAAATTCAAACGATGATTAACCGCTTACAGCAAGAAGCCTCTAATGCAGTTACGGCAATAGAGCAAAGCCGTCAGTTATCAGACAATGGCGTCTCAGCATCAGATCAAGCTTCTACTGCATTAATCTCAATTGCAGATCGTATTAGCTTAATTGCCGATATGAATACTCAGGTCGCGACCGCTACCGAAGAACAATCGATCGTGGTACGAGACATTAATTGCAATATTGAAGAGATCAATGAAACCACCCAATTAACCGCAGAAACAGCAGCGCAACTGGCAGATTCTAGCCAATCATTGCGTCAACTTTCACAGCGTTTAGATGATATGGTGGGCACATTTAAATTGTAATTATAACCACTTGATGGCTATCAGTTCTCGTGACGGTAGCTAGCAAAGCTATATTGAACAAATGAATAAAGTGATAATTAATAAAACTATCGCTAATAAAAAAGCGCCATCAGGCGCTTTTTTTATTCACAGAGCATTAAGCGAGAATTACTTGTTACGCTTTACTGCTTTTGCATTTGGCAGGTCAGTGATTGAACCTTCAAATACTTCTGCTGCAAGACCAATTGATTCATGCAATGTTGGGTGAGCGTGAATAGTTAATGCGATATCTTCCGCATCACAACCCATCTCGATCGCTAGACCAATTTCACCTAACAATTCACCACCGTTAGTACCCACGATAGCACCACCGATAACGCGGTGAGTGTCTTTATCGAAGATCATCTTCGTCATACCATCAGCACAATCAGATGCAATAGCACGGCCAGATGCAGCCCATGGGAATGTTGAAACTTCGTAGTTAATACCTTCAGCTTTCGCTTCTTTCTCAGTCTTACCTACCCACGCAACTTCTGGCTCAGTGTAGGCAATTGAAGGAATAACTTTAGGATCGAAGTAGTGCTTCTTGCCTGAAATAACTTCAGCGGCTACGTGACCTTCATGCACACCTTTGTGAGCAAGCATAGGTTGACCAACAACGTCACCAATCGCATGAATGTGAGCAACGTTAGTACGCATTTGTTTATCAACGTGAATAAAGCCACGCTCATCAACATTGATACCTGCTTTCTCAGCATCGATTAGTTGACCGTTTGGTACACGACCGATAGCCACTAACACTGCATCATAACGTGTAGGCTCAGCGGGTGCTTTTTTACCTTCCATTGATACGTAGATACCGTCTTCTTTCGCTTCAACTGCTGTCACTTTCGTTTCAAGCATTAGGTTGAATTTCTTAGAAATACGCTTAGTGAAAACTTTAATGATATCTTTATCAGCTGCTGGAATAACTTGATCGAACATCTCAACAACGTCGACATCAGAACCTAGCGCGTGGTAAACCGTACCCATTTCAAGACCAATGATACCGCCGCCCATAATCAGTAACTTTTCAGGTACTTCTTTAAGCTCTAGCGCATCAGTTGAATCCCAAATACGTGGGTCTTCATGTGGAATGAAAGGCAGTTTAATTGGGCGTGAACCCGCAGCGATAATTGCATTGTCAAAAGTAACAGTCGTTTGACCATCAACACCTTCAACAACAATTGAATTAGGGCCAGTAAATTTACCGTAACCGTTAACCACGTTAACTTTACGCATCTTAGCCATTCCGCCAAGACCGCCAGTAAGTTGGGTAATTACTTTATCTTTCCATAGACGGATTTTATTGATATCGGTTTGTGGCTCACCGAAAATCACGCCATGTTCAGCCATCGCTTTTGCTTCTTCGATCACTTTCGCTACGTGAAGCAGAGCTTTTGATGGAATACAGCCGACGTTAAGACATACGCCGCCTAGAGTATTGTATTTTTCGATTAGAACCGTATCTAGACCTAAGTCTGCACAACGGAATGCCGCAGAATAACCAGCAGGGCCTGAACCCAACACCACTACCTGGGCTTTAATTTCTTTGCTCATCATGACCTCGTTGTAAGTCTTTTATCCCTAACAGGCTATCAGCTATGCTGTACTTTTTAATGCTAAATTCACTGTCAAATTGAGTAACAAGTTTACAGACCTGTTAACAACATGAAAAATAAATTACCGCAGCCTGTGAGCTAAACAACAATTCCATGCCTACAAACGGTAGGCATGGCGTTGTGGATGTGAAACCTTATAGTACCAAACGACGGATGTCAGATAGACAACCATTTAAGTAAGTAATGAAACGTGCACCTTCAGCACCATCAATCACACGGTGATCGTATGACAATGACAATGGAAGTTGTAGACGCGGTTCAAACTCTTTACCGTTCCATACTGGCTTCATTTCAGACTTAGATACACCAAGGATACCTACTTCTGGTGCATTCACGATTGGTGTGAACGCAGTACCACCTAAGCCACCTAGGCTTGAGATAGTGAAACAGCCACCTTGCATATCAGATGCCGTTAGCTTACCAGCACGTGCTTTCTTAGAGATAGTCATTAGCTCTTCAGATAGCTCGTAAATACCTTTCTTGTTCACGTCTTTAAATACAGGAACAACCAAGCCATTCGGCGTATCTACCGCGATGCCGATGTTGATGTATTTCTTCAAAATCAAGCTCGCGCCATCATCAGATAGTGAAGAGTTAAATGAAGGGAACGCTTCCAGTGCTTTTGCTACCGCTTTAAGAATGAACACAAGTGGCGTGATTTTCATGCCAGTGTCTTTCTTCGCTTCGATCGCGTTTTGATCTTTACGGAATGCTTCAAGCTCAGTGATATCGGCATTATCCCACTGTGTAACGTGTGGAATCATTACCCAGTTACGGTGCAGGTTAGCGCCA
Organism: Photobacterium iliopiscarium; assembly: GCF_003026395.1. Classification (GTDB taxonomy): domain Bacteria; phylum Pseudomonadota; class Gammaproteobacteria; order Enterobacterales; family Vibrionaceae; genus Photobacterium; species Photobacterium iliopiscarium. Next base: position 125,611 of record NZ_PYOO01000010.1, on the reverse strand, counting down.
GAAATCTTCTTAATGCGAGAAAGCGGCTTAACTTCTGTGTCACCAAACTTGCTGAAGTCAATCTTCGGCCAAGGTAGTAGACCCAACGCTGCGCCATCGCCTTTACCTGAAGCCGATGCTGCTGCACCAGATTCAAGACGCTTAAGTGCATCTTTAACGAAGCTTTGAACGTCTTCTTTCAGTACGCGGTTCTTACGGCCAGTACCTTTAACTTTCGCAAGGTTAACGCCAAACTCACGTGCTAGACGACGAACAACCGGTGATGCATGTGCATAATCGTTGTTTTCTTCAAAGTCGCCAGTCGTTGCCGCAGGTGTTGATGCAACAGGTGCTGCCACTGGAGCAGGAGCCGCTGCTTGCGCAGGTGCTGCAACCGCTACCGCAACAGGTGCTGCGCCAACAACGTCAAAGATCATGATCAATGAACCAGTAGAAACCTTGTCGCCAGTCGCGATTTTGATTTCTTTGATAGTACCTGCAAACGGTGCAGGAACTTCCATTGATGCTTTGTCGCCTTCAACAGTAATTAAAGATTGCTCTTCTTCTACTGTATCGCCAACTGCAACCATGATTTCAGTCACTTCAACTTCGTCACCGCCGATATCAGGCACGTGAACTTCTTTTGCTGCTGCAACAGCGGGCGCTGCCGCTACTGGTGCTGCTACTGCAACTGGAGCCGCTACTGCGCCAGAGCCTGCAACTTCAAAGATCATCACAAGTGAGCCAGTTGAAACTTTATCGCCCGTTGCAATTTTGATTTCTTTTAGCACACCAGCGAACGGTGCAGGTACTTCCATTGACGCTTTATCGCCTTCAACAGTAAGTAGTGACTGCTCTTCTTCGATGCTGTCGCCGATAGCAACCATGATTTCAGTTACTTCAACTTCATCACCGCCGATGTCAGGCACGTGCACTTCTTTAAGTTCTGCTGTCGCTGCTGCAACAGGCGCGGCAACAGGTGCTGCTTCTGCTACAGGGGCAGCAACCGCTGCGCCTTCAGCTTCAAAGATCATGATCAATGAACCAGTCGATACTGTGTCACCAACAACGATTTTAATTTCTTTCACAATACCCGCTTGAGAAGCCGGTACTTCCATTGAGGCTTTATCGCCTTCAACAGTGATCAGTGATTGTTCTTCTTCAACCTTGTCGCCAACGCTAACAAGAATCTCAGTTACTTCAACCTCATCTGCACCGATATCAGGTACATTAATTTCGATTGTCATTATATTTGCCTCTTACGCGTATAGCGGGTTGATCTTGTCTGCGTCAATGTTGAATTTAGCGATTGCATCTGCAACAACTGAATTCTCAATGTCACCACGTTTTGCCAATTCAGAAAGTGCTGCAATAACAACGTAGCCAGCATTAACTTCAAAGTGACGACGTAGGTTAGCGCGGCTGTCTGAACGACCGAAGCCATCAGTACCCAGTACTTTAAATGACTCAGAAGGCATGAACGCGCGAACTTGTTCTGCGTAGTTCTTCATGTAGTCAGTCGCAGCGATTGCAGGCTCAGAACCCATAACCGTTGTGATGTAAGGTACTTTCTGCTCAGCTTGTGGGTGCAGCATGTTGTAACGCTCAACATCTTGACCATCGCGGGTCAATTCGTTGAATGACGTTACAGAATAAACGTCAGATGCAACACCGTAATCATCACTAAGAATTTGAGCCGCAGCACGGACCTCATTCATGATAGTACCAGAGCTCATTAACTGAACCTTGTTGCTACCAGCGTAAGATTCTAACTTGTAGATACCTTTACGAATGCCTTCTTCAGCGCCTTCTGGCATGCCAGGCATCGCGTAGTTTTCATTCATTACTGTTAGGTAGTAATAAATGTTCTCTTGGTTCTCACCGTACATGCGACGAATACCGTCTTGCATGATAACCGCTAGCTCGTAAGCAAACGTTGGATCATAAGAGACACAGTTTGGCACTGTATTAGCCATGATGTGTGAATGACCATCTTCGTGTTGAAGACCTTCACCGTTCAAGGTTGTACGACCCGCAGTAGCACCTAATAGGAAGCCACGAGCTTGTTGGTCACCCGCCATCCACGCCATGTCGCCAACACGTTGGAAGCCGAACATTGAGTAGTAAATGTAGAACGGAATCATTGGTAGGTTGTTAGTGCTGTATGATGTTGCAGCAGCAACCCAAGATGCCATTGAACCTAATTCGTTGATACCTTCTTGCAGTACCTGACCTGAGTTTGCTTCTTTGTAGTAAGAAACAACGCCACGGTCTTCAGGGGTGTAAGTTTGACCCGCTGGGTTGTAGATACCCACTTGACGGAACAGACCTTCCATACCAAAAGTACGCGCTTCATCACAAATGATTGGTACGATGTTTTTACCAATATTCTTATCTTTCAATAGAATATTTAGCGTACGCACGTAAGCCATTGTGGTAGAAATTTCACGCTTTTGCTCAACCAATAAAGAGGTAAACTCTTCAAGCTCAGGCACTTTAAATTCTTGAGTAAACTTAGGGCTACGCTTAGGTGTGTAACCTAGTAATGCCTCACGACGAGCGTGTAAGTAGTTAAACTCAGCAGAGCCTTTTTCAAGCTCTAGATAAGGCAATGATTTAATTGCTTCATCAGAAATAAGATCTTGTAGACCTAAACGATCACGTAGGTATTGAACATGGGTCATGTCCATTTTCTTCACACCGTGAGCGATGTTTTTACCTTCCGCTGCATCACCCATGCCGTAACCTTTAACAGTTTTAGCAAGAATAACAGTCGGTTTACCTTGAGTGTCTTTCGCATTCGTAAATGCCGCAAATAGTTTCGATGAATCGTGACCACCACGTTTCAGATCAAAGATTTGCTCATCTGTCATGTCAGCAACCAGTGCCGCAGTCTCAGGGTATTTACCAAAGAAGTTCTCACGTACGTAAGCGCCATCTTTAGATTTAAATGTCTGGTAATCACCATCGACAGTTTCGTTCATTAACTGAAGTAACTTACCGGTAGTGTCTTTTGCTAGTAGTGAATCCCAGTTGTTACCCCAGATCACTTTAACCACATTCCAGCCAGCGCCTTTAAATAGGCCTTCTAGCTCTTGAATGATCTTACCGTTACCCATAACCGGGCCATCAAGGCGCTGTAGGTTACAGTTGATAAGGAAACATAGGTTATCTAGCTTCTCACGCGCAGCGAAAGAGATCGCACCGCGTGATTCTGGCTCATCCATCTCGCCATCACCTAGGAACGCGTAAACACGTTGCGCTGAAGTGTCTTTAAGACCACGGCCATTTAGATATTTAAGGAAACGCGCTTGGTAGATCGCAGAGATAGGACCTAGACCCATAGATACCGTTGGGAACTGCCAGAATTCAGGCATTAACTTAGGGTGTGGGTATGAAGGAATACCTTTGCCATCAACTTCTTGACGGAAGTTATCAAGCTGATCTGCTGTTAAGCGGCCTTCAACGAAAGCACGAGAGTAGATCCCTGGAGAGATGTGACCTTGGTAATAAACCAAATCGCCGCCATCAACGTCATTAGGTGCGCGGAAGAAGTGGTTAAAACATACTTCGTAGAAAGCAGAAGCAGACTGGTAAGACGCCATGTGGCCGCCTAGGTCTAAATCTTTCTTCGAGGCACGCAATACGATCATGATCGCGTTCCAACGGATGATAGAACGGATACGACGCTCTAGCGTAGTATCACCTGGGTACGCAGGTTCTTGCGCCGCAGGAATCGTATTAATGTAATTAGTGTTGATGCCTGTTGCCATATCAACACCATCTAAACGTGCTTTATCCAATACTTGCTCTAGTAAGTACTGTGCGCGTTCAACACCTTCTTCACGGACTACTGATTCAAGAGCTTCTAACCAATCTTGAGTTTCCAGTACATCCACGTCACTCTTCATGACTTCAGACATGCGATCTATCCTTTCGTTATAATCAACTAAACTAACAATGTCGCGACTTGCAAATGGCCTTTGGCTGATAAAGAACCCTAGTCAAGCCCGTCCTTGCGTTGCTGGATTCGGCGGAGAGAGCGTTGACGCCTGCTATCTTCTCGCGATAAATCCAACAAAGTTTCCTCAATATAAGCCAAATGTGCATGGGATGCTTCACGCGCCTTTATAGGCTGTTTTGAAACAATCGCCTCGACAATATTGGCTCGATGTTTTCTGACCTTATCCACCACCGCTTGGTGACGATTAAGGTATTCAAAATTCTGTAATACGTTTTGTTCTAACAATGGCGCTAAGCTACGAATAATATGTAATAACACCACATTATGTGCCGACTCTGTCACCGCAATAAGGTATTGCATTACCGCGGTAGCTTCAGCGGCTAAATCGCCTTGTTGTTGTGCTTGTTGAATCTGCACATGACAATCTTTAATACGATCAAAGTCATCATCATTACCACGCAGGGCCGCATAATATGCCGCTAATCCCTCTAGCGCATGGCGCGCTTCAACTAAATCTAATTGTGTTTCTGGGTGTGCGGCCAGTAAATCGAGCAATGGCTCAGAAAAACTTTCCCATAAATTCTCGGTCACAAATGTGCCGCCACCTTGACGACGCGTCAGTAAATGTTTGGCTTCTAAACGTTGAATCGCCTCTCGAACAGAAGGACGAGAAACATCAAATTGCTTAGCCAATTCACGCTCAGGAGGCAGTTGTTGTCCGGGTGATAATGTCCCCTCAACAATCAAACACTCAAGCTCTGTTTCGATAGCCTCACAAAGTTTGGGTTGGCGAATACGTTTGTACGTCATTATGATGAATGCTTCTTATAATCAATCTGCTTTAATAACAAAACTAACCATACGGGTAATTGGTATTACCAATTTGCTGACGTGGAAAGTTTACAGAAATAATCGTGAAAGTCCACATTCAACTTGATTGAAATCATAGAATGAAGCGTGACACAACAAAAAATATACATTTAACTTTACATTCAGAAACAATTAATAATAACCATCGCTACAATTAAGATTGAACACATTAATAGTAATGATAACTTAGAGACAAAAAGCCTATGATTTATCAACACTAATTGATAAAACTGTTAATAAATAACCGCCTACAACTGAGCTTTATAACTATGCCAATCAAACACTAATCCCGGATCAGTTTTTCGCCCCGGTGCAATAAATTCATGCCCTGTTATTCGCTGGCGAGTAATCGCAGGATACTGCTGCATGATCTTTTGGGTTAAGGTAGCTAAGGTTTCATACTGACAATCTGTGAACGGCAAATAATCACAACCTTCAAGTTCAATTCCTATCGAATAGTCATTACATTTATCTCGCCCTTCAAAGCAAGAAATCCCCGCATGCCACGCACGAGCATTGAACGGTACAAACTGAATAATACTGCCATCACGACGAATCAAGCAGTGCGCCGATACGCGAAACTGATGAATCAATGCGAAATAAGCATGCTCATTAGGATCAAGCTGGCCCGTAAATAACTGCTCAATGTAAGGTCCACCAAACTCCCCCGGCGGCAAACTAATGTTATGTACCACCAGCAGTGAAATATCATCATCAGGGCGAGTATCACAAAATGGCGATGGCACGTGTTTAACGTTATCAAGCCAGTGATCGCGATTAATGGTTAAAGTCATATCAACCTCAAAGTAAAGAAATAGGTATCGAGTATCGAGTATCGAGATAAAAATTAAAACCTCTCTCCTCGAAAACTGATTTTTTTCCCTGTATGCTTTTGCTATCACTCGCGGTAATTCACTTACCGGCAAACTCTTGCTATGGATACGACATGACAACGATGGAACAAAAACACGACAGCAGCGCTCGTCTTGCTTACCTTAAACAACAACTGCCATTAGAAATCACCCGCGCAGTTGCTGATGCCTTGCGTGAAGATTTAGGCGGTGAGATTGATGCTAGCCGTGATATTACCGCCAATTTAATTGCCGCAAATAGCCACAGCACCGCCACCATTATTACCCGTGAATATGGCGTTTTTTGTGGTCAACTATGGGCGAATGAAGTGTTTGCCCAATTGGGTGGTGAAGTGATGGTTGATTGGCACGTTGCCGATGGTGATGTCGTCAAACCCAACCAAGTGTTATGTAGCCTGAGTGGCCCGTCACGGATGTTGCTTACTGGCGAGCGTAATGCGATGAATTTTATTCAAACCCTTTCAGGCTGCGCTACCCTTACGGCGGAATATGTTAACCAACTGGTCGGCACTAATACTCGTTTATTAGACACCCGTAAAACCATCCCCGGTTTGCGCAGCGCACTTAAATATGCAGTCAGTTGTGGTGGCGGTTTTAACCATCGCATTGGCGTGTTTGATGCCTACTTAATTAAAGAAAACCACATCATGGCCTGTGGTGGGATTGAAAAAGCAATCGCCACTGCCAAGCAATTAAACCCCGGCAAACCCGTAGAAGTTGAAACCGAATCGCTAGCAGAATTAGAACAAGCAATTACTGCTGGTGCGGATATTATTATGTTGGATAATTTTTCATTAGAGATGATGCGTGAAGCGGTAAAAATTAACGCAGGTCGTGCGGCGTTGGAAAACTCTGGTGATATTACCCTGAATAATATTCGCGAATGTGCGTTAACGGGTGTAGATTATATTTCAGTCGGTGCGCTAACCAAGCATGTACGAGCAATGGATTTATCGATGCGGTTTAGTAACTAACCACCGTCGTTTTCAACAGGGAATGCCGAACTCACCCAGTCATTCCCTACAGTGAATGCCCGCGAGGGCGATAGGAAACCTACTCACTGCGCGTTGTTGAATTGATATTTTCACTGGCTTTTCCTGCTCTCCCTCGCCCCTTATTCACCTCACGACCTGCCACATTTCTGCGCCCCAACTCCAGCCCTATTTTGTAACTGCTGCAACAATGGCATAAATAATTCAAACTGTGCCGAGCAATAACACCACTGTTATTCAATCAATATCTTAAGCCTTTTATTCTAGTTCCACAGCACTACCCCTTTGTCCATGTTGGACAATTTAAAACCTTCAAGGAATGGAATATGAAAAAGCAACAAGGCTTTACCCTTATTGAACTGATGATCGTGGTAGCGATCATCGGTGTGTTATCAGCCATCGCAATTCCGGCATATAAAAATTATGTCACCAAAAGTGAAGTAGCATCAGCAATGAGTACCATGAAGGCGTTAATCACCCCTTTTGAAGCTCACCTTCAAGAAAAAGGTAACACAGCAGCCCCTTTATTAGCTGATATAGGTACAAATGAGAACGCCAACCCACTAGGTGTATTATCAACACCAGCAACAATAGCAGAAGCTACAGGTCCTGAGCTTAAATTCGTATTCGGTGAAAGCAGTTCAATTGATGAGAGTATAGTAACTTTCACAAAAGGAGTTACAGCTGGTGACGTATGGACATGCAAGCATAATGTCAAAGACGTAGAGATTAAAGGCTGTAAAGGTCCTGACGCATAACCATGCAAACAAACCTCGCCTCGATCCTGTTCCAAGCTGAGTTAATCAGCGCCGAACAGCAGCAGCAAATTGTCGAGTCGGTGACGGCGGAAGGGATCAATGTCCCGACCGCCATTACTCGCCTAGGTATCATGGCGGATGATGAACTAGCACGTTCATTATCGCACCTGTTCAACCTAGATCGAGTGGATGTTCACCATTATGACTTTCAAGGTTGCTGTCAAAGTGTCTACCAACGTGAATTGGTGTTACGCCATCGCGTGCTGCCGCTTGCGCAAGACAATAGCACCCTTTTTGTCGGCCTTAGCGATCCTACCAATGTCGAGGCGCAGGATGAATTTCGCTTCGCTATTGGTAAGAACGTTGAACCACTGTTATTAGAAAATAAACAACTTGAATCGGCGATTCGACGGGTTTACGGCAGTGATATCGGTGATGTCGGTAACAGCCGCCAAATCAGCGATGAAGATTTAGGTAACTTAATTGATATTAACGATCTTGAAATCGATGACTCAACCGATTTAAGTCAAGACAGCGCCCCTGTCACCCGTTATATCAACCAAGTATTAATGGATGCACTGCGCCGTAAAGCATCAGACATTCACTTTGAACCCTATGAAACCAGCTATCGAATTCGGTTTCGCTGTGATGGTATTTTACATCAACATTTAACCCCACCGTCAAGTTTGTCGCGGCGGTTATCAACCCGTTTAAAGGTAATGTCAAAGCTCAATATTGCCGAGCGTCGCCAACCACAAGATGGACGCATCAAGCTTAAGTTATCAGAATCACTAGCGATTGATTTACGGGTGTCGACCCTGCCCACGTTATGGGGTGAAAAAGTCGTACTACGGATTTTAGACAGTTCCAGTGCCAGCTTAAATATTGATATTTTAGGGTATAGCGATGCTCAAAAGCAGGCTTATTTAAACGCCCTGCAACGCCCGCAAGGGATGATTTTAATGACGGGACCAACAGGCAGCGGCAAAACCGTATCGTTATATACCGGCTTAAGTATTTTAAATACCGATGAACGCAATATTTCCACCGCTGAAGATCCGGTGGAGATCAACCTTCAAGGCATTAACCAAGTTCAGATAAATAATCTCGCCGGACTGGGGTTTGCAGAAGCATTACGATCGTTTCTACGTCAAGACCCTGATGTAGTGATGGTGGGTGAAATTCGTGATTTAGAAACCGCCGAAATTGCAGTTAAAGCCGCCCAAACAGGGCACTTGGTGTTATCAACGCTGCACACCAATTCAGCGGCAGAAACCATTACCCGTCTAACTAACATGGGAGTTGAAGATTTTAACCTTGCGTCATCACTAAGTTTGATTATTGCGCAACGGTTAGCACGCCGATTATGCAGCCACTGTAAACAGCCGCACCTGCTAGATGACTTAACTTGTGAACGCTTAAAACTGCCACTTAACACCAGCGTTTTTCAAGCCAATAAAGAAGGCTGTGATGATTGCAATAAAGGCTACGTTGGGCGAGTGGGTATTTATGAAGTGATGCAGTTTAGCCGAGAGATTGCCGAAGCATTAATGCAAAACGCCACCAGCTTACAATTAGAAGATATTGCCGCCAGCCAAGGTATGCAACGGTTACGAGAATCAGGCATCGATAAATTAGTTGATGGCACTACCAGCCTTATCGAATTACAACGGGTACTGCAACTCTGATCTCACCATCGTGTTATTGCTCGCAGCGCCCTTTAAACAATCTCTGTATTTAATTAAAAAGGATTTATTATGGTTGTTGCCACTAAAATTCGTTACTACCAATGGCGTGGCGTCAATCAAGCCGGACGTAAAGTTTCTGGCGTCACGATGGGGTTTCAAGAGCAAGAAGTTCGCCATCAGCTCACCGAGCAAATGATCAACATTAAAAAGATCAAGCGTACCTCTCCTGGCACCTTAAGCCGCCTTCGTAATCAAATGAAACCCGAAGATATCACTACGGTCACTCGTCAATTAGCCACCATGGTTGAATCAGGCGTGCCCGTGGTACAAGCATTAACCTTAATGGCGAACAGTCATCATAAAGCAGAAATGCGCGCGACCTTGATTCAAGTCACCAATCAAGTTGAAGCGGGATCGTCATTAGCTAAAGCGATGCGTTCCAGCTCGCCATTGTTTGATAAATTCTATTGCGACTTGGTTGATACGGGTGAACAAACAGGGCACCTAGGGCAAGTGTTTGGGCGTATTGCGGTGTATCGCGAAAAAGCCGAAGCAATGCGAAAAAAGATCATCAAAGCGATGATCTACCCGTCAATGGTATCTATCACTGCCATCTTAGTGACGGTGCTAATGTTAGTGTTTGTTATTCCGCAATTTGCGGCTATTTTTAGTGGCTTTGGCGCTGAATTGCCGTGGTTTACTCGCCAAGTAATGAAAGCGTCCGATTTTTTAATTAATTATGGGCTTTATCTTGGACTTGGAATATTAATTACGATTATCGGCTACCGTTATAGCTACCACCATTATTATCGTTTTCATTACCGTATGGATAAACTGAGCTTAAAGTTACCGATTGTTGGAGAGGTATTACTTAAAGCGACGATTTCTCGTTTTTCTCGCACCCTCGCGACCACCTTTAATGCAGGTATTCCACTGTTAACCGGTATTCAATCTGCGGGTAAAATCAGTAATAACCTTTATATTGAACAAGCCATTGATAATGTTTATAACAGTACCGCCGCCGGCATGCCTTTATACGTAGCCTTACGTCAAGCCGATGTTTTTCCTGAATTAATGCTGCAAATGGTGATGATTGGTGAAGAATCTGGCGCACTTGATGATATGCTCAATAAAATGGCACAGTTATACGAAGATGATGTTGATAATACCGTCGATAACTTGGGTCAAATTTTAGAGCCGTTTATTATCATTATTCTTGGTATCATTATCGGTGGTTTATTAGTCGCGATGTACATGCCTATCTTTACGCTAATGAGCGTTATGGGGTAATGACAACCCAGTCTAGCCGTGACGTTAATGTTAGCAGATCCATTTTTTAAGAGAGTATTGCATGGCTGTACTGAGTTATTACCCGTGGCTGTATCCGCTGTTCGCCACTATTTTTGGTTTATTGATTGGCAGTTTTTTAAATGTGGTCATTTACCGCTTACCAATCATGATGGAACGTCAATGGCGTCAAGAATGTCATGATTGCTTCCCTGAACTCGATGTACCGCATCAAGATGATCCAACGCCATTTAATTTAAGCGTACCGCGCTCCCGTTGCCCCCATTGCAATCATGCCATCAGTGCGCTAGAAAATATTCCAGTGATTAGCTGGTTAGTATTAAAAGGTAAATGCCGCGCGTGTCATGCCCCTATTAGTAAACGCTACCCTGCGATTGAAATACTAACCGCGATTATTAGCTTAATCGTCGCCTTAGTATTACCGCCAACATGGTGGGCAGTCGCGGTATTAGGCGCAAGCTTTGCCCTGATTGCACTGACCTTTATTGATCTCGACAAAATGCTACTGCCTGACCAAATCACGCTGCCATTAATGTGGGCGGGTATTTTATTGGCCGTCATGGGGATTAGCCCGATTTCATTAACCGATTCCGTTATAGGCGCAATGGCGGGGTATTTATCACTGTGGTCTGTTTTTTGGGGCTTTAAACTGCTGACCAAAAAAGATGGCATGGGTTACGGTGATTTTAAACTGTTAGCGGCTATTGGGGCGTGGGTTGGGTGGTCATTATTACCGTTTGTGATCTTACTCTCCTCTCTTGTCGGGGCAATCTTTGGCATTATCATGCTGCGCAGCAAGCAGGAAGATCAACAAACCCCGTTCTCTTTTGGACCATACCTTGCTGTCGCTGGCTGGATTGCTATGCTATGGGGCGAACCAATTTTAAATTGGTATGTTAGCTCTTATTTAGGATTCTGATTGATGACAATGGTGATTGGTTTAACCGGAGGAATTGGCAGTGGAAAAACCACGGTAGCCAATGTATTTGCTGAATACGGCATTGATTTAATCGATGCCGATATTATTGCCCGTGACGTAGTTGCCATCGGCAGTGTCGGTTTAGCTCGTATCACTGAAAAATTCGGTAACCGTATACTGCTTGATGATGGCAATCTTGATCGTAGCCAATTAAGAACCGCTATTTTTAGTGACCCACAACTCAAAAACTGGCTCAATCAACTGCTGCATCCGTTGATCCGTGAAAAGATGTTAGCGGATATAGATCGTGCAACATCGCCGTATTGCCTGTTGATTGTGCCGTTGATGATCGAAAATAACCTTCAAACCCTAACCGATCGGTTACTGGTGGTTGACGTTGACCAACAAACACAGATAATGCGTACCCAGCAGCGAGACAATGTATCGCTTGAGCAAATAAATAATATTCTTGCAGCGCAAGCTTCGCGCCAACAACGGCTCGATGCAGCCGATGATATCATTTGTAATAACGGTGATAATCAGGCACTGTTGACGCAAGTTGCTCAGCTACATCTGCATTATCTTGCTCTCGCGCGAGCGGCGAAATAACGCTCTGCGTGCATTGATTATTCTTTTTTGTCTTCCACTGGTTTCCGTTATGCAAATACATCGTTATGAACACCCACTGAATGAAAAAGTGCGTATTTATTTACGCCTAGAACACTTACTCAAACAATTACATGACAGCAACGACCTTAGCGACCCATGGCAATATACGATTTTCTTTAACGCCTTGTTTGATCTGTTAGAGTTAATTGAACAAATTCCGGTTAAAACCGATCTTGCTAAAGCGCTCGATAAGCAAAGCACAAAATTAAAAGCATGGTTAGATTATGACGGTGTTGATCCAACGGCGATCCAATCATTACTCGATAACATGAGTCATGCTCAGAAAAACTTATTAGCAGCACCACGTTTAGGCCAAAGCCTACGTGAAGATCGTTTTCTAAGCTCGATTCGTCAACGTTTCTCGATTCCTGGTGGCACTTGTAGTTTTGACCTGCCAGCACTGCACTTCTGGCGTCAATTGCCATTAGAAGATCGTCAACAAACCACTCAAGCATGGCTTGATCAATTAGCTGAAGTCGATGAAGCTCTCAAGCTATGGCTACACTTAGTCCGTCAATCTGCACAATACCAACCACAATCAGCGCATAATGGTTTTTTCCAAAATGATGCGAGCTTATCGTGTTTACTTCGCATTGAAATCGATGCAAGTTATGGTGTTTATCCTGTAGTATCAGGTCATCGCAGTCACTTCTCGATTCGCTTTTCTCCTTATGAAGAAGGCTCGACAGTGGCAAGTAATATCGATTTTAAACTAGCTATTTGCTGAGGTAACTATGTCGCAATCTCAACCGACGGTGGTGAAATGCCCAACCTGTAAAACTGATGTCGTCTGGGGCGAACAAAGTCCGTACCGTCCATTTTGCTGTAAACGCTGCCAATTGATTGATCTTGGTGAGTGGGCGGACGAAGAAAAAGCCATTGCTGGCGCGCCAGATATGTCTGACACTGATGTGTGGTCAGAAGATAATTACTAAGTCTTCACACTGCAAACAAGCAACCGATTACTGATTAAGGGCGAGCCAATGTTGACATTAGCTCGCCCTTTTTTTAATAACGACATTATTACTGACTAATGAAATGTAGGCTCTGACTATGATTAAAAAACGCCTTTGGATAGCCGCAGGGATCATTTTAAACTCAACCCAAGATCACGTTTTTATTACGCGTCGCCACGCTAATGCTCATCAAGGTGGATTATGGGAATTTGCAGGCGGCAAAGTAGAAGCCAATGAAACCGCTGAACAAGCGGTTATTCGTGAACTTAACGAGGAAGTGGGTATTCAAGTCATTACGCTAACGCCATTGATTAGCCTTGCTCATGATTACCCCGATAAAGCCTTACAGTTTGATTTTTTCGCCATCACAGCATTTGCAGGTGAAGCGTGTGGTAATGAAGATCAAGCGGGATTGTGGGTCGCAATTAATGAGCTTGAGCAATACCCATTTCCTGAGGCTAATGCGAGGGTATTGGCGAAGATCATTGAGGTTTATGGGAAATAAAAAAAGGTCGCTCTAGGCGACCTTTTTTATAACAGCTTAACGGCGATCTTAGTCGATCTTACCGTGACACTGCTTGTATTTCTTACCAGAACCACATGGGCAAGGCTCATTACGGCCGACTTTACGCTCTTCGCGCTCAAACGTACCTTGATGGCTATCATCTTCTTCTTGAGATGACTCATCAACAATTTGATTGTCAGCATTTTGATGTTGGAATTGTTGACGACGTGCTAGCATTTCTGCCATTTGACGACGTTCTTCTTCTATGCGATCAACTTCTTCCTGCTGCTGTACTCTTACCTTACTTAAGATAGAAACAACATCACTCTTTAAGTTATCTAACATCTCTTCAAACAGTTCAAACGACTCACGCTTGTACTCTTGCTTAGGGTTCTTTTGTGCATAACCACGTAGGTGAATACCTTGACGAAGATGATCCATCGCCGCTAGGTGTTCTTTCCATAATGTATCGAGGTTTTGCAGCATTACCGTTTTTTCAAAGTTACGTAACACTTCAGTGCCAACAACTTGTTCTTTTTCACGGTAAAGCTCAAACGCTTTTTCAACAATACGCTCACGAAGGGCTTCTTCATAAAGCTTATCTTCAGTGTCTAGCCAGTTTTTAATTGGTAGCTCTAAATCAAAGTCTTCTTTTAGGCGCGCTTCTAGGCCGTCGATATCCCACATTTCTTCTAGCGATTGCTGAGGAATGTAGTTATCAATAATTGCGTTCAACACGTCTTCACGGTTGTGCTCAATCATTTCACTGATATCGTTCGCATTCATAAGCTCGTCACGTAGTTCATACACTACCTGACGTTGGTCGTTCGCAACATCATCAAATTCAAGTAATTGCTTACGAATATCGAAGTTACGTCCTTCAACTTTACGCTGTGCGTTCTCGATAGCTTTTGAACCCCATGGATGTTCAATTGCTTCGCCTTCTTCCATACCTAGCTTCTTCATCATGCCTGAAACACGATCAGAGGCGAAGATACGCATTAAGCCATCTTCCATTGAAAGATAGAAACGAGACGAACCAGCATCACCCTGACGACCCGCACGACCACGTAACTGGTTATCGATACGACGAGATTCGTGACGCTCAGTACCAAGAATGTGTAAACCACCTGATGCTAATACGGCATCATGCTTGATTTTCCAATCAGCACGGATTTTCGCGATTTGCTCATCAGTAGGATCAATCAGTTTCTCAACGTCCGTTTTCCACGAACCACCGAGCATGATATCGGTACCACGACCAGCCATGTTAGTAGCGATAGTTACCGTACTTGGCGCACCCGCTTCAGCGATAATGTCAGCTTCTTTTTCGTGGAATTTAGCATTCAGTACGTTGTGCTTGATGCCTGCATCTTTCAACGCTTTAGATAGCATCTCTGATTTTTCAATCGAAACCGTACCGACAAGACATGGCTGACCATTTTTAACACGTTCAGAGATATCTTTACTGATTGCCACGAATTTTTCAGCTTCAGTCATGTAGACTAAATCGCCGTTATCAATACGTGCCATTGGGCGGTTAGTCGGTAGCACTACCGTGTCTAAATTATAAATAGACTGGAATTCAAATGCTTCAGTATCCGCAGTACCTGTCATACCTGATAACTTCTCGTATAAACGGAAGTAGTTCTGGAAGGTAATCGATGCCAAGGTTTGGTTTTCGTTTTGAATCTTAACGCCTTCTTTCGCTTCAACAGCTTGGTGAAGACCTTCAGACCAACGACGACCCGGCATAGTACGGCCAGTGTGCTCATCGACAATGATAACTTCATCATCTTGAACAATATAATCGACGTCTTTTTCAAACAACACGTGTGCACGTAAACCGGCATTAACGTGGTGTAATAAACTAATATTAGCTGGAGAATACAGGGTATCGTTCTCAGCCATAATGTCGTTTTTAATCAACAATTCTTCGATGAATTCTTGACCTGTTTCAGTAAAGTGCGCTTGTTTTGATTTTTCATCAACAGTGTAGTGACCTTCACCACGGTAATCGACGCTGTCTTCTTTATCTTGACGCACCAATAACGGAATGAGCTTGTTCACTTTAATGTACATTTCTGAGCTATCTTCAGCAGGGCCAGAGATAATCAGTGGTGTACGCGCTTCATCAATTAGGATGGAGTCAACTTCATCGACAACCGCAAAGAAGCGCTCACGTTGAACGCGATCTTCAGGACGGAACGCCATGTTGTCACGTAGGTAATCAAAACCAAATTCGTTGTTAGTACCGTAAAGTATGTCGGCAGCGTATGCTTCTTTTTTCGCTGGCGGTGACATATTAGGTACATTAACGCCAATACTCATACCGAGGAATTCAAATAATTCACGGTTAGTTTCGGCATCACGCGCAGCTAGGTAGTCGTTCACGGTTACGATGTGAACGCCTTTACCTGTAAGGGCGTTAAGGTATGACGGCAATGTTGCAGTAAGAGTTTTACCCTCACCAGTACGCATTTCAGCAATTTTGCAGTCATTTAGAACCATGCCACCCAGTAGCTGTACGTCAAAGTGACGCATGCCATAGACACGGCTTGATGCTTCGCGAACAGTCGCAAAGGCTTCTGGTAGTAGTTGATCTAGCGTTTCGCCTTGATCTAAACGCTCACGAAATTCAGCTGTTTTTGCTTGCAGCTCATGATCTTGTAGGCTTTCAAACTGAGGTTCTAGCTTATTGATTTGATCAACAATTTTGCGCATACGACGCAGAGTGCGGTCGTTACGGCTACCGATAACTTTAGTCAGTAGTTTTGATAACATGGTGATGCCGTTTTCTCTTTGTTATATCAGCGTTTCTATTGCTGAATCGCTTAATTCGGGTTTCATTCCTAGGGGGACCTAAGCCATCCATATCCCACAGGAATCGTCACAACGGTGACTAAGAGATTAATCCTAAAACGTGTAATAATGATATTGTGTCATGATAGCTGCTTTTCAAGGGCTAACATTACTATCCTAACAAAAAGCACCTTACTCAATGCTAAACTAATACTATTTATTGCCACTTCAGCACAAAAAATACAATGCGCGCTGTTGGGTGGCAGACATATCACTCGACATATATTAACCTATATGCCTGATATGATAAGTCATATTAGTGTCATCGCCTATGATAAAAGCCGCAGCAAAGCTTTTTATCTTTGAAAAATTAAGATCATATCCGCAAAAGTGACATTTTTATTCTATCGAATATCCAGGAATTAAAATCATGAGAGATCATCGCCCCCAAACCGCAGCACATCTACTTGAGAGTGACGGTCTAACATCGATTCAACAACGGGCGGCGGCATTAAGCCAATTGAATACTGCGGTAAAAAACCATCTCAATTGTGCTGAGCATTGTCGCGTCAGTAATTATCGCCAAGGAGTGCTGATTATTGAAACAGCATCGGCGGCATGGTCGATGCGACTTAACTATGAACGTTACCAATTAACGCTTAAATTACGCGAAAAATTATTACCTAAATTGCGTGAAATTGAGGTTAAGGTAAACCCTACATTGGCAGCGGTGACGATTCGTAAACAAGATAAAATTCCCGATATTATTCAAAAACCAATCAGCAATGTGGCAGCGCAACATCTGTTAGCTACCGCTGCGAATGCACCGGATAAAGTCAAAGCTTGTTTAGAACGATTAGCAAAGCTGGCACAAAAGAACCCCCGCTAATGCTTTGTTGAACACAAATATCGCATCGGCAATTTGACAAACAACAGATACAAAAACGCCGAACATAAATGCTCGGCGTTTTTTAATACAAGGCAGTTGCGTGATTTACGCCAATACCATACCCGGTTGAGCAAAAGTGACTGGCACTTCACGCTCATCTTCAAAGGTTGACCACTCATAGGCTTCTTGATCAGCCAATACTGCACGCAGTAGTTGGTTGTTCAGCGCATGACCTGATTTATAAGCGCGCATTTCACCAATGATATTGTGACCACACATGTAAAGGTCGCCAATGGCATCCAATACTTTGTGAGTAACAAGTTCATTGTCAAAACGCAAACCGTCATCGTTCAGGATGCGGTAGTCATCCAGTACAATTGCGTTATCAAAGCTACCACCAAGACACAAGTTTTGTGATTGAAGGTATTCGATATCGCGCATGAAACCGAAAGTACGTGCACGGCTAATCTTTTTAACAAAAGACTGGCTTGAAAAATCTAACACTAGACGCTGCTGATCTGAATCAATCGCAGGGTGATTAAAGTCGATAGCAAAATCGAGACGGAAACCGTTATAAGGTACGAGTTCCGCCCACTTGTCGCCATCTTCAATGCGAACAGGCTTTTTAATACGTAAAAAACGCTTAGGCGAATTTAGCGTATCAATACCTGCTGATTGAAGCAGGTAAATAAATGGGCTTGCGCTACCGTCCATAATAGGAATTTCAGGTGCATCAACTTCGATAATGACATTATCGATACCCATACCGGCTAGTGCAGCATTCAAGTGCTCAACAGTTGAAATGCGCACGCCTTGTTCATTCACAAGAGCGGTACATAACATGGTATCGCGCACTGAGTCTGCATTTGCAGGGAAATCCACAGGTGGATTAAGGTCAGTACGGCGATAAATCACGCCAGTATTTGCGGCTGCAGGACGCAGGATAAGCGTCACTTTACGTCCAGAGTGGAGGCCCACACCAGTCGTCTGCACAATGCTTTTAAGTGTACGTTGTCTGATCATCTGCTTTATATCTCAACGGTTAAACAAACTTTTGCTTGCAAACTTATTAGGTGAATAGAAACTATTCTCAACACCGAATTGGTGAATTGAACACTTATCATACCATAACCTAAAAAATATCCAAAATAATTCACGGTAGATATAAAAGAGCACCTTTTGTGGTGAAACAAAAGATGCAACTCTTACTCAGCTAAATTAGCTCTACAATCAATATGTTGGCTATTTTAGTCTGCTTGCTTACGCAAGAATGCAGGGATATCTAAGTAGTCATGATCCGCACCCTGAGCTTTAGCTTGTTGAGTTTCAGCAGGCTTATCTTCAGCGATTGCAGCAGGTTTTTCCTGTGCAACAACAGGTGCAGGTTTTGATGACGTTACTAATGTGATATCAGGCTTACACTCTTTACCAATGCCTGTTGCAACTACGGTTACACGTAGCTCATCAGTCATATCTGGGTCAAGTGAAGTACCAATAACCACGGTAGCGTTATCAGAAGCGAATGCTTTAACTGTGTTACCTACAGTTTCGAATTCGTCAAGACGCATATCCATACCAGCAGTAATGTTAACTAAAACACCACGTGCGCCAGCTAGATCGATATCTTCTAGTAATGGGCTAGAAATTGCCATTTCAGCAGCTTCTTCAGCACGGTCATCACCAGCAGCAACACCACTACCCATCATTGCATGACCCATCTCAGACATTACGGTACGTACGTCCGCAAAGTCGACGTTGATCATGCCAGGGCGAGTGATTAGCTCAGCAATACCTTGAACTGCATTCTTAAGTACGTCGTTTGCTTTCGCAAAGGCATCAAGTAATGTGATACCACGACCAAGTACTTTAAGTAGCTTTTCGTTAGGAATAGTAATTAATGAATCAACATGCTTAGAAAGCTCGTCAATACCTTGCTCTGCAAATGCCATACGCTTCTTACCTTCGAAGCTAAATGGTTTAGTCACAACAGCAACGGTAAGAATACCAAGCTCTTTCGCTACTTCAGCAATGATTGGCGCAGCACCAGTACCGGTACCACCACCCATGCCCGCTGCAATGAAGATCATGTCAGAGCCTTCAAGCTCTTTCTTGATTGCTTCGCGATCTTCTAACGCTGAATCACGACCCACTTGTGGGTTTGCACCTGCACCCAAACCTTTAGTGATATCACCACCGATTTGAATAACAGTACTTACGCTTGTTTTACGAAGAGCTTGTGCATCAGTGTTAACACTAATGAACTGCACGCCTTCAATAGACTCACGTACCATGTGATCGACTGCATTACCGCCGCCGCCGCCAACGCCAATGACCTTAATTACAGCTTCATCAGACATTTCCATCATCGGTTCAAACATTTGTTCTCTCCGTTATCCTGTTCGCATCAGGTTTAAAAATTCTTTTCGAACCAACCACTGATTCGTGAAAATAACCCAGTTACCGAGCGTTTCGGTTCTTGTGCATTTTCATCAAATGATTGACTATCCTTTCCGTAATGCAGTAATCCTACTGCAGTAGCATAGGGTGGAGCCTGAACATAGTCAGTCAATCCACTCAGATCAAGAGGCTGACCGATACGTACTTGATTGCGGAAAACCCGCTCAGCACATTCAGTTAAACCTTCCATTTGCGCAGCGCCCCCGGTAAGGACGATGCCCGCTGCTAGGTGGTGTTTAACACCAGCCTCTCGCAATTGATCTTGTACGGTTAGTAATTTTTGATTTACTAACCCTAGCAATTCACTATATCGAGGCTCTATTACTTCTGCTAGTGTTTGACTTTGCAAGCTTCTAGATGGACGACCACCAACACTCGGTACATCAACCTTAGCATCTTTGCTCACCAATTCACTTAGAGCACAACCGTATTTCACTTTAATATCTTCAGCGTCACCCGGTGGTGTACCAAACGCATAAGCAATATCACTGGTTACAACATTACCTGCATACGGAATCACTTCCGCATGACGCAATGCGCCGCCAGTCCAAATGGCAAGATCCATTGTACCGCCGCCAATATCGACCACGCATACGCCGAGCTCACGCTCATCTGGGGTCAGTACAGCATGGCTTGTTGCTAATCCTGAAAAAATCAGATGATCAACAGTTAAACCACAACGCTCTACTGCTTTAACGATGTTGCGCGCCATGTCGTTATGACAAGTGATCAAGTGAACACTTGCTTCCATACGAACACCTGATAAACCAACAGGGTTTTTAATACCCTCTTGGTAATCAATCGCAAATTCTTGTGGAATCACATGCAACGTACGTTGCTCATCGCTTATTTTTACTGATTTCGCCGTATGAATAACATTATCGACGTCATCTTGAGTTACTTCTTTATCAGAAATAGGCACCATGCCTTTTTCTGTTTGGCAACTAATATGTTTACCTGATAGCGATAAACACACGGAACCAATTTGGCAGTCAGCCATCAGTTCAGCTTGATCAACAGCACGCTGAACAGACTTCACTACTGACTCAAGGTCATTAACCCCACCTTTATCCATTCCGCGTGATGGGCTGCTACCTACACCAATGACATTAACATTGCCATCGGGTAGGACCTCCCCAACCAAAGCGCAAACTTTGGAAGTGCCGATATCAAGACCAACGATGAGTTTTTTATCTGCAGCCTTAGTCATCAGTGCACGCTCTTATTTTTTATCCGGCGTATGATTATCATACTCCGGCATTGTTTTCCAACCCACAGCTGCGCCAGTATCATAACGCAAATCTACATAATCAATCGGCTTATCCTGCTTTAATAAGTCAGGATAAATCTCGATAAAACGCTTTATACGTTGCATTCGAGCATCATGCCCCAATTCAAGTTTAATTCCGTTTGTTAATACCACGCGCCAAGCACGGCGTTCATTAAACGATAATGACGCAATCCCAAAACCCGCTTTTTTCAACACTGGACGCATTTCTTTGAGTCCAGCTAAAACTTCTTCACTGCTGCCTTTAGGACCAATAAGATTGGTTAATCCTAACCCTGCCACTTGTAATGCTGGTGCTTTAAAAACCACACCAGAACGATTCACTAAATAGGTACCGTTCCATTCTGCGACAGGTTGATTCTCAACCAAAAATACTTTAATGGTATTGGGCCATTGTTTACGCACAGCAGCTTGAGCAACCCAAGGTAACGCCTCGACGGATGCTTGAATACTATTCACATCTTGGGTCATAAAACTACCCAGATGGTTTAAATGTAAAATTGACTGTCTAACATCATCTTTAGTGAGATAATGTAACTGCCCTTGAATGACTAAATTTGACAAGGGTAATCGGTTTGCATCTGTCATCCAGTCTTTGGTAGCACTGACAAGCCAAACCGTAAAACCAATGACAAAGAGAAAAAACGCTAATCCACCCCAACGCTTCAAACCACGAGGAGAGGATGATATATGCTCTTTATTTTCGACTTGTTCAGTCATCGCGTGTCTATTTACCTTACCATTTAAGCCAAACCATTCCATAAAGGTATTTTATGATGGTGCGCTCAGTCAGGTATAACGAGCAAAGTTAAACGATTATACCGAGCAACTCGACCCACTCCAACACTCATAAGGCGTTTTCCGAGCATAACCTGACAATAAATTTATCTATTTGTCGAGAAATAGCAAAAAACAGCGATCACTGACACTAGAATCTTCATTTTATAACCAGTGATCAGTGTTTATGCCATAACTCAAAGTAAAAAATACCAATTAAGCATCTTGGCGCATAGCTGCAATATTCAACTGCAATTCGGCCAATTGGCGGGCTATTTTGCCAACATCACCCGCACCTTGTGTCAGAACCAAATCATCATTTTGGATAATATTGGCTAAAATCGCAGGCAAATGTTCGGCCTGGGGCACAAAAACAGGATCAATTTTAGCGCGAGATCGAATAGTTCGGCACAATGATCGACTATCCGCGCCAGCAATAGGCGTTTCACCTGCGGAATAAACATCCAGCATCACTAACACATCGACTTGCTCTAATACATTAGCAAAATCATCGTATAAATCACGGGTACGACTATAGCGGTGTGGTTGGAATATCATCACTAAACGCTTATCAGGCCAACCTGCACGTGCTGCTTGAATAGTAACGTCAACTTCACTTGGGTGATGACCATAATCATCCACCAACATCACGTTACCATTGCCCGTTTCAAATTCACCAAGATGATCAAAACGACGACCCGTCCCTTCAAATTCAACTAATGCACGCATGATAGCATCATCACTGACGCCTTCTTCAGTGGCGACTGCAATCGCAGCGGTTGCATTTAAAGCGTTATGTTTACCGGGAATATTAAGCGTAATATTCAATGCAGGTTTATCATTACGCAATACCGTAAAGTGACCTTGCTGACCAGTTTGGGTGTAATTAATCAAACGTACATCGGCATCTTCAGCAAACCCGTAGGTCAACATTGGACGACCAACGCGTGGTAATAATTCACGTACCACTGGATCATCAATACACATAACTGCTAAGCCATAAAATGGCAGATTATGAATAAAATCAATGAAGGTTTGTTTTAACACTTCAAAGTCGCCACCATAAGTATCCATATGGTCAGCTTCAATGTTAGTGACTACACACACCATCGGTTGTAAGTGTAAAAACGACGCATCACTTTCATCAGCTTCTGCGATTAAATAACGACTACAACCTAAACGTGCATTAGTACCGGCACTTTTAACTAAACCGCCGTTAACAAACGTTGGATCAAGACCTGCTTCAGAATAAATCTGAGTGGTCAGTGCGGTAGTGGTAGTTTTACCGTGTGTTCCTGCAATCGCAATACCATGACGGTAGCGCATTAATTCTGCCAACATTTCAGCGCGACGAACGACGGGAATACGTAATTCAGTTGCCGCTAATAATTCTGGATTTTGTTTGTTGATAGCGGTTGATGCCACCACTACACTTGCGCCGATGACATTTTCAGGCGCATGGCCAAAAAAGATCTCTGCGCCTTTTGCAGTAAGACGATTAGTCACGGCATTGGGTG
The DNA here is from genome assembly GCF_003026395.1 of Photobacterium iliopiscarium. Classification (GTDB taxonomy): domain Bacteria; phylum Pseudomonadota; class Gammaproteobacteria; order Enterobacterales; family Vibrionaceae; genus Photobacterium; species Photobacterium iliopiscarium. The sequence continues at coordinate 102,401 of NZ_PYOO01000010.1, read as the reverse complement.
CGATATCAGAACCACTAATACGGTAACCTTCGTTAACCAATACTTCTGCGATGCCGCTCATGCCAGCACCACCAATACCAACAAAGTGAATTCGTTCGACTCGGCGCATCTCGGGCACCATAGTTCGAATTTTTGCTAATTGCTGGTTATCCAGTTTACTCATCACTTTGTTCCTGTTTAATTCTTTGCTAGTGATTTAATCACATCAGCAACACGCTGGTCTGCGTCAATGATAGCAGCATTACGCGCGGCACAAGCCATGTGCTCAAGCGCAATGCGATTTAATAAATTAATTTGTTGGGCTAAACCATCAACCGTTAATTGCGGCTGTTCAATCATTTTAGCGGCACCACATGCGACTAAATGTTCAGCATTTAAGGCTTGTTGACGATCTTTATGCATAAACGGAATGAAAATAGCGCCAATACCCGCCGCCGATAATTCCGATACCGTTAACGCACCAGAGCGACAAACAACTAAATCAGCCCAACCATAAGCAGCGGCAACATCGTCAATAAACTCAGTCACTTTATGTGGCGTTTGAGTACATTTTGCATAGGCTTGCTCAGTAGATTGCTGATTACCTTTACCGGCTTGATGCCAAATGGTGACGTTCTCCCCTAGAATCCCCGCCACTTCTGGCATGGTCTGGTTTAAGATACGTGCACCTTGGCTGCCACCCATAACAAGGATTCGAATCGGCCCAGTACGTTCAGCAAAACGTTGTTTAGGTGCAGGCAATAATGTCACATCTTCACGAACCGGATTACCGACCACTTGCTTATTTTTAAATGCACCGGGAAAAGCTTGCAGCACTTTGCTGGCAATTTTAGCGAGCCATTGATTGGTTAATCCAGCCACTGCATTTTGTTCATGCAAGACCACGGGAATACCCAAAGACCATGCCGCTACACCACCAGGGCCACTAACATAACCACCCATGCCCAGCACCACATCCGGTTGCCATGCTTTGATGTATTTACGTGCTTGAATAATCGCTTTTATAATTTTAAATGGCGCACCTAATAACGATACAATACCGCTACCACGTAATCCTTTAACTTTAATAAAATCAATATCAATACCATGCTTAGGGACTAAATCCGCTTCCATACGATCAGCGGTACCCAACCATCGAATTTCCCATCCTTGTTGCTGCAATCGACGTGCAACTGCTAGCCCAGGGAAAACGTGACCGCCAGTACCACCAGCCATCACTAATAATCGTTTATTCTTTGTCATTAGAATGCTTTTTATCTTGTTCTAGTTGTGAATTATCAGCAGTTGCAAGCACTTGAGAATCTAAAGAGACTTGTTCAACCGCTACTTCCATATTATCCAGTGCTTCATCGTCAACCTCAGCTGGTTGCTCTGATGCAAATTTAGCCGCGACCCGTTGCTCAAAATCAATTCGAATCAAAATAGCCACGGCGGCTGCCATGATAAATAGACTTGAACCACCATAACTGATCAAGGGTAACGTTAAGCCTTTGGTCGGTACGATACCAGCGGCAGCACCAACGTTAACCAAGGTTTGAAACGCAAACCAAATACCAAAACCAAACGCTAAATAACCGCCAAATAATAACCCGCTTTCTAGACATTTTCGTCCAATAACGATCGCTTTAAACACTAAGGCAAATAATAATGTTAAAACAACAATTACCCCAGCTAAGCCTAACTCTTCGGCTAAAACAGCAAATACAAAGTCAGTATGAGCTTCAGGTAAATACGCTAATTTTTGAATCGAGTTACCGAGTCCCTGCCCAAACCATTCACCACGACCAAATGCCATTAATGATTGAGTTAACTGATAACCACTACCATAAGGATCTTGCCATGGGTTTAAAAACGAGGTTACCCGTCGCATACGATAAGGTTCAAAGGCAATCAGCATTGCAATACCGACTAAGGCAGTTGCTAGCATCACTAAGAATTGCCATAACCGCGCACCCGCAATAAATAGCATCCCGATAGTACCAACAAACATTACCACGAACGAACCTAAGTCAGGTTGTTGTAGCAATAGAAAACCCATAATACCGAGTACAACTAATGGCTTAGCAAAACCGATAAAACTACCACGCACTTGGTTATATTGACGGACTAAATAGCCCGCAAGAAACACAAACAGTGACAATTTAGCGACTTCTGCTGGTTGCAGGTTAAATACGCCTAATGGAATCCAACGTGCAGCACCATTAACGGAGTGGCCGATAGCCAATACTACAATCAATAATAAAATTGAGGTCAATAACATCGGTACGCTGTACTTTTCCCATTTAGCTAATGGGATCCGCATAACAACCGCAGCGATCACTATCGAACAGACTAAAAAGAAGCCATGACGAAGTGCGAAGAAGAAAGGAACACCAGTAAGACGAGTTGCGACAGGTATGGATGCTGAAGTAACCATGACTAAACCGATCATCATCAGAGCTATTGCTATCCACACCAATTGGCGGTCATACAGAATCGGTTTGGCAGGTTTTAAAAACCAACCAGAAACTACCGATAATCCGTTACGGGCCATTTTAAACATTACATTTTTCCTGAGACTGAATCTTGTAGCCGAATGGCTTGTTCAACAAAAGCATCACCGCGTGCCATAAAGTTGGCAAATTGATCCCAACTCGCACATGCCGGTGATAATAAAACCATATCGCCAGCTTTTACGGTAATTGCTGCGCGATCCATTGCTTCACTCATGGTATCGACATTTATCGCGTTTTCGACTAATTCGCTAAACAAATGACCATCACGACCAAAACAATAAAGTTGTACATTTAAGTCAGCCAGAACCGGTTTAAGTTCACTAAAATCAGCGCCTTTACCGTCACCACCCATTAATAAATGCAGTTTCCCTGCCAATTGCAAGCCGGTTAATGCGGCCACTGTGCTGGCAAGGTTTGTTGCCTTTGAATCATTAACCCATCTCACACCATGGCTATTTACCGCCAGTTGACAGCGGTGAGCTAATCCGGTGTAACGACGCATTGTTTGGCAAGCTGCTGCGCGATCAATACCAACCGCATCGGCTAATGCTAATGCCGCTAAACAGTTCGCCACATTATGACGGCCAACTAACGCAATTTCACTGACCGCCATTAATGGTTCACCCGCAATGGCTAACCATTCCGCGCCATCAACCATCATTAAACCATAATCAGCATTATCAAAACCAAAACTGGTCATTTTACCGTTAAAATCAGGCTTAGTCGCAAGATCGTCACGGTTATAAACGGCTAATTTAGCATGATCAAAAACACGCATTTTGGCATTGCTATAGTCGGCTAAACCACCGGGATAGCGATCCATATGATCTTCCGACAAGTTTAGATACACCGCGGCTTCAACCACTAACGACGAGGTAGTTTCTAACTGAAAACTCGATAATTCAAGAACATAAAGATCATGATCTTGCGCCAGCATATCTAGCGCTGCAAAACCAATATTACCGCCGACACCGACATTAACACCGGCCTCTTTAGCCATTTCACCGACTAAACTGGTGACGGTACTTTTGCCATTAGAACCAGTGATAGCCACTACGGGTTTATTAACCGCACGAGCAAATAGCTCAATGTCACCAACAATTTCAATGCCAGATTGAGCGGCAACCACTAATTCAGGGGTCGCTAATGCAATCCCTGGGCTGGCGACAATTAAATCCGCCTCAAGCAACCATTGTTGATTCCATTGGCCAGCACACACATCAATACCCGCCGGTAATTGTTCTTGGCCTGGCGGATTATCACGGGTATCAATTACTTTAATATCCAGCAATTGTGGTAATCGAACTAAATGATTCACCACCGATAGACCTGTCATACCAAGTCCAATCACAACAACCTTGTTAATACCTACCAAGCCATTCATGTTAACGCACCTTCAATGTCGCTAATGCAATCAATACCAGCATCAGAGTAATAATCCAAAAACGAACAATAACTCGTGGTTCTGGCCAACCTTTTAATTCGTAGTGGTGGTGAATCGGTGCCATACGGAAAATACGTTGTCCACGCAGTTTAAACGAGCCAACTTGTAAAATTACCGATACCGTTTCCATCACAAACACACCGCCCATGATCACCAATAAAAATTCTTGGCGAACCAAAACAGCGATAGTACCTAATGCACCACCTAATGCTAATGAGCCTACATCGCCCATAAATACTTGGGCTGGATAGGTGTTAAACCATAAGAAGCCTAAACCTGCACCAACGATGGCAGTACATAGAATGACTAACTCACCCGCATTACTTAAATAAGGGATATGTAAGTATTCGGCATAATTGTAGTTACCCGTCGCCCATGCAATAAAGGCAAAACCTGCGGCAACCATCACCGTTGGCATAATCGCTAAACCATCTAAACCATCGGTTAAGTTAACCGCGTTACTGGTACCAACAATCACAAAATAGGTCAGTACAATGTAAGACAAACCAAGTTGTGGCATCACATCTTTAAAGAAAGGCACCACTAATTGTGTCGCGGCGGTGTCTTTACCGTAGGCATACAGCACAAAAGCCACCACAAGTGCGATGGCTGATTGCCAAAAATATTTCCAACGCGCAATTAAGCCATCGGTATTTTTACGCACAACTTTACGGTAGTCATCGACAAAACCAATCACACCATAACCTAGCATCACAGCCAACACTGCCCATACATAAGGGTTGCTAAGATCACACCACAATAATACGGTTAACGTGATCGCGGCTAAAATCATTAGCCCGCCCATGGTTGGCGTACCACGTTTACTAAAGTGTGATTCGGGGCCATCGTTACGTACAATTTGACCGATTTGCAGCATCTGCAAACGCGCGATCATGCGCGGGCCTAACCATAATGAAAACAGTAACGCTGTTAAAATACTCATGATGGCGCGGAACGTCAGGTATTCAAACAGACGAAAAAAGGGGATTGAGGACTGAAAGTGGTCAGCTAACCAGTAAATCATTATTTATCTTCCTGCAGTGCAATAATAACATCTTCCATACGTGAGCTACGCGCGCCTTTAGCAAGCACAGTCACTTGAGGAGTATTAGATTGGCTAAATTGTTGATGTAATTGTTGTTTAAGTTCATCGATCAGCGCAGTTTTATCACTAAAATGCAGACCGTTATTCAGTTCACTGACCACAGCACTGGCACGACCAAACGTCATCACACCATCAAACTGTTTATCACGTGCATATTCACCGACTTCACGGTGTAAGCTTCCGCTTTCTTCGCCCAGTTCAGCCATGTCACCTAAAATAAAGTAACGCTTTCCACTGAGGCTATGCAGTACATCAATTGCCGCTTTCACAGAAGCAACACTGGCATTATAAGTGTCATCAATTAACCGTAATCCAGACGGAAGCATCGTGATCGCTAACCGACCTTTTACATTAACAACATGCTCTAACCCTTGTTTCACTTCCGCAAGAGTTGCACCCAACGCCATGGTTAATGCTGCTGCTGCCAGTGCATTACTCACATTGTGAGTACCCGCTAACGTTAAACTAATATCAATCGCGCCCATCGGGGTTTGCATTGTAAAACACGCTAGCCCTTGAGCGTTGACTTTTATATCAGCCGCAAAATAATCAGCATTTTGTTGTGTCGTAGAAAAGTGACTCACCGTGTGCTGCGCGAGCAATGGCTGCCACGTTGCAAGCTGGTTAGAATCAAGGTTAATCACCGCCTGCCCTTGCGCTGCCAGTCCTTCAAAAATCTCACCTTTGGCTTTAGCAACACCGTCTAATGAACCGAAACCTTCAAGATGCGCTGCCGCAAGGTTATTGATTAATGCCACATCGGGTTTAACTAAAGCGGTGGTGTAAGCAATTTCACCTAAGTGATTAGCGCCAAGTTCAATCACTGCATAATCATCGGCAGCGGTTAAACGCAATAATGTTAACGGCACACCAATATCATTATTAAAATTACCTGCGGTGGCTAATACTTGGCCTTTAGTGGCTAAAATTGCCGCCGCCATTTCTTTAACGGTGGTTTTGCCACAACTGCCTGTCAATGCTAATGTTTTTAGACCATGTTCAGCGGTCATTTTAGCTTTTAGCCATGCACCTAATTGTCCCAATGCTTGATGGGTATCAGCAACAACCAGTTGTGGAATATCAACAGCTAACGGTTTACTAACCAATAATGCTTTCGCCCCATTCTCAACGGCATTTTGACAAAAATCATGAGCATCAAAACGCTCGCCAATTAAGGCAATAAAAAGGGTGTTATTATCAATGGTACGTGTATCGGTTGATACCGCAGCTATCTCAGTATCCATACCAATGAGTTCGGCATTTAATACTGACTGTAGATGACTTAGTTGAACCTTTATCATGCCTGTTCTCTAAACTCTAAATAATGCGGCCACGGTTTCGCGGTCTGAATAGTGGATCGTACGATCAGCTAAAATTTGGTAATCTTCATGGCCTTTTCCAGCCACTAAAATAATATCATTTGATGCTGCCTGCATAATCGCATAAGCACATGCTTGAGCGCGATCATGAATCACAGTCGCTGCCGTTGCGGCAGTTAATCCCGCTTGCATATCTAACATGATTTGCTGTGGATCTTCACTTCGCGGATTATCATCGACTAAAATAATATGATCCGCATATTGCTCTGCAATCGCAGCCATCATCGGGCGTTTACCCGTATCACGATCACCACCACAACCAAATAGGCACCACAATTTTCCTTCACAATGAACACGTAAGGCTTGCAGGGCTTTTTCTAGCGCGTCAGGCGTATGAGCATAATCAACCACCATCATCGCTTTGTCGTTAAGCGGTGACTGAAACACTTCCATTCGTCCAATAACCGCTTGTAAACGTGGGGCTACCGCTAATAACTCAACTAATGAATGGCCACTGACTAACAATGTCGCTAATGCCAATAATAAATTGGTCGCATTAAATGAACCGACTAATGGCGCGGTAAACGTACCGCCACCCCAGCTCGACTCAAAACTAATGGTGACACCTTGGGTGCTAAAATCGACCGCTGTTGCCCATAGTTTTGATCCTGAGAATGTCGCAACAGCATCGGCGCTCATTGCGACAGCAACCGCTTGAGGTAAATCAGCTAACCATTGCTGACCGACGATATCATCGGCATTAATGACCGCAACACCGCTATTATGTTCAGTAAATAAACTTTTTTTCGCTGCGGCGTAATGTGCCATATCACCATGATAATCAAGATGATCTCGGCTAAGATTAGTAAAGATACTCGCGACAAAATGTAACGCGCTAACCCGTCCTTGTACTAACCCATGCGACGACACTTCCATTGCCGCAAAATTAGCGCCTTGTGCAACCAATTCAGCTAAAGTCTGCTGGATCTCAATCGCACTACCCGTGGTATTGGCGGCTGGACGTAGATCCGTTAACAGACCATTACCCGTCGTACCCATCACACCAGCACGATAACCGACTAAATCAGCCCACTGTGCCAATAATTGGCTAATGGTGGTTTTGCCATTGGTCCCCGTGACGGCATACAATTTAAGCTTGCTATCAGGTTCAGCATAAAAGCGCCCAGCAATAGCGGATAACTTATGCCCGAGATTGTGCAAATAGATAATAATGATCCCATTGTTAAATAGGATCTTACCGTCAGTGGCAACATCATCGGCTTCTGCAATAATCGCGCTCGCACCAGCAGCAATAGCATTATCAATAAAACGACGTCCATCTACGGTATGACCATTAACCGCAGCAAATAAACAGCCAGTGGTTACTTGGCGGCTATCTAATGTCATTGCGGTTAACGCCAACTGTAAATATTCAGTTGGTACCTTTGCGGCTGTTAACCAAGGCGCTAACACAGCGCCTAATTGTACTTCCTGTTTAACCAATGCCATGAATCACACTCATTTATCTATTTTTAGCGTATCTGCATCTGGCGGCACGTTTAAGATCTGTAATGCGCCACCAAGTACTTTTGATAAAATTGGCGCAGCAACTGCACCGCCGTAAAATTTATCGCCTTTAGGTTCGTTCACCATCACCACAATCGCTAACCGAGGATGACTAATGGGTGCTACACCGACGGTATAAGAGAAGTAGTCATTACCATAACCACCAGCAATTGCTTTTTTCGCGGTACCGGTTTTAACACCCACACGGTAACCAGGAATAGCAGCACGCCAACCACCACCACCGCCCGCTTTATCGGTAACAGATTCAATCATCAACAGAATTTTTTTAGCCACTTTAGGATCAAGCACTTGCTCACCCGGTACGACTTTTTCTGTTTTTAAAATTGATAGTGGACGTTTAATGCCATACGCACCTAAGGTGGTGTAAGCATGCAACAATTGGATTGGCGTTAATGAAATACCATAACCATACGCTAAAGTAGCGCGACCAATGTCAGACCAACGATAGCGATTCGGGAAGTGACCCGTTGTTTCACCAATCAAGTTGATCCCTGATGGTTCATCAAAACCGACTTTACGGTACGTATCTAAAATATCTTCTACAGGCATCGCTAACGAGAGTTTACTCACACCGATGTTGCTCGATTTTTGTAAAATACGTTGTACGGTCGCTAGAGGTTCAATGCGTGATACGTCAGAGATAACCTTACTACCAACACGGAAACGCTTACTTTGCGGAATATTAATCAAAGTATGTTCGTTAACAACCCCAGTCTTAAGCGCGGTATAAACCACAAAAGGTTTCACCGTTGAGCCAGGTTCAAAGGTATCGGTAATAACTCGGTTACGCATTTTATACGGCTGACGATCATTGCGATCATTGGGGTTAAATGATGGTGCATTAACCATCGCTAGAATTTCACCAGTACGCACGTCTGAAATGGCAATACTGACCGAGGTCGCTGGAATATCCATCACCCCTTCTTTAGCGGCACGGTAAGCAATCGCTTGAATGCGCTGATCAATACTCAGTTCTAACGGTTTACCCGGTTGACGACTTTTCTGGGATATATTTTCAACAACACGACCATAACGATCTTTACGTACCGTGCGTCGACCCGGCTCACCGGTTAACCAACCATCATAGGTTTTTTCGATACCATCAAGTCCATGACCATCAATACCTGTAAAACCAATTAATTGCGCACTCACTTCACCCGATGGATAAAAACGACGTGATTCCGCTTTTAAACCAATACCGGGTAATTTAAGTTTTTTAACGTAATTCGCCATGGGAGGGCTAACTTGGCGAGCAAGATAAATAAAACGACGGGTCTTATTTTTTTCTAAACGGTGGAGTAATTTTGCGCGGTCAAGATCGAGGACATCTGCAAGTGCATTCCAGCGGTTAGTTTCACTTAAACCACCGTGTTTAAATATTTCGACGGGATTGGCAAATACGGCTTGTACCGGCACACTAACGGCAAGTTGCTCACCGTTCCGATCGGATATAATACCGCGTGCGGAGGGCATTAGCTGTACGCGTAACGAACGAGCATCACCCTCTTGAATAAGACGGCCAGGTTCAAGTACTTGAATATAAGCTGCTCGAGCAATTAAGCCAAAGAAACCTAATAAAATAAAACCACAGACGATGACAAAACGCCATTTTAGAAATGGCGTGCTCTTAGGACTAACCTGAGTCTTTTTATTTAAGCGGTTAAATAATTTCATCTTTTAATGTATAACAATTTCATTATCAACTGATGGACGTTGCATTTTGAGCTCAGTTTCAGCTAATCGTTCAATCCGGCTGTGCTCTGCAAGTGAATTTTCTTCAAGTATTTGATTTCGCCATTCGACATCATAGGTTTCACGTTGCATTAATAGCTTTTCTTGCTTAGCAATTAATTGACGAGACTCATGAGTAACATAAACAACAGACAAGGCAGAAATGAGGATAGTGAAGGCTAGAATCAGCGGCACCAACCCGACCGTGACGAGGTCTCGTCCGATCAGGCTAGCCAGATTCATTGAAGATTCTGTTGTTTTCATAGACGCTCGGCCAAACGTAGCACTGAACTACGAGCGCGAGTGTTATAACCTAGTTCATTTTGTGATGGTTTAATTGCTTTGCCGATAGGTTTCATATCAGCACTGCCTAACGCTTTAATTTGATCTTCGGTCAATGGTAAGCCAGCAGGTACATCAGGCCCTTTACTTTGCTTACGAATAAAGCGTTTTACCATGCGATCTTCCAGTGAATGGAAACTGATCACAGATAATCGACCACCTGATGCAAGGGTATTCATTGCGCCATGCAAAGCCGTATCAATTTCTTCTAATTCACTGTTGATGTAAATTCGAATCGCTTGGAAACTACGGGTTGCTGGGTGTTTATGTTTATCTCTAAACGGTGATACTTCAGCAATCAAGCTCGCTAATTCACGCGTACGTGTTAATGGCTCTTTATCAGCATTTTCACGGTGATCAACAATACCGCGAGCAATACGTTTAGCGAAACGCTCTTCACCAAACTCTTTTAATACCCAAGCAATATCATCAGCATCCGCTTCAGCTAGCCATTCTGCGGCAGACATACCTGAAGTAGGATCCATACGCATATCAAGTGGGCCGTCACGCATGAAACTAAAACCGCGTTCCGCATCATCAAGTTGTGGTGACGAAACACCTAAATCAAGTAATACACCGTCAACACGACCAATCAGATCACGTTCTTGCATGTATTTTTCCATGCCCGAAAATGGACCATGGATAATTTCAAAACGTGGATCATCAATTTTTTGCGCTTCTGCAATGGCTTGAGGATCGCGATCGATACCATAAAGGCGACCGTTGTCACCTAATTTAGAAAGAATTAAACGGCTGTGACCGCCACGACCGAAAGTACCATCGATATAGATACCGTCGGGTTTAATTGCTAATCCGTCTACTGATTCATTAAGTAAAACGGAAACGTGCTCAAATTGCTCAGACATAAATATAATTTCAGCTAAAGTGAAAGCTCACTAAGGCGCGGGGAACATTCCGGCGCATCCTCAGCCTGAAGGTCGATATCATGTTCAATTTGCTGTTGCCATAAAGGCGCGGACCAGATTTCAAATTTATTTAACTGGCCGACGACCACTATTTTATTCGCTAATTGAGCATATTGTCTTAACGTCGGTGGAAGTAATATCCGTCCCTGCGCATCCAGTTCACATTCGCTAGCATGACCAAGCAACAATCGTTGTAATCGGCGTTCTGCGGGGTGAAGGCTAGATAGACGTACTAATTTAGCTTCAATTCGTTCCCATTCATCGATGGGATATAGCAACAAGCAACAAAACTGGTGATCGATAGTACATACAAAGTGTCCCTGACATTGTTCAATTAATGCAGCACGGTAACGCTTAGGCATTGCCCAGCGACCTTTATCATCAATAACAATGTTAGTGGCACCTCTTAACATTTGGGGATCTCGGTTAAATTACACGATAAAAAGAGTACGTTAAATACTCACTCTAGCAGCATAACAACAAAGATAATAAGACAACACCACTTTTCCCCACAAATTCCCACCACAAAGTGTACGTATGAGACAAAAACGATGTCAAGCAATTAGCAGTAATTCAGACACACTTCTAACAGTGGCCGAATAAACCTGATTGCGAAATGTAATTTTGGCGGAAAATAAAACGAAAAAAAGGTGGTGCTTGTAATCAAACACCACCTTCTCTAAATGTAGGGAGTCGGTCGATAAGCCGGGTTTTGTTCCGCTTTCGCGGCGGCAATCATTCGTCTAGGTCTGCAATCGCTCACAGACTCAAGCAACCTACCCGTCCCCAACGCGGGCCGCGCCATTAGGGACCTATTTGGTCTTGCTCCGGGTGGAGTTTACCCTGCCACAAACTATTACTAGCCGCGCGGTGCGCTCTTACCGCACCCTTTCACCCTTACCTGTGCACCATTGCAAGCAATGGGCCATCGGCGGTTTGCTCTCTGCTGCACTTGTCGTGGGCTCGCGCCCCCCAGACGTTATCTGGCACCCTGCCCTGTGGAGCCCGGACTTTCCTCCCCTCCATTGATTTCCCGAAAGTTATCAACGAAGCGGCGATTACCTGACCAACTCCGCGGCGAATTGTATAAGACAACGCTCACAGTTACCAGTGAAAATATCACCAAAATTACAGCTTGAACAAAAAACCAACGGCTCAATTTTAATTTGTTGATTAAATCCACGCTCTTGGTACTGCAAGCAAATCTAAACAATCACCGATAATGCTTATTCTAGATTTTCAAGGCCCCACTTATACAATGCATTTTTCTTCGCCCCATGAATCTCAGCAGTTAATGCTGCTGCTTTTTTAAGCGGTAATTCTGCCGCAAGCAATGTTAGTGTACGTAGAACCTCAACTGACAATTCGTCTTTCTGAGCACGGTGTCCTGCAACAAGGACTACCATCTCACCACGAACACGATTACTGTCTTCTGCAATCCAATCAATCAACTCGCCAAGAGGGGCGCTATGGATAGTTTCATAAGTTTTTGTTAACTCACGCGCTAATACTACTTGGCGATCAGGGCCAAGCACAGCTAACATATCACTTAGGGAATCATTAATACGATGTGGCGATTCATAAAAAATCAATGTTCGCGCATCGTCAGCTAATGCTTGAAAACAATCGCGGCGGCCTTTACTTTTTGGAGGAAGAAAACCTTCAAAGCTAAAACGGTCAGAAGGTAAACCAGAACCGCTCAAGGCTGTAATTACAGCACATGGGCCAGGTAATGGCACAACTTTAACACCCGCATGACGACAGCGATTAACAAGATGATACCCTGGATCACTGATCAGCGGCGTACCAGCATCAGACACAAGCGCAATGCTAGTACCAGCCTGAAGTTTCTCAATCAAAAAGTCAGCTTTTTGCTGCTCATTATGATCGTGAAACGCAAAGGTGCGGGTCGAGATAGAGAAATGGGACAACAATCGCGATGTATGACGTGTATCTTCAGCAGCAATTAAATCTACGTTTGCTAATACGTCTAATGCGCGCTGCGTTATATCAGCAAGATTGCCAATAGGTGTCGGTACGATGTACAAAGTTGCGACATCTACCATGCTTGAATTGCTCTCACTCATTTGTCTAAGATCTCATCTGCAATTAATATCAAGAGTAATTTGTCACAGTTGAATAAATTCAATGCCCAATTTTACCCATAAGCGTAAAAGTGTATCACGACTGATGGCGCCTGTAGCCCTTGCTGTTGCTTTAGCAGGGTGTAGCACGCCAAACCTGTACAACAATCAGGTGCCATTAACGGATATCACTGCGGTAGCCGCTCAAAGCTCAACCGCCTATTTAAGTAAAGCCAATACCAGTGATGGCGCAGAGCGCACTAACTGGGAGATCATGGCTGTTAAAGCAATGATCCTCGAAAATAAATGGCAACAAGCCGATCAATGGATTGCTAAATTATCACAGCAATCTATGAGCCCAACTCAAATCGCGGAATGGCAACTCGCGCGTGCAATGGTACGTGAGCATCAAGGTCAACCACAAGCGGCACTTAACAGTTTAAACTTTCAGCCATCGTGGTCACTAACAAAAAGCCAATATCAACGTTATTACACGTTACGCGCTAACCTATTGGAACAATTGAATCATCAGTTCCAAGCAGCACGTGAACGTACTAAGCTTGATTTCTATTTAGATCACAGCCAAAAAGCGGCTAACTGGCAGCAAGTTTGGCATGATCTATCGGGTTATACTAACGCTCAATTAGGCAGTGTTAAGCTGACTGATAACGACAGTGTACTCAAAGGTTGGGTTGAACTCGCAATGTTGAAAAACAGTGCGACGTTACCAGCAATGCAACTTAAACAAGCGATTGAACAATGGCTGTCTCGTCATCCAAACCATCCTGCAAATCAATATTTACCGGCTGATTTAAAAGCGTTAATCGAAATGAAAGCCGTTAAGCTTGATAATATTGCCTTATTATTGCCTTTATCAGGTCGTTTTGCTGCACAAGGCAAAGCGGTTCGTGATGGTTTCATTAATGCAATGATGGATGATAAAGGTCGCGATACTGATAATGAGCTCAATATTTATGATACTGAAGCTCAATCAATACCAACGATCATGGCACAGCTACAACAAAACGGTACTCAGTTTGTTGTTGGTCCATTACGTAAAAACGTTATTACTGAATTTCAGCAAGACAATACCAGCCATATCAATATGCTGGCGTTAAATATGCCGCCACAAATCAGTAATAATAAACCTAATGCTTGTTATTTTGCGTTATCACCAGAACAAGAAGCCCAACAAGCGGCTGAACGTATTTATGCTCAAGGTCACCGTAACCCTGTCATATTAGTACCTTCAAATAGTTTTGGTCAACGCGTTGCACAGGCATTTAGCCAGCAATGGGCGCAACTTGATGGTCAACCAGCGCTAACCGTTAGCTTTGGTAATCAAGCGCAAATACCGCAACAAATAAGAAGTGCTTTTGGCCATGGTGCCAGTAGTCATGCTGATGCGATTTATATGGTCGCAAGTCGTAATGAATTAATGCTACTTAAACCTTTCATTGAGGCGGCAATGCCACCAACGGGTGATCCTGCACAAATCTATGCAAGTTCACGCAGTAACCCTGATAGCCATAACACTAATCGTGAGTTACGTGGTATCGAATTGAGCGATATTCCATTACTGATTAACCCGCAATCCGCTTATATGGAGCGCTTTAATCAATTATGGCCAAACCAAGGTAACACCAGTATCCGTTTACATGCCTTTGGTATGGATGCTTACCTTATCGCCAAGCAACTACCTGAAATGCGTGCTAATAACCATTACAGTGTTGGTGGTGAAACCGGTCAACTTACCGTAAATAACCAATGTGTTATTCAACGACAAATGGATTGGGGGAAATTTAGTAGTCATGGCATAGTCTCGCTATCTACGACACATATCCCAACCGCAACCATTCCAGATGCTACCAACAATATTGATCTTATTAGTGGTGATACGCCTGCCCAATAAGCGTCAGATTGGCCAAGCCTATGAACAGATGGCGGAACAGTATTTGTGCCGCCATCATCTGATCCCTATTACTCGAAATTTTAGCTGCCGTAGTGGTGAGATTGATTTAATCATGCAACAAGGTAAATGTTTGGTATTTATTGAAGTAAAATACCGAACGCAATCTCATTATGGTTCTGCAGTTGAAGCCGTTAATTGGCAAAAACAACAAAAACTCAAGCGAGCTGCTTTTTTTTGGATGCACAAAAATGGCTACTCTATTGAGCATTGTCAATTTCGTTTTGATGTCATTGCCATCCAAGGTCACCACCACCATATTGAGTGGTTTACTAACATATTAGTTGAAGGTTAGTCATGCTAGATAGCATTCGAGAAAGTTTTACCGAAAGTATTCAAACCCAAATTGCGGCTGCGGAAGCACTACCTGACGCAATTTCAAAAGCTGCTCAAGTGATGGTACAAAGCTTATTAAATGGTAATAAGATTTTAAGTTGTGGCAATGGCGGATCAGCAGCTAATGCTCAACAACTCGCATCATGCTTAATCAACCGTTTTGAAATTGAACGCCCAAGTCTACCCGCTCTGGCATTAACAGCTAACAGCACCGTTTTAACCGCTATTGCTAACGATTATCACCATGATGAAGTGTTTTCAAAACAAGTGCGCGCTTTAGGTCAAGCTGGCGATATTTTAGTGGTGTTATCAACCAGTGGTAACAGCAAAAATATCATTAAAGCAATGGAAGCGGCATTAACACGAGATATGAATATCATCGCCTTAACAGGTAAAGATGGCGGCGAAATGGCAGGATTATTAGGTGTGCAAGATGTTGAAATACGGATTCCGTCGCAACGCACGGTTCGAATTCAAGAAGGCCACTTATTAACAATACATTGCTTATGCGATTTAATTGATCAAGTTTTATTTCCACACAACGAAGGCTAATCGATGAAGTGGTTATTGATATTACTCGTTATATCAAGCCTATCATTATCTGGATGTTCGGTGTTTTCAACCAAAGATCCTCGCGATAATGCTCAACATTGGCAAGATCAAAAAATAGAAATGGATATTGCGGGAATAGCCCACACTCGCGAATATACTAAACGACTCAGTATGGATAGCATCGCGCTAGATGGGACGGTATTGTTGGTTGGTCAAGCCACGTCACAGCCCGTAAAGCAGGCATTTGTTAGTCAAGTACGTCATGTCACGGATGTTAATCGTGTTTATGATCAAATCCAAGTGCGTCCTTTGTTATCAATGGCAAATATTAGTGAAGATGCATGGCTAACAACCAAGGTAAAATCACAACTGATTGCTAGCAAACAACTCACCAAGGTGGTTATTAAAGTGATCACTGAAAATAAACGAGTATTTTTATTAGGCTATGTTGCACCAGAGCAAGCAACAATAGCGGCAAATATTGCGCGTAATGTTTCAGGTGTTGAACATGTAATTACCCTGTTTGAAAAGCCTCTGACTTTCTAATCAGGATCTTCATTTTGCAGTGATAAAAAAACGCAGCCAATGGCTGCGTTTTTATTTTAGCTAATTGCCAATGTTATTTGACAACGCGTAAGCTTGGACGACCACGAGGACGTGGTGGCTCATCATTAGGTTCATCACTTTCAGTTGCTTCAGTAACAACAGCAAATGGTGAAACACTAGGAGCGACAACATTATCGGAATGCTCGTCTTCTAACGCATGCTCATCATCATAGATAGCAGAATCAGTATCATATGCAGCTTCAGGCTCGAACATCGTTCCTGCACCGTTTTCACGGGCATAAATAGCTAAAACAGCATACATTGGTACGATAACTGAATGTGGACGACCACTAAAACGCGCACTAAAGCTTACCGCTTCATTACTGAGTTCTAAGTTACCCACAGCCATAGGTGCAATGTTAAGGATGATTTGACCATCACTAACAAATTCCATTGGCACCTTTACACCAGGTAAAGTCGCATCAACGACTAAATGAGGTGTAAGGTCGTTATCAACCAACCAATCATAAAACGCGCGCAACAAATAAGGGCGACGCGGCGTCATATTTTCCATATCCATAATTACTGACCAGTTAAACGCATTTCACGTTCAGCTTCAGTTAAAGAAGCAAGGAATGAATCACGTTCAAATACGCGCGTCATATATGCTTTCACTTCTTTAGCACCAGTTCCACTTAGCTCAATACCCATTTCAGGTAAACGCCATAGTAGTGGAGCTAGGTAGCAATCAACTAGGCTAAATTCATCACTCATAAAGAATGGATATTCAGCAAATACAGGTGCTAGCGCTAATAACTCTTCACGTAATTGCTTACGTGCTTTATCAGCTTCATCAGTAGTGCCTGAGTTAATCTTGTTTGCTAGTGAGTACCAGTTACGTTCAACGCGGTACATCATTAAACGGCTATTACCACGGGCAACAGGATAAACAGGCATTAGAGGTGGGTGAGGGAAACGCTCATCCAAGTACTCCATGATAATGTTAGCTTGGTATAACGCTAATTCGCGATCAACCAATGTTGGAACTGAACTGTATGGGTTCAATTCTAACAGATCTTCCGGCAGGCTCATTGGATCAACCAGCTCAATTTCAACACTAACGCCTTTTTCGGCTAGTACGATACGCACCTGATGGCTGTAGATGTCTGAAGCATCAGAATACAGAGTCATCACAGAGCGTTTATTGGCAGCAACAGCCATCAACCCCTCCAGTATATTTAATACACAAAAAGCAATGGAGGCTTAGGCCCCCATTGCGAGATTCTTAACCGACTAGATTACCTTATCAGTGGACATCACGCCAATATTCTTTCTTCAACAACACGGTTAATACCAAGAATATGCCAATAAATCCCATCACCCACAGCCCTAATCGCTGCCGTTCCAGTTTCATCGGCTCGGCGGAATAGTCTAAAAAGTTCACTAAGTCACGCACGGCAGTATCATATTGCTGTGGATTTAGATCACCACTACCATCGGTTTCAATCCCCATTAACACTTGCGTAGGGGTGCCATCGATCATCTGAGTGTCATAAACCTTTCGTGGGATCCCTTGAAGTTCTTCTAATACATGTGGCATTCCTACACTAGGAAAAAGGCTATTATTTACGCCAAATGGACGACTAGGATCAGCATAGAAGGAATGTAAATAAGTATATAACCAATCTGTCCCCCGTACCCTTGCGACCATGGTTAAATCAGGTGTTGGCGCACCAAAAGAAGCGGCTGCATATTGTTTTGACATTGCATTTGTCATTAAATCGCCAATTTTTGCATTAGGGTTAAACATTAAATTTTGCTGCATAAGATCAAATGGGATCCCTAAATCAGTTGCAACCCTTTCATAACGTTGGTATTGAGTTGAATGACAACCTGCACAATAATTCATAAACAATTGTGCTCCGCGTTGTAAAGACACTTGATCGGTTAAATCATTATTCGCAGCTTGCAAAGGTACATTTCCACCACCAGCAAATACCAATGTCGGCAGCCAAATCAGCAGTGCTACAATCCATTGTTTCATTTGAAGTTCACCCTCTTTGGTAGCGGTTGAGTCGCTTCATTTTTACTGTAGAAAAACAACACAATAAAAAACATAAAATAGGTAAAACTAAATATTTGCGCCAACACTGTAAATAATGGAGTGACGGGCAATGATCCTAAAATACCCAGCGCAATAAAACTTACCGTAAATTGAGCAAGATTAATCAAATGCCATTTACTCCGATAACGGAACGAACGCACATTACAGCGATCAAACCACGGTAATAAGAACAAAAATACAATTGCAGCGCCCATTGCGGCAACCCCCAGCAATTTATCGGGCACGGCGCGCAAAATGGCATAGAACGGAGTGAAGTACCAAACAGGAGCAATATGTTCAGGGGTTTTCATTGGATTAGCCGCTTCAAAGTTTGGCGCTTCTAAAAAATAGCCACCCATTTCAGGCGCAAAAAAGATCACATAACTGAAGAACAATGCAAACACCGCCACCCCAATTAGATCTTTTACCGTGCCATAAGGATGAAACGGGATCGAATCAATAATGTCGTATTTTTTAGTGTAATCTTCATGAAATGTAAATTGGGTCTGATAGTCATCACCTTGGCTACCTTTAGGTAATTTTGTCTCAATACCATCGGGGTTATTTGAACCCACCTCATGTAGCGCCAGCACATGCAACACCACTAGCAATAATAAAACTAACGGTAAAGCAATAACATGCAAAGCAAAGAAACGGTTTAAGGTTGCGCCAGAAATGACATAATCGCCACGGATCCATAAAGTGAGATCATCGCCGATCACCGGAATAGCCCCAAACAGCGAAATAATAACCTGTGCGCCCCAATAAGACATTTGTCCCCACGGCAACAAATACCCCATAAAGGCTTCTGCCATAAGCACTAAAAAGATTAGCATTCCAAATAACCACAATAGCTCGCGTGGTTTTTGGTAGGAGCCATAAATTAAGCCACGAAACATGTGTAAATAGATCACCACAAAAAATGCTGATGCACCGGTCGAATGCATATAACGTAATAGCCACCCATACTCAACATCCCGCATAATATATTCTATTGATGCAAACGCCCCATCCGCTGACGGCACATAATTCATGGTTAACCAAATACCTGTAATTATCTGATTCACCAGCACTAACATCGCTAATGAACCAAACACATACCAAAAATTAAAATTCTTCGGCATCGGATATTGAGACAAATGTTTACGGTACGCATTGGTTATCGGTAAGCGCTTATCGATCCAATCAACTAAGCCCGCCATTATGTTGTCTCCTTATCAAGCCCAATCAAAATGGTGTTATCGTCCAAGAATTGATGAGGGGGGATCACCAGATTAAGAGGTGCTGGAACACCTGCAAACACACGACCAGCCATATCAAACGTAGAACCATGACATGGACAAAAGAAGCCAGCGGCGACACCATTAACTTGTTCATTAAAACTATTCGGTAAATATGTCGGTGAGCAACCAAGATGAGTACAAATACCCACGGCTAAAAAAATTTCAGGTTTTAATGATCGATAGGGATTTTGCGCGTAAGCAGGTTGCTGTGGTTCTGCTGAGATAGGATCACGAAGTTGATCATTGTGCGTGGTTAATTGATCTAAAACGGCTTTACTGCGACGTACGATCCATACTGGCTTGCCTCGCCATTCAACGCGGATCATTTGCCCATCCGCTAATTTACTGATATTGACTTCAACTGGCGCCCCTGCGGCTTTTGCTTTTTCACTTGGGTTCCATGATTTAATAAATGGAATGGCGACCGCAATTGCCCCCATTCCGCCAACAACCGATGTTGTAACCGTTAAAAAGCGACGTCTTCCATTATTTATTCGCACATTGCTCATCCATTTTCTCCAATAGCTCCTGCTTGGATTTTATTTTTTTTATATGATTACCGTTTAGCTTGATGTTTACCTCAGAGAAACAACATCACAATCTGATTACACCATTAAATTATTAGTAACATTTAAAGAATAAGTAAAGCTCAACATATTCACAAGTTCAAGCCATTGTTTAGCAACAAATGTTGGATAAACGTCATTTTTCATGATTATGCATTAGTGTTTATTGAAAAAGATGACGAGGTGCGAGGTGCGAGGTGCGAGGTGCGAGGTGCGAGGTGCGAGGTGCGAGGTGCGAGGTGCGAGGTGCGAAAATATTCTATTAAAGATAAGAAACAATACTTTTATAGAAAATAATCAAAAAAAAAGCCCAACCCGAGGGCTGAGCTTTTCTGTACACAGTATCCAGATATAAAAATCTGGAAGCGTAATATTAACGCTTAGAGAACTGTGGACGACGACGTGCTTTACGTAGACCAACTTTCTTACGCTCAACGCAACGAGCGTCGCGAGTAACGTAGCCAGCTGCACGTAGAGCAGGACGTAGAGTTTCATCGTATTCCATAAGAGCACGAGTGATACCGTGACGGATAGCACCAGATTGACCAGTGATACCACCACCTTTAACAGTGATGTATAGGTCAAAATTCTCAGTCATACCAACAAGCTCAAGAGGCTGAAGAACTACCATGCGCGCTGTTGGGCGGCTGAAGTACTCTTCGATGCTACGCTTGTTGATTACGATGTTACCAGTACCCGGTTTGATGAAAACGCGAGCTGCTGAGCTTTTACGGCGACCAGTGCCGTAGTATTGATTCTCTGCCATTGTCATAATTCCCAATTAGATGTCTAGTACTTTAGGCTGTTGTGCAGCATGGTTGTGCTCAGTACCCGCGTAAACTTTAAGCTTACGGAACATAGCACGGCCTAGAGGACCTTTTGGAAGCATGCCTTTAACAGCAGTTTCAATAACCATTTCTGGTTTCTTAGCAATTAGCTTATCAAAGCTGATTGACTTAAGGCCGCCGATGAAGCCAGTGTGGTGATGGTACATTTTATCTGTACGCTTCTTACCAGTTACTGCTACTTTCTCAGCATTGATAACTACAATGTAGTCACCAGTGTCAACGTGTGGAGTGTACTCCGGCTTATGCTTGCCACGTAGACGAGAAGCGATTTCAGTTGAAAGACGACCTAGAGTTTTACCTTCAGCGTCAACAACATACCAGTCACGTTTTACAGTTTCTGGTTTAGCAACGAAAGTTTTCATGCTAATTAATACCCATTATTTAAATAGTTTCACTTACTAGAACCATCGAATGATGATTCCTCTGTTAAGAGCCCAGTCATCACCCCTTCGAGTGGGTGGTACTCCTGGCTTTCGCCATACAGGTACGGTGGGTCGCAAGATTATAGAGAAGGGTGCGGAAAAAATCACCTTTTTTCCCAAAATAAATGGTTTTTTTTCATATCAACGGCCATTAATTGCTAATTAGGCCAATAAATCACAACTTAATGTGTGCTAATTGAACCAAAACGCCAATAACATGAGCCAACTTATTTCTCACTTGCTAGTCAATCAAATGTGGTTTTGCTAAATATTGTTCACTTTGCATTTCAATTAAGCGCGAACAACAACGCTCAAATTCAAATAATAACCGCCCTGTAGTATAAAGTTCAGCCAATGGCACCTCGGCAGAGATAATTAATGTGACATGGCGCTCATAAAACTCATCAACCAGAGCAATAAAACGTCGCGCAGCGTCTTGATGGTGTTCTTCCATCACCATCACATCAGCCACTAATACCGTATGATAGAGCTGAGCAATTTCAATATAATCATTTTGACTGCGTGCCGTTTGGCATAATTGCTGAAAACTAAATTGAACAATACCATTCGCTTCACGTTGAGCGATGATTGGCCGCTGATTAATAATAATATCTTTCGTCTTATAACGTGGCTCAACACTTAATTGCTCAAAATAATGGGCTAAATTTTGAGTGGCTTGCTGCCCTAATGGTGAATAGTAAATCTCGGCTTGAACTAACGACCGTAAGCGATAATCAACACCAGCATCCACATTAACCACTTGGCAATATTGTTCAATAAGTGCAATTGCAGGTAAGAAGCGTGCACGTTGCAAACCATTTCGATATAAATCATTAGGTACAATATTCGATGTCGCCACCAATGTTATGCCGCGTTTAAATAGAGCATCAAGCAAAGTGGCTAAAATCATCGCATCAGTAATATCACTAACAAAAAACTCATCAAAACAAATAATATCTGTCTGTTGTTTAAAATTATCGGCTACGTGCTCTAATGGATTCTCAGTGCCATCAAGCTGTTGCAACTGTTGATGAACCTGATACATAAAACGATGGAAATGAATCCGCATCTTTCTTTCGATAGGTAAACTATGATAAAAAGTATCAACCAAATAGGTTTTCCCTCGCCCGACACCGCCCCAAAAATATAATCCAGTTACTGGCACGATATCTGCTTGAACATCAGCGCTAACAAATGATTTTGTTATTATGGACCATAATCGTTGCCATCCTGTCAAGGTGGGTAATGGTGCAACTGGTATTATCAATCTATGATATAAATCATCTAAATGAGCGACAGCTTGAGCTTGCGCTGAGTCGGCAAAAAAATCAGGACGTTGTAGATCTACATAATATTTATCGAGCGGTGTCAGCGTCTTCATTTAAGGTGATCCCTTTTAATCTTATTACCATAAAATTAGATCATAAATAGTCATAATATATGTTTGAATCAGTATCATGAACAACCTGCTCAATGTATAGTAACAAGGTTATTACATACGAATAAACAGCGACCTAACTAAAAAACACGTATTAACACCAAAATCACAAGGAGTTATCATGGCTATGAGTTGGATTATTGCAATTGCTATTTTTATTGCCGGAATTTTTGTGGGCTTCATCATAAATCGATTAACAAATAAAAATCAAAATCAGCAAATATCACTAAAAAAAGATCTTGATAAATCAAAATATGAACTAGAACAATATCGACAAGAACTTGTCGATCATTTTGCGCGCAGTGCTGAATTATTAGATAACGTCTCAAAAGATTACGCTAAGCTTTATGAGCACATGGCAAAGGCATCAACAGAACTAATGCCTAATTTACCCACCCAAGATAATCCATTTGCACAACGAATCACCACGTTGAAACCGGTAGAAAACGGTACGCCGATCGAAGATGAAGTCATGGATCATCAACCGCGTGATTACGCCAATGGTGCAACCGGACTCTTTAGTGACAAACCAACATCCATTAGCAATGACGAACTACCAGCGTCAGATCAACCAGCAAAAGTTGGTTAACATTAACGCCAGTTACCAATAATTGGCTGTAATATCATAATTATGGAACTTAATTCCAGTTAACAAGTCATACTTTAACTTGTTAACTGGGAGTTAAATCATGCGTAAAAAAAACCGTTTCGTTATTAGTGTGTTAGCCTTAGCCGTTAGTAGCTTAATGACACCAATAATCGCTAATGCTGCATTACCTATCGCGGTAAATAATCAATTAATACCGAGCCTTGCTCCGATGCTTGAACAAGTAACGCCAGCCGTTGTCAGTATCGCTATTGAAGGCAAGCAGGTTTCAAAGCAACAACTTCCTGACGCTTATCGTTTTTTCTTTGGACCTGACTTCCCTACCGAACAAGTTCAAGAGCGCCCTTTTCGAGGTCTTGGCTCTGGCGTCATTATTGATGCCGACAAAGGTTATATTGTCACCAACCAACATGTCATCAATAACGCTGATAAAATCATGGTTCAACTTTATGATGGTAATGAAGTCACCGCGAAGCTGGTTGGGAGTGATAAATCCTCCGATATCGCATTATTAAAAATCGATACTCCAAAAAAATTAACTGCAATTAAATTAGCCAACTCTGACAAGTTACGTGTGGGTGATTTCGCAATCGCTATTGGTAATCCTTTTGGTCTTGGGCAAACCGTTACCTCTGGCATTGTCTCAGCCCTAGGACGTAGTGGCTTAAACCTTGAGAATATAGAAAATTTCATCCAAACCGATGCGGCGATTAACAGTGGTAACTCTGGAGGCGCACTGATCAATCTTAATGGTGAATTGATCGGCATCAACACCGCTATTCTTGCCCCGGATAAAGGTAACGTCGGGATTGGTTTTGCTATTCCATCGAATATGGTTAAAAACCTTACCGCACAAATTATCAAATTTGGTCAAGTTCACCGTGGAACATTAGGTGTCCAAGGACGTGAACTAACCGCAGAATTAGCGCAAACCTTTGGTTATGACACCAACCATGGCGCATTTATAAACCAAGTAATGCCAAATTCCGCAGCCCAAAAAGCAGGCTTAAAAGCAGGCGATATTATTACCGCGGTTAATGGTGATCCTATTCGCTCATTCAGTGAATTACGCGCTAAAGTCGCAACGTTAGGAGCAGGAAAAACCTTAACCTTACAAGCAATGCGTAATGGTAAGTTACAACACTTTACAGTCACTCTTAGTGCGAGTGCTGATAATATCGTTGATGCAGACGATCTTCACTCTAGCTTAAACGGCGCGCAATTTAGCAATGCTACCGCTAATGGAAAAGCACTCGGGGTTGAGGTTACACAACTGGCTAAAGGATCACTCGCGGCCCGTTCAGGGTTAATTAAAGGTGACATTATTATTGGGCTCAACCAACTGACGATTAATAATCTAGGCCAATTACGTAAAGCATTAGAACACCCACCCAAAGTCATCGCGTTAGAAATTCAACGTGATAATAATGTGCTGTATCTTATTATTCGTTAGTTTTAACGAATAGACGTATATTAAGGCCTAATTGTGGGATTAATTTAACAACAGCATCAATGCCAGTAGTTGGTCTCACTTAAGAGGGGTGCTATTCTGTTAGCACCTTTTTATTACTCACTTTATAAGGACTGTTAATGCTGGCATTTTTTGGTCGTTCTATTTTTCTCGGCCTTATCGCGGCGATTATTCTACTGATTGCCGTTCCTGATTTACGTCCGACGACGCCAGTGTCCTTATCATTACCAGACAGCAACGCTACCCCACTTTCTTTTAATTATGCGGTTCGCCGAGCTTCGCCTGCGGTGGTTAATATTTATAATCGCCGTTATGACAATAGTAATAGTGAAGAACGAGAATTACGTACTCAAGGGCTAGGATCTGGCGTCATCATGAGTGACAAAGGCTATATTGTTACTAACTACCATGTTGTAGCCCATGCTGATCAAATCATTGTCGCGCTTCAAGACGGTCGAGTGCTGAATGCACAATTAATTGGTTTAGACCAACTGACCGATCTGGCAGTATTAAAAATCAATGCCGATAATCTGCCCGTTATTCCGGTTAATTCCCATTATAAAGCCGCTGTGGGTGATGTCGTACTTGCGATTGGTAATCCCTATAACCTCGGCCAAACAACAACCTTTGGTATCATCTCGGCAACGGGACGATCAGGAATGAGTTTTTATGGCCCACAAGATTTTCTCCAAACTGATGCGGCGATTAATAAAGGCAATTCAGGTGGTGCTTTAGTCAATACTGATGGTGAATTAGTCGGTATTAATACCGCTTCTTTTCAGCAAGCAACGGATATTGAAACCTATGGTATTTCGTTTGCGATCCCCTATCAGCTAACAATTAAAATTATGCAGAAATTAATTGCAGATGGACGTGTTATTCGAGGTTGGATTGGCATTCAGGGACGTGAAATCAACCCATTAATGGCACGGCTTTATGACGTTGCTAAAGTGAATGGCATCATTGTTGAAGGCATGGATCCAACGGGCCCAGCATCAAAAGCAGGATTTGAGAAAAATGATATTGTGATTGAAATAGCAGGTAAAGAAGTCACCAATGTGCAGAGCGTGCGTGATATCGTCACGGATATTCGCCCAGGTACTCACATTGAGGTGAAGATTTTACGTAATGGCAAACCGATGATGATTCCAGTAACAGTGGCTAATCGACCACCAATGACGAACCCACCCAAATAGCCTGTTATTACGAAACTAACAATGATGATAAGAATAACCAACAACCAATAATAGAAAAAAACGCCATAAAAAAACCTCGCACAATGGGCGAGGTTTATTATTTGTAGTTCGACATCAAACCATTATAGTTTATGCAGAAATACGCTCGATGTTCATACCTAGCGCACTGAATTTCTGCTCAATAAACTCGTAACCGCGATCGATATGATAAATACGATCAACAATGGTTTCGCCTTTAGCAATACTGCCCGCAATAACAAGACTCGCCGATGCACGTAAATCTGTCGCCATTACTTGCGCGCCGCTTAATCCTTCAGTGTCACCGCAAATCACAGTATTACCTTCGATTTCAGCGTGGGCACCCATACGAATCAATTCAGGAATATGCATAAAACGGTTTTCAAAAATCGTTTCAGTAATAATACCTGTACCTTTCGCGATAAGGTTTAATAGCGAAAATTGTGCTTGCATGTCAGTTGGGAAACCTGGATGCGGAGCGGTACGAATATTAACAGCCTTCAGCTCACGATCAGTCATGTCTAGGCTGATCCAATCAGAGCCCGTTTCAACTAATGCGCCCGCTTCTTCTAGCTTGGCTAATACAGCTTCAAGTAACTCAGGCTTAGTGTTACGACAAACAATTTTGCCACCAGACACTGCTGCTGCTACTAAAAAAGTACCCGTTTCGATACGGTCAGCAACCACTTCATGGTAACCACCAGCAAGACGTTCAACGCCTTCAATCGTAATTGTTGCTGTACCTGCACCTGTGATTTTTGCACCGATAGCATTTAAGAATGCCGCAGTATCTTCAAT
Source organism: Photobacterium iliopiscarium (assembly GCF_003026395.1). Classification (GTDB taxonomy): domain Bacteria; phylum Pseudomonadota; class Gammaproteobacteria; order Enterobacterales; family Vibrionaceae; genus Photobacterium; species Photobacterium iliopiscarium. The sequence continues at coordinate 75,214 of NZ_PYOO01000010.1, read as the reverse complement.
TTCAGGTTCACGGGCCGCATTTTCAATCACGGTCGTCCCTTCAGCTAGCGTTGCCGCAGACATAATAGTAACAGTTGCGCCAACACTGACTTTATCCATTACAATATGTGCGCCTTTAAGACGACCATCGACAGAGGCTTTAACATAACCTTCATCAAGCATGATGGTTGCACCAAGCTGCTCAAGACCAACAATATGCAAATCAACTGGACGCGCGCCAATCGCACAACCACCAGGTAATGATACTTGACCTTGACCAAAACGAGCCACTAGTGGACCTAATGCCCAAATAGACGCGCGCATGGTTTTTACTAGATCATACGGTGCACAAAACTCATTAACATCACTAGCATCAATATGAACAGATGAACCATTACGAGATACTTTCACGCCTAAACGTGACAGTAATTCCATGGTAGTATCAATATCGCGCAACTGAGGAACATTGGCAATTTCTACCGGACCTTCAGCAAGTAACGCAGCAAATAAAATCGGTAGTGCTGCATTCTTAGCACCAGAAATAGACACTTCACCACTTAGTGGGCCACTGCCCTGAATACGAAACTTTTGCATCATTTAGCTCTCTATAACGACATTAATTTTTTATCACGCGCCCACTCTTCAGGCGTATATGTTTTAATACTTAACGCGTGAATGTCGTTTGCTGCAATACGATCCATTAATGGACCATAAATTGTTTGTTGTTTTTTAACACGGCTCATGCCGTCAAATAATGTACCCACTGCGATCACTTGATAGTGGCTACCTTCACCTTTAACGATGATTTCATCAACGTCTAAAGCGCTTTCTAGAATTTGTTTAATCTCAGAGATTTCCACAAGCTATCCTCTCTACAGCTTACTCCATGCAAGCTGTTAACATTGGTTCGATATGGCTTAAGCGAAACAGCGTTTTAAGCTGTTGAGGTACATTGTGCAACATAATGCTATTCCCTGCTTGCTTAAGGTGTTGGCACAAATGCAGTAACATCACCATACCCGCAGAGTCTACTCGATACAAATCAACAAGATCGAGCACGATTTGCTTATTATGCGGCATCCATTCGCTTCTTTGGTGCCAAAAAGCTGGCACTGTGTCACGATCTAACGACCCTGACAAGCGGTATTGCCCTTCAGCAACCACCTGCCAACAAATCTTATCAGCAGTCATGGTTATTTGTTCTCAATTTGAATCGGTTTCGCCGCCAAATCACGTAAACTTTGTGTCACAGCATCAATACCTTTGGTACGTAACTGACCACTCCATTCACTCTGCTTAGTAGAAAGCATACTGACACCTTCAGCTACCATGTCAAATCCCTGCCATTCTTTGGTTTTTTTATTCAAACGCAATTTAAAATCCAGACGAATAGGTGGGCGTTGCGGATCAATAATATCAACCCGAACCGAAATAATACTGCGATCAGCAGGAACGGGTTTAGGTGATTCTAATTCAATTTTTTGATCGGTATATTGCGTTAATACTTGCGCATATGACGCCACTAAATAATCAGTAAAAGCCGCAGTGAATGCATCACGTTGTTCAGTCGTTGTATTACGTAAATTAGCCCCTAAAACTTTATAAGCGGCATAACGGGTATTAATGTACGGCAATAATTCTTGCTTCACGATCACCCGTAATTGTTCTGGATTCGCTTGAATTTTTGTTTGTTCCGCTTTTAAAGTACCAAATAAATGTGCAGATACAGTGTCCATCATGCGATAAGGATTGGTCTGATCAACCGTTGCTGCTTGCGCTAACATTGGTACAGCCAATAAGCACAGCATTAAACCTCGTATAAATTTCATGGTGATTCTCCTCGTTATTTTTTATCACCGCCAAGGCTATACAGCACTTGACCAATCATATCTTCTAATACTAACGCAGATTTGGTGTCTTCAATTAGGTCACCGTTATGTAGCATTTCAGTATCCGTATCAACAAATCCTGGGCTAATGCCTAAGTATTGTTCACCTAATAGACCTGAAGTCAAAATAGAAGCTGAACTGGTCTCAGGGAAATAACCAAACTTTTTATTAACGTCTAACGTTACTATTGGCACATAGGTCTGTTTATCTAAGGTAATCGAGGTTACCTCACCAACAGTAACACCACCAACCTTAACAGGTGATCGTACTTTTAGGCCGCCAATATTGTCAAAGTGGGCTTTTAACGTATAGGTTTCAGTACTGCCAAAACTTTGTACATTTGCGACTTTAAACGCTAATACTAATAAAGCACTAATGCCGGCTAGCATAAACACACCAACCCACAATTCTAATCGTTTATTTTGTTGCATTATCTTTTATCCATGTAGTTTATGCCGTCGTATGCATGCGGCTAAGTGAATGTTTAGCTACCAAACATTAATGCTGTTAACACAAAATCAAGTCCAAGTACCGCCAGTGATGAATTCACCACTGTCCGGGTTGTCGCACGGCTGATCCCTTCAGAGGTTGGCACCGCGTCATAACCATTAAAGACGGCAATCCATGTAATCACGATAGCAAATACGACCGACTTGATAATGCTATTACCAATGTCAGTACTGAAATCAACCGATGACTGCATCACCGACCAGAAACTGCCGTAGTCAATGCCTTTCCAATCGACACCAACCAGTTGTGCACCCCATAAGCCAATAAGTGAGAACATCAACGCTAATAATGGCATCGAGATAACACCTGCCCAAAAACGTGGAGCAATCACGCGGCGTAGAGGATCAACCGCCATCATTTCCATGCTCGATAATTGTTCGGTGGTTTTCATTAATCCAATTTCAGCAGTTAATGCTGAGCCAGCACGCCCCGCAAACAGCAGTGCAGTAACAACCGGACCTAATTCTCGCAATAATGATAATGCGACCATTTGTCCAAGACTGGTTTCTGCGCCATAACCTGCCAAGACCAAATAGCCTTGCAGGCTTAACACCATGCCGATAAATAATCCTGAGACTAATATAATCGCCATTGATAACACCCCAACTGAATACAGTTGTTTGATCACTAACGGCAACATTTTTATCGGTTGGGGCTTACACACTAACGCCCCATATAACATCAAGCTTGCACGACCGCATGCCTGACACTTTTCAATGGTCGCTCGCCCCAATTGGGAAATAGCATTAATTATCATTTTTTGCTCATATTCTCTGTTGTCATTCACTGATGTCATTACTGCCATGAGTGCTACACATTAGCCAAATAAATCATCACTTAATGGCTGCGCGGGAAATTGAAACGGTACCGGACCATCAGCATCACCATCTAAAAATTGGCGAACTTGAGGGTTGGTATCAGCGCGTAACTGATTTGGCGTACCACTGCCAATGATCTTAGCACCAGAGAGAATATAGACATGATCGGCAATACTCATCACTTCCGGCACATCATGCGATACAATCACCGATGTGATATTTAAGGCTTGATTAAGATCGCGGATTAACTTGACCAACACCCCCATTGTAATTGGGTCTTGACCAACAAAAGGTTCATCATACATCATCAAATCAGGATCAAGGGCAATTGCGCGCGCCAATGCAGCTCGACGCGCCATACCGCCCGATAACTCATTTGGCATTAATTGTGCCGCCCCTCGCAAACCAACTGCTTCTAATTTCAATAACACTAAGGTGCGCAGTAGATCTTCGGGTAGCTGAGTGTGTTCACGTAATGGAAAAGCCACATTATCGAACACGGTCATATCGGTAAATAAGGCCCCTGATTGAAACAGCATACTCATCCGTTTACGTGCTTGATAAAGCTCACTACGACGTAATGTAGGTATATTCCATTGATCGAACCACACCTCACCACTTTCAGGGGCAATCTGACCACCAATCAAACGTAATAAAGTCGTTTTACCTATTCCTGATGGCCCCATAATTGCGGTGACTTTTCCGCGTGGAATATCAAGACTAATATTATCAAAAATAGGTCGTTCACCACGGGAGAAGCTCAGATTTTTAATCGAAACTAGTACATCATCATTGAGCATTATGTTTACGTTACCTCTAGCTAACTAGCTTGCGTAAGCGATGGATATTGGTGATATTTGACATAATAGCGTTTCATGTCACTTTCTAATAAACAACTTAAAAACAATCAGTCGATATTATAAAAATAGAGCGTTGATGATAGGAGGAATTAAACGCCAACTCAACCTAAGCACAGTATTATCACGCTTTAATGATGGATTTTTATCAAAAATAATATATTTACGATAAAACTGACACTAACTGCATTATTCCATCCTAAAACAAATCACCCTGATTATAATTCACCTAAAATAAAACATCGTTTTAATACTGTAAATAGTCAATTGCTATTTTCGAACCTTAATCGGTTCTGATTCAGCGTTAGTTAATCAATCAGGGACACTAAAACCGTCTTAAGATGATAATTAGTATTGGCTTATGCTTCCCTTTTGCATGAGTTAACGTCAAAATTAGCAACTCAAATTGAAAATATTTCATCAATTGACTAAAAATCGCTGTTTTAGCGGGTCGTACTAAAAAGGAATTAAAATGCTAGAAGCCATTGTGTTGCTCTGTATCGGATTAGCTTTACTGGTTTGGAGTGCAGATAGATTGGTATATGGTGCCGCAGCATTAGCAAAAAACTTTGGTGTTGCACCACTGGTTATTGGTATGACTATTTTGGCAATGGGATCTTCTGCGCCAGAAATGATGGTTTCAGCCACCGCAGCCCTGGCAGATAAAACCGATACCGCCGTCGGTAACGTACTAGGTTCAAACATTGCTAATATCGCATTAATTCTCGGTATTACAGCGATAATAAAACCATTATGCATTAGCTCGACCATTATTCGACGTGAATTACCGATAATGTTGGGTGTTACCGTTATTGCTGGTGCGGTTTTATGGGATAATTATTTAAGCCGTCATGAGGGTATTATTCTCGCGGTACTGTTTGGTATTTTCTTAATCGCTATGCTAAAAATTAGCCGCGACAGTAAGAGCGATCCATTAGCAGAAGAACAACAAGCAGATATTCCCGCAGGCGTCAGTAATACTAAAGCGATTATCTGGGTATTTATCGGCCTAGGTATTTTATTATACTCTTCTGATATGGTGGTAGGGTCAGCAGTTACTATCGCTAAATATTACGGTATGAGTGACTTAGTGATTGGTTTAACCATCATTGCTGTCGGTACCAGCTTACCGGAACTTGCCGCCTCAATCGCCAGTGTTTTTAAAGGCGAAGATGACATGGCAGTGGGTAATATTATCGGTTCTAATATTTTTAATATTTTAGCGGTAATGGGCATTCCAGGGCTATTGAACCCATCAGCATTAAGCCCACTGGCTATGAGCCGTGATTTTTATGTTATGTTGGCGATTTCAATTCTATTACTCGTAATGGCACTGGGTAAGCGCCGCCTGATTAATCGCATTGAAGGCGGAATACTCGTGGTTTGCTTTATTGCTTATCAAGCGTTCTTATTTCTTAATGTTACCGCATAACAGGAGCATTCACTGATGTCTGGTCAATTTGATTTTTGCAGCCTTGGTAAAAAAGTACTCGATACTGAATTACACGCCCTTGAAAAAATCCGTGATTACATTGATAACAGCTTTACCCTTGCGTGTGAGTTAATCTTACACTGCCAAGGTAAAGTGATTGTAATGGGTATGGGAAAATCAGGTCATATTGGGCGGAAAATAGCCGCAACATTGGCCAGCACAGGAACCCCTGCATTCTTTGTTCATCCAGGCGAAGCGAGCCATGGTGACTTAGGCATGATCAAGAAAAGTGATGTCGTGATTGCCATTTCTAATTCAGGTGAAGCGGTTGAAATACTCGCATTACTGCCCGTTATTAAACGACTCGGTATTGCGATGATCAGCATGACGGGCAAACCTGAATCCAGCATGGCAAAAATGGCACAAGTTAATCTTCAAATCACGGTAGATAAAGAAGCCTGCCCATTAAACCTCGCGCCAACCTCAAGCACCACCGCCACTCTGGTTATGGGGGATGCAGTTGCTATCTCAGTAATGGAAGCTCGCGGTTTTACTGCTGACGATTTTGCACTATCGCATCCTGGTGGTGCGTTAGGTCGTAAATTATTGCTTCGTATTGCCGATGTGATGCACAGCGGTGAGTTACTACCTATGATTGAAGAGCATGCAAGTATCAAAGATGCGCTGCTAGAAATATCACACAAAGGTTTAGGAATGACGGCAATTGTTGATCATAACCAACAATTACGTGGTATTTTTACTGACGGTGATTTACGCCGCTTGCTGGATAATCATATCGATATTCACAACACCAGTATTGGTGAAGTGATGTCAAATAACCCACAAACGATTTCACCTCAACTTTTAGCCGCAGAAGGGCTAAAATTAATGGAAGATAATAAAATTAATGGCTTATTGGTGACAGAAAACAACCAATTAGTCGGCGCACTAAATATGCATGATTTGCTTAAAGCCGGTGTTCTATAACGTTTATATATCTAAAAATCATCGGTAACACCTAAGAAAATAAAGGCTTAAGTCTATGACTTTTAAAAAGCTATTCTATGTACTGTTAATGATTATATGTGCATGGCTCGGCTACTATCTACTTGAACAACATTGGCAACAAGATGTCCAAATCAAACCTAATGACGAAAAACCAATGTTTATTGGTAATAAAGTCAGTAACACCAGCTTTGATTTAAAAGGTATACGCCAATACCAAATTGATGCTGAACATCTTGAGCATTTTAACGTCAGCGGTGAAACAACATTTATTCACCCTGTCTTGTGGGTCTTTAAGCAAGGTCAGAATGCTGAATGGCGAGTAAGTGCTAATAATGCCAAACTAGAACAAGATAAAATCTTACACTTACAAGGTAATGTGCGTATTTTCAATCTATTACCTGACTCTGATGTGCAAGTTATTAAAACAGATAGTTTACGCCTAAATTTAGTCAATAAAGATTTTAGTACCGATGATCATGTCACTATCAATGGTCCTGTTTTCCAAAATCAAGGCGATGGCATGAAAGGTAATATGACTCGAAATGTGGCAACTCTTCTAAAAAATGTAAAAGGTAGATATGAACCGACTAAAAATTAGTACTCTACTATGCTTGTTGTGTATCAGTGCACCAACATGGGCAATGAAAAGTGATACCAAGCAACCTATTTATATTGATTCAGACAGTCAACAAGTTGACATGCCGAATAATATTGTCACGTTTATCGGTAATGTTAAGTTACGCCAAGGAACGATTGATATTCACGCTAATAAAGTTGTAATCACTCGAAAAAACGCTAAATCACAGCAACAAACCATCATGGCATATGGACAACCAGCAACATTTCATCAAGTAATGGATGATGGTAAACCTCTTGATGGTGAAGCACTTAAAATGCGGTATGAAACCGCCACTGAACGCTTAAAGATGACAGGCAAAGCAGAACTCAATCAAGATGGGAGTAATATTAAAGGTAATATCATTACTTATAATATTCGTGACCAACGTTTGGTAGCAGAAAGTGGCAACAAAGAACGTGTCACTACCGTGATACTACCAAGTCAATTAAACAATAATAAGAAATAAACATTATTTATGGCTATTCTAAAAGCTGAGCACCTTGCAAAAAGTTACAGCGGACGCAAAGTCGTTTCCGATGTCAGCCTTGAGGTAGAATCAGGAAAAATTGTTGGTTTACTTGGTCCTAACGGTGCCGGTAAAACTACCTCATTTTATATGATCGTTGGTTTAGTTAGCCGCGATGAAGGCACAATTACTATTGATGGTGAAGATATCAGTCTCCAACCGATGCATAATCGTTCACGGATGGGTATTGGCTATTTACCACAAGAAGCATCGATTTTTCGTCGCCTAACGGTTTATGACAATCTGATGGCGGTATTAGAAACCCGTAAAGAGCTCACCAAAGAAGATCGTCAAGACAAAGCAGAAGAGTTGCTGGATGAGTTTAATATCCAACATATTCGCGATAGTTTAGGACAAGCATTATCCGGCGGAGAACGCCGTCGAGTTGAAATAGCTCGCGCATTAGCAGCCAATCCTAAATTTATTTTACTTGATGAACCCTTTGCTGGTGTTGATCCTATTTCGGTTATCGACATCAAAAAGATCATCAAACACTTACGCGATCGTGGATTAGGGGTATTAATTACCGATCACAACGTCCGTGAAACACTGGATGTCTGTGAACATGCCTATATTGTAAGTCAAGGCCATCTGATTGCTAATGGCACCCCTGATCATGTTCTCAATCATGAGCATGTTAAGCGGGTTTATCTAGGTGATCAGTTCCGTCTCTAGCATTCACCATTGGCTATTGATTACAGATAATAACAACAATAACAATAAGGTGTATCAACGTTAATGAAAACTTCGCTCCAACTTAAGCTCGGTCAACAGTTAGCAATGACGCCTCAATTGCAGCAAGCTATTCGCTTGTTGCAACTCTCTACGTTAGAACTCCAACAAGAGATCCAAGAAGCGCTTGATGGTAACCCTCTCCTAGAGCTCGATGAAACCAATGAAGCGGATGAAATAAACACTAACAATGAAACCTCAACCGCAGAAGCACCCACTAACGACGCAAATGAAAATCTTGACGATGTAGAAAGCTTTGATACCGCAGAAGTCCTTGAAACCCGTGAATTGCCAACAGAACTTCCGATTGATAGTACTTGGGATGATGTCTACAGTGCTGGCACTGGTAGCGCGGGAATTGCGATGGATGATGACATTCCAATCTATCAAGGTGAAACAACAGAATCATTACAAGATTATTTAATGTGGCAAGTGCACCTAACGCCATTTAGCGAAACGGATCTTGCAATTGCAACGGCGATCATTGATGCAGTTAACGACAAAGGCTACCTCAGTTGTACCACTGCTGAAATTCTAGAAAACTTTGAAGATGAAGAGCTCGATGTTGAGCTTGATGAAGTAGAAGCGGTACTCAAACGCGTACAGCAATTTGATCCTCTCGGTGTCGCTTCGCGCAATTTACAAGAATGCTTATTACTTCAACTCGCCACCTATCCCAAACAAACGCAATGGCTTGCTGAAGCAAAAATCTTATTAAGTGAACACATTAATTTATTAGGTAATCGCGATTATCGCCAACTGATGCGCGAAACCAAACTTAAAGAACCGGAACTTAAAGCAGTTATGGATCTGATTCATAACCTAGATCCTCGTCCGGGCAATCACGTTATTTCAACTGAAACCGAATATGTCATTCCCGATGTATCGGTCTTTAAAGATAACGGCAAATGGGTAGTTAGCATCAACCCAGACAGTATTCCTCGCATCAAAGTTAATCAGCAATACGCCGCATTAAGTAACAACACGCGTAATAGTGCTGATGGTCAATTTATACGTACTCACCTTCAAGATGCCAAATGGCTCATCAAAAGCCTTGAAAGCCGCAATGAAACCTTGTTGAAAGTTGCTCGTTGTATTGTAAAACAACAACAAGATTTTTTTGAATTTGGCGAAGAAGCCATGAAGCCGATGGTTCTCAACGATATTGCCCTTGAAGTTGAAATGCACGAATCCACCATATCTCGAGTAACTACGCAAAAATATATGCATACACCTCGAGGTATTTTTGAATTGAAATACTTCTTCTCAAGTCATGTCAGTACGGATAATGGCGGTGAATGTTCATCGACAGCTATTCGCGCACTGGTGAAGAAACTTGTTGCTGCTGAAAATCAGGTTAAGCCCCTGAGTGACAGCAAAATTGCGACTTTATTGGCTGAACAAGGGATCATGGTTGCGCGACGAACTATCGCAAAATACCGTGAATCTCTAGGAATTCCGCCATCAAATCAGCGAAAATGCCTGATCTAAATCGGATCAGCGCCAACAAAAGGAAGATGTCTATGCAAATCAATATCACCGGACACCATGTTGATGTAACCGATTCTTTGCGAGAGTATGTCAGTACTAAGTTTGAAAAATTAGAACGTTTTTTCGACAAAATCAATACCGTTCAAGTGATCTTAAATGTCGAAAAACTTCAACAAATTGCTGAAGCAACTTTGCATATTAATTCAGGAGAAATTCACGCTAAAGCTGATGCTGAAAATATGTATGCCGCGATTGACGAATTGACTGATAAACTGGTCCGTCAATTAAACAAACACAAAGATAAACTCAATAGTCACTAATCATGCAACTGAGTAACGTATTGAGCCTGGACTGCACCAAAAGTGCAGTCCCTTGCTCCAGTAAAAAACGCGCGCTTGAGCTCATTAGTGAGATCGCCGCAACACATCTTGATCAAAACCCACAGCCATTATTTGAATGTATGCTCAATCGTGAAAAATTGGGTACTACCGGTATTGGTAACGGGGTTGCGATCCCTCACGGCCGAATCAGTAACAGTGATCATGCGATCGCCGTACTCATTCAATGCCAACAACCGATCGATTTTGATGCTATAGATGGTCAACCTATTGATCTCTTATTTGCACTTCTGGTACCAGAAGAACAATGTAAAGAGCACTTATCGACCCTTGCAAGCATGGCGGAGAAACTCGGTAATAAGAAAATTTGTAAGCAACTTCGCAATGCAACAACAGATCAAGAATTATATAACATACTGATTGATGAAGAAGAAGTCAGTGTAACCCCACAATAAAAGGTAGCTTAGCCATGAGGTTAATGGTTGTTAGCGGCCGTTCAGGTTCAGGTAAATCTGTTGCGCTTCGCGTACTAGAAGATTTAGGTTATTACTGTGTTGATAACCTTCCTGTTCATCTGCTGCCGCAATTTGTAAATGATATTGCCAACAACGAACAAGATATTGCCGTTAGTGTCGACATTCGTAATATGCCGCCCCATCAAGGTGAGCTTGACACTATTTTCAAAAATTTACCCAATGATGTTGATATCAACGTTATTTTTCTTGATGCCGATGACAAAGAGCTGGTTAAACGTTTCAGTGAAACACGCCGTTTACACCCGCTTTCTCGCCACAATATGAGCCTTGAGCAAGCTATTCAATCTGAAGCGATTCTACTTGGTGAACTCAAAGAGCACGCTGACTTAGTGATCGATACCACCAATAGTTCAATTCATGATTTAAGTGAAACAGTTCGTGCTCGCGTTCTAGGTCGTGAAGCACGCGAATTAGTATTAGTGTTTGAATCTTTCGGTTTTAAACATGGTCTCCCTTCTGATGCTGATTATGTATTTGATGTCCGTTTTTTACCTAATCCGCATTGGGTACCAGAACTTAAATCTTTAACAGGCCTTGATCAACCCGTTAAAGATTTCTTAGCCGCGCATGCCGAAGTCAATAAACTCAATTATCAATTGCGTAATTTCCTTGAAACATGGCTACCGATGCTAGAGAAAAATAATCGCAGCTATGTCACGGTTGCGATTGGCTGTACCGGTGGTCAACACCGCTCAGTGTATATTGCTCAACAACTGGCTGATTATTTTACCCAACAAGGTCAACAAGTACAGATACGTCACCGTACTTTGGAAAATCATAAATGACCATTAGCCGCGAATTATTTATTCGCAATCGTCTCGGGCTTCATGCCCGAGCGGCAATAAAGTTAGTTGAATTAGCACAAAGTTTTACGGCGATAATTACCATTACTAATGGTGATAACAGCGCTACTGCTGATAGTGTCATGGGCTTACTAATGCTAGATTCAGCCCAAGGTCAAAAAATCATGGTTAGCGCTGACGGCCAAGATGCAAAACCTGCATTAATCGCCATTTCAAACTTAATTGAAGCTGGGTTTGATGAAGAAAATTAATCGCCAATATTACTAGCAGCAAATGATCAGTTAGAAACCTTCTTTTATGGTTGATATTAATAATTATTTAACACGTAATACTTTGCCATCAAATGTGCTAGTTAGCTGTTATTAGCAGAGAAAATGCATAAAATGTAGATATCTCGCGATTATAATCATACATATTGCCAATACTTCATCAGTTTATAAGCTAATAAAATAGTAATCAGCACAAGACAAAGACTCACTGATTACGTTAAAATTCAGCTTATTGCGCCATCAAATATAAGTGGGCCTAATACCTATGGCGGATGTATTAGAACAAGATCAAACCCATCACACACTCCAAGAAGTTAACAAAGCCCTTGAAAATGGCATGTTTGTCCATGTTCGCCGGTTACTCCAAGATATGGAGCCGGAGGATATTGCTCACCTGTTAGAAGCGTCACCACCAAAAGAACGTCAAGTCTTATGGCAATTGACGGATCCAGAGGAACAAGGTGAGATCCTTGATGAGCTTTCTGAAGATGTAAAAGATGGCATCGTCTCGCAAATGGAACCAGAAAAACTGGCAGCCGTTACCGAGGGGATGGAAAGTGATGACGTTGCATACGTATTGCGTAGCCTCTCTGATGAGCGTTACCAAGAAGTATTAGCACAAATCGATACCACCGATAGGCATAGAATCGAGGAAGCATTAGCTTATCCGGAAGATACTGCCGGTGGAATGATGAGTACCGATTTTATCACCATCCGTGGTGACGTAACGGCGGATGTAGTATTACGTTATTTACGCATGCGTGGTGAGTTACCAGAAGCAACCGATTCGTTATATGTTGTTGATAAAAATCAAATATTAATTGGTCATCTATCACTTTCAACCTTGATCACTACGCAACCTGACATTGAAATTAAAGATGTTATGCAAGATGCTGATGAAGCGATTGCGGTGGATATGGCTGACAGTGAAATTGCTAACCTTTTTGAACGTCGAAATTGGTTATCAGCTCCAGTTGTTGATGTGAATAACCATTTATTAGGTCGTATTACTATCGATGACGTGGTTGACTTGATCCGTGAAGAAGCGGAGCACTCAATGATGTCCATGGCGGGTATGGATGATGACGAAGATACTTTTGCGCCAGTCTTAAAATCAGCTAAAAGTCGAAGTATTTGGCTTGGTGTCAATGTACTAACGGCATTAGCAGCCGCATCTGTTTCCAATATGTTTGAACACACTTTACAACAGATGGCGACCGTTGCTGTATTAATGACTATCGTTCCCTCAATGGGTGGCGTTGCGGGTAATCAAACGGTTGCCTTGGTTATTCGAGGTCTTGCTGTTGGTCATATCGGTGACACCAACACCCGTTGGCTACTCAGTAAAGAAGCTCGCGTCGGTTTAATTAACGGTGTGGTTTGGGCATTAATTATCGGTTTGGTGGTCTTTGTTTGGAAAGGCAGCTTGATACTTAGTGTGATTATGGCAGGAGCGATGTTAGCTAACCTGTTTATTGCGGGTGTCGCTGGAGTATTAATTCCAATTGGACTTAAAAAACTCAAGATTGACCCAGCCTTAGCGGGCGGAATGGCACTCACCACCTGTACTGACATTGTTGGTTTAATGGTGTTCTTAGGCCTAGCAACAATATTTATTACACCTTAACTCGTAGCCAAATGATTAATCAAAAAAGCCCGAATCAATAACTTGATTCGGGCTTTTTTATTCAAACTAACTGATTGGTTTGAATAATATTATTCACCAGCTATTTTCATTGAATCTAATAACATTGAGCCAGTTAGGATCTGACTGCGCATCTCAGTATCACTACCAATTGCGACGATGTTTTGCATCATATCTTTAAGATTACCTGCAATGGTAATTTCAGAGACAGGGTATTGAATTTGACCATTCTCAACCCAGAAGCCAGCCGCACCACGAGAATAGTCACCCGTGATAATGTTAACCCCTTGACCCATCAATTCAGTCACCAGCAAACCACGATCCATCTTCTTCAGCATTTGCTCAAAGTTTTCACCGGTTGATGACACGATCCAGTTGTGAATACCACCAGCATGACCTGTTGGTTGCATCTTCATTTTACGCGCCGCATAGCTGGTTAATAGATACGTTTGCAGTGCACCGCCAGTGATGATCTCACGATCATAGGTCGCTAACCCTTCGCTATCAAACGGTGTACTTGCCATACCGCGTAGAATATGAGGACGCTCACTGATATTTAACCACTCAGGGAAAATCTGCTCACCCAACTTATCAAGTAAGAATGACGATTTACGGTATAAATTAGCGCCGCTGATCCCCATCACTAAATGACCAAACAGTCCGGTTGCAACATCCGCGGCAAACATTACTGGCGCTTCACGTGTTGTCAGTTTTTGTGGATCAATACGGCTAACAGTACGCTCTGCTGCATGACGGCCCACGCGTTCAGGCGTCCACATGTCAGACGCTAAGCGTGAAGTGGTATAGCTATAATCACGCTCCATATTGCCGTCTTTACCTTCACTAATCACACAGCAACTGATGCTATGACGACTAGAAGCATAACTGGCTAACATGCCATGGCTATTCCCGTAAACACGCACACCATAGTGACTGTCGTAACTCGCACCATCACTTTGTTTTACGCGCGGATCAAAAGCAAGTGCAGCTTCTTCTGCTGCAATGGCAATCGCCGCAGCACGATCGGGTTCAGGCTCATCAGGGTGAAATAAGTCTAAATCAGGAATATTACGCGCCATCAGTTCCGCAGGGCCTGGGCCTGCAAACGGATCTTCTGAGGTGTAATTGGCAATATCTAAAGCCGCAGCAACCGTTTGTGCAATGGCTGCTTCACTTAAATCAGAAGTTGAAGCACTACCTTTACGGTGACCGCGATACACAGTAATACCCAGTGCACCATCGCTATTAAATTCAACATTTTCTACTTCACACATGCGAGTAGAAACACTGATACCTGTTGTTTTGTTAATGGCTACTTCGGCTGCATCAGCCTGTTTACCAGCGACTTCAAGCGCTTTTGCTACTGCGGCTTCAAGTTCAACACGCTGATGAGCAACCTGTTCTCTTACGTCCATACAATCACTTAAGGTTAGGGTTTAGCTTATTAGTTATAGAATAATGTAATTTACGCCCAAAATCGTTATTAAACTGATAAAATAGAACTATTGATACAATAAGTGAGCCCATTTATGAGCCGTAAAAATAAAAAAGCCCCTTGGGATGAAGAAGAAGAAATCATCTGGGTAAGTAAGTCTGAGATGAAACGCGACATGGAAGAGTTGCAAAAAATTGGCGAAGCGTTAGTTGAACTAACGCCTAACGCTCTTGCAAAAGTGCCATTAGATGAAGAAATGATGGCCGCAATTAAAGACGCCCAACGCTTTAGTAAAGAAGCGCGTCGTCGTCAATTGCAGTTTATTGGTAAACAGATGCGTCATATGGATCTCGATCCAATTCAAGCCGCACTCGACAAATTAAATAATAAGCACTCCCAGCACACAGTTGCCCTTAAAAAGCTTGAAATTAAACGTGACAAGCTAGTTGAGAATGGTGACAGCATGCTAAATGCTATTTTGGTTGATCATCCTGATGCTGATCGCCAACACCTACGCCAATTGATGCGTCAAGCAGCAAAAGAAAAGGCGCAGGAAAAACCAGGCAAGGCCAACCGTGAGATTTTTCAATATTTGAAATCTCTTTACCTTGCTGATTAATCGCTTCGATTAATGTACATACGAACAAAAAATGCCAGCATCTCTGCTGGCATTTTATTTATTACTTTTATTCAACACCATGGCTTTTTATTTCAAACCATGTCGCAATAAAAAATTATTCAGTACCACCAACGGTCATTGAATCAATTTTCAATGTTGGCTGACCAACACCCACAGGCACGCTCTGGCCCGCTTTACCACACACACCAACCCCACGGTCAATATCAAGGTCATTACCGACCATAGAGACTTGCTGCATGGCTTCAATACCACTACCAATTAAGGTCGCACCTTTAATTGGACGGGTTACTTTACCGTTTTCAATTAAATACGCTTCTGAGGCTGAGAAGACGAACTTACCGGAAGTAATGTCGACCTGTCCACCACCAAAGTTTGGCGCGTAAATACCATTTTTAACACTGGCAATAATTTCTTCAGGTGTATGCTCACCCGGTAACATGTACGTATTGGTCATGCGCGGCATAGGTAAATGGGCATACGATTCACGACGACCATTACCTGTTGGAGCAACGCCCATTAGACGCGCGTTCAACTTATCTTGCATATAGCCTTTAAGCTTGCCGCCTTCAACCAGTACATTATGTTGTCCTGGTGTACCTTCATCATCAATGTTAATTGAACCTCGACGGTTAACTAACGTACCATCATCAACAATGGTACATAACGGTGATGTCACTTGCTGTCCCATTTGACCGGCAAACATTGATGAACCTTTACGGTTAAAATCACCTTCTAAACCGTGACCAACAGCTTCATGCAATAAAACGCCAGGCCAACCTGCACCTAATACAATCGGCATTGTGCCCGCAGGAGCAGCATCCGCTTCAAGGTTCACTAATGCTTGACGAATCGCTTCATCAGCAAAAAAGATCGCTTGGCTTTTACCGGTAGAATCTTCCGTTAAAAAGGTTTCGTAACCATAACGACCACCGCCACCCGCACTACCACGCTCACGCTTATCACCTTTCTCAACTAATACTGTTACCGATAATCGTACCAATGGACGAATATCTGCCGCATAAGTGCCATCTAATGCCGCGACTAATACTTCTTCGTAGACACCATTAATGCTGGCGGATACTTCAGTAACCAACGGCTCTTTAGTGCGAATATAACAATCGATTTCTTCAAGTAAGGCAATCTTTTGGTATTTATCAAAGCTGCCTAATGGATTAATCGGTGAATAAATACCTGACGATGCCATCGGCGCAAAAGTTTGTACTTTACCATTACCGCCTTGACGCACAATTCCGCGCGCCGCTTTTGCACTTTGAGTCAGTGCTAATAAATTAATTTGATCGGAGTAAGCAAAACCCGTTTTCTCACCCGCAACAGCACGAACACCGACACCGCGATCAATATTAAACGAGCCGTCTTTAATGATACTGTCTTCTAAAACTAACGACTCATGCCAGCATGACTGGAAATATATATCAGCATAATCAACATCACGAGTAGCAATTAAGCCAAGGATCTTATGCAATTCATCACGACCAAGACCAGATTGGTCTAGCATGGTACTTTCTACAGTGTTAAGGGTCATTAATTTGCTCTTAATTATTGAATATGACTGAACACCAATCGGGCATGATCAGCCACTGGCATATTGGTACGGATCTTATGGGTTAATTGTAAATCAACATTTGCTGTCAGAACACCCGTTCCTTGTTGTTGGCTGGCAATCACTTGTCCCCATGGATCAACAATCATTGAGTGCCCCCATGTTTCTCGCGTTTCATTATGCTCGCCCCATTGCGCAGCGGCAACAACCCAACACTGGGTTTCAATGGCACGTGCTCGAACTAATATTTCCCAATGAGCACGCCCTGTTAATTTGGTAAAGGCTGCTGGAATAACAATAATATCAGCACCTTGCTGGCGTAACTCACCGTAAAGCTGAGGAAAACGAATATCATAACAAATTGATAATCCGAGTTT
Source organism: Photobacterium iliopiscarium (assembly GCF_003026395.1). Taxonomy (GTDB): domain Bacteria; phylum Pseudomonadota; class Gammaproteobacteria; order Enterobacterales; family Vibrionaceae; genus Photobacterium; species Photobacterium iliopiscarium. The sequence goes on along the minus strand of NZ_PYOO01000010.1, from coordinate 57,749 downwards.
ACCAAAAGGTGTATCAATCACTTTTATGTCATTGCCCGCTTCAAAGGTATCAGATTCTCGGTAACTCTGATGCTTATCCGCAACATTAACATCAAACATGTGCATTTTATTATAATGACCATGAAGTTTACCTTGATCATCAAATAACACCGCCGTGGTGGTAATACGACCATCCGCTTGTAAGATTGGCATCGAACCAATCAATAACCAAATGCCTAATTGTTGTGCAAATTGAGATAATTGTTGTTGTAATGGCCCATTACCTAATGGCTCAGCCCAACGTTGATAATCGGCTTTACTGCCAAAAACGATACTATTTTCAGGGGTCAAAACTAATTTAGCCCCTTGTAGTTGTAACCCTTGCAAAAACTTTTTTAGCTGGCTCAGGTTACGCTCAGGATCAGTGCCTGAATTCATTTGTACTACACCAATTTTAGTCATGGCAATTTCCCTGAACGATTAAATACATCAGATATATCAAACGTCTCCGCGCTCGTAACAAGCACAATTTAAGCACGCTTGTTCTTAAAAGCGCTTACGCTTAAAAACTATTACTCTCAGGTACCTTATATTCGCCTTCCAACCGAGAACGTTCGATAACTTTCGGTGAGGCGATAGGTCCGGTCACTTGATAATTCACTTGGGTGATAACATCTAATACTGGCGATAACACGGTTGATATTGCAAACACATATAACGCAACTTGTGGTGCAACAGCAAAGGCCGTCATCACGGGTAATCCGGAGGTAAAATCAGGAATAAACTTAACGTTAGCATTCACTTTTTCATCAATCAGGTTCACTTTACCGTTGATATACATATCACCCGCTAACGCTTGCATCTTAATATTATCGCTATCAAAAATACCGTCTTTAATGGTGCCGTTACCCCGAATATAATTAAAGGCTAAACCATTATCAAATACCCCTGAAAAATCGAGTTTCATTTTTCGAATAATTGAATCAAGACTAAATAAACCTAAGAGGCGTCCTGCGCCACCGACACCACTGACGATACCTTTACCAATGTCCGTCTTCACCGTACCATTTAATGTAGTACGATCAATACCCCAAGGCGTACCTTGCCAGTTAACGATGACATGAGTATTAAATGGCGCATCCTGTACACCACCGGAAATGCCAAACCGATCAAGTAAATCGGTACTGTTAGTGCCACTAATAACAGCATCAAGTTTAGTCTGATTATGATGTTGGCGTATGCTCCAATCACCCGAAGCCGTTAATTTTACATTTCCCGATTGAATCTTAAACTGCTGTAATTGTAATTGCTGGTTATGCTTAATTATATTCGCGGTAACAGATCCCAACCGGTAGCCTTGTAACCAAGCATCAGCAATCGATAAATCTATTGCAGGTATGGCAGCCATGATGCTGCTATCATTCGCGGTAACTACCGTTGATTGTGGTTTTGCCGTTAAGATAGGGCTTAATAATTCCGCTGGAGGTTGCTGATTAAATTGCGGTAAATTAAGGTGTAACGATTTCAAAATAACGTTTAATGGCTGATTTTTAATCCATGAGATATAACCATTCGCTTCTTGTGACGCTAACTTAATCGACCATCCTCGCCCACGCGTTGCAATCGCATCCAGTTGATGCCATTCAAGACCGCCTAAGGTTAATTGACCGACCTTTGCCATCACTCGCGTTGGTAATGGTAATGAAAACGCAGGGACATTCCCCGTTGTCATTGTTGATGATCCAATATTATTGCTATCGAATTGTTTCACCACCGTCAGCCATTGATCCGCATTAAACTGACGACTATTAATACGCACTAATTGACCTTGCCATGGTGATGTTAATAACTTTTTACCACCGATAGAAAGATTACTCGCAGTAATTTTAGGCACAGTAGCCAACAATGACACCTGAGCTTGATAAGCAACATTTGGTAAATCAGCTTGTACTTCTAATTGACGCTTATCACCATTAACCTTCACCGTCAGAGCTGAACGGGTGTGTTTGGCTTGTTGTAATGGGTAAGGTAGCTGACTACTCACATTAACCAAAGGCACCGTAACACCGACATTATAGTTAAAACCTTGAGGCTTAATATCAACCCCAACCAAAGCTTTCCAATTACTACTACCCGTTATATTGTTCAATACTACCAACGGTAAATAATCTTTTAATTTAGCAAGTTGCCATTGCCCACCAACATTGACATTCACTTTATAATCAGCTGCTTTTTTAACGTTATTACCATCAAATCCAAACTTAATGGGCTGTTGATATAACAAACCAGTTAATCCTGTGGCTTTAATCTCACTGTTATTAAAACTCAAACTACCATTAACGTTTTCAATCGCTAAATGAGGGGTCTTTAATGTGATCGGATTATGTTTAAAATACACCTTACCGCTAGCATCAACATTACTGCCATCAAACGGAATATCCAAATTAAGCTTGGCAGTAACAGCTCCTGCAACATCGATGGTCTTCAAGGCACTTCCCACCGAGCTTGCCAATGGACTGTTAAGCATATATTGCTGAACTTGAGGCCCAGTAGCCGCAAGATCGATGGCGAGCTTAAGCCGTCCGTGGGGTGCTAAGTCAGCCTCACCAACCACTTTTGAGCTACGCGCACCTAAAGTTTTGACATGATTAGCATCAAGGTACATTTTGTCATTTTCAAATAACAAATTAAGCTGTAAATCACGTAATAAAGGCCATGCCGGATCAAAGCTAAACTTCGCCTGTGTTAATGGTACAAAAGCTTGGAACACTCCATCATGATGCTGATAAGGAAAATCATTAAGTGCGCCATACCATAAAATACGCGCCGATTTAACTTTTCCGCCTTTAATGGCCGTCGCTAAATAATCAGCGAGGCGATCACCCAACGCTGGACGAGGTAAATAACGCCAAGTTTGGCCAGCATCAATAACATTGGCTTCACCAAATAACGATAGCCATGGCGAACCGATGGTTGGTATATCAACGCGAACTTGTCCGGCAAAGGTTAAATCTGGTGTGGCTACTGCCAACTGATCGCTCCATAACGTTGTTTGGTGTCCATCACGGTGCCAATACGCCTGCACCTGAGCTTGGTTTATTTTTAAAGGCTGACTAAATACACGCTCATAAGCAAAACTATCTGTCGCGACATTAAGCGTCACTTTTCCTTGTTGACCATCACCAACAATGGTGGCATTTAAATGATTAATACCTGGAACCCATTGCCACGGCTTAACACTCAGTTGTTGCACCTTAAATGAAAAACGCGGCACTTTATTGGGCTCACCCGCCACTCGAATATGGGTCAATAATCCACTCGGTTTAAGGTGCTGAACCGCATTGACTAATTCATTCGTTGGCGGTAAAAAATTAATTAATGGCAACAACCGCTGTAAGGCAATGTTACTTAGTGCTAATTTCCATTGCTTTAATTGGTCATGGTCATCAAAACGTAATTGTCCCGCAATATCAAACGTGGGCCAGGCTACATCATCAGTAGAAATAGCAAATTTTTCAGTATCAATCCGCCATGTTCGAGACCCATCAGCCAATCGAATCGGTCTTAACGCCACCAGCCCCTGTTTAATTTTAATCTGATGCTGTTGCTTTCCAGCTTGCCAATCAATAATGCTGTTATCAACTTGCGCTTTACCACTGGTAATCTGACCTTTTTTTAAGCTCAACCATGCTTCAACGCCAATTTCACTATTGGTGATATTCGCCACCCCAGCCAATTGTTTATTCAACCATGGTGTTACCGAAACATGTTTACCTTTGATATATAACGTACCAGACAGACTATCAAGCCCACCTTGTTCTGACATATTGGCTTTAACAGCTAATTGCCCTAAATCTGTATTGGCAAAATTAATACTGCCTTGCGCCAGATGTCGACCATCAATATTGGCCCAATCAAGTTGTTTAATATTCAGTTGTTGTTGCGTACCGGAAGGCGAAATAAAAGATACCGATGAATCGAGGAGTTGGAACTGCCCCAAGCGTGTAAAAAACAACTGTTCTAAACGCTGAGCTAAGCTGACATCGGCAACATTAGTCGACGATGAAGATGGTTTTATTGTAGTGAGATCAATATTAATTCGATCAATCGCAACATGCTTAAAAATAGGCCGTAAATGTAAAACTGACTGCCAAATATCAAAATAAACTGACACCTGACCAATGTTGGCTAATGGCTGAGAATGTGGTTGAGCGGCAACCGTAATTCCGGTTAATGTTACAGCAGGGCCAGCAGCTTGCCAGCGCCCTTCAATATCGGTTAATTGTAACGAAACCCCCGCCTGTTGTGACGCCCACTGCACGATGGGTTGGCGGTAATCATTAAGATGAGGAAGCAGTAACCTTAGGCTAGTGACTAATGATGCTAATAATAACGATATAATCACTATCAACCATAACCCACCACGTACAAGGCGTACGAGTATTTTCGGCACTATTACTTCCTCATGAGATCTTACATCATTACTACATCAAACTGCTCTTGAGTATAAAGCGGCTCAGGTTTGATTTTTACTTGTTTACCAATAAACACTTCAAGCTCAGCAAGTGCATGATATTCATCCCCAGCTAAAGCATCACCGACAACGGATGAGACATAAACCACAAATCGATCAGCATCATAAGCACGGTTAACTCGAGTGATTTCACGTAGAATTTCGTAACACACGCTTTCTACCGTTTTAACGGTACCGCGACCTTCACAAGACGAACAGGTATTACACAATACATGTTCAATACTTTCACGGGTACGCTTACGGGTCATTTCAACTAACCCCAACTGCGTAAAGCCATTGATATTGGTTTTCACCCTATCAAATGACAATGCTTGTTCTAGCGCTTGTAATACGCGACGTTGGTGTTCTTCTAAAGCCATATCAATAAAATCGATAATAATAATACCACCTAAATTACGTAATCGTAATTGGCGGGCAATGGCTTTAGTCGCTTCAATATTAGTATTAAAAATGGTTTCATCAAGATTACGACGACCAACAAACGCACCTGTATTAATATCAACGGTGGTCATAGCTTCAGTCTGATCAATAATTAAATAACCACCTGACTTCATTTCAACTTTACGATCAAGTGAACGTTGGATTTCAGCTTCTGTATCGTAAAGATCGAAAATAGGCTGATCACCAGAATAATATTCAATATTTTCGGTAACTTCAGGTACAAACTCATCAGTAAATTCTTTGAGTTTATCAAACGCCACTCGCGAATCGACCTGAATATGGTTAATTTCAGTCCCAACAAAATCACGTAAAATACGCTGCGCTAGTCCAAGCTCACCATATAGCATTGAACGTGGCTTGTATTTCGCACGGCGCTCAATGACCTTACGCCATAAATGTTTAAGGAATGCCGCATCTTGTGCCACTTCATCAGGATCTGCACCTTCTGCGGCGGTACGAATAATAAACCCACCAAGATGATCACAATGTTGTGATACCGCTTTTTTCAATCGATCACGCTCTTTTTCACACGCAATACGTTGTGATACGCCAACATGACTTGCGCCAGGCATAAACACTAAATAACGCGATGGTAGCGTAATATCGGTAGTTAAACGCGCCCCTTTAGTACCTAAAGGATCTTTAACTACTTGGACGACGATATCTTGGCCTTGACGAACCAACTCTGAGATATCGCGCACTTTAAATTGTTTTTTTTCATTCTCCGCCACACATTCAGTGTGCGGGACAATGTCTGATGCATGTAAAAAAGCCGCTTTATCTAAACCGATATCAACAAATGCAGCCTGCATTCCCGGTAAAACACGACTAACACGTCCTTTGTAAATATTGCCGACGATGCCTCGCTTTGATTCACGTTCAATGTGAATCTCTTGCAAAACACCCCCCTCAATCATTGCGACACGTGTTTCACTCGGCGTCACATTTATTAGCAGCTCAGTGCCCATGGTTGCCTCTACTTATAACTTTAAAAAATCTTGTACCATGATGTCGGTTTCCACTAACGGTAACCCCATCACAGCGTAATAGCTGCCGTCTATACGGGTAACAAATTTGCCACCTATGCCTTGAATGCCATAACTTCCGGCTTTGTCTTGCGGTTCACCACTTTGCCAGTATTTTTTAATATCGTTATCGGACAAAGTTTTAAACCACACTTGGGTGGTAACTAAACAGGTTTGGCTGTGTGATGATGTTGCTAAAGTAACAGCGGTCATCACTTGATGTTGCCGCCCTGATAATAACCTCAGCATACGCGCAGCATCTTCAAAATCGACTGGTTTTTCTAGAATTTGTTGATCTACTACAACAATAGTATCAGCCCCCAGTACTGGAATGTCATTATTCGCTGCTTTTACACCAGCAAACGCTTTATCACGCGATAAGCGTTGAACATATTGGGCTGCCGTTTCTTGAGCTTGATGACATTCTTCAACATCTACCATTATGCGTTCAAAGTTATAACCAAGTTGGGTTAAAAGCTCCATTCGACGTGGCGAACCAGAGGCAAGATAAAGTTGAATAGACATCATAATTATCCTTTTTTAAATAATACGTTGATCAGCAATAATTGTTAAATAATTGCGCCAAAAGAGCAAAGGGGGATACCAATTGGCTCCCCCTATAATATTAATAATAACTAACGAATAGCGAATTTACGTCGAATTCGGCGTAATAATAAGAATAACCACGGCCACAATATAAAGTTTAATAACACGGCAAAGAATTGCTGTGGATAAAAACTAATATTTGATACTAAATATTCCGCCCAGAATTCAATTAACTTAGCCGCCAATGACAATAACGCTATCACAATTGCTTGCTGCCATAATGATAGATTACGCAAGACTCTAAAATTAAGCGCAATAATATAAGCAATCACTGACAACATTAAGCCGCGTACACCCAGCGTTGAACCTAAAGTTAAATCCCACAGTAGACCGACGACTAGCGCAGTACCAACATTAACGCGATGCGGCAATGCTAACACCCAATAACACGTCACAAGCACGACCCATGACGGCCGAAAAGGTTCTAATTCTCCCGGCCATGGCACGGCTTGTAACACTAATGCTAAGAGAAATGACAACCAAATCCAAATTCGACCATGTGCTTTATTAGTTGGCATTATTTACCTTCCTTGGCGCTGGAACCGTCGAATCTATTGGGTTTACAGCCGGTGTCGTCAGTGTCACTGGAGCGGCTGCATTTACGGGTGTCACTGCGGGTGCTATTGGTGCGCTCTCAGCGGCAACAGCCGTTTGATGTTTCATTTTTGATCGATCTGTTGGCCATACCAATAATAGATAACGCAAGCGATCAAATTGTACCGTTGTCTTCGCCGTAATTTGTGCAAATGGGCGTTTATTATCAAACGTAAATGATGTTACACGCGCCACGGGATAACCTTCAGGATAACGTCCACCAAGACCAGAACTCACCAGTAGATCACCCTTTTTAATATCAGTGCTGCTGGGTACATGTTCTAATAAAATCTGATGATTACGCCCACCACCAGTAGCAATAACACGAATGTCATTACGTACAACCTGTACTGGAATCGCATTGGTAGGATCAATGAGCAATAACACGCGGCTATTATGCGCACCGACATAAGAGACTTGGCCGACAATACCTTTATCATTGATCACAGGCTGGCCTTCATAAACACCGTCGACACGACCTTTATTTATCATCACTTGATAACTATAAGGATCAGAATCAACTGCCATGACCTCTGCCACCATTTTACGTTCATCACGCACAAATGGAGAGCCGAGTAAATCTCTTAAACGCTGGTTTTCTTGCTGTAATTGATCGAGTAATAACACATTACTTTTCATGACTAATAAATCACGTTTTAATGCTTTATTTTCAGTCAATAGTCGTTGATGAGAACTGAATTGCCCACGCAAAACATCTAACATTTCACGAGGTAAATTGGCAGCATATTGCAGCGGTGCAACCGCCGAATTCAATAAATAACGAATATTGGCAAAAGCACCAAGACGACTATCGGCTAGCATTAAGCTAGCCGATAATAATATGGCAAGAAACAGGCGCAATTGCAGAGATGGACCTCTGCCAAATATAGGTTTCATATAACACTATAACCTGTTTAATTAGGATCCTATGATGGTATTATTCTTCGCTGAAGAGATCGCCACCATGCATATCGATCATTTCAAGCGCTTTACCGCCCCCTCGAGCTACACACGTTAATGGATCTTCCGCCACAACAACAGGAATACCTGTTTCTTCAGTGAGTAGGCGATCAAGATCGCGCAATAATGCACCGCCGCCAGTTAACACCATGCCACGCTCTGAAATATCAGACGCTAATTCTGGTGGACATTGTTCAAGTGCAACCATAACCGCAGATACGATTCCGGTTAACGGCTCTTGCAATGCTTCTAAAATTTCATTGGAGTTCAATGTAAAGCTACGTGGTACACCTTCTGCAAGGTTACGGCCACGGACTTCAATTTCACGGACTTCATCACCAGGATAAGCCGAACCAATTTCGTGCTTAATACGCTCAGCCGTTGCTTCACCAATCAAGCTGCCGTAGTTACGACGAACATAGTTAATAATCGCTTCATCAAAGCGATCACCACCAATACGAACTGATGATGAATACACCACACCATTCAATGAAATAACCGCAACTTCAGTAGTACCACCACCGATATCGATCACCATTGAACCCGTTGCTTCTGATACAGGCATTCCCGCACCAATTGCCGCCGCCATTGGTTCATCAATAAGGTAAACTTCACGTGCACCTGCGCCTTGCGCTGATTCACGAATCGCACGACGTTCAACCTGAGTTGAACCACAAGGTACGGCGACTAGCACTCGTGGGCTCGGGCGTAAAAAGCTATTATCATGCACTTGTTTAATAAAGTGCTGCAACATTTTTTCGGTGACGTAAAAATCAGCAATAACGCCATCTTTCATCGGACGAATCGCCGCAATATTACCCGGCGTACGGCCAAGCATTAATTTGGCGTCATGACCTACTGCTGCAACACTTTTGGTTGTCCCTGAGCGATCTTGACGAATAGCCACTACAGAGGGTTCATCAAGAACAATTCCTTGTCCTTTGACATAAATAAGGGTGTTGGCAGTGCCCAAGTCAATAGACAAGTCATTGGAGAACATTCCACGAAGCTTCTTAAACATAGTCTTCAGCTATTCCTGCAAGCGTTAAAAAATCGTAAATTGCGCTCAATGTATCAAGTGCACCTTAGTGAAACAAGATATGGATCGCGAAACTACGTCTAGACACGCAATTTATTTACTTGATGGGTTGATTGAGACCTTTTTCAGCGCGATAAATGATTCGATCATTACCACGATAGCTACCAAAGGTCGCCAGCCCTGATGGATCCTCATCACCAACACCTCGCCAGTTAAATGTTAGCCATGGCTGATTAACCGTTTCATTCTCAGTGCAACCAATATTACTCGCAGGCAGTGATGCTATTCGTAGCCAAAACCGCCATTGTTGTTTTAAATATGGTTCATTTTCTGCCACACCTGGCAATACCTGTAACGCATAACTTTTACCGTCAACTACATCACCGCTCGTTGCCATGAGATGAGCTTTATCATGCGGCTTTAAGGTATCATAGATTATCTGCTTACATGATAATTGACTATTAAAGTGTGAGCGACTGTCATCAGAATTAATCGCAAATTGATCGCCATTCCAATATTCAACTTTTAGCGGCATCATTAACGGCTGATCAAATACGCCACTGACATCGTCTAACACCATCCGTCCATAACGACTATCAACCTCACCGTTAAATGGTGCAGTTAACACGAGTGGTTGGTTATAGCGCTGCAATGATAGCGGTTTGTTCGCAAAATCAGTACAACCTAGCCTTGAGCACTGAGATCGAGGCTCGACAGATAAACCTAACCCAACCTTAAATGGACCATCAGCAGTCGTCATTATAGTGCCCACATTATTGCCTGATTTAGGTAAACGCTTAAACGTTAATTGACGTTCACTTAGGGTCAGTTGTGCCTGTTGCCAATCGCGCTGCCAACCATCATCTAAATGGGATTGATCAAGCCGTAAACTGAGATCATTCAAACCCGTTTCGGCATTAAGGTCGACCGCCGACAATTGTAATGTTTCTTTTAATTGCGGAGCAAATTCACCGTAATTCAATGTCGATCCACCAGTAACATTTTGCGCCTCAATGATCGCATTGACGGTGAATATTTGATCCATATAAGTGAACGGCGATGATTCAGTATGGGCATTGATAATTGCACTGTATTTAATGACAAACTGTTTCGGATAAAAACGCCCAATCGCGCGCTGACTCGAATTTATTGCCATACCGAGATAATTCGAGGAAGTCATGGCTAGCTTCACGCTTCCCACTTCACTCCAACGTAAATCCGTAAACAACAGCGCAGTATTGTCATGATATTGATTATTTTTCTGATGAGTACGCCCACTCAGCTCACCTTGATCGCCGTTTTTTGGCGTCGCAATACCTATTATTTGAGCTGTCACTGTTGCAACTGGCGCGTCGTTAGCAAAAAAATTGGGCGTAATTGGACGTTGGCAGTAATTGTTATTGGTAACATCAATATCATTATTTATCTTATCACCCGTCTGCCATTGCAATGGCTTAGCCCGCACCACAAAAGCTTCTCCTGCGGCAACTAAACCATCACCACCACTCGCCGTCCCAGTAAAACTATCGTTAGCTTGAGGGCACATCGCAAATGTCCAAGGTCGAGAGTGAATCACCACCGAGCCATCTAATTGAGTCCAATCATCCGCTTGAAATCTTAGAGGTGATCCAATGTCACAACCACGATCACTATTACAATCACGATCGATAATATTCAGCACGACTTTACCTGCATCTGAATACCTTAATTGCCCCTTCGCTATCCCATTTTCAAAAATTAATTGAGCCTCATCCATTGACCAAGATTGTTGCTGCATCGCACGTAATTCAACCTTGCTATTAGCTTGAGTCGCGGGTGCTATAAATTGAGTTTCCAATGATAATGTTCTAGTGCCACTGTAGCCTGTCGCGACCGTATTACTGTTTTGATCGTCAGCACATGCCATTGCCGTAATAGTAATATCATGCGGTTTATTGGCGATCATGAGTAAAGGATCATGGCTTATTTCAAACTTAAAAGGTACAACAGTATATTGCCCTGTAGCCGTCGCTAATACGCTCGTATTTTGCCGTAAAACCCCACTAACATTAATATTTCCAATATGGTTTTTACTTTTTAACCATAACCTAGCAACGCCATTTATTACTTTTACTTCAATAGGTTGTGAAGCATCATTGAAGTTAGTATTGTTATTTTTAGACGTAAACCAATAGGCAAGAGTGGGCTTACTTAAACTCGTCGATACGACAATATTACCGTTATACGTCGTGTCTATCTGGTGATTATTTTTTTGATGAACATTAAACGTTACCGGTAAACGATCACAACTTAATATCTGTGCTTTTTCAGGGGTAATAATCAAATCATATTCTTTCTCTTGCACACAAGATCCCCCCGCCCAAATATTACTGTCGGTATCAATTCGTAAATTACGCGCCGTTACTGCGCCACGTAATGTTTGAGGCCGATCGGCAATATCCACCTTATTACCATAATTTGCAGAGATATTAATATTGCCGGCAGAATACAAATAACCCACCATCTCAACCGTACTGGATAAGTTAATTGAGGCTTTTATTTCAACATCAGAAACAAAAGAATCCGCATCATTATTGGTACCAAATATATAGAGGTTATCAGGTGATCCGCGCTTATTGATATTGCCACTCAATGCTGCTTGTTCAACATAAATAATGGCTTGCTGACCGTTAGCTACCGTAATATTGGCGCCTTGCATCACCAATAATTGTTTTATTTTATAGATACCGCCTTGTAATTGGGTTTTGGTATTTGAGCCTAATTCAACTTTTAAATAATTCCCTGGCGGTAACATTAAAATATTATTACTGCCATAACTCTCAATACATTGATCGCGATATTGCTCTAATTCTGGAGCACTACATACAATATCACCCAACGGAATATTATTATAAGTAGGCATTATTGGCATTTGTTTGGATCTTACTATCAAGCTCGAATCCATTTCACACGCCCATTGACTCGATAGGTTTTGGCATGATTTATCTCTATCTCCCCCTTGATCAATAAAATGATTAAAACCTAACTGGTATTTTTTATTGTTGTCAGATTTAAAATAGGGATATTGAAACCCCATCCTGATTAATTGACCATCTAATCTCCCTTTTGAATGGGACTGTGCCAATTGCGGAAAATATTCACAAAAATTTTGAGTCGGTGGGAATGTTAACGCTTGAGACTGATTAAGATTAGTCTGTGCTATGGCATGAAGAGTAAACATCACCGGCAAAATAGACAATAACCGCATTACTATTTTTAAAACAACTTTCATTGCGCTAATCCCTTCACCCACACTTGTTGTTGGCGAGCAACTTGATATTGACCATTACCACAACGACCTATACTGCGTAATTGAATTCGACGCATAGGCTCAACGCTATGTTGCTTACACTCAATAGTGACACTACAGCCATTAAAATCCACCAGCGAGATTTGGGTAGGAATGTCCTTACAGGTTAACATTTGCAGCGGATCCCCAATCGGAAACAATTTATTTAAACTAATTTCAATCCCGCTATGAGCAGCAAACCATGCGCGAGTACCCAATATTTCTTGAGTTGTCGTGACCGCTTGAGAAGCATTAATTTTGATCATCGCAGCTGCCATCATCGACATTACTGTAATAATAAAAATCGCCACCACCAAAGCACTGCCAGTTTGTGAGGCTAATGAGGATCTACGGCGCATTCATCACCTGTACGGTATGGTTATAACGACTCGATTCACCATTACGGATAAAAGTTAATTGCCAAGCAACTAATGCATTACGCGCAAGAGCTGCATTATCCAATTCAAAATAAGACATATTGGTATCAATATATTGGGCCAGTAATATTGGCTGAGATTCACTGCCAGAATGATGAATGGTGGTGCGGGTGAGACTATTATTTTCAAGACAAAATTTAACGCTTTGAGTATAGGTATAAAAGCGCAATGCCAATGATCCACTGCTAAAACTATATTGACCATCAAGTTCAAACAGCCACTGATTAGCGGCTGTTCCTTTATTTATTGCCGTTACTTTGGCGACTTGATCACTAAGAACATCAAAATCTTGAGGTTTATGCGGGTTAATCACTACCATCATATTGGTTTCAAATAGTGGAGCTACGGTCTGAGTAAGAAACCCTGAAATTACATCAATATGAGTTAAGCTTGGATTAACATAATCACCGCTGTATTGAATAGGTCGAAAAGCTAAACAATGCCCTTTTTCATCATTTGTCACCTCAAGACTGTTGGGCACTGCATCTCGTAATTCACGCGTTATTCGTTCAACCGCAAATCGTGCCTGAGATTGTAATTGTTCTCGATCACGAGTGTATAAATAGCCTTCAGCACCCAAACTGACAAAGCGACCGATACCGATAGTTATAAATGCCATCACCACCATTACCATCACTAATTCAATTAAAGTAAATCCTTGTAATCGCCTTGATTGCATTAATAATTACCTCGATAAGCCGCAAACTGATAACGGCCATAACGACCACTATCAACCACCATATTGATACGCTTATAATTGTGCGGAATGGCCGTGATAGCGAGATCTGAATCGAGTGTATTGGTTAAGTGGTTATCGTAAAAAACAGTCACCGTCACCGTAAAATGGCTGTAATCCGCAGCAATCAAGTCACCCATAGCGTTACTTAATGCACGCCCATTACCGTCGTCACACTCCGCAGCTTTGCCCTGCCAGCAACCAATATAATCATCAACCGTAACGAATTGCTGTCGATCAGTGCTTGAGGCTAGAGTTAGCGCACACGGGTTATCAATCGCCTGACCTTGTAAGTTTTGAGTGTCATCACAACGAATTTGCTCACCATTATCATCACTATTAACATCAAACTTACGCGCGAGAATTTCCGTCATCATCGCATTAGCTAATGCCGCAGCACGCGCTTGATAATGCGGCTGAGCTGATAGAGTCATTTGTGGAAATAAAAATCGGCTTAAAACAACCATCGCAACAGCAAAAATAACCAATGTGATGATCATTTCAATCAGTGTAAATCCACGTTGAACTTGACCATAACAACACTTCATACACACGCCCCACTATGAATGTAGCCTTGCGGATTAATACACATTTTCGCCTGATTATTATTACTCGCTGTAAAGGTGATCTCACAACCTGATCCCGTCATACACTGACGCTCACCTTGTGGATTAAATGGCTGACCGAGTAAATTAAAACCAAGAAAATAGTTCGGGGTGATCGTAACCTGATCGTTTGCTGTCGTAAGATAATTGGTGGAATTTTGTCGCGTCGCACAGCCAAATAACGCATCGGTGATTGTTAATGTCGTACACGCTAACTGTTGTTGCTGCATGGCGCCAATTTGAATTTGACGCGCAATAGACATTGCTTGATCACGTATTAGCTCAGCGCTAAAACTTGACTTAGAAGCGTAGCGGCTAGCGGCAGTGACGGAAATAATCGCTAATACAATAATCACCATCACTAATTCAATTAAGGTGAACCCCTGTTGTCGCGCCACAGCCTAACCTTTTGTGAGAATTATTTAGTGATGCTATTTCAAATAAAAATAGCATCGCTAAAGAGCGCTAAATATTAATTATGATTTTGCTGGTTCAGTACAGCCTGGACCATATGTAATCGAAGTAGAAGCAGCGACTGATGGACTTGTTGCTTGAGTGTAAGTCACGATACATGTATCAGTTGCATCGTTACTTTTATAAGTATATTTAATTTTACCACCCGTTGGAGCAGCAACCACTTTCCAATCATCTGCAAGACCAGTCACAGCTGCTGCTAATGCTGCCGATGTTGCTGTTGGGTAACCATAAATAATCTCGATACCATCAAAAGTAGTATCGGCTGTAGATACACTCTCAACACCCTGAATAGCAGCCTTACCGTAAGTAATACCTGCAGCGCCTTCAATCGCACCTTTTAAGCCTTGCAGTGATGACGCACGCGCATCATCTTGCAGGTTTAAAAACTTAGGTGCCGCAGTAACCGCTAAAATGCCCAAAATAACAATTACAACCACGAGTTCAATTAATGTAAAACCGTTTTGACGTTTCATAACTTAATCCTTTCCCTGTGTATATTCACTTCAGCTCGACCTTGAGTCGGTATGTAAGTAAACGAATGTCTTACCATCACATTAATTGCATTCAAGCGATAAATGTTAGATATAATTAATAGTTTTATTTTCATTAATTTTTTAACTAATGATCAAGATTCAATTATGCTCAACCAAAAAGAATAACCGTAAAAATAACCACTATATAATTACAATAGCGTTTTTTGATGCGTTCACATTCATAAATAACAACGTGACAATCATTAATTAATAATTAAATAACAATAACTAATGCAATCAATGAACAGTGTTTAACTGCATTAAATGTATTGATTTATAATAATATAAATCATTGCAAAAATACGCTATTATTCTCGCATTCCGTTAAAATATTTCAATTTATTATTTGTAAGAAATTAATAACTCACAAAAAATACCAATTAATATAAATATTATTCTTTATTAGGATATCAATATTGATATAACGTCAAATAATCGGAATTAACAATTAATATTATTGTTAATATCAAATTAATATTTCAATCAATTATATTACTATATTAAAAAGCCGTGGTTTATTTCATTTTATCCAGCATTAGCCACATCTAACATTCCCCACATTGGTAAAAAGATACCAAGGGCAAGTAATAGCACCATGGCTGATACCACCACCAATAACAACGGCTCAATACGTGCGGTTAAAGTGGCTAAATCATAATCAACTTCACGATCATAAAAATCAGCGGCATCTAATAATAGTTCGTCAATCTGTCCGGTCTCTTCGCCAACCGCAATCATCTGTAGCACCAGTGGAGTAAAAATATCAGTATTGGCTGCGGTTGTTGCAATACTACTGCCACTTTCAATACCTAATTTCATGTCTAATAATCTCTGCTCTAAAAAGCGATTATCTAATGCTTCTGCTGCCATTTTTAAAGCCTGATTTAACGGTACTCCAGCGCGTATCATTAGCGCAAAAGTACGAGAAAAACGTGCCATCAAAGCACGATTAATAATACTTCCGATAATCGGTATTTTTAATCGCCACAAATCCCACCGCTGCTGTCCTTGGGGTGTATTACGCCACAGACGCACACCAACCCACATTGCGCCAATGCCAATAACCATCAATGGCCAATAATAAACAAATAGGTTTGAGGTCGAGATCAGTACTTGAGTCGGCCACGGTAAATCAACCCCAAACCGAGCAAACATACCTGCAAATTGCGGAATAACCTGAGTATTTAACACGATCATTGCCAGCCCAATCGCAATCATGACAAACATCGGATAGCGGATTGCAGATTTAATCTGGCGCCGAGTATCCATTTCTTGTTGATAGTAATTCGCCAACTGCAATAGGGTTTGATCTAACCGTCCGGTATTTTCACCAACATGGATCATCGACACAAATAAATCAGAAAATACCCGTGGATGTTGCTGCATTGCCGCAGACAGCGAATGACCATTTGTCAGTTCAGTTGTCACTTCAGCCAAGGTTGAGCGTAATAATAAATGACTGGCACTTTGCTCTAACCCTTTAAATGCACGTAACAATGGTACTCCCGCTTTGGTTAAGCTATAGAGCTGGCGACAGAAAATCACTAGAACCTCAATGGGTAACGGTCGTTGCCATAATCCATCAAGTGTTAATGATGGACGATGATGTGTTGCCAGTTTAATTTCTAACGGAATAATTCCTTGGCGTAATAATTGATCGGTTGCCGCAGATTGGGTTAAAGCTTCGACCTGTCCACGTAAAATCGTCCCCTGAGCACCACGACCACGATAATTAAATCGTTTCATTTATATATCACCCAATATAACCATCATAAAAATCCCCTTCCGCTAATATCATTACTTCATCTAAACTAGTGATACCCGCGCAAGCTAAAGCTAAAGCTGACTCAACTAATGGTTTATAACCTGCACTCTGTCGTGCTATTTGACTAAACAAAACCGCATTATTATTACGTAATGCATCCATCATCGGTTGGTCAATTTCTAATAATTCAAACACCCCAATACGGCCTTTGTAACCGGTAAAATTACAACTTTGACAGCCTAAACCTAAGCTAAAGTGACGCGATTGCTCATCAAAACCACGTGCTTGTAACCAACTTTTTTTCTCGTCTTCCAAAACTGCAATTTGTGCACAGTCTGGACAGACACGGCGTACTAAGCGTTGTGCTAAAACCGCTCTTACTGCACTCGCGACGAGGTATCCTGGTGCCTGCATATCTATCATTCGCAACGCACTATCAATCGCATTATTGGTGTGTAAAGTCGAGAGTACTAAATGGCCGGTTAATGCCGCACGTAAACCAATTTCTACTGTTTCTTGATCGCGCATTTCACCCACTAAAATCACATCAGGATCTTGGCGTAAAAAAGTCCGTAAAATAGATGAAAAAGTTAATCCAATCTTATTATTCACTTGCACTTGATTAACGCGCGACAGCCGATATTCAACCGGATCTTCCACAGTAATTAATTTTTTCCCCGGTTTATTAAGCTCATTAAGCGCACCGTATAAAGTTGTCGTTTTTCCTGATCCTGTCGGCCCGGTAACTAAAATCATGCCATGCGGACGCTTTAACTGCCGCCGAAGCCGTAACAGAAGATCATCGGGCATACCAATATGATCTAAATCGAGAATCCCAGCAGATTGATCAAGTAATCGCATCACTACCGATTCACCGTATTGCACCGGCATTGTTGAGAGACGAATATCAATCGAGTGATCGCGAACTTTAATATTAAAACGCCCATCTTGAGGTAAACGTTTTTCTGATATATCAAGCCCACTCATTAATTTCAGTCGTAATACTAATGCCGCAGCAACACTATTCTCGTTAAGTAATGTTTCATGCAAAATACCATCGATCCGCTGCCGAATTCGAAGCACGTCCTCATCCGGCTCAATATGAATATCTGATGCCCCCACTTGTAGCGCATCTTTAAATAAAGAATTGATCAGCTTAACCACCGTCATTTCATCATTGTCACTATCATCAAATCCAAACCCATAATGAGTTTGAGTTTGATGCTCTGCATTTAGCTGTTCAGCAAACGATGCAATTTCTTTGGTACGACGATAATAACGATCAAAAGCAACAATTAACTGTCGTTCAGGCACGATAACAAACTCAACCTGATACTGTTGTAATTGGTTAAGTAAGGCTTCTTGCATTGCAAGATCAGCGGGATCACTCATCGCAAGACGTAACACATCGCCACAACGACCAATCACCAATGCACGTAAACGTCGCGCATGCACTTCAGATAATAAATTCACGACATCACTATCGATAACGATCCGTGTTAAATCGACCAACGGAATATCTAACTGACGGGCTAAAAACTGCAACATTTGTTGTTCACTAAGAAACCCCATACCAATCAAGGTATCACCTAATTTACGCCCAGTGAGTTGCTGTTGCTGAAGGGCTTGGTCTAATTGTTGCTGCGCAATAATATGATCATCAACCAACAAATCACCTAACCGTTTACGTAAGCGTATTTGCATCTGTTAGTGCCTTTTAGTTTGTAATGCCATGATTCGTTGTTGGATAAATTGTTGTGAGGCGACAGAAAGACCACCATGAACAGCCCCTTGACGATAAGAGGTCAACGCTGCCGTAAATTGCTGGCTTCGCTCTTGTGCAATTGCAAGCCCTAACCACCAGCGTCCATCTGTCGCATCATGTAAAACTAATTGTTGGTAACTGCTAAGCGCTAAAGCGGTCTTTTGCAACTGCTGAGCCAAAGCGGCTCGCATCGCTAAAAAAGATACTGAATCAACAACTTGAGCTTGTTCCAATACCGTTAATGCTGTTTGGGGTTGTTGCTCATTAACCAATAATTTAGCTAAAGTTAAGCGTAATTCGGTACTGTGAGGTTGACGTTGTAATCCTTGCTGCAACATTGCTACAGCTTGGCGATTATCACCGCGTCCATAATATAGTGCCGCTAATTTTTGGCGAGCAATAACCCACTCAGGACGATACTTCAGTGCCGCTTCAAGATGCACAATTGCTTGACGACTATTGGCTTGGCGTAATACTTTTTCAGCATTGTTATATTCAACCATTGCTAGCTGTATCGGTGTTAATGCCACCGTTTCAATCGATAATCGACTGACTACAGGTTTAGGCGATACCACGACCTCGATCTTTGGCGAGGCGGTGATTGTTGATTGTTGTTCAACGAATGCTTGTTGATAACCACTGTCATAACCTTGTTCATAGGAACTTGCGAGCTCTTGTTTAATATCAAGAGTATCAAGCGCTGGCTCAGCAACTGGCATTGCAGCCAACAGCATTGATTCGGCATCCACTGACATTGGCGACGGTGATCTTACTGCCTCTTGTGAAATCAGCTCTGGTATTGATAACTCTGGTTTATTCGAGGCTTGTTTTTTTATTGGTGTCGGTATCGTCGGTAAAGTCGATACCACAGGCACAGCAGCGACAGGTAAAAACAAAGGGGTAATCACTGGCGTAACAGTAACTCGCAGCCAATGAATAACGCCCCCAGCGAATAACAGAATAACCGCCATTAAAAGAATAGCCATTCCATAGCGACCACGTTTATTGGGTAACGGTTTGATTGTCGCTGCCTGTAACACTGGTGTCGCATCATGAGATTGTTGTGCCAAAGCACTCAAACGACGGTTTAACTCACTCATAAATATTTCCACCCGAGCCAGCGCCACCACATGCAACTTGATTGGCGCGCGGCAACAGTATCAGCAATCGCTATATGAATATCTTGTCGACAAAGAGAATGGCGTTGTTGGCTATAAGCCACTAATAATGCTTTGTGTGCTAATTGATTAATCAACCTTGGAATACCACCACTCGCAAACCAAATCGCTCGAGATTGGGCGATAGAAAATAACCCTGAACAACAACCTGACAATGACAATCGATGATCGATATAAGCCACCGCTTCAGCCTCATTTAATGGCAATAACGTCGCCCGTAACGTAATTCGTTGCTGCAATTGGCGTAATTGATAACGGGCTAAACGTTGATCTAATTCAGGCTGACCAATTAAGACAATATGGAGTAGTTTATTTGATTCTGTTTCAAGGTTGCCTAATAAACGGATCATTTCTAATGCATCATCAGTTAATGCCTGTGCTTCATCAATAACCACCACTACCGCATGACCATTGGCTTTACGCCGCAATAATTGATCATGTATATCAATCGTAAGTCGATGGCGATCACCGCCAAATTTAAGCCCTAATTCAGAGGCTAGTGCTACTTGTAACGTCATTCCACATTGAGCGGGCGTCGGTAAATACACTAAATCATATTGTGGTGGTAATCGGTTGATCAACATACGACAAATAAGGGTTTTCCCCGTCCCCACTTCTCCAGATAACTGCATAATGCCCTCACCCATTGCCAACCCCGCTAATAGGGTATCAATGGCGGTTAGATGGCTCGGCAATGCATGGAATAATGCCGTATTGGGGGTAAGTGAAAACGGCGCTGAATGAAAGCCAAAATGTGATAAATACATAGGTTACTTATCTTCTGGAAACCATTCATTAACCAATGATCGCGAACGTTCGATCTCTTGCTGCCATGTTTGATCGCTGACGACGGTTGGTTTTAATAAAATAACCAACTCTGTTTTTTGCTTCACTTTATTGATATTACGAAACAAATTACCCACCAACGGAATGTCACCTAATAGTGGTACTTTTGAAACTTGATCCGTCATTGCCGTTTTCATCAAGCCACCAATCACGACCACATCGCCACTACGAGCATGAATAATTGAATCAGATTCACGAATAGTACTTTTGGCTAGTGGCAATTTATAAACCCCAAATTTAGCGCCAAGATCGACCGCTTTGATCTCGTTTTTAATATCAACCACCGCCGGATGAACATGCAATAACACACCACCTTGATCATCTATTTGAGGGGTGACATCTAATGAAATCCCTGAGAAAAAGGGCGTTAATTCAATATCAGGCGCCGCAGTACTGTTATCACCAGAAACATTACTGCTTGATACATTGGTAACAAAATATTCATCACCACCCACTTTAATCACTGCCTTTTGATTATTTGCCGCGGTTACTCGTGGGCTTGATAGCACATTAAGATCCCCTTGGGTTTCAAGAAAACTTAATACTGAGGTAAAGTTACCATCACTGATCGTAATATTAGTTTGGCCACCTAGCAGATTTGAAATCGCATTACCGCCCGGTAATGCGGCAATGGCCGAGGCATCAACGATAGGCGTTGAACCAATCACAATATTGGTTCCGCCAATACTGCGACTGATATTTTGCCAATTAATCCCTTGCTGATAACTGTCATTTAACGTGACTTCCATGATCTTGGCTTCAAGTACCACTTGTCGAATTAAACGTTGTTGTGAAATACCCAAAAATTGTTTTACTTCACGTAATTCATTGGGAAAAGCACGCACAGAAATCAATCCAGCCTGTGGGGATACCATGACATTTCGGCCATCACCATGACCAATCATACCGCGCACAACTTTTTCTAACTGTTGCCAAAAATCACTTTCAGAGGTGGTTTTTATGGTCGTTCCACCGGTAGTGGTACTAAGATCTTGATTTAAGATGGCATCGTTATTGTCGACATCTACGTTTGAATTAGTATTGTTTTCATTGGCTATTGAACCAGTCGTAATTGAGGTTAATGACACCCCCTGACGCTGAAGCTGTAAATAATCGACGGGAATAATATCGGTACGTAATGTGGCAGGAAACACCTGAATAATATTGCCTTTGCGGGTAATGCTATACCCATAAACATCATCAATAACATTCAACACTTCATCTAACGTGACATCTTTTAACTGTAAGCTAATCAAGCCACTTACACTCGGATGGATCACTATATTAAATGGTGTGCCTTGCACTAAACTCGAAAAGAATACGTTGGCATCGACATTACGGGCATTCACTCGAAATCGTTTTTCTAATGCATGCGTAGGCAGCACTTGATCGGTATCGAGTGCGGGCATTAAATCAGCATTGACCGCGTCAGGTAATGCAAGCAGTGGTCGACTGGCGGCATCATTAGCTGCTTGGTTAAGTGTTTGTTGTATAGCAACTGGAGCTTGGTGCCCCATTTGGGTAGAGCACCCCATTAATGAAGTGATAACCACACCAAGTATGATTCGTTGCATATTTTTATATCCCTTCACTGCTTAATGTCGGTGCTAAATAGCGACAATTGCCACTGTTTTTTATTACGGGTTAATATCACTGAACTGGCATTAATTCGACTGACTCGATAGCCTGTTATATAACTGCCAACCGCCACGGTTTGACCACTTAAAATGGCTCGGCATTGCTGTTCACAAATAACACTTTGTAACTGGGGTAATGAAGAGCGAGAGAGGGTTAATGATGATCCTTGTGAATGCCATTCCAATGGTCGAGTTGGGTCTTGCTGTGCATTGACATTTACGCCATAAAATAAACAGCTAATAACACACCCTGTTACTGTATATTTACCCACCAATAAAATCCTTACTTTCACCTAAGGTGTAAAGTTCAAGCTCAATGTTAGCCCATGGATATTGCGTCACTTGATAGTTTAAATTACGCCAATAATACTTTACGGGTAACGCTTCAATCTGGGTTAAATAACGAATAACATCGAAATATTTACCTTCAAATGTCATTCGTAATGGATGCAAAAAATAACCTTGCTCATTACCATTCATCAACGGTATCGCAGGTAATGACACTATTGTTTGTAAACGTAAGTCTTGGCTATGCTGTAATACTTGTTCCAATAGATAAGACATCTGGGTAGGAGAAACTAACCGCCCTATCGTCTGTTGTAACTGTTGTTCCAATTGGGCGTTTTTGTGAGTCAATGAAGTGATTTGAGTATCAATTTTTTTATTAGGACTTTGCGCCAATTTTTGCTGTAACCGCTGAATATCATGTTCAACAGTAATAATATTTTTGGCCGCAACATCGATAGTATTGGTCTGGTTTTGCAATAGAATCCATTGCGGCTCAAGTACCATAAACACCCCAATTAAGATAATCGCTATCCAACCAGAAATCGCAATCAGCCATTGTTCTCGTGATGATAACCCACTGAATCGTTGTTGCCATTCACACCAGATAATCTTCATCAAAGCGCCTCTTGTATGCGTTGAGCTTGCAAGGTGAAGGTAACTTGGTTGTGCTTATTTCTACCAATATTAAGTAACTGAAATCGGCGTTGAGCTAACGTTGAATAATGATTAAATGTCCCTAACCATTGAGGAACAGCCTCTGGCGTGCGAGCAACACCCTTTAAATCCATTGCGGTACCTGAAATTGAAATACGTTCAATAGCGATATTATCTAAAGCAGCATCAGCTAATTGCGTTAATACTTGGCCATAACCGACCATCAAACTGACATCATGATTCGCAACGGCTTTTAACGTCGCTTGCTTAGCCGTAACCGCTTGTTTTAAAGCGCTCAGATATTGCTGTTTTATCGGACTAACAACATGCAATTGCACTTCTTTTTGGGTTAACATTAATTGGTGTTGCACGGTTGTTAGTTGCGCCTTATTCGATATAAATGCGGGCGTTAATTGATGTGACTTAAAACTAAATACAGCACTTGTTAAGCCAATCACTAACATCAGCGCTAACCAACCGATCAGCATATTATTAAGCGTTAACCATTGACGTTTAGGTTGCAGAAATTGTGAATAGAAATTAATTGAAGATGAAAAACTGTGCTTAAGTCCAGCCCAAGCAATACGTCTTCCCGTTGAGGTTAATAAGGTCAATGATGGTTCAACCGCTTGAACTACCACATTTAAACGTTCATTTAATGCCACTGCCAATTGTTGGTTATTATCATTGTCACAACTAATTAATAACTGACTAATCGGATTATTACGTAATTGTGCACTCAGAAAATCCAATGATCGCTGAAGTTCTAACGCCAAATTATCAAGTTGTAATACTTGAACATCTGAATTAGATGCCGTAACCAACGGCGCATCAAAGCCTCGTAATTGACGTTGAAAAAAAAGTTTATGCTGACTAAATGCGGTTAATTGTAGATTGCCATTACCATAACGATGTACGACTAATTGGCTAAGGTTTGGTGCCGTAAATTCACACCAAACAACGCTTTCCACCGTCATACAGCTAATACTGCAACCCACCGCTTGGCAAGCTAAAACAATTTGATTAACTTGTTGACGCGCAGTAACAAAGACTTGAATCCGATCATTATTTAAACTGTTAAAACCATCAGCAACAATATCATCTGGTGACTCATTGACTAAATCTTTAACTAAATAAGGTAAGGCTAAGACTAATTCATCATCACTTAAATTAGGTTTATCAATCAATAAGCTTTGGTATAAACCACGCCCTAAAACAATCACTATTTGACTGCCAGTTAATTGATGTTTAGTGATTAAAATTTCAATGGCACTCTGCCACTCAATTATTGATTCAATTGGCACTGAATCAATAATGATATCGGCTTCATTATCAGCCACTAAAACAACCGCATCAGAAAATAAAGCCAAAGCCACATTTAATACGTTTTTTTTACGTAAAAAAAGCGAAGAGAGTACATGCAGAGTCATGATAGAAGTAAGCCGAAAGTTAGAGCCAAATAACAGCCCGCACTTTAGGTAAAGAGTGATCACTTCACAATATTAATGTATTAAATGTCTGACCTGCATCACTTTAAATGATAACTTTAACATTAACTAATTAACAACCATTCCTTTTAAGCGTTATTCTTCGTGAAAATCGGTTTCTCAGCAACAAAAAGACGTCCTTGTGCAGCAACCACACCGAGCTGTTGTAATACTCGCCATTCTTTATTCGTTTCAACCCCAACCGCAATCACTTTTGCATCACTGTTGGCACAGGCTCCGAGCATACTTCGCACAAATAATTGATTTTCTTGGCGCTGATGAATATCTCGCACTAAACCACGGTGTAATTTAATATAATCCGCTTTAATATCTTTAATATAGTAAGTGCTAACTATTGTTCTTCCTGCTTGTGAAACAACAAGTTTACAGCCAAGACCTGTTAATACCCGTAATACAGGTCGAATCGCATCAAGATGTTTAACTAACATACTTTCTGATACTTCGATTAATAATCGATTTAACACCGGACGTGGTAATTGAAGTAATTCATCTCGCAGCCATTTGACGAATTTTTTGTCACGTAAACTGATGGTGGTAATGTTAACCGCATAACTATTGTCTGCCGGTTGCTGTTTGAGTAACAATAGGGTTTGCGTAATAACCGCCCGATCAAAGCGCACTGAATAACCCACTTGTTCTATTGCCGACATAAAATGAGACGCTTTGATAATATCGCCATTATCATCTTGAATGCGAGCCAATAAGGCATAACTCATTAACTGTTCATTTTCAGCCATAATAATCGGCTGTTGATATAGCAATGGTCCACCTTGAGTTAAGGTTTTATCTATCAATGTTCGCCAGCGCACATTACCGCGTGATTTATCCCACTGATGTTCTTTATTAAAACTGTTCCAGCTGTTTGCACCTTGTAGTTGCGAACTACGTAAAGCAGTATCAACTTCATCCATAATCCGTCCACGGCGATCGCCACCATGAAAATATGTCACCCCAATATGACACCAATTGTCTTTTTCCATTGGTGCTGGCGGCGATAAACGCTCAACCGCATTTAATAATTGATGGGTAAATATTTTAATTTCTTTGGCGGGTTGCTGTGGAATAAGAATTGCAAACTCAGCGTCAAAATATCGCGCAAGGACGGTATCAGGAAAACGCTGAATGAAATTAGAGAGGATCACACTAATGTCTTGTAACAACTCATCAGCAATACCTCTTCCTTGCTGAGCACACATTTCGTCCCAGTCACTTAAACGCAATAAAACAACAGCACCGTGGCTATCTTGATCTTGCACCATCGATTGCAATCGACTATCAAATAACACCCTATTCGCAGTACCCGTTAATTGATCTAAAAAAGTATGGGTACGAATAAAAGTATCAAATCGACTTCGCTCTTGGCGGGCATCTTTAAGTTCACTAATTAATTGATCGAGTGCCAAACTTGCCGTTGCTGGCCATTCATAATCATCGCCTTCAGCATATTGATCAACACGACCAGCCAAAATCATCCGTCCACGCTCTTCTAATAATTCAGAGCCATGGAGTTGAGTACGCAACCAATGAACACCACGCATTAACCCTAAAGCGACAATCAACATCGCTAATGAAATTGAAGACATTGCGCCTAAAGAATAGGTAAATTCACTATAAAGAGGAATTGCCGCAATCGTGACTTGATAACCGGGGTGTAATGGCAATTGATATTGATGATGGTAAATAACATTAGGATCAGAAACAATTTGGCGACCTTTAAAATCAAACAATTGCTTCTTGCTGTCATTAATAGTTAATGTCACCACATTACTGGCTTGCAATAATGTCGGTAGCCAACGAGGTAAGGCTTGAGCACCTTGAGGGTCCGCTAACTCTTGATCAATAACCGTCACTACCCCATCAAGATAATGTGCTAATGAATCTTGGCCGAGTTTACGAAAACTCAACGCTCCACCAATAAAAATTACTAAAATCGCGCAAATCACGATCATGGTAACAAAGGCAACTAAGCGATTTGTTAACTTCATCCTTGAGGCTTTTCTCATAGCATCCTTACTTCACATATGCCATTAAATAGGTAATCATTAAACGATGTTAATCATTTTTTCCTTGCTTAGCATACGCTACATTAGACCTGTTAATCGATTATTAATATTGTAATAAAGGAATAATACATTTATGGATTGGATCACCTGTGCCAATAGTTTTATTACCGTGGTTGAGCAAGGTTCATTAGCGCAAGCCGCAAACAAACTCAACACCTCCAGTTCGGCGTTATCAAAGCGATTATCTTGGTTAGAAAAACAGCTGGGCGTACAACTGTTAAAGCGAACCACTCGCCATTTAACCGTAACAGAAGCAGGTCAATTGTTTTATCAACGTAGTGCTTTGTTAGTTAATGATTGGCAACAAATGCTAGCAGAAACAACGGCAACCAATAGTGAAATAGGGGGTATCTTACGTTTAGGTGCACCACTTGCAACCGGAAGCCGTTTACTGGTGAGCTATCTGGCTGAATTTAGCCACAGTTATCCCAACATAAAAATTGAGCTCCATACGGTAACGCCTGGACAATTACCGGATCTAAACCTCGATGTTTTCATTAGTCGAGAGATCACTGAATTTAACTCCTCTAGCTATATCGCCACCAAATTACTTAGCTACAGTAATGGCTTTTATGCTGCGCCCTCATACCTTGAAAATAATCCTCAAATCACGACGCCAGAACAACTATGCCAACATAATTACCTGCTATTTGGTGAACAAAATCACCAACAAGATCATATATTTGAGCATAATCAACGGCTTTTATTACAAGGCAATTTTATTACCACTAATCCGGAAGCGCTCGTTGCTGGAGCTGTTGCTGGAATGGGGTTAATTTTAACCAGCAGTCAAACAATAAAACGTGAATTAGACAATGGTTTGTTAGTACCCGTACTACCAACATTAAAGCAGCCAATTAATGCCATATACGCATACTACCCAAAACTAAATTATCATCATGTTAAAACGAAATTATTTATCGATTTTATCAAACAAAAAGCAGCCACAATGGAACCTGTTTATTGATCACATTTCCAAATAACCTGCTTTTATTGTTATGTTTAACGATGAATTATTTCATCTGGATCATTTTTTAATGATTTAAATAGCACCATCTGATTACCGTTTAATACTTGAATCTTTTTATTTTGTGGCAATTGATAAACATTCAATGAGGGTAATTGTGCTGTTTTAACACCAATCCAATTTGAGAAAATCGACATAAAATCAAAAGCACTAATTTGCTTATTCAACATTGTATGCTGGTGAATATCACTGGCAATTTCAATTAGTGGCACTTCATAATCTTGTTTATATAAATCACCATGCACTAATTGTGTCTTTCCTTTGATAGTACTGACATTATTTAAACCATGATCAGAAAAATACATTAATGAATAACTATCTTGGGTTGCTTTTAAATCATTAACTATTGTTTTAATAATAGTATCAGTTTGGTTATATGTTGATAAATAACAAGATAAATCTTTATCTTTAAAATTATAAATATCTTTTTTTATGCGATCACAAAAATTCTCATGGGACCCCATAATATGCAACACAATTAATTTTGAACCATTATAGGGCTGTGCTAATGCCTGTTTAAATAACGGTAATAATGCATAATCACTGGTATTATTGGTAAGAAAATTACCTTTTTTCAAAAATTTCCGTTCTGAAGCATGAACAGCTATTGCTGAAACAGCCGTGTCATACTGACCAATAAACCCTTGATTTGATAACCATATCGTTTTCATTTTAGCCACATTGGCTAAGGTGATAATATTATTTGCAGGGTGTAAATCTAGGCCATGACTGATAGCTAATGTTCGAGGTAATGACACCGCAGTATGAGAGGCAGTAGAAAGATAACCATTGACCAATATTCCCGGTGTTGTTGTTAAAAAAGGCGTGCTATTAATCGGATAGCCATAACTTGACATATAATCCTTACGCATACTTTCACCAATGATGAGAACATAAGTTTTATACCTCGGTTTATTCTTTAAAATATGCCAATTTGCGCTTTGATGAATACTATTTTTCAACGTATTCATTTGAGCAACATAGTGGTTAATACTGGTATAAGAATGATATATAAATAAATTTAAAGACGAAAAACAAAAACAAAAAAAACCAAATAGACATACTGTTTTATGCCATTTAAAAACAAATTTAACTCGTATTAAATAATAACTAAATGCAACAAATAAAATAGCATTTAATATTTGAACATTTCTTGGAATAGCTAATAAAAATTCAATAGTTTCGCGTTTATTTGTTTCAAATAACGATGCAACAATACCTATATTAGGTTGCCCATAAATATAACCCGAATAAAAGTATAATACCGCCACCAATCCAGTTGGAAATATAAACAGCCATTTTAACCACCATTTAGATGACAGAAAGATCAGTGCTAAAAACAAACACCCACCTGCTATCATCATTCTATTTTCATATCCAACCCCAATAGTAAGTAATATAGATAATAATAATGTAATAACGACATCTAAATACTTCATAAAGATAACAATATCAATAAGTAACAAAAAGAGGCATAGTTTAGCTTAGGTCAGATATTTTTAACACAAAAAAACCCAGTAAATATACTGGGTTAGTATTTAATTCTGTTTGTATTAGTGCTTATTCTCACACTTTAACGTATACCAGTCCTAGAACGGTTATGGTTACCTTGAACAAAAAAAACAAGATATAAGTAATTGTTAATAAAAGGACAACCAACAAAAAAGTAAAGAATTACGTTAAGTTTGTTTCTTTTAATCTCTTAAACTTTACAAAATCACTGCTTATAACATTCAATAAAAGAGACATTTTTAGTTATAACACACAAAAACTTTTCAATTATTAACGGTCTTGTTATATTTCGAAAAGATAAAAACGTAACACAATTCTGGTCATAAATGAGTTTCATTGAATCGTAAATAAGTACTTCATGAATTATCTCAGGGATAGAAAAAGCCGACAGACAAAACGCAAGATCTGATCCTGATATTTGCGTTAATACAAAAATACAGCCTATGGCCTAGAATGAAAAACCGTCAGATTGATTTCTAACGGCTTAAAGGCTTTACTGAAACGAATGGTCAAGCATTAGAATGAAAGTCTGTAGATTATCTTTATGAATACGGAAACGTCCTGTTCGAGACAATTCAATGTCTATGCCATTCACGACCATGTGAACAGTATCAATTACGGCAGGCGTTTCGCTGTAATTTTTCAGATAGAACGGATTCAGGTCTTTAGAGCTAGCGATCTTTGTCTTAGCAACAGTATTAGGATCGCACTGGATATTAGACAACGACATAGATTTTATTACGTGGTCATACTTAATATCAAATACATCCAATAACTTCTTCAAATCAAGTTCCACGGGTTTTAACCCGCTATCTGAACCAAACAGCGTTCGTATCATTTCAAATGGGTATTTCATGCTACGTGGTGGATTTATCACATACAATGCATGTTTAGTTCCGAAGCGAACACCAAACTTCACTTTGATATAGGAAACAGTTTCTATTTCAGAAACTTCACCATCTGGTAGTTCAAATTCTTGCTTACTTATTACACGTTCAATAAACTGCATAATAAAGTTGTCATCACTGTCATCAAGCAGTTCAAATCCAAAACCTTCATCATCAGAATATAAGTTCTGACTCAAGCGGTCATAGAAGTCACCTTTGTTTACATGTATTCCTGATTGATACAGTTTAACTTTAAGCATTACTTACTTCCTTTTGATCAGTTGAACTACCTTCATACAATGCAAGAACATCATCCAATGACTTAAATATTGCATCTTCAAGTTCACGAATAATGATATTAAAGTCAGCACCATCCACAGGCTCTTTGCCGCCTTTACCATCAACTGCCTCTTTACCAATAATTCTGAATTTTAAATCTTTTGCTTGATGCTTATCATCAAAAGTAAGTTCAAATGTTACTATCGGTTTGTCTTTTAATGACAATGCCTTAGATGACCATTTGATGCGACTTCGGTAGAAGTTATTATTACAGAATTCTGTGACTTCATCTGCGTCATGCAGTAATTGACCATCAAACTGAGCATTATAGATACTGCATTCACGTTCATCTTTAAGTTCATCAGATGCAGCATCACTATCACCATCAAGTAGATCACTGTCTAAATCATCTTCCAATACATCTTCATCTAAACTTGCACAAGCTTCACTTGCACCTTGTAATGAAGGATCAAGAATTGAATACACCTTACTGACACGAACCTTTTCCAGTTCTAAGAACTTAAGAGGCTTGACCGTATCATACAATCTAAGCATAAACTGATTTCTTAAATCTGCATCTAGTACTGCTGACAAATCAACATCTTGTACTATGAAATCTTTGTTAACAGTATCGCGATACATCTTAATAATATCATTCAGTATTTCTTTAATACGCTTTGTGTATGTGTACTGAATTGAGATATAGTTTTTCTTTTCTAAGAATTGAATGTATCCACCATGTCGCTTCTTCTGTTGGTACTTACCGCGACCAAAATCAAATTCTGTGTAGTCAATTTCTACATAGAATGATTGGATTGAACGTGAAGGTGTTATGTATTCAGCACCGACAAAACGTGGGCGACCTTCTTTTACCTTTTCTACAACGTCATTTAGGGTAGAAAGGTCGAACTTACCAGCAATACGTTTGACTGAGTACTGATCACGGTTAATCTTTGGTGTTAGACGATTAGTCAATTCTGTTAAGTGTGAATATGAAAACGGCAAGTCTGATATGTGTCCAATCAATTCATCACGATCCAATGATATTGGATAAATTATTCCACGTTTAAAGACTAACTTACGTAAAGCGTTTTCTGAAAGTTTCGCTTTATTAGATTGCAACGCGATATAGATATCATTTTCATCAGAGAAAATTGTCGATTTAAACTTAAGCATTTGCAGTCCCTTTGACTAAATTACGCCAAGCACCTTCAAGAATAATAGGAAGTGGGAAAAGTGATGTCTTAATCGTATCCATGCCGATCAGTTCAATTCTTTCCAACTTATCACGTTGTGTTTCAGTAACAGCATACTGCGCACGATACAAACGCTGAGCAGTATTGAAATACACTGGAGCTTTCCCTGAAAAAGGAGTAATGATATAGACCTTTTCGAACATATTAAGCATTTGATAATTAAAGATATATTCGAATAAATAGATAAAGTAATTGTCTGAAATAATATCTTCATCCCAGTAAATGTTCAGCACTTTCTTTTTATGAATTGGATGTTCATACGAATACAACAACATACCAGAAGTGACCATTTCATTTGTTGCAGGATGCTTCACTGAGTCAGATGAGCACTTATTATGCTTATCAGGATAGTAGAATCCACATTTGTTGCGCTTCGGTATCATCTTCCAAACATTTGATCCTGATTCATCTTCTTCTATGTTTCTACGTTCTTTGATATTTTCAACAACAGTCATTAGGAAGCGGATCAAACGAGGTGAATAGATGTTTAGTGTCGAGTCTCTTGGTAGGGCAAAGTCACGCATAGCATTTGAGTCAATCTTTTCCAACAAATCGTCATCATATCTATCATCATTATTGTAGATAAACAGCATCCCATGAAGCCCGTATTTAGTTTCACCTTCACGATAATAATCTGCCCATTCAGTACTATCACGAGCGCACTTAACTTGCATAGCAAGACTTTTGATCGCTGTACCTACTTTCTGTGTACTAATCGATTCTTTCTTATAAGACTTAAGATCTGTCTGAATGTACTGAGTTAGTTCTGTATATGGGTCAACATACGAGAATACAAGATCAGTAGGATGTGTCTTTCTAGCATGTGCTCTATCGCAACAATCCCAATTAATATCTGTATACTCTGAATTCCATTTCCATTTCAACTCAGTAAAAATTTTATCTGAAATTAGCTGAGCCATTTCATCTATATTCTTAGTTTCGCCGCCCATTTAACATTTATCCGTAATTACTTGATAGTTATACAGTCATTTTATAGGTACATGCATTAAGCAGCAATGATGTAATGCACACAGATGCACCATTAACTTGCGCATTCGAAAATCAGAATTATCTTATTTACTCTGATGCCGCTTATAGCTCATTTCAGAACATCAGAAGTTCTAAATAAAGTTATTGAAGAAAATGAATATTCTACATGGATCTGGTTTTACGGTATTGATGCATTAAAGGATTCAAACTTTGCAGGTTGGCTACGTACCCGATTAACAGTCCGAACTATTGAGAATTTACGGATAATATTTATTGCTGAATCTTGTGAGGATTTCCGAGACGTTTTCTGTGATAGCAAAGCTACTTTCTATCAATCTACAATGTTACTTCGAACTAATTTTGACATCAAAAGTTAAGGTGAATGTGTAAGAGAAAATATTCTAATATTTGCAATAAAAAAACGGCTATCTCTTTCAATAGATAGCCGATTAACACACTCCACGATCAAGATTAAAGACCTATAAATCAATACTATAAAAACAAAACCTAGCTTAAAAGTTACGATTATCATTAACTTTTATCCACAGATGATTCAAACGTTACAAAAATGAAGATTTAAAGCTAATCTATAATCCATTGTTAGAGTGCTTTATCTCAAAAAGATTGATAGTATCTATCTTATCTTTATGGATAACAATCGTAAGCTTTGCTGGATGCTTAAATCTCATTTCACTAATCCTAAAAGTCCACAGCATGATTTTCAACAGATCTTCGTCTTGTATATTTTTATGCTCTTTAATTCGGGTAATGCCAGAACCAAAAATCGGTACAGCTACACTCTTCTGTGCATAGACTCTGTTAACTTGATCCCAAAATTTTATTAAGAACTCGATGTACTCTGGCATAGTGAGTATGGCTCTATTCTGTTCATCAAACTTTGCAAAAGCTGTAAGCAAAAAATCTTCATAAACACAGATAGTTCCTGCATCGTATTTTTTCGTTTTACCTGATTTCCTTGCTGGATTTTCATTTACTTCTACATCATCATTTTGAAAGTAATCTTCGATAAACTGATCCAAGCTCGCAGTGGACTCAAGAAAAAATTTGTTTATAAATAGTCCATTAAGCGTTCTTTTTGCAACAATTTTATCATCAACCAATGTATCGAAATACTCATTGAAAGCAATCGCTTTTAGGCCATCCTCATTGAAGATGTCACCCTCTTTAACAATAACTTTAGTACCTTCAATATCTACCTCAATAGACTTCAAATCATTTGCCCGAAACCAGATCCAAATATAAATAACTATGGATGCTCCAAGGAATATAAGCCCATAGGTTGACTTTTGATTAGAGTCCAAAGTAAAAAATGCAAGTACTATCGTAAAAATACTAGCGATAACAGATATGTAGACAGAGTACAATTTCAGTACTCGCCGATCAAAAAAAGAAACCTTACTCAAATTTGCACCTCTACTATTTACACTCACAACCGATAAATATATACGTCAGGATCAATTGATGTTCCGACCATAAAATCTTTAGAGTTCAAAGCTGATGAGATTAAATTCTTGTCCATAGGAACGTGCACTGTAGGAACTTTATGCATAGAATCTCGAAGAATAGGCACTTTCCCCCAAAGAGCTTTAACACTCTGTTTTAAATTATTATTTACTAAGAGACTAGCTTTACTATCATAGTCAGGATAGACAACAATAATAGGCAAACCCAACGTGTTAATACCATAATCCATCTCTTCACGGACAGCTCTTGAGTTTTGTGTTCTTTCACTCAAGAACAATATTACGTTTTTCGAATTTCTTAATCTTTCCCGAAGTCGTGGCTTTAAAGTAAGCTCCCAATCACTACCATCTCGAACGTTATAATTTTTTTGGTGCGAGTCATTAAAAGGAAATGTCGCATCTTTGCCTTTCCACATTTTAAGCATGTTATAGTAAACGAAGTCTTTAATTGCATTAGCACCCAATGAGCCTTGATCGAAAGGTTCCGCTACGTAGAATGCGGCATAGTTACCATTTTTGTATGTCATTAAAATTCCTTAAAGGTAGTAAACAGTTGCATTATATTAACTATTTACAAAACTACGAAGTGTGCTTCCGTCACAAACTAACTTATTTACTGATTGTCCTTTGTAGGAAGTGACTCATTCATCTGATCAATCGTTACTCCATGACGATACGCGTTGTAAAGCCACACCTGAAACTGCTCTAATAATTGCTGATTCTCTCGCTTCAATCGCTCGATTTCTCGTTGCTGCTTCTCTAATCGCTCAGCGGCTACTTTCAGGCTTGGTGGCAATTTCGGCTTATTTGAAGGCACCTTACCCGATACAAGCGACTTTACTTCCTGAAACGCAGTCTTGATCCTGTTCTGTTTTTGCAATGTCTGCCGTGTTGTCTTGAACTTATATTCATGTTCAACGGCCTCAACAAGCCTATCCCATGAAAGCTTGGAGTCAGTCGGCCAATCATCCAAAACTTCAACAACGTTTGATATATCTTTATCAGTCAAATGCTTAGCCATTAACCTTCTTCCTCCATCATGTAATCAAGCTCATCCAAATCATCTAGGTCATCAAAAACACTATCATCCATTTCAGGTAACTCGACGTCCGCTTTTCCGATAAGCGCCTCGACCGAAACAGATTGAACACGTTTGAAATTGACGATTTCAGGCAAACGCTTTTTGCCATTAGCTTCCAATGCTCTATCCAGTTGAGTCACATCTTCGACATTGGCAAGCTTGATCAAGGCACCATCTTCGATATTTGGGTCTTCCATCATTTCCAGCAGTTGCTCACAGCGCTCTGTTGTTAGTTTTCTACGCTGATACCATTGTTCAGCCCCCTGAACACCATCATCAACCGCTTTTTTATCTTGCTTCAGGAGTTTTTGTTCACGAGCCAGTCGATGCCGTATACGCTCGCATTTGCCATCATCACCCTTGGTACAAACATGCTCATTACAGTTAACGCAATCCCTGTACTTGGTGCAGGGTTCGCTTAAATACGAAGTCACACACATACCAAACTCGGTCGTGTGGGCCGTCAGGGACGCCTTGGTGTTTAACTCTTGAACCGTTCGAGGAGTGGCAACCTGTATTTGAATTTGCGTGCTAGGTGCTTGCTCTTGCGTGGCAAGTTCGTTTTCACGATCTTCGATGAAGTCCGCACCGTACTCTTCAGGAGTCGTATGGTTATAGTAACGATTGTGCTTCGGATCAGAACGTTGCGCCCACTTCGCTCGCATTTCCCCATCCATACCATTTACCGCAGCCATGGTATCTAGCATGTGTCGCAACTGATGTGAGGTTAAGGATAAATCGCCATACCCCCAACGCTGAAATACAGATGGAACTCCAGTAGCAAGCTCTCCCGTTTTCTTGTTCTTTTTCTTGGTGGGCGCTAAATCTTCATTTAACGTATTGATGGTTGGCATCGCCAACTCGGTGTGACACGTAACTTTCTGTGCTCCTAATGCGTTTGCGAACCCTGCGTACAATGCATCAGACCATTTGAGTTTTACCTTACCTTCACCCTTTTTAAAGGGGATAAATGGGAAGCCCTCAGGCAACTCGCTGCGAACAATTTTGTTCAAATCTCGCAAGCTCACCACATAGTCTTTGCGCTCTATCCCCTTACGCTTTAAAAGTTGATTAACAGCACCATTAAGTTTTTTACCCTTTTCATACACGGATATATCTAGCCCCAACGCCAGAGCAACTTCGTTCTTTGTTAATAATTGTTCTTCAGGCACATCAGGACAAAGAGGATGGCGAGGAAAGTCAGGCGATTCTTCCAACATTTTCGCAAAAGCACGAGCATCGGCAGATTGCGCCTCAAGCCGCTCAACCGCAGTCGTAACAGAATCAATCATGACCGTTGGCAACCATTTATTTTCATGCCCATAACCCTTACCAGAATACCAACGAAGTCCCTTAAGCGTGATTTCATCATCATAGTTGAACCTTGAAGGTGCATCGTCACTACGTTGCTTTTGCAAAAGCAGCTCAATATCCTCTTTCGCCAGCCCTAATTCCATTGCTCGATTGGCTTTCATTTTCTCTAGATGCAAGCAGTCAGCACGTAAATACAAAGGCTCAGAGACACGGGCAGGCGCACTAAACAACAAAGTCATTGTTGATGTAGTAAAGATATCCCGAGGACTTAAATCTTGGGTTTTAGCAGCAGATATTTTGGCGAGTGCCATGAGAGAATTCTCATCAGGCATTTTCTTTTGTCTATGTTCGTCTGCCTTATCGCCCGTTGCATTGTCTGCGGGCTTCTTGATTGGACTTTTCCAAGTGAACGGAGTCACCATTTTATTTTCGATCAAAAACTTCAGCAGATTTTTAAGTCCTCGACCTGCTTGGTATGCAGCCCCCGCACCAATCGATTCCCTAGCAATTTGTGCAGCCTGATCGAAGTCACCAATAGTTAATTTGGTAATGTTTACAGAGCCATATTGTTTAACACATGCCGTGTTTATTGCTTTCAATGCATAAAACTTCACGCCTAATCCAGCTTTAGTACTCTTGCCGTAGACAACATATGCTTTGGCAAACGGAAGTAGTGATGCATCAAAGACATTAGTAGGATCGCGATCCTGATTGGACACACCAAAATTGGTGAAATTCCCCACACCCGACCAGTAGTTGCTGTCGTAGTCGTACTTATCATTTAGTGGCGGCAGATGACGAGATAGCTCAATGAATTCTTGCAGGTTTTTTTTATGCTCCAGCTCGTGCTGAGGAGTAAATGTAAAAACATTAGACATTATTTTGCTCCTGACACAGCTTGATTACTTGACACACCGCAACAATTGCACGGTCATTAATAGTTACGACTACCATATCATCATCGGTGTCTGCTTTTAATCGCTCACGCTCTTCCATTAACCATTGCAAAACAAGGTGATGTGGTGCATTAGCCCACGGTCTAAACTTTGGACATAAATAACATGCAATAGGGGCATAATCTTGGCAAAAGGCACTTGTTCCACACGACCCAACATCACAATCTTTTTCCCGTAACGGTATACGGGTCGCACCTGCGTTTTCCTCGTTTGCCTCGTCCTCATCCTTCACTAGCTTTCCAGCAAAAGTGGCAGCATAACGAGCCAAAGGCTGATTCATAATCTTAGATATTTCAATTGCGAACTCTGGAACATTAGCGACATACACATCTACATTTTGGGTATCCGAATGATCCAGAAGCCTAGCAATGGTGAGTGTCCCCGCACCTTCAATGGCAGCACGGGTGCCTAGCGTGTATCGAAAGCGATATGGATTAACGTGAATGAGTTCACCAGTACGCTCAGAAACCACTTTAAGCTTACTTGTTGCAGTAACAAGCCTTCCGCTAAGTGCTGAACTTGAAATATGTGAAAGTTCAGATTTAAGGAAATCAAGGAAGTCTTCGCCAGACAAAGTTTTCATGGTGTCGATTTCATTGCTGCCCACAAACAACGGTAATTCACTTTGCTCCACAGGTGTCAACTTACGCTCTAACTGAGCTTCCACATCTGCAATGGATTCTTTTATGTGCTGCTCGATGACTTGCCCAACAGATTTCACTAAACCAAAAGGTTTGAACTGGGTACGAAAACGACCACCACGCTGCTTAATCCTCGGTATATTAACCACATAAGTTGGGTTGCCAGTGAATTTACTGGTAAGAGAGAAGTCTCTGACTTTTAGTGAGGCTATTTGTTCGGTACGTCGTCCTGTGGCCTTAAACAATAACAAAACGGCGTAGCGTTCTGTAGAGAGATCCCCCTCAGCATATTTGTGGGCAGCATTAAGCCCAATAGCTTCAAACTCAATCGAACTAAATGGGCCTATTTCAGGGTCGAGAGATAAAACTGCAACACCTTTTTCATTACTCGATAAGCGCCACTGATCAGTTAGCTTGTAAACAGCTTCATTAATGTTGCCATTAAGCCCCAAATATCGCATCTGCCGAATAAACCCTCTCACCACAGAGAGCTTATATTCATCCTTTTTAAGTAAGCTCCCTTTAAAAGTAAGAAAACCTAACTCTGAAAAGTTATCAGCCTTACTAAGGCTCAAATACAATTTTAAATTATCAGTTAAATTACGCACATGAGGAGCTGAATTGTTTTCAGAAAAATATACCAATGTATCACGAACATCTTCCGCAACTATATCTTTAAACTGTTTCAAAAACGCTAGATTAATAGTGACATTGCGATTTAACACCCACTTATCTTGAAGATAATCAAACTCAAATCCGTTGTGGGAAATAGCAAGTGTCACCTTGCCTTGTTGCTCTAAATGCTGAATAGGCACAGACCTATTACCTCCATTATTGGTCAATTTCTTCATCGTAAGCACCGACAACCCCGTTAATTAAGGTGCTTTCTTCTTCTTGTAGTTCCATACCAACTTCAAAAGCACGCTTGTCATCATGACGCTTGCTGTACTCTTGCGCCATTTTTGAACCTTCATGCCAGCCCATTAATTTCTGACGGTCACTTTCGGATTTAGCTTCAGACACTTTGCCTTCTGCAATACGTTTATCGGCATGTTTACTAAACTTGTCATTCCAAGAGTGACGGAATGCGTGCGGATGTACCCTAAAGCCAACGACTTCCGATATTTCACGGCATATTTTATTAACAGCAGCAGTAGAAAGTGCTTGGTTGGTTGAGGTGCGGTGGTTATGAGTGACAAACAAATAAGGGATGA
The DNA here is from genome assembly GCF_003026395.1 of Photobacterium iliopiscarium. GTDB lineage: Bacteria > Pseudomonadota > Gammaproteobacteria > Enterobacterales > Vibrionaceae > Photobacterium > Photobacterium iliopiscarium. The sequence continues at coordinate 18,110 of NZ_PYOO01000010.1, read as the reverse complement.
ACTCGGCACCATTGGCATTACTTCGGTGGTGTATTAAGTAATTGTCGTACATCTCGCTCAGGCGCTTATCCATGGGCACATGCCGTCCCAAAGTTTTCGCTTCAGGTCTATCCAAGCGGGTGTCATCTAAATCTACCTTTGAGCGGATCGTGACATAGCGCCGCCCGTTTTTAGGGTGGTTTTTAACATCCCTTGGTCGAACTTTAAGTAATTCGCCTCGTCGGAAGCCTATCGCTCCTAGCATATTGATGATGAGTTGGTTTCGATAGCGTAATGATTCGTTTTTCCATGGATTATCGGATGAATCTGGACGAATAACATCCAGTACCCTTAAGATTTGATGGGGAGTCAAAGATTTATAATTCTCATCCATATTTTCCGTCTCGTCTGCCTTACTGAATTTTTGGGGACGAAGAGACTTCAACAATTGTTCAGCAGTTGTATCTTTTGATGGAAATAACACTTCTTCAAGCCACCCAATATATTCAGCAAAAGTGGTCAAACGGTTATAAGCAGTGGCTGGTGAGATATCTCCGTCATGATCAATAACGATAACCGCCCTTACTGTTTCCAGTTTTTTCATCTTGGGTGTAAACGAAACAATATTTCCTGATTTTTGCCTAGCCACATGCTCTCGAAATGTCTTCACTGTGCGCTTAGCCCACTTAACGAGAGATTCCATTTCTTGCTTTGATAAAAAATCTCCAGTAATACATCGTTGAACAATATCGATATTGAGAAAACTACAAATTTCATAAAGATATCGGATATGTTCAAATACGGAATAACATGTGTTACTTGCATCAGACTTATTACGATGATTTATTGTTACGAACAAATTGGGATAAGGAATTGGAACTCCACTATCATCAAGTAAAATTGCATACGCCTCACCATCTGACATTAGAAATTTTTTTATCTTCATTCTCTTTATTCCCTAGAGATAGAACATTGTAAAACCAAATCTAAGAACCTATCAAAAATCTTGTTTATTTATTAACTAATAATCAAATCAAATATAAATAAACAATTATTTAATAAATCACAAAAAATATTAAGACATCACTTTCATGTCGATAATTTAAATTAAATATTAAATTATCAAAGATATTACCCATCAATAAACATTACAATAATTCAAGGTAACCTATAACCTAAAAACAACTATAAAAAAAGTTCACAAAAATAACAACAATTAATGTAAACTTTTTTATAACAGATTGTTTTAAAGTGATTTATATGCAATATTTAACAAAAACCACTCTTTGGTAACTGTCAAAAAGGAATATCGTCGTCAAAATCCATTGGTGGTTCATTATATTGCTGCTGTGGCTGTTGTGGAGCCGACTGTTGTGGTGTCGATTGTTGCTGTTGCTGTTGCTGTGGTTGTTGCGGTGCATAATTTTGCTGTGGTGCAGCAACCGGTTGCTGAGGTTGACCCCAGTTACCTTGATTCTGCTGTTGTTGTTGACCACCCATTGGCGCACCTTGGCCACCATTACGGCCACCTAACATTTGCATTACGCCGTTAAAACCTTGAACAACAACTTCAGTAGTGTATTGATCTTGGCCTTGCTGGTTTTGCCATTTACGTGTTTGTAATTGGCCTTCGATGTACACTTGTGAACCTTTACGTAGGTATTCACCAGCAACTTCTGCTAATTTTCCAAATAATGCTACACGGTGCCACTCTGTTTTTTCACGTTGTTCACCGGTAGATTTATCACGCCAAGACTCAGAGGTTGCAATAGTAATGTTAGCTACTGCACCACCGCTAGGCATGTAACGAATTTCTGGATCATTTCCTAAGTTACCGATTAGAATAACTTTATTTACGCCACGACTGGCCATAGTTCACTCCAAAGCTGATAGCGACGGTTTTGGGTATCAATAGCCGCTTAGTGAAAGTTTATACTCAATCACACAGTTTATCATGTCAGCAAGGTCAAGGCATAGCGCCAAAGTATGTATCGTGGCGCAATTGTTTATATTGATCACAATATAAATAATAACAAAAAGATATCTAATTTCTATGAAAATATCACATCAGAACAATTTGAATGCCAAAACTGTCATTTTTATGACACTTCAAACAATTTAAAATATAAACTGTTATACACTAATAAATACTATTAATTTTAATTATATAAATATCCACTAACTTTATTTAATAAAAATGATGTATCTATTGATAAAAACATTAGAGTTTCACTTGATTATATTAAAAACAAATAAATACGACTTAAATATACTAAAAATAACGTTGCAACTTTATAAATAATAAAGCGTCCTGAATATAAATATTCTTACTGGCATTAACAATTAAAGATTATACATCTTATAATTATTATTTTTTGCGAGTTCAACACTGATATTCAGTTGATTTATTGTTTAAAGTCTCTAACATTATGCACAATTTGTTTTAGCGTTCGCAAAAAAATAACTACTATTTTTTTGTTAATTCTCAACAACGAAATTAGCGGATAGATTTCAATCTGCACTCAACACATTATCAATTACATTAAATCTAGGAAACACTATGATCAAGAAATGTCTATTTCCAGCAGCAGGCTACGGTACACGTTTTCTTCCAGCAACAAAATCAATGCCAAAAGAAATGATGCCCGTCGTAAACAAGCCATTGATTGAATACGGTGTTGAGGAAGCGATCCAGGCAGGCATGAACGGTATGTGCATCGTTACTGGTCGTGGTAAAAATACCTTGATGGATCACTTTGATAAAAACTACGAACTAGAACATCAAATCAGCGGCACAAACAAAGAAGATCTTTTATTTGATATCCGCCGCGTAATTGATTCAGCGCACTTCACTTACATTCGTCAAGGCGAAATGAAAGGTCTTGGCCACGCGATCCTTATGGGCCGTGAATTAGTCGGTAACGAACCATTTGCAGTAGTACTTGCCGATGACCTTTGTGTAAATGAAGAGCAAGGCGTATTGGCTCAAATGGCTGCGCTTTACAAGCAATTCCGTTGTTCTATCGTTGCAGTTGAAGAAGTACCAGAAGAAGATACCCATAAATACGGTGTGATCGCAGGTCAAATGATTCGTGATGACCTATTCCGTGTTGATAACATGGTAGAGAAACCAGAACCAGGTACAGCACCAAGCAACCTTGCTATTATCGGTCGTTACATTCTAACACCTGATATTTTTGATATCATCGAAGAAACAGAACCAGGTAAAGGCGGTGAGATCCAAATCACTGATGCTCTACTAAAACAAGCACAATCTGGTTGTGTTCTAGCATTCAAATTTAAAGGTAAGCGTTTTGACTGTGGTAGTGTTGATGGCTACATTGAAGCAACAAACTACTGCTACGAAAACATCTATAAGAAAGACCAATCTTCTACACTCGCTAAGCAACAAACTAGCAAGAAGTAAGTAAACGCCAAACTCAAACAATCCCGCTTTTTTATAGCGGGATTTTTTTTATTTGAGTTACTGTGTTTTTATTCAGTATCTTTTGCTCATTAAAAGCGGCTATGAAATACTACTCACTAACAATTAAGTAAAACAATAGTGATGGGTATGGATTACATCGAAGTACAGGGTGCACGCACCCATAATCTCAAAAATATCAATATTTCCATTCCTCGTGACAAGCTCGTTGTTATCACGGGCTTATCCGGTTCGGGAAAATCATCTTTAGCATTTGATACTTTATATGCCGAAGGTCAACGGCGCTATGTCGAATCACTGTCAGCTTATGCTCGTCAATTTCTATCATTAATGGAAAAGCCGGATGTTGATCATATTGAAGGCTTATCACCCGCCATCTCGATTGAACAAAAATCAACATCACACAACCCTCGCTCAACCGTCGGTACCATTACTGAAATTTATGACTATTTACGCTTGCTCTATGCCCGCGTAGGTGAACCTCGTTGCCCAACCCATAATATTACTCTTGCAGCCCAAACCGTTAGCCAAATGGTCGATCAAGTACTCGCCATGGATGAAGGCAGCAAACTAATGTTACTCGCTCCCATCGTAAAAGAGCGCAAAGGCGAACATGTAAAAACCCTCGCCAACCTTGCCGCTCAAGGTTATATTCGAGCGCGTATTGACGGTGAAGTGTGTGATCTCTCCGATCCTCCAACATTAGAGCTACATAAAAAACACACCATTGAAGTGGTCGTTGATCGGTTTAAAGTACGAGAAGATCTACAATTACGTTTAGCTGAATCATTTGAAACGGCACTTGAGCTTTCTGGTGGTACGGTAATTATCGCCCCGATGACAGCAGGCGATGCTCCAGAACAGGTCTTTTCCGCTAATTTTGCTTGCCCACATTGTGGCTATAGCATGCAAGAGCTTGAGCCACGATTATTTTCGTTTAATAACCCCGCGGGAGCTTGTGGCACTTGTGATGGTTTAGGGGTGCAACAATATTTTGATCCTGAGCGCGTGGTCCAAAATGGTGAGATCAGTTTAGCCGGTGGTGCTATTCGCGGCTGGGATAAACGTAATTTTTACTATTTCCAAATGCTAAAATCATTAGCTGAACATTTCAATTTTGATATTGAAGCACCTTTCGATACCTTACCTAAAAAAATTCAAACCTTGATCCTGAGTGGATCTGGCACCACTGATATTGAATTTAAATACATAAATGATCGTGGTGACATTACCGTTCGTCGGCATCCATTTGAAGGTATTTTAAATAATATGGAACGCCGTTATCACGAAACAGAATCTAACTCTGTGCGTGAAGAACTGGCTAAATTTGTATCGACGAAACCTTGTGCAAGCTGCCATGGTTCACGATTACGTCAAGAAGCACGCCACGTTTTTATTGGTGAAACTAACCTTCCTCATATCTGCGACATGAGTATCAATGACGCATTTACTTTCTTTGATCAATTAGAATTAACCGGTCAACGAGCTCAAATTGCCGCTAAAATACTCAAAGAAATCAATCAACGTTTAAGTTTCTTAATCAATGTTGGCTTAAATTATTTAAGTATTTCTCGTAGTGCCGATACCCTTTCAGGTGGTGAAGCACAGCGTATTCGACTCGCAAGCCAAATTGGTGCGGGCTTAATGGGAGTAATGTATGTACTTGATGAACCTTCAATTGGTCTCCACCAGCGTGACAACGAACGATTACTTAAAACCCTGATCCATTTACGTGATCTGGGTAATACCGTGATTGTTGTAGAACATGATGAAGATGCTATTCGTGCCGCTGACTATGTGATTGATATCGGCCCTGGCGCAGGTGTACATGGTGGTGAAATTATTGCAGAAGGCACGATTACAGATATTTTAAAATCAAAAAAATCGTTAACTGGTCAATATCTTAGCGGTAAAAAATCAATCGCGATTCCAGCACAACGAATACCTTTTGATCCTGCAAAAACAGTCAAACTTTTAGGGGCTAGCGGTAATAACCTTAAAGATGTTAATGTCGAAATTCCTGTTGGATTATTGACCTGCATTACGGGTGTTTCAGGATCGGGTAAATCAACATTGATCAATGATACTTTCTTTAAGATCGCCCACCAACGGCTCAATGGTGCGACGACGGGTACACCTGCACCTTATAAAGAAATTCAGAATTTAGAACATTTTGATAAAGTGATCGACATTGATCAAAGCCCGATTGGCCGCACACCACGTTCAAACCCCGCCACTTATACGGGTATTTTTACGCCTATTCGTGAGCTATTTGCGGGTACTCAAGAATCTCGTTCTCGTGGTTATAAACCGGGTCGCTTTAGCTTTAATGTTCGCGGTGGGCGCTGTGAAGCGTGCCAAGGTGATGGCGTTATCAAAGTTGAAATGCACTTTTTACCTGACGTTTATGTTCCCTGCGATGCGTGTAAAGGTAAACGCTATAATCGTGAAACCTTAGAGGTACGTTACAAAGGCAAAAGTATTGATGAAGTGTTACAGCTCACAGTTGAAGATGCACATCAATTTTTTGAACCCGTTCCAGCAATTGCGCGAAAATTGAAGACATTAATCGATGTCGGCTTATCGTATATTCGTCTCGGTCAAGCCGCGACAACCTTATCGGGTGGTGAAGCACAACGGGTTAAACTTGCTAAAGAATTATCTAAACGTGATACAGGCAAAACCTTGTATATTTTAGATGAACCGACAACAGGCTTACACTTCCACGATATTCAACAATTGCTAACGGTATTACATAAGCTACGTGATCGTGGTAATACCATTGTGGTTATCGAGCATAATCTCGATGTTATTAAAACAGCTGACTGGGTAATTGATCTCGGTCCTGAAGGCGGTAATGGTGGCGGTGAAATTATCGCAACAGGTACTCCCGAGCAAGTCGCACTAGTGGCAGGATCCCATACCGCAAGGTTTCTTAAACCTCTACTTAACATCTAATTGTAAAGCGTAATCATGCTCTATCAGGCAGGTTGACATTGGTCAGCCTGTTTGCTTTTTACTCAGGACTCACCATGACAGTGTTACAACTTCAAGGTACGAAATTAGAACAGAAACGGATTTCTACACCTTTACCTTTAGTGCGTTTTTTCTTAGCCAGTATTGGCGTGTTTTTTATCGTGGCTATGCATTATTTTCAGCACAATCCTGGCGGTTCAGGGCTTGAACTGTCTTTTAATGCCAGTGCCTGGATTCCATTTAGCTTTGCTATTGGTTGTGGTCTATTAGAAATTTGTCGTCAAAAAATCTGGCGCTATTCTCGTATGACGATCATTTTATTTAGCTGCTGTGTCTTACTCTCACTACCCATCTTTTATACTAATGCCGATAGCTTTGCCGTTTTAAACCGTTTACTCACCCTTTGGGCTGGTTTTCTATTTTTTATTAGCTTACAACAATTTGTTTTTACTCATAATCAACGCCAACGACTATTATGGTTTATCACTATTGCAGTGTTGATCGAAGCAGCGTTTGGTTGGTATCAGTTTTTAGGGCTATCAACACACAACCAGTTTGGTTATGACGTCATTGCCAACCGTCCTTACGGCATATTCCAACAACCGAATGTTATGGCGAGCTTCTTAGCCACGGGACTGGTTATTGCCGCTTACCTATTAGCTCGCTTACCTCGTTATCGCGGCAAATGGGCATGGCAGCATCTGATCGTATTAGCCGTTCCCGTTATGACTATTCCGCTATTGGTGGTACTTAACTCACGTACAGGTTGGCTAGGTGCTGGCGTTGGTTCTTTATTAATACTGCCTTACCTCTACCATTTTTCCGCTAGATACCAACAGCGAATGTGGGGCTTAATGTTATTGTTAGGAATAGCATTAGCTTGGCAATTTAACACAATAACAGACAGTTCTTTTTCTCATAAAGCACGAGTGACACTTGAGAGTCAACGTACAACCATTATGCCTCAAGCTTATGATATGTTTACCGCTAAGCCATTAACAGGTTATGGCTATGGAAAATTTGAAGTTGCTTATATTACTCAAACCGCACTATGGCATCAGCAAGATCCACAATATCCAGTGGGAGTGGCAAGTTTAGATCACCCTCATAATGAACTGCTTTATTTAGCAGCAGAAGGAGGGATTGTACCGTTACTCGGTCTAATAATAGCCGCGCTAGCCGTACTGGTTAGTATCAAAAAAGCCCCCAATGGTACTCAGTTAGCGTTAGTCGGATTATTTTTTCCGATAGTGTTACATACTCAACTTGAATACCCGTTTTATCACTCCTTTGCCCATTGGATTATTTTTATTATTCTGATTTTTTGGGTTGATAACCTCACAACGAAATATCATCGTTATCAAACTCAATATATATTAGCGCTCAAAACCAGTGCCATCGCATTACCAATAATAATAACCAGTTTTATGATCACCACCTTATATTCAGGTTGGTTACTGACTAAGTTTGAAACAACACATCCAGTTGATATCAATTATTTAGTCAAAGTAAATAATCCATGGGCATGGCAACATCGCTTTGAATGGGATTTGCACCTCACCCAATTACAAGTGGGTATCGCCACCGATAAACCTCAATTAGTGACTGATTATATTTTATGGGCAAATCAAAAAGCACAAACATGGCCGCGACCTGCACTATATCAAAATTTAATTTTAGCCTATTCTCATCAAGGTAATACAGCCCAAGCCGAGCAAGTAGCGACAGAAGCACAACAATTATTTCCGGGGATCACGACCTCTAACGCAATAACAGCGACAGTCTCTGCTGCAAAATAATAACCTATAACCATCAATGGTGAACGATCACCATTGATGGTAAATATCAGGTTTATTTTAGCGTGCTTTCAAGGGCTTTTAGACACAAAGCAACGTTTTCATTGCGCGCAGCATAGCCCATTAACCCAATACGCCATGCTTTACCTGCGAGTGTACCTAATCCCGCACCAATCTCAAGATTATAGCGTTCTAATAAGGTCGATCTTACCGCCGCATCATCGATACCTTCAGGAATATACACCGCATTAAGCTGTGGCAGTCGATACGCTTCTTCAACCAGAAATTGAATCCCTAGCGCTTCAAGTCCTGTTTTTAATTCAAGATGCGCTCGGTGATGTCGCTGCCATGCTTGCTCTAAACCTTCATTGTGTAACAACACTAATGCTTCATGTAATGCATATAAGCTATTGACGGGCGCGGTATGGTGATAGCTACGCTTACCTTCACCACTCCAATAACCCAGCACTAAACTTTGATCTAAAAACCAACTTTGGACTGGTGTTTTACGTTGTTGAATTTTAGCAATGGCTTGCTCGGAAAACGTCAGTGGAGACAATCCTGGCACACAAGATAAGCATTTTTGACTGCCCGAATAAACCGCATCCAGTTGCCATTCATCCACCAGCAAAGGAACGCCACCTAAAGATGTTACGGCATCAACAATGGTTAAACAGTCATACTTTCGCGCAATTTCAGCCAAAGTTTTAGCATCAGATAGCGCGCCCGTTGACGTTTCTGCATGTACAAAGGCAACAATTTTAATATCAGGGTCGGTCTGTAATGCTTGTTCAACCAAAGCAGGAGATACAGGCTCGCCCCATGCATTATCAACCATGATTGCGATGCCACCACAACGTTCAACGTTCTCTCGCATGCGGTCACCAAAGACACCATTACGGCAAACTAAAACCTTATCACCCGCCTCAACTAAATTAACAAAACACGCTTCCATGCCAGCACTGCCCGGTGCTGATACTGCGATCGTAAACGTATTTTTAGTTTGAAAAGCGTATTGCAGTAGTTGTTTAAGCTCATCCATCATTTTAATAAACAATGGATCAAGATGGCCAATTGTCGGCCGACTTAGGGCTTGTAATACTTGCGGATAGATATCAGAAGGACCCGGTCCCATAAGTGTTCTTTGGGGTGGTATAAAACTGGTGATAGACATAGATTCAACTCCATTAAATCATGATTATTATCAATAAGGTGATAGCACGATAGTGGTCACTACAGAGTATTAGAGCAACACAAAAGCCGCAAGTAATAACCCAAAAACCCGTCACAAATACATACTTTTTATTAACCTTAAATAAATAATCATTTAACAATTGACAACTAAGGGCGATTTCCTATTCAATGACAACAGTGATTATTCACTACAGAAGAGGTGCGTGACTGCCTATTACCTCCTCGACAATGGACGTCGGGAATTCTTCCGAAGCAAAAGCCTACCTTGCACTATTGACAACAAAAGGGAGAACACCGTAATGAGCATGATTCCGACCGCAACAACAAATCCATTAATTGTGGCTAAATTTGGTGGCACCAGTGTTGCCGACTATGCAGCAATGTGCCGCAGTGCAAATATTGTTATTACCAATCCACACACCAAAATAGTGCTAATAAGTGCTTGTTCAGGCGTAACTAATTTACTGGTCGCCTTAGCTAATGGCATTAGTGATATCACGCTACGCCAGCAACATTTACAGCAATTAACTGATACTCACCAACAGATACTGAATCAATTACAGCACCCACACACGGTCAGTGATGCTATTTACGCATTATTCGATGATATAGCCTCAGCTTCTGCACAAGCAGCAATTGCATCATCCCCCCAACTCACGGATAAATTAGTTAGTCATGGCGAGCTATTATCAACCTACCTCTTTAACCAAATTTTAGTTGAGATGAATACCGCTGCGATTCGATTTGATATTCGTGATGTAATGCGTACCGACACCCAGTTTGGTAAAGCTATTCCACAGCCAGATCTTATTCGTCAATTGGCTCAACAATATTTGGTGCCACTCGTCGATACCCAAATTGCGGTGTCACAAGGCTTTATAGGTCGTGATGAATTTGGTAATACCACCACTCTTGGCCGAGGTGGAAGTGATTATAGTGCTGCACTAATTGCAGAAGCGGTTGATGCGACCACACTAGAGATCTGGACCGATGTTCCGGGAATGTACACCACTGATCCTCGCATTACCGCAGCAGCAAAACCCATTAAAGAAATCAGTTTTAGTGAAGCCTCTGAAATGGCTAATTTTGGTGCCAAGATCCTCCATCCATCAACACTGGTTCCAGCTATTCGCCATCAGATCCCCGTCTTTATTGGCTCATCAATAGCACCGCAACAAGGTGGAACATGGATCAGAAAAACCGTTGAACAAGCACCACTATTTCGAGCATTAGCGTTGCGTGGAAATCAGACCATGGTGACTTTAACTAGTCTCAATATGTTTCAAGCTTATGGTTTTTTAGCCGAAGTATTTCGTATTTTGGCAGAACATAAAATCTCGGTCGATTTAATTACCACCTCAGAAGTCAGTGTTTCATTAACCCTTGATCAAACCGATACTGGCAGCGGTGCTCCGACATTACCCTTAGCCGCAGTTGAACAATTAAACCAATTGTGTCGCGTTGATATTGAACAAGGTTTGTCGTTAGTGGCGTTGATTGGTAATCATATGAGTGACAGTAAAGGCTCCGCTAAGCATATCTTTGGCGCGCTTGATGCGTATAATTTACGTCTTATTTGTTATGGTGCTAGTCCGCATAATCTGTGTTTTTTAGTCAATGAAGCCGATGCTAAATCTGTCATAACAACACTGCATCAGCAACTTTTAGAATAACCACTATCAGCACCAACAAGAAAAAAGACCCAAAAAAGGCGCAACGTTTGCGCCTTATTTATTTTAACCTAATAATTTTATGACAAATTAGGCCCTAACCACTTTTCAGCTTCAATTAAATCCCAACCTTTACGATCGGCATAACTTTCCAATTGATCATGTTGGATCTGCGCGACCGCAAAATAACGCGCATCTGGATGTGAAAAATACCAACCGGATACCGCAGCACCCGGCCACATTGCATAGCTCTCGGTCAGCACCATTCCTGTATTGGCTTCAGCATTTAATAACTGCCAAATAGCGCCTTTTTCAGTATGCTCTGGGCAAGCCGCATAGCCAGGAGCAGGACGAATACCTTGATACTTTTCACGGATCAAATCATCATTACTAAGATCTTCATCCACTGCATAGCCCCAAATTTGTTTACGTACCATTTGGTGCATACATTCAGCAAACGCTTCTGCTAATCGATCCGCCACCGCTTGAACCATGATCGCGTTATAATCATCACCCTGCGCTTTAAACTGATCAGCAATATCATACTCACCAATACCACCTGTCACGGCGAACGCACCAATCCAATCCGCTTTACCACTTCCTTTAGGGGCAATGTAATCTGATAAACAATAATTGGGACCTTTGGGTTTCTTGGTTTGTTGGCGTAAACCATGCAGTACCGTTAATACTTCTGTGCGCGTTTCATCCGTGTAAACTTCAATATCATCACCAATATTATTTGCAGGGAATAAACCACAGACGCCATTGGCTTTGATCATGCCTGTGCGTTCAATATCATCGAGGATCTGATTTGCATCTTCAAACAACTTAGTTGCTTCAACCCCCACCACTTCATGGCGTAAAATGGTTGGATATTTTCCACTTAATGACCAAGTCATAAAAAATGGCGTCCAATCGATATATTGACGTAATTTAGCAACCGGAAAATCAGTAAAGGTATGCACACCAGCATTTTTAGGCGCTGGCGGCGTGTAATTAACCCAATCAAGGGCGACAGCATTCGCTCGAGCTTGATCAAGTGTGATTGGTGGTGTTCGTGGTTTTTTACGCGCATGTTGTTCACGTACAACATCATATTCAGCGGCTAAGCGCTCTACAAATGCAGGTTTTTGTTGTTCAGATAACAACGCAGAGCAAACGCCAACCGCCCGCGAGGCATTAGAGACATACACCACTGGCTGTTGATAATTTTGTTCAATTTTTACTGCGGTATGTGCTTTTGAGGTAGTCGCTCCGCCAATCAGTAACGGCACCTCAAAACCTCGGCGCTGCATTTCTTTAGCGACATATACCATTTCATCAAGCGAAGGGGTGATCAAACCACTCAAACCAATAATATCGACATTCTGCTCTTGAGCGACCTGCAAAATTTTATCGCATGAAACCATGACACCTAAATCAATAATTTCATAGTTATTACATTGCAGTACCACTCCAACAATATTCTTACCAATATCGTGTACATCACCTTTTACCGTCGCTAATAAAATTTTACCATTGGTATATCCGGCTTGCTTTTCCGCATTAATGTACGGCTCTAAATGGGCAACGGCTTGTTTCATAACACGAGCAGATTTAACGACTTGAGGTAAAAACATCTTACCTTCACCAAACAAGTCACCAACGACATTCATTCCCGCCATCAAAGGACCTTCAATCACTTCTAATGGCTTATCCGCATTCACTCGTGCAAGCTCAGTATCCTCGACAATAAACTCAGTAATACCTTTTACAAGTGCATGTTCTAACCGTTTTTCAACTGGCCAACTGCGCCACTCTTGCAGGGTACGATCTTCTTCAACGGCACCACTATCACGATAATTAGCGGCGATATCGAGTAGGCGATCAGTACTATCATCACGACGATTAAGCACTACATCTTCAACCGCGTTACGCAATTCATCAGACAGATCATCATAAATCGCTAACTGACCCGCATTAACGATCCCCATATCCATACCATTTTTAAAGCAGTAATATAGAAACACCGCATGGATCGCTTCTCGAACAGGGTTATTACCTCGAAATGAAAACGACACATTAGATACGCCGCCAGAAATCATCGCATGGGGTAAGGTACGTTTAATATCAGCAACCGCTTCAATAAAATCAACCGCATAATTATTGTGCTCTTCGATGCCAGTGGCGATAGCAAAAATATTAGGATCGAAAATAATATCTTCCGCTGGAAAACCTACTTCATCGACCAATATATGATAAGCATTAGTACATATTTCAATTTTACGCTCGCGAGTATCAGCCTGACCCACTTCATCAAATGCCATTACAATCACTGCTGCGCCATAACGACGTAACAACTTAGCTTGCGCAATAAAGTTCTCTTTGCCTTCTTTGAGTGAAATAGAGTTAACAATCGGTTTGCCCTGAACACATTTAAGTCCAGCTTCAATAATTTCCCACTTCGATGAATCAACCATGATTGGCACTTTGGCAATATCTGGCTCTGTTGCACACAAATTAAGAAAGCGCACCATCGCAGCCTGCGCATCCAACATGCCTTCATCCATGTTGATATCAATAATTTGCGCACCCGATTCTACTTGCTGACGGGCAACATCTAATGCTTCATCATAAAGTTCATCTTTAATTAAACGCTTAAAACGTGCAGATCCGGTGACATTGGTCCGCTCACCAACATTAACAAATAAACTTTCAGCTTCAATAGTCAGCGGTTCTAACCCCGATAATCGACACGCAACTTTAATTTCAGGTAACACCCGAGGTTTAATATTCTTGGTAACTTGATACATCTGTCGAATATGTTCAGGAGTAGTACCACAACATCCACCAACTAAATTTAAAAAGCCTTGTTGCGCCCATTCTTTAATATGCTCAGCCATTTCATCGGCTTCAAGATCATACTCACCAAATGCGTTAGGCAATCCGGCATTTGGGTGGGCTGATACTGCACATTCAGAAATACGCGATAGCTCAGCCACATATTGGCGTAATTCATCAGGGCCGAGGGCGCAATTTAAGCCAAAGGAAATCGGCTTTACATGGCGCAAAGAATTATAGAACGCTTCAGTCGTTTGACCAGAAAGCGTACGCCCAGAGGCATCAGTAATGGTGCCTGAAATCATCACAGGAAGCTCATAACCAAGCTCTTCAAAAACCCCCGTAACCGCAAAAGCACAGGCTTTGGCATTCAGAGTATCAAAAATGGTTTCAATCAAAATAATATCGACGCCACCGTTGATTAACGCGAGGGTAGACTCGCTATAAGCAATTACCAACTCATCAAAAGTGACATTTCGAAACCCAGGATCATTCACATCAGGAGAAATAGAACAGGTACGGTTCGTTGGTCCTAGAACTCCAGCCACAAAACGGGGTTTATTCGGGGTTTGTGCCGTCCATTCATCTGCTGCCTCACGAGCAAGCGTTGCTGCGGCAAAATTAATGTCGGCACTGAGGCTTTCCATATCATAGTCAGCCATTGCAATGGTGGTCGCGTTAAAGGTGTTGGTTTCTAAAATATCAGCGCCAGCTTCAAGGTACTCAAGATGAATATCTTTAATTAATTGCGGCTGAGTTAAAACTAATAGATCATTATTACCTTTAAGATCAGCATGCCAATCACTAAATCGTTGGCCTCGATAATCTTGCTCGTCGAGCTTATAACTTTGAATCATGGTGCCCATGCCACCATCAATGATCAAAATCTGCTGTTCAAGTCGCTTATGCAGTACATCCTTGTCTTTTAACACTACATTATATCCTTATAATCCATTACAGCTTGATAACATCCTATCACAATTCAAATAGGAATCTAGACGTCTAAACATGTACAATGGCAAAATAAGTTAATTAACAATAGCCATTACTAACTGATGGTTTTACTATCACAAACCATTAAATCTACTCAATAATTTAATCTAGAGGTTTTGCATGTCGGTTTACAACACCCTCTGTTTCCTAGCTGCAGCAGCAATGCTTATAGCTTTTATAAACAGTAAGATAGGTAAGATGCAAACCACCATCGCCATTACGGCTGGTTCTCTTATCTTATCGCTACTTATTATTTTTGCAGGCCATAATGGCTGGTTTCATCTTGAAGATATTGCTTCAACCCAGATGGGAAAAATCAACTTTGAAGACTTTTTGTTAAAAGGGATTTTAGGATTTTTGCTCTTTGCAGGTGGGCTTGGTATTAAATTGCCACACCTCAAAGAGCAAAAATGGGAAATCACTACCTTAGCTTTAGGTTCCACACTCTTTTCAACCTTTTTTATTGGCTTTAGCTTATGGAGTATTTGTCAGTTACTAGGGATCCAACTTGATCTTATTTACTGTTTATTATTTGGCTCACTGATCTCACCAACCGACCCCATTGCCGTACTTGCTATTGTTAAAAAGATGAACGCCCCTCGCCGAATCTCGACTCAAATCGAAGGTGAGTCATTATTTAATGATGGTTTTGGTTTAGTTATCTTCGTGACTCTATTTACCGTCGCTTTTGGTAATCAAACGCCAACAGTCTTAAGCGTGACCCAATTATTCTTACAAGAAGCGATAGGCGGCATTGTTTATGGTTTCATTTTAGGTTTAATCTTCCATTACCTTATCTGCTCGACTAACGACCACTCAATGGAATTATTATTAACCATTGGTATTCCAACGGCTGGTTATGCTTTTGCCGAAATTATCCATGTATCAGGCCCACTCGCCATGGTTGTCTCTGGCATTATGATCGGCAACTGGACGCGCTATATTGGCTTTTCAAAAGAAAGTGAAGAGCACCTTGATCACTTCTGGGAATTAGTTGATGAGTTCCTAAACGGTCTATTATTCTTACTTATTGGTATGACCATGCTTGAATTCAGTTTTCACCAAGAGGACTGGATATTAATGGCAATTGCAATTCCATTGGTATTACTAAGCCGTTATTTAAGCGTAAAACTGCCTTATATTGGCTTTAGCCATTACCGGCAATATAATCCAATGTCAGTTAAGATTCTAACGTGGGGGGGGTTACGTGGTGGTTTAGCACTGGCGATGGCCATGGCGGTACCTGCGGGAGTGATCGTTATTCCAGCCAAAGACATTGATGTTAGAGAAATAATCCTCGTCATGACTTATTCAGTGGTAGTTTTCTCTATATTGATTCAAGGTTCAACAATTACCTCATTAATTGAAAAAGCCAAACTATGGGAAAAACAGAATAAACATTAATTTCTGCCTCACGCATAAATAATAAAAAGGCCAGCTAATTAAGCCGGCCTTTTTATTAATCTTTGGTAAAACTGGCTTCTGAAAAATGCGCCAAATCATAAGGTGTCTGTTGGTAAACACAATAATTAAGCCAATTACTAAAAAGTAAATGACCATGACTACGCCAACTCGCAACAGGTACGCTATTAACATCATCATTAGGATAGTAATTTACAGGAATCGTTGGCTCCATCCCTTGCCCACTATCACGAACAAATTCATGATGGAGTGTATCTACATCATATTCAGGATGACCCGTAACAAAGACATTACGCTTATCTTTAGTCGCAGCTAAATAAACCCCTGCTTGATCAGATGTCGCTAAAATATCTAGGTCAGTATGCGTACTTAGATAATCTGCAGAAAAATCAGCATAACGAGAATGGGGGGCAAAAAAGGTATCATCAAAACCACGCAACACAGGGTGATGGCAATCATGAATACGATGATGATAAACCCCAGACAGTTTTTCTTTACGTGTACGCTTAGGCAAATCATACAACAACTTCAATCCTGCTTGAGCAGCCCAACAGACAAATAATGTTGAGGTCACATGATCCTTAGCCCAATTCATGATCAGCTGAATTTCTTCCCAATACAGTACATCTTCAAACTGCACTAACCCTAGTGGCGCTCCCGTCACAATCAACCCATCAAAATTACGATCTTTCACCATTTCAAATTGACGATAAAACGTATCTAAATGTTCCTGAGGAGTATTTTTTGTCGGTCTGTTATCAATCCGTAATAACTCAACATCCACTTGTAATGGGCTATTAGAAAGTAAGCGTAAAAACTGGGTTTCAGTCTCAATCTTCTTTGGCATCAAGTTTAGTAATAATACTTTCAATGGTCGAATACCCTGACTCGCAGCACGTGCTTCAGTCATAACAAAGATATTCTCACTTCTTAAAATATCTGTTGCTGGTAAACGATCCGGTATTTTAATTGGCACTTTGGTTTTCTCCTTACCCCAAAATAGCTTTAGCCGTCTAGATATCTAGTTAAAGCTATAGAAAAAACAATATTGGTGCAAGTAAAATCCCATAACCTCGATCGATATTAAATTGAGGTGTGATTTTAATAAATAAAAAATAATGAGGAATAATCAGGGGGGAATAAAAACATTGAAAAGCTAGAAATGAAAAAACCCAACCGATGGCTGGGTTTCAAAGAGGTATTTAGCAATGTCCTACTCTCACATGGGGAGACCCCACACTACCATCGGCGCTACAACGTTTCACTTCTGAGTTCGGCATGGGATCAGGTGGTACCGCTGCGCTATGGTTGCTAAAAAAATGAATGGTGCTAGTACCCAGAGTCGAACTGGGGACCTCACCCTTACCAAGGGTGCGCTCTACCAACTGAGCCATACCAGCACACAAAGCTGTTATGAATCTGCAAGTGCAAATTCTAAATCTTTTTATTTCCACTTTTAAAAAAGTGAAAGAAAATTTTAAGCCTGGCGATGTCCTACTCTCACATGGGGAGACCCCACACTACCATCGGCGCTATTACGTTTCACTACTGAGTTCGGCATGGGATCAGGTGGGTCCATAACGCTATGGTCGCCAAGCAAATTCTGTTTTATTTATTGTCTTATGACAATAAATAGCAATCTGGGAAAAATCTGACTAGTTGTTCTCAACACGCATTCAAGCGTTTGTAGAGTCCGTCTCTTCTCTTTAGAGAAGAAAAACCCCTTGGGTGTTGTATGGTTAAGCCTCACGGGCAATTAGTATCAGTTAGCTCAATGCCTCGCAGCACTTACACACCTGACCTATCAACGTTGTA
>NZ_PYOO01000001.1 GCF_003026395.1 Photobacterium iliopiscarium | reverse complement strand
TTTACAATCTGCTCCCTTTGGCCACTCGGGAATCCCACCGAAATTTAATGGTGCCGACTACCGGAGTCGAACTGGTGACCTACTGATTACAAGTCAGTTGCTCTACCTACTGAGCTAAGTCGGCACACTAATTTCTATTTTATTGCTAAGTCAAAACTCAACAACTAAATTTGGCGGAGAGATAGGGATTTGAACCCTAGATACGCTATAAACGTATGCTGGTTTTCAAGACCAGTGCTTTCAACCGCTCAGCCATCTCTCCAATGCAGCGCATCATATAGTTGAGTTTATTATCTGTAAAGTAATAATATAAAAAAAAGCATCAACTGATTTATTCTTCATCAATCCAGCGTAAAAATAAACAATTACCCGTTATAATTACATAAAAATCGACAGATAAAACAATCCTAAAATATCATTCACACAATATAGTGGTTATTTTTTACATCCTTGTTACTTATTAATGATGCAGGTAAACTTAACCATATAATTACTCATTCTAGATTTATTAATGATCATCATAAAAAACATCGCAGTCTTAATATTACTATCTATAGCAATCAGTGGCTGTAACCAATCTCAAGGGATAGTTATTCAAGCTCATGGTAATATCGAAACAACACAAAGTATAATCCATTAATAAAACCACATAACGCTATCCCTCAATATTGTTATTACTCCCTCAGACCTAAAACGTATAACCATTTAAATACTATAAATTAAAATTTTGATCTTGCTCCAAATTTAAATCAAAAAGCAAACGTTTGCTTCATCACGTATCACACTTCTATTCTAAATATGAATTTGATGACATTAATAGTTATAACAAAGTTATTCCTAAGGCGTATTTTACGTACAGAAGTTAATCTGTGAGTAAATCAAATGAAAAAAGAAATATTGGCCATTGCTATTTCATCGCTCCTTATGAGTGGTTTCGCTCAATCTGCTACTATTTATAAAAAAGATAATGGCGATAGATTAGATATTTATGGCGGTGCTGAAATTGGCGGCACAATTGTCACTAAAAGAGACAAATCCCCTTTTGGCGACAAATCAAAATCTTATGTTGATGACTCCTTTGGAACTATTGGTATAAAAGGACAAACCAATAAATTTTATGCCAAATTAGAAATTGATGCTGAACGCACTGATTGGACTTATGAAAATAATTTCAGATTAGTCATTGATAAAGCTTATGTCGGATATTTCTTAACAGATAAACAAACAGTAGAATTTGGACGAACAGACACTGCTTATGACCATTATGATGCTTTTGGTGATTTCTCAAATCAACTTGCCGATGAAGTATCAGAAGCGGGAGATCAAGATAATACCATTAAATACCGTGGTGAATTTGGTGCTTTAAAAGTTGGAATTTCTTATTCCGCAAAAGGTTGGGATTTTGAACAAGATGCTCAATCAATCTATGACGAAAATGGTATATTTTTAGGGAAAAAAGGATCGTACGTCACTGATTCCCGAGAAGGTGAAGTTATAAATGGCTATGCTGGCTATTTTACTAACAACCTCACCATTATTGCTGCTGCTGAAACAGTACATAATCGTGGCGAATTATATTCATTACACGGCAAATATAAAATTAACAAATTTGCTATTGGTGGATTCACCTCTTATTCCGACCGTGATGGTGTAAACAAAAATAGCATGACCTATGTATTATCGGGTTCTTACGACATTACAAGCCAATTAACGGGTTATGTTGTAGGTAATGTTTACAATGATGATAATAACGACAAAGATGACCAACATGTTGTTATCGGTACACAATATATGTATGCCAAAAATGTAAAACTCGTTGCTGAAGCTGCTATGGGGGGTAATACAGGCACATTAGGCTATTTAAAAGCATATTATTGGTTTTAAAGCACTCCCTCTATTTTAATTCATTGAATGATAATTCGTATATTGTTATACACATGGAAAATAACTCATGAAAAAAAACATTCTAGCTATTGTTATTGGCGCCACCATTTCATCATTTAGTTTTCAACTATATGCCGCTGATAATCAAGACCAAAATGAAATAAAAACATTAACCATTCAAGGTATTCAAGGTGAAGGCGAATACACTCCTATTACCCTAAATAAACATGTATCGACTCAACAATATCAAGTAAACGGAATTATTACAGCTATTCAGCAACATAATTTAGGTAAAGATCTAAAACAAGGCTTTTTCATGCAAGCCGCGACAGATAATAACCCTAATACCTCTGATGGTATTTTTGTTCAAACAACCGATATAAATAACTTAAAAATTGGACAAGAAGTTAACGTCATTGCAAATGTTAGTGAAGATTTTAAGTGGACTAAATTAATTAATGTCAAAAGAATTGAAATATTAACGAATGATAACCCATTACCACCAATTACTGTTTTAACATTTGATGATGTCAATAAATTTGACTTAGAACGTTACGAAGGAATGTTAGTACATATTAATGAGAATTCAGATCTAAACGTCACAAAAAATTATGGTTTTGATTTTAATTCATACCGTAGCAATATGTTACTTTCACATGGAACTGTCAACATACACCCTAATCAAACCCATGCGCCAACAACCTCTCATGCAAAACAATCCAATGATTTATTAGTTATTGAATCTTTTACCAAAGCACCAAACGGTGATATTCCTTGGTATCCAACCTTTGGTGCAGATAACGGCACCGGAACAACTGATAATTATATTCGTATTGGTGATGTTGTTGATGGCTTAGAAGGTGTAATAGGTTATTCGTATGGCGATTATCGTTTCTATGTCACCAATGAAGCTGATACAAAGACATTTATTCATACAAATGATAGAACTAACGCGCCAGTATTAAAAGAAGGCGGAGATTTACGAATCGCTAGTTTTAATGTTCTTAATTACTTTAATTCTCCATTTACACATGAAACTCAAAATCCATTAAAACAAAACCGTGGCGCAATAACACAAGAGGAATTTGATCTACAAAGCACTAAAATCTCTAAAGCCATTGTACGTATTAACGCTGATATTGTCGGTTTAATGGAAATTGAAAATAATGGTTTTAAATCAGATTCAGCCGTTTACGATTTAGTTACTAAAATTAATGATCGAATAAAAGATCCAGCTGAACATTACAAGTATGTAAAACCCAATAATGGTGAAAAATTTGTTGGTAGTGATGCTATTTCAAGCCAAGTGATTTACAAACCAAGTAAAGTAACATTAGAGCAATACCGTATAATAAAAATGCCAGAGCAACATGCGCCTGCAGTTAAGTATACTGATGAAAAACGTAAGCAAAGAAACGAAAGTGGCATTAATCATCAACGTGATACCATTGCTCCAACCTTTAAAATCAATGGCACTGATAAAACATTAACAATCTCTGTTAACCATTTTAAATCAAAGGGTTCTACTTGCTGGGAAGATGTAAACACAGGTAAACAGCTTGATGCAGATAAACAAGGCTCATGTGAAAATTTACGGGTTGCTGCTGCTGAACATTTAGGTGAAGCATTAGCTAAAATTTCCGGTTCAAAAATTATCATTGGCGATTTAAATTCATACGCAAATGAAGATCCCGTCATCGTATTAACTAATAGAGATAATGTACCTAAAGATCATATTATTAAAGCCGCAGCATATACTTATATTGGTGGAGATGAAAAGACAGGTACACCATTATATGGACCAGAAGGGAAAGTCATCAATAAAAATTATGGCTATACCAATATCATCCGTCAATTACATCCAGATTCATACAGCTTTTCATATCAAAATAATATTGGTACGTTAGATTATATTCTATTATCACCAGATCTAAAAAGTAAGGTTGTCGATGCTACAGATTGGAATATTAATGCTGGCGAAACTACGTTATTAGAATATGCAGATAAAAACAATTGCAATAAATACACGTGTTCTCCTCGTTATAAAGATATCTACCGCGCATCGGATCACGATCCCGCAGTCATAGATTTAAAAATTAAAGAACAGGTCAAAGATACAGTAAAAGATACGGAGAAAAATAAACATTCCGGTGGTTCAACTGGTGTAATGGGATTAATCTCCTTATTTGGAATACTTTTATTAAGAAAAAAGAATAATAAATAACCAATAAAAAAAGAGGCCTAATAAGCCTCTTTTTTTTGGAAAATAATATTACTGATAATTCTAATAATTAGTGATTATTCATAGCTGCAATGTGATGCTTATCATGAAATTAAATTCCACATAGTGATGTAATCATGCTTCGTCTATTTTAGGATACTAATTACATGCTTAGTTCTGCAAAATCACTTTCAATATCATTAAATAAAGCATGGATAAAACCATTCCTTTATAAATCTGATGTTGAAAAAAGAATTCGCTCCTGGTTTCAAAAATATAATACAGCTTGTATTCTTGATATTGTTCTAAAGGAAAAATCAGTTTCCAGCCCAAAAGTTAGAGTTACTGTTGAATATAATAAAATATTAAAGAATAGCCATATTGATACTGAAAAATTAGCCAGCATCATTGAAGATCAATTATTTGATTTTTTTGAATATAGAAATATAATATCGATTGATGAAATAATAAAAAAAATATCAATTGAAGATTCACCTCAAGATTATTGTCATTCATTAATAATGAAATCATTAAAAAAAGAAATAATTATTGATGACCAATTTAATTTATTAGATCTTAATCAACAATATTCATCAGAATATGATTTACATCACTTAACTGATTTAAAAGTTGAACGGTTATTATTTATATCACATATTATAAAATACAACATCAATGTGCATAATGCGTTAGCTGTTTAATGTTCTCAATCACCATCAAAAAACACCTAACCTTCAACATTTTTCCGTCTCGATGGTAGATATATAAAAGCCTCGTTATCATCAACGAGGTTATTCTACAACATACTGATAATCGCTCCCCTATCACGTATAATTTCACTGTAAGGTATAACGGAAAAACACTGATTTAGGCATTAGAGGATTTGAACCCGCTTTTATTGCACCAATTAAATATATTGCTACTTTTACTTAGACGAAAAAAAGCCGTTATAAATAGTGGCTTTTCAATGTTTGGCGGAGCTGATTTGGGCAGTAGAGGATTTGAACCTGCTTTATTGCACCAATTAAATACATCATTATTTTATTCAGACGAAAAAACGCTAAATTCTTAACGGCTTTCTTAAATTTGGCGGAGCTGATTTAGGCATTAGAGGATTTGAACCCGCTTTTATTGCACCAATTAAATATATTGCTACTTTTACTTAGACGAAAAAAAGCCAACATTTAAATGTTGGCTTTTTAAAAATTTGGCGGAGAGATAGGGATTTGAACCCTAGATACGCTATAAACGTATGCTGGTTTTCAAGACCAGTGCTTTCAACCGCTCAGCCATCTCTCCATGCGGCGTATATTATAGCGGTCAGAGTTTTCTGTAAAGCACTTATTCCAAAAAGGAATTTAAGTGGGTGATTATTATCCTGATAATTAAATATTGACTATTTAAACACATAATTAATGTTATGAACGGCTCGCTATAATTCAATTTAACAGCCATTGTTACAGTATTGGCGAATAATAACGTTACTATTTCAAGGAAGATTTTATGAACATATTAATTATTGGAGGAACGGGAGGCATTGGATTAGCGATTATCCAACAGTTATTAATCATTAAACCCCATGCAAACATCCATACGACATTTTTTCGCCACCAGCCACAATATCAACATCCACAGCTACATTGGCATCATCTTGATATTAGCCTTGAAAACCAGATAGCAGCACTTGCAAAACAACTACCTCAACTTGATGTCGTGATCAATGCTGCCGGTATGCTTCACACTGCGGAACATCAGCCTGAAAAGTCTATTCAACAATTTGATGTAGCTTTTTTCCAAACTAACATTCAAATCAATACCCTGCCAAGCTTATTAATTGCTAAACATTTTATGACTTCACTAAGAACTTCACCACGCAGTTATTTTGTAACTATTTCAGCGAAGGTCGGCAGCATTGAAGATAATAAATTAGGTGGCTGGATCAGTTATCGTAGCTCAAAAGCTGCACTTAATATGGCCATCAAAACTATTAGTATTGAATGGCAAACCAAACTTCCCCATTGTTGTGTGATTGCTTTTCATCCAGGTACAACCGCAAGCGCACTATCAGAACCCTTTCAACGTAATGTTGCGCCACATAAATTATTTACGCCCACTTATACTGCGCAATGCTTATTAAATTTATTGGCTATACTCACACCACAAGAAACGGGGCAATTTTTAAGTTATAACGGTAATATTATTCCTTGGTGATATCTTTTAAGCATAAAAAATACCGATAGGACACATGTTATATTATTATACATAATGTGAAATTCATCATAATATACAGGCTTCTTAATGCTGTTGTTTGCGTTGCTTAACCTCAATCAGCACTACCATTCACCCTCTTTCTTTCGGTAGATACAATGAAAAAACGTTCTGTTGGCTTTGCTATGACCATTTTAATTATTGGTAATTTGGTTGCTGTATTTTCTGATGCACTAATAAAAACTATGGGTAAAGATGCCGCAGTATTCCAATTTGTATTTTTCCGTCAATTATCAGCGGTAATAATCTTGCTCCCCTTTTGCTTACGAGCGACCAAACAGAGCTTTTTAGTTGGTTTAAAATGGCATTGTGTACGCGCTCATGTGTGGTTATTAGGTGCAATATTTATGGTTATTTCATTAAATACACTACCGCTAGCGACAGCCAATGCTATCTTCTATGCAGCCCCCTTGATCATGCTTCCGTTAGCTGTCATGGTTTACGGTGAAAAACTCAGTCGTTATTCTATTGCTGCTGGGATCATTGGTTTTGCTGGCGTATTAGTCATTGTGCGCCCAACAGACATTAGCTGGGCAGCATTAGCGGCACTCGTGGTTGCATTTACAATTGCAGTGAACAACCTTTTTATCCGCAAACTGCCCACCCAACAAAGCGTTGCCCAAACATTATTACTCACAAACTTAATAGGTATGCCTGCATCACTCGCATTAGCATTGTGGGAAAATAAACCATGGGATTGGTCACCACTGATTACTGCTTCAGGCTCTAGTGCATTAATTTTGGTGTATGCCGCAACATGCGTGGTAGCCTATCGAGCAGCGGAAAGTAATAAAATCGCCAGTGCTGAATACAGTGGTTTAATTGGTGCTGTGATCGTGGGTTATTTATTGTTTAACGAAGTGCCAGATATAACAACTTTAGTGGGCACGATAATGATCATTGCCCCATTATTATGGCTTGCCAAAGTAGAAAGAAAACGACATAAAAAAGATTCTATTCAAGCGATTGCTGTTAACGAATAATAAAATCTTTCATTGCATAACTTCATACATACAAAGATTAAAACTCGGCATATGCTCTTTTTAGCCACTGCTAATATGTGACTTAACACTTATTACATAGGATATTTTTGATGAAAAAAGCACTCCAAATTAATAATATTTATATCAATATGGAAACAATCGTTGCCTTTGATTTAAATTATAAAATTGATGGTCATCGCGCTCTTTATTTACTCACTAATAGCACTGAATTGCCTTTTTTAGAAATTGAAGAAAACGATATAGCAACCAGTGAAGGTACTGATTATCAAGCTCAAAAAGTCATATCGAGCGAATACAATCGTATTAAGCGTGAATTATGCGTTTATATGGGGGTTGTTTTATAAATAAAAAAGCGATAACCATTAGGCTATCGCTTTTTCATACCGCATGATTTTTCTATTACAACAATCTTAAACCAGTGCTTTATTAAATCCATCAAGGACCGCGACGGTGTTATGACCTAAATCATCTACCGCATAACCACCTTCAAAAACAAATAGTGTTGGAATATTTAATAAGCCAATCATCCAGCCAATATTTTGATAATCATTACGCATCAATTTAAAGTAACTGATAGGATCATCGGCAAAGGTGTCCATGCCTAATGAAATCACTAACGCTTCAGGCTTATATTCTGCAATACGAGCCAATGCTTGTGCTAATACTGGCTCATACACTGACCAATCAGTCGTGTGCAGTGGTAATGGCAAGTTAAGATTAAAGCCTAATCCTTCACCTTCACCTTCTTCATCAGCAAAGCCTAAATAATGCGGATAATCATAATCGGGATCACCATGAATAGACGTAAACAATACGTCACTACGATTATAGAAAATACTTTGCGTACCATTACCGTGGTGGTAATCAATATCTAATACAGCAACTCGCTTAGCACCTTGACGAACAAAGCTTTCAGCTGCAATTGCTGCATTATTGGCATAACAATAACCACCCATTAAATCAGGGGCAGCATGGTGACCCGGTGGACGACATAATGCAAACGCGGCATGCTCGCCTTGTTTAATTAAATCTACCCCTGTTAAGGCACATTCTGTCGCTGCAACAATCGCTTTCCAAGAACCAGCAGTAATAGCCGCAGTCATATCAAAGCTGTAATACCCTAAGCGGCCTTCAATATCTTTAGGAATACGATTACGCAAATGACGTGCTGGCGCAAAACAATATGGCGAGGCATCATGCACATCACCAAAGGTTTCTACCCACTGATCCCAGCAACTTGCAAGAAAATCAACATAATCATCGGTATGAACCCAACGCAGCGGCGCATCACCATAACTATTAGGCTCAACCATCATAAAACCACCGTGGTTATTTAGCGCATTCAGCACCATGTCAGCACGTTCGGGTTTTTCAAAACACGGGGTTGCTTCACCATTTAAAAATTCAAAACGTACATGGTGCAAACGTTGTTTTTCAGTGTAGATAACTTTCATTATTTCTTTAACTCCATCCAGTAACGCTGGTAGAGTGCCGTTGCGTCACCAACATCCGCTAAAAATTGACCTTTTTGCTTAATCGCTTTCGGTGGGAAGATAATCTCACTCTGACGAATATTGTCAGGAAGATTATTTAATGCTTCTAAATTAGGCGCAGCATAGCCAATTTCTGTGATAATTTTAGCTTGGTTCTCAGGCTTTAATAAGAAATTAATGAATTGGTAAGCGGCATCTTTATGCTCACTCGCCGCAGGGATCACCATGTTATCCATCCAGAAAATAGTACCTTCTTGAGGATAAGCAAATTTAAGTGCTGGATTTTCATTTTCAGCACGTACCGCAGTGCCGTTCCATTGCATTCCTACTGATACTTCACCAGCAATATAAGGAATGTGTGGCGCATCTGAATTAAACACTGCGACATTTGGAATTAAGGTTTTCAGCGTTTCGTAAGCTTGTTTAATTTCAGCTTCATCACGGCTATTAACACTATGACCGTTCATAATCAATGCCATGCCAAACACATCGCGTGGATCGTCAGTTAATAACACATTACCTTTAAACTCAGGTTTCCACAGATCTTTCCAGTGAGTGATTTGTTTACTATCAATGTGATCACTGTCATAACCTAAAGCGGTACTGCCCCAAACATAAGGAATAGAATACTGATTATTGGGATCAAATGGTTGATTTAAAATCGTGCTGTCTAGTTTAGAAAACGCGGTGATCTTACTATGGTCAAGTTTCGCTAATAAGCCTTCATCGGCCATTTTAGACACATAATAAGTAGATGGGAAAACCAAATCATACCCTTTACCATTGATCATTTTGATCTTGGTATACATCGTTTCATTACTTTCAAACGTTGAATAGTTAACCTTTATATCGGTTTCTTTCGTAAATTGCGTCAATAGTTCTGTTGGTAAATATTCAGACCAATTGTAAATATTCAATGTTGTATCAGCGAGAGCTGGTTGAGCGACGAAAGAGCTAAGTAGAAGCGATGCAAGTAGATTCTTTTTAAACATTTCACCTATTACCAATATTCAAATAAAGCTCGATATAAGCTTTTACAATTGACAATAACATAAATATATTTAAGCCGTTATTTAGAAATTGTATGCAAATGCTACACAGATATAATTTCAATAATATAAAAAAAGACGCTACTGATTAAACAGTTAGCGTCTTATTAACTCAATTGCAGTTACTCTTTTAACTCAAGAATAAGTCACTCAACGGTTAGTTATTCTTATTCGCCTGCATTTGTTCTGCTTCTTCAATAAAGTTCTTCGAAGGCGGTGTCCAACCACGTTCGGATTTAGTGTGTTTATCAGTACGCTCTTGTTTCATGGCCTCACCTAACGTTTGCTCTAGTTGTCTGAACAATTCGACATAAGAGGTATTAAAGCGATCTTCTTCCGTATTATCGCGCCATGTTTGATACAACAATTCTTTACTCTTCGCTTCCGTTTCAACAAACATTTCTTTTTGTTGTTCAGCTCTAAATGGATGTACGCCTAACTCTTTCAAAGCCTGTGCACCCATCGCTAACGCTGAACGGTAGGTTTCACTGATCACATAATCAGCACCTGCGCAACGTAATGAATAATGATGCCCTCTATCATAAGCACGCGCTAACACACGAACATGTGGATAAGTCTGCTTAATATAATGCACTAACTCGGTAGCACGTTCTTGATCATCAATCGCCACCACAAATACTTTGGCATCTTCAATACCAGCGGTATGCAATAAATCATGGCGAGTCGCATCACCAAAGAAACTTTTTATATCAATTTGACGCATATTATCAATTTGAGTCACAGAGTGATCGAGTACCACAGTTTGCATGCCATTTGAAGTCAATAAGCGATTCACAATCTGACCAAAACGACCAATACCTGCGATGATAACTTTCCCTTGTTCATCAATCTCATCCGCTTCACGTTCATTTTTAGCCGCACTAAATCGAGGTAAAATGACTTTATCAAATAATATAAATAACCCTGGGGTTAAGAACATCGACAATGCAACAACCAACGATAATGTTTGACCCAATTCAGCGGGTAATACATTGTTTTGGACGGTGTAGTTCAATAATACAAACCCAAATTCACCCGCTTGTGCCAAACTAAGCGCAAATAGCCATCTATCACTGCCTTTCACTTTAAAAACAAACGCTAATATTAGTAATACCAACGCTTTAATCAGCATTACACCAAGAGTTAATCCAATAATGGTGCCAAACTGATCAAACAAAATGCTAAAGTTAATGCCAGCGCCAACAGTAATAAAGAATAGCCCCAGCAATAAGCCTTTAAACGGTTCAATATTTGATTCTAACTCGTGGCGGAATTCACTGTTTGCCAATACCACCCCCGCAAGGAACGTTCCCAGCGCCGGCGATAATCCAATTAAACTCATTAATGTAGCAATACCAATCACCAACATTAATGCGGTAGCAGTGAAAATCTCACGCAAACCAGATGCAGCAACAAAGCGGAATAATGGTCGGCTAAGATAATGCCCACCAACAACAACTCCCGCAATGGCAAGGATCACCACAATGGCATATCCCCATCCAGGCAAACCTGCAACTAAACTTAGTTCTTCATGATGCTCGGCAGCGGTCGCCATGGTTGATTGTGCTTTTTCAACTAATTCAGGCAATGCCAATAGAGGAATTAATGCCAGCATCGGAATGACGGCGATATCTTGAAACAGTAATACTGAAAACGCACTTTTTCCGCCTTCGGTTTTACTTAGCCCTTTTTCATTAAAGGTTTGCAGTACAATCGCGGTTGATGACAATGAAAAAATCAAACCAATTGCCAAGGCATACGTCCAACCAAGTCCTAACGCACTGGCAATCCCCATTACGACAGCCGCAGTCAGCACAACTTGTAAGCCACCTAGCCCCAATAAACGATGGCGCATTCCCCACAACATTTTTGGTTCAAGTTCTAGACCAACAATAAATAACATCATCACTACCCCAAACTCAGCAAAGTGCTGAATAGTGGTAGTTTCACTGCCAACTAATCCAATAACAGGGCCAATAACGACACCAGCAATTAAATAGCCCAAAACAGAACCAAGCCCAAAGCGTTTTGCAATCGGCACCGCAATCACGGCTGCGACTAAATAGATAAATGCCTGTAAAAATATTCCTGTCATGGCTACTCCGTGATCACAAGATCAAGACTATGATTTAATTTTGATAATTTACTCGCTACGTCATAATCGAGCTTATTCTCTGCTATTGCGACTAACACGCGACGCCAATTGGTTAAGTGTTTGGTAATACGTTGTTCTTCCGTAGCGGTGCCTGCACCAAATAAAGCAAACGGCGCTAAAAACTCCATTCCCGTTAATTCTGTCATTTGCTCTAATGGCTGTAATAACTGGCGAATTGTAAAGTGATTGAAACCTTCTTTACGATAACTTGATTCAGAGCCACCAGCCGTCAGTGCACATAGGAATTTTTTACCCACTAACGCTTTTCCTTCACTGCCATAAGCAAAACCATATTCCAGTACTAAATCTTGCCATTCTTTTAATAACGACGGCGTGGAATACCAATACAATGGGAACATAAATACAATCACATCATGATCGCGTAACCGTCGCTGCTCTTTATCGATATCAATACGAAAATTGGGATACTCAGCATATAAATCCACGGTAGTAACGTGATCAAAACCTTTAGATGCATTAAATAACGGTACATTGATTTCAGAACGATTTTGCGACGGATGAGCAAATAAAATTAGCACTTTTTTTTGAGAAGCAGACATTGTTTTCCTTATTCTTGTTGTCTTATCATTGATAAATAGTACGCTAATAAAACATTATATTATAAATAAATTATCATGATTGCATATCAGCGATACCATTTAGATATACTACCGAATAAATCCTGCATTTTCATGAATTTTACTTGGCGGCAAACCAAAATAGCGTTTAAATTCACGGCTAAACTGCGCGGGGCTCTCATACCCCACCAGCCCCGCTGCAATATTAGCAGCCATACCTTGTTGTAAGATTAACGTCTTGGCATTATTTAATCGTATTTTCTTAATATATTGCAACGGTGGATCAGTCACGACCTGTTTAAACACTTTATGAAAAACAGACACACTCATACCCGCCATTGCCGCTAACTCATGCACTTGTAATTTAGTATCATAATGTAATTGTACATAATCAATTACTGATGAAATTTTAGCTAACGCACTATCCTGTTCACAATATTGCGCTAATAAATACCCCTGATCGCCTTGCAGTAAATAATAAAATAACTGTCGAATCAGTGATGGGCCCACAACCATCGCATCAAGAGGATCGTGCAATACTTCTAATAATTGCTCGACACTACGATACATACGTTCTGTCATCTTTGCGGTCGCCACACCACAACTGCCCTCATAATTAAATTGATGTTGTTGGTCAGATTCAATCATGGTGACTAACTGGCGAATAACGGTTAGATCAAAATCAATATTAATTCCAATCAATGGTTGCTGTTGAGAGGCAAAGGTTTCACAAACAATGGGATAAGGTGTGGTAACTAATAAACATCGCTGTGGATCATAATTAAATTGATGTTGATTTAAATGGCCTGTTTTGTGGCCTTGAAGAATAATAACAATACCTTGCTCATACATTTGCGGACTATATTTATGATAACTATCAATCCTAAATAACCGTACTCCAGCAAGATTGGTATCCACGCGAGCAGATTGGTGCGCTAACCCATAATACTCACATAACGAATAGGCTAAAGTTATTATAGATGAGGGTATAACGGCGGATTGAGGTTCAGCCATCTTTGCAATGCTTTCACTTTTCATGATTACCTACCCACGAATTTATTTTCATCACCTTAGCAGATATTCACTATTAATAGCAGTAACAAAAGAGGAATAGGCAAGCATTAAAGAGAATTATGTATTAAGTAAAACCGTATTATCCCCTAGACTGGAGACATCTAAGATACTCAGTATCTGATAACTAAAATCATTATAATAATCAGCTCAGTTTGCTGTTCTAAGGAAAATAAAATGGACAAATTTACGTATCAAAGCCCTACAAAAATTCATTTTGGTGAAGGTCAAATTGCTGAAATTGCCAATGATATTCCGAAAGATAAGAAGATCTTAGTCATCTACGGTGGCGGCTCAATTAAAAGTAACGGTGTCTATGAGCAAGTTTCTGCTGCGCTAACTGGTTTTAATTGGAGTGAGTTTTCAGGCATCGAGCCAAACCCACAATATGACACTCTAATGCAAGCTGTTGCTAAAGTGAAAGCAGAAGGCTATGACTTCCTATTAGCAGTGGGTGGTGGTTCTGTGGTTGATGGCACCAAATTCATTGCCGCTGCTGCATGTTATGAAGGCGCTGATCCATGGGAAATTTTACATGACCAAGCACCAGTAACAGCTGCGCTACCTATCGGTTGTGTATTAACATTACCAGCAACAGGCTCTGAAACTAACGGTGGTGCCGTGGTTTCTCGTGGTCACGATAAGCTGTTCTTTGGCTCAGCATTAGTGAAGCCTACGTTTGCTATCTTAGATCCACAAACTACATTAAGCCTATCTCCTCGCCAAGTGTCTAATGGTGTTGTGGATGCTTTTGTTCACACCATGGAGCAATACTTAACTTTCCCTGTGAATGCTAAAGTCCAAGATCGTTTTGCTGAAGGTCTATTGCTAACGCTTATCGAAGAAGGCCCGAAAGCACTAGCAACTCCAGATGATATCGCGGTTCGTGCCAATATCATGTGGTCTGCAACTCAAGCGTTGAATGGCTTAATTGGTGTGGGTGTTCCACAAGATTGGGCTACACATATGATTGGCCATGAACTTACTGGTAACTACAGTATCGATCATGCCCGTACATTAAGCATCGTGCTACCTGCGGTAATGCAAGTGTGTCGTAAAGAGAAACAAGCAAAATTAGTTCAATATGCAGAACGCGTATTTGGTATTACTACCGGCACAACTGACGAGCGTATTGATGCAGCAATCGCACGCACAATTGCTTTCTTTAAAGAAATGGACGTTCCAACGTCACTGGCTGATGTTGAACTAGGCACTGCTGATATTGATGTATTAGTTGCTAGCCTTGAGAAACACGGAAGAACAGCACTCGGTGAACACGGCAAACTGACTATTGCAGACAGCCGCAAAATTTTAGAGACTGCGTTATAATCATCACTGAATGATATAACCATAAATTTAAAGGCTAGGTATTTTATATCTAGCCTTTTTTATGCGTGGTTTTCAGAGTTTATAATAAACATCTTAGACAAAACATTTTGGAGACAAAACATTTTGGACAGCCAAATATTTCTAGCGGTACAACTGACGGCAAGAGAACATCTTAGAACATCTTGGACAGCCAAATGTTTTAACCCTTAAATAGAGTCCTCAAAAAGCAAACCATTCCACCAGCAATAATCTCTCAAATCTAAAATTTACAGCTCATTATTTATAATTCTTCGTTAAATCGATTCTGTTACCATATTTCAGGATCGACAGAACCCACAATCCTGACGGTTATTGCAGTATTTTCTTTCGATTATAAAAAGTATTTAACTAGGATGTAACTGATGACTCGCTGATTTCCCTTTACACCAATGCCCACCTGCATGTTGTTTAAATGCACACATTCGGGACCATTTACCGCTTACATTGGCGTAATGTTCCATAAATTGTTCACTGTGCTCAAGCCAAGCATCCGGTGTTATTCCCATTTTCTGTAAAATCTTTGGCTGATTAGGTGCAATAAAACCTTTTTTATCATTTCGAATACACCGACCAGTCCAGTCAATCAGTTCAAGATAATCGACAAAAGCAAAGTTTATTCCCGCTTTTTTAGCTTGATGTTCAGCACTAACAAAGGGTAATAATTGAAAACGAGAGGTATTTGATGATGATTGTTGTGTAGGTATTTTCGTTTGATGATGTTCACGAATACGTTGTTGAATAGAGGTAAAATCTGATTGATCTAGTGACGGTGTAATGCCTGCTCTAATAGGATTTAAGTCAACGTACATCATGCAAGATAATAACGCTTGCTCATCCAGTAGTGCCTGAGACTTAAACCGCCCTTCCCAAAATGCACCTTTACATTGATCTTCTTTATTGGCTTTTCGCGCGATTTCTTCATTAAGACAGCGCATAAACCAGCTAATACTGCCTAATCGTTGCTGCCATTCAGTCACTAATGTTGATAGTGCTTGTTGTTTATCTGCGGCTATTTGACCCTCTTTTAAAAAATCGACCGCGATAGGATGACCATTAAATAACTGTAACCAACGCGATATCACCGCTTCCGGGGTTAACTTTTGTTGTTGCTCGGTATCTATTCTTAGCACTAAATGATAATGGTTACTCATCACAGCATAAGCACACACATCAATACAAAACACAGCGGCTAATTGTTTGATTTTATTTACTATCCAACCGCGACGGTGTTGATAGTTTTTACCATTATACGGATCATCCCCACACAAATATGCACGACGTACACAACGATTAATCACATGATAAAAAGGCGTAATTTGAGGCTCGATCAATTTGCGTCTTGAGATTGTCATTCGTTTCACCATAAGCAACTTGAAGCTTAAGTGTAGTTACTCATAGTTGATGTGCAAAGTTATGGCTGTCCTTTAATCTGTTTAATCTTAAATAACGCTCATCGGTTTAAAATATCTCAGCTAAAATAAAACCCCTATCATTGAATAAATAATAGGGGTTTTATTTAATATATTACTATTTAAGCAACTGCGAATTAAGCGGTGGTTTTAAAACATTGGCGGGTGACATCACCCCAGTATTCATCGTGATAAATGTCTTCAACAAATACTTCATTGGTGTAACTGCCAATCGCACGTCGCCAAAATGCAATCGCGTGATCAGCGCCTGCAATCTGCTTGCTTTGCCATAGACCCGGCATCATATCAAATAGCGTATGGGCAAAACGTTGACCAGCTTTGTTCTTACGAAATACGGGTACAACGTAAAAATCACACACTTCGTAATGATCAACACTCTCGTTAGCAATAGCAGCTAATCCTGCGGGTTTACCTTCGATATACAATAAATAACCAGTGACATTACCCTCAATTGAAGTGTCTAAAGCAAACTTACCCTCATCATCAGGCATTTTTTTTGTTAACGGTGAAAATTCAGCTTCATAAGCTTGAGTTAAATTTAAATAGATCGCTAGATTGCTCGCATTCACTGTAACTAATTCCACTGTGTATCCTTTTTTATTGGTAAATCCTCGTCATAGAATACCGCATATAACAAAATCAAACAGCTTCATCTGCTCACATCATAACCACACCTGCTCAATTAACATTCATATTCATCAAGTTCCTGATGCTTTATTTATTTAGTGACACACATCAAAAGCAAAAGCACAAAAACAACAAAACGAAAGGTGTATATTTTCGAATTACTTCAAACTGTGATGTAAAATACAAAAAACGATCGAAAAACATGTTTTTATAAAAATAAGAAAACAAATGAAAACCAAACAACAGAGGTCTATATATGTCAAATATAGTGTTAAGTCGTATCGATGAGCGTTTAGTTCATGGTCAAGTAGGTGTGCAATGGGTTGGATTCGCTGACGTAAATATTGTCGTTGTTGCCAATGATGAGGTTGCCAATGATGAAATACAGCAAAATCTAATGGAGATGGTTATTGCTGACGGTATCAGTATTCGATTCTGGACCCTTCAAAAAACAATTGAAACCATTCATAAAGCTAACGATAAGCAAAGAATTTTACTTGTTTGTAAAACACCAACAGATTTTCAGTACCTTATTGAAGGTGGTGTACCCATTACTGCGATTAATGTTGGCAATATGCATTATTGTGCCAATAAAAATCAAATAGCGAAAACAGTCTCGGTTGATAACGATGATATCGCCGCTTTTCATTACCTTAAAGATCATCAAATTGCATGTTATATCCAAGGTGTTCCAACAGAAACGGCAACGGATATTTTTACTCTACTGTAAAAGGATAACGTCATGGAAATAGGATTTCTACAAGCAGTACTACTCGGTATTCTCGCCTTTTTCGCAGGGCTAGATTTATTTAATGGCTTAACACATTTCCACCGTCCCGTTGTTCTCGGGCCACTTGTCGGACTGATACTTGGCGATCTTCAAACTGGTATTTTAGTTGGCGGTACTTTAGAACTGATTTGGATGGGATTAGCTCCACTAGCAGGCGCACAACCCCCTAATGTCATTATTGGCACTATCGTAGGTACCGCTTTTGCCATTACAACAAAGGTTGAACCTAATGTAGCAGTTGGTGTAGCGGTGCCTTTCGCTGTTGCCGTACAAATGGGGATCACCTTACTGTTCTCAGCAATGTCAGCCGTGATGTCAAAATGTGACCAAATGGCAGAAAATGCAGATACCAAAGGAATTGAAACCGTTAACTATTTAGCATTATTAGTGCTTGGATCTTTCTATTTCTTATGTGCATTCTTACCTGTGTACTTTGGCGCTGAACATGCGGGTACCATGGTGCAAATGCTACCTCAACAACTGATTGATGGTTTAGGCGTTGCAGGAGGCATCATGCCTGCGGTTGGTTTTGCGGTATTAATGAAAATCATGATGAAAAATATCTACATTCCTTATTTCATCCTTGGATTCGTTGCCGCAGCTTGGCTACAACTTCCTATTCTAGCCATTGCCTCCGCCGCGACAGCAATGGCAATTATTGACTTCATGCGTAAACCCGAACCAGCACAACCAACTAAACCACAAGAGGATTGCGAAGATGGTATCTAATACTCACACTCACCCAGCAACTTCTATTCCTGCCGAAAACCCTGATGTACGTCCAGCACCTGGTATTGGTGAAGATGAATACGAAGATAAAAGCACAGGCGCAGAACTCACATCTGCTGATATAAACCGTATGGCATGGCGTTCAATGCTACTCCAAGCATCATTTAATTATGAACGTATGCAAGCTTCTGGTTGGTTATATGGTTTATTGCCCGGTCTATCTAAAATTCATACCAATAAAGCTGACTTAGCCAAATCAATGAAAGGTCATATGGGCTTTTTCAATACTCACCCATTTTTAGTAACATTTGTCATGGGTATTATTTTGGCAATGGAGCGTTCAAAACAAAACGTTAACAGTATCCAAAGCACGAAAATCGCCGTTGGCGCACCGATGGGAGGTATTGGTGACGCTATGTTCTGGTTAACACTACTGCCTATTTGTGCCGGTATTGGTGCTGATCTTGCTTTGCAAGGTTCAATCATGGGGGCGGTTGTATTCTTATTGTTATTCAATAGCGTACATTTTGGATTACGATTCGGACTCGCACACTATGCTTACAAAATGGGCGTGGCTGCAATTCCAATGATCAAAGCAAATACTAAAAAAGTAGGTCATGCTGCCTCGATTGTCGGAATGACCGTTATTGGTGCATTGGTTGCCACTTATGTTCGTCTATCAACAACGGCTGAAATTGAAGCAGGCGATGCCGTTGTGAAATTACAGGCAGATGTACTGGATAAGTTAATGCCTGCATTTTTACCTTTGCTGTACACCCTACTCATGTATGCCTTAGTTAAACGGGGTTGGAGCCCACTAAAACTTATTGGTGTAACGGTTGTAATAAGCATTGCAGGACGTTTTGGTGGCATTCTTTAAGGAATAAACAATGATATCTATAATTATTACAGGTCACGGCGCTTTTGCATCTGGCATGGAACAAGCATTACAGCAAATCATTGGCCACCAGCCTCAACTTACCTGTATCGATTTTCCAGAAGCCATGAGTACAGCGCAGCTAGAGCAAAAAATAGAATTGGCACTCAATCAATTACCACTTGATGATGGTGTTGTTTTTATGACAGACCTATTAGGAGGTACGCCTTTTAGATGTGCGTCACTTCTCAGTCAGCATAATGAAAAGATAAAAGTATTAACAGGTACGAATCTACAAATGGCAGCAGAAATGCTACTTGAGCGAGATGAATATACTTTAACTGATTTTTGCCAACAAGCATTAACATCTGCACATAGAGGAATAACAAGTTTAGATAAACAACTTCAGCAACAAAAGAAACCCAAATTAGTTCCTGAAGAAGATGGTATCTAAAGACATTAAAAAAGCACCGTTAATTCGGTGCTTTTGTATAGTGGCAGTCTGCTCTGAAATATATTTACTTCGTTTCTGGTAATAATTTGGTTTTAACTTGCTGAGACTTAGTACCTGTCGCCTTCATAAACTGCGCTTTAAGATTATAACTGATGGTATTGGCGCGAATAATATTACCATCTTGGGTTATTTTAGCGTTTTTCTTTAATACCATCATGCTATTAGAAGGGGTATAGATGCCGTAACTCGATTCACCATTAATGACTTTGCCGTCTTTCATTACACGTTTGAAGTGAGCATGCTTGCCATACACTTCAATCGTTTTTAATTCTTTAGTTTTACTATTTAATTTAATTACCGCTTTATCTGCTTTAATGGTGATACCACCTTGAACAATATCCACTTTACCAATTAACGTCGTCGTATTATTTACAACATCTACATCTTGAGTAACAGATGATAATTGGATTGGCAGTGCTGTTTCTGCCGTTGCCGCAAAGACAGAGGCACTCAAAAGTAAGAGTAACGTCGCAGTAAATAGCTTTATTTTCATTATTTATTATTCTCATCATGTGATGCTAATTTTCCGCGATAATTCCAAGAAAAGTAAGACGCTATAGCCCCTCTTCTTTATACACTTAAAATATATCGCTCTTCTTATATTCTAACTGATTTTTACAGTTTTATCTTAAAGCTATTTTTTTGTTTCATTTTATGCCTTATCACCAATAAAATATTCCATATAATCAATGCGTTATAAAATCATGTCAATTTATTGTTGCACACACAACAAATTAGCGTTAGATTACCACCTTTATTGTTGTATAGGTAACAAAATGAAAGAAAAAATGTATCAATATATTATTTATAGCGTACTCACTATCGTCGCTTGTTTTTCCCTCTTTTTATTGATCAGTGATAACGTGGCCCCCTTTACAACCCAATCAACCTTGTACCGAGCGGTTGCTAATATCTCACCACAAGTTTCAGGTGTGATCACCAATGTGGCAGTTGAGAATGGTCAAAAAATCAATAAAGGTGAGCTACTGTTTACCATTGATCCTGCTCCCTATGCGCTTAAAGTACGTCAAGCACAAGCAGATTTAGCCCAAGCGGATCAAAATTATTCAGCACAAACTCAACAGTTAGTTACAGCTAATCAATTATTAAAACAACGCCAATTACAATCACATAATGCGGCTATCTCATTAGCTAGATTTGAACGATTAATTAATAAAGGCTTAGTGACTCGCCAACAATTTGATGATGCACAAACACAAGCAGCAGTCGCAAAAAGTGCTTATCAGGGGGCTAAAGCGGAAGTATTACGTATAAAAGCGTTGTTAAATGGAAAATCTAACAATGCCGCTGTTGAATTGGCCCAAGTTAAACTTGCTCAGGCACAATTAGATTTAACACATACCCGTGTGATTGCCCAAACCACAGGTACGATCACCAACCTACAACTACAAGTGGGGAGTTATATTAATCAAGCTACCCCCGCTCTGTTTATCGTTAATGAAAACAATGTCTGGTTAAGTGCCGATTTTAATGAAAAAGGGATGACTCAGTTACAACCTCAACATTTAGTCTACATTGCGTTTGATGCGATTCCTGGCAAAGTATTTACGGGTGAAATAAGCAGTCAAGATAGGGCTGAATTTGATGCTGAAAATCCTAATAACCAACTTTCAAGCGTGACTAACGATAAGCATTGGATCCGTGAACTACAGAAAATTCGCACTCGTATTTCGGTTAAAGATCTTGATCCTGCTTTGATTTCAGGTGCTCGTGCCAGTGTTATGGTGCAAAGCAATAATCCAATTATCAATACAATAGCGCAAGTGTGGATCAAGTTAGTCGCTATTTTTCACTATATTTACTAGCGAGTAAGGCGTTATGACGTTTAATAAAAATGACACGAATAGCGCACTACGGATCGCGCTAACCATCACCTTTTGTATGTTAATTGGCAAGTTGGCTAATTTTAATTCACCGGTTTATTTTGCACTTTATCCAACACTATTAATGACCAAAGGACGTCAATTTTCATGGTCTGGTATTGCCACCATGTTTTTACCCACATTTATGGCGGCAAGTGCAGCATTAATAGTCAATAATCTTTTTTATAATCACCCCTTTATTATTTGGAGTATCAGCTTATTTTTCTTTGATTTTATGCGGCGTCGAGCCAATACGCCGGCGAAATTAAATCAACTATTAATGCCAACGTTTAATTGGATTTTAATCATTATTTTTGCTCAACATACTGATATGAATATGCCCATGAGGATCCATGAAATATTACTGGCGATGATTATTACTGCGGTAGTTGCCAAAACAATGATATGGCTATTTCCGGTTACTCAAAAACAGCCACCCTTTACCCCGATGCCAACATTTAATATCAGTTATCAACATCGTTTTATTACTCTAAGTTTGCTCGGTATTAGTGTCGCATTTCTTATGGTTGTTAATTTAATTTCAGCTGTCTTCTGTCTGGTACCTGTTATTGCCGCAGCAACACAAATAAGTCGAGCTAATTATATAAAAACCGTGAAGTTACGATTCATCACGCAGATTGGGGGTTGTATGATTGCCCTGATTTTTTCAGTTATCATAATGGGACATCAGACCATTATTCCTTATTATGCATTTATTCTTGGGGGGCTGATCTTTACTTTAGCGATGATGATGAGTACCAGTAACGGCCCAGAACGAGATATTCATGCTGATACTATTTTAGCGACAGTCTTACCGATTCAGCTCTATTTAGGGAATAATACTCTTAATTTAAACAGTACCTTTCTACGCAGCTGGGAACTGGCGGTGACTTTAGGTATATTGTTTTTGATCCATTTTTTATGTTCAACAAAGAGAACCTAATGCATTCTGTTATTACTAATATACCCGAATTGGATAGTAGCCTAAGCTTTACCATTGGGATTACTTACAAACAATTTAGAACCCTTGCGAACCAATCACTCAGTTCTAAATTTGATATTACTCTTGAAATGTTAGGCGCATTACGGGTATTAGATCATTTAGGTGAAATTCCTCAGCAAACCGTTGCCGAAGCATTACAACGAGAGCGTTCAGTAACAAAACGTTTAATCGATAATTGTATTAAACGTGAATTAGTTGAAGCAAAGAAAAGTGCTGACAATAAAAAAGCCCGTTATTTAACGCTTACGCCGAAAGGGATAACGGTCAAGCAACAAGCAGATATCATCATTAAAGCGCTTACAGTTGATTTTTATGCTCCCCTTAACGCACAAGAGTGTGAACAATTATTATCCCTTTGCCGCCGGCTAGTAAAAACCGATTTCATTTTAGGCAATGACAATTAATCCCTTTAATAATGCAATGAGCTGTTAGTACTCTATAGTTAACAGCTCAATATTCTTCAAATAATGCCCATATCTTCATCTAGATTCATTAATAGCTCTATGTTATAACATAACAAGAATATTGCTATTTACCCTGAATCATTATCACTCATCAATGATGAATATGGAGTCTACTTAGATGCGTTTGAATGCCCTTCCCTGTTTTATATTATCCATTGCAGCGTTATTACCGATAACCAGTCAAGCACACCCCCATTCTTGGATAAGTATGAAAACCTACATTGAGGGAAATAGCACTCAAATTACAGGGTTTAAAATGGTATGGACATTTGATGCCATGACCACCGCCTATATGCTTGATGGTGAGAATATGTCGCCCGAACACAAAGACCAAACATTAAAAGACACCGCGCAATCTGTGATGGAAAACATGAAAAATGCGCACTATTTTACCTATTTTTATGATAATGAAACCCCCATTAAATACCATATTCCTGCTGGTGGTGAATTGGTTAAACCTCGCGCCAAAGCCACACTGACCTTTGAATTACCACTAGCAAAACCTAAAACTATCACTAAAGATTCGTTAAAATTATTGATCTTTGAACCAAGCTATTATGTTGATATGTCATGGGATAATAAAAGTGACATTATCTTGTCACCCGAATTAGCAAAAACATGTCGTTTTACATTAGTTGAGCCAAATCCAACACCAGAACAAGTTACTTTTGCGATGTCGATTCCAGCAGATGCCGATCCTGATAATCAATTAGGGCAAGTGTTTACACAATCAGTAAAACTACACTGCGATGTCAACACCACGACACCTTCCACCAAATAGTTTTAATTTAGGATCTACCCCATGAAATCCGGCAATCATTTACCTTTAGAGGCTGATAATCCCCCGTCAATATCATCTTGCTCTCATCACCAACATTCCCATGAACAAGCAGAGACGCGCGCTACACCGATCTCATGGGTAATACGAATGAGTGTTCTAGTGTTATTTATAGCGACTGGCTATGTTTTATGGCAACAATGGCCAACAATGCTAATGGAAAGTATTAAATGGCAACGCGATATTAATGGTCAATTAAGTGATTTACTTTACGATGCGCAACAAAATATCACCGCCGCTTATTCATTGGCGGGCTTGAGTTTTCTGTACGGTATTTTTCATTCGCTAGGCCCCGGTCATGGCAAGATGATTGTCACTACTTATCTCGCTACTAACCCTGCAAAAATAAAAGCCAGTTTGATCATGACCGTGGTTTCGGCTTTTGTACAAGCCGTTGTTGCTATTACACTCGTTAGCATTCTGTTGGTGTTTTTCAAATCATCAATGCGACAAGTAAACGATGCGGCTGATCAATTTATTAGCTACAGCTTTATGGCAATGTTATTACTTGGGGTGATTGTTATTTACCGTAGCTTAAAGCAAGCATGGCAACTTAGAACGGCACAGCTGCACCACCATGATCATGGCGATAACTGTGGTTGTGGTCATAAACATTTCGCGAATGCTGATGAAATCAATCAGGCTACCAGTTTACGAGAATATATCGTCATCATATTCAGTATTGGTATCCGTCCCTGCACTGGCGCTATTTTAGTATTGTTATTTGCCAATATGGTTGGACTGTATTGGCTAGGTGTTATAAGCGCAATACTAATGGCTGTAGGGACAGCGCTGACTACATCAGCCATCGCATTACTGACCTTATCCGGTAAAAAAATCGTGAGTCGCTATTTAGCTACAAATGATCGCCAACGGACAATGACCAGTATTATTCTAAAATTATTCGGTGGCGTACTGTTGGTGTTGTTAGGCTTACTACTGCTTAACGGTCACAGCTATGGTATGTCGCCCGTCTTATAATCAAAAGATAACCAACAAGAACGACTAGCTTGATCTAGAAAATAAAAAGGTTGAGTGGTGATCACTTTCAATAAGTAAGTAAGT
This sequence comes from Photobacterium iliopiscarium, assembly GCF_003026395.1. GTDB lineage: Bacteria > Pseudomonadota > Gammaproteobacteria > Enterobacterales > Vibrionaceae > Photobacterium > Photobacterium iliopiscarium. Next base: position 794,885 of record NZ_PYOO01000001.1, on the reverse strand, counting down.
AAGAAAGAAATAACGACACACTCAACCTTCTTTATTGACTCACATCAGGTGATTTAATCACTCAATATCAATCAACACTAACACCTTGGTGTCGATATTCACGTAGAATTTGCTGCTCTGCGATGGTCGATAAAATAAACATCATTACATAACCGAAGCCTAGCGCAACGATAATCGCCACCACATTAGCAGTAAATAATGCTAACAAATAATAGCTGATAACTAAGGTTACAATGCCACTTAATCGAATCATTAAACTCAGTGTAAATTTACCGTGGGCTTTAATATATGCTAACTGATAAGCATTGAGCATCATAAAAATAAAGAAAATAGAGAAATGAAATAATACAATCTCTGCGCCTTTATATTGTGCAGGGAAAATAAACCCAATAATATCTTTGCCCCCAATAAGCATAACCAAGAAAAAACTCACACTCACAATGACAGCTAATCGATATATCCAACGGCGGATAGCACGTATTTGAGCGTGTTCACCTTTACGTACACTTTGCGATAACTCTGGCAATACAAACCGATAAATAGGAAATACAAATAGCATTGTCATATAGGTAAAAATCGGCCGAACGACCACTTGGAAATCACCTAATTCATCTAAACTAAAATGAGTGATCGTTAGCAAAACCGCCGCGTAAATCATTAAAATACTGGCTCCAGCTTCTAAAGATGCCGTAAAACTTTTACGAACATAATTACGCATATTCGGATCCAGCTGCACCGTGGTTAGCGGTTTGGTCGCTATTTGTTTTCTGCGCTTCCAATACATAAAATGCGCCACAATCAATGAGGACGCCATAACGCTATAAAAAAGAGAAGCTAATGCGGTAAAATGAAACACGTAATAACAGCAGACAAAGGTGATAACATTTGATGTCGGTTCAATCCATGTCACTTTATTTGAGACGTCATATAAACGGTACATGGCGATTAAATTGGTAAAGTATATTTTTAACCCCATACCAAAAATAACACCGACCATTTCAAAATAGCCGACATTGATATGCAATTCATGCTTTATATAGGGTAAAACTAATCCCCATGTAATAAGTACAACGATAATTAAACTAAAGCGGAATATATTTATAATGTCATGATCATTATGCGTCTGGCTGTAGGTAACAACCATTGATGATCGAAAGCCTGTCATTAAAATCAATGATAACGATACAATATCAATAACACTATTAAATAGCGCTAAATCATCTTTTGCTACCCATTGTGCCAGCCAAACTTTAAACAAAAAGCCAATCGAAATACTGGCTAATGTTGCCCAAATACCCGCAACAAATGCTTTTTTTAATCGTGTTAATGTATCAACATCGTCAACTAAAGGAATGGCTTGCGATTCTTTCATGCGTAATAACTATAAATAAACATATAGATATGATACTGGATTTTCTGTATGAGATCTCAAGCGAATAACAGATTTAATCATTCACACCTAAAAAATATTATTATCATTTAATTTATAATGATTTTGTATCACCTAACAACGCATAAATCACTTCAAATTCAATACAATAACGTTCTAAATGATGTAATAAAAAATTCAGGTTTTTATTGATTCCATGGCTCACACAATAACGAATCGTTTTTTCCATTGCTTTGATTTTTAATCGAGCAATAATTAATCGATATTTTAATTGTTGATGCGGTAATAAGAAAAAACCCACAAGAGAAGCCATCTTGAATCCAAAGAATAATATAACGTAATATTTTTACGCATTCTAACAACTTTTAGAATAGAGTTAATAAGTTAAAATGAAATCAAAATTCTTGAAAATATTTTATAAACTCACAACTATATTCGAATTAATCTTTATTCTGACAAAGATTACAAATACAATTCTGGTTACAATTTAGTCTATATTAAATAGAATGTTCAGATTGCAATCTTAACAATGGCTCGGTATAACTAGATTTAAGCCTAATTACGAGCAGAACAATGAAAATAAGCCCCATAACATCATCACATTGGCAGCAAATTGAACGTATTCAACATCTAGCCTATGATGATGATTTACCCGAAAGTATTACCGTATTAAAAAGTAAAGTCGCAATATCACCGCAAACATGTTTTGTCTGTATTGATGAACAACAGATCGTTGGCTATCTCATTAGCCATCCTTACCATAGAGGCTCAACACCCAAGTTACATCAAATCAGTACCGCAATAGACAGTGCACATCTCCATCTGCATGATTTAGCCATCACACCAACAGCACAAGGACAGGGATTACCGAAATTATTACTGAACCATCTATTTACAATACTCAGCACAATGGACTATCAATCAGTCTCATTAATTTCAGTTCAAGATTCTATGAAATTTTGGCAAAAATATAACTTTGTTATTGATAAGAACTTAACGCCACCAACAAACTATGGTGATAATGCAGTATGTATGTATCGCGCAATATAAATATTGAGTAATAACATCAATACCCTTTAATATATAAATAAAAATAATACATATCACATGAATAAATTATATTACCGTAATGCAATTACGCCCATTATTTTTTGAATGGTAAACCGCCTTATCAATATTTTGAAGCACCAACTCAATTTGATCATTTTGTGGTGAAAATGACGTTAACCCAATCGATACAGTAATATGAATAGCCTGATCGTTATATAAGAAAGGATGTTGATTAACCGCAGTTAGAATTCGAGAACACACTTCCTCTGCATTAATTTTATTGGTTTGATCCATAAATAAAATAAACTCTTCACCACCCCAACGAGCAATAACATCCGTAGTTCGTATATTATTTAAGCATATTTCACTAAATATTCTTAAAATTTCATCTCCAGCATCATGACCATAAGTATCATTAACTCTTTTAAAATGATCGATATCTAAAAAAGCAATACTGTGTGTTAACGTAATATTAGCGAAAAATATCTGTCTCATTACTTTATTCATGTATCTACGATTATAAATATTGGTTAACTCATCAGTAAAAGTCGCTCGTTTCAAAATATTATTTGTATTGTTAATCCGTGTATTCGTCACAAAAATCTGACGTTCACGCTTATAAACATAGCAGAAAAAACCAATAACAATGACATATAACAATAGATGAATAATATAATATTTTTGAGCATTATATTTTTTATTTTGTATTGAAAACATCCACTTACCATTAGGTACAGGAACATTAAAAACGGTTATATCACCCGCCGTCTTATCAATAATATTATCAAATATCGTTAACATTCCACCATCGGGATTAAACCCTTGTATTTTATAAAACAAATGACCAGACGGTAACTTATTACTTATATTATCTAAGTCACTAAGAGCAATCAGAAAACCTATAAATTCTAATTGTTCATTAAAAATTGGCAGCCTTAAAATAAAAGATAATCGATTATTTTGGATTAATTTCACCGGCCCGATCAAGGTAAGAGATTGATTTTCAATTGATAATAATACGCCCTTGTGTCTTTTTGTTAATCGATTTAAATCATGCCCAATGGCCGAGTTATGCTTTGATTCAGGATATGTAAATCCAATAATCCCCTGCGGAGCAAATTGCAGCTCGGATATACTACTATTAGTTGATATAACTTCTTTTGCTAACACACTGAACTTATCAACATCATAACTTTTTGATTTAAATAATAAATTAAAGGTTTTCAAACTAACCACTAGGTTATTAATTTCATTATTAATAATCTTCGATACGTCTTGTTCAAAAACTAAATCATTTTTCTTATTCAGTAATTCATATTGTTTTTTTTCATTTAAAAAAAACATTTCCACAACGACTACAGTTAACAATAAAGAAATAATTATTGCTAAACTTGATGGGGTAATTTTTAACTTCATTATTAATACTTCAGGATGCATTAAAAAGTAAGATGAGTTCATCACATAACGATTAAACAGTGCTTATAATAACATTCATATGCTCGCACTTGTTATATTAGCTTATATACAAAGTTATGAATATAAAATACTCTCAAAATACATATTTCGTCACAATTTCAACGTCAATTTACAATATTTTAAGTAAATAATCCTTGAAAAGTAAATAATACAATAAAATTTATAAAATCGGAACAATAAATTCAATATTATAATTGCTCTTTTTTTAAACACTCATTACTGAATATCTTACATATTATTCATATTTTTGTACTAATTACATAATTTATAATAGTTTTTATTGACCCAATAACTGCAAATGTTTATTCTAAATGGGTAAAGCGGATATCGTATAATGGTATTACCTTAGCTTCCCAAGCTAATGACACGGGTTCGATTCCCGTTATCCGCTCCAATTCTATAAAATAATAACGTCCTACTTTTATCAAGATCATCTTTATTTTAACGATGGTAAAAGTGATTATTATTCTTATCTATAGCTGATTTAGCTTATCAACTCCGTAATCAAACCCTTTGTCTTCTGTGCTCAGACATAACGCTATCAATCGAATAACAACCTATAATAATGTCGTTTTTATAATCTATACCTGAGTATTTTATATAATCATATTTTTATTATAAAAAAAACGATATCAATAATTTGATATCGTCCTTTAACTTTTACTGTATATCGCATATGTACGTTAAAGTAACCTTTATGATTTATTCCATGCTTGAACAAATCCATCAGCTGAAATCTTAAAATTTAAATCTGCTTTTTGATTATAGACATTAACAAAAACATTATGGATGTTAACAATTTCAGTATATTTAAATTGTGTAATTAAGAAGGCTAATCCTTCATTTGTTGTTGGCGTAAAAACCCAATAATTTTTGCTATCTTCAGTTCTACGACAAATTTTATCCATTGTCACTTTGTGACCATTGATCGTCATTAAAACCGTTTTATCAAAACCATTTTTGTTACATTGACTTAGAAATCGCTCAAAACCATTATTGTTATATTTTGCTTTATAAAGCGAAAAAAAAATTTTTTGTTGTCCCTGCTGTTCATCAATCAATGATGATAAAACATAATGCCCATCAATCCCTGAAGAATTCCATTCAGTGGCATTTGCATGAACAGGTAATATTGCGGCACAAACCCAAGCAAGCCAAAAAAATTTACTCATATTATTCCTTTAACATCAATAAAATAAACAATACCTGCACGACATTGTTTTATCCAAACTTAATTTTTATTACATCCGTGTTTAAAAAACACTCCAACATAATAACGACAAATTTAGCAATGAGAATATTAAATAAAAACGAATCAGGGCTGATCACAAATAAAAATTTAACACGGTTTAAAACCACATCATTTTTGCGACTGATATCATCATAACTCGCACCCCATTACATTATGCAACAATATGATTACATTCATCGATTCTTTAATTTAATAAAGACAATCCTCATCATTAAAAATACTTTTACAACATACAAGTATTGCTTATCAATGCTAAAATGGCGCATAATACACAAATTATAAAATAGACATGGATTTTATTTGATGATAATCACACTATATACATGCCAGTGCATTAATTAGCGAATGAATTACTTATCATCCATCCATAAATCATTTCTTCTCAAGTCGGTTATTGAATGTACACCAATGTAATCAAGAATTCAGCTATCCCTTTAAGCTCTCATCATCAACTAACATTGCAGACAAATTTCCTGCGATTTATTGATGAGCATATCCATTTAAATGACGATAATGATTTCTTTGCTACATTAGTTTCGACTCGAATACAGACAATTAATCACTTAATGCCACTACAAACCGACAACCTATACCAATGTATTACTAGTGATTACGCACAAGAAATTAATGGTATTGTACCTCTAGAAAAGCTTGATCCTTATTATATTGAAATTGAAAAACAAGCCATTGCATTATTCGGTAATATTTTATATTGCTGGGCTGAATATGAAAGTTATTCTATTATCCAACGAGTGATTAAACATCCATTAACAAAAAATAATACCGCACACTTAATCTATAATGATGAAGATATAACAGAAGTAGTGCCGCAAATTGAAGAGGATAAACGCTTATTTATAACGCCATATTGTGATCTTCCAATAACATTAAGTAATGCAATTACATTAAAAACGATTGAAAATTTTGTGAAGAAAAAGCATTGTTATGAACTACTTTATTTTTTAGCTATGGCCATTAATGGTGAGTACGTTATCAGTTATCAGTATGATAAACATACACTGTTTCCAAAACTACTTACAAGTGCACACCTTTAGATCAAAATCCATGCATACAAAAATGCTCATACTATCAATAAGTATGAGCATCTTAATAATCATTTATAAGCCAGTCCACATCGCAGCACCTGCGGCCCAAACCTCAACATAATTTACGTTACATCGAAACTTTAAATAACCACGATTGTTATCTTTTTGATAATTAACGTATACCCAACCACGGTTATCCTTCGATTTATTGTCCACACTGTTATCAGACATTGCAGTAACGATATAATTTGTTTTAACAGCGATCCGTTGTTGGCACATTTCAATATCTTTAGCCGTCGGCGGTAGACGTGTTTCAGTTGTAATATCACAGCCGGCTAATAATAATAATGCGGTAACAAAAGCGTATTTTTTCATTGGCTACTTACGTTATTGATCATCAAGATTGTTACTAATAAGAGACATAACGTAGGTGCACGCTTGGGCTCTGTTAGCTTGTTTGCGCGGGATTGTATAGATAAATAAAAAAAATGATAGTAATAATTTGTTTATTTTAATGGTTTTTTGAACACTATCACTAATTAACTTTAAATATCTCTCACATATTTAAAATATTAAAAATGCTGTATATATACAAAGTATATTTACAGCATTTTAATAACAAATAAAATACGTTACGTAATTACAATTGTTGTCTGTTTTCGTTTAACCAGTTAAACCATGCATCCATCCCTTCACCGGTTTTTGCTGATAATTTAATAACCTGAATAGTAGGATTCACTTTCCGTGCATTAGCAATGCAATCATCTATATTGACATCAACATAAGGCAATAAATCAACTTTATTGATAATCATTAAATCAGCGGCTGCAAACATATTTGGGTATTTAAGCGGTTTATCCTCACCTTCCGTCACCGATAAAATCGCAACTTTAGAGGCTTCACCGAGATCAAAGCTTGCAGGGCAAACTAAATTACCTACATTTTCAATAAACAAAAAACCAGGTTCATTAATTGCAAGTTGATGATAAGCATCATGGATCATTTGTGCATCAAGGTGACAACCTTTACCTGTATTAACCTGAATAGCAGGAACAGCGGTTGCTCGAATACGATCGGCATCATTGCTAGTTTGTTGATCACCTTCGATCACAGCACAAGCACACTGATCTTTTAGTATCATTAAGGTTTCGGTTAATAAGGTTGTTTTACCAGAACCGGGACTTGAGACTAAATTAAGCACTAATTGTCGGTTTTCAATAAAATGCTCACGGTTATGCGCCGCTAGCTGATTATTATTACCCAGAATGTCCATTTCTAATGTTAATAACTGTCGCTGTGATACGCCAGCCACATGAACTTCCGCTTCACCTTTTCCATAGTGTAAATCACCCGTTTCTAAATGCTCAGGTTGATGCTGTACTTGATGATGGTGATGATCGGCATGATGATCATGGTTATGGTCGTGATCATGTGAATGTACGTGATCATTTTCATGCTCATGATGATGTCCATGCGTGTCTTGCTGTGGCATAACACCAGCAGGCAAAGAATAATGAACATGATGATGAACATCACCCTGATGGTGATAGTGGTGGTGAATCACAACTGATTGTGGTACTTCTGCCGCTAATTGATCGTTATGCTGGTGTGGATGTTCGTGATGATGATGTTCATCATGGCTGTGATCATGATGCTCATGTCTATCTTCGTGAGAATGGTGTTCATGAGAATGACCTTCAATTCGACTATCGCCGCAGCCGCATACGTTACACATATTATTCAACCTCGATATGTTTAATCATTAATTCTTCTCCAGTTTCAACTTTAAGTTGATAACCATGACAGCGTGGGCAACTAACTCCCCGCTCAGGAATTTCTACATGTTGCTGACAATCTAAACACCAGACCCGCGCAGCAACAGGTTCAATCTTCAATATTGCATCTTCTGCAATAGTGCCACGACTTGCAAACTCAAACCCAGTCGCTAGTGCTTGAGGTTCAATACATGACAATGTACCGATAGCAAGAGTCACACTTGTCACTCGTTTAAACCCTTGTTTCTTAGCTTGTTCAACCACGGTATCAACCGTATTTATACTTAGTGATAATTCATGCATGACTACGATTCCTGAGATTCGACGATCGAATCGATATGATGATGGTGAAGTGCACACCACAGTTGTCCCGCTGCAATTGCACCATCATTTGACGGTAGTTTTTCACCACAATATAACGGTTGTGGGTGTGTAGAGAATTGATCATAAATTTGATCAACTAATACTCGATTTTGAAAAACACCACCGCCAAGAACAACCGCATAATGAGGATACTGTTCCGCAATAGTGACCATCATTTTTGCGATCGCCATAAAAACACTATGCGCTAAACTGTTAATCCAGATCTGACGCTGTTCGTCCTTTATTTCACCCACAAGCGGTAATACATGTGCTAATAACGGCTGCCAATCAATGATACCATTCTCGGTAATCTGAAAAGATAAGGGGATATGGCACAGTTCTTGTTTGGCTGCTTGTTCTAACAGCAACCCACATTGACCTTCATAATCAACCTTATCAACCAGCCCCAATAAGCAAGCCCAAGCATCAATAAATCGCCCCATTGATGAGGTATAAGGTGAACGGCTACCACTTTGCCATAATCGATATAAATTATTGAAATAAAAGTCATTCCATGAAGAAAAAGCACTGAGTTGCATCGCTTTAATATCATCAAGGCAATAACATTCAAGTAACATCGCAAATAATAATCGTGCAGGTTCTTTGATTGCTTTTTCACCGCCTAAAAGACGAAATGGACGTAAATAACCAATGCGCTGATAATCTTGGCATGATGTTAATAACACCTCACCGCCCCACACCGTGCCATCATCCCCTTGACCGGTGCCATCAAAGGTAAAGCCAAGCACTGGCTGAGTGAGATTAAATTCAGCCATCACCGCTAAAACATGCGCATGATGATGCTGTACTTGCAATAATTTTAATGGTGCTTTAGACTTTGAAATCAATTGCTTAGAATAATCTGAAGAAAAGTAACTCGCATGCTTATCACACACAAGTTGTGGCGCTGTCACTTGATATAACCCTTGCAGATCTATCACGGTTTGCTGATAACGCTGCTCTGTATCAAGGTTATTAAGATCACCAATATAAGGCGACAAGACCCATTGTTGAGGTAAGGCTAAGGCTATCGTTGATTTTTGTTGTGCGCCTAATGCTAACGTTATTGTCTCGGATTTATGACCAAATTGACTATAAGGTGCATAACCACGCGCCATACGTAAAGTACGCATTTTCCCACCCGCATAGTGAACCACACTGTCATCACAGGCATGAACAATCGGACGATTATGATCAAGTACGCTATCAATCGCACCCCAAAATTGGTGTTTAATTTGCTCAATATCTGTCGCAATAGGCATGCCAGACACATTAGCGCTAGTCATGACTAACACTGGGGTAGCATTAATTTCCGCCAATGCGGTAAACAATAAATAATGCAGTGGTGTATAAGGCAGCATTACCCCTAAATAAGGCACATTCGGTGCTACATTCATCGCGACATTAACGGCAACATCATCGTCACAGGTACTATAAGTCACGGCTTGAGGCTTATGCATCAACACGATAGGACGAGCTTGAGAATCCAATGCTTGCCATTCAATCTGCTCACCTATCACCAATTGTTGTGCGGTCTCAATATCGGCGACCATCACTGCTAATGGTTTTTGTTGGCGATGCTTAATATGCCGTAACTGTGCAACAGCATCAGTATTAGTGCCATCACAAACAAGATGAAAACCGCCCAATCCTTTAATCGCAACCACCGCCCCTGCTTGAAGACGTTTGGCTAATTGATTAATGGCCGCTTGTTGGGTTAATTCATCTGATACAACATCATCATGGTAATCAATAAACCGCGTCCACGGCCCACAAACAGCACAACTTATTGGCTGAGCATGATAACGACGATCGAGTGGATTTTCATACGCTTGCTGGCAATCACTGCACAATGCAAAACGTGCCATACTGGTCGATACACGGTCGTAGGGCAACGCACGAGTAATGCTATAACGAGGTCCACAATGGGTACAATTAGTAAAAGGATAGTGGTAATAACGCGAGGTAGGATTCGCAATGTCTTGTTTACAGGCATTACAAAGCCCTTGATCGGGAGAAACACACACCGTGGTACTATCACAATGCTGACTTTTCTCGATACTAAATACTGTTGGCTTTTCTGCGACGAGCCATAATGATAATGGCGTCACTGTCATTTGATCGATACGACTTAACGGTGGCGCTTGTTGCTGAAGTTCAATAATAAATTGTTCAAGATTATCAGTGCAACCTTGAGCATCTATTTTTACCCCTTCTGAATCATTAATTACCCACCCAACTAACGCATATTGCAGCGCCAGTTGGTAGACAAAGGGGCGGAAACCGACCCCTTGTACAATGCCGGTAATATGAATATATTGTCGTGCAAAGTTGTCTTTCACTGCGATTTTCCAGCTAAATTACGACAGCATTAATATGCCACCAAAGGCTGCCATAACAATGCCAACTACGCGCATTACACGTTGATTGATTGCTGATGTCATGACGAACTTACCTAATGCAATACCTGATACATGTAAGATTGCCGTTGCTACAACAAAACCACTAAAATACTCTAGTGCTTGTGCATCAAGAGGCATTTCCATACCATGTGCCATACCGTGGAATAATGCGAATGCCATTACTAAGCCCGTTGCCAGTTTCTCTGACATACGACCACCAGCTAATAACATTGCACCCATTCCAATAACAGATAAAGCGATACCCATTTCAATACCAGGTAACACCATACCAGCCACACCTAATGCGCCACCAACAACCATAATCCCAACAAATGCCATTGGTAAACGTGATACTGCTTTACCGCCAATCAACGCCGCCAATAAACCAACACCGATCATTACAGATAAGTGATCAAGCCCCGTAAATGGATGTACAAAACCTGTCATAAAACCAGTGGTTGTATGAGAACCGATGTGACCTGGGTGTGCTAAAACGAGGGGTGAAAAAAGAGTAAGCGCACCGGCAACAAGATGTTTAAATTTCATTTATATTTATCCTTAGTATAATAGAATGAAAACCCGATTTAACGGGCTATTTATTACTAATCAGTAATAGGAGGACTTACTCATTAGTATTAAATTCAATGCCTAAGCGTGATTAAATCATCCCTGTAATACGCTCAGAATGCGTATAAGCATCTGCACGACCATTACGACAATGACCCAATAACGTTAGATTAAGTTTTTCTGCCAAATCCACCGCCATTTTAGTTGCTGATGAAATCGCTAGCAGCACTTCAACACCCGCAGCGGCTGCTTTTTGAACCATTTCAAAACTAGCGCGACTAGTGACTAAAACCACCCCACCCGTTAACTGTCGTTGATGGATACAGCCCACTAATTTATCTAATGCAATGTGACGCCCTACATCTTCAAAAATTGCAGCGACTTGACCTTGATTATCAATATACACCGCAGCATGTGCTGAGCCTGTTAATTGATTCAATTGTTGTTTACGTAATAATTGTTGTAATACAGAATCAAGGTAACTCAAATCAAAGTGTACTGATGATGGTACTGGGTCTAATACTCGGCATACCGTTTCTAATTTTTCTTCGCCACAAATACCACATCCTGTTAGCCCGGCTAATGAGCGACGTTTTTGTTGTAAACGTGCAACACAGCGGTTAGCAATAGTGACATTAATATTAATACCATCACAGGTTGGTGTCATTTCAATATCATGAATATCACGATGATGATCGATAATTCCTTCTGATAACGAAAAACCAATCGCAAACTGTTCTAGATCATTAGGTGTACACATCATTACAGTGTAAGCAACACCATTAAAAGCAATGGCAACCGGCGTTTCTTCAATGATGTAATCAAGTTCATTACAATCACTTTTACCTTTACGGTAACGTACAATAGGACGTTCACTCGCATTACAAAACATCGATTCCGGTAACGCTTCTAAGGTGTTCAACATCTTTTTCCTTTACTTATCTATTACGACATTCATTGTTTTATTTATAATATTCAGTTAATCAAACGATAATCTTGGCTATTTAAGCCCATTTTTTGCATGCGAGATAATAGCGTTGTCCGCTTTAATCCCAATTGATTAGCTGCACCGTTGGGACCTGCAATTACACCACCACAACGTATTAATGCATCCACTATCATTTGCTTATCAATCATCGGTGATGGTGATTTAACAGATGTTGGTAATATGATCGATTCGGTGACAGGTTCAATGACTGTAGTTACCAATGTTGACGGTAACGACACCAATTCTTGTGTTGGCACATTAAGCACCTGCCCACGGGTTAAAATAACCGACCGTTCAATCACATTACGTAATTCACGCACATTACCCGGCCATGAAAATTGCTGCATAACATGCATATCTTCAACCGCAATTGAGGTAATGTTTTTTCCCATTTTCTTCGCTAATTCACGGGTAAAATGTTTAACCAATAAGGGAATATCTTCTGCTCGCTCACGTAACGGCGGAATCTCAATCGGGAAAACATTTAAGCGATAATACAAATCGTTGCGAAATTGTTTCTGTTGTACCATTTCCAATAAATTGACATTGGTCGCCACAACAACGCGTACATCGATACTGATCAACTGGTTTTTGCCGAGTCGTTCAATTTCATTTTCTTGTAAAACACGTAATAATTTGGGCTGTAACTCTAATGGCATATCACCAATTTCATCAAGAAATAGTGTGCCTTTATGCGCTTGCTCAAACCGACCGACACGTTGCGTGACTGCACCTGTAAATGCGCCACGTTCGTGACCAAATAATTCACTTTCAAATAGGCCACTAGGGATCGCGGCACAGTTCATCTTGACCATGTCAGTTTTACTGCGATGACTCATTTTATGAATCGCACGCGCAATCAATTCTTTACCGGTACCTGACTCACCTAAAATCAACACAGTACTGTCACAACTTGCGACTAATGCAACTTGCTCCAATACCTTGTTCATCACTTCACTTTGACTGATGATGTCATCAAAAATAGTATGTTCATCATAACTGTCTTCAATACTAATAAACTTGGTCTTAGATCGATGTGGTGTTGCTGATTGATGCACTTTTATACTGTGTATCGCTAATGCGACCCGAGCTGATATTTGTTTAAATAATTCAATTTCAGTCAGTTGAAATGGTGTTTCTACGGGTTTGACATAACAAATATAACCGATGGTAAGACCTCGAAATATCATGGGTATGATACAAGCTCTTTTCGCCAAAGATGAAAAATAAGGACTATTGTCATCGTGGTTTAATTTATAAATATCAGTAGCCGTCAAAATAACTGCTTGATTATTTTCAATAGCGTTTTTGATCATACTATCATCAGTGAAAAAATGGCATTGATAATCCATTTCACCATCAGCGTCAGCATTACCACTAGAATATTGATTATAATGACCATCTTGAGACTGTATAATTGACAGTTCATTCATTCCAAAACGTTGATATAAAAAACACAATAACGAACCAATCAGTTCTTTTTTTGAACTCTGATTAATAACCGCATTAGTAATATCAACTAAAAACTGAAAATCCTTATGCTCATTACTTAATTGTTGTGTCAACGAAGACGCAATTTGATGCTCAAGAATATGTTCGATCATTGCAGCAACCATATTATTGAACAGCTTAAATTGTTTTTCCACATCAGCATGATCAGGTAAGCGAAGATTAATATATTCAATAGCACCTAACTGTTGATTAGCTATTAGTAGCGGTATTTTACAGTAAGTTTTAATATTAGTGTATGCAGGATGGAGAGATAACTGAGGAAAAGTACGATAAAGTTCTTCACCATTAATATAATGGCTATATTCACACGAAACAACATGATGAAGACTTAAACTATCTTCTGAATAATCATAGCGTTGAAACTTTTTATCTGCATTTTGATAATATAAAATTGATTGAGCGCTTATATCATCTTTTAAAATAATATTAACACGATCAGCATCGATAAATAACAAACGTTCATTATTTAAAAAATCAATTACACCTGATATATCATTTATCGACAATAATGCCTTAGAAAATATCATTAAATCGCTTTCAAAGTTTTCCATGCTGACATTAACTCTTACTGATAATATGCCTCGAATAGCGAATAATAATTCGCGCATTTGTTATACAATTCTCAATCATTTTAATAACCAAGTATTGATCCATATCAATCAATAATTACTAACAACAACATCATCATTAAAATAAAGTTAATAGTAATGCAAATCTTTGAGCTTATAAATAAATTAGAACGATTATTTTGATAATAAAAACATAAGGCTCCAAGATAAAAATAATCAATCTTTTATCTTGGAAACCTTATTTTCATTTATGCTGCTATACAGTAAATATAAACCTTAATAGGTCTTATTTAAACAATGTATTTACGCATTCTTAACATGGTTTTTTAAGCGTGCTTTCAAATTACTGTACTCAGTTTGTACATAATTTTCAGCCCACGGTTGATCATCAATATTTTCTACTTTAACAGCACAATATTTAAATTCAGGCGTACCTGAAATAGGATCAACATGTTCAATGGTTAATTCATTACATGCACCAATCCACCATTGGTATGTCATGTATACAACACCTTTGTTAACACGCTCATTGTAGTTAGCACGAGAGACAACTTTACCACGACGAGAAGAAACCCAAACTAATTGTTGATCATCGATCCCCAATGCTTTGGCATCATCTGGATGCATTTGCACATAACCAGGTTCATCCGCCAATGTTTGTAATGCAGAACAGTTACCTGTCATTGAACGACAAGAGTAGTGACCTACTTCACGTACAGTTGATAATACTAACGGATAATCAGCATCGGGTTGCTCTTGCGGTGGACGCCAATCTGCACCGATAAAGATACCTTTACCTGATGGTGTAGTGAACTTGTTATCTTTAAATAAGTAAGATGTACCTGGATGATCTTCTGTTGGACAAGGCCATTGTACAGATTTCAGATCAGCCATTTTTTCATACGTTACACCAGCATAATCAGGGCATAATGCACGTAATTCATCCCAGATTTCTTCAGTATTATTGTACGACATAGGGTAACCCATGTACGTTGCTAACAAACTAAAGATTTCCCAGTCAGGCTTCACATTACCCGTTGGGATCACTGCTTTATAAAAGCGTTGGAAACCACGGTCAGCACTACTGTAAACACCTTCATGTTCGCCCCAACTTGTCGCTGGGAAGATAACATCAGCAAATTCAGCTGTTTGAGTCATGAAGATATCTTGTACGATAACAAGATCCATCTTGCGCATAGTATCGCGCATTACGGCTAGATCTGCTTCGGTTTGTGCTGGATCTTCACCAAAGATATAGAAAGCTTTACAAACGCCTTCGTTAACCTTGTGACCTAATTCAGTTAAGCGATAACCTGGCTTACCTGAAAGCTCAACACCCCACGCTTTTTCAAACTTTTCGCGATTGGCATCAATGTTTACATCTTGATAGCCAGGGAATTGATGCGGCAACATACCCATGTCACAGGTACCTTGAACGTTGTTTTGACCACGAACCGGACCACAACCTACACCTGGACGACCAAAGTTACCGGTTAACAGTGCAAGACCCGCTAAACCGCGAACTACGTCAACAGCCTGACCGTACTGAGTAACACCCATACCCCAAAGAATCATTGCTTCAGGTGCCGCAGCGTAAGTACGTGCAGCCAAACGGATATCCGCAGCTTTAAGACCCGTTACTTCTTCCACTGTTTCTGGTGTGTAACGTGAAGCAATTTCACGGAACTCATCAAAACCTTCAGTGTTGTATTGTACGAACGCTTTATCGTAGAGATTTTCTTCGATAATCACATTTGCTAACGCATTAACAAGTGCCATGTTCGAACCGTTATTCAACGCTAACCATTGATCAGCAACACGCGCAGATTCGATCTTACGTGGGTCACATACAATAATTTTAGCGCCATTTGCACGGGCTTTAAGAATATGTCGTGCTACAACTGGGTGAGAATCAGCCGCGTTGTAACCGAAGATGAGTAAGCATTTAGTAAGTTGAATTTCGGGAATAGCGTTACTCATTGCGCCATTACCTACTGTTGTCTCCAGACCGGAGACTGATGGTGCGTGTCACACCCTAGCACAGTGGTCAACATTGTTGGTTCCGATCACCGCCCTTGCGAGTTTTTGCATCACATAGTTGGCTTCGTTACCCGGACCGCGGGCTGAACCTGTTGTCATTATCGCATCTGGACCATACTGCTTTTTAATTGCCATTAGCTTATCGCCGGCAAATTGAATAGCTTCGTCCCAAGACACGGCTTCTAATGCTGATTCACGTGTACGGCGAATCATTGGTTGCTTCAAGCGAGGCGTTAATAAGTTGGTATCGTTGAGGAAATCCCAACCATAGTAGCCTTTCAAACAAAGTTGGCCTTCATTGGTACGACCCATTGCTGGTTCTGCTGCCACGACTTTGTTATTTTCGACAACCAACTTTAGTTTGCACCCAGTACCGCAGTAGGGACAAACAACAATTGATTTTTTCATACTAACCTTTTTGGCTATAATTGTTATTAATGTGTATTTTAAACCAAGGGTTTAAACACTAACGAATGATTGCTACAGCATCATTGAGCGCTGCTGCTTCACGTTTTTGTTTACTGGTTTCTGTCAGTGTTTCAGGTTCAATAATCTGAATGGCGTTTGTTGGACAAACTTCCACACATGCAGGACCAGCATCACGATGGGAACACAAGTCACACTTTAGTGCTTGAGACTGAGGAACCATACGCTTAAATAGCGACGCGCCTTTAGATTCTTCAACCATCTTAGTCACAACATTCATTGCGCCGAAAGGACAAGCAATGACACAGGTTTTACACCCGATACAACGTGACTGAATCACTTTTACATAACCATCTTCTAAAACGATGGCATTATTAGGGCAAACCTGGGCACAAGGTGCATCATCACATTGACGACACATGACTGGTGTCGTTACATGTGCATTTTTCACTAAGACTAAACGAGGCGTAAACTCTTTTGAGTCAACACTCGAAAGCATTCCGTCTACTTGGTGAGAAACAACACATGCAATTTCACAGGTTCGACACCCAATACACAGATTTGGATCTGCAAAAACAAACCGGTTCATGGCCTATACCTTGTTAATGTCGATACATCACAGCATGGTGTTATGCTGCAATGCCTTATAAGCATTTATTGTACCAAAAATATCTAAAAATCGAATTTATTTTTAACCTAATGAAATTTAGTTAAAAAAAAAGAAAGTGCGAGCACTGTCACGCTTTCTTTTTTTAGAGTGTCGATAATCAGTTTCGATTAATTAAACACATCGACATTTTTCGTCAATATTATCGACACATTGTCGACACTGATGACAGTTTATAACTTAACAATGCTCAAAACCGCCAGAACCTTGCCATTCAGGCAAACGCTGATAAATGGTTTTAACCGCTGTTTGCACCATCTCAGTTAACGGAAATGAAAATGCGACAATAGCAGGCTGAATACCCACAAAAATAACCTCAGGCACAAAGGTTTTTAAATCATCAATCAAAAAATTGAGCGGTAAGCTATGGGTCGAAACCACATACATATCAACAATAGTTTCTGGATCAATAATTCTCACTTCACCCGCCTGTTCACCAATATCAGCCGCATCAACCACAATCACACGTTGCGGTTGAGCTTTGCGAATAAGGTGCAAACAATCTTCAGGCATCGAGCCGCCTTCCAGCACACTCCAACCTGAAATCGGATTGTCTTTGATCATTTTAGCTAATAATGGCCCAGCACCATCATCACCCATCATGCTATTACCGACAGTAAGCACAATATTACTAACCGATAAATCAACATCATCGTTAGAGACACTTTCGCCCATCACTGTTGACAGATTCACTTCCTGTAACATAGTTAGCGTATTCCTCGAATCATCATATACATGGTCGGTTCGCGGTGAATATCCCCAAGCGCAGTAATAAAATCACGGGTCAATTGCTGTGATCGCGCATTTTGAGTTGAACTATCAATCCGATCAAACGCTAACGCCAACATATTAAGATGTTCAGGATAAATGGTGATTTCACCAAACACAAAATAGCCTTTCATTTTATTAAATGCTTCACTGTCTTGTGGTAAACCACTGATCCAGTTTAAATATTCATCACCTTCACATTCAATAACCGCTTTTAGACAATCGACCACGCCTAAATGGTGACCAATTGCCAAGCTGTAGTACATGATCTGTTTAGCTTCTTCTGGCACATCATAGCTTTCATCAACAAACTTACGTCCTAATGTATAAAAGTAGACGTGACCTTGAAAATGACGCGACTGTGTTAATTCCGCTAAAACATCACTCATTGGTGACAACCTCCGCACGATGGCTGACCTTGTTGTGCACTAGGACAAGTATCGACACCGGTTAATGCTGCCATGGTTTTTGACAATAAAATATTCACGATTTCAGTAAGTCGTGGATCATTTTTAGTCGCAAGATACGCACTGATTTTTTGATCAACATCATCAGCGCTACAGGTTGCTAAAACATCCATCACGTCATCGGCAATACGTTGTCCATGCAAATAACCAGCAAGCACACGTGCTTGACGTTCAATCATCACTTTGATATCTAATGGAATCTCAGTGTGTTTTAAACTCGCTTTTTGTACTTCAGGTTGATGTACTTTGGCTTTTAATTTTTGATCAAGTAACCCTAATGCAACCGCAAAACCATAAATAGTCGCTGCTGGCGTTGGTGGGCAACCAGGAATATAGACATCCACCGGTACAATTTTATCTGTCCCACCCCATACACAATAAAGGTCGTGGAAAATACCACCATCACAACCACATGCACCGTATGAAATCACAATCTTAGGATCAGGTGCGGCTTCATAAGCTCGTAAAGCTGGCGCTCGCATTGCACGGGTTACTGAACCGGTATAAAGCAAAATATCCGCATGACGTGGTGAAGCCACAATTTTAATACCAAAACGCTCAGTATCAAAAATCGGTGTCGTTGCTGCAAAAATTTCAATCTCACACGCGTTACAACCACCGCAGTCAACACGGTAGACATACGCTGAACGACGAATTTCCTTAAGCAGCGCATCTTTTAGCTTTTGACTATTCGGTGGCAATTCAACCGGTACGGTTTCAGTATGGGCAGTGCCTACTAGTTGTTTAATACCTTTCATTACTTTTGATCCCCAAGGTAACGTAGGTGACTGACATTTTCGCTATCTAACATATTGTTGCGACGACGACATTCAGGGCAGGTTTCGATTTGCTTACGACGTTCTTGAAGTTGATCACCGCTTACACCACTGTGCGCTAAAGTATCCATAACATATTCAAGTAACTTACGTGCGACAAATGGACGATCACATTGACGACAATTCGCCAACGTAAACACTGCTTCATCATAAAGGTCGGCTTTACTGGTCACCGCTAGCTCAAAATTTTGAGTCAATTTAATTGCTTTTGTTGGGCACACTTCTTCACAACGACCACAGAAAATACAGCGTGCCGTTGAAAGCTCCCAACGACGAGTACCCGCTTTAGTATCCGTTTCCATGATCAAAGCATTAGCAGGGCAAGCACGCGTACATGCACCGCAAGATAAACACTGATCGGCGTCTAATTCTGGCTTACCACGAAAATCCTCACTCATTTCCATCGGAGCAAAAGGATATTTAGTGGTAACTGAACCTGTTTTAATTACTGTTTTTAATAACTTAAACACATGACCTCCTAAAGCTTGAATGGCGAGTTCTTGCGGTCAATGCTGTATTGCTCAATCGCTTTATAAGGAACTGTTTTACTACGTTGTTTTTTAGTATCAACAATAGTGACACGGTCAGTACATGAGTAACATGGATCTAAACTACCAATGATTAACGGCGCATCAGCAACAGTGTTACCACGTAGCATATAACGCAATGTAGGCCAGTTTGCATACGTTGCTGCACGACAACGCCAGCGGAATAACTTCTGGTTATCGCCTGTCATGCTCCAGTGAACGTTTTCACCACGTGGTGCTTCAGTAAAGCCCAGTGCAAACTTATTCGGTTTATAGTCAAAACCTTCCGTTAAAATCGCACCTGGTGGCAAGTGATCCAAACCATATTCAATCACATTTAATGATTCAAACACTTCACGTACACGTACCATAACGCGTGAGAACACATCACCATTTTCCATCACTTGAATATCAATCGGTACGCTACCGTATGACTCTAATGATTGACCATGCACAATACGTACATCGCGGTTAAAACCACTCGCACGAATCATTGGACCTACTGGGCTGAAATCACGTGCAATTTGCTTTGATAAAATACCGACGCCTTCAGTACGGCTACCAATATTAGGTGTTGAAAGTAAAACATCCACCAGCTCAGAGAACTTCTGACGGACTTCTTTTACCATCGCAATACCTTGCACGCGCTGCTGTTTTAGAAAATCACGACGCACGCCACCAATTAAGTTCATACCATATGTTTTACGGGCACCCGTTAATAACTCGGCCAATTCCATGGTCTTTTCACGCACACGGAAAAATTGCATAAAGCCAGAGTCAAAACCAACGAAATGGCTTGATAAACCAATGTTTAATAAGTGACTGTGCAGACGTTCAACTTCAAGTAATACGGTACGGATCATCTTGGCGCGGAATGGCACATCAACCGATAATGCGTTTTCAATAGTATTGCTGTAACCCACACTGTGAGTAAAACCACAGATACCACATACGCGGTCAGTTAGCTGTGCCACTTCATGATAACCCATGCGTGTTTCAGCTAATTTTTCCATGCCACGGTGAACATAGAACATACGGTAATCCGCATCAACAATGTCTTCACCATCAACGAACAAACGGAAGTGACCCGGTTCATCCGACGTAATATGTAACGGACCCACAGGCACGATACGGTTACTGTCGTTACCGAGCTGATTATCAAACTGATAGGTTTCAGTTTCTGTTGTTGGTTGTGGACGCTGACGGTAATCCATTGCATCTTTACGCAATGGGTGAAGGTTTTCAGGCCAATCATCGGGTAGAACTAAACGACGTTCATCAGGCAAACCTACTGGGCGTAGACCATACATATCACGGATTTCACGCTCGCCCCATACCGCAGCAGGAATGGTTGGAGTAATAGAGATAAACTCTTGGCTATTAGCATCAACTAAGACTTTTACCGTTATCCAGCTTTTTACTTCACCTTCCATAGAAAGCGCATGATAAACCGCAAAGTGACCATTAAGGCTACGTTCATCATTACCAAAAGTAACCGTTAACCAGCCGCCTTGATCGTAATAAAGCCATTTCATCACCTCAACCAACGAAGTCATTTTAACGGTGATAGTCACTTGGTTTTCGGTCTGCCACTCTTCATCAATAATTGCGGATGGAAAGAAATGATTCACACCATCGACATAATTTTTACCAATACGACCCGCTTGTGGCTGCGAGTGAAATTGTTGAGATGTATTGTTTGTCATATCTATTACTTACCAACCAAAAATTAAAAATATCAGTGCCAATACAGCCACTAAAAACGCAGGGAAAATCGTGCGATGAATTTGAGTAAAACGTACACGTGCCATGGTGTTTTCAACTAAACCTGCAATCAAGAACACTACAAACAATTTAATTAGCAAAATGATGGAAGCTGAAAATAAGCCGCCAAAACTCAAGCTACTTGCTTTACCCCAAGGAATAAAAATCGCAAGGAATAACTGTGCAACAACAAGCTGTTTTAAACCTAAACCCAATTTCACCATCGCCAATGCAGAACCTGAATATTCTGTTACTGGACCTTCTTGAAGCTCTTGCTCTGCTTCTGCACTATCAAACGGTACTTTGCCCATTTCGATAAACAATGCAAACGCACACACAAGACCTGCAAGAATAACGGTTAATGGATGCTGCCAATAATTATTCGCTAGTGCGTGGCTGATATAACCTAAGTCAGTGGTACCAACGCTTAACGCAACCACCACAATCGCAAGAATTAGAATCGGTTCAACTAAGATGCCCAACGTCAATTCACGACTACTACCGATACCTGCAAACATGCTGTTTGAATCAATACCTGATAATGCGAAGAAGAAACGGAAAATCGCTAACAAGTAAATATCGGTAATAATGTCACCCGAAATTGGAAACGGTGACACTTGCGTAATAGTAGGTAATGCCATACCAATTAATAGCATTGTCACAATAAGTACCCATGGCATTATCCAAAAAAGAAAACCAGAGTTTGCAGGCGCTACCGATTGACGACGCAATAATTTGGCAATATCACGGTAATCTTGTAATACACCAGGCCCTTGACGCGAATGAATTTTAGCGCGAATAACGCGAGAAAAACCCGTTGCCAGAGGCGCTAACATCAGCATTAAAATGGCTTGGACAATCGCTAAAACAATCCAACCCGCTGTTGGCATTTCAAGTGGGGACATTAGAGACTAACTCCTGAAATGAGAGGAACAAACAACACCACAACCACCACCGCAATAACGCAGAAGCGACACACCTTACGACTATCTAGTGTTGGATTTTCACCACCTTCACTTAAATGAGGTAGTACAAAACGCTCAGTCAATGATGCTTGGCGGTTGTTATAAATAAAACCAAACATATTACGCATCGGACGAGTAATACTTGCAGCAGAAACCGTCATACGTTGTTCGTATTGGTAACCACAAGCCCAAGGATCACCTTGATGACGACGCGGAAGACGACGTTGACGGAAAGCGTAAAGTAACGCCGCAGGTACTAAGGTTAATAGTGCCAGCGCAATGGCAATGACAGGTGTTGAAAGGATCGCTTGATCAGCAACTGCTGGGTAAACGGTTAAACCATGAGCAACCGTTAACGGTGCCATATTTAACATTGATGAAGCAATTGATGAGAAGTAAGGTGCAATCCATGGCGCACACACACCTAACACAATACATAATATTGCCAATGATGTTGTGGCGGTGATCATTGCAGGACCCACTTCACGGGTATTGGCAGCGCGTTCTGTTTTAGGTGCACCGGTAAAACAAATACCGTATACCTTCACAAAACACATACATGCTAATGCACCCGTAAAGGCGAGCATTACCATACCAAATGGACCAAAGACTAAGTTAGCAACCGTACCAACTTTACCCATGCTAAATAGCGATTGGTAAATAAACCATTCTGAGACAAAACCATTTAATGGTGGCAATGCACAAATTGCTAACGTACCAATCAAAAATGCCGCGGCTGTTTTAGGCATTGTTTTCGCCAAACCGCCCATATCATCCATGTCTTTGGTATGCATACGGAATACAATTGAACCAGAGCCTAAACATAACAGGCCTTTGAACACAGCGTGGTTTAATAAGTGATATAGACCACCTAGAAGGCCAAGCAATGCTAATACTGGATGATGTGAAGCAATACCAATCATACTCACACCCACACCAATTAAAATGATGCCGATATTTTCAATAGTATGGTATGCCAATAATCGTTTGATATCGTGTTCTGCTAGTGCGTACATTACGCCAAGCACAGAAGACACTGCACCAAAGATTAACACCAAGAAGCCCCACCATAATTGGGTTGCACCAAGAAATAAAATCGCAAACTTCAAAATACCGTAGATGCCGATCTTAACCATGACACAAGAAATTAAGGTTGAGCAATATGACGGTGCAATGGGGTAAGCTTTAGGTAACCAACCATGTAAACCAATACCAGCCGCTTTAATACCAAAACCAACTAAGGCTAATAAGAACACCAATGATGCTGTTGTTCCAGTAACAGGGTTATGCATGATAGCGCTAAATTGATAGCTATTAGCATGAGAGGCAACAATCATAAATGCCACTACAACTAAAAAGCTGGCAGCATGATCAGCAATAAAATATTGCAAACCGGCTTTTTTACTTTTCGCACTACCATCACTAGTAACAATTAACCAAGAAGCCAGTGAAATGATCTCCATAAAGACAATAAAGACCATTACATTGGCTGACACTACAAGAGCTGTCATCGCTGCGGCAAAAATATTGAACAGGATATTAACCTTCCAACCCCCTTTGCCATAGTATTCTTCTAAGTAGTTAATCGAATAAACAGACGCTGCCATGGTAACGACAGAGATAACCACCACCATCAGTGCTGATAACATGTCCATGCTAAACCAATGACCGATTGCCGCCGTCGCATCCGCTGTATCGAAACCCGAAACAATCGTACTGACTCCAGCAATGATGCCAAATAGGCCACCAAACGCACTGATCACACCAGCAAGGCGTAAACTTTCTTGCTCATGTTTACGCCCTTGATACGATAAAATCGCAGCCACGGCATAACTAATTAAAGCAAAACAAACTAAAACTAATGGGCTCATCGTGTTACTGCTCCACCTTTGGCTGATGCTGAACTATCTGCCGCACTCTCACGTTTAATATCACGTGTTTTCGCAATACTTGCTTCATCAATCATGATAATCGCTTGAGTTGGACATACTTCGGCACAAGCAGGTCCTTGTTCACGGAAACCACACAAATCACATTTAACCGCAATGCTCTTTACTCCCGGCTCCCAAGCTAAAATATCTTGACCAAACATGCTTGGAATCGAAGTTGAAGGGTTACTTGAACGGATAGTTGAAGGGATATAAGTATCGTAGCTATTTGCCATCGCAATAGGTCGACTACCATCAAATGCGATTGCACCAAAAGGACAAGCAACAGCACATAAAGTACAACCAACACACAACGTTTCATTCAGCATGACACGATCTTGTTGCTTGGTGATCGCTTGTACTGGACATACTGTGGCACAAGGTGCATCTTCACAATGACGACACATCACCGGCGCGGTGGCATCATCTCGTTTAACCACGGTTAGGCGGGGATGGCTTTGCAGTCCTTGTTGTTTATGTACTGTCGAACATGCTGCCATGCAGGTGCCACAACCAATACACTTCTCAGGATCTGCAATTACAAAGCTTTTCATTGTCTACCTAGTCAATCGCAAAAAAAACTATTCAAGCAAGAAATATGCCATACAAGCATGTTAAATATAATTCTATTTATATCAATAGCTTAATAAATAATAATAGTAAAAAAATACTTTTCGATATGACAATATATTAATTGTGGTACCGTCGGCGGTAGCTTCGACACGGGCATGTCGACACACTTCGACAGTTAAGTGTCGAACCATCATCTTGAAGTGCGATGTTTATATTAGAAAAAGTAACATACAAAAAAGCCCTCTACCTATATTTTACATAAGTAAAGGGCCTTTATTGCTACTCTAAATAGGATGCTGCATGGTATTAACAATGTTGCTTGCTAGCCTATATTTACCGTTATCTGTTAATGCCATGCTTTTAAAATAATGCGCTCATCATCATCACGTTTAACCCAACCATCTTTTTCCATGCGGTTCGCTAGCGGAATAGAATATTTACGACTGAGATCGGTACGATCTTTAATATCCGTCATGGTAATACGATCATGGGGTTGATGATCTGCAATCACTGCTTTCACAAGATCTAAATAGACCCCCATATCAAAATAGATATTCTCATCAAGCGCGGTAATGTATTTTTGATGACTTAATTGGCGCAACCACTTTTTACCACCTACAATTTTGACTTTATTTAGCTCAAGCCCTGCTTTGCCAAACTGACGAATTTGATGCAGTATATCAAGCGCATCTTGAGGTAGATCATCTTCATTATCCCCTTGCCCAACACACCATTTTCCGTAACTTAAATGCACTTTCTGTTGCAACTTCAAACGCTGCATAACCAACTCAATCACAGCATCATTGATCCGTAATCGACTACATAATTCCGCCGAAGCCATAGAGATACCCGCACTCAGTAATGTTTCAAGCTGTTGCGACATATCAGCTAACCATTGGTTATCAAAACAAAATGGTGCAATGAAGGTTTGTTGTTCCGTTGGTTTAAAATCAACGTCATGACATTCAAAATAACCTTGCAGCACTAGCAACATCTGTCGTTGTGACTCAGGTTGTAATTGCTGAGGTAAATTATCTAATACGTCGTATAAGCGACGTTTTTGATAACCAAAAATATAATCCGTCCACACCACTTCTGCGCCATGCTGTAAACCACTGCCACCTTTTTGGATCATCGCCAATCGCTGTCCAAATAATAATGGAATTGGCTTCTCAAATACTAATCGCGCCAACTCTGTATTGGGAATGTAGCTCAAACGCGCCGTGCCGTGCCAAGTACCCATTGCCACTTCTACTTGACGCTGCTTTTTTACTTTTAATTTTGTGGCGGTTTTGGTTAGTCGTACGATACATTGGTCACGTAATGTCATTGGTTGATTGATACCAGTGATCAAATGTCCTCTGCCAATATCTTTACGCCCAACCCCTTTAACATTCACCGCGACACGGCATGTTGCTGAAACTGAAGTTAATTGCTGGTGATAAGCCTGAATTGATCGCACTGTTCCAACAAGATTTGATGGGTGACAACGTACTTTATCGCCAATCGCTAATTGCCCTTGTGCAAGTGTGCCCGTTAGCACCGTACCAATTCCGTTAACAACAAACACCCGATCAATATACATCAGAGGATCTGTCGCAGGCTCAAGCACTGCAATATTATCACTGTTTGCTGGCGCGATAACTTTATGACGTGCAATGTTGACCTGTACGGTATCAATTAAAAGTTGGCGCAGCGCTTCAATGTTATCTTTTTTCAATGCAGAAACAGTCACAATTTCAGGTAACAACCCGCTACGTTCCATGACTTGTTCTAACACTTGGTCTTCTATTTCAGCTAATTGCTCTGCATTGACTTTATCGCGTTTATTAATACAAACGACAATATCTTCAATCCCCATCGCATGCGCAACATCAAGGTGTGAAGTGGTCATTGGCATCCAACCTTCATCGGCCGCTACCACTAATAACAACACATTTAAATGCCACACACCCGCGACCATATTACGCAAATAACGTTCATGTCCTGGTACATCAACCACGCCAATAGTATTGCCATGATCATCTTGAAAATGGGCAAAACCTAAATCTTGAGTCATGCCTAATTGCTGCTCATGAGGACGCGCAGTGAGCATGCCCGTTAACGCTTCAATCAACGCTGTTTTACCATGGTCAACATGCCCAGCAAGACCAACTACAGCTTGATATTGTGTCGATATTACTGCCATTATTTAGCCTCAACATGGGTATAAGATTGAATATAATCGTCAAGTTGGGCAATAAAGACCGCATGATCGCTATCTAATAAGGTTGCGACATTTAATAGCAACTGATTACTATTAACATAACCAATAATAGGGATTGGCAAATCACGTAGCGCATCTAAATGTGCTTGTGCTTTACCCGGTAAGGTAAGTTTAAGACCATAGCAAGGATAAGTTTCACTAGGAATGGCACCGCCACCGACTTGCATTACCAGAGGAACAGCTTGAGCATAAGATTTCCAGCGTAGCGCCCATTGTTGAGCTAATGATTGACTCACTTTAGCGCGATCTAGCGCCTGTTGCGCGACACCAAAAGCCGCAGGATCACGGTTTAACTTCTGAACCAATAACTGCTCAAGCATTGATAAAACAATACGTCCCGAACGGAAAGTTCGCATCATCGGGTTTTTGGCTAATTGCTGGCAAAGTTTTGAACACCCAGCAATAATACCCGCTTGCGGTCCGCCAATGATTTTATCACCAGAGAAACACACTAAATCAACACCCATTTGTAAATAGCGCGGTAATGACACTTCACTTTGCGCATATTGTTCAGACGATAAACCAGAGCCTTGATCGATCACCAATGAAACATGTTCAGGTAAACGTTCAGCGACATCCTGAATATCAGGTGATTCAGTAAACCCCTGCATAGAAAAGTTAGACTGATGCACCATTAAGACCATCGCGGTATTTTCAGTGATCGCATTAATATAGTCATCACTGGTGGTGATATTGGTTGTCCCCACTTCAACAAGTTTGCACCCAGAAAGGGCTAAAATATCAGGGATACGAAAACCACCGCCAATTTGAACTTGCTCACCGCGAGAGACAATAACTTCTTTACCTGCCGCTAACGCATGTAACACTAAATACACTGACGCTGCATTATTGTTCACAACCACACAATCTTCAGCGCCAATCCAGCTCTGAATCAAGGTCGGTAATAAACCATTACGATCACCACGCTTGCCATCACTTAATTTCAGCTCAAGGTTGTTATACCCTGTATTAACGGCTTTCACGCTGTCCCAAATTTGTTCATTAATTGGAGAACGTCCAAGGTTGGTATGTACTGCTATACCGGTGGCATTGATTACTCGTTGTTGACGACGACGATATAACTGACGGCAACTATCAAGCACTAACGCCATAATATCGAGATCATTAACACCTTGAGTTTTAAAATCAGGATGCTGACGAATAGACGCAAAAAGTTGTCGGAGTGTATTCGTCACAACAGGGCGACTTAATAAGCGCACATAATCAGCTAAATCTGAATGCTGAAGAAGTTGTTCAATTTGAGGTAAACGGTAATTGATTGTTGGAGCGAGTGATGCAGAAGGTAGATCTGGCGATGTTATTGTCGTCACGGTAAGTTCCTTGGCTGAATTGCAGACAACAGCACTCATACCCTAACCTTAAACAGGAAAAGTAATGAGTGTCAGAGGAACCATTTAAACGCGCGAAAAATGGCGGAAGAGGCAGGAATTGAACCTACCAAAGCTTATACAGCTCACATCGGTTTTGAAGACCGAGAAGGCCACCAGACCTCATCTCATTCCGAAATTCTTTTGAATGATAATGTAACTATCAGGGTTATTATTTGATTTATATCAATTCGTAGTACAAATATTACTATCCCAACAAGGTATTCATTTAAATGCGTAATATTTCATCATACAAAAGTTAAATTCCGTTATCATTATGCACAAAAAAAGCCCTACGCTACCGTAAGGCTTAAACAAAAAAAGACAATATGCTTATGTTGTTATCTTACAACCCCATTTTCTTGTAAGTTTTCAATTAGAATATGTGTCAATTCTGAAATAATATCGTTCATATTATTGGGATCAACAGACTCTGATGATGTTGACCAGATAGGCTTATGGCTTTTAGTGTCAAACAAGGTAAATTCAACATTTACAAATTCATAAGAAACCGTATAACTGTCGTCATAAATATAACTATACGAACTATTATAGTAATTATGAAAAGACATACTGCCGCCATAACCATAGCTATTATTATTACCTGGGTAACGAATATTTTTATCTTCAATATTAACTAACTTAGCCACAAACACGGTTTGGGTGCCATTTTTCTGAATATAACTCGATAGATCCGCTTTTGATGGTAATTTATTAGGGTATATTTGAGAACTTGAAATAGCATTAACCCCCTTATTTTGTAATTCTTTAACCATATCATCTTCAAATATTCGTCTAACACGTAAATTATCCGACATCGCAACCACTAATGAACTTTTTATTGGAACATTTGAATAATTCCTATCTACCCATGATGACGTTAAATTACTAGAAGCACATGATGTTAATAACATTGTTAATATAAAAATAAAGATTGAACGCATAATACATCCCTTTAAGTTATGTTCTAAAATTAACAATAGTACAGGGATAGGAGAAAGCAATAATGAAAAAAATGATCGTATCAACTTTAATAATACTTTGCGGATGTGCGACAGAAAACAATGAATCGAATCGATTAAATGAGTCTGAATCAAATAAACCAACCTCTATTTCAAAAAATAATGCACTACAAACACTATCACCATTATCTCAATCAATATTAAATATTGAAAATGCAGATACATCTAACCAAGAAAAGAGAAATGAAATAAAAAAAATAGAATTTATAGCTGAAGATGATCCTGATGCCATGATTTATTTAGCCGCATTATATGAAGAAGGGGAACTCGTCACAAAATCAGAAAAGAAAGCACGTGAACTCTATAAAAAAGCAGCGGATAAAGATCATCTTCTTGCTCGCTATTATTATGCATTAATGCTTATTGATGGTAGAGGCGGTAGTGCAGATTATAAAGCAGCAGAATCAAATTTATTAATTAACGTTAAAAATCAGCATGATCCATCTTCCTATTCATTAGGTTATTTATATTTCATACAAGAAAGACATCAAGATGTAATTGATATTTTAAGTAAAAATGATAATACCAATAATGAATATTCAAATTATTTATTGGCTATTTCATTATTAGCGTTAAAGAAAGACACGCCACAAGCTATTCGTTTATTACAACAATCAGCTCAAAAAGGTCATCCTTATTCTCATTTAGTATTAGGTGATATCTATCGCCGAGGACTGTATGATATAGAAGTAGATACAACCAAAAGTTTTAAACATCTTAACATTGCGGCTAAAGAGAATAATCCAAAAGCTTTATTTGATCTAGCAACATTAAGTATAGAAAACTTAACACTTATCGAAAATAATATTGGGATTGCTATTGAACAACTCAAATCAGCAGATAAAAATGGATATCCAGCCGCAAGTTTTGAATTGGCAAAATTATACGATAAAGGTAGCCTTATTGAGCAAGATTTTAATAAAGCTATTTATTGGTATAAACGTTCAGCCTCACAAGGGAATAATAGAGCAATGTATAATTTAGCCAGTATTTACATTAATGGAGATGGCGTCGATGTTTCTATTGAGAAAGCTGAATACTGGTTAATAAAATCAGCAAAGAATGGTAACAATCGAGCTAAAGAACTTCTTAAAGAAAATAAATGATTTTTTAAATTATTTACAATTAAAAAGCCCAATAATATATATTGGGCTTTTTCTTATTCATAAAAAAAACTTGCTTGATATAACATCAAGCAAGCATTGCCGCTACAAGTAAACGATAACTAGTTATCAATACGAATACCGAAAATCAATTCCTCTGATTCACCAGGAGCGACACTTCCAATCGTTCCTATAATTGCCCCTGTAGAACCATTAGTAATCGTATTTATTGTCCCTTCAGATATGTTGGGTAACGTTCCTATAACATTAAATGTTGTATAAGCAGGTGTGGCATCAGTTAAGGTCACGTTACGAGCTTCTTCAATTGCAATATTTTCTGTTGTTAATCGATACATAATGCACTGTCCAGGTGCTATAGCGAAGTTTGTAGTAACATAAACATTAGTATCTGATAGCCCATCACAATTTAAATCAGGTGTCTGTTCTTTAGTTACCTTCATATTCGTATTAGCAACGGTTGTTGTATCAATCACTTGTAATGTTCCACAGCTAACAATAGTTTCAACGGTTGTAATGTTATCCGTTCCCTGTGGGGTATTCGCTGGTACAAGAACCTTTATAAATAAAACTTTCTGCGCACCACCAGCAAGAGAAGCCACTGACGTTATCGCATTATCAGCCCCTGTCAGTACATTATCATTATCAGTATCTTCATAAATAACAGTAGAAAAACCAGCATTTGAGTTAGCAACAGTAAGCGCTATATTTAAGAACTCATCATTACTGAGATTATTTAATATATGTTTATAAACAATGCTCCCTCCTGCAAAAGTCACCCCATTTGAATTAGGAGGACCAAAGGCTAGACATTGATTACTATTATCAACCATGACCGCATCATGTTTAATATCTTCTGCGTTTGTCGTTGGAGAAAACACTTTAAAATAAATATCTTGAGTGACAGATTCTGCATCCACGGGAACCGTTACATCCGCATAAACAACGACCGCATCATCAGGACCTAATACTGGAATATTGGTAATTACTTCATTGTCAGCATTTTTAAACACAACAGTCCAATCAACAGGCATGGTATTGACCGCAAAATTTGAGCCACTGTATTGCAACTCATAACTTTCAGCTGCGTCTGACTTATTAGTGACATATAACGTAAACCGAGTAGTTGCACCAGGTAGTGCGGTATTTGTTGTAACAGCCGCCGCTTCAGGACCCGCACCAAAGCCACAATTATCATCAACAGCATCACAGTTATCTTCAACGGTTAACCCAGTTTCTGCTCTCAGATTATTAGTTAAATCAACTGTACTTGCCACGATTTCGCCCAAACGATCAATAACAGTATTTGTTTTTGAGGTATCGTTTGACGATCTTGCACGTTTAACCGTTTGGTATGGGCCACCTGTAGCTGAAGCGGGAAGTGTTGCAATCAGTATAACTTTATATCCACACACACCATTACTATCAGTCACTAAGTATGATGGACATGTTTCGCCAACAGCAGGAATAATACCCGTATCAGGATTACTGTCATTATCAGTGTCAATTAATGGGGTTACGCCATCACTTTTGTATAAGAAAAAACTGGTACCACTCGGAAATGTTGACGATTCAATAGTGACATTAAAAATATCTTCATCATTACCTGTATTCCAAATGTAATTGGTAAAACTGACTCGCGCACCTTGCGAGGCGGATGCTATCTCAACAATCTCATGATTAGTGTCATCGAGTGCATCACAATTATTATCAGTACCAACGTCACAACCACCATTGTTAGCAATAACCGCATAATTAGACGTAATTAAAAATGGCACTCTATTAGTATTCGTTGAATCTAACTCACCAGTATCAACGGTACCGTTATTATCTTCATCAAAACCATAAATACCTTGGTTATACAATGTTGTTGCAGAAAGGCCTGACTCTATATTCACTTCAAATGTTATTGTCGCTGATTCATCGGCAGCTAAACCATCCATTACAAATTGAATTTCATCATTATCAGAACAAAGCCCACTCGGTGCTATACACGTCGTAAAGAGTAAATCTTGATCGCCTGTTGTTTCACTTCCACCTATCGTTGCACCAGAAGCGGTGATTGTTGTTCCTGATAAACTCCAAGATACCGCACCATTAAAGCGCATCCCTTCGGGCAGAACATCCTTTAAAATAACACCATTAGTCTGTAACGGATCCATATCAGTAAGACCCACATTCGTGTACGTAAATGTTACTGTATGTGGTCCACTTGGTGATGCACCAACATTGGCACTTAATGCTTTCGAAATTTCAACAATCGGTAAATTGGTTGCTGTTACGGTATCAGTATTTGTCTGTA
The DNA here is from genome assembly GCF_003026395.1 of Photobacterium iliopiscarium. Classification (GTDB taxonomy): domain Bacteria; phylum Pseudomonadota; class Gammaproteobacteria; order Enterobacterales; family Vibrionaceae; genus Photobacterium; species Photobacterium iliopiscarium. Next base: position 761,435 of record NZ_PYOO01000001.1, on the reverse strand, counting down.
TTCCTACACCGCCATTTGCCACAGAAATACCATCAACACTCACCGCTTGGCTAGTTGCAGTCACCGTTAGCGCATCCGATGAATTAATTGTCGCAGTAGCATCAATATCAGCCACAATAACAAATTCAAAACTTTCACCCGCAGCTAATGGACCAATCACAGAACCTGAAGCTATTGGTGATGAACCAGGATCAGCAACACCATCGTTATTTTCATCAGGATAAATAGTTGCAGCACTAATAACAGAAGCAGGTATAACAACATCAAGTACAAAAGAATCGGTATTATTACCGGTATTCGTTAATACATGATTGAATGTCACCGTTCGACCAGGAGCACCTAACTTCGATTGATCATTAATCAATGTCAGTGCAGCAACAGGCTGAACAAGGGTTTCAACTAAATTAGATGTTGTGCTACGTAAAATATTGGCACTATCCCGATACGTAGCACCAGCTTGATTTTTAATCACTGTACCAGATTCAGTTAAAGCCATTACAGCGAAGCTGGCACTAGCAACAACGGTTATACCTATTTTGGCGATTCCCTTGAAGACATTCATATGAAGCTCCCCCTTCCCTATTGTGCACTAGAATGACTAGCCACTGAGTTGTATTGCATACTAACCGGATTAAAATCGTCACCTAAAAGAATCAGTTGCGTGCGACGATTGACTCGATTGTTTGTTTGATTATTTGAGACAATAAACGGTTCTCTTGATCCTGAACCTAATGTCACGATACGGTGTGCAGCAAGCCCTTGCCGTTGTAAATAATTTGCAACAACGTTAGCGCGCGCTTTTGCTAATTGGTCGTTATATCCTGCTTTCCCTGAATTATCAGCAGAACCAATAACAGCCACATTTAATGTAGGATTCGCTTTCAATAATTGTGCAGCTTGATCTAATGCATGTTGTTGTTGTACATCTAGCGATTTTTTATCAAAGTCAAAATTAACGACGGTTGGCCAATAATGACCGTCGATAACTGTTGTTGTATTGCCACAAGCAAGATCACCATAGTCGGCATAAATAGCTTGATTAGAAACACAGCCTGAAATCCCTACACTTAAAAATAATAAAGAAGTTGTTAATAATTTCATGATTACATTCCTCACCACTATTCGCTTAACCAACCAAATAAGTCTTCATCAAGCTTAAACATCATTTCAAAGTAAAAACCTTGCAAGTTATAACCTTGTGGATCAAGGTCATTATCATCAAAACCTATTACGTTATAACCAATACCTGCACGTAGATTTTTCATAACAAGATAATTCAAACCAACACCGAAAGAGTAACGACGGCTATCAAACCAATCCGTACCTAACATGCCACCATGCACATCAACATCCCAACGTCGATTAATATAATAAATCACACGTCCATCAATAATGGTTGCTACTGAATCATAGTCTTGCTCATATTCAGTAAAGTCTTCCCACTTCAAGCCAACGCGTCCAGATATTGTCCAATCTGGCGATAATTGGTAATTCTGATGGGTTGAGAAAATATGTGCGGTACGGGTACTCTCATTACGCTCAGTTTTCCACTCATAAGCCCCTAATAAATGGTAACGATTGCTTAATCTTGGGCGATAAGCAAAACCTAAGCTGAAATGATTACTCCATGTGTTTTGTGCATTTTCTTTATCAATATAGCGGTACTCTTCACGTACAAGCCCACTCCAATCTTGACTTAAACGTGTTACCCAAGCGCCCAATACTCCATAATAATCTTCAGATTCACCATGGCGATATTCTATACGGCCTGTGGTTTTATAATTTGGATTACGTACATCAGCTAAACCAAGAGAGACTGCAACACCAGACGTCCCTTCACCTTCAATAACTTCGACATATTCAATCGCAGGATCAACACTGATACCCGGTATGACTTCAAACCGACCACGATAACCATTCGCTAATTCAAGACTACGACCATCAGATGCTCCTCGCTGTCTAAATTCACTGAACGTGCTGCCACCATTAAGCCAATCAACATCAATACCAGCAGTAAATAAGCTCGTCGAACCACTACCTAAATTACTAATACCACTTAAAGAATCAATATATTCATACTGAGTATAGATACTGGCTTGCTTATGTACTTTCCAATCTGCTTTTACATTAAAACGACGCTTACTATCATGACCAAAACTCTGCTCATATTCAGTATCTAACCGACCAGGGCGTCCCCATAAATTGAATGTGCGACCTAGACCCACTATTGCAGTGGTATATTCCTCAGAATCAGTTTCTGTTTCATTTTTAATATAACGAGAACCTAAACGTGTCACCCATTGTGATCCCAAAATCTTACTGTCGACAGTCGCCCCTATAGATTGTTGCTTCTCTTTATGCGCTAGAGATTCAGAATGGGTTGCTTCAATATTTAGATTCATTAATCCAGTTAATTTCTGGCGATGGCGAAGACGAAGTTCTTGACGAGCAGGCGTTACACCACCTGTTGTATTAGTAAACCCTTCTTCTGCATAAACATATTCAAGTTCAGTCGCGGCTTGCGCATGCCAATCACGATTAATGCGTAATTTATAAGCCATGCCGTTTTTAAGCTTATCTTGAGTGTCAGTGGTTAACGTACTGGCACTTTCATCACCCTTATGCGACATACTCGCAACAGAAGCGGTTATTTGAGTCTTATTATCAAAATCATAATTAACCCAAAGGCTGCCTATATCATAGCCCTCAACATCATTGTCGTTATATTCGTAGCTCAAACCAGCAAGTAAATAAGGGCTGAATAAATAAGAGAGTCTTGCACCTGCAACGGTATAGGCATCACCATCACCATCCACATCGTAAGCCACTCTCACTTTGATAGGATTAAGATTAGAATCGTAACTTGGAATAACACGATTAAAGCGCATGTCACCCGTAAAATAGTCAATGGTATAGTCAATATAACGGGTTAATAACTGCTGATTTAGAACAAGACCTGCATTATTTCGATCATAAGTCACTAAAGTAACAGTATCAGAATGACGTACAATGCGAGTGTCTCCGATACTGTAAAACATTGCCGTACCGTTACCATTAAACTCAATCACTTTATGTAAATCTTCAGGACGTGCACCATATAATTGTGCGGTAATTTTTCCATCGTTATACATACTATTGAAGCCATTAAGGATCTGACTTGTACGTCCAATATCAGACTCATCAGTTCCATCTGCGGTACTATAATCGCCCCACATTGCAAAATGGCGTTCTTTTTCAAGTTTCACATAGAGCTTACTGGTACTACGAGCATCATAACCTTTAATACTTGCATCACCTGGAATTGGGTAATAGCTGTCTGGTGATATTTCGCGATAAAATTCTTCATCAGACTTGTCACTGTCATAACTTAACGTTAAATGCATACCACCTTTAATATTACCTTTAATAAAGGCGGCGGCTCTTTCGTCATGGCTATAGGTTTTATTTTCATAACCGTCTAATTGAGCTGGCGGTCTTTCTCCACTAAAGCGGCCATAGCGTCCGGTATAATTTACAATACCTGAGACAAATAATGGGCGTTTAGCTGCAATTTGATAAAGTTTGATTTTGTCAGAGAAGTCTTCAACTGACGCTTGGATATTAATTTGGCCCGTATTTTCAGTACTGCGTAAATAAACGGTTTTTTCACCATTAATAACACGAACTTGATGACCCGTTTCATTCTCTTGAATATCAGGGTCTAACCAAGTATCACCTTGATCGGTATCTAGCGTTACAAAGTAAGTACCACGTGCCAAATTATTATTGTCATCATACAACTTAATAATAACTGGAATAACAGAACGACCACCGTCAGCACGTAATACATCACCATCAGCGACAACACTTATACGCTTTGCCGATTTCGGATGAGAAAACGTTTTGCCTAAAACAAGACGCTCGTTACCAAATGGATCAACCGTTTTAATTTCAACAACGTTATCGCCATCACTTAATGGGATACCATACCAACCAACAATTTGAGCATTCTCACGTTTATTAATAATACGCTCACCTAATTGATCAACATTGACTGCCTTGCCATTAACATACAGTGTCGGCTCAACATCACCTCGAATAACGGCAATGAAACGGCCATCATAGCTATAATCATTGGTTGGCCAATACCATGCGCCTGATTCTGCTTCTGCTCGAGTAATATTTTTCGCTTCACTTTCAGGCAATGGAATAACATCTTGTAGAATATTATCAATTCTAAACTTAGCTTCTTTCGGAATGTTATTGTATGCCGTTGGCACTATTTCAGTTTTAATTTTGTAAAGCGATAATGCCGTTCTCAAATCGTTAAGCTTTTCTTGTGAATCACTAAAGCCAAAACGAATGGATGATAATTTATCAGTGCTTGGATAAATATAAGCCTCATCTTGTACTGATTTTGGATATAACGTAATCATACTCGCAAGATCTTCGTTACTACCTTTACGTGACTCTAATGCATAACCTTTAAATACAGTTAAAGAGGAAGTAGATGCTGACGTTTGAGAAGCATTGTCAGCAGCGGTTGACGGCCCACTAATAACGCCGGCTTGTAATTCATCTGCTTTTAATGCTTTTGGTTTGGCATCATATTGTAATCCTTTAAAATTCTCTGCTGTTTTAAATAGCCACTCACCATTTATATTGGTGTTTCTTTCCTTTAATTCTTGATAAACCGCTTCTTGATTTTCTACCGGACATGGCGCGACAAAATCTGCACGATGCATTTCACCACGTCGCATATCAACAAATCGAGAATCGCCTTTTCCAGCATTACGTGTATCTGTTGGCTCTAATTCAATGCCTAAAGGTAGGGTTTGTTTGTCAACTTTCATGACATGATTACCCGCCTTAACACCAAACATTGAATACTGACCATTTTCATCAGTGATAACATAATCACCCGTTTCTAAATATATTTTCACTCCACCAATAGGCCACATCTGATTTTTCATGATGTCGTTACACTGTGCATCAACAAAAACTTTACCGAAAATAATGCCTCTATCTGACATCACTCCCGTTTGGGTAACCTTAACTTGGTATTTATCAATATTAGAAGTAAGACGGGAATCCGTAGTACCACCAAAGGTCGCTGCATTAACATAAACAGAGTTGATACCATCTGAATCTATAGCACCTGCTGTTAGTTGCAAAACATAGGTTAATTTATAGCTACCATTTTCAGGCGGTTGTGTACTGCCACTTAATGTCCCAATATCAAAACGATATGTATAAGTATCAATACGTACTGGATCTTTATAAGGTTGATCATTTAATCGAGTACTGCCTTCCATATATTTAAAACCATATGGCATTGAATCAAAAACTTGTGCATCAAATAATTGACTGTCTGGTAGGTTATTTTTAATCGTTACTGAATATTTAACGAAGCTACCAATTTCTGCGTTATCTTTATCAGCATCTTTTTGAATGGTTAATCTACGATCTAAACTTTTGGGGTCTAGCGGTATATCAAACGTATCAACCCGATCTCTCACCGTAATAGGGAATAAACCTGAATTTTCAATATCATCATTACCATATGGGCCATATGACATCGGGGTAACATTATGAATATTAAAATTCGCTAACGTTGTATAAGCCGATGGCCACACATGCGTTTGTGGTGGCTCAACCGAAATATAATATTGATTACCATTAATTGAGGCTAATTTAGGAAATAACACTCGACCATCAACATCTGATATCACTTCAGCAACAGGGACTAAGCCATCAACATTTGGCACTCGCACTTTTGCTGTTGGTGCTACATTATTTTCTGTTTGATAAAACTTCACTATCGCATTTTCTACACCGTTAAAATTAGTCGCATCAAAAACCACAAATTGAGGGCTGATATAAGCTAAATCGGTCAGAATAATTCTATTGTTATTTTTAGGATCAAAGACTTCAATCACTAATTCATCATTTGGATTTGATTGAATCTCACAATCATCTGCTGTCGAACCGTTTAGATCAAAACCTTTAAAATTAATGGTGTTATCAATATTAGACAATAATGCCGTGCGACTTATTTCACCTGTACGCCAAGGAATTGAAATATCATCTAAGCAATGGTTACCACCTGGTCGAATATAATTGTCCTTTGGCGATACCGCATGCACAGGAATAACACTTCTGAAAATACCGGTATTCGGGCCTGTTTCAGCAAAAATCCAATAAAACGAATCGCCTTCACTTGATCGTAATGTTACGGGATAATTGGAAGATTTAGGACCAATAATATCAATGGTGGACGCATGTTCATTACCTTGCGGAAGAATAATTTGGGCATGAACACCATCAAATTTTGAATCAAATCCAGCTGAACTTGAATGATAATAAAAGTTTGTAGGAATAAAATGTTCGTGATTACTGTATAAAATTGTAAAAGCACTATTTGGGTCTAATACATCATTATCAATAAGCTCAAAATCAATTAAATTATCATCTTCTTTACCTACTAAGGTATTACAGGCTTCACCACTTCTTGAAATATTTTCAGCTGTTGATGATAAATTAACTTCAGCTTCGCTGTATATTTTAAATGGAACAGTTCCTCGCACATCATTAACTTGCGCATAATAAGAGAAATGTCCTGATGTATTTGGTTTCATATAATCAGGCTTAACTAAAAAACCCACCTTTTCTACATTACCTAAACCATCCCAAGAGCTATATTCATACCAATCTAAATTATGGTCATCTTGTTCAAAAATAAAATTATTATTAATTCCGACTAATACCACACCGCCATCAAAATTGTATTCAGGAGAAACTAAGGTTATTGGTGAATGATCTTTAGCTGGCTGGCCATTAATCACTTTATCTTGTAATAAAGAAATATTAGCAGGCAGTTTTACTGAGATTAACACACCAGTATGGCTAACTTTTACTTGTGAACCTGCGGTTTCTGATTGAACGAAAATATTATACGGCAGTGCTGCCGATTCAGGCTTGGTGCGACCAACACTGGTATAATTGACTCTAAAGTCAATTTCAGAAAGTGATGTCACTTGTTGCTGACAAATAGGTGAATTTTCAATGGTTAAATTAACAATAGGCCCATTAATCACAGTCAGTTTAGTCGAACTGGTTTTTTCAACTGAAGGTTCATTGATTGATGTAACAACAGTATCAATATCATAGAAGTCGTTGTTTTTATCTGTTGTTGGAAGCTCAACAGTGTAAACAATATTAATAGATTCACCCGGCTTTAACTGGCCAGAAATATATTCTCCATCACTGTTTTTATTAAGCTCTGGCTCACCGGGATCATGAATACCATTACCATTAGTGTCAAAATATATCTTTATATTGTCTGCACTCGGTGATGTAAGATCCCCATTATCATCAGTTAGATTATTAACATTAATAATATAGCTATCTTTAATATTACCTGTATTAGTTACTGTATGAGGAATACTAACAATAGAACCAGGTGAAACATTTTTTTCTGTCTTATTATCTCCCGATGTATCAGGTGATAATGAAACATCATATACTTTTTCAACTTTAATATGGGATATATTCGAAAGCACTCGAATATTCTCACCCGTCGTTGAGTCAAAATAAGTCATGATGGCCTGATTCATTATTTTTGTACCAGCATTAGTTAACCCAAAAACTGTTGAACTCACACTTAATAATATAAAAACAATGAGGTACTTCATTTTAGTTATTACATCTAAGAGGGCCATAAGCACTCTCCAAAGGCTAGTAATTCAAAGATATGGATATAGGCTTATTGAACTTACTTGGTTTAATTACTTTTAAATATATATTTAAAATAAGCTCAATAAGCCCCCCTACAAGGTAGGGAGGGCTAGGTTATATTTGCTATTAATCAATCTTCACTACAAAGTTACCGACAGCTTTATCACCAGGAACAAGTGTTCCTACAGTAAAGGTAACAGTGTTACCGCTTACCGCACCAGTAACGTCAGTACCAGTAGTACCATCAGGGTTACATAAAGGACCTAAATCATCAGTCTCTAAAGGATATGTTGCATCAGCAAGTGCTACAACAGTGCCTGAATCGGTCGTATTACGACAACTTACTAAGCTACCACCCGCATGAAATTGAGAGTACTCAGTTAATTGGTCTGTAATAACCGTATTTAGCGCATTAGATGTACCTTCATTAACAGCAATCAGCTTCCAAACAACACACTGTCCAGGTTCAACATTTGTCGTTTGCTCTTTTAAGAAGGTCTTATCAGTATCAGCAACACCATCACAATCAGTATCTAAATCAGCATACTTATAAAGACGGACCTGACCTTTAACAACTTCTGAATTATCTTGACCTTGAGCAGTCACTGTTGGATCTGTTGTTGATACAGCAGTAATTGTTGTTAGGTTATTTGTACCAGATGTTGCATCTGTTGGTGCAAATACAGTGACTTCCATTGGAATGGTTTCACCAGGTTCTAACGTTAGTGTTGGAACTGTATCTGAGCCATCTGTTGCATCACACGTAACTTCTACACTTACAGTAGAACCATCCGCTTGCTGCACAATAATTGGCGTCGTTACAGGATCATCACATAAGTTACCAACTTCAGTATCAGGCGTACCATCACCATCAGTATCAACAGTAATTGTATTATTAAATCCAGTCATATTATTACCTGAACTTAAATCAACGGTTTCAGTTGTATTACCATTGTTACCTAACGTGTGGTCGTAAGTAACACTACCACCTGGTTCGATTTGGTTGCTTAATGATGCTGGCGTAATATCAATACTTGCATCAGTTGCGACATCAAATGCTTCAACCTTACGGTTAGATGCATTAGATGCGTCTGATGTAGCAACAAGTGAAATGATATAATCCATATCGCCATCACTATTAGCATCAATCGCTGCCGTTTGATCACTGTCAGCTAGAGCTTGAGTTGGATCAGAAGGAATAGTAATTTCAGCATTAACCCACAATACAGCACCTGCTGGAATAGTTGGTGTTGATGTAATCACATTCCCCGTTGCAGCAATATCTACCGTACCATCTGCATCAGTATCAATACCATTATGCTTGAATACTACAGTCCAGCCCGTTGGTAATGCAGTTTCCCAACTTGTACCGTTATAACTACCTTCTGCACTTAATAGGAATGAATCTGAACTACCGCCTTCATTGGCAATATAGATAGGCGCAGTAACCGTTGAACCTAAAGGCTCATCATTAAACACCGTAGCTACATCTGCACTAGTAAGCACACCACCCGCAAGAAGCACAGGATCGACATCTACAGCAGGATCAATAGTAGTAATTGCTGTGTTTGCAATATCAACAGTAGGACCTGTAATATTATCTAAACGCTCAGTTTTACTATCCGTTTGAGTGGCATCATTGAAAGAAGTTGCCGTTGTTGTTGCTTCAAATGGTGTTGGAGAATCAGCAGCATCTGATGGCAGATTGGCAACGACACGGAACAATGTCTCATTACAATTGACAGTAACACCATCAATAGTTACAGCGGCATCGATACATGTTGAAGGATCAACAGGACCACTATCAGGTGTTACATTACCATTAGTATCAACAAGTTGCGCTGTACCACCCGCATTCCAATATTCAAATGTTGTTCCTGTTGGGAAGCTAACATTTGCAGTCGAAAGATCAAAGCTATCGGTAGTATTACCGTTATTAATGATCTTGTTATAGAAGAATACTTCACTACCAGCAGCCGCTGAATCTACTGTCTGAATATTATCATCAGTACCATCAGAATCACCACCACCTGACGTTCCCGTTTCAGTACCAGTATCAGTGATACCTACACCAGTAGTCGTCGTTGTGGTTGTCGTGGTTGGATTTGATGGATCAGGACCCGCAGTTGTAGGATCTGGATCATTACATTCACCAGCATCATCGTAATCACCATCACCATTAAGATCTGAACATGAATAAGCAACGTTACCTATTTCGGTATCGCCCATCATTGTTTCAGGAGAATATGCTACATAAAAAGTCATGGAGATAGTTGTATTTGATGCTAATTGATCATCAACAGCATATACACCAGGTACGGCAGTATCCGTTGTCGTGCCGTTACTGTTAAGATCTAAGCCACCATCAATTTGATTTTCAGCGGTATCATTAGTGCCATCTTGGTCTAAATCAACTCCATGTGTAGATTCATCAACTAAATTAGCCGCAAAATCAATCGGTGTATCACCATTAACAGCTAACAAACCACTGCTAGATGCGTCATACAACCCACCGGTGCTGCTCGCAACATATACAGTTCCTTCAGGTATACCATCAAAGATAACCACATCTTTAGCGTCTGTATTACCTGTATTTGAAACAGTCACTGTATAGCGAATTAAACTCAACTCTCGGTTAGTACCGCCATCACCATCTAAATCAATACCTAATGCGGTTTCCGTACCAACATTCTCTAAGTGCGTCGCTGATTTGGTAATATTAACCACAGCATCGTTAGTCACTGTAATTAATGATGCGTTAGTATCAGGTAAGGCATCATTGTTATCACCAATATCAGTGACAGAGCCATCGACAGGAGAAAGTGTACCATCATGAGCTTCTGCTTCTAATGTCACACCTAATGTATCACCAGGAACAGCCGTTGTAGGCACTGCTGCTGCAAGCATTAAGTTCATTTGCTCACCAGCATTTAAGGTAACAGTATCACCAGAAGTAAACTCAGTTTCCCCCGCATCTGGCTGACCATTGTTATTTGCATCATTGAAGAGCTTCAATGTTGTCGCATCAATCGTATCTGTTCCTCGCGTATCAGTTCCAGGAAGATTCTGCGCAAATGTCAATGTATAAGTATCTGCACCATTACCTGTATTGGTTAATACATGAGGTAAATATACCGTTTGACCTGGAGAGCCAGTAGTATTGAGATCCTGCTCAATCGTTGCACTATAAATCTGAGCTACAGTTACAACCGCTTCATTAGATGTTGCGGTGTAACTATTTCCTGACTCATCTTCATAGGTTACTGTTGCTAAGTTTTTAATATCAGTTCCGGCGGCAGTAGCTGCAAGGGCTTGGCTAGATAGTAAACCTGCACCTACCGTTATGAGCCCCGCCGCAACCCATACACTGATAGGTTTTAAATGCGTATTCATAAAGTGGTTACCTTTTAAGGTCATTAATTTAATTACGATGTGTATAAATACCCTTGCAAAATCGCAGGGCGGTACATTTACTTAACGTTTATTTAACTTCGATGCGATAAGCAAAAACTTGTTTTTCCTTAGCATTAATAGGTGTTAATGGTATCCAACGAACGGCGGTATATTTTTCAGGTGGAATAATAATTTCAACTTTTTTTCCATCCTTCATTATTTCGCGCTTCACTGGCTCTTTTTCAAATGTTTTTCCTCCATCAATACTAACTAAAAAATTCGATTTAATTTTTGTGTTACTTGTATTAGCAATATAAAAAGTATTCTCAGGAATAGGTCCTGTGATAATTAAGCCATTCAAAGGCTTTTCGCTATTATTTGTGTAGGTTAACTTATATTCAATTTTATCTTTAGGTACCGCATTCTCTGCTTTTACTAATTTTTCCTCTCCTTTCTTATTTACTTCAACTATATATGCATCCATTTTACTTACGAGTAAGTTGTCATCTTCCGCATAAACAGAAAAAGACATCATCAAACAGCCAATCACTATCAATAATAAATTTTTCATATTACACCTCATCCTTTATGATCCATGAAATATATATAATGCGATAAGCATGCCAATAAAATATATTTTTACTCCATTAAAAAACAATAAGTTAATGACATGCGTTTATTTAAAAAGCAAAATAAAAAATCAATTATAATTTTGCGAATCATTATTTAAATGCGAAGTAAAACAAATTAAAAATATAAAGTTATAACCATCGAACCATGGAATAATGTTTTTAAAAGTAGCTCATTTGACATAGCGTGTATTACAAAAATAACAACTTAATTTAAAATAAATCCAACATCAATTAATTACGTAAAAACAATTATTAAATGTCAATTTATTTGATAACTTTATTGATTAATTTCTTAATTAAATAACAACTGTTTTATATTTAATACATACTACATTTATCAATGTAAAAAAGAACCATGTCGATATTTTATCGTATGGTTCTTTCCTAAAATATTAGCCAATGATGATATTATTTTATTTTTATTAAATAAACAGCTGTTCCTTGATCTCCTGGAGCTAAAGCGCCCGTCATATTCCAGCGCACCTCCCCCTCATAATCTACAATATTTGCCCCATTAGTAGTAACAGATATACAAGTGAGTGACGTTGGCACATTACCCGAGGTACAATCTATAGCTTGAGAGAGCCCCGTATAACTTGGCGTACTATCAAAAATACTTACTTCAGTTAGATCACCATCTCCAACGTTAGTAAAGGTTATAACGTATTCCAATATATCCCCAGGGCGGCCATTATTACTCACTCCAACAGCCGTTCCTTGAGTAATATTTCGTACCGTTTTCTCAAGCTTTAACTCACCAGCACCACGGAACGTCGCTTTGACAGTGTCTTTACCTAACACTTGACGCGTAATACCGTGTCCCGTTCCTGCACTATCACTAAAGATCATATCTGCTGCTATATCGTAATGATATTGGGCATTAAGTGGCGCATTCGCTGGCACAAACACTTTACTGAGTAAACATACTGCTGTATTACCATTTGCTACTGTCGGATTAATAACTTGAGCATCCGTACCATCTATTATTCCATTACAATTATTATCTAAATAAAGAATGGTATTCCAGCCGTCATTTGCTGGAGCAACCTCTGGATTTATAGTGGAAAAGTTCACACTCCCCGAGGTTGCAGCAGTAAACTTATGTGGGAATAATACTGCCTTTCCGGGTTCAACTTCACTGAAATTATCAGGCTCCATTCTTGGCTCACGTACCTTACCAAAATCAAGACCACTGATATCATCCCCCGCACTGGCGTTAACAGCCATCTGACTATCAATCACACTGCTACTAGTCACTTGTGGGATCGCAGTGACATTAGCTTCACTGATATCAATCCAATCTGCTTGTTTAATTACATCAAGTAGTAAGTTTTTACCTGAGAAATCAACACCCAGAATAAATTTATAGCTACCATCACCCGATGTAATGTCCGTGGCTACCACATCACCCGTTGTTACCCCTGTAACGCCAGCATCATTAAAGGTTACGGTAACAGTAAAGTTACCTAAGCCCATTTCAGTGCCGTCTTGAATACCATCGTGCGCTGCTATTGCACCACCAACACCATTATCTTCAAACACCACGCCACTTAAAACAATCCGATTGAGCAATTCAAATAAATGATCTTCGACTTCACCATCAACGGCTGCACCATCAAACGTATTACAACTGTTAGCGGCTGAACATAAACGTACTCGCATTACAGTATTGCCATTAAACCCTTCAGCACTGGCGGCATCTAACGTTATTGCTATATTATTATTTCCTGCTGTAACAGCTTGATCGTTAATTAATAATTCATTGCTATCAGCAAAATCACCGTCATTATTTAAATCAACCCAAATACTCACAAACCCATTACCCACCACTTGAATCGGTAATGTAGTACTGGTTTCTACAATAATTTGAGCAGGAATATTCAGATCTTCATCATCCTGACCATGGGTATCATCCCCTGTTGCATCAGCACTGATCCACTGTGTAAATTCAGGATCCCAACGAGAGCCAAGCGCTAAATCTGCCACGCCATCTAATGCCGCATCTAAATACGCATGGCTGGCTTGGCCATATGTTGCGGCTGCATCACCATAATCGGTAGAATCATAACAACCAGCACCATCATTACCTTGCAAACTACTATTATTTGACGCTACAACAAACTCTATTTCAGCGGTTATTACATTGATGCGATAGACTACAGCACGCTCATTTAAGTCAATAATCCCATCTTGATTTGAGTCATGATTTCCGCCATTAGTCATGGCATACAAATTAATAGAGTTATCCATAATCAATGCCCCCGCTTGTAATTTCCCATTCGAATCCACAGTCGGTTTACCACTAAGATAAATCAAATCCTGACTGATAATACTGCCGGTATTAAGATCAACCTGATATAACTTCTCGCCGCGTAAATCAACAAGATAGGCTTGTCCATTTTGACTACTTATGGCTAAATCTGCACCTACATCAATAACAACACCAGTAAAGGAGTCATTCATGGCACTAATATCTAATGGAATAACGGTAAATGTTTGGTTATTAAGATCAATCTTAAACATGGAATTCCATCCCGTTCGCCAAGCGATAAGATAATTACCATCCGTCGTAACATCACCAGCGGTTGAAGCGGTAAAATTAAAGGTTGTCGATGAATAACCAATATTTCGTAATGCATCACCGGCATTAAATGAAAAGGTTTCACCATCACTAAGACGGCTCACTGACGCAGCATTTTCTGCTCGCATTGCACCTAAATCAATAAAGCTAGTACCCGTTTTATCGGTCACAAACAAGTGATGATTACGATTGGCTGAGGTCATATCGGTAAAGGTGCCGTAAATCAAGCCATTAACTCGATTAAAACCAATAGCGTTTATACTATTAATATTGGTTTGATTCGTAATCGAAATGGGATCTACAATATTAGAAAAAGTAATAGGATCAGACGTTGCATCCAATGACGTATAGGCATAATCACTACTACTCACAGGCTTAATTGTCTGTAAAATTAAATTACATTGATTATTTCCCACCAGATCTGATATCAACACCCGATAATCTTCGACTTCACCGTCATTCGCTAAGCCTACGGGGCTATCACAACCGACATCACTGCATAAGCGAACCCGTAAATAACTGTAACCAACAATAGCACTCGCTGGTATCGGTACACTAAAACTGTTATTACCTATTAATGCTGAAGCTTCAATAATGATTTGTTCGCCTGCATCATCCCAATCCCCATCAAGATTAAAATCAAGCCATGCATATAAACGTTGTCCTGTACTGGTGCGTGCCGCATCTTCAACAACATTTACAGTAATATCAAGGTCTTCACCTTTCGTCGCTGATAAAACAACCGTCACGCCATCTTCATCATCAAAGTTATCGTCATCATCAGCAATCGCACCAATATTTTGCAGATCACCTAAATCAGCATCCCACAAATTACCCATGCGTAAATCGATAAAGCCATTGTCATCACTATCTACCTGCACATGCGCCGCACCATCATTTTCATAAGTCGTGGTGTAGTTATTTATTCCAGTACCAACCGTTGTATCAGGCGCGTCACCTAAATCACTCCCTAATACATTGGGCGCTTTAGTAAAACACCCTTTTTGAAGGTTATAACCATCACCAGTACTACCCGTAAAACCAAACCGCACCATGTTATTACCAATATCATTACGAATATTACGAGTGAATTGACTAACCATGATGCCATCAAGATAATAAGTAAATTGATTGGTCGTTGGGTCCCATTCAAATTGCGCAATATGATAGCGTCCATCTTCTAATTCGCCCCCAGCAACAGACGTGGCAGGAACAAGGGTATTAGCAGCATCAGGGGTATATACATCACCATTGAGATAAACGGCTGTATGGTCAATAAATTGCCCTCCTACCGCATCGTCGGTAGCACCAATAAAGGTGTTATCAAAGGTATCGAACTCAAATACGACAGATGGCGAAACAGGGGTTGCACCAAAAATATCACCAACCCCTAATCCACCACCAAAGGCACCAAAAGCATTCAGATCTCGTGAATCCGCAGATAGCACAAACGTCATGCCATCAGCACCACTTTCAATTCCATTGGGACATCCGGTATTACACGTTCTATCACCTAAATACACCGCTAATTCGGCATACATGGGTTGGTTCAAGTCAATATATTCATAGCTCCATAAATACCCTTGTTGATTAGTGGTATTAGGGGTTACAACATATTCACCATTTGCGGCCAAATAAGCATCGCCGCCTTCAAATACAACGGGTGCTTCACAAATATTAGGTTGTACTGTATTAGAAATAATAGGGGTTACTATGTCGGTATCATCTTCACCATTACCAAAACCATTATTGGGGATTGAATCATTATCGTTGATACTGGTTTCTATGATTTCGGCATTGATTGCAGGTGCCGTAAGTGACTGAGGTGCTAAACGAATAACAGCATAATCATCAAACCCTAACCCTATAACACCGAGATCTAACTCTCCTGTTAATGGATCATAGGTGGTGATTTCCGTAACACCATCACCGGCATAAGCTTTAACAAAGCTGTACCCAGCTGGAATAGGAAGCGTTACTTTAGTATTAAGTGCTACCGTTGCCCCCATGTTTTCAACACTAACAACAACGTTAAAGGGAATACCTAAAGTTACATTTACACTAGGATCCATCGCTAACATTAATGCCAAATCACCCGGTGGTTTTAATGAAATTAAATGATCTTCAACTTCACCATCACCTGAACTTCCTGTTGGACTATCACACGTTTCCGTACTCGAACAAATCCGTAAACGGACATAGGTATCAATAATTTCAACATCAGCTGGCACGGTAAAGTTAAGCGTACTGTTACCCGAAGCAGCCACAGCAACTGTTGCGGTCTCATCTGTATCAAAGACACCATTTACGTCAAAATCAATCCAGCCATAAAAGTTATCACTGCCTGATGTAACCACAGGAACCGTCAAAGACAAACTATCCCCGCCGACTAAAATAGAAGGGATACTCGGTTGAATAAATCCATCTTCATCATCGGGTGTTATCCCATTAATATCATCACCATCAGCTGTCATTGTTGGCTGACCATCATTTTCATTATCAGGCGTGTTAGCTCCTAAATATGGCAAACCAACCTCAGTTTGATGTCGAGGTCCATCTTCTTTTAATTCAGTGAAATAGCCATCTGAAGTCGGTGCATCAGCCCAATCCAGAGGTACTGGAGCATAACGACAACGCGCACCATCATTACCAGCAGCTGATGCATTCGTTTGAGAAAAAAGAGTAGCGGTATAACTGCCCGCAGGCTTTGATCCATTCAATACATCAACACGATAGATTCGGCCGGGATTTGGATTTTCTGAAATATAGAAATACCCTTGATCATCAAAATACATTGCACCATATGGTCCATTAGCGATTCCAGGTAATACGCCCAATGAAGTACGAGCACCTGTCGTTGGGTCAAATCGATATAACGTTCGAGAGCCATCACTCGGCACAGAGTAAATAAAACCATCAACGGGGTTAAACGCAATATCAGCATAATTTAAACTCGTCGTCGGTAAGGTTCCAACTTGCGTTAAATAAGTTTCACTGTTTGGATTGGTATCAAATAAATAGAAATTGCCGTCCTTATGCGCATATAAAATACCATTATCATCTATATCACCATTATTAGCGGCACTTGGCATGGTTGAATTAGAGATAGGTAATGAATAAGTATTATAAGCACTGTCAAATAAGTTAAGCGTGTTTGTTCCCTGTATTCCGGCCAATGTATTTGTCACCATAGAATAACCCACAGCGCTACCTGCATTCACAGGGGAAACAAGGGCTGTCACCTCTCCTGTTGCTAAATTAATGGCATTTAGAATAGTCGAACCAGAACCATTGCCTTGGGTCAAATAAGCAGGGGTAGAACAAATATCAAAGGAGTTAATAACAAAATCGGCAAAGTTTATATCAGTTAAAGCGCCACCTATTGCTGTAACCGTCTTAATATTGGCACTGCTCGATTGATATGTGGCAGGATCCCCGATAGTACCGCCAACATAACTACCAGTATTGGTATCTAATATAGGTGCTGTTGGAGGACAAGTTGGAGACGCTATATTGGTTTCATTAATAGCTTCATAAACTTTATAAGTGCCCGGAGCCCCAACAGCTAGAGTATATGCTCCCGTTGTTATATCAGTCGTCGTTGCATAACATAGGCCTGTCGAGGGGTTGTAGGCAACGATCGGGACTCCAATACCTAATCCCGTTTCGGTTCCATCTTTAATACCATTGGTTGCCGTACCACCACCATTGCCATCATCATTAAATACAAAGCCTGAGATTTGTTGTGCAACAACGGTAATAAGATAATCTTCTACCTCACCATCATCTGCAAGCCCTATAGATGAATTACAATCAACATCAGAACAAACTCGAACACGTAAATAAGTATTACCAAGTATTGCATTTATCGGCACAGCTATCGTATAACTTTGAGTAGAACTCGTCGCTGCTATATCTGAAATAACCTGTTCATCACTATCAAGCCAATCACCGTCTTGATTCCAATCAGCCCATGCATATAATCGCAAGCCGGTTAACGTTGATTCAGGATCTTTTGTTATTGTTATTGAAAGATCACTATTACCACCACGAACAAAGCTATTAACCCAACTGACACCATCTTCATCATCACTGTCTAATATATCATCTGCATTTGCCGCGATATTTTGTAATGTCCCGTCATCACTATCCCATAACGTACCTAATACAATATCATTTTGATTATCCGTATCAGTATCATTAAAAGCATGACCTGCACCACCATCATCATATAATGTTTGATAATCACCTGTAGTGGTTCCAGTAGATGTATCTGGCGCATCACCTAAATCATACTCATTCGCTTGAAATATCGCGCCACCTAATGTACTAAACAACAAACGCACTGAGTGCATAGATGCATCATTTACAACACCTAATCCCCACTGCACCCCAATACCATTATCAGTGCCAGGATTAGTATTTAAAGTGTTATCAAGTAAAAATGGCGCCGCACTTAAATTAGATCCAAGCATGGTAGAATAAGGGCCTGAGAAATAACGATCCCAAGACTTATCTAATTCCATATATCCCATAAATTGATCAGTCGCAGTATAATTTTTAGTTACACCGACTAATGAATATGGTCCTGTATCTGGTTGATAATTTGCTGAATTATATGGAATAGCAAATGCAGCGCCTGCATCACCACCGTTTAAATACGTATCGAACCCTTGTACTAGTCCAATATTAGAACTATTCGAACCCTCTGCTGATTCTAAACAATAATGTTGATCAAAAAATTCATTACCATTTATATAAGTTATTTCAGTCACAATTTTAATATCATTATTATCAAAAATATTATTATTATTTCTATCCCAATATCGTGATGACCATACTGAAAAAGGATCAGCTTCAGTTCCAACACCACTGACAGTACTCATTAAAAATTCTTTATAATTACAATATTCGCCGACACTACCATCATTAAGATGCATGTAAGGAAAAGTACCACCACAGCTATAAGATGACTGCTGATATGATTGTTGCTGACCATCCTTAAATACACCATTCCCCCCTGCGGCAATGTGATGAATTTGTAATGGTGATCCATTAATTATTTCATATTGAATGTTTGTTTTTATTGCTGCACCAATTAATTCGGAGGTATCACAACTCGCAACTGCATCTCGCCAATCAATATTTCCTCCTGAATTCACATCAGCATCATTATCGGGAAAGTTATCATTTTGAGTATTATCAAAACTCCCGTTTACATCAATGTAATCATCACCATTATCATAATTATTATCTAAGCCATTATCGCCAACAATTCCAGAAAGTGTTAATCCCGCTTCAGTAGTATCGTCACCACCTTGATTATCTGAATCGAGATCTAAATAATCAGGTTCATCTGTTGCATCTGTATTAACAGGTGTTAAACCAGCACTGATCAATGCATTTGTATTTGCAGTATTACTGTCATATGCGTCATCAAGTCCATCATTATCAAGATCAATACCACTAGGTGCTATATAACCAATTGTTGATTGAGCCTCAATATTATCTGGAATACCATCATTATCTACATCAAGATCTATATGGTCAGGAATATCATCACTATCATTATAAAGATAGGCACAATAATCAGAAGTGGTAAATAAACCAACCTCACGCATCTGAAAATATGGTGCAGCCCCTCCGGTTCCCGGTCCTTCCCAAGGGGCCTCTATCACAAAATAAGAAATATTATTATATTCTTGTGTGAAATTATATTGTGTAACGGATGAGCTATTACTTGATAATCCCGTAAATGACTCAGTACCAATTATATTATCATCACTATCATAAAGAGTAACATTTGCAGATTTTATTCCATCGGGCATGGCACCATAATCATTTGCCAATGAAAATCCTCCAGCAGTTAACGGAGCAACTAAATTAAATGTAAATTTAATTGGAATACTTTGATCTTCCCAAGTAAAGGGTTGCCAACCTGATGCTGAATTACCGTCTACCCATTCTTCTGGTTTCGGAGCACCATAAGGTGTTGCTCCCACATTTACAATATCTACAGTCGAAAAATAAGTAGGCCCTATATAATTTGTTCCAGAAGGTACACAAAAAGCTTGTTCTATTTCATCAATAATACCATCATTATCATCGTCAATATCAATGGCATCAAATACTCCATCGTTATCACTATCTGTTGTAACAGGATCATAAGTTGCCGGATCATAAAGAATGCCAGAGTAATTTTCATAAATAGTCGGAAGAGAGGATAAGTGTTTTGATTTTTGATGTGTAATATATTCTAAATCCCAATCACCGCCTTTAATTTTATTTCCTGTCAGATTAATTGAAGCGGCAACAGATGCCCCTGTATATTCTGCAATTTTATCAATTAAGGCTTTACCATCCTCATTTTTTGCAACATCACAACCCAAGATATTAATATGACCAGAAGCAGATAACTTCTCACCAATAAAATTTAATTGTTTCTTATGATTATCTATATTATCAAGTGTTAGTATCTCTTTATCTAATATAATTTGACCATTTTCGCCATGAGAAACAAGATCAATCACATCATATTTATTATCTTTTAATTTGTCATTAATCAATTTAAGACTATCTATTTCGAAATGTTTTATACTAGATAAAGTAAAATATTTCTTATTTTGAATGTTAACATCAACTAAAACAATTCTTTCTATTTCATTTTCATGAAAAATATTTTTATAAATAAACAATACTGAAGTTATAAATAGAACACTAATCAACAATCTATTTAGCGTTGTTTTTTTTACGTTTTTATAAAACATGCTATATCCTTACTTCATGTATGCTATTAAAAAATAACTATAAATACCGATTTACCATGTCTACTTCCTATGTAATTCATGCCTATAACCAAAAAAATAAACTGTTATATTCATCTCATCTAATAACCAAGCATCATCCATGCCAAAAAAAAACCATTTTAAAACAAGCAATATATTATGCTTATTTCAAAATGGTTTTTATTTTTAGAATATTTATTGCATAACAAGACTGTGGTACAAGAATATCAAATTAGAGCCGTACTTTAATATTAACAAGAGCTATCATACTTTTAAATATTCTGAGAACTACGATAAAATCAAAATTCCGATAATAAAATATTCAAACTCCCAACGGCATTAATTAACATTTTTCTATCAGGATAACGAGTATTCGTTACTTACGGAAGGAATGAATGTGGTGAGATTAATCACCACAGCATTCTTATATAAGCCATTTACTATTGAATGGAAGTAATGACTAATGCTAGCAATTAGCTAACATGAGTACTGTTTCCACTATTTGATAGTAACTTGATAAATAACAGTTCCAGTTTCACTAGGATTTAAGGCTCCGGTCATTTCCCAGCGTACTTCACCTTCATAACCCGCAATATTTGCACCATTTGGTGTTAATACATTACATGTTAAACCAGCAGGTAGAACACCAGATGTACAATCAATCGCTAACGTTAAGTCAGTATAAGCAGGTGTAGTATCAAATATTGTGACTTCTGTTATTGGCCCACTCCCCACATTGGTAAACTCAATAGAATATTCTAAAATATCACCCGGTTTACCGTCATTACTGGTACTTACACCAGTAGCTTGAGTCAGATTTTCCACTGTTTTATTAAGCTTCAACTCACCAGCACCCGCGAAAGTAGCACGAACAGTATCGGTATCTATCACTTGTCGAGTAACATCATGACCTGTTGCAACACTATCCTCAAACGTCATATCAGCTTGAATATCATAATGATAAAGCGCATTTAATGGTGCATCAGCAGGAACAAATACTTTACTGATTAAACAAACACTACTATCACCACTTACAGCGACAGGGTTAGCTATCTGACTATCAGCCCCATCAATTGAACCATTACAGTCATTATCTTGATACAGTATTGCGCTCCAACCGTCATTTGCGGGCTCCGTAGAGATATTCATAATGGTAAAGTTAACACTACCTGCGGTTTCAGCTGTAAATTTATGACTAAAGAGCACTCCTTTACCCGGCTCAGTTTCAGTAAAGTTATCAGGCTCCATACGCGGTTCTTTCACTTTACCGAAGTTTAAGCCCGTTAAATAATCACCCGCAGCAGCATTAATTAACATCTGACTATCAATAACACTGGTATTGGTGACTTGAGTAAGCGCTGACACATCAGCTTCACTAATATCAATCCAATCAGCTTGTTTAACCACCTCAAGTACAAGATTTTCATTAGCAAGTGATACTGGTACGACTAATAGATAGCCACCATCACCCGAGGTCACCGTTGTTGCAACAACATCACCAGTTGTAAATCCACCAGCACCTGTGCCGTTATAAATAGCACGCACAACTGTATTACCAATACCAACTTCACCACCATCAAAAATACCATCATGAGCCGCGGTTGCGCCCGAGATACCATTATCTTCAAACACAAAACCACTGAGCACAATCTGATTAATTAACTCAAATTGATAATCTTCTACCTCTCCATCAGCGGCTTCACCTATTGGAGAATTACACGTTGCTGCCGTACTACATAAACGGAAACGAACAAATGTATCACCGTTATAACCTGCGGTAAGCCCTGCATCTAAATTGAAATCAAGATTCGTTGTGGCTGCTGTAATCAATTGGTCTTCAATAATCATCTCGCCAACATCAGCAAAATCACCATCGCCATTCAGATCAATAAATACATTTAAGAAACCCGCAGCTTGTGGCACAGATACGGTCACTGGAGTAGATGTTGCAACCGTAATACTAGCAGGAAGAGTTACGCCATCTTCATCATCAGAAGCTTGAAGATCATCGCCTGTTGCATCAAGGGAGAACTGACTAACAAACTCACTGTCCCAATTAGCACCCAACGTGAGATCTTGATCGCCATCAAGCGCAGCATCACCATCATTGCCTGTATCAGAGTAATTATGGAAAGCATCACCGTAAGAAATAGGTGCATCACCATAGTCTCGTGCGTAGTAACAACCAGCAGCATCATTACCTTGAACCGAGACATCAATACCTTCAGTTACAAACATCAACTCACCAGTAATCACATTCAATTGATAAACTGCCGTCTTATCAATCAGATCGTGAGCATTATCACCATCGGTATCGTGATCACCACCATTAGCAAAGGCATAAAGCATAATACCATCATCCATAATGGTTCCCCCCGCCCCAGCACTACCGGTATTCGTCACAGGAAGTAACCCGTTGAAGTTCAGAGGATTTATTGTCACCGCTCCTGTAGTTGGATTGATTTGAATATAGTTACCACCTGGTAGATCAACACCATATAACATACCGTCATTCGAGCTGAAGGAGAAATCGCCACCCATAGCTGGTGTTGAAGACAATGTGATCGTCGTAAACGTCTGAGTATTTAAGTCAATACGAACGAGAGAATCCCAATTCCCATTCATAATGTAGAGATACTGCCCATCAGGTGACACATCACCTCGAACAGGATAACTAATATTTGAACTACCGCCTAATCGAGATAATATTTGATTATTAGCAAAATTAGAGGTTCCATGTATCGAATGAATAATACTCTGTACGCCATCAGATCGTATCGTACCAAGAGAAACAAATTCAGTACCATCACGATCCGTTACAAATAAAATCACATCGTCATTAGTAGAGCTTCCATCAATAAAAGTACCGTAAAACAAACCACTTAGGCGATTAAAACCAATAGCATTAATATTTTCAGCATTTGGATAACCATTAATAACAATAGGACTCACAATATTATTTAATTGGGCAGGATTGGTGGTTGGATCAAATTCCGCAAAATCATAACCACTGGTATTATCACCTTTGGTTTCAACAATAATGTCACAAGTATTATCACCATTAAGGCTTGACACTAATACTCGATAATCTTCGATCTCGCCATCAGGTGCTGGCCCAATAGGATCTGGGAAGACATTACCATCAGCATCTAGTGGCGTATTTGTTGTTGTATTAAAATCAGAACTAATACGTAAACGATAACCCACCACACTGTTACTGATATTTGCCCCAGAAGTGCCCACATTATTCCATGTCAATGTTGCTGATGTTGCACCACTTGGAATAATAATCCATGCACTTTCATCATCATCAAATGAGCCGCTATTATCAAAGTCAATCCAACCAGATAAATACGCATCACTGCCTGTTGTATTTACCACAGGAACGGTTTGCGTCACAGTAGGACTTGATACATCGGCAGTAATTAATGCACTTAATACATCTTCATCATCAGGAGCTGTACCGTTATTATCATCACCTGCATAATCAGCATCTGGCTGACCATCATTTTCATTATCTGCCGCTACCGAACCAATATATAACCCTGTTTCTTCAGTTAAATGACGAGGGCCATTATTAGCCAATGTTGTAGGATAACCAGTGGTTTCAGGCGCATCACCAAAATCTAACGGCAGTGGAGCGAAACGACAACGCGCACCATCATTTTGGCTGGTTGCAGCATTCATCTGAGTGAAGTTGACTGCACTATAACCACCAGATGGAAGACTTGGGTCTGAAATATCAATTCGAACAATACGGCCAGGATTTGGATTTTGAGATGCGTAGAAGAAGCCTTGATCATCAAAGTATACCGCGCCCCATCCAGTACCAGTTTCGCCATTAACACCAACGTAACCCAAGTTAGTTCGCGTCCCTGTTATAGGATCAAATTTCACTAAATTTCCCGTAGGCGTTAAGGTATAAAGCATATTATCAATAGGATTAATCGCCATATCGGCCATCACTGGAGCAGAGACTGTAATCTCACCTATTTGCTGCAAATAAGTACTACTATTTGGATTAACATCAATACGATACATACTGGTGCCACTATTATTCATCAGCAATAGCACCCCGTTATCATCGATATCACCACTGTTATAGTTATTGATTGCCATCGTACTTCCTGTAATTGGTAACACGAAGGCAGATCCTGCACCATCAACCATTAAAACAGTGTCTTTATTTTTAATGTTATCGCCGATAAGTGTATTGGTAATAAAGTTATACCCCGTACCACCAAAGACACCAGTGCCTGTTGGCAAAACATCATCATATAACGGTGTTACTGTACCCATAGCCAAATTAATACTAGTAATATCGGTTGGGCTATTACGCAACAAATAACCATCACTGCTACAAGTTGGGAACGTCACAATGGTGAAATCAGCAAAGTTAACATCACTCACATCCGTTGTTAACGCAACTGATTGAATGTTAGGTGAGCTAGAATGAACATTGATTGGATCACCAATTGTCGCACCAGCATAACCACCAGCATTTGGATCTAGCGTTCCAATGGTTGGTGGACAGGTTGGATTAACTAAATCAGTTTCAAGTGCTGCTTCATAAACTTCATAGTTTCCACCAGGAATAGTCATTGAGTAAGCACCCGTTATTGCATCCGCTGTGGCAACAAAACACTCACTGGTTGTGGTGTTATAAGCAATCACAGGTACAGCAATACCAAGACCCGCTTCTGCTACATCTTTAATACCATTAACTGATGGTGCAGTGCTGCTGTCATCAAAGACAAAACCAGACAGTTCAAAGCTACACACGGCAGGCGCTGTTGGTAATGTCGCAGTATTGATCACTTGACCATCGCCACCGTCATCGCCACATAATAACTGCCCAGAACATGTTGCAGTACCTGCACTGACATTAGCAGTAGCACCTGAACTATTAAAGATAGCTGCACCACCACCGCCACCAGCAGAGCGACCATGACCACCAGATGAACTTGCACCATTACCACCGACAGCATTAACGGTTAGTGTTGATAGAGATGTACCATCGGTGTTGTATAGCAATACAGAGCCACCCGCACCACCACCACCGGGGCTATCGCCACCAGCATTTGGTGAAGTATTACCATTGGCATTAATAGTACCTGTTCCTGTCACTGTATTAGCTGTGATATATACGATACCACCACCATCAGCGCCATCACGACCGACACCATTATTTTCTTGACCTGCACCGCCACCGCCACCAAGAGTTAAACGAGTAGGATCAGCCAGCCCAATACCTGTACCTGGTTCTCCCGGATAAAAACTGGTTGAACTTGAATAATTGCCGCCTCTACCACCAGGGCCAACGTTACCACCACCACCACCACCAGAATTAAAGTTACCACCACCACCAGCATTTGCTGGCGCGCCGATACCATTATCACCATCGCTATAGCCTAAACCACCAAGACTCACTGGGGTTCCTGCAATACCTTCACCCTTACCACCATCGATATTGGTTACAGCCATAACGTAATTAAGTCCGGTCGCAATACCATTGGCGGTATTTTTTGTACCACCACGGAAGCCTTTACCGTTAACGTCAATAATATTGCCATTAAGATCTAGAGTGCCATTAATATAAAGCGACACAATACCGCCACTAGAACCATCCCAGTCAGCAGACGTAACCGTGCCAGTTAAACGTGCATCTTCATACATTGGAATACGTACAACTTGGAAAGAACTATTTCCGTCAGCAGTAAAGTTATTCGTTAAATTTTCACTTAATACTAAAGTCGGATCGGTAAAGCTAGCCACTGTCGCAAATTCATATTGACCCGTTGTGCCGTAATCAACCCAACCACTGGCATACCCACCAGCAACACCATTACCATAACTATCGGTATTAGTGGTATCAATTGAGGCATTTTGCATCTGAATGATCATCACCCGATCACCTGGATTTAAGGTCTCTGTCGTATTACCTGTTGCCGTACCAAGCGTAATACTATTCGTGCCCGTTAATGCATTTGCCGTTGCTGGGTAATAAGTATTAACCACACCCGTAATATCAACAGGTGTACCTGAAACACCTTCAATATTGCCAGAATTCAAACATTGCGCTATCACAACCGCAGGGGTTATTGGTTGAATTGGTCCTTTTAAAATTGGAATTTGATGATCTTCAACTTCACCATTAATAGCCGTGCCGTTGTAATCATCAACAGTTAATGTTTCAGATGTAATACGAAGACGCATGTAGGTTTCAGTTGCAACAGTAGTGGTATTTATTGAAGGGAAACTTAATGACGCACTACCATCAGTAACTGCATCGGCATCAGTACAAGCCGCTAGAGCAAATTCACCACTATCGGCAAAATCACCATCAGCATTAAAGTCAACCCAAGCATAGACATTTGCACCCATATCTGCGGTGCCATTATGATCATTACAAATCACATCTTGAGTAAAGCTCGTAGCACCTTGAGATAAGAAACCAACTGTAGAGATACCATCTTCATCATTGATATTTAACGTATCATCATCGGTTGCATCACCATTATCATCAACACCGTCACCAAAGCCGTCACTATCACCGTCACCAATAACAGAACCCAAGCTTAATGTCGTATTACCAATGCGATGACGCGCACCATTACTAGTAAATAAGGTGTTATATCCTAAGGTTTCAGGCGCATCACCATAATCATAAGCAACATCAAGAATGATACGATGATCTTCAACTTCACCGTCATTCGCTACATCATGAGGCGTTGAACATACCGTTGTGGTTGAACAAATACGAACACGAACATAACTACCACCATCAAGCACATCATTCGGTGTCGTAAAGGTTAATGTAACGTCAGTATCGTCATTCACTGCCGTAATACTCACTGGCGTTGCTGCTTCAGTCGC
This sequence comes from Photobacterium iliopiscarium, assembly GCF_003026395.1. Classification (GTDB taxonomy): domain Bacteria; phylum Pseudomonadota; class Gammaproteobacteria; order Enterobacterales; family Vibrionaceae; genus Photobacterium; species Photobacterium iliopiscarium. The sequence continues at coordinate 733,452 of NZ_PYOO01000001.1, read as the reverse complement.
CACATCAAACACACCATCACGATCAAAGTCTAACCATGCATAAACAGTGGCATCAACATCAGTATGTACCCGTACCGTTAAGGTTTCTGTACTACTTGGCTCTGCCGACATTACAGCCGGAATAGTTACACCATCCTCATCATTAACACCCGCGAAGTCATCATCTTGAGCAAGGCCATTATCATCGATACCATCTACAAAGCCGTTAGCTTCAGCATCCGTAGCATTGGTACCAAGGAAAATGGTTGCACTAGGAATATGCATTGGGCCTATACCCTCACCACTGGCATTAGTACGATCGGTTCCATAGGTATCTGGCGCATCACCTAAATCAAATGTACCCATGACAATAAGATGATCTTCAACTTCACCATTAGTGGCGATTCCACCCATTGACGATGTTGTTAACACATCATTAGTAATACGAATACGTGAATAGGTAACTCCTGCCGTTAATCCTGTTAGCCCTGTCCAATTAAATACATATTGCACTTCTGAAGAGGCATCAGGTACGATTTGAATTTGCCCTTCGCCAGCCTCAAAGGTACCACTTTGGTTAAAATCAATCCAAACCGCGAGGTAAGCAACTGATCCTGAAGTATTTGACGCTTCAACGGTAAGACTATAATCACTCGCATTAATGTTAATCGGTGAAATGACATTAACGCCATCCTCATCATCAGGAGAGGCATTGGTATCATCGCCATCTGCCGTTGCTGTTGGTATACCATCAGGCTCACCATCACTGGCTTGATCGCCAAGGAATAACGACGTATCACCATAATGGAATGGACCTCCGCTTCCCGCTAAGGTTAAATACGTATCTGGCGCATCACCAAAATCTACATTATCAGAAACAGAAATCGCATACCCTTCAACTTCACCATTGGTCGCTTCACCAATAGCAGTACTACAGTCGGTAGTGGTATTACAAATTCTCACACGAACATAAACAGTATCACCATTGGTAATAGCCGTTGTGATTGGCCATGTCAGCACTTTTACGATATCTGTTTCACCATCAGCAACAGCGATAGTCTGCATTTCAGATGCTTCTAAATCACCATTTTTATTCCAATCAGCCCACGCATATACATTACCATCGGTACCCGTAGTATTGGTGGCTGTAACACGCACTGAATATTGAGTAGCGGTACTCGATAACGGTAATATCTCGACACCATCATCAGTATCACCATTGGCTGCAACCGTTGCATACGCATCAGTTTCACCATCTGGCGCTGTACCTATAAATATATTGGCACCAAGTTGGTGACGAGGACCATCAAATTGGAAGGCTGTTACATAATCACCTGTCGCAGTGCCTGCCCCTGAATCTGGTAAATCATCAAAATCAAGCTCTGTATTTGAACAATTGCCATTCACATTGGCATCATCTGCTAACCAATTATTACGCGCTAAGAACGCACTTTGATCTTCGTAGTAGTCATACACAAAATCCATTAACGCTTGGTAAGGCGTAAGATTGCTTGAATAGTAATTTGGCGTGAAATAGAACTGACGCTCACCAGAACCAACCCATGGACCTGTATGCGTACGAGGATATCCATAACCACCGGTTGTGGTTGGATCATATGGAATCAACCACGCCATCGCATCAACATTATTACAAGAGCCTGTTACCGTTGGCAGCGTATAAATAACACTACGGTGATCAATACCCGTAATCGTTGATAGCGTACCCGTAGTTGCTACTGTTGCTTGGGTTGATAATGCACCAGGGCCATCAGATGGATGGAAACGAGGTAGTGTTGTTGGTCCAGCATACCCTGCAAAACCCGTTGCACTTGTACCAGGGAACCCTACTTGTTGTCCCATGTATGCATTAATACGGGTCGTGGTTGCATCGGCAAATCGATCACCTTCAACAAGAGACAGCAGTACACCACCTTGATTACGATAATCAAGTAACGCATCAATTTCTGCAGTTGTATCAGGGCTTACGCCACCCGCTAAATCTGATTGATAAAGAATGAATTGATAATCACGCAAAGTGAAATCAGTGGTAATATTATCTGTCGGAACAAGAAGGTCGTAAGTTACATAACCAACCCCATAATTGTTTTCCATGAGAGCGACAGTATTATTTGCCGTATTGGGTAATGTATATTCAATCGCACCTGAATCTTGCTGGATTAACATATGGAAGGTGACTTTATGATAATGATCTTCTATCTCACCATCGGTCGCTGCGCCTTGTGAGCGTTCATCAATGGCTGTCGCGCCATCATCAACTAATGTATCGGTTGTTAAACGTAAACGAACATAACTATCACCAACATTACCGCCTTCGGCGTTAGATAGATTAATCCAAGCGACACTAATTGGAAGATCCGTTGCACCATCAGCAACCGCAACGCTGGTATATTCATCAAGTTGGAATTCACCATCTAAGTCATGATCAACCCATGCATGCAGTGTTGCTGCACCGCCAGTGTTATTTGTTACCGTGGTATCAAATGACCATGTTGTCATTGACGGAGAAAGAATAGGGAAAGTCGGAGCAGTTTCATCCGCCGTAGCATTATTATCATCACCATCAGCTGCCACACTTGGTTGACCATCAACATCAGCATCAGCCGCTGTCGTACCTATATAAAGGTTTGTTGAAGGCGCATGATTGGCACCATTATTTGTAGCTAAAGTATGATAAGCATCTGGGGCATCACCCCAATCTTGAGCGGTTAATACTGAGATTCTAAAGTCTTCAACCTCACCCGATGTTGCGGTGCCACCAGCATCAGAAACCGTTAAACCATCACTATTGGGCGCTAAACGTGCTCGTCCAAAATAATAGCCCGCAGTCACAGGTGTTAAACTGTTCCAACTAGGGTTATAAACAGTATTGGTTCCGTTTGAAGTCGCACTAATCACTTGCCCTTCAGCAGCATCAAAGACACCATTTTGATTCCAATCAATCCATACAATAAGATCTGCATTTGCACCTGTATTATTAAGTACATTTGCATCCAATGTATAACTGGTTGCGCTTAAGGCTAATGTCGGTAATGAAATACCATCTTCATCAGCAGTGGCTGTAATATCATCAAGTAACGCATCACTACTTCCATCAGCATCTTCACCATCAGTGGTTGCTGTACCTAAACGTAGCGTAGTACTAATAGGATGAATTGGACCACCGTCAGCAAAACGAACAAGGTATGAATCAGGGGCATCACCACCATCATATCGAACGCTATCACTTAATAAATAGTGATCTTCTATTTCACCATTTGATACGCCACCATAAGAACGAGGATCTTCATTAACGCCTGTTGCACTATCGGCTAATAATTCAGAAGTAATACGCACACGCATATAGCGATTTTGACCCGCGGCTAATCCTGTTGTTGCCGTCCAATCCAACTCAACAGAACTATTTGTTAAGCCTGTTGAAGTAACAATTGCACCACCAGTACCTGTACCATTATCAACAAATTCATCACGATCAAAACGACCATTACCATCGAAATCAATCCAAGCATAAATATAAGCATCACTGCCAGTATTATTCGTCACCATCGCATTTGCGCTATAGCTACCTTGGGTTGTGGTTAATGGTGGTAAAATTAAGCCATCTTCATCATCACTAGCTGTAATATCATCGCCTGATGCTTGAAGTGCTATCGTCGGTGTTTGAGCATCATTATCTGCATCTGGCACTATACCCATAAACAGATTGCTATCAACACCATGGAATGGCCCACTACCTGATTGGGTTGTACGGTAATTATTCGCCCCGACATTCGCAGCCTCATCAGGTGCATCACCGTAATCAAACTCACCCACAAAGACCATGTAATCTTCAACTTCACCATCTAATGCTTGGCCAGCCCAATCATTAGCGGTGAGATCTGTCAGGTAGCTAATTCGAATACGTAATGCCATCGAGCCATTTGTTAAGCCTGAAATACCATTCCATGTTAATACTGCGGTTTTAACACCATTAAAATATGGAATATTATCAGTGCTAAATGGCGCATCACCTGTCGTATCATAATTAATGGTTGATACAACTTCAGCAGCACTAAACTCACCATCTTGATTAGTATCAAGCCATGCGACTAAGGTTGCCGGATTACTGGCAAGCTCAGAATTACGTAAAGTAACAGGCACACTATAAGAGGTGGCTGCAATCGCAATATTTGCTAATGGTTGAGATAAACCATTCTCATCATCACTGCCATTGTTATCATCCCCAGACGCATCACTGGTTGGTTGACCATCTGTGTCTGCATCAATCGTTGCCGTACCAAGATAAACGGTGGCACTATTGCTACGTCCGTGGAATGGACCATCACTGGCACTTAAGGTTTGATAAGTATCAGGCGCATCACCCATATCTTGATCACCGATATAGATTAAATGATCTTCCACCTCACCATCGCTGGCACCAAATAATGAACGGGTATCTTCTGCTGCACCACTGTTACCGTTGACTAATCCATCAGTTGTTAAACGGAAACGGGTTAACGTAAAGCCTGTTGCAATACCCGTAAAGCTGTTCCATGTAATATCAACCGAACCATTAGTGCCCGTAGGTACGATAACTTCGGCCACTTCATCTGAACCAAATTGACCATTACGATCCCAATCAATCCAGCCATACAACGTTGCATCTTGTCCGGTATTATTGGTGACATTAACTGCTGCGGTATAACTGCTCGGTACAGGTGAATTATCTAATGCACGTAACGTCACGCCGTCTTCATCATCACTGCCTGTGGTATCGTCACCATCAGCCTTAATTGGGCCACTGCTTGGATTAGCATCGGCTTCACTATCAGGCACACTATTACCAATATAAATATTATTATTGATAACATGATATGGACCATCATCAGCTAAACGAGAACGGTAATCGCCCGATCCTGCTGCGGTTCCAGCTACACCATCTTCAGCATCACCAAAATCTAGCGCCCCGATATATATTTGATGATCTTCCACTTCACCATTAATAGCTTCGCCACCCCAATCATTAGCAGTTAAAACAGAGTTAGTTAAACGTAAGCGCATATAGGTGCTACCTGCGGTTAATCCACTGATTCCGGTCCACGTTAATTGGGTTGTTGGCGTTGCACTAGTACTGGTATTGGTTGCATTTACAATCGAGGTTAATTCAGTAAACTCGCCAGCATCAGCAAAATCACCATCTTGGTTAAAATCAATCCAACCATATAAATGTGCATCACTGCCTGTCGCATTATAAAGAGGAACACCAACAGTATAAGTGGTATCTGCAACGGCTAAAATTGGGAATGGAGTGAGATCATCGGCATTTTCATCATCAATACCGTCGGTATCATCACCGACCGCACCATTAGATGGCTGACCATCTTGATCATGACCATTATCATGGTTATTACTTCTAATATATAAATTAGCGGTATTATGACGATGGTAAGGTCCACCACTGGTGTATAAGGTGTCATAAGTATCAGGAGCATCACCACCATCATAGGTTTCTACTCGAATATAATAATCTTCAACTTCACCATCACTCGCGCCACCATAAGAACGTGAATCTTCAACTATAGCGCCATTTTCTGTGTCAGCTAATAAATCAGTTGTAAAACGAATACGAATATAAACATCAGTACCTGTTGCGATGCCTGGGAATGTATTCCAACCTAAGTTTGTTGTTGTATTAGTGTTACCGGTATTAATTTCTCTAGGCTCAGCGGTATTACCACCAAAGAATTCATCACGATCAAATCGACCATTGCGATCAAAATCAATCCAAGCATACAGATACCCTTTACTACCACTATTATTGGTTACCGTCACAGGAATATTGTAGGTCGTATTGGTATTGTTTAATGGTGGAATAAACGCACCATCTTCATCATTACTGCCAGTAATATTATCGCCTTGAGCAAAGGCAGTAGTTGGGTCATTGGCATCACTTTCACTATCGAGTAAAGCACCCATCAATATCGTATTATCGATACCATGATAAGCACCATTGTCACTCAAAGTGGTGCGGTAGTTATTAACACCTATGTTAGCCGCACTATCAATGGCATCACCAAAGTCAAATTGACCAACATAAACGACATAATCTTCAACTTCACCACCTTGGGCAATACCACCCCAATCATTGGCGGTTAAACTGGTATTAGCAACACGAATACGCAGTCCCATTGAACCTTGTGCTAACCCTGAAATACCATTCCACGTCAATGTCACTTTATTGGTTAAGTTATTACTGCTGGTTGGCAAATTATCAGACGCAAATGTAGCGTTACTAAATGGTGTACTTGTCGCAACGACATTTAGATCATCGACAACCTCATCTGCACTAAAGCTACCATCTTGATTGGTATCTAACCAAGCGACTAACGTTGCATTAGAGCCCGAGTAGTTGTAAACCGCAAGATCAACACTGTAGCTAGTAATACTGGTAGCAACTGTGGTCAATGGCTCAACTAATCCAGTCTCATCATCAACACCCGTATTATCATCACCTAATGCCGCTGCATCTGGGTACGCTTGATCGTCATCATCAATATTATTAGCACCTAGATACAGGTTACTAACATAGTAATGCGCCGGGCCGCCACTAACAGGTAAAGTTAAGTATGAATCAGGTAAATCACCTAAATCTGTGTTTTCAGCTGTGACAAAGAAATCTTCCACTTCACCATCTTGAGCGGCACCTAACGAACGCTCATCAACGGTTGCTGTTACATCACCATCAGTGAGTAACTCTGTTGTTAGTCGTAACCGTACGCCATAAGTTCTTGCATCTACTAATGCAGTGTCTGTCGTAAAAGTAACGGTATAAGTCTCTGTCCCCGTACTCGCAGGAATAGTTATCACACCATTATTAATCGCTTGGGTTGAACCAAGGCTATTAATTGATGCTTGTGCAATCTCATCACTTTCAAAATTACCATCACGATCCCAATCAATCCATGCATATAAATATGCGGTAGAGGTTGAACTGTTTGTCACCGTAATATTGGTGTCATAATTATCACCTGCATCTAAATCAGGTAAGGCAATATCTGCTAAGGCATTTTCATCATCAATCCCTGTGACATTATCACCTGTCGCATCAGTACTCTGTGGTGTTGCGCCATCAACATCAGGCGCTACAGTGCCTAGATATAGATTAGGCTCAGCGGCAACATTATGATAAGGCCCACCAAAGGTTAAATTCGTTTGATAATTATTCGCCACCGTTGCTGAAGAAGTATCGGGTAAATCACCTAAATCTTGACCACCAATTTGAATCATAAAGTCTTCGACTTCACCATCTGACGCACGGCCACCAACATCGGTCGTTGTTAATGGATCGGTCGTTAAACGGAAACGAATAAAGGTATTACCGACAGAGAGATTTTGCATCTGATTTGAATCAAATGAATAGGTATAAACACCATTCTGAGTCGTAGGAATAACATCAACTCGGCCTTCGATTTCATCAAAAATACCATTACGGTTACTGTCAATCCAACCCGCTAGATAGGCATCATTACCTGTTGTATTACGTACTGTGAGCTCTAAGCTATGGCTTGAACCGTTAATCGGAATTGAAGTTAATGGTTGGCTGGTACCATTTTCATCATCACTACCATTATTATCATCACCAAGAGCATCAACAGACGCTAATACAATTTCATCACCATCAATAGTTGAAGTACCTAAATACAAGTTGGTGTTATTGGTAATAATATGGTGAGGACCACCTAATAAAGGATCAACTAGATAACTCGCAGGCGCATCACCTAAATCTTGTAGACCAAAGAAAATACTATGATCTTCAACTTCACCACCCGCTTCACCGCCTAATGATGAAATATCACTGATTTGCCCGACTAAACGATTAGTTAAACGTAAACGCACAAATGAGGTTGTGTTATTGGTAACGGCAGGAATCGTCGCCCACTCAAGTTCTACTGGCGTATTACTTGATCCCGTTGGCACAACTGCAATTTGTCCTTCACTATCATCAAATTGACCATTTCGATTGAAATCGATCCATACTGCCAAGGTGGCAATATTACCCGTCGTATTTGTAACTGGCACAGTAATTTTGTATGAATCCATACCATTAAATAATGGCGGTAATGTAATTGGTCCTTCATCATCGGTTGCATCAAGATCATCGGCAGTTGCGGTTATATCTTGTAATGTTCCATCATCAATATCAGGCGCCGTATTACCAATATACAAACCATCTACGAATAAATGATAAGGGCCAAAATAGTTATAAAGTGTTTGATAGTTATTCGCCGCCGTTGTTGAAGAGGTATCTGGCGCATCACCAAAATCGGGATCGCCTACATAAACATAATGATCCTCAACTTCACCATTTTTGGCAATTCCACCCCAATCTGTCGCCGTTAAAATATCAGATGTTAAACGAAGGCGTAACGCCATATCACCTGTTGTTTGTCCACTGATACCCGCCCATGTTAACTGAGTCGTTGGGGCTGTTTGTGCTGAAGTATTCGTTCCATTAACAAGCCCTTCAAGTGAAGCAAACTCGCCAGCATCATCAAAATCACCATCTTGATTTAAATCTAACCAAGCATAAAGATTTGCGTCAGCCCCTGTTGCGTTATAAAGCGGAACCCCTACGGTATAACTGGTATCCGTCAATGTTAAAATAGGCAGTGGAACTAAACTGTCAGCATTTTCATCATCAGTGCCATCGTTATCATCACCATTTGCAGCAGCCGTTGGTTGTCCATCTTCATCATGATTATTATCATGGGTTGCATCTCGAATATATAAATTTGCATTGGTATGATAATGAGCTGGACCGCCGTTACTGTATGATGTTTGGTAGCTTTCAGGTAAATCACCACCATCATAGGTATCGACACGTAAATAATAGTCTTCAACTTCACCATCAACTGCACCACCAAATGAACGTGGATCTTCCGTTGTTCCTGTAACCGCATCACTTAATAACTCACTGGTTAAACGAACACGAACATAAACATCGGTGTTATTAGCAATACCAGGGAAACTATTCCAATTAATATTGGCGACAAAATTAGATACGCCTGAATTTACAACTATCGGCGCGCCCGCAGCACCACCCGCAAATTCATCACGATCGAAACGACCATTACGATCAAAATCTATCCATGCATAAATATATGCATCGCTGCCTGTATTATTGGTTACAACCGAGCGCACCCCATAATTAGTCACTGAGTTATGTAATGGCATAATAAAGACACCATCTTCATCATCACCATTGACATCATCATCGTCACCCAATGCCAGTATCGCAGGTGCATTGGCGTCATTTTCTGTATCAGGTACCGCAGCACCTAAATACAAATTATTATTCAGACCATGATAAGGGCCGCCATCATTTAACGTGGTTCGATAATTATTAGCTGCAACGCCATTTGTAGTATCTGGCGCATCACCAAAATCATAATCACCAATAAAGATTTGATGATCTTCTACTTCCCCATTAAGAGCAAAACCGCCCCAGTCACTAGCCGTTAACGTGTCATTAGTTAAACGAATACGAACATAAGTACTGCCTTGGGTTAAGCCACCAATACCATTCCAAACTAACTCAGTTGTCGGTGCCGTTTGATTTAAGGTATTGGTACCATTAATGATGTTTTCTAGTGAGGTAAATTCACCCGCATCAGCAAAATCACCATCTTGGTTAAAATCAATCCATGCATAAAGATTAGCATTAACGCCAGTTCCATTATAAAGCGGAACTCCTAACGTATATGTCGTATCTGAAACACCGAGCAATGGAATCTTTGTTAAGGAATCAACATCTTCATCATCAACACCATCATTATCATCACCATCAACGCCTACTGTTGGCAAACCATCGGTATCATGGGCATCATCATGGGTTGCACTACGAATATAAAGGTTGGCATTAACATGATAATGGGCAGGACCATCACTTAGGTATAACGTGTCATATGTATCTGGCGCATCACCACCATCATAGGTATCAACACGAATATAATAATCTTCAACTTCACCATCTGTAACACCACCATAAGAGCGAGGATCTTCCGTTGTACCTGTCACTGAATCGGACAATAAATCAGTAGTAATACGGAATCGGGCATAAACATCAGTATTCACTGCAATACCTGGAAAACTGTCCCAAATGGCATCAAGTGTGGCACTTGTTGTTCCTGTTGCTATTGTGATTGGAGAACCAGCCGCGCCTCCTACAAATTCATCACGGTCGAATCGACCATTGCGGTCAAAGTCAATCCACGCATAAAGGTAAGCATTAGCGCCACTATTATTGGTTGCTGTTACCGGAAGAGCATAAGTCGTTGCGGTATTGTGTAGCGGTAAAATAAAGACACCATCTTCATCATCACCGTTCGCATCTTGATCATCACCTAATGCATATATGGCTGGTGTATTAGCATTATTTTCAGTATCTGGCGCGGCAGCACCTAAATAAACAGCCGCATCTAAACCATGGTAAGCACCTTGATCATTAAAGTTAGTCCGATAATTATTCGCACTCACTCCGTTTGCGGTATCTGGTGCATCACCAAAATCAAAATCACCAATAAATATTTGATGATCTTCGACTTCACCATTTAAAGCGATACCACCCCAATCATCGGCCGTTAAAATATCACTGGTTAAACGAAGACGAACAAACGTACTACCTTGAGTTAACCCTGAAATACCCGTCCAAGTTAATTCGGTTGTTGGTGTTGTTTGTGCTGAAGTATTGGTACTATTTACAAGATTTTCTAATGATGTAAATTCACCAGCATCTGCAAAATCACCATCTTGGTTAAAATCAATCCAAGCATAAAGATGAGCATCGGCACCTGTTCCATTATAAAGTGGCACACCTAAGGTATAGGTAGTATCTAATACCCCTAATAATGGAATACGCGTTAGAGAATCCGCATTTTCATCATCTGTTCCATCGTTATCATCACCATCACCATTTGGCGTTGGTTGGCCGTCGGTATCATGAATATTGTCATGAGTTGCATCACGAATATACAAGTTGAGATTATTGTGATAATGCGACGGACCATTGCTGGTATATAACGTATCGTAACTATCTGGCGCATCCCCACCATCATAGGTATCAACCCGTAAATAATAATCTTCAACTTCACCATCAGTGGCAATACCAAATGAACGCGGATCTTCGGCAGTGCCTGTCGCTGAATCAGTTAATACATCAGAGGTTAAACGTAAACGAATATAGACATCAGTATTAATGGCAATACCAGGAAAACTATTCCATGAAATAGTGACGTTACCATTGTTGGTGCCTGTCGGTACGGTTATCGGAACTCCCGCTGCGCCACCAGCAAATTCATCGCGATCAAAACCTGTTGTACGGTCAAAATCAATCCATGCATAAATATATGCGTCACTACCAGTATTATTGGTAACCGTAACTGGTAAATCATATGACGTTGCACTTGAATGAAGTGGAATTAACAGCGCGCCATCTTCATCATCACCATTGGCATCAAGATCATCACCATCAGCACTATTGGCAGGATTATTTGCATCTTGCTCAGCATCAATAGCGGCACCGAAGAACAGTTGGTTGTTAAGACCATGACGAGGGCCATCATCACTCAATAATGTACGTTGATTATTAGCAGCAACACCTACGCCAGTATCTGGCGCATCACCAAAATCATAGCTACCAACAAGAACATAATGATCTTCGACCTCACCATCAGGTGCAGCACCGCCCCAACCTGTATTAGCTAACCCTGCGGTGGTATAACGTAAACGCAGTGCTGCATTACCATCACTTTGTCCTGAAATACCCGTAAACGTTAATGTAATAGGTGATGATACTGTTGTACCTGTTGGTACTGTTACTGCAACATATTCTGCCGCTTCAAACTGGTTATTTTGATTCCAATCTAACCAACCATAAAGGTAAGCATCAACACCAGTATTATTACGAACTGACACTTGTACAGAATAATTGGTCGCTGTTAACGGTAAAATAGGGGTTGGAGTACTAAAGGCATTTTCATCATCACTGCCAGTGAGATCATCACCATCCGCATTTGGCGTTGGTTGACCATCTCCATCACTATCAATAGTTGTATTACCAATATAGAGATTACTGATATTACTTAGACCATGGTAAGGACCGCCGCTAAGTCCTAACGTATCAAAACTATCTGGTAAATCACCAAAATCTTGATCAGCAACTTGCAGTGCGTAATCTTCGACTTCACCACCATCAACATAACCATAAGAGCGTGGATCTTCAACAGCCCCTGTCACAGCATCAGTTAGTGCAACCGGCGATAAACGGGTACGCAAATATACCGTGGTATTATTGGTCGGTGGTGTAATTGTCCCCCAAGATAATGGCATCGCGGTTGCACTTGCACCATTAGCAACAACTATCGCGCCACCTGGACCTGCACCATTTGAAATAAACTCATCACGATCAAATTCACCATCACGGTTCACATCTAACCATGCATATAAATAAGCATCAGCACCAGAAGTATTCGTCACCGTTGTTTGCGTATTATAAACCGTTGCGCCACTGGTTAACGGTTGAATTAATAAACTGTCTTCATCATCAATACCGTCTGAATTATCACCAGAGGCGGTAACGTTTTGTAAGCCATCAACTTCAGTATCTGTTGCATTGGTCCCTAAGAATAAGTCATCATCAATAGAGTGACGAGGGCCATCATCTGCTAACGTGGTTCGATAATTTCCCGTCCCAATACCGACCCCGGTATCTGGCGCATCACCGAAATCAATACTGATGATCACTTCACCATAATCTTCGACCTCACCGTCAATACTTGGGCCATTGGGCGTATTACAATCATTGGTTGAACATAACCGAAAACGCGCATAGGTATTGCCTAAAATAGCATTCACAGGCGTCGTTATGGTATAAGTTGTCATACCAACGGTGGCTGTTGTATTACTAATTATCTGTTCGTTTGCATCATCCCAATCACCGTCTCGGTTCCAGTCAATCCAGCCATAAATATGGAAGCTAGTACCCGCATAATCAGGATCCTTACCAATTGTGATCTCAATATCGCGGTCACGATTGAGCACATAAATACCATTCGCAGTCACGCCATCTTCATCAGCAAGATCAACTAAATTATCACCATCGGCGATAGTAGTAGGCTGCCCATCAATATCAGTATCTAATAACACCCCTAAAAACAGATCGGGGTTATTATCAGTATCACCATCAATAACAATATGGTTGGCACCACCATTAGCTCTTAATGTTTGGTAATCACCCATTGCGGTTGACATCGATGTATCAGGTGCATCACCCCAGTCTTTGTTATCAACATCAACAACAATATTGGCACTAAATTCTGAAGTATCTTGTAATTCACCACTCCCACCCGTTGTCGTACGTTGAGCAATGACAGTAATTTCATCGCCAACATTAATGCTCGACGTTGCAAATAAACTATCAAATGTTGAACCTGATTGGCTCGTAATGCTGCCTAAATATGTTAAGCCTTCACCTGCATTTAACCCATCACTGCCCAATTCACCGGTACCAACACTCGCTTTATAGACTTCAAAAGTAAATTCACCCGTGGCACACATATCACCAATAACACGTAGATTTGCGCCTTCTAAAAAAGCATAAGTAATTTGTGGGCGAGCTACATTATTATTGGCACCTGTGCCCGTGTCGTTATTACATAAATCAGTATTTAGTGAAACGCCTTCACCCGTTGCGAGATTATGAAGGTCAATGGCATTATCAGTATTATTATCAAAACTATTTTTAGTAATTAAATACCCTTCAATATTGGTATTACCATCAATAGAAACCCCTGAATCACCATTATTATGAATAATATTACATTCGATTATCGATAACTGACCACTTTGGAAATGCACTCCATTATCGTCCGCATTTTGAATGTTATTACTGGTGATAGTTTGGAATAAATCAACATTCGATGTATTACGTTGATATATTGCATCGCTGGTTGCATCACGCATTATATTACCAGCAATATTAAGATAAGCAGGCACACCGTAACGAATATAAACATTGTGATACGGTGTTGCTGTGGTCGAGGTTGAACCCAATAATTGATTTTGTATTACTTGCCAATTAACAACATTGGTTTGGCTATTTAGATTATTTAAGGTGATATTATTATGCGCTGTTTTTATTGCATTATAACGAATAATACCACTGTCACCATTAAGCGAGCCATTACCTGCATTTGCAATCGCAATACCCGCACACCCTAATGATGTACCACAGGTTTCTTGTCCAATAACCGCATCATTACCCGCAGGATCAATACCAATTAAGTTTTGCTCAATTAAGGTGTCAGTAATGCCCGCCGAGTAAATATTAATACCTAAAGAACCACCCGTCAGAGAGACATTTCGTACTGTAGTATTATCCGCATTAATAATTAATAATTCAGCGGCATAAGCACTGGCGTTAGTTGGCATATCAATTTGTAATTCAGGTTTTGCTAATGCAGGAATGGTTTCAACACTACATCCATCAGAGCTACCGACGGTTTGTACTTCTGAATAATTACCAGCGTTTGAATCGATGATCGTTGTACCGTCAGCATTGCTGTATGCCGTACCATCAATGATAGTATTTGCGCCATTGGTGCCCGTTATTGTGGTTAAAGAGGTCGTTGGAGAAACAACCCACCAATCGCTAGCAGGATCAGTATCGTTTGCAGGAACTGTTGGTACAAAACGCATTTCATTAGCGCCAACAATTCTGTTGGCATTAATAATAAATTGATTTAAAGAACCTTGCGCTGATGTATTGGTATTAGTAACAACGTTATATGAGAAACCAAAATCAACATTAGTCTGATTGGTTGAAGTAAATGATAAATCAACCTTAGATATGTGTTCACGCGTGGTTGAATTGGTGATTGCATCAGCACGATCGCCATCAATACCACCATAACAAGCGCCAGAAGCCATTAAAGGTGTATCACCTGAGGTTGCATCACCATTGCTATCACAAAAAGCATTGGTATAGGTATTACTGGCCGCATAAGTTTGCTCGGAAATCGCAGTGCTATTCGTCGGTGGTGCTGTTGCGACAAAATATGTATCAATCGGTAGTTCAGTGAAAGAATAAGCGCCACTTGCGGTAGTCACTTGTTGTAGATAAGTATCGCCCGCACTCGGCACACCATCATTATCATCATCTCGATAAAGTCTTACTATTACTTCATTTGGCGTTACGCTATCAGAGGAAATATCACTGTCGCCATTTTCATCTAAATAAACCGTACCGCTAATATCAAAACAACCAATACAGAATCGATAATCTTCCACTTCACCACTATCAACTGTGGTTGAAATTGTTGACGTCGTTAATGCCGCATTTGAGATTCTAAACCGAGAGAAAAAATATCCAGTATTACTTCGATCTGCCACATCAACAATATAATCGACATTACACGTAAAGTTAGATCCTGATGTATTAGTACAATCTGCATTAGAAGAGCCCGCAGCAGGAACCGTTATCGCGACACCTTCATCAGCTTGAAAGGCATTATCTTGATCCCAATCAACCCAGCCAACAAATGTACGCGGTGAGCCAGTATTGTTATAAACGCTAGCAGAAACTGAAACGGCCCCTGTGCCGGCATCAATTTCAGACTGAGGAAAACCAGTTATACCATCATCAAAAGTATCTGAATTTGCTAATGCACTATTGCGATTTGCAGTTTCAAAACTAACATTCGTCCCAAAACGCAAATTAATTCCGGTTAAATCGACATTATGACGAGCAACGCCATAACTACTTGGTGCATCTGTTGCTTCGAAGTTACACGCATAACCAGAGGTATTAACTCTTACACCACCGTCATCACCCGCTCCGCCTGATGAACCACCCGATGCTGGTGTTTGGGTTCCTTCAATTTGAATACTGGTAATCGATGTCATCCAAGAAGGTAATAATATTTGTGAACTATGAGGATATTGACCAAAACTTGTTACACCAACATTACCGCCACCACTCAACATTGAAGCGCCACCTTGTGACGATAAAGTTGCATTATTTTGGCTATCACTTGGGGTCACTAATTCAGCAACGGTAGTTCCATTAACCTTAACCCGTATCCTGATTGTTTCTGTAAAATCACCACGGCTAGTCCACTGATTACCGTTGTTCCACCCCCAATTGGCACTAATAATTATTCGACCACCAGAGCCAGTACCGCCGGTTAAATTGGTATTATAAACCCCGATATTTCGGGTTCCCCAGCCATTACCGCCATCACCATCAAAATAGTAATTACCGCCAGAAGTTGTCGGTGAAGCGTAACTTTGAGAACACTGTTGAGCCTGAGCAATCGAGGTGTTGAACAACAACCCGCCACAAAAGCAAACAAGCATTAATACTCTACGGATAATTTTCATCTTTTCCATAACTCAACCAACGTAGTTAATCAGGGAACGAAAAAGAATGCAAAAACCACGCCTGTTATTTAAGCACGTTTATTGATGGGGATTAATGAGTAGCGGAAGGTCTAAAATAAGCAGAGTATCAATTAAAGAAACATCATGAAAAATATAAAAAAATATGTTTTTTTAAAATAAAAACGTTATCGATTATTTATAATAATAAACAATGACACTATCCGATGAAATAATGTCATTGTTTAATTACATATTTAATTTGCACGTATTTCTCGCAAATAGCGATAAATAGTATGAATGGAAATATCCAACCCTTTTGCTGCTATTTGAGCACTGTCTTTGAGATCAAAAATACCAAGATCATGTAATCGCGTTACAATTTCTCGACTTTTCTTTGAGGGAGGGATCGAACTATCACTCGTTACCTGCTCACGAACATTTTCAATCGAACTATGCATCATTTCATCACTATTACGCGCAAATGTTTCTGCGGTAACACCATGATCACAATAAGTACCAATTGTTGGCATTAAACTATGGATCATAGATTGAAATGGTGCGTCTAAATTAAAATTAACACAGAGTAAACCAATCGCTTGCTGCTGCTTATTACGGATCACTGTTGTTAATGAACGTAACATTTTACCATCCGGCGCTTTAGTAATATAAGCATCAGAAACATCTTTGCCTTCATTTAACTTTACTAATGCAATATTGGTGATTGGTGCACCAACTTCACGTCCCGTAATATGTCCATTGGCAATTTTCATAATTGACGGATGGCGGGAATCTAAACAATGCAATAAGACTTCAGTATGCTCCCCCCACATTGCCGCAATACCATCAACAATATTTTCCATAGCGTGAAGAATATCATAATCACTTTCTGTCAATTCATGCATTTTTTCTACCTTTTTTAAGCATCAAACTACTTACTCAGCAGTTTTATCATATTATCAATAATGACAGTATCTGTATTTTCCATCAACAATATTAATATTTCATCAAAATACGCAATAATGATATCAGTATTATTAGTAATAATACTTTAATTATCCATTAGAATTAGCATTGTAATTACTCAAATAAAAAAATCCCGACCAAGGCCGGGATTATTTATTTAATTATGGAGGAACGTTACATTTTCAGTAAACATTCAACTCATTAACTAAATCAGATAAAACGAATTTTAACCGCTTTAAGTTTATTGCTTGAATCATCTAACGTAAATTCAACCATACTACCAGATGAAGGTTGTGAACGACTGCAAACTTGTGAAGCGTCGAAACGAATATCGCCACCAAGATCGCTAGTAATTAAACCAATTCTTTCAACTGGGTTGAAGCTACGAATAATACCTGTTTGTGAAGTCATAGTTTATATTTCCTTTACGCCCAAATATTGCTTTTTTTATCAGCATATATATTTGAGGCTATCAATTTGAGTTTAAATAGTTTTATACCAAACGGTTAATTAACCTTGGTATAGAGCTTTACTCATTGACCTACTACTTCTTAACTATAAGATCACCCTTCTTATAGCCTTGCACTGCTACTACGTTTGCAACATAAACGGATAACAATGATTAGAAATGACATTGTGGTTTTATTTAAAACACATTAGGTCTGAGTAACAGACGGATCGAACATTAACGTCTATTTTTGATGCTGTAAATATTTTTTTTATTAAATTCGATAATAAATTGTGGATAACCACTTAATAAATATACATCTAATTGTTTTTAAACAAAAAAATAACTATCAAAAAAATACATAAAAACCTGTTATGTGTTCAAAAAACAAACAAAACAACCAATAAAACAGATTACAATTAGATAACTTATTCTATATATTGCACATTGAATGAAATTATCGTTTTTTGTCGAACAATAAATAGTCTGCATTTTTGCAAGGAATAATTACGATATAAAATGACTAGGTTTCTGATATCAGCACATGTAAAGTATACTTATATATACGATAGTTATAAATATACGATAGTTATAAGGAACCTCGATGAAAGGTATTCTATCAATACAGTCACATGTTGTTTACGGTCACGCTGGTAACAGTTCTGCAGTATTTCCTCTTCAACGTATGGGGTTTGAAGTTTGGCCATTACATACCGTACAGTTTTCTAACCATACTCAATACAAACAAGGTTGGACAGGTAAAGCTTTCCCTGCCTCTGATTTGATTGAGCTAGTTAAAGGCATCAACAACATTGATCAGCTAAAAAACTGTGAAGCAGTCCTTACCGGATATCAAGGTAGTGCTGATCAATGTTTAGCCATTATTGATACCGTTAAAACAGTAAAACAACAAAATCCTAATGCTATCTATATTTGTGATCCTGTAATGGGCGATCCTGAAAAAGGATGCATCGTCGCTGATGGTATCTCTGAACACCTGATCAATGATGTAATGCCACTGGCTGATGTAATTGTTCCTAATCAATTTGAATTGAGTCAATTTGTTGGAATGACAATCAATACATTGGAAGATGCCGTTAAAGCTTGTCAGCACGCGCTAACACTTGGCCCTAAAATGGTATTGGTAAAACATCTTCATAGTTTATCGACTGATAAATTTTCGATGATGCTAGCAACAAAAGAGGGCTGCTATCTAGCACAACGTCCACATTTGGCATTTGATAACCAGCCTGTTGGTGTGGGTGATTTAATTTCAGCATTATTTACTGGCGGTTTATTGAAAGGTTGGTCAGCAGAACAAGCCTTTGAGCATGCTCACAATGCTTGTTATGCAGTATTAAAAGAAACCCACCGCCGTGGCGAATGGGAACTGCAAACAATCGCAGCTCAAGATGAAATTGTCGCGCCGACTGAAATTTTTCCAATTACAGAAATTAAATAAATAGCCCAGTCATCAGATTATAAAAAAGCAGCTTATAACGCTGCTTTTTTGTTTTATTCTGTTAAATTACAACACATTACCATAAGCATCAAATGAACGACGTTTTACAAGTGTCAATGTCGTCGCAACAGAAAGCACACCGGATACAAATATCGCGACCATGATCACTAACTGGTATTTAACGGCGACCAGTGGCATTGCTCCGCCTAAAATTTGTCCCGTCATCATACCCGGTAGGCTCACAATACCTAACGTTGCCATTGAAGCTAATTGTGGCGCTAATGCCGCTTTAAAAGCAGTACGAATAAAAGGCTGAGCAGGATTAGGCGCTCCCATCGTTAAATAATATTGATATTCTTGATGATTCTCTTTCAGTAAACTTCCCCAACGAGACAATGCCAACACATTCGCGGTTAAGCTATTACCTAATAACATCCCTGCTATCGGGATCATGTATTGTGCTTGCCACCATGGTGAAACTTGAATAACACCCGCCAAAACCGCAGGTAATGCCACCGATAATGCGATAACTTGCCCACAAATAACGGCGGGGATCACGCGAAATAGATTAACATCAGAACGCTTACAAATGGTGTAACTGGCAAACAATGCCATAACGGTTAACCAAACCACGTTAAGGCTCAGGCTTTGCCAACCAAATAAAGTATGTAAATAAATACCAACCACGGATAACTGTAAAGTCATCCGTAATACAGACATGATCAGTGTGCGGCTCAGCCCTAATTGCCAACGCTGAAAAAGTATTAATGGGATCAGTAATAGTAAGTAAAACCCCGCCATCGCGGACCAATGCAAATCGATAGTATGATTAATGGTTGCTGTCATTGTTCTATTCCTGATGCTATATCCATATTGTAAACCTGATCAGCTGTCGCCAGCCATACCGGATCATGAGAAACGGACACACAGATAATATTCAGTGATTTAATTAATCCAATAATCTTGTTGCGCGCAGCAGGATCTAATGCAGATGTTGGTTCATCCATTAGCCACACCGGACGTTGCATCAATATTGCTCTCGCAATGGCTAATCGTTGCTTTTCACCGCCAGATAATAATGCGACTTCTTTATCAAGTGCGACCATCAACCCAGACTGCACTAATGCCAACTGACAATATTCTTCAGTAGGCTTTATTTGAGACACCAGCATCGCTTTAAGATGCCACGGTAATAACAATACCTCAAAGACAGTATCAGCGCCCATCACCGCTTGTTGCGGTAAATAACAGATTTTCTGACGCCAAAATGGCAGTGCGGTAATATCAATTTGATGCTGTTGATAATTAAAATGCCCATTTTTAGACGGCTTTAGTCCAGCAATAACGTGTAATAAACTACTTTTTCCACAACCAGACGCACCTGACAACGCGAAATGCTGCCCAGGTAAGATATCAACCGTTAATGGATGTAATTGAGGATTTTCAAAACCTGATCGTAACTGAGAAATATGTAATGCATTAGCAGCGATTGAAGGTGAATTTGTCATGGCACTTAACACTAATAACGACTGAAGGTGATAAGTGTATAAAAACTAAAAAATTACTCAAATGATTTACGTTAATAATCGCTATGAATAAGATCAATACAAGACAATATCAACGCCATTAATGAAATAATTACATAGCGCAGAAATATACAGACAAAAAAATACCGACATTATGTCGGTATTTAAAAAACGTTTAACGCGAGTGCGAATTAAGCAGCTTCAACGTTTGCAGCTTGAGGACCTTTCTGGCCTTGTTCTACGTCAAAAGAAACCTTCTGACCTTCAGCTAGCGTTTTGAAGCCTTCGCCAGTGATAGCACGGAAGTGAACAAATACGTCAGCGCCGCCATTGTCTTGAGTGATGAAACCGAAACCTTTCTCTTCATTAAACCACTTAACGATACCAGTTGATTTAGACATGACTGTCTCCAATTTTTAATTAAATAATTCGCAAAATTGCGTAATGTAGCCAGAAAAAGAATTATTTATGTTACAGCTTATGCGTGGAAAGCTTCATGACACTGGTAAAGCGTTACAAAGAAAGTTTTCTAAAACATAACGTTACATATAAATAGGTCTGAATTACAGGCCGATATCTATATTAATGAAATTAATTTGATTGTATAGCATTTTTTTTAATTTTTAACGTTCTACAAACAAAACTTTCATTTATTACTGAGTATGAAAAATATTAATTACAAACAATAAGGTCGTTATTCAGACAAAATAAATATAACCCAATGAAAATATTAATTTTTAATTTTATAACGCAATAATATAACTCATATTATACCGAAAAATAAATATGAATAGATTTCCACTTACCGCTCTTTATTATTAATAACAAAGCATAAAAAAAGCAATATGCCTAAACATATTGCTCATTACGTTATATTAACTGTCTACTATTTGGTTATTATTCGGTCTAATGTCACTACAGAATATGGTAAAGGTACTAATTGATGACGCGTTTGTGAAACATAGTCAATAAAGGCTTGCGCGTCAGTATCACAATCGGTGTTTACTGCTTTACAATTAGGGGCTTTACCTTGATAAATAACTTGATATTTATCACCCTGTTTTTCGATATTTTTAACTTTGTAACCCACTAATTTCCCATTCACATCAATAAGATCGATACGAGTAGAGTGTTTGTTTTGAGCCGTAAATATCGGAGTCCAACCATCATTACCCGTAGCGTTATAATTATTAATCACAACATTGTAGGTTTTATTGTTTTGTAATGGTGTCCATATTGGGTGTTTTTCAGTGCCAGTCATCACATCAACACTGGTTAAATGACCCGCTTTATGTGCTTTAGTTTCATCAAAAGTGTAACGAATATGACCGCCGTATGGGTATTTACCCGCATGTGCGCCTTCAGGTAACGTTGCCGTGATCGTATCTTGCAATAATTGCTTAACCGTTGAACCTTTTAATGACAACACTGATAAATAATTAGAAAACGGTAGCATTTCTAAACGAACATTACCTTCACGGTATTCGCCTTCATTAATATTAGTACGAATACCACCCGCACCAATTAATGCAAAATCAACCTTTTTACCTGTTACTTTTTGAACTTGCGGTAAATTAGCCCAATAATACTGGCTTTCTGCAATTAATGGCGCAACGGCTGAACCATGCTTATCCGCTGCACCACTGTCTCCTGGGCGACGCTCATGTATAATTTCAGTCGGTACTTGAGCGATGATGTTGCCATAGGCTTTTTCTACAGCAGGTTTGTATTTAGTATCGATTTCATGACGAAGCTGGCTATCTTCATTAATAATAACGATGTTCTTTTGCTTAGCAATAAACTGCTCTACTTGTGCCGTTTGTGCCGCAGTAAACTTATCTTGTGGTTTACGATCAGATTTATGATAAAACACATCGTTACTTAGTAGCGTATTATGCCCAGCGCAGTTGGTTACTTCACCTTGACTGTTAAAGCTAACATTTACCTTACCAATAGCTTCTGCATATTTCCCAGCTTGCACAATACAGGTTGACGCTTTGCCATTTGGATTTTTCACCATTTGTGCATAGGGACCAAAATTACTCCAACCGATATTCGTGAAATCGCCTAATAATGTATGAGAGTGACCACCAACAATTAAATCAATGCCGTTCACTTTTTCGGCTAAAGCAATATCCGTTGCATTACCAATATGAGTTAATGCAATAACGTCATTAACCCCTTTTGATTTAAGAAAATCAACCGTTGATTGTGCTGTTTTTACTTCATTAAGGAACTTTACATCCCCCGTATGAGGGGCAATATTTGGCATGTCTTGTAAAGATAAACCAAACACCGCAACTAAATTTTTATGCTTTGGTAAGTTATTAATATCTTTTACAACGGTCTTATGATCACCATCAAAGGCAAAAATTTGATAAGGTAAAATGTTTGTCTGCCCATTGAAATTAGTGTCATGGCTAACATCAACATTTGTTGCAATAATAGGGAAATCTAAACTACTCACAAAACGATTTAATTTTTGATTATTAAGATCAAATTCGTGATTACCTAATGCCATGCCATCTAACCCCATTTGGTCAAGAAGATCAGCATTCATCGCACCTTGGTTTATTTTAAAATAAGCACTGCCTTGGAAAGCATCACCCGCATCTAAAAATAACAAACTCTGGTCATTCTTTTGTGCTTGCGCTTTATATTGTTTAACCATTGCTTGCAGGCGAGGATAACCGCCAAACTCATTAAAAACTTCAACACCGTTCGCAGAAAAACTAGACTTCACCGGATCAAAATGCGAGTGCGTGTCATTAATATGAGCAACAGTCAGTGTAAAAGGTTGATGTTGAACGGCTGGCGTTGTAACACACCCAGAAAGAGCTAAAGTGATAGATAATGCGATAAGTGGCTTACTAAACATACGAAATCCTTACTACGTTGTAATCGTTTGCGCCGCAGCATACTCCAGATTAAATTCCTTTTCAGCATTATATATCACAATAATATTCTCTAAATTTGAATTTTTATTTTGACTGATATAAAACGGCTCCTTCACTAAGAAACCGTTTCTATAGCAAATTTATTGCAACAACTTACCGTTATACTCACCAGTTAGCGTTTTAAGATAAGCCGTAATTTTATCAATCTCATCAGGACTTAACTTCACACCAACTTGGTACAGCCCCATATCATTCACCGCTTGCTCTAATGTTTTCGCACTTGCATCATGAAAATAAGGGGCTGTTAATGCAATATTGCGTAATGTTGGTACTTTAAAGCGATGCATATCGTTGTCATCTTTCGTGACGTTAAAACGGCCACTATCAACGTCAGTAATATTACCTCTATCACCAAAGTAGTCATCTTTAAGACCCATGACTTCAAATGATAAGCCCCCCATCGCCTGACCACTATGGCATGTTTGACACTTATTCTGTTTAAACAGCGCATAACCTTGTTGTTCTTTTGTTGTTAGCGCCGTTTTATCTCCCTTTAGAAATTTATCAAACGGGCTATTTGGTGTAACTAAGGTTTTCTCAAACTCAGCAATCGCATTAGTAATACTGTATTCGCTGATCCCTTTCTGTGGGTAAATGGCATCAAATTGTGCTTTAAGTGCGGAATCTTTATCTAATTTTTTAATAATATTCGTCCATGATCCAGCTCCCATCTCAATTGGATTCATCGGCGGCCCTCCCGCTTGAGCTTGTAAATCACTTGCACGACCATCCCAGAATTGGTGAATATTAAACACCGAGTTAAATACCGTTGGGGCGTTGATTGGCCCTTTTGAACCATTAATTCCCGTTGAGGTTTTTAGGTTATCAACCCCGCCCGTTGTCAGACTATGGCAAGTTGAACACGCAACAGTATTATCACCAGATAAACGGGTATCATGATAAAGCACTTCACCTAATTGTACTTTCGCCTGATCCACTTTAAATGTGGCAGAAATAGGCTGCACAGCATCATTTTGATACTCACTGCTCACGAGAGGATCTGAATAATATTGGTGACGTTCTTGCTTAACCCAGTCTAATAAAGTATTGGTTTCTTGCTTGGATAAATCTGAACGCCAGTGCATTAATAAAAATTGTTTCGGTGGCATTGCATGGTCATTTAACACTGATTCAAGCTTGGCTAATTCAACCTGAGAAACAGGGGTATTATGCTGTACTTGCTCCATAAGCATCGATATATTGAACTGGCGTAAAGCATGATCAATATCGCGCTGCATCAATTGTTTAGCTCCTGGAACATCCGCATAAAATGGCATTTCACTATTTTTTGTATGGCAGTACTGACAACCATTTTGGTTAAAGATATTAAAAGCTTGCTGTGAAAGAGGATCGGCTTTAACCAAATTTGTTTGAGATAAATAGTTTTTATGTCGTGTTTCATCGCCTTGATCAACGGCATATACCGTCGCTAAATAACCTGCGACACCGGCACTGATCGCGCACGCAATATATGATAATTTTTTCATTAAGATTCCCTCTAAATATATTTTAAAAGAAAATAATCGCTTCTAAGGAAGAGTTCAAAACGAAAAAAACGGATGCTTTAATTGAGAAATTCGATTAAATATTATTTCACGCGTAAATTAACAATATATTCTTTTAATATCATGAGGATAATAATTGCTGTTAATAATTAACAAATAAAGCGGCTAAATTTAACTTATGGTTTTATTGTTTTAGATCAATTACTGAAATATTCATTATTTACTGTTTAGTGCCGTTTATTTTTAAATATCACCACAAATAAAGCATCCACTATTTAAATTTTAAATAACAATTTATTAAACAGTAAAATAAAAGAGCAATGACAATAATATCAATGCTCTTTTTTCAAGATAAAGACTTATTTTGTTATTTTAAGATCTGTTTTAGGGATACAACAACATGCTAATATTTTACCTTGCTGCCTTTCTTGCGGTAATAACGCAGGGACATCAGGCTGTTCAACCTGCCCCGAAGTTAAAGTTACTTTACACGCGCCACAAAAACCAGCACGACAGCCATAATTAAGTTCAACACCCGCAGTCTCTGCTTGTTCTAATAACGTTTGCTGATTATTACCATTAAAAATATGGCCATCAATATTAAGCTTTACAGCTTGTTTTGATGTTGATGACCCACCTAAAGGACCAAATGCTTCTTGATGATAACGTGCAGGAGATACGCCCATTTTCAATAATAATTTTTTAGCCGTATCCATAAAGGCATTGGGGCCACACACAAACACTTGGCGCTGATCTAAATCGCTGATCATTGCTAAATGGCTCAAACTTAGTCGCCCTGACTCACCTTGCCAATCTCGTCGTGGCTGGCTAAGCACAATCCGTAAATCAAGCGATGGGTGCATCTTTTCAAGTTGATGTAATTCTTGTAGTGAGGGAATATCCGCTTCAGTGCTGCATTGATGATAAAACACAACATCACGAATATTATCGTTATCAGATAAATACCGCAGCATAGATAGCATCGGCGTAATACCACTTCCCGCAGACAATAATAATAACTTATCAGTATGAATCCCTAAGTGGAAATCACCACCGGGTTTATCAGCAGCAAGTACATCCCCAACCTGAAAATGCTGATGTAACCAATTAGAAATTCGGCCATCATCAATTCGTTTTACTGAAATAGCATAACGCCCAGGGCGAGACGGACTGGAAGATAACGTATAGTAGCGAGTAATAAACTCACCATTAATCTCAAGTTGTAACGGCAAATGCTGCCCTGGTAAATAAGGCGGTAACGGTAATTGCTGATGAGACTCAAACCAAAACGTTGTAAAATCAGCGGCAATGTCTTCTCGTTCAACGCAAGTAAGTAATAACTTAGTTTCAGCATTATCAACATAAACTTGTTTGGGTTGCGTTTCTAAAACTTCAATGACATCCCCTGCGCGAATCATACCTTCATTTAAAGCCACTAAATTTTGTCCAAAAAAGACATCTCCTGCCGCATCAGCGCGAAACGTCGCCATGGTTTTTAATGGCTCTTTTAGCGCATTAAACTCGCCAGTTAGTGGATCTACAGTTGTTAGAATACACCGCGCACAAGGTTTAACAATTTCAAACTCAACCTCACCAATGCGGATCCGTTTCCATTCATCTTCAGCAAAGGCATCAGTATTAGACACCACTAAATTAGTTCTAAACTGCGCCATGGTGTGATGGTCACGACTACGTTCATTTAACGCAGCCAATGAGGCCTCACTGATGACCAATAATGGATAGCCATCGGCAAAACTAACATTATGACCAATTTTTGAGCGTACTCGATTAGATTGTTGACCACAAAAAAGTAACTGCACCGAATGACCAATAATATCGCTAAACCATTGATTCGCGATCACCGTTGTTGTGTAAGCACTAAAATTATCATTCCACACAGTCGCTGGCACATCAACCATTGCAAAATCAGCATACTGTAAAACTAAATCGGTTTTATTTGGGTATTGCAGCACTAATCCGGTCATCGTTAGTGTTGCAGTGATTTTTACCATTTGTGGATATTTACGGGCAGTGATCATCGCACCTTCGTCACTCGCTACCATAAAACGACGATCAAAGGCTAACCCCTGCTTTTCTACCCAAGCGTGAGATTGTGTTAATGCTGCTGTCGATTTTACTGGATAAACATGTATCTGTGATAATGTCGGTACGACTAAGGATTGGCTCACGGGAATCTCCATATATAAAAACAATATTAACAAAACCTAGAGTAATTATTTAATATTCACAGACAAATAGACACCCTTATCATTATTAATGAATAATTATTTTTCGTTATGACAGTAATTTATTACGTATACAATATTACAGCTTATGCTAAATTTATAAAAATTCCGTTTGTATTATTCATACTATCAATATTGTTATTTGGAGACGCTATGCCCCTTTTACGTTCTTTTTGGCGTTATATTACCCACTACTTTCCTAACGTTGGTCTGCGTCATCTGCATACCACGCTTGCTGGATTAATTATTCTTCAAATATTAAACAGTAATTTAGTACATATGACGCATGCTGGTGCCGTAAAAGTAGGCATGTCTAATACTATTTTCTTGTGGTTGCATATTATTCTTGGCTCATTAACCATACTTGCTACCATTGGTATGATTATTTTCATGCTAACTAAACAATCATTTCGACAATTTTTTCCGTATCTTTTCGGTGATAATGCTGTTTTAAAAGATGATATAAAGCAGATAATGAAAGGAAAGTTACCTGAACCTCGTGAAAAAGGCTTAGGTAATATTATTCAAGGTTTAGGTATTGGTGCATTAATCTTAATTGAAACGGCAGCATTAGTTTGGTTAGTGTTATGGTTAAGCCATTCTCCTTATGCCAACGAAGCGCGCGAAATACATAAATCATTAACAGGGCTAATTGAAGCTTATTTAATTGGTCATGGTGGTATGGCGTTACTGCATTTCTTTGTGGAACGTAAACGTTTTAGTTAATGTTTAGAAGAAAGAAATAGATAAGACAATAAAAAACGCAGAGCTTCTAGCTCTGCGTTTTTATTTAAGGCTTACTTGGCTTTTACCGCCCAACCACAGGGTTGAGGATATACCCGTCTAATTATTTTCTTATTCTGCTTTTTAAGCACAATATGACAAGTTTCGATAATTAAACCAAAGGCCATCGCAAAATACACATATCCTTTGTTCAAGTGAATAGCAAACCCTTCTGCCATTAACATACCGCCCAACATCACTAAGAACAGTAGTGCTAACGTTTTCAATCCCGGATAACGCATCACATAATCGTTAATTTTCTCAGCACACAACACCATAATAACTGCTGACGCTAAAATAGCCGCAACCATCAATGGAACTTCGCTGGTTAAACCCACCGCAGTGATCACAGAGTCCATTGAGAAGACCGCATCAACGGCGACAATCTGCAATAACACTAATGCAATACCGGCTCTTACTGTACTTGCTTGTTGCTGATGGGTGTGACTAAAGCACATCCACAATTCTTTTAAGCTTTTCGCTAATAAGAATGCACCACCACCAATCATGATCAGATCACGCCCAGAAAAATCATAACTCAACACATTCACTAATGGTTGTGTTAATGACATTACCCAGCTAATAGAAAACACTAATCCGATGCGGGCAACAACAGCCAACGCAATACCTAGATTACGCGCCATTTTACGCTGATGTAGTGGGAGACGTTCACAAAGTACAGAGATGAATACGATATTGTCGACGCCTAATACCACTTCAAGTGCAAATAGGGTCGCAAAGATCATTAACGCTTCAGGCTGAAGAAATAACTCTAGCATTGAACAAACTCCATAGAAAAGGAGTTAGGAATTAAAGAACAACTCGAGGGGTCGTCCATATGTGTTTTGATACCTCAATAAAGAATGAGGCTGTATTTGAGCAGTAAATACGGAAAATGAACACACATCAAATGTAACTAAATGTAATGGATTTATTGGTTCACGTTAAAATGTTGGCTTAGCAACATATATCCTTATTTATCATAAGGGAAGATGCATTTTAAAACGTAGTTATAATCATGTATGAATTTAAAAACAATCAAATACAGACAAAAAAATTACAATTATTAGATAACAATATTGGTATTACTGGCCACAACATTAACAAACTTAAGTTATTCGTCCATTTAGATTGAAGTTCATTAGAAGAGCTTATTTGACGATGCTTCAGAAATTGATATTTAAAAGCATTATTTAATTCATATCCAGATATTGTACTTTCATAACCAGCAATAGAAAATACAGGATAATACAATGTATTTAGATCTGGGTGGTGTACAAATACACGAGTTAGTTCCCAAGCTACATCACAAGGAACGGATCGTTTACTAATTACATATTTTTCATTAATGTCAGCGCCTTTATATACTAATGTTTCATAGCTATATCCAGTATAACTTTCTTCGTATTGTATTGCCTCCCAACCACAACTCGCAATAAATTCATTACCAATCCAAGGGTATATGATTTTATTATTTTCGTGTTTCCAAGCTAATGGCATTATAATAATAGCAGCAATAATAATCGAAACTATTTTCGTTTTTATTAAAACACCCTTCAACGCATAAATAAAAATAATGACAAAAGGTAAAGAAAGAAAAAAACTGCTAAATCCTTGATTTACGGCTCCTGCTGCAATAAAAATCACGCTAATAGCTAGAATTAAAAACCGTTTTATCTTTCTCATAATCTAAATACCCATTGCTTTTAGATAGGCATCAACTGCGCGACATATAGACACTATGCCCTCTTCACCCAACGTAGATAACAATATCAATGCTTCTTGATAAGAAGAAGCGAATAGTAACATATCAAATAATGGCATCAGGGTAAACGCATGAGTTATGAGCTAATTTAAAGAGCTAATTTAGACAGCCAAATATTTCAGTTCTTAAATAGCGCTCCAAAAAATAAACTATTCCACCAACAACAAACTCTTTTACTATAAAAATTGCAGCTTATTATTTAAATTCTTTGTTTAATCAATCCTATTCCCATATTTCAGGATCAACAAAACCCACAATCCTGACAGTTATTGCGGTATTTTTATCTCATACTAAGAATCTATATCTAATTAGGATGTAACTGATTACTCGCTGATTTCCCTTTGCACCAATGCCCACCAGCATGTTGTTTGAAAGCACACATTCGGGACCATTTGCCACTTACATTGGCATAATGTTCCATAAATTGTTCACTATGCTCAAGCCAAGCATCAGGCGTTATTCCCAATTGTTGCAAAATCTTTGGTTGGCTAGATGCAATAAAACCTTTTTTATCATTTCGAATACAGCGACCAGTCCAATCAATAAGTTCGAGATAATCGGAAAAAGCAAAGTGTATCCCTGCTATTTTTTCCTGATGTTCAGCACCAACAAAGGGTAATAATTGAAAATGACCTTTATTTGATGGTGATTGTTTAGCGGAGGTTTTCGGTTGCTGATATTCACGAATGCGCTGCTGAATTGAAGTAAAATCAGACTGTTCGAGTGATGGTGTAACACCAGCCCTAATAGGATTTAAATCAACATACATCATGCACGATAATAATGCTTGTTCATCTAGCAAAGCTTGAGATTTAAACCGTCCTTCCCAAAACGCCCCCTTGCATTGATCTTCTTTATTGGCTTTGCGGGCAATTTCTTCATTAAGACAGCGCATAAACCAGCTAATACTGCCTAATCGTTGTTGCCATTCAACCACTAAATTTGATAATGCTTGTTGTTTATCTGCGCCTATTTGCCCTTCTTTTAAGAAATCAACCGCAATAGGATGGCCATTAAATAACTGTAACCAACGCGATATCACCGCTTCTTGAGTTAACTTTTGTTGTTGCTCAGTATCTATTTTTAGCACCAAGTGATAATGGTTACTCATCACCGCATAAGCACAAACATCAATACAAAACACAGCTGCTAATTGTTTGATTTTATTTACTATCCAACCTCGACGGTGATGATAGTTTTTGCCGTTATACGGATCGTCACCACACAAATATGCACGCCGTACACAGCGATTAATTACATGATAAAAAGGCGTGATTTGAGGCTCGATCAATTTCCGTCTTGAGATTGTCATTCGTTTCACCATAAGCAACTTGAAGCTTAAGTGTAGTTACTCATGATTGATGTGCAAGGATATGGCTGTCCTTTATTTTCTCATGATTGATGTGCAAGGATATGGCTGTCCTTTATTTTTTTAAATACGGAAAATGAACACACATCAAATGTAACTAAATGTAATGGATTTATTGGTTCTAGCTAAAATAATACCTCTATCTATTCAACACGTTGGGTCGGTGTGACGAGGTATTATTTAGAAAAAAACTTATGGGTGTCCTATTTTTTCCTCTTTTATTTCTCGTTTTCATTAACCAATTTTGAGACATAAGGCACGTTTCTTAATTTGTTTTGCCACGGTAAACCATAACCTACAAGCAAATCATCATTTTTCATTTCATACGCAAAATATTGAGGCACAGCAATATCAACCCGACTTGGCTTAACAAACAGTGTCGCGATAGATAATGAATTAACGTGATAATTATCTGAAATATGCTGGATTAAGCGTTTCATTGTACCACCCGACTCAATAGCATCATCAATCACAATCACGTCTCGATGTTCAATATTAATATTATGATGATAAACAATCTTCGAATTATTATTACTATCACCGGGTGTATGTGGACATGAAATATAATCCATACAAATATCAAACGTTAATTCACGAACTAAATCTGCTGTAAACAATATACCACCGGGAACCACACTAATAATGACCGCATCTTGAAAACGTTCATTCAGCTTTTTAGCAACAATACTTACACCCTCTTTGATTTGCTGCTGGCTTAAAACCAATTCACCAATATAATTATTTTTCATCAAACATCCTTAATTTTTATTAACTGAGTGACACCATCTTTATTTGTTATAGCGTTCTAATCGCCATTGGATGATCGGCACTTAATTCCAATAAGTCCCAAAGATTACCGTATAGATCTTCGAAAACGGCTACTGTCCCATAATCTTGAACTTGTGGTTCACGAACAAATTTAATGCCGTCAGAAACCATACGATTATAGTCTCGCCAAAAATCATCCGTACTTAAAAATAAGAAGACTCGCCCACCAGATTGATTACCAATAAAATTATCTTGCTCTGGTTTTGATGCGCGTGCCAACAATAACGTCATTCCCTTTGAACCAGGAGGCGAAATAACCACCCACCGTTTATCTTGCTCAGCTTGATAAGTATCTTCAACCAATTCAAACTTCAACTTATTCACATAGAAATCAATGGCTTCATCATAATCTTTCACAACTAAAGCAACATGGATGATTGACTGTTTCATTAATATTATCCTGTTATTTTCTTACATCTAAATGCTAACAATATTATACGAAATACTGCATCTTCTTTTTTGTCACCAAAAACAAAATAATACCACCCATTAAACCAGACAGTGAGCCAATTAGCCCAACACCAATATACAGGTTGATTAAAAGACCGAAGATGACAACAATATAAAAACCATATATTGCTCGCTTTTTCCACATCCATATTCCAATCGCTAAAAATACATTAAGCAGGCACACACTACCTAGTAAATAAACTAACCCTAACGATATATTTGGAAATGCAGTTATGACCATGTCTGGATTTAAAAAATAATTAAATACAGACAAGGCATTTGCGACCACCATTAAAATCAAGAATGCTGTTAACCAAACGCCACGCTTTCTTTCTTCAATCACTGCTACCATCTGAACTATTTCCTTCAAATTTAATTAAACTCATAATAGTTTATTATATTAATAATATATCCATATTTGATCTTTGAACTCAGCCCGTATTGTCCTCGAAATAATACAAAAATATTATAAATCTGATACATTTTTACTTATAGAATACGATAACAATCACAAAATTGGGATTGGTTATTATTCGTCATCTCGGAAGCGAAGCATGAGCTATCCGTGATCTATTCATCACGTGATCGAGCTTAAAAGACATCAATGAAATAGTAATTCTACAACACGCTGATGGTAGATTCCCTATCGCCCTAGCGGACATTCACTGTAAGGAATGACGGATATTTTTCGCCCCAGATAAAAGCGTAAAATAATAAGGATAATGGCATTAACACGTAATAATTAAAGAGGTTCTAATTATAAATCAATAACGTAAATTGATTGGTTCACGCCAAGGATAACGCTCGACTTCTTATCAGCATCACCCTTAATGATATTCGCAATATTTACTTCTAAAGCGGGTCGGACTTGTTCAATACTTGAATAGGTGTCAGCTGCGTGACACATATCCTTTATCTGTTATATTTAATCTTCGACTGTGCAGTTAAAACAAGAGTCCTCTATCAGATACCCACCGCAGTCATCACATGGAACCATGTCTGTTTTAACTGATTCCATACAATCGGCACATCTATGCCAAAGACACATACCAGCTCCCAGCTTTTCATCATAAATTACCGAAGGAGCCGAACACTCAGGACAGTCATAAAACTCTGACATATCGATATTAGTACGTTCAAAACCACAAGTCGTACAATAACAAGCAATTGGAAATGACTCGCCATCGTAGATTACGAAGAGTGAATAGTTCTCGCAGTGACAACAACCACCTTTTGTAAATTCATCTCGCTTGTTAACGTTTAAGAATGATTCTTCTACATCTGTTGCTTGTTCATCAAAGTTTATTCTATTGATCCCTTCGACAAATGTATCCAATGCAGCTTTCTCGCCCGCTATTTTCATCGCTGGTTTTATAACCATTAGATAGAGCTTAAGTAATGATGCTTTCAAGTCATTTGGGGTAGTTTCAAACGCAAAGTGCTGAATTTTATTGCGCTCTTTAGCTAAATCTTGAATAACTTTCAGATTCGCTCTTTGAAATTGTTCCGGATAATGATTTTTAAGTTCTTGGCAAATGCCATTAATATCGATGGATTTGCAGTCGAATAACTCCTCTATGGTTGGCTGAAGTGGTGATTTACAATTACGAAACAATGAATTTTTATCAAAAATAATTATTGGATCTATCTGTACTAAGATTTCTTTAAGAATTAACTCTGCACCTTGAAAAAGTGAAAGAAGTGCCTTTTTATAGTGGCTTGGGCTTTGTTTCCGCTCTGCATAGTCAAGGTAATCCATACCAGACTTGATGGAATCTAAGGAATTTTCTATCAATGTAAACTTAATCATTATTTACTCTTTGCTTACTTTTTAAATATAACAACTTATTATATTAACAACTTGCCCGAATTTGTTCTTTGAACATGCGCCCGTATTTCTCTCTGCATAATATAAAAAACATTATAAATCAGATACATTTTTACTTATAAATATCGATAATCATCACAAAATCGAGCATTTGCCATTTAGTTTGTGGTTTTTCTGCTAATAATCATCACGATGCAAAAGATCTGTATCAAACAGCAATATAGAACGTCAATATCAATGAAATAGTCACTCTACAACGCGCTAATAGTAGATTCCCTATCGCTCTCGCGGGCATTCACTATAGGGAATGACGGTGGATGGTTCGCATTCATTGTAGGCAAGAAATATCGGGGGAAGTTTGGTCGTCATAGTAGAAAAATGACGGGAAAGTTAAGCAATGACGGAATAGCAGCCATAAAAAAAGAGGCGCTGATAATCAGCGCCTCTTCATTAAATATTATCTAGTAGTGACACTACCGAGTTGTAACCTTATTTTTTAAGGTCAAAACGGTCAGCGTTCATTACTTTAACCCATGCATTGATAAAGTCATTAGTGAACTTCTCTTCTGCATCAGCACAAGCATATACTTCAGCGATTGCACGTAGTTGAGAGTTAGAACCAAATACTAAGTCAACACGTGTTGCCATCCACTTCTGATTGCCAGTCTTACGATCAGTACCTGCGAAGATATCTTGGTCAACAGAAGTTGGTTTCCATACTGTTGCCATATCAAGTAAGTTTACAAAGAAATCATTGGTTAATGTTTCTTTACGGTCGGTGAATACACCAAACTCACTGTGCTCATAGTTAGTATCAAGAACACGCATACCACCAATTAACACTGTCATTTCAGGCGCTGTTAAGGTTAGTAACTGTGCGCGGTCAAGAAGCAATTCTTCCATTGCAACTGTGTATTTTGCTTTTTCAAAGTTACGGAAGCCATCAGCGATAGGCTCAAGAACAGAGAAAGAATCTACATCAGTTTGTGCTTGAGTTGCATCAGCACGACCAGCAGCAAACGGTACAGATACATCACGGCCCGCTTTTTTAGCTGCCATTTCAATACCAACACCACCAGCAAGAACAATTAAGTCTGCAATAGACACTTCTTTAGCGAAGTTTGCTTTAATGCTTTCAAGTACAGTTAATACTTTATCTAGTTGAGCTGGCTCATTAGCTACCCAATCTTTTTGAGGGGCTAAACGAACACGTGCACCATTAGCACCACCACGCATATCAGAACCACGGAATGTTGATGCTGATGCCCATGCTGTTGATACAAGCTCACGAACTGATAAGCCAGAATCTGCGATTGCTACTTTTAATGCTGCAATATCAGCATCGTTAACAACATCATATTCAACAGCAGGGATCAGATCTTGCCAGATGAATTCTTGTGTTGGAATTTCAGAACCCAAGTAACGAGCACGAGGTCCCATATCACGGTGAGTCAATTTGAACCAAGCGCGAGCAAATACTGCTGCAAATTCTTCTGGGTTCTCGTAGAAACGACGTGAGATTTTCGCATAAACAGGATCAACAAGTAATGAGATATCTGTTGTTAGCATTGTGCCTTGATGCATACCTTCACCAAATGCATCTGGGTATTCATCACGACCGTCTTTAGCGATCCATTGGTGCGCGCCAGCTGGGCTCTTCTCTAGTTTCCACTCATGGCTAAATAAGCTGTGGAAGAAACCATTGCTCCATTGTGTTGGCGTTGTAGTCCAAGTTACTTCTAAGCCACTTGAAATAGTATCAGCAGCATTACCACAACCGTAGCTTGATGCCCAACCGAAACCTTGTTCTTCAATAGCAGCCGCTTCTGGTTCAGCACCAACTTGAGCTGCATCACCAGCACCGTGAGTCTTACCAAATGTATGACCACCAGCGATTAACGCTACAGTTTCTTCATCATCCATTGCCATACGAGCAAATGTTTGACGAATATCATCAGCTGCAAGTAGTGGATCTGGGTTACCGTCTGGACCTTCTGGGTTTACATAGATTAGACCCATTTGAACAGCAGCTAATGGATTTTCTAGCTCACGTACTGCGTCATCTTTTTCGTAACGAGTATCATCAGCTAACCATGTTTTTTCTTTACCCCAATAAACGTCTAGCTCAGGTTCCCAGATATCAACACGACCACCAGCGAAACCGATAGTTTCAAAGCCCATTGATTCTAGAGCAACGTTACCAGTCAGGATAATTAAGTCAGCCCAAGAGATTTTATTGCCGTATTTTTGTTTGATAGGCCAAACTAAACGACGTGCTTTATCAAGGTTAACGTTATCAGGCCAGCTGTTTAGAGGCGCAAAACGTTGGTTACCAGTACTTGCACCACCGCGACCATCAGAAGTACGGTAAGTACCTGCGCTGTGCCAAGCCATACGAACAAAGAAAGGACCATAATGACCAAAGTCAGCAGGCCACCAATCTTGTGAATCAGTCATTAGATCACGAAGATCTTGTTTAACTGCTTCTAGGTTTAATGTTTTAAATGCTGCTGCATAATCGAAATCTTCACCCATTGGGTTTGATTTAACATTATGTTGGTGAAGTAAACCTAATTTTAGTTGGTTTGGCCACCACTCGCTAGGAGAAGTACCATTACCAGGGTTAATTGATGGATTAACCGTTTGTGTCTGATTGAATGGACATTTTGACATTATTATTATCCTAATTGTTCGTATGATTATTGATAATCATTAAATATCATATTGTGTATAAACATAGCCTAATCAAAAAACATAGTAACGTTGTTTTTGTGGGTAAATATAAAATCTAATAACTTAATTTTATCCACTGACATTGGCGGCTCGTTTATTCGTTGGAGCTAATTTATAACACTAAAAGAAATAAAGACAATATTAGTTTTCTATCAGTTCAATAGGTAATAGTTATCAAAAAACAATCACGTAACCGATAGATAGATTTTATCGACACCATAAAAACATTCTTCACCAAGAAATAAATACCTTAGGTAAACTAAGCACTTATAATCAATGTCATTACGTACTTCGTATCACAAAATGTTATTGATATTTTAGAGGCAGATCCATTATTCATAAAAATTAAGGATAATAATGAAAAAGGCTTGGCTCACAATTGCTGCTTGTTTATTAACAGTGTCATGTTCATCAACACCCACACCTGATTGTATTTATAATTGTGCACCATCAATTGATATTGGCAATAATAATACTAATGATAATAATAATTATATCGCACTGACTGAAACCCAACGCCAAGCATTATTAAAATACCTTGAGAGCCAAGTTAAACAGCAATGGGGTGACGATAATTATTTACAGGCGGGTAAACACCGTTATGTGAAATACTTTGATGGCTATCGCACTCGTGCACATATTGATTTTGATAATGGTAAAATTTATGTCTCAACCGTTGCTAACAATGCCCCTCAACACGCTCTCAAACAAGCGATTGAAGAAACATTATTAATGCCAGCGGATCCATCTCAAGTTGATATCTTTAGCGATAAATCCATTCCTCTTAATGGTAAACCTTTTTTATTAGGCCAAGTAAAAGATCATCAAAACCAAGATATTCAATGGCCATGGCGTGCAGGTCAATATGCTGACTATTTAATAGCGAATAAATTAAAAACCCAACAACTCCAACGCGGTACGGCATACTATGTTGAAATTGATATGGTAGAAGACCACCTTGAGCAGCGAGAATATCAATACGCCGATCTTATTCGTCAAGCGGCTAAACGCTACGATATTGATGAAAATTTAATTTACGCGATAGTTAAAACAGAAAGTAGCTTTAATCCTTATGCCGTCAGCCATGCAGGTGCTTATGGATTAATGCAGGTTATTCCTAAAACAGCGGGTGCGGATGTATTTAATTTGGTTAAAAATAAACCCGGTATTCCAACCAAAGAATATTTATTTAATCCTGCCAATAATATTGATACTGGCACTGCTTATTTTTATATTTTGAAAAATCGTTACTTAAAAGAAGTTCAACACCCTACAACAAAACATTACACCATGATTTCAGCTTATAACGGTGGTACTGGTGGCGTTCTAGCAACCTTTGATGTTGATAGAAAACAAGCGATGAAGGATCTTAACAACTTACAACCCAATCAAGCCTATTGGGCATTAACGAACAAACATCCTAAAGCTGAAGCGCGACGTTATTTAGAAAAAGTACTCAATTTTCAAAAAGAATTTGAAGCAATGTGATTAAATATCAATATAATTTTTTAAGTTAAACACACAATAATAGTGTGTGTTTAACTTATCGGTATTACATTATGTCTTAACTACGTTCAGCAATTGCAAGACGAATATAACCTTTATTTTGCTGTAAAAGTACCTTCGCAGTATCACTATCAACACCCGTTAAAATCATCACAATCGCTGTTTTACAGTGACCCTCACACGCATTAAGCGCAATTTCAGCGTGTTCACGATCACAATCAGTGGCTTGCATCACAATCTGTTTTTGACGTTCAACTAATTTGGCATTGGTTGCTTCTACATCTACCATCAGATTGCCATAAATTTTACCAAGTCGAATCATAGCGCCAGTTGTGAGCATATTAAGCACTAACTTTTGCGCTGTACCCGCTTTCATTCGAGACGATCCCGTGACAACTTCCGCCCCCACAACAGCCGTGATCACAATATCAGCAGCCTCAGTCATCGGGCTTTGAGGATTACAACTCACACAAGCAACCGTTGCATTCATTGAACGCGCATAAGCCATCGCGCCTAACACATAAGGAGTACGTCCACTGGCGGCGATCCCAACCAACACGTCCTTGGCTGAAAAATGGATCGCTTTTAAATCATCAGCGCCCATTTCAACATTATCTTCTGCGTTTTCAACTGCTTTTAAAATAGCTTGATGTCCACCCGCAATTAAACCCACCACTTGCTCAGGCGCACTACCATACGTTGGTGGACACTCACTTGCATCAAGAATACCTAATCGGCCCGATGTTCCCGCTCCGATATAAATTAACCGTCCACCTTGTGAAAAAGCAGCAGCGATGGCATCCACGGCTTGAGCAATCGCGGGTAATGTTTGTTCAACAGCCAATGCGACTTTTTTATCTTCATTATTGATAACTTTCAGCATCTCTAACGTTGATAATGTGTCTATCGCTTCACTGGCATTATTGCGGCTTTCAGTAACTAATTTCGTTAAATCAATTTGCATGGTAACGCTCTAAAATCAATAACATTAGTGATAGCATAACGTATTCATGTTGCTATTAAATAATAATTTCACATTCAAAACATCACGATTGAATGAATAAACAGGCAAGTAAATAAGCCGATAAATACAAAATCATCATACTTTTATTTACAGCTATCGATTATGCTAACACCACCACCTCGACAACAACCAAACCTATGACGATCCTTGCCAATATTGCTAACATCAAACCACAGTTATCACCTAGCGCCCAAAAAATTGCCGTACTAATATTGCAACAACCCAAATTAGTGGTAACGCTGTCATCGCAGCAACTCGCACAACAAGCCAATGTTGGGCAATCAAGCATCGTTAAATTTACTCAAAAGCTAGGATTTAAAGGTTTTCCGGCATTCAAAAGTGCCATAATTGCAGAATTAGATCGTCAACAAGCCATTGGTAATAATCCACAACAATTACACGATCAAATTAATCAGAGCGATACTTTTATTACTATTGCGCAAAAATTAGCTCATCAAAAAACAGATGCTATCATTGAAACAACCCATGCCATTGATACACTCTCTTTTGAAAAAATTGTGGCTTTATTTACTCATGCTCAGCGTATTCAATTAATCGGTTTAGGCGATGCAACGCTTATTGCTAAAGATTTTAGTACCAAGCTACTCACGCTTGGTATGGCTGTAATTGCAGAACAAGAGACTCACCTTCAAATGACCATAGTACAAACACTACAACCCTGTGATGTGTTGTGCATTATTGGCGAAGAAAGTCCTCATCAAAATGTCTTATTGGCAGCCCATCATGCAAAAACAAATGGCGTACCATTAGTTACCTTAACGTCCCCTTACTCGACTACATTGCGCCAACTGGCACAATTTACACTTGATACTTTAGCGGTAGAAACATCAATGTGTAGCGACTCTCAAAAATATAATTATTCAATTGCATTGCAAGCAGCACAACAGACCTTAACCGATCTATTATTTATGGCTATTGCACAACAATCGCTCAAAAATAATTCCTCAAATAATAATTAAATTAATTTAAGATCTGCATAACGTCATATTGTTGCTAAAAACACGACAGTTATGCATTTATAAACATCGAAATACGAAAAAAGAATGGAACCACAGACAGAGCGGAATGTCACACTGTATAATAACATTGATAAATAATGCTCCAGCGATAACTATAAAAAAGTAAAACACCCTTTTACAAATAATCACTGCTGGATTTGTCTTTCATGACTACGGATAGAAACTGAATAAGTAATGACTCAAGATACCCCCAAAACAACGTCTAATACCCACAAAAAAAAGACATTAAAAAAAGTGGCACTATGGACATTGATCGCACTATTAACCCCTATTATCACTGTATCTGGCGTACTCGCATATGGCGTTAAGCTTGATCTTAGTTCACATCGTAACGACATCAATCAATGGTTAACTAAAACCCTCGATCGACAAACAGAGATTAAAGGCAACATGGCTGTCACTCTTTCATTTAGTCCTGAAATAGAACTAAGTGACGTTACCATTGCTAATTTAAAATCAATGCCATGGCAGCCCATGCTAAAATCTGGCTATATTGCAGCTAAGATTTCCGTCTTGCCGTTGTTACAAAATACACTCAAGATTGATTATATTAATCTAAAAGATATCTCGTTAGACTTACTTCGAGATCAACAAGGCAATGAAAACTGGATCTTTAACCAACCGACCACACCGCAGAAAGCATCAAAATCGTCAGCATTCAAATTAATATTAAGTAATGACATTAACGCTGAAAAAATTCATATTAACTATCAAGACCAAGCAAAAGGAACGTATTACAGCGGCTACCTTGATCATCTCGCGTTAACAAAGCCCGATAAATGGTTATTGGTCGCTAAAGGTAATGCCATTGGCAGTGAATATAATCTCTCATTAACGGGAGATTTACAAAAACTGATTAATAACCAACACGGGCAATTATTTGCCAAAGGCAGTTTTGCAGGTGCTGAATTAGATATTGACGCCAACATTACCCCGTTCAGTAGTGATGATGATTCAACCGCAAACATCAGTTTACAATGGAAAAACACCCATCAAATTTCACACCTTCTCGGTCTCGATTTACAACATGTTGCGCCATTATCAATTACCACCGAATTGAGTGCATCAAATAAAGGCTTTGCTTTCGATAACATTCAAGTTCGTAGCCCAATCACGTCTGCAAATGGTCATGTTAATGTACGTTTTGCACAAAATTCCCAACAATTAAATATGATTGATGGCAAATTAAATATTCCAGTGATTGATCTTCGTCCATGGTTACAACCGCAGCCACAAATGATGCGAGCAACCATGTATGCCGCTGCGCCACCACAATCACCATTACAAAAAGCCTTAGACCAATGGCTAGTAAAAACCCAAACTCACTTTGGATTAACTATTGGTAAAATCAAAGGACTAGGCACACCCGTTAACGGAATTTCACTCAAGATTACCGGTGAAAAAGGTAAATTATCTGCACCGATGACAGCCAATATTGCCAATGTTGCCTTTAAAGGTAATGCGAGTATTGATGCAACGCAATCGACCTCCAACGTTGACGTTACTTTAGGGGCTAAAAACTCATCATTAGGCGAAATGGCAGGCTGGATTTCAGGATTACCAAATGCGACAGGTCATCTTAAAAATGCCCAACTGCAATTGACAACCGAAGGCACAAAATTACAGCAATGGTTAGATAACAGTCAACTTGGACTCATTATTAATGACGCCAATGTCGACTGGGGCGCTAAAGCCTCATTCGCAATTGATAAAGCACAATTACATTCGGGTATGGAACAACCATTCAGCTCTAATGTTACTGGCAAAATAATGAATATTCCTGTTAATATCACGGCAAAAGCAGGCACATTATCTGACATTATTAATCATCGTAACTGGACACCATCATTGCACTTTTCTAGCCCAGTGTTAGATGTAAAAGCGCAAGGAAAGTTAGTTAACACTGACTGGAAAAAAGGCAGCTGGTTTGATGTTAATGTCCACAGTAACGATGCTGGAAAACTGAGCCCATGGTTAGGTACCCGTGCCGCTATGCACGGTGAAATTAATTTCAACGGTAAGCTAACCAACAATGGTCAATGGCTTGATCTTAATATTCCTGATGTCGCTCTACTTAACAGTCAGGGAAAATTAAATTTACAATGGCGAGCACAACAAGATCATCATTTTTTAAAACTTAACAGCCAATTTAAAACATTAGATTTCACCCAATTAAGTCAGTTTGTTAATAAAGCAAGTTTGCCTCAAGTTGAACAAACAGTCCCTACCCAAGGGGTTAATCTTGATGTGCCTATTTTAAGCAATAAAATCGTTATTGCAGATGCTGATGTTAATTTGCACGTTGATAAAATGTTATGGGCACAACAGCAAGTCAATAACATGGCATTTAAGGGGCAAATTAGAAATGGTAAACTCAGTACATCCCCGTTTAGTGCGACTTATGCGGGCAGCGTTTATCGTGGTGATATCGCGTTTGATATTAATAATCAGATCATTAATTCACAATTACACTTAGCGGTAAATAGACCTGATATTGGTCGAATTTTACATCAATTTAATATCATTAATCATTTCGATATGCGTTTAGATAGCGCCAAACTTGCCGTCTCATTATCAGGCAAAACACTATTAGAATTAATGGAACAAGCAAAAATTGATGCTCAGCTTAATGGCGGTCAATTAAAACTTGCTGATAATTACACGGGTAAAGCCTTTAATATTACTCTAAATCAAGGGCATTTTATTACTGGCCCCAATACTGCAACCCACCTCACCCTTGATGGCCGAGCAGCAAATAAACCCGTTGCCATTAACCTTGATTCAGTATCATTACAACAAGCCAATGATGGCCGTAAATCGATTCCCGTTAAACTAGATGCCAACATAGGTGACATCAAATTTAATGCTCAATCGCAAGTCGTATTGCCGATTGATCCTAAAAATCTCAATCTTAGTTTTGAAGCAACAACACCCAACTTAAACCGCTTTGATGATTTTACAGGGATCAAGTTACCCCCTTATGGACCCGTAAAAGTCTTGGCATCATTATCAATGGATAATATCGGTTATCATTTGCGTGACATGCTCATCAAAGTCGGTAGCAGCACACTTAAAGGCCGTGGTGATTTTTTACCGCCCCTTAAAGGTGATGACCGCCATCGCCCTGAGATTAAATTGGCACTGAATGCTCCGTTTATTCAACTTAATGATTTCAAACTTAAACACTGGCAAGCATGGCTACCTGAGAACCAAAAAAATAATAAGCTTATTGTTAAAAACCAACCCGTGAATGTTATCAGCCCGCAGGGATTAAATTTATTCAATGCTGATTTTAAACTAAACGTCGGCAATGTTCGTTCAGGTAAAGATTGGCTCGGCGCTGGTAGATTGGATTGGACCTTACATAATGGTCTATTAACGCTGAAACCATTGCATATTCAATTACCCGGTGGTGATATCAATATTGATGGTTCTGTTGCGCCTAAAGGGGATAAATTTGCCATCAAACTTAATGGGTTGGTGAAGAATTTTGATTACGGCATTATCGCCCGTCGTATCGATCCTAAAACTGATATGCACGGTAAGATCAGTGCCAAATTTGATTTAAGCAGTGTTGCTAATACACCAGAAAACTTAATGAATAATGCCAATGGTTTTATTGGGTTTGCGGCATGGCCTAAAGCTTATCAAGCGAATCTCATCGATCTGTGGGCGGTGAGTTTAGCCGATGCTGTATTACCGACATTTACCACCAAAGATAACTCGGTACTCAACTGTGTTGCTGGCGGATTTAATGTTCATAATGGCAATATAAAACAACGTGATTTATTGCTTGATACCTCACGCATTCAGGTTCACGGCGCATTTGATGCTAGCTATAAAAAACATGACTTTAACTTGTATCTATCGCCACGATCTAAAAGAGCACAAATATTTAGCCTACAAACCCCTGTAGAAGTGCATGGTACGTTTGAGAAGTTTAATCTTGAAATACCGCTCTCTG
This sequence comes from Photobacterium iliopiscarium, assembly GCF_003026395.1. Taxonomy (GTDB): domain Bacteria; phylum Pseudomonadota; class Gammaproteobacteria; order Enterobacterales; family Vibrionaceae; genus Photobacterium; species Photobacterium iliopiscarium. The sequence continues at coordinate 688,642 of NZ_PYOO01000001.1, read as the reverse complement.
CCATTTTTGAGACCTCAATACGGTTTACAACCAGCCCTGTCGTCGCCCCTTTACAATGGCTATTTGAAAAACCTATTGCAGCAAATGGGAGCGCGGAATGCCAGCGAATTTGGCAAGCACAATAAATTATTAACTTAAAAAATGCTCAATACTTAACATTAAAAGATGGATTTATAATCCATCTTTTTTTTATTTTGTTGTTTTAGAATAAAGAATCCCAATCTTTACTATGATGTAATAAAGACATCAAATATATTGTCATTCCATCATCAGCATCGACTAGGTTATTATGAATTCAAAACTCGATAATGTACTGCTTAACATAGCCCTTAACCTCAGCGCTAACCTTGCGAGTAAACAGCATTATCAACATCTCATTGATGGTATCGATCAAGTCTTTCCCTGTGATGCAAGTGCACTCTTTATATTGGATAAAGAAGGTCTATTAACACCGATTGCGGTTAAAGGTTTATCCCCTGCCGTATTAGGACGACGCTTTTACCCTCAAGCCCATCCGCGTTTAGAAGCAATTATGGCCAGTAAACAACCGGTCCGGTTTGATGCCGATTCACCATTACCCGATCCTTTTGATGGCATTTTACTTAATGAACAACAAACCATTGATATTCATGATTGTTTAGGTTGCAGCTTGTATGTCGAAGGTCAATTAGTTGGAGTATTAACGTTAGATTCCTTAACCGTTGGCGCATTTGATGACATTGAAACCGTTGCTATTGAAACCTTTGCCGCTTTAGCAGCGGCAACATTACGTAATATTGCTCAATTTAATGCACTTAAAGATCAAAATAAAAAGCAAAAATCACTCACAAATACACTGATCCAACAAGCACGTTTACAACAAGGTGAAATGGTCGGAATCAGTGCCGTTATGCAACGATTACGAACCAATATTGCCACCGTTGCAAAGTCTGATTATGCAGTGCTTATTAGTGGTGAAACAGGAACGGGTAAAGAACTGGTCGCTCATGCTATTCATGCTCAATCTGCACGTGCTGATACACCAATGATTTATATTAACTGTGCCGCATTGCCAGAAGGATTAGCGGAAAGTGAGTTATTTGGTCATGTAAAAGGAGCATTCACAGGCGCAAATAGTCATCGAGCAGGTAAATTTGAATTAGCTGATGGTGGAACATTATTTTTAGATGAAATTGGCGAATTACCTTTAATTTTACAAGCAAAACTATTACGGGTGATCCAACAAGGTGAACTTCAACGTGTCGGCAGCGATCAACACTTACACGTCAATGTGCGAATTATTGCAGCAACAAATCGTCAGTTAGAAGCCGAAGTCGAGCTTGGTCATTTTCGAGCCGATTTATATCACCGTCTTAATGTATTCCCTATTTTTGTACCATCATTGCGTGAACGCCATGACGATATTCCCGTTCTTGCTGGCTACTTATTAGAAAAAGTCCGTCACCAATTTAATATTCCCAATCTTCATATTCATCCTAAAGTATTAAGTATGCTTGAATCAAAACCATGGCCTGGTAATATTCGTGAGTTAGAACATACACTTACACGAGCAGCCTTACGAGCAATACAAGATGAACAAAACACCATCACAAATCAATATTTTGATCTCCCGCCCACAAGTGATGTTAAAAACACATCGTCATTTTTCCCCGAACAATCACAACCCATGCGTCAATTAGTCGAACACTACCAAAAACAACTAATTGAACACACGCTTGAAAAAACAAACAAAAACTGGGCAAAATCAGCAGAATTTTTACAAATGGATCGCGGTAATCTCTACCGAATGGGGAAAAAATTAGGTATCAAATAATACTAGCATAAAAATAATGATGTCATATTTACAACAAAAGTGATGTATTTATAACATCATCAATAAATGAAAATTCAAATAAACATATTAAAAACAACAACATAAAAACTGGCACAGTTAATGCTATATAGTAAATAGATCATATTTATAATTAGATAATCAAACGCTGGAGCTTTTTCATGTTTTGTATTCAATGTGAACAGACAATAGAAACACCCATTAAAAAAGGCTGTTCTTACGCCGCAGGTATGTGCGGTAAAACTGCTGAAATTTCAGATCTACAAGATGTGCTAGTTTATACCTTACAAGGGGTATCATATTGGGCAGATCTTGCACAGAAGTTTGATATTGTTGACGACGAAATTAACCATTGGGCACCACGTGCATTCTTCTCAACCTTAACCAATGTTAACTTTGATCGCGATCGCATTCTAGCGCTAACCAATCTTGCTGCCAGTTACAAAGCACGCTTAACACAAGCTGTTACCGCTGCAATGACACTAGCACAACAGCCATTACCGACCCTACCCGCAGTGGCTGAATTTGAATTACCCGATAATATTGATGCTATCTTAGCGTTAGCACCACAAGTTGCGGTTAACCGCGGCTATGAAACCATCAATGAAGATGTCATTGGTTTACGTTTATTGTGTTTATATGGCCTAAAAGGCGCAGCGGCTTACATGGAGCATGCGCGTGTGTTAGAGCAAACAGACAATGCTATTTATGCACAATACCATCACATCATGGGCTGGTTAGGCACAGATCCTACTGATCTAAATGCATTACTTGAGTGTTCAATGGAAATTGGTCTAATGAACTACAAAGTAATGGAGATGCTTGATTTAGGCGAGACCAATACCTTTGGTCACCCAGTACCAAGCCAAGTTAACGTTAAGCCAATTCAAGGTAAATGTATTTTAGTTTCAGGTCATGACTTGCACGATCTTGAAAAGATCCTACAACAAACTGAAGGCAAAAATATTAACGTTTACACCAATGGTGAAATGTTACCTGCTCACAGCTACCCTGAACTGAAGAAATACCCTCACTTAGTGGGTAACTACGGTAGTGCTTGGCAGAACCAGCAGATTGAATTTGCCAATTTCCCTGGCGCAATCGTAATGACATCAAACTGCCTAATTAACCCGAATGTAGGTCAATATGCAGATCGTATCTTTACACGTAGCATCGTGGCATGGCCTGGTGTCGCACATATTGAAGGTGATGATTTTACTCAAGTTATTGATTGTGCATTAGCATTAGACGGCTTTAAGCACACTGAAATCGAACATATGATCACTATCGGTTTTGGTCGCAATGCATTAATGGCAGCCGCGCCGGCTGTTATTGATCAAGTTAAACAAGGCAATATCAGCCACTTCTTCCTTGTTGGTGGTTGTGACGGTGAGAAAGCAGAACGCAGTTATTTCACTGATTTTGCTGCACAAGTTCCTCAAGATTCACTAATCTTAACGTTAGCTTGTGGTAAATATCGCTTTAATAAAAATAACTTTGGCGACATTAATGGTATTCCACGTTTACTCGATGTGGGCCAATGTAATGATGCTTATTCAGCCATTCAGTTAGCACTCGCATTAGCGAAAGAATTTGATTGTGGTATTAACGAATTACCACTAACTCTAGTGTTATCTTGGTTTGAACAAAAAGCGATTGTGATCTTACTAACCTTATTTGCATTAGGTGTTAAAGGTATTTATACAGGTCCAACAGCACCTGCATTTTTAACCGATAACCTATTGGCTATTATTGCTGAAAAATTCGATATGCGTTCGATCTCAACCCCTGAGGCAGATCTTAAAACTATCTTAGGCGCGTAATCTTACACGTATAGCATTGACGTATAACATTATTGCCCCTGTTGTTTATATAACCTGTTGTTTATATAAATAATAGGGGCTTTATTTATTCATTTCGATTTTTTATAGGCATGATAATGTTAGATAAATGGCAAAATCACCAACCAGAAACATTTGTTTGTATTAATAAATGGCAACAAACACCAGACACTGTAACCATCGAATTACAGCCACTGGTTGGTGCCGAATCCATTGATTTTAAACCAGGGCAATTTGTTAGTTTAGGTATACGCATCGATGATAAATTACTATTTCGTGCGTATTCAATCAGTTCAACACCGCAACAATCAACCTTAGAACTCACGATTAAACGGGTGGATGGCGGCAAAGTATCAACTTACCTTGTAGATACATTGGCTATTGGCGAAAAAATACAATTATTAAAACCAACAGGTGACTTTAACTGTATTGATCATCCACCTGAAAACCAAAGTGTATTATTGATCAGTGCCGGTTGCGGCATTACGCCAGTTTATTCTATGGCTAAATATTGGCTTGAACATAACGCGAATATTGATATTTGCTTTATTCATGTCGCAAAAAGTCCGTCACAGACTCTCTTTTTTGAACAGCTTAATCAATTAGATCGTGATAATAGTCACTTTAATTTACAGCTACTTTTGAAAGATAAAGTGAACACAGACTGCCATCAAGGTCGATTAGATAAAACATGGCTAGAACAGCTCACGCCTAACTTGCATCAACGAACAGTTTATTTATGTGGCCCAGAAGGATTTATGGAAGATGTAAGTCAATACTTACAACAACTTGAATTTAATATGGCACAATTTTTTCAAGAAAGTTTCACCCCAATAGCCGCCACAGAAACACTCACCACCGCATTAACACTCAATGTACCGGCTTTTGGTCAAACATTAACGGCTAATCATGGTGATAATTTAGCAGCCGCACTTGAAAGTGCAGGATTACCTCTTCTTGTAGCTTGTCGTAGCGGTGTCTGTGGATCTTGCCGTTGTAAAGTAACACCGAACAGTGTCAACTCAAGCAGTAGCATGACCTTAACGGCAGCAGAGATTGAACAAGGCTATGTACTTGCCTGCTCATCAACATTGATCGATAACACCGACGTCAGTTTTTAATCATCGACCGCGCGCGAATGTTAAATAAAAACCCGCATCTTAATTCTCCATTTATTTGCAAAATAGAGAGTAAATGCAGGTTTTTTTATTATCAATTAATAAGATTAAATTTCTTTCATCGCTGAAACAACAGATGGATCATTAATCAAATTAAATAATAGGCTTTTAGCCGCAGTTCTCTGAGCATCGGACAACACTTTCTTAGGGTTTTCTCGCGATTGGATCAGAATATTTGTAATGAATTTGCTGTTTGTACCTGACAATTCATAGACAAAACGAAGCGTATCAAGCAATTCAGTTTGCGGTAAGCTATATACAGCCATTTCGCAACTAAGACCATCCATCGCAAGGAAGTTATTCACTACCGCCTTACGCTCAGCCTTAAATATTTCTTTTGCTTTAAACCCATCAATAAGTGCTTGCACTCTTTCAGCGATAGCAACAGGCACTTCCATTGTTTTAGTTTCATGAGTCATTATTGCTTCCCCTGTTTTCGTTCATTTCTAGTACTAATATACTATTTGTATATCCTATAAGCACGAACGATTATGGATACTCCAAATCATAATGCCATATTAAGCTTTGTTCTAAACAACTAACACCCAAAATCCATTAATAAATAAAACAAATAGGCTTCTTTTTGGCAGGAACCTATAAGTTTTTTCAAAAAAACAGAAAAATAAGTATACATCAGCAACACACCTGCTATTATCCGTCTCGCTCTGTTGTTTAAGAGTTATTAAATGCAACACCAAGTAAAAGTTAAACTAAAAGTTACAGTGACGTTTTCGTTTTGTATCTCTGTGTTTCCCTTGTATTGGCAGTAACATTAATAATTTAACCACGTAGCACATCGCATTTTAGCGGTTAATTAATCTCAACTAATAAGGGACATCACATGTCTAATCAAACAACTGGTCTAGTAAAATGGTTTAACGAAGAGAAAGGTTTTGGTTTCATTACTCAAGACAACGGCGGCGCTGACGTATTCGTTCACTTCCGTGCTATCGCTTCTGAAGGTTTCAAAACTCTTGCTGAAGGCCAAAAAGTGTCTTTTGAAGTAGAGCAAGGCCAAAAAGGTCTTCAAGCTGCAAACGTTGTAGCTCTATAATTTATCTTTATTGATAAATGAAAAAAATGCTGGCTAAGGCCGGCATTTTTTATATCTGTTATTTAGTAAAAAGAAAAAAAGCCAACGTTTAACAAGTCAGCTTTTAATTCAATCTCTTCAACAACGCGTCCGGCTATTAATACCCATTCACATCAATCACTACCGACGCAGTGCATTAAGCTTACTTTGTACTAAACCGAAAACTGTATTTGATGGATAAAAACCTTGTTCCGCTTCGACCCCTACCGCATTACCCGTAAATATTTCAATCGCTTGTGATACATGACTAATCGCCCAAATGGTAAACTCACCTTTTTCAACCGCTTCAACAATGTCTTTTCGTAACATTAAATTGTGCACGTTTGACTCAGGGATCATAACCCCTTGTCCTGGTGTTCTACCTTTGATGCCACACACATCAAAAAAGCCTTCAATTTTCTGATTCACACCACCGATTGGCTGAGCTTCACCAAACTGATTCATTGAGCCAGTGATCGCGATATCTTGCCGTAATGGTAACCCTGAAAAAGCAGACACAATCGCACACACTTCCGCCATAGAAGCGCTATCGCCATCGACACCACCATAGGATTGCTCAAAGGTCAGATGGGTGGTTAATGGTATCTTAGCGGTTTTACCAAACACAGATGCTAAGTACGCCGATAAAATCATTACTCCTTTTGAGTGAATATTGCCGCCTAATTCAACACTACGTTCAATATCAAACACTTCACCATTACCATAAGCGGTTGTCGCGGTAATACGACTCGGTGCACCAAACTGATAGTCAGACGTTGCAATCACCGATAACGCATTCACTTGCCCCACCGCATGTGAGTGAACATCTAACAAGGTAGTGCCTGTTACGAAGTTTTGCATCACATGATCTTTTAAGCGACTGACCCGCAGTTCTTGATTGAGCATCGCTTGTTCAACATGACTACAGCGAATCATAGTGGCATTTGATGCTCGCGCCACGTAATTCGTTTCACGCAATAAATTGGCAATATCCGCTGAATGTAACGATAACTTATTTTGATCTTCCGCTTGGCGTGAACTGTATTCAATGATTCGCGCAATAGCCTTACGATCACAATGCAGCATATCGTTATCATGAACAATACTGGCGATAAAACGTGCATAATGCTCTTCTGAGTCATCATTACGCGGCATATCATCTTCAAAATCAGCCGTTACACGAAATAGCTCTTTAAACTCAGGATCATAATGTTGTAATAATTGATAAGTTTGATAATCACCAAACAAAATAATTTTCACATTCAGCGGAATGGCTTCTGGTTCTAATGAAATGGTTCCAGACAGTGTCACTTCTCGTTCAAGTGAGCTTAAGTTTAGCTTTTGTGCGCGTAAAGCACGTTTAAGGCCATCCCAAACATAAGGACGCTCAAGCACTTTCACCGCATCCATCATCAACACGCCACCATTAGCACGATGAAGACTACCCGCACGAATTAACGAAAAGTCAGTAAAAACAGTGCCTTTATAAGTCGCATTCTCCACATAACCAAAGATGGAATGATAACTTGGGCTTTCTTCAACTTCGACAGGAAATTTACAGATATCAGATTGATGTACCAACACGTTAACTTGATAACGACGCGGCATTTTTTTATCCAATGAAGCATAGGCGAGTGCCACTTGTTCTTCATTTTCTTCTAAGAAAATATCAATGTTATCTAAAATATCTGCATACATATCCGCTAAATAAGCTTTTACATCGGCAATTTTTTTATATTTAAGCTGAAGATCTTTAATGCAATGACCCACAACTTCTTTTGCAATATTTTCATCAAGCTTTTGCTGCTTATCTGAATATTGTTCTTCCCATTCAGTCAGCTTTCGCACAATGTCACGCAACTCAACTTCTAAATCATTAATGGTATTTTCAAATGTCTGTTGATCATCCACTGACAATGCTGCAAAACTATCTTCACTGTGTGGTTCTTTGCCATTCATCGCCACTAACTGATAATCACCTTGGGTTGTGATTGAAACGCTAATACCGCGTTCTTCCGCACTTTTCGTTAATGACTTTAGGGTTGTCTCTTGTTTCGAGGTTAATTCTGATTTTAACTTTTCAGCCCGTGAATAATAAAGTTCATTATCAAACGCTAGCGGAAACGCTTTGACTAACCGTTTCATTAAATTTTCAATGTCTTTTTTAAAACTACACCCTTCCCCTGCGGGTAGTTTTAACACTTTCGGACAGCGCGTATCGCCAAAGTTCGACACATAACACCAATCATGCAATACATGACTATTACCATTAGGCTCATGCCGATTTAGATAACGCATGACCATAGTACGTTTACCTAAACCATTACGACCAATGGCATAAATGTTATAGCCTTTTTCTTTTATCGACATCGCGAATTCAACCGCATGTTGCGCGCGTTCTTGGCCAACTATTTCATCTAATGGTGTAAGGTGTTTGGTTGACTTACACGCATCACTCAATCCATTTAGGGCTGCAATACGATACAGCTTGTCACTGCTTAGAGGCGCTAAAGGCATAATCGATCCCTCTCATTTATGACATTTATCATTAATAATACGCACAAATAACAGACGATTAAGTGATATTAACTTGATTTAGTGCTAATGCTCTCACTATTAACGACTTTTTGATGAAATTTTAACCATAAAAAAGCCCAACCTGATATTTTTATAACAACAAATATCATATTGAGCTTATTTTTTATCGTTTAATCAATTACAAAGCAAACAATTGATGATTAATCTAGCGTTACCATCGCACCTTTACCTACACCTTCGTAAGCAAAAACATCAAGCCGATCGGTTGCGATTAATTGTGGTTTAACTTGCTCTGCAATATAGCTCGCCAGTAATTCAACCGTGGTGTCCGTGGCTAAAATTTCAGTCGCCGATTTAGCAATCGCTAATTCAAATTCCCCTTGCGGTGCGGTATAACGAAAACCGTAATGAGTTTCGTCATTAATATTAGCCGCGGCTGAACTTAAATTTAACTCACTAACACTGATAACATCTTCTTGTGAGCCTAAATAAATATCGTGCCAGCGTTGTGCCCATTGCTGCTCTAAATCAGCATTGCGTTGACCATTAACCACTAACTCTACTGGTGAACGGTGACCGTGAGCAATACGTTGACAGTTACCATCATGTTTTTTCAAGCCGTGGCTGTAATGGTAAAATGCACCGTCTATCTTTTCATGGCGCAAGGTTATTTCTAACCCTTGTACATTACTCGGTAAATGGCCTAACAATAATTTGTGTAAATATTGAGTCACACTCTCAATAGTGATCGCATCAGTATCAATAAAGCAAAAAGCTTGCTCAGGGCTATGCAGATGAATCGCATGCACATTACTGATTAAATCAACTGTCATATAATCAGTTTTAGTTGTTGCCGTATGAATAGCCGTAGATGTTGCAGGGATCAGTAATCGGTGATCAACATATTGATCAACAAGTTGTTTAATTTGTTTTTTTACACGGCTGAAATCAAGCACCATGCTCATTTCATTCAACTCACCCGACATCACCACATCAAGGATCCAGCTTTCACCCACCATTCCCCGTTGTGGGCACAAGTAAGATGCGTCAATTACAGTGAGGTCTCTAACGAATAGCTTCAAGGTGAAGTCCTTTATTGATAATGGTTGTCGTTTACTAGGGCAATGCATTATACGCGGCTAAACGGACGAGTAAACCTTCAGTTTTCTTACCCTTTAATAAAATAATCCAGTGTCGTGATGACACCAAGACATTGCCGCGATAACAACGCAGGTACACGATTGAAATTATCGCTTAAAAACGGTAATTCACTGATGCGTATCCTGTTGAGACACTCTTTATTTGTGAAGCCACTTTATTTGACGACCATGGTTTAATATCTTCGCCTTGGGTTGCAGTAACACGTAAGCCCATTTCTGCCGATATATGATTTGAAATGCGCCAAGCGACACCCGCTTGAACACCAAGAACTTGCCCAGATTGACTATGCGAACCATAATCTTGACCTTTAAGATCTGCGGTCATATACCCTAAGTGTGCGCCGATAAAAGGATTGATGGCTTGACCCGCACGGAAAATATAATCCGCATTGAGTAGGTGTAATGTCACATCTGTTTCAATCGCTTTAATACCGTCAAAATCAGACTGAGCACTCATTTTTTGCCAGCTGTAATAAATACGGCCAGATCCACCAGCAGTATAAAAACCCAAATCAACACCGACAAATCCCGCTGCATCCGGTGATGAAAAACGATTGATCAACGTCGTGTTATTACCATTAACAGTACCCGCCGTCATACTAATATTACTGCTGCCGCCTGTTAAACCAATAAAGTAATGAGTGCTATCATCAAATTTAACTAACGGTGTCGTCGTATTATTATCAGTAACAGGTTGTAATACAAAAGGTTCAGCAGCTTGAGCTGAGGTTGATAATAATAGCGAAGTGAGTGCACTAATAATAAGTGTTTTATTGATCATGACTTAGCTTTGTCCTCTTATTGTTATAATAATGACATTATATCAATGATAGTTAATATAAATTGCATAATACCTTAATAATGATTTAATCCCGAGAAATAACATGACCAGTCGCCGTGATAAATAATGTCGAATTTTTATTTGTAATAGTGAAATAACGTATAAAACTGAAAAATAATTATACTTATTAGAGATATTTAAAGGTGACATTCCTCACAAAACAAACACAAAATTCCCCGTATAACAGATCAACTACCCAATCAATTAATTAAACAATGAAAAAAATAACTTTTCTCGCATCAGCGATAACCACAGCATTAACCGCTGTCATCGCGCTTCCTGCAAGTGCTTGTACAACTATTCTAGTCGGTAACCAAGCAACAACAGACGGTTCTTACATTGTTGCTCGTAATGAAGATTACCAAGCGACTAATGCCAAGCATTTTGTTTTCCATCCAGCAGAAAAAATGCAACAAGCTGACTTCCATGGTAATGCCAATAACTTTAGTTATCCTGCTGCTAAAAACGCATTGCAATACACTTCAATGTCAGATTTTGATACCCATAATAAGAGCATGGGCGAAGTCGGCTTTAACTCTGCGGGTGTTGGGCTTTCAGCAACAGAAACCATTTATAATGGCGCTAAAGCACTAAAAGCTGACCCATATATAACCAAAACAGGGATTGGTGAAGATGCCATTGAAAATGTGATTTTACCGCGTATTCACTCTGCAAAAGAAGGCGTAGCGTTACTTGGTAAAATCATTGAAACTCAAGGGGCAGCAGAAGGTTTTGGGGTTGCGTTTGTTGATAATACGGGTATTTGGTATTTAGAAACAGGCAGTGGTCATCAATGGATGGCTGAAAAAATCCCTGCTGATCAATATTTTGTTTCTGCCAACCAAGGCCGTTTAAGTACGTATTTACCGAAAAATCCTAATTATATGGCATCGCCAGAATTAGTGAGCTTTGCAGAACAACATGGTTTATACCAATCAGAAGTAGGCAAACCTTTCAACTTCCACGCCGCTTACTCACAAGACACACCGAACGATGTAACCTATAACTATCCACGCGTGTGGACGTTGCAACATATGTACACTCAAGGTTTAACGACCAAGATTAATCAAGGTACAACTTTCCCTGTATTTTTAAAACCAACCAGAAAACTTAGCGTTGCTGATGTTGAACAAGGTTTGCGTAATCATTACCAGGGTACATCACACGACCCTTACGCAACACAAAACCCTAAAGAAGCTTACCGCCCTATTTCTGTATTCCGTACTCAAGAATCACACGTGTTACAAGTACGCCCTAATTTACCAACCGCTATTGGTGATGTTGAATACATCTCATATGGCATGAGTGCACTTGGCGTTTACTTACCTTATTACCAAGGTATGACTGAAGTACCACATGCATTAACGATTGGTACTAATAATGCTGACAGTGCCTCTGCTAACTGGGCTTTCCGTAAACTACAAACACTTGCGATGACCAACTGGAAAGTGTTCTCTCCAATTGTGCAAACGGCTTACCATAAGTTTGAAGTAAAAACCGCATCAAAACAGCGTGAACTTGAACAAAATTACCTTAAAATGTACAAACGCCAGCCTAAAAAAGCGCAAGCATTAATCAATGATTTTGAGAAAACCACGGTCGCTGACGCACTCGCTTTAACCGAACAATTGACCAATACTTTATTTACAAAAATGACATATACCACTGATATGACTTATCATTTCGAAGGTGCATGATTTTTGTAATTATTGTAATTAACGAAAATTAATCGTTTATATTAACAAGAAGATCACACATTGATCTTCTTGTTTTTTTTATCTCGGTTCTGATTCATTGGTCATTATTGTGGTTAATATGCGTTTCATACCGTAATAAACAGCAATCATTGGCAATAATAAAATAATAACCGCTATTCCATAACTGATACCAGTAGGCACACCCAGCCCCCACCCTAATGTAAACGCAATACCACCGACAACATCCTTTATTGCATCAATAAATGAATATTGACTAATAAGTAACGGTAGCCATGGTAAAATCAAGATGCCAACGCCAATACTGATCATTTTTATTTTCATGCTTTGCTTTAACATATTAATATACCCACATTTGAACACTGTTTTATTGTTAGCTAAAATACATCATTAAGCAAACAAATTCTTCGTTACATTCAAATACTGAAATAATTAACCTAATCGCCGCTTTATTATTACATTTTGGTAAAAGTCATTTAAGTATTTACCCGATTATCATTTCTTCAATATTGATTATAATTTGTGCCACATAACAGCAATACCTTTGTTGTTATTCAATCAACTTTCCTGTGTATTCCTAATTACTTCTCAGCAAATATTTCCCCTCGGAGGGCACAATGAATCAACAACGCGCAGAGAATCTTTATTACTATCTTAGAGAACAAAATACACCACAAAAAGAAATGGATGTGGTCATCAAACAACTTATCGATAGTTATAATATAAATTTATATCCACTCGATCGTCGTTATCGTACTCGCATTGGATATTCACCTAATCGCTATGACATTAATAGCTATGGTACTGCGGGATCACGGACCATGAATCAAACCCGTGGTATGCAAAAAACACATTAATTAATAAACAATAAATACGTAATAAAAAACCCTAATACTTCATCACAGCTATTAGGGTTATGGCTTAAAAAGTCAGTTTTATGCTACATCATCCTTTAAGACGATCAACAATAAGTGGTACTAAAGATGTGTAAGTATACCAAGCTACCGCAACAATAATCACTGTCCACACAATACGAGAAACCCATTGTGTTCGTTGCATATGGCGCGAAGGATCGGGTTCACCACAATGAGGACAGAAATGTGCACGACGAGATACCGTACCATCACAAGCAGGGCAATCCGTTAAACGCTTAGAACGAGGCTTTGTCATAATTTCAGTCGCTATGTTGTCATTACCTGCATCTAAACCCAATGCAGGTTGGCTAAAATCAGGGGTATTCGCCAGTGGCGCTTTATGCCCAGAACGTTTTTCTGCGTGTAATGAAAATGATAATTCAGGTTTATTATTATCGTCATCAAGAGCAGAAAATTCAGTTGTCTTCACTATCGTTCACCATTTGATTAATTTCCGCACGCATAATACGCAATATTAAGGCAATAATCTCTATTTTAAGCCAGTATTCGTACAGTAATAATACGATACGATCAAAACAGATAAAACGTCATATCATCAATAATTATAGCTATTATGCTAAATGCCCTAAGCGGCATACATAACCCTTTGTAGCTTGCAATTTATCTGACTAATTACGCCTATTAATTAACCCCCATTTGGGATTTATATTTAATAATCGCTTGTTGGCAAAACTCACGTTCATCATCATCTTCAATGTTATTGGTTAGCTCAGCAAACGCTTCATAACCTACTTTGCCATTTTTAACTTTCCAAACAGTATAGGAAGCTTGCTTATCTAGTTCGATACGCATTCTTTCACTGTCGGATAATTGGGTTAAATTATACATATTATTCTCAAACTGCCTTTTTTGTTAATTCTACCCAAGATCATGACCAACAAGAACCTCTTTCAACATTGATTATTTTTATCATCAAAAAATGACCTTTACTCAATCTTATTCAATGTAATCCATTACATTTTTATTGCGATCAATTTTTTAATAACAGATAAAAAAAACACACCCATAAAAATAAAAACCTATATTATTAATTAGTTAAATATTGAATTCATTAATAATCGCTTAATTTTACATTTAAACAACTATAAAAAAGAAAACGATACCCCTCACAGTTTCAACAGATTTGGTAATCAATGTTGTTGATTAAATAAAATAGCCTGAATTTTGTGATCAAGATCTCAAGATTTGGATATTTTATTTCATAAACTACTACCATAAATTGAAGCACAAACTCTGCTTCTGATAACTCATAAACCTAGGAGCTCTTCATGGCTACTCCACATATCAATGCTGAAGTTGGCGATTTTGCAGAAACAATTCTAATGCCGGGTGATCCACTTCGCGCGCAGTTTATTGCAGAAACTTACCTAGAAGATGTAAAACGTGTATGTGATGTACGCGGCATGTACGGTTTTACTGGTACTTACAAGGGTAAACCTGTATCAGTAATGGGTCATGGCATGGGTATTCCATCATGCTCTATTTACGTTCATGAACTAATCAAAGATTTTGGTGTTAAAAACATCATTCGTATTGGTAGTTGTGGTGCTGTTCATGATGACGTTAAATTAATGGATGTTATCATTGCAATGGGTGCTTCAACTGACTCTAAAGTTAACCGCATTCGTTTCGCTAATCATGATTTTGCGGCTATTGCTGATTACCACTTATTAGAAACAGCAGTAAACCAAGCACGTGCACAAAATGTTGCCGTTCGTGTTGGTAATGTATTCTCTGCTGATTTATTCTACAGCCCAGAAGTAGGTCTGTTCGATAAAATGGAACAACTAGGCATCCTAGGTGTAGACATGGAAGCAGCTGGCATCTACGGTGTTGCAGCAGAGCTTGGTGCTAAAGCACTGACTATTCTAACTGTTTCTGATCACATCAAACGTGGCGAGAAACTAAGTGCAGAAGCACGTCAACATTCATTCAATGAAATGATGAACGTAGCATTAGAAACTGCAATCAATCTATAATTTTTATAACGGTAATACACCGTCTATAACGCTATAGAACAAGAGTGAAAAACATGTCTATTGATACGTTTTTCACTTTTTTTATACCTGCTAATATTTACCTCGCTCAATAAATTAATAATGTTAACAGTATCTCCATATCATTATTTCAATTAGGTATAATTACGCTTTCTTAAATACAATCAGGCAATGTTCTATGACTTTATCCTCGATATCTACCACTCTAGATCAATTGCCGCCGGCTTGTGATGATATTCAGTTCAATTATTGTAAAACTGTCGCTTGCGCTAATTTTAGTCGTACCGATCCTGATTTATATGTTCTACAAAATAGCAATCTTCAACGACCAGTTCTGATCTGCCGTGAATGTGGTGCTTTTCCTCCCGTACTCAGTAATTATGATGTTGTTGCAGAAAAACAACGTTTAAAACTAGAACAAAATAGTGGTTTAGCGGCATGTTCAAATAATGACTGCCTGCATAATGGATTGCCCGTTCTCACTAACCGTCAGTATTATCATGCTTTTGGTTTTAGCGGCGAACGTCAGCGCTATCGCTGTAAAGCTTGTCATCATACTTTTGTCGATCCTTGGTCAAGCAGTAATAATAAACACCAATTACAACAAAAATTATTAGCGTATTTATTTACGGGTTATACCGTACGGGAAATTTGCCGACGTCTCGACATGAATCCTAAAACCTTTTATGACCAATTAAATAATATTGCAGCGCGCTGTCGTCATCAATTAACGATTTTTGATGCCCGTTTAGGTAAACAATCACAAGATCGCCAGCTAGCAACCGATCTTACGCCATTGCAACCTCAAAGTAATAATGGCGTATTATGGATAGCAACGGCTGAGGTTAATTCAGGCTATGTCATAAGCCAACACGTTAATTACCAAACTCAATCAGCAACCACATCAGTTACACACCACGACGCCTATTGTAATGGCACTCGCTTTATTACCCCACATAACAACCATTACCCACAAAGCGCACCGCCGTTATCACAAGGTTTGCTCGCCCATATTGATACTACTTACCGTCAAATTTTAGCTCGTAAAAATATGGAAAATCCACTTAGTGGCCAAGTCACAATTCATTATCCAACCAAAGGGTGTTTGATTCGGCCGCAATACACGGTATATAGTCATTTTTTATATTTACGTGAGTTACTCAATCAAAACATTCCCACTTTAGCGGTGTTTATGCCGCAAGAAACCTTATTACGTTCAGCGTGTTTATCTGTTTTTATTGATCGTATTAATAACCATACTATCGACCCGCTTTATGTGGTTGAAGATCAGCAATGGCAACACGGACAGCAAATTGAAAAAATTGATATTGTCTTAATGGGATGGTGGCGAGATCGGTGGGCATTTAGTCGTAATAAAAGCGCCAATAAGGGTATTTGTCACCTTGGGGGTAATAAAAAAAATCAACAACACTGGTTAACGATTGCCACTCATCATGCAGCAACAGCTTATCAACAGCGTTTTTATGATCAGTTTAACCATATGGTTAATGAGCCACGACGTAAACTGCGCCCTGCTAGCTTATTACCATTATTGGATATTTATCGTGCTTGGCATAACCTTTGCCATCAAAATAAAGCCGGAATAACCCCCGCACAAACACTGGGCTTAATGTCTTCACCGATGACGCTTGAACAGTTATTACAATAACGAATTTCATTGATAAAAAACCGCTACAGCAAGCGGTTTTCATTAATTTATTTGTAAACTAGACAATAATCTATAAGTCTTTTTTGCATATCTTGCTTATCACTAAGCAATAGCATTGCATACACAATACAATTAACGTCATCGTAACAATAAATGATTTTAAGCCCAAATAAAGACCACCACTAAAATTAAGCCTATCGAAAACCATTTCTTGAGTAAATTTTCATTATTTAGTCTCACAAATCTAATCTGCGATAACAACCAAATACAAAAATACCTCCTCGATAGGCGGTATTTAACATCACAAATTTTATGCATACTAACAAATCTAACTCAAACAAACTTAACTCGTTATTAGACAAAAGCGTGTTATGGATACAGCTCTATTTGGGCTGGTAGGTATTAGGAAAAGTGAGGGTAATGTTATGTTCGACTGTTCAACATCACCCTTCATGATATTTGCTGGGTTTGTCCCACACTTCGGATAGGTGTCGGCTACGCGGCACATATCCTTATTTGTTAACTCTCTTTTTTGAAGAGTTTGCGAACATAAAATCGCACGATAGAAAATACATGGTATACCCTAGCTTTAATCTTGTTGTCGAATGTTTCTTTAAAAGGTACTAGATATCCAACTGAGCCAGTTCCCATATGAACAATATCAATGTCTCGCACTTTCAATAAGTGATAACCGTGAGATGTCTGAGTTGAGACCACAAACTTATCTGAGTCGACAGCGATCGGTTCATCGCATTCTATCTTTATAGAACAGTCAGCATATGCTTCTATTTCATATTCATCTTGAGTTTGAAATACAAGATCATCGTAATCCAACAATTGTCGTCTTTCGGGACGACAGTTGTTCTTTTGTGATACTTGAAATGTCACTTTCGTGAAGCATTTTAAGTACCTAATTTTTACAGGATAAGCTTGCCGATTTATAAAGTAGAGAAAAAATGTCGTAGAAGTTTTCTTTTTATGCACCAAGACTCTTTTTAGTTTTAACGGCTTGAGTCGACTTCGAGACCAAGCGATAAGGACTGATACAATCGCTACAAGAGATGCGACTGAACTAAGTACATCCACAAAAGACTTAAAACTCAAATTTCACCTCTGTATTGAGTTAATGCTCGAGAGAGCTAACAGCTTATTAGTAAGCATTCTTACTATCACGCAACATAATGCCCATAAATCCAGACAATTATAATCAATTTAACTCATAAATATAATTAGCTTGATTGCATTATTTTGTTTCAAAGTGTTGATTTAAAATGTAGAAAGTAAGAAATGTATTAGATCAGTCTGATTAATTACAAATAGAAAAATAAAACTAATCAAAAATCACGTTAATACGATATGAATGAGTAAAAGGTCTAACGCATAAAGGGGCAGAAACGTGTTACGTAACTTTGGCTAATAAAGGGCTGTATTGAACAGTATCCATCTATACCCGCATCACGTGATCGCACGTTCACGCACAACAGATAGGATAAGGAAGATTTAGATAGGCTTTATCACATAAAAAATGTTCACTTCTCTCAATGGCGTTATACCTTTCTTTCTAGCGCCACACTAACAGCAAGAATCTTTTTTACTCATATCGATAAAAATAGCTGTACAAAAAACAAACAGCTGTTATTATCTGTCTCGTTCTGTTGTTCAGGACGTTATTAAATGCAACACCAAGTCACAGTTAAACTTTTAGCTACAGCAACGTTATCGTTTTGTACCTCAGTGTTTCCCTTGTTTTGGCAGTAACATTAATAATTTAACCACTTAATACATCGCATTTTAGCGGTTAATTAATCATCTATATAAGGGGCATCACATGTCTAATCAAACAACTGGTCTAGTAAAATGGTTTAACGAAGAGAAAGGTTTTGGTTTTATTACTCAAGACAACGGCGGTGCTGACGTATTCGTTCACTTCCGTGCTATCGCTTCTGAAGGCTTCAAAACACTTGCTGAAGGCCAAAAAGTGTCTTTCGAAGTAGAACAAGGCCAAAAAGGTCTTCAAGCTGCAAACGTTGTAGCTATCTAATTTATCCTCGTTGATAAATAATAAAAATGCTGGCTATAGCCGGCATTTTTTATACCTGTTATTTAATCCATTCCCCCCGTCTTCTCTATCGTCACTCAACGACGCCTTAACTGAACTATCACCGCATTTACTGTTATTACATTTCTTCTTACATCCATGAGTAAATATTTATACCAATCCAATTATTACGTTATCATCGCTTAAAAGCATGAGATCCCTGATCATCCTCGCAAGCATTCGCTGTAGATAATGATATAAAAGGATAATAAATTAGATTATCAATTGGTATTGATGGATGTCATGTAACATTTACCCGCGGTTATTTAATAAAATAGTAACTTTTCATCATTAACAAGCCAGTACAAATGATCAACCTCCAGATCAAATGTTCAACCAGTGAAAAGTAAAAAAACACATCACATCAATAACAAAACAATAAATAAAATCTAAAACTGCTTTTATTGCGATCTGAATATGATTTATTCCCATTTTAAATTGACAAAAAAGCCAAAAAAGACAATTATCAAACCATCAAATGCTCTAGTGCATTCCATCCGCTCACTCGGTGAGCTAATGGTTATCATGAATATGCTTAGAGTAAGTATTAATTCTTTTGAACATGGTGGCATTTCAGGCTATAACTGATGCCACCATGACATAAGCCCTATACATAAGGTCGATCGATATGAGCACAAAATTAGAACAACTACGCGCACTAACTACTGTTGTTGCTGACACTGGTGACATCAAAGATATCAGCAAATACCAGCCTGAAGATGCGACAACAAATCCATCATTGATCTTAAAAGCAGCACAAATCGCTGAATATGCACCTCTAATTGACCAATCAATTGCTTACGCAAAAGCACAAAGCAATGATAAAGCACAGCAAATCAAAGATACTTGCGACATGCTTGCAGTCAACATTGGTAAAGAAATCCTAAATGTTGTTCCTGGTCGTATCTCTACTGAAGTTGATGCTCGTCTTTCTTTTAACACTGAAGAAAGCGTAATTAAAGCTCGCCACCTAATCAAACTTTACAACGATGCTGGCATCAGCAACGATCGTATTTTGATCAAACTAGCGTCAACTTGGGAAGGTATCCGTGCTGCTGAAATTCTTGAAAAAGAAGGCATCAACTGTAACCTAACACTTCTATTCTCTTTCGCTCAAGCACGTGCATGTGCTGAAGCTGGCGTATTCCTAATCTCACCATTTGTTGGTCGTATTATGGATTGGTACAAAGCGAAAGAAGGCCGTAGTTTTGAAGCACAAGAAGATCCAGGTGTGATCTCTGTGACTAACATCTATAACTACTACAAAGAACACGGTTACAATACAGTAGTTATGGGCGCAAGCTTCCGTAGCATTGGTGAAATCCTTGAGTTAGCAGGTTGTGACCGCCTAACAATCAGCCCACAACTTCTTCAAGAACTTGAAGATGCAACTGGTGTTGTTGAGCAGAAACTACTTCCAGCAACTGAGCTAAAAGCACGTCCTGCGGCTATGACTCACGCTGAATTCCTATGGGATCACAACCAAGAAGCAATGGCTGTTGAGAAACTAGCTGAAGGTATTCGTAACTTCGCAGTAGACCAAGGCAAACTAGAGACAATGATCGCAGATCGTCTTTAATCGCTAAGCACTATTTCAGAAAGCGGCTCCTAGAGCCGCTTTCTTAATTTTAAATTTACTTAATATTTTGGTGGAAACACTATGGAACATAAAATGTTAGCTAACGCGATTCGTGCTCTAAGCATGGACGGCGTACAACAAGCAAATTCTGGTCACCCTGGCGCACCTATGGGCATGGCTGATATCGCTGAAGTTCTTTGGCGTGGTCATATGGACCATAACCCACAAGACCCTAAATGGGCTGATCGCGACCGTTTTGTATTATCAAACGGCCACGGCTCTATGCTTATGTACTCGCTACTTCACCTAACAGGTTATGACCTATCAATTGACGATCTTAAAAACTTCCGTCAATTGCATTCAAAAACACCGGGTCACCCAGAATACGGCTACGCACCTGGCGTTGAAACAACAACAGGTCCTCTAGGCCAAGGTATTACTAACGCTGTTGGTATGGCACTTGCTGAAAAAGCAATGGCTGCACAATTCAACCGTGAAGGTCATGATATCGTCAACCACAACACTTACGCTTTCATGGGCGACGGTTGTATGATGGAAGGTATCTCTCACGAAGCATGTTCTCTAGCGGGTACGCTAGGTCTTGGTAAGCTAGTTGCTTTCTGGGATGACAACGGTATTTCTATCGATGGCGAAGTAGAAGGTTGGTTCGCTGACGATACTGCTAAGCGTTTTGAAGCTTACAACTGGCATGTAATCCGTCACGTTGATGGCCACGATGCTGCTGCAATCAATGCTGCTATTGAAGAAGCAAAAGCTGAAACAACTAAGCCTACGTTGATCTGTTGTAAAACAATTATCGGTTTTGGTTCACCAAACAAAGCAGGTTCTCACGACTGTCACGGTGCTCCACTAGGTGCTGAAGAAATTAAAGCAGCTCGTGAATTCCTTGGTTGGAACTACGGTCCTTTTGAAATTCCAGCAGACATCTATGCTGAGTGGGATGCAAAAGAAGCAGGTAAAGCGAAGCAAGCATCTTGGAACGAGAAGTTTGCAGCATACACAGCAGCATTCCCTGAACTAGCGTCTGAGTTTACTCGTCGTATGACTGGTGGTCTACCTGCTAACTGGGAAGCTGAAACAAGCAAAGTTATTGCTGATCTACAAGCAAACCCAGCTAACATTGCATCACGTAAAGCCTCTCAAAACGCACTTGAAGCATTTGGTAAACTATTACCTGAATTCATGGGCGGTTCTGCTGACCTTGCACCATCAAACCTAACTATGTGGTCTGGCTCTAAGTCAATCACACCAACTGATGCTTCAGGCAACTACATTCACTACGGCGTTCGTGAATTTGGTATGACTGCAATGATCAACGGTATGGCACTACACGGTGGTTTCGTTCCTTACGGCGCAACATTCCTAATGTTTATGGAATACGCACGTAACGCACTACGCATGGCTGCACTGATGAAAATTCAGAACATCCAAGTGTACACACACGATTCTATCGGCCTAGGCGAAGATGGTCCAACTCACCAACCTGTTGAGCAAGTATCATCACTACGTCTAACACCAAACATGAGCACATGGCGTCCATGTGACCAAGTTGAATCTGCTGTTTCTTGGAAGTACGCGATTGAGCGTAAAGATGGTCCAACATCTTTAATCTTCTCTCGTCAAAACCTAACTCAACAAGATCGTACTGCTGAGCAAGTTGCTAACATCGTTAAGGGTGGTTACATCCTTAAAGATTGTGCTGGTAAGCCAGAGCTAATCTTGATCGCTACTGGTTCTGAAGTAGGTATCGCAGCAGAAGCATACGCAGAGCTAACAGCTGCTGGTCGTCAAGTACGTCTAGTTTCTATGCCTGCTACTGATTTGTTTGATAAGCAAGATGCTGCTTACCGTGAAAGCGTATTACCAGCAGATGTTACTGCGCGTATCGCTATTGAAGCAGGTATTGCTGACTTCTGGTACAAGTATGTAGGCCTTAACGGTCGCATCATCGGTATGACAACATTTGGTGAATCAGCGCCTGCTGAAGAGCTATTCAAAATGTTCGGCTTTACTGTTGAAAACATCGTTAACAATGCTAAAGAACTACTAGCATAAGTGCTTATTTATAACGTGTGATTAATCGCACTTATATAATAAATCTAAAAATGGTCTAACAAATGTTAGGCCATTTTTTTATCTCTTTTTAATTCGATGCATATAGATTCATAATAAGATCTCATACCAATCCAATTAATTAAGTGGGCATCTTTCAAAAAGAATAGATTATCTATCACTCTCTCTAGTATTTATTGTAGGGATGACACAAAAAGACACTAAATTAGATCATATATTGGTTTTGATAGGGATACACAATCATCATTTTCTCTTCATTTAAACGGTGTCCACCATAAAAAACTAATTTCAACGGGTATCTGTAATAAATTTCACCGTATTAAAAGACAAAATTCTACTTGCTGCGTGATAAAAACCATCAAAAATCAGCCCTACATTCACTTCTTAAGCAGGATATATTTAGATTAGCGTTCTTTATCACTATAATTACGCCCATTTAGCTGCTGTAATTGACGCTACTTTTTATACTCATTTTATAGGTTATTATTTAACATTTACGTCACCCCATTCATCGGGTGGATAGAATATTTAGCTCTAAAGCCCATTAATCATAATAGCTAACTATTACTTAACAACAATACTTTTTAAAAACAAATAATTACTTCATTTCCCTTTAAATAAATCATTATTATTAATAGCTATGATTTCATTTTTATATACTAATATAAAAGTTCAGCGCCCTCTTTAATTAAATTCTTACATGACATTTTTTGCTTCTTATACCTATTTTAAATATTCATCAATTATCAAAAATAAAATGTTTGATTATAAAAAAGAATATTGTTCAAATTTAAAATAAGAGTAAATTAAATCCCATAGACAGACACCAACTTATTATTAACGCTGTTTATTGAAGGATTAAGATATGAGTCATAATAGCCAAGAACATAAAGGTTCACAAAAAGGTCACCAACATACTGCTGAAGCTGAGCATGAAAAAATGGAACGTCGTTACGGTGAAGAAGTAGAGCACAAGCATGACCGTGACCACCATGAAGTACGTGACCATGAAAAAAGCCATCCACATACTCAACATGGTGGCGATCCTAAAGGCCATAAACACCCAGAACAAACTCATGGTGACCACCATGAACATGACGAACATCGTCATCACAAAACTAAAGAGCATGATCATAAAGAATCATCTCGTGAGCATCACAAAACTTCAACTAAATAATTAATTATTTAAGTTTACGTTTTTATTAGTGATACTTAAAAGCCGATTTAATAATGGTAATAAATTTATTATCTATTTAAATCGGCTTTTGTTTTTTTATTTTAATAAAAATTTTATTTTATGTTTTATATTATTCTTTCAATAAATAAGGTGATATAAATTCAAAAACTTCTTGCTCACACAAACCAATACTCACCTCTATCCCCGCTTGCCTTAAAACATCAATACCTTTACCACTATTTCGTGGATCAGGATCAAGAGTTGCAACCACAACACGCTTAATCCCCTTTTCAACTAAAGTATGCGCACAAGATGGTGTACGACCAACAAACGAACAAGGCTCTAAAGTCACATAAGCGGTCACGTCACTTAATGGTAATTTATAATTGGCTAATGCCATTGCTTCTGCATGATGAAAGCCTGGCGGTTGTGTAAAACCTTCACTTACAATTTTCCCCTGTTTGACTAAGACACACCCAACAGGAGGATTCGGACGGCAAGCTGGCAATGCTTGATGTGATAATGCCAATGCCCGTTGCATAAAGCTGATTTCTTGCGCTAAATCTGTCATAACAACTTCACTTTAATGATCTCAGAACGACTATTCTATACTGAAATCACGCTTAACCGTTATGTTGAGACCATGAATGATATATGAATTAGCAACTCACCCTCAATTCAGGTGCTGTAGGATTAAATGCCCTCACTGAATAACATGAGGTTTTTCATGAAACGATTAATAATAACCTTAGCTTTGTCGCTGTCACTGCATTCATTATCGGCATTAGCATCAATACCACCCAGACCGAATCCGTTGGCTACTCAGCATATGATTGAATATATCGATCATACTCATCAACTAACAGCAACAGAAAAAATTCAAGCCGATGTTGTACGTGCAATGAATATAAATAACTATTTACAGATCAATTCTCACAAAGATCCACATTTAGAACAGCGAGAAGTCACACTTCTCCCTAAGAAAAAACACACCAGCGTTTACCAAAGCCGCAGTTAGTGCACACCATCACGAAGATAATCAAACATTATCTTTTCCGCTGAAAGTTACATTCGTCCAGCTTAAAATTGCATCAACTGGCTGGACGAAATTGTCATTTCTACATTATTGAGACGTAAAATACCTTATAATCATTATTTATATGCTTTCTAGCTGTAATTAGTGATAAATTAAGTAAAAAATAGCGCCTACCGTATTAATTCATTTAAGGTTCAGAAACGCTATGTTTTGATACCTATTCGCCAAATAAACCAAGTGCAGACGCACTCATTAAAAATAAAAGAACTGACGAGCATTATGTTTACGTTGAAAACGACAGTACTAACCAATTTTGTAAACTATCGCCTAATTGGCCTTCTTGGGCTCTCAATTATCACCACCGCTGCCGTATTATCAATTAACACCACATCATCAGCACATCATAAAGAAGTACAACTGCCTTTAATTACTACACCCAAAGTTGTACTAAACACCCTTACACCAGCCGCTGTAATAAAAAACATCATACTGCCACCTACGTATGAATATGAAGTAAAACAGGGGGATACACTGAGTGAAATTTTCTCTCGTTTAAATCTGCCACAAGCTGATGTAAAAGACATTATGGCGGCAGATCTCAATAGCTTACAAATTGATAATTTACGCCCAAATGATATTTTACGATTTTGGGTAGCCGACAGTAACCATCGATTAAATAAAGTCCAACTGCAATTTAACGTGGCGCATACGATTGACTATACGCGAGATAAAAATAACGACTTTGATGTTAAAGAAGTAACCTTACCGGGTGTGTGGCGAGAAAAAGTCATTAACGGTAATATTCATGGCAGTTTTAGCACTTCAGCTAAAAAAGCAGGTCTAAGCCACAGTGAAATAAATGAAATTCTTGCCATCTTTAAAGATAAGCTGAATTTTACACAAGATGTAAAAGCAGGCGACCGCTTTGAAATAGTCAGTAAAGCTAAATATGTCAATGATCAGGCAAGTGGTGATACAGAACTTCAAGCGATTCGTATTTACACCAAGAAACACCAATATTCCGCTTATTTAAGCAGTGACGGTAATTTCTATGATCAAAATGGTGAAAGCTTACAGCGCGCGTTTTTGCGTTACCCAACAACAAAGCGGTTTCGTATTAGTTCACCGTTTAATCCTTATCGCCGTCACCCAGTTACAGGTCGAATTCAGCCTCATAACGGGGTCGATTTTGCCGCACCAACAGGAACACCAGTATTAGCAA
Organism: Photobacterium iliopiscarium; assembly: GCF_003026395.1. Classification (GTDB taxonomy): domain Bacteria; phylum Pseudomonadota; class Gammaproteobacteria; order Enterobacterales; family Vibrionaceae; genus Photobacterium; species Photobacterium iliopiscarium. Next base: position 662,659 of record NZ_PYOO01000001.1, on the reverse strand, counting down.
CCAGTGATGGTGTAGTTACTCGTGTAACCAATCACCCTTATGCTGGTCGTTACGTGGTGATCAAACACAGTGCTAATTACAGTACCCGTTATTTGCATAATAGCCGTATCTTGGTCAAAGTTGGTCAACGCGTAAAACGGGGTCAAAAAATCGCATTATCTGGCAGTACTGGACGCGTTACCGGCCCCCATATTCATTATGAATTGTTGGTTCGTGGCAAACCTGTTAATCCATTAACAGCGAAGATTCCATTAGCAGCATCGGTTTCACATCAACAAAAGAAAGCCTTTGAACTTGATGTGGTGCAATACAACCGCTTAATGCAGCAACCATTACCGCCTAAAGAGAGTGAGATTCAAGTCGCTAGCAACGACCCAAAAGATTCGTAATTACCCTATAAAAGGCATTGCAGACTTACGGCAATGCCTTTTTTTAGGCATCAACACAACGCTTTTTACTCATATCTGACACATCTAGACATATTACAGCGACAGTAAATCCTATTAAACGTGATCTTGTTCCTATATTAAAATAGACTTTATGATTATTCTCAAGATGTTATAACGCGGTTATCAACGCAACAATATTTATCAACAGTAATATTCTAATAGCCTATATACAGGACGTATCTATGGTCACAAAAAATATCCCGTTTGAGTTTTCAAATCTAATGGTTGAACCGGGAAACCATGCTAACTGCGAACTCGAAATTGCTCGCCTCTATACGCATTCTCCTTTATCAGTATCGGTTGATATTCTACATGGAAAACACCCAGGCCCAGTATTACTGATCAATGCAGCCATTCATGGTGATGAGCTCAATGGCATTGAAGTTATTCGTCAAGTTATTGAAAAAATAGACTTATCTAAACTTCACGGTACGATTATTGCGGTGCCTGTGGTTAATGTTTTTGGTTTTATACATAAATCCCGTTATTTACCTGATCGTCGTGATTTAAACCGTTGTTTCCCGGGAGCTGAACGCGGTTCTATTGCTGGTCGTATGGCATATCAATATTTTAATCACGTTGTACGCCGTGCAACGCATGTTGTTGATTTACACACTGCCGCTATTTATCGTACTAACTTGCCACAAATTCGCGCTAATCTATCTAACCCACAAGCAAAAGCGATGGCAATGGCGTTTGGCTCTCCGGTTATGATTGACGCGAGTTTACGTGAAGGTTCACTGCGTGCCGCAGCAGAAGATTTTGATATACCAGTCATTACCTTTGAAGCAGGAGAAGCACTCCGCTTAGACGCTCATGCCATTGGTTCTGGCGTACAAGGGGTATTAAAGGTCATGCAGCACCTAGAAATGCTACGTACTCATCGCAGTAAAAAAGTGATTGAGCCTATGGTGCCAAAAGCAACACGTTGGGTACGTGCTGATTCTGATGGCTTACTACGATCACATGTTGCACTAGGTGAAAAAGTAGATAAAAACCAAATCATTGCGACTATCAGCGATCCGGCAGGCAGCAATCAAGTAACGGTGATTGCACCACAAGGTGGCATTGTTATTGGTCAGCAAACCTTACCACTAGTCAATGAAGGTGATGCTATTTTCCATATCGCGTTCTTTGAAGAGCCAGATGGCTTAGTAGAAGAACAAGTTGAATCTTATCTTTATGATGCGATTGAAGAGCTTGATGATGATTTAAAATGGGGCATGACCAGTTAAATCAGCGTTACCAATATCATTAAAGATCAAAAAATAACCCACAAAAAAAGAGAAGTATTTGGCTTCTCTTTTTTATGGTGTTTATTTTATAACTTGTTGTTTATTTGCATGTCCGAAGTAATTGCTGATATTTTTCAGGTGTATCAATATCATGATAAATACCACTCGTGGCATCTAACTGTAAATATTGCTCTTCACCTGTTTGCAGTACTTGCTTCATTTTTGCCATGATAGGTAAGGCTAAAATTCGAGGAATTAACGCAGCATCAATTAAAACGGGATGCCCTGTTTGTTGCTTATTACCAGGAAAGACCACTCGCCCATGACGCATTTGCGATAACAGCGTAAATACCTGCGGATCGATACACGGCATATCGGCATGAGTAATAAAAAACCGTGAACTAGTGACGGCTGCAATACCCTTTTGAATCGAGCTTAACATGCCTTGTTGATAGTCAGGATTCACCACCACCAGAATATGTGGCTGATGTTGATATCGCTGTACCAGTTCATCGGCGCGATAACCCGCCACCACGATCACTCTTGAACAAAAGACCAAGGCGTGTTCAATAGCAATATCGAGTAGTGTACTGTCACGATAAGGTAGCATAGGTTTCCATGCCCCCATTCGTGATGACAGCCCCGCAGCCGGTATCACACAATCAACCATGGTGATAATGCCATGAATCACAATTAACCCCATTTTTTACTGCGATAACTTCTGCGATCACAGCAATGGCTATTTCAAATGGGGTTTTACTTCCAATGGCAATGCCAATTGGCGCATGCAATCGTGCTAATTCAGCCTGAGTATATTCACCAATTCGCATTAATCGTTCACGACGACGATCACTGTTCGCATGCGATCCTAATGCGCCAATATAAAACGCATTGGACTCTAATGCCCCCATCAATCCCATGTCATCAACGCGAGGATCATGGGCAAGTGCTAACACTGCGGTATAAGCATTGGTGTAACGCTCAACAAAAGCATCCGCAGAGCACCATTCAACATCAATGCCCCCCTTTGCCGCTGTCCAACGCCAACTTTGACTGTAATTTTCACGAACGTCGCACAATCTTACGGTAAATCCAGCTCTGATCGCTAACCGTGCAACTTCTTCACTGACTTGGCTAATACCCAATAATAATAATTGCCAATGTTGTTGGTAATGCACCGTTAACCAAGGTGAAGGATATGCCGTAGTCTCTGTACCCATCACAATACTGCGTTGTTCTGTCTCAATATTGACAGTACGAATAAAGGTAGACGTTTGTTCCGCAGCCATTAACCAGTCGTCAACCAAATAACAATCATCAGGGTATAAATGTTCGATTAATAAAGAGATATGACCACCACATGGCAGTTCATATTGGCTACCATTCGCGGCTAAGTGAGTACCATAATCAAACACTTGTAATGGTTTATCAAGACCATGTTGTTGAATTAACTTCATAAAAGCATCTTCAATACATCCGCCAGATACCGACCCCGAGCGAATATGACCATCAGTTGCAAATAAAGCGCCAACAGGACGAGGAGCCGACCCATAAGTGGATAAAATAGTACATAACCACACCGGTTTCCCTTGTTGTAGCCATGTCTGACAATCTAATAATACGTGTTTATCTAAGGCATTCATAAGTCGTCTATCACTTTGTTTACTATAACAACAGTACCAAAGTTAGCCTGCACTAATGCAGGCTAATCGCATGATCAATTAGTCGCTAATTGCTTTTTAATGTCAGCCACTTGCTTCGCCGTTGTGGTTGTCATCTGTGTAGTAAAACGCTTATGTAAGTAAGTTATCAAATCAGCCATTTGTTGATTATTCAAACTGTTCTTATAACCCGGCATTGCATAATATGTTTGCTCTTGGCTATAACTTTGGCGCTCAATACCATTATTTAACACTGCTACCGTATTAAAAATATTGCTGTTTTCAATGGTCGCATTATTTTGTAACGCAGGAGCTACGTTTGGTGTTCCTTGTCCATTCTGACCATGACAGCCAGAGCACTTATCCATATAGATACGGTATCCTGGTAGTTTGGTATCAAATTGTGATGCAACAAGTGACGTTAACTTCGGTTGTGATACCGCTGATTGTGATGGTTGTGCTTGATTCAATAAATAACTGGTTATCGCAGTAATATCATGATCATTAAGTTGAGTTAAACTATGTTTCTCAACGATGAACATATCATTAAACGCAGTACCTTTAGGCGATTGGCCTGTTTTTAAGAATTGCGCTAAATTACTAAATGTCCAATGTTCTTGAGTCAGATTTTTTGACGTAATATTAGGCGCATTAAGATAATTAACCACCGCACCTTCAAGTGGATGATCTTGTTCCGTTGCCATCATAAAATTACGTGGAGTATGACACTCACCACAGTGACCTAACCCTTGCACTAGATATTTACCACGATTCCATAATGGCGTTTTATCCGCAGTAGGCGTAAAGGTCGGTTTATCAAACGCGACAAGATTCCATACTTTTAATCCCATTCGAATATTGAAAGGGAAACCAATCCCATTTTCTCTATTCGGTTGAGTCGCAGGTTTGGTTTGCATGAAATACGCATACAACGCGTGCATATCGTGATCGTTAATACGGTGATATGACGTATAAGGCATTGCCGGATATAAATTACCTTTAGGCGCAACACCATTACGTACCGCATCAACAAATTGCTGATAACTATAATTACCAATACCGTGCTGTTTATCACTACTAATATTGGTTGAATATAAAGTACCAAACGGCGTATCAAATGCACGCCCGCCGCCATACGCCTGACCGCTTTCAATAGTATGACAACCACTGCAATCACCCGCAGCCGCTAAATATTTACCTTGTGCGATCAATTGTGCCATATTTTCAGATAATGGCGCTTGTGTATCCGTTGATGATGCCTCTGCATACACCGCACCGCTACTTAATAACAAACCACAAACGACACTGATTTTTAAACTCGGTTTCATTTGACTAACCCCGGCTGTGACAGTACTAAATCTCGCAAACCAACATAGTATTTACGGTAACCAGAACAACGACAGATATGTTTTTTCAATGCGTTTTCAATCACATTCTCAACCTGATCTTTATCGACAGGTTGTTTGGCTAATTGCTCAACTAACACGGTTGATTCATTAACAAAACCAGAAGTACACCAACCACATTGGAAAGAAAAATGATCGACAAATGTTTGCTGTACTGGGCTTAATGCGGTGATTTGTCCCATTAAATTACGTTTAGCGTGACCTTCTACTGTGCGCAGTTTTTTACCGTTAAAATTACCGACGCCATTAATACAAGTACGCTCAGTGTGTGATCCACCATCGGCATCATCCACAATGATAGAGCAGGCGTGACAAACACCAATACCACAACCAAATTTAGTACCAGTTAATCCTCGATATTCATGAAGAAAATCAATCATTTTCACTGATTCATCAACCTCAACTGGACCGACAACATTACCGTTAATAGTCATTGTTACAGTGATCATGCAAGTACTTCCTTAATATCATTAGCCGTTACAGGTAAGTGGTAAAAACGTTTATTGGTAATTTGGTAAAGAGCTTCAGTAACAGCCGCGACAATTGGGATCATCACCACTTCAGCGATACCTTTACGTTGGTCAGAATTATTAAATGGCGGCAAAATAGTATGATTCATTTGCCATACACCCACATCAGTAGCTAATGGCACCTGATAGCGATTAAGATTCCAAGTACCATTACCCGGACCTTCTTCACCTGGTGGTAAATATTCGTGCAACACATGCCCAATACCCATTACTAAACCACCTTCAATTTGACCTTCAACCAGTTCTTTGACGATCACTTTACCCGCATCAAGCCAAGTTTGGGTTGCCACAATTTCAACCTTACCAGAGCCCTTTTCAACGGCTAATTCAACTAATACGGCACAAGGAGCGTAATACACTACCATCGCATTATTTAGAACCGTCGCTGGGTATTTAACATTGCGACGATCCAATAAATGCCAACCATTACTGGCCATTAGTTTTTTCTTATTCGCATTAGCACCATGACCATATTTCACGGCCATTGCATCTAATTGATAAGTTTGAGTCTGCCCTTCAACAGTGAAATCAGCATCAACCCAACCCCAACGGTTAAATGTATGTACCATTGCGCCCGTTACTAAACCTTGTTGATGAACATGTTGTGCTAGCATATCAAGGGGTAATGGCTCCATGCCTTTAGCACTTAACTTACCATCAACCCAAACAGCATCTTCCATTGCACCAAAATCCATCGCAGCCAAATCACCGCTGTAGTACAACTTACTCCAAATAGCTTTTGCCGCAGGCCATAAGCCATATTCAAAAATAACTTTAGCGGCATTTTCTGTTGCTTTAGATTGGAAATAAGCCGATGTCGATGCAGATGACGCATAAGGAATTGTCGGTGTCCAACGTGGATTTTGTTGCATTTTATCTTGGTAAGCTTGGCTCATCGTAAACGGTGATTGAGTATTGATCATTTGAAGCGGATCCCAACCATGCACTTCAGCAAGATTGACAGCATCAGCAGGACGACCAAAATAATCTGCCAAAACAGCAGCTTGTGATGTTTGTACACCAGTACCGATCTCCACAGAAGAGATCCCCATCACTAGGCGACCGGTCTTATCCATTTCAATATAGGTCGAAGGCGCATCATCACCCGCACCATAGTCTTTAGTACAAATCGCAAAGCCAGTACCGAAGCGTTTATTAGGATGCTTAGCTTCATACGCTTTACGACGCTGCTCGCGTTGGGTCCACATTTCATGTTGTTGAGCTTGCTTTAATATCTCAACATAATGTTCAGTACTGGTTGGCACTGCACCTTGAGTATTCAGTTGACCCGTTTTAATTGTATTACGAAGTCTTAAATCAATCGGATCAATATTGAGCAGTTGTGCCGCTTCATTGACCATCATTTCCATGGCTGACATTGTCTGTAACGTACCAAAGCCACGCATAGAACCTGACGCTGGGTTTTCAGACACATTGGCAACAGCGGTAATATCATTTTTAGGGAAATAATAAATTGACTGCAATGCACTCGCGCCGACTTCAGCAACAACAGAGCTGAAGTTTTCACGACCACCACCATCAAGATCCATGTAACTCACAATTCCTTGGAATTTACCGGTAGTTTTATCAATCGCTAATTGATTGTGCATCTTAAAAGGATGGCGTTTTAGACCAGATTGAAATTGTTGAAAGCGATCGTTTGCCATACGCACAGGATGTTTACTGTACATCGCCGCTAATAGACCATAGAAAGGCAATATAGAGTGATCTTTACCGCCAAAGCCACCACCAATAAAAGGTGAATGTACGACTAAGTTTTTAACGTTACCCGCTAAAGGCCCATTGTTAAGCATCTTGGTTGCAAAACCAAAGAAGTTAGCTGGAGATTGCGAAGAAGGAATGGTATGCATGGTCTGTGTTTTAGGATCAAACCAACCATTAAAACATTCTGGCTCTAAGAACATCGGATCAATAAATTGAGTTTGATAATTACGGTCTAAAACAAAATTATTATCATCTTTTAAACTTGCTTTAATATCATCAGCAACCGCCATTTGTTGCTCTAATGCTGAGCCTAAATAATTAGGTTTAGGCCAAAATGGTTTATGGTCAACATAGTTAGGGAAATTAACCCCATTTTTTAATGGACTGTATTTATCAGGCAAGACACCCGCAGCATTACCTTGTTCACGAGTAATTCGCCACACGCCCCACGGATCTTTTTCTGCGGCAACTAATGGTTGTTGTTTACCATATTTAATAATTTCACTATTAAATTGCAATATACCTTTAGCGCGATGATAAGTGATAAAGTCATCAAAAATAAGTAGCATGACGGCTTGACCAATATAGTCAGGCATTGCACCTTCAGTAACCAACATATTAGTGCCATAAAATTGTGGTAATTCAATCTTATCTTTGGTTAATGTTGATCCAGTAACAATATTACTTGGCTGAGCATTTGCAGGTAATAAACTTAAATCAACACCTTGATAGATACGATCAGCACGATCGGCACGAATATAAAAAGCCCATGACTGCTCACTTGGCCAACCATCAATATCGGTTGATCGCAAATCACGTCCATACACTTTTTCACCCGTGACTTTAGCAATAGCATCACTTCTAAAACGTACTTTAAAATCAGATTGCCAAGATGCCGCTAATTCAGGAGCAACTAAACTATTACTGCCATCTAAATTAAGATTAAATCGGGCTAAAGCGGGAACAGTATAAACGCAGATACCAGCGATGATACCATGTTTAATAAAACTCCTTCGCGAAAGTTCCATTGACATGATTAACTCCTTCAACATTCTCATTATAATTTTTATTATATTTCAAAATGAATATTCTATTTTATTAAATACCACACAATAGTTATGGCTATTAACAACAATAAGAATATCAACTCAAAATTACTATTTATGCACAATAGATATGCTTAATCTTGCGCATTTTATACCTCTGCATCATATACGCAACAATCAATTAAAAACAAAAATATGAATACTTATCTAAATTAGAAAAAGAGAACATAAAAATAACAATCAGGTTTGTATTTGATACTTATTTTTACTAAACACACAATAAATAAACTATATTCACAAAAACAAAGAGATCTCCATTCAAAAAATAGTAAATATTTCATTAATATTGATTTATAAGTTATCAACTTAGTTTATACATTAACGCTATTTAAGTGAGGCCTAAATTACAAATAATAAAAAAGGATAAGTTATAAAACCTATCCTTTTTTATTATAGATAAACGCAATAATTAAATTATATTACTCTATCAATGACGGTATGATTCATAAAGAAACCAAACACGACGTTCTGTTTCATCAATCCAATTATCAATCATACTCACTGAAGAAAAATCATTACGCTCGTCACATAAAATATGTGCTGCGCGAAGCTCTGCTGCTAATTGTTTATTATCTTCACACAATTCAGCCAGCATATCGGCAGGCTCAACATAATCAGCGTCATTATCTAAAATACGCTGCATACGAGAAATTTCACCAATTGAACGTATAGTACGACCACCAATTTTACGTGCACGTTCAGCGATATCATCCGTCATTGCAAATAACTGTGCACTCTGCTCATCTAACATTAAATGGTAATCACGGAAATGCGCACCACTCATATGCCAGTGGAAGTTTTTGGTTTTCATATAAATCGCAAATACATCAGCTAAAATTGCAGTTAACGCACCACTGATCTCTTTAGTCGCGTCTACACATAAATCGGTAGGTGTGGCTAGAGGACGAGTAAGATGTTGTTTTGCGTCTTCAATCTGAACTTCATTCAATATTGTAGTACTCATCGTCTTTTCCTTAGTAATTATGTTTTGAACGTCATTACTATAGGCCTTCTCATTTGTATGACAATAGAGTGTAGCAGCAGATTAATGCAACCTAACATTACTGTCTTCTGCTTAATAACGACGCTTTTATTTCAGTATAATTATAAGTATTTCTATTTTTTTGAGACGATAATTAGATAAAATTTGCTTAAATATAATCAGCTGTTTACCCTCTAAAAATAGATACCTCAATAATAATGACATAGGTAAAGCAATGGATAATTCATTTGGATACGCAATTGGTACTGCTGGTATAAAGTGGGGGGCCACAGAAAAAGCCGCTTGGTTAGCACAAACGACCATCAAACGTAGTTATCTTGAGCAAGTTGTTTCCCACATTCATGCTTTGAGTGATAACTTCGATATTGAACAGTACGGTGCACTCTCTTATTCACCAGAAAAGTACCCTTTATTTGCGATTAAAACGCGTGATTGGGACAACACTAAACCTACTGTATTAATTACTGGCGGTATTCATGGTTATGAAACCAGTGGTGTTCATGGTGCATTAGCTTTCTTGTCACAAAAAGCACAGCAATATAGCCGTGATTTTAATATTCTGGTGGTGCCTTGTGTTAGCCCGTGGGGATATGAAACAATTAATCGCTGGAACCCTAATGCGGTTGATCCTAACCGTTCATTTTATGCTAATAGTCCAGCAGAAGAATCTGCGGCATTGATGAAATTAGTCCAAGCTCAGCAAATACATTTTCTCGCTCATCTTGATTTACACGAAACCACAGATAGTGATGAAAGTGAATTTAGACCCGCCCTTGCGGCACGTGATGGTAAAGAATATATTGCAGATGTCGTGCCTGACGGTTTTTATGGTGTTGGTGATACTGAAAATCCACAACATGATTTCCAAAAAGCCATTATTGATTCAGTGCGCCATGTTACTCATATTGCACCTGCTGATAGTGACGGCAACATTATTGGCGAGCCGATTACCCAAGAAGGCGTGATTAATTATCCACTAAAAGCATTAGGATTATGTGCTAGCGTAACTGACGCTTTGTATACTTCAACGACTGAAGTTTATCCAGACAGTCCACGCGTTACGGATCAAGAGTGTAATATGGCGCAAGTTGCGGCAATTATAGGTGCACTTGAGTATTTAAAAAACAATCATTAAACGCTTTTTTAGCCACCATTAAACGCGCTATACTGATTATTTCAAGTGTAGCGCGCAGGTTTTTATCATGTCTAATTACTACCACACTATAGAAACCCCTTTAGGGAGTTTAACCTTATATGCTTCTGACGAGGCATTAACAGCCATTCTTTATCAACATCAAACACCGCAACCTGAAACAGCAACCGCTATGCCACAACACCCATTATTGATTGAGTGTGAACGGCAATTACAACAATATTTTGCAGGGACTCGCCAACAATTTGATTTGCCATTAGCACCTAAAGGTACTGATTTTCAGCAACGTGTATGGCAATCGTTAAGCACAATCCCATATGGTGTATGTTGGAGTTATCAACAACTCGCTATATCAATTGGTAATATTAAAGCCTGCCAAGCGGTTGGAATGGCAAACAGTAAAAATCCGTTATCAATCGTCATTCCATGCCACCGAGTTATTGGTAAAAATGGCAAATTAACCGGTTACGCAGGCGGGCTAGATAAAAAACAAACCCTGCTCGCATTAGAACAAGAGCATGCTTAATTCCAACCAATGATCCATACTTGGTCATTTTTTAAATCATGCCAATCAATGTCATACAGTTTATTTGTCATTACGGCTTGAATAACACATTTTTCAATTTGCTGATTATCATTAAATAATACGGTGACTATCTCAAAATGTTTTTCTTTGTGATCCACAACCACTTTCGTCCATTTACTATGAAGTAACGCTTTTGAGTTTACTGGATTAGCCATAATTAATTACCTAACTGAAGACTAGACTTCCACACTATCATGCTCTCGCTGTAACATACATGTTTGCTCACGTAGAATATCCGTCAAGCCATCGAGTTGTTGAACCACTATTGATGCTTGGTTAGTAAAACGGACATCGTCACCATTGGTCACTAAACATGATGGCATATTCGCGCGAAAAGCCGCTTGTAAATCATAAATATAATCACCAACATAGAGTATATTTTGCGGTACTAATTGCCATTGTTTAGCAATATCAAGTAGCGCATCAGGAGCAGGTTTAGGCGGAAATTCTTCACGTGAAACAATGCGATCAAATTGTAATTGATGGTGATCAATCTTCAGCTTTGCCGCTTGAGCGCAATTACGTGTTACAACAGCAGTAGGGATTTTTTGTTGGCGTAGATATGACAGTAAATTTTCACATTCGGGCATAATCGTTGATTGACGCGCATCCGCTAACTCATGCTCAATCACTTTCTCTTCAAGCTGTTTACGGTGAGTTACATCGGGAATATCAGCAATATATTGCAACAAATCGATATTTGCGGCACAGCTTAATTGTTGGCGTAACCAATCAAAATCTAATGCTGAACTTACCAGAGTGTTATCTAAATCAAAAATAACACCACTGATCATATTGCAAGGGATTGGGGTAGACATGCCATTCTCCATCATCAATAAAGCAATAGTAACAGTGTATGAACATATGCACTTGGTGGCAATTATTGACGTTTAATTCAGCGAGTACGATCACGTCTTATTTTGTACCTCAAGCTACTTTATAAAACAGTAGCTTGAGGTGACGGTTATAACCAGATCAATCGATAATACGCACATCCGATTGCTCATAACGTAACAGATACACTTTCGCTTGTGGTTGGCCCTTAGCATTTTCTCCCCCGACCATTAATACCCCTGCTGGCGTAGAAAAAGACGCGCCATAGGCTAACCCTTGCGGTAATTTTGTAGACGCTAACACCCATTTATCACCATGGTAAGTATAAATATCGTCACTCCAATGTTTACGTAAACCATCATGGGCAAACCAATGACCTTGCTCGGCTTTTGCCCTTGCACCAACAAAATTCGCACCACCAGCGACAATCAATGAACCTTGATTTGTCCCTGCATAAGCGCCAGCAACACCTTCTTGTAATTGGCCATTAGCAGCATCTGGTAAAGGTGCAAGTGATTGCCAATTAACGTCATCCCCTTTAATGGTCACTGTTTTAACTATTGGGGTGCGTAAGCCGGGTTTAATCTCACCACTGATTAGCGTAATACGATCTTTATCCCCAACCAATGCCGCTCCACAATTTGCTAAATAAGGGCTGGTGCCTTTTGTCGACCAACTATTGCTATCGGTATGGTAAATCTGAATAGCTTGATTCCAATGATAAGATTCAGGTGCACGTTCCATAAAATCAGTAACGGTTTGTTGCCATTTTTTTGGATCGGCTTGTTTATCTATGGTTGTAATAGCACTCAAATATTGATCAAACTGCGGCTTATTATAACCACCAAAAATAGCAATCTCGGTTTGATTAAGAGGATAAGCCGCCGCCCCTAATAACCCAACTGGAGTACGGGTGTTTTGTTTACTCCACGTATTATTATTAATATCGTAAACATAGACGCTATCAAAAATAATGGGGGATTTATCGGTTACGGTAGCTTTGCCTGATCCAGAAAAAATATAGATCTTTCCGTTAATTGCCGCCGCCGTTGCTTGATCTGTAGTTGGGCCAATAAAATCCGCTAGCTTTTGCCACTGAGGGTGACTACTTGCCGTATTCATCGCATAAAACGACTGGCCCGCCGCACCTAAACCAACATAAACAATATTATCAGCTTGCGCACTGATACCATTTTTAATGGGTTGTGGTAAATCAGGCCACAATTGTTGTGCCGTAACGCTAGTCGATAAAGAAAGGAAAGCACACACCATTGCGAATCGAGTACATGACTTTTTCATACCATCTCCAATCAATGCTAATCATCATTACAATCACACCAAACATTGTTGATGAATTTTAATCACCACTTTTTTAATCATCATCGGGGTTGTAATAACACACCCTGGTTTATGCGGTTGCTGCGGAAAAATAACTAAAAACATACCCGGCTTTAATAATAAAGAACTGGTGTTAGGCATGGTTTCAACTAACGCAAAATCATTGTCATGATCATAATCAGTTGCAGGAATACAGTCAGTTAAATTAAGTGAAACATCTATCCGCTCTTCTCCGCTGATTAAATACTGAAAATCAATATATTGTTGATGTACTTCACCTTGTTTATGTTCTGCTGCTTGGGTTTCAAAACTCATTACATTAGCAAAAATACGATCACCATCTATCTCATAGCGACCATTCTCTAACAGTGCTAGATCTTGGGTGTTTATGAAATTTATCGCTTGTTGAAAAGCGGCGGGTAATGCATGTAACGGTTGTTTAATTTCACCAAAAATCATTTTTTTATCCTTTTGAAAAGCGGAAAAGCATCCATCTTCCCCGCTTTATTTTAAGTTTATTTTTAACCGAATTAATATTATTCAGTAACTAACGCTAATTCTTCAGCTGATTTATTTTTAAATAATGGTGCAGTAATAAAACCGACGACCACAACCATTAACGTACCAATAACACCGTAGAAGAAGAAATTCAGGTCAGTAAAGCCACGTACAATCAACACAGCAATCACTGCTGCAATAACCCCACATAAAGCACTATTTGCATTGGCTCGACGAACAAAGATACCCAGCATAAATAAACCAGTCATTGGGCCACCCATTAGCCCTAATAAACTATTAAATGCATCCCATATTTGGCTTTCATTACTTTTAATTAAATAAACAGAAGCCGCAACACCTAAGACACCAGCAATAACCGTTACAATTCGTGCGGTATTAAAACTTTGCTGTATATCCTTTTCTTTACCAAAACGATTATAGATATCTATGGTGAAACAAGCAGAAATACTATTTAAGCTACTTGAAATACTAGATTGTGAAGCAGCAAATATAGCGGCAATAATTAATCCTGCAATCCCAGCAGGCATTTGAGAAATAACGTAGAAAGGCAGAATACCGCCCGTATTAAAATTCTCAGGTAACAATTGTGTATTTTGACTATAAAAAGCATATAACGCCGAACCGATAGCAAAGAAGAACACTGGCACACAAGCGACTAATTTAGCATTAGTGATCAAGGTTTTTTTCGTTTCTTCAATAGAGTCCGTTACGATATAACGCTGTACGACATCTTGGCTGGCAGTAAATTGCTGTAAATTAGCAAATAAGAAACCAATAATTAATACCGGTAAAGTACTATTGGTCCAACTCCATTCAAAACTTGAGCTTGGAAAGTATTTATCTTGTTCAGCACTTAAACGGAACACTTCAGTTACACCACCGTCAACTTGAAAACAAATAGTGATAAAGATCAATACCGCAGCAACTGACAACATAATACCTTGAATAACGTCCGTCCAAATAACCCCTTCAATACCACCAAGAAAAGTATATACAATACATAACACACCAATTAAAAAGACAATGGTTAATGGGTCAATATTCACAAATGGCATTAATGCAAGCGCGGTTAAATAAGTAATAATCGCAATACGTCCGATATGAAATAGCATAAAGGATATACTGGCAAATAAACGCATTTTAATATCAAAACGACGCTCTAAATATTCATATACTGAGGTTAAATTAAGCTTTCTAAAAAAAGGAATATAGAAATAGAACACTAAAGGCAAAATAAGAATCGCTAAATATTGCCCAACAAGGAACGTCCAATCAGACGTGTAAGCCTTTGCCGGAATAGACATAAAAGTGATCGAACTTAATGTGGTCGCAAACACACTAATACCCGCCGCCCAACCCGGTATACGGCCACCCGCTTTAAAATAATCATCCGCAGTCTTCTGACGACGAGCAAAATAGACACCAACTAACATGACACCAATTAAATATGCGAACAGTACAATGTAATTTATTGTACCAAATGCTTGAATTTCCATATTAAGCCTCACCATTTAGGGTTGAGATAAGATAATTAATTTCTATGTATGACTTTCTTGTCGTGCAAACCAATGAGCTGCACCTAATAACCCCGCATCCCCACCCGACTTGGCTGGAATAATACAAGGTCGATAAAATTCTGGTTTTTCATTTAGATATTGTTGAATATAATCACAATAATGAGGCGCAAGACCGACACTTCCGCCAATAACGACCGTATCGAGATCTAAAGTAATGGTCAGATTGGCAATTAATTCCGCTACCGCAGCGGCTGAAGAATGAATAATATTTAACGCTTCACTATTACCTTCAAATGCCAGTTGATACACCTCTTGTCCAGTACATGGACGCTTAAATAAGGCACTACCAAGCTCACCGATCGCCGTACCTGAAGCCACTTTTTCAATGCATCCTTGACGACCACAACCACACACAGGACCATTAGCATCAACAACAGTATGTCCAATATGACCACTAATACCCCGTGCGCCCGTTTGTAATTGTTGATTCAACACTAATCCACCACCGATACCGGTAGAAATAGTAATAAACAACATATTGTGGGTATTATTATTAGGGGTTAACGAAATAAATTCATACCATGCCGCCGCTTGAGCATCGTTCATTGCATACGTCGGTAATTTTGTAATCTGCTGAATCTCGTCAACTAATTCAAAGCGATTTAAGCCGCCTAAATTCGCGGGATTTAATGCTGTTAAAATCCCGTTATTAATGATCCCTGTTGAGGCAATCGCTACAAAATCAGCCTGCGCGATAAACGGCGTTAATAAAGAGGCTAATGCTGCGGAAAATACCGCTGGTTGTTGCGACTTAGGGGTTACGATTTGATGACGGTCAACAATCTGATTGGTCGCACTATCAACTAATGCTGCTGCTATTTTTGTGCCACCAATATCAACCGCTAAACAAATACTCATGCGATATCCTTAAGGGATAATTCATCTGTGGTTGCGGCGGTATTTACCGCTTCTTTAAACCATTGGCAGATATACTCAATACGGGTGATTGCAGAACCAACCGTAACGCAATTTGCCCCAGCAGTCATTGCTTGGGCCGCTAACGCTGGTGAGTTATAACGCCCTTCTGCCATCACAAAATAACCACGTTGATGTAAAGCCATCACCAGTTCTAAATCAGGCTCTGTCGGTATCTCACCGTCGGTATAACCTGATAATGTCGAACCAATAATGTCAGCCCCTAGTTGATGACACATATCACCATCAGCCAAGGTCGCACAATCCGCCATTGCTAAACACCCGTGTTGATGAATAGCATTAATCAAATTTTCAACCGTTTCAGGACGCTGACGTTGCGTACCATCAATCGCAATAATGTCAGCCCCAGCAGCCGCAAGATCAGCAACATCTTGTACAAAAGGTGTAATTCTTACTGCTGAATCCGTCAAATCTCGCTTAATAATACCGATGATAGGCACATCAACATGAGGACGTATTGCTTGTAAATTTGCAATACCTTCAATACGTAAACCCGCAGCGCCCCCTAAAACTGATGATTGCGCCATTGCCGATACAATCTGAGGCTGATCCATTGGGCTATCATCAACAGGCTGGCAAGAAGAGATAAAACCATTATTTATATGAGCAAGAAGTGTTTGTGAACGCTTAACCATGATCGTTAGCTCCAAAAATATCAACGTTATGAAGTTTGACTCCATCATGTCGCTATCGTTGGAGTGACGCAATAATGAACTTTTTAAATAGAGAGATATTGCACACTCTTTGCCTAAAATAACGCCAAAATCACGATGTAAATCACAGTTAAAAAATAATCAATCAATTGCGATTAATGTTTAATGAACAACCAACAAGGCTATATTGCACCCATAAAAAAAGGCCACATTTGAATGTGGCCTAATGGTATTTCTGGTAAAATTTTAATCTAGCGCTTGGGTTGTTTTATACTTCTGCTGCCGTGTATGTTGAGGATTGTCACGAACCAGCAATGTATAAAGCATGTCTAATACAAACAGTTGTGTTATTTTAGTGCCAATAGAGTCACCTTGCAGTTGCCCCTGTCTATTACCATTAATTAATACATAATCAGACAATTCAGCCAACGGAGATAATGGATTATGCGTCAGCGCCACAGTAGTTGCGCCACACTCTTTGGCCAATGCTAACGCTTTAATGGTTTCTTTTGACGTTCCGGAATGACTAATACCAATCGCAACATCATCACGGTTTAATAATGCAGCTTTCATATACATAAAATGATTATTAGTTAACGCATCGACATCAAATCCAATCCTCATGAGTTTATTTTTCGCATCTTCTGCGGTGATGCCAGAGGATCCCACGCCAAAAAAATAAATCCGTTTTTGTTGCTGCAAAGCGCGAGCCACCGCTTCTAATTTAGAAAAATCTAATAAATTTAATGTTTCACCTAATACATTATTGATCGTCTGTTGTAACTTTCGACCGATATGCTCAGCATCATCATCTGCGGTTAATTCAGTATCAAGCATGTGTTTTTCAGTATCATGAGGTGTTGCAACCTCAATCGCTAATTTCATTTTAAGATCTTGAAAACCTTTAAAATTAAGTGCCCGACAAAAACGAATAATACTGGCTTCGCCAACGGTAGCTTGCTGAGCGAGTTCTGCAATTGAAAGCTCAGTCACACGTTGAGGTTGTACTAATACATAATCAGCGATTCGACGTGCCGATGGTGTCAAGCTATCACGTAGACTACCTAACGTATCTAAAATTTTACCCACTTGAATTGCATCTGTTGCTGCATTCATACGTTATCCTTGCCATTCTTCAGCTTAGGTGACGATCTTTATCGTATTATCATTATGAAGTTTTACTCCAAAATCAAATCCAATCATCATTTCGATCTAAAATAGCGCTAAAAAACATTTTATAAATTTCAAAAATCAATTAATAGCAATAGATCACAGTTTCTATTAAAAGCGCTCAAAGTCGTTTCTTTTTTATTGCAAACCCAAATTTCACTTCGTATGATAATACAACTCCAAAATAATTGCAGTTTAGAAGTAAAACTTCACAAATAAGGATCTGAGACATGGAAAAGCTAACAGGTTTAATTGCAGCCCCTCATACGCCATTTCTAGCTAACGGTGAAATTGACTATGTCGCTATTGATGCTATTGCTAAGCATCTTATTGATACCAACATTGTCGGTGCTTATGTTTTGGGCACAACAGGCGAAGGCATTCATTGTTCAGTAGCAGAACGTAAAGCGGTTGCAGAGCGATGGGTACAGGCAAGTGCAGGCCAACTAAAACTTATCATTCATACAGGTGCGTTAAGCATTACAGATACACTTGAATTAACCCGTCATGCTGATCAGTTAGATATCTATGCGACCTCTGCCATTGGTCCTTGCTTCTTTAAACCAAATAATGTTACCGATTTAGTTAATTACTGCAAAACAATTGCCGAAGCAGCACCATCAAAAGGATTCTATTACTATCACTCAGAGATGAGTGGCGTAACGGTTGATATGGAACAATTCTTAATCACTGCTGATAAAGTGATCCCTAATTTATATGGCGTTAAATTTAACAGCGTTAATTTATATGAATACCAACGTTGTTTACGCGTTTGTGATAGTAAGTTTGATGTGCCATGGGGTGTTGATGAGCATTTCCCTGGTGCATTAGCGGTAGGTGCAATTAGCGCTGTCGGCAGTACTTATAATTATGCAGCGCCACTTTATCACGACATGATGGATGCTTTTGCTAAAGGCGATCATCAAACCG
This sequence comes from Photobacterium iliopiscarium, assembly GCF_003026395.1. Classification (GTDB taxonomy): domain Bacteria; phylum Pseudomonadota; class Gammaproteobacteria; order Enterobacterales; family Vibrionaceae; genus Photobacterium; species Photobacterium iliopiscarium. The sequence goes on along the minus strand of NZ_PYOO01000001.1, from coordinate 643,848 downwards.
TGATCAATAAAATGGACAATGTGATTGCACTTATTCGTGTCTTAGTTGAATACGGCGGTGTCGCGGCAGGTAAAACTGCCATGATGCTACATGATATTGATGCAGGCAACCCTCGCCTACCATTACGCACATTAACAGCAGAACAAAAACAAGATGTGATGTGCAAAATGCGTGATGCTATTTTAGCGTCTTAACCGTTTTTTCTCATATAAAGAAGCCAGCAAATAATTGCTGGCTTTTTATTATTTACAGTGTGAATTGATACGTATAATTACAACTCAGTATCCATTGGTGTCGAGCGATGGCTATATTCAATATAAAACAAAGTGATTGCTATAAACGAGGTTAATGCCAATGCTGGTAATAATGAATATTGGGGAATTGTTTGCATTATAAGCCCGCCATTCATTGCACCTGAAATCAAAGAACCCCATAAACAAAGGTATTGTATCAACCGTTTACGATCACCTTGCCCAACAATTGCCAATGCCAATAACCGACCGATATTAACTAAATACCCAGTGGCATACGTTAGTGGAATTGATTTTTCAATCGTCAATCGTAACGCGATATTTTGCATTCCCATGGCATAACATAGAATAAAATTAATCGCTAAAAAAGGTAGATAAGACTCCATAATAATGGCGAATATCAGCACAACCGATACCGATGCCATCACCACGCCACGATAGAACCGACGTCCCGACAAGGCAATTAATTCACCTGACATGGAACCGATAATAAAAATGCTCAAAATTGCAATATAAACAGCAGCACGTGGGTAGTCATGATAACTTAATACCATTCCCATATGGGTCGAGTTACCACTCATGAAAGAAGCAAACACGCCATTCTTTAGATGTAAAAACCCAACCGAATCAACAGTACCAGCAATAAACAATAACAAATATGGCATTAATGATAAAAAGAACCGCCTTTCATTTAACATTTACTATGTATATCCGACTATATTTCCATATTATGACTATCAGTAAACCCTTAGCACTCTATTAATCAAAAGAGGCTATTTACCCTTGCTGAGCGCTATTGTAACCAAATATTTCAGCATAGCTAGCAACTTCAGTTTAGTGATGCAAATCACATAATAAAAATAAAAATACAACCCAATATTGTTTGATTTTTATAACAACAATCAATAATAAAAAATTAAGATATGTTATTTTTTACTTTTAAAACAAACAATTAAAAAATACACATAAAGAATTCGCTTTATATTAATGCGACATTCTGACGTTATTTCATTTAATGAACAAGAAATGGAGGGAGAAAAAAAGCAGAACAAAAACCAGAAAATAACCGCCAAGGGCTCATGAGGAATAACAATAAAAGGTGCAATAACATTGTGCTGATTTGCTGTTATTACACCTTTAATTTAACTAATTATGCATTTAACATATCAAGCGCAATCGCTTCGGCAACTTTGATACCATCGATGCCCGCAGATAAAATACCACCCGCATAACCTGCACCTTCACCACCAGGATATAAACCTTTAGTATTAATGCTTTGGAAGTCTTGTCCACGTTTAATTTGTACTGGAGAAGATGTACGCGTTTCAACACCCGTTAGCATGCTATCGGCATTTGAGAAACCTTTGATCTTTTTATTAAACGCAGGTAATGCTTCGCGAATCGCTTCAATCGCATAATCAGGCAAACTGCTGCTTAAGTCAGTTAACTTAACATTGGGCTTATAAGACGGTTCAACATCGCCCATTTGGCTGATAGTTTTTCCTGCTAAGAAATCACCTACACATTGTGCTGGCGCGTCATAGCTACTGCCACCAAGAACATAAGCATTACGCTCTAATTTACGTTGTAGCGCAATACCTTGCATTGGATCATTAGCAAAGTCTTCAGGTGAAATACCGACAACAATCGCACTGTTAGCATTACGCTCGCTACGTGAGTATTGGCTCATGCCGTTGGTTACAACAGACTCAAGCTCAGATGTGGCGGCAACAACCACGCCACCAGGACACATACAGAAGCTATAAACAGAACGACCATTTTTACAGTGGTGAACCAGTTTATAATCAGCAGCACCTAATAATGGATGACCTGCATTTTTACCAAAACGCGCTGCATCGATCATTGCTTGTTTATGTTCAATACGGAAACCAACCGAGAATGATTGCGCCTCTAAATGAACACCTTTGTCGTGCAACATCTTGAAGGTGTCACGCGCACTGTGGCCAATGGCTAATGCAACATGCTTTGATGGAATCACTTCACCGGTTGATAATGTCACGCCAGTAACTTGGTTATCATCAATATTGATTTCTTCAACGCGAGTTTCGAAACGAATTTCGCCGCCAAGTTCGATGATTTTACTGCGCATTTTTTCAACCATTGTTACCAATTTATAGGTACCAATGTGAGGCTTGCTAACATAAATAATTTCAGCTGGTGCGCCTGCTGCAACAAATTCTTGTTTAACTTTAAGACCTAAGAAATGTGGATCTTTCACTTGGCTGTATAATTTACCATCAGAGAACGTACCTGCACCACCTTCACCAAATTGCACATTTGATTCAGTGTTTAGCTCACGCGTACGCCAAAAACGGAAAGTATCTTTCGCGCGCTCATGTACTGATTTTCCGCGCTCTAAAATAATAGGATTAAATCCCATTTGAGCGAGAATCAGTCCCGTAAATAAACCACACGGACCCATACCAATCACGATTGGACGTTCAGTTAAATCTTTAGGTGCTTGAGCAACATATTTATAGCTAGTATCTGGTGATTTTTTCACCTGATGATCGTCAGCAAATGTCGTTAGTAATTGCTCTTCATCAACGTCTTTTAACGTGATATCTAAAGTATAAATCAGATAGATATCATTCTTTTTACGGGCATCATAGCCACGTTTAAAGACATGAATATCAACTAGTTGGTCTTTATTTATCGATAACTTGTTGATGACAAAATCATGTAAAGCTACTTCACTATGATCTAACGGTAATTTAACTTCATTAATACGTATCATTAAGTCCACTAACTCGATTGGGAATGCAATAAAAATATCTCGGAGAGAATAAACCTAGCCACAGATGTTGGCAGATTTATACCTTAGCCAAGTATTATCTCACAGACTTTAGTGTTTATCCCAATATTTGCATTATATTCCCATCGAAAACACCACCACAAAAAATAGGCAAATTCCCATAAAAGAAAAAAAGGCGTATGCCATATGATATAAATATCAGCATAAACCTTATTTTTTAATCACCTATATTACTTCAAGGGCATTATTTAACTAACTGACAACGACCAAATGTTTGTGGATTATGGAAGTTTGGTTTTGGTGTTTTTGGATCGATCCATGCCATCCAGCCCATATCCAACTTACCATCGGCTTGTTGCGTGAACTCAGCCCGCATTAATGCACATAACAACTGTGTTTGTTGCTTATTTTGCCATAACGATAAATCAGTCAATGTTTGTAGCGGCAACTTACCTTCAACAATGTAACCACTATCGGTTAAACTTGCTTTAGTTTCTAAGCCTTTCCATGCCCAATGACTGTCTAACGATGCGCGTTTTTGATTAGCCATGTCATAACTCGCCTCAGCACTAAACACCCGCGCTTTAGGATCAATTTCCATGGTGTAATAACGGGATAAGTTAGCATCTTTCGCTAAGAAAATTTCAACCCGATCAGAATCTAAAATTGCTCGCTCAGGATCAGTCCCAATCGCTACATTTGCATCTGTCACTGTGTATTGAAAATAAAGTGAATCTGCATTCCACACCGCCTTAAACTCCGTTGCGGGTGCAGGTGTATCACGCCAAGGAAAGGTAAAATCGGTTAACGCTTGGGCTGATTTCCATTCATTATCATGAGCGATACCATCAATAACAGGGGCAACCTTGGCATAATTAATGTTATATACCGCAGTAACTGGTTCAACTGTTGGAGTCACTGTTTCAGCAACCACATGATAGCTTGTCATACTCGCAGTCACAGCAGCAGCTATGATGACTAACTTATTCATTACAATATCCTTATTTATCGTTTTTCAACTAATCTGCAATGAAGCATAAAAAAGCCGACCTGACGAGCAAATCGGCTTGAAGTAACCTAGCTTTTCAACCAATTAGATTGACGTTATTATTTTATTTATGACACTAAATCAGCAACGGCGGTGGCAGCTAACAAAAATGCCCCAGCACCGTAATCAATATTATGTTCAAACGCGACATCACGGGGATTGAACGCTGGTAATTGTACCCAACCCATCATGCCGTTATCGTGAATACAGGTTTGTAATGCCGCCCATGAAGTCTCAACCACAGGCAGATATGTTTCAGCATCAAGATGACCGTGTTTTATGCCCCACGCTAAACCGTAACAGAACAGCGCTGTAGCACTGCTTTCTGGTGCAGGGAAATTGTCAGGGTCAAGCAAACTTGTACGCCAAAAACCATCCGCTTGTTGATATTTAATCACTTCAGCAGCCAGTGAGGTAAATAGCGCCAGATACTTTTCACGGTGTGGATAATCGGCAGGCATACGCGCTAGTAAACGCGGCACGGCGGCTAATACCCAACCAATGCCACGACTCCAGAAGACTTTATTGCCGTTCGCTTCACGTAACTCGCCACCATTACCATCAGGAATATAACGGTAATCACGGTAGAACAGACCGGTTTCAGGATCGAGTAGGTGCTCAACTGAATCCCAAAATGCAGTATTCATGTAATCGAGGTACTTAGGATCACCTGTGCGTTGGGTTAATGCCGCAAATGCTGGCGGCGCCATAAATAATGAGTCACACCACCACCAATCTTTACGACCCGCTTGTGGGCTCTCAACCATAAGATCTAACGCTTTAATGGTTGGCTCTAACGCTTCAATTTGATCAATTAATGGATAAACATCAAGGTAGGCTTGGCAGCAAATATGATCATCAGCAAAACGATCATTAGGCCCAGGGCGAAAACCAGTATGGAGGGTATAATTCATTACCCCATCAAGATATTCATTATCGTCCGTTGCTAGCCACGCTGCGGAGACACATGACCAAAATACACCACGTTCCCAATCCGTATCTTTAATAAAACGGGTTTTACCGCTACGACGAATCACACTGCGAGTCTGGTGTTGTGCTTGGTAACGATAAACACGCTTCATTGCGGTTAAAATCGTTTCTTTTGTACCTAATGCTGCCATAAACTGCTCTCCTTAGCGTGCTAACCAACCACCATCAACCGCAATGGTGTAACCATTAATGTAATCACTCGCACTTGATGCTAAAAAGACCGCAGGCCCTTCTAAATCAGACGGTAATCCCCAACGATTAGCAGGAATACGCTCTAAAATTGCCGCGTTACGATCAGCATCGGCACGAAGCGCTTCAGTATTGTCAGTCGCCATATAACCAGGGGCTATCGCATTGACATTAATATTATATTCAGCGAGTTCAGTCGCTAATGCACGGGTTAGACCCATAACGGCTGATTTACTTGCGGTGTATGACGGTACGCGAATACCCCCTTGGAAAGATAACATTGAAGCGATGTTAATGATTTTGCCGCCATTGCCTTGCTCAACAAAACGTTTAGCAACCGCTTGGGATAAGAAGAACAGTGTCTTTTGGTTAATGTTGATCACATCATCCCAATCACTTTCAGAAAATTGCAGCAGATCTTGACGACGAATAATACCAGCGTTGTTAATAAGAATATCAACATGGCCCATCACTTCTACCGCTTCTGCAACAATGCTTTCAAGCTTATCTTGCTCCATTAAGTTAGCGGTGATGTAATGAAATTTACGTCCTAGTGCTTCAATTTGTGCTTGGGTTTCAGGTGCTGGTTGATGACCAATACCCACGATATCAGCGCCTGCTTTTGCAAGCCCTAGTGCCATGCCTTGGCCTAAACCTGTATTACAACCAGTCACAATCGCAACTTTACCGCTTAAATCAAACATATTCATCGAGTTCTATCCTTGTAAAGTAGCGCCAACAATAGCCAGCACTACTTGCTAAATTAATTAACGCTTAACGGTCAAAAAGTAAGGCTTATTTAAGATCGCTCATCGCGACATGATCCATATCGTGGAAGGTTTGGTTTTCACCCACCATACCCCAAATAAAGGTATAAGACGCCGTACCCACACCAGAGTGAATTGACCAACTTGGGCTGATCACCGCTTGTTCATTACGCACGACAATATGGCGCGTTTCTTGGGGCTCACCCATGTAATGGAATACGATATTGTCTTGGCTCATATCGAAGTACAAATACACTTCCATACGACGCTCATGGGTATGACATGGCATGGTATTCCACAAGCTACCAGCAGCAAGCTCAGTCATGCCCATTAATAGTTGGCAGGTTGGTAACACAGAAGGATGTAAGTATTTATAAATAGTGCGAACGTTACAGTTTTCTTGGCTACCAATTTGCTCTGGAGAGGCTTCTTCACGGGTAATTTTGCGGGTTGGATAACTGTGATGAGCAGGGGCACAATTTAAGTAAAAACGTGCAGGTTGATCCGCAACCACACTTTCAAAACGAATATCTTGCGCGCCCATGCCTACATAAATCGCTTCGCGTGAGCCAATTTCAAAAGTCTCACCATCAACAATCACTAATCCTGGCGCACCGATATTAATCACACCTAATTCACGACGTTGTAAAAAGTAATCAACCCCGATTTCTTTGCCACCTTCAAACACAATAGCCGCAGTGGTCGGCACTGCCGCACCGACAATAATCCGGTCGATATGGCTGTAAGTAAGGTTGATTTGACCTTCTTGAAACATATTTTCAATTAGGAACTGCTCACGAATACCCGCGGTATCTAATTGCTTGGCATGCTGACTATGAATTGGTTGACGAATTTCCATGAAAAACCTCTTAAATCATTACATTATTCACCACGCTTATATAAGGCGTGAATGATGACGAATTATTGTTGTTGATTCGATGATGGGTAATACCATTCACCGTCAATTAACGTTGCTTGAATTTCAAATTGTGTATTCAGTACGGCAAAACTGGCGTTATATCCGGTGGCAATAGCACCTAATTGGTGATCAATACCCAAATATTTTGCAGGTACTGCGGTTGCCATCTGAATAGCTTCCCATTCAGGAACATTGGCTAATAAGATCATGTTGCGAATGGCTTGATCTAAACTGCAAGTGCTTCCTGCCAAAGAGCCATCATCAGTACGCGCTTCACCATTAGTCACGTTAACCATCTGCGCGCCAAGTTGGTACTTACCATCATCAAGGCCACCAGCACGCATACAGTCAGTAATTAATGCCATGCCTTGATAACCTTTGATGCGATAAGCGAGTTGCATCATCACCGGGTGAACATGAATACCATCAGCAATCAGTTCAACTAACATATCGTGATAAAGCACAGCTCCAGCACAACCCGGCTCACGATGATGCAAACCACTCATGCCATTAAATAAATGCACACCACAATCCGCTCCATGTTGATGGGCTTGGGTCACTTGTTCAAAATTGGCATTGGTATGTGCTATCGAAGTTTTAATGCCGTTATCGGTTAACCATTGAATCGCTTCATTAGCACCGTCATACTCTGGTGCTAACGCAACGCGTAATAATGAATCAGCCGCCACTTCTTTTAGCTCAGCTAAGGCTGTAATGGTTGGCGCAGTTAAGTATTGGGTTGGGTGTGAACCACGATGCGTGGCCGTAAAATAAGGTCCTTCAAGAAAGCTCCCTAACAGAGTTGCGCCTGATGTTTGTGGCCGCTCACAGAAAAGTCGAACTTGCTGTAAAGCTGACACAATATCTATCCAAGGTGCGGTGACGGTTGTTCCAACCCATGCCACTACCCCGGTTGCTGGTAATGCTTGCGCGATAGTTTGTAAAGCTGCTGGCGTTGCATCCATAACATCAGCGCCTGCACGGCCATGAATATGAATATCAATAAAGCCAGGGACTAATGTTTGACCGTCTAATTCTATGATTTCACAATCAGAAGGTTGGCTATCAGTGACGCATTCAACCTTACCGTTATTCACCACCACATAATGGTTATAGCGAATTCCCGTTGGGGTGAATATACGTTGGGGATGAAGAGCAAAGCGCATAATTACAGTCCGTCTTCACATTCAAGTTCAGTCGACTGCGCCATCATGCTATTAAGCTCACGACGCATATCTTTCATGCATGACATACCAATATCAAGCAGCGTATCGACAAGGTCGGTTAAATCAGCATCATCACGCTCAAAAGCAGCATTGGCGATCATCGGTAAATTAGCACCACCAATCAATTCAACATTGGGGGTATCCATCACTATTGCTAACGCACGATTAGCAGGAGAACCGCCAGGAATATCAGTTAGAAACAACACCCCATCGCCACTATCCACATCTTTCGCTGCTTGACGTAAAGCTTGTTCTAGCTCATCGGTAGACATGGTTTCAACAAAATCCACATATGTCATTTGCTGTTGCTCACCAGCAATAGCACGAACAGCCGATTCCATCCCTGATGCAAAGTTAATATGACCTGAAACAACGATACCAATCATGATTCTTTCCTTGAAAACAAGGGGGAACGATGTCCCCCTTGATATTATTGACAATGACAACCATCAAAATAAAACAATGGGTTAATTACAAAATACCGATTAGATGACCAATAACACCCGCCGCTAGTGTGCTGAAAATCAACACTGGAGGCTTAGCCCAGAATCCTGTGCCTTTCACCATTTTGAGCATGAAGAACACCAACATCAGCGGTAGAATATTTGGCATTACTTTGTCAAATAATGCAGTTTGCAACTCCACCACCTTCCCCCCCAGTTCGAGACTGAGGGTGGTCTGCACCTTGATAAAGGTCGCGGAAAGCGCACCGATAACAAAGATACCCATAATATTAGCGGCTTTTGCCAGTTTCTCGGTTGAATCACTCATGTTAACCATCGCGGCAGTACCCGCTTTGTAACCCATGAACATCAAACCAAAGTAAACCGCAAAGTGAACAATTTGATACAAGAAGAAGAACACAAACGGACCAGCAATAGAGCCTTCCATTGCAATTGAAGCACCTAACGCTAGCGTTAATGGCATCAATGTCATGTGGTCGATAGCATCACCGATACCACCTGTTGGTCCCATTCCCGCGACTTTCATTACGTTAACGGTTGATGGTTTTTCTTTGTTCTCTTCCATCGCAATCGCTGTACCTAATAAGAAGGTAAACAGCTTAGGTGAAGCATTGAAAAACTGTAGATGGTTCTTTAATGCTTTCGCCAAATCCGCTTTGTTATCGCCATGGATTTTTTTCAGCGCTGGAATAATTGAGTAAGCAAAACCACCCGCCTGCATACGTTCAAAGTTGAAGTTACCTTCCATGAATAAACCACGGATTGCACACATCCACAGGTCTTTCTTGGTGATCACTTTTTGTGGCGTGGTATCTTCATATGCATCGATATCATCAACCAAACTTACATGTTCTTCCGTGTTTTTATCGCGAAGTGTTCCCGCTGTGATATCAGATGCCATCTTCAAATTCCTCTGCTTGGTTATTAGAGCCGCCGTTGTTTGAACCGCTAAAGAAGTAGTACAGTGCTGCAATTGAAGCGCCGATGATTGCAACTGCCATAATGGGTAGTTTTAAGTAAGTTGTCATGACGAAGCCAATGAAGAACACACCAGCCACTTCTTTTGACCACATGATTTTCAACAACATTGCAAAACCAATCGCTGGAACCATCTTGGCACCAATACCTAGCCCTTCTAGTAATGCTTTCGGTGCATTTTCATCAATCCAGGTTGCCGCATGCTCACCAAAGTAAACCGTCACAAAGGCAATCACGGCATATAACATGGCACGCAGTAAAATGGTGATAATTAAGAGTTTATCTATACCCGCAGAGTCACCACGTTCAGCAAAGCGATCGGCTTTACCCATTGTGAATGATGTCATTGCAAAGAAACCGATCACTAACATCTGCATCATTACTGCAATCGGCATACCTACGCCCATTGCCACTTCTGCTGACTGACCCGTCATCACTGCAAACGCAACCGCAGCAATCGTACCCATTGTTACATCGGGTGGCTGAGCACCAGCGTTAGGCACTAAACCTAACCAAGCAAGTTCTAACGTCGCACCTGCAATCAAACCAATTTGCATATCGCCCATGATCAAGCCCACAACCGGACCTGTAATAAGCGGACGGTGAATATTCAACGCAACATCGTATTTATCGATACCGCAGAAAAATGCCCACACCGCAACTAACGCAGCTTCTAAAAACATGATCTATTCCTTTTTACACGTTTGGCGTTTGACTATCGCGATTTAAGCAGCGCTGGTAGCCAGTTCAAGTACATTAATTGGTTTCTGATCAGGCGTATTTTGAATGGTACAAGTTACCCCTTTTGCAACCATGCGTTCAAAAGCATTAATATCTTTATCATCAACAGAAACGGTTTTATGAATCTGACGCTTACCGTCGTGGTAATGCATATTACCGACATTACAATGGGCAATGGGCACACCACCTTCAACTAACCGAGCAATATCGGTTGGGTTATTGCATAAAATAAAGATCTTCTGTTGAGGAGAAGCCTTACCGATGACATCAATTGTTTTTTGGATTGAGAAGAAACGCACTGCGTATTCCCCTCCCGCTGATGCTTTCATTCCAGCTTGCATAAAAGCCGCGTTAGGTCCATCTGCTGCATCGTCATTAGCCACTAAAATAAGATTAGCGCCTGAATGTTTACCCCAAGTAATACGAATTTGACCATGTAACAAACGTTCATCAATTCGTGTCCATACAATATTTGGCGTTGTCATGACTGTTCTACCTTTCGTAATTATTTAAATTAATTAGATAAATCGTGAATAGTAACTCCTTGTACTACACGGTTTACTTCACCAGTAGGACATGGGTTATCAGGTGTATTTCCTAACGCTAGCGCACGATGAAAAGCATATATTTGCGCATATAGCATATAAGGGAAAAGTAATTCGATGTCCGTTGCGGCTTCCATGCTAGAAACGCGAATAACATCAGCACGTGTTTCAATCTCATCCGCTTGTGCTGTAATCGCTACCACTTGCGCTGCAATATTATCGCGGCAAATTTCAGCTAACAGATCAAGGTCATATTTGCGGGTATATGAATCGTTACTAATGAACACCACAATCATCGTGTTCTGATTAACAATCGATTTTGGTCCGTGGCGGAACCCTAATGGCGAATCGTATGTTGCAACAACTTTGCCTGCTGTTAACTCAAGAAGTTTCAATGCCGACTCTTGAGCTAAACCTTGTAAACCACCACTGCCTAAATAAATAACCCGCTCTAGTTTCTGATCAGCAGTATCCTTTATTTGGCTATTCAAATCTTTGATCAAACCCACAGAACACTTACAAATGCTTTCGATTTCTTTCGTGTAATCGCTTCCATACATTAAGACCGAAAAGGCCGCGACCATCATGGATGAAAAACTTGATGTCATGGCAAAAGATTGATCATTAGTCTCTGTTGGCATCAGTAATGCAAGTGATTGCTTATCACTACTGCAACAATTGTATAACTTTCCATCAGCATTACAGGTCAATACTAAATGAAAACATTCGGTTAATGTTTGATTGGCAAGTTCAACCGCAGCCACACTTTCAGGGCTATTACCAGAACGGGCAAACGACACCAATAGCGTAGGAATATTTTCAGCAAAACACTGCTTAGGATTAGAGACAATATCTGTAGTTGAAATAGCATCGACACGACGTTGTAAACGCTGAGTCAACCCCAATGCTAATGAACGTCCCGCAAAGGCAGACGTACCCGCTCCCGTTAAAACGATACGCAAATTTGGGTAACTATAGACATGGTCCATAAAGTGCTTAATTTGTGGTTCACACTCACGTGTAATTGCAGCTGTTTGCGCCCAACAAGCAGGTTGTTGATTGATTTCTTTCGCTGTCCAATAACCAGATAAACGTTCTAGTTCCGCGACTGAATAACCTAAATATTGTTCCATATGTTTAAACCTCTGCGATTAATTTTTCAGTACATGCTTGAGAGTAAGCACGTAAAACTTGACGAATAGTGTCTAATACCAAAGCCTTAGGATCTGATGAGATTAAGCCTTCACGCAGATGTTGAAATTGCTGTGGCATATATTGACTAAGAAGGGGTAACGGAATATCAACGCGAGATAAATTTCTAAATAACGTTGCTTGGGCTTGATTAATCACACTATCAGGCCAGTAATAACGCATGCGATCGCTAAAACTAAAACAGCGAGAGAAACGTTGTTCAGATTCATTACCGTGATAATATTTTTGCCAATGCTGTGGGGCTTCACACATTTGCGCTTCAATGCATTCTCTTAAATTTGAGCAATGCGCCTTAGGAATAATTTCAGCTTCTATTTCACATAAATTAAATAGTGCTTCACGCATAGCAAAGGTCAAAGCGGGACCCACTTTTAAAATCGCAAAGTGGTCTTGTACTAATTGACGATAAGCAGCGTTGGTTTGATAGTCTGTCGAGTGCGCTTCAAATACCATATGCGGAAAATTTTCAACCACGCCACTTAATTGATTCGCTTTCTCTGGGCAATAATCAATAACACCAGTATGATCAAATTCAACCCCAGGTTGCACCACTAAACCAACCACACGCGTCCAACAATCGGCGATACCAGCCTCAGTAAATGCACGCTGATGAGTTTCGATTGTTTTCATTGCGGCTTGCGGAGAGGTAACTTCAACGGTATTTAATGTTTCAGCTGCGCCACCAGGTACAGGAACTTCAGTACCAATGACATACACTAAATCACTATAGCCAAAAGATGCTATAGCTGTTTTTTCAGCTATAGCCCCCAAACGAGCGGCACGTTCAGCAACGATCTCATCAGAAAGAGGCATCGGATCATCAGCACAAGACATGCTGCAATCGAGGTGGATTTTCTTAAAGCCAGCAGCAACATAAGCGGTAATTAAATCATCGGCATTCACCATCGCATCAGTTGCAGTAAGGTGTTGCCAGCGATTAGGGCCTAAATGATCGCCACCTAAGATAAGATTTTCGGTAGGAAAATTGAATTGTTCAGCCATGGCTAATACAAAGTGACGAAAATCAATCGGTGTCATTCCGGTGTAACCACCAAATTGATCAACTTGATTTGACGTCGCTTCGATTAATAAAACTGAATTGTCGTCCAACGCTTGAGAAAATGCCGCTTCAATAACCAGCGGGTGTGCAGAGCAAACAGCATAAATACCATTGTTGCCGCCTGCTTTATGACGTTGAACGAGAGTTTGTAGGGTGTTCATTCATTAACTCCACAATCATCATCTGTGATGTGATCATGGAGTTAAGTCAGTCAGTGCTCTTTTTCGACAATAATAACTTCTACTTTCATTTCACGAAGACCAGCTAAATAATCTTCAGGAATATCTGCATCTGTTACTAAGATATCAATATTTCCAAATTCACGAATCATGTGACAGCTACGTTTACCAAATTTGGTTGAATCCGCAACCGCAATCACTTGTTCAGAAATTTCACACATTAAACGATTGAGGCTTGCCTCTTGTTCACTGTGCGTAGTGATACCTGCTCGCAAGTCAAAGCCATCGACCCCTAGAAAAACTTTATCAAAACGAAAGTTCTTAAGGCCGGCTTCTGCTAGTGAGCCCGAAAAAGATAACGCTTCTTTACGAAGTACGCCACCTGACATTAACACTTCAACACCGGGTGCTGAAGCCAACTCCATAGCCACATCCAGACCATTAGTCATGACAACAACATTTTCCATGCTTTTTAAGCTGGCTGCGATTTCACGCGTTGTTGTCCCTGAATCTAAAATCACAGTGTCACCATTATGAATAAGCTTGGCAGCCGCTTGACCAAGGAGCGATTTAACTCCCGCATTATGCCGACGCTTTTCATGAATTGTTAATTCAGCAATCACACCTGAGTTAGGAATTGCTGCACCATGAGAGCGCACAACATAACCATTCTTTTCTAAGAAACTCAGATCACTGCGAATAGTGACACTTGATACATTAAATTTTTCAGCGAGATCATCGACACGGGCTTTTCCTTCTAGATTAACCACGTTGACAATGTCCATTCGCCTTTCAATTGCACTTTTCACTTTTGTCTCCTTGTGAAATCAACTGAAATTGCTTTCACTTGATTTCGAAATAAGCTTACACCTAAAAAATAAAGCCACAATGGACGAAGATAAAACTTTTGATCTCTTTCACATTCTTTCGTTATCTTTCATTGGAACTTATGCATACTTGCGTAAGTGTTTCTATCATATAGAACGAAAGTCAATAAACCAACCTTTCATCCTTTCAATTTATAAAATAGAGCTAAAACTCCATAATATTTACTGCAATAAAACAAGTAATTACATTATTTCGCTTTCATTTGCTTTTATGTGATCACTTACACAGTCATGAACCTTTCGTTAGCTTACGATGCGAAGCAAATCAAAGATGAATAATCCAATCGTTTATATTTACAGTTAATAAGGATTCGTTAATGTCTATCTCACGTAGAGGATTACTGAAAGGTATGGCTGCCAGTGGTGCTGTTGCTGCAACCTTATCAGCCGGCTATACCCAAGCTGCAACTGCATCAACATTAAGCTCGAAGAAATCATTAAAAAAGCCCAATTTAGTCATTATCTTTCCTGATGAATTTCGAGCTCAAGCATTAGGTTTTATGCAGCAAGATCCATCAATGACCCCCAATATTGATAAGTTTGCGCGTCAAAGTGCGGTATTACGTCAAGCAGTCTCTAATTTTCCGCTATGTACCCCTTTCCGCGGCATGTTAATGACCGGGCAATATCCTTATCGCAATGGTATTCAAGGTAATAGCCATACGGGTGTTGAAGGCCAATTTGGCGGTAAAGATTTCGGTATCGAACTTAAGAAAAATACCCTTACATGGTCTGATGTGCTTAAAAGACAAGGCTATAGCATGGGTTATATTGGTAAATGGCATCTGGATGCGCCACAAGCCCCTTTTATTCCTAGCTATAATAACCCAGCAGAAGGGCGTTATTGGAATGATTGGACAGCCCCAGATCGCCGTCATGGGTTTGATTTCTGGTATGCCTACGGTACTTACGATAAACACATGACACCAATGTATTGGACTAATGATACAACCCGCGATAAACCTCTACGAATCAATCAGTGGAGCCCTGAACACGAAGCTGATATCGCGATTAAATATCTACGTAATGAAAATGGTCAATACCGTAAACAAGATCAACCGTTTACGCTTGTTGTTTCGATGAATCCACCGCATTCGCCTTATGATCAAGTGCCACAAAAATACTTAGATCGCTTTAATGGTAAAACATCGCAGCAATTAAATACCCGCCCGAATGTTAAATGGGATAGCGCTTACCAAGAAGGCTATGGACCACAATTCTTTAAAGAATATATGGCAATGGTTAATGGGGTTGATGAGCAGTTTGGACGTATTGTTGATGAATTAGATCGCCTCAATCTTACAGAAGATACTTTAGTGGTATTTTTCTCTGATCACGGCTGTTGTATGGGATCAAATGGTAACCCAACCAAAAATGTCCATTATGACGAAGCAATGCGCATTCCAATGATCTTCCGTTGGCCTGGCAAGCTTAATCCACAACAAAATGATCTGTTATTTTCAGCACCTGATATTTATCCAACCATGCTTGGTTTAATGGGTATGGAAGATCTGATTCCAGATACCGTTGAAGGTACTAACTTTGCTAATACGCTACGTGGCATTGAGGGTGATAGTAAACCAAGCTCTCAATTTTATACTTTCATGCCTTATGGCGGTCAATCATACGGACGCCGTGGTATTCGCTCCCCGCGTTATACCTTAATGATTGATAGAAAAATTGGTAAGCCACTGACTTATGTGTTGCATGACAATCAAATAGACCCATACCAAATGGAGAATATTGCTGCCACCAACCCAATGCTTATCGACACATTAATTAATGAAGAATTAATCCCATGGCTTGAGCACACTGGCGATCCATGGCGACCAACGACGGTACCTGCACACAGTGCAAATGCTTATTTATAGCCGTACCAATAACAATACGTAATACCACTTTTTAATATTATTTTTACGCTTTCTCTATTGAACAGAGAAAGCGCAACAAAACTCATACTAATTAAGGACAATCTATGAATACCATCACTAAAGTAATCCTTGCGACTACCCTTTTTTCCGCAACCAGTTTTAGTTATGCCAATGATTACAAAACAACGATTGAATATCGTCATGAGTACCGTGATGGTACCAACCGTCATGGCGATCGTATTAAAGCGTTTTTAGATACGGGTAAAAATATTGGTTTTGAATTAGACGCGCGTTATAACAATGACCAACAAAATACCATGTTTGACGGCATGACAATGAATGGCTCTGAATTTTCAGCGTTCTATTATAAAAAGCTGACGGATAATATCGTTGGTATCGGTGGTCTTTCACTTGATTTCACGCCTGATGGTCTCGTATATGTTCCTTACGCACGTTTAAACTATCGCTTTGATAATGGTATTCGCGTTCAAGGTCGTTACAAGTGGAAATTGTGGGACTACAGCATGAATAATGCGGCGGGTGAGTCTTACGTATCAAAAATTCAAGAAGTTGATCTATGGTTAGGCTACAACACCAATAATTGGGATTTCCAATATGAATTCCAAATTTGGAAAGAAATGGAAAGCGCAGCTCAACCACAATTTGATAATAAAGACACCAACTACCTACATAATTTCCGTTTAATGTACACCTACAAAACAGTAGAAGGCACAATGTGGCGTCCATTTGTAGAAGTGGGTAATGTTAGCCAAAGTCGAGTAACAGACAATCGTCAAACGCGTTACCGCATGGGTATTAAATACACATGGTAATAATCTAAACGAATAACAAACAAAAAATGCCAGTGACTTATCATCACTGGCATTTTTTATTTTATAGGGTTTAGGTTTTTAACTGCTATAAATTAATGGGCTGATTTACCACGAATTTTATTCACGATAGTGACAACAATCACCACAATCGTACCTGCAATCACACCCACAACGCCATTCAGTAACGGGGGTACAATCGAATGAGCACCAGTAAAAGTCACCAACTGTGCTATATGTTCTACCACTGTGTGTATTTGTGGAATGCTATGAACCACAATACCGCCACCCACTAAAAACATTGCTATTGTGCCCACTACCGCTAATGTTTTCATAAGGTAAGGTGCAACATTGACTAATAGCGAACCAAAGCTACGCTGTAAGCCTGCACCTTTACTGTGATTAACCAGATACAGTCCTGCGTCATCCAGCTTTACAATACCAGCAACAACACCATAAACACCCGCAGTCATTACAAACGCAATCACGCTCACCACAATCGCTTGGGTTAAAAATGGATGATTCTGTACTGTGCCTAACGCAATCACGATAATTTCAGCGGATAAAACAAAATCAGTTCTTATTGCACCTTTTATTTTGTCTTGTTCATAAGCAACCAAATCAATCTCTTCGGTTGCTACTTGTTCCTGCGCTTGTTGTGTCTCTTCACCACCATGAGAAAATAACTTTTCTGCAATTTTTTCTACGCCTTCAAAACATAGAAACAAACCGCCAAGTAATAACATTGGCATAATTAACCATGGTGCAATAACGCTAATTAATAATGCCGCAGGGACTAATATTAATTTGTTTTTAAATGAGCCTTTAGCAACACCCCAAACGACAGGTAATTCTCGTTCAGCACGCACACCAGAGACTTGTTGGGCATTAAGCGCCAAATCATCACCTAATACGCCAGCGGTTTTACGTGCAGCCACTTTAGTCATTAATGCAACGTCATCAAGAACGGTTGCGATATCATCAAGTAATGTTAATAAACTTGCGCCAGCCACTGCATACTCCTTTCTAAGAATCCACTCGATTCTATTATTAATAATTTTATAGGTATAAATATAACAAACATGTTAAATGCATTATTTATAACTAATGCTTACAATTATATACTATTTATTTCTGTTACTTTTTAATAAAAACGGCTTGTCATTACATCAATAATTTACATTGACAAATTGTTAATAAATTAACCATAACCGTTATTTAATACGCTATTTATGTCTCAAGCGGCCTTCCCCAATATGGGTATTTAATCGTAATAATAATCATCTTTTATGATAACGATAAATCTTTTTTGTTTGCGCTAAAAACAATTCGATTGTTTAATCGCAGCGCACCCAATTATTGGTTTGAGGTGTAGACTGAGATTGCATCGGGCACTCTTATTCCCTGTCATACTGTGCTTGTTGTAACAGCACTACCTTTAAGGGTAATGACAATGAAAACTCTTGCTGCATTATACTCGAGGGCTTTTTTTAGCCTCAATAAAATATGCAATAACGCAACCGCTAATACCAAACCTAATCAATCAAGAAGAACATCCCGCTTGTTCATGACTTGTAATGATGATTCCAGCTCAGGTAGTCCCAGTAGCTTGTAATTGAAAATGCTATAACACCTACAATGGTGTCATTAGATTTCAATAACAAAGCACTTTTATTCTGACCATTATCGCGTCAGTCATCACACTATTTCGATATTTACTGCGGCCTCGCAGGGATGTTTATCATCTGCACTTTTAGGCCGGCGTATTTTCGCTCAGGAAGAGATTAAACAATGAGTGATTGGACAATTAATAATGCCCGTAATGTTTACAATACACCTTACTGGGGTCAAGGTTATTTTGATATAGCGCAAGACGGTTCTGTTATCGCCCGTCCCGATGTTAATAACCCAACCAATACTATCGGATTATCACAACTTGCTGATGAATTGATTGCAGCAGGTGCATCATTACCTGTTTTAGTCCGCTTTCCCGACATTCTTCATCACCGTGTAGATAGTCTCTGTAGCGTTTTTAATCAAGCCATTGAAAATTATGGTTACCAAGGTGATTACCTTGCGGTTTATCCAATTAAAGTAAACCAACAGCAACAAGTGGTTAGCGAAATATTAAAAAGCCAATATGCTAAACAACAACGTCAATTAGGCTTAGAAGCTGGCAGCAAACCAGAACTGATGGCGGTACTTGCAATGGCGCAAGAAGCAAGCTCAGTGATTGTCTGTAACGGTTACAAAGATAGAGAATACATTCGATTAGCATTAATCGGTGAAAAGCTAGGTCACGAAGTCTATATCGTGCTAGAAAAACTTTCTGAGCTCAATATTATTTTACAAGAAGCAGCGGAACTTGGCGTAACACCTCGCTTAGGTATTCGCGCACGTCTTGCTTCTCAAGGTAAAGGCAAATGGCAAGCTAGCGGTGGTGAAAAATCTAAATTTGGTTTATCTGCATCACAAGTATTAACTGTTATTGATGCTCTACGTCAACGTGACATGCTCAATTGCTTGCAGCTATTGCACTTCCATTTAGGTTCACAAATTGCCAATATTCGTGATGTACGTAATGGCGTTGGTGAAGCTGGTCGTGTTTATGCCGAACTTAAAAAATTAGGTGTGGGTATATCTACCGTTGATGTCGGTGGCGGTTTAGCGGTTGATTACGAAGGTACACGTAGTCAAAGCAGCTGTTCTATGAACTACAGCATCAATGAATACGCCAATAATGTAGTGTATGTTTTAGGTGATGTCTGCAAAGAATACAACATATCAATGCCTCGTATTATTTCAGAATCAGGCCGTAATCTAACCGCTCATCATGCGGTTTTAATTACCGATGTAGTGGGTATTGAAAGTTACAAAGTAGAATCGATCAATCCCCCCGCTGAGGATGCTCCGCATATTTTGCATAATATGTGGCGTTCTTGGAAAGAGCTAACCGAACATACAGATCACCGTTCATTGGTTGAGCTTTATCATGATAACCAAAGTGATTTAGCTGAAGTTCACGCCTTATTTGCCGTTGGCATGATCAGCTTTATTGATAGAGCATGGGCTGAACAAATCAGTTTACGTTTATGTCATGAGCTTGCTCAAACATTGTCAGCAAAAAACCGTGCCCACCGACCACTGCTGGATGAATTACATGAACGTTTAGCCGATAAGTTTTTTGTAAACTTTTCTCTATTTCAATCATTGCCAGATGCATGGGGAATTGAGCAAGTGTTCCCTATTTTACCATTAAGCAACTTAGATAAAGCCCCTGAGCGTCGCGCAATTATTCTTGATATTACGTGTGATTCCGATGGTGCAATTGATCAATATGTTGAAAACCAAGGTATTGAAAGTACATTACCCGTTCCAACATGGAGTGACGATCAACCTTACCGTATTGGTTTCTTTATGGTCGGCGCATATCAAGAAATTTTAGGGGATATGCATAATTTATTTGGGGATACAGATACTGCGGTTGTGCGCTGCACGGCTGATGGCGGTTATAACATCGAAAAAATCAATCGTGGCGATAACGTCGGTGATGTATTACGTTATGTACACTTAGATGCTAATGAGTTTCTACGTCAATATCAGCTAATGGCAGATCAACATCTGGCAGAAAATGAACGTGACGCTATTCTCAAAGAACTAGCAGATGGGCTCGAAGGATATACTTATCTAGAAGATGTTCGCGCAATTTAAGACTAAACAATTAGTCGCCCTATTTTAGAACATCCTATCACTATAAAAAGTAGTGATAGGACTTTTAGTGGGCCTTCGCCCTATCTTGTTGTTGGAGAAAATCATGGCAACACTCGCTAACTACCCAGATTACTCTTTATACGCCAATGCTTTTGGCTTTTTACGTCAACCATTAAACTTCTCACCAATAGAATCAGACGCTGATGTAATTATTACTGGGGTGCCGTTTGATATGGCAAGCACGGGCCGTTCGGGTAGTCGTATGGGGCCGGGTGCTATTCGTCAAATATCAACTAACCTAGCATGGGAAGGTAAACGCTGGCCGTGGACGTTTAATTTATTAGAATCAATTAAAATCGCTGATTGTGGTGATTTAGTGTTTGATTGTGGTGATGCTGGTCAAATGTGTGAGCGCTTAGAAGCACACGCCAGTGGTTTATTAGTACAAGGGAAAACACTGCTTACTTTTGGTGGTGATCATTTCGTTACTCTGCCGCTGTTGCGTGCTCATGCTAAACACTTTGGCAAAATGGCATTAATTCACTTTGATGCCCATACTGATACTTATGATCAGGGCAGTAAATTTGATCATGGCACAATGTTCTATCATGCGCCTAATGAAGGCTTAATTGATCCTACACATTCAGTGCAAATTGGTATTCGTACAGAACATTGCAACAAATTGGGTTTTAATGTTATCTCAGCTGACACGGCTAATGATTGGAGTGTGGCGCAGCTTGTTGAACAAATAAAAGCGACCGTTGGTGATATGCCGGTTTACTTAACCTTTGATATCGATTGTTTAGATCCAGCTTACGCACCAGGCACTGGTACGCCAGTTTGTGGCGGCATAACATCAGATAAAGCCCTGAAAATCATTCGTGGGTTACAAGGTATTAATTTAATAGGTATGGATGTAGTTGAAGTATCCCCTGCGTATGATCATGCAGATATTACGGCATTAGCCGCCGCCACGATTGCGACAGATTTATTGCATCTTTGGGCAACCCAGAAACAATAAATCATGCAATATGATAGTCACGTAATATGATAGCTACGTAATAGCATAAAAAACGCCAGTATTTTAATAATCAAAAATACTGGCGTTAATTTATAACTCGATTAAAGAGTGACTATAAAAATAAAATACTGCCCCAAATAATAGCCACCATCACTAACGCAACAAAAACGGCCGCCGAACCAATATCTTTAGCACGACCACTCAATTCATGATGTTCAGGCCCAATACGATCAACTACTGCTTCAATCGCTGAATTAACCAATTCTGCAATAACAACAATAAATAATGAACTAATCATCATTAGTCGTTCAAGTTTTGTTACTGGCATAAAAAACGAAATAACTGTCATCACAACTAATAAAATACTCTCTTGTCGAAAAGCTGCTTCATTAATCCATGCTGCTTTTAAACCCTGCATCGAATATCCAGTCGCATCAATAATTCGTTGTAATCCCGTAGCCCCAGGTTTCATCGTTATCTCTCTTTCTTTATTTTTATTGTAAGTAAATGACTCACTTGCGACAAATAATACCTTTTAAGCAACTAAATAAAAGTAAAAGTATTCTTATGGTCACTTTTACTTTTTATTTCGTCAAAAAACACTACTGTCGACACTGAGCAAATATGTCTAATTTAGCATCGTAAACTTTTGTTTTAACATCCATCATTCCCAACAATGAATGGAACAAATTATCTTGTGAAAAACCACCAGCCACAGCTTCACGTTGTAAACATTGACGATTTATATGCTGACTGTGTTGATAAGCAGGTGACAACCATAAAATTAATGGCACCGTCGTTTGTTCTTTTGGCGCAATGGAATACGGCAACCCATGTAAATAGACCCCATCTTCACCTAATGATTCACCATGATCCGCCATATAAATCATCGCGGTGTTAGCTTTACTGTCATCTTGTTTAAGCATATTAATTACACTGCTTAAAATATGATCAGTATATAAAATCGTATTATCGTAAGTATTGGTGACCTGTTGACGACTACATGCTTGCAAGTTACTGGTATTACAGGTTGGCTTAAACACTTTAAACTCAGGTGGATAGCGATCATTATATGTCGGGCCATGGCTACCAATAATATGCAGCACAATTAATGTATCTTGCTTAGCCGTATCAATTTGTGTCTGTAAATTTTTAAGTAACACCGCATCATAACAACTACCATCACGGCAAAGTTTAGGATCATCATCAGCATTGATCACAATATGCTTAACCCGATCGCACACCCCTTTACAACCACTATCATTATCTTTCCAAGACACATTAATACCAGCTCGCTGTAAAACATCCATGGCAGTATCTTGATGACGAGCCGTTATCGCATTGTAATTGGATTTGTTCATCACAGAAAACATGCAAGGTAGTGATACCGCTGTCGCTGTACCGCACGATTTTACATTTAAAAAACTAATGACATTATGCTTGGATAACTCAGGGTTAGTATCCCTATCATACCCATTTAATGAATAATTCATTGAACGAGAAGCCTCACCAACCACCATTATAACAACATTATGTTTATCACCTTGATGGGTATTCTTGGCATCTAATCCAATCTGAGTAAATGGCATTTTAGCTTCAATCAACTGATATTTTGCATAACGAAAAGTAGCTGAAATATAATTGGTCGGATTAATCAGCGCTTTAATTTCAGAGTGATTACGTACTAATGACGCATAATCCTTATAATAACCCGCCGCAATAATAACAATAATTAATAGTGAAACAATAATACTTAGACTGCGGGCAATTAATTCTTTTACTACAGAACGATAAACAACCTTAATTCGACACAATATAATTATAGGAAGAATAGCAATCACGACTATCCACATAACACCGGCAATAGAGAAATAACTGCCTGCTTCTGCCGGATTCGTTTCAAATACATTAACAATCATACCATGATCAAAATACACCCCGTAGCTACACATAGCATAAGTCACTAGGCTTGATATAAAGATCAATACCGCAAGCAAAGGCCGCTGTAACCATGGCCACAATAATAAATTAAAAATGATATTTAATACCGCAAGAATAAATAGCGGAATAGTCGCAATAAAAACCACATCATTAGTACTGCTTTTTGAAAACAATTCGTTTAAATGTTCCCATAAAGCAATATTTTGTACAGCAGCAAAAAAAACAGCAACGAGTAATATATAATTGGTACTGGTTAAACGAAATTTCATTATGGAGTATTCCTAATGTTTCATAACGATTACATAAACTACCAGCACATTGATGGTGAGAGACACTGGTAAGCATAAAGCCAACCGTGGCGATCATTGTTCCATTAAAGGCGACGATTATGCCTACAAAGATAATTAATAGACATGCTTCTAAACAATTTGATTTAAATTATTAATGCAAACATAGATTGATATAATAGTGGCCATTTTTTGTATTTAAAAAAGCAGTTACACTCGTCATAATAAAGGAAAATACGGTGAACATACCTCAACCTATTGATAAGCTTGCCTGGCTTCATATTGACCAACGTAAATTACTTGCAGTGCGCTCATATGGGAAATCACTCTATTATATTCCTGGTGGAAAACGTGATGCAGACGAAACGGATGCTCAAGCATTAATTCGTGAAATACAAGAAGAGTTATCGGTTGATCTTGTGCCTAAATCACTCTGCTATGCCGATAGTTTTCAAGCACAAGCCCATGGTAAAGCACAAGGTGTAATGGTTAACATGACATGCTACTACGCTGAATATAATGGCGACTTATTACCCGCAGCTGAAATTGAAGAAATTCGATGGATCAACAGTAATGATATCGAGATTAGCTCAAGTGCAACATTAATGATCCTCGCGTATTTAAAAGCCCAAAATTTAATCGATTAATCATCGTAAAATTATCCATATAAAAAACGCCAATACACAAACATGTATTGGCGTGATTTAAGGGATACAAGGGGAAAAGTACCCTGCTTTTACTCAATCAAGCTTGTATTCAATAAAACTTGATTACCCTATTTTAGAAAATCATTATAAAGCATATATAAGTGCGCCGAACTCCAAGAGAAATTATTCGCGCCTTGTACGGCTCCCGTTTCTGGGTTGTAGTTCTCTTGAATTGGACGATCAAGGGTTAGGCCTTCCGCATTGTTAAACAGCTTATTAACCATCTCATTCGCTTGTGCGGTATAACCATAGTTCGTCATGCCTTTAACACCAAAGTAGAATTGATCAACCCACACTCGGCCACGCCAATAAATATCTGCGCCATACGCTGGATTATCTTTTGCCGCTGTTCCTAATGGCACTTTAGTATTAAATTTAGCGGTATCCATCATGTTTTTCACAACGGCAGCGGCAGTCATCTCATCAGCAGCACCATTAAACAGTGGCGACCAACCTTCCGCCCCCATACCACGCGCAACAATCGGGTTACCCGCACAACCATTATTTAATTGTGCCGCTTCTGTCGCATTAATATTAATGTCGTAGTAAAAACCAGTATTACGATCAAACATACATTGATTAATGTACTTTTTCGTTTCTGCTGCTTTTGCAGTAAAATCAGCCGCAGCATCATTACGACCTAATGCTGTTGCAATTTGTGCTAAGAATTTATTATCGCTGTACCAGTATGATGCTTGGTCAACAGATTCTTGCATTAGTGAATAACCCACTAATTGACCACTATCATCACGGTTTTCGCTAAATTTAACCTGCCAATCTTTCTTCGCTTGGTTTAATTTAGCCGTATTATCTTCACTCGTATTGGCATACGTTACTTTTTCACCATTCACAGCATAAGTATTATCAAACCCATGTTGTTTATGAGCATAACGACCAAGCTGATCAATAAGTGCAATTTCACTAAGGTCAGTTAGACCTTGAGCATCAGCAATAGTATCAATAAAACCAAACACCGCAGCATCATCACGCCCAGATTCCCATGATGCAGCGGTTTGTGCTGGGCTATGGATATCAATGTAATCGAATGACTCTAATAATTTATTATATTCAGCAATACCTTTAGCTGAAATCCATTTATCAGGATCGGCCGCTGTTTTATATTCATAAATTAACTGACCATCTTCAGTTGTATGTGCAGGATCAACCGCAGCGCCATATTCAGGAATACCATTATTATTGGTATCTCGCGCTGTTAACCACCAGTTATGGTAATCAACCAACTTAGGATACATCTCATCCAACCACGCTTGAGCATCATCAGCACGGTTATATTTATCTTTTAAGGTTGTATAAACTTCCCACACCGCCCATGACGCTAATGATGGTTTAGTATTACGTTCATTCCATGACTGTGAATCATTCATTTCAGTTAAACCCAGCGCATCACCACGCTCTTTAGACATGTTCATACCAACCACATCCAGTAGATAGCCTTTATCGTAAGGACGTAATATATCATCGGCTTTTACTTGATGTTCAAACACGGTACGAATGTTATTCATCGCTAAATCAGGGTTAAAATGTGCCATCGCATACGCTTGTTTCCATGTATCCCACGGCCATGTTAAGTTACCAGAGAACCAACGTGCAGTAACCGATGGTGTCACCGTATCATAGCTAACAAAGCCAGCAGGACTACGCCAGTTAGCGGTCAATGTCTCCATTGCTTTCACTGCTACACGTTCTTGATCTACGGTGGCATTTTTATTTACTAAGCCATGTTGAAGATATTGCTCCCAACGCTCAGTCGTTGCATTCATATAACGAATAGGGTGTTGTAGAATATCGCTCACTACTGTTTTTTCTTGTTGCCACTCAGCAGCCGTTAGAGTGTGACTAAAGACGGTATATAACGTATGAGTTGGCTCCGCGCCAATTTCAGCAACAGACTGATATTCAAGGCCATTAACATGGGTTGTAGTCGCTATATTACGATGAATATTAAATGCAGAACTACCGCTAGTACGAACCATCCATGATTCACGCTCTTTACCAAAGGCAATATCAATGTCACCGCTATCATTCGATGTCATTACACGGGTCAAATTAGGGAGTTGTTCAGCAACCGTAGACTTGTATTTAGGATCAGGTTTACCATCTTTGGCATAATAACCGTCAACCAGTTTACCGTCCCACACGAGTTCTAAATTTTCACCCGTCGTATTAGTAATAATCGTTTCAACAATCGATGAGCGTGAAGATACAAACTGTAACTTCATTTCAACCTTAATACCGTCGGCTGTCATTGTTTGAATTAATGCGCCCGGAATACTATGAGCCTCCGCACTAAAATCTACGGGTTGACCCGCTTTTAATATCGATAACTTATCAAAGTATTCAGCGACAGAGGTATTATATTCTTCAGTGATAGCTGTCGCACCAAAGCCACCTTTATTTTCAGGGTGTGCTTTTAAATCCGGTAATAAATGTCCATGCCATGCACCGTCATCATGCAGTGGTGTATACGCCATATGACCACCAACACCCACTTCAACTAAATGTTGAGGCGTACCCGTTCGATCAAGAATATTCTTAAATTTCAATGCGATTTGTGGCTTTTCTTTCTCTTCACTGATTGAATTTACATTATCATCAGTATTACACCCAGCAGTAAACATTAACGAACTCACAGCCACTGCTAATAAGGTTTTTTTTGCTACCGTCGATTGTTTAATCATTTAAAATCCCCCGAGATTTAATGATGAGCTGCATCTTATAATTATTCGTACAGCTATTTTTTGTGGGCAGAATACAACCCGTACTCTGCAATTGCGGTGGATAATAAAGGTAAAAAAAACAACTAAAATTGAGGTAAATCACGTTTATTATTTTACTAAAATAGAGCACAAAAAAATGACGGAAACATTTTGAAACACTTTTTATTAAAAAAAGAGCTTATATAGGAAGGAATATCACACTATAAAAATAAGACCTAAAAGGAATATAAAATTCAACTATTAATAACATTATCAAATAAGCATTTTATTATTATTTCTTACAAAATCCATGTGATGTTGATACCAAAAAACACCCCCACAAAGAGAAGTAATGCGATCCTCTATCCAAAAACAAAATAGTCGCAGAAAAAACAATCTTTATGTAACGTTTGTAACCATTTTTAGCCATTAATGTAACAATTAAGCAGCCATTTTTTTAATGAAACTGTGAACCTCATCACTGGTAATTATAATCACCTCCAAGATAATCCATTCATCCATATTATGCACTTATGATAATAATGATCACGCACCACCGGATTGTTAACCCATTATTAAGTGACTACTTTCTATTACGCTCTCTTAATAATCAGATTTACAAAAATCGTAACTAATTGATAAATATTAATATTAAATTTATTTAAAATATTTTGAATCCTTTTTGAAATTTTTAGCCTCTTTAAAGTAGAAACAAAATATCTTGTCTCTACTTTAAGGATTAAATCTAATGAAAACTAAAAATATTCTGCTAACAACACTGATGTCTTCTGTTCTATTTATCGCTAGCCAAAGTGCAGTAGCCGCGCCTGTAAACGCATTTATGACTGTAGCTTCACAACAATCATTTGCTGAAACAACTCAAGCAATACAAGAAGCAGCAACAAACAACCAAATGATGGTAATGGGGAAAATAGATCAAGCGAAAGTGATGTCAATGACCGGATTGAAAATGGAAGGAGCACAAAGCTTTTTAATCGGTAGCCCACAATCAGGTAAAAAGCTTTTTAGTATGTTCCCAGCAGCGGGTGCTGTTGTACCAGTACGTTTATATGTTTGGGAGCAAAACCACAAAACATCAATTGGTTGGTTTAACCCAGCACAACAATTAACAATGATTTCACCTAAGTTACAAATGCCAGGCAAAATGCTTGAAAAGAAAATCATGGATATTGCTGTTCAAGCATCACGTAACTAGGAGCAGACCCCATGAGGCTACTAAGATTGTTAAATAATCGTAATACTATAGTGATGTTAGTAGCCTTAATGGCAGCCTCAATATCACCTTTAGCTTTTACACTCTCAGCAACCGGAATGTATACATTCCACTGGTTAGGTATTTACGCAATATTACCTGCCGTGATTATTTGGTTCAGCATTCTGGCTTATTCAGCCATAGCACCAAATAAACAACTGATGAATATAATGATGCTATCTATTATGGCCGGTATTATTGGCACCATCGCCATGGAGATTGTAAGAAGTATTGGCTTCAGTTATTTTAATGCCATGCCCGGGGACTTACCGATGCTTATGGGTGTTAAATTAACCAATCAATTTATGATCGGACCCAACTGGTGGTCAAATTTAATTGGCTGGAGTGATCATTTTTGGAATGGTATTGGATTCACATTCATCTATTTAGTTCTTTTTGGCAAAGGTAAATGGTGGCTTGCCACATTATATTCAATAACTGTAGCAACTACTTTTATGCTAAGCCCAGTAATGAATATATTAGGTGTTGGTTATTTTGGCCAAGAATTTGCGCCAATTGCTTTTCCATTAACGGTGTACCTTGCTCACATTGCATGGGGAACCACATTTGGACTCATTGCTCAAAAAAGCACCAAACATATTGAATCATTGTATGAGAAAGAACGTCAATTATGGATAGAAATGAACTAATCGAGGCGGCCAGACAAGGAAGCTCAGAAGCAACAGAACAACTGCTTATTGACTGGCAACCAACACTAAAGAAAATGGCTTTTAAACAATGTACATCTAATGATGTCGATGATGCAGTCCAAGAGTCTTTAGCTATTATTTGGCGACGAATAGGGACGTTAAAAACGGTAGAAGCATTTCCTGGATGGTTATTAATCATTATCAAAAGAGAGTGCTCTAAGCTAATGAAATCAAATAACAATTTAGATGAACTACCAGAAGATTATCATGAATTATTTTCTTATTATTCTAGCCCTGAATTACGATTAGATATCATTGCCGCTATTCATTCACTACCAGAGAAATACAGATCTGTCATATTATTGAGAGATTTAGAAGAGTTATCGATTGGTGAAATTGCTGATAAGTTATTACTAACAAGAATGGCAGTCAAAAGCAGGATTCACCGCGGACGATTAATGATACAAGAATACCTAGAAAAATAAGGTCTTATCTTATTGGTCATTTTATATTGTACCTTTTAAAAATTAATCGATTAGCAATAATATAAAACTAAAATAGTTGAGTTATATGATAAATGAACATGCATTGGCCCATGTTCATTTATCACTATCAATACTCAATACTTTATAAATTACAATATTATGGCTTAAATGAAAATTTTATAGCCCTATATCATCGCATAGAATTAGAGTCTTTATTATGTTTAAAAATAACCTTATCAAAGCCCTTCTCGGTGGCTTTATTGGCACGATTGTATTTACCGTTATGGGACAATTTATAGCACCCCATATTATTGGATTTCCAATGAATATCGGCAAAATGATTGCAGGAATGATACATAGTCCTGAAAATGTGGGTGTTATGATTCACTTCGTTATGGGAACCATTTTATTTCCAATCAGTTATTTACTTCTGGGTTATAACCGAATTCCAGGGCCAGGTTGGTTAAAAGGTTTACTTTATTTATTACCCATTTATTTAGTTGCAATGATCGTTATTGTTCCAATGGCAGGCAAAGGTCTATTTTTCGATAGTTTCCCTGCGGCGATGATTGCTCTGATGGGTCATCTTATCTATGGTGTAATTATGGGCGCAATTATTGGCACCCCTAAAAAAGCATAATAACGACTGATATAGAATAATATTAATCTGTCGACAATCAACAGCCTTCAATATTCACTATCTTGTGTTTTTATCTGTTAATTTACCTTTTATCATTAAAATAAAAAGCCGAGTGTTTTTAAACACTCGGCTTTTTGATCCCATTAATCGCAATAACACAACATTGTTATTTCACCGTGTCTCGATTAATAAAGATGACTTATTTTACTTTTACCCATACATCTGCTTTACCCGGCTCATCACCTTTTGTCCACCACTTAGCTTCCCATGAGGCGTTCAAATGCGTTGTGATATCACCACCGCTATAAGCTATATTTGTATCCCAACCAAGCTGTACATCACTGATTAATTTCCATGTTTCATTACTTGGTGTTGGTTCACTTGCTTGATTCCACCATTTTGACTGATAAACAAGTCCATTATGGCTGACCGTTTCAGTTGTATAGATTGTTGCTTTATTCCATGCAGGGTATTGACCTTCTTCCGGATCAACAACATCACCACCCACTTTTTTTGCAACGGTAATTACACTGTTAGCTTGGGCATCAAGTTCACCATCAGTTACGCTAACAACAATTTCATATGTTGTATCTTGCTCTAATTGAGGCGCTTTTAATGTAATAGTTTCAGCATTATGGCTACCAATAACAGCTAAATCAGTTGGAATAGTCCAATCAAAAATCAAAGCATCATTATCAGCATCTGTTGCTTGTGCTGTAATATTGAGGGTTTCTCCAGATTTTACTTTATATAAACGATCTAAAGTAACCACTGGCGCATGATTTTCTTGTTGAGGTGTATGAGCAATAACAATTGAATCAGTTGCCGTTAACCCTTCAATATCAGTGACGGTTAATACAAAGGTGTATTCTTGATCGCTTTCTGTCGCAGTAACATCAATCTCAGCTTTTGCTGTATCTGCATTAACAATAGCAACCTTATTACCCGCAGTTTGTTGCCACTGATAAGTCAATATTTCACGTTCAGGATCATAAGACTTCGTACCATCAAGGATCACAGTACGAGAACCTATAACGGTAATATCAGCACCCGCATGAGCAACTGGCGCTTGATTTTCAGGTTCTACTGGCGGTGTAGTATTACCATGCCCAAGGCCTTCATGCATTGCATTTAGAATATCGCCATTATCAGCATCAATTTCCCAAGAAAAAACACCGCCTAGATTATTTTTAAGGGCGTAATTACCTTTAGCGATTGCTGAGCGAGCATTATCATAAGTGATGAGATCACCAGATGATGCGTTAAAAAGATATGGGGCTTCAGCTTGTTCATCATAGCTATAAGTCCAACCTTCACCCATATGATTATTGGCAATATCACGATAATCTAAAACGCCATTTTCCCATGTACCTTTAATTGGTCCAGTGGCTTTACCACTAAATGGATTGCCTTCAGTATAACCACTCACACCCGTCCAACCACGTCCATACGCGGCAACGCCAACCACTAATTTTTTAGGTTCAACGCCTTGGGCTAACATCGCATCAATACCTAGCGACGTATAATATTTAGTTTCTTCTTTTAAGCTCGATTTATGTAATGCCGTCTGGTGGTTTAAATCATTTAAATCAAAAGCACCATAGAAGTCATAAGACATCACAAAAATATTATCTAAGTATTGCTGAGATTCATTATAATCAATAACTGCAATCTTATCTGGACCTGCACTAATGGCTGAAGTCAGTTCATATTTACGACCAGTCTCGGCGGATAATTCATCCAACATCGTACGTAAATCTTTTAAAATTAAGTTATATGTCTTGCCGTCTTTGTCTTTATTACCAAGCGCTGGATTTGCACCTTCACCACCAGGAAATTCAAAATCGATATCTAAACCATCGAAGAATTTCCATGTTTGTAGATAACGCTTTGCTGAAGCAACAAAAGTGGCACGTTTAGCGTCATCATCCATAAAGAAGAATGGGTCAGATAATGTCCAACCACCAATAGATGGCAAAATTTTCAGATCAGGATTGGCTTGTTTTAACGCCATTAACTGACCAAAATTACCTTTATACGGATCAGACCAATCAGCAACACCTGTTTGGCCTTTTTGAATCGCAGCCCACGGGTCGTGAATAGCTAATTCAAAATCATTAGTGCCTGCACACGCTTTTTGTAATGCTTCAAAAGAACCGCTAATGGTTTTAAGACTGTCGTTAATCCCATCACCACCACACATTGGTACAAAACCATATAAAATATGTGTTAGGTTTTTAGCGGGTAGCATATCAACGGTATATTTACGACCGTAAACACCCCATTCAACAAAATAAGTACCAACAACTTTATTAGTTGTGTTTGGATAAGCTTTATTATTTTCAATAAATTCCGTTTTTAATGGCTCTAAATGGCTACCATCAGTATCGGCAATAAGCAGTAATTTCTCATCTGAAACAACAGAACCATCTTTATTAGACAGTTCAATTTGCATTTTATAACGACCGCCTTTATTCATTTTAAATGAAGCAGACTTTGCAGCACCATCACCTATCCAAACTTCAGAGCCATTAATTAATACTCGTGCTGTGGTTGCTGGCTCGCCTGAATAAGCATCCCATGAAACATCAACAGTTATTTCATCATGTAGCGCTTTTACAATTTTACTGTAAGCAATTTCATCACGATTAAGCTCTACAAGTGAAAATTTATAATCACCCCAACCAATAGTTGGTTTACCCGGTGCTGCTGCTTGAGATTGTCCAGAAAATAACGCTGTTGAGATCATTAAGGCTAATAGTGCTTTATTTTTCATTTATTTTTCGCTGAGATATAAGAAGAGCGATGCATATTATTTAAACAAAAAAATAAATAAAGTAATATTTTGCAATTGATTGAATTTAATCTGTGGAGGAATAAATTAATGGTGTAATCTCTGAAAAAACCAATACAATAATTCCAAAACAGAATTATTTATAATATTTCAATAAAACATAAAAAATATAAAACATGATACAATTTGTTTATTATTCTATTTAAAATTAATTTTGTTTTATTTGTAGTAATTAAGAAATTATTTATCTGTTATTTTTAATTACCTTATTACTTAATTTATTTAAAAATATATCAACAAGTTTTTAAATAAATTGATGTCTATATTTCCCTTATTCTTAATCGTAATATAATTTAAACGTCACAGAGACAAAGAAAATCATTCTTTACGATTGTGCTTTAATTGTTTAATCACCGACTCTGGTGCCACTTTGGCTAAGTCAGCAATACATGCGTCCGCTTTTTCATTACCATGTCTAATATAAATATCACACAAGGCATACAATTGTTCTGGTGATCCCGAAATCAAATAGGCTTTTTCAAATGATGCTATCGCTACAGTTAAATCAAAATCTTGATGTAATACACCATTAAGATACCAATAATAACTATTATTATCCGCCAACGTAGTGGCTATCGTCATTGATTCAGCCGCTGATTTTTTTTGATTTAACCGTACTTGAGTCAATGCTATTGCATAATATAGACTCGCTTCTTGCGGTAATTGTTTAATTGCATTATTTAAAACAACCAAAGCCTTTTCATCTTGATCTTGAGCACGATAGTTATCAGATAAATTAAGCCAAATTTGACTATTTTTCGGGTCAATTTTCACTAATCGCTGATAAATAACCTCGGATTTTTTCCACTCACCATGCCAACGGTAGGCATCTGCCAATAACAATTGCTGATCAGGTTGACGCTGTAAATACGCGACAAGATCCTGATATGACGCTTCAAAATTATGTTTTTGATCGACATTCATCGTCTGGTAATTACGCAACAAATTAACAGTCGCAGCCATCCGCACATTAAATTCAGCATCATTTAAAAGCGGCGTAAGCATTCGCCACCGATGTTCAAATTTATATAATTTCGATCCCGTAATCGCCGCTTCACGAATAACAGGGCTGGGGTCTTTTAACCCCCGCGCAACCGCAACCAAACTGTTTTGATTTGGGTAACGAGCCAATTGACGTAACGCCTCGGCACGTTTTATAACGGTTTCATTTTTATTTTGAGCAACATATGCCAATTGTTGTTCAATCGGCATATTCTGCACTTGATTTGTAGGTGCCATCTCGGTTGCAGCATAAGATGAAATAGAAAAGCTCAACACGCTCATTAATCCTATCGCTGCATATTTCTTGATCTTATTCATCACGGGTAACACTCCATACTATCGTCTTCTTTATCCGCCTTATTCATTAAACAGTGGACTATATTAAAATTTAGTATGATAAACCGCCGCCCGTTGTGCTTCTAATCGCTTTGCATCACTGTATTTACCTTGCTGCACCGAATGCCCTAACATATTCAATATATAAGCAATCGATTTATCCGCGTGAGCAAAGAATTTTTGCCAACCCGCACACAAATAATTTAACCCAGGCTCACCGTCTTTAGTCTTTATGAATCGATTTTTAGGACACTCACCATGACAGGCAAACTTATACTCACACTGTTGGCATTGCGTTGTCAGGGTTTTCGCTTTTGCAAACCCAAATTGTTGTTGCTTACGGCTATAAGCCAATTCATCTAATTTCTGATGGTGAATATTGCCAATTTTATATTCAGGATAAACGTAGTGATCACAAGAGAACACATCACCATTGTGTTCCATCGCCAAACCTTTGCCACAAATTTCACCTAGTGTACATAATGGGTTTTTACGCCCCATCCATGTTTCAACACTGGCTTCAAAATATTGAACAAACACTTTACCTACATCGTTCTGAGCCCACTCATCAAACACAGCAATTAAGAAATCTCCCCATGCTTGATCAGACACGCACCATGGTTCCATAATCGATTGTTTGTTGCCGGGTATTAAACGTTTATCACCTTGGCGTAATTGAGCACTGGTTTGTTCAGTTTGAGGGGCGACAGTTCGAAAACTTTTTTGTTCTACAATCGGAATAAACTGCATTTGAGGTGATTTAACCACATCACGTAAGAAACGGTACACATCAAGAGGATTACGGCTAGTGAGGTTATTAACACACGTTAATGTGGCAAATCTCACACCGTATTGATGTAATAAATCTACCGCTTTCATCACTTGCTTAAACGTTCCTCGACCCGCTTTATTGGTACGATACGCATTATGTAATAACTCAGGACCATCAATACTCAATCCAACCAAGAAATTATTTTCCACCAGAAACTCACACCATTGTGGGGTTAATAATGTGCCATTGGTTTGAAGGTCATTGGAGATAATAATGCCTTCAGGTTGATATTTTTGCTGCAATACCACAATCTTTTTAAAATAATCTAAACCTAGCAATGTCGGCTCACCACCTTGCCATGAAAAAATAATTTCAGGGGTATTTTGGCCTTCAATATATTGCTGAATATAGGTTTCTAGAGTCGCGTCATCCATTTGTGGAGAGCACCCTTTTTTATAGTCAAGTAAGTCTTCTTTGCTCAAATAATAACAATACGTACAATCGATATTACACACAGCCCCAATGGGTTTTGCCATAACATGTAATCGCTTTGAGGCTTTACCTTGGTACTGAGGCCCTTGAGTAATAATCATTTAAATCCCTATTTTATAACAAAATTAATAGTACAAAGTTATTTAATAAATAGACGAATCCATCTATTAAATCAAACCACGATATAAGTTCTAACTTCATAATAAACAAAAAGAACAAACAAATTAGTTATATGTATTATTCCAATTTAGAAAGTTCTTTAACTGTATAATAAACGGACAATCATTACTGTTGAGAACATCATGTTTATAGCTTCTTTTTTTACAAAAACAAAAATATTATTAACATTAATGTTACTAAGTGCATTTTTAATAGGTTGTACCAAAACGCCACCACACCCTATTGCTCAGCAAATAAATCAAGATATGGTTCGCGTTGATGGCGGTAACTTTTTAATGGGTTCAGATTCAAACCAAGCTAAAAAATCAGAAAAACCAACGCATATTGTTACCCTCAATGATTTCTATATTGCTAAGTTTGAAGTCACCCAACAATTATTTGAATCGATCATGGGATCATCTTTAAGCTATTTCCAATCCCCCAATATTCCGGTGAACAATTTAAGCTGGCAACAAGCCAATTATTTCATTAAAAAACTCAACCAAATCACGGGGGAGACATACCGTTTACCTACGGAAGCTGAATGGGAATATGCTGCGCGTGGTGGACAATTAAGCCAAGGGTATATTTATAGTGGTTCAAACAATATTGATACTGTCGCGTGGTATTCAAAAAACGCACAAAACAAAGCCCATCCAGTTGGTATAAAACAACCCAATGAACTAGGATTATACGACATGACAGGCAATGTCGGAGAATTTGTAAGTGATGCGTATGATGATAATTTTTATCGTTATTCTCCACAAGATAACCCAACAAATTCGCGTCAAGAAGCCAGTGGATTAGCCCATAAATCAGTCCGTGGTAGCAGTTTTTCTTATAACGCCAAAGAGTCTGAAAACTACCGTCGTGATTTTGCAAGCCAATCTATCATCATGTCAGATATAGGACTACGTTTAGTAAAAGACATAAAAAAATAACACGCTCCCCGCGTATATTGGCAAGGAATCCATCATGAAATATAAAATATTATGTTATATAACGCTCACAAGTGCGTTACTTATTCCAATAACCTCTCTCGCAGCCCCGCCAAAACCTAAATTGGTAGTACAAATTACGGTTGATGCACTAAGAGGTGATTTACTTGAACGCTATAAAGCCAATTTTGGTAACGATGGTTTTCGTTATTTAATGGATAATGGCACTTATTATACCAATGCATATTATCAACACGGCAATACTGAAACCATTGTCGGCCACGTATCTCTCGCTACGGGTGCTCCCCCGAGTGTTCATGGCATGGTGGGTAATGTTTGGTACGACCGTAATAAAGAACGCTTGGTTTATAATGTCGAAGACGGCAATTACCAAATGTTAAACGCCGGTGCTGGCGTCAATAAAGCAACAGAAATAGATCCTACCCAAAAAATAGCCACCAAAGATGGACGATCACCAGATCCAATTCTGGCGACAACGTTTAGTGATGAATTAGCAATTTCAAATAATGGCGTATCGAAAATATTTTCAGTATCAGTAAAAGATAGAGGCGCTATTTCATTGGGAGGCCACCTAGGCAAAGCCTTTTGGTTCTCAAAAGCACAATCAGAATTTGTTACCAGCAATTATTATTACGATAAATACCCACAATGGGTAACAGATTGGAATCAACAAAAACTGGCTGAGCAATATTCAAATACACGTTGGGAGCTCTCTCTTCCCCCAGAGAAATACACGGTTAAAGAGAGCAATCCAGACTATAAAGTTGACCTCGATGGGTTTAAACGCACTTTCCCTCACCCATATAGCTCAGTCGACAATAAATATTACAGCACCACGCTAACAGTAAGCCCTGCGGGTGATGAACTCACCGAGAACTTTGCGAGCACATTATTAAAACAAGAAAACTTAGGCAAAGGGACGTTTCCTGATTATTTATCGGTAAGCTTTTCATCTAACGATTATGTCATTCACATGTACGGCCCGACGAGCTTAGAAACAGAAGATAACTTAATTCGATTGGATAAAACCATTGCCAAGCTTTTAAAGAATATTGATCAACAGGTTGGATTAGAAAATACCCTGATTGTTTTATCTGCCGATCACGGTGCATCAGAAGCACCAGCGGTTGTTAATGCATTAGGGGGCCACCAACCAGCCACCTTTGATCAAAAACAATTAATCTCCCCTCAATTACTGACACGTTTAAAAACTGAATTTAGTTTAGGAGAGGATGCCATTCGTTTGTATGCTCAGCCTTATATTTACCTAAACCATAACGTCATAAAAAAGAAAGGCGTCTCGCTTGAAAAAGTTCAGATGGTGGTTGCAGAAGAACTGTTAAAAATAAACGGAATTGCATACGCCGTTACCAGTACTGATATAGAGAAAAACCAAGTACCGAATACGCATACTATGCAGTTGGTTAAAAATAACTATCACCCAGCACGTTCAGGTGATGTCTATATCGTTTACCAGCCACGAAACTTTATCAATGACATGGATGGCTTAACTATCGCCTCTACTCATGGTTCACCGTGGCGTTATGACACCTATGTACCGGTGATCTTCGCGGGATACAATATTGATGATAAACAGATTAGCCGTGAGATCACGCCTTATGATATTGCCCCGACACTATCAAGTATCTTAGGCATTACACAACCTAGCGGCGCAACAGGGCAGATATTAACGGAAGTGATCAAAAACTAACTTCTGAATTTATATCAACCTCGTAAATAACAATAAAACGCTTTAAATAACAAAGCAGCATTATTCACTTAATGCTGCTTTTTTTATTTGCTGTCTTAACCATCGATGGCCACTCTCCGCAGTTCGACTTGGGTGCCAAATCGTACATAAATCATGTTGTTGACCTTCAAAAGGTAAATCTAACGCTTTCAGTTTATAATATGAACCTAAATCATCAATAGCCGATTGTGGCAACATGCCAATCATATCTGTTGACCCAATAATAGGCATCATTTCAAAAGCACCAGCCGCTCTTATAACAATATTTCTTGCCTCAAGCTCACTAATATCATCTGCATTTAACAAACTACTGCGGCTATGCCAACGAGAAGCTGCAACATGTTCTTCACTTAAAAATTCGGCTAATGAAATAGAATCACCAATACGAGGATGATTTTCACGGCAAACAACCCGCAAGCTCTCGGTATAAATAACTTCTGACTTTAAAACAGTACGCCCTCTAAGTGCCATATCAATCACTAAGTCATAGCGTTGCAAACGCAAATCAGACTCAAGATCTTCAGTAAATTGCGGGTGAACTTCTAATGATATATTGGGCGCACACAAGCGAATTTGTTTCATTAATTTAGGTATCAATGAATAACTCACGGTAGATACAACAGCAATAGAAAAGATACGATTCGATATTTTAGGATCAAACTCTCGTGATGCCGATAATGTCGATGTAAAATTTTTTAATGCAGCCGACATTGCCGGGTAAATATCGCTAGAAAATACCGTTGGTTCAACACCCGTTGTATTACGATGAAATAAAGGATCATTATAAATTTCGCGTAACCTTTTAAGTGCTTTACTAACCGCGGGTTGACTCACATTCATTCGTAATGCGGCTTTAGAGAGATTTTTTTCTTCATAAATAGCAACAAAAATAGGTATAAGATTAAGTTCTGTACTTTTCATAATCACTAATATTACTGATTTAATTAATTTTCACTGTATAACGTGCTCAAGATGAAACAACAACCTCATCCCGTTTTTGTGTTAATACGCTTAATTTTTCTTATATTTTGTACGTTGTTTGTTCAAATGAGGAAAAACAGGCTTGGGCTTACACTTTGCACGAATAGCATTCAAACCTCGCCCTGATTGAGTGATCTGTTGCCATAAAGACAGTGATAATTTTTTTGTAATACCGTGCGATTGAAACTGAGTCGCACCTTGTTGCCAATCAGTCGTTACACAATATTGTTTTAATTGTAACTGATCGCTGTGCTTTCTTAATACGCGGTAAAGTAACACTCTCACTTGGCTCCATTGCTGTTGTTTTACGGCGTTAGCATAAATAAACCAAGCAGGTAACGGGTGTGTTTTATAATAGGTTATAGTTTTAAACCCAATCAACGTTATCACCACAATCGCAATAATTAAGGCGATTAATCCATGCCAATATTGGTGTAGCCACGAGCTTAATGTATGCGCAATATAAAAAGATTGTCCCTCAAGGGTAATAGTTTCTAATGTTTGGTTCTCAGTATTCCACCAGGTTAAATGAATAGCAGGGAAACTCACATTGCCGCCATTTTGAAGAAC
This sequence comes from Photobacterium iliopiscarium, assembly GCF_003026395.1. GTDB lineage: Bacteria > Pseudomonadota > Gammaproteobacteria > Enterobacterales > Vibrionaceae > Photobacterium > Photobacterium iliopiscarium. The sequence continues at coordinate 603,608 of NZ_PYOO01000001.1, read as the reverse complement.
ATAAACAACCGATTCTTTTCGCTCAGATAAATAATCACCACGGGTTTGTGAATCACTTAATTGATTAGGTTGAGGATAGATTTGATAATCCGCAGTCGCTATTGGTTGAATCAGTTTTGGAATCAACATGGCTAAAGTATTCGCCCCTTTTACAGTTAAAGTTCGCGTGATCGCATCCCCTGCTTTTAATTCAGGGTTAGATTGACTCCATTGCTGTTCAACCGAGAAATCTTGCCCAGAAATCCATGCCGATTGCTCACTTAATAATCCTGATGGAATAATAGTGGAGAACGCCTGTGGTTCGGTATATAAAACCCCAGTGGCATTGGTTGAATTAGGACGTGACACTTGTACCGTTACAGCCGTTGAGGGCACCACAAAATGTCCCTCAGCTTGAGGATATAATGTTATTTCCCAACGTTGATGGGTCCAGGTAATACCCTCTTTTTTTTCGGTAAAATTCATCGCTAATGGATTGCGCTGTTTAGCCACTACATTGGGTATTTCAATCGGTGCGATTCGCGTTCCGCCAGTAAACCATCGTGGTGTAATCACTTCGATATAGAGAATAATTTGTTGATTAACGGCATAGGTTGACGTCTTGCTGTTTTTTGTTTTGCGGATATTATCGGTATCACTTAACCATGTTTTTATTGTCACTTGATCTGATTTATCAACCATATTGACTGTGCTTGCTTGTGCATTAACACTTATTGACAGCAATGTGAGCGCAAGCATAACCAAAACATAGATAGCGTAGCGTTGAAAATAATGGTGAGCATTATAGGGAGGCATTATTTAATCTCCTCGTTAGACACATCTTTTATATCCACTGATTGCGAACGAAGCTGCAATTGAAATTTAGCACGTAAAAAATACTTAGGATCAGCTTCTACACGACGCAACCATTTATCAGCAAGCTCTTGGCTGCCTAATATTTCGTTCGCATTAAGCGTCTCTTTTGCCATCATTGCAGCATCCACTTTTTCATCAGCGCCATCCCCTGTTTTAGGCTTATCATCACCTAATTCAAACGACTCTTCAGGACCATCAGTACTGCCTTTTTGGCTTTCACTAATACGATTTACTTCATCAACGATGCCTTGCATAAGGGCTAAATTGTTTTCGACCGGTGCTTTTAATTCCGTTTCAAGTTCACCGCTATCAAGCAATAACTGATAAAGATCACGCGCAGCAACATATTCTCTTTGCCTTGCGAGGGCATTCGCAGCATTAAAAAGACTTTGGGGTGTTTTTACTTGTAAAAAAGTACTGTGAGATAATTTATATTCACCCGCATAATAATAAGCGGTGCCTTTTTTTAATGGATCTTGATAACGCTTTGCTGCGGTTAAATAATCAAACTGATTAAAATACCATTGCCCTTGTTGATCCGGCGTCAGCCAAATATTCATCCACCAATGTACTGTCTTATCCCACATCGTAACATCAGCTATCGGCTCATTTGTAGCCGCTTTTAGGCTTACTGTTTCCGCATAAGTGGTCGTTGAATAAAAACTTGGAAACACAATAACCGCCACTAAACACCATTTGACTAACCACCCTTTTCTAAACCATAACAACATCAATAATGTTACGGGAAACAGCAAAAAATACCCCATGTCTTTCCATGGCATTGCAGATTCATTATTTAACTGCATATGGCGTTCAATATTACGGTTAAGTGCCTTGATATCACTATCATCAATAGTCACTTCCACTACGCTCCCCTGCGTATTTTTTGCAAGAGATTTAAGTGATGCCAAATCAAGAGGTTCATTACTGACGCGATCGTTATTGCCCGCTGCCAGCACCAATAATTGATAAGGACTGGTTGAGAAATACGTTTCAAATGCTTCAATCGTTGCCGGGTTTACACCATCAGAGATCAATAAAACAGTCCCCGCACTTTCAGGGCCTAGTTGAGGCTCAATTAACGCTAACGTTGTTTCAGCGTTTTTCCCTTTTATCGGCATAATATCAGGCTGAATCGCCGCTAAAAAAGGTGCAAAAACAGCATCATCTTTGGTTAATGGCATCGCTAAATGCGCTGAACCTGCAAAAACGACTAACCCTGTTTTACCCCCCTGACGTAATACAATTAAATCTCGAATCTTTTGTTTCGCACGTTCTAAGCGATTAGGGGCAAGATCTTTTTGTAACATAGATTCACTGTTATCAAGCACAATCAATAAAGCGGCTTTATCTTCCCCAAAAGGTGAAGCTTCACGTTCCCATGTCGGGCCAGCACACACAATAATCGCCACCAACATGGATACACTTAACAACTTCAGCGGTAATTGTTTTTTCCAACCACTATCACCAATGGTTAAAACTCGACGCAAATGTTGTGGTAGTTGTTGCTGCCATTCCTTGTTTGAATCTTGTTTCCAGCGTAAATAAATCACAATGGAAAAAGGAACCAAGAGCAATAACCACCACGGGCGAATAAAATGAAAATTATCAACAATTTGTTGCCACATCAGGGAATTAAACATGTTTTTCTCCTGAGTCTGGCGCGGCTTTATTTGACGATGATGTCAACTGTCGTCGCATCGTTGCAACCCCAAAGCCAAACAGATACATCACTACAATCAGCATAATCGGGTATTGATGAATCGACTTTTTAGGTCGATATGTGGTGCTTTTATATAACTGCGGCTCTAACTCACCAATTACCGCATAAGCTTGTTCTAATTCATTCCGATTAATAGCTTGAAATGCTTGCCCTCCAGATACTTCCGCAACCCGATTGATCACATCCATATCTAATGCTTTTTCTCCAATCGTGGTGGGATCCCCCATGGCGATCATATGAATACGAACATTTTTAGCCGCAGCAACTTTAGCGGCATCAATCGGCTCAACATAGCTGCCAGTATCATTACCATCAGTTAATACAATCGCAACTTTCTCTCGAGGTTTCTCATTTTTTTCATTCTGTTGTTGAGGCTCGGTTGAAGTAGAAAGTTCAGCAGATGCACTTTGCTCAAACACTTTAATCGCGAGCCCGATTGCATCACCCAAATGGGTACTTTGACCAGCCATTGCCACATCAGTTTGATTTAAGAGTGCTAACCATACTTTTTGATCCGCTGTAAACGGTGTTTGCACAAACGCAGCATCGCCAAATAAAATCAGCCCTAAGCGATCCCCTTGACGCGTTGTTGCGAAATCAGCTAGTACTTCTTTCGCAGCATCTAAGCGTGATATTTTCTGAATACCACCATTATCAGATGCTGTTTTTGAGACAAAATCTCGCTCAGCCATGGAGCCTGATAAGTCCACGACCACCATCACATCTCGCCCTAAACTTTCTCGTGTTTGTGGTGGACCTAAAATAGTCGGCTTAGTTAAGGCGAAAATTAATAAACACCATGAAATAATTAGCAATGTTTTTTGCCAATAACGGGCACTTAACTGACTTGCCCCCGCAGACGGCGTTTCATCTAACGCTTGTACTAGCACATCAAAAAAAGGCACTTTTATCGCTGATTGACGAGTGCGATAAGCAGGAATAAACCAATAAATAATAATCGGTAATGGTAATAGCCATAACCAATATGGATTCACTAACTCCAATTGACTAAACAACATTTTGGCCTCCATTTATCTTTAAATGAAGTTCACCATGTTCGACTAACCATTGCTGGCATAACGTCATTAGTGCTGATAATTCTTGCTTGGATAATGGACACTGTTTTCGCACCAAAGACCGCATCCACTTCTGACCAAGATCATCATTAAAGAGTGTAGTTTGTGGTGAGCGATACTCATCTAAATCAGTAAGGAATTTTTCACCAAAGGCATTGGCTTTTTGAGGATTAAGATAAACTAATACCGCTTTCATCACTTCAAATACATCTAAAGGCAATGATAATGGCATACTGGTGCTATTTATTGAGGCTTGCATGACGGTCATCAGAGCCATTGCTTCTCGGCGGTAACGGTTATTCCACCACAACCTAATCGATTGAATAACATAATATAAAGCAACAACAATCAAAATAGCCGCAACGACTTTCCAGCCAATAGTTTGAGGAAACCAGCTCACATGATCAGGTATTGTCACCTCACTCATATTTCTTAACATGTAATTACTAGGTGGCGCATGAATGCTCATTATCGGCCTCCAATTGCACGTTTAAATTGTTCAAGATGATGACCCGACGTATCCGCTTCAATCAATGGCAGCCCTTTTGTCGCCATCAATTGAATTAATTGCTCTTTCTTTAAATCTTGATGTTCACCTAAGCCTTTATTGGCTAAATCAAACCGCTTAGCATCACTTAAATTAAGTTGATACGCTCCATCACCCACCACCCAATGGCTGTATTGCGATGGAAACTGAGATTCAAAAGGATCAGAAATTAATACCCCTAATAGATCATTATGTTTTTGTAGATGTTTCAGATGGGTAATTTCATCAACCGTGGCCCCATGCCAATCACTTAAAATAATGATGGTGGCTTCTTTGAGTTTCAAACGACCTAATAACGTAACAAATTGAGTAAATCCAACCTCATAGTTGTCATTACTGCTGACATCAAGCGATTGATTCACATCAGACAATAGCTGTAATCGATGCAGCAGGTCAGCTTGAGATCGCTTTGGCTTTAACCAATGAATTTGATCGGGAGTATTAATAATAAACCCAACACGATCGCTATCTTTAAGAATGCGCCATGCGGTCAATGCTGCCAATTCTGCGGCAACCACTGATTTCATGGTATCAATGGATGAAAAGAACATACTGCTGCGTTGATCGACACAAATAATAAAATTGCGATCTTTCTCCTCGGTATATGAGCGAACATGGGGTTTTCCCGTTCGCAGCGTCACTTTCCAATCAAGATTACGAATGTCATCCCCTAATTGGTAATGTCGTAACTCTTCAAAATTTAATCCCCGTCCTCGAAAAATAGACGAATGGCGACCCGACAACGCTGTACCTGCTTTTAAATTGGGTAATAAGCTGAAAAATCCCGCTTGAGATTGTAATTTAATAAGTTGGCTATATTCACAATGAATACGGCTGTCTGTGCTTTTTTTACTCATAAAAAGCCCTACCCAATAACAACATAATCCAACAATTCATCTATCACTTGTTGTTGAGTCACACCATCAGCTAATGCGTCATAGCTCAACGTAATCCGATGTCCTAATACCGCGTGTGCCATTGCTCGAATATCATCAGGTTCAACATAATCTCTCGCTTGTAGCCATGCATAAGCACGGGCACATTTGTCTAATGCAATTGAAGCGCGAGGACTTGCTCCCACCTCTATCCAACGAGAAAGTGACGATGCTAAATAACGTTCAGGTTTACGCGTTGCCATCACTAACGCCACAATATAACGTTCACTAATTTCAGATATTTCCACCAGCGCAAGCTCAGCTCGTGCTTGCATCACAATGGAGGGATCTAATTGAATATTGGTATTAGTATTAGTATTAGCGTTATTTTTATCGGTATCCGGTTCAGCGGTTAGCTTAGAATCAGTTTCTTCACGGCGCACAAGGCGAATAATCTCAAGTTCAGCATCATCATCAGGGTAATCAACGCTGATCTTCATAATAAATCGATCCATTTGCGCTTCGGGTAGTGGATACGTTCCCTCTTGTTCTACGGGGTTTTGCGTCGCTAGTACCATAAAAAGTTCTGGTAATACGTGCGTTTTATCACCGACGGTTATTGTTCTTTCTGCCATCGCTTCCAATAACGCCGCTTGAACTTTTGCTGGTGCGCGGTTAATTTCATCGGCAAGCACAATGCTATTAAAAATAGGTCCAGCTTGAAAATGCAATTGCGGTTTACCATTTAATTCTTGATAGACTTCAGTTCCTGTTACATCGGAAGGCAGTAAATCAGGCGTAAATTGAATTCGTCCAAATGAGGTCTGTAAATTATCCGCCAATGACTTAACTGAGCGTGTTTTTGCCGTGCCGGGTAATCCTTCAAGTAAAACGTGTCCCTGCGTTAATAACCCAATAACAAGTGCACGAACCACATCGGATTGACCAATCACCGATGCCTCGACTTGAGAGATAAGCGTTGTAATAGCCTGTTGAGTTTGATTCATGTTTTCTCCTTATGCCCACTTGCCTGATTATTGACTGCGTATTATCTTAATCAAATCCGCCATAACTATTGGTTATAGTCCTCATCAATAAAGCCGTTTCTTAAGTGCATCAATGACATTTTTAGGGGCGTATTGTTCCAACTGAGTAATACAGACTTTTGCTTGTGATGATTTCGCTTTTAACAACAGATCACACTGGGCAAATAAATGCTGCGGATTTGCACTCAAACTGAATGCTGTTGCTAATGCATTTACGGCTTGATTGGTATTACTCTGTTCTAAAGAAAGACCATAAATATACCAATATTGCGCATTTTGAGGATCAACGGCTGTCGCTTGTTTAAAATAAGTGGATGCTTGTGCTTTGTCGTTTAGACGTAATAATGCCAGCCCTGTGCTATAACGTAATGCCCCAGATTTAGGTTGCGCGGTGATCCCCTGCTGCATTAATGCAACCCCTTTCATTTCATTGCCTTGTGCTCGATATAAATCAGCAAGATTGACATAACTATTAACAAAGTAAGGCTCAACTTTTATTGCCTTTAAATATGCCTGTTCTGCTTGTTTAAATTCTCCCTGAGCACGATAGACATTGCCTAAGTTCGTCATTCCAAAGCCTCTGTCGGCATTAAATAATTGAATTTCAATGTACTCATCTAATGCTGGCGATAACTGTTCTCGCTGTAATGGGTTCCACTCTGGCCAATATGCCGCTAATGCTCCTGCCGCTTCCGTTCGCACACCAAGTACTTTATCGGTTAATAACGGCGATAATATCTGCCACCGATCGTAAGCTGAATATCCAGCAGAGCCTTGAATTGCGCCTAAACGTATTAATGGATCGTCATGTTTTATTGCTCGTCCTAAAGCCACAATCGTATTCTTACTTGGAAAAGCACCCAAGCGCTGTAATGCTGAACCACGAATGATCCCCGCTTGTTTTACATCTTGAGCCGTGTAAGACAGTGCATCACCTGCGCCTCGATAATTAATATCAGCGGCATAAAATGCGACCGCAAAATGTTGTTGATTTCGATAAGGTGAATCAGGGAACCATTGACCGACGTGTTTATCAGCCCAAGCATCATCTTGTTGTTGATGACATTGAGTACAGACATTGGGGGTACCAATATTTTTACTTAAATCAGGACGAGGAATTTGCCAACTATGATCACGTCGAGCATCCACCCCCATATACGTCGTTTCAGGCATATGGCAAGTGGTACATTGTGAGGCTTCTGTGTTTGCTTTATGAAAAGTATGTTTTTCCGGCGTATATTCTGATGCTATATGGCATTGACTACAGACGGCCTGTTCTGGAATCTCTAATTTGGTTGAATGCGGATTGTGACAGTTAGTACAGGTTACCCCTTTTTCAGCCATTTTTGACTGCATGAAAGAACCATAAACATAATCTTCATCATAAATCTGACCATCATTATGGTATAACTCAGACGTAATTAAGCTCGGTAAATAACTGTCTAGTAGTGAGCCATTAACGTGTGCTTGGTCTTCATTTAATTGCACTCGACGACTATGACATTGCGCGCACACCGTTATTTGATCTGTAAATTGAATTTCTTTGGGCTGCAAGGTTGAATGCCCTTCTTTAAACACCCATTCTTTAACAGACTTACTTAAATCACGTCCAAAACCATAATGAGCCGTAGTGTTTTTTTGCTCACCTTTAGCCCATGAAATATGATCACTGGCAGGCCCATGACAAGCTTCACAACCAACGTTTATTTCAAACCATTGGGTGTTATAAGTATTCGTTTTAGCATCATAGTTTTTCTTAACATCGGTAGAATGACAATCTGCACACATGAAGTTCCAATTCTGACCAGTGTTAGTCCAATAAAACGCATCAGTTTTTTCCATTTCAGGATAAAGATGATACCAACGCTGTCCTCCTTGCTCTTGCGCTCTAGCATCCCAAGCAAATGGAATTAATTGAATACGTCCATCGTCAAATTCCACCATATATTGCTGTAGTGGTTCAAAGCCAAACGTATAACTAATTTTATAATCATGAAACTGGTTATCAGGCCCTTCAATATTGACCCAATATTGATCGCCTTTAGTAAAAAAACGATTCACTTTGCCTTTAAATTTGATCGTCGCATCATTGAAATCACCTAACACACTGTCTTTATCAGCGTGCTTCATCGCCATGTCGTGATCTGAGCCTTTCCATGCCTCGACCTGCTCTTTATGACAATCAATACACTGATCACTACCCACAAAATCCGCAGCAAAAGCCGTTGATGTCAACATCATTAGGCTTATCCATACTTGGCAAAAAATAGCGAAGACTGGTTTATCAATCATATACATCCTTGTATTGATATTAACTAAATCATTGTATTTAAAATAAAATATAGCGATATTTCAGATATAGCTTATATCGGATGAATTTTCCATTAGCATTAACGGTTATGTGAATAAAAGCGGTTTATCTTAGATAAGAAAAATGGGCCCCGAAGAGCCCAAATATTAATCAATGTTTAATTACTTACTCTGCGGTTGTTTCAGTTTTTCCATTACCTGATCCAAACTAAAACTTGCCGCTTCTTGACGAGGTGGGAACGCTTTAAAGGTTTCTAGATATTTGCCTACATACGCTTGTGCCGGAACAAACATATACGCGTGATCTAATAACCAATCATAGTAAGTATTTGACGTTACATCAGCGACTTCATATGGGTCCATACGTAAATTAAACAGTTTAGGCACACGTAGGGTAACAAAAGGTTCGGCCCAAATTTGTAACGTACCTTTCATACGTTGCTCCATGAACACAGCTTTCCATTTGTTATAACGCAACGCAGCTAAATCACCATCATCGGTAAAGTAGAAGATCTCTTCACGACGACCTTTATCTTCTTTTCCTGTTAAATAAGGTAGGAAGTTATAGCCATCAAGATGATTTTTAAAACTCTTGTTACCGAGTTTAGTGCCTTCTTTTAGCTCCTCTTTAATCTTGTCGTTACCCGCGATGGCTGCAAATGTTGGTAGCCAGTCCATGTGGTGCATAATTTCATTGGATACAACACCAGGCTGAATCTTACCCGGCCAACGAACCATTGCAGGTACGCGGTATGCGCCTTCCCAGTTAGTATTTTTCTCACTACGGAACGGCGTTGTACCCGCATCCGGCCATGAGTTCATATGTGGGCCATTATCCGTTGAATAAAAGACAATGGTATTATCTTTAATACCTAGCTTATCTACCGCTTTTAATAGTTCACCAACGTGATTATCGTGCTCGACCATACCATCAGCATAGTTACTGATACCGGTTGAACCTTGAAGCTCAGGCTTCACGTGGGTTCTAAAGTGCATACGAGTCGCATTCCACCACACAAAGAAAGGTTTATCGGCTTTCACTGCACGTCCCATGAAATCAATCGCAGCCGCTGCCGTTTCATCATCAACCGTTTCCATACGCTTACGGGTTAGTGGGCCAGTATCTTCAATTTTACCATCGGCATAAGAATGGATAACACCACGAGGACCAAACTTTTTACGGAATTCTGGATCTTTAGGATAATCAATATTCTCAGGCTCTTCTTCTGCATTTAAGTGATAAAGATTACCGAAGAATTCGTCAAAACCATGATTTGTAGGTAGCATTTCATCTTTATCACCGAGGTGATTTTTACCAAATTGCCCCGTCATATACCCTTGAGGTTTAAGTACTTCAGCAATGGTCGCATCTTCGGCTTGTAAACCAATATCAGCCCCTGGTAAACCTACTTTACTTAATCCTGTACGTAGTACCCCTTGTCCAGTAATAAAAGTTGAACGCCCCGCTGTACACGATTGTTCAGCGTAATAATCAGTAAACATCATTCCTTCTTTGGCGATGCTATCAATATTGGGGGTTTTATATCCCATTAAACCAAAGGTATAAGCACTAATATTAGATTGCCCAATATCATCGCCCCAAATGACTAAGATATTTGGCTTTTCTGCTGCAATAGTATATCCAGAAGCGCCCATCATCACGGCGGCTAGAATACTTAATCGACGGTGAGTTCCCTTTCTAACTGGCATATAAACTCCTGTATACATGAATAAGAAATATCTCTATATTTATAGTCTACAAAGTAAATACAAGCCACATTCAATTAACATAAACTTCACATTTATTAATGCAACAATGTCGCACTGAAAATATCTTTATTACTTATTTAAGATAAAATTCCCACACCAAAGTCTTAGACAAAGATCTCACTTCCTTGTGAGCCATTCCTTATCACCAAGCTAATTAAAACCATATATAATCAATATATTAGTTAATAAAATAACTTTTGGTTATAACGCCTATAAAGCGACGTTTTATTATTACTCATTTAAAGTGCAAATAATTAATCGCAATTAATGGGACTTATACATGGCGAATCATTTAAATAAAATTGCACTTAGTATTGGACTACTTGCTGCTTCAGGATCGGCAATGGCTGCCTCTCAACCCAATATATTAGCTATTTTTGGGGATGATGTGGGTTATTGGAACATCAGTGCTTATAACCAAGGAATGATGGGATATAAAACACCCAATATTGACCGAATCGCTAACGAAGGTGCACTTTTTACTGACCACTATGGACAACAATCTTGTACTGCTGGGAGAGCCGCCTTCATTACAGGTCAAGAGCCTTTTAGGACGGGTTTATTGACCATTGGAATGCCCGGATCTGAACATGGTATTCCCGATTGGGCTCCAACAATTGCAGATCTATTAAAAGAGCAAGGTTATATGACGGCTCAATTTGGCAAAAACCATTTAGGCGATCAAGATAAACATTTACCAACCAACCATGGCTTTGACGAATTTTTTGGTAATCTTTATCACTTAAATGCAGAGGAAGAACCTGAGACCTATTACTACCCTAAAGATCCAGAATTCCGTAAAAACTATGGTCCTCGTGGTGTAATTAAATCCTATGCTGACGGCAAAATTGAAGACACCGGCCCAATGACCCGCAAACGCATGGAACATGCCGACGAAGAATTCTTAGATTCATCACTCGCTTTCATGGAAAAAGCGGTTAAAGCAAATAAACCATTCTTTATCTGGCACAACACAACTCGCATGCATGTGTGGACTCGATTACAAGAAAAGTATCGCGGGGTATCAGGGGTTAGTATTTATGCTGATGGCATGATGGAACATGACGATCAAGTCGGTATTTTACTTGATAAACTCGATCAACTCGGTATTACAGATAATACCATTGTTATCTACTCAACCGACAATGGCGCAGAAACAGCAACATGGCCAGATGGTGGTGCTACGCCATTTTATGGTGAAAAAGGCACGACATGGGAAGGTGGAATGCGAGTCCCTCAACTGGTACGCTGGCCTGGCACTATCAAACCTGGCACTAAAATTAACCAAATGATGGCACACCAAGATTGGCTACCCACTTTACTTGATGCTGCGGGTGTTCCAGATGTAAAAGAAAAACTCGCTAACGGTTATAAAGCCAATGGTAAAGAATTTAAAGTACATATTGATGGTTATGACTTCAAACCTTTATTTGAGGGAAAAACAGAGAAAGGCCCACGTGAATCACTGCTTTATTTCACTGCCAATGGAGAGTTAAACTCAGTACGTTGGCAAGATTGGAAATTAAATTTTGCGGTCATGGAAGGTAATATTGCCGATGCCGTTCGTGTATCACCAAACTGGCCTCAAATTATTCACCTTCGCGCAGACCCATTTGAAAAAGCGCCACACGAATCTGGCATGTATCTACGTTGGATGGCTGACAACATGTGGTTATTCGTACCAATGCAAGACGTATTAGGTCAATTCTTTAATACTCTCCCTGATTATCCGATGCAAATGAGTACTCAAATGAACCCTGCGGCAATCAGCGCTGAATCACTTGGATTAAAAACAAAAATGCAGCAATTAGATAAATTACAACAACAAATGAACACCTTAAACGCTAAGTAGTTCATCGCAAAAAACAAAAAGTACCACCATGAACTGACCCCCAATAATTAAACACCAATTATTTGGGGGTCTTTTATGTCCAAATACCGTAGAAAGTTGAAGTACCTTTTAACCTAGCTAATGCTTAGCGGGGCATCATCTACTTTCCTTGCCAAAGAACGTAATAGCTATACTGATTCTTTTACCAAAGCTATCATTGTCCATCCTGCCTTTGCTTCTAACGTCGAAACATCTGTAAATGGGAAAATATTTTGCTTTAAATCAATGACAAATAATGGAATAAGTGACGATCCTTTATATTGCTGAAAATAATCCTCAAGGGTGAAATTATCACTTAATTTAGTATGCTTAATTTCAGCACCTTGATTGATTAAACTGGCTAGTTTTTTATAACTAATATCATCGCCGAAAAGTACAGTACCACTATGAGCTTGAGTTGCAGAGTGCTTCTCTAGGCCACTATTATGTCGACGACCATTTAAGCGAAAGATATTACGTTGTCCAAAATCCGTTTCATAATGGCTTGTGGCAACCGCATTAAAGTGTTTATCTGGAGTAAGTGCTAACAAATGGCCGACCCCAATTAAATCCAAATATTCATCGGCATGGCTAGAAACCGCATTACCGTAATACGTTTCTAAACCAGCCATTCGAGCGGCGCGAATATAATCCCAGTTAGAATCAGTCATCACTACTCGACAATCATATTTTTTAAGGGCTAATCCAATTTCTCGCGCAACATCATTAGCACCAACAATTAAAAATCCTTTGGGTGATGGCTCTGCAACCCCAAGTAAGCGAGCAATAGGCCGAGCAGTTAAGCTTTGTAGCACCACCGTACCGATAATCACCATAAAAGTCAGTGGGACTAAAAGTTGCGCACCAGCAACACCATCATCGATTAATTTAAGGGCAAATAATGCTGAAATGGCAGCAGCAACAATACCGCGAGGTGCAACCCAAGCTAAAAATAGTTTTTCCTTAAAGGCTAATTCACTGAATATTGTTGATATAAAAATAGAAGCCGGTCGTGCGACTAATTGGATCACCACAAATAATGTAATTGCCCCCCAGCCTAATGCATGAAAATCAGCTAATTGAATCCGTGATGCTAAAATTAAAAATAACCCAGAAATTAATAAAATAGTGAGGTTTTCTTTAAAGTGAAGAATATGGCGAATATCAACATCTTTCGCATTTGCAAGCCACATCCCCATAACCGTAACGGCTAATAAACCCGCTTCCGATTCAAGTACATTTGCACCAGCAAAAACACCAAGTACAACAGCTAATACAGCAAATGGTTGTAAATATTCAGGTAATAAGTGATTACGCAGCACATAAGCAATAAGCCAACCTGCAACAGCACCAATCACTAATCCAACCAACAGCATTAAACCAAAGACTTCAAGACTGTGCATTGGGCTACTAGACACAATGAACTCATACACAATCACCACAAAAATAGCCCCAATAGGGTCAATTAAGATCCCTTCCCAACGTAAAATATTGGCAAGTTTTGCTTGTGGTCTTACGGTACGTAACAACGGCACAATCACTGTTGGCCCCGTTACAACGGTCATCGAACCAAAAAGGAACGCCAATGACCAACTAAAGTCGAGCAAATAATGCGTAGCAACACTGGTAATAACCCATGTGACGATGGCACCAATCGTGACAATACTTTTTACATTTTTTCGAACCGTTTTTATTTCAGCAAAGTTCAAGGTTAAACTGCCCTCAAACAAAATCACCGCCACCGCTAATGAAATCAGAGGAAACAGTAGATCACCAAAAAGAATATTAGGGTTAAATACGCCAGCTACCGGACCAATTAATAATCCAGCAATCAATAATAATAAAATCGCGGGTAATTTCATCCGCCATGCAAGCCATTGACATCCAAGCCCAAGTACACCGAGGCCTGCAATCGTCAATCCAATCATATCTTGATGCATAAATGGATACTCATTTTAAAATACACTACAAATAACAACACGGCGTTTAACGTTAAATCATTCGCGTTATAAGACCAATTTACAGACGAAACAACCGTATTCGCTACAACTAAATCACAACCAAGACGCAATCAAGACGCAATCAACCAACAATTGCTAATGTTTCGCTGTTTACAATGACAAAAAAGCCGATGATAGCTTTATTAAAAAAGCACAGCATCGGCATAATATGGCTATTATCAGCGTAATATATTGCTGTTAGCGTAATTGACGCGAACGGAAATTACGGCCTTTAATACGCCCTTTTTCTAATTTTTGTAAAGCTTCACGTGCAACATCACGTTTAACTGCAACATAAGCACAATGATCAAATACATTGATCTTACCAACAGCACTTCCCGCAATACCGTTATCACCGGTTAGCGCACCTAGAATATCACCAGGGCGTACTTTTTGCTTTTTGCCACCATCGATCATTAACGTGGTCATTTCAGGACGGAACGTCGGTTGTTCTAATAAATCGCCAGCAGGTAACGCTTCGCCGTTAATTTCACGATCAAGGTAATCTTCAAGCAATTTAACTTTGTAATGCTCTTTATCACTGAATAATGAACATGCAAGACCTTTACTGCCAGCACGGCCTGTACGACCGATACGGTGCACGTGTACTTCAGTGTCACGTGCTAAATGGTAGTTAATCACCATATCAAGATTATCGATATCCAAGCCACGCGCTGCAACGTCAGTCGCGACTAAGATTGATTTACTCTTGTTAGAGAACAACACTAGAGTACGATCACGTTCACGTTGTTCTAAATCACCATGTAATGCAATTGAATTAAAGCCGAAGTCTTCTAAATCATCAGACATCTCTTGTGCTTCACGCTTAGTATTACAGAAAATCACACACGATTCAGGACGGTGTTGATTCAATAATAAACGCACGGCATCTAAACGCGCTTCATTACCACTTACTTTATAAAAGTGCTGTGAAATACTGCTATCATCATGGCTAGATTCTACTTTCACTTGCACTGGGTTTTTCATGATACGTTTTGCAATTGATGCAATTTGATCAGGGAAAGTCGCACTAAATAGCAATGTTTGACGATCACTTGGTGCCGCATCAATAATTACATCTAATGAATCTTGAAAACCCATTTCTAGCATACGGTCGGCTTCATCAAGCACTAACGTATTTAACTCATCAAGGCATAAGAAACCTTTATGAACGTGTTCTTCAATACGACCTGGTGTACCAACAATAATATGAGCACCGTGCTCTAATGAACCAATTTGAGGTCCAAATGGCATGCCGCCACATAAAGTCAGCACTTTAATGTTATGAATAGCACGCGCTAAACGACGAATTTCTTTAGCAACTTGGTCAGCAAGTTCGCGCGTTGGGCATAAAACTAATGTCTGTACACGGAAACGTTTTACATTAAGGTTGTTTAATAATCCTAAGCCAAACGCTGCGGTTTTACCTGATCCTGTTTTACCTTGAGCAATGACATCCTTGCCATCAATAATAAGCGGAAGACTCTGAGCTTGAATAGGTGTCATAGCTTCATAACCTAGTGAGTCTAAATTGCTCAATAGATCAGAATGAAGATTTAAGGTAGAAAATGCCGTCTGACTCAAAATGATGTCCTGTAAACGTCAACATACCACGACCACCACACAATAAAGTCGGTGTGGATATGCTGTTTAATATAAGGTTGCACGCAGTAACACATGCATAAGGGCTGCGACACTAACAGCTAATGACTACGCTGACAATGCTATAAATCAACTCACCTATTTTAGCAAACATCCTTTGTTTTTGAAAACGCCACAACCACAGTACAGATCAACACCGACAACCCACGAATAACTGCCTTTTCTTTCGTTGATTTATTCCCTCTAGCGATGACAAATCTAACACCTTACATATACTTGACTATTTTACTCGGGTATAATAATTTTCATGAACTAAATCGGTTATTACTCCCAATAAAAACAAGGAAATATCATGAGTCAGTATGTTGTTTGCGCTCTGTATAAATTTGTCGAACTAAAGCATTATCTTGCATTGCGCCAACCTATGCTGGATCTAATGGAAAAGCATCACATTCGAGGCACGCTATTATTAGCCAGTGAGGGCATTAACGGAACGGTTGCCGCTGATCGTAAAGGCATTGATACATTATTAGCATGGTTAAATACCGATACCGCCCTAAGAAACATTGTTTATAAAGAATCAGTTGCTGATTATCAGCCGTTTAATCGAACTAAAGTGAAACTCAAAAAAGAGATCGTAACCCTTGGTATTGAAGGCATTGATCCTCGCCATGTTGTAGGCACTTACGTTAAACCCAGCGCATGGAATGATCTTATTACTGACCCTGACGTCTTAGTCGTAGATACGCGTAATGATTATGAAATAGAGATCGGGACATTTAAAGGTGCCATTAATCCCGATACAGATACTTTCAGAGAATTCCCTGATTATGTTAAAAATAATATGGATCCTACTAAACATAAAAAAGTAGCAATGTTTTGTACCGGAGGCATTCGCTGTGAAAAATCCACGGCGTACATGAAACAGCAAGGCTTTGAAGAAGTTTATCATCTTGAAGGTGGCATTTTAAAATACCTCGAAGAGGTTCCACCACAAGACAGCCTATGGCAAGGTGATTGCTATGTCTTTGATGGTCGCATCGCTGTTAACCATCAGTTAGAACAAGCTGATTATGCTATTTGTAACGCGTGTCGATTACCCATTACCGCCACAGACAAACAATCGAATTTATATGAACAAGGTGTAAGCTGTCCTAAATGCCATGGCCACCACTCTTTGCAACAACTGGCACGCTTTAGAGAACGTGAAAAACAGATCGCTTTAGCCATAGCACGCGGTGAACAACATATTGGTGCTGAAAGTAACCACCATAGAACACTGCGACGTACAGAAAAACTTGCCAGAAAAAAAGAGCAACAAAACCAAAAATAGCCTCATAAAATGCAAGTTAAGTTCACTGTGTGAAGAATTGCACAACCTACGTTGCTGTGCGATTATAATATTATCGATTAGGAAAATAGCTGCTAATACCACTCATCCGCAAAATATAGGGTGAGTAAAGCAGCAGTGAGCCCCTTTACAGCAGGAATGAATAGTAATGAGTCAACAAGAAAATGACCTCATCAAAGCAAGTGAAAATACATTACAAAATGACTTTAATACCACTCAATTTCAGATTGCTCGACTACTGAGTATTACATTCAATGTCATATTAATTCTTGCTCAAATAAAATTACTAAAAGACCACGATATTGATATAAAAACCTATGGCGTTTTCATTTTTTGTAATATCAGTATTTTAGTCAATATCCTTGCACCAAAGCTAACAAAATTAACACTTAAACAAGTAGGAAAATACAGTGCGATCCCTACAATAATTAGCGTGTTTTTATTTCTTAGCCAAACCTTCGCTAAATAAACAGTAAATATCTGATTAATCACCTTACTAGATTAAGTGATTAATCAGCTATTAAGTAAAATAAACGCTCACAATAAAAATGATCATTATTATTCTATTTTACTCTTCCCTTAATAGGCTTTTATATCAAATTTCAATAACATTCGTGGCAACACATCATCAAGATTCTGCACATCATTATCATTTAACTCAATGAGATTAAATCCATACTTTGTATACAGATCTTGTTTTATTTTCTTACGATGGGCATATTTAGGATCATCTTCTAATCCCCAAAATTCGATATATACCTTGCCAGTTGGAAGGTAAAAATCACAATATAAATCTTCTTCAATCGGTAATTTTCGCTCATAAGCATGCACAATACCCGCCATATATAACCAATTATCAATCAACATTTCAGCTTTAGATCGTACATAATGACCATCAGCAGCACGGTGTTTTGCTTCAAATTTTTGTCTAAAGTTTGATACTGAATTATCGGTACTTTTAACCTCTGCATTCATACCCGTAATTTCATTAACAGAATGCTGTAAGCTGCCATTTTTTAGCACCGTTTCATCCCATATCACATAAGGGACGCCAGTACGTGAATCCTCTTTTTGAACACCACCTAATCGAGAACCAGATTGACTGACTTTCCAACCTTTAACCGCTTTATTGATCCAGCCTAGTTCATCAAGTATCTGATTTATCTTTTGAGATGATAATTTAAAATGAGTGCTTATTTGGGTTGCTGATAATTTTTTCCCTTCAAACAATGGCGCTGTCATAATTTCTAATGCTTCAGGCCAAACGATATACTGTCCAAACTGAGATGATTGTTTATATTCCCCTTGTGCAGCTTTACCAATATCCGTTAACAGCCATTCTTTATTATCACGAGTAATATAACCAGCTTCAGATAATTCAGTAAATAAATTCTTAGCAACAAGCCCCTTTGCTTTTGCTAACTGCGAGGTTGATATTTTAGACGTCATCATACTCATCACCATAGTTAAAATTATAATAATATTAACTTTAGTTACAGACCGTTATAAGTAAAAAAATACACTTACGTCACTTTCAACATACATTCACTATAAAATTAGAGGTGTATCGAAAATATGATCATTTTAAATCCTAAATAATATGTATTTTTGACCATACCTATTATTTCCTGACGCTCACAAATACTCAGCCAAGGTCAATGATTTCTCTAATCTCAGAATTTTCACCACCGTTAATTAATAGATTATATATCATTTATCTTATTTGAAATTCACCGACATCAAAATCAAACCTTAATCACATAAATAAATACGTAAAAGGCATTTATTTGTGAAATGGTGATTTTAATCACAAAAAACATTCCTTACAAACCTTATTGTTGTCGCAAATGAGAGCGCTCTCATAACTAACCATAACTACAAAAGGTATTGAAATGAAAAAGATTTTACTTTGTTGTGCGGCAGGTATGTCAACCAGTATGTTAGTTAAAAAAATGCAGCAAGCCGCAGAGGAACATTCATTAGAAACAATGATTAATGCGATTTCCATCTCTGATATTGAAGAACATTTACCAGAATATGACGTGGTATTACTTGGCCCTCAAGTTAAATATGAACTAGCACGAATTACTGAACTTGCTACACCATTAAATAAGCCCGTTGCAGTTATTAATATGATGGATTACGGCACCATGCGTGGTGATAAAGTACTTGAAACTGCATTAGCGTTAATTGGCTAATTACCCTTCTTGTTTATTTTTATAATTTTAATACAGCACGGTTAATCCCGTGCTTACCGGATTTATTATTGAAAGGAATTCACTATGGGCCTTTATGCCTCGATGATGAATATCGTTGAAAATAAAATAGCACCCATTGCGGCTAAAATTGGCGGCCAACGTCATATTATAGCCATTCGTGATGGTTTTATTTCAGCCATGCCATTTTTAATTATTGGCAGCATTATGTTAATTGTTGCTAACCCACCTTTTGATGCTGATACTCAATCATCTTTTGGTCAATGGTGGCTTCATTTCGCAAAAAATAATTGGGACATAATTACTATGCCCTATTTTATGACAATGGGGCTCATGGGCGTTTTTGTCAGTTTAGGGACCGCATATAGCTTAGCTAAATCTTATAAGCTCGATGGCTTAACCGCAGCGATGTTATCGTTAACCGCTTTTTTACTGGCTGCCGCACCACAAATCCAAAACAAAATGTCGATGGACTTTCTTGGTGGTGAAGGGGTATTTACCGCGATAATTTGTGCATTATGGTCTGTTGAATTAATTCATTTATTAAAAAAATACAACATCACCATCAAAATGCCAGAGCAAGTGCCGCCTGCGATAGCACGGTCATTTGAATTATTGTATCCCGTTATTGGTATTATGATCACGGTGTACCCTATTAGCTTATTCTTACAAAGCCAATATGGGTTATTACTTCCAGCGGCAATCATGCAACTGTTCCAGCCGTTAGTCGCGCTCGGTGACACCCTACCCGCCATCTTAATCGCCCTATTAATCGCTAACTTATTATGGTTTGCAGGAATTCACGGTGACAATATCGTAACGGGGCTACTTAACCCTATTTTTATGGCAAACCTTGCCACTAACGCTGCTTTAATGTCAAAAGGTATGGACACAACGCAAATTCTTACCGCACCGTATTGGTCATTCTATATTTGTGTTGGTGGTTCCGGTTCAACATTAGTCTTAGCATTTCTTTATCTTCGTAGTCGCTCCATTCATTTGCGTACTATTGGTAAGCTAAGTGTCATTCCAGCCTTATTCAACATTAATGAACCATTAATTTTTGGCTCACCCGTTGTAATGAATCCATTACTTTTCTTCCCATTAATTATTGTTCCAATGATCAACGCAACGCTGGCGTATTTTGCTCTGCATTTAAACCTCGTTCAAAAAATGATTGCCATGGCACCATGGACAACACCAGCCCCTATTGGTGCAATGATTTCAGCCGCTTGGGATTACCGCGCATTTATCTTAGTTATTGTACTGATGGTGATTGATACCGTGATTTGGTATCCATTCTTCAAAGCCTATGAAAAACAATTAGTCGATCAAGAAATCGACACCACTCCCGCAACCGCTAATGCCTAAGTATTAGATTGTAATTTAAGGAAATATCATGGATATCGAACAAACTATTATGGAATTATTAGTCACTGCGGGCAGTGCTCGAAGTGCCTCATTAATGGCCATTCAAGCCGCGAGAAAAAATGATTTTGAACAAGCGAAAATTTTATTAGACGAAGCAAAAGTAGCCATTAATCAAGCTCATAAAATCCAAACAAATTTAATTGGTATTGATGAAGGTGAAGGCAAGCTGAAAGTGACATTAATCGTCGTTCATGCTCAAGATCATTTAATGAATGCCATGGTGATCCAAGACTTAGCACAAGATTTTATTGAATTGTTCCGTCGTACTTCAACTTTATAAGATAAGGAATCACAACATGAACACAGCAAAAATTGCTATTATTGGTGGCGGCAGCAGTTATTCACCTGAACTTATTGAAGGTATTATTCAACGTTGGGAGCAAATTCCTTTACATGAAATCGCATTAGTTGATGTTGAAAAAGGCCACAATAAAGTAGAGATCATTGCCGCATTAACACGTCGAATGCTAGATCATAACGGATTATCACATGTAATTGTCAGCGTGCATTTTTCCCCAGATGAGGCTATCAAAGGGGCTGATTATGTTCTAACTCAATTTAGAGTCGGTCAACTACCCGCACGTGCAGCTGATGAACGTTTAGGGCTTAAATATGGATTACTTGGTCAAGAGACAACAGGCGTCGGCGGCTTTGCGAAAGCATTACGTACTATTCCGGTTATGCTTGATATTGCTAAAAAAGTTGAGCAATTAGCGCCAAATGCATGGATCATCAATTTCACCAATCCAGCCGGTATTGTTACCGAAGCAGTTTCTCGTTATAGCAATGCCAAAATTATCGGATTGTGTAATGTTCCCGTCACTATGCACCATATGATTGCGACTATGCTTAAGGCTGATTACAACGATGTACAGCTACGTTTTGCGGGTCTTAACCATATGGTATGGGCGCATGAAGTAATATTAAAAGGTGAGAATGTCACCAACAAAGTGATTGAAATGCTTTGTGATGGTGCAGCACTTACCATGAATAATATTAAAGAAGAGCCTTGGTCACCTGAGTTTTTACGCGCATTAGGGGCGATTCCATGTCCTTATCATCGCTATTTTTATCAAACACAAACAATGTTACAAGATGAAATAAAACAAGCGGCTAATGAAGGAACACGAGCCGAACAGGTAATGAAAGTAGAACATGAACTGTTTGAATTATATCAAGATCCGAAACTTGACCATAAACCAGAGCAGCTGAGCTTCCGTGGTGGTTCATTTTATTCAGAAGTAGCTATTGAGCTTGTATGTGCCATCCATAATAATTTAGGCACACGGTTAGTGGTCAATACCACCAATAATGGCACAATTATCGGTTTACCTGATGACGCCGCCATCGAAACAGATTGTATTATCGATAGCCAAGGTGCTCATCCCTTAGCATTTGGACATTTACCTGATTCAATGCATGGCTTAACTCAACAAATAAAAGCGTTTGAGCGCTTAACCATTGAAGCTGCCGTCCACGGTAACAAAGAAGCGGCATTATTAGCATTAGTCACCAACCCTTTGATCGGCGATGCACAATTAGCACAACCAATCTTAGACGATATACTTCGCATTAATGCCCAGTACCTACCTCAATTTTCTCACTAACGATATGTACAGGAATGGCTTATTATGGGCCATTCCTATTTAAAAGAGATAATTTATGGTTACATTAGAAAATGTTGCAGCCCATGCTGGTGTTTCTCGCGCAACGGTCTCTCGTGTGGTTAATGGAGACAGTAACGTAAAACTCGCCACCCGCCAACGTATCGAACAAGCCATTATTGATCTAGGTTACAGCCCCAATCCTGCCGCTCGCGCGTTAGCTTCAAGTCAAAGCCAAACCTTAGGCTTAGTCACCACCTCCTATCTTGGTGGCTTCTTTGGCATGTTAATGAATAATGTCCAAACAGAAGCCGACAAAAGTCATAAACAATTACTTGTTACGCAAGGGGGAGGAACCGCAGCCAATGAATTAAACGCAATCAATAAGTTATATAACATGCGTTGTGATGGCTTAATATTGCATGTGCGCTGTATGACAGATCAGCAACTTATCGATTTATCTAAAACATATGCCTTTATTTTATTAGATCGCAACATCGTTGGATTAGAATCTCGCTGTATTAGCTTTGATCATCATTTAGCAAGCATACTTGTTGCCCAATTTTTAATTGAACATGGTCATCGCCATATTGCCTGTATTAGTGGTCCTCAAACCCGCGCTTCAAGTCGATTACGTTATCAAGGGTTTATCGATACAATTATTACTGCAAAATTAACACCAATCGCCTGTATTTCAGGTCAATATGATTTACCTAGTGGCTATGAAGCATGCAATCAATTACTTCAACAGCCTCTACGGCCAAGTGCGATTTATTGTTGTAACGAAGAAATGGCGTTGGGGGCATTATTGGCGATATCTGAATATGGGTTACGCATTCCTGATGATATTTCATTAATTTGCTATGACAGTGGCGAACGAGCAGCCTTTGTATCACCCAAATTAACCAGCATTCATTTTCCTATTGCAGAAATGGCAACAAGAGCCACAAGACTATTGATCGATCAGACCTCTGTATATGAAGATTTAAAACCGATAATTATTGATCGAGGTTCGGTGAAATGTCTTTCTTTATTAACACAATAACCCTGCAACCTGTTAAATAAAAAGCAGTAACAAGAGGCTATTACTGCTTTTTTATTTAATCTCTAATCAAATTACTTATCAATGGTAAAAGTAAAGAATTGACTGGTTCCATTATCATTATCACTCACGATGTAACCACTCGCTTTTTTATTTGTTTGGGTTTCAATCGCAATAGATTCCGCTTTTGTAATAATCGCTTTACCGTTATTTTTAAGCTCTTTAGTGTAGCCAATTAAATCAATTGTTGCTTTATTCGCTAAGGCTTTCAATGGTAATACACCAACGAAACTCCCTTGAATCGCACCATCATTAATGCTGCTATTATTATTACCTTCAACGGATGCAGTAAACAGCATGCTATTCGCATCTTTCCAGTAATCAGCACCAGAGAAACAAGCCTGCACACCATTAATTTTAGGTAATTGAACTTGATAGACTTTTAAAGAAGGCAATGCTTGCGTTTTACCTTCTAAATAAGACATTAATTCATTCTTATCCATAGTGAAAATGGCATTTTTACCTTCATTACCGCGATTAAAGATAAAGATTTCATTACCGGTACTCGCAATACCTTCAATATTAATTTTTTCTTGTTGAGTAAAGTTTGCCGCTTTATGAAGTTGAGCATACAAGTTAGACAATGACAGTTTTTGAGTTTCACCACCATTAATTGGCATTAAATAAGCTTGTTCACGCAATACCGCTTTACTACCTGAACCCATCACTAAATAATAAGGCTTATTAAGGTAATTAACCATTGTCATTGATTCAAAATCAGGCTTAATTTTGTAGTTAATACGATTTTGTTCATTAACAGGAAATTGATCAATTAATGTTTTTTTATTAATTTTAAAATCGTTATTTACACTAAATAGCCAAGGTGAATCATCACCCACAACCATTAATTTACCATTATTCACAACCATGCCTGAGCCTGAAGAAAGATTATGATTAATGGTTGAATTCGCAATATCAAATGTAAATGAATGCGATACATCAGCGGATGGTGAACAACCTGTAACAAGTAATGTTAGAGCGCTAAGAATACTAACTGTTGCTGTTTTTTTGATATTCATTGATATTTACACATTGAAATGTTTGAAAGTAAAAAAATATTACGCTCATAATTCTAGCAAAAAAAGATATGCAAACATATATTCTATAAAACACACTATAAAATAGCTTTAAAATTTAGTAACAAGTAAAATTTTAATACTAAAAATAATAATTGCATCTATATTATATTTTCTTAATCAATTGAATTTTAAAAATATTATTATAATTAATGCCAATCTATTCACAAATAAACCTGATTATCAGCATAAATATTCTTTTGGGTTTTATTTCTATTCAATACGATCAAATTTAATACAAGCCTACATTTTATTACCAGAATAGATCTATCTGATTACATTTTCTCTTATTATAAAATAAATAATCCCACGCAATAAAAAGAGTAACCATAATTAATGATTACTCTTTTTTATAGGATCTTCGTATAACGGCTACCCTAAATAATTAATGACGCACTGGTTTTGCTAGCCATACTAATGGGATCAGTAATAAACATAATATCCCTGACAACCAAAATAAATCGACCGTTGACATCATATAGGATTGCCGAGTAATCACATTATTCACCGCATCAAGGTTATTACCCATTGAATGGATAAACTGACTGACTTGATGATTAGCAAGCGTAAATCCTTCTGCAATGCGTGAATGGTGAAATTCCATTCGTTGATCCCACATTGTGGTAACAATTGATGATGAAAAACTACCAAATAAAGTCCGGAAGAATGTTGATAACGCGACCGCATTGGCTATTTGATCTGGCCTAACACTATTTACAATTAAATTTTGGAGTGGCACAAAAAAAGCCAACGTTGCCGCTCCCTGAATCAATTGTGGCATCATAATATAATCAAACGAAGCCGCTAAATTATAAGTACTCCGCCAAAATCCAACCACAGAAAAGATCAAAAAGGCATAGGTTAAAATATAACGAATATCTGTTTTTTGGACTAATTTACCAATAATAGGTGCACTCACAAC
Organism: Photobacterium iliopiscarium; assembly: GCF_003026395.1. Classification (GTDB taxonomy): domain Bacteria; phylum Pseudomonadota; class Gammaproteobacteria; order Enterobacterales; family Vibrionaceae; genus Photobacterium; species Photobacterium iliopiscarium. The sequence goes on along the minus strand of NZ_PYOO01000001.1, from coordinate 578,232 downwards.
CGCTAAAATACCAACGGGTGCTGTCGCATAGCCTGACCATGATGCGGTATATCCCATCACCCCTTGTAACCACAACGGCAATAATACGGTAGAGCCAAAGTAAACCATATACCCTAAACTCATTACAATTACTGCAATCGTGAAATTACGCTGGGTAAAGAAACGAAAATTAACGATTGGGTTGTCATGATACCATTCCCAAATGATCATACAGCCCCAAGAGAGAACAGCGACCAGCGTTAATCCTAAAATTAAATTAGATTGAAACCAGTCATGATCTTTACCCAAATCAAGCATCATTTGTAGGCTACCCGCCGCCACTACTAATAGCCCAATTCCCATATAATCGACGCTTTCACGTTGGGTTTTTGTTTCTTTACCTTTTAATAAAAAGAACACTAATGTACTGGCAATAATTCCGATAGGCGCATTAATGAAAAATATCCATGACCACGAGTAATTATCAGTTAGCACGCCACCTAAAATCGGTCCCATAATGGGTGCAACAACAACCGTCATTGACCATAACGACATTGCTAACCCGTGTTTTTCTCTGGGAAAGTTTCGCAATAAAATACTTTGTGATAATGGCGCTATCGATCCAGAAACAGCACCTTGTACCACGCGGAAAAAAATCAGCATGCCAATACTGCTCGACATACCGCATAACATCGACGCAATAACAAACCCTACAGTGGCAAAGATAAATAATTTCACTTCACCAAAACGACGGCTTAAAAAACCCGTCATCGGCATTGAAATCGCATTTGCAGCACCAAAGGCGGTGATCACCCAGATACCTTGATCGGTTGATACACCAAGATTACCCGCAATGGTTGGAATCGCGACATTGGCAATTGATGTATCTAAAATCATCATGAAGGTTGCCATTGATGTCGCTAAGGTAATCAACAGCAGTTTAGTGCCTTTTAACGGTACAGATTCATTCATTACATCACCTACGCCTTAATAAGGCGGTTAACGAATATCTCTACCTTTTTATCAACAACGGCTAAGCGTTTATTCGTGGTCTTCTGTGCACTTTCATTGGCGGTAAACACAGCATAATCAAACGGCTGCTTAACTGTCGCTTTAGTATCAACCGTGACAGCCATCGACATACCAACACGTAATGGATGTTGTTTAATTTGTTGTGAATCAATATAAATACGGACAGGTACACGTTGAATAATTTTAATCCAGTTACCCGTCGCATTTTGAGCAGGTATCGCTGAAAACGCACTACCCGTACCCGCACCAATGCCCGCTACAACACCGGTGTAGGTATACTTATCACCATATAAATCAGATTGAATGGTAACAGGTTGTCCGGTTTGCATATTATGTAACTGCGTTTCTTTAAAGTTAGCTTCAACCCAAACATTATCTAATGGCACGATAGTCATTAGTGCTTGGCCTGCTTGAATTTGTTGACCCACTTGCACACTACGATTAACAACCATACCGCCTTTAGGCGCATAGATAGTGGCATTTTGTTGATCAAGATAAACATGACGTAATTGTGCAATCGCCATTTGAACTTGAGGATTATCTAAAATATGTTCTTGCGGCAATAATGTTTGTAGCGCTTGTAATTGTTTATTCAACGCAATTAAGTTTTGCTCTTTAATCATGACCGCATTTTTTGCATGCGATAATACTTCAGCTAATACTGAGCCATCTTTATCGCCTCCAATTCGACGCTTATAATCTTGCTTCGCTTGGGCTAACATGACTTTTTCTGCTGCAATTTGGGCTTTTAATTGTGCTATTTTTAAATAATTACTTTGTACATCACGAACCGTATTTTTAAGATTAGCTTCCGCTTGTTGTTGCTTTAATAACAATGGATTACGATTCAAAGTAACGAGCTGCGCACCTTGCTCAACGTGTTGAGTATCATCAACATTAATGGCATTAACCGTGCCAGCCTCTTGGGCTGTGATCATTATTCGCTGACCTGCAACATACGCATCATCTGTACTTTGTGAGGTGGTTGGCATGAGTAAATAAATAGTCACAGCCACAGCCATAACGATGACGATAAAAACACCAAGAATAGTATTGCGCTTTTTTTTAGAAGTAGAATTAAGAGGTTGCTTTGTCATATTGGATCTCATCTTATTTATTGTGCTAAGTGGCGGTAGTTTATTGTTGAGCGTGATAACCGCCACCGAGGGCAACAATAAGTTGTAATTGATTTTGCAGCGTGGCGTTATCAGCATTCGTGGTTTGAATAACCTGCTGATGCCATTTTATTTGTGCATTATTCATTTCCGAAAAGCTGGCTAATCCACGCTGATAACGGTGCTTAAAAATCATATAAGCTTGCTGATATTGTGTGGTTGATGCCACAGTAAGCGCTTGTTGTTGTAATGCTTCTTGTAAATTAACAATCGCATCAGAAGCTTGTTTTACTGCTGTAAGAACAGATTGGTTATAAATAGTCACTGCTTGGTCATAATGAATATTGGCCGACGCATAATTAGCATCACGAACGCCGCCATCATAAAGCGGTAAAGTCGTGGCAATGGTTGCACCACTTAAAAAGAGATCTGCTGGGTTCATCGAAGATAATTTTTGAAAAACGCCCATGACCATTAAATTCATATCAGGATAATAAGCCGCTTTAGCTTGTTTTATTCCTTGTTGATTCGCTTCAACCAACCATTTATTCGCAATAATATCCGCGCGACGACCCAATAAATTCATTGGAATCGTCGTCATGGTATTCAATTGATTTATTGGGTGTGCATTTGGCGTTAATAGCGTTCCTAGTTGCTCTGGCGTTTTAGCTAAATATAACGCTAATTGGTTTTTGGCTAATTGCTGTTGAGTGATAGTCATTGAAAGCTGCGCTGATAACTTATCAAGATCGCCTTGCTGTTGAAATAATTCCGCTTTGCTTGCTAAACCGCGATGAATTTGGTCTTCAATAACGGCTCTTTGCTTATTCGTTTCACGCACTAACAACTGAATATTCTGCGCTAAGCGGTAATTATTCTGTAAGCTAAAATAGCTACTGGTAATAGCCGCTGATAACAATAATTTAGCTTGTACCGCTTGTGCTTCTAAAGATAATTTTTGATTGGTCGCAGCAGCAATGATTGCCTTATTTTTACCCCAAAAATCAAATTGGTAAGAAAAAGAAGGCAGCAACATTCCTAACGCTGAAAATTCTGCATGATTAGGAGATAAAGAGTGTAGATTAGCCCCCATTGCCCCACCACTCACATTGAGGTTTAAACTTGGCTTATCACCCGCTTGAGCCAAAGCAACCTGTTGAGTGGCTAATTCAATACGCTGTTGAGCTTGCTGTAAGGTTAAGTTATTCGTTAGCCCTAATGTGATTAATTGATTTAATTGCGGATCATTAAATTGGGTCCACCAATCTGTTTTTATATCACTAAGATCACGCTGATATAAATGAACTTGTTGGGCGGTAAGTAGCGAATGGTGTTGTGGTTCAGAGGGTGGAATCATACTACATGCCGATAATAGCAACACCGCCGCCAAAGAAGATGCGGTGCGAGTGATATAAAATGCTTTCATTTTCTGTCCTAAATTACTTTATGGTATAAAGTATAAAGTGGAATCGATTGTTGTTATATACATCACAAAGGAAAAGACTGTTGCAGACAAAAAACAATAAAATTGGCTTTGATTTAAACACGATCGCAATATTCGCGCGCGTTGTTGAACGCCAAAGTTTTACGCTAGCGGCTGCTGAATTAGAACTAACCAAATCAACAGTAAGCCGGAAAATTGCAGAATTAGAACGCTATTTAGGGATTAGATTATTAACACGCTCAACACGCCAATTAGTGCTAACGGCAGAGGGTGATGCTTTTTACCGTTCTTGTTCACAGATTCTAGACGTCTTAAAACAATCTGAACTTGAAGTTACCGCAAGTCACGACTTAGTTTGCGGTACCTTAAAAATGGTCATGCCCGTAGAGGTAGGAAAAGGCTTTTTTGGCGATTGTATAAAAGCATTTATGGCTTTACATCCTAACTTAAAAATACATCTTGAATTATCAAACCGTAAAGTTGACCTTATCAAAGAAGGCTTTGACGTTATGATACAAGTGGGAGAAATTGAAGATTCATCGCTGATCGTCAGAACGTTCCATCATTCAACACGAGTATTAGTAGCAAGCCCTCAATACATAGAACAGTACGGCTTACCCCAAAGTTTGGCCGATTTAAAAGCGCCTCATCAACAAATTCGTATGATCAGCAGTATACGTACAGGTAATAAAAATGTATTAGAAGGGCTACCTTATCGTTTTAAGGTCAATACATTAAGCGCCGCGTTAGATCTCTGTTTAGATGGTTTTGGGATCACCTATATTCCAGAATTTTTGTGCCGTAATCTTATTACTGAAGGAAAATTGGTCCATATTTTACCTAGCCTTTATGCCTCACAAGTTCCTATTCCCATCAGTTTTATTTATCCAGAACGAGACTTAATGCCTCGACGATTACGTGCATTCATTGATTTTACAATCACACGTTTTCAAGATGAAATTCAGCGACGTAAAAAAGACAGCTAGCATCATTTTAAATAAAGATTTTTATATAAGCGTGTAATGCATGGTTTTAATAACCATCGTTATATTAAAAAGAAGTCATGATGGCTTCTTTTTAATAGGCAAAATACCAACAATCAAACTTTGCATAGATATACGTATATTGACGTCGCTTTACATCCCAAAAGTTAACATAAAGCTATCGTTTATATGAGCATAAAATAATGAAAACTACTCGCAATGTTATTTGGGTAATGATTGCCACAATATCAACTCTTTGGTTTGCAGTGGAGCCGCAATTCTTCATGTCAAACAACCTCTTTGAGTGGCGCTCAGCAATAATTCAATACTCTGGTATTTTATCTCTGATATTAATGTCCATCACCATGATATTAGCCATGCGCTTATCTGTCATTGAGAACTGGCTTAGTGGCATGGATAAAGCTTATCGCATACACAAATGGCTGGGTATCAGTAGCATCGCACTCGGTATCTCACACTGGCTATGGTACCAAATTCCTAAGTGACTAGTTATGGCAGGCATCCTAACAAGACCGGCTCGTCAGCATGATTCAAAACCAGCTGCAACTGAATTTAGTTGGAATGCATGGGTCAATAATTTGCATGGCTTTGCTGAAAACCTTGGGGAGTGGGGATTTTATTTACTATTGGCCTTACTGATGATCTCGCTATGGGCCACGGTAAAATATAAACCCTTTAAATTATCACACCGCCTAATGTCAGTTGCCTATTTACTTATCGTTGTTCACTCAGTATTACTACTCAAGCATGCTTATTGGGGAGAGCCTATTTATTACCTCACATTAGGCTTTGCTTTTATTGGCTCTATTGCGGCAATGTATAGTTTATTGGGTTTTGTCGGACGCAGTAACCGCCACGCTGCTGTTGTTGTCTCGACACGTTATTTTCCACAAGCTGAAACAATGGAATTAATATTAAAACCCAATAGTGCTTGGCAAGGACATACAGCAGGACAGTTTGCATATTTACAATTTGGTAATGAAGATCCACATCCATTTACCATTGTTTCAGGCACTAACGACCCTGAAATACGTTTTTTAATTAAAGCCTTGGGAGACTTCACCACGGGATTGTACGAACGGGTAAAAATAGGTGATGCCGTAACAGTAGAAGGCCCTTATGGTCGTGTTAATTTCGACCTTAACAAGCCACAAATCTGGATTGCGGGTGGTGTTGGCATCGCTGCTTTTTTCGCTATCTTAGAAACACTTAAAGGAAAAACCAATCATCCTCAAATAGATTTATTTTATTGTAATCGAGGTATTGATAATCACTTAGCTGACGAGTTGTACTCTCTTACACAGCAAGCCGGCGTAAGGTTAAACGTCATAGACACCCTCCATTCACCGCGATTAAATATCGACCACATCGCAACTCAATGCGGTAACGTAAACGATTATAATTTTTACTTTTGCGGACCAGAAATCTTTTCAAAAACACTAACAAAAGCGCTCGGTGCACACTCCTTTGATATTGAGAAAAATTACCACGAAGAATTATTTGTGATGCGCTAAAAGAAAAACACCATAAAAAAGACGACATATTCCTGCTATGTGTATCAACACTATGACGACAAAGGTAACGTGTCTCTTTTTATTACCGCCGTGTAATCACATATTCTATAAATAATATAGATACGTTTTGAATTATCTCGATTTCATCATCAATATAAGTCTCAAAATAGATATAACATAAGAAATTGACATCCATGGTACATTCCTTTTCTTAAATTATTAACATTACAACAACTATTAATAATCATTAGAAAAACAATCAAATAACATTCAAAGTATAACAATGCGATTAAGATCTAACTTATTATTAAAGTAATTTTTGTTATTTATTTATAAGATAATCATCAGCGTTTTTTTACTTCAATTAATAAATAATTATTCCATCTGTCTTTATCAATGAGAACAACATGGAATATATTTTTACACTATGTATAGTTGGGCTTGTCGCCTACTCAATGTTAAAAAAATTCAATCCCCAAGCAACATTAATTACCGCAGGCTTATTGTTGCTGGCTTACGCATCCATATCAGGGATTGCGCCTGTACTTGCCGATGGGAAGACGCAAGGCGCACTATTTTTTGACCTATGGCAACGTTTTACGGAAATCACCAATACCCGTTTAGGCAGTGTCGGTTTAACACTTGTCTCTATTGCTGGTGTTTCAACCTATTTAAATCACATTGGCGCATCTCAGGCGTTGGTGAAAGCCACATCTCGCCCGGTTATGGCGGTAAAAAATCCTTATGTATTGTTGATACTCGTTTTAATATTTGTATCACTAATGTACGTGTTTATTACTGGCGCAACATCGTTATCATTACTCTTAATGGGCACACTTTACCCAGTATTACGTAATGCGGGTATTAGTGCGAAAACAGCCGTTGCTACCATCGTTATTCCAACAGCATGGGAATATGGCCCAGGGCAGATTAATGCGGTTATTGGTGCCAATGCGATCAATGTTGAAATTATGGATTTTGTGGTAAATCATCAAACCATATTTCAAGCAATGCTACTTATTTTAATTCCTTTGGTTAACATTGTATGGCAACGTCATTGTGACCGTATTGATGGCTATAACCCATCAGAAGATAGAGGTAAGTATTTAGAAACGCTAGAAAAGCAACATGACGATAATGATACTGTCCCTAAGTTTTACGCATTGCTTCCCATCTTGCCTTTTATCTTTTTATTTGGATTTTCAAGCATGGTAATGAAGTCTATTACGATGACAATTCCAATTGCGATGATGTCGACAATCAGCATCTGTATCATAATAGAAGCAATAAGATTTCGTTCAATTCAGCGTGCCTTTGATAATTTTGAAGCATGGCTAAAAGGTACCGGAATGATATTTGCGAGCGTATTAACATTAATGATCGCTGCTGAATATTTCTCTGCGGGTTTAACCAATATCGGCGCTATCAACACCTTAATCGATACCGCAAAATCATTTGATCTTGGTCCAAGTGGCATTGTCATTGTCTTTTCTGGTTTTATTTTATTAACCGCATTTATTACAGGTTCAGGCAATGCGCCTGTAATGGCTTTTATTCCTATCGTTCCTCAAATTGCAACTAACTTTGATGTTAATCCTCTACTTCCATTACTGCCTATTTTATTTGCAGCTGGCATCGGTAGAACAATGTCACCCGTTGCTGGGGTTATTATCACCGTTTCAGGCATGGCAGGTTTAACACCTATTGATGTCATCAAACGTACCAGTGTCCCAATGTTAAGCAGTATGGTTGTCGTCTTAATTATGGCGGTTATTCAATACTCTTAATTCACCATGACCGCCAATACTCACGCTATAGCATTAGGGTATTGGTGGTTTGCTTTACAGACACTTATCGCGTCAAGCAGGTGTAATTTAAATTGGTTTCTTTAATTGGTTGATTATAAGTGGTTTCTTAATCATTCCAATGCGGGTTCGGAGATAAGGTGAATTGGTTTCGTTGGGGTATACCTAAAATGACAACAATAATAACGCTACCATAAAGGTCAAAAGATAACCTTAAGTTAAAGTAATCTAGTCTTCTCAATTAGGTATAGTATATGATTGATTTTGCTGAAAATGAGAGTTTATAAATCAACAATATACTTGCAAGAGTTGTTCGATTTTAATGTTGGCATGTTATTCTGATAATTAGTGAAAGTTTAAAAACAAAAAAATGTTATTTCTGATTTGGCTAGGTTGACCTAAGGAGGGTTTCTTCGTGAGTATTTTAATTGATGTAGTTCGTATTTGTGGTTTTCGAGGAATTAAAAAGCTGGAAGTTACCCTTCCTCGAATTGCAGTTTTAGTTGGGCAGAACAATGCAGGTAAAACTTCAATTGTTAAGGCTCTACAATTAGCTATCGGAGACTATTCACGTTATTTGTCAGAAGAAGATTTCCACATAGCGCAAGATGATACTCGTTCAGATCAAATATTAGTTGATGTTCGAATTGTTTCTTTAAATAGCGATGGGACTATAAGTAACGAATTTTCAGAAGACTGGCTTGAAGAGTTTGGGGATAAAATCCGACAAGATGCTGAAGGTAAACAATTTTTAGCATTGCGCACACTCGTAAAACCTGACTCGATTAAAGGTGGCTTTTCAGTTGAACGCTATACATTAGACCAATGGGTTCCAGTTGGATGGGTTGATATCGAGGTAGTATCTAAAAATAGGCTTCGTGGCAAATTACAAGCGTTACAATACATTTCAATAGATGCTCAAAGAGATTTACATTCTGAACTTAAAGAACGTTCGTCATTCATCGGTAAAGTTTTGTCAACCGTAGAATACAACAATGCGGACATTATTGAGCTGGAAGGTATGATAAAAGAGGTAAATCAGCAAGCAATAAACAAGAGTCAGCCACTTAGTACATTGAAGAAGCACCTGAACGCTTTAAATGATTCTTTTGATGGTAAAGGACAAGCAGAGCTATCACCTTTCCCTAAGAAAGTCAGAGATCTTTCAAAACGTTTTAGTGTTCATTTCGGAGAAAATGAAAGTAACTCATTTTCAATGGAATATCATGGTATGGGTACAAGAAGTTGGGCTTCGATACTAACGGTGAAAGCGATGGTCGAATTGTCTAATGAAAATCATGCAGCAGAAGCAAAGCCATTTTTTCCCATTGTAGCTGCTGAAGAGCCAGAGGCTCACCTTCATGTTAATGCGCAGCGGACGTTGTTCAAGCAAATGTCAGAAATGCCAGGGCAAGTCATCATTAGTACTCATTCACCATACATCGCGTCGTTATCCGAATTGGAAAACTTGAGGTGTTTATCCAAGTCAGAAGGAACTGTGGCCGCTTCACAACTTATTGGAGGGCTAGACAGTGAGGATATCAAAACCCTTCGCAGAGAAGTTATGAGGCTTAGAGGGGATATTCTTTTTTCTAAGGCTCTCATTTTGTTCGAAGGTGTGTCTGAAGAGCAAATTTTACCAGCTATGTTTGAATGTTATTTCAGTCGCTCTCCGTTTGAGGTCGGCGTGAGTTGTATTGCCGTAGGTGGTAAAAATTACAAACCATTTATCAAGATGGCGGGTAGTTTCGGAATACCTGTTTTTATTGTTAGTGATAATGATGGTAACACTCAAGCAGAAGTCCAATCCCAGATTGTGAAGACTAAACAGGAAACTCCTTTGACTCTTAACGATGATTCTTTTGGAATAAGTTATTTAGGTCACGGTAATGATATTGAAGCAGAACTTCTTAGTTTGGATATGTTGGACGAAATTAAGAAAGCTATCGTTTTAGCCGAAACTAGAGGAAAAGACATTCCTGGCTGGGTCGCAGCCAAAGCAGCAGAGGTTGAAGAACTTACGGGTGAACAACTTCTTGTGAAAATGCGTGGAATGAAGGCTACTTATGCGGGATTTTTAGCTGATGTTATTCTTACAAATGAGAATGGTAAACAACCTGAACAACTAATGCCACTTGCTGTTAAGCAAGCATTTGACAAAGTAAAGGAGTGGACAACTTATGATTAATCTATCGGATGCGCAACTAAATGTTGTTCAATCTCCACTTGAGACTGCGTTACAAGTATTAGCTTCAGCAGGTTCAGGTAAGACGCGTGTTTTAACTGAGAGGGTTAGATACATACTTAACAGCACGAAAAAGGGCAGTGTCATAGCTCTTACCTTTACCAATAAAGCTGCCGAAGAAATGCAAGCTAGATTGATAGAGTATGACATCAGCGAAGAACGATTCTGGGTTGGTACCATTCATTCTGTTGCGCAGAGAGTCCTTGAGCAGTACGGACATACCATTGGGTTACCTAGTGATTTACACATATATGAACGTGATAAAGATAGAATGGAAGTCTTTATGCAGTCACTTAGAGATGACGGTATAGACATTGATAACTATTTAAACGTATCGAACTCGAAGGAACTACGTAGTCGTGAACAGGTACTATCTAAATACATGGATACATTTTCCATAATTAAGAGAGAGTTACTATCAGAAATTGATGTGCTAGAGCGTTATCCTCAAAATAATAAACTCTGGAAGAACTATGAAGATTATCAAAGAGCTCTCTTAAACAGTAATGGTATTGATTTTGATGACATACTTCTTTACTCGCATAAGATTCTGTTAACTCAAGATTGGGTAGGCAAAGTCTATCGTGCAAAATATAAACACCTTTGTGTAGATGAGGCTCAAGATTTAAATAGAGCTCAGTATGAGTTCATTAAGGTCTTTTGTGGTAGCCAAGTAAAAAGTGTATTAATGGTCGGTGATCCAAACCAGATGATTTATGGTTTTAATGGATCTTCGTCAAAATATCTTACCAATAGTTTTGTAGATGATTTCTCCCCACTTCAAATGGTGTTAAACCAGAATTATCGAAGTACTAAATCAGTCATTGAAGTAGCTAATAGACTAAAACCAGGGTCTCAAAGAGCAGGTAATTTTGCGCTACAAGGTATGTTTGATGTTCGATGTTTAAGTAATGAGCAAGAAGAAAGCGATTGGATAGTTAGAAGCATTAATAATTTGCTTTCTCTCGGAACTAACCAAGAGATTGAAGGTGGAATTACACTAGATAAGATGGTTGTAATTGCTAGAAATCGTTTTGTATTCAAATATCTTGAAGAAGCATTGCAAGCAGCTGGTATTGATTTCCACTTGAGAAAAGGTGAGAGGCGAAATGAGCCCACATCATTGCTTGGAAAGGTTCTTGATTATTCTATTCGATTAAAACTAAATCCAAAAGATTGGGTGGATGGAAATAAACTGTGCAATGCTCTAAGTATCGAGCCTCCTAAAGTTTGGGGGGATAAGAATGTGCTCAGTATGATTAGTCAGTCATTAGCGGAAAGCCATCTCTTTAACAAAGAGCTTTTGAAGCTAGTTCTTCTTGAAGTTGAGAAACTAGACATATCTGAACCCAATATAAGAAAACTCATGAAAGTGCTTGAGTCTGAGGTTGAGAAGATGGTCCATGATGGAAATCGTGGAAATTCACATATAGAAGAACTGAAGCTTAGTATGGAAGAATTACACGAGTTTTGGAGTTCATGGATTAGTTTCAAACAAAAAGGTCTTGGAGAAAGCCTTCTTGCATATCGGAATGCGATCTCTTTGGGACAAGTATCGGAAACAAAAGCACAGTCAGGATTGACTTTGAGTACAGTTCATACAATGAAAGGACTTGAGAGAGACATAGTTTTTTTAATGGGCATGTGTGAGGGGGTTTTTCCTGATTATCGAGCCACATCTTCAGATAAAATAGATGAGGAGCGAAATAACGCTTTCGTTGCAGTAACTAGAGCGAAAAGGTGGCTTTATGTTAGTTATCCGCAGTATCGAGTTATGCCCTGGGGGGACACTAAGTGCCAAGCCCCATCTCGATTTATTCACGAGATGAGCCCTAGCTAATCAGTACTAATCGATTAAAGGGGTCAACACGACCTCTTTTTTTATTTAAGAAAAATGTCCAATAATGAGCTGACTCTTTAGCTAGCTTGTGATCACCAAGCGATTCCATTACAACCAACTTCACCAATATCATTTCATATCGACGCACTTCCCAACCCATTTCACATAACATCCGCAATGACGACCAAATTTATAAACTGATGAATATCCCTATTTTTTTGTGATTAACTTCCGAAAATCACCCAAAGTGATAATTTAAGTTCAGGTAATAAGTTAACAAAATAATAACGTTATATTAAGGCTTATTTGTGATGCTTTTTTAGGGGAAATTACTGTTTCAGGAAGATTCTCACGAACACTGATGATAATGCGCGATATTAGTGCAAATTCATTAAGCCCACGTAACCATCATTAAATATTGTAGTAGCCATAAGTTTAACTTGTATACATTAACTTGAACACTTAACATATTGCAAAAGCATAATTTAACTTTCAAGAAAGTATAATCACATGAAAATAAAAATATTATCAGTACTAGTCATGTCTGCACTAGCCATGACAGGTCAAGCACACGCTAAGACCAGTACCCCTTATTTTGAACAAACATCACAAAATATTTACCAGAAAATTCAAAACAAGCTCAACGATATTAAATCGCTGGCTGAAAATAGTAACAACATAATTGTTGGTGAAGATAAACAACGTTATATTGAAATTAACAATACGCGCTACCGCTTAAATAGTGATAACTATTTGTTGTTTGATTTCCCGAGTTCATTTACCGACGAATCTAGCTTCCGTAATGTTTTTGACTTTATTCCACCGGAATGGGAACTAACATGGAATGACTTAGGTGTTGTGATTGTTAACACCCAATTCGGTAATTACGACTATGGTAATGGTTGTTTAATTGAGTATATGCCAGCGGCCACTCAATTAGATGCTGATACTCGCGTGATAATTGAAACAGCATCCTGTGCATGGAATAGCAACCTGCTGCCGTCACATTCTCCTGCCTCTCTTTCTCTTCTCGAGGCAACGCATGATACCGCCACTCTGACATGGGATAAGGTAGAAAAAGCAGATCTCTATAAAATCTACCGCGATGGTATGATGGTTGCTCAAAGTTCTGCTACCAAAAGCTTAACTTTCAAGGATATTAGCCTGTCCTCAGAAACCCGTTATAGCTACCAAATTGAAGCTTGTAACCAATATGGTTGTGCAGAAGAAAAAAGTGCAACATTAGCAATTGAAACGCTACCGACGCCAGAGGTTATCCCTAATACACCCCCTCCTCCATCACTGATTAATAACGGTACACGTACCAATATTGTTAACTGGAATGTCACTTCTGGCGCAACACATTATCAAGTATTCCGTAATGGGGAAATCATTGCCAATGATCTGACGGATGTCAGCTTTGTCGACACAGCAGCCACTGGTGTAACACAAAATACCCAATACCAGTACGCCGTTGCCGCCTGCAATGACACAGGTTGTTCTGTGCCAAGCCAAACGACTGATGTACATACCTCAGCGATGGATAAACTAGCCATCAATGTTAAAAATATCGATCCGAATACCAATTCTGTCGGTGTGAACATTCGTAGCCAATACACCAGCAACCAAATATTCAGCGAAAACAAATCTTATTCAAAAAAAGGGATTTATGATTACGGCCGAGGGATTTACTTTAGCCAAAACGATGGCGGTAAGTATTGGGTACAGATTAATCGCCAACCAACAAACGGTCAGATCTGTCAATCAGACTCACACAACTATAAACGGACACAAGGCCAAAATGTTGTTGCTGTCCTTGACTGTTTAACGCCTGCCACCTTAACGTCACTTGTTCCACAACAGATCACCTTGCACCCGACACAAACTGATTTCTATCTGTCGATGCCGCTATTACATCGTGTGGCTGATGGTAAAGAAATTATTACGTCTTCATACATCATGACCTCTTCGAATGAAAAGGTAGTGACTATTGGTAAAAACGGCAAACTCATCCCACAGGCCGAGGGCGAAAGTATCATCACAGTACAGGCTAATCCTGAATACTATGACGTCGCTACACCGATTACTTATACTGTTCGTGTCAATGCACATCAACAATCTGTTGTGTTGCAAAACGTCGAGATTGGTCAGTCAACGCTTCTATCTCCTCGATCTGAACACCAAATTATCGCACCAAAAGCCAAAACTATGGTACGTGCCTACTTGTACGCTCAAGATGCTTCTGACACAACCATGCCAGCGGTTAATATGACGCTTTCTGCAAACGGTCAAACAATGACCACTGCAATGACGTGTCCTACAGAAGCCAAAGTCGGTCCGTTTGATGCTCCAAGCTATGATCGTGCAGAAACATGTTATAGCATCATTGATGAGCAAACAGCCCGAACTTTCATTGACAACAATATGGTAATGAACATCAGTACCGATACTGGTCTGTCGATGACAACCATGCCGAAAGTTAATATTCACTCCACGTTAAACCTGAAGTTAGTACCTGGTTATAACGATCGTAGTCAAGCACTAGCACCAGACATTGATGCATTTAGTGATACGATCAAACAAGCCTATCCATTATCGACCGTCAACATCTCGGTACGTGAATCAGTAGAAACCCCTTCAGTATTGAACCAATCCTTAGATATCGTGGAGAAAATCCGCAAACTGGAAACTGATGGCCTCTCCTACTTCTATGGCCTTGTTCCGGGCGGATGCTATGGTACCGTCGGCTTAGCCTTTGTCGGTGGAACGTCTGCTGTCGGTCGTGATGCATCTTGTTCACCCTACTTACGTTCAGTATTCGTGCATGAGTTAGGACACAACTTTGGTCTTAACCATGCTCCAGGCTGTGGTAAAACTTCATCTGAAGCATTCTGGCATTCAGACGCATGGGAAGGTGTAGACCTAGGAAAACACAGCCCATCGCCCTTGTTTGATCGTACTAACAACAATGTGATATCACCAAAGGATCCATCAATCCATTCCGATTCAGATGTCATGAATTACTGTATCGGTGATCGCTTTACCCAGTACAACTACAGCAAACTGGCTAAACACATCAATGCAAAATCATGGTTCTCTAACACCACAACAAACCTGCTTCAAACAGCAGAACCAACACTGATGATTTCTGGTGAAATCGTTGATGGTAAAGTGTGGATTGACCCCGTAATTATGTCTGATAACGCTATGTATGAAGACAATGGCACGAGTAACTCTACATTCACTATTTTGATCAATACGACCGATGGCGCAGTGATGTATCCCTTACATTTCAATGAGATCGATCATAGCGATAAGAAGACCTTCAGCTTACAAATTCCGGCTTCGGCACACATCAATGCCATTAAAATGTTTGAAGGCGAGCATGAAGTAACGATAGAAATAAAGGGCTTGAAAGAGCAAAAAACAAAAGCGATAGACCAGTCTCCACGAACTAACACTGTGGAGCTATCAGGTAGCGAAGTCATCTGGAACCACGTTAAGTATCCGTGGTTAACAGTAGTTCACATCAAAGCAGACGGTTCACGCCAAGCCCTGAGCATTAATGCTACAGGCGGCAGTGTAGATCTCAGCGGATATGATTTAACACTCGGAACATTAAGTTTCAGCCTATCTAACGGGATAAGCAGTGTGATGAAAACAGAACAGCTATAACCGCTGATTGGTTGCTCACATAACCTCTAACATGCCAGTGGGATCCCATTGGCATTTTTTTGGTTCAGTTACAACGTTGACGAAACCAACTAAAGAGTTAGAGTATTAAATAAATAGATCATCATGTTAGGTATGACAAACATGTTTAAGTGTAATAATTACGCTTAATGTGACATTTAACCAACGTTTCAATCAATACAACTTTGTCGTTCGATTTTATGTTCAAAGACAACCACATCACCACCTTCTGCCAGTAGCTCTGTTATTTCATCCACGACTTCTTGCTCATCTTCCGCTTTAACTTGATTCGCTAACCTTTCTTCAGTGAGAAAGACTGGACACCCATAATTTTTTGCTTAGATACTGCCATTCCAAATAAATAGAGAATGCTTATGATGGCGATAAGAAATCTACTCACAGTGTGCTGAGTTTTTAAAGTAAAGATATAGCTGTCCTATGTTTAGCAACAGACGAAGTGCGGGATAGATGCATACTGTTAAATACAACGATTAAAATACACTTACAATATATTGATATTTTTCATTTAAATCTCACTACTATTTGCGTGTTCAATGTGTATTATACAAGCCAATTTACCACTTTCTCTCACATAACTTTTCAGGAATTATTTTGAAAAACACATTTATTCTGATTGTATTTGTCTTATTTTCATTTACTTCTATCACATATGCCAACAACATTGAAAAATATGATAATGAAAGCCTACATATTCATGATCATTTATACAATGATGAAATATCATCACATTTTGACTTAGAAAACAAAGAATTATACGAATCATTCACATCACAAAATCAGACTATCCCCACAGAGAATAATATATTAAATAAAGAAAACAGTTATTCTTACTATATTAATATTCTTTTAACTATTATAACTATTTTAATTTCTTGGATTTTATCTTCAATAAATGAGTTAAGACTTAAAGGTGATAAATGTACATATGAAAAGTCAAGATGGGCAATGTCAAATGGGAAAAGATATTATTACTCAACAGTTGAAGAATATTCAGCAAATAAAACAGAATATAATATCCACCAGTTAATTAATTTAATAATACTTAATACCTTTATTGGTTTTTTAGCATTTATATTTGTTAGTGTTAAAACAATTTGGGTGACAGCACTTATATATTGGACATTAAAAATATTGACAAAAGGTCGTGTTAAAGAACGATTACAACATACTAATAGAGTTTTTTTAACAATTACATTACGGGTTTTATCAGTAATGGTTTTTCTTTCTGCTCTATTTACGATAATAATCACATCAATATAAAAACTATATTTAAAATAAGCCAATTTTAAAAGAACAAGGATCAATGAGAGTATCAACACAACAAATCAAAGATGAGTTAGTACGGCATGTGAATAAATATACGTCATATTGTGCCGATTTTGATAGCACAGAAGATGCTATCAACCATTACACTAAAGAGCTGCATAACGAGATCAACGATTTTCATACTCTCACACAAGAAGATATCGACAATCAAAACAAACGATACAGCGATGATTATCTTTTTGGGGCAAAGGTTGGTGATTTAGTGTGGGCTGGCGATAGTGAGATATTTTTATCATTATCAAATATTGAAGATTGTCTACGCGATGCAGGTAAGCGCATCAATGACGATTACAATGCTATTAGCGACAGAGCTCGTTATGTGAAATTTTATTTGATAGCTGCTCAGCTTTAAAAAATGGTTAACGTAAACGTCCCCATGAGCTTGGAAATAAATCTTTAAGGGTCAACATTTACATACTGGCAAAGAACTACAACGACGATTTTCCAGATAAATACCGCCCATCGTGGCGGTATTATCCTATCAACCAATCAAATCAATCTATCAGCTCTTTTTCTTCACGTAACTGACGAATGACATTTTCAGCATAAGAAATACTGGACACCCATAACTTTTTGCTTAGATAGTGTCATTCAAAAAAAGTATGCTTGTAATGATGATAATAAATCTACTCACAGTGTGTTGAGTTTTTAAAGTAAATATATGGCTGTCCTATGTTTAGCAACTTGCGGGCTTCTCTATTTGGCTTCACTCTACTGGACTTGAACCAGTGATACACGAATTAACAGTCCGCCAAGCTTCTAATAAAAAGGAACCAACTGAACTAAGAGGGAATTGTTTGGAATCAGGAACCTGACTCACTTTTCTCCAGACGTAAAAAAGCCCGCAATTGCTTGCGGGCTTTTCTATTTGGCTCCCTCTACTGGACTTGAACCAGTGACATACGGATTAACAGTCCGCCAAGCTTCTAATAAAAAGGAACCAACTGAGCTAAGAGGGAATTGTTTGGAGTAGACAACGGGAATCGAACCCGCATCACCTGTTATTTTCTCCAGACGTAAAAAAGCCCGCAATTTCTTGCAGGCTTTTCTATTTGGCTTCACTCTACTGAACTTGAACCAATGATACACGGATTAACAGTTCGCCAAGCTTCTAATTAAAGAGAAACCAACTGAACTAAGAGGGAATTGTTTGGAATCAGGAACCTGACTCACTTTTCTCCAGACGTAAAAAAGCCCGCAATTTCTTGCGGGCTTTTCTATTTGGCTTCACTCTACTGGACTTGAACCCGTAATACACGGATTAATAGTCCGCTAATCTTCCCATGTTTGGAGTAGACAACGGGAATCGAACCCGCATCACCTGTTATTTTCTCCAGACGTAAAAAAGCCCGCAATTGCTTGCGGGCTTTTCTATTTGGCTTCACTCTACTGAACTTGAACCAGTGATACACGGATTAACAGTTCGCCAAGCTTCTAATAAAAAGGAACCAACTGAGCTAAGAGGGAATTGTTTGGAGTAGACAACGGGAATCGAACCCGCATCACCTGTTATTTTATCCAGACGTAAAAAAGCCCGCAATTTCTTGCATGCTTCTCTATTTGGCTCCCTCTACTGGACTTGAACCTGTGATACACGGATTAATAGTCCGCCAAGCTTCTAATAAAAAGGAACCAACTGAGCTAAGAGGGAATTGTTTGGAGTAGGCAACGGGAATCTAACCCGCATCACCTGTTATTTTATCCAGATGTAAAAAAGCCCGCAATTGCTTGCGGGCTTTTCTATTTGGCTCCCTCTACTGGACTTGAACCAGTGACATACGGATTAACAGTCCGGCGTTCTACCAACTGAACTAAGAGGGAATTATCTGGAGCAGGTAGCGGGAATCGAACCCGCATCTCAAGCTTGGAAGGCTGGAGTAATAGCCATTATACGATACCTGCGATGTATCTTTACAAATTATGGTGGTGGGAGAAGGATTCGAACCTTCGAAGGCAGTGCCGGCAGATTTACAATCTGCTCCCTTTGGCCACTCGGGAATCCCACCGAAATTTAATGGTGCCGACTACCGGAGTCGAACTGGTGACCTACTGATTACAAGTCAGTTGCTCTACCTACTGAGCTAAGTCGGCACACTAATTTCTGTTTTATTACTAAGTCGAAACTTAACAATTAAATTTGGCGGAGAGATAGGGATTTGAACCCTAGATACGCTATAAACGTATGCTGGTTTTCAAGACCAGTGCTTTCAACCGCTCAGCCATCTCTCCAATGCCGCGTATAATATAGCGCCGCTCTTCCACTGTAAAGTAAAAAAATACGAAAAACAGCCAACCACTCACTTATTAAACGTAACAACTAAAATTAGCGCATAAAATGATCACCGCAAGTAATTTTAAGTTACCCATTAACCAAAGCCACACCCTTATATATGTTTTATATTGTTATTCTTGTGTTATTTAACATCATTAAAGTGCAATTAATCTAATAGCTATTAATACTAATTCAGATAATTTATGATTTTTTATCTTTAATTAACGAAAGCAAAAAGAAGATCAGTTTTATAATAATTAGCCAGAAATATACATTCACAAAATGAATAATAAAAATAATATTATTAGTATTAATTATGCTTTTAAGTATATTTCATAAACAAAACTTGTGTATGGGTTGTCTTTATATTATCGAGTGTTAACATCTTTTCAAGATTTCTATCAACTCAATTATAAAGAGATTTACTGTGTACCTATCTATACAATATCTACGCGCTTTAGCTGCTATAATGGTGGTCATTGCACACTCAAACCATAAGGCAATGATTTACAACATCGATCTTCTAAATTTCGTCAAAATTGGTGGTGGCGGAGTTGATCTATTCTTCATTATCTCTGGTTTTATCATGTGTTTGACAGTAGATAGAAATCGACAGTCTTTTACTTCATTTATGAAATCTCGAGTAATACGTATTGCACCTCTGTATTGGATTTTAACTTGCGTTGCTTTAACCGTTTATTTAATTAATCCAAACTTAGTCAATTCTTCATCGACACACTCAACATCTATATTTTCATCTTTTACCTTAATTCCCCAAGGACATCCGTATTTAATTAATAATGCTTGGACATTAAGCTATGAATTCTTCTTCTATTTAATCTTTGCTTCCTTCTTATTTTCTAAAGACAAACAAAAATTATTTACATCGATTGCTTTAATTATTTTAGTGATTGTAGGTCTTATATTCCCACCTGCACATCCAAAATGGGTTCTAAACCCAGCCACATTTATTACAAATCCAGTTTTAATCGAATTTGTACTAGGCATCGTTGCATATAAAATCATAACCAATAAAATGATTTCATTGAAAATAGCGGCTATAACAACAATAGTGGCGTTGATATTACTGATTGCTCACAATTTTGATTGTTCACTTTTACCTACTTCATTAGGTCGTGTTATTACCTATGGTATTCCAATGTTTCTATTATTTGTTGGGTTCGTTTCTTTAGAATCAAAAATGCCAAAGATTAACCTACTATATCAATTAGGCATGTCATCATATGCATTATATCTAGTACACCCATTTATTATTACAGGTATTACTCTTGTAATGCGTAAGATTGGCCTGATCAATATTGGTCCACTTTATGTAACAGCATTAATTGTCGGTAGTGCCATTGCTGGTTTCTTGTGCTATAAATTTATAGAAATGCCAATTGACCGCTTCTTAAAAACAAAGATCAAAAATAAACCAATTACAGCATAATAAATAAATCATGCTATTAAAGGGCGTTGTCTACGCCCTTTTTACTATTTTTAATCAAATGTAATTATCTTATGCTTTCTTTATTTATAGGATTGATGGATTTTTTAGGAAGTCTACTCACCTTCATCCATAATTTGCTTGAGTTATTCCGATAACTTATCGTTCATCACTATCTTAATTCCTGATCGTGACAAAACAAAATGGCAACCTTACAGTTAACTAATTGATTAACATTGGATTTACATTGTAAATAAGCTTAAATATAATTAAAAAAAATGGCGTTTCTATTCAATTAATAGAAACGCCATTTCTTATTTTTGCTACCGTATTGGTATTTATGCAAACTTCATTTCCCCATTATCATCAAGATAAAGTGCTGCTTTTGCTTGGCCAATCAATTGTGCCGCATAAGAAGGTGTTACAGCACGTAACTCACCTTTAGTTGATAAAAAAGTACCTTCCCAAGCTTGGTCGCGGTATGTGCCAGATTCTAAAATTTCAATAACAACTTTCATAGTTAACCTCAACGTTTAATAAATAATAAAATATGACAAAACCCTAAGGCAACTCGTCTTCTTTTAAAATCTACCAGCATTAAATTAATTGTCATCCCATGTAAATTGCAACGTTAGATACACAAATAGAGTGAATTAAAAAATCATACTTAATTGATCGACTTATTCTGTAAATTATCTATCCTTTTTATTATTAGATATTAGTAACAATAAAACAATAACCTATTGATATAAAACAAAATTACAACAATAACAACATTAATAATATGTCATTGTTGTATTTTTATTACATACCAGTAACACTGTAAATCACAGAGAAACAATACTCAATTCAGATCATGTAAAGCAAGTTTCCATTTTTGATCAATACAACGCATCAAAACTGAAAAACTAGCATTTTTATTGAATAAAAAACCCGCGTTTAGTACGCGGGTTAATAATAACGATATAATTTTATTCGCTTAAATTGCCCAACCGCCAGCGTAGAACACCACTAATGCGACAGCAATAATCACCGTACCGATATTTAAACGTTTAAAGTCACCAGAGACTACACGTCCAATCACTAAGCTCACAAAGCCCAACATAATACCTGTAACGATATTGCCCGTTAACACAATAAAGACCGCACACAACAACCCAGATAACGCGTCAACAGAGTCGTTCATATCCAGTTTGCTCACATTACTTAGCATCAATAAACCAACATACATTAATGCAGGCGCGGTTGCGTAAGCAGGAACTAAATAACTTAATGGTGCTAAAAATAGCATTACCACAAACAACAACCCAACAGTTGTTGCTGTTAAACCTGTTTTACCGCCAGCCGCAGTACCCGCAGCAGATTCAATATACACAGCAGCAGGTGAACCACCAACAAAACCTGCAAAAATACTACTAACTGAATCGGCAGTTAACGCTTTACCACCACTAATAATATTACCGCGTTCAGTCAATAAATTAGCCTGACCTGCAACGGCACGAATCGTACCTGTCGCATCAAAAATAGCTGTCATCACTAACGCAAGCACTGTCGGCAAGATCACTGGATTAAGCGCACCCATAATATCCAGTGAACCAACTAAAGAACCTTCACCACCAAATGTAGGCAGTGCAAAGAAGCCATGGTATTTCACATTAGGATCAAAAATCAGACCAAACACTGAAATAGCGATAATGACGAGCAAAATACCACCAGGAACACGACGCTTCTCAAGCCCTAGAATTGCAGCCAACCCGACTAATGACATAATCACGGGTAATGACATAAAATGACCAAAGGCCACCGGTAAACCTGCTTGTGGGTTCTTAATAACTAAGCCCACACCATTGGCGGCAATTAACAATAAAAATAACCCAATACCAATACCTGTACCATGAGCAATTCCTGTCGGCATATTTCTCATGATCCAACCACGAATACCAGTAACCGTAATAAGCGTAAATAAAACACCCATTAAGAATACGGCACCAAGCGCGACAGGAATACTGACCCCTTGCCCAAGTACTAAACTAAAAGCAGTAAAAGCGGTGAGTGATATGGCACAACCAATTGCCATTGGTAATCTAGCCCATAGCCCCATCAACAATGAACCAAACGCAGCAACTAAACAGGTAGCGATAAATACAGCACTTTGATTAAAACCAGCCGCACCTAACATGCTTGGTACAACAATCACTGAATATACCATGGCTAAAAAAGTCGTTAATCCTGCAATAATTTCTTGTTTAACACTACTTCCACGTTCAGCGATTTGAAAATAACGATCTAAACTGTAAGTAAATGAACGTTGGGGGTTGGATGTATTGTCAGCAGACATTGTGTCTTCCTATAATTTTCTAGTTTCAAAACGTCGTTATTGGCAATAAATTTCCATTATCACCACGCAAACGTTTACGTTTTCAAAAAAAAGAAAAGGCTGAAGTTATTATCTTCAACCTTTCTATAATCTTTACCTGCGGATGATACCTAAAAAGTAGTCGCTCCCGCCACCATAAACTACTTTTTTATCTTTGATAATATCATTTCCTAACTAGCACCATTAAAAATACTAATCGTTTCAATGAAAAACATTACTACAAAGCTTGCGACACACGTATCATATATTCTATGAGAATTAATAATAATAGAAAATTATTCTATTTATTGTTGTTACAAGTAATAATTATACAACTTTTTTCTTTACGACTAGACGTATACTCACCATCACTAACAGAAAAATACTGTTAGCTAATTATTTACTCTGCAAATATTTCAATTTGCTTTATCCGTAATTTTTGACTCTTTTATATAGAGCGTTAGGTGATTGTAATGAAACATACACTTTGGCCTGCATTTATTGATGTTGTAAAACGCGACGTTGTACCTGCACTTGGTTGCACTGAGCCAGTATCTGTTGCATTAGCAGCAGCAATTGCCATGAACAAGCTCAATATTAATCATCAACAGATTACCGGAATTGAAGCGTTCGTATCAGCCAATTTAATGAAAAATGGTATGGGTGTAACCGTCCCTGGTACAGGTATGGTTGGACTAGAAATAGCCGCAGCAACAGGAGCTATCGCGGGTGATAGCCAAGCACAATTAGAAGTACTTAAAAATCTAACCGCCGATGATGTTGCTATCGCAAAAGCAATGCTCGATAAAAAGTTAGTTTCAGTTAGTGTTGCCAATGTCAGTAATATTCTTTATTCCAAAGTAACCGTCTTTAGTGATGATCGCTCTGCAAGTGTCACCATTGCCGATAGCCACACTCATATACTGGCAATTGAAGAAGACGGAATAACAACGTATATTGCCGATCCTAAACATGCTCACCATGCGTCTCAACAATCAGCTAATACCAATCCTTTTACTCATGCATGTGTTCAAGATATTTTTGATTTTGCAACGCAGGCACCATTGGCAGATATTAGTTTTATTGAGCAAGCTTACCAACTCAATAATGCACTTTCGATTGAAGGTCTAAAAGGGAACTATGGCTTACAAGTTGGGGCAACTTTTCAACGTAACGTTGAACGAGGTTTACTCTCTAGTGGCTTATTGACTGATATTTTATTACGT
This sequence comes from Photobacterium iliopiscarium, assembly GCF_003026395.1. Classification (GTDB taxonomy): domain Bacteria; phylum Pseudomonadota; class Gammaproteobacteria; order Enterobacterales; family Vibrionaceae; genus Photobacterium; species Photobacterium iliopiscarium. The sequence continues at coordinate 553,913 of NZ_PYOO01000001.1, read as the reverse complement.
ACAGCCTCAGCATCAGATGCACGAATGGGTGGGGCGATGAAACCTGCAATGAGTAATTCAGGTTCAGGTAATCAAGGTATTGCCGCTACCATGCCAGTGGTCGTTGTTGCTGAATTTGTTCATGCAAATGACGAACAACTTATTCGCGCATTAATGTTGTCACACTTAATGGCGATTTATATTAAAAGTCATCAAAATAAACTATCCGCCTTATGTGGTGCAACAACGGCATCAATGGGGGCAGTAGCAGGTATGACATGGTTACTTGGTGGTGACATAAAACAAATAAGTGCAGCAATCAATAGTATGATTGGTGATATTGCAGGCATGATCTGTGATGGTGCAAAAACCAGTTGTGCCATGAAAGTCTCATCATCAGCAGGCTCGGCGATAAAATCAGCCCTGATGGCATTAGATGGTCTAGGTGTTACAGGTAATGAAGGCATTGTTGCTAACGATGTTGATAGTACTATTCGTAACCTTTCAGCATTGGCTAATGGCTCAATGACACAAACAGATATTCAAATTCTTGATATCATGATTAATAAATAACCATACATTCAGCAGTTTTGTAGATAAGTCCTCTAGGTATACATATAAAGCCAGATAACCTTATTGCTTTTTTATTATTATCTAGAGGAATATATTGTCCTATTTCTCTAATCATAAGAAAAAAACAGTAAAAATAGCCATTCCCTTTCATTAATATTCCTTTTCGATATAAGATATTACTTCTAGTTATTTAAAAACAACAATAATAGCGTGATAATTCCCTCATTAATTATCGCGAATACTATTAGATAAACAATACAACGCAATAACAAATCGCCCTCTCCTACCTTTGTTTTAATAACATTGAGTGCGTTGTTTTATATATCACGTTTTTTTGATACGTGGTTCTAAAATATTTAAATAACATAAAGTTAAAGCCAAATTCATGAGCGCTAAACACTCTTTTTAGCTTCTCTTTAGTTATAGTTTTACTGCTTTATATTACTAAAAAGACGCGAACAAAATTGGCGATTTTGCCAAAAAATAATAAGCCAAACACTGTGTTTAGGTTAATCATTCAAGGCTGACATTACTATGAACCAAACAGTCAATATTTCCCCTTCAACCACAAGTACGCCACTGCATATTCGTGCCAACATGACACTTGAACAATGGCAACAAGCGATTAAATTTGACAATGTCGACATCGGTTGGATTGTAATGAGTATCGGAATGGCCGTTGGTGCAGGTATCGTATTTTTACCTGTCCAAGTTGGCGTCATGGGATTATGGGTATTTTTACTTTCAGCTGTGATCGGTTATCCAGCCATGTATTTATTCCAAAAACTTTTTATTAATACCTTAGCTGAATCAAAAAAATGTACCGATTACCCAGGGGTTATTACTGGTTATCTGGGTAAAAACTGGGGCATTGCATTAGGTATTCTCTATTTCTTAATGCTAGTGATTTGGGTGTTAGTTTATTCATTAACGGTTACTAATGATAGCGCCTCTTATTTACATTCTTTTGGTATAACGGAAACCCATCTTAATAATAATGTATTTTATGGTTTAGCATTAATTAGCTTATTAAGTTATATCGGCTCTAAAAGTGAAAAGATCTTATTTAAAATATCCGGCTTTATGGCGGTAACGGTCTTATTATTAGTCGCGGTGATGGGTGTGTTATTAGTCCCACAATGGAGTTTTGCTAATATTACTCCCGTTGAAAATTGGGGCTTAATGCTTAAAAATGCCATTATTACATTGCCATTTACACTGACCTCAATTTTATTTATTCAGTCATTGAGCCCAATGGTAATTTCTTACCGTTCGCATGAAAAATCGATTGAAGTCGCGCGTTATAAAGCCACGCGCGCCATGAAAATTGCGTTTACCATTTTATTTGTGATCGTATTTTTCTTTGCAGTATCGTTTACTTTTGCAATTAGCCAAACAGAAGCGAAACATGCGATGGAATTAAACATTTCAGCGCTAGCAATGATTGCACATTATTTTCCAGGTAGCTCAGCAACAATTGTCGGTATCGTGATCAACATCTTTGCCGTTGTTACTTCATTTTTTGGCGTGTTCCTTGCGTTTAAAGAAGCTTGCAGCGGTTTAGCCATGAACTTACTCGAACGTAAATTTGATCCAAGTAGCATTAATACCAATCTAGTGAATAAATTTACCACCCTTTTTATCATTTTGATTGCGTGGGGTGCGATTACTTTAAACTTACCTATTCTATCGTTTACGTCAATCTGTTCACCCATATTTGGTATTGTTGGTTGTTTAATTCCCGCCTATTTAGTGTATCAAGTACCACATTTACACCAATATAAAGGCACTGCAACTAACCTGATTATTGTAACGGGTATCTTGCTATGTATTTCACCATTACTGGTCTTTATCTAGCCAATGTTATTTTAAGAATCATTACCACCTAAAAAAACGCCGCAGTCTTAATGACTGCGGCGTTTTTATTTGTACATCAAGCTATATGCTTATGCGGTAACGGCTTCAACTTGTTTTTTCGCTTTCGCACGTTTCTGTGCCATTGCCACACCTGATAGCACCATTATACCACCGACATAATGATAGCTCTGTAAATGTTCACCCAACATCACACTCGCAATGCCTGCTGCCATAATGGGTAATAAATTCATAAACATTGCTGTTCTGTCTGCGCCTAAACGTTCAATACTTTGCATCCATAACCAGGGAGCCAACACTGAAGCGAGTAATGCTGCGTACATAATGAGTGGCGCTGCCGCGGCGGTAATCGCCATACGGTGACTGGTGAGTAATAATGGGGTCAACATCATTACAGCAAATATGCATTGAACATACACCGAATGCCAATTTGAAATCGGCATTTTCCAACGTTTAAGTAATACACAATATAAAGCATAAACAACAGCGGCAAGTAGCATTAAACCATCACCTTGTTTAATACCCTGACTAATCAAATTACTAATATGGCCTTGGCTTAACATCAAGACCAACCCACTCAGTGATAACACGGCACCAATAAGCGCAAAAGGTGATAATCGTTGGCCAAGTAATGGCACACTTAAAAACATACTCACCAAAGGCACCAGTGAAATAATTAACGCTATATTAGTCGCACTCGTGGTTGCTGCGGCAAAATAGCCTAACGACTGGTTCAATACCATGCCCAGTAACGCTAAAAAAGCTAACTTTGCTAAATAGGGTTTTATAATGACTCGTTCACGCCACACAGACTTAATTAAAAAAGGAGTTAACATAACTAAAGCAAAAAACCAACGATAAAACGAAATCGCACCGGGGTCGATAACACTGAATGCCATTTTGTTGACAATCGCATTTCCTGCCCAAATCGCAACAGTAAAAAGAGGTAATAAATAGAACATTGTCGACCTTAGATAAAACAGTTATTTCAATAAAGGGCATTGAAATAAAGAACAACGCTATTCTGTCACTTCCTATGTGAAATATATATCCGTAATCAGACATAGAAAATGCTTAGTCGGACATTTATTAATTAAAATAATAAAAAACCCTAATCATCTTACTCTTTAGTTATAAGTAATATGTTTAGGGTCTAAAATACTATTTTAAAATTAAAAAATGACTATTTATCGTTCGTTAATACGTCTTGCTCACAGAACATGGTTGCCGCTAATCGAGCAAGATTATAGGCATCAACATAACCTGAATGTTGACGTCCTTCCCAACTGACACCTGCAATTTCCATTGCTGCACGTTGACCTAAACGCTTATTGGTAACATGACGTTGTAATTTAAATAATGTCGCTAAATTTAAATATTCACGAAAAGGTTCTTTTAATTCTTTAGCAGCACATTCTTTCTTTAAAATACGATCATCATGACCCCAAGCACCATAAATCTTATGTCGACCACCAAACTTTTGTTCAATTGAACGTAAAATAGTCGCTAATGGTTTACCATTTTTCTCAATAAGATCTGGTTTAATTCCCGTCAGCTCAGTACAAAACGGGGAAATTTCGTCATGTTCAGGTCTTACATAGTGTTGTGCACGTCGCACAATACGGCCCGTATTTAAATCCAGTTCCGCCACTCCAATTTCGATGATTTCACCAGTTCGCGATGTGCGGCCATCATTCCAACAACACATTTCGAGGTCAAAACAGACAATACGATCAAAATTCATTAAGTTATCCAAGAGTCACGGGGTAAAACGGGCGCAGATAATACCATTTTGTCACTCAGGGTTCATCCTTCAGCCCCAGATTATTGCATCAGATATTATATAACTATCTGAGATACGATTTTTTCAGCCCCTTGTTGAGTCGCATGATGGGCATCATGATATAGCGGTTGGGCGTCTTTCACGGCATAACAATCGCGGTAGTCACAAAACCCTTTGGTAGGATCAACAAAATGCACATTACTTGGATAGTTAGCATTGTTGAAATGCCTTAAAATATCTTTATTACGTTGCTGATAATACGCTAAGGAGACAGATTTGATATTATAAACCGGATTACCAACCCAATAATTTTCATAGAATAACTTACTAATACTGCGCCCCATTTCTGGTATAGGCCTTATTACATAGACATTTTTTTTAGTTTTAGCGAGCTGTAAAACTAATGAATCAAATGAAGCTAATATTTCAGCATATTGTGGCATTTTCTTATGCAATAGTTGTGGATATAGACCGCCATTTTCACCATATAACCCCGCAGAATAACGATGAATCAAAACCACATTTTGGATCTGTTTATTTTGTAAAATATAATCAGCCGCTTCGTTATACCAACGAGCACAAGGACTAAAATTATTTTTTTGTCCATAAGACGGAATACACCCTGCAAAGCTAAAATGTTTAAGCCCTTGATCTGTCGCTTTTAGACGATTAGCTAACGCATAGCTAATACTGATCGCATGACTATCACCAAGTACCGCCCAATCAATATTATGACCAAAATATTCACACGCTTTGGTTGGATCTTGATAATCATAAATATGACAATTAACCCGATTAGGGGTGGATTTAATGTTTTTTACTATATTATTAACACTGGCTGGAAACCTATCGACAGCAAAACCATTATTTTTAAACACAACCGCAGCAATACCACCCACAATAATAATTAACCATATCGGCATACTCATGGTTAATTGACGCAATAGTGATGGTGATTTAAGCGCTAGTTTGCGGTTTTCAATATAGGTATAGCTCAAATAACCCAATAATATTGATAAGGGTATACCCATAATTTCAAAATAAGGTATCGACAAATAATAACCGATAACAACGACAGGCCAATGCCATAAATAGATTGAATATGACCATGTACCTATTCGCTGGAAAATAGAATACTTTAAAAAACCACCCTGATAATTAGCCATAAGAATAAGAAAAGCACCTTCAACAGGCATCAAAGACAAATACCCCGGCCACATGTCTTTTTCGCTCATAGTACTATAAGCAGCAACAATCAACATGACACCGAGCCACTGACAATATTTCTTATTATTTTCATTCAATGAAATTGGATACAAATAAGCTAAACCACCGAGCATCATCTCCCATCCACGTGCTGGTAATAGAAAATAAGAATACGTCGGATTTTGATAGCTCACATAAACATTAAACAAAAAGCCACAACCAGTAATTATTAATAACACTCGTTTTATATTATTAAAATTTAATATTTTTTTTAATATAATTAATACAATAGGAAAAACAATATAAAATTGCCATTCCACGGAAAGTGACCATGTATGTAATAACCACTTTTCATGAGATGCCGCATCAAAATAACCAGATTCTTTAAAATAAAATATATTAGAAATAAAACCACTACTGCCAGCAATATGCTTACCCAGTATTCGATAATCTACAGGGGTTAAGTAAAACCAACCTAACAATAACAACACTCCGCACATAGCCATTAATGGTGGAATGATGCGATTTGCACGTGCAATATAAAATTTAATAAGCGAAAAATTGTTACGCTCAATTCCTCTAAATATAATACTGGTCATTAAAAAGCCAGAAATAACAAAAAAAACATCGACCCCAGCAAAACCACCAGGAATACGGATCCAAGGTGGGTTAAAGTGATATAGTACCACTGCAATAACCGCAAGAGCACGTAACCCATTTATATCGGTTCTAAATTTCATAATGTTCCTATGCAGCTAACAAACTGAGGGTGCTACAAAAAATAAAGAATTAAAAATAAACGATCACCTTTATACTAATGTCATAAAAACAACAATAATAATAATATTTCAAAGAAAACAGTGCTAATATAAATAATGTGCATAAGCGAAAAACATAATACTATTAATTAAAATACTAAGTTAGTATATTAATTAAGTGAGTATCAATTATTCATTAATAAAAAACACACTAAAAGTAATAATTCATATCAATTTCATCTTTCATCCCCATATCTGAGACTGATATAATATAAAATTAACAATATCATTTGGATTCATAATGACTATTATTTACAACCCAATTATTGACAATAATAATCCACCTGATGATATATTTTTTGTTCATGAAGTGTTTGAACCCGATACAAGTACATTAGATCATAGCCATTATTGGGGACAGCTTCACCTTGTTACCAATGGTATTATTGAACTCAGCACCCACAATAATCGCTTTTTAGCGCCTCCTCGTTATGCGTTGTGGATCCCTGCAAAGATCGAACATAAAAGCTATATTCGTCGTAGTCTTAATTATTGTTCAATGAACATTTGCGCGCCGTTATCTGATCAACTTCCCGCTTATCCATGCTTACTTGAAGTCACAGACGTGATAACTGCCATTATCGAGGATTTACGTCAACGCCAGATTATGGTTGCAACAACAGAACAAGATAAGCGCTTAATCACCGTACTATTTGATCAAGTGTTATTATGTAAAGAACACGACCAATTTCTACCCACCAGCGAAGATAAACTATTACAGCCAATTTTAGTTGAACTAGAACATAACCCAATCAATAATCTGTCACTCACCCAATGGGCGCAGCTACTGCATACAACAGAACGAACATTGGCTCGCCATTATAAAAACAAATTGGGGATCAGTTTTACTGAGTGGCGACAACGACGTAAATTTATCTATTCACTCCATTTACTGCGCCAAGGTATGTCCGTCAATGAAACCGCATTAACCTTGGGTTATCACCAAGCCTCGCCCTTTATTACGTTATTTAAAAAATATGCTGGTGCCACGCCAGATCAATATCGCTTACGGCTAGATTAATCCACCTTCGTCGAGCACTTATAGCACCCAAGCACCCTATAATTCCCCATATAAAGTGCTTTTCTTATTACTGCAATCAAAAATAAACACCATTAGCGCCCGTTCTGTGCGCTAGATCTCCTTATCCCTATAGCCAACCTGAGAGTTAAATCACAACTCATTTGGCTGGTTACAAATGTCCAGTAAATGCACCCTTTATCCCATACCGATAATTGTTTTAGCCGCACATAATAGCCCCAACAAAACGGCTTACCGCCATCTTAAACCTGTTATGTTCTTGTCCTTGTACGTGGCCAAATTTATCATAACGAAATGGAGTTATTCTTATGAAAAACCAATTGTCGCAACTAAAACGGCACCTATTAACAGGTACCAGTCACATGTTACCTTTCGTTGTTGCTGGTGGTGTATTACTTGCATTATCAGTAATGCTAGGTGGTAAAGGCGCAGTTCCTCAAGGTGTTTTCCTTGAAGGCCTTTGGGACATGGGTATCGCAGGTTTCACATTATTCGTACCAGTGTTAGGTGGCTACATTGCTTACTCTATCGCTGACCGCCCAGCACTTGCACCGGGTATGATTGGTGCTTACCTTGCTAACCAAGTTAACGCGGGTTTCATCGGGGCCATCATTGTTGGTTTCATTGCGGGTTACGTCGTACTACAACTAAAACGTATTCCGTTATCAAATAAACTAAAAGCTATCTCAACCTATTTCATTCTTCCTATTGGTGGCACGTTTATTGTTTCAGGTCTTGTTATCTGGGTTATTGGTGCACCAATTGCAATGGCAATGGAAGGCATGAACACTTGGCTTCAAGGCATGGCGGGTACATCTAAAGCATTCTTGGGTGTAATTCTAGGCGGTATGACAGCCTTTGATATGGGTGGCCCAATCAATAAAGTAGCAACCTTATTCGCTCAAACACAAGTCGGTACTCAACCTTGGTTAATGGGTGGCGTAGGTGTTGCTATCTGTGTACCACCACTAGGTATGTTCCTTGCAACTCTTTTATCTCCTAAGCGTTACTCTGATGAAGAGCGTGAAGCAGGTAAAGCCGCTGGCATCATGGGTTGTATCGGTATCACTGAAGGTGCAATCCCATTCGCAGCCTCTGATCCAGTCCGTGTAATCCCGTCAATCGTGGTGGGTGGTATCGTCGGTAACGTCATCGCATTCTTATTCGGTGTCCTAAACCACGCACCTTGGGGCGGTCTGATTGTCCTACCCGTTGTTGATGGTCGTATCTTCTACGTAGTCGCCATTATTGCAGGCTCGGTAACAACAGCCTTAATGGTTAACTTCCTTAAGAAACCTATCGCAGACCGTCAAGAAGAAAAAGCGCCAACCGCAGCTTCTGACGACCTAGACCTAAGTTTTGATTAATAACATCGCATTCATTTATCAACGCGTTTATCGCATTAAATAACAAATTTGGAGATTCACATGAAACTATTAGCTATCACTTCTTGCCCATCTGGTGTTGCACATACATACATGGCTGCTGAAGCACTAGAAGTTGCAGCAAAAGCAAAAGGCTGGGATGTTAAAGTTGAAACACAAGGCTCTATCGGTATCGAAAACGAAATCACCATGAGTGACGTTGCTGACGCTGATATTATTATCCTAACCAAAGACATCGCAATTAAAAACGAAGAGCGTTTCGCTGGTAAGAAGATTGTACGTGTCGGTGTTGCAGACGCAGTAAAGAAAGCACCACAAATCATGGATAAAATTGAAGCGCATTTAGCTCAAGCTTAATCGCACAATAAGGCACTGTTTATCTCAGTGTCTTATCATTCCCCCTAAAATAGAGCCACCTTAGATCACGTTATTTAAGGTGGCTTTTTCTATAACAGCTAAAACAGCCTCATCATCAAAATAAACTGGCATCAAGATAACAGTTCCAAGAGCATTATATCGCAATCAACCACCAGCTAACTGATAATACTCACATTCATACATATAGTGCTTTTTAGTGGCCTTTAGTGATTCATCAGTCCACGTCCATACTGAATAACAAGAAGTAGACGCAAGACATGCATAATATTTTTATTGATTTGCTTGATAGTGCCATTTCTGATTTTGAGTCATTAAATAACATTTGGTTTGCTGGGGACTCGTTACCACCGCTAGAATCGAGCTATCAAGTTAACTTTCCACGACTTGAACTGGTTTTTAAAGGCCGTTATGCCAATACCTTTGATAATCAACAACCCGATGTGGCTGATATCACTCTTGGCGTTGGCGATGCATTATTCATTCCTGCCAATGCATGGAATAAACCAGATTGGCAACACGAATGCTCAGTATTAAGTTTATTGTTTGGCAAGAGTCAGCTTGGGTTTAGTTTAGTCAGCAAGCGTGAAAATGAAGACGGTTTTTATGATGTACAAAAATACAGCGTGCCACAACGCAGTAGCCACGCTATCGATCATATTCTCAATGCATTATCCAGTTTAACCCATGAGAAGAAGAAACAACCCGCTGATAAATTTCTATTAATAGCCTTGCTGTGTTACTGCAAAGACATGCTCGAAATGCCAACCACCGATTGTACCCGCCGTAGCCAAGATTTATTTAAAGGCATTTGTATTTACGTTCAAGAAAACTTTCACCGTAATATCAATCGCAATACGGTTGCTGAACGATTTAATATTTCACCTAATCACCTCTCGCGCTTATTTCGTCAAGAAGGTCATATGCGGTTTGCTGATTATATCGCGTGGGTACGTTTAGAGCGGGCAAAATTCATGCTAAAACGCTACAACTTCCGTTTAGAAGAAGTGGCAAATCGCTGTGGTTATCATGACTCAAATTATTTTTGTCGTGTGTTTAAACGCAAAACAGGTAAAACACCCACAGAATACCGAGTGCATTAAAAAATAAGCTAACAACTGAGTATTTATATTCTATATTTACCGGTTTCTATTAAAGCGAATAAGCCTAAAATTATCCGCTTTAATGGTTTATTACATCAATGAAAAAATCACTGCAAGCCTTGATCGTTCTTTGCGCATGTAACATTAGCTTCTCTGCTTTTGCTAATACAACATCAGCCATGGAATCACCATTATCAATTCCATTTTCTCAGCAAATTCATCGTTATCAATATTCCGGTGTCGTTCATAATGACGTTACCAATGACTTCAGTTTCTATGGTCACCAAGGCCAAAAAATCACAACACTAGTCACAACTGATAGTGCGAAATTATGGGTTACCATCAAACACCCACAAATGAAACAAGCGGTCGATATTTCAGCTATTTCGACTAACCCTAATCAACGCGATACCTATACTCTACCTTTTACGGGTCAATACCATCTTAGTATTGGTGAATATCATGCCATTAGTAAACGTAATTCAAGCCAAAATTACACGCTAAAAATCACCTTGAATTAAGATTTACAACAGCATGAAACAAATGACATCGAAATCAATAAATCTCGATGTCATTTTTTTAATCAAGCATAATGACAAATAGTCCCCACCAGCCATATCCTCAACCTATCACAGAGTATTTAACACGGTCACATATCCATCAATTGGGTACATAAATCCAGTTACAACGCCTTTTGTCCACTGCTAATTTTTTAACGAGCGTAATACACTCTTACTTTATTCGCGCAGTTGACAGGAGTCTCACGTGTCGCATATTTTATTTGATGGTCAGTGGTTACTCACTTCCCCACAGCATTCACATATTTCTATTCCATGCGCACTACCTGGCGATGTACATTCAGCACTCATTCAAGCGGATTTACTGCCACAACCTTATTTCGGTTGTAATGAAGAATTAATTCAATGGGTCGGTGAAAGTGAGTGGCAACTAACAACAGACTTCACACTCACAACCGAGCAACTGACTGCAACCGCCATCGATTTGAATTTATCGTTTGTTGATACCATGGCTATCGTTAGCATAAACGGTACTCAGGTATTAACCTGTAGCAACATGTTCCGTCTTTATCAGGTTAATGTTCTGCCCTACCTACAACAGGGTGTGAACCACATCAGTATTGCATTAGCGCGTAATGATAGTGAAGCACAACGACGGGCAGAAAAACTACCTTTCCCCGTGCCATGGGCGGTCGGTAATAATCAAATTCCACACATGAATACTCTGCGTAAAACCCAATGTCACTCGGGCTGGGATTGGGGCATTTGTTTATTATCAACAGGGGTATATAACTCGCTAACACTCACCCCGATTTATAACACTCGCTTACACCATGTTAGAACCCAACAAGCATGGCTACCCAATGGCGATTGTGAAGTCACCGTTAACATTGATTGTGAAATACTGGGGGGAAATACGGAGAAAGTACTTAAAATCAACCTTGATAAGCAAGTACACACTATCGTTATAGATAATACAAACAATGGCATTCAAACTGTTACCACCACTATTGTTGTGAAAAATCCACAGCGCTGGTGGCCTGCGGGTTATGGCGAGCAACCATTATACCCATTAACAGTTACGCTTAATAATCACACCATCACCAAAAAACTTGGACTACGCGAACTCACATTAGATACACAAACCGATGCTATTGGTAGTGCAATGACATTTGTGGTTAATGGCAATGCGATCACCGCCAAAGGTGCCAATTGGATTCCACTCGATGCCCTACCCAGCCGTCAAACTCCTGCACGTTATCGTCAACTATTAGAAGATGCAGTTGCCGCTAACATGAATATGATCCGTGTATGGGGTGGTGGCATGTATGAGCATGATATTTTTTATGAGTTGTGCGACGAACTCGGATTATTAGTGTGGCAAGATCTGATGTTTGCTTGTTCCTTGTATCCATCAACCCCTGAGTTTTTAGCCGATGTTGAATTAGAAATTGTTGACCAAGTAAAACGCCTAGCAGATCACCCCTCACTGGCATTATGGTGTGGTGATAACGAAGTCATTGGCGCGATTGGTTGGTATGACGAATCTAAACACAATCGTGAAAAATACGTAGTGAATTACGACCGTTTAAATCGCATGCTGCAACAAGTAGTTGAACAGTACGATCCTAGCCGTCGTTTTTGGGCAAGCTCACCGTGTAATGGCGAACTCGACTTTGGTGATGCATGGCATGACGATAACCGTGGCGATATGCATTTCTGGGATGTATGGCATTCAGGTAAATCGTTCGATGCATACCACAGTGTTAAACCGCGTTTTTGTTCGGAATTTGGTTATCAATCATGGCCATCTTTGCCAACGGTAAAAACCTTCGCCGACAATGAAGATTGGAATGTCACCTCGCCGACATTTGAACAGCACCAAAAGAACGGTCGTGGTAATAGCATTATGACCGAAATGTTTACCCGCTATTTCCGCTTTCCGGTTGGGTTTGCCAATATGTTGTATTTAAGCCAAGTACAACAAGCGATCGCTATTAAAACAGCGACTGAGTTTTGGCGCGCTCATAAACAACATTGCCGCGGTATTCTCTATTGGCAACTCAATGACTGCTGGCCGGTGAGTTCATGGTCAAGTATTGAATATACCGGGCGTTGGAAACAGCTCCATCATCACGCAAAACGTTTCTTTGCCCCTGTGATGGCGACATTTATTCAACAGCCGCAGCAACCTCTAACACTGCATGTGGTTAATGATCATCATCAACCGATGCCAATTAGCGGAACAGTGATCAAGGCAGATTGGCAAGGGAATGTCCTCGCCACATGGCAACTAGACACCCAATTAGCTACTGACAGCAGTGACATTGTATGGCAAACAGAAGACATCTTAACCGCCTCTGAAACTAAACAGGTGTTTTACCATGTTAGTTTAACGGCCGCTGATGGCAGTGTGACTGAAAATACACATTACCCATGCTTGTTTAAACACGCACAACTGCAAAATCCAACCATTAACACAGAATGGCATCAAGATAATGAGACGATTTGGCTAGAACTCGACACTGACTACCCGGCATTATTTGTTGAGCTACAACTTGAATGCCAAGGTCGCTTTAGTGATAGCAGTTTTACTTTATTACCAAGCCATATGACAGGTGCTAAACATCGCCTTTATTATATTGGTGACTGTGATCTTAAAACATTAAAACAGCATTTAACCTTATATCATCTTCGAGGAACCTATTAATTTATAAAGCATCCTAAATAATATAAATAGAGCAAACAGATACGCATATTTTTATATGTGTATCTTGTTACGACTGTTATTTATTAATAAACACTGTCTATTTTCATCATGTTTATACGGAATTTATCTCTACATTTATAATAAGGAATTTTCATGATCATAAATAAAGCACACTCTTTAGCATTAATCACATTAGCAACATTGTGCGCTCCAACCACGTTTGCAGCAGAAAAAAATCAATTAACGATTGTGGCTGATTTTTATCCCACTATGATCCGTAACTTTAATCCTTATCTAGCAACCAATTTACGTACCACAACCGATTTTATTTATGAGCCTTTAGTTGTTTTTAACCAAATGCATGGCAATAAACCCGTGATGCGGCTAGCGAAAAACTACTATATGTCTGACGATCTGAAGCAAGTGACGTTTGAAATTCGCGACGGCGTAAAATGGTCAGATGGCACGCCATTTACCGCTGATGATGTGGTGTATTCATTCCAACTTATTCATGATAAACCAGAGCTTGATCCGAAAAGCATGGATCGCTGGATAAAAAGCATCCACCAGCAAGATAACAAGGTTATTTTTGAATTAACTGAAGCCAATTCTAATCTGCCGTTTGAAATTGCTTCGATTCCTATTGTGCCAAAACACATTTGGAAAGATATTGAAAAACCTGAATTATTTACTAATGAAAACCCAGTAGGCTCTGGCCCATTTACTAAAATCGATACCTTTACACCACAGCTTTATGTGCAATGTCGTAACCCTAATTATTGGGATAACGACAACCTTGAAGTCGATTGCTTACGCGTACCGCAAATTGCCAATAACGATCAACTGTTAAACAAAATCATTAAATCAGAATTGGATTGGACTAGCGCCTTTATTCCTGATGTTGATGCCCTGTATGTAGCTCGTAATCCTAATCATAAATACTGGTATCCGGCGGCAAGTACCCAATCTTTTATGATGAATTTCAAAACACCGCACCCAGGTAACAATGAAGCAATTAATAACCTTGATTTCCGTCGCGCGTTATCAATGGCAATTGATCGTCAAAAAATCATTGATGTCGCTTTTTACGGTAACGGCATCGTTAATGACTACGCATCAGGCTTAGGTAAAGGCTTAGAATTCTGGGCTGATAAAGATATTTACAACCAATACAAGGGCTTTAACACTTACAACATTGATAACGCCAAAGCATTGTTAGCAAAAGCGGGCTTTAAAGATATTGATGGTGACGGTTATGTAGAAACTCCAACCGGTAAAAAAATAGAAATTGCGATTCAATCACCAACAGGTTGGACTGATTTCAATAACACCGTTCAACTTGGGGTTGAGCAGTTACAAATAGCCGGTATTGATGTCAAAGCCAAAACCTCTGACTTTGCGGTGTATAACCAAGCCATGACCAATGGTACTTATGATATGGCTTACACCAATTACTTTAATGGTGCCGACCCTTACCGTTACTGGAACAGCGCCTATCATTCTCGTTATCAAGAAGGCACGAGCATGCCACGTTTTGCTATGCACTTCTTTAAAAACGCCGATTTAGACCAATTGCTGGATAATTTCTACAAAACCGCGAATCAGGATGAGCAAATGGTTATCGCCCATAAGATTCAAAAAATTATTGCCGAAAACCAAATCACTATTCCAGTCATGTCTGGCGTTGATGTTTATCAATTTAATGAAAGTCGTTATACCGGTTGGTGGAGCACAGAAAATCCTAAAGGCCGTCCTTTAGCATGGGCGGGAGTACCTGAGCGTTTATTACACGTATTAGATTTAAAACCCAAAGCGTAATAATAACCATACCGTTATCTTTTGATGGCGGTATTTATTTCGCTGTGATGCCAGCCTGAATATATAACACCACTGTTATTTACTTAACGGGCGTTTTTAATATTCAGGCTAATTAAATCGAATATCTTTATTAGGAATAAATACGATGGGCTTTTTCTTTCGTCGATTATCATTTTATTTTGTCGCGTTATTATTTGCAGCCACATTAAACTTTATATTGCCTCGCGCCATGCCTGGTGATCCAGTTACGATGATGTTTGCTAATGCCACCTCTCATGTTAGCCCTGAACGTATTGAAGCCATGAAAAAGCTGCTTGGCTTTGTTGATGGTCCTTTATATGAGCAATACTTTTCTTATCTTGCCAATATATTTACCGGACAATGGGGAACCTCCATTAAGTTTTATCCATTATCGGTTAATGATCTGCTTGGTAGTGCCATTGGCTGGTCATTATTTCTAACCGGAACCGCGGTTGTTTTATCGTTTTGTATTGGCTCGGTAATGGGTATTTTTGCCGCGTGGCGTCGAGGTAGTTATTACGACACCTTTATTTCACCAAGTACGCTGGTGGTGCAATCTATCCCGTCAGTGGTTATTGCGATGCTGGTGATGTTCACCTTTGCCATTGGCTTAGAATGGTTCCCGATTGGCAATGCTTACACCTCTGGCACTACGCCTGATTGGTCAAGTTGGGCGTTTTATAAAGATGTGATGTATCACGCTGCCCTGCCGTTGTTATGCGCCACCGTCAGTCAAATTGGTGGCTTTTTAATTAGCATGCGTAACAACATGATCAACCTATTAAACGAAGACTTTATCACTATGGCAAAAGCCAAAGGATTAAGTGAACATCGCGTTATTTTTAACTATGCCGCTCGTAATGCCATGCTGCCAAGCGTGACCGCATTATCAATGGCCTTAGGTACTGCAATCAGTGGTCAGTTAATTGTTGAAATGATCTTTAACTACCCCGGTCTTGGGACGGTGTTATTAAACGCTATTCACGCCCGTGACTACCAAGTATTACAAGGGCAACTATTATTAATGACCTTGTTTATGTTGTTCTTTAACTTTATGGCTGATCTGTTAATTGTTTTCTTAGATCCCCGCCTACGTACTGGAGATCGATAACATGAAAGGCATTATTCAATTATTAATTCGTAACCCTAAATCATTAACTGGACTCTGTATTTTAATCATGTTTGTGTTGGCGGCTATTTTTGCGCCAATGATCACTAACCATGCACCAGATAGAGGTACGGGAAACCCTCATGAATACCCTGCTTTTGTAGTAAAAGCGGCGCAAAATAACCCTGATGGCTGGATCGCAACCAACTTAGCCACCAATAAACGTACCTTGTTAATGTCAAAAAAAGCTGATCATATTTTAGGGACTACCCGCATGGGGCGTGATGTGTGGTCACAATTAATTTATGGCGCACGTACTTCACTGGCCGTTGGTTTAGGCGCAGGTATTTTAGTGTGTTTTTTGGCAACCTTAATCGGTGTTTCAGCTGGATATTTTGGCGGTAAAGTTGATGAAATTTTAACGGCCGCCATGAATATCATGTTGGTGATTCCACAGTTACCGCTGCTATTTATTATTGCTGCATTTATTGGTCAGGCTGGGCCATTTACGATAGCGATTGTGATCGCCATTACTTCATGGGCATGGGGCGCGCGGGTGGTGCGATCTCAAACTTTATCCTTACGCGAAAAAGAGTTTATTCGTGCCGCAGAAGTGTTAGGTGAATCACCATGGCGCATTATTGCCGTTGAAATTCTGCCGAACTTAATGTCCATTGTTGGTGCTAGTTTTATTGGTTGTGTATTGCTCGCGATCATGACCGAAGCCAGCTTATCGTTCCTTGGTCTTGGTGATCCAAATGCCATCAGTTGGGGGGTGATGTTATATAACGTCCAAACTTCATCGTCGATGCTGATTGGCGCATGGTGGGAAATACTTGCACCGTGTATGGCGCTGATTTTTATCGCTATCGGTTTATCGTTATTAAACTTTGCCGTCGATGAAATTGCCAACCCTCAGTTACGTTCTCACAAAGGCATGCGTCGTTGGCAACAGCGCAGTGATGCTACCCTTATCGATACTCAAACCGAAATGCCTCACCCTATCGCTGATGGTGGAATCAAATAATGAATAGTAACCCATTAACTTTAACTTTTAGTCGTGAGCATCAATGCGATCAATTAACGCGAACGCTTCATCTAACCTTGGGTGAACATTCAACATTAACCGTTAACCAAGATGTGAGTGATTTTAATGCTGAGATCAGTAAGCGCGTTATTGCTGTTGCTGATATTCAAGATGTTGGCTATTTAATCGCGACTACATTTACGCAAGCCACCACGCTTCAATTGTGCATAGATGCCGATATTGCCGCTCGTTTTGAACGTCAACAATGGCTGAAATGGCTCTCTTTTGGTTTAGCGTTATCAAATTATCATTATCGCCACAGTAACAGCCCATTATTAACCCCAACACTGGCAGATTTCACCTTATTGAATGCTGATGCTAGTGATAACACAGCCTTTGAAAATGGTAAAATTCTTGCTCACAGCCAATTGATTGCACGCGAGTTAACCAATAAACCGGGAAATATTCTGTATCCACAATCCTTTGTCGAAGCTGTAGCAGCATTAGCGATTAACAATATTGAGTTATCTTATCTCAATGATGCAATGATGCTTAAACAAGGCTTTGGCGGCTTAATGAGTATCGCCCAAGGCAGTGATCGCGAAGCACGCTTGTTATGCCTCGACTATCATCCTCAAGATCCCAAGTTTACCGTCGCTTTAGTCGGTAAAGGCGTCACCTTTGATTCCGGTGGTATCAGCATTAAACAACCGCGGTATATGAGTACCATGAAAGTCGATATGGGCGGTGCAGCGGCGGTTGTTGGTGCACTTAATGCCATTGCACAACTGCAATTACCGATTCGAGTGATTGGCTTATGTGGCTTGGTTGAAAACATGCCGTCAGGTAAAGCCATTAAACCCGGTGATGTGGTAACGATGCTCAATAAAACCAATGTTGAAATCATCACCACCGATGCCGAAGGGCGAATGGTGCTAGCGGATGTATTGCACTATGCTCAGCAGCACTACCAACCTGATTATTTAGTCGATATTGCAACCTTAACAGGCGGTACTGGCATTGCGCTTGGTAAAGCCTATGCGTCATTAATGGGTAATGATAATAACTTGATTGCGAGTGCTCAAACAGCGGGTCAAGCATGCTCTGAACCGTTATGGCCAATGCCTACCGGAGGTATGTTTACCACCGCACTTGAAAGTGACTTTGCTGATCTGCGCCACGGTAGCGAAGAGCCTGACGGTAGCCCGTGTGTTGCGGCTACCTTTTTAGAACACTTTATTCAACCTGATCAAAAATGGATCCATATTGATTCAGCCGCAATGTCACTCGGTATGAATCACCGTAAAATTTACCCTAAAGCCACAACGGGCTACGGCACTTTATTATTAACCGAGCTTTGCCTACAATTGATCTTGCAAGATCGGTTGCACCAATAACAAGGACGTTGAACATGATCTTATTAGCAAACTCAGAAGCCTACCCAGGCATTGAAGCATCAGCACGTCGCCTGCAAGCAGGTGAAGAAGGCTTACGGGCTTTAGTTGAAGGCATTAAGCTGGTGGAATTAGATCCGCGTGTGCGTACCGTGGGGTATGGCGGCTGGCCTAACGTATTAGGCGAAATGGAATTAGATGCATCGGTAATGGATGGCGACAGTTTACGCACTGGCGCTGTTGGTGCGTTAAAAGGTTACATCCATCCAATAGAAGTCGCCTATAAGGTGATGACCGATCTCAACCATGAAATTTTAGTTGGTGAAGGTGCGGCTATTTTTGCCAATGAAATTAATGCTGTTGCGGGTGATAACCTCATCGAAGATTCAAAGCAAGTATGGTGGGAAAAGCTAAAGCAAGCCATGACGCCTGAGCAACAAGCAGCATTTCCTAATGTGCCTCTTGCGCCATTATCAAATAATGCCACCGATCCTGAACGTGTACGTGACACTACCGTCTTTTTAAGCAGTGATATTAATAACAAAATTACCGCCGCCACATCAACCTCAGGTTGGGCATGGAAATACCCCGGTCGATTAGGTGATAGCCCAATTATTGGTGCTGGCTCTTATGCCGACAGTCGTTACGGGGCTTGTGCGTGTACTCACACAGGGGAAATGAGTATTCGTTGTGCAACTGCGCATGCGGTAGTGCTGTATATGAAAATGGGCATGAAACTTGATGATGCCGTCTATGAAGCTATTCAAGATCTCGATTATTTAAAAGATGGCTATACTGAAGGCGTCACTATTCATGCAATTGATTGCCACGGTAATCACAAAGTGGTGAGCTTAAATTGTCCGGGCAATATTACTTACTGGTTGTGGCAAACAGGCATGGATAAGCCAGAAGAGCGCCAAGCTGAAGTGATCATGACTAAGTAATTATTCTCATCGAAAAGAGAATACAGTGACACTAAGATCAACAACACCCGGCTAAGATCATACTTACAGGGTGTTGTTATATAGCAACGGTCATTTCATTATTTACATTTATTAAGTACAAATCCCCACAGCTTTTGCCATATCATATCGAGTTGATTATAAGGTACATAATCATAACGAAAGGCTTTACTATCATCTTCTGCAATACTTTTTACATACTGCTTATTATCGGTAGTGACAATTTTCGTAAAACCGCGCGTATAAGGCGACACTTCACGTTCAAGAAAACGTAAAGCTTGGCGAGGATCCGTCGTCACTTTTATAATATCAGGATGATGAGATAAGCCATGAGTGATCTTTAACTTAAACCTTGTCATTGTTGCCGTCCTTGAAACGATTGAGATACTCAACAACCGTGAAAATGGAAATATAAAAAAGAAATTCAAATAAAATATACTCGCTCTTGTTTCTTTTAAATATCAGCAATATGTTTCAATTTGTATGAAAGATAAGAAGTTGTAACAAAGGCTATCATCAAATAATAAACAACGAAGTATTATTAAAAATGAGGCAATCATAGCGGGTTTAATCTGGCAACTGACTAATCCTGAATTCAAATGGAAACACTTTTCCCTTAAGATCATTCTCCATATCTGTGCCAATAAAACAAACCCCGCCCCCAATAAAGGGCGCGGGTTTTGTTATTCTTAAAGGTAAGTTAACGCACTATTTCCAGAATAATAGGCCGAGCTTGGAATTTAGCATCTTTATATATATCCATAAACTCTTCTTCAAAGGTGTCGTTATATTGCTTGATGACTTCAATAATTGGCACAAGTTTCTCTTGAGGAATGATTAATTTACAGCCAGCCATAGAGTTATGCGAACATAAAGTATAATCTTCTTCTCTAAAATTTAGTAATTTAGCGTAGCCGTCAAACAAGCACTGATTCTTATATGGTACAGAACGAAAGTTTGTCATCGTAAATGACATCAATGCTGCGCCGCCAGCCCCCACAAATGCTATCGGTCCAATGAATATTGCCGCAAACACACAAATAGCGCAGCCAACCCATGCCGAGCGCCTTACAATGGTGTAAGCAATCTCAGGAATTATCTGCTCACTTGTTGAGTACATCCCGTACTTATTTATCGCGTAATAGTGGCGTTTATCGGCACTTACTAAATAGCGATACCAAAGGCTCATAATTACAGCCATAAAAGTAAACATTCCTGCAACAATTAAACCAGTATTATCTTGTAAGAAAAACAGCGTAATCCAACCAATAAGGTTTAAACCCAAAAAAAAACCATATGCTACTTTAGTGCGATTACTATCAGAATTAACAATCAATTCCCATTCGTAGATAGGAGGGATGGCATAGAGACGTTCAATTTGCTGTGCTTTATCAAGTGTTTCCATTCTGATTATCTCGGTGCAGGCGCACTATCCTAAGTAAGAATACACGCAAAATAAGCTGGGCAATAATTGGCTTGGATTTATAACTTGATGGTTTTTCGATAATGATTTGAAAGGCTTTAGTCCTCGTAGGGAATGAGCGATTAGCGAACCTGTAAAAGTGCGTAATCGCCCATATAAAAAGAGTTTAAATATCTTAGTTTGGGGGGACTATTAAAATTCTCTTGTAGATTTGACTACTACATAATTATTTATGATAACTTGCTTAGATAGTGCATTAAAAAAAGAATATCTGTCTTCATTCAAATAAACAGTATTACTAAGATATAAATCATCACAATCAGTAAAAATCCAGATGACATTATCCTTTTTACAATATTTTATATTTAATTCATCCAAGAAAAAAAATTCGTGATTTTCAATCTTTGGTTTATAATTAACAAACCCAAAAGAACAAAACCACCTGCACCAACTAAAGCTAGTGGCCCCATAATTGCTATTGCAAATACACTTAATAAAACGCCACCCCAAGCAATATACCTAACGGCTGTATAAACAAAATCAGGAATGTCCTTTTTAGAAGTATAACGAATACCAACAGATGTTAATTGATAATGATTTTTTTCTTTTGGAATAAATAAGAAACGATACATAAAATAAGCCATAAAAAACATTAAAACCCAGAATAGAAACAAATCAATAGAATATTCATCAGTAATAAAAGCTATACCTAATGGCATAATTAAAGAAACAATAAGAGCAAATATGAACACACCAAATTCAGTCACTCCCCATTCAATAGCATCCCATTCATAAACAACAGGCGCACTCCATATATCCTCTTTTAATTTCTTAATTTCTTCGTCATTAAAACGTGTTAAATTCTCAAGGCTCATATTTAGCCCCCTAATAATGATGTTGATAATGGCATGTAGGTGTATTTTTCCGATACAAAAGCAGCTGTTTTATTTTTTTTATCAATGATACTTGTTGATTAACTATGACCTTATTTGTATATATATCCTTTTCAGAATCAACAAAATATACTCGCACCTCATCTTCTTTAGAAGATAACGTGATTTGTAATGAATAATACAACCGATTATCGTCTTTTATCCAACCCCCTCTATTTAAATCATCACCTGACCACCCCCCATTTCAATATAGGCGTACTATCCTAAGTTAGAATACACGCAAAATAAGCAGGGCAATAAAACAAACCCCGCCCCCAATAAAGGGCGCGGGTTTTGTTATTCTTAAAGGTAAGTTAACGCACTATTTCCAGAATAACAGGGAAAGCTTGAAATTTAGGATCATCTTCAAAATCATCGATATACTCTTTTTCAAAAGTTTCATTAAATTGTAATAACGTATTTTCAATGGCAGCGATTTTCTCTTCAGGGATAATACAAGCAAAAAATTTTTCTTTCGTATTAATAAAAGATTTACAACTTTTGTAATATTCAAAATTCACATAACCATCAAACAAACACTGACTTTTATGTGGTATAGAACGAAAGTTTGTCATCGTAAATGACATCAATGCTGCGCCGCCAGCCCCCACAAATGCCATCGGTCCAATGAATATTGCCGCAAACACACAAATAGCGCAGCCAACCCATGCCGAGCGTCTTACAATGGTGTAAGCAATCTCAGGAATTATCTGCTCACTTGTTGAGTACATCCCGTACTGATTTATCGCATAATAGTGGCGCTTGTCTGCATGTATTAAAAATCGGCCCCAAGGAGCTCCACAGCTACCTAAAAAAATTAACATTCCTGCGGCGATTAAACCTGTATTACCTTGAAACCAAAAAAATGATACAACTGCTAAAATTATACAAATGCCAAAACTTGCGTATGCTATTTTTGTACGACCATGATCAGGATTAACTATTAACTCCCATTCATAGACAGGAGGAGTTGCATAGAGGCGTTCAAACTGTTGCTCTTTACCGAGTGTTTTCATTGGTTTCTCCTGTTGTTGGAAGTTTGATACCGGCTACGCCGTTAGGAGCAATAATTACGTCTTTGGTTTTGTCTAAATCAAACGTTCCCGTTTTGTTTAAACGCCCTGCGTAACTTTGGCAATTATGTGTCCATGCTCTGTCATAATTTATAGCAGTAACAACAGTATCACCTTCATCATGGGTCACAGGAACTGCAATATAAGAGACACCGTTTGCCGTTTTCTTGCGTTTAGCTTGAGTGACATCAATCATCACTTTCCGCGGTTTATTCATTTCTTCTTGGATGACGTGAGGAGGCGCATAACTCAAATTTATATTTTTAGACTTTTTCTGTACAACGATTTTTAAATCGTAATGTTGCTTCTCATCATCGAAGAGATAAGAGGGCAAATATATATCGACACTGTTTTTAGTCAATTCGATCTTGGGCTTCCAGATGATATTTTCGAGCCCCATTAACTCTTGTTCTGGTGTTTGTATTTTTGGTGATTTACCCCAAGTTGAACCTTTTAACCACTTTTGCATTTCATCGCGATGAAAATAATTATACAGAAGGGTATTGGTGGCTGATGAAATCCATGACCTTCTCGAAATGCTTACATCGTCACTTTCTTTCTCTATCGAGCGACAGAACCCAATAAAAACCGCTCATAAATAACAAGCGGTTATTGATCTTTGTATGAACTCTTTTAACGCACTATCTCCAGAATAACAGGGAAAGCTTGAAATTTAGAATCTTTATATAAATCAACGAACTCTTCTTCAAAGGTGTCGTTATATTGCTTGATAACTCCAATAATTGACATTAATTTACTTTCTGGAATCATTAAATCAAATCCATAATGGTAATACTCAGTATATAATGAGTATTCATTTTCACGATAGTTTCTTAATTTGGCGTAACCATCAAACAAACACTGACTTTTATGGGGTACAGAACGAAAGTTTGTCATCGTAAATGACATCAATGCTGCGCCGCCAGCCCCCACAAATGCTATCGGTCCAATGAATATTGCCGCAAACACACAAATAGCGCAGCCAACCCATGCCGAGCGCCTTACAATGGTGTAAGCAATCTCAGGAATTATCTGCTCACTTGTTGAGTACATCCCGTATTGATTTATCACGTAATAGTGGCGTTTGTCAGCATTAATCAAATAGCGATACCAAGGGCACATAAAAGAACCAACAAAGATTAATGACACTGCAACCATTACCCCAGAGCTATCAGGAGAAAAAAATAAAGTAGCCCCTCCTATAAGTACTAAAACTAAAAAAAGACCATATGTCACTTTAGTTCGCCCATGATCAGGGTTGATTATCAGTTCCCACTCATAAACAGGAGTTGTGGCATAGAGGCGTTCAAGCTGCTGTTCTTTATCGAGTGTTTCCATTACTTTAATCCTGCTATAGACAGTTTAATACCGACGGCGCCGTTAGAGTTGCTTATTACGTCTTTGGTTTTTTCTAAATCAAACATTCCTGGTTTACTTATATGCCCTACGTAACTTTGGCAATTATGTGTCCATGCTCTGTCGTAGTTTATAGCAATAACAACAGTATCTCCCTGAACATATTTAACAGGAACAGAAATATACGTAACATTCGTTGCTGTTTTCATTCTTTTTGCTTGAGTAACATCAACCATCACTTTCGATGGTTTTTTCATTTCTATTGCAATGTCAGCATAAGCAGTACTCTTCTTTTTATTTACCACCACTTGTAAATCTAAATGTTGCTTTTCATCATCGAAGAGATAAGAGGGCAAATATATATCGACACTGTCCTTAGTCAATTCGATCTTAGGCTTCCAGATGATATTTTCTAGCCCCATTAACTCTTGTTCTGGTGTTTGTGTTTTAGGTGACTTACCCCAAGTTGAACCTTTTAACCACTTTTGCATTTCATCGCGATGAAAATAATTATACAAACCCGAGAAGATTAGGTAGGCGATACCCGCATAAAATAAGGCACTGACCATCCAAGCAGCCACAATTTCGCTTAGTGCCGCACTACGAGCAAAATTTATTAATTGAGCTCCGGATACAACACCTTGAGCTGATAACGCTAAAAACTTACCAACTAATAATGTTTTCTCAAAAGCATCATCTGACTGGCTCCATTGTCGACCTGTTAAGTACATCTCTGTACTGGCCGCAAACAAACCAAAGATAGCGGTTACTTTCGCCGCGGCCGCAAAGCGTTTTATCACCACTTGTTGTTCAATGTAGCTAGAGTCAATGAGTGCTTTTTGAACGGACTTGTTAATAAATTCGTTTGGTATCACTTGCGCATCACGCCCCACTCCCGCAAATGCAGAGAGAGTCCACGATATCGTTGATGCCAATTCGACATACACATCCGTTTGCTCTTGGGTAGAACTCGCATTATTGAGTTTAGAGACCACTTGCTTAGACACAACCGATAAATTCCAAAGGTTGCAAATTGCTGCAAATCCACCAATAACAGTGCCTGCACCGTTAATACTTTCCATTGATTGGCCAATACGAGAACGAAGCCCTACAATTGACGCAGTCAGTTTCTCACGCACCGCAGTATTCATGGCCTCTGTTTCAAACGTGATCAATAGTGGCATTTCTTGTGCGATATGATTTGCGATTTGTTGTTTTGTCTTCGCCAGTGCATTACGCATTGCGGTTGTATTCTGGGAATGTAACTGACCAGATTGACGCTCTGCTTGTTGAAGAAAGGGGGTTAACGTCTTATTAAACTTCGCCAATTGCGTACTATAATCTGAAGAAATTTGAATTTTATTCTCTTTGCTCACTAAACTTCGAGCGACAATAAGCTGTAGTCCAGAATCCACCCCATTTTTACTTGAAAAATGGTATGGAAACAGACTATCCATCAGTCCTTCCCAAGCTGAACGGCTTGCCTTTGAAAATGCGCTTATTGCAGCAACGAGTGTTGCCTTTATCGCATCATCGGTGTCAGGAATACGTCCATCAACAAGCAATCCGTAGCTTTCACCAACACGAGAGGCCATATTGGTAATATCACTTGAACTTGAAAATGATACCGCATCATTCGATATTTGCGTATGGATCACAGATTGAAATTCAGGGCTGTAATAATAAGGCGCCAGTGCCAGTAGTGACTGTTTTTGGGCGGCTTTCCAATCCTTTGATACAGCAGTCATTAAAGGAAATAATTGTGAGAACAATTGATTAAGGAAGCTTTGTCCCTGTTCACTTTCAATATCAATACCGACGCGTAATGCATCTTCTCCCAATGATATTAATGCATTGTCGAGATCTTCAATTAACGGTGCTGCTTCACCTTTTAGTTTATCTAGGTCGTTATACTTATTGGTGAGGAACTTAGACATTAGCTCCCAGTTGATTTCACCAATATTTTTTTCTCGACTTTTGAAGTGTTCAATATCTTTATCTGTTGGAGTGTAACCATAAGTATTTTCGAGTGTATTTCGTGTAGCGCTACGTACCGTCTCAGAAGATAAGGCATCAGCAGCATAAGCTTCACTCCCATATTGCATTTGACTCAGTGGGAATTGATAGCGTAAGTACTCATTTAAAGCTGCCTCAAACTTTAATGTCTCTAATGGATTATCTTTTAGTTTACTTCTCAATGCCATTGGCGCAGTTTTGGGATCATAAGGTACACGTGCAATAGAACGGGTAAACTCTGACATCAGCAGTTTGTGTTTATCTTTATCACTACCAAAGATGAGTTCTTTCTGCGCATGGAATGTGCCTAATTTCAACGCAATGTCGGTAATATCAGCCAATGGATCTTCTAGCGCAATGAATAAACCCTCATCAACATTAGCATTTGGAAGGGCTGCTTGATAAGTCGGGGCTGCAATCGCTGTTTTAGTTCGACTAAACTCACCCTCTGACGTAGACGTGTCTGCCTCTAATGGTGTCGAGGTGATTGAAAAACCATTAATGATATCTTGACTAACAGAGCCAATATCAGCCACTGAAGACTCAAGATTTTTCGCCATTCCAGCATGAGGCCCATTCATTCTCCGTTTAAATGCCGAGATGTTTAACGGCCGCATCCATTTATTACGGTATTCATCCTCATTACTGAATAGCGTAACAATACGTGGAGTCCAAGCTTGATGCGCGTAGCTAAGCCAAATTGTATCATCGGAATCATAGGTTAAACATGATGCACAAGTACCGCCTTCATGTTGAGCCTTAAAAATTTCACCTTCAATTTTATAAGTATGAAGTACTTTCAGTTTTTTACTAAACACATACAGCCAACCGTCACGAAGCTGACGAAGCATATAGTGTTGATGAAGTTTAAAGGTCGGCTTCCAATGAGTTCCGTCAGGTAATGAATAAGAAGGTTTTTCTCCCATTGAACCATCAATAGCATACCGAACCGGAATAATACCGACGTCTTTAGCTTGTAGCGGACAAGCTCCCGCAGGTGAACTAGGGCTAGCTGACCCACCAATTTCTGCGGCATTATAAGCATCACTTGACATGAGAAACCTCCTTATGGGCGAGTTCATCAGCTTTTGCTACTCGCATTGACGGAGTTTGCGCTGATGGCGTTTCTAATAATTGCTTGATGTGAGGGTAGCGATCAGTCTTCAACACATTCTCTCCGAGTAATGCGAGAATATTAAAAAAATGAAGGACATCAGTATCTGTTTCAAACTGCATGTCATGGGCATTTTGCACCCATTCCGTTATCCAAAGTAAAGGATAATTGTGTTGTTGAAGCGCCTCAGGAAAGTAAGTACTCAAATGTTGATGTACTTTTTCGACGGTATTACGGCGAGTGATATCACCTAATTGTTTCCACTGTTGATCTGATAAAGGGTAGATCTCACGTTTCTTTTTAAGGGCTATTTTCTCGTCATGACAAAGAGAAATCCATCCCTCACGGGTTGGCAACCAAACTTTGGATATAGCAGCCCAGAGATAACATTCTTGATCGTTTAAGATCACATTCATCACCTCTGGTTGGCCGACTTTTAAAAAAACCTTAGAGCCATATGGCGAAAGAACTTCAAAGAAGTCCGATAGTATGGTGGCAAGCTGGTCGATATTGGCATCACTACTAATGATATATCCCACATTTGCCTGATTATATTGAGTAAACCAAGACATCGCGGTTGGTGTTAGCTTAATGATGAATGGTGATACTTCTCTTAGTGGTAAAAAGCGTAACGGGCAAATAGCTTGAGGTTGCAAATCTTGTTGCAGTAATAACAACTCAAGTTTTTCAATTTGGCTACCATCAAGAATAAGAAAACACGCTTCATGACTAAGAATGTCAAAGTCGGGGATCGGCTTAGGGAGTTGAAGGCTAAAACTCATTGTGCATTCTCCATACACACTTCACAAACGGGTACTTTTCCTTTCATGGCCTCAAGTTGCTGCGGCCAATTTATGAGTGTTATTGCAGCTAATGCCACGGCAGCTTCAACCGCGCCGGGTAATAACGGTGAAACACCCGCATAGCCTGAACCACTGCCCGCACTCCCTCCTGAGTTTAAATTCACTGCCGCCCCGACCAATGACACACCCGACGCGTCTATTTTGATAAAGCTACCGCCTGCTTTTAATGTAATTTCAGCACCAGCTTCAATCACAACTTTATTACCTGCTTTAATATGAATCTCATTACCCGCATCATTCAATATCGCTTTACCCTGTTTAAGATGTAATGTGCCGTCGATCATCAATGTTTGATCGCCTTTAACATGGTGGCGACTTTCACCATCAACTGTTACATGATCATTCATTTTGATATGGCTAAAACGCTCATTTTCTACATCAAGGTGTAAATCATGTTTAATGTTATCGGTACGGTCGTTTTCAACTAAGACATTGACATCTTTTTGAGCTCGAACGTAGATTTCTTCTTTGCCTGCTTGGTCTTCAAAACGCAGTTCGTTATAACCATCACCTTGGTGGGTTTCAGTGCGTAAAACAGTGCGGGTCTTATGGGCAGGTAATTCATAAGGGGGCTGATTAGTGGCGTGATAAGTACGGCCTGTGATGATCGGTTGATCAGGATCGCCTTCTAAAAAACTGACAATCACTTCATGACCTACACGAGGCAGGGCAACCATACCATATTGGCTACCCGCCCAACCTTGTGAAACGCGAACCCAACAGCTGGCGTTATCATTACTGTTACTGTAACGATCCCAAGGAAATTGAAGTTTGACTCGCCCAAATGCATCACAATAAATTTCTTCACCCTCAGGCCCAACAACCATCGCGATTTGTGGGCCATCAACGGTGGGTTTGGCATTAAACGGCGGACGCCAAGGACGATGAGTGGCAATGACAACAAACTCATTATTATAGGTTGTTGCGCCTTCGCCGCCGGCTTCTTCCAATGCTTGGGGCTGAGTG
Source organism: Photobacterium iliopiscarium (assembly GCF_003026395.1). Classification (GTDB taxonomy): domain Bacteria; phylum Pseudomonadota; class Gammaproteobacteria; order Enterobacterales; family Vibrionaceae; genus Photobacterium; species Photobacterium iliopiscarium. The sequence goes on along the minus strand of NZ_PYOO01000001.1, from coordinate 524,476 downwards.
CCAACATGGGTGACAGCGATGATTAACCAGTCACGATTACAGGTGTCATCATCATGCTCTTGTAGCGTAAATTTCACGCCGGGAAGAATAGTGGGCACATTACTTTTGGCATTCGCGGTTTGGGCATCGCGTCGAAGTGATTCAATTCGAAACTGCACAAAAGGTTTGCCACTTGCATCGTCTTTATAGCGGCCTGGGTAATCATAGTGCTCATACGTGGCTTGTTGATAAGCCGCTTCTTTAGCTGCTGAGGTTTGCAAGAAACTATAAGCCGGTTTTTTAAAGCTGTAATCTTTTAGCTGGGCTGATGATGAACAAATTTGAGTATTACGCGCAAAGGTTCGAATAAACGGTATGTTACTGCTACCACCATTGCGGCTGTTGTACACCAGAGGCTCAGCGAGGCTGACAGCATGTTGAGTATCATCACTAAAAATAAGGGTGTTTTTCTTATTGTCGTGATTGAAGTAATAAAAAATCCCTTCTTCTGCGGCAATTCTATCGATAAAGGCTAAATCACTTTCACGGTATTGCACGCAATATTCACGCTGTACTAATTGACGGCTGATTGCAAAACTATAATCATTAATCTCCATTTCTTGCAGCAAGATAGAGATAATCTCAGGCACCGTTTGTGTTTGAAAGATACGGCTATTTTGACGCAAGGCTAACCGTGCCAAGGGCGGGACAAATTCAACTTTATAGATTGTATGGCTGTGACCCGTATCGCCCTGAGTAAATTGACGCACAATACCATGCCATTGCTGCTGTAATTCACCGTGCTGCCAAACCGTCAGTTTTGCATTGCGATCAATAGTTTCAAGTGGCGTTAAACTTGAGTTGCGGCTGGCTAAATCGATTGTAAAAGAAAAAGGCAAAGATAAGGTATCGTTACCTTTAAATTCAGTCACAGCAAATGTTGACGCGTCAAGCCCTTCAACGGTAAAGGTAAATTGTAATCCTGTTTGTTGTGCCATGATATTGCCTCAATTAAGCCTGTGCTAAAGCGATCAAAAAATGCCTTAGCAAAGACATAAACGCTAAAAGCCCGCACCGGATAACAATGCGGGCAATAGTTATGTGATACTTACGCTTCTAACGGTGCGCGCCAGTCATCAGCACCAGATGTGCCAGAAACCGTGTGATCCCAATTAATTTTGCGGTAAGCCATTGAGATTTCAATAAGTTGAGTGAAATCAGCTTTGGTTGAATCTTGGCAATGTGGCATTTGATTGTCGATATTCACAATCGTTGCATCGGTTAACGTCGTCGTAAAGTAATGCTCTTGCTTACCTTCAACAGAAGTGCGATACCACTTAAGTTCAACCGTTGGCAACATTTCACCAGAAGCCAATGAGTTGTACATCAATGGAACCGATTTGTTTAATGCTACAGTAAATTTAAAAGGCTTATGGACACGTTGGCCAGCAGGTTGACCTGACTGTGGGTCAGTTGGCACGGTCACTACATGCTTAAACTCTTGCACGAGCATCTGGTCTTCATGACCTTCAACATAAATGTTACCGACAGAATCGGCAGTAAATGAACCCGCAGTGATGTTGCCCTGAGTTTTACCTTGGATAGAGATATAACATGGAGTTGGCATTGTAATGTCCTTAATATTAAAAAGTTTAGGATGTGCGCGTACATATAGCAGGATGTGTGCCAACATTAACGGTAATCGTAACTTGTTGTTTGTTAGTGGTTATTTTTATTTTATTTGAATTGAAATAGACGGGTGGGCAAGTTATTGCTTCTGTCGGGCAAACTATTGCTTACTGGGCAACTTATTGCTCGTGGTGAGCAATAAGTTGCCCAGTAAATATTTATGTAAAAATAATCATTTATTATCAATGAATTAAAAATATTTACCTTGGCTTGATAATTGCATGTGTATTTCATTGTAGGCAGTAACGAAAGAATATATGTGCTTTGCCACAGAGTTTGATCTATTTTTCCAGGGAGTAGTAACCATTGAGTACGATGGGGTTTTATCAAGGTCGGCAGTTTACGTTTGTTGATGATGAAAGCAAACTTAGAAATTCAACAAGATATCAATTGATTAGAGATGAGATCAATCGTCTTAATAATCCATCCTATGGAAAAATCGATTGGGATAAAATCAAGATGTTGTGTGAGGATCTTGCTCGTACTGACGGATTAAACTTTCTGACAACACTTTATTATACGACTGCATTAGTAAAAGAGAGAGGGATCGGTGGGCTCGCCAATGGGCTTGAACTTCAACTTGCTGCGCTGATACACCTTTATAATAATAAAGATGCCAATCTTATAAAATGTGCAGATCTCTATCGTTGGATGATTGCCAGAATAGGTGGTGAGTTACGTCGATTAGAACCTAATCAATCACAATTAAAAGACCTTTATCGTTGTGAGCGTTGCTGTAAAGAAATCTATGAATTGTTTCTTGATGTCCATCCTCAACATGTCCCTGACTTAGAAGCTATTAGTTATGTGATTTTTGAACACATTGATTATCTTGAAGGTAATATAAAGCCAATAGCGTTAGTTGAAGAAAAGCATATAGATAAGCTGGATGATATCCCGCTTGAATTACCGTCACATAATAACAAGCCTCGAATACGACCGTATTGGGTATTTTGCTTAGGTCTGTTATTGGGATTATCAGTTTTTGTTGCTAAAGATTATTTGGAAACCACAACAAACCCATTGGTAAAGCAATTGACGGCAGAGAAACTAGAAGCTCAAATACTGACTTCAGAGCAAATTTCTCAATTGCAGCATCAATATTCTCCTTCTGTATTTAGCTCTAATAAGTCGACTATTATTTCGTTGTATCTACATCAAGCAAATGATGAAATTAATACGTTATCTGGTGAAAATATCTCTCAAGCACTTTCTTTGATGGATACCGTTAAGCAACTGTATCCTAATGATGCACAAATAGAACAAAATCAGCAGTATATTGCAGATATTCGAGAGCGATTTGAGACACAATATCGACGCTTTAAAACAGCCAGAACCAATATTGCAAACTTACAACAAACAATGAGCCAAAGCCGAAACAATAAAATGGCTTCATTATCAGAAGATCTCAACGATTACGCGATTGGTTTATCACCTGTTTATGGAAGAATTGATTATATTGAGCAACAACTAATTAATAAAAATCAGCCAGAAGTACAAAAAGAGCTTCAACAACTTGATAGTGAAATAAAAGGGTTAGAATTAAAATTTTCACAATTAACAGATCAAAGTAAAAATATTTAAATGCTATTAGCGTTGTTTAATGAATGGATACGAATAGGGAAGGTTGGGTTAAGTGATGTATAGAAAATATCTGAGTATATTAATAAGCGCATGTGTATTAACAGCATGCACTGGAGAGACAACTGCTTCAGTAACCAGTAAAACGATACCAGCTGAAAAAATCAATCAAATAGAAGCGAAAGTAAAAAAGCTTTACCCTGATGCAGATACCAAACTTCAACATCAAATCGTGGATGTTGCTGTTGAATCACTTGAAAGTATGGTGTTTATCAAAGGTGGAGCCTTCATGATGGGGGCATTTAAAGCCCCTTGTAACCCCATTTCTACGGATAGAATGGATTGGTCGCCAGATGCTAAGTGTAATACGACTATTTCCAATTTTAAAACTGGCTCTAACTTTATACATAAAGTGACCTTAAGTGACTATTCATTAGCTAATCATGAAACGACTTTTCACGGTTTTGATGCTTTTAAAAGGGCGCATAATCTGCCAGTTGTCAGAGCTGATATAAGAGAAAAATATAACCTTCCTGACGAACAGTTTAAAAATAAAGCAACACCGACTAAAGCATGGCAAGAGGCAAAGGATTATTGTTTATGGTTGGGTGAGTTAACAGATTACCCGATTGACTTACCCACAGAAGCACAATGGGAATATGCGGCAAGAAATCGTGGGAAGCATCTATACTATGCAACCAATAACGGTTACCTTCAGCGTAAAGGTGACCAGCATTTGGTTGATGGCAGGTATGTCGATTACACAAAAGATGAATGGAATATTGGTGACGGCAACGATAGTTATCATGTTAAATTGTATCCGCCAAACCCACTTGGTTTGTATGACATGTCTGGAGATACACGAGAATGGGTTAATGATTGGTATAGCAATCATTATTATCAACAATCCTCAGAACTCGATCCTCAAGGGCCATCAACAGGGACTAAAAAAGTCATGAGAGGAGGAGAACTGACGACATCTCGAGTAGGTGAAGCTGTTGCTCAAGATGAATATTATCCATCAAACGGCTTTCGTTGCGCGGTGCAGCAAATTTAATGTACCACTACATGAGGGTAGATAATGCTTAGTGATGTGTGTAAATAAAGCGTTTCTTGTATTCAAGAAGCGCCTATAAAGAAATATTGCTGAATATTAAATTAGAAAATTCGGGGATGAGCACCGTCAATATAAATGACTTTTCTAACGGAATCTGCTTTATCTTTAGCTTGTTTATTAGCAGCGATTAATGCTTCTTTTTCTTTAGGGGGATGAGTGAAGCTTATTCCAAAGTCATCACCATTAAATAAGTCAGTAGCTTTTGCTGAAATATATTTTTGTTAAGGACTCATCTTTAAGACTATCCATTCGGTAACCTCTCCATGATATATTCGATCCAAGTTTCAAGCCTTGCTCATTTAATCGCTTCATCTCAATACTATGAAAGCGATTGTTTTTGGCTTCATAATTACCTAAAGAGTCTATCGCAGGTACAAAATTATGGAAACGCGCATAATTAAGAAGTTTTACGGCAAGTAATTCTAATTTTTTGTCTGGTTTATTTACTTTTATAATATTATTAGAGTATTCAACGAGGGGGTAGAAGTAATGATTGTCTGCTGCTTTAATAATAGCATTGATATATTGTTCGTGAGTTAAATCTGGTTTCAGTATTATATTGTAATACATTGCACGCACATCCCCCGTTTTTGCTTGTTGTGCAAATAGCTCTTGTGCTTTTTCCGTCCATTGGTCACTACATTCATTTGGAAAGTACATTTGACATTGTTCATCATTTGAAGAAAGTGCCATTGCTGCATAAGGATAACTTTGCGCTGCGCTTTTTAATAGTTTAAGAGCTTTATATTTATCATTAATACCTGAACGATATATAACTTTTGCTAACCAGAACATTGCTTCTGGTTGTCGTTTTTCTACTAGTGGTGTCAATTCTTTCTCTGCAATGTCTAATTGCGTTCGCTGAATACCTAATATTTCCTCAAAAAGAGAATCTCCAGGTTGGTAAATACTTGCAATATCAATAGACGGGCTGATTGTTGATATTGGATTTTCTGATAAAAATTGCTCAAATACAGCAATATCATATTCTTGCGGTTCTGTGTACTCAGAACAACCTGACATCAATATAATTAAAAGTACAAATAATCCTTTTTTCATAAATCTATATTCATTGGGTTAAAGCCTCTTTCGAGGCTTATTATATTAATTAATCAACGGTTGGATGTGTACCATCAATGTAAATTACTTTTGGTATTGAACCGACCATTTCTTGAGCTTTTTTGTTTATAATTTCTAATTCATCTTTATTAGTTATTGGACTCAGAAAAGATAAACCGGAGTCATTACCATTAAAGTCCAATAACGCTTTAGCCATAACATGTTTGTCAAATAAATTATTATTGCCATCTGTACTATAAATTAATTCGCTCATATTCCAAGAATAGTTAGATCCTAATTTTTTACCTAGCATGATTAATTTATAATATTCACTATTATAATCGATCTTTCTATAATCAACCTTATTTTCTCTTTCACTATAATAAATCAGCATATCAACCGCAGGTACGAAATTATTATTCTTAGCATAAGTTAACAAATCAAATGCTATACTTTTTAGAGAACCCGTAGAATGTTTATCATCTAAAACTTCCTTAGAATAATCGACGATCGGATAATAATAATTTTGTCTTGCAGCATCAATAATCGCATTTATATATACATCATGATCACCTTTAAACTTAGCAGTATAAAATATAGCTCTAACATCACCTTTTTTAGCTTGCTTAGCGAAAATATTTTTTGCTTTACTCACCCATTTTTTATCACAATAGCGTGAAAAATATCTCTGACAGGTAATATTATCTGGATCAAACATCAAAGCTGCATAGGGATTTCCCAATTGTGCAGACTCTAACATCATCTTTCCTGCTTTAATATTTTCGGTTGGGTTAGATCCATAAGATATTTGAGCTAACCAAAATAATGCATCAGGATCTTTCTTTTCAGCATAAGGAGTTAACTCCTTAATTGCTTTCGACCAATGATTTCTTTGTATAGCTAATACAGCATCAAAAAGTTTATCTTGAGGCTGGTAAAGACTTGCAATGTTGATAGTATTTTTATCAGATGATATTGTAACTTCTGATAAAAACCTTTCAAAAACTGCAATATCAGACTCTTGCTGTTCTGTGTACTCAGAACAGCCTGACATCAATATAACTAACAGTACAAATAATCCCTTTTTCATAAATCTATATTCATTGAGTTAAAGCCTCTTTCGAGGCTTAAATATTAGTCTTGTCTTGGATGTGCACCATCAATATAGATAACATCTTTAACCGCATCGACCATTTCTTGAGCTTTTTTATTTGCTTTAGATAAGTCTTTTTTGTTGCTTATTTTATCTATAAGTGACAACCCAATATTTTCACCATTAAATATACTCTGTGCTTTAGCTACTATGTATTTATCAACATTACTTTTACTATCATCTACTCGGTAGATTAAAGTATTCATTTCCCAAGCATAGTTAGAACCTAATTTAACGCCTTTATTTATGAGGTCAATATACTCAGGATATTCAGATAATTCTCGATAAGTAATGTTATATTTTCTTTCCTTATACAAAATAAGTGATTCAAGAGCAGGTACAAAATCCCTGCTACTTGCATAACTTAATAACTGTCCGGCTAAATCCTCCATTTTATTATTTCGACTTTCCTTTAACAGAATACTATTCGCATAGTCTACCAGTGGATAGTAATAATTATTGCTTGCTGCTTCAATAATTGCATCAATATAAATATCATGATCTTTTTTTAATTTTTTATAATAAAAAACAGCTCTTACATTACCCTGTTCAGCTTCTTTCTTAAATAATTTTTTTGCCTGTTCAACCCATTTTTCTTGACACTGTTCACCAAAATATTTTTTACATTCTTTACTATCAGGAGATAGCGCCATTGCTGCATACGGATTTGTTTTCGCTGATGCTTTTAATAAAGCAAGTGCTTTCGGTGTGTCCTTAATACTTGAACGATAGATTATTTTAGCCATCCAAAACATTGCTTCTGGATCGCCTTTTTCAACAAGAGGTTGTAATTCTTCTTCTGCTTCAGCAAGTTTGCGTCGTTGAATAGATAATATGGGTGAAAATAAAGCATCCTCTTCTTTATAAATACTAGCTATATTCACTTCATCAGTTGGGTTAACAGGTTTTTCAGATAAAAACCTCTCAAAAACTGCAATATCAGATTCTTGCGGTTCTGTGTACTCAGAACAACCTGATATCAATATAACTAACAGTACAAATAATCCTTTTTTCATATCATAAGTCTATATTCATTGGGTTAAAGCCTCTTTCGAGGCTTTAATATTAGTCTTGTCTTGGATGTGCACCATCAATATAGATCACATCTTCAACTGCATCGACCATTTCTTGAGCTTTTTTATTTGCTATAGCTAAATCTTTTTTATTTTCTATTGGTTTAGTAAATGCTAAAGCAAATTCATCACCACTAAAATCATAAATAGCTTTAGCTATCGTATACTTATTAATATTAGAATTAGATTGATCTTTAATCGCGGAAATCCCCATCATCTCCCATGCGGCATTAGATCCGAGATTAATCGCTTCAGAAAAAAGCGTATTAAACTCTTCTGTATTCTTATTTCCAGATTGAATTTCAACTCCCATTAGCATATCTATAGCAGGGATAAATTGTCTCTCTCGACCATAACGAAGTAAACTAATTGCCATTTTCTTCATGTCACTACTAGAATTCGAATTTAATAAGACTTTTTCTGCATATTCAACCATAGGATATAAATAATTATTCTCGGCAGCGTTAATGATAGCTGATATATATACATCATGCTTTCTTTTTAATTTTTCTATATAGAATTCAGCTCTTACATCTCCATTTTTAGATTGCTCTATAAATAATTTTTTAGCTTTATCGATCCATTTATCTTCACAAAACCCATTAAAGTATCTTTGGCACTCTCTATTATCAGGAAATAGAGCCATTGCTGCATATGGGTTATTTTCGGCTGCTTTTTGTAAAAGATTAAGAGCTTTAGGTGTATCATTAACACTTGAACGATAGATTATTTTAGCCATCCAAAACATTGCTTCTGGATCGCCTTTTTCCACTAATGGCTTTAAGTCTTCTTCTGCTTCAGCTAATTTTTTACGTTGAATAGCCAATACTGGTTTAAATAATTTACTTTTCTTATCATATGTACTCTCAACATGAATAGAATTATTTATTACTTCTGTTTGTTTTAAAAAATCATTAAATAATGAAATATCTTTACTCTGAGGTTCAGTAAAATCAGAACAACCTATAAGAAATAACGTTATAAACGCAGTAATATAATGTCTAAATCTCATACACATCCCAGTTTACCTTCTCATATCCAGACATATCTATCGCATTAAAAACATTAGGGAAATTTTTATTGAAACATATATAATGTGTATTTTCCACACCTAATAAATTAGTTACCTTCTTTCTCAATTCCATATGTTTACATAGAGTATTGCTATAAAGATTAAATAGTTCTTTTGATCTGTTTCTATAGTTATCATATGATGTTATAAATTTAGCTATCTTCATCCAATTAAATCCAAAATTATTCCATTGAGCCATAGATGATTGTTTCATTTCAATATTTGTATTCATACGAAATAATGTTTCTTCGAACTGGCGACATTTATCATTAATACTATCATTCGATGTTGGATTTATTAACGCCATAACATTTATAATAGCTTTAACCTGTAGTTCATTATCTGAACGTTCACTTTGGTGCTTAATCAAACACTCAAACAATTTTGCTAATGTTTCAGGAGGCAAGTTTCTAATCCACTCTTGTATTTTCTTTCGCTGTTTAGGATCAATAATTTTTGCCGCCAAAAACGGTGCATATTCATCTTTTAACGTCTCTTGCTTATAAGCATTTATCTCTGTCATGGGTAGAAGCATTACTTCACCTAGCGTTAAACCCAAAGCAATCGCTATAGTCAGATAATCATTCAATATCATGAAATCTTTATTGATATTGTTACTGTCAACATCACCAAAGATCGCTATTTGACGGAACCCACTTTGATTGAGCACATTCAAACAGCACGCAATAAATCTATCAGCATTATCAGGGTTTAATTCAATCGCAACTTTACCAGAACAACCAGGACCAGCGACCAATCGAGCCGCAGCAACAACCACAAAACATCCTTCTTGATAAGTTAGCCTAAACTCCACATTAGCACCGATACCATAGTTTACTGATGCCTGTCCGCTCACTTTACCAAGAGACAACAAATCTGTTCCAGAGATTACTCCGGAGCCATTTGCAATTAAAGTGCTTGGTGGTTGCCAGAATACTTCGCCAGTTAAACATCCACCAGCTTCAACACCAATAAAAACATCTGCACTCAATTTAGCTTCAGCTACACCTTTTAAATAAGATCCAGGCGTTACAGCAATTAACGCCCCAGCCGCTTTTTGACCCAAATGAGTATTGTAATCTTGAATATTGATTGCAGATCCTTTAATACCAATAGTTCCTTCAGCATCCCCTGGGCCAAATGATAAACTAGTACCCAATTGACAAGTTGCCGCAGCAAGACCATAAACTTGCCCAGAGACTTTAATACTAAGATAACCAGCAGAATATTGTTCTCTTTCGTACTTGGATGAAGGATGACTTTTTAAGTATGGGATTTCAAGGTGGTATCCCTTTGGCTGGTTCCTTGATGATAAAGGCTTGGAAGCAATATCACGGTTTTGTGACGTAAGTGGTAACCATGTGGAAAAGCTAAGTTGTGCACTTAATAATGTGACATTTCCTTTTAATTCTCCACCTATTCCCATTACATTATTAAACTCAATACCAGAAATAGACTCTAGGGGAGAATTAATTTTAGCAGAACCTTCTGATGTGAAGCGTAAAAATTGAGCTTGAGCGTCAGCAACATATAATGATTGTCCCTTTGGTCCTAGCCCCTCTTCATAATGGTAATTATCTTGCCAAAAAGCACTATTATTACTCAATGATGCTATTTGACTGGATAGATCAACTCCCTTTGTTTCTGGCTTTCTAAGCGCTTTTAATGCACTTTTCCAATCATTACCAACAGCTCCAGCATTAGACTGCATCGATACTACTGAAATGTCCGAAGTAATATCCTTTACATGCCCTAAACAGGCTTTATCTTTCTCATCATTAGGTATGTACCAGTGAGGCCCACGAATCCAAAAAACGTCACCGTTTGACATAAGGCTACATTCAACAACTTGAAGATCATTAAGTCCGGCCTTATTGATAAAAGAGCCTAATCTTTTTCTTTCTACCTTATGTTTTGATTCATCCCAAATAACTGTAAATTTAGTCGCTTTTACACTCTCATCCAGATGAAGAATGCCTACAGATTTAGCCGCATTATCGTTTCCCATCTTCTGTAAAAGAGCTTTACGAGCCAAAGCAACTTTCTTAACCCAAAGCAGTTGAGTCAGAAAATCAGAAAGATTAGCATTAGTGCCTAGAAGGGATTTCATATCCGCTTTAAATTTTGTAAGAGTAATATCAATGACACCAATTAAAGCCTAGATCCCAAGAATAACCGACACACTTTGGTATAGATAAGAGAGTCAGTTGCCTATAAGCTTCAAGCTCTCACACAATAGGCCAAGGTAACCACATGGGAAACCAATATAAGCAACTGACACTAGGCGAAAGATACCAGATCGAAGCTTGGAATTCACTCAGTATTTCAGCTCGTGAAATAGGGAAAATGCTTAAGAGAGGTAATAAATCAATTTCAATTGAATTATTACGCTGCCCTATAGGCAGCTATTGTGCAGAACAAGCACATAGGCACGCTTTTCAAAAAAGAAAATTTGCAAAAAAACACACTAAATGTAGTCAAAAACACAAAGATATAATAAAGCCTCTTCTAGAAATAGGTTGGAGTCCTGAGCAAATAGCAGGAAGAATGAAAGAGGAAAGTATCGAAAATACAATATCTTGCAGTACCATTTACAATCTAACAAAACGAGAATACTGGAAAACTCTTCTACCTCGAAAAGGAAAAGTCTATAAGCAACGTAAAGGTACGGAAGCTGGTGCAAAACTAATTCCTAATCGTATAGATATATCTCAGCGCCCATCTATTGTTGATGAAAATGCTGAGTTCGGTCACTGGGAAGGCGACACAGTATATGGTCAAAATGGGTATTTGGTGACCATGGTTGAACGAGTATCTAAGCTATTAGTTACGTGTAAAGTACGCAGTAAATCCAAAAAAGCCGTCACTCGTGGAATAAATCGTATGATGAAGCCCTTTAAAGGGCTTTGCAAAACAATCACATTTGATAATGGCGGAGAGTTTGCGGGTCATGCTAAGATAGCTAAGCATCTGAACTGTGACATTTATTTTGCTAAACCTTACCATTCTTGGCAACGAGGTTTGAATGAAAATACCAATGGTTTACTAAGACGTTTTTTCCCAAAGGGAATGGCCATTGGAGAACTTGCTGCAAAAGAGGTTAAACAGGCAGAGTTTTTGATTAATTCGAGACCTAGAAAGGCATTAAATTTTCTGAGTCCGAGTGAGTTTTTAAACGGTAAGCGTGTGTCGGTTATTGTTACGATCTAGCGTTTATGATTGGGATTATGAGTCGATTGTAGGACTTATTTACTAACTCAGATTATTTGCAACAAACCCAAACCAGTAGTAGTGGAGAGCTTCACCTTTATAAAAGTGTTTTTTCAAGTCTTTATTTTTTTATTCTGGAGTTGTATCTCCACCTATATTAATAATTACTCTCAAAGGAGTAGAAAATATGTCAAATAGATCACTCACCCCTTTACTATACCAACACCATAGCGCTTCCTTAGAAAAATTGGACTATACCAGTCCAATGGATATTGCAGCGTCAACTTTCTCTAGTTTCTTTCAACAATGCAGAGGCTGTTTAAGTAAGAGCGAGGCCAAACAGGTATATCGTGAGGCGAAAAGTTACCGCCAGCAACTCCAAGCGAAAACTCGCAAAGTTTTAACCCATTCCAACCCACAGCTTAAACAAGTGCCGCATCTGGTAATCGATCCGTTGCAACGAGAATCGCTTGATTACGAAGTTTTTTTCGGTCAACGTGCCGATGCTTACGTGCCCGAATCCTCGGTTGCATCGATGTTTTCTCCTGCTGCTTATCTGAGCGAGTTATACCGAGAAGGTAAGCAATTACACACCAGTGACCAGCCGCAATATCTGGATAAACGCCGACCGGATCTGCGATCGTTATCGCTGAGTCAGAGCAACTTGGACACCGAAGTGACAACCTTGGCGCTATCCAATGAAATCCTGTTGAACACCATTCAAAACAGGACTGATAAAAATGCCAATCAGGTATATGAAGCTTTTGTCACCGCTGTTTATCCGTTTGATCTGCCGTATCACAAGCCTTTTACCAGCATAGAAACGGCATTGACAACTCACAACACCAGTTTTGAAGCTCTTGCTCAAGCTCTAGCGCCGAGCCAAAGTGCCGGAGCTTTCCCGATAAATACCCGTGCAGCCTATGCAAATCACCTGTCGCCAGGCCTATACGACTTATTGCTGGAACCGATTCCCAGTGAAGAGGCAGAGCTGAACAGTGCGTTGCTGCGCCATTTTGGTACAACCGATATTGGGCAACTGTCTGATGTAGAATATTTTTGTCAGCGAGTGGGGGTTACCCAAGAAAAACTGGATGCGTATCTGGCCCTGCCGGGCTTTGTGCAGAGCTTAAATACCCTTTCTAGCCCTGGATTCACCACCGAACCAATTCCGGTCAATCCTGAGACTTATGGCGCCAGTTACGTCAATGATAAATCGGTAGAGGGGAATTTCATCGCAGTGATAGATGGCTCGTTACGATGGGATACTTCGACACTGAGCAGGGCGGACGGTGCTAGCTTAGAATACAATTTATTACCTAATGGTGATGGTGATAAACTTCGTTTTATTTACAGAGTCACCAAAAATAAGTCCCCAAGGGGATGGGATTCAGTAACTGTTAAAGTTAATGGTAAGCTCGTTGAGACGCGCTCTGTATACAGTTCTCATTACCATTGGTTAGAATTTTTCGTGCCGTTGTCTGGTAATATGAGTGGTAAGATACATATAGAACACGGCCTAGAATGGACCACGCTCGCCTACACTAAATCCCACCAAGACCTTTCCGTAGCTTCGCTCGTTCGTTTGTCACAGATCATTCGCTATGCTCAAAAAACAGGCTTATCTCCCGCTTCGCTGGACAGTCTGATTGCTCTGTCGCAAGGCAGTACCCCTCCTGCCATCACCAACAATACATTGTTAATGACCGCCCGTGCCCTGGAATACCAGCAGCGCTATGCCTTGGGCGAAGACGACGCATTGGTACTAGCCGGGGCGGATATCAACGCCTACGCACCGGCGGGCAAGCTCAGTCAGTTCGACCGGTTGTTTAACAACCCACCACTCAACGATGTCGCGTTTACCGCCAACGATACTAACGACACGATTAGCTTTGATCCGGATGATACAACATATGTCCAGGAACGTGCTGTCCTAAAACGCGCACTAGGCGTCGATGACGCAGGGCTAGCAACTCTGGCTGCTATTGTGGATCACGATGATTTTACTTGGAAGCGCAGCCTGGCTAACCTCAGCACACTGTACCGTGTGGGATTATGGGCAAGGATGCATGATTTAACTCCACAAGAACTACAACGCTTGCTGCAGTTGAACGGAAAAAAAGAGGATCTGCGAAATGCCTCTAATACTTTGCTTGCCGACTACTTGGATGCCATCTACAACACCAGTCAATGGTTGGTTGCACAGCAACTGAGTGTGGCCGAATTGAACGTGATGACGACTAACGTTTATCCTGAAGCAATGACGTCAGAAGTAGATGGTTTCATCCGAACGCTATATCAAGCACTTAAAGCGAGCAATGTAACCTCCACATCGGAGGTTGACTCTCTCCGTCAACTATTCGCGCCTCATATCGCCGCCACCTTTGGTCTGGATAACGTGGATAGCGCCATAACACTGCAAGTGTGGGTAGAACAAATTGCTGCTGACCAAGGCTTGAGTTTGACCGACATGGCTTCTTTCTGTGGTGCTATTGTCAGTTATTGCGAAAGCGATGCACCAACTACTGAAGAAAGTGCTCCGTTGGTGGCCTTCAGCCAAGCCTTAGGTCAGTTGGCATTTATCATTCAATATTGGAAATTGAGCGCTGTTGCATTAAAAGTAGCGGTGGATAAACCATCAATGTTAGGAAGCAATCTGACTGACAAGCTGGCGCTGAACTTGAGTACCCAACAAGCTCTAAGTCGCTATAAAGTACTGCAATTATGTGCCGGTGAAGCGATTGGTGAATGTTTGACTCTATTGGATACCAATAAGCTTAATACTGCAGTGCTCGCCCGTTGGTTAGATATGCCAGAAAGTGAAGTTGCACAGGCCGCAAACTGTGTAGGAGCCAGCTCGGCTGACCTAAACGCCAGTCAAGCCGTCTTTATGATGGAATGGTTGGATCAATCTGTCAGTCTAGGATTGTCGGTCCAAGCCCTAGGCGATTTGTTGAACAGCGAAATTGATCAACCTTACTCTGAATGGCAAAATCTTGCTGGAGCGCTTGTAGCTGGTGTGACGGATTCTTCCAAACGGAACCAGATGAACATTCTACTTGGTGAATCGCTCAGCACCGCTCTGTGTGCTTATTTCATAAATACCGTAGCTCCTTCTTTACCTAGCAGCATATCCATAAAGAATCGTGACGAGCTATTTGGTTATCTTCTGATTGACAATCAAGTGAGCGGGCAAATCACAACAACCCGTCTCGCTGAAGCCATCTCCAGTGTTCAGTTGTACATCAATCGTTGCCTACAAGGGCTTGAGGAGAGTGTTGACCGAAATCAATTGATGGAGGCTTTCTTTACTCAATGGAATTCGTATAACAAACGCTACAGCACTTGGGCTGGCGTATCCAAATTAGCTTATTACCCGGAAAACTACATTGACCCGACGTTGCGTTATAATCAAAGTGGTCTTCAAGGCGAATTGCTTAATGAGTTGAATCAGAATCAGCTGAATAAAGACTCGGTCGAAACGGCGTATTCCAATTATCTTAACGGTTTTGAAGATATAGCTAACCTAAAAGTGCTGTGTGGTTACCACCACGCGGCAGAACTGAACAAAGGTTTGAGTTATTTTGTTGGTCGCAGCACCACGACTCCTTATCGTTACTACTGGCGCAGCTTGAATCATGAGGCTGGCGATGGAACCGGTGGTTATGTAGCTTCCGCTTGGACTGACTGGGAAGAAATTCAAGGTCAAATCACCCCAATCAACGATGAAGTGCGCCCGGTTCTCTTCAATAACCGGCTGTATATCGCTTGGGTCTCGCAGCAAATGGTTTCGGACGAAGGCGAATCGAATGGTGAGCCGAATCAAAAGGCACAATACAGCTTGCAGTTGAGCCACCGGAAAATCAACGGTAGCTGGGCGCCGGCGATGAGTTTTGTGCTATCTGATATACCGGATGCTCTCTTTGACGGCGAACAACCTAAATTCAATCTGTATCTATCCTATCAGCCGCTGCAGGGTGGGATTCTGTATATGTTGTATAATCCTTCGCTTGTTCCTGGAAATCATGACGGATTAGGCTCTATAACTACAGGGGGTGAAGGTCCTGCTTATGGTGGGCTTATCTACAACAACATGGAAAATGTGTTGATTACAGGGGATGATTGGATCTCTATTTACTCGCTTTACTCACATAACTTGAACAGCAGCGGGGAGCCGAACAAATTGATTCGCTATATCAATGCAGTGTCGTATGCTGTTAACGTTACGCCGTCTACACCAAGTGATACGACGGATCCTGAGTGGTTAGTCGTCAATAATGTCGATATTGTGGGTGAAGCTGTGGACAATCTAAAGCTTCCGATGGAACTGTCATATACCGCGCAAGCAGTGGTTCAGATTACAGATTTATCTACTGAGCCAGATCCTGTGTTGGAGTACGGCGAA
This sequence comes from Photobacterium iliopiscarium, assembly GCF_003026395.1. Classification (GTDB taxonomy): domain Bacteria; phylum Pseudomonadota; class Gammaproteobacteria; order Enterobacterales; family Vibrionaceae; genus Photobacterium; species Photobacterium iliopiscarium. Next base: position 508,138 of record NZ_PYOO01000001.1, on the reverse strand, counting down.
ATTGAGGAGGATGGCGGAACTGACTTTAAGGTAGACTCAGCTGAGGTAATTGTCACTAAGGTTGATCATAGCTTTAGGTATAGATTTAAGATAACAATCACAACATTTTCTGACGCCTTTGGAAATGATCCTGGTTCCATTACCGTATCTTTTGACGGAGCGGTAAGAATAATACCAGCTGGACCTGCGAGAACACATGTTGTTGATGACTTAGAGCTCTCGGTTCCTTGGTTGAGTTCTGGTGCTCCTTTCAGCAAGAACGCGAGAGCGTCAGTTATTTCTGAATACGAACCACATCATCCTCAACAGCGTTGGGTACAGCATTTCACTTTCGGTCATCCCCGCTATATACCAGGCCGAGAATATACTTACTCTTGGGGTGAGCAAGAGATAACGTTAAGAAATGATGCCAAGACAGACATTAGCAAGGATTACTCTTTCGATATTTATGACGACGGCTTGGAGCAAACTAGAACCTTGACGGTGAAGCAGGATAAGGTTTTGGTGTACAAGAAAGATTTCAAGATAAATGTAACCAAAACCGATGCCGTCATCACCAATCCCACGGATAATATCCTGATCGTCAACGGTGACAACCAAGCTTCATATTTGGAAAATAGCCGTCACCCCAAACGCACTCGGCTTAACACGCTATTTGCACATGAACTCGTGAAGCGTGCACGGTCAGGGCTAGATAATGTATTGAGTTGGGATACACAACATTTACCGGAGCCAAAACTTGGTGATGGTACTTACGTTACGTTGGAACTTGGACCTTATGATATTGATATTCATGGAAATTCACGAAGGTTCACCATTAATCGTGTTCATATGTATGGCAGTGATGACGTTTATCCGATGGCAGAGGGTATGTTGAGTGATTTCGAAAACACAACAGTTACCTTTTTCGCTCCCAATAAAGCTGGTGCCTCAAAGATTTATATAACGGCGCAATATGAAAAAAAACAGGGAATATCTTGGATTAGATTCATTCCCGATGAGAACGATTCTAATAGTTGGAAGTTAGATACGATTTACAATAGCGGTACATTTCTTGGACTCGTATCTGTTTATGGCTTGGACCGTAGTTCTGAACCAATGGACTTCAATGGCGCTAACGGCTTGTATTTCTGGGAACTGTTTTACTACACACCAATGATGGTTGCTGAAAAATTACTGCAATCGCAGAATTTTGAAGAAGCCGAGCGTTGGCTGAAATACGTATTCAGTCCAGAGGGTTATCTGGAAGGTAAATTCCCAGAGCGCCATCATGTGGATCGCCAATGGAACACTCGTCCACTGGAAGAAGATACCGCCTGGGATGAAACACAAGCAGATAGTACTGACCCCGATGTGGTAGCGCAGGCTGATCCGATGCACTATAAGGTCACCACCTTCATGAAGCTGCTGGACTTGCTCATTGCTCGTGGTGATATGGCTTATCGTCAACTAGAACGCGATACCTTAGCTGAAGCTAAGATGTGGTATCTGAGTGCACTGCAGTTACTGGGGCCTCAACCGGACTTGCCTGAGCAAGCCAATTGGAGTAATCCGACATTGTCGCAGGCAGCCAGTGACACCACGATGCAACAAAGCTTGATGCTGATGGAACGTCTGGTGCGAGGAGAGACCTCAGAGCTAACGACTCTGGAGCCTCGCACTGCTAATTCATTGACTGCGCTGTTCTTACCTAGCGAAAATGACAAACTGAAAGGTTATTGGCAAACATTGGAGCTGCGTCTGTTCAATCTACGCCACAATCTGAGTATTGACGGTCAACCATTAACCCTGCCTCTGTTTGCCACGCCGGCTGATCCGAAGGCTCTGCAGAATGCCGCTGCCGCCAGTGCAGGCGGTTCTGATGCTCTGCCAAACAACGCAACGATAGCGATTCAACGCTTTCCTGTCATGTTGGAGAGTGCTCGTAACCTAGTTGGTCAACTGATCCAATATGGTAGTACGTTATCTTCTGTGTTGGAACGCAAAGATAGTGAAGCTCTCAATGTGTTACTGCAAACGCAAGCACAAAAACTGATGCAGTACAGTCAGCACTTGCAGGACAAAACCATTGAACAGTTACAAGCCGAACAAAAGGTCTTGTCTGCCAACTTAGATGCCGCTACAACACGACGCGATAGCTATCAAGAGTTGTTAAATGAAGGTGTTAGTACTGTTGAGCGTCAAAGTATTAACGAACGCATCGCCTCCGGCTCGATGTCTATGGCTGCCAACTCAATGCGTATCGCTGGTGCGGCTCTGGATATGGCGCCAAACGTCTTTGGTATGGCTGTGGGGGGAAGTCGCTGGGGTGCTGTTACCTCGGCGATCGCTTCGGGTATGGACATTAGCGCTATAGGGTTGGCAACAGCCGCCGAAGCGCACTCGCTCACTGAGCAATATCGCCGCCGTCAACAAGAGTGGTCTATCCAACGAGATAGTGCTGCACATGAATGCGCGCAATTGGAGGCACAACAACATAGCTTAGCCGTTCAACTAGAAGCGGCTCAATTACAGAAAGACTATGTAGCGGCTCAACAGGCGCAAACTCAAGCTCAGTTGGATTTTCTCAAGACCAAATTCAGCAATGTTGAACTGTACAGCTGGATGCAAGGCCGTTTGTCTGCGGTGTTCTACCAATTCTACGATTTGACTGTTGCCCGTTGTATGAGGGCGGAGCTGGGTTACCAATGGGAAACTCAAGATGCTTCTTTCTTTATCCAACCCGGAGCTTGGGATGGTAACCATGCAGGATTGCTGAGCGGTGAAGCATTGTTGTTGAACTTAGCTCAAATGGAATCGGCTTATCTAGAGTGGGATGGACGAGCATTAGAAGTGAATCGTACGGTTTCGATGGCACAGGAAATGGGAGTGGATAGTGCCGGATTTAATGCCGAAGTCAACCAGGTGTTGAACGGGACAGGGTCGTCGTTAACGCCGCACACCTTGAAAATGGTAAAAGTAACGGGTATCGAATCAAAGGTATTCACTGCAAGTATCGATTTGAATGCGTTGGCTATCGCAGATGATTACCCTGACGCTATGCTGAGTAACAGTGGCAGTTCGGTTCGTCGTATCAAACAAATCAGCGTGTCGCTACCAGCACTATTGGGGCCGTATGAAGATATTCAGGCTGTGTTAGGCTACAGCGGCAACGGTAACGGCATCCACCAAAGCTGTACGCACACCGCGATCTCACATGGCATCAACGACAGCGGCCAATTCCAGTTGGACTTCAATGACAGCAAATACCTGCCGTTTGAAGGGTTGCCGATCAATGGTGACGGCAGTGCCAAGTTAACCCTGTCATTCCCACATGCCGGGGAGACTGGTAAACAACGGAGCATTCTGCAAAGCCTGAACGACATCGTGCTGCACATCCGCTACACCATCCTTACTGACTAATCATGGAGCCAAACCTTCCCCATATCGATGGGGAAGGTTGGATAAATTTATGCAAAATATAAATAATCTGAAATTGGAAACTCCTGCTCTGCCTGCAGGAGGAGGGAGCATTGGTGGACTGAAAGGAGACATCGCCGGTGCTGGTCCGGACGGTGCCGCCACGCTCAGTGTTCCACTGCCAGCCAGCGCAGGGCGTGGGTTCGCCCCTTCTTTGCAATTGAGCTATCACAGCCGAGCTGGCAACAGTCCGTTCGGGATGGGTTGGGATATCAATGTGATGTCTATCCGGCTTCGCACAAATAAAGGGGTGCCACATTATGATGGTACTGACTCCTTCGTCGGTCCAGATGGAGAGGTATTGGTGCCAGTCATGAGCGGAGGAACTCCCGAAATCCGTCAAGCCAGTACTTTATTAGGAGAGTCTCTTGGTGAGAGCTTTACGGTCCATGCCTACCGCTCCCGAACCGAAACAGATTTTAGTCGTTTGGAGTATTGGGTGTCCTCTTCGAGTGCTGCGACCACTTTTTGGGTGATCTACACCTCTGATGGCCAAGTACACTTACTGGGATATCAGAAACAGGCTCGCATTAATCACTCTACGGTTTCGAACCAGAACGCGGTTTGGTTAATTGAGTCATCCGTATCCGCTACGGGTGAGCAAATATTCTGGCAGTACCGAGCTGAAGAAGACACCTCGTGTAGTCCTAGTGAAATCGCCGCTCACTCAGATTCAGCTGCTCAGCGTTATCCAGTTGCGATTTGGTATGGCAACAAAAAAGCGGGTCGTACTCTACCGGCCATCAGTGCTTCTCCAATTCCTTCTGATTGGTTGTTTGCATTGGTCTTGGACTATGGTGAGCGAGGGGTGGATGTGAATAACGAACCCTCTTGGCTTGCTCCGGGAGAGGGGAATTGGTTGTGCCGACAGGATATGTTTTCTAGTTGGGAGCTAGGCTTTGAACTGCGTACGCGTCGCCTTTGTAGACAAGTATTAATGTATCACGATGTGACGGCTCTGAACGGAGAGGAAAATACTGGTGATGGCATGACGTTAGTTACCAGACTGCTTTTGGAGTATAACGAAAACTTGTCGGTCACGACGTTGGCTTCGCTGCGTCAAGTGGCTTATGAGCCAGCGGGCACAATGTGTGCGCTTCCTCCTCAAACATTTGATTGGCAAGAATTTACCCCACCAACGGAAGCTACTTGGCAGCCTCGTCACGATATGAGCAACCTGAATGCATTACAACCTTGGCAGATGGTTGACTTGCACGGTGAAGGTATGGCGGGGATTTTGTATCAAGATTCAGGAGCTTGGTGGTATCGAGCGCCAGTTCGCCAAACAGGGGACTCTCAGGACGCCGTGACTTGGGAGAATTCATCTCCTCTGCCATCCATTCCTTCCTTGCAAAGCGGAGGAATGCTTATGGACCTTGACGGAGACGGGTATCTTGAATGGGTAGTGACAAGTCCGAGCATGTCTGGGCATTATAAGCGAACGCCGGAACGAGAATGGCAAACCTTCACACCGTTATCGGCTTTACCAACGGAGTTTGCTCACCCTCAAACTCAATTAGCTGACATCACAGGCTCTGGATTGATGGACATGGTGCTCATTGGCCCCCGAAGTGTGCGTCTATACAGCGGTACAAGCGACGGCTGGCAACAGGCGCAAACGGTGGCTCAATCAGCCGGTATCACACTGCCTGTTGTGAATGGTGATGAACGAACGTTAGTGGCTTTTAGTGATATGGCGGGTAGTGGTCAACAGCATTTAGTGGAAATTTGTGCAGATAGTGTTCGTTATTGGCCCAATTTAGGACATGGTGGCTTTAGCGAACCCATCAAGATGTCTGGGTTTAGTCAACCTAGCGATAGCTTTAACCCTGCTCAACTTTATCTGGCTGACATCGATGGATCAGGCACCACCGACCTAATATACGCACAACATGACCACCTCCTGATTTATCTTAATCAGAGTGGTAACCAGTTTGCTGAACCATTCAGCGTATCGCTGCCTGAAGGTACTCAATATGATCGTACATGTACTCTACAACTGGCTGACATTCAAGGCTTGGGCGTCGCCAGCCTAATCATGACCATTCCTCATCTCACGGTACAACATTGGGTGTGCCATTTATCAGAGGCTAAACCTTGGCTCTTGAAAGGGATGAACAATAATATGGGGGCAAATCATACACTAACCTACCGAAGTTCTGCCCAATACTGGCTGGATGAAAAGGCAAACTGTTTGGCGCAAGCACTTCCAACCCCGGCATGTTATCTGCCATTTCCACAGCATACACTGCAATGCACAGAGATCACCGATGAAGTCACTGGTAATCGTTTGGTTAGCACCGCTAGTTATCGACACGGAGTTTGGGATGGTAGAGAGAAGGAGTTTCGCGGGTTTGGTTTTGTTGAAGTTTGTGATACTGATATTTTGACCGCGCAAGGCAGTGCGGCTGAAATAAGTATGCCGACTATCACTCGGAGTTGGTACGCGACAGGTTTATCTGAAGTGGACAAGGCATTAGTGAAGGAGTTTTGGTCAGGTGACAGTGCTGCTTTTACTGGATATACCCCTCGCTTTACCAGTGGTAGTGGCGACAATGAACAGACGCTGACTCCCGATGATAGTACACTTTTTTGGCTAAACCGTGGGTTGAAGGGCGTGTTATTACGTAGTGAATTATACGGTGATGACAACAGCAATCAGGCAGAAATACCCTACACGGTGACAGAAGCTCGACCACAAATACGTTTAGTTGATTCAAGCAGCACCTTCCCGGTTATTTGGCCTCATGAGATTGAGCGTCGTAACTATTATTACGAACGCGTCAGCAGTGATCCTCAGTGCACTCAACAAGTGTTAATGAGCAGTGATGAGTATGGACTGCCGTTGAGTCAAGTTAACATCCATTACCCGCGTCGTATTCAACCCACAGACAGTCCATATCCTGATAGCTTACCTGCGACTCTGTTTGCTGATAGCTTCGATACACAGCAACAAAAATTACGCTTCACGCAAGCACAGTACAGTATGCATTTATTACAGGATGTCGAACATGGTATTTGGTTGCCAGGGCTCCCTAATGCGACACGCGAAGATGCGTTTGAATATCCGGCAACTAAGGTTCCTGAGGATGGACTAATGTTAGAGTCGTTGCAGTCAGATAGCGACCTTTTAGCTGACAATACGGCAACCTTCGTAGGTCAACAACAAACTTGGTACTTAGATAGTGATGATAATGCGACAAATCTTTTGCCTGCGTTCCCACCATTGGTGGCATTCAATGAAGTTGCTACCTTAGATAAGGCAATGGTTGAGGCACTTTCTGCTTATGTTGACTCGAACACCCTTGTTCAAGCTGGATACGCATCGTCAGCGTACTTGTTCCCTCGCTCTACCGAGACAGGGTTGACGCTTTGGACTGTACGACAAGGTTACCCCACGTATGATGACTTTGAGCACTTTTCCCTTCCTAACTCTTACCGGGATACTTTGCTGACTGGGGTTACAACCGTCACTCGAGATACTTACGACTGTGCCGTAATAAAAATGCAAGATGCGGCTGGGTTAACAACTACAGTCGACTATGATTGGCGATTTTTGGCGCCGACTCATACGACGGATGCGAATGATAACCAAAAGGTAGTCACGTTCGATGCTTTAGGGCGTGTCACCTCTGCTCGCTTTAGTGGTACGGAAAATAGTCAAACCGTGGGATACAGTGGTAAAGCGTTTACGCCACCCAAAACGGTGGATAGCGCTTTGAGTTTAACTGCTCCCTTACCAGTGCACCTGAGTATGACTTACATTCCTGAAAGTTGGACGTGGGAGGGAGAGGAAAAATTGCCGCCACATGTTGTCACGCTGACCACTGATAGGTATGACACCGACGCTGCTCAACAGGTCCGACAGACCGCTGTATTTGCGGATGGGTTTGGGCGCACACTGCAAACAGCAGTTCGTCAAGTTGATGGAGAAGCTTTGCAGCGACAAGATGATGGTTCGCTTGTCACTGACGGGGCTGGAAATCCATTACTGGCTAACACGAACTTTCGATGGGCGGTGTCTGGTAAGACGGAATATGACAACAAAGGACAGGCGATTCGAACATTCCAGCCTTATTTCCTGAATAGCTGGAAATATCTTCGTGATGATAGTGCCCGACAAGACTTGTATGCAGATACTCATTATTACGATCCATTAGGTCGAGTATGGCAAGTCGAAACTGCAAAAGGAAACTTACGACGAACACTCACCACGCCATGGTTCGTTGTCAGTGAAGATGAAAACGATACAGCATGATGTTAAGCAGTTTTCAATTGAGATGGGATGCTAAACCACAATAGGAATTGAAAATAATCCCAACTCTACCTCAAGCGGTCAGGGCTTTCCCTGGCCGCCATGTTCTAGCTTCATGATTTCATTTTAATGAGTTGTACAGTATAAACAGGAAAATATCATGAGTACATCCTTGTTCAGCAATACCCCCTCAGTCACGGTTATAGATAATCGAGGGCTGCCAGTGCGTGATATTGCATACTACCGTCACCCTGATGAGCTAAACACGACGCAAACGCGCATTACGCATCATCAGTACAATATACGTGACTCTTTAGAGCAGAGTGCGGACCCTCGTTTGCACCAGAGCGGAAAGGCAAACTTTCTTTATTTAGCCGACCTGACAGGTCACGTTCTACGTACTCAGGGCGTAGATAATGGCACCTCAGTCAGTCTCAGCGATGCCGCTGGACGGGCTTTCATTGCCGTCAGTAATATAAGCACAGCTGCCGACGGCTCGGAGGACAGGAGTCAAGCGGTGACTCGAACTTGGCAATATGAGGAAGTATCACTACCCGGCCGTCCACTGAGCATCACGGAGCAAATTTCTGGGGAGACGGCCCGTATCACAGAGCGGTTTGTGTATGCCAATAACACCGAAGCGGAGAGAGCCCAAAACCTTGCAGGTCAGTGCATTAGCCACTACGACACCGCTGGCTTAGCCCAGACCAATAGCATTGCTCTTACCGGAGTCCCTCTCTCTGCTAACCGCCGCTTGTTGAAAGATGCCGATAATCCGGATGCTATAGCTGATTGGCAGGGAGGAGACGCTTCTGTTTGGAATGACCAACTCAGCAATGAGAATTATGTCACGCTAACTACAGCTGACTCCACAGGCACAGTATTAACCACGACCGACACGAAAGGTAACGAACAACGTGTGGCGTATGATGTATCTGGCCTGATGTCGGGCAGTTGGTTAACGCTGAAAGAGGGCACAGAACAAGTTATCGTTGAATCCGTGGCGTACTCGGCGGTTGGACAAAAACTGCGTGAAGAGCAGGGTAACGGCGTGGTTACGACATACTCGTATGAGCCAGAAACGCAGCGTTTAATCGGGATAAAAACAGAACGCCCTACAGGACATGCTCTTGGTGCGAAGGTGTTACAAGACCTTCGTTATGAGTACGACCCAGTAGGCAACGTGGTGAAAATCCATAATGATGCAGAAGAGACACGCTTCTGGCGCAATCAGAAAGTCGTACCGGAAAATACTTATACTTACGATAGTCTTTATCAGTTGGTCCAAGCTACTGGCCGTGAAATGGCCAATGCCGGTCAGCAAAACAGTCACTTACCGTCTGCAATAATCCCTTTCTCTTCAGACAGCTCAGCGTACACAAACTATACCCGCACTTATACTTATGACGAAGTGGGTAACCTGACACAGGTCAAGCACAGTTCGCCGGCAACGAACAATAACTATACAACCACGATGACTGTAAGCGACAGCAGCAACCGAAGTGTACAGAGTACGTTGACGGCAAATCCTTCGGACGTCGATTCTTTCTTTACCGTGGGCGGTCAACAAAACCAACTGCAACCAGGGCAATACCTTATCTGGACGCCGCGCAATGAATTGTTGAAGGTAACGCCAGTGGTGCGCGATGGTGACGTAGATGACGTAGATGACGTAGAGAGTTATCGCTATGATGCAGGCAGCCAACGCCTTTTAAAAGTCAGCAAACAAAAGGCAGCGAACAGTGTACATACATTGCGGGCGCTTTATTTACCAGGGGTAGAGTTACGTTACGCAGCGCAGGACAACACAGAAACGGAAAGCTTGCAGGTTATTACCGTGGGTGAGGCAGGTCGGGCTCAGGTACGAGTGTTGCACTGGGAAAAGGGCAAGCCAGAAGAGATAAGTAATGACCAAATAAGGTACAGTTACGACAGTCTTATCGGTAGCAGCAATCTAGAGGTAGACAACAGTGGTCACGTCATCAGTATGGAAGAATATTATCCGTATGGTGGTACTGCTATTTTAACGGCGCGCAGTCAAGTGGAAGTGAAGTATAAAACGGTCCGCTATTCGGGCAAAGAGCGTGATGCAACTGGGCTTTATTACTACGGTTATCGATACTATCAGCCTTGGGTGGGTCGATGGCTTTCTTCAGACCCGGCAGGCGCCATAGATGGGTTAAATCTGTACAGGATGGTAAGGAATAATCCGATAAATTTAGCCGATGAGGAAGGGCTCTATTCTGATTTTAAAAAAGTTAAGGATATAGGAAGGTTAGGTCGATTAAAAGAGGTTGTAGGTGTTCAGATAAATTTATCTGAACATGAGGAACGCAAAGGACCTCCTTCTGATGGGGGCATTATAGGTGGACATGCGTTAAATAGACATGTCCCACCAACTGGAAAAAGCGCTCTTGATTGGGCTTCCCGGAGATATGATATTCTTAAGGATCACAATATAGGAAGTGCTGCATTTTTTAGTAGAGCAGAGTCTGAGAAGTTAATTACTGAAGTAATTAAAAAAGGAAAACCTTCTAGCTATATAGCTGCTAGTGAAAAAAGAAATGAGTTACAAAAAGCACCAACGAAAACGTTGAAGTATGATATTTTTGAACCTAATGTGCATAGGCCAAATAGAGAGAGTTATGACTTACAAGTCGGCTCTGTGCCTAAAGCCCACACAAAGGATATAAGGAATACATTATATCAACAAGACACGTTTCTAAAAAAAGATGATATTAGTGGCAAAAGCTTTAAGTTTACTTATGACTTTGGGAAAAATGTTGGGGCTGGTTTCCAATCTCGAGCAGACAGGGATGATTGGTTGTCATCAGGGAAAAAAGATACTAGTTTTGTTCGTTTTGCAACGGCGATAGAGGTGGTTATAACAACTGGTATTGGTAGAAAAGGGACAAAAACAGCAGAACATTTCAAATTGGTGAGTGCTTATCCTATAACGAGGTAATTATATTTATCTGTGATGATGTCTGATTTACGACATGATTAAATAGCGACAATGAAGATAAGGTGACCCATAATAGGTCACCTTTTTTATTTATCATTAGATAAGCGATTTAGGGGTATACGGGGTTTGAGGTCCAACGGAACGAAAGTGTACGTTTAGAGGGTTAACTATTTGATTAATAGATTTTTATCACTCATGTACCGACTCAATATTTATCACCTTTATTCACGTTCAAAGACCTTAACTGTAAGCGTCTTTAAATCGACTCGTTGACTTTAAAAATCAACACAAATACCGCCAGTTAAGGCGGTATTTGTCATTTTGAGGGATTAAATATTATGATCTTGTCTTGTGATCTTAGGGATATTCCAAGGCAATAAATGAGTTAAATCATCGTCACTCTTTAACTTCGGTATCTCATGAAGGACATACTCCAAATAAGCGTAAGGCTCACAATCATTCGCTTTTGCTGTTTCTATTAAACTATAAAGCACGGCACTTGCTCTAGCTCCTCTATGCGTGTTAGAGAAGAGCCAGTTATTTCTACCTACCGTAAACGGCCTGACTGAGCGCTCTGCGCGATTGTTATCGATACTTAATTGTCCGTCATCAATAAAACGGTTCAATTTAGACCATTGGTTTAGAGTGTATCTAATCGCCTCCCCTAACTTACTTTTCGGAGGCACCTCTGTTACTGATTTATCGAGCCATTTTTTGAAAGTGTCAAGTAATGCCTTCGATTGAGATTGCCGTATTGTGTATTTACTCTCAGAGCTGAGCTCTTTGATTTCTTTCTCTATACGATAAATTTTTTGAAACCAATTCAAGGCCCATTGCGTTTTTCCACCTTTACCTTGCCTACCTTTAGGTAGACAATTCTCTGCCTCAACGAATTTACGTCGAGCATGAGCTAAACAGCCAACCAGTATCGAGTCAGTTTTTTCATATGCACTGTATCCATCAACGTGCAGGTAACCCCCATATCCTGATAAGTAACTGATTGGGCAGTCGTGCCCTCGACTTCCATCCTGATAATCAAATAACACAATACCAGGATGTTCAGCGCAGCCCCCTCTGTCTGAGCCACAGCCATATAACCAGATATAACTTTTCTTTTTGGGGTCTTCCAATACTGTCAAGGTAGTCTCATCGGCAAACAATACTGGTTGAGTCAGTAAATTGGCTTTTAAATGAGCCATTAAAGGCTCAAACGCGTCAGCACAACGCAGTATCCATTGACTCATCGTTTTGCGACTTAATGTTATCCCATACTGACGAAATAAGGATTCTTGTCGATAAAGTGGCAGTGCATAGTGATACTTATGCGTAATGATTTGAGCTAATAAGGAAGGGGTAGCGATGCCTTTCGGGATGATAGACGCTGGGGGCGTTGCCATTACAATCGTTGTTTTTTCACCTTTAGTTTCGCACAGGCGACAGACATATTTAGGTCGAACAGTGACTTCAACATAGAGTTTAGCAGGAACATATACCAGTTTTTCAGACGTATCCTCCCCCATGGAAGACAGCGCGACCTGACAACATGAACACGTTTTCTCTTCTTCTGGTACGTCAACGATAACTCGTTCACGAGGTAAGTCTTCTGGCAGTCGTTGACGCCCCTTAGGCTTAAAATGCGGCTTAAGGCTGGTATTGTCTTCAACCTCAAACTCTTCATCTTCATCTTCAGTGTCTGAGCTTACTTCTTCAGCTTCATTGAAAACACAATCTTCCTTAGGTAAAGATTCACTGCTCGCGCCAAATTGTCGGTGACGAGCAAGCTGCATTTTTTCCAAAAGAGATTGATAACGAGCTTCACTTTCTTTCAAAGCGTCATTAAGTTTATCAACGGTGAGTTGAAGTTCATTATTTTGAGCTTCTTTTTCTGCAAATAACGCTCGAAGTAAAACAAGCTCATTACTTTTATGGGATAATTTTTTATTCATAGTGTGAACAAAAATATCAGCATAATACGTTTGGCGCTCTTAGTTTATTGCCATTTACGAAGCAATATCTACTCCTTAATTTAGACTTTGATAGTGAATAGACTTATGAGGTTGCATTTTGTCAATGTCGAGTCCGTTAAGAAGCCAGTGCCATTGCTCTTCAGTCAAAGAAACGGTTGCTCCGGTCATTTTTTTAGGCCAGGTGAATTTATCTTCCTCAAGGCGTTTTTGCCATAGGCAAAATCCATTCCGGTCCCAATACAACACCTTTATTTTATCATTCTGTCGATTGCAAAAAACAAAGAGTGCATCAGAAAATGGAGAGATGACCATCTGTTGTTCAACAATCATGCTAAGACCATTAATTCCTTTTCTAAAGTCCACGGGCGCTTTATGAAGGTAAATCATTGAGATATCGACAAACATTTTCATTTGATGACCTCTTTTATCAACATGGCAAGCCATTGTGGTGATGTCGAAGCAGGTAAAGAAAGTTGCAACGCCCCAGCTTGAATATTTAATACTTGATGATTTTCAGGAGGAAAGAAGACATTGTCTTCTTCATCAACTTCATCGCGTTTAACTAAAGCAAAAGGAGATAGGAGCTCCTCCTCTTCTTCTTCCATTAGTGGTCTAAGTGAGCGTTTATATTGGCAAAAGTGTTGGGGTTAATATTATTCATACCGCAAAACTGCTCAAGAGGAATATTACTCGCGTAATATTTTTGAACTAGATGCAGCCATTCGGAGTGAGTGCGATGTTTTCCCATAATATCTTCAATAAAAAATAACAATGAGAGGAGGGTAACGAAGTTGAGAGTCAGTTAGTATGCGTCGATTTAAAGACGCTTACGTTTCAAACTGCATATCATGGGCATTTTGCACCCATTCCGTTATCCAAAGTAAAGGATAATTGTGTTGTTGAAGCGCCTCAGGAAAGTAGGTACTCAAATGTTGATGTACTTTTTCGACGGTATTACGGCGAGTGATATCACCTAATTGTTTCCACTGTTGATCTGATAAGTGATAGGCCTTAGGTTTCTCTTTAATATCTATGTTTTCGTCATGACAAAGAGAAATCCATCCCTCGCGGGTTGGCAACCAAGCTTTGGATATAGCAGTCCAGAGATAACATTCTTGATCGTTTAAGATCACATTCATTGCCTCTGGTTGGCCGACTTTAAAAAAAACCTTAGAGCCATATGGCGAAAGAACTTCAAAGAAGTCCGATAGTATGGTGGCAAGCTGGTCGATATTGGCATCACTACTAATGATATATCCCACATTTGCCTGATTATATTGAGTAAACCAAGACATCGCGGTTGGTGTTAGCTTAATGATGAATGGTGATACTTCTCTTAATGGTAAAAAGCGTAACGGGCAAATAGCTTGAGGTTGCAAATCTTGTTGCAGTAATAACAACTCAAGTTTTTCAATTTGGCTACCATCAAGAATAAGAAAACACGCTTCATGACTAAGAATGTCAAAGTCGGGGATCGGCTTAGGGAGTTGAAGGCTAAAACTCATTGTGCATTCTCCATACACACTTCACAAACGGGTACTTTTCCTTTCATGGCCTCAAGTTGCTGCGGCCAATTTATGAGTGTTATTGCAGCTAATGCCACGGCAGCTTCAACCGCGCCGGGTAATAACGGAGAAACACCCGCATAGCCTGAGCCACTGCCTGCATTTCCACCTGAGTTTAAATTCACTGCCGCCCCGACGAATGACACACCCGACGCGTCTATTTTGATAAAGCTACCGCCTGCTTTTAATGTAATTTCAGCACCAGCTTCAATCACAACTTTATTACCGGCTTTAATATGAATCTCATTACCCGCATCATTCAATATCGCTTTACCCTGTTTAAGATGTAATGTGCCGTCGATCATCAATGTTTGATCACCTTTAACATGGTGGCGACTTTCACCATCAACCGTTAAATGATCATTCACTTTAATATGGCTAAAACGTTCATTTTCTACATCAAGGTGTAAATCATGTTTAATGTTGTCGGTACGGTCGTTTTCAACTAAGACATTGACATCTTTTTGAGCTCGAACGTAGATTTCTTCTTTGCCAGCTTGGTCTTCAAAACGCAGTTCGTTATAACCATCACCTTGGTGGGTTTCAGTGCGTAAAACAGTGCGGGTCTTATGGGCAGAGGTTGATTAGTGGAGTGATAAGTACGGCCTGTGATGATCGGTTGATCAGGATCGCCTTCTAAAAAACTGACAATCACTTCATGGCCAACACGAGGCAGGGCAACCATACCATATTGGCTACCCGCCCAACCTTGTGAAACGCGAACCCAACAGCTGGCGTTATCATCACTGTTACTGTAACGATCCCAAGGAAATTGAAGTTTGACACGCCCAAATGCATCACAATAAATGTCTTCACCCTCAGGCCCAACAACCATCGCGATTTGTGGGCCATCAACGGTGGGTTTGGCATTAAACGGCGGACGCCAAGGACGATGAGCTGCAATGACAACAAACTCATTATTATAGGTTGTTGCTCCTTCGCCGCCGGCTTCTTCTAATGCTTGGGGTTGAGTACCAACATGGGTGACGGTAATGATCAACCAGTCACGATTACAGGTGTCATCATCATGCTCTTGTAGCGTAAATTTTACGCCGGGAAGAATAGTGGGCACATTACTTTTGGCATTCGCGGTTTGGGCATCGCGTCGAAGTGATTCAATTCGAAACTGCACAAAGGGCTTACCACTAGCATCGTCTTTATAACGACCGGGGTAATCAAAATGCTCATAGGTGGCTTGTTGATAATCCGCTTCTTTGGCTACTGAAGTTTGCAAAAAACTATAAGCTGGTTTTTTAAAGCTGTAGTCTTTTAGCTGAGCGGATGATGAGCAAATTTGAGTGTTACGCGCAAAAGTTCGAATAAAAGGCACGTTACTGCTACCACCACTGCGGCTGTTGTAAATCAGAGGCTCAACGAGACTGACAGCGTGTTGAGTATCGTCACTAAAGATAAGAGTGTTTTTCTTATTGTCGTGATTGAAGTAATAAAAAATCCCTTCTTCTGCGGCAATTCTCTCGATAAAGGCTAAATCACTTTCACGGTATTGTACGCAATATTCACGTTGTACCAATTGGCGACTGATCGCAAAACTATAATCATTAATCCCCATTTCTTGCAGCAAGATAGAGATAATTTCAGACACCGTCTGTGTTTGGAAAATACGGCTATTTTGACGCAAGGCTAACCGCGCCAAAGGTGGCACAAATTCAACTTGATAGATTGTATGGCTGTGGCCGGTATCGCCTTGAGAAAATTGGCGCACAATACCATGCCATTGCTGTTGTAATTCACCGTGCTGCCAAACCGTCAATTTTGCATTGTGATCAATGGTTTCAAGCGGCGTTAAACTTGAGTTGCGGCTGGCTAAATCGATCGTAAAAGAAAAAGGCAAAGACAACGTATCGTTACCTTTAAATTCAGTCACAGCAAATGTTGACGCGTCAATCCCTTCAACGATAAAGGTAAATTGTAATCCTGTTTGTTGTGCCATGATGTTACCTCAATTAAACCTATGCTAAAGCGATGAATGAATGCCTTAGCACAGGCATAAACAACAAAAGCCCGCACTGGATGGCAGTGCGGGCAATAATTATTTGATACTTACGCTTCTAACGGTGCACGCCAGTCATCAGCACCAGATGTGCCAGAGACAGTGTGATCCCAATTAATTTTGCGGTAAGCCATAGAGATTTCAATAAGCTGAGTGAAATCTACCTTGGTTGAATCTTGGCAATGTGGCATTTGATTGTCGATATTTACAATCGTTGCATCGGTTAACGTAGTTGTGAAGTAATGCTCTTGCTTACCTTCAACAGAGGTGCGGTACCACTTAAGTTCAACCGTTGGCAGCATTTCACCTGATGCCAATGCGTTGTACATCAACGGAACAGATTTGTTTAATGCCACAGTAAATTTAAAAGGTTTATGAACACGTTGACCAGCAGGTTGACCTGACTGTGGGTCAGTTGGCACGGTTACGGTATGCTTAAATTCTTGCACCAGCATTTGGTCTTCGTGGCCTTCAACGTAAATGTTACCAACAGAATTAGCAGTGAATGCATCTGCGGTGATGTTGCCCTGAGTACGACCTTGGATAGAGATATAACATGGAGTTGGCATTGTAATGTCCTTAAAAATATTGGAATTTCATTACTTTTAAAGCAACTTCCATACCACATTAAAAAATAACAATAACATATTGAATTATAAGCAAATAAAAATAAAAATAATGATTCAACTAATACTCTGAGCAAGTTATTGCCCAGGATCGAGCAAACTATTGCCTAGCGAGCAAATTATCGCCCACATTTACGCTTAGCAATATAAACACCAAATCAAAAGCATAAAAAAGGCCAAGTGCTATGCACTTAGCCTTCATTAAAAATCATCAACCTATTTTAAGACGATATATTTTCATTTAATTTTCGTTAATTAAAATATCGCCTGCAATGCTTGCTTCTTATCACCTGTCATCACAAAACGTAATTCGCCACCGGCTTTGATATCACTGTGTTTAAAGGTTAGGTTAGCACCTAGCTGTTGACCATTAATGGTGACTGACTGCACATACTTATTCACTGGGCTATTATTGTCAGCCACAATGGTAAATTCACCGCCTTTCACATCAATCGCAACCTTATCAAACAATGGACGACCAATTGAATAAGTAGGATCGGCTGGCGTCACTTGGTAAAAGCCTAAAGCACTCATGATGTACCATGCTGACATTTGGCCGACATCTTCATTACCAATCAAACCTGTCGGTTCAGTGGTATAGAACTGATTCATTATTTGATCTAAATATTCTTGTGCTTTCCAAGGTTCATCAGTCAAATTATATAAGTATGGAATATGGTGCGATGGCTCATTACCATGCATATATTGACCAATATAACCGGTTAAATCGGGCAGTTCTTCACCAGTATTTGAAGAGCGAGCAGTAAACAACTCATCTAAGTCTTCACGGAATGATTTTTCAGGTGTCATATCCGGTTTATTTTGAGCAACATCAGCAGCATAAATTTCTTGCTTTAGACGCTCAAAATCATGCATTGGCTGGAACTTCCACTGCCATGCATTACCTTCAGTAAAGGCAAATTCATCAACAAAATACGGATCAAATGGCAATAGTGGGCATTGCTCCATTGCTTCGCTACTACCATCCGTTTGTACCACATCTATCATCACACATTCATCTTTGCGCGACTCATCAATAGGCTGATTAAATTGTGATGCGGGTTTATTCGGACTAACACTTAATGGGTGATTCTTCGGACGTAAGAAGCCACTGACTTTATCCCAATGCTGCAACCAGTTATCAGCACGGCTTAAAAACTCGTCTTGCAGTTTTACATCACCTGCCATACGCGCAATTTCTGATACAGCCCAATCACCATAAGCAAACTCTAAAGTATAAGATGCTGAGTTCCAGTAGCCATGATGAACATATTTATTTTGTTCATAAACCTTCACTTGCACCACGTTTGCAGCACCAATGTTTTGATCGTCAGTCCAATCTGGAAATTCACTTTTCTCATGATAACGCGCGGTAAATTCTGCCGCGTCTAATGCATCTTGCGCATTAACCTTTAAATCCTTTGCCATTGCATCAGCAATAATTGAAATAGCCGGAAAACCAATCATCGTCCCCGTATAATAGCCTTGTAATTCCCACTTAGGTAACATACCGCCATCTTTATATTTACGAATTAAATCATTGGCATATTCTGTCGCACGTTGTGGATTAATAATCGTTTGTAACGGATGGAAAGCACGGAAAGTATCCCACATTGAATACACTGAATAGTTAGGTGTATCCCCTGCATCTTTGATTTCTTGGGTTCGCATTGCACGATATTGACCATCCACATCTTGGAAAATCATTGGCGCAATAGAAGCATGGTATAACGCGGTATAGAAAATCTGTTTTTGATCTTCAGTGCCACCTTCAACCTCAACCTTGGCTAACTCGTTATGCCATGCCTGTTGAGATTGGGCTAGTACAGTATCAAAGCCCCACGCAGGTACTTCTGCATTAAGGTTTTTCTCTGCGCCGTCAATGCCCGTAGGAGATAGACCCACTTTTAATTCTAATGGTTGATCTGTCGGTGCAAACTCTAAATAAGCAATGGTTTTAACCGCTTCAATATTATCATTATTTAATTTAACACTCGTTTCAACCCCATCAATTAATGCGGTTGCTTTCACAATCGGTTGATTAAATTTAGCATAGAAATAGACATGTTGATTATTTGCCCAACCATCTGAACTACGTTGACCTCGAATAGTATATTCATCAATTATTTCAATATTACCGACAGTGGTACGATTACCCCAACTCTTGTTTAACGTATGATCTAAATCGAATTTAATAAATGGAGTAGTCCCTTCAGCGAAGGTATATTTATGATAACCCACACGTGCTGTTGTGGTTAATTCCGCTTTTATATCACCACGGTTTAATTCAACGGAATAATAACCCGCTTCTGCAATTTCATTCGCTTTATCAAAGGTATTATAAGTTGCGTTATTTTTTTCAGTAAACGGTAGGACAAGTATATCGCCTAAATCAGTAATGCCAGTACCACTTAAATGAGTATGTGAAAAACCATACACTGGAATATCTTGTTGCTTGCCATGATCAAAATAACCAGCAGCAGAGCCCCAACCATCCATCTCAGTATCTGGGCTTAACTGTACCATTCCCGATGGATATACTGCACCAGGGAAAGTATGACCATCAGCACCAGTACCAATAAAAGGGTTTACATATTGTAAATATACGTCTGAAACTGGAGTGATATTATCTTTAGATACCGATGTATCATCAGAATTACAACCAACTAACCCCATCGCTAATGCAATAGAAAATGCTATTGGACTCAGTTTATTTATCATTATTATCGACCTATATTATTGATAGTTGGGTAACGAGTTAGATAAATATCAACTCACTTTACATTCGATTAATAATAAAAATAAACACTCTATTTAAATAGTAGCAAAAAAGAACATTTACTGGATTTTTATCACCAACTTATATTTTTGTGACATTGGTTCAACGTAATAATCAATAATATTAATATATAAAAAAGCAGCCATTAAATATAAATGACTGCCGATTATTTTCTTTATTTATTTATTTGTTTAGTTAATTAACTCTAATTATTCAATGAATGAAGCTTGCATAGCTTGAGATTTATCACCTGTCATCACAAATTTAAGTTCACCACCTACTTTAAATTCGGAGTGATTAAAGAACAAACCGTTATCTAACTGCTTACCATTAATTGATACCGATTTTATATACATATTATCATCGGCATTATTAATCGCTTTAACTGTAAAGAAACCGTCTTTTACAGGTAAACGTACTTCATCAAATAACGGCCGTCCAACAGTATATATAGGTGCTGCGGCATTAACTTGATAGAAACCCATTGCAGACATCACATACCATGCCGACATAGAACCAACATCTTCATTACCAATAATGCCAGCAGGTTCTGCGAAGTACATTTCATCTAAAATATAATCGACCACTTCTTGGGTTTTCCAAGGCTCTGCGGTCCAGTTATAAAGGTATGGAATATGGTGTGATGGCTCATTACCAAAGGCTACTTGGCCAATCATTCCCGACATATCAGCCGTTTCTGTACCTTCACTCACCGCAGTAAAGGTGGCATCTAAGTTTTTCGCAAACGCAGCTTGCCCGCCCATCTCATCTTGAAGGCCTTTAATATCATGCGGTACAAACCAAGTCCATTGCCATGCATTACCTTCTGCATAAGGACCTGATTCATGAGCCGTATTATACGGATCAAATGGTGAAATAAACTCACCATCAATGGTTAATGGACGCATAAAACCAGTTACGCCATGCTTGGCATATTCAGTTGGATTGTTATCAAAGTAACGTTCAAATGCTTTTGATCGCGCTAAATATTGTTGCTCAATGTCAGTATTACCCGCAGATTTAGCAATTTGTGCAATAGCCCAATCATAAAATGCATTTTCTAAGCCGTAAGATACCGATTCTTTAATATTTTCAGCATTTTCATTCGCGACAGGTACAAAACCTTGTTGCTGAGAAAATTTGATGGCATCAGGTAGAACACGTTTTAATACATCAAGATCCCACTCTTGCGCTAATGTTGCATAGTTATCATAAGTGGATGATTCAACCGCAGCTTGCAGTGCTTGTTGTTTTTCTTGTTGTGTAAATTCATTCGGAAACTTGGTGATCGCATCAGCAATAACAGCAACCGCGGGATAACCAATCATGGTGCCTGTTTCATCCCCTAGATGTTCCCACTTAGGCAATAAACCACTTTCCCGCCATTTCTGAACCATATTCTTGGCATATTGAACGGCACGTTCAGGCTCAGTAATGGTTTTTAATGGATGTAACGCACGGAAGGTATCCCATAATGAATACACCGAAAAGTTTGGTTGTTCAGGCGTTGCTTGACCATAAGCAATAGAATACTCACCTTCGCCATTACGAATTGAACCTTTACCCATGCCTCTAAACTCACCACTAACATCTTGATGCACTTGAGGGGCTATTTTTGTATGGTAAAGCGCGGTATAGAAAATTTCTTTTTGCTCTGGCGTACCACCTTTTACATCAAAATTTAATGCTCGTTGCCATTTTTTAACGGCACTGGCGCGAGCTTCATCAAATGATTGATGAGCTTCTGCATCATGGTTTGCTTTAGCACCATCAGCACTCACGGCAGAGATTGCAACAGCGGCATTAACAACTTGGGTATCACCAGCTTCAAATTCCACATATGCGGTAACATCAGCTTTAGTACGCTTCACTGGTTTACCCGTTTCATCATGCAGTAACGCTGATGTATGCTCGGCAGTTAATCCATCGACAGGCTTACCGTTAGCCAGAATAACAACGTTCTTAATTTTTTTATCAAAGGTCGCATAGAAGAATATTTTTTGATTTTTAGCCCATCCAGAAAAATGTGCGGCATCTCTTTCACCCGTGATCGTATAACCATCACCACTGACCGTTAATTGATTACGTAATGACGTAGAGCCCCAATCACTGTTTAATATAGAGTTTAAATCAATTTTTAATTTCTGATCAGCATCTTGAGGATAGGTATAACGATGAAAACCAACCCGTTCAGAAGCGGTTAGCTCGGCTTTAATATCATTGTCTGCAATTTCTACGCTGTAGTAGCCAACTTCAGCATGTTCAGTTGTTTTATCCATTTTCACTGAAATAGCGTTACGGTAATCATCATTATCTTCGATATATTTTTGATTATCTTCGGTAAACGGTAAAAATAGAATATCGCCTAATCCCCCCATACCAGTACCACTTAGATGAGTATGAGAAAAACCAAATAACGTATCTTTATCGTAATGATAACCCGATGAAGAATGCCACCCCATCAATTCAGTGTCGGGTGAAAGCTGCATCATACCTTCAGGTACCACTGCCCCCGGAAAAGTATGACCATTAAAGCCAGTACCAATAAATGGGTCGACAAATTTAGTGTTACCCGTTAACTCAATCGTAGGTCGATCTTTATCTGGCACAATGGTCGTATTATTTATCGTTTCATCATTACATCCAGCTAATACTGCTGCGACCATCAGTGCCAAAGGCATTATTTTCATTGTCGACATATCCATTCCCTAGCTTATTTCGTTAGCTGTAGATTGTTATATCGACAACTACGATTGAAAAATTCTAACTGAATTATCAATAAACTTAGTGATAGGATATATAGGATTAATTACGCATTCACTGGCTTTTTGTAACCGCAATTATTCGCTGTGACATAACGCATATTCCTTTAAAGCTTTCTTTGGACTCAATATCACAGTTTTATTTTTTACGCATAAAAAAGCCGTTATATGCATATAACATATAACGACTTTAATAATTAACTGAAAATCCCCCTCTAGCCCTACAAGCTATAAAAGGTAATTCTTAGCGTAAAGCAGCCATTGCAGCTTCATAATTAGGTTCATGTTTGATCTCTGCAACACGTTCACTGTAAGTCACTTGACCATCTTCATTTAAAATAATCACAGCACGCGCAGCTAAACCTTTTAATGGCCCTTCATTAATATTTACACCATATGCTTGGGTAAACTGAGGCTCACGGAAAAATGACGCTGTTTTAACATTTTCAATCCCTTCTGCTGCACAGAAACGACTTGCAGCAAATGGAAGATCGGCTGAAATACAAAGCACAACTGTATTATCAATATCCGCCGCCATTTGATTAAACGCGCGTACACTCATCGCACAAACAGGTGTATCAACACTTGGAAAAATATTTAAAACAACCTTCTTTCCTTTAAATGAACTCAGTGTCAAATCACTAAGATCTGCACCACAAAGTGTAAACTCTGGCGCTTGTTGTCCAACTTGTGGAAATTGACCTAATACTGATAGTTTTTTACCTTCAATCGTTACTGGCATAACATTCACCTTTATTTATTATTTTTAAATTATTTTTGTATTGAGAGAGCCAAAATATACTGTGCTACTTTTATCGAGATAACAACCTTTAAAAATTAAATACATACGTCAAAGGGATGTTTATAATGGCAAAGAAACAATAAACCACATATAAAAAGTGGCATTATAATTAGAACTAAAAAAACATAACCTAATGAAAAAAGACAATTTAATTAAATTAAAACAATATTGAAATTAACATAACAACCAAAAGAAAAGAGAATGATAACCATTATTAAAAACAGCGATAACACGAAAAAAAATGCGATATGGCTGGTATCTAGCCTTATATTGATCAATATAACAGTGTGGATTATTGCTGTTGCTGCCTTTTATCAGCACCCTGAAATGCTCGGTATGTCACTACTGGCATGGTCTTTAGGTTTACGCCACGCAGTAGATGCTGATCATATTGCTGCTATAGATACCACGACTCGAAAAATGATGGAACAGGGCAAAAAACCCATCACCATCGGTACTTTTTTCTCATTAGGTCATTCAACTATTGTGATGTTAGCCGCGGCAGCTATTGCATTAACCGTTGGCACATTTAAATCAAAAATTCCATTTATCAGTGATATTGGCGGCATTATAGGCACCAGTGTTTCTATTCTATTTTTATTAATTATGGCCTATATCAACCTTCGAATTTTTCTTTCAGTTTATAAAAAATTCAATGCTTATAAACAAGGCATTCGTCCAACAGATGCAGATTTAAATATTCAATTAAGCGGTCCATTAAATAAATTATTCCATTTTTCATTTAAATTTATCAATAAAAGCTGGCACATGTATTTTATTGGTTTTCTGTTTGGCTTAGGCTTTGATACTGCGACCGAAATTACCTTATTAGCACTTTCAGCGACTAATGCTTCTCAAGGAATGAATATTTGGCTAATCATGATCTTCCCGATCTTATTTACTGTCGGCATGTCGTTAATTGATACCCTAGATAATCTAGTTATGATCGGTGCTTATGGTTGGGCATTCTCAAAACCGTCGCGTAAGCTTTATTACAATATGACCATTACGGGCATTTCTGTGATTGTGGCATTGATCATCGGAGGCTTAGAAGCATTAAGTGCTATCGCATCAAGTTTTAAATTAAGCGGTTCGTTTTGGGATGGTATTAATACCATGACCGATCACTTTGGAATGGTTGGTATTGGTGTTATCGCGATATTTGTTGGTTGCTGGGTTCTGTCGATCATCAATTATAAGCTACGTAGTTACGACAAACTTGATCAGCCAATTTAGTGTTTAATTAACGTTAATAACTCTCTTTTCTAACCTATAACGGTCGCACTCATTGCGACCGTTGTGTTATCTAACGGTATATTCAAATACAAAAAATACCATCTTTGATGAGCTATATTTAACAGTAAAACTCTTTACGTGAAATGATGTCGTGATTAGATTGATTTTTCTACTATCTCATCAATACTAACCTGATTAAACTCTTCAAAATCAACCATATCCCCCATTGAAACAAGTTGTAACCTTGTTGGGTAACGTAAGGTTCTTAGATCAGTAGCATTAACTTGTGTATTTCCGTTCATTTGACGAAAATATTTATCAACTAAGGTACTATTTAAAAACACCCATAAACCTTTTGCTAAAGCATCATCTAGTGGCTCGCCTAATGCATGAAAATAATTAGTTTTATTATCAAAACCAACCACATCAACATTCGCAATATTTGCTGTATAAATAGAAGCTACAACTCTTCGCTTTTCCTCTTTAGCTGTAAGTCTACGAGTAAGAACATACGTTCCGTTCTTCACCATCAAACTAGCTGTGTTTTTATTATTGAGTAAAGCGTTAGGCTTTTTAGAATTATTAATCGGCCATTTAATTGAACATTTTTGTAGATGTTGTGGGAAAATTAAAGGAACAGAACCATCAACATAATCTTGCCTTAAATTTTCTCTAGTTCGGAAATCAACGACTTTTCCTGTACTTGCTTGAATACCTAAATCTTCTAGTGAACAAGGTAAACCGCCAGCTTTAGTTGCTATATTTAGTTCTTCTTCATCTGTAATTATATGAATGAAACGATCTGGATTATTATTACTGACAATTTGTCCAAAAGGAACTTCATATATAAAAGGATTAGGATCTTCCGCGCAAGAACTAGAGGTTACAATTACGGTATCTCTTTGTGGCTCACCTTTTGTTAAATGATATATAACATTTTCTTGAAGAACTTTATCAGCCTTAAATGCCGACTTTCGACTATTAAAAACGTGTATTTTGTTAATAGAACAATCATCTAATAATAGTTTACGAAAACTATTAAAGTATGGACCGTTACAAAACGATCTAGGAGTAATAGCAACTAATTCGCCACCATCTTCAATAAGTTTTATTGCAAGTCCAACAAAGGCTGAATATAAATTGCCAGTTTCAAAATCAATTTTACGTAAATCAGCTCGTTCCGAACCTTTTGCTGAAATTTTCAGGTAAGGAGGATTTAAAATTGCTTTATTATAACTTGGAATAAAATTATCACGTTGAAGTAAAGCGACCGAATGTGCGATAAAATCTTCTTCAATTACTGTTTGATTCCATTGGACATCATTATAATCACAAGAATTAGAGCAATGCTGCAATGTATCTGCAAGATAATGATTCATAATGCTAGAAAGCTCATAACACGTAGAATCAATACTTGTGGCATGTTGTTGAACTCGTTCTACAAATGCAGCGGTTAATGAGGCAACCCCTGCGCCTGCATCTAAAATACGATGTTCACCCTTTATATCTTCAAACATATCAGCAAGTATCTTAGAAACAGCAGATGACGACATAAATTGACCAAGCTTCCCTCTTAGGCTTTCATCGAGTTGTCCATTTACTGAAACTCGATTGATATCAGCAATATCATTTAAGTTAAGAGGTGGATTTTGTGCCAACGTTGCCATAATCAATCATTTTCACAGTAATTTATTAGTTGATCATTATCGCAAAAAACCTGCACAAAAGGAAGAAACAAACCTGCACATAGGTTATATTCTAAAGTCTGTTATTTTAATACTTGATAGCTAAAAATGAGAGAACAAAAATTACTACAAGCTAAGGAAATTCTGCAATATTTAGGTTTACCTAAACAGCAATGTAATGACAGATCTGCTTGGGTCTTCTTGGCTCTTGCTAATATAAAACCAGAGGATAACTGGAGTGTTGCTACAGCACCACTTTTACCAACAGTTAATATTATGGGATTCATTCGTTCCGAATATGGTAAAGACTACAAACCAAATTCTAGAGAAACAATTAGAAGACAAACATTACATCAGTTTGATCAAGCACAAGTTGTTGATAGAAACCGTGATAATCCAGCTAGAGCAACAAACAGTAAGGATAATAATTATTCTCTAAACCAACCTATCATAAAAATTCTTCACGCATACCCTAATAATAATTGGAAAGAATTGGTTCAAGAGTTTCTAAATGAAGTACCCACACTTCAAGCTATATATGAAAGAACAATTAATAAAGAAAAGATTCCTGTACACCTACCTAACGGTAATAAAATAACGCTCTCTCCTGGTGTTCATAACCAACTTCATGCTGATATTGTTCATGAATTTTGCCCTCGTTTTATTGGCGAAGGAGGAATCGTTTTATATCTTGGCGATACAGCAAGTAGCCGTAACGAAGGCGGTAAACATATGGTTCTAGAAACTAAATATTTAGAATCATTAAACGTTCCTCCAATGTCTCATGATAAGTTACCCGATGTTGTTGTTTATGATGAAAATCGTAAATGGTTATTTTTAATTGAAGCCGTGACTAGTCATGGTCCAGTAAGTCCAAAACGATGGGTTGAGCTTGAAAAAGCACTAGATGGTTGTTCAGTAGGACGCGTTTATGTAACAGCCTTTCCTCATCGGGATGAATTTAGGAAAAACGCTGCTGATATTGCATGGGAAACGGAAGTATGGATTGCTGATAACCCGGATCATATGATTCATTTCAATGGCGATCGATTTCTTGGGCCTCATAACAATAAACCAGAGATTAACTAAAAGCACTAGCCCTGAATTATTCAGGGTTTTTTCTACAAAGTTATTATAAACGCAGTCTAAAGTTTGACCTAAACAGTACAATGTCATAGTACTACCTTTGACACATGATTTAATAATATCCATTTACATAACCATATAAACAATAAATATCGTTAGAAAAGATATCAAGATCCACCTCACGTTATAAATATTTAACCTCTTGATCTTAATAAAAAAACAACTTCTGATTATTAATATCTTTTATTTGGTATATAAGAAGTAATATTGCAAATGATAGTCAAAGTACCGTTTAACACGTCCTCTTCTTACCTAATAATCCACAATAAATAGCCAACCATCAATTATAGTTAAAACAGTAATAATCTTTTTCATTTTAACATCATTGTTTTGTTTTTGGTAATTGTTAATATAACCCCATCGAAACGCAGACAGCGTTGACAAACAATTATAAAGATAAGGTTATACGACTCATGAAAACAGTTATTAAAGCAATTATCGCGACCGCTATTATCGCCACATCTTACACTGCATCAGCACGTGATGGCGCATTCACAGGTAATGTTAGCTTCAACAATCAAGCTAATAACACTGTGGTTGCACGTCATTACGCAGTAAATGGTACTGCTGATAAATCACATTCAGGCATTGTGGTCACTAACAAAAACACTCAAATGACGTTTGCAGAAAAACGACTATCAGCAGCAGATAAGTCATAGTTTACAGAGAAACACACCACACTTTACGTACAACTTGATTATTACTCACAAGTAAAAGTGTTTTAGTTTTATCTCTATTGTTACCAAAACAACAAGGTGTAAAATAGCGGCATCGACACAAATAATAACCACTAAGTTCGATATAGCATGTTACATCACCAGTCGTTTATAACGCGACATCAAATAAATTCAGACTTATGGCTATCGCGGTAAGTCATTATAAATTAATCAATAATTATCGGAGTTTTACTATGAGCAATGTATTTTACATGCCACCTGTAACCTTAATGGGTCCTAATGCTATTCAATCTCTAGGTGCTGAATTAGCATCAAAAGAATTGAAAAAAGCACTTATCGTTACTGATGGTGTGTTAATTGAAGTGGGTCTGGTTAGTAAGCTAACAGATGAGCTAACAGCACATAACCTTGATTACGTTATCTATGATGGTGTGCAGCCTAATCCCACGGAGAAAAACATCGAAGATGGTCTTGCCCTATTAGCTGAAAGCAAAGCAGACTTCGTAATTTCATTTGGTGGTGGTTCTTCACACGATACTGCAAAAGGTATCGCATTAGTTGCAGCTAACGGTGGGCATATTCGTGATTACTCTAAAGGTGTTCACTTATCGAAAAAGCCACAGCTGCCATTGGTAACAGTGAATACAACAGCAGGTACGGCATCAGAAATGACTGTATTTGCAATCATCACTAACCAACAAGATCAAACTAAATACCCAGTAGTTGATAAGCACTTCACACCTATTATTGCCGTTAATGATTCAGAACTAATGGTCGCAATGCCTAAGTTCCTAACCGCAACCACAGGTATGGACGCATTAACTCACGCGGTTGAAGCCTATGTTTCAACCGCTGCAACACCAATCACGGATGCATCAGCAATCAAAGCCATTGAGTTGATTGTTAATAACTTAGAAGCCGTCGTGAACAACGGTGAAGATCGTGCCGCTCGTGATGCAATGCAATACGGTGAGTACTTAGCGGGAATGGCATTCTCAAATGCTTCTCTCGGTTACGTGCACTCAATGGCGCACCAATTAGGTGGTGTTTACGACCTGTCACACGGTTTGTGTAACGCAATCTTATTAGCTGAAGTATCTCGCTTTAACGCCAAACAAGTGCCTGAGCGTTTTGTTGATATCGCCAAAGCAATGGGGATTGATACGGCAGCAATGACACAAGAGCAAGCCGTTAACGCAGCCCTTGAAGCAATTGATGGTTTATCCGCAGCGGTTGGTACTAAACAACGTTTAGCAGATCTTGGTGTTACAGAAGATAAGCTCGCATTTATGGCGCAAAATGCCCTAAACGATGCATGTTCTTTAACTAACCCACGCAAAGCTAGCCTAGAAGAAATCGTTAATATTTTTAAAGCTCGTATGTAACTTGTTAAATAATAACGTTAAATTAATACAAAGACGGTTAGCATTCAATATATCGAAGCTAACAAGAGAAAAGTTCTTATCTCTATTACGTAAAAAATAATTATTACACACGTTGAAAAACAAAAGACCACAGATTTAATTATCAGTGGTCTTTTTTTGATCTAATATCACAACTCAATAGGTTTCTCTAGCTACATTAAGACGACTTAGCCATTACTTCAAAACTACTGATACCAAAAATGCCTTTCACATCATGATCGCCAAGCTGCTTATTCATTTCCTCAAAGGTACGCTCAGGATTGAGATCGTTAAATAATTCAGGGTGGATCCATTTAGCGAAATACTCAAGTGCCACAAGGTTATAAGGCGAGTTATAAAACGGTTTATAAACAGCATAAACATCCTTAGTTTGGAATGCTTTGGTTGCTTTTAACCAATCACGAGACATCAGCAATTTAGTTTGATCCGCGATTGCTTGGTTATTCATTGCATAACCCAAAGGGATCCCATGGGTCGCTTCGCCCGTTTTCTTATCGATCCACCCTGCTGATTGCATGATATAAACATCCGTGTTGGCAGTAATGATCGTTTCGGGAGACATCACCCCTTTATGTGCCCCTTTTAGCGGCTTTGTTGCAATATTTTCAGCTTTTAACAAAGTAATAAAATCACTCATATTGCCACCTGAATAGGTATCACAACAAGATTCAAAGGTATAACCAGCAGCAGTTTCAAGAAAAACATTTTTTGATTTAATATCAGGATGTTGTGCAATCACTTCCTTAATATGGTTCAAATGTTTAAGGTAATAATCAGAGAAGGCTTGACCCCGTTGCTGTTGACCTAATGCCGTCGCAACGGTAGTGACTGAGTTTAACGTATTTGCAATGGTTTTATCACGGAAATCAGCAGTGATCACCTGAATACCCGCGGCATCTAGCTTGTTAATCAATCCCGTTGACTGGGCTTTTTTAGCACTGTCTAAACCAATAATCAGCACATCAGGTTTAGGTTTCATGTTAATAAAGGCTTCAGCATCAAACTGTCCTTTACTGATTTTACCAATGTTATGTGCCTTCGCTAACGACGGATAACGTTTAACATAAATATCATACATACTAGGGGCTGAATTTTTCATATCGTCACGCATCGCGACTAAATGCTTACCTGCATCTTTACCGTAAACAATTTCTAATAAAGGAAAATTTCGAGCGGTACCCAACGCAATATACTCGGGTTGATGATCTAATGTGATGGAACGACCTGTAATATCGGTCACTGTCATTGGATAATCAGCCGCAAAGGCAGAGCAAGAAACAATAGCGCCAAGGGCAAGAGTTAACGTCTTTAAACGAGTTTTCATAATAAAACCTTTTGAAAGTTAGAAATCGTAACGAATACCGATCATTTCTTGCACGTCGTTCTTTATGGTGTCTAAATTAATAGCAGCATAGGTTCTAAACTGACGATTCCACCTTGCGGTAATATCAACATTGGCAGCACGAGTGTCATCCGCATTATCAAAATTCAATTCACCAAAGCCGATAGTCGTCGTATATATTGAATTAATTTTATAAGCGGCGACAACATCATAACCGTTGCCCGTTTTACCCTTAACTTTCTGTTTGGTATACAAAGTACCAAGATATAGTTTATTTAATTGGTAACCTAAACCAATATCAAATTGCTGTTTTGATTGCTGCTGAACCTTAGCTTGTTTAGCGAAACCGATGGCAGTAATAAAACCCGTCTCACCCATTTTTTGAGAGCCAGCGACAGAAAAACCGCCATCAAAATTACCTTTTTCTTTACCTTCTGCTCCGGCATAATTTGCGCTTAAAGTGGTTCCGAAGTCGTTGGTATAAGTGGTAGCAAGACTGTTAGCGATACGTTTACCGACTTTAAATTTGTCCGCGGCAACCGCACCATAAGCCGCTTGAATATCGGTAATATCAGTAACGACGCTCATCGCACCGTCTGTCTTACCATAAACAAGAGTGACATAACCGTTATTTAAAGCGGCTTTAATTCCAGCATATAGGTGACGTGTTTTTTGTGATTCCGCTTTAAATTCTTGTTCAAATACACCAATACCGCTAATGGTTTCGGTCAATTTAGTTTCACCAGAAATCTTAACTCTGGCTCGACTTAAATCGCTAATACCATGATCAACATTTTCAGCTCTTGCTTCAATTCGACCGCCAATACTAAGTTTTGAATCATCTGTTTTATAAATACTTGCGGCATTTACTGTCCCACTTGCTGTTGCCAGATATAACAACCCAAGAGCAAGTTTATTTTTATTAATCAAAAATTACCTCAATCAATCAAACATCATTTGATGTTACCTTTCGGCAAAAAGAGAATGAGAATAATAATCATTTGAATTTAATTGTCAAATTTTGTTACGCTTTTTATGCTTTAAAAACATAACCATCCATTGTCAGTGATAACTAAAACAAAGCGGTATTGAAAAGATAAAGAGTCGAATGTAAAACCATATGAACAAAAATTATATCGTCCACCAGTCCATATTTTTTGGTTATTACTTAGCGGAAAAACATTCAACAGAATATTGATGTTATATATTATTTATCACATTAAAATTAATTAATTCAAGCAGATAAGATGTATTTTTTTGCTTCGTTATTTCACTAAAAAGAGAGAAAAGCAATTATCAATAATACCAAGAGAAAATATAATGATGAGTAAACAAGAAGGGATTTAGATAAAAAAAGAGGACTGCCTCGTAAGCTAATTGTTCAGGATTAACTTAACGAGGCACAAGATTTTCGTAGCCAAATAAATTTATTATGAATCATTAGCCTTAACAATAACGGTTGTTTTATTTTGTGGCATTGGCCTCATAATCGGGGCTTTTAAATAAAAAAAATCCGAACACTCTATCGAGTTGCTCGGATTTTAATCACATAAAATCAAGATCTAATCTAAATCAATTACGCTTTCGCGGCATGTTTATCTAAATATTCTAAAACAAGTTTACGATCTGCTGCATTCAAACCTGCACGAGGGAACATACTTTCAGTGATCCCTGCCCACTGGGCGCGAGTATGTGCTGATGGATTTGGTGCGGCATGACACATAGTACAGGTTGCATAGAAGATTTCTTGACCACGACTGATCTTCGGTGCTTTTTTACCTGAATTTGCTTTATGAAGTAATGCGATACGACCATCGATATTAAGATCAACCATTGGCAAAATAGAACCATCATTTGGCCCTGTTGGTTGTTCAATCATTGGTGGTTCGTATGCTTTATTCGGTGAACATGGATCGGTACATTTTTTATAGTATGCTAAACAAGTATTCGCACTTGTACCCTGGCTTAGTCCGCCACATGATTGATCCGATGTAATAATATTAATCTGACCACTATTACAACGGCCTAATTTATCAAGTTGCATCCATGCGCCTTCATGCAGACATGCTACGCCACGACGTACTTCATTCGATAATTTAGCACCACACAGTAATGCACCACGATCATTGTGTAACTCAACCAGATCACCGTCTTTAATGCCTTGAGCATGCGCATCTTGATCGTTAATCAATAAATATTGACGGCCATCAACACACTCATAGCTATTAGTATCTGCGTTTGCCATTTGTGAGTGCAAACGCATCCAAGGGTGTGGGCTTAAAATATGCAGTTGACCTTCTTTTGCGTTACCTAAAAATTCAAATGGCTGCAAGTAAGTTGGTACAGGAGGACAATCGTCCAGTTTCATCTTAGCAATTGATTCACTGTATAGTTCAATTTTGCCTGATGGTGTATGTAGAGGGTGCTTTTCTGGATCGTCATAGAATGCACCATGACGTTGCCAGTAATCTGCTTTTTCTGGGGTTGGCATAACAGTAACGCCATCTTTCCAGAATTCATCAAACGGTTTAACTTTAGCGGCAGTTGATGACTCATAAGCTGTTTTCAGCAAGGTCATCATATCTTTACCCGTAGTGTATTTTTCTTCTACGTGGAAAATCTTCGCTAAACGACGGAAAATCTCATAGTCATCTAAGCTTTCACCATAAGGTTCAATCACTTGCTGCATAGCATAAACTTTATTATTGCTATATGTGCCGCCAGAAGTAATATCAACCCGTTCTAATGCACTGGTCGCTGGTAAAACAATATCTGCAAATCGAGCTGACGCACACCACCATGTATCTTGACAAACATAAGTCTCAACTTTGTCATTCATTGCTTTAATTAAAGCATTAAGGTTTTGTTGGTGTGAGAATAGATTATTACCTGAGTTATATACCATTGATATATCAGGGAATTTTAACGTTTGTCCATTGTAAGTAAATGACTTACCAGGATTACGCAACATTTCAGATTGAAGTACAACCGGACAACCCGCAGAGACAGGGTTAAAACCTTGGCCTAATGTTACTGGCAATGATGCACCTGATTGTGGCATACCGCCGTTACCATAGTGCCAGCTAAAACCAAAACCTTCACCCGGCTTACCAATTTTACCCGCCATAGCGGCAAAGTTGATGATAGCCCAGTGAATCATCTCACCATGGTCAGCACGTTGAACGGCCCAACCAGCGGCAATTTGGGTTTTTTTAGATTTAAATAATACGGCTAGCTTTTTGATTTCATCGGCTGGAATACCGGTAATTTTAGCTGCCCATTCTGGTGTTTTAGCAACACCATCTTGTTTACCTAATAAATAATCAAGGTACTGCTCATAACCAACGGTATATTTTTTCAAATATTCAAGATCAGCTAATTTTTGATCTTGTAAATGGAAAGCCATCGCATTAAATAGTGCAGTATCAGTACCTGGAATAATTGATACCCATTCACTGTCTAAATTACGATCAGTCGTGGTACGTTTAGGGTTAATTGAAATAAACTTAATCCCTTTTTGTTTCCACTTCAGCCAATGGCTTTGCATTTGATGATCAGCAACACGGAATTCAACACGGTTAGTTTTCCAAGGATCACTCCCCACTAAAACAAACACTTCAGTATTCTTTTCAATAACAGGCCAAGCTGTTTGTGGTGAATACACTTCCATATCACCGACAATGTGCGGCAGAATAACAGTTGAAGCGCCAGCGGAGTAGTCACCAATCGTTGTACTACAACCACCAATAAGGTTAAAGAAACGACCTTGAACAACTGGTGGGCGTAATAGACCCGTATTTGACCAACCATCATAAGATGAGTCAAAAATACCTTGGTTACCTTTGTTTTCAATAGTATGTAAGATTGCGCTTGCGGTTAATTGCAAGGCGGTATCCCAACTGACTCTAACAAACGGTTCTTTACCGCGTAATTCAGGTTTAGTGTCACCACCTAAATTTTCTAAATATGATTTACGTACCATTGGGTATTGGATACGTGTTTTATTATAAGTTCGGCTTAATAAGCCTTCTAATAACATTTCAGTTGGCAGTGGATCAATTTCTTTACGAGGTTGAATACCCACTAACTTACCATCTTTTACTACACCGTAAAAAGGTCCCCAGTGACTTGCACTAGGAATTAAAAGTGTGTCATCAGCAAATGCAAAATTAGCGGGAAATAGTGTTAAACCATTTGCTGCAATCGCTGTCGCGATAGCTGATTTTAAAAAGTTACGACGAGAAATAGGCATAATATCTCCAATTGCCATTTATATTCTAAGCGGCTTGAAAATAATGACATTAAACGCATTGAACTCAATACTTACCAATGACAATAAATTACTTGCTGTCAATCATATTTATTAACAATGCATAATCTATCAAATATTTTTAATAGCTTTATTTTTATTTATATATAGATATACCATCAATATTACGCTGTATTTGAATTTTAAATAAATCTTAAAATAACAAACACTGATTCTATAAATGACTTCATAATCAATCCAATTTTTGACATTGATTATGATTTGAATATAAAGAAGATGAATAAAAAAATCCCACGATAGTTAACCGTGGGATTTAGAGAATAATAGCTATAATTAATTTTTATACTTTAATTACATCACTAATTATCGAGCACCAACCGGTAGTGATTTCTCGTGTAAAAACTCACCAATTCCTGTATCTGGTGGTGTCGAATCAGCGGCAGCACCCCACTGTTTATTTGGTGTGTCACCCATTGTGAAGACTAAATCGCCCCCATACATAATTTCATCATGAGTAAGATAGGTACGGTTAAACGCTTTACCATTGAACGTCGCATTTTGAATAAAGATATTTTCACGACTCACATTCTTTGCAACCACATTAAACGACTGTCCGTTACCCACATCAATCGAGGCAGTTTCAAACATTGGTGTACCAATTTCATACACACTGCCTGCATTTACTGGATAGAACCCTAGCGCACGGAACACAAACCACGAAGAAAGCGTACCAAAGTCATCATTACCACAAATACCATCGGCAGTATTGTCGTAGCAAACGTTAGTTGATGCTGCAATCGCTGCTTGAGTCTTCCATGGTTGACCTACGTAGTTATACAAATAAGACACATGTAGATCGGGTTCATTACCTTGAACATGTTGACCAACGTTACCAGTATTAAAGACAGGGAACTGGTTATCGCCTGCATTGCGGTCTGGATATGTTGACCAGTACTCATCTAAACGTGCCGCAAATAAAGCGCCATCTTTCGCTTCAGGATTAAACTTACGATCCGCTTGGGTCATCAGATCTTTTAGACCATGAATATCATGTTGCACACTAAAGAAGTATTGCCAACCGTTTGACTCTGAGAATGCCCAATTAAACATATCAGGACGCCAATCTTTACCTGTGTTTCCACCTGTCACAGGATCGGTCCAGTTCTTATCAATAAATTGGCCATTATTATCACGCGCTTTAAACCACCCTTTCCACGGTGTATTCGCTTCGCCGCCAAAGTCGAACTG
Organism: Photobacterium iliopiscarium; assembly: GCF_003026395.1. GTDB lineage: Bacteria > Pseudomonadota > Gammaproteobacteria > Enterobacterales > Vibrionaceae > Photobacterium > Photobacterium iliopiscarium. The sequence goes on along the minus strand of NZ_PYOO01000001.1, from coordinate 471,919 downwards.
TGCTTGCCAGTTATTTGAGCGGTTAGCAAATTCCGTGTAACGTGGATCATCTTCGCCAAACACCAAGGCAATGGATTTTGCAATCATCCAATCGTTCATTGAATATTCAAGTGAATATGACGCTGTCCATGAATCTTTAAATGGCGAATGCTTACCGTATGAATCCGTTTCTGTATCATGCAGTTGTGCTGGCACCCAACCATTTTGCTCATATTCACCAATCCATGACACGCCTTGGCTAGTTTTCCCGCGTGCATCCGTTACCATTGCAGTAATTAAACGTGCTTTAATATTATCTTGATCAGTTTGACTAAAACCAAGTTCTGTCATTCGTGCATCAAGAATACCTTTTGCCAGTACATCATAAATAACTGGGGTTGAATGCATCCCCATCATCATGCCTGTTTCATTACCTTTAAATGTCCACTCAGGTAAACGACCTTTACGAGATTTGCCAGCAGTACCCGCCGCATCAATAGGCGTAAATTCTTCTTCTGCATAAGACAACATTGATAACACAACATCCGCTAATGCATTAGGGGCAAAGATAGACGCAAGCGGTTGTACGTTACGGTAGGTATCCCATAGTGAGAAGGTGTCATAACGAGTAAAGTCAGCCTTACCATCATTGTTAGCATCAGCTAAACGAACATCATCCACTAATGGCGCTTCTTTACCCCAAGATGGACGACCATTTGGATAAGCATTACGACCTTGGAAAGCACGGTAATATTTACCATCAAGATCTGAGTGAGTCGTTTGACCTAAGAAAGCATGGTACATCGCGGTATAGAAAGTTTGCTTATAGGTTTCATCACCTTCAACTTTCACTTTACCCAGTAATGCTTCCCATTCTTCAGTCGCTTCTAAACGTACATCATCAAAATCTTTATCGGCAACTTCGGTTAAGTTTAAGAATGCCCCCGTTAATGGCGCTTTATTAGTGCCATCATTACCAATCGCGGTGCTTGATAATGCCAATTTCGCTTCAACCGCTACCCCTTGTTTTGAAGTGTCAAATTCAACATAAGCGCGAGCATATTGATATTTACCAAACACATCACGATCATTAACGGCATCATAGGTTTGAGAGCCGTTAATTGAGCCTATTTCAGTAAAGTCAGCTGGCGCATTAACGTATTGTTTAGTTTCTTTGTCGTAATAAGCAAAACGGACATTTTTGATCGGTTGATCAAACTCCATCACAAAATATTCTTTCTGAGATGCTGCCCAACCATCAGATAAACGATGACCAATTAAACGGTTATTTTCTTTATCCCAGCGAATAAAAGAATCAGAAGTGTAATCCCAATTAAGCTTAAATCCGGTATTAACGATAATTTCAGATTTCGTGTCGCGTGGGAACGTATAACGGTGCACACCAACACGATCAGACGCTGTCAGTTCAGCAGTAATGTCATAGTCAAGCAACTCAACCTTGTAGTAACCCGCGGTCGCTTGCTCATCTTTATGTTTAAAATGGGATGCTTCTAAATTGAGGGTCGCTGAGCCTTCATTGATCATAAAGTCTGAACGGGAGTTAATTGGCATCACTAAAATGTCATTTAAGTCCCCCGCACCCGCGCCTGATAGATGAGTATGAGAAAAACCACTAGTACGGGCGTCATGGTAATAATAACCAGAAATATATTCCCAACCATTAGAGCCGTTATTCGGGGATAATTGCACCATACCATTAGGGGTAGTTGCACCAGGGTAAGTATTACCTAAATTACCAGTACCAATAAATGGATTAACATAACGGGTGATATCCATGCCCGATAAATCAACCGGAATATGAACCCCCATATCAATAACTGGGTTTTCTGTACTTGGTTTATCGTCACAATCGCCATCGCCAGTCGGTGGACAAACAGGCTTATTCCCGTCATCAATAGGAGGAAGGGTGCCATCACCCTCTGGTACAGTGACATTAACATCAATATTATGCGTATCATCATCACAAGCCGTTAAACCAAATGTAGCAGCGATAACAGCCATTGAAAGTAGGGTACGTTTGAATTTCATTTCAAATCCTTTTCTAATTTATATATTATTTTTTAATGCTGCTATTAATAGCCATTAATAAAAAACCCATTAGCGACCACGTTGAAATAAGCAGCATGTAAGAAACAAATAAAAACAATGTAATTTAAACCCACCGTTTAATTAATATTGAAGCGTAAATGTCAATGATGATTAAACAATGAATGATATAAAGAGACGAACAGTATTTAGAGGCAGACAAACCTCATTGAGTTTATCTGCTACAGATATAAATAATATTAGGTTATTTAATAACGGGCTTTTTATTGGTCATCACAAAGTGTAATTCACCACCAGCCATAATATCACTATGAGCAAAGGTGTAATTATTGCCCAATGGTTTTCCATTAATAGTAACGGATGCAATATAGATATTATCAGGGCTATTATTTTCAGCAGTTATCGTAAATTGACCGCCATCAATATCAAATTTCACTTCATCAAACAGTGGTCGTCCAATGGTATAAATCGGTGCACCAGGAGTAACTTGATAGAAACCTAACGCCCCCATAATGTACCAAGCAGACATTTGCCCTACATCTTCATTACCAATTAAACCGGCTTTAGTTGGATGAAAGAATTCTTTCATCGCCTGATCGACATATTCTTGCGTCTTCCAAGGCTCTGCCGTCCAGTTATACAGATATGGCACATGATGATCGGGTTCATTACCCATGATGAATTGACCAATATAACCTGTCATATCGCCTTGAGAAGTATCAGCTTTGTCACTAGCGGTAAACAACGCATCTAAGTTCTGTAAGAAACCTGCCTCACCGCCCATGGTCTGCTTTAAACCTGCAATGTCATGCGGTGCAAACCATGTCCATTGCCATGTATTCCCTTCCGTGAAATCTTGACCACGGTGCTCGGCGCGATAAGGCCAGAAAATATCAAACGATGTGGCATCATTAATATCACAACCCTCAGGTAACGGCGTAATTGGATCACCTTGACCATCAATAGCACATGATGGATAGTTATTTACCCATGAACCATCATGATTTTTAGGGCGCATAAATCCAGTTGCACCATATTTACCATATTCGCTAACATTATAATCAAAATAAGGTTTATAAGCTTGTGAACGTGCCATATAACGTTGATATTGAGCATCATCACCTGCTAATTTCGCAATCTGAGCAATACACCAATCGTAGTAAGCATTTTCTAATCCGTATGACACTGATTCATTAACCAATTCATCGTATTTATCTTGCGCGACGCCACCATCTTGCGGCTTTTTCTTGGCATCTGCTGGCACATAACCGTGTTGCTCAGCATATTCACCATGACGGGTCATGACCGTAAAACGTTTATCACCATTCCACGCATCTTTATAAGGCACCCAATCTTGCGTAATAGCTAAATCAAAGTTAGCTGACACATCGGCTGCTTTAAGGGCTAATTCAAAATCTTGTTGAGTAAAAGCATCAGGGTATTTCACCATGACATCGGCAATCACAGAAACCGCAGGATAACCGACCATTTCACCGGTGTAATCAGAATGCAATTCCCACTTAGGTAATACACCACCAGTTTTAAATTTATTCATCAAATCATGGGCGTATTCAATTGCGCGTTCTTTATCAATAATGGTTTTAAGTGGATGAGCAGCGCGGAATGTATCCCACATTGAATACACTGAATAGTTAGTAAAATCAGCATCAGCTTGATGGACTTTGCCATCCATACCACGGTATTTACCATCAACGTCTTGATACACAAACGGTGCGACATAAGTACGGTAAAGCGAGGTATAGAACATGGTCTTATCAGCTTGGGTTCCCCCTTTAATGGTGAATTTATTTAATACCTTCGCCCATTGCTGTTGGTTGTCAGCCACAACCTCATCAAAATCATAGCCGTTGTCGTCAGCTTGTAAGTTGGCCATCGCACCATCAATACTGGTACCAGAGATGGCAATCTTAACCGTGATAGGCTGATCACCGTCACCAAAGTTAAGGTGGGTCACCACATCACGTACTCGATCACGTTTATCGCCGTAACCTTGATAATCGGCTAATCCAACTTCTGTTGCAGCAGTTTGCTTACCTTCAACATACGCCATATGGCCGCTAAACGGTTCTGAAAATTCAGCATAGAAATATACCGTTTGCCACTGACCCCATTCATTGCTGGTACGCGCCCCCGCGATGGCATTATCTGCCACTTTTTTATAGTAGATACTACGAGAGTGGTTTCCGTATTGTTCGAGTAACTCATGCTGTAAATCGATCTTTACTTTACGATCGACACCAGCAGGAAAACTGTAACGCTGAAAAGCAACTCGATCCGTTGCTGTTAATTCAGCTTTAACTTTTGTTTCAATAAGATCTACCGCGTAATAGCCCACTTTTGATATTTCAGTTTGCTTATCCATCGTAACAGCGGTTGAGTGAAAGCCGGTATAAGGTAAGAACGCAAAATCATTAAGATCCCCTTTACCTGCACCTGAAATATGAGTGGTACTAAATCCTGATAATTGATTTAAATAGTGATGATAATCAGACGGCGATCCTTTCCCCTCCCAATTCGTTGGATTCCAGTTATCTGGGCTTGGTTGGATCATTCCTTCAGGGGTTACAGGGCTAGGATTAACATTGCCTAAACCATCAGTGCCAATCAAAGGATCAACATAGTTAAGTACCGCTAATGTTGGCAGATTATCGTTTTTATCCGTTGATGGTTGGGTTGAATTATCATTATTACAGCCGACAAGACCAACAGAAAGAGCAATTGCTGCTGCGACGATTGACAGTTTAAACATGGTTTTCTATCCCTATTTTTTAATTGCACCACACTCTTACTGAGCAAGGTTGATATTATTAAAACAATTGGATCAATAAGATTAAATAAAATCACTATTCGTTTTATTTACTTAATGTAATTTCACTTAGTTATTGACTCGTATTATTAAAAATAAAGATTTATGGTGATATAGGATAATTTACGCATTCACTGTATATTTGTAACAACACCTAATCGCTGTGAGTAGGCTCTCATTGTTATATAGCGATATTTTGACTCAATATCACAGTTTATTATTTTAATTTAAATATAAGTAATGGCAGTTTAAAATAGATCTATTTTTAAACATCACCACTCTTATTTAAATAATACTGCGTGATATCACATAAAAAACGATTAGATAGAATAGTGCTATTAAAGTGATATTTATCCACTATTTATATTTTTAATTTAAGTAATAATTAACTCACAGAATAAAATATTATCATTATCTTCCCGAAAAATGACCTTTAGCAGCATGCAGTCCCCCGCTCATGCTGCCTTTTTATTATTACGTGACTATAACCTCTCTCCTATTTATGCATCTTTCTTCTTAACACCACATTCTAAACACTATTAATTAATCATAACGACACCATTTCTCCCTTATACCCCCTTATAAATGCAACCAACCATCATCAAAGTACGATTACCTTTTAGTAACCAACGCACAAAAATGCTAATCATTACTGAGAACATTCACCAAAAATGCAATGAGATCCTTATCACGGTTGGTTATTACGGTTACAAATGTCCTATAAAAGCGTCGTTTCTCTTCTATCTTGCTCTCTATTAACTGCTTATATTTATGCCATTGCCCTAGCATTACATTATCTAACAGCAGGAGAGACATATGAGAGTTGTCGCGATCACCGCATGTCCAACCGGAATTGCACATACCTACATGGCAGCCGACAAGCTCACTGAGACAGCGAAAAAACTCGGGATCACAATAAAAGTCGAAACCCAAGGAGCAATGGGAGTAGAAAATCGCCTCACCGACCAGGATGTTGAGCGTGCTGATATTGTGATTCTCGCGGCCGACATTAATGTCGAGCAAAGTGACCGTTTTACAAACCATCGCTGTCTAGAAGTTTCTATTCAAGATGCATTACAGCGTCCACGACGTATTTTTTCTCAATGTCAGCAACTGTTGTTAGCTCACCAATAACATTAAATAAATTTAAGGCGTATTATTTATGGCTCACCAATTTCAGTTTCAATGTGTATTACCTAATGGCATTCATGCGCGTCCAGCCAACCATTTAGAACAACAGTGCCGTCAGTTTGAGTGTCAAATTAGCTTAACCAATCACCGCACTAATAATTCAGGTGATGCGAAAAGTGTTTTGGCATTAGTGGGTACAGATACGCTATTAAATGATAACTGCACATTAAGCTTTGAAGGCGCAGACAGTGAACAAGCCTGTCAGGCACTTCAAACTTACATTGACCAACAATTTCCGCATTGTGATGAAGCATTAGAGACGTTATCGAATGATAGTGAGATCGTGTTACCGCAATCATTATTACGTCATCAGCCACATTTAATCACCGGAAAGCGTCTTGCTGCGGGTATTGGTCACGGTGTATTAACCGCAATGAGCCAAATTGATCCACAGCAGTTTGCAACAGCAGCCCACGATGACAATGAAGCGCAACGGTTTGAACAAGCACGAGCGCAAGTAAGTACTAACTTAAATCACATCATTGCAAACGGCTCACACCACGAACAAGAAATTACCAGCGCGCATTTAGCGATCATTAACGATTCAAGTTTTATTGATGGTGTCACAACCCTGCTAACTACCCATTCAACGGCTAATGCTATTTTAGCGGTGATGGAAAAACTGTGTCATCAACTTGAACAGTCAGCAAGCAGTTACTTACGTGAACGCGTACTGGATATAAAAGATGTATCAATCCAGTTATTAACGGCGGCTTACCCTACTGTATTAGATACTCAAACCGCATTTTCGCTACAACAACCAAGTATTATTATTGCAAACGATTTAACCCCAAGTCAGTTTTTAGGGCTGGATAAAGCGTTATTGCAAGGTTTAGTATTAACTCATGCAGGTAGCACTTCACATACGGTAATTTTGGCACGCGCATTTAATATTCCTACCCTCTCAGGTATTGAAATCAAAGAGTGTGCAGTGGCATTAGATCATCGTGTTTACCTTGATGCCCAATTAGGCGTACTGGCTATCGAACCTAGCATCGAAGTTAGTGGTTACTTCAACCGTGCAATCACATTAGCTAACACCCTAAAAGAGCAGCAAAGTTTGTACGCCCACCAGCAAGCAACCACCAAAGATGGTCACACTATCGAAGTGGCTGCCAATATTGCTTGTTCAGTTGAAGCAGATAACGCATTTGCACAAGGGGCTGAAGGTATTGGTTTGTTCCGTACTGAAATGCTGTTTATGGATCGTCAACAAGCACCCGATGAAGAAGAGCAGTTTAATCATTACTGTGAAGTACTCACAGCAGCCAATGGTAAACCGGTGATCATTCGTACCATGGATATTGGTGGCGATAAGCCCATTGATTACCTTGCCCTACCCCATGAAAATAACCCGTTCTTAGGTTACCGTGCAGTCCGTATTTATCCGCAATTTTTAGCACTGTTCCATACCCAACTAACCGCGATTTTACGTGCCTCTGTACATGGCAAAGCCAAAATCATGATCCCAATGATTCAAAGCATTGAAGAAATCCGTTGGGTTAAGCAACAGCTAGAAATTGTTAAACAGCAACTGACTGAGCAAAACATTGCTTTTGATGCTGATCTGCAATTGGGCATCATGGTTGAAATCCCATCAGTGGCATTTATTGTTGATTTGTTCTGTAAAGAAGTCGATTTCTTCAGTATTGGCTCAAACGATATGACCCAGTATTTATTAGCGGTTGATCGTGATAATGCCAGCGTATCAAAACTGTATAACAGCTTAGCTCCTGCGTTCCTTCGCTTATTAAAGCAAGTGGTTACTACCGCGCATGCTCACGGTAAATGGGTCGGCTTATGTGGTGAACTTGGCGCAGACAGTAAAGTATTACCATTATTAGTTGGTGCTGGTTTAAATGAAATCAGTATGAGTGCACCAAAAATTGCGGCCACCAAAGCACAGCTAACTGAGATTAACTTTGCAGATAGCCAAACGTTATTTGCAGAAGCATGTGAGTGCGCCACCATTGAAGAGGTTGAAGCACTACTTGAACAACGTCATGCTCAAGCACAAGTTAAACCCATCTTGGTTCAGCAATGTGTATTTAAAGCCGCCGATTTTGCAAACAAAGAAGAAGTGATCCAAGCGCTAGTCGGCAACTTAGGTATTCAAGGCCGTACTGATGATGTATATAAACTTGAAGAAGATGTTTGGGCACGTGAAGCGGTATTCTCTACGGGTTTAGGGCATGGATTTGCAATTCCACATACTAAGTCTGAGCATATTCGTCATTCTAGTATCAGTATTGCGCATCTCGATAAACCGATTGATTGGATGTCAGATTCTGGTGAGGTTGATTTCGTTATCATGCTAACCCTAAATAAAGACCAAGGCGATCAACACATGCGTATCTTTGCAGGCCTAGCCCGTAAACTTATCCATGAGAGTTTCCGCGATAGCTTACGCCAAGCTGAATCGCCAGAGGCTATCATTGCCATTATTTCCGAACAAATTGGTTTGTAATTCAAACGTAAGCTTATCAATATAAAGCTCCTCTCTTGAGGGGCTTTGTCATTTTAAACCACCACCAAATTATCAATTCCCCTTCCCTTTTCGGCTTCGCGTCTAAAAATGACCCAGATCTCATTTCAAAATAGAAAGCATTTATTGGTTATTTTATAGCAGCTTTTAGCTAGCCCATTAACTAAAAATCATCAATTATTGTTATTAATAAATAGTAGCATTTCCTTTAATTACTTCCGCTTCTTAAACATAAGGAAAAAGTAATGCCAACAGGTTATTGGACAATTGATGCTTTTATTATTGCCAATATCATCCTCTGGATCACTGTCACTGGTGTTTTTATTTATCAACAGTATTCCGATGGTGGGTCATTGGTTAACCCATCAAATAGTACCCATTCAAGGAGTATAAAATGAACCCTAAAACGCTTGGATATACCACTATGATTGTTTCTGCCACACTGATGGGCTGTGTTGGTTTATTTTCTAGGAACATTAATACCAGTGGCGATGTTATTGCATTTACTCGTATGATCGTTGGCGCAGTCTGTATTTTTGCTATTATGATCTACCAAGGTAAAGCGCAACAACTAAAAAGCATTAAACTCACCCCCGCAGTAATCACCAGTGGCGTGTGCTTAGGATTATGTTTAGCCGCTTATGTCTCTGCGACCCAATATACAACCTTAGCCAATGCGGTATTTTTAATTTATACCGGCCCTGTTTTCTCTACTATTTTAGCGGCTATTTTCTTAAAAGAGAAAATTTCAGCCCTTACTGCATCGATGTTAACCGCGGTATTTATTGGCTGTTTATTTATTATCGGCATTATCAGTTATACCCCTCAAACAGGGTTAACATTATCGTTGTCGTTTTCTAAAGAAAATATGGTCGGTGATATTCTGGGATTAATATCAGGTATCGGCTATGGCTTGTATCTATTCTTTAGTCGTTACCGTACCGATATTGGTTCAGACTCGCGTTCATTATTTAACTTTTCATTTGGTGCGATAGCCATTGCGATTTGCTTTGTCATTAATCCACCATCATTAGCAGCAATGGATGGCACCTCATGGTTATGGCTAATTTCAATGGGGTTCTTTATTGGTTTTGGCGCATTGTCATTATTAACCATTGCCGCTAAACATTTAAAAGCCGCTGAACTGGCATGTATTTCTTATTTAGAGACTGTTGTTGGTGCAGGGCTGGGTATTTTAGTCTTTAGTGAATCATTAACGGTTTTACAAGCTATTGGTGGCGTATTGGTGATTGGGGGAGGTATGGGAGAGATCGTGATTAATATCATCAAGAAACGGGCATTATCTCATAAACCGCAATCTCACAAACCATTACCACTATTATAAGGTGACACGATGAATACCTCACTCAACTGGGGCTTACTATTCGTGACCGTGACGATTATGGTCGGTTTAGCCCTTTACAGTAATAAAGTGATGCACAGTAGCAAGGGTGAGGGTGGTTTTTTATTGGCCGCTAATTGTTTAGGCCCTTTTATTGGAGCCTCGACTATCGTTGCAACCGCGTTTTCTGGCTGGGGATTTATGGGATCGCCTGGGGTTGCCTATAAATATGGTGTAATTGAATTATTAGGTAATTTTTTCTTTGCGCCAGCCATGATTTTAGCGGTCCTTTTTTGTGCGCGATTTCTACACCAAAAAGCCCAAACTATGGGGACATTAACAATTGCTGAATATATTGCCGTCAGCCATGACGGTCCACAAAGTGTCAAACGTATTACCCAAGCATTCTGTGCCATTATAACCATTGTGCTATTACTGATTTTTCTCGTCGGTCAAATTAAAGCATTAGGATTATTAGCCGGACAATGGCTGGGTATCAGCCAAACAACCGCCTCGTTTATTATGGTCGCGATTATTATTCTCTACACCTCTATTGGAGGGCTTGCCGCCGTCGCGTTTACGGATACCTTTATGGTGCTCGGTATGTGCTTATCCGCCATTATTATTATGGTGACTATTTTTACAGATCTTCCTCCGCAACAATTAATAGAACAACTTAATAGCATCGACACAAACTTATTAGATCCACAAGATTCAGGGCCTTATGGTAGCAGCCGCTGGCATGTTCTAATGGTACTGCCCTATGCGTTTATTTACAGTGCAACCCTACCTTATATGTCCGTACGTTTTATGGCATTTGCTAACACCACGAAATTGCATCATGTCGCGGCTTATATGATGCCAATGGCGTGTTTATTGAGCCTTGTTCCTATTGTTGGCTGTTATATTCGTGTAAAGGTGCCCACACTTACCAACCCTGACGATGCCATGCCCGTCTTTCTGACCCAATTTCTCTCACCTTATTTATCTGCAATTGTGACCCTGTTTATTTTATTTGCAATGAAATCAACGGCAAACTCAGTTTTACATGCTATTTCAGGCGCAGTGTCTCATGATTTACGCCAAGCATTGTGGCCACATTCCTCCCTGACAGCGAAGCAACTATTACTGCTTAATCGTAGTGCCGTGTTGGGCCTTGGAGGGTTAGGGTTTATTATCATGCTGTTTGCGCCCCCTTTTATGCTGTCAATGTTGGCTATTTTAGGCTCAGGTACTTTAATGGCAGCATTGGTCGCCCCAACGTTATTAGCTCATTGGTTTCCTGGTAATATTTATGCAGCACTCAGTGCATTAGTGATTGGCTTTTTTAGTGGATGCTTACTGTTTGTCGAGTTTCAGTTAGGCTGGGTTGAAGCACCACTTTATGCTTCACTATTGGCATGTTGTAGTTATGCATTGGTGGCAAAATGTTGCCAATATCAGTTAATTGCAAATTATCTACGTTAATTATAACAAGAGAATAATTTCACCGTTATTCTCTTATTATTTATACAACCACATTGGTTTGCCACTGGTGAAATTGTTTTTGTAATTGGCCTTGTATCGATTGTGAATTATCAATGTTTTCCCGTAGCGACAAATGATTGGCTCGATAATAGCGAGGCGTTACGTGCAATAACGTTTTAAATTTTTCATTAAAGTTGGATAACGATGAAAAACCCACTTCGGCCCCAATATAAGCAATCGTCCAATCTGTCGACACTAAATATCTTGCTGCTTGTTTCACCCGCTGCTCAATTAAATATTGCCGAAATGTCACCCCTAAATGAGTATGAAAAAACCGCGAAAATGTACTTTCAGCCATGTGTAATTGCTGGGCAACAATAGTCACAGTTAACGGTTCTGCAAGATTTGAAGTAATGTACTGCAATACAAGATCAACCCGATTTTCGGTTCTTTTTGTGGTAGAAAAAGCAAGCTGGTGGGTTTCTAATATTTGCTGCGGTTTAGTTTTTGTTAATTGATCAAGTAACATCAATATATTGAGTAGTTGCTTAAAATCAAACGTGTTCTCGATGTTATCTATAATTTCAAATAGTGGTCCTAGCTCCTCACCGTCAAACAACAAGCCTTGTTTAGCATGATCTAACATGTTTTTTATATTATTAAACTGAATACTATCAATAAACGTTTGCCCCAATGCATTTAAACGAAAATGCAATGCATCACCTGCCGTTATTTTATTATTAACGGCCTCAACACTAATTTTAAAAGGATTAAAAGGCGCTAATAAAACTAATTGCCCAACAGCTAACGGAATTTGAGTGGATGATAAATGTAATATGCAGCCATTTTTTTTAGGGCGAATCAATATATAATCAGCACCAAAAATAAAATTCTTATTCTCAATCAGTGGTTGTAAATCAAACATCAAAAATTTAGGCGTATTTGCTATTATCTTTTGATACATAACCTGCTCTCCTTTACTCAGCCTATTATTACAACTTTATGCCACAGAGCTAGATGCTTTAATAAAAAGTGAGCAGTTATTCACTGACCCAATAAATTCTTTTTTCAAATATGTGATATTCCATCAAGCTTTTTAAGTAATAACTGAAATTAGCATATTAATTGTGCCATAAAAATCGTCATTACTGATTGTTCTTTATTATTCATAACCCAAAAGTGTAACAACCGCTATAAATACCATTCTCAGCATATAATCGACATTTATCAGCAGAACTTCGCTATAAAATGAATTTTAAAGGCGCATTATAAAGTCATTGAAGAGCACAACACATGGCCTTCAACAGTGAGAGGCAGCGAAATAACACATTGTTAAATAACAACAATAAATATTTGCCATAGATCATCTAACGAGCAATGTGTCAATAAACTCTGTTTCAATACAATTATTCATTCTCATGGAGAATTTGCAATGAGTATTTCTAACGACTTTTATCCAAATGCTTCTTTACCCCTTGAGCGTAAAGAATCTGGTGTACCTTATGTTAGACCGGGCCTACATGTTGAATCTTATAACGATTTCGATCCTCTTCGCCATGTGATTGTTGGTATTGCTGATAACCAACATATTCCAGAAGCTTGCCCTGCCAGTAATGAAAAAATCCCTGCTGATTCACCAATGCGTGGTAGCAAAGCGGGACGTCGTACTCAAGAATCTATTGATCGTGCAAATGAGTGTTTAAATGGCTTTGCTCAGATCCTTGAAAATCGCGGCATCATCGTTGATCGTCCAGGAGCGGTTGACTGGCATAATAGTATCAATACCCCTGATTTTTCGATTAGCTCTGGCTTTGGCTGTATGCCACCTCGTGACTGCTTGCTTACCATGGGTAAAAGCATGCTAATGGCACCGATGAGCTTTCGTAGCCGCTATTTTGAATATTTGGCATACACAGATCTTCTACGTGAGTATTTTGAATCAGATCAACAATGCATGATCGAGCAAGCACCACGCCCTCGCTTATCTGACGATAGTTTCCGTATGGATTATGTTGCTGCCTATGAATATTTATCTGATGAAGAAACAATGGCGCGTTCATTAAATAAAGAATACAGCACCAGAGAAACAGATATTCTCTTTGATGCCGCAGATGTTATGCGTTTAGGTAAAGATATCTTTGTCCAACATGGTCTTACAACTAACTTAGCGGGTATTCACTGGATCAAGCGTAAATATGAGCCAATGGGATATCGTATTCACACGTTAAGCTTTGCTGATAACCATCCCATTCATATTGACGCAACATTCTGTCCTTTACGCCCAGGCTTAATGTTACTTAACCCACATCGGCCATTATTTGCAGGTCAACGTGAAATTTTTGAAAAGAATGATTGGCAGATTGTTGAAGCGGTTAAACCTGCGTGGGATAACCCGCCACCACTTTGTTATTCAAGCACATGGCTATCAATGAATACTTTAATCATTGATCATAAAACAGTGTGTGTTGAAGCCAGTGAAAAAGCACAAATGGAGCAATTTGATAAACTCGGCTTTAACGTTATTCCCGTTGATTTACGTGATGCTTATGCATTTGGCGGCGGCTTACACTGTGCAACAGCTGATGTATGGCGTGAAGGTAAGTGTGAAGATTATTTCCCTAATCAATTTAGTGGATCACATAATATTTCACATTGGGAATACTAAATAATCATTCTATTATTCGCCCCTTATTAATCGATATTATTAGGGGGCATTTTTATGCCTGTATTCAATCAAATTAATAACAAAAAAAAACGAGCCTCAAGAGGCTCGAAAAATCATATAATACTTTTAAATATTTTCTTCTTATTTATATCCTTATAAATAAAAACAAATAAAAGCAAAAGTGTATCGTTAACAATTATCAACTAAATTCATTTTATTTTGTCAAATATATGTAAAGTATTAAATATATATTCATCTACAATACCCTTCCATTATAAATAAACATCAATGCATTTGTATTTATAATGTTCCACCTAATGAAAGATAGAATGAACTTTCACCTGTTGATGTTTGACCATAACTCAAATAAACCGGTCCTAAAATCGAATCTGCGGCAACATACACACTACCCGCAGTAATTGCACTGCGCCAACTCATTTCAGAAGTACGAGCCCATACGCCACCTTTTTCAAGTGATCCACCAACATATACTGGAAATTTAAATGCACCAAAATTATTATCAATAACACGATAACGATATATTAAACTGGTTAAAGCACTATAACGACCATTTATTTCATAACGGTGATACCCTGATAAATTAAATAACCCACCGAGATCTTGTGCATAGATAGGTAGTAAATTATCGGCATCTGAACCCGCTGTTTTTATTGAAAATACAACAGTATGTTTATCATATGTAAATGGCTTTATTATTGATAAATTATAATACACTGTATCCCCAGATTCTGATAAACCTGAATTTGGTCGACGAAAGGTATTACTATAACCAATCTCACTATTTAAATAAGAACCATAAGATGGAAAGAAAAAGCTGTCTAAATCATCATAGGTAAAATCTAAATATGGCCCATATAAATCATAATCTTCTTTGCTGTCCAGTGCTGATACCTTAATACTGCCAGTCTGACCTTTATAGCCTAATGTTAATGCCGCCCATGGTTTTATATTCCATCCCATTTCAGCATAAGCATTTGTTTGATTATATTTAGCATCAATATTTTTTAATTCAGCATCTACATTAGAATAACTAAAATTATCAAATCGACGAATTTCATTACTCGTTTCAGCACCAAATGCAGTGAAAAAGTGTTGTTGATAATCTATAGGGAAATAAAATTCAGTAGTGATATTTTTCCAACTACCCAATTTCCATTCTAACAACCACTCACCACCTTTATCAGTTAGATCGGTATAAACATATTGTGCGCCAAAAGAAAAATCAGAACGACTTTCAAAGTCATCTTCAAATGCCAATGTAAAGTTTAAATATCCAGGACCCCAAGATTTTTCATTAATATCCATAATGAGAATATTTTTATTATCTTTTTGTTTTATTGAATAATTAATTCGCCCATATATATCTTCACTTTGTAAACGTTTAACAGCCTGCTCTAATTCCTCATTAGAAATTACTTTATCTTTTTTTAATTCTAATTTAGCTAATAATGTTTTATCCGGTAAATTAGTATTATTTATAATTTCAATATCATCAATAAAATAAGAGTCTTGTGCCGATAATCGTGCTCGTCTCATGTTTTTTTGCTTATTATATTTCGCATAATCAGCAACAGATAATTGATAACGTAATAAACGAGGAAGTGATGCTTGGGCTATTTTTCGCCCAGCTTGATAAGCTTGATCTAACTTATCAAAATCAGCTGCGGTCATAAAAGAAACATTGGGTTGCAAATAAATATCATTGGGCTTCATTAAGCTTTTTTGATAATCAGCACTGGCATTGGTCATAAACGTTGTTAGCTGTGACACAATATTTAATGCACTGTCTAACTCTTTTTTAGGCATTAAACTATCACGTAAATCAACCGCAATAATAACATCAGCCCCAAGCTGTCTTGCTACATCAACCGGCATGTTATTAACGACCCCACCGTCAACAAGTAACTTATTATCTAGGTGGACGGGTTTTAATGCGCCAGGAACGGTCATGGATGCTTGCATGGCTGTCGCTAAATTACCAGAACCAATCACAACAGGAGTTACCTTAGTAATATCAGTGGCAACACTGCGGTAAGGAATAGCAAGCCGATCAAAGGTTTTTAATGCTGGTAAGTTAACCGTAAGCTCTCGTAGAATAACAGCTAATCCTTGACCTTGAAAAGCGCCAGGACGAGACTTAAACTCACCATTGATATCTAAACCTAAATCGGTATGTAATTGATAAGTATCACCTTGTTTTTTTCTTCGTAACGAGAGATCATTACGACTAGCTCGATCGATATACCCCGTATTCCAGTCAATACTAAACGTTCTTGTTTTAACGTCTTGTGCTGAAAAACCCATCGCGTACATGCCACCGACATAGGCTCCCATACTCGTACCCGTCACAATATCAACCGGAATTCGATTTTCTTCTAAAACTTCAAGTACGCCAATATGTGCCGCACCTTTAGCGCCACCACCACTAAGTACTAGTCCAATTTTAGGGCGATCAATAACCGGGCGATCTACTGCTGCAGCATAGATATTAACAGCTGGTGTACTAATTAAAATACAATATACAGCACTGCTAAAATTCTTTTTACTAAACAACATCGTCTAACTCCGCGAGCAATAATACTTAGTGCCACGTAATATTCATCCAATATTACGTGTTAACTCATTGATGTGTATTAAAACAAAAAGAGCGTCGATAAACACGCTCTTTCTCTGTTCTCTAACCATTACGACCGTTTAAATGCCTTTAGCAACGTCATCTAAGGCAGTTAATACTTGATCTGTTATATGGCCTTCATGCACTAATTTACACACTTTTCGACGTACCGCTAAACCAGAAATTAAACGTTCAATTGATAAATGTCGTTCATCTTGACGACTGTTGTATAACTCAACCGTTTTACTCAATGTTTCATAACTCACACGCTCACCAGCAACATGTAACCAGTCAAGCTTCTCCAGATAGCCCTGACACTCTTCTGTAATTGTAGTAGCAGGATGACCCGTCATTGCAGATAAAGCAGTAATACTACGTTGTAGAGCTTCTGAAGAGGTATATTTAGATAAAACGATAGTGAGCTCATCAGCATTGATTTCAACTAAATGCTTTCGCAACTTAATCCGACGTCCTAAACGTCCTCGCGGGCGAGGTTCTTTACGCTGGATCGGTTCAAATTCGCCATCAATGATCGCTGATAATTGATCTAATGCTTGTTTCGGCATGATCTCATTGCGTAATGGGTTTGGCATTGTTGGTGCCATATTACGTTTGCCTTCATTGGTGGTTTTTGCACGTGAATAACGAATAACTTCTTCCGCATCTGATTTAATATCGACTCGATAATCAGTATAGCGTTTATCGATGTCATCAGCAGAAATCGTTAAATGATAGCCCCATAAATTAACCGCAAACATCGTCTCAGTAACTTTACCTTCTGCCAATTTTTTTAATTCACGAATAATATCTGAAGAAAAACGACGCCATTCGATATTTCTAGCAAGCTTTTGATTTAATTCACTTAAAAGCATTGAATCAACAACACGACGAGACATGCGACTTCGAAAAAATGTATATAACTGAAATACTAAAGTATGTTGACGTAAAATCTCTGGCGGAAATAAGAAGAAATAATCGCGGGTTAATAATTCATCAAAAAATGAAGGTTCCCACACTAGAATATACAAATTAGGTTTGATGCGAATTTCGCCATCTTCCCCCTCTTGCGGGGCTTCTTCTGATGCTGTGATCGTTCGAGCTATAAATCGAAACCGATCACTTTTAAACCCTTCTGGCATATTGTCACTAAGCCAACGACCCGTTAATTCATGTAACTGGAAATCAGTAAATTCAATACGATCAATACTTTCACGAATAGAATCACGAGCAGGTCCGCTGTCTTTTTTGCCACGTAATGCCAAAATATCAGTAATATATACGGGTGTTTTATTTGCCATAGAGCGAAGCTGGATCTCATAATCAGCAAGATGGTGATCGTGGTATTGTACCGTTAGTGTAAATAACGCAAATAGCGTCATAAGATCATCAACGGTCATGATCGATTTTGAAGATCGTGTTTCAATGATCGCTTTAGTACCGCTGATCGCAACCATCGCTTTTTGATAACTTTTCTTTGTTCGTGGTGGCGCTAAAGCTTGATCAATAATTCCTGCCCAACTTGTTGGGGAAACCACAATTTGATCCGCTTCATCGGGCATCGAAGGTGGAGTACCTAAACCATATTCAGTCAGTAAGCGTCGATTCACATGATTTTGAGCTAATGCTTTAGAACGTTTCTGTTTTTCACGTTGTTTAAATTGTTCTGATAATAAACTACCAGTGCCAAGTTGAGATATTAGCAATGCAGGATTAATGAAATGATGCAACATTGTCTTACCAGCAAGACCTTCTTCAAATCGTACTGGTTGTTGATTAAATAATCCAACACTGACGGCGGCACGTAAGCGTTGCTGAATAGCGGCTCGAGTTAACTGCCCTTCTGTCGCTTCAATAAGTTCTGTTGTTGAAACCATACCATCTTGGCTTGATAAGCCACGTAATGAAATAATATTCAATAGCTCAATAATACTTTTGGTCACGCCTTTAAAATGTTGGTATTGGGGTAACCAATCAATCAAATTTGCAGGGATCACAAATAAATGACCATCTTTGTGTGATCTTGGCGCCTCGATCAATATTTTATCAATCGGATTTTTTTTAGTATTTCGAACCGGATTCATTTGTCATTAGCCGTAGAAGCATCATCTTTCCGTAAAGATTAATAGAAAAAGATCAATAAATAAAGTTTTTTATTTAAAGATTTTAAAACTGATCTTTATGATTAAAACTGATCTTATTGATAATATGATCTAATGATCATGTCTCAAATTTGATTTTAACACATTGTTTATTAAGGTTATTATTTTATCAACTATTGGAACGATGATCAAAGAAAACCCAGAAACATGATCATATGAAGCTTGAAAGCATGATCATCATAACCACGGAAAGATGATCATTATCAACATGAAAACATGATCATAATAATATTGAAAGCATGATCATCATTCGTTATCACCTTTTCCACAATGTTATCCACAACCATGATGAAAATTACTCAATTGGTGCCGAGTATTAGTGATTTTTATGCTTGAGATGGCCTTTTTTCATTGGAAAGATGATCATGTTGGCGTGTTTTCAACGTTTAGGGTGTTATTTTATTTTATTATCGGCTTATTGTATGGCGGTTGTGATTGAATTAACACGTCATTAAAGTGATATTTAACCGTAAGAAGCTGTTGTTCGTCATGTCTTGGTTATTGGATCAATGATCATCACACATTTAATGTATTTCAATCTTGTTTGTTAAGTCAGTCAACTTGCTATTTTATCTATTTTTAGATTGTCGTTATAGCGCCTCAACCCTTATTGAACCAGCATTCTCCGTAGTTTATCTCCTATTTTGCATGCTTCCGTCTTGTTAATGTGATTGTCACTATTACTGAGGTTAGTCTTGATCATTTTTCCGCTATTAAGGTGGCTTAAAAATTCAATTTACAGGGCTATTTTAGTGATTATTTAAGCTTGATCATCGTTTCGTATTTTGTCTTTTTATATGGAACGATGATCAAGTCATTATTGGTATTTTTAACTTCCTCTGTTTTAAATTTCAGCATGTTTTTAGTCTTGTTCATTGTTTTTTTTATATTTGCTAATGAAATTGGATGATTTCATTAGCAAATATAATAAAATCTTAAATTAGACGTCTTTTTTATTGAAATGACATTATCCGTAAACTGTCACTGTTTTTTCATTGTTCCGCTAATTATCGCGATGGATTGGATTTACAATGTAAACTTGTGACGTTGTAACACTTTTATAGAATGTCTTTTGTTGGGTAATTAGCTTGGATAATAAAATAGATTTAAGTCTAAAAAGTCTATTTTTTTTAGCTTTTTGCTTTAAACCCTGTTTTTTAGTTGAGATTGGTATCACATGTTTTTGTTCAGCTTTTTATTGTTTACAGTCTTATTTATTGTACAATAGATGCAGTCTATTATCATGGCGTAGAGTACTAATGAATAGGGAACAGACGATACAAAATTTGCTCAATATTGCAGAGCAAACCAAACAAGTACAAGCAGATCGTATTGAAATTGTTTTAGAAGAGCGTCGTGACGAAGTTTTTCCGCCTATGTCAAAAGCATTAATGGAAACGCGTTCGGGTTTAACCCGTCGAAAGTTAGATGATGCTATTTCACGTATGGAAGCGACAGGGCATCAATTTACAAAAAATAAAGCCAACCACTATTCAATTACCCTTGAAGAAGCACATCAATTGATGGCATCAGCCAAAAAACCTGCTTTCTATCAACGTGAAGGTGCTGGACGTAAACCTTGGGTGGTAAATGTTCAGAATCAAAAAGGTGGCACTGGAAAATCAATGACAGCAGTGCACATCGCTGCTTGTTTAGCATTAGATTTAGATAAACGTTACCGAATTTGTCTTATTGACCTCGATCCTCAAGGATCGTTACGTTTATTCCTTAATCCATTGATTAGTATAGGAAAACAAGAAACTATTTATTCTGCCGTGGATGTAATGTTAGATAACGTGCCGGAAGGGGTGTTAACTGATAAGCACTTTGTGATGGATAATGTGGTAATGCCGACCCAATATCCTAATCTTAAAACAATTGCAGCTTTCCCTGAAGATGCGATGTTCAATGCTGATGCATGGCAAGATTTGGCTGTAAATCAAGACCTTGATATTGTTCGTTTACTGAAAGAGAAAGTGATTGATCCAATTGCTGATGAGTTCGATATCATCATGATTGATACGGGTCCTCATATTGATCCATTAGTTTGGAATGCAATGTATGCATCTAATGCGTTGATTATTCCTTGTGCTGCTAAACGTTTAGACTGGGCATCAACCGTTAACTTCTTTCAGCATTTACCCACTGTTTATGAGATGTTTCCAGAAGACTGGCATGGATTAGAATTTATTCGTTTAATGCCAACAATGTTTGAAGATGATAATAAAAAGCAAGTTTCAGTATTAACAGAAATGAATTACTTGTTACGTGAGCAAGTAATGATGGCAACAGTACCACGAAGTCGTGCTTTTGAGACATGTGCAGACACTTATAGCACTGTTTTTGACCTTACAGCGGCTGAATTTGAAGGGGGTAAGAAGACTCTTTCTACGGCTCAAGAGGCTATTCAGCGTGTTGGTCTTGAATTAGAACGTGTTATGCACAGCCACTGGGCAAACTTGAACGAGGAGTAATTGACAGATGGCAATTAAAACTACAGATCTTAATGCACGTTTATTTGGTAAAGCCGATAAACGTCGTGCAACCAACGTTACAGAAGCGCAAACTGCGGCACGTGATAAAGCTGCGGTGATTGAATTAGCGGTGGCTGGCGAAGATACTGTTGCTTTTGAATTAGTAAAAGTAAATGCAGATGATATCAGTACACAAACCATCGTTTTTGCTGAAAATGCACGTGAACAAGCTTTTTTAAATGAGCATGCTTTAGCTGATATCTTAGTAACACTTAAAGATCGTGGTCAGCAATATCCAGCAGTAGGCCGTTGGCTTGATGATGGTCGTATTGAAGTCTTAGACGGTAGTCGCCGTCGTATGTCTTGTATTATTGCTCATAAAGATTTTTTGATTTATGTTGCTAAAGGCATTAATACAGAACATGCAAAATTCTTGTCTGATGTTGCGAATGCGCATAAACCATTATCTTTATTTGAACGTGGCAAAGAAATGCAATCGTTGTTAGATACTGGCAAAGTTGCTGATCAAAAAGAGTTGGCTAAGTATTTACAATGTAGTGAAGCATTAGTGAGTGGGGCATTAAAAGCCGCTTGTTTACCAATGGAATTATTGATGGCTTACCCTAGTGTTGGCGAGCTTGGCCGTCCTACTATTGTGAAACTTCACCGTATTTTCTTTGGTTTAAATCAAGAACAACAGCAACACATGATTGCTGATTTGAGCGGTGATAACGCATCATTGTGGAAGACGATTAACGCACAAGGCATTAGTCGTATTACCCGTGAGGTGACGGGTAAATTAGAGCAATTAGGTGAGCAGTTACATCCTAAAGTTGTTATAGATAAACCAACATCGCAAGATTTAATTAAGGGCAAAGTCTCTTATATGCGTGACGGTGATAAATTACAACTTAAGCTTAAAAAGATGAGTGATCGTCAGATTAATGATGTATTAGCTTATTTGAATGATTATCTAAAGTAACGTTTATTTTACTTAATAAAAACCACGCAATTATGCGTGGTTTTTTTATGCCTGTTGTGGCTGTGTTATGATCTGTTGGTCATTTATTTCTGGATCTATTTATGTCGGCGCCGTTAGATATTTTCTTCGCTCAACTTCAACAACAGTTATCACGCCATTTTTGTCGCCAGTTAGTGGTGCTAGAAGGCGATGCTGAATGGGCAACCACAACAGCAACGGTAATTGGAAATTACTTTTCACAACGTTTATGGGCGGGAGATAACGCTCCTCTATCATTTATATCTTCTTCATTTAAACAGTCAAAGCAATGGCTTGGGCAAGAGTTTGATATGGTGGTTATCAATGCATTTGAAGGGTTAAATGCTAATACGCTCGGCGCACTTTCCGGTACCGTTAAAGGAGGGGGGATCTTGGTAATTATTGCTCCTCCTGCATGGCGTTTGATGGATACATGTACTCCATTTTATCAACGTTTGGGGCGTTTATTTGTAGACTCTGAGGCAATGCTGATACAACAGTCACCGTTATCTGATTCATTGTCTTTAGCTGCTATACCTCATTATTCAACAACCAAGTTGATATTTTCTGATGTAGATCCTTTACGAGCTTGTGTTACTGCGGGTCAAGCTGAGGCTGTCGATGCTGTCATAAAAGTGGTAAGCGGTCATAGTAAGCGCCCATTAGTATTGTCAGCTGATCGTGGCCGTGGTAAATCGGCAACGCTTGGTATTGCGGCGGCTGAATTATTACAATCTCGAACCATTAAAATCGCGGTTACGGCTCCGTCTTTTGCTTGTGCTGAAACTGTTTTTAAACATGTTAATTTACGGTTAGCGACAACAATAACTCAACGTCATCAATTACATTATGGCGCTAGTCGATTAGAATTTGTGGCTGCTGACGAGATAGTTAATCGCGCATCAGAATTTGATTTTATTATGGTCGATGAAGCGGCTGCCATACCAGCCCCTATTTTAATGGCGTTACTTGGGCATCATAATCGATTAGTTTTTGCGACCACCATTCACGGTTATGAAGGTACTGGACGTGGATTTGAAATTAAATTTAAACAACAATTAACGGCTAAAATGCCACAATGGCGTAGTTATCATTTAGAACAACCTATTCGATGGGCAACAGGGGATCCACTTGAAGCTTGGATTTTTAAGGCGTTACTATTATCCGCTCAAGCGCCAAACTGTACTGCGATTGATGTTATTTCTGACCTCGAAGCCATTCACTATTCTGTATTACCCGCCTCTGAATTGGCTGCTAATGAACGCTTGTTAAATCAACTTTTTGGTTTATTGATTAATGCCCATTACCAAACATCGCCGAATGATATTCAACAATTGTTGGATGACCCTGAGTTATCACTGATTGTAGCGTCACAAGCGAAGACAATTATTGGTTGTTGTGTGGTGTCGAAAGAAGGTGGGTTTGATGCGGAGCTTGCTCAGTTAGTGATGCAAGGTAAACGTCGTCCGCAAGGGCATTTATTGGCTCAATCTTTAGCGGCTCATCTAGGTTATGCGATTGCGGCCGAGCAGCGTTGTTATCGTATATTGCGCATTGCTGTTGCTGATGGCTTTCAGCAACAAGGTATTGGGACTCATCTGGTGGATGCTGTTTTACAACAAGCACAGAATGAAAATATTGATTATATCGGGACAAGTTTTGGTGCGGCTAATGAGCTTATTGATTTTTGGTCTCATTGTTTATTACGGCCATTACGATTAGGGATCACTAAAGATGCTGCCAGTGGTCATCATTCATTATTGTTTGTTAAACCCTTATCGAATGCTACATCATTATGGTTTGATGAAGCTGTAACATTGTTCAGTGCTTCATTTGTTTGTCAGCGCGTTGAGCAATTTAGTCAGCTTGATAGCCAATTATTTTTCAAATTATATTCTCAAAATGTTCAACAGCCATTGAGTTATGGTCTAACACAATCACAAATTGAGCACCAACTCCGAACCTTTATTCAAGGAGGGCTTGGTTATGATGTTGTGGTCGCAAGCCTTGAGAGTTGGCTCTCGCAATATTTGTTGCAAGATGATTGTATTTGGAATGATGATATTGGTTTTGCGATAGCTAAGATTTTGCAAAAACAATCCTGGTCAGTGGTGGGTGAACGGTATCATTTAGCCAGTCGAAAAGTAGCTCAACAGCATTTACGCGATATCGTTGCTCGTTATTGCTCTTTATCTTCTCTTATTTATTAAAGGTTTTTCATTATGCAGATTCAAGTTGACACACATACACATACATTATCAAGTGGACACGCTTACAGTACTATTATTGAAAATGCCCAAGCCGCCGCCGCGAAGGGATTAAAAATGTTTTGTAATACTGATCATGCATCTTTAATGCCCGGTGCCCCTCATTTTTGGTACTTTGCGAATCAACGTGTCTTACCTCGATTTCTTGAAGGCGTTGCTGTTTTACGTGGTGTTGAGGCAAATATCGTTAATACTGCGGGTGACGTCGATCTTGATAATACCGTTTTAGCGAAATTAGATTGGGTGATAGCGAGTTTGCATGAGCCCGTTTTTAAACCGATGACGAAAAGTGATCATACTGAAGCATTGATTAATGCAATACAGTCCGGTGTGATTGATGCGATTGGTCACCCTGGAAATCCTAATTATGACTTCGATTTTGAAACGGTAATTCGTACGGCAGCAAAGAACAATGTGCTAGTTGAAATTAATAACTCATCATTGGGACGTTCTCGTGTTGGTAGTGCGCCTCGATGTGAAGATATTGCGGCACTGGCTAAAGAGCTTGGAGCCAGGATTACAACGGGATCTGATGCCCATTTTGCTGCTGACGTTGGTAATTTCTTAAGTATTAAATCCTTATTAGCACATGTCGATTTTCCGCAGGAATTGATTGTGACTCAACATCCGGAGACATTCTTAGCTTTCTTAACTGAGCGCGGTAAATTAGTTGCTGAACAATATGAAAATCATAAATGGTAGTGAGATAGTGTTTTGGTTTACAGTGTAAACTGAGGCTAAATTATATTTACAGTGTAAATCGTAATATTAATTTACACTGTAAATATTATAATTCTAGCCAACAACTACAGCTAACCACTACAGCCAACAACAACAGCCAACAACCACAGCCAACAACCACAGCCAACAACCAACAACCAACAACCAACAACCAACAACCACAGCCAACAACCACAGCTAATCACCACAGCCAACCGCTACAGCTAATAATAAGGAGAGTTGTGGTAATAAATAAAAAGTATATAGAGAAATATTGATATGCACTCAAATGCTTATTTGTGCGTTGAGGGGATAATCATTTACAGTGTAAATTCAGCAGGAGGATTGTTTTTTGTTTAAGGTGAAATTGAAATTTACAGTGTAAAGCAAGAAAACAAAAAGTCCATTTACACTGTAAATGGACTTTTAAATGGTTTTAAATTTACACTGTAAATAAGTTATGCGGGTTGTGGTTGCTTATCTGTGATGAATCCTTGATAGCCACCAACAAACAATTCAGATAACCGTTCTAATTGAGTCTCGGTTTCTACCCGTGTTGCTATAACTTTAATGTTAAGACTGTGGGCAGTTCTACATATTGATGATAATACCGTTGATTTAGTTTGATCATTCAGTTGGTGTGTATAGACGTAATCAATTTTAACGTAATTAGGTTGTAATTCTTTTAGATAAGTTAATGATTGAAAATTTCGACCGTAGTTATCAATGCCAAACCCAAATTCATATTTACGAATAATGGAACATAAAATACCTGCTGCATCTGTATGTCTAATACAACTGATTTCTTGAATTTCAAAAAAGAGTCGAGAACTAAGGGATATGTTTTTCTGTAATAAATTATCTAACCAACGAATAAAACTGGGATCATTAATACAGCTATTAGTAATATTTATTGCGAAAGGGCCACATTGTCTATCTGCATTTAACTTATTAATAATAGTGACAATGACATGGCGATCAAACCAACTCCCTATTTTTAAATCTTCGATAGCACCTAAAAACATACCGGCTGAGTAATAGTTGTTATTTTTCTTAATGGCAGTGAAAACCTCATAATGATAATTAATGCCATTTGAGAGTGTCGCAGGTTGATATTTATAGGTGAATAAGTCTTCACTGATAGCTTCTTCAAGTAATGATTTCCATTGTTGTTTGCCAAGTGTTGTTTGATTATTGATATCTTTAATGAGTGACACTGCTTCGTGAGGCATTATTTTTGCCTGCGTTAATGCATTATCTAATTGAGTTAATATTTGGCTAGGTGTGCTTTTGCTTTCATTAAAGACTAAACCTATAGCAACATTGTCATTGATGGTATTGGTGCTTAAATCACTAAAAATATTAATTAATAAATTACTACAAAGTTTTAGCTTCTCAATGGAAATATTTGGAATTAGAACCGCAAACTCATCTTTAGAAAGGCGAGCGATTGTTACATCATTAAATATTAATACTTCATTTAGTCGAGTTGCTATTGTTTTTACTAATTCATCACCTTTTTTAAAGCCTTCATTTTGGTAGCTTTCATTGATTAAATCAGTCTGAATTAGTCCTAGTCCACCTTTGTGGGATTCATTGAGCCATGAACTGAGCTGATGAATAAAGAAACTTCGATTACCTAAACCTGAAATAGTATCAAGATAAGCTTGTTGTCTTAATTTCATTGCTTCATCAGCTTGATTTTTAAAGTTTGTGTCTAATTGATAACAAATTTTATTGAAAGCACGCACAATAATGGCTAAATCTGATTCATTTGGTATTGAGAGTGGCGCTTGATTTAAATTATCTATGGTTTTAGCTCTAGCCGTTAATCTCGCTAATGCTGAAAAATTTTTAGAGCAAATAAAATAAACTAATAAACTTGATATGATAGCTATAAGTATATTGGCTAATACCGTACGAGTACTTATTTGCCATAATTGTTGGTAATTAAGCGTTGGTTGTACAGTTATTGTTAATAAACCTAATGATTGATCATTTTGCTCAATTATTCGTTGTTCAGTATGAGAGGGGATTTTAAATATATATTGAAACCAAGCTGGTGAATGAATAGGGGGGATGATGTTGTCTTGGCGAATGATCTGACGAGCATCCGTTGATGTAAGGCTGATTTGACTATAATTAGTATTTGAAAATAATTGATTAACGACGGCTAATAATTTTTTCTCTTGAATATTTGACATGATCGGAACATTTAGCTTTGTGAGAAGCTGAGGTAGTATAACTAAAGCTCGATTAATATCTGCTTGTGACGTTACGATATGTTGATGTTTTAACGTTGAATAGCTTGAATAAAGTTGTTGTGCGGTAACGGCACTAACAACAGAGCAAACTAACACGGTGAGACTAATAACTTGTCGTTTGAAAAGTGTCATAATTTGAGCACCAAAAAAAAGTTAAGTGCAACACTCAGCGAGTAAATAATTGATAGAGAGATGCTGAATATGAAGATATCTTATTGATCTAATTTATCAAAAGTCAGCGATATGCAGTTGATTGTTTGTCAACAAAAGTTGTTTTTCGCTAAATGCGTCTATTTCTTTATGCAACAAATGACAGTTTGCAATTAAAAGTGCTTTTATTCAGTTATTCATGATGATGTGGCGATTAATTATTAAGTATTTTGAGGAAGGAGAGAGAAAATGGATTTAACGGATATTCGTCGAGAATACACTAAAGGTGGTTTACGTCGTGATGATTTACCGAACCAACCATTAGATTTATTTAATAAATGGCTTCAACAAGCTGTGGATGCTAATTTACCCGATCCTACTGCGATGACAATTGCGACGGTTAATGCTGATGGCCAACCATTTCAACGGATTGTATTATTAAAAGATGTCGATGAGAATGGTTTTATTTTTTATACTAATTTAAGTAGTCGTAAGGCTGAACAATTACATCTAAATAATAAAATCAGTTTACATTTCCCATGGCATATACTTGAGCGCCAAGTTCATATTACGGGTTATGTTGAACAATTATCAACACTTGAAGTGATGAAATATTTTTCAAGTCGACCGAAAGAAAGTCAAATTGCCGCTTGGGCGAGTAAACAAAGTTCTCGTCTATCTGCTCGCCAAGCTTTAGAAGGAAAGTTTTTTGAGTTAAAGCAGAAGTTTGCAGCAGGTGAGGTGCCTTTACCTAGTTTTTGGGGGGGGTATCGCGTTAAGTTTGAATCGATTGAATTTTGGCAAGGTGGTAAACATCGCTTACATGATCGTTTTATTTATTTACGTAATGCAACGGCGGGTTGGGATATTGAACGTTTAGCGCCATAATCTAATGAATTAGCAGAGTAATATTTACTCCGCTAATTTTATCAGTATTCTCGCAATATTATAGATTGCTGTGTTTTCAACATACTTTCTGGAATATGAGAACCGAAACCAGCATCCAGTGCTAATTCAATTAATTCGCCTTTTGAATTAGCATTAAATTTATCTCGTAATCGAACAACATAGTTTTCAACTGTCTTTACCGCTAATTGTAATGTCTTAGAGATGTATTGTGGCTTCTTACCGTACAATAGTAAAAACAACACCTCAGATTCACGAGTATTAAGCAAAATATTTAATTGATGATTATTGAAATGATTATTTTTTTCTTCTTCTTGTTGCTTAATCGTATTGGTACGGCAAAGCCAATGTCCAATTTCAAGTAAAGAGGTGTCTTTTAGCTCTATTCCTGAAAAAATGGTTCCAATAATATTATTATTATTATCTCGCCATGCTGTTTTTGTAAATAAATGTGCTCGCCAAGATCCATCTGCGTATGGATGAATATCAAGAATGCGTAAGCGTTTCTCGGTCGTCATCACTTGTAAATCTTGTTGCTGAAAGATATATGCATATTTAGCGCTTAAATGAGGAATATCAAAATCAGTGAAACCAATACAATCAAGAGGATTATTAAAACCTATGATTTTAGAGTATTCCTCATTAACATAAACAAAAACTGAATTTATATCTTTACAACCCCAACAACCAGGTAATTGGTTTAATATATCTAATGAGGGGTGAGTACTATGAGTATCCATTTCTTATGAGCTTTATGTCTATTATTAATTTTAATTTTCGTTGATTGTAATGACTTTATTACACTGGGTAAATCTATATAGTATGTAATGCTCATTTAATAAGCGAAAATTTATTGAATAAAAAAAAGCCGATCATAGCGATCGGCAAAAACAAGACGTTGACTCCGAAGAGTATAATCCTGTACGACGTGTAGAAGAGATAATCAATAAGTGTTGTTATTTGACAAAACATATTACAACCCTTATTGATTTTATCCTTGCGGATAATTATTAATATTTCCCAGTGTTGGTTGAAATACTAATGTAACAACTATATCTAAGCTGTGGATAACAAAATAGGGGGGAAATCACCCGTTGACATTTGTGATTTGTATTGATAAAGAGCAGAGATTGTATGTTATTTAATGCATTATCGTTGCCAAAATAATTTTTTTCCAAATCCTAAGCTATTGTCTGTCATTTTTATCATTGTCAGTTCTATTTCCCAAATTGGAGCGGAAATAAATTTGGCAGAGCAAAAAATATTGTAATAAAGGTTCTTGGCTGTTTCTGCTTCTGTATTTGTTAATTTTTCAATATGGCCTTTAAATTGAATACCTTTTATATCACTTATATTCTCAGGTTGAGGTGCTATAGTGCCAGCAATATTCTTATTCAGTATCATTAATTGGCTGTGGTGACTGCTTTCATTCGTCATAATAAAAAGAGACATTTTATTTGAATCAAAAATATAATAACAATGAGCGCACCATAAATCAGAACAACTATTTGTGCATAACGTTAATAGGTGATTATTTTTTATAAAATCACATATATGCTGAGTTTCATTCACGATACACCTCGCGTTATTTATCTAATTAAATTATTAGCCATAAAAGAGATGATTGTTAATTTATGTATACTAATAAAAATGAATAATTATACATAACAGACTTTATCTATTATGACGTTTAAGCGCAATAAATATCAATATTACGTAATGGAACGATGATCAAGGGGGTGATAATTTTTTGGTATACTTATCGCGCGTCATTTTTTAACTTGTTGTTTTTAAGGTGTTTTTATTGTTGTTGTGTTATGGGGTAATCAATAAATGATTGATTATCTCCTATATTGGTCTGTATGTTCTCGTTGAAGTGACATTCTCCGTAAAAAATCTTATCTTGATCATCGTTCTGCTACTGTATTTGTCGACTTTTTCTTGAAAATAAGACAATGGATAAGGAATGAGACAATAAAATCATAAGTAATAAAATTATTATTTACGAAATTATGTCCATAACGGCGGATTTATGTTGAAGTTTATACGTGGCTTTTTTATTTTTTGTTTTTTAAATTTAGTGAGTTACAGTGTTTGTGCTTCTAATTTTTATGATGTGAATTTGACTAAAACAGTAACAAACATTACTCAAAAGAGTAAAGCATCGATGTCGATTGAGGCTAAGCCTGGGGATGTGGTTGAATACAATATTTATATAGTTAATCGCACCCGCCATGCCATTTCAAATATTAATATTGTTTCTTCTGTGCCTACCTTTACAACATTAGTTACGACCATCGGTTGTAATGATGGTCATTTACCGCTTGTCTTGCGCTGTCAAATTTTGACGCCTGATGGTACTAATCGTTCAGGATACCAAGGTGATATTATTTGGCAATTATTAGGCAAACTTGAGGCGGGTATGATGGCGCAAGTAAGCTATCAAGTTAGAATTAAATAGCATCAATAGTCGATGTTATTAAAAAGCATCGTTTTGTTATTTAGTATGACTATCAATAAAGTGTTGCAGTATTTGAAGACTTTCGGTTGATTTTGCTTGCTCAGCCACGAGAAAATCATAAATAGCATTTTCATGGTCAGCGATTAAATTAAATATTTCTTGATGCTGTTGGGCATTCTTTGCCTGTTGTTGATAGCGTTGCTGATAAGGTGCAACCCAAGCCACCATTGTATCAATGAGTGTTATCCATGGAAGGTGAAGCCATTTATTGGCATCTTCTATGCCTTGTTGTGTCATTTTTTGATCATAATCGGGGCATGCTATGCCTAAAGGTATTAATGCCGTTTTTAATTTTTTAGCCGTGATGATTTCAATGTCTAATAATGCTTGCCATTTGTTGTTATGGTGAGGGTCACTATACTGTTCAATAAACGTAGTAAAAAAACGAATACCATAAAGCTCACCTAAATAAGCGTTGTGTAAATAATTGAGTGTCATAGTCGATCCAAGATGATAAGTGTTTAACTATGATATGCTGTTTTAAGGTGAATGTTGAGTAGCAAGGAGATGAGTTATGGCGTTGAGTATTTTTCCCTCTTGGCTTGGTGGTTATGAAATTAAGCAACATATTACTAACCCTAATATAGAGGTTGGTGATTATAGTTATTATTCAGGTTACTACCATCAACATCATTTTGAAGACCAATGCGTTCATTATCTGTTAGGGGATAAATCCAGTAATGAAGTATGGCAATCTGGTATTTTTGGTGAGGTAGATAAACTTATTATTGGTCGTTTTTGTTCTATTGCCAGTGGGGTTGTCATCATGATGGCTGGGAATCAAGGTCATCGGCATGATTGGATTTCATCTTTTCCGTTTGATTTCGCTGAATTTGGTGATGGTGTAAAGAGTGGCTTCGAACGAGCAGGGAATACGGTTATTGGTAATGATGTTTGGCTAGGTGCTGAATGCGTAATTATGCCGGGTGTTACTATAGGTGATGGGGCGGTGATTGGAACGCGAGCGGTGATCACTAAAGATGTCGCACCGTATTCGATTGTTGTTGGTAACCCTGGACGGTGTGTAAAAAAAAGATTTACTGCATTAGAAGTTAATCAATTACTTGAAATGCAATGGTGGAATTGGTCACAAGTACAATTAAAAGCCGCCATGGCTATTATGTGTAGTACCGATATTGATCGTCTTTATAATTATTATATAGCAATGAATAATCCGTCAGTAGATGAATAAGTTGTGATTAATCATCAAAAAAGCGAATTTGTTTGTGATCGGTAATGTTTTCTTACTATTTAGTATTCGCTGCAAGAATGCATAACTGATAATATTATTTTTATTAAGTCTATATGCTCTCTTCATTGAAATAATGATGCTAAATGTGGTGCTTATTTAAACTTTTTGCTGAATATGTCATATATTACTCTTAGTGGAAGCTTGGAATATAAAAAAAATCACACGTGACATTCAACTTAATTTGATTAAATGGTGCGGATTTATGCGAATTAAATCGATTTTTAGTCTTTAAATTGATCTAAACCAGTAAAATTTAAATTTTTAACTGGTTTTTGAAACAAAAGTTGAGACATTAAAAAAAAATTGAGTAGTATGGGTTATAACATACTTACTGAGTTGAATGATTATTACGCATTGAGCTAAGTAAATATAAAACGGGATGTTGTTAATAAATCCGAAATTCGCCCTTAAATATTCTGAT
The DNA here is from genome assembly GCF_003026395.1 of Photobacterium iliopiscarium. GTDB lineage: Bacteria > Pseudomonadota > Gammaproteobacteria > Enterobacterales > Vibrionaceae > Photobacterium > Photobacterium iliopiscarium. The sequence goes on along the minus strand of NZ_PYOO01000001.1, from coordinate 439,127 downwards.
GAGATAACCATGAGCAATTCTTTAGTTCTTGTAATCAATTCTGGTAGTTCTTCACTTAAATTTGCATTGATTGATACGGTAACCGGTGAAGCTACGTTAAGTGGTCTTGGTGAGTGTTTTAATCTTCCTGAAGCCGTTGTTAGCTGGAAAGTTAACGGTGAAAAGCAAGAGTTCAAACTCAATGGCCTTGATGGTCATCATCAACAAGCAATTGATCGTATTGTTGCTTTAGTTGATGAACTTGGTATGAAAGATAACATCGTGACAATTGGTCACCGCGTAGTACATGGCGGGACTAAATTTAATTCGACTGTTCATGTTGATGAGCAAGTCATGGCTGATATTGAAGCATTGAGCGATTTAGCGCCACTACATAATCCAGCTCACGTATTAGGTATGCGCGCAGCAGCAAAAGCTTTCCCGACTTTGTCACAGTTTGCTGTGTTTGATACTGCTTTCCATCAAACAATGCCAGAAAAAGCATACACCTATGCAATTTCTAAAGAAGTCTGTCAGCAATATAATATTCGTCGTTATGGCGCACATGGTACGAGTCACTATTACGTTACTCGTGAAGCGGCGAAACGCATTAATAAACCTGTTGAAGCATCAAGCTTTATTTCAGTTCACCTTGGTAATGGCGCATCTGTATGTGTGGTTAAAAATGGTGAAAGTATTGATACTTCAATGGGTTTCACCCCGCTTGCTGGTCTTATGATGGGAACGCGTTGCGGTGATATTGATCCAAGTATTCTTGAGTATTTATTGAAGAAAGGTTGGACGCCAGAGCGTTTACATAAAGAGCTTGTTAGCAACTCTGGTTTCTTAGGGGTTTCAGGTTTAACCAGCGATTGTCGCGGAATTATTGAAGCGATGGAAGCGGGCAATCATGACGCTAAACTTGCGTTTGAAGTTTTCTGTTACCGTGCAGCAAAATACATTGCGTCATACATGGTTGCACTTGATGAACTTGACGGCATTATCTTTACAGGTGGCATTGGTGAGAACTCTTTACCTGTACGTTGTGAAATTATGCGTCTATTGAAAATATTTGGTTACCGTGAAGACGTTGCTGGTAATGAAGCGGCACGTTTTGGCGCTGAAGGTATTATTAGTCAGGAAAATACACCATTAGTGATGGTGATCCCGACTAATGAAGAGTTTGTGATTGCACAACAATCACTAGCACTACTGAATGCTGAAGCATAAGTAGCTGCAACCACCTTAGAAGGAACGCTAAGGTGATATTCTGAAGTGGAACGCAGAATATAGAGAACAGGAAAACGGCTTTGGGCATATGCTCAAAGCCGTTTTACTTTTTTGCGTATTAATCTTAGTAATTATTAGGTATACAGCATTACAGTGTTTTTTTAGGCGGAGAATGTTGGTATTTTTTAAATGTTTACGATGATTATTTCGTCATCGCACCAACGATAGGTCACATCAGGTGGCGTTGTTTTACACCCTTGGCATTCTTGGCTACAGGTTTTCATCGCTTCACAACGCTCTATTTTTCCTCTTTTTATTAAATCATCGAGTAATGTCAGCAACCATTGTGGTTCACTGTCAAATTGTTGGATCAGCTGAATCAGCGTAATACTTCTTGCTGTACGTACTGCGTTTCTTACTGCAATTAAGGTGACCATTAATGACATCCTCCACTTTTATGTTGTGGAGCTGTTGTTGGAATAGACATTTGCCAATCAACTTTTTTACTCAAATAACGAATACCAATAATGAAACTGATAAGTAGTAAGATGGCAAAGACTAGCCAGCTGAGTGTTGCGATTGGATGTGCCATAAATGTTGCTGTTTGGTAGAAAGAAATCGCGAGAGCATAAGCAACAGCGATTCCCCAAAAGGTAGAAAACCAAGCCCAGTTACGACCAATTTCCTTAGCGATAACTCCGATTGTAGAAACACATGGCACATATAATAAAACAAAAATCAAATAAGCATATGCGCCTGCCATTGAGCCAAATTGACTCTGCATTTGTCCCATTGCGGTCGTGTTCATGGTGCCATCGGCTTCGCTAGCTTTAATTGGATTTTTAAGCGTTGTTAATGAAAAACTATTTTTTACACCATTGACCGTATCTTGCCATGCTGTTTTTAATTCAGCGAATAGATGGAACGAGTGTGATCCATCAATGATCTGCTTATTGGCTAATTCAGCACTATAAAGGGTATTAAGTGTACCAACGACAACTTCTTTAGCTAAGAAACCCGTTAATAAACCAACGCTTGCTGGCCAATTTTGTTGACTCACTCCCAGAGGGGATAAGACAGGTGTTACCCAACGGCCAATATCTGATAATGCCGATTGTTGTTGTTGACCCGGTTCAATCACTCGCCCAGAAAAGGTAACACTATTTAACGCCATCACAATCATACAAATGGGAATGATAAGTCGGCAAGCTTTTACTAAAAAGCCCCGTAAACGACTCCAACTATGAATTAATGTCGTTTTAACACTGGGTACATGGTAGGTCGGTAATTCCATTATGAAGGGCGATGGTTCTCCGGTTAATAATGTTTTCTTTAGTATAAAACCCGTCAGTACTGCAACCAAAATACCTAATAGATAAAGAGAGAAAACAATCAAGCTGCCCATGCCTTGAAAGAATGCCGCAGAAAAAACCCCAAATATTGCTAATCGAGCACCACAAGACATAAACGGTGCCATCATTGAGGTTAGAATGCGATCTCTTGGTGTTTCAAGCGTACGTGAGGCCATGATTGATGGAATATTACAGCCGAATCCAACAATTAAGGGTACAAATGACTTACCCGGTAATCCTATCGACTGCATCAAACGGTCTATCACAAAGGCTGCTCGTGCCATGTAGCCACTGTCTTCTAATACCGAAAGATATACGAACATTAATCCTATTTGAGGAATAAATGGCATTACTGTATTGATACCACCGCCAAGGCCTTGTGCCAAAATAGCCGTTAGCCAAACAGGAAAACCGAGATATTGGCATAGCCACGCAGTACCATGAATGAAGATTGCGGCTGAGCCTTGATCAAAAATAGGTTGGAGCCCGCCACCAATGTTAATTGCAAACCAAAACATTAAATACATGACGAACAAAAATATGGGTAATCCTAGATAGCGATTAAGGACGATAGAATCGATCCATTGGGTTAATTTGTGCTGTGTTGCCTGTTCATGAGAGGTACATTGATGGATGAGGTTGGCGACGGTTTGATAGCGAGCATCTGCAATTAATAAATCAGCCTGTTCATGGTATGTTTGATAAAGTGAATTTTGATAATGTGTTACGTGAGTAGGAATATTCGTATTTATAACATGATGTTGTGCTGAAATGTCAGATTCAAGTAGTCGTAATGCTAACCATTCTTTATTATTATTTGCAATTAATGTGGCAGGGATTTCTGCTGCTAATTGTGTGATTGCTTGATGTAACGGTGCTGGAAATTCTGTTTTAAATTGAGATAATTGAGGCGTAATAAGTTGTTTTTCTATTGCTGCTTTTAATGGCTCGACACCTTTGTTTTTATTTGCAATTAAACTGACGACTGGGCAACCAAGTTGAGCAGATAATTTTTCACTATCGATGATAATATTTTTTTGGCGAGCAATATCTAGCATATTGAGCACAACTAGACAGGGAACATTCATTTCAAGTAGTTGTAATGTTAAGTAGAGATTACGTTCAATATTGGCGGCATCAACAATATTAACCACAAGATCCGCTTCACCACTTAAAATATATTCACATCCAATTTGTTCATCAAGAGATCCTTGCTCATCAAAGGAGCTCATTGAATAAATACCAGGTAAATCTACCACCGTAACAGTTTGGTTATGATAGTGATAAAGTCCTTCTTTTTTATCAACGGTTACACCAGCCCAGTTGCCGGTGCGTTGTCTTGAACCCGTTAAAATGTTAAATAATGTGGTTTTGCCACAGTTTGGGTTTCCCAATAAGGCAATACTATTTGCCATTATTATTTCTCCGAACATTATCTGATAATAGAAAGAAACTACTAATAAAATTTGAGATTAAAAGTATATTAACGTCATTAGTTTGATGATTAAATTTAAACGTGAATAGAAATCAATTACATTTATATCGGGGTTGATAGCTATCGTCAAATATTATTTGTTATTAATGATTAAGCATTTTAAAGTAATTATCGATATTTAATAATGATGATGATTTTTATATATTAATCATTATCTTACTTTGATGGTATTTTATTGTTAGTAAAAGAGTTTAAATGCTTATTAATAGCGATTAGTGTAATTACAGACATAATTTAAACGTTGATTTAAGGCTGCTTTTATTTATTGTAAATGAAATATGCCTACTTGATGTTGATTTATAATATCACTCTTAAAGAAATTGTCTAAGGTGGATCTTGTGAGTATCAAACATAATGATTTAACAAAAAAGAGACTTAATTGACTCAATTGTTATTTTTAATGATTATATTTGTGATGTGATTACTGTTTAGTGGCGGTTATATGCTTCTTAAAATAATAATTCTGGTTTATTATCACTGTGTTTATAATCAGTATGTGAAGTGTTTATGTGGTTTGAAAGCAAGAAAAAGACAGAGGTTGTGGATAAAGAAAGATTAATTTCTGAGCTTCATGAACTTGTTTTAAAACAATATCATCAACATGATATTAAATTAATAAAAAATATAACATCAAAAGGCAGTATTGAATTACATTTTTCTGTTGCTGGTGAAGATGTACTTCAGATGAGTATTGAATCATCTAATGTTTAATTTTATTATCAAAAAATCAGCCATAAATATTTATGGCTGATTGTATCTAATGTTTTTATATTTATTTTAGCTAATGTTAAATAAATTCAATATAAGGTGATTTAAAGTTAGCTAGATTAGGGAATATTGATAGTATTTGAGGTTCTGATAAACCAAGCCAACGACATAACGAAGCATTAACTTGATCGGCTGCGATTGTTGGAATAATACGGCCATTATTATAATTATGCTGGCTATCGGCGGTTAATTGCGGCCACTCACCATAAACAGCTTTACCACGCACGGCACCTCCCGTTACGATTTGATGTCCCGCCCAACCATGATCAGTACCACTGGCATTTGCCTGTAAACGACGACCAAAATCAGACATGGTGATACAAGTTACTTGATCATTAAGGCCGGAATCAACCATGTCTGTATTAAATGCACTTAATGCATCGCTAACTTGTTTTAGCAGTTTAGGATGATCCCGATTTTGGAATTGATGAGTATCAAAACCATTTAGACCAACAAAGAACACTTGCTGTTGTTGATGCATATCATCACGGGATTTAATTAAGCGGCTAACCATACTCAGTTGTTGTGCTAAATCGGATTCAGGATAATTTTCATTATTAGGCTGTTTAGCTAAAATCGCTTTTATAGCTTCATTTTCAGAAAGATTACGGGACATTGCACTGGCATAGTTACGCATGTAAAGATTGTCATATTGACGCTGTGTAAAATGAGAGAAATAACCATCAAGGCGTTCTTCTTCATTCCAACCTGAGTATTTTCCGGCGCCTTTACCATTAATAACTGTTTGCTCTGATTTTTTATTTCGTAGTAACTTTTGACCTTGGTTTATTGAAATGAGGGGGGATAAGCTGCCTGTAGCACCCAGCATATCCATCATTCTTCCTGCCCAACCATAAGCGTTACCTAGATTCTCAGTGCCTAATTGCCATAGATCTTGTTGCTGGTTATGTGCCATCAGAAATTGCGGTAATTTAACTTGATAATTACTAATCTCATCTCGCGTTGTTGGTTGAATTAACTGACCTGAGTTAATAATGGCTGTCGCATTACCCGAGGCAAACAATGGTAATAACGACGTCATATTATTATTAATACTTAATGGTACACCATTGGTCGTGGTTAAATTCAAGTCATTAAGTTGATCACTCTCTAACTTCATTTTTGGTCGAGCAGCTTGGTAATCCTGATAAGCAGCACATCCAGGCGTTGGTACGATCATATTGTAGGCATCATTACCACCCAAGAGAAAGACACAAACTAATGCTTTATTCGCATTCTCTGATGATTGATTGTTGTTTGTTGGTATTATTGATGATGCCAGTGCTGATGTTGATAAAGTAGTTGCACTCACAACGGCCGTGGTTTTTAAAAAATGTCGACGTGATAATTTCATTTTAATTAACCTTCACAAAAGAATTCAGGAGCCGTTGTTGCAATGTATATAGCATTAAGATAACGGATTTTGAGCTGATAAGGTGCAGAGTGGCTAGCTAAAGTTTTATACATGTAATTTTGAAGACTTTTTGACATTAAACCGCCAAAAAAACGTTCATTAATAAGTGCAACATATTCTGTTGTACCCATTGATAAATCATGAAAATCAGTACGATCCCAATGCCATTCTTTGTAGTCAGTTTTGTTCCATTTTAAGAGGTTGTAAAACATTCTATTATGTGTTTTACGCATAATATCAGCCGTTATAATGGTAAATTCAGGAGCTGTAAGGCCTAAGTCGGCAATTTCACCTTGGGGGGCGTCTGTTGGCTTATAAAAATTAAATACTGTTTCGGCACTGAGTGCTGCTTGACCATAAGTAACCTCAGCCCATTGGGTATCCCACCAGTGATCTCCCGCTGCTTGCATGTTTAATGCGCGTAATTGGTTAGCTACGACAATTACGGGTTCTTTGAGTAAACCAAAATGTTGGTGTTCACCTTGAGTTCCCTGTCCTGCTGCGTTGGCTAAACCTGCAAAAACATCAGGATCGGTTAACACTGCTTTAATTGTGGCTTGTAAATCACCACGAATACCATTGCCGTTATCAACAAATATATCAGCGATACGTTTTATATAATTGCGATTGGGATTACTGGTTACAAATCGTTTAATAAGATGAATGGCAACAAATGCAGGTGTATTACTATGGTTAAACAGCATATCAACCACACCATCTAGATCTTGGTGAATATCTTGTCCTGCGGGGAAATGGGTACCCATAACATTTTTTTCACCCATGTCATGTTGGCTATTATCTGCCAACATTGGGTTGATCCAGTCATGCTGCCAATGCGGGTAATTGATATACCAACCACAAAGTAGACGTGACATATTCTCAACATCATTTTGGTCATAAGTTGGAATTTTATTGCCGTTGTGATCAAGAATGGGTTCGCCATACTCATTAAGTTGCCATAATCCAATGGTGAATAACTGCATACATTCACGTGGGAAATTTTCATCAGGAAAAGTGTTATTTTCTGGATCGTGTTTTTTACTGCCTGATAATGTTAAATATCGTCCCATCATTGGGCTAATTGTAACGGCTTTGAATAAATCTCGAAAATTACCAAATGCATGTGTAACGAGCATATCGTAATAATTGGCTAAACCATCATTTACTGATCCAACACCATTAGAAGAGACCACAAACAATTGACTTAGTGCGTAAGCCATACGCTGACGAAGTTGATCTTCACCTGTAACTGTACATTGCCACCAGATACCTTGGCGCATGTCATCTTGTGCATGAGTGTAGCTTGTACTATTGAAAAGGGCTTTTAGCTTGGGTAAATGATAAGTGGGTGGGATTGAAAGTTGTTCATCAAACCAAGCATCAAAGCCATTTTTTTGAAGTTGGTCAATTTGTTCTTTTTTGGGTCCGAATGAACCACGATAAAGAAATTTAGCGCATTGACGGCGGTCACTGCTGTAGATATTAGTGTCTGTCATAATTATTCCAGTTGATACTTATATTGTATCAATCTTATTAGTGAGTATATGGATTCTTACGGAATAATAATACTCTATATATCTTATTAAGGAATGAGTGTATTGAAATGCTGACAAATAATTGACTTTTTGTACTGTTATGTAGGCGGTTATTAATGGTAACTATAAATAGATATTAAAAGTAGAGATGTGAATTGTTTTTTATTTGTATATCGACATAGTTATATTTGAAGTGTTTATTTTTATTTCAAGTCGTTATTAATAATATTATTAATTAGAATAAAGGCTCTATTTATTTTTTTTGTAGATAATAAAAAACCCTCATAATTGGTTTAATTATGAGGGTTTTTTTATGATGCTAGCTCTATTAATACGCAGCAGGTTGCTGTGCTAATTTGCGGATTTTAATTTCTTCAAATAAAGCAACAACAGCCATTAATACAAAACAAGCGATCGCAGCAGCTTTAATTGCGGCAAAAGTACCAGTCCAGCCATCAAGACCAAAGAATGGGTTACCTTCTGCAATATAGCCAAGACCAATTTTTGCAAATGAATCACCAATTAGGTAAGCAAATGTACCTTTAACACCGTCAGCTGCGGCTAGACCTTGTTTAGGTACAAAACCGATAGCTGCCACACCAATCAGTAATTGAGGTGCAAATACTAAGAAGCCAAGTGCAAACAATGATGCTTTATAAGCAAAGATAGAATCAGCGTGTTGGTAGTAACCTAGGGTAAATACAATACCAATTAAAGCGATGCAAGATACCGCGCCACGACGACCATTAAATAAGTCTGATAATAGACCCCATAAACACGTACCAACTAAAGCTCCCACTTCAAACATAGTAAAGCCAGAGTTTGCAACATCTTTAGAGAAACCTAAAATTTGGTGTGCATAAACTGTTGACCATTGGTCAATACCGCTACGTACGATATAAAGAAAGACGTTAGCAAAACAAAGTAACCAGATCACTTTATTAAAGAGAACATATTTCTTAAAAATTTCCATTTTAGTCAGTTTGTTTTCTTTAACGGCATTATCTTCTTCTGAAATGGGTTCTTCAAAAAGTTCTTCTACTGTACCAAGTCCATAAGCTTCTGGGCTGTCGTTACCCATAAAGAAGCCGATAATCGCAATAATGATGGCGATAGCCGCAGGGAAAATGAACATCCCTTTTACATCACCACCAAAGAAGTAATCAGCACCAAACATAGCAACAGCAGCGGCTAATGCACCACCGGCATTGTGTGAGATGTTCCAAAAACCAACGCCAAGACCACGACGATTACGTGGTGTCCAGTTAGTAATGGTTACTACTGAGTTTGAACCACCACCTGATTGGAAGAAACCTGATGCGGCATAAAGGATGGTCATCATAATAAATTGGCTAGAACTTGGTCCCATGACTAAGCCCATACCAAGAATACAAAAACCTGATAATAAAAGACCTAAAGGAAGAATGTTTTTCGCATTCTTACCGCCAGACCAGTAATTTAGAACAGTCTTACCAACACCGTAAGTAATTGAGAATCCAAGACCGATAGTACCAAGCTGGGTTAAACTCATGCCGTAATCAGAAATCATGTCATTCTGGGCAATGTTGAAGTTTTTACGGACCAAATACATGGCCATATAACTAACGAAAACTACTAAATAGGACTTTAAAAAAGGAGAAAACCATAGTTTACGACGTTCTTTTGGCGATAGGTCAAGCGTGGGCTTGCGGACTCGTTTAAGTATTGATAATTCCATCGGCTGGATCTCTTAGGGCTTAAATAAGATTTGTATTGATAAGACAAATCACTATGGCGAGACGATACCGATGTTATTGATAAACGGATTAAGAATTTTTCCTAGTTTTTTAATGGAATTTTAAATCTCAAAGTTAGATCACGTTTTTTGATATTCACCATGAAATCTTTGGTTTCATTTTTGATGTGATTGGTAAGGATAAACTGAATACAATACATTATGATTGTGTTTTTACATAAATCAATAAAATAATAACTGCTTATTGTAAATCGTATTATTGATATTTATTACCTTTAATTAGTTCTTCTATGGTTTTATTTTCTTGTTTTTTACTTAAAAATAGAAAAATAACACAGTCAAGTGACGGGTGAAATAATTTAAATAAATGAGATTGTGATTTAAAAGAGGGTGGAATAAGTAATATTGATGTCGGCTACGATTAATTTAATTAAATTTAAAAGGTAGTGTGTTGATTATTAATATAATCATAGCTAATAATAATTATTATTAGTGCGTTTTTGAAAAAACCAGACTTTTAAATTTGCCTATTATCGATTTATCTACCATAGTTTAATTAACCTGAACTGAGATATATTATCGAGCTTACGGAGGAAACAAGCTGTTTTCATCTAACTCAGGGATTCAGGTCCCAGTTGTTATTAGTAGACCTATTCAACCCGTTATTGATAACAATCAAGTTGCAACGCGTAACAGTAAGTGAAATACGTAAAAGCTTCTAAGGTAACACTCTTAGTTGTTAACAATTTGGATAGTAATACCGTAAAAATCTTGCTTCTTCGTCAAAATATCGGTCCATACACAGTTATCGGACACGCCAAGCTCAACGTAATGAGTGACGAAGCGTAACAAACTTGATGTGCCATGTAAGTACATTAAGTGCAACATCCTAGCCGCACTTACACAGTGCGGCTTTTTTATTTTATAATCGTTATGATTGAAATGTTATCGTGTTGATATATAAGTATAATTCACTGATTCCATGAAAAGTAGTTAACTATTCATATGCAATTAACGCTGATTATTATTGTTGCAATGTGATATTGAATAAAGAGCTTGTTTTAGAAGCTGAAGCAATAGTGATAAGAGTGCATAGTAAATACACTGTAAAGTTAGCTAATTGACATAATGTTGAAGAAGGAATTTATATGTTAACGATGATTGATATTGGCATTGATAATGCGGTTGCTTTTACGTTGTCAGGCAAAGTAACAGAAGATGATATGAAGCGCGTATTGATGGATGCGGAAGCGAAAACTGTCGATCATGGTGGAATCGTAATTTATGAGGAAATTGAGAGTTTTTCAGGTATTGAGCTAGCTGCAATTGTTGAAGAGTTAAAATATCTTGTTCATGCTGGTTTAAAACATATTAAGCAAGTTGCTGTGGTTGCTGATGCCCGTTGGATTGAAAAAGTGGTTAAGGTTGAAGATGCACTATTCCGTGATATTGATATTCAATACTTTACCTTTGCTGAAAAGCCACAAGCGATCACGTTTTTACAACTGCAATAAGTTAATATCAATTATAGTGTCGGTTAGTGGTCGTCGATGCCTCATGTGTTAAGACGAATACCCCTAATTAAGTTTACTAAGCCGCTACATTTTCAGCTCAATGAGCGAAGAATGTAGCGGCTTTTTTATATCTGGTTATTAGCGAACCATATCAAGATACAAGCTTTCAACCTTAGTACGTGCCCATTCAGTCTTACGTAAGAACTTAAGACTTGATTTGATGCTTGGATCATCATTAAAGCAACGAATGTTAATCCGTGCTCCTAGTTCATTCCAGCCATAATGCTCTACAAGTTCAACCAATACTTTCTCTAAGGTAATGCCGTGTAGCGGGTTATTTTTCTGTGTCATGGTATATGCCGTCTGAGTGACTAATTTAAGATGTTGAGTGAGTCGTCGTAGTGTAACTGACAATGGTCAGATAACCCACCGTCGAATTTCGTGTGATTCGAGCAGATTGATTAAGAGTGTGGTTACTTCAAGATAAGCACAACGTACTGAGACGGCCTTTACATTAATTAAATTTTTTTGTTAGTACCCACCGCTGCTATATCACAGATCTATTCATTATAAAATGTCAAAGAGTAAGGGGTTATATTTGATAGCGTAACCATCTTGTTATGCCAATATTTAATATGATGCTTCAACTTATATAAAGGAGGTATATTTATCTGTTTTTTGTTGGTGGTAAAATAAAGCATTGCTTTGGTGTGGTTTAATAAGATTGTAATAGTTTAATGGGTGGTTGTTTATTTATATTATTGATTTTTTTTCTTCTTTGTAATGCACATTTTGGACACCCACTACCGGCAAGATGGTTGGTTGGTAATTGAAGAAATTGACCATGAATAGTACAAATAATTGCGCCTTTTGTCCTCATATTATGGTATTCAAATAATGAATAGTTATATTGATTGTCATGAATTTTTTTTGCATTAACGATAAATTGTTTTGTGGTTTTTTTATGGTTGTTTTTTGCACATTTTGGGCAGCCGCTACCTCGTAAATGTGTATCTGCTCGTTGAGTGAAATTCCCATGAATAAGACAAGTTATGTCTATTTTTTGAAGTGCATTGATATAGTTGATATTGGAATACTGGTAGCGATTATGATGAATGTTATTTGCTTTTTCTATGTAGACAGTTTGTGAGTAATGATAAGACGCAACACATTTTGGACAGCCTTTTCCTGCAAGATGCGCATTAGGGCTTTGTTCAAAATTACCATGAATACGACAAAAAATAACGCCTTTTAATGACGTCCTCTTATATATAAATTCTTCATAGGTATATTTATCGTTGTGAATAGTCATTGCTTGGGCGATAAAGTCACTTAAATTCCTTTTTAGTTTACCAGAACAAGCAGGACAGCCATGTCCAGTAAGGTGTACATCAGGGCGTTGTTCAAAATTCCCATGGATTTTGCAAGTAATGATGCCTTTAGTTTTGGCATTTATATAATTAAAAAAAGCATAACTGTACTGTTCTTGGTGGCGATTTTTTGCCTTTATGATGAATGTGTCATTCTTTTTATTCATTATAATTTAGTTTCTTTTTGGTTTCTTTTTAGTGTTTTTTTGTTAGTTAAATAATTTCATAAATGTGGTCGAATTATTTTTTTAAAATTTCAGATAGTGCAATTGTCGGGAAAATAACAATTTTTAATACAATTAGCATAATGAGCGATATGTTTTTATGTAAAATAAAGTTAAAGAATGTTAATGATTATTTATGCGAATTTTGCACATTATAATGTGAATATTAGGTTGCAACATCAAGCACCAAAAATGGTAATCATTGTTTGCATTTATTTTAATGGCTATCCCAAAATTGATCACGTAAATTTCATATCGCAAAATATAGGTCTAAACACATTGAATAATAAGCCTATTAGTAAAATTACTTAATATGTAGAACTCGGTTTTATATATTGAGTGAAGTGGCAGGGTCGGATGTTTTATTGTGATGTGAAAATATTTGAAAATATATTCAGTTTTGATACAGGCTTGATGTGTAACCTGATATAAACAGAAATTAATTAATGGTTTTATATTTTTTGTAATAAATACCATTAAAGAAAGGAGCAATAATAACTACGATACAGTCGGTGTAGAGGATTTAAATATGAAAGCAGACTCAGGTTGTAACGATATTATTTCTGCAGCAAAAATCATATTACTCGGCCAATTAATAGTTGGATTTTTATTTATAATATCTATTTGTATTACAAATAATTCGTTTGGTGTGAAATCTGCAATTATAGGTGTGGCGATCGCTGTTATTCCTTCATTGCTTGGACTTGGTAGTGCGGCATATAAATTGAAGATGAATACAGACGTTAGTATCAGATATTTAGCCAAGCTTAACTCGCTAGTTAAATGGGTTTATACCGCTTTAATGATATTAACTGTGGTTCGTTTTATACCCGTTGATAACAAAATTATGCTGTTAGCGTATAGCGTTACATTTTTAGGGTGCTTTTTAACTCCGATACTTAACAAACCTCAATTTAGGATGACGTAAGGTGGAATCAGTAACTACCGCTCACGATTATATTGAGCACCATCTAACATTCTTCACTGTGGGTAAGGGTTTTTGGAGCATTAATATTGACTCCATGCTCATGGTTTGGTTGTTAGGTTTACTGTTTATCGGTGTCTTTAGATATGTTGCTACACGAGGAACCAGTGGTGTTCCTGGTAAATTGCAATGTTTCATTGAGATAACCTATGAATTTGTAAATAACCTTGTTACGGAAATTTTTCAAACCAAAGATAAGTTAATTGGGCCATTGGCATTAACTATTTTTGTTTGGGTTTTCTTGATGAACGCAATTGACTTATTACCGGTTGATTTTATTCCTGCACTTGCTCGCCTACTTGGTTTTGAGCATTTCCGTGAATTACCTTCAGCGGATGTCAATGTACCGATGTCGATGGCGCTTGGTGTATTTATGTTAATCATAATTTACACGTTAAAAGCAAAAGGATTAAGTGGTTTTATTAAAGAACTCACGACACAACCTTTTGAAAGTCCATGGCTTTACCCGGTGAACTTAGTTTTGGAGTTAGTAACATTAATTTCAAAACCAATTTCTCTCGGTCTTCGGTTGTTCGGCAACATGTATGCAGGTGAAATGATTTTCATCCTAATTGCGTTGATGCCGTGGTGGATGCAATGGGCGCTCAGCGTTCCATGGGCATTATTCCATATTCTTATTGTGTTCCTTCAGGCCTTCATCTTTATGGTACTAACCGTTGTGTACCTTGCGATGGCAACAGAAGAACATTAATAAACTAAGTTCGATTTACGTTTTAACTATTTAATAATTTTGGAGTCATTCATGGATATTGTAAGTGCAGTTCTTTATGTTGCTGGTGCACTACTGATTGGTTTGGGCGCTGCGGGTGCGGCTGCTGGTATTGGTAACTTAGCAGGTAAATATCTTGAAGGTGTTGCACGTCAGCCGGATCTTATGCCAATGCTACGTACACAGTTCTTTATCATGATGGGTCTTGTCGATGCGGTTCCTATGATTGGTGTTGGTATTGGTCTTTACATCATCTTTGCTGTGGCTTAATAGCTAAAACTACCGTTATTTATCATAACGTTATTTAAATAGTGAGGATGGTATGAATTTAAATGCAACCATGCTTGGTCAAGCAATATCCTTTGTGATTTTTGTTTGGTTATGCATGAAATATGTCTGGCCGCCGCTTACCGCGTTGATAGAACAACGCCAACGTGATATTGCAGACGGACTTATTCATACTGAAAACGCAGCGAAAGAACTCGACATCGCAAAAGCGAATGGTGCCAAAGTTCTTGAAGATGCGAAGAAAAGTGCGAGTGAGTTAGTTGAACAAGGTAATAAGCGTCGAGCACAGATTATCGAAGATGCCCAAGCTGAAGGCGTGAAAGAAAAAGCCCGTCTTGTAGCGCAAGGTCAAGCAGAGTTAGAAAGCGAACGTAATCGCATTCGTCAGGAACTACGTGCTGAAATGTCCGATATGGTCATTGAAACTGCTGAGAAACTGATTAATCGCAATTTGGATACTGATGCTAACCGCGATCTCGTTAATAAACTTATCACGGATATGTAAGCGGAGAGCACATTATGTCAGATCCACTAACCATTGCTCAGCCCTATGCCAAAGCCGCATTTGATTATGCGGTTGCTAATCAGGCATTGGAACAATGGGAGCAAATGTTGACCATCGCAGCAACGGTTGCTAGTCAACCAATCATTGCTCAGCAGATTGAAGACAGCGAACAGTTTGGTGCTAATGATTCAGCAGCGTTTACTGACATGTTCTTGGGCGTTTGTGAAGGTCTACTGGACGAACATGGCCAGAACCTGATCAAAGTAATGGCTGAAAATGGACGGCTAAATGTGATCGTTCAGGTTGTCGAATTGTTTCATGAGCTTAAAGATGATTATGAACGCATGGTTACTGCGCATGTCACTACTACTGAGCCATTAAGCATTCAACAACAAGCCAATTTAGTACAGGCGCTGCAGAAAAAATTAAATCGTAGTGTTGAGCTTGATTGCCACATCGATGAAACGCTAATAGGCGGCATACTGATCAACGCTGGAGAACTGGTGATTGACGGTACGCTTAAAAGCTCTATCAACCGACTCGCAACGAGCCTTCAGGCGTAATAGGTAATAGATATGCAACTAAACTCGAACGAAATTAGCGATTTAATTAGACAACGAATCGCAACCTTCAACGTGACAAGTCAAGCACGTAACGAAGGGACTATCGTCTCTGTAAGCGACGGTATTATTAGTATCAATGGTCTTGCTGATGTTATGCAAGGTGAGATGATTGAACTACCTGGCAACCGTTATGCGTTAGCACTTAACTTAGAGCGTCACTCTGTAGGTGCGGTAGTAATGGGTCCTTATGCTGACCTTGCAGAAGGCATGAAAGTAACAGGTACTGGTCGTATCCTTGAAGTACCCGTAGGTAAAGGCTTATTAGGGCGAGTGGTTAATACCCTAGGTCAACCTATTGATGGTAAAGGCGCTATTGATAATGACGGTTTTGCGCCGGTAGAAATCATTGCTCCAGGTGTTATTGACCGTAAGTCGGTTGATCAGCCTATTCAAACCGGCTACAAAGCAGTTGATGCAATGGTACCAATCGGTCGTGGTCAGCGTGAGCTTATCATCGGTGACCGTCAAACAGGTAAAACAGCGATGGCGATTGATGCCATCATTAATCAGAAAGATTCTGGTATTTACTCTGTTTATGTCGCTATCGGTCAAAAAGCATCAACTATTGCTAACGTAGTACGTAAGTTAGATGAAAACGGCGCACTACAAAATACTATTATCGTGGTTGCCTCTGCTTCAGAAGCCGCCGCACTACAGTACCTAGCACCTTATGCTGGTTGTACTATGGGCGAATATTTCCGTGACCGCGGTGAAGATGCATTGATTGTTTATGATGACTTATCAAAACAAGCTGTCGCTTACCGTCAAATTTCACTATTGCTTAAGCGTCCACCAGGCCGTGAAGCTTATCCTGGTGATGTTTTCTACCTTCACTCCCGTTTGCTAGAACGTGCTTCACGTGTAAATGCACACTATGTTGAGCAATTTACTCATGGTGAAGTAACAGGTAAAACTGGTTCATTAACCGCATTGCCGATTATCGAAACCCAAGCGGGTGACGTATCTGCTTTCGTACCAACAAACGTAATCTCGATTACTGATGGTCAGATCTTCCTTCAGACTAACTTGTTTAATGCAGGTTTACGTCCAGCAGTAGATCCAGGTATTTCAGTGTCTCGTGTTGGTGGTGCTGCGCAAACTAAGATCATTAAGAAACTGTCTGGTGGTATTCGTACAGCATTGGCACAGTATCGTGAACTTGCAGCATTTGCTCAGTTCTCATCTGACCTTGATGATGCGACCCGTAAGCAGCTTGATCACGGTGAGAAAGTAACAGAACTGATGAAGCAAAAGCAGTACGCGCCAATGTCTGTAGCGGAGCAAGCACTTGCTATCTTCTCTGCTGAGAAAGGTTATTTAAACAGTGTTGAGTTATCTCAAATTGGTGCGTTTGAAGAAGCATTAATGGCGTTTGCTAAGAGTCAACATGCAGAGTTGCTTGCTTCAATTAATGAATCAGGTAATTACAACGATGATATCGAAGCAAGTTTACATCAGCTTCTAAAAACATTCGTTGATACGCAGTCGTACTAAGTAACGAAAATACTTTCCGTCCGAACGACGTAGTATGAATGTAGATAGGAGCTAACCATGGCAAATGCAAAAGAGATCCGCACTAAAATCGCTAGCGTACAAAATACGCAAAAGATCACTAGTGCAATGCAAATGGTTGCCGCAAGTAAGATGCGTAAAGTTCAACATAACATGGAAGCAACCCGCCCTTACGCAGAGAATATGCGTAAGGTGATCGGACACTTAACTTCCGGTTCGTTGGAATATAAACATCCCTATCTTGAAGAGCGTGAAGTAAAACGAGTAGCTTACATCATTATTTCCTCAGACCGAGGATTGTGTGGTGGCTTGAACATTAACTTGTTCAAGAAAGCGCTGGCAGATATGCGCCAGTGGCAAGATCAAGGGGTTGATGTAGATACCACCTTGATCGGCTCAAAAGCAATTTCGTTTTTTCATCGCTTCGGCAACGTGATTGCACAAACATCAGGTATTGGTGATTCACCAAAACTGGAAGATATTTTAGGCCCGGTTAATGCCATGTTGGAGTTTTTCGACGAAGGTAAAATTGACCGTTTGTTCCTCGTTTACAACCAATTTGTAAATACCATGGTGCAAATGCCAAAGGTAATCCAGTTGTTACCTAACCCTAAGCTTGAACAAGAAGCATCAGACGATGTGAATAAAGCAAGCCGTTGGGATTATATCTATGAGCCTGATCCTAAACCGATCCTCAATGAATTGATGCTTCGTTATATCGAATCACAAGTCTATCAAGGCACCGTTGAGAGTATCGCTTGTGAACAAGCAGCACGAATGGTTGCAATGAAAGCTGCAACAGATAACGCGGGTGAGCTGATTAATGATCTTCAGCTTGTATATAACAAAGCCCGTCAAGCAGCAATTACCCAAGAGCTAAGTGAAATCGTCTCTGGGGCACAAGCCGTTTAAACAGAATTTTAAGGACATCAAATGAGTACTGGTAAGATTGTCAAAGTCATCGGCGCTGTCGTTGACGTTGAATTTAATCAAGATAGCGTGCCACGAGTATATGATGCGCTTACCCTGAGTGACAGTGAGCATGCAGCACTTGTTCTAGAAGTGCAGCAGCAAATTGGTAGCGGTGTTGTACGTTGTATCGCAATGGGTTCATCAGACGGTCTTCGTCGTGGTTTAGAAGTGGTTAATACTAAAGCGCCAATTTCTGTACCTGTAGGTGAAGAAACTCTTGGCCGTATCATGAACGTATTGGGTGCTCCAATCGATGAGTGTGGTGAAATTGGTGAAAAGAAAAAATATGCCATTCACCGCGCAGCACCTTCTTATGAAGAACAATCAAACAGCTCTGAATTATTAGAGACTGGCGTTAAGGTTATCGACCTTATTTGTCCGTTTGCTAAAGGTGGTAAAGTTGGTCTGTTTGGTGGTGCGGGTGTAGGTAAGACAGTTAACATGATGGAACTTATCAATAACATCGCTAAAGCGCACTCAGGTTTATCAGTATTTACCGGTGTTGGTGAGCGTACTCGTGAAGGTAATGACTTCTATTACGAGATGAAAGAAGCAGGGGTTTTGGATAAAGTAGCCATGGTCTATGGTCAAATGAACGAGCCCCCTGGTAACCGTCTACGTGTTGCATTAACGGGTTTAACTGTTGCAGAAAGTTTCCGTGATGAAGGCCGTGATGTATTGTTATTTATCGATAACATTTATCGTTACACTTTGGCTGGAACAGAAGTATCAGCACTGCTAGGTCGTATGCCATCAGCGGTAGGTTACCAACCAACACTTGCTGAAGAAATGGGTGTATTGCAAGAGCGTATTACATCGACTAAAACAGGTTCTATTACCTCTATTCAAGCAGTATATGTACCTGCCGATGACTTAACTGACCCATCACCAGCAACTACGTTTGCTCACCTTGATGCGACGGTTGTATTGTCACGTAATATTGCAGCATTAGGTCTATACCCTGCGATTGACCCACTGGATTCAACATCTCGTCAACTTGATCCATTAGTTGTTGGTCAAGAGCATTATGATGTTGCTCGTGGCGTACAAACTGTGCTTCAGCGTTATAAAGAATTAAAAGATATTATCGCTATTCTTGGTATGGATGAGCTATCTGAAGAAGATAAGCAAACTGTATCTCGTGCACGTAAGATTGAACGTTTCTTAACGCAGCCTTACCACGTAGCGGAAGTATTTACAGGTCAAAAAGGTATTTTTGTTTCTCTTAAAGAGACAATCATAGGCTTTAAAGGCTTATTAAGCGGTGAGTATGATGACATTCCAGAACAAGCATTCTTGTACTGTGGTGGCATTGATAATGTACTCGAAAAAGCGAAAACCTTATAAGGCTTAAGGAGTCATTATGGCTATTGGCGTTACAGAGAACACGTTCCAACTCAATATCGTAAGTGCTGAGGGATCTTTGTTCTCTGGTCCAGCCCACGCGCTGGCAGTTTCAGGCACCGATGGTGAGTTGGGTATTCGCCCTGGTCACTCTCCGTTATTAAGCCGATTAAAACCTGGTGTAGCAAGCTTTGTCACAAATCTGAAGGATCCCGAAGAAATCCTTTATATTTCTGGCGGTATAGTTGAAGTTCAGCCCAACGTAGTAACTGTACTTGCCGATACGGCAATGCATGGGAAGGACATCGATCAAGCCCGCGCTGATGAAGCTCGCCGCGCTGCCGAAGAAAATATCAACAGGCATGCTGATGATGTTAACTTCGCAATGGCGGAAATGGATCTGGCAAAAGCAATGGCACAATTACGTGCGGTTGAATTAACTCAGAAACAAATGCGCCGTTAAACCAGTTGGAATAAAACGCTAACCGTGCGTTATGGTTAAATCACCATAACGATAACGTGTGGTTATTGTCTTATGCTTACTGGTTCCCGTCTCTATAGGTCTCCAGCCTAATACCAAGGGACAATATAATAGATATACAGGATGTTATTTATTATTGGTGAACGTAAGTTTACCGTCACTATCTAAAGTCCCTGTTCTGTACCGAGAGCAGGGATTTTTTTGTGTTTTTATATTTCTGTATGGATTGATGTTTCATATATTTTCTTTAAAAGAGTAGGGTTATTTCTTTTTAAACTATGATAACTTTTTAAACAAAAGTTTAAAAAATTTTTGTTTGATAATAAGGTTATGGTGTCTATTTTTATTATATGTAAAAAATTCAAATCACTATATTCATTTAATATAGAATCAGGTTCTGCGACTGTTGCTATTTTTTCTCCGCCACCAGAGACAATTAATTTTAAAAAAAAATCAGTACGCACATAAAAAAAAACATATTTTAAGTCATTATTCTTAATGAGAGTATCAAATAAACACAATGTAGATAATTTATAATAATCTTTAGTTGATGTCACGTGCTCTAAAACTGCAATACTATTGATTTTACCATTAACATTTTTTATATATAAATCACTTAAGTTATCACTGTGGCCATAATTAAAAATTTTGTCATTTGTATATAAATGTATAAAAAAAGCTTCTATGATATCATCTAAACACCAACAGCCGACGGTTATTGGCCATTTATCGTTCAATTTAAAATGTTCATTTTTTTGAATTCCTAAACATTCACTAATATTATCATTAAGATTATGTCTGTTTTTTGATAATTTAAATGAAATATTATTTGAGCTTTTAAAATTGTTGATTTTTTTATATCTGTTTATTTCTATCCCAAATCTTACTTTTAATGATTTTTCTATCATATTTTCATTTATAGAAATGCTACTAATTGAATATATATAGGGAACAAGTAAATTTAGCTTTCGCATTATCCTTACTTTTTTCTCCAACGAAGGTGCTGTTTTTTCATTTTCCCAACGGCTTAAAGTTACTACATCTAATTTAGATAAAAAATCATCATTTAAAGTCAATATATCAACAAGATCATTTTGAGATAAGTCATTGTCATTTCTGTGTTTTTTTATGAGTGTGATGAAATTATCTTGCACTTGATACCTCTAATCATAGCATTAACATAAGTAATACTAATGCTAACCACATGTAAAAATCAAATGTTTTTATTGTAAGATATAGCATTAAACTATATCTTAAATTAAAGATGCTATTACGATATGGCATGCATGAAAGGTAACCTGTGGGTACTATCTCTAATGGTTTATTTCTTATGTGTAATCAAAAAAGTGTAATAACAAAAAAGACTATAATTGATGGTTTGAGTCATAATTTATTCATTAATAATTATCAACCAATTTATAATGTAGAGGATAACTCACTTAATGGTGTTGAGGTTTTATTAAGATTTAATAGCCCATATTTAGGCGATATCAGTCCAGAACATTTTATCGCAAGTGCAGAGAGAGAGAATTTGATTAGTGAACTTTTCTTTTTTTCTGCTAATCAAGCGATAAAAGATTTAAATTATAATCATAGACTGAAAAAAATATCTATTAACATTTCCCCGAGTACATTAAATGTTCCTTATCTATACCGTTGGTTGCGTGATAAATGTAAAGATAATTGTATACCTAATAAGAATGTAACCTTAGAAATAACAGAAAATGTTGAATATATTGAAACAAAAACATCATTAGAAAATATTGAAAAATTAAAATTGCTCGGTTTTGGTTTGTCCATCGATGATTTTGGCACTGGATATTCTTCTTTGTCACGGTTAAGAGCTATTCCATTTACTGAACTAAAAATAGATAAAATGTTTATTGAAAATATTACGACAAATTATTCAGATAGAAAAATAATAGAGCATTTAGTTGATTTAACACAAAGTATGGGGTTACAAACTGTTGCTGAAGGTATTGAAAATTTAGAAACCTACCGTATAGTTAAAGACTTAGGTGTTAATTTATGCCAAGGCTATTTCTTTCATAAGCCAATGACTATAGATGATATATTAGAGGTTTCAATATAAAGATTAAACCGAGACTCAGCCAATGTTAATAACCTTTCAGGTATCGGTAATGATTGTGCTCCACACTTAATTAGTGTGTTGAATGTGTCTTCAACTCAGAACTGATAGTTAAATCTAAAACAGAATTCATCAAGACAACGAGGAATATATTTTTCTCTAATCGCGTGATATGTCCCTTTTATTGAGTTATTAACATTACCAATCATGGCATCTACTCAATGAAATGCAGCTTCATATTGATAAAGCTCCTTACCATTGTTTGATAATGAACCATGAATAATCTCAGCGGCTATTAATCTATTAAAACAAGAAGCAACACTTAGTAGCATGATGGACTTCTTCATTCAAAGAGATTGCATATACTAAAGGTGTTTTCTTTTGAGCTCCGCATCCTTGTTTCCCTTAAACATCATCTAATTGTATAATATAGATCAATTTTCGTTTTGGCTCTAATGCTGAAATACTATTTCTATCTTGGACGATGAGGAAATTTTGAGAAACCATGTGATTAACGGTAATCTTGAATGAGAAAAAAGAGTACTAGATGTCAATGATGTTTGATGGTGACATTTATTGCATTGATATAATGGTTGAGATTTAAGTTAACAATAAATTTTAGAATAACATTCAGGGCAAATATAACCATTTTTCCACACGTTCTCTACGTCGTTTTTCAGTCCCGTATATTTGCATAAATTTGTGTATAGAGATGCTTTTCTGAAATTGGATTACATTTTCAAATAATGGTAATTAATATCATATGTATAAAAAGTGCTAAGTGTTATAGCCTTAGCACTTTTTATAGATTTTATTAATGTATATTTAATATTTTAAAAATATTCAAATATATACAAAAAATAGTTATTTTTTTTGTATTGTTAATAATGGTTTTTTGAAAATTAATTAATACTCTGAGTTAAAAATCAGCATTGTTTATTTGAATTAATAATTTTTAATTGTTGGCTTCTAGTTCAACACGACTTTGTAAGCAAAAAAATAAAAAATCCTTATTAGATAATAATTTAATGATATCTATTTTTACTATTATTGTATGTTTCAACAATGCTTCATTGTTTGGGGGAGGCGCTGATCTATTATTAATAGAGGTAATTACCTTCCCACCAAGAGCTAAAGCTTGTTTTAAAATAAATTTAGTTTTAATAAATGAAAAGATATGATCTATATGATTATGTTTTAAAAGAGTATTGAATGCACTTAAGATGCATAATTTGTAAAAAAGTCTTGTAGATGCGACTTGTTCAAGAAAAATAATTGAATTTATATTGTCATAGTCATAGTCATATATGTTTTCATTTACAAACATATGAATGAAAAATGCTTCTGTTCTATCATTTAAAAACCAATGTCCAACATTTAAAGTTAGAGGTGGTTCGATATTAATAAGCTTTATTGTTTCAGGCATTAAGTATTTTTCTATATGTGTATGTAAATTTTTTTTATCTGTAATATGTTCAAATTTTATTTTATGTGTTATATCTATCTCGTTAAGTCTTTCATATTGCTTTGATTCAAAACCAAACCGAATGTTGATGAATTCTTCTACTTTAGTTATTTTATCAAATCCACGAATACTATCTATATATGGACTGAGTAGATTTAGTGTCCTCATAATGTTCATTTTTTTTCAATAGATGGTATTGTTTTACCATTTTCCCAACGACTTAATGTAACTGTATCTAATTTTAATAAAAAGTTATTAGATAAAATAAATATATCCACAAAATCATTTTGAGATAAATTGTTATCAATTCTATATTGTTTAAGTAAATTTTTAAAGTTATCTATCATTTTTTTACATCTTAAGTATATTAAAAACGCGCTTAGGATGCAATGAGCACATATAAAAATTTTTGATTGTATTAAATTTTTTGATTGTATCAAATATATTCCCATGACCTAAAGCAGTGATTTGTTTTTTATTTATTAATAATAGCATTAAACCTTTAATCTAAATTAATATGCTATTACTATAACCATTTTTTTATAAGGTTATAATTGGTGTTATATAAAATTGGGTGATCATGATTTTATTGGTTAAGTATCAGTGACTTAGGTTGTGTTGTGGGTTGCCTGTCATTGTTAGAAAGTAATTATAAATATAAAAAATACAGCGATGAATCCGTTTAATATATAGTTTAGAATTACAAATTGTTGTTAATGAGGATGCTTTAGTCTCTATATGTGTTTAATTTTATAAAAAACGAAATGTATATTTTGGTTTTTTTAATGGTTGATGATCTTGATTACTAGAAACCTAATATCTCTAAATTTATATCGTAGATTATAGGCTATAGTAAGAATTTTTCCTATATTTTCAGCTGTTGTGGTTGAATGAATTTGTCTTTCTAAAGAGTATAAAAACTCTTTAGAAAGATGGTGTACATAATTAGGAAGATCGGACAACTTTGCATTCAAGCATGACGTTGTTAATTTAGTCTTAGATAAAGGTTATACGAGACAAGAAAACTATGATGTTGTTGGGGTGGATATGCAACAATGATATGTGCAAGCTTGTTAAGCTGAAGTAATAATATGGTGGAACAATATGTTCCAATGGAAAAATTACAAGCTTTAAATATTATTAATCATTGAAAACAAAATTAAATTGAAATACTGTCTGATTTATTATCTTTCGAGTTAATTTATACATTGACTGGTATTGTGGTGATGAGAAAGCGATAGCTTTAAAGATGAGCGTTATTTTAGATTACATCTAAAGCAAACCGTTTTTTTTGTGTGGTGACATAATATATATTTAATCAAGACAACTGGTTTGTACCTTGATGTCCGTAACGTCAGGCAGATCTATAAGGACAGCCCGGTGCTTATGAAGTTCGAGGGAGCGCTAAATATGTTATATTTCATCCAAATTAAGGTTGTCATTATACAAATAAAAATTCACCGATTACTTTGATGATATTAAATGGCACAAAGTATGTATCGATGTGGAAACTGTTGGGGGGCACTAATGGAACGTTTTTCAGAAGTTTAGAATTAAATGGATGCTAACGGCAGGTTATTATTTATCGAATGAAGCTAAAGTTTTAATTACTAAAGAGATTATACGGTATTACAACTGAGTTAAACGGATCAATAATAATGTTTTAACGTTTAATAAGTAAAAGTGTAGATATTAATAATTCCATTCTCGTTGTTCTTCTATATCTTCAATACGACTACGTAAGTTTGTTTTTTAATATCCTTATTTTTTGGTCGATTTCTTTGTTGTTAGCTCTATTTTTATCCATTTTATCGTTATTTTTAATTGTACGAGAATTTTACAAAAAAATTGTTAATAGCTATGAATATAACTATGAAGATCTGATTATAAACAATATATTTAAATCTTGATAATGTAAATGCCAAATTAAAAACATGAAAAAGGCTAAGTACTATGTACTTAGCCTTCATAGTTATCAATCTATTTTAGGATGAGACATTAATCTTAAGTAAATGAGACATACTGCCATACCTTGGTTGTGAATAATTAATTTTTTGACCAGCAAGATACAAATGATATTGTATCGATCGAGTATGATGAGCCTTGCACGTCAAATATATCAATATCCATATTTTGATTTGCAACCGTTGATTTGTTTGGATATGCGTTAACATATCCTTGCCCATACCAAGCTACCGCGCCATATTTTCCATGATCAATATCATGCATCCAGTTTACATAAGATTTAGCGACTTTAGCATCGCTGCTACCCAAGCGAAAATATTTTTTAACTCTTCTATCCGGCAGATTATTTGCGCCCGCACTCCAATTTGATCTGCCAGCCAGTTTTAATTTATTCATAGCATCACAAGCTTGATTAATAACATTTAACCATTCGGCTCTGTCTTCTTCTGGGATTGTAGGTAATTGCCATGTAATACCTCTATAATTATTAAATCCGGCCCCTATGTCGCGATTACCTATATGGTTGTAAACATCAGGTTCTATTCCAACCGAGCGAAGTAGAGTATTTGATAAAGCAAGCGTGAAGATCTCATTTTTTCGGCCTTCAACTGGAAATATACAACCAAGTCTATTTGCTTCAGGGGGATCGGTTATATCCCTAGGACAAACGGTAATGCCTAATATAATTTTAGTCTTGGAAGAGCCTGCAATAGGATCTGAAATATTAAGGGTCACATTGACAGCAAACTCAGATCCAGTGTTTGCTTTTTTCACGGTAATCTCATTACCGACTATTTCTACAGTAATAAAGTCATCTACACGGCTAAGATCTATTAATTCACCATTTACATTCATTGATTCAACACTATAATTTAAATTGTATTGATCTTTTGCTAAAAAAATGGAGCCACCAGAAGCTGTTTTTGCTGATATATATACCGTCGTTGGTACATTATATTGAGCACCATAGTATGAAGATACAAAGCTCCAACTACGTGAAACAAGAGTGTCAGCACATGAAAAATAACCATCAATAGTAGATTCTACTTTTCCAGTATCAAGACTGATTGCATCACTATCATGTGTTAAATAAGGTTTTCCACTATGCCAAAGATATTTAGTTGAAAAAATTGATTCATTGAGTAGTACATTTTCTCTCATTTTTTGTAATGCAGTTAAAGATGCAATACTCATACCCTTCGTCAAGCAATATGCTTCTGCTAATACTTTATCAAATGTTGGATAAACACCGATTATGCCTGTTACTCCTTTCTCTTGATATGTATTAGTAAATATACCATTTGTTGCTGATACTTGTTCTATTGTTAACGGCGGAGTGAAAAGAAGTTTTTGCTCCTTATCTATAATGGCTTCATATGGCATAACCTCAAAAGATAATGTACCGATGCCATAGCCGCCATTATGATCGGATATAATATAAGTTAGAACTTCTACGCCTGTTCTATGAGGAGTATATATGAATGAATGTTCTGAGTTAATTTTGACGGAGCCATTAAATGTCTTTACATCGATTAACTGAAGTAAGTCAGTTTTATCTAGATCACTGATATAGCTTGATATATCTATAGTTATATCACCCTTTGTTAAATCAGTTGGATCTATTCGAGCATCTAAAGCGACAGGATTATAGTTACCTTTTTGACCTATTGCTATATAGGCTACACCTGGCCTTGCTATATTATTTATCGAATCGATTTCAGTATAAAAAATCCTTACCGTACCCGTGGTATCAGTTGGTGCTTGATAAGTTATTGAAGACACATCAACAAATGTCAAACTTCCTATATCTGAAGAGCTTGTCTCACCCGTCAAATATACTGAGTCAGGATCAATTTTAAATCCTGTTTCTATTAATAAATCTTTAGCATCAAGTGTTAATGAATCTGATTCGGTTATTGTACGTGAAACGGGCGGTAAAAAATCACCTTTGGTATAGTCATCTGTTACGACAACTTGGACGATAGCTTCACTTGTTCCCTTATACTGTGATGATGCTGGTTTTACATTATATTTAAAGCGGCAAATATTTGCGCCATCAGTTGTAACCTTAAATGTTAAGCCATTTATATCATTTTTATTAAAGGCACAGTTATTGTCGATACTTTCTACATTTTCTATAATTAAATTTTGGTTGTTTTCTGCGGTTACTTTTTGTCTAAGATCTATGATTTGTGTGTTTTTTATTGGTGCAAAAGTTAGTAAATCCTGAGCATTTATTGCAATATTTTCTTGCGACAATTGCTCTTCATTTTCACCACCACACCCTATAAGGGATAGTGGTAATAGAATGAAAAATAAGCACTTTTTTATATTAAACATGTAGCCTCACTTATAAATAAAGCTGATTTAGAAATAGTGAACGGAAATCTGCTTCCGCTAGTATGAATAATACTTAAGTTATTATTTATACATTAAATGTCATCATGATTAATGAAGCATTAAAATAGATGCTGGCGCGATTGTAATTAAATCGACCTGTTATTGTTAATAGCAGTTTTGTATGCCTATATTTTAAAATGCTATTAATTACATTTCCTATTGATACTAATATATGTCCCATCGGTCACATGGTGTGACTGAATAATTAAAACGTTTAATAACATAAGACGTTTAACGGAGTTAGTCTCAATGAATAAATTAGTATTAGCAACAGTATTAGCAGCTACATTTGGTTTCTCTGCTGTATCTCAAGCAGCACCAACACCAGCAGTTGCACCTACTCCAGTAAAAGGTGATTTTTCATCTACATTCCTTGAGTGGAGCGGCTTTGCTAAAGTTATCCCTGGTGACGACATCGTAATTACTGGTGCTCGTTCTGGCGCTGTAGAAGACGGTGTTCTAACAGTTAAAGGCGATGGTACGTTTGAAACTAAAACACCTATCGTTCTTGAGTCTCGCTTATACTGGGATCAAGGTTCTGGTTCTAAAACTGCTGGTGAATTGTTCGCTACAAACTGGACAATTGATGCCGATGGTATTTCTGCTTCATGGGGTGCAAACTCTACAGCGGGTATGGATATTAAAATGACTGATATCGCATCAGGTACAGAACTAACGTCTAAAGCTGGTGTTAGCGCTGTTTCAACTGTTACGTTAAGTGTAAACAGTGTAGCTCCTGTAACTTCAGCGACTTCGCTGAACCTACTTGAGCCTCTAGTTGTAAATGCTAATGTTCTAGCTACAGTAGCATAATATTATATTAAGATTAGGCATCTATGATGCCTAATCTTTATTTTATTAAGCTGGATAATAATTTCAGGGGTGTATTTTGTCTAAAAAAATTCTAATAGTATTAATATGTAATTTTTTTGTTAGCAATTGTTTTGCTAAGACAGAATTTACTCTTGATTTTCTGTTGCAGGCCGATGTGACACCATCTGCTGCTGGGTTTAAGGTTAAATCTGTTGCGATATCGCCAAATAATTTTACGGTTATTTATGATGAAAGTCAGGAACGATTCCATGATATTAATTCCACATTAACGGTTAATACTGATATACCTTCAGATCGAGCTGAAAGTTTTTATTATGATATTAATCTTGTAGAAAATGATGCGTCTTGTTTATTAAATAACGGAAAAACTATTTATTATGAACCGCCGGTATTAGCTATAACTAATAATATGGGAGATCTCGTAGAAGTGAATAGTATAAATCCGTTGCTATGGCAAGAGTTCGATGATGTTGTCTCTGAAACACAGGCTAGTATAAAAAATATTAATCTTTCTTTTTCAAAAATACCAGTCACTGATTTTATTAATAATTATAAAAATTGTGAAGGTAAAATGACACTAATGGTTGGGCTATCGATATGAGAGAAAGTCATCTAGTATTTACTGTCTTTTTTTTATGCCTATATTCAACTGTGGCATATCCTGATAATTTGAATTATGATAATATTCCTGATGAATTTAAAGAAATGTTTAATGAGGAGAATAAAGTAGTTAAAGTTGTTTTTCCTTCTGGTGACTTTGGCAAACAAGCATTAATCAGTTCATATAATAAAGTACGATTAAATCAAAACGATAAATTAGCAATTAAGGATTTTAAAAAGCTGTTAGAAAGTAATAATATCAAAGGGAAATATGTAAATAAAATATTATCTGATTTGTTATCTAGTGAAGGTGTTTTGAATACAAACGAATGTCAAGGAATACCAAGTTCTTGTATCGTGTCCACAGATAGCTATGCTTTTTTCTATAATATTGACTCAAATGTGTTAAGAGTTTTTCTTTCCGAAAATGCACTTAAAGAAAAAAAATCAAAATTAATATATGCATCAAATATAAATAACAATAATGCATTAATTAATAGTTCTTCTATCTTTATTAACCAATATGACGATGATACATCATTAAATATATCAGATAATTTTGTTCAAGGATTTAAATATGGATATTTACGTTCTGATTTCAATATCAATACTAATGCTGATGATGTATTTGATCTCAATGAATTATCTTACAGTGTAAATAAAGATATTACTGAATTCAAAGCTGGTTATTTTTCAGATAATAATTCAATGAATGCAACAGATATAATAGAATCATTTACAGATTCTGATACTGTTGATCTTTCTTTTGGCTCATCACGAAATCTTCTTATAAAATCGAATCAAGCATATAAGACAGTTAATATTTATGTACCATCTGCTGGCTTATTATCAATACAAAAAAACGGTACATATATTAAACAGTACGCAGTAAAGGCTGGTCAACAAGAAATTTCATACAACGATTTGCCATCTGGTGTTTATGAAATTAGAGTTACAGTTAAATCAGGAAACAACACATTCTTTGATAAAATATATAATATATATAATATAAAATCGGCAATGCTTTCACAAGGTGATTTTGATTATCGTGTTCAGGTTGGTATGTTGATAAATGGAGCGAATAATGAAGGGTACAACAATGATTATGATTCTCATTCTGATGAATACGATGACAATTATAATGACTCTATTTATTCATCAGCTAAACTAGCATATGGGTTAGTTGACGGTCTTACTTTATCAGGGGCTGTCACATTATCAGAAAAGAAAGACATTATATTTCAGTCTGCTGTTGATTATACGTTTATTAATGGTTCTCAAATCACCTATAATAATAAGTTATATAGTGAAGGATCTAATTTAAATTCTCTTAACCTATATTCATCATGGATTAATATAGGTTATGAAAATTTTCAGTTTGATGATGACGATAATCTCGCTTGTTTTACTGAAAGTTGCAGCTCACGAACTAATATTAATATTAATAAATCAATATTGTTAACGGGGTCTTTATCTACGGGACTCTACTATAATTATTATAAGTATGAAGAAGGTAGTAACACATCTCTAACTAATAATTATAACTATAATTATAATTCAGCAAATAATTTTGACTTTGAAATTACATATAACAAAAATGATGGTAGGGTTAGTCGATATAACCAATTCGATGATGAATTCCAATTTAATTTGAGATACACTATTAATTTCGATAATAATAGCCAATTGTCTTTTAATACTAGCGCACAAGAAGATAAATTTACTGATTTTACCTCTGAGTTTGATACTGGTGATTTATTGACAGAAGATAATATTGCTCTTTCAGCATTAGCTAGAACTTCTTTTGTAAAAGATAGAGATCAAACTAATGATACATCTTTAGATATTATGGCGGATTACCAAAATAATAACTTTGATGCTAACTATTATGCTTCGGTATCAACTATTGGAACGACACAGCAGAATTTATCATTTAATAACACACAAATAATTACTTTTGATGGCATTGATTTTACTAGACAACAATCAGATGCTTATCTTAAGTTAGATATTAAAAAATCAGATGATATAAAAGATAATGATACTTATGGTATTTTATCCATAGAACAAGATGGTCGTCGGAAATATGATGTTAATATTAATAATGATAATAAAATAGTACCTTTAAAGTCATACGCACAATATAACAATAAAATTGATACTGAATCATCATCACTCGAAAATACGAGTAAAAATAAAGCGGAATTTTTTGTTTATCCTGGCAGTGTAGTTAAAACGGATATGAATCTAACTAAAGTTGTTTCTTTTGTTAGTGGATTTAAAGATATACTCGATCAAGATATTCTAGCGGTTCAGTGTGTTGGACAAGGTTGTGTCGATGTTGAAAATATTGACGGGAACGTATTTAAAATTGCGGTTAGATCTGGTCAACCTTTTGTCTTAAAAAATAAAGAAAAAATATTAACTTGTCTAACACCTCAAGTTCGCGATATTAGTGTTTTAAATATAGGTATGAATTATTGTATTCCTGAGGATAATGATCAACTGTTAGTTATGAATGATCCTCTAACTGGAAAAGACATGCGTTATGTTTATTTGGGTATATTTGAAACTAAAAATAAATGGCGTTATGCATCCTTAGATAAAGATAATCAATACAATATCATTGAGAAGAAATTTGGAGATGATAAGAATTTGGTTTATGTATCTTATGATCAAGAACAAATAGTAAGCAATGATATAAAAGATAAATTATCAGACATCATGTTAACGGCTGACGTACCGAAAGATACAATTTCGAATTACGTATTATTATTAAACCAGGATTGGAATTAGAAATGAAAAAATTGATATTATTAGCGTTATTATTTCCTTCAATATCACATGCAATTGCTATTGATACGATGCTAAAAGTTTCCGATGAACATGGTGCAGGCGTTTATACAGTTACAAATAATCAAGCAGAACCTGCTTTTGTTAATGTTAAGCTATCAAAGGTTGAAGTTAAAGGTGGCAAGGTGGTTAAGACACCTTATACCAAATCCAATTTATTAGAGTGGGATGCAACATTAACTCAAAATAAATTTATTCTTGATCCATTAATGGCGAAAAAAGTAGGAGTGAGAGCCTTGTGTGCTGAAGGATGTAATCCTGATCACGACACAGTTTTTGCGGTGCAATTTACACCTACACCTTATTCTAAAAATGGAAAAATGAAAGGTGTTGCAATAAGTTATGGCTATGAAAGTATATTTGTCATTCCTGCTAAAAATAAAAAAATATCATATTCAATTGAAAAAAAGAATGAATCTGTATTACTTAAAAATACAAGTAATACAACGTTAGAGGTATTCTTCAATCAATGTTCTGCTATGTTTAAAGCCGATTGTAGTACTAAAGTTATTATGCTTCCAGGAAAAATAAGAAAACTATTATTACCTAAAAATGCAAGAAAAGGCATGATTGATGTGTTTATTTCATCAATTGATGATACTTTTTATAAAAAAGAGGTTGTTGCAAATGATAAGAAAGTTATTTTTAATAAAGTTATTAAATAATAAAAAACTTTTATTATTAATAGCGATGTATTCTTCTAATTGTTTTTCATTTATTCTAAATGGTGAGATAATAGGTAGTGAGTTAAAATTTAAAAATGTAGTGTCTAGTGTTTCCTCTGCCAGTTATAAAACACTAGCGAGTTGGGAACCTGAAAATAATTTATTACCAGCAACTTCTTGGTCTCCAGGGTTTAAATACGATAAAAAAAATATCAGCTTGGTAGGACCTAGTGGGGTAAAAGTCAATATAAGTGATGCAATTACGATTGTTGGGCTTGAATATAAAGCAAGCAATACATTAAAAGAGGATACTTTAAAATCACCAATAACTAAATGTGATTCGTTTGGAATTAGTGGTAGTACTACTTTTGTTGTTAATTCAACGAGTTCTACTGTATGTTCTGGTTCTGTTTTAAAAAGTAATAATGCAATGCCTTATCATTTTATTCGTCCTATATTATCTATTGATCAGACAAAAATAATTGATGCTTTTGATAATTTACCTACAGCTGATAGACGAGAAGGTATCTATAGTTTTAATTTTGGATTTACATATCCTTATGGGTTTGTTGTGCCTTTATCTGGAGTCCAGACGTGGCAAAATAAATTTAAAAACTTAGTGATTAATATAAATTACAAACCTGGCTATTTAATGGATGTTCGATTAGAAAAGCCGGGTATACACAAGTTTGATTTTGATATCAGTAAAACAGACAGTGCTTTTCTTGAAGGGATCGC
Organism: Photobacterium iliopiscarium; assembly: GCF_003026395.1. Classification (GTDB taxonomy): domain Bacteria; phylum Pseudomonadota; class Gammaproteobacteria; order Enterobacterales; family Vibrionaceae; genus Photobacterium; species Photobacterium iliopiscarium. Next base: position 405,462 of record NZ_PYOO01000001.1, on the reverse strand, counting down.
AATGTTTAATGTTATTGCTGAGGGGTCCTTTTCTACAGGGTTAGTCTTAAATATACCTAATGGTAATGATTTTAATTTAAAGCATATTAATGGAAAGTTAGGCGCTGCAGATATTCCATTAAATATTGTTTGTCCTAAATGTGATATTCAAGAGCTAGTAAAAGACGGTAAGAAGCAAATATCAACGACTAAAATTAAAGTTAGCGGTTCTGAAGTTAAATTGCCAATTTTAGTCAAAATAAAAAAAGAAAGACAAGATGTAGCCCTCGGACGATATTATGGTAATTTTACATTTACTTTTGGGTTAGATATATAATTAAATTTATTTTTATTTAACTACGACTAGTAAATATTGTTCTCTATGAATTATTTATAGTTAATACTTTTAAATGAATAACTTTTAGGTAACGGTGTGTCAATAAAACAGCATCAATTGAGAAAGCGAGTAAATAAACGATTCCAAGCGGCATATGATAGCCATGGATATTTATCTTTATGTTCTATCATTAATTCAAATTTAATGAAAAAACGAAAGCAAAAAAATGCAATAACGCCTAAGAAAATATATTTATTTCAGAAATATGAAGAAAATAGGATACATATTAAATTATTACCTCAACAACTTAATATTTCTATCTATAAGAAAGCATCAAATAGCTGATGGTAATAGTTGTGAACAATCAAGCCACAATAGGCAATATGTAGCCTATTGTGGCTTGGTTATTTATTGGAAAAATATAGATTAATTTTATATCGTTAAATTTAAAATACCTTGTGACATAATACACAAATACCATTGCTTATAAATAAGTCAATAAAAGTAAATCACTATTAATAAAATCATTAGTTATGAGTGCTTAGTCACAGAACTGGAACAAAAAAGACTGATTATGAGTAGATGTGTAATATAAAAATGTAAAATCCTTTAAATAGCCATACACCGACTAAGGCTAACTAAAGGATCATACTTATGAAAAAACGCTATATTGCTCTAATTGCTGTTCTCGGCATTGTTATTGGTTGGATAACCTTAGGGGGTACACAAGCTGTACTTCATGCAACCTCTAGCACTGAATTTTGTGTGTCGTGCCATACGATGCAAAAACCACTCGCTGAATATCAAGGTTCCGTTCACTTCAGTAATCAAAAAGGCATTCGTGCAGAATGTGCAGACTGTCATATTCCTAAAGATCCTATTGATTATTTAATTACCAAGGTTCGAGCTTCTAAAGACATCTATCATGAATTTGTTACCGGTAAAATTGATACAGATGCCAAATATGAAGATCATCGCTTAGCAATGGCTGAAACAGTATGGGGACAAATGCGTGAAAACGATTCAGCTACTTGTCGTTCTTGTCATAGTCTTGATGCGATGGAAACCTATGACCAATCAGCAAGTGCACAGAAAATGCATTTATATGGTAAAGAAAATAATCAAACCTGTATTGACTGTCATAAAGGTGTTGCCCACTTTGCACCGCAAGCTACGTTAGATACCTCCGCTTTTGATCACCTTTTTGACATGGCTAAAAATACTAAAGCAGACGCAGTAAAAGTTTATCCAATTGAAACCATTAAAATGGCTGATCTTGCGACGATTAATCCAACCGTTGAATTAACCACTGTCGCGCATAAAGATAACCAGCGTACGGTTATGGTTTCTGGTTACCAAATGAAAGGTGCAGAATCTGTTATCTACATGGGTGAGGGTCAACGTTCAATTATCGCGACCTTAACGGATGCGGGTATTAAAGCATTAAAATTGGGTGAGGCTAAAACTGACGCTTACGGTAATCAATGGCGTAGTGCTGAGCTAACCGGTACGATTGATGCGCCTGTTCTTGCTTCTAATCAACCGTTATGGGATTACGCAGAAGAATTGGATAACGTTTACTGTGCAACTTGCCACGCTAAAATTCCTGCTAATCACTTCACTGTTAACTCTTGGGGCCCTGTTGCAAAAAGCATGGGTGCACGTACAGATATTTCTGAACTAAACCTTGAGATCTTAACTAAATTCTTCCAAAACCACGCGAAAGACGTGGCAACTCATCAATAAGGGAGTGGTGACTATGACTACTATTACTCGTCGCGGCTTTTTAAAAGGCGCAAGTGCATCTGCTGGTGCATTAGCGATCACCTCTATCGCTCCGTTATCGGTTAATGCTGCTACGCTTGGTCGTACTGATTCTTTGGTGTTAACAGCTGGTCGTATGGGACCTTTGCTTTGTGAAGTTAAAGATGGTCAGCTTATCTCAACTAAAAATGGATTAGCACAAACAGTACCTAACAGCTTGCAACAAACGGGACCATCACAGGTTTACACTAAAGCGCGTGTTAAGTACCCAATGGTGCGTAAAGGCTATTTAGCAAATCCAAGTGCTCCTCAAGGTGTACGTGGTAGCGATGAATTTGTGCAAGTATCATGGGATGAGGCTTATAAGCTGATCCATGAGCAACATATGCGTATTCGTAAAGCTTATGGTCCTGAGTCTATCTTTGCCGGTTCTTATGGCTGGCGTTCAAGTGGTGTGTTGCACAAAGCGCAAACATTACTTCAGCGTTATATGAGTATGTCGGGTGGTTATGCGGGTCACTTAGGCGACTATTCTACGGGTGCGGCTCAAGTTATTATGCCGCACGTTGTTGGTTCGATTGAAGTCTATGAACAACAAACCACTTACCCTGTAATTTTAGAAAATAGTGATGTGGTTGTGTTGTGGGGCTTGAACCCCATTAATACGTTAAAGATTGCATGGTCTTCAAGCGATGGTCAAGGTCTTGAATTTTTCCATCAACTAAAGAAATCAGGCAAAACTGTTATTATCATTGACCCAATGCGTTCAGAAACCGCTGAATTTTTTGGTGATAAAGCACAATGGATTGCACCTAACCCGCAATCAGATGTGGCGATGATGATGGGTATTGCTTACCAGTTGATCAAAACACAACAGCACGATACTGAATTTCTTGCTAAATACACAGTAGGCTTTGAGCAATTTGAAGCCTACCTCATGGGTAAAGAAGACGGCATCGAGAAAACACCACAATGGGCTGAAGCTATTTGTGGTGTGCCAGCAAGACAAATGGAATTACTGGCTAAGATCTTTAAAGAGAACCGCACCATGCTTATGGCGGGTTGGGGTATGCAACGCCAGCAACACGGTGAGCAACGTCACTGGATGCTAACGGTGCTTACTTCAATGCTTGGTCAAGTTGGCTTACCTGGCGGTGGTTTTGGTTATTCATACCATTATTCTAATGGTGGTAATCCAACACGCGACGCTGGTGTTCTACCTGCAATGTCGCCATCTCTAGGTGCAAGCTCAGCAGGTGGTAATGACTGGGCTGTTCAAGGTTCGGTGACAGCTTTCCCTGTTGCGCGTATTGTTGAATGCTTAGAAAAACCGGGAACAGAGTATAAACACAATGGCCATACGCTCACCTTCCCTGAGCTGAAAATGATTTGGTGGGCGGGCGGTGCTAACTTTACCCATCACCAAGATACTAATCGTTTGATCAAAGCATGGCAAAAACCTGAATTGATCGTTATTTCAGAACCATACTGGACGGCTGCGGCTAAGCATGCGGATATCGTGCTACCTATTACGACCTCATTTGAGCGTAATGATCTGACAATGACAGGTGATTACTCTAATCAACATCTTGTGCCGATGAAGCAAGTGGTTGAGCCACAAAATGAAGCGCGTAGTGATTTAGATGTATTTGCGGATATGGCAGAACACCTAAAACCCGGTGGTCGAAATGTGTATATGGAAAATAAAACGGAGATGGAATGGCTGCGTGATTTCTATAAAACAGCACAAAAAGGCGGCCGTAATGCACGTGTTCCTATGATGAATTTCTCTAAGTTTTGGGAAGCAAACAAACTTATTGAAATGAAGTGGAATGCAAAGAACGCCGAGTTTGTACGTTTTGCTGATTTCCGTAAAGATCCAATCATGAGCCCATTGGGTACGCCAAGTGGTAAAATTGAGATCTTCTCTAAAACGATTGAAAGCTTTAAGTTAGATGATTGTCCTCCACATCCAGTATGGATGGAGCCAACCGAGTGGATGTTTAATTACAATGATGGTGAATTGCAGTTAATGACATCCCACTCAGCACATCGCTTACATAGCCAATTTAACTATGCTGATCTTCGTAAACAATATGCAGTACAAAACCGTGAACCGATTACGATCCATCCGGAAGATGCAAAAGCCCGTGGTATTAAAGATGGCGACTTAGTGCGCGCTTACAATCAACGCGGCCAAGTTTTGGTTGGTGCTTTTGTTTCTGATGGTATTAAAAAAGGCAGCGTATGTATCCACGAAGGTGCATGGCCTGATTTAGATCCTAAGACGGGTATGTGTAAAAATGGTGGACCAAACGTATTAACGATGGATATTCCTACATCACGTTTAGGTAACGGTAACTGTGGTAATTCTGGCGTGGTGAAAATTGAGAAATTCACAGGTGTTGCTCCAACATTAACGGCGTTTACACCACCTAAAAACGGTTAGTTAATAGTGTAACCTGACTTAAAAAAGCCGAGTATTAATACTCGGCTTTTTTTATAAATAGTGAAAAAAAATATTTTTAATTTCGCTGTACTAATTCTAATTCAGCTAATTCTTTTTTTAATCGGTTTAATTGTGCTTTTTGCTTTTTTATCAAATTAGGCTGTTTATTGATTTCTTCTATCTTTTCTAATTTCTGTTGTCGTTCTCGAGCCGTTAACTTATCGTAAATGATACTGTTTTTTAATCTATTCAATCGCTGTTGCTGATATTCACTATCATATTGTTCATTTTGTAATGCTTGCTCGGCTTGAGTCACTTTGTTTTTTAACGTGAATAGTTGTTGCCCTTGGTGATAACCCCGTAAAAATAGAGCAGAGGTCGATTGTGGACAAACACCAAGATAGCTATTGCCATTTGAACCAACAAAAAAGCCATGACTTTCAGTACAGTATGTTATTAATCCCTGCTGATAACTTGCTTGATATTGGTTAAAGTTAGCATGAACCTTATATTCAGAGCACGCAGAGCTACGTTCATTAAATTGATTAGCTGATGCGCCTTGTGATCCATCGACATAGCCTAAAGCCGACCAATTCGCTGTCTGGCATTCTTGTTCATTCATTACTGAGCATGCACTTACCGTTGAGCATAATATAAGTGTAATAGTGAGTGATTTTATCGTCATGAATGATTATCTTATAATGAATAAAACGGAGTATTTTAAAGGGATCACAATTAAAAATAAAGTAAGGTGTTTTTAATACTAATATCTATGCATAAATAACAGTAATTTTCTGGTAATAAAAAACGCTAATGAATTGATAGTACTATTATTTAATATATTAATAGAGTGTGTTAATTAAAAGCGATACCTATATTTAACGGTTATAGATATCGCTAATGATTAAAACAAATTCAAACCAAAGGCAGTTTTAATATCCGTTAAAACTTGTTGGGTTTGTTGGTTAGCATGTTCAGTGCCAGACTTTAGCACCTCAATGAGATAGTCTTTATTATTTAAATAATCAGCGCGACGTTTGCGTATTGGTGAGATTAAATCTTGTAGGCATTGTTCTAAGATTTTTTTTGTTGTCCCATCGCCTAAACCACCTTGACGATATTGCTGTTTTAACGTTTCAATATAAGCGCCATCTGGGTGGAAAGCATCAAGGTAAGTAAATACAATATTGCCCTCAACGCAGCCAGGATCTTCAACACGAAGATGAGTAGGATCGGTATACATTGATTTTACCGCTTGTGAAATAGTCTTACTATCAGCACCTAATGTGATGGTATTACCCATTGATTTAGACATCTTATTTTTACCATCAGTACTTGGTAAGCGGGCGACTTTACTTAATAGCGGTTGACACTCGACTAAAATATTCTTACCTGCAATGGTGTTTATTTTTCTGACAATTTCATTGGTTTGTTCAAGCATCGGTAATTGGTCATCACCGACAGGAATTAAACTTGCACGAAATGCAGTAATATCTGCGGCCTGAGAAATAGGATAAGTTAAAAATCCAGCAGGAATAGAACGGCCGAAAGCTTTAGATTGAATTTCACTTTTAACGGTAGGATTACGTTCTAAACGTGCAATAGAAACGACGTTAGAGTAATACATGGTTAATTCAGCAAGAGCGGGAATCGCAGATTGTAGACAAATTGTGGTAAGTTTTGGATCAATACCAACCGCTAAATAATCAGCGACAACATTAAGAATATTGTCTGCGACCTTTTGTGGATTATGACCGTTGTCAGTAAGACCTTGCATATCAGCCACTAAAATATTCTGTTGGTATTGATGCTGCAATTGTACTCGTTGCTGTAATGAGCCAACGTAATGACCAAGATGGAGTTGACCTGTTGCCCGATCACCAGTAAGAATAATCGGTTGATGTTGATCTGGTGTGATTGATGCTTGAGTGTTCATCTGCTTCTCCGAAAAAGTGCGGCCGGAGAGGTGAGGAAATACGGATAAGATTAAGCGTATTCATTTGCAACCTTCCGGCGGCAAAATGAAATAGAAATAAAAAGATAACTCTATTCAGCGCCGCTCTATGAAGAACGCCACCAAAAGAAGAGGGATGAGATAGTGCTTGTTATCTTTTTCATGCTGTAAACGTATCAAAATAATTTAAATGAAACAAGTTGTTTTATTTGATAAATAAATGATGTTTTTTATAGATTGTAAATCGAAGTGATTGGATCATTTAGCGTAATGAATGATCAGTAAACGTGCTCTATATCAATATCAAGAGATTAATATCTGGATATGTTTGTTATGTTACGGGCTTTTAGATGAAATATGTTACGGGTGGTTTATCTGTTTACTGGATATTTATATGTTTGCATTCCTTTGCTCATGATTGTTGTCTCACATTAAAAACCAGCCTCGACGTTCTTTACGATAGATAATCCCTTGAGACTCTAAGTGCAATAATGCTTGCTTTACGGTTAGTCGGCTAGCATTAAAACTATCACTTAGCTCTCGCTCTGATGGCAGTCGTTTTGATTGGGTAGTAAATAGCCCACGTTCAATTTGTTGAAGTATCGTGTCACAAATAATTGAAAGTTGTGATGGTTGGTATCTATTCATTATTTATTTTACTCATTGTTATAATACTGTTGTTAATAATGAAGATCATAACAATGGAATGTCATTATTGTGTCATTACAACAGCGGTCATTTGCTGTACCGACTGAATAATTACTGCATTAACACTATTATTTATTATGAGGCTATTCGAGTTGTATTAATGAGCTCTAATTTGTTAATAAAGATAACGATCTACTGATTAACATCTTATTATAAGTATTAACATGATAGCGGTGTTTTTGTAGGAGATAATTGGTTATTTTATGGTATTAAATAACGATTTTTAGAAGAACGACATAAGAAAATAGCCATTAAAACGCTTAGTTGTTATCGCTTTTTAAGAATGATGTACAAGGCAATAGTTATTAATAATAATAATGATTGTTAAGTGAGTTATTGCTTTTACTTTATAACTATAAAAAATAGCAGTAGTATTATTATTAATAAAAAAGAGATTTTTCTTCGTGTTTGGTATCTGTTTTTTCGTTATAAGAAGGGAAAAAGAAAGATTTTTTTGATTCAATTATCATTGAGAAATAATGAATATTGATTAAATATTAGTTAATACATGCATAATAAATAGTATTTTATATTTTATTTTTGATCTTTAAATATAAAATAAACCTAAAAATCGCCACCTGATTACCATTTTTATTATTTTTTGTTTTTACTTAATTAATTGATTTTTATGGTTAATAATGGTTTTTCTTAATTTTGTTTATCATCTTACTATAAATATGGCCATCACTGGTGCATATTAACGGTTAATTACATCTAGAAAATAAATTTCATCTTTGGTTGTGATATATGTTTATATACAGCCAACTTTAATACTGATATTCGTCTGAATTAAGACAATAAGCATTGTTGATTTTAACATGAATCAAAAAATAGAGATTCAACCGCAAAATACGATCCAGAATTATATTGATGGAATATCAATAAGTAATCCAGTTTCTAGTAAATATTCAATGTCTATGACACGAGTACAATGGCGTATTTGGTTATTAGCGACATTTGGTAAGTTTTTTGAGGGTATGATCGTTTTTATGATGGGGTTAACCCTGCCATTATTAACCCTACAATTTCATTTAACAGAGCTACAGAAAGGTATAATTAGTTCTTCGATTCTGTTTGGTATTTTAATTGGAGCAAGTGCTCTGGGTGGGCTATCTGATCTTTATGGACGTAAAAAAATGTTCATTATTGAGATGGCTTTACTCTCTATCTGCTTGATAGGTATGGCGACTAGCCAATCTTATTTAAGTCTTTTAGTGTTTAATTTTGGTATTGGCTTGGCTTTAGGGTGTGATTATCCTACGGCGCACTTAATGATATCTGAAAGTATCCCGTCTAAGAACCGTGGTAAGTTGGTTCTGGGCGCGTTTGCGTTTCAGTCTATTGGTGTGTTATTTGGTATTTTAACCGGTATTTTTGTATTGACGTATGTGAATGACATCAATGCATGGCGTTTAATGTATATTATTGCTTTGATTCCATCATTAGCCATTACGGTTGCACGTTTCTTTATTCCAGAAAGTGCGCATTGGCTATTGTCTAAAAATCGTAAAGCTGACGCTGAAACATCACTTAAGCGGTTATTGCATCGTTCGCAACAGTCATCGATGCCAATTATGGAGACACCGTGTGACGAGGTTGAGTTAACATCTTGGTTACATGGTTACAAACGGTTATTTAAAGAAAAATATCGCGCCAAAACAATTTTGGCATCGGTTCCTTGGTTTATTCAAGATCTTGGTACTTATGGTATTGGTATTTTTACGCCAGTGATTCTTGCGTCAGTACTTGACCCACATAAAGCAACTGGGGGCGATGCATTACATAACACTATTGCTAATACCATTTATTTAGCAAAAGGTACCGCTGTTATTGACTGTTTGTTAATTGTTGGTGTTATCTGTGCGATTATCTTTTCAGAATCTGTTGGCCGTATGAAACTGCAAATTTATGGTTTTATTGGTTGTTCAGTAGGTTTACTGTGTGCGGCTGTTTCAGTGAAAATGCATGGTGATTATCAGATGTATATGCTGTTTTTAGGTTTCATGTTATTTAATTTCATGAATAATTTAGGACCTAATGCACAAACATATTTGATTTCTGGCGAAGTTTTTCCTGTGAAAATCAGAGCAAAAGGGGCAGGTTTTGCGGCATCAATTGCTAAATTTGGTGCTATTTTAACAGCCTTCTTATTTCCGATTTTATTACATGGGATTGGTGTGTTTACGCTCTTATTGTGTTTAGTGGTAACGTCATTGCTTGGCGCATGGGTAACACATAAATACCGTTTCGAAACGTCCGGTAGAAATATCGAAAGTATGTAAAGACTGACATCATCCGATTTATTTTGAAGCATCAGCCAATGGCTGGTGCTTTTTTTATATTTATACATTGCTGAGAGTGTGTTTTTTTGACGCTAAATAGTGTTATATCATAATGATGTGATTCGCCTAATTTTATCTATTTGACCTTCCCCTCAGTGTAACCTTTATGATGCAATCAAATACATTGATAACATAGATAGAGTTGAGGTCAAGATGAGCTGTTGTAATAAAGCCCCCAAAGGCGGTGCGAGTTTAGGGTTATTATTGAAGTTTATTGCTGCAATTTTTGTATTGTTATTAATTGCTTCTTATTGGCAATAAGGCTTTGTCAATGAAACCCTCTGTCGTGATTGAACCCCATCATCGTTGTTGCTATATCACAGGCTCCAGTGTGAGTATTGAAGCGATGTTAGCCACATTGAAGGCCAACCAATATATTCGGTCTGCGAACGTTAACTCATCGCATAAATTGCAGTTGATTTATGATTTTAGATATATTGAATTTCAGCAGATATTGACCATTATCCGCACGGCTGGTGTTAATTATAAGAATGGCTTTTTTCAGCGGTTAAAATATCAGCTGTATAGTGATGCAGATTTACAGGCGCGCGATAACCTAAAGATTACGCCGTTTTGTTGTGATAAAGTCGCGATTAGGCGCGAAAATCTTTAATACTGAATAAAAGTAATCATCGTGATTGATCAACAAATTCAAGTGATATCTTATTGATCAGTTTCCTTGTATAACAAACATATCATTCTCACGTTTTTTAACTATCAATATGGTTAAAAATGCGGCTGTTCACATTTTTATAAAGTGGTTGGATATACACTTCATTTTATATTATGGCTTTATCATTACGTATAACTGTCGTTATGGTTATCTGTGATCATAAAGTGTGTTGCTATGGTTGTTATATACGGAGATAGAATATGACTATCGGTAAGTACCTCAGATGGAAAGATTCGCAAGGGAAAGTGTTTCGTCCTGTGTCATTAACAGGCACCGAGTTACTCAATGATCGCACTTTAAATAAGAGTACGGCTTTTACTCAAGAAGAGCGCGATGCTTTTCAATTAACGGGATTATTACCCCCGCGAGTACAAACGTTTGATGATCAACTTAACCGTGTCTATGACGGCTTTAGTAATGCGTCCACTGATATTGAAAAATACCTCTTTTTACGCTCACTTCAAGATCGTAATGAAACCCTTTTTTATGCGTTACTTTCCCGCCATGTAGAAGAAATGACGCCGATCATTTATACCCCGACTGTCGGCAAAGCATGTCAAGAATTTAGTCACCGTTATCAAAAAGCACGTGGGTTATATATTACTGAAGAAAACGTCGGTGCAATGGGTGAGATGTCGCGCCATTTTATGGGTAAGGACATCAAAATTATTGTCGTAACCGATAGCCAAGGTATTTTAGGCATTGGTGATCAAGGCGTTGGCGGAATGGGGATTCCGATTGGTAAGTTATCACTCTATACTTTAGGTGCTGGCATTCACCCTGCCCATTGTTTACCGATTGTGTTAGATGTCGGTACTGATAACCAAGAGCTGCTTGATGATCCAATGTACTTAGGTATTTCACGTAAACGGCTTCGTGGTGATGCTTATAAACGCTTTATTAAATCATTTGTACAACAAGTTAAACGCCATTTTCCAAAAGCAGTATTGCAATGGGAAGATTTTAGTAAAGCCAATGCATTTGATAATCTAAGTGATTATGAAGACAGTTTGCCATCATTTAATGATGATATTCAAGGTACTGGCTCGGTTGTTCTTGCCGGTATTTTGGGTGCATGTAAGATCAAACAAGAACGATTAGTGGATCAAACCTATGTGATCTACGGCGCTGGGGCGGGTGGCGTAGGGGTTGCTGATCAAATCTACGCGGGGTTATTAAAAGAAGGCTGTACGCATCATTCTGCGCGCGAGAAGATTTTCATTCTTGATTCTAAAGGTGTCGTGTTTGATGATCGCGATGGTTTAGAAGATTATAAACGTCGTTATGCTAAATCACGTTCCATTTCCGCCGGATGGCATGCGGCTGAGTTAGGTAAAATTAGCCTAACAGAACTCATTAATAACCATCCAGTCACGGTATTGTTAGGCGCAAGTGGTATTGGTGGTGCATTTATGGCTGAACATATTCAAAAGATGATGGAATACACACCACGACCGATTATATTCCCACTCTCTAATCCTACGGCTAATTGTGAGGCTATCCCTGAAGCGATTTATCATTGGAGTGATGGACAAGCCATTGTCGCAACGGGTAGTCCATTCTCTGATGTAGAATATAATGGTCACCAATACCGGATTGGACAGGGCAATAATGTCTTTATTTTTCCAGGTATTGGTTTAGCGTCAATTGTGTCGCAAACGGCAAAAATTACCCAAGATATGTTTACCACTGCTTCTTATGCACTTGCGGAGTGTGTAAGTGATGAAGATATTGCAAAGGGGTGTATTTACCCTCGTATTAGTGCGTTGAAAGCCGTTTCTGTTCATGTGGCTCATTCAATTTTAGCTCAGATGCAAGCAACAGATGCGTGTTGTCACTTACGAGATCAAGATCTTAAGCAAGCATTAGCTGAACATATGTGGGAACCGGTTTATTTGCCATATCGACGAGTATAACGTCCCTGTTTTGTAACCTTGCGTGATAAAAAAGCCATGTTCTTAATTGAATGTGGCTTTTTTGTTTTATAAATCATTCGCTTAATTATTAATATCACTGTGTTTTTATAAATAATCGTATTCAGATTGATATGATACTTTTTTAATATCGAAACGTTTCGATTGTAAAACTGTGAGCTAAATAGATATTTTAGTTATTTTATTGCAGTTGAAAGCGATCCTTCTCACACCTTCTCTATTTTGCTGTGGTGAAAAATTTTAGGTCGTTTATTATTCTCATCGAAACGTTTCGATGTGTTTTTCTGCCACTTAAAAAACATCAACACTAAGGCAGAAAATTTGAGCGGTATAACGTGTAACAAGAAGGTCTACCAAATGAAAAAAAGTACGCTAATTAATGCAGAGCTTTCATATCTTGTCGCAACGCTAGGACACACAGATGAAATCACTATCTGTGATGCAGGCTTACCGATACCTCAACATGTAAAACGCATTGATCTTGCGTTAACCCATGGTGTACCAAGTTTTCTTGATACGGTGAAAGTGATGTTATCTGAATCACAAATTGAAGGGGTTATTATGGCCGCTGAGTTTGCTGAAATCAGTCCTGCACATCATCAAGCATTGTTGGCTATTTTAGATCAAGAAAGTACGACAACAGCTAAGCCGATTCATATTTCATATTTATCGCATGAAGAATTTAAGCAACGCACTGCGCAAAGCCGTGCCGTGGTGAGAACCGGAGAATATACGCCGTATGCCAATGTTATTTTCCAAACTGGTGTCGTTTTTTAGATAGCACACTTTGAAATATTGCTTTATATCAATAGAAAATACGTAAATATCAAAAGTATCACACTCTTTGATTAGGGTGATTATTTATGGAAGATAAATTATGTTTATTAAGAATAATACAATTCAACATGCGGATGGTTTTTTAAATAAAACCCCGATATTTCAATTTTTATTATTATCATCAGTTTTTGCGCTTTGGTCTGCGGCGGCGGCTCTAAATGATGTATTAATTACGCAATTTAAATCAATTTTTGAACTCTCTAATTTTGCCTCGGCGTTGGTACAATCAGCGTTTTACGGCGCTTACTTTTTAGTCGCAATCCCTGCATCTATGGTTGTGAAAAAAACCTCTTATAAATTAGCGATTTTATTAGGTTTAGCATTGTATATTTTTGGTTGTTTGATGTTCTTTCCTGCATCTCATGCGGGTACGTACACCATGTTCTTAGCCGCTATTTTCTGTATTGCTATTGGTTTGTCGTTCCTTGAAACCTCATGTAATACATATTCAGCAATGATTGGTGAACCTGAGCGTTCGACATTACGTTTAAACATTTCTCATACTATTAATGCCATGGGTTACATTATTGGTTTGTTACTTGGTAAGCACTTAATTTTCCAAGATGGGGTTGATGTTGGTCATATGATGGCAACGTTAACTGGCCCTGAGCTTGAAGCGTTTAAAGAACAAGTACTACAACAAACGTTAGAACCTTACAAATGGCTTGTTGGTGTGATTGCAACGATTGCTACGTTGATTGCAGTTACCGAATACCCTAACTGTAAAGCGGCAACAGACAAGAAAGATAATCAACCATCATTTGGTGAGACACTGTCTTACTTAATGGGCAATAAACGCTTCTTCAAAGGTATTGTGACTCAGTTTGCTTATGTTGGTATGCAAGTTGCTGTATGGTCGTTCACGATTCGTTTAGCGCTTGAGTTGGATCATAATATGATTGAGCATGACGCGGCGAACTATTTATTGTATGCCTTTATTATGTACTTCTTAGGTAAGTTATTAGCGAACTACTTATTCACTAAAACGGCACAAGAAAATGTATTAATGGGTTATTCGGCAATTGGCTTTCTTTGCTTAATGTATGTAACGTTTGTCCCTAATTTCAGTGCGGTTTGGGTTGCAGTGGGTACGTCAGCATTGTTTGCTCCTTGTTGGGCTACGATTTTTGCCTCTACCTTACAATCTGTTGATACACGTTACACAGAAACTGCGGGTGGTTTTGTGGTGATGTCTATTATCGGTGGCGCAGCGATTCCAGTGATTCAAGGTCTACTTGCCGATAATATTGGCCTACAGTCTTCCTTCATTGTCAGTGCATTGTGTTTTGCTGTGGTATTTGTTTACTTCATGAATGAAAAGAAATACAAGCAACAATTCAACTTTGTGGCTGCTAAAGCGTAATGTTCTGTTATGACCACTCAATCATGGGTGGTCAGTTTTTGCGAGGAATTGAATATGTTTACCTTACCGTTATATAAAGAAAATTTCACCAAACAAAGAACCTTAATCGCTCAGTCTGAACATTTTGAGATCCATAGCTTTCTGTATAATTCAGGTGTGCATGCCATTGAAATTAAAAACGCCAAAGGGCATTTAGTGGTATTGCCTTTTATGGGACAGATGATTTGGGATGCCCAGTTTTTAAATACTGATTTATGCATGAAAAATATGTTCTCTGAACCGAAATTTGCTAAAACAGTCGTTGAAACTTATGGGTGTTTTGCTTTTCATGCGGGCATGATTCGTATGGGATGCCCATCGCCACAAGATGATCATGTATTACATGGTGAAATGCCTTGTGCAACAATGGATACTGCATGGTTAGAAATTAATGATGATCGTGTTGTTATCAAAGGCTCTTATGAATATGTAATGGGATTTGGCGATCATTATTTAGCAATGCCTTCGGTGCAGTTGAATAAAGATGCCAGTCTCTTTGATATTAAAATGGTGGTGAAAAATCTTGCCACTGTGAATATGCCGTTGCAGTATATGTGTCATATCAACGCGACCTATGTTGAAAATGCAGTGATGACGCAGAATATTCCAGACAGTGCCTTAATGTTACGGGAAACGGTACCTGCACACGTACAACCGACACCGCAGTGGTTGGCATATAACGAAGGTTTGAAAACATCAGCACCTATTTCAATATTAGATAAACCTGATATGCATGATCCAGAAGTGGTGTATTGCATGGATGATATTGCGCGTTATACCGACAAAGCCGTATTTAAGATGCAGATCGATGCTGATAAGTACCTGCAAACCGAGTTTGATACTCATGAGTTTAATTGTGCGACACGATGGTTATTGTGCAGTGGTGATCAACAAGTTGCGGCATTTGCATTACCTGCAACCTGTCGACCTGAAGGCTTTTTAGCGGCTAAAGAGAAGGGCACTTTGATTTATCTTCAACCGAATGAAGAACGTTGCTTTAGTGTACGTACGGGTATTTGCCAAGCGTTTTAAATCGTTATCAATGAGTATTTACTCTCTCCTGAATGTTATTTAACGATGGTAGGAGAGAGTAAAATGGATGCTTTTGATTTTTTATTTTAACGGTTAATTCAGCTAAAAATTAAAATCATCCATTTTTGTTATGTTCTATTAGAAAGGCTCACGAAGAGCCGAGGAAAATCCTATGAATAAGTTAGTGGTATTAGGTAGTGTTAACGCTGACCATGTTCTGCAAGTCCCTTCTTTTCCACGCCCTGGCGAGACGCTTCATGGTCGTAGTTATCAAGTTATTCCTGGGGGGAAAGGTGCGAATCAAGCGGTGGCTGCTGCGCGTTTAAATGCGGATATCGGCTTTATTGCTTGTGTAGGAGATGATTCATTTGGGATCAATATTCGTGAAAATTTTAGCATGGACGGTATTGATATCACTGCGGTAAAAATGGCACCGAATTGCCCGACTGGCATTGCAATGATTCAAGTGTCAGATAGCGGTGAGAATAGTATTTGTCTTTCTGCAGAAGCTAACGCCAAGTTAACTGCTGCTGCGATTGAGCCTGATTTAGAGCGTATTCGTCAAGCTGATTATTTATTAATGCAATTGGAAACACCATTGTGTGGTATTGAAAAAGCAGCGCAAGTTGCCAAAGATGCGCATACCATTGTGATCTTAAATCCAGCTCCTGCGCGCGTATTGTCTGATGAATTATTAGCCTGTGTGGATATGATCACCCCAAATGAAACCGAAGCTGAAGTGTTGACTGGGGTAACGGTTACTGATGCTGAGAGTGCGCAACAAGCGGCAAATATTCTGCATGCAAAAGGGATTCAAACAGTAATGATCACCCTTGGTGCTAAAGGCGTGTGGTTAAGCCAAGAGGGACGTGGTGAGATTATTGCCGGTTTCCGTGTGGAAGCAACTGATACAACGGCGGCGGGCGATACGTTTAACGGTGCATTCGTGACTGGTTTGTTAGACGGTTTAGCTTTAGAATCAGCAATCAAATTTGCTCATGCGGCGGCGGCTATTTCAGTGACTCGCTTTGGTGCTCAAACATCCATTCCTACCCGTAAAGAGGTTGACGATTTTCTGGCTCAGCAATAATCGCTTACGGCATCACTCATAAAAGGATCAATAATATGGCAACGATGAAAGATATCGCAAAATTAGCTGGGGTTTCTACATCCACGGTTAGCCATGTTATTAATAAAACCCGCTTTGTTAGTGATGAAATATCAGAGCGCGTTAATAATGCAGTGAAAGCGCTGCATTACAGCGGGCCATCAGTGTTGGCGCGTAGTTTTAAAGTTAACCGCACCAAGACATTTGGTATGTTGGTGACGACATCGACTAATCCTTTTTTTGGTGAAGTCGTTAAAGGTGTCGAACGTAGTTGTTATCAAAATGGGTATAGCCTTATTTTGTGTAATACTGAAGGTGATCACCAACGGATGCGTGAATCTATCAATACTTTATTACAAAAGCGCGTTGATGGTTTGATCTTAATGTGTTCATCGCTAGAAGGTGAACGTATTGATGTCTTTGAACAATATCCTGATATTCCCGTTGTCGTCATGGATTGGGGGCCGATGTTATTTACCAGTGATAAGATTCAAGATAATTCTCTACGGGGCGGCTATATGGCAACCCAGTATTTGATTGAGTCGGGTCATGTTGATATTGGTTGTATAACTGGACCATTGATTCGGCATCAAGCTCAAATGCGTTATGAAGGCTATAAACGTGCGATGAATGAAGCGGGTTTAACCTTTAATGCCGAGTGGATCATTGAATCAGATTTTGAATGTGAAGGTGGTTATGATGCTTTCATGAAAATGCAAAAACAAGCTACGTTACCGAGTGCTATTTTTGTTTCCAATGACATGATGGCAATGGGCGTTATTAATGCAGCTAATGAATGCGGCATTCAAATTCCAAATGATTTATCGGTTATTGGCTATGATGATATTCACATTGCAAAGTTTATATCACCTGCATTAACGACTATTCATCAGCCTAAGTATCGTTTAGGGCAGGCTGCGGTTGAAACCTTATTAAAACATTTAGATCATCAAGTAAGTGGTGCTCAAGTTATTCAAATTGAGCCGACACTAGTAACCCGTAAAAGTGTGAAAATTATCAATAATAATAGCAACTAAACGGCCACCGTTATTGGAACACTTGTTTATGGTTTTATTGCGCGGTTAATTATTTCATTGGTCTATAGCTAGATGATAAGTTTCCCCGCTTATCATCTTTTTTTGTATCTGACATAGTATGATGTTATTTCAATCGATTATAATTTAACTATCGCTATTTTTTTAGATAGCGCTGAGATTTAAAATAGCATACTCAATAAGCGGTACTTTGAGAGAGGCGAGATAATCTATGCGCAAAGTAGATGATTCACTTGCAGTCTGGTTACAGGCGTTTAATCATGAATTAGCGGCTTCTATGGCGGCGGGCGTTGAATTTAACGTTACGAGTGTACGAGAAGGGTTAGCGGCTATAACTCAAACATACATTACTGATATACCGCATATTGATATGGTTGTTGACGATAGTATCGAACATGTACCGATTCGTATTTATCATCCTCAGTCACAAACAGCCTTGCCAGTATGGGTGTATTTGCATGGTGGTGGGCATGTTGCGGGCAGTCTTGAGGTTTATGATCCTATTTGCCGTAAATTGGCTTTAGCCTGTCAGTATATTATTGTGGCGATTGACTATCGCTTAGCGCCTGAATTTCCTTATCCCGCTGCGATTAATGATGTGCGATTGTGTTTACAACATCTTTTTTCACGACTCAATAATATGGCGGTTAATTATATTCCCTACCTTGCTATTGGTGGTGATTCTGCTGGTGGAGCACTAGCAGCAACCGTGTGTGCGATCGCACAAAATGACGATGTACACATTAGTAAACAAATACTTATATATCCTAGTCTTGATTACACATTATCTTCACCATCAGTGGCGATGAATGGCAATGACTATTTTTTACAGATAAATAAAGTGCAATGGTATTTCGATCAATATTTTCAGAATAACCATGATCGATACTCGGCATCACCATTATGGCTACCAGTATGTGCGAATTTCCCTGAAACATTAGTGATTACGACTGAGTTTTGTCCGTTACGGGATGAAGGCATTGCTTATTATAATAAATTACGTCAGCAAGGCATTGGTGTGCAGCATCATCATGTAGCTGATATGGTGCATGCATTTTTAAATCTAGAGAATGTGGTACCGCAGCACTGTCGGCAACTGTATACGGTGATTGGAGAATTTCTAAGCATAGAGAGCGAATGTAATAAAAAGCCGTAAGTAAATGAATTAATTACGACTTAATCGTTGGGTAATAGTTGCTTCATTATTCAAATATTGACTCTAGTAATAAATATAAACCGCGTAGTAAATCCATCTAACACCTTCCATAGTTTGTATACATTTCATTATTTACTTCCTATCCAGAATAGTTTGATTGTGCGTTAAGTCAATGGCTGTTGATATAAAAAAGTATACATTGTGAATCTTAATCATCATTTATTATTAATAGGTAATAATGCATGTTTTTAAATGTATTTTTTTAATATCATGAGGTTATTAATAAAATATAGAAGGACTATCAATGACATCCCGTATTAAACGCCTAGCGAGCGCATTTGAACCATTTATGTTGTTAATGGGGGTTGTGGGTCCGTTAGCGACACTACCGCAATTATATAAATTATTTTTTTCTCATAGTGAGCATGCTTTAGGGTTATCGTTAACCACGTGGGTACTCTATGCCTTATTAGCTGCATTATGGGCTGTATATGGTTTTGTTCATAAAAATCCGCCAATTTGGGTTGGGAATAGCTTGGGATTTTTAATGGATATGGCAATGGTTGTGGGTATTTTTTGGCATACAGGCGGTACGTTTTAACGCTATAAAAACATTTTACATTTAGCTGTTATGCTAAGTGGTTATTGCTTTCTTTTTTACAAATAGTAACTTTTAATTGTGACTAAAAGTAAAATAATGACCACCTTTTAAACGTTTAATAGTGATCCATTACAGACGCAGACAACGTTATATATGAAGTTAACAAAGTCTGTTCAAATTGAAAGTGATGCAGAGCAACGATTGCAACTTGATAGTCAAGGTAACCTGATGATCAATGTAGAAGGATTAGTTGGTCAAAGCTACCACTTCGTGCTGAAAATAGTCTCTGCTGATTAATTATTCTGCTATTAATATCGCCGTTATTAAGTCGTGGATTATCGCTACTTAGTAACGGCTTTTTTTACTTTCCATTTCATAAGATAAAAATACTTACGTTAGCTTTCAATTTTTATTCGTATGTGATCTTTACCTCTTTAATCTTTCGTTTTCTTTCGTATTATGGGTTATCAGTATTTCGAAAGCATTTAAAAAGGTTAACTATGGCGCTGTCTTCATTTCATTCTCAACAAGCACGTTTTCATATGATGGCTAAGCCAACCAGTTATCGTTGTAATTTAAAATGTGATTATTGCTTCTATTTAGAAAAAGAAACGGTTGTGGGTAATGCCAGTGATAATCGTTGTGGTTCTGCTGTAAGTGCTACAGATTCAAGCTCGACGATTTCAAGTAGCGATCAAATGTCAGATGCCACGCTAAAACGTTATGTTAGACATTATATTGCTAGCCAAAATAGTACTGATATTGACTTTTCATGGCAGGGTGGTGAACCCACGCTCGCTGGATTGGATTTTTACCGTAACGTGGTTAAATACCAAGCCCAATATGGCGTTGGTAAGAATATTACCAATAGTTTTCAAACTAATGCGGTTGCTATTAATCGTCAGTGGGCGCAATTTTTTGCCAAACATAAGTTTCTGATTGGTGTTTCCGTTGATGGCACACCAGAAGTACATGATAAATATCGTATTTCAGTCAACGGTAAACCAACTTTTGAGCGAGTTAAAAAAGCCATTGAATTACTTTTAGAATATAAAGTTGAATTTAATATTCTTACGGTTATCAATGATCAAAATTGGAATAAAGGGCGTGAGACTTACCGCTTTTTAACTTCATTAGGCGCCCGCCACTTACAGTTCATCCCTATTGTTGAAGTACAGACACAATATCAAGCCAATAGCAGCGGTCATTATTCACCCCAAAAAGACGCACCATTAACTCATTTCTCTGTGCCTGCTGAGGGTTATGGTCAGTTTATGAGTGAAGTGTTTGATGAGTGGTTACAGCACGATGTTGGCACTGTGTTTGTACGTATGTTTGACAGTATTTTAGCAACATGGCTTGGTTATCCAGCCTCTGTTTGTGTGCAATCAAAAGAATGTGGTCAAGCAATGGTAATAGAAGCCAATGGTGATATTTATTCATGTGATCACTATGTATATCCCGCTAATAAACTAGGCAATATTGCCACCACCGAACTGGTTAAGTTAGCGACCAGTAAACAACAACAGCGGTTTGGAAGTGCTAAATCGCAAAAGTTGACTCAACAATGTCAGCAATGTGAGGTGCATGGGTTGTGTTATGGCGGTTGCCCTAAGCATCGGCTAGTTAGTGTGGCGGGGGAAAAACATAAACAAAATTATCTGTGTGGTTCCTATAAGCAGATTTTCCGCCATACCGCACCTGCAATGCACATGATGAGTCAGGCGATTCAACAAGGTGGAACGGCAGCAGATGCTTTGCCTTACTTAGCACAATTACGCTCAGCATAATATTGATTATTAAATTGAATTTTAAGACGTATTGCTGTGTGTTACAGCAGTATATTACAAGGAGTATACAATGAATCTGTCCTCGACGAAGAAGACGGTAATTGCGAGTTTTGTGGCCGCGGCTTGCATGGCCTCTTCTGCTGTAGCAAATGCAGCCCCAATAACAGCCACAGCAAAACAACCCAATGTATTATTAGTGGTTATGGATGATTTGGGGACAGGTCAATTAGATTTTGCATTAGACAGTTTGAATAAAAAAACCTTAGCTGAACGGCCTGTACCTGTTCGCTATCAAGGTGATTTTGATAAGATGGTCGATGCCGCTAAACGTGCGATGCCAACGGTGGCGAGTTTAGCGCAACAAGGCGTGAAAATGACCAATGCTTTTGTGGCTCATCCTGTTTGTGGTCCTTCGCGCGCAGGTATTTTCACTGGTCGTTACCCAACTAGCTTTGGTACTTACAGTAATGATGATGCACTTCAAGGTGTGCCATTAGATATCAAATTGCTTCCTGCTCTATTTCAAGAAAATGGCTACAATACTGCCAATATTGGTAAGTGGCATAATTCAAAAATAAGCAGTAAAAATGCGGTTGCCGATAATAATAAAACTCGTGACTATCACGATAATCAGATCCCTGTAACACCAACAGAATACTCACCAGAACAACGTGGTTTTGATTATTCCTACAGTTTTTACGCCTCTGGCGCCGCATTATGGAACTCACCTGCGATTTATCAAAATAGTAAAAATATTCCAGCACCGGGTTATTTAACCCATAACCTGACCAATGAAGCGCTGCAATTTATTGAACAAAGTGGTGATAAGCCATTCTTTATTAACCTTGCCTTTAGTGTGCCGCATATTCCATTAGAAGAAGCGTCACCCGCGAAATATATGGAGCGTTTTAATACCGGTAATGTTGAAGCGGATAAATATTTTGCTGCGATCAATGCTGCTGATGAAGGGCTTGGACAAATTGTTGAGCTGCTGAAGAAAAAGGGTGAATTAGATAATACATTGATTTTCTTCTTATCTGATAATGGCGCGGTACATGAATCACCAATGCCAATGAATGGTATGGATCGTGGTTATAAAGGTCAGATGTACAATGGTGGTGTACGGGTACCGTTTGTCGCTTATTGGCCTCAGCATATTCCTGCTGGTGGCACTAACGATACTCTGATCTCAGCATTAGATATTCTTCCTACAGCATTGACTGCTGCTGGGATTGCGATTCCAGAAGAGATGCAAGTTGACGGTAAAAATATTTTGCCTGTACTTGAAGGAAAAACAACACAGTCTCCACACCAATACATTTACTGGGCAGGCCCTGGCGCTAAACATTACAGTGAAGAAAATGATGCATTTTGGCATGGTTACTGGAAGTGGATCACTTATGAGTCAAATGACATTCCTAGTAATCCAAATCTAGAGAAGCTATCAAAAGGTTCATGGGCAATTCGTGATCAAGAATGGGCATTGTATTTCTATGATGATGGCTCCAATAAAGTGAAATTATTCAATGACAAGCTTGATCCAAGTGAATCAAAAGATCTTGCTCAGCAATATCCACAAAAAGTGAAGCAAATGAAACAAGCTTTTTATGAGTGGATCAAAGACAAGCCAAAACCAGTCGCATGGGGACAAGATCGTTACCAAGTGCTAACGGAATCAGCAAAAGGTTAATCACGCATCACCCACTATCGCACTGCAATCATGTTGACGTTATATCAACATGGCTGTGGTGCGTTATTGTTCATGGAGGATAACAATGATAAATGATACTCAAGCGGCTATTTCACTTTCTGAATCGGCATTACATACCCCCACCGATGTTACAGAGCCATTACCTTATGTAGCAAAACAAATTCAAGCAACTGAACGTCCCACTATTCCTTATGAGCACCCAACACCGGCAATGTATTTGACGTTATTTAAACAGCGACTTGTGCGTTTAAAAATGAAAGCGGCGACTTACTCTGATAATGATGTCGCAGTGGCGGCCTGTTTTACTAATGATGCACTAAGTATTAAAAATAAATGTGAATACTTAGTACGCTATGTTGCACAAGCGTTTGATCATTATGCGGTATGGGACTATAGCCATGCTTATTATCCGGGGCGTCCTAGCCAGCAAAGTGCACGTACCGATGCGATGGAAGGCACTAGTCGAGTGTTACCTACAATAGCAGCATGGGTCAGCCAGCATGGTTCGCAGCCATTAGAGGGGCTTAATGGTCATCCATTAGACTTTGTCGCAATGTTACGCAATGCTTTTTTAGCAGGAACTGACCCTCAGCATGCGGGATATTGGGGGGAATTGCATGACTATGACCAGCGTATTTGTGAAAGTGCTGATTTAGCGTTAGCGCTATGGTTGAGTCGTGACCATGTTTGGCAACCCATGAACACGGCTGAGCAGACACAAATTATTACGTGGTTTAAACAAGTTAACCACTGTCAAACGGTTGATAATAATTGGCACCTTTTTCCGTTGACGGTGCAATTTGTCATTAAGGCATTAACAGGGGAAGACACTATTGCACAGGATAAATACCAACGCATTAAAGCGTTTCATGTGGGTGATGGCTGGTTCCGTGATGGTGCGAAAGGGAATTATGATTATTACAACGCGTGGGGATTTCATTACTCGCTCTATTGGCTCGATCAAATAGATTCAAGTTTTGATAGTGGATTTATTCATCAAACTCTTGCGGATTTTGTCAGTCAATATCGCTATTTATTTACCGCAGAAGGCCTGCCTTTTTTTGGTCGCAGTGCCTGTTATCGTCTTGCCGCCGCCGCACCTCTGATTATGGCTCTAGATCAACACAGTGAAGCTATTACTGCTGGTGAAGCTCAACGCGCCTTTGCTACTAGTTTGGAATATTTTATTGGTCATGGCGCGATGCAACATGGCGCGCCAACACAAGGGCTGTTTGATGATGATACTCGATTAGTTGATAACTACAGTGGCCCAGCAAGCAGTTTCTGGTCATTGCGAGCATTGAATATTGCCTTATTTTGTGGTGATCGAAGTGGCTTGTGGCAAGCAGATCCACAACCATTACCCATTGAACAAAGTAATTTTAATGTGGAATTTAAGGCGATCAATGCGCAAGTCATTGGCGTTTTCGAAACGAAAGAGGTAGTAGTGATATTTAAAAATGATTATATCACCGAACAAAATCCATTATCTCGTCGTTTAGAGACCCAATCAGCCCGTTCTTACTGGCTAGAAACTATTTTAGGACGAGCGGAAAGGCCGAAGAATAACTTATTGCGTAAAGGTATTACCTGTTATTCATCGAAGATGTCGCATTTCTTTTGATTTCATTTTGTTATTTATTTTCGATTTGAAAGTGTTTATGTGATTCAGATCTTTTTATTTGTTTTTGTTTTCGAATATCATCTAAATCGAAAGTTAACGGAAGGTTTGGGGTTTTTTATGTTTTTGGTTTCTTCGCGTGAAATGCTGTTGAAAGCGCAGCTAGGCGGTTATGCCGTTCCTGCTTTTAATATTCATAATCTTGAGACAATTCAAGTTGTACTTGAAACAGCGGAAGAGATGCGTTCTCCCGTTATTCTTGCTGGCACGCCTGGAACTTATTCTTATGCTGGCACTGATTACTTGGTGGGTATTTGTCTTAAAGCGGCAAATATTTATCAAACGCCAATTGCGTTACATATGGATCATCATGAGTCGTTCAGTGATATTCGTACTAAAGTAGAAGCAGGCATTAAATCAGCGATGATTGATGGTTCGCATCATAGCTTTGAAGGCAATATTGATCTTACTCGTAAAGTCGTGCAATTCTGTCATGGTTGGGATTGTTCTGTTGAAGCAGAGCTAGGCCGTTTAGGTGGTCAGGAAGATGATCTTATTGTTGAAGATAAAGATGCACTTTACACCGATCCTGATGCTGCGGTTGAATTTATTAATGCGACAGGTATTGATTCATTAGCGATTGCCATTGGTACTGCTCATGGTATGTATAAAGAGCAGCCGCGATTAGATTTTGATCGTCTTGGCATTATTCGTAGTAAAACGGATACACCATTAGTGCTTCATGGCGCTTCAGGTGTGCCAGATGCCGATGTACGTCGTTGTATCGAACTCGGTATTACGAAGGTGAATGTTGCGACTGAACTTAAAATCGCCTTTGCTGATGCTGTAAAACAATACTTTATTGAGCACCCTGAAGCGAATGACCCTCGTCATTATATTATTCCGGGTAAAGCGGCAATGAAGAAAATTATTCAAGATAAAATTCGCGTATGTGGTAGCGAAGGAAAAGCGTAATTAGCCACAGACTATAACCTCTCGCCAGGGATGACACAATGTAATGCCATTTCCCCCTTAAGCTGATCAGCTTTATTTGGCATTACATTTATAACTTTGAGTGATGATGTTTTTTGGCCATGATTGATTTTCATATCTCATCGTCATGGCCTTTTTTCTGATAGCGAATAATGGTTAATAGGTGAGGAAAAATGACATTTCCAACTTCAGCAATAAAGCGCAATATCGCCATTTTAGGTGAGTGCATGATTGAGCTGAGTGGTGCGCCTTTTGCAACTCAGCAACAAAGTTTCGGTGGCGATACGCTCAATACTGCGATTTATCTTTCTCGATTGCTTCCTCAACGTTCCCCTAGTTATATCACCGCATTAGGCATTGATAATTATAGTAATGCCATGATTGATGCATGGCAGTCTGAAGGCATTGATTGCCGTTTTGTGATGCGTGAACGCGATAAATTACCCGGCATGTACGCCATTGAAATTGATGCCGAAGGAGAGCGTAGCTTTCATTATTGGCGCAATGATTCCGCCGCGCGCTATATGTGTGAACATGCTCAGTTTTCACAGATTATTGCACAATTAAAAGACTATGATTTGATCTACCTCTCAGGGATCTCTTTGGCTATTTTGCCTGAACATGGCAAAATTAAGCTCGTTGAGGCCCTTGAAAAATTAAAAGCATCAGGTTGTAAAATTGCGGTTGATTCAAATTATCGGCCACGATTATGGAATGGCGCTACCCATGCTAAAACATGGCTATCAGAATTGTATCGCTTAGCTGACATTGCGTTAGTTACCGCAGATGATGAAGATTTATTACGTGGTGAGGTGGATACACCCGCTGATATTATTGCTGATCGCTTGCACCGTTTAGGGGTTAGCCAAGTGGTGGTGAAGTTAGGCAGCAAAGGCGCTATGTGGTCACAAGCAGGTCAAAAAGGCTTGGTTGATGGTAATAAGATTGATGCTGTCATTGATACAACAGCCGCAGGGGATTCTTTTAATGCTGCTTATTTAGCTGCATGGGCGAAAGGTATGCCAATGATTGCTTGCTGTCAGTGGGGAAATAATCTTGCCGCTCAAGTGATTCAGCATCGCGGTGCCGTTATTCCTCTGCAATGTACCCAATATTTAACGGATTTAATGAGTAGTAATTATGATGACAAATGAATGGATTGATCGTTTGCGTGCATTGCGAGTTATGCCTGTCATTCAAATTGAGCATGCAGTCGATGCTGTGCCTCTTGCTAAAATATTAGTTGAAAATGGTCTACCTGCTGCTGAAATTACCTTTCGTACCGCAGCTGCTGCGGAGTCTATTCGCTTAATACGTGCTGCTTATCCTGAGATAGTGTTATGTGCAGGCACTGTTTTAACCGTTGAACAAGTGAATGCAGCTATTGAGGCGGGTGCTGACTTTGTTATTAGCCCTGGGTTTAATCCAACTACGGTGAAATATTGCCTCACTAATAATATTAAAATGATCCCTGGGGTGAATAATCCAAGCTTGGTTGAGCAAGCATTAGAATTAGGTGTGAGTGCACTGAAGTTCTTTCCTGCTGAAGCTTCTGGTGGTGTGAACATGCTTAAATCATTAGTTGGACCTTATAGTCAGGTTCAGTTAATGCCAACGGGTGGCGTAACACCGCTTAATTTGGGTGAGTATTTAGCGATTCCACAAGTAATCGCTTGTGGTGGAACATGGATTGCACCAACCAAGGCAATTACCAATCATGACTGGGATCTGATTGCCGGTAATGTACGTGAAGTGTGTGCAATGATTGCTCAGATGAAGGCATAGGGATTGACGATGACAGAAGTAAAACACGTTGCAGTACTGCTTGCTGATGGTTTTGAAGAAGGCGAAGCGGTGGTTTTTATCGACATTATGCGCCGCTTAGACATTAAAGTGGATGTGTTGTCTTGCATGGAAACTACAGCACTTAATACTTACTTTGAAACTAAAATCAGCGCCGATTATGTGTTAACAGATAAATTTGATAAGACTTATGATGCGGTGATGATGCCTGGTGGCCCACAAGGTACTGATAATTTATCCGCTAACGCCAATGTTATTGCTTTTTTAAAGCGTCATATTGAAGCCAATAAGTATATTTGTGCATTATGCTCTTCTGGCGCAAAAGTACTTGCTGCGCATCATTTATTACAAGGTCGTACATATACTACCGGTGATAAATTAGCTGAAAAATTTGATGACGGTGAATTTGTTAAACAGAAAGTGGTTGTTGACGGTCAATTTATTACCGGGCGTGGTTTAGGGGTGAGTTTTGAATTTGCCTTTACGGTTGCACGCTATTTGTTAGCTGATAATCATTCCAAAGTAGATTGGCAAGCAAGCCATATCTATTTTGATCACTGGCCGTTAAATAACGCATAGTGCTATAGCGATAATTATAGAGAGAAAGTAGTAAGCCTAGTTAGGTTAAATAACTAGGCTTTTATATATTTAGCGGAAACCTTTTAAATAATCATTTAACAATAAATCTATCAAAAAGAGATCGCAATGAAAGGGCATATATTAATGTGCTTTTAATTGACGAATTATCTCTGTCGCAACTGCCTGTGCTGATGCTGGATTTTGGCCAGTGATAAGATTGTCATCGACTACAATATAGCTCTGCCAATCAGGCCCTTGAGTGTAATGTGCACCTTGGTCAGTTAACATATCTTCCAGTAAAAAAGGAACCACAGCACTTAATCCAACCGCGTCTTCTTCACTATTACTAAAACCTGTGACATTTTTGCCTGCAATAAGTGGGCTGCCATCAGCGTTTTTAGGTGCTTTTAATGCTGCGGGGCCATGACAAACAAGGCCGGTGGGTTTGTGGTGTTGGTAACTTGATTCAATAATATGTTTTGATGCGGCATTTTGGGATAAATCCCACAGTGGCCCATGTCCACCAGGATAAAATACAGCGTCATAATCGGCTGGATCGATAGTTGATAATAGTAAGGTATTAGCTAATTGCGTGATTGCATTAGTATCATTTTTAAATCGAATAACCGATTCTGTTTGCATCTCTGCGGTATCACTTTTTGGATCAATGGGTACTTGTCCACCCAGAGGAGAGGCAAGGGTCACAGTATCGTTATTATCTTTAAAGAGATAAAAAGGGACAGTAAACTCATCTAACCATAGGCCTGTTTTTGCTGTGGTTGTACCTAAATTTTGATGAGACGTTAATACGATTAAAATATTCATATTTACCTTTAAACCCTTACTTAAATAAGTCACATTAATTGGATGTAAATTAATATCTTAATTAGTTATAGGCTTAAACAATGAGACTCACAAGTATAATAATTTTTCTTTTTATCAATATTATATCTAAGAAGTAATGAGGTAAATAATAGCATTGTGGTAGGGGAAATAATGCAAAGAGAAAATAATGAATAGTTAATGATAAAAGGCCACATAAACAAAAAGGCCACCGAAGTGACCTTTTTGTGAAAAATGAAAGACTAAAAATTAGTCAGCCATTTCAGCATTGTGGTAAACGTTTTGTACGTCATCACAATCGTTTAATGCATCAAGGAATTTTTCAAACATTGCAATATCGTCACCAGACAATTCAGTCATTGTCTGTGGAACGAAAGCAATTTCTTCTGAATCAATGGTAACGTCAGCCATTGTTGCAGCAAGAGCATTTTTCACTTTAAAGAATTCAGTGTGCGGAGCGTAAACGGTGATCTCGCCATCTTCACAAGTGATGTCAGTAACGTCGACGTCTTCCATCATTAGATTTTCAAGAACAACTTCTTCGTCAGTGCCTTTAAATTCAAATACTGCTTGGTGTTCAAACATGTGACCAACGGTGCCTGGGCTACCGATTTTCGCATTGTTCTTAACGAATGCTTGACGAATGTCCATGAAAGTACGGTTGTTGTTGTCTGTTAGACAGTCAACGATAACCATGCAGTTGCCAGGACCAAAACCTTCGTAACGTGCAGTTGAGTAATCTTCACCGCCGCCGCCTTTCGCTTTATCAATTGCTTTTTCAATAACGTGGCTTGGCACCTGATCTTTTTTCGCTTTCTCGATAAGACGACGAAGCGCTAGGTTACTATCAGGATCCGGACTACCGTTCTTAGCACAAACGTAGATCTCTTTACCATACTTTGAGTAAACCTTGATCTTAGCGCCTTGGGTTTTTGCCATAGACAATTTGCGTACTTCGAACTTTCTTCCCATGAGGAATCACTCTCTTTTACTGTTTTAAAAGGTCAATTATGCAAATATTTTACCAGTACCCCTTTATTCTGGCTAGTTAGATCTGTATTTATGCTAAGTAAAGGCACATTTTTTATTTTTACGTTGAAATAATAAACCAACTTGAAAAAGACTAATTGTGATAGTTATTTTTGGAGATAAAGATTTCAAATATAGTATATTTTCTCGTAATGTAATAAAACAGAGCAAATAAATCCTATATTTTCTTACAATATAAGAATAGTACTTGTTGTTCGCGCTATAATTGGTTACAAATAATCATCACACAAATTAGAGATAACTTATCTGTGACTCATTCACTCAGCGCTAATGAAAAACTGTTACAAGTGCTTGTTCATATAGCTGCGTCAAATATACCGCTACAAGCACAGCAACTCAGTATCGAAATGGAAATGCCGATAAGTAGTTTATATCGCTATTTGGCCTTGCTTCGTGATTGGAATTTAATTGAAGAAAATCATGGAAAAAATACTTATAGTGCTGGCCCTGCGGCATTACAACTTCAACGTAATTTTGAAATGAATTCACCGTTACCCGATGGTGTAAGACCTATTTTAAAACGGCTACAACAGCAAACTGGCGAGATGTCAGCTTATATGGTCGCAGTCGGTTTTAATGCACTCTGTGTTGATAGTATTGATAGTCCTTATGCATTGCGTTGTAGCTATGAAAAAGGCCAAAGTCAGCCATTGATTCGTGGTGCATCGGCTAAAGTTATTTTGGCTTACTTACCATTAGCCCGCCAATTAACGATTTTAGAGCATTACGACATTACCGAACAAACACAGATAGATACTTGGATCGCCGAATTAGATTTGATTAAGCAAGATGGTTTTGCGATCAGTACTTCTGAAATTGATGCAGGTGTTTCTGGTGTGAGTGCACCGGTATTTGTAGGTAATAAGGTTGTGGGTGCGGTTAGTGTTATGGCGCCAGCTGAGCGTATAAATAGCCGTAAAAATAAAATTGTAATGAGTGTATTACAAGCAGCAAGAGCATTACCACCACAACACTAGCATGTGTTGTTTGTGCAATGAAATATAGGGAAGATTGGCGTATGTTAGTTGATCAATTAAAAAAATTATTTAAAAATGAGCCACAAAAACCGATGCTATATCATCGTAAACATACGCTCATCAGCCCTTATGCCCAGCAATACCAACCCGGTATTATGCTTGTTGGTGTCATTTCTGATCTTAGTCTTGATTGGGGACGTGGTTTACAAGGTGCGAAAGAAGGCCCTGCAAGTATTCGACGTATATTGCCTCATACGCATGCTCAAACAAAATTACCTTTTTATGATGCGGGTGATATAGAACAAACGAATAATGATCATAGTTTTGCTGCCGTTAGCCAACGACAGCACCAATTATTATTGCGTTGCTTACATGATGGTCATTTCCCTGTTGTGCTTGGGGGGGGGCATGAGATCTCTATTGCTAGTTATCAAGCACTGTCTGATTTTAGTGCTGAAGCAAAATCAGCCCCAGTGATGATTACTGAAGATCAGCAACCACAATTGTTACCACAGCGAGTCGGCGTGATTAATTTTGATGCGCATTTTGAACTAAGACCATCACTATCATTGCGTGCGGGATCTGCCTTTCATGCTGCATGGTGTTATAGCAAAGAACAACAACGTAGTTTTGATTTTCTTGGTCTTGGCATTTGTGATCATGCAAACTCACAAGCGATGTTTAAACTTGCAGAAGATCTTGGTTGCCAATGGTTACTTGATAATCAAATGACCACGCGCAATAAAAAACATGTTCAGGCACAGCTAGACGATTTTATTGATAATGTTGATTGTATTCAGTTGAGTATTGATCTTGATGTGTTTTCATCATCGATTGCCCCTGGAGCGAACATGACGCGCATGCATGGGGTGAGCTTATCGATGGTTGAATGGGCGATTAAACATATTATGGCAAGTGGCAAAGTGAAAATTGTCGATATTGCTGAATTAAACCCTGAATATGATTATGAAAATCAAACAGCAAAATTAGCAACCAAGTTAATTCAAACCATTGTTCATTTTGTATAAGCCATTTTTATAAAAAGATAACAATATGAAAAAGCTAGTTTTATAACCATAAAGATCGCTTTTTAATGGCTTTGGTTAATAATTGATATTGAATTAGTTAATATTATAGTTTTTTAGAAAAAAAGCTTTACAGCTACCGTGATGATAGGTATTATTCGCGGCATTGGAGAGATGGCTGAGCGGTTGAAAGCACTGGTCTTGAAAACCAGCATACGTTTATAGCGTATCTAGGGTTCAAATCCCTATCTCTCCGCCACATTCTAGAAATTTGATGTAATCGAGTTTCATACAGAATTGGAGTGGTAGTTCAGTTGGTTAGAATACCGGCCTGTCACGCCGGGGGTCGCGGGTTCGAGTCCCGTCCACTCCGCCAACACAACGAATCCTCGTCAGAAATGACGGGGATTTTTTGCATCTGGAGTTTCAAAACCTAGATAATAAATGTTAAATGCGATAAATGATGGCATAAGTGTCAATAGTCGGCCTGTCACGCTGGGGGGCGCGCTGATTTTCGGAATGGCAAGTCCCGTCCACTCCGCCAACACAACGAATCCTCGTCAGAAATGTGAGGATTTTTTGCATCTAGAGTTTCAAAACCTAGATAATAAATGTTAGATGCGATAAATGATGGCATAAGTGTCAATAGTCGGCCTGTCACGCAGGGGGGCGCGCTGATTTTCGGAATGGCAAGTCCCGTCCACTTCACAACACAACGAATCCTCGTCAGAAATGACGGGGATTTTTTGCATCTGGAGTTTCAAAACCTAGATAATAAATGTTAGATGCGATAAATGATGGCATAAGTGTCAATAGTCGGCCTGTCACGCAGGGGGGCGCGCTGATTTTCAGAATGGCAAGTCCCGTCCGCTTCACAACACAACGAATCCTCGTCAGAAATGTGAGGATTTTTTGCATCTGTTCTATGCTAAATGATTGTGGGTTATTATCCGTCATCTCGGAAGAGAGGTACGAACTATCCGTGATCTATTCATCACGTGTTTGAGCATTAAAGACGGCAGTGAATATACGTTAAAACTCAACGAAAACAGTCACTTTACTACACGTGGGAAGTAGATTCCCTATCTCGTTCGTAACCTCACTGTAGGGAATGACGGGTGGTTGTTCGTCACCTTGCTGTAGGGAATGACGATGAATGTCGTTCGTACAATACTACAGATAATAACGCGGGCTATTATCCGTCATCTCGAAAGAGAGGTATGAACTATCCGTGATCTATTCATCACGTGTTTGAGTATTAAAGACGGCAGTGAACATACGTTAAAACTCAACGAAAACAGTCACTCTACGACACGTGGGAAGTAGATTCCCTATCTCGTTCGTAACCTCACTGTAGGGAATGACGGGTGGTTGTTCGTCACCTTGTTGTCGAGAATGACACAAGGTTAGTTAATTGCGAATCAAACAACTACTTATTAACGGCTAAATACGCCCCTGCCGCAATCATGATGCTACCTGCTGTTTTATTTAACCGTTGCTGTGCTATAGGCGTTTTAATAACGTTAGCTAAGCGTGATGCACCATAAGCCACTAGCATAATTGCCGTCATTAATGCGATGGAAGATAAGACAGAAATAAGAATAAGATCACTGCCATGTAAGCGGGTTAAATCAATAAATGTCGGTAAAAAAGACACATAAAATAAAATGACTTTAGGGTTAGACGCTGAAATCAAAAAACCATGGCTAAAACTGGTGAGTGGCGTTTGTTGTGATTTTTGTTGATTAGAAATGGGTTGATTGTGGGTAAAAGCGGTGATCATCTTATAACCCAGATAAATTAAATATCCAGCACCCAGATAACGAATAATTAAAAATATGTCTGACCAATTGTCAGCGATGGTCGCTAAGCCAAAGCAAGCTAATTGTAAATAGAGCAGATCACTTGCCACCATGCCTAATGCCATCATGATACATTTTTTAGGACCTTCAACCATCGCTTTGGCAAGAATTGCAAATACACCAGGACCGGGAGTAATTGCAAAGATAAAAATAGAAACAAAGAATGTGACAGCAGCTTCAAACGACATCATGTCATTCCTATCAGTAAATAGATCGGGAATGTTATCACGATGCTAATGTTTTACCTTTGAATTTTTCCATTTAAAATTAATTGTTGTTTTTGTTCTAATTTATTGTTTTTAATGGCTTTAATCTTTAATTGAAATGGTTTAATACGATAATAATAATTGTTTTCAATACAATATAATAATTAAAATGCTGTATTTTGCTTTTTAAATAGTCAAACGATAGATAAAGCATGGTCTTTTGTGACGTTTAGTTTCAGAATGTCGGGTTTATTGCATCAGCAAATGTTAAGAGCATCACTGCGTGGTTCTCTGTCTATAAGTCTTCAGAGGGAAAAGTTCTTGGATAAGCCCCAAATTATATGTGTAGAAGGTAATATCGGTGCTGGTAAATCGACATTACTCCCTCAATTAGCTGCCGCCTTAAATGCAACTGCTATTTTGGAACCAGTAGATTCTGATCCTGAATTTCAACATTTATTAGGTGAGTTTACTAGCGACCCTTTTAACGTCGAGGCCCGCAGTAATTTCCAGTGCTACATCACGGCTCAGCGCGCTGAACTTTTGAATAATTTAGATCCTCAAGGTGTCTATATTATTGAACGTTCTTTACTTAGTGATTTAGTCTTCACTCACGCTTGTATTGCCAATTACAACAGCACCGCTGAAGATATTGCGAAACATATGGCGTGCTACCAGCATTTGATCAGCCAAATTAATCAATATCCAACCATTGATTATTGTATTTATTTAAAAACTGATCCTGAAGTAGCTTATAGCCGTATGCGTCAGCGTGGACGTGCAGAAGAAATGGGATTAGATCTCGGTTATATCAGTGATATCGACGCGTTTCATGATGCAGTGTTACCACAAGCATGTCGTAAGATGGGAACAATGTTAATTCATATTGATTGGAACACACCACGTGCGGTTGCTGATTTATTACCGCAATTAAATGCTGCTGGTTTAGTGATGAACTGATTTTTTGAGTTAGTTATAAAACTAGAGAGGCTACAGTTAATGATTAACTGTAGCCTTTTTTATGATTAGCTTTTTAGCATCTGCCAATATTTTTGGTAAATATTCACAGCGTCACCAACATCATCAGTGAATTCACCATTATTGACTTGCGCGTCAGTTGGGAAAATCATTGGATCATTTTGTAATTCAGTTGGTAAAAATTGCTTTGCTTGCTTGTTAGGTGCTGGGAAACCCAATTCTTCGACAATTTTAGCTTGGTTTTCTGGTCGCAT
The DNA here is from genome assembly GCF_003026395.1 of Photobacterium iliopiscarium. Taxonomy (GTDB): domain Bacteria; phylum Pseudomonadota; class Gammaproteobacteria; order Enterobacterales; family Vibrionaceae; genus Photobacterium; species Photobacterium iliopiscarium. Next base: position 370,439 of record NZ_PYOO01000001.1, on the reverse strand, counting down.
AAAGAAGTCGATAAATTTAAATGCGAGATCTTTGTGCTCACTACCTTTAGGGACGATAAAGTTATCCATCCATAAAATAGCACCTTCGGTTGGATAGACAAACTTAAGCTCTGGCATCTCTTTTTTTGCCATAAAAGCGTTACCGTTCCATTGCATTCCGACCATCGCTTCCCCTGTGACATAAGGGACATGAGGCGCATCAGAATTGTAAACAACAACATTTTGACGTAGCTTTAGTAAGCTTTCGTAAGCTTGCTTAATTTCGACCTCATTGGTGCTGTTGATGCTATGACCTTGAGCGCGCAATGCCATACCGAACACATCTCGAACATCATCAAGTAACATCACTTGTTGTTTGAAATTTGTGTTCCATAGATCTTTCCAGCTTGTTACCTGATCAGATGTGATCACTTCTGCATTGTAGCTGATCCCCGTGACACCCCATACATAAGGTAAAGAGTAATCATTATTAGGATCAAATGGTTGTTTCATTAGACCAGAATAAATGTCATTTAAGTGATGCATTTTGCTTTTATCTATCTTTGCAAGCATGCCTTCACGCGCCATTTTCTCAATAAAATACGTCGATGCAAATGCAACATCATAGCCTTTACTATCAAGTAGCTTAAGCTTGGTGTACATCGATTCATTATTATCAAATGTAGAGTAATTGACGGTGACATCATATTCTTTCTCAAAGGCTTTGATTACATCTGTTGGCATATATTCCGCCCAGTTGTAAACGTTAAGCACATCATTTGCTGCCGAAACATTAAATGCTGAAAGTGCGAATGCTAGTGTGGTCACCCCTTTGAATATTTTCTTCATGTTATTAATTCCTAATTGACCAGGTAAGTCAGATCTGAGCGCGGATATTAGACAGAAGTTTGTTAGTGTCAAAAACAATTAAGCTAAATTATGAGCTAAGTCACAGTAATAAATTGCTTGTGAAGCCATAAGACTCGTGACATTATCCGCGCGATTTTTAACCTGTATTTTTTTGTGGGCAATTGGAATGTCAATCAACAGTCAATATATCGATAGTTACTACCAAGCAACCGTTAATGCGTTACCTGAACAACCGCTACTAGATCAAGCAATTGAAGCTGATGTTTGTATTATTGGTGGTGGTATGACGGGGCTAAATGCCGCGATTGAATTACGTCAAAAAGGATTTTCTGTTGTGGTGCTTGAATCACAACGTTTAGCATGGGGAGGATCTGGGCGTAATGGTGGCCAGTGTTTAGTGGGTTTTTGCCTAGGGTTACGTGAAGTTGATGAAACATACGGACCTGAGTGGGGCAAACAACTGTGGGATCTCTCTTGTGAAGCGGTTGATATTGCTCGTGATCGAATCGAGAAATTTAATATTGATTGTGATTTTCAACAAGGTTATATCGAACTTGCGTTGAAAAAAAGCCAAGAAACAGAACTAAAATCTTGGTATGACTTAAAACAAAGTCGTTATGATTACCCAAGTGCTAGCTGGTGGGATAAAGATAAAGTTCAACAAGTTGCGCATACTGAACGCTATTTAGGTGGTCTGTATGATTCAAACAGTGCTCACATGCACCCGTTGAATTACACCTTAGGTTTAGCAAAAGCAGCATTAGGTTTAGGGGCGACTATTTTTGAAAATACCCCAGCGGTAAAATTGGATAAAGGCAACCCGCATATTATCCATACGCCTAAAGGTCAGGTTAAAGCAAAGCAAGTGCTATTAGCGTGTAATGCGTACCTTGAGGGATTACATCGTAAAGCACAGAGCGTTGTGCTGCCTGTTGTATCTTACATTGGTGTTACTGAGCAATTAGGCGATCGTCAACCTATCAGTAATATGATGGCAATGTCAGATTTAAATAACAGCCTTGATTATTACCGCCCAACACCGGATGGTCGTATTCTGTTTGGTGGTGTTAATCACCCATTTAACGGTGAATACAGCGATTCAAGTGAGCGTCTACGCCAGCGCATGATCACCGTGTTCCCACAACTTGCTGACGTGAAGATGGAATACCATTGGGGCGGATTGTTTGCAGTTACTCGTTCTTATATGCCGCAAATCGATCATCTAGGCAATGATATCTATGTTGCACACGGTTATACCGGTCACGGCGTCGGACTAACGAATATTGCGGGTAAAGTGGTTGCTGAAGCAATGGCGGGAACAGCTGAACGGTTTGATGTGTTTGCTAAAATTAAGCACGGTTGGATCCCTACACCTGAAGTTTTACGTAAACCTGCTTTAGCGATGGCAATCTGGAAAGCACGTTTAGAAGATTCATTAACTAAGTAATTAAAATTTAGTTGCAATAAAATACAAAAAAGTAAAATTATTTGCTACTGTGAGTGGATTAAGTGTGGGTTTCTCACTTATTTAAACCAATCAGAGAGAGCATTATGATCGAGCGTCAAGAAACGAAAGCCCGTATGAGTCGTGTTGTTAAGCACAATGGTACTATTTATCTTTGTGGTCAGGTTTGTGCTGATGCAACTAAAGACATTACCGAGCAGACACAGACGATGCTTGATAAAGTTGAAGCTTTACTTGAACAAGTCGGCAGTGACAAAGAGCATATGTTATCAGCGACTATTTATATTAAAGATATGAGTCTGTTCACTGAGATGAATGCCGTGTGGGATAACTGGGTACCAGAAGGCCATGCGCCTGCTCGTGCTTGTGTTGAAGCAAGTATGGCTCGTGATGTTTTATTAGTTGAAATCTCTGTGATTGCTGCTGAAAAATAAAGTAAACACTTATTTGTAACTCTCAAAGGTCGACAATTTGTCGGCCTTTTTTATACTCAAATAAATCATAAACCAGCATGATAGTGCAAAAAATAAGCTGTTGATCTTTTTCCTTAAATTTTAGCTTTACAGCATCAGCTAACCTCGCTATTATGCGCGGCATTGGAGAGATGGCTGAGCGGTTGAAAGCACTGGTCTTGAAAACCAGCATACGTTTATAGCGTATCTAGGGTTCAAATCCCTATCTCTCCGCCACATTCTAGAAATTTGATGTAATCGAGTTTCATACAGAATTGGAGTGGTAGTTCAGTTGGTTAGAATACCGGCCTGTCACGCCGGGGGTCGCGGGTTCGAGTCCCGTCCACTCCGCCAACACAACGAATCCTCGTCAGAAATGACGGGGATTTTTTGCATCTGGATTATCTAAATTATAATTAATAGAACGTAATATATCCTTTGGCTATGATTACCGAACGGTCATGCTGGGGGGCGCGCTGATTTTCGGAATGGCAAGTCCCGTCCACTTCACAACACAACGAATCCTCGTCAGAAATGACGGGGATTTTTTGCATCTGGATTATCTAAATCATAATTAATAGAACGTAATATCTCCTTTGGCTATGATTACCGAGCGGTCATGATGGGGGGCGCGCTGATTTTCGGAATGGCAAGTCCCGTCCACTCCGCCAACACAACGAATCCTCGTCAGAAATGTGAGGATTTTTTGCATCTGGATTATCTAAATCATAATTAATAGAACGTAATATCTCCTTTGGCTATGATTACCGAGCGGTCATGATGGGGGGCGCGCTGATTTTCGGAATGGCAAGTCCCGTCGACTTCGCAACACAACGAATCCTCGTCAGAAATGTGAGGATTTTTTGCATCTATTCTATGGCTATTTTTTACAGTGAATACCTGCTGATTATTATCCAGCATCTCGAAAGGGAGGCACGAACTATCCGTGATCTATTTATCGAGTGTTTGAGCATTAAGAACAGCAGTGAACATCCGCTAAAACATCAATGAGCATAGTTACTCTACAAAGTGCGGAAGATAGATTCCCTATCGCCGCTCGTAACCTCGCTGTAGGGAATGACGGTGGTTAGCTTGTCATCTCGCTGTAAGTAATGAATGTAGTTGGTGTCAGTTTATTACGCTGGTCGCGCTGATTTTCGGAATGGCAAGTCCCGTCCACTTCACAACGAATTCTTGTCAGAAATGTGAGGATTTTTTGCGTCTATAATAGTTAGAGAGTAAGTAGCAATAAAATCGTGCTTAATATTAAGTTATATTTAATTGAATAGATATAATGATGAATGATACCAACAATGAGATGAAGTATTTTTCTTATTATGATACGTTTCATGCTATATATAATTATTAGTTTAACACTATAATATATTCAATACGCTAGTTAAACATAATGCTAAATCATTGCTAATAGTAGAAGTATTATATACTTTGGCTGAGTTATCATAGTCGTCAGGATGCTTTATATGTTTTTTAAGCAATAATGATAATACTGTTGTATTAATAACAATTATATAAACAATTAATTTTTTTGTTATATATAAAAGAATTGTTTGTTTTTAAATTAAGTATATAAAATTGAACTATATTATTTGTTTGTTTTATGTGGCTATTATTTATATAATAAATAATAGCCACCAACTGTTTTATATTAGAAAGCCCAAGGGATAATCAATGATTCAACGAGTTATAGCATACGTTTATAAAAGAACGTTATTTAGAGTTTATCGTTCTTATGTAAATGAAAAGCATAAGAAAAAACTAACAAATAAGAATTTTAGTATTATTTCTAATAATTGTATTGGTGGTATTACTTGTAGTGATTTAGATCAACCATTTAACTCACCTACAGTTGACTGTTTCTTTTATTCTAGCTGTTACATTAAATTTTGTCAGAATTTAAAATACTATTTTTCACAAGAGCTTGTCGAAGTTCCTGAATCAAAGTATGCAGGTAAATGTGGCTATGTTGTGGCACATTTAGATGATATCGAGATCCATTTTATTCATGATCAAGATTTTGCATTAGCAAAAGAAAAGTGGGATCGTCGTAAGCAGCGTGTCAACTTTGATAACTTATTCTTTACCATGTCTGATCGTGATTTGTGTGATGAGAGTGATATTGATGCTTTTTTGAATATAGATAAAGATCGTGCAGTTTTTTTCTCTGCTAAAAAACGGTCAAATGCGAATAACTTTATTTATTGTTATAATGAGAAAGGCGAAATTACGACACCTCTTTTTGCTATGTATCGTGTTTTTGAAAAATATTTTAATATGGTTGAATGGCTTAATACGGGAAGTATTAAAGCTGGTGAAAAATAAAAGAATATTTATTTAAGTACTAAAATCCTATTTTATTATTGGATTTAGTACTTAATATTTACATTGAATATAATAGTTATTATTGCCATTTTATTAGTTGCCCATCATTCCAGTCATCATCAAGTGTTGCATATTGTTGTTCTAAAATATGACGCTTTATTTTTAAGGTCGGCGTTAAAATACCATTCTCAATACTCCACGGTTCTTTGATCATCAGTACGCCTTTGATTTTTTGATGTGATTCAAGCTCTGTATTTATTGTTTGAATAATAGTTTGGAGTTTTTTATCGTAGCGAGATTGATCGAATTCAGTATAGCGATGAGCGATGGCTAACAAGATAGGCGCGGCCATTCCTGAGCCGATTAAACATACCATTTCAAAATGACCCAGATCCATTAAGCGTTTTTCGATCGGCACTGGTGAAACAAATTTGCCTTTAGCTGTTTTAAAGGTATCTTTTTTACGGCCTTGAATCGTTAAATAGCCGTCATTATCTAAGCTGCCAATGTCACCTGTATATAACCAGCCGTCATTATCAAAACTTTCTTGGGTTGCTTGTGGATTGTTATAATAACCACTAAATAAACCTTTACTGCGTACTAAAATTTCTTTATCTGCTGCAATTTTTAATTCAATACCGGGGCCTGCACTACCGACAGTACCAATTTTATCACTACGATAAGGATGATTGAGGGTGCTATAGGCAAATGATTCGGTCATTCCCCACGCCTCGGTAATATTAAGCCCAATACTTTCATACCAAGATAATAAGCCCGCTGATACAGGAGCGGATCCACAGCCGAGAACTCGTGCGTGATCTAATCCTAATCCTTGGGCTAATTTACGTTTAATTAATGTCGAAACGAATGGGATTTTAAGTAGAATATTTAATTTAGCTTGTGGCAGTTTATCTTGGATCCGTTGTTGGAATAGGGTCCATAAACGGGGTACAGAAACAAAAATAGTCGGACGATGCATTTTTACATCATCAATAAAGGTATCGAGAGATTCAGGAAAGGCAACCTGTAACCCTGACATAATCGAAGATCCAAAGATATAAACGCGTTCAGTAATATGGGCTAATGGTAAATAAGAAAATAACCGTTCATTACTTTTTAAGCCAATATGCTCAATAATTTTTTGTGATGACCAGACAAAAGCGCCATAAGTTAACATTGCCCCTTTAGGCATGCCTGATGTACCTGAAGTATAAACAATCGACATTAAGTCCGTATCATGGTGCGTTCGGCATTCAGTCGTTGGTGAGTATTGCTCAATAAGGTCGTCGAATTGATATTGACATGTTGGTGTGCCAGGGTAAGACAAGGCAATCGTAGGGATTGTAGCATGGCTGGCTATGACATCATTGACGGCTGTTGGGTTATCTAGTTTTCCGATAATGATTAATGCTGCATCACTATGATCAATACAATGAGCAATGGTATCTGCCCCCGCAGTGGGAAAGATGGGTACACTAACATAACCGCCTAACATCATGGCTAAATCACAGATAAACCATTCGGCACAATTTTTAGAAATTAGCGCAATACGCTCACCGGGTTGAATGCCGAGTTTCTGAAATGCGGTAACTAAACGTTGAGCTTTATCCGCAACACTTGCATAAGTGTAATTGACGAATTGACGATTGATAATTTGCTTTAGATAAACATCGTCAGGACGTTCGTTGGCCCATTTAATGATCATATCAGCAGGTGTTTGCAATTGAGTCATAAGCACTCCGATTGATAAATGGACCATAATTACTCGTGTTATTATAATGTTAAATTTAAGCTGTTATGTTCATGATAGTCAAGCGAGATGATATGAGTAAATGCGTATTATAATGGCTTGTAAGAAGATGATTTCACATTAACTACTTGAATTATAATAACTTGTATTTATATTGATGTATGGGGGATTGGGTGTTTAACTTACTCAATTTATGTGTCTTATGTGATATTGATAAATTGAGTAAGAGTATTAAAGAGAATAATAATGATAATTAAGCAGTAATATAATGTTGAGCTTGAGTGTGTAGTTGCTGATATTGCGCTGTTTGTTGATCTTGATTGTGACAAATAGACAATAAATCTTCAATAAAGTAACCGACAGCTCGCCATTCAATAGTGGCAATTTTTTGTTGCTGCTCAATGGTTAAATCATCATAAATAGATGCCGCCCCAAAATCACCCACTAAAATATTAGCATTGTCGTCAACCAATACGTTATGTGCATAAATATCACCATGAGCGACACCTTGTGTTTGCATATGGCTAATTACTGCTGTCATTTGTTTAACAATTGTCGCTATTGCTGCAATTGACAGTGTAAATTCAGCAGGGAATGTGTCACGAGTGCAAGTAACGAATGTTGGCGGTAATCCAAGATTATGATAATGCGCGGGAATTAAAGCCATTATTAAGGCTAAGTAATTGGGTTCACTCACTTGTGCTAATGATGCCACTAAATTGGGGTGTGTACCTGTTTTTAAACACGCATTTAATTCATCTTGCGGATAACCGTCAGAGGTAACTTGCCCTTTAAATACTTTAACCGCAATCTCGTTATCTAGTTGATGTGGGTTAGAGCGCCATTGAGCCAAAGAGATAACCCCAGAAGCCCCTTGTCCTAATACTTTATCTAGCTGGTAATCACTTGAAGCAACATAAGGCAGTGAATTAGTCACTTGTTGATGACGATTGAAATGATTACCAGAAAAAGCAAGCCATGCTAATTTTGGCAAATCCAATAGTTGGTCTGGAAATGCAGTTAATGCATTTGCGGATAATCGAATTAATTGTAAGTTAACTAATCGCTGCATTGAGAGGGGGAGCGCGGTTAAGGCGTTACCCGCAAGTGCTAATTTCTGTAAATGAATACAATCGCCAAGTGCTTCAGGTAGGGCTGTTATTTTATTATCGGTTAAAATCAGCCAGCGTAATTTTCTAGGTAGTGCACTTGCTTCAACAGTAGTGATTTGATTGGATTTAAAGCCGATCATTTCTAAATTAGGACAACAGCCTAAAATCGTTGGTAATGCTGTAAAGCAGTTGTTTGAAATAAAAAGAATACGTAATTTTGTTAGCTGGCTGAAACTATCAGGTAAATGGCTTAATTGGTTGTTAGTCAGATCTAACACTTCTAAGCTGCTTGCGAGGGTGAGAATCTCTTCTGGAAATTGAGTCAGTTGTTCGCTTAACGCTAAATGTGTAGCGCCTTTAAGTTGGCCTGAGCGTAATTGTTCTAACGTATGCAAAATTGTCTCATTTTTAATTAAGTATAATTTATAGATGCTATTGTAAAGATTTTAAAGAGTTAGATCACGACTCGTGTGTAAGTTTACGATTTCATCAATAAGTCAGTATAAATTGGTGGTTGTTTAAACTGTAATTCGAGTAAACTAGCAGGATTAAGCCATAGTTGATGGCGAGTTGTTGGTGAATTACCGCAATGTTGTGTGTGTAGATAAATTATCATTGAGGGTCGTGTGCTAAAGAACGTTATTTGTCCATTAATGCTAGTGTTAACATCAATCAGTTACGCAGATGCAGAATCATTGTATATACCATCATCAACGTATGCATTATATCCGCCGACAGGTAGTCGTACTGTTAATGATGTTATGAATCGTTATTCCCCTTTTGTTGAGCCGCGATTAAAACGGTATTTTGATAATGTTGGGTTAACTTACCCGCCACAAAACATTGCTTTATTTGCGATGAAACAAGAACAAAGTGTTGAATTGTGGGCTGAAGAAAAGGGTAAATGGTCTTATATTAAACGTTATGAGATACAAAAAATGAGTGGGCATACGGGGCCAAAAATGCGCGAAGGTGATAAACAAGTACCGGAAGGTGTTTATCAAGTGTCATTATTGAATCCAAATAGTCGTTACCATTTATCAATGAAGCTTAATTATCCGAATGCGTTTGATCGAAAATATGCGCAATTAGAAGGACGCACCTCACCGGGTAGTAATATTTTTATTCATGGTAAGCAAGCCTCTGTTGGATGTTTAGCGATGGGGGATTATGCGATTGAGGAATTATTCTTATTAGCCGAGCGAACCGGTATTGATAATATAGAAGTCTTGATTAGTCCTCATGATCCAAGAAAAGGTAAATTGCTTGCGGCCAACACGCAACCTTATTGGACTAAAATTTTATATCGTGACATTGAACAACGTGCCAGAAAATTTAATCGTTAATTATATGGGTTAACCCTAGTTAAGCGAAAAACATTTTGTAATACTACAGTGAACCAATATTCTTGACATGGTTATTCTGTGTTAAGGGTATTATCGTTGCATAAAATGATTAGAACAGAGTCAACGCATTATGCCCAAGCGTAGTAAAGAAGACACAGAGATCACCATTCAGACTATTATGGATGCGGTGATTGAGCAAATACTGACCCTAGGTTATGACAAAATGTCGTATACCACCCTAAGTAACCAAACGGGTATTTCAAGAACAGGTATTAGCCACCACTTTCCTAAAAAGCAAGATTTCGCTCATGCACTTGATGGACGAATCTATCATCTCTTTGTTGATAAGTTGGATTTAACTGGCGATTTGCAGGTATTTGCAACAAGTTGGTCTACTGCATTAGACGATGAAAAGTTCCGTGCAATTTTACGATTGTTATTTCATCATATTTCTTCGGCTGAAACATCTCATGAGTTTGCTCATAATGGTATTGAGCGATTGTTTACACTTTGTGAGCAACGTTATGGCAAACAAAGTATTGGCGAATTAGAGTGTTTATTAGGACGTTCATTAATTCGTTTAGCGCGTTAATTCTTACTTGTTTAATAATCGCAATTTTTTGACTAAATATTAATAGCCCACTTTTTGTGGGCTATTTTATTTGTAGCTAAAACTGACATTATTATTTTTGCTGAATAGATAGATAATTAAAATAACGTAATCTTTTCATTATCTGTTAAAATTTATCATTTTAGAGTATGTACTCTATATTTATGATTACGCACTGGCTGAAAGAGGTTAAAAGTTAGTACATGAAAATTAGGCCATTGATGGTGAAGCAATTTACGGCTGCATTATTAGTAATAGTACCAACAGTACATGCAGCCCCGGTTAGTTTTAATGATGCATGGCATACTGTTGTTACGACAAATGATGGATTAGCGGCAGATCGAGCCAGTGTTGAACAAGCACAATATATGCAAGATGCAGCTAAAGATATGTATTTGCCAAAAGTAACTGTAGGCGCTAATTATACGCGTTTAGATCATGATATTAAGTTATCTCCAGCGGATGTTTTTGGCAGTACATCTGCCTCGCATACCGAAATTGGTCAAGTTATTAATAATATTGTTTCTAATTCACAATTAAACGCAGCTTTAACATCAAATATTTCTGATCGTGATGTATTTACGAGCTCTATTCGTGCTATTTGGCCAATATTTACTGGTGGGCGAATTAACGCGGCGCAAGATATTGCTCAAGGAAAAACGGATCAAGCAAAATACATGTTAGCGATGCAACAACAAGCAAAGTTTGAAGACTTATCCCGGTTTTATTTTGGGGTTGTATTAGCGAAAAATGTATTACAAACGCGCACTGAAGTGACCAATGGTTTAAAACGTCATTATCAAGATGCAGTGAAGCTTGAACAGCAAGGTCAAATTGCACGGGTTGAACGTTTACAAGCGCAAGCAGCCTATGATAAAGCCAAAGTTGAACAGCAGAAGTCATTGCGTGATTTAGAAATTGCCCAAGTGGCATTAACTCAGTTATTAAAACAAACTACGCCAGCCATCCCATCAACAGGGTTGTTTATTAATAACTCACTGCCACCTATGTCTGTTTTTGTTGATAAAACGTTAGCGACGTATCCAGGATTACATATCTTAGATGCAAAGCGTAAACAGGCGGGGGGTTTGATAGATGTTGAACAAGGTAAATATTACCCTGAGGTGTATTTATATGGGGATTATAACCTGCATGACAGTGGTAGTTTAGCCGCGAAGATGGCCCCTGATTGGGCGGTTGGTGTGGGCGTGAGTGTGCCATTAATTGATAACTCAGGTCGTTCGGGAAAAGTAAGTGCAGCGCATTCAATGGTGACACAAGTTAACCATTTACAAGCGCAAGCTCGACAAGATTTAACGGTTCTTGTGGAAAAAACGTACCGCGAAGCAAAGCAAGCTTTAGAAGAATATAATGGCCTAGCATCTAGTTTGGCACTGGCTAATGAAAATAGTGTATTGCGTGAAAAAGCCTTTGGGCAAGGATTATCGACGTCACTCGATGTAGTGGATGCTGAGCTATTTGTCGCCAGTATTAAAACGCAACGTTTAGCCGCTGCTTATCAATATGTTGCGAGTTTAACCCGCTTACTTGCCATTAGTAGTGAAGTGAATACATTTAAAAATTATCAGCAATATCAAGGGATCGAGGTTAAATTATAATGAGTAAGTTAAAAGCAATTGCAGTGGCTGTTCCTGTTATCGCAGTAGTTGGATGGCTCGGTTATACCTTCTGGCATGCTTACCAACCTCAACCTGAACGTATGCAAGGTCAAATTGAAGCCCAGCAATACAATATCGCGTCTAAAGTGCCAGGGCGTATTGATAAAGTTTTAGTACGCAAAGGAGATGAAGTACAACCGGGACAATTAATTTTTACTATTTTAAGCCCTGAAATTGACGCTAAATTAGAACAAGCTCAAGCCGGTGAACTGGCCGCTGGTGCGTTAGCGCAAGAAGCAGAAAATGGTGCGCGTATTCAACAAATTGCGGCAGCAAAAGATCAGTGGGGTAAAGCCAAAGCGGCAGCAGCTCTGATGCAAAAAACGTACCTACGCATTAATAACCTTTATCATGATGGCGTATTAGCTGAACAAAAACGTGATGAAGTGTACACCCAATGGCAAGCAGCTCAATTTACGCAAAGTGCAGCTTTCCAGATGTACCAAATGGCCAAAGAAGGGGCGCGTGTTGAGACTAAACGTGCGGCTCAAGAAAAAGTTAAAATGGCGGCGGGTGCGGTTGCAGAAGTTCAAGCTTATGTTGCTGATACTAAAGTAAGTAGTTGGCATAAAGGCGAAGTTTCGCAAGTATTATTACATGATGGAGAATTAGCACCTCAAGGTTTCCCCGTAGTTAATATTATTGATATTAGCGATGCTTGGGCGGTGTTTAATGTGCGTGAAGATAAATTAAAAGATTACCAACAAGGTAAAACCTTTAAGGTTACTATTCCTGCACTAGGAGATAAAAGCTATCAATTGAAAGTGACCCATGTAGCGGTTATGGGTGACTTTGCGACGTGGCGTGCAACCGACACCGCGAAAGGTTTTGATATGCGAACGTTTGAAGTTGAAGCTCGTCCAACTCAACCTATTCAAGGGTTACGAGTTGGTATGAGTGTGATTGTTGAGTAATGATATGGTTGTCTATTCAGCAATAAAATACGAGTGGCGTACTCTTTGGCAAGATAAATGGTTACGGGCGTTGGTGATTTGGCTGCCTGCATTATTGTTTCTGACGATGTGGGCGATTTTTGCGACCGGTATTGCGCGTAATTTACCTGTTGGCGTGGTTGATCTTGACCATAGCCAAATGTCACGTCAATTAACCCGTTATATTGATGCTAGTCCAAGTATGGCGGTGACACGTCAGTTTACCGATGATCACACTGCCAGTGCGGCAATGCGCGCCAATGACATTTATGCGATGGTGGTGATCCCTGATAATTATGAAAAAGACGTTAAGTTGGGCCAAGCGCCACAAATTACTACATTTTATAATGGTCAATTTATCTTAATTGGTAAAGTTATTAGCTCGGCAATGCTGCAAGTTGAAGGTACTTATAATGCGGGAGTAGAAGCGCTTCGGAATATGAGCACCGGTTCGCCAGTACGACAGCAAGCGTTAGGACAAGCAGTACCTATTCGTGCTCAAATAACACCTTTGTTTAATAGTAATAGTCATTATGGTCAATTTTTGGTTTCAGCTATTATCCCCTCTATTTGGCAAATCTTAATAGTAGCGACAACGGTGTTGGCATTAGTGCATGAAGCGCGTGGTCAAGGGTTGTGGCGTTGGTTAGCACATACTCCGTGTCAAAAAGTAATGGGTAAACTGTTAGCATATTCTGGTTTGTTTTTAATTCAAGGTGTGTTGTTTTTGTGGTGGATGTACGTTGCACTTGATTGGCCTATGCATGGTCAATGGGGAATATTAATCGTCGCGCAATTATTAATGGTATTTGCATGTCAAAGCATGGGGTGTTTGATTTATTTTGTGGCCATGGAAGCACCACGGGCAATGAGTTTTGTTGCGGCTTATACCGCACCTGCTTTTGCTTTTATGGGGATCACCTTTCCTGCAACTGATATGCCTATTATTGCGAAAATGTGGCGTGGGTTATTGCCGGTCAGCCATTATATTGAAGTGCAATTACAGCAAGTCGATTATGGCAGCGGTTGGTATCAAGCATCACATCAACTGTTAATCTTGAGTAGCTTTATGAGTGCTTTGGTCTTGGCGATGGGATTAATGTTAGTGCGTCGGCATCAAGCATTAACGAAAATACCAACAGAGAAAGGAGATCACCATGAGTTGGGGTGATTTATTTAAGCATGAATTAAAAGCTATCTTTAGTAACTTCTCGTTGTTATTTACTGTTTTTGGTGGGGTGGTGTTTTATTCATTTTTATACCCATTACCGTATATTAATGAATTACCACGAGAGCAACGTGTTGCGGTAGTTAACCTTGACCATAGCCAAATGAGTCGAGAATTAATTCGCATGGCGGATGCAACGCCACAAGTTCATATTACTGAACATCTTGGTAGTATTCATGCCGCTAACGTTGCGTTAGAAGATCGTCAGGTTGATGGTATTTTGGTGATCCCTGAACATTTTTACCGCGATGTGATGATGGGAACGAGTCCTACCTTAGCTTATGCTGGTAATGCCGCTTTATTTTTAGTGTATGGTACGGTGGTTGAAGGTTTAAACGATGCTGGTAATGGATTAGCCATTAAAGCCAAAATAAACCGTATGATGTTGACCGGAGATGGTGCCGTAGAAGCAACACAGCATGTAACAGCCATGAAGCTTAATATGCGGCCAGTGTTTAATGTCACTATGGGGTATATCAACTATGTTGTACCCGCCGTGTTTGTGTTGATCCTACATCAAACTCTGTTAATTGGGGTTGGTATGATGGGCGCGGCAGAAAATGAAGCGCGTGCCGCAGGTAAAACGGGGTATTGGGCGCAATACCCTATTTGGATGGTAATGACCACGCGTACGGTCTTATTTACTTTAATTTATTTGCCATTGGTAATGTATTATTTCGGGTTTACTTATGTCTATTATGGCGTAAATAGGCTCGCATCAATTGAAAATTTGGTGATGATGACAATCCCATTTTTATTAGCAGTGATTATGCTAGGTATGGTATTAGGTCAGTTATTACCGCGTTGTGAGTTAGTGACGCTGGTGGTATTGCTAAGTTCATTACCCTTGGTATTTAGTGCCGGATTTATTTGGCCGCCGTCAGCGATACCTGCTGTGATTAATAATCTTGCTCAATTAGCACCGTCTACTGCGGCAATTAATGGCTTTCTTGGACTCAATCAGCTTGGAGCAACGTTTTCGCAAGAGATTGATCGCTGGGGCCAGCTGTGGCTACAGTTTATCGGTTTTATGGTGATCAGTTATTGGTTAATACGACGTTCACGGCAGATGATTAAATAATAAAAAAAGAGCATTTAGATGCTCTTTTTTTTTGCATTTAAATGTACGCTGTTTTATATTGGCGGTAATGAAGTAAATAAGATGTGGTAAATGTTAAATTTACGGCCACACTTAATAGGTAGAACGCGATTTTAATAGTAGGAGGTTGTCTTGAGTCATAAATCGATGACGAATAAAAAAGTAATGGTTGCCGTGGCAGTGATATTGTCATTAGGTGTTGTGGGCTGTGCTCAAAATCCTTATGGCGATGCTTATAATGTTGGCGAAGCACGCACTATGCAGACGGTTTCGACTGGGACAATTACTAAATTAGATGCCGTCACAATGAATTCTGATGGTGAAAGTACGATTGGTACCCTTGCTGGCGCAGCTATTGGTGGTATTTTAGGCTCGAAAATTGGTGGTGGTTCTGGTTCTGATATTGCAGCAATTGGTGGTGCACTAGCGGGCGGTGCATTAGGTAATAGTGCCGGTGATGCTGTAAGTAAACGTCAAGGTGTCAATATTGTCATTAAACTGGATAGTGGTCGTACTGTTGCCGTGGTACAGCAGGTCGATCCTAATATGATTTTCCGAGTTGGACAGCAAGTTGATATTTACCAACAAGGTCGTACAACACGTGTCGTGCCAGCTAACTAAATAGCCATGGATAGATAAAGAAGGTAGCGAAGGCTGCCTTTTTTATTTGCTGTTATTTGATAATAGCATTTTATTATTTGTTATTTTAGTATTGTTAATGTTGCAATAATGGGCTCATGTTGTTTGTTTGTGATTGATAATCTTAATTTTTTAACCGTAATATGGCATTTTAAGTAAATTATTATGCTGTTAGCACTCAGATGGTTGTCATGAGATGCTGTTATTTTTATATAATTCGATTTATATTCTATAAAATACCTATTTGTTGGATTTTTATCTGGTCGGGTAAGTGTATCTATCTAAGTTGTGAATGAATATTCCAAAGGTTAAATAATCAACGAATAATTAAATTGTAACTAATTGTGTCAAAGAGTACGCTGTGCGCTTTCTAAATACCCTCTTTGAACGACGCATATTTAATGAATAACCCTAAGCTCGATGCGACTTATAAACGCCTTCGTTGGCAAATAATTATTACGACTTTCTTAACCTATACTGTGATGTATATTTCAAGAAAAGCGTTTGCTGCTGCTGCACCATTATTAATGAAAGATCTAGGCATGACTGTAGTTCAGTTTGGTTTAGCATCATCGATTTATTATATTCTGTATGGCCTTTCAAAATTCAGTTCTGGTCTTCTTGCCGATAGAATTAATCCACGTTTATTTTTAGCTCCAGTGTTAGTTGTGATTGCAATTATTAACGTTGGGATTGGTATGACCAACAGCGTTACTATGCTGTTAGTGTTGTATTGTTCAACGGCGATTGTGCAGGGTTGTGGTTTTCCGCCTATTGCGAAAGCAATCAGTCAATGGTATTCAAAATCTGAGCGTGGTGGTTGGTATTCACTTTGGAATACTTCGCATAATGTCGGTGGTGCATTAGCGCCATTAATTGCCTCTGCTGTGATTGCTTACACAGGTAACTGGCGTTATGCGTTTTATGTTCCAGCCGCTATTACCGCAGTTCAAGCCGTGATTGCCGCTATCTTGATGCGCGGTAAGCCTGAAAATTACGGTTTACCCAATGTTGGTGTATGGCGTAATGATGCAAAACAATTAGAAATAAATGAGCGCTCTGAAGCTGGATTATCAATGTGGGTAATGTTTCAGCGTTACATTTTAACTAACCCAATTATTTGGTTAGCGATTGGTGGTGATTTATGTATCTACGTCATTCGTACCGTTTCAAGTGACTGGGTAAGTGTTTACTTCGTTGATGTACTGCATTGGGATTTAATTAAGTCTAATTCTTTAGTGGCTTGGTTTGAAGTCGGCGGTATTGTTGGTGGCTTAACTTCGGGTATCATCTCCGACAAATTCTTTGGTGCCGACCGCTGGAAAACAATTTTAATTTATAGCTTTGTATTGATCGGCGGTATGGTCGGTGTCGCTTTAACCATCCATATGAGTTACCTACTTGTAGCACTATGCTTCTTTATTATTGGTGCCGGTATTTATGCGCCACAGATGTTATTTGCTTTAGGTATTATTGAAGCGTCACATGCTGATGGTGCAGGTGCTGCAACCGGTCTGAAAGGTGGCGTTACATATATTGGTGCAGCGCTTGCTGGTGCGCCGATTGCAATGATTGAAACAGCTTATTCATGGAATGGCGTGTTTACCTTATTAGCCGCTATTGCAGTGACACTAGTGGTGTTAATTTGCGTTATTATCCGTGTTGATAGC
Organism: Photobacterium iliopiscarium; assembly: GCF_003026395.1. GTDB lineage: Bacteria > Pseudomonadota > Gammaproteobacteria > Enterobacterales > Vibrionaceae > Photobacterium > Photobacterium iliopiscarium. Next base: position 353,268 of record NZ_PYOO01000001.1, on the reverse strand, counting down.
AAACGTCTACCTATGTAATTTGTTAGTTTTATAGGTAATAAAAAAGCGACCATGATGGTCGCTTTTGTTGTATTTTTTATGAGTAAAAATAAACGCTTATTGAGCTATAACCATAAGTTAACGAATAGAATTCAGCATAAAATCCATCACAGGATCAATATCTGCTTTAATATCCAGCGCTTTTGGCATAAAGCTTGGTGCTTTTAGAATACCACGCTCAATGAGCTCATCGAGTAAGGGTTTAAATTCAAACCCTGTTTTACCAATGAATAATGCGGTTAAGTCTTCTGTTTGGTACGCTTGAATTGCATCTTTTAAGCCGCGTAAGTATAGGAAGTCTTTAGTAAAACCACCACCACGATAAGCACGTGCTGTAATGGTAAAGGCTTCATCATCACACACATCATAATCATGACGTAAGCTATTAAAACAATCGTTAAAACTGTCGCCACTCACCATCATTTCAACGGCAACCACACGTAACGCCAATGTTTTTAGGCGGTGAAGTGGAAAGTTGCCTGATAAGTGTTCACATAAAATCGCAAGGCCTTCTTGAGTATGGGTATTACCCGGTAAGCCTAGTTGCAAAATTTTAAGTGGTTGTCTTTCAGCATTAACTGACGTGACAAGGTGAACACCTAATTCATGATGGATTAATGCATCTAAATCATCTTGGGTAAAGCGGCTGTTTGGATTAACTTTAATCACTTTGCCACTTACCATCGCGCGAGCGATTAACTGCTTTGATGACACCACTTTACAAGGGATATCATATTCAGCTGCCGCCACTTTAAAGGCTTCGATTGCTTCTTTAGCGCTGATGTTAGCCGGCTGTTGTTCTTTATATTCACACGCATGCAGAATAAATTTTGCATTGGCGATATCACGTTCATCAGGTTGGCCGTAATAACGCAGTGAGTTATATAAAAACTCATCAGTACCAATGCTGCAAAGTAAATCAATACGAACAGCTAACTGATCGATGACTTTTCGGTACATCTTTTGTACATCAGCATCTCGGATCGTTTCAACGGGTAAGCGGTAAAGCTGCTCACGGAACTTATACGGATCTAAATCCAGTTGACGATAAGTAAACTGTGGTTGATAGCTATATGGTTTACTTAAAAATCGTCGTTTTTCTTGCTTTAAATTAGTTGGGTTTATATAGCTTAAAGTATTGATACCTCGTGCTATTTTATACAACTGACGGTCAAGGTTTAACACTTCTTTAGAAAGGTTTGATGCTAAGACATCACTGCCTGTTAGCCCTTTCGCTTTGGTACGCTTAGTAATAGTGAACGCTGCATGTTCAGTGATCACCGTCTTCATCGACTCTTTTAATTTTTCAATGACAAGTGGGTAGGCTTCGCCCCCTTCTTCGCTCATGAAAATCTTTTTCACCTCAATGGGCATAATTAAGGTGTTTTTGAAGTGTTGTTTAATAAAAGCGGCTTGGTAGCCTAAGCCTTTAAAAATATCATTCTCAAGTGCACTGACATCAATGTTAGGTAGCTCAACATTGTTAAGACCTTCGAGTAAAACATCAATTTCTTTGCGCCAGCGACGACGGTTAACCTGCATTGTACCGACATTAAATGTGGGTGTTGCAGTATCAATACGCTGATAGTTGTATGAATGAATATCGTAAATTAAACACAAACCAAATTGCAGTTCTAATGTCTCTACTAAGCACTGTAAAATGCGATAGTAGCTTTGATGTTTCGCTAGCGTTATTTCACGTTCAGTGTCACTGAGAGGTGATAACCAAACATTTTTTCCCCATGCGTCGTCATAGATGCAGTTTTCAGGTGCACGATTGAGATCATACTCATAACGTGAATCTTTACCTTGCAATACAATCGGCAATGAAGAAATGAAGTCGCCGGTAAAGGGATCTTCTTCGAAATAACGTTCTTCTTCTGTTAACGCACATTGTGATTGCAGTGATTGACGCAATTGATGACCATTATGGATTGCTGTCGCAATGTAAGGTTGATATTCACTAATGCGAATCATCAAGCTACCATCATCAAGATGCGCTTCAAATGGAGTAAGACTACGTATTTTTTCTACAATTTCTAACTCAGTAAGCTGCATCTGCAATTACCTTCCGAAAATCATTTTTGCGAGTGATACCAACTTCTTTAGCCATCACAACGCTTTCTACAAAATCAAGTACATTACGTTGTAATTTCACTCGGTTTAAACGGTTAATACGTGTAATGCCACCAGGACTTAATACGTTAACTTCAACTAATTTACCGTTAATAACGTCTAGACCAACAAAGTACAGACCATCACGGACTAATTTAGGACCAATGTGCTTACAAAGGGCTAATTCTTGCTTCGTTAACACGTGTTTTACTTCGCGACCGCCTGCATGAATATTTGAGCGTACATCGCCTTCTGCGGGGATACGACGCATTGCACCGATAGGCTCACCATTTAGCAGCATGATACGTACATCGCCTTGCTCAGCGCCTTCAATATAGTCTTGAAGAATAACGTAGTTCTGATCGTCACCAATGTAGAAATCTAATAATGATTTCACGCTTGATTTAGCGCTCTTTTCAATCAAGATCACGCCTTTACCACCGTAACCGTTAAGTGGTTTAAGGATCATGCGTTCGTGAGGTGATTCATCAAGAACACGTTCAAGGTAATCACGGTTTTTAGACACGTGAGTAACAGGAATAAATTCTTTGTTTGGATCGGGTAATGAAGCGGTATAAAGTTTGTTATTTGCTACACGTAGGCCATCAATATCGTTAACGATAAAGGTGTGGTCGCGCACTGAATCAAGGAAGTTCAGTGCCATGGTGTCTAACGGTGGGTTAGCACGCATAAAAATAACGTCAAAGCCCGCTAATGGTAGCTCGGCGTTATTAAATTCAGCTTTACGGTAGAAGCTTGGAATATTGTTTGAGACTTCACCTTTTTTTAATACGTTACAGAAAGCAATTGCCATACTGTCGCGCATGGTTAAGTTACTCGGTGTTGTAATGGCCACCGTGTGACCGCGGCTTGCGGCTTCATGAATCAAACGTAAAGTAGAGTCGTTTTCTGCTTCAACGCGTTCCCACGGATACATAACAAAACAAATTTTCATAGCTATACCAAAAAGTGGCCCGTTAAATTATTGCACAGGCTAATATAAAGAAATAAGCCATCACACAGAGTGGGATGGCTTCATTTTGTTGGCGATTGTTTTGAAAATCCGTTTCTAAAAGTATTACTTAATAATCGAGATCGTTATCAGTACCACTATCGCTATCATCATCATCACTGTATGAGCCTGTCGTATGGGCTCGTTGTGAAACACATAGAGTATAACTACGTGTTTTATGAGTCGTGTGGTTTAGGTATTTAATCCAGCATTTACCAAATTCAGACACTGCTTGTTGTTGACCTTGAACTTCAGCTAAAAACTGTACTTCAGAATCATCAATCGGCAGAGTAGTGCCATCAAATAGTGCCCGCATAGAACGTCCATAGTTTTCTAATACGCTGGCTTCACTAATAGTAAAAACACCCGAGCGGTTAAAGCCGCGTGGGAAATTTTTATCGTCATAAAATTTACCTTCACTTCTCATTCATAAAGTCCTTGATGTGATTTGCGCTGATATTTATCCAGACTTGCAAAGTTGTAAATCAATTATTTTTTATTGTTATGATGAAAATATTTTATTAATATTCGGTGATAATAGGTTGTACTATTCTATTAGGTATTAACATTGAATTTATTCGCTATATAATGACTTATCTTTACCGTTTTTTTTCTATTTAACCTACTCTTATTATTGAGAATTTTTCCGTGGATACTGAATTACTTAAAACGTTCTTGGAAGTTACCAAAACACGTCACTTTGGTCGTGCTGCAGATAACTTATATTTGACCCAATCTGCAGTTAGCTTTCGTATCCGCCAGCTTGAGTCACAATTAGGTAATCCGCTATTTTCTCGTCAACGTGGAAATGTGCACCTTACCGCTGCTGGTGAGCGTTTGCAGCCTTATGCTGAAGCAATTTTGCAAACGTGGGGACGAGCTAAACAAGATGTTGCTTTAACTGATAGTTTAAATACCCAATTGGCGATTGGTGCATCACCCCTATTTTGGGAATTTGATGGTATCTCAGTTTGGATTAATCGTATTTATGCCACCGTACCGAGTCTTGCTCTGCGTTTAGAATCCGTGAAGCGAGAAGGGATGGCAAAACGATTGTTTGATAAAAGCATTGATGTATTTATTACGAGTGAACCCCCTAAAATTGAAAACTTACATGTTCATAAAGTGCGTGATTATCAATTACAACTTGTGACTAATCAGCCTAATTCCAATATGCATAGTGTGCGTGATATGCCGCTTATTTATCTTGATTGGGGCACGCGTTTCTCGGTAGAACATAGTCGTATACCTGAATTACAACGTACACCCGTTCTGCATACCCATTCATGTAAAATGGCTTTAGATTATATTTTGGCTAATGGTGGTGTGGGTTATTTCCCTTCTCTTGTTGTTGCTAGCGGTGCTGCTTTAGGCAAATTGTATGTGGTTGAAGAAGCACCTGTGATGGAACAAAGCCTTTATTTAGTGTGGCGAGAAGGCAGTGATAAAGAAGGATTAATTAATGCAATTGTCGATGTTCCGTTCAAGAATGTGATCGAAAGCATTTGATTTAAATTATTTATTATTACCAGTAAAATAACTTGTTGTACGGGAGCTAATTCCTGAATTAGTCTAAGAAAAAATGCTGCTAGGGTAAGAAACAATGAACTATGGACCGGATTGTCTGTCATGTTTTTTGCATTAACTTAGTACTGTTTTTGTCACAATAGAACATTACAATTGCCAGTGTTCTATTTTAATAATTATCTACTCTGGATGTAGTTCAGGAAACGCAAATGGCTAAGTTAAACCAAAAATTTCACAAAGGCAGCAAATCAAAATTCAATTCTGAATTTGCAGATGATTTTCAGGATTTAGATCTGCAATCTCGTGGTAAGAAGAAACGTCGTGTGACTCGTTCGCGTTTCGATAGTCCGGAGTACAGTGATTTCGATTATTAATAGTGATGTGTAATTCACGAGAAAAGATCGGCAATTAAGTATTAAAAAAGGCGTACCTAGAAGGGTACGCCTTTTTGTTATCACAGAAGCATCATTGTTATATACGGTGATGGCTAATAACAATGATTAACGGTTATGGTTTGGTCTTTTGTTCATTTAATGTTGCGTATCGGTGCAGTAACTCAGTTAATACACTGACCCAACCAAACGCATTATCAGGTGCATTGACTAAGATTTTTTCCACTTCCGCGCAATGTTGTTCTAATGTCACCGCCTCTTCCAGTTGAAAAGAAATTGCATAAAAATGCCATAGTAATAAGCGGATCATACGTTCGCTATTTTGTTTGGCATTATCAGAATCAGAAAATGCAATATTAACTTCTCCCAAGGCAATCGCAGTCATTCGTAGCATTGCATCAAACTGGGTTGATTTTAAACGCTCGTCACTGTCAATTTCTTCTTGATCAAAGGTAAATATTTCCTGCATCACATCTTCTGGTACCATACGACCTATTACGCGAAGGCTAAATTCTTCTAATTCATGTCGTGGCATGGTTAAAAGGCAGTTTAAGGTGTAATCACGTTGCATATAATTTCTCGCAGATACCATGACGCCGATCAGGATTGATCATAAGGCGAATGATTAAAGGGACATATTTTGGAGTATTTAAGTGTAAAAGGCTAATAAAACCCAAATTTATGGATTAACGCTAAAATATCTGACAACGTGATGACAACCAGATTTACCCATTAAATTATATTAATTCTAAATAAAATCAGTGTGCAGACACGGGTCTTATTTAGCGAATGCTTCACCAATATATGTTGGCTGCCACTGTTATTTACACCGTGGTAATGACGAACTTATTACATTGAACAGGCTTATGACGTCGAATAATCAACAATCATCCCCTCAAGTGCCTCAAATAAAGAAAAAACGTAGTGCTATCGTGCGTGCTTTAATTGGTGCAACATTAATTGGCACTGCTGGTATGGCTTATTTAGGCTATAACTTAAACCAACAAATTGGTGCTAAGTTTGCTGGTCAATTATGGCAATTACCGTCTGTTGTTTATGCGCGAGAAATGGCATTACAGCCCGGTGCGCCGATAACATACAATACCTTGGTCAATGAACTTAAAGTCTTAGGGTATCAAAAAGTTGCACATCCTGATCAAAGTGGTGAATACGCAGCTAACGGTTGGAAAGTTGATTTTGTACGCCGACCATTTAATTTTAAAGAAGGGCCTGAAGGGGCGCGTCATGTGTCGGTGTCATTTAATAATGACAGCATAACCCGCATTATAGATTTAGATTCTAATCGTGAATTAGGATTTTTACATATTGATCCTAAGATGTTAGGGATGCTAGAAGCCCATTCAGACGAACAGCGTATTTATTTACCTGAAGATAAAATGCCTAAATTATTGGTCGCAGGATTAATTGATACAGAAGATCGTCATTTCTATGAACATGATGGTATTTCATTAGTGGGTATCGCACGCGCCTTTGTTGCCAATATTAAAGCGGGTCACACTGTTCAAGGTGGTAGCACGCTAACGCAGCAATTAGCGAAGAACATGTTTTTAAGCAATCAGCGTTCATTCTGGCGTAAATTCAAAGAAGCTTACATGGCGATCATTATTGATACTCGCTATGGCAAACAAGAAGTCCTTGATGCTTATATGAACCAAGTGTATCTGGCTCAGTTTGGTGGGCATGGTATTCATGGTTTTGCCTTAGCATCTCGTTATTATTTTGACCGACCATTATCTGAATTACGTGTTGATCAATTAGCGTTGTTAATTGGTATGGTAAAAGGACCAACATATTACAATCCTTGGCGTCACCCAGTACGGGCAAAAGAGCGCCGAAATATTGTATTAAGTTTAATGAATAAAAACGGTGAGATTAGTGATAAAGTTTATCAAGCCTCAATTAAACTGCCGCTTGATATTCAAGAAAAAGGACAACTTGCGAAACGTCAACTTGCTTATTTTGACCAAATTAAAACAGAGCTTGAGCAAAAAGCAGGAGCCGCGTTTGAAGCAGGTAAAGGATTACGTATTTTTACCTCGCTTGATCCTCAATCACAAAAATTAGCCGAAGCTGCTGTCGCTAAAATAATGCCTGAAGTGCAAAAGCGCGCAGGTAAGGACTTACAAACCGCAGTGGTTATTGTTGATCGTACTACGGGTGAAATTCGTGCCATGATCGGTGGTGATAAACCAGGATTTGCAGGTTATAACCGCGCGATAAATGCCCAGCGTCAAGTGGGATCTGTGATTAAACCTGCGCTGTACCTTAGTGCATTAGAAAATCCAGCTCGGTTTAGTCTTGCTACATCATTAAAAGATCAACCGTTATCCATTAAAATGCATGATGGCGCAACTTGGAGCCCACGTAATTACGATCGTAAATACCGTGGTGAAGTACCTTTATTTGTTGCACTGGCTAAGTCATACAACGTGCCAACGGTGAACTTAGGCATGGCTGTTGGTGTTGATAAGGTGACAGATACGTTAACTAAATTAGGTATTCCACGGGAAGCCATTCCTCAAGTTCCTTCTTTATTTCTTGGTTCAATTAGCTTATCACCGCTAGACGTAGCACAAATGTACCAGGGGATTGGTAATGAAGGCTCTTTAGCTCCGCTAACGGCGTTGAATGCTGTTGTTGATGAGAATGGCAAAGTATTGTATCAAAACTGGCCTAAAGCGGCGGAGGTTGTACCATCACAAGCGGCATGGTTAACGATGTTTGCTCTGCAAGATACGGTTAAGTTTGGTACTGCCCATTTGCTGAATAAATTATTCCCAAATACGCATTTAGCGGGTAAGACAGGCACGACGAATAATGGTCGTGATAGTTGGTATGTTGGTATCGATGGTCGTGAAGTTGTAACGGTTTGGATGGGACGTGATGATAATAAGAGTACCCATTTAACGGGTGCGAGTGGTGCATTACGTCTTTACACTAATTATATTCAACACCGTAAGCCTGAACCATTATTGCTACGACAGCCCGCAAATATTGAAGCTGAAAAATATAATATTGCCGCTGATGGTGAATATATTCCAAGTTGTATTGGCAAAACACGGATGCCTATTTGGGATCCGCACGGTGATCTTAAACAAAACTGCCAAGTCGAAAAAGTGAAAGATAAAGTCGAAAAAGCAAAACATAAAGTTGAAGGTTTTTTCAATAATTTGTTTAATTGGTAAATAAGTACTTACTATCTTAAAGCCTCCTTATTTGGAGGCTTTTTTATATATAGAGGGTTCGTGTTTTAGCGATGGGTTCGGTAGAATTTTCGCTTGCAATATAGAATGAGTAATTTTTGATGCGCTTTTTAAAATCATCAGTACATACTGATTTAGCTACGTTTGACCTTCAATCACCCACATTGACGGTATATCATCGCCAAGCAACACGCGCGATTGTGCTTAATGGTGACAATATTTTGATGTTATATACTGCTCGTTACCATGATTACACCTTACCTGGTGGTGGTATTGATGCTGGAGAAGATCATATTCAAGGTTTAATAAGGGAATTAGCTGAAGAAACGGGTGCAATGAATGTACGTGATATTGAACCATTTGGTGTATATGAAGAATATCGACCTTGGCATAAAGCTGAGTATGATATTGTACACATGGAATCATTTTGTTATGTCTGTAAGATTGATGCTCAATTAGGCGCGACACAGCTAGAGGATTATGAGCAGAAAAATGGCATGAAGCCGGTGTGGATTAATATTTTTGACGCTATAGCGCATAATGAACATACGATGCAGTTTTCTGATAAAAAAGGCATGTCTATTGAGCGGGAAACTTTTTTATTAAAACGTATTGTGACAGAGTTATTGGTAAAACCTGTGACACAATAGCGTTTTATAAAAAACCCACAATCCTTATTTAATTCTTGTGGGTTATAAAATAAGTTTATTTTTTTACAACACGCTTAAATGTCACAGTGTGATTATCTGAACTTAATATCAACGTATTACTATTAACCAAAAAATCAGATGGTCCAGTTAGCATTTGTTTAACAAAACCATCAACAGTTGCTTGCTCATTTTGAATGCACATTTTTTGAGTAGATATTAAATTTCTAGTCGTAATATCTTGAGTTGTAATGCGTATTTTACCTGTTAACGTATTACACCCTGAATAAGTAGCATTAAAGTTTTTGTTAATTGTTAGTTGCGGTTTGATGGTTAAAGCATCGACAGGTTGAGTGTAACCATCAATAGAACTTACAGCCCATGTATTGATAAGATCGGTTGTATTTTCCGGTGAATTTGCACAGCCTGTTAATATTGTTGCAATGAATAGCGTTGTTAGTAACGTTTTTTTCATGAAGATTCTCTTAATCTTATTGACGGGTGTACCGTAAGGTATTGAGATTTAAGTTGTTTTTTATGCTGATAATCAATATCTAAATAGGAAAATGAAAAAGATAGATTGATTATCTAATTATATCCGTTTGCTATTAATGAAAAAAACGGTCATTAAGTGTGACAAAGATCGCTAAAAATGTAAATGTGCAGTTGTTAAATAATAGGATATTAATTGGCTAAATATCTACATGGTATGTGTTATTTTTAATAGGGTAGATTACTGTCTAAGCGTAGTTGTTTCATCGCAGTTATTATTTATGGCTGTTACTATTTAAGTTATTAATATCATTAATGAGGTATTTATGTTTCAAAAACAGCATCTTGTGCAATTGGCTAATATGAAAATGCCATTCGGTAAATATGCTGGTCGCGTATTGATTGATTTGCCTGATGAATATTTATTATGGTTTCAAAAGCAAGGTTTTCCTGAGGGACAATTAGGCACATTGATGGCATTAGCGCTTGAATTTAAGATAGAAGGGTTAGAGTCAGTCATTCGCCCTTTGAAGCAGGTTTAATTAAGTGTCAGCGTATCGCCATAGCCATTTATGGACAATTGTTGTTGCCGTTATTATTGGTGTTGTACTTGCAGGATGTGCACAACCAACAACAATTAATTCGGTAACGTTTCTTGACTCGAATTTTAAACGTTGTGTTGTGGCTCAAGGTAAGGAAAATATTCAACAGATCACTGTCTTAAAATGTAGTCACTTCAATATACGAGATGCACGAGAGATACGTTATTTAACGGGTTTAAATAGCTTAGATTTATCATCAAACCAACTGACTTATCTTGATATTAGCCATAATTCTCAATTGCAACTTGTTAGTGTTGAACATAATAAATTGGCCTATTTGGATCTGTCGGATAATCCGCAATTACAGATAGTAAATGTCAGTTTTAATCATTTGAAAGCAATTGACGTGAGTGACAACCCATTACTCATGTATTTAAATTATGATAATACGTTAATTAAGCATGTTGATATTAGTCATAATCCTCGTTTACTTGCTCCGTTTTATACTATCGATGTGCCAAATGGCCCCACAATAATGGCAGAATAATAATGTTAAAAGCAATTCATCATGTCGCAATTATCTGTAGTGATTACTCACGTTCAAAAGCGTTTTATTCACAATTATTACAATTAGAGATTGTCTGTGAAACTTATCGAACTGAACGTGATTCATATAAATTAGATTTAAAGTTACCCGATAATAGTCAAATAGAGTTGTTTTCATTTAATGGAGCACCTCAACGTCCGAGTTACCCTGAAGCGCAAGGGTTACGTCATTTAGCTTTTGCTGTTGATGATATTGCAGTGACGGTACGTTATCTCGAGAGTAATGGGGTTGAAGTTGAACCTATTCGTATTGATGAGTTAACCAATAAAGCCTTTACTTTTTTTAATGATCCTGATGGTTTGCCGTTAGAGCTTTATCAAATTTAATAAATATAAAGATAAAAATAGCAAAGCATAGACCACAGATGAAATGATATCTTTAACTAACAACTATATGCGTGTGTGTGTATAGTTGTTAGCTGTTATTGATGATCAAGGATGAAGTAAATGCGCAGGATTATTTTTAATCAAAAAGGCGGTGTGGGTAAATCAAGTATCACCGTTAATTTAGCTGCAATTAGTGCAGCTAAAGGGTATAAAACATTAGTCATTGATCTTGATGTTCAAGGTAATAGTAGCGCTTATTTAGGGATTGATATTAATCAACCTAATGATAAAACAATGGCTGAATTACTCAATCAAACAGCATCTTGGTTTGCGGTATCAACGCCTGTTTGTGATTATCCTCAAGCAACAGCGTATGATAATTTATTTATTATTCCGTCGAGCCCTAAACTTGATAAGTTAGAAGTGGAGCTTGAACGTCGTTATAAAATCTATAAACTCCGTGAAGTCCTTGATGCATTAGCCGCAGATTTCGATCGTGTTTATATCGATACCCCGCCTAATTTTAATTTTTATACTAAAGCGGGTTTGATCGCAGCAGATAGATTATTAATTCCTTTTGATTGTGATAGTTTTTCTCAACAAGCCTTAATTAAAGTAATGGATAATTTGGCCGAATTACGCGACGACCATAATCGTAATTTAGTATTAGAAGGTATTATCGTTAATATGTTCAATCTACAGGCAAAGTTTCCTCGTCAAATCATTGAAGAGCTTACCAAGCTTGGGTTGCCTATTTTAGAACCTTATTTATCACAATCTATAAAAATGAAAGAATCGCATTATCAACAATGTCCGATGTTATATTTTGATTCGACCCATAAATTGACTCAGCAATTTATTTCATTGTATACGGGCCTTGAAGCGAGTGTCGCATTGGAAAATAAATAAGAAACCTATAAATGGTAATTCGATTTAAATTACCATTTATACATTATGCTGTTGGTGTCGAAAATGTTTGTATGTATTCTTCCATAAAATCACGACGAATATCTTGTTCAAGATGGGTTGCGCGTTCTGTTGGGCAAAATAGCATAAAATGTACAATTTGTTCGCCTGTGGTTGAGCTACTAATGTGAATATGGGGCTCAGAACCGGGAAGGTCGACACCCGCATGTTTTTCAATAACACTATTATAGCGACGTGCTACATCAATAAAATCTTCACAGTGATGATCAATTTTAGTGATCATTATCGGTAATAAAGGGTATAGATTCACGAAGTCTCTAACAACGATTGAAAAATTATGATAGACATAACGTTTCATAAAATTAAGATTTTTAACGGGATAAGTGAAAAACATACTGTTTGGTAAAGTGGCTGTTTTTCCGGTGTAATGATATTGGCCATGATGGAGATCTATTTCTTGAATAACCGTTGCCATCATATTGTGTTCAATCACTTCACCACAAATTTTGCCGACTTCTATCCAATCACCGATGCGAAATGAACGTGAACTTGCTCGCTGAATAGAACCCGTAAAACAAAGAATAATTTCTTTTGATGCGACGACAATAGCAACGGCGATTGCAGTAACAGATAGCGCAAATTCACTTATTTCCGATCGCCATAATGCAAATAAAACCACTAACGCTAAAATAAATGTTCCATTTTTAGTGCGTGACATCCATTTCCGTTGTGTTTCGGTAACGAAAAAGTCATCTCCGCGTATTTGCGATAAAATAACGCGTCGAATAATAATAATAGTAGTAATAATTAGCACACTAAAGAGGGTTTTATTAGTTAATAAGGTACTAAATATTTCATTAATTATATCCATTTTAATTCCTTTGTGTTTATTATGTTAATCATTAATATAAGTAAGATCGCATATGTTGGTATTTAAAGCCAATAATTATTTTTATTTTGTTAAATGTTTCCTATTTTAAAAATATAAGTGATGGGAGGCAATGCGTGTTTTTTGTGAGTTTATATTATTGAAAGTTATATAAAATATAATTTAAAGGAACATTTTTATTTTATTTCATTATAAATGTCATTGTTTTATAATATATTATTATATAAAGCTTAATAATATTCTTCTTTTCCTGTAGTGTATGAAATAAAATACATGCTGTCTGCTTTACTGTTCAGTCCATTATAGGATATCTAATCTAATGAGTTCCACATTACTTTCTCTTCTTCTTGCATCTTCTATTATACATCCTACCATTTATCCTTCTTCTAATAGTGATGTTAATAATTCAGTAAATGATAACAATGTAATAAATATTTATCCTAAATCAAGTGATGCGATATTAACAAACCCAGGTATTGGTTTTACAGAATTACAACGAATAGTAAGTAACCAACCAACTAATCCTTTTTATGAAGGAGCACCTGTTCTTTCTTATCCCGATACAAGTACGGTATATTATCGTTTTTATTGGGATCAATTAACAAAATCAGATAATCCAAATCTCAATGAAGCAATGCTTAAAAGAAAGATTGATAATGTGTTACAAATAGCGGCATCAGTAAATAAAAAAGTTGTTCTTCGTTTTATGGCTCTGCGAGGTAAAGGCGATCCTATTTATGATGCTGATGTAAATAAAGACAGCAGTGGCATACCTTGTCGGTTAGTTCAAGAGTTATACGGTCATGGTTTAAATGGAACAAGCTGTCATTTATCCGATAAAGAAGCCGTATATATGTTTAAAAATCCTTGGTTTCTTCATCGAACCCAAGAATTTTTATCTGCATTAGGTAAGCGCTATGATAATAATAAAACATTACTACGTATTGATGTCGGGATGGTGGGTACATGGGGAGAATGGAATTTATATGGGTATGCGTCAAAGAATAGTGCAAGTGTTGGACTTCCAGATAATGGATATAAATTTAAAGATCTTCAACCTTATATTGATGCCATCATAACCTCTTTTCCACATACACCTAAACTTATGGCTGGCACTAATAAAGGTGATTTTCTTAGTTATGCAACAGGTAAAGGGATGGGGTGGCGAGTAGATTGTTTAGGTGACTGGACTAAAGGTTGGAATCACATGGAAAATGGCTATCCAACGATTATTTCTCATATGACCGATATGTTAACCAATAGTCATCCTGACCTTTATTTTAATAAACGCTGGAAAAAAGTTGCGGTTGATTTTGAAATCTGTCAAGGATCGTTGCAGGATTGGTACAATATCAATAATCCTCTACACCTTACATATAATCAGGTGCAAAAAACTTTTGATTTTGCTTTAAATCAACATGCTTCATTAATTAATGTTAAATCTGGTGCTATACCTGAAGAGTATCAACCTTTAGTTAAACAGTTTTTAAATAAATTAGGTTATAGATATCAATTAGATCATGCTGAAATAAATAATGTAGTGCAGAATAATCATTATTTATCTATTAAATCAACATGGGAAAATTTAGGTGTTGCACCAAGTTATACTAATTATCCGGTTACTTGGCGTTTACGATCTGCTAATGGTAATGTTGTTGCTTATTATACTTCTAAGGCGAATATTGTTAATTGGCTACCTGCCGATAATGATGATAATAAAAGTCCGACTTATATTGTGAATGAGAAATTTAAAATTACCAACATTCCTCAAGGAAAGTATTTTCTTGATGTCGGTTTAGTGGAAAAAAATAGTCATAAAGCGAAGATAAGCTTAGCGATTGACACTAAACTTACTGATGATAATGGTAAATATTATGTTCCGGATAATCGTGGTCAATACCAGTCTGAGAATAATAAATACAATATGGCATCTAGTAGCGGTAAATATGCAACCCAAGATATTAAGAATAAACAATTAAATCACCATTCTGTATATAAATTATTTGTTGATAATCATAGTAAACAGTACATTGAGCAACAGAATAATATAGGTCGTTGGAATGAGATAACCATGATAAATGTTATTTAATTTTTAATTATTCATAAAAATAAGGTAATGTTAAACCTAAGCTATTAAATAGCTTAGGTTTTTAGTAGTAAAATATCTAAGGTACTAAGTGGTTTATTATGTTATTAATGGAGATATATTTTATAGTGTAAAGGATAACAAATATGCATATTTTCACTGATCGTAAACATATTATTATTGATACCCGATCATCTGATGAATTTTTAGATCATCATATAGAAGGTAGTGTTTTTGTTGGATTTAGTGGGGGTAATTTTAAGCATTGGTTAGAATTGTTATTACCTGATAAACATGCAGATATTGAGGTTATTGCTACTGTTATTGATGCCGATAAAGTGATGATGGTTGTTAATGAGCTTGGTTATACGAAAGCTAAATTGATGGAATTTGATTCTACAGGGGAAGTGTTAAATCATATTTCAGCAAATGAATTTAAAAAGATGCAACAAACGAGTGATTCAGCGGTATTGGACGTACGCGAGGTTGATGAATACCAGCAAGGTTCAATTGCTAATGCTGAAAAACTGCCATTATCAGATCTTCTTCAGGGTCAGTTACCGAACGAAGATAAAGAATATATTGTCCATTGTGGTAGTGGTTATCGTTCTGTTATTGCTCTGTCTTTATTGAAATTGCTTGGTCGATGTAAATTGATTAATTTAGATGGGGGTTATCAACAAGGTCTTGATAAAAAATAAGTTGGTCTAATTAAACGGCAGAGTATTAATACTCTGCCTTTGTATTAGTTATCGCTGATATTATTAGCGACCAAGAAATGCATAACCAGTTGTAAATGCAGCTTCTTGGAATTGACGTAAACCGGTTGCGCGGAAATCAATCGCCATCGGATTACGTTTTAATTTTTCTTTGATATCTGCGTTAGACATAAAGCTAACATCAAGATCATCAATTAACTGAATAGCCGATTCAAGCTTAAAGCCAACAGAGCTTCCTGCAAACTTTCCGCGCGTTTCACGGGTACGGATCACTACTTTTTCTACTTTGTAGTCATCAAGTAGTTTTTTAAATGCAAATTGGAAATCTCTCATTTTTTGGTTATCAAGAGAATTATCCATAACGAATTTCTGAGTACGGCACTCTGGAATACCGATCATTCCGCCTTCTAAAGTGAGTAGACAAATAATGGCTTCGTTGCTGCGTAGTTCAACTGAACAAACTTTCATGTTTATACCTGAATCATAATATTTTGGTCGTTATTGTAGGCTAAAAAGCGGTTAGCCGTTAGTCATGCGGTAGTTTTTTATTAATATTGTTTATGTCTATAGAGAACAAAGCCAACGATAAACTATTATCGTTGGCAAAGATTGTATGATTAGCTGCGTTTAACGGGTTTGTAAGTGCAACCAGCAGCTAAATATGTTTCTTTATCTGTAATTTCAAAGGTAGTGTAGAAGAACCAAGCAATAAAACGCATCATTTCATCACCATCATTCATTACCCACTCAGCAAACTCTTCCGGTTCACCTTGCTCATTTTCTTGACTAAACACGTGGTAAATACGTTTTTCGCCTTCAATTTCCGCGAGACTAAAATGTCCGATTAAAGCTGCGGCAGCCTCTGCAACTTCAGGTTCTTCATTGTTTGCTAGCATCTCAAGGATTGCAGATACAGAATCAAGTTGTGCTAATTCTTTTACCAGTGTTTCAAATTCTTCTTGTTGCATGATGTTATCTCATAATTACACTATGATGAGTATCATAACCTTAATTGTAAATAGAACCAAAATGTTCAACTTGCGTTAAGTACATTCGCATATCAAATTCAAGTTGATGGTATTGCGGTTCCATATGGCAACAAAGTTGGTAGAAGGCTTTGTTATGCTCTTTTTCTCTTAAATGCGCGAGTTCGTGAACAACAATCATGCGTAAAAAGGGCAATGGTGCATCTTTAAATACGGCAGCTATTCTGATTTCATGTTTTGCTTTAAGTTTATTGCCGTGTACACGTGAAACAAAAGTATGTAGGCCCAATGCGTGATTTATAACATTAATTTTATTGTCGTAACCGACTTTACTGATCGGGGCTGATTTTTTTAAATACTGATTTTTTAATTCAATAACATAATCATAAAGGGCTTTTTCTGTTTTAATGGTATGAGGTGCAGGGTAACGGTTAAGAAGCAATGTTTTGAGTTGGTCTTTGTCAATTAATTGCTTAACTTGATCCACGAGATGAGAGGGATAACCTTGAATATATTTAAGTTGTTGCATGACCGATATGACTCTTAACCAAAAGACTCATGCTATAAGGTGACCACTGTTGAGGCAACCTTATTATTTGATAACACCGATGAACAGTTAAAATAACCACAATAATATACATATATATCAGTAATAAGGATGATGACTGTGGCTTTAAAAATACCGCCCCCTGTTTTTATGTTAATGGCATTAATTATGATGCTTGGATGTCATTATTTACTGCCATGGTGGCAATTTAAACCACGTTGGATCATCGCTATCCCATTGGTTATTATTGCTGTGGTGAGTGGTTTTTTGTCGGTGTTGGCTTTGGCTAAGGCGAATACAACGATCAGTCCTTTTATACCAAAGCAAACAGCTCGATTAGTAACGCGCGGTATATATCAATATAGCCGTAACCCAATGTATGTCAGTTTATTGTTATTATTGATAGCCGCTGTATTTATTTATGGTGAATTATCAACAATATTGGGTGTGGTTTTCTTTATAATAGTGATTAATCACTATCAAATTAAACCAGAAGAAAAGGTATTATTAACCTTATTTGGTGATAAATATGTTCAATATTGCGGTCAAGTAAGGCGATGGTTTTGATCTCTGATTTACTGTCTTATTGATTTTTATACATGGGGTAACCATTGGTAGTGATGGAAATGTTACTATTCAATGTAAGATTGATTTTAAGTGAAGAGGCGACACATGAGTAAAGCAAAAATTGGTATCGTAACCGTGAGTGATCGTGCGAGTGCTGGTATTTATGAAGATATTTCAGGACAAGCTATTATAGATACATTGAATGATTATCTTACTTCGGAGTGGGAGCCTATTTATAAAATTATTCCTGATGAACAAGATATTATTGAAGCGACATTAATTGAGATGACAGATGTGGATCAATGTAGTTTAGTTGTGACTACTGGTGGAACAGGTCCAGCTAAGCGTGATGTTACACCTGAAGCAACAGAAGCTGTTTGTGATCGAATGATGCCAGGTTTTGGTGAATTAATGCGTGCAGAATCATTAAAATTTGTTCCGACGGCAATTTTATCACGCCAGACTGCTGGATTACGTGGTGATAGCTTAATTGTAAATTTACCCGGTAAACCAAAGTCTATTCGTGAGTGCTTAGATGCTGTTTTTCCTGCTATTCCATATTGCATTGATTTAATGAATGGTCCATTTTTAATGTGTAATGAAGACGTTATTAAACCATTTCGTCCTAAAAATAAATAACTATTTTTCAATGATATTACTTAGCGATACTGCGGTATCGCTTTTTTTATTAAAGATAATGAATGAAGGTCACAAAAATATTAAATAAAGGTCAGTAAAATATTAATAACATTTACCTTGTGAATTGTTATTATTTTTCATTTGTAATATTCTCAGGAAATCTTATTATTGGAAGCGTAAAAATGTCACTGAATGGATTTGAATATGGATGTTAAAGCAAGTTGGGGTTTTATTTCTGTTTCTTTAGGCATTATTTATCTGTTATGGAGTGGTATGTTATTCAGTGGCATAATTGGTCAAGAGCATATATTTACTGAAATGGGAGCGTTTCTTAATCTTGCTGGTTCTGATTTGTATCATAATACATATGAGGAAAATATATTAGCAGTTGATCAACATAAGAATTTTGTTGTTTTGCTAACAGGAATATGTATGGCAACTATTGGTTTATTATTAATGAAAAATTATTTACGTAAGTAATCAAACGTTCTTTAGTTATAAAATTTAAACAAGTAAAAATAAAGTAAATAATATTTTTATTCATTGAAAAATACGTGTCTATATTTGTATTAGGTATAATAGTAAGGCATTGATAGCTTTTAATAAAAAATTTAGTTGTTTTCAATGTTTTTAAATTAATGTTCTTGGTGTTATTCCGTTATCAGTTAGCATTAAAGCCTCTTAGTTATCTTTAATAGTAAAGAGGCAATATTGCTATTAATTATTATTTAGTTGCAGTAGCGGGAGCAACGTAAGCTTTAGTTCCCCACAATGGTACTGTTGATAAACTGTGTTTATAACTACCGGTTGTCGTTTTAGTTGAATATGATAAATACATCAATGTTTCTGATTGAGGATCATAAATTCGACGTATTTTCATTGATTTAAAAAAGATACTTTTCGATTTTTTAAAGACGACTTCGCCTGATTTTGATTTATCAATATTAGCTATCATTTCAGGCGTTATTTCACCTGTTTGGCGGCATGAAATAGAAGAATCAGAAGGATCGGCCAAACTTAAATCTGCTTCAATACTCGCTATATGACATGTAACACCCGGTACTACCGGATCGATTAATGTATTTAATTTAATATCTTTAGTGGTGAACATTCCTAAAGAAACATCACCCACTTCATTATCTGAGCAACCACTTAGTGTTAATGCGATAGCAAGTGAACTTGCGGCGATTAAAACTTTTCTCATATAAAACTCCCTGTTTAATGAACAATCTCACTTAAACATTTTAATTATAGTTTGTTATTATTACGCTAAGTTATACGTAAAATTCTATTATTTTCATTATACACTATTTCATATAGTGGTTTTGTCATCAATAAATCATACTTAGTTCAGTGTGGTAAAAATAAATATCATAGCGTTAAATGGGAAAATGATATCACATTAACAGGTTGATAAATAAGGATTATATTGATTTATTTATCGTGTTATAAAATCAAGTTTTTCGTAAAAATGAGATATTTTATTAAAAATGGTCTTTTCAATTGTTAAAATTACACATAGGATGAATGTAGCAATATTGTTATTATAATAATTATCAACGGATGATTATTACTGATTATGAGGAGGATATGATGTCAAATATTCTTGCGTTTCCAGTAAAAGAACAGCCTCGCGATCGTACGCCGTTAGAATTAATTGTTGAACAGGAATTGTTAGATTTAGGTGCAGATAGTTACATGATTGACATTGTTATCGAGCGAATGGAAAAGTTTTTAGTACTTGCTTCGTTTGAGTTTGATTTGAAAATGAAAGTATCTAAACATTGTTTAGATGAAATGAATCAAAATGTATTTCCTGTTATTTCTGATATGCAGGAATCAATGCGAAACACAATGAATGATATGTTAACTGAGCGTGTGTTACATGAAATTCGATTATACAATTTAGAACAACATGCCGTTAAATAATCGATGTCTCTACTTTTTTATAATTTGATGTACGATTAGAGTCGTTTTTTATAATGCCGCTGGTTAATTATTATTATCACAGCGGCTTTTTATTATTTTTTGTTACCTAATTGCCAAATTTTTTCTGCGCGGCTGCCTATTCCCCAAAAACTTAATGCTAATATCGCAAAAAATAGCGCTTTGTGTAACGTGTTCCAGAAATATTCAAAGTAACGGCTATAGAGACACAGTAATAAAAAGATAATACCAAAAGCGCGTATTAAAGAGGTGTTGGTTTTAATGCCGTAAAAAATTGCGCTTATAGTAATGCAGAACATTGCGACACTCCAGCCCCACAATTCGACCTGTTTGACATGAGACCAAGCCCGTAAGCTGTCATAATTACCAAAAATAGTTAGCATCCATAACGCAGTAAAGAAATAAATCAAGCCAATAAACAACGTGGCTTCTTTAGCAAAGTAGAATCGACTATGAGGCTTAAAGATGGCGCTTAATCCCACAATCAGTATTCCTACCAATATAAACCGTAATGGAATGTTCATTCCCCAAAAAAGGTAATGATCTTGTGCAAGGTATGAGGTTTCAGTTAGCACCCATAAGCCAATACCCAATAAAGCAAATAACCACACTAAGACAGATCGAAGTTGAAGTCCGACAATCGCATAAACTATTGTTGGAAGGAGTATGAAAATACTGTCGCGCCAATGTAATGCTAAAGTGGTGTGACTGAAAAATCCACTTGCTACGGCTGTTATGAGTACACCAAAAAAGAACATGGCTTCATTACTGACGGTTTTTTGTGGATAGCGCTGGCGGCGTTTAACACCGAAGTAAAACAATAGGCTAGCAAGAATAGCACTTAGTACCGTTAGCACGCTTGCTGGAGTGTTAATGAGACGTGAGACTAATGCCATTAGATAATCATCAGCGACCAATAAGATCACTGAAAGAATAAAGCAGGCGATAGCAATCCAAAAAGAATAGACAGCAAGGAGTTTCCAATCAAAATTAATGATGTGGTAACTCTGACGTAATTGCTGTGCTTGTTGATCATCAATCAGCTGCTGTTGTTGCCATTGGGTAATTGTATCGCTAAGAAGCTGTCCCTGACGCTTATTAACTTTTATGTCCATATTGGTTCCAGATAGTATCGAGCGCGTATGTGCGTTGTATTATCTTATAATATAGTAATAATTGTAACGGCTTGGATGTATTAATGGCATAGCGGTTGGTGTCTGTCTATATGGTGAAATATTATAAGGTTGGCATCAATGATAAGCATTGACGACATAAACAAGCATTAGGCGAATCGGTGAGTGTTTGACGAGGTTCAATCTCAAAGCACCAGCAGGTCGATTTTCCTGCTTGAATGTCACATTGTGCGGGTTGTTGGCATTGTGGACATTGATGGGTTGATGTTATTGCTTTTATTTCAGCCATGATCGCCAGTTGTTGGTGTTCTGGATAGGCTATCCAGTGGCTGATTTCTGTCATTGTTCGTAAACAGCCACTGCAAATACCAGCATTATTTTTACATTTAGCGACACAAGGTGATTTCACAATTAATACTCATTAATAACTAACGTTCAGTAATGAGTATGCTAACGATTAATAAGCATAAATGCTACTTTCACCAGCATGATAATATGACGAGTATTTTTTACATTATGGTGCCTCTTTATGATGCTGCCTGTTTTAGCATTTCATAGATCGCAATATTATCTTGTGATACGTGATGACTGGGTATTGTGAGAGCGGGTACATGTTTCATGCCAATTTTGATCATGACGTTTTCAGGGCCTGACACTGTTTTTAAATGACGTCCATAAAGGTGATCTAAATTGAGTTTATTAAACCCAAATTCTTTTATTCGTTCAACGGCCTCGGTGCAATAACCATTGCCCCAGAAAGGAACGCCAATCCAATAACCGAGTTGTGCACTGTGCTGGCTAATGTTTTCTAATCCTGCACAGCCGATAAGTTGGTGATTACTTTTTAGAGTAATAGCAAAAATAGCAGACTGGTGACTATGCCAACCTGCTAAATGTTTACCTATCCACTTTCCTGCCATACCATCAGAATAAGGATGTGGAACACTAATCGTACCATTAGCGATATCAACATTGCCTGCTAGCAGTTGTATCTTGGTTGCGTCAGATAATTCTAAAGGACGAAGAATTAAGCGTTCAGTCGTTAATAGCGGTTGATTTTTATTCATGGAATAGACTCATAAACATGGCAAGATGTGACTATTAATCAATAAATACACATTAATTTATAGGGCTACGATCAATTATTGAGTGAGTAACTGGTTTAAATCGTAAATTTGTGGAGTAACGCTGAATTCTTATTATGGTATGGATCTTACTATTAGCATTAGTTTTGAGGTTTTTGGGTGGAGTGTCTGTAATAATGTGGATGCGTATTTGCAAGATGATACACAGTTACAATCTGACGTTATGTAAATACTATTTTTAGATGTATTAACCGTAAATTTAATTGGAACGTAGTGTATTGTTGTTATTTTTTCTAAAAATGAAATCTCTTAGCTAAAATACTGTAAATATTTGTTTGGCAATAGAATGTACTTTTTGTTTATTTAGCAATGCGTTAGCTTTTTTTTAGTTGATAATTAACGGATTAATGAAATTTTTTACAAAAAAAAAGATGAGAATAGTTGTCAAAAAGCAAAAACATAATTATATTAACTAGGTTGATGTAGATCGTTAGGTGAAAGTTATTTTAAAAATCAGAAAGTTTTAGTTTCTATTCTTTCCTAAATTACCCTCCTCGAAGTCTTGTCACGCTACTATTTATCCACAATGGAACTTATTATTAGGCATTGTTGTCATAAATAGAGATACAAATGAAGTTGTTCATAATAATTCAATTAATATGTCATTATAATGTCATTATAATGTCATACAGGATTGATTAACTAGAACACGAATAGTCGAGTAAGAACGGTATTAATATACAGTGATATCAACCTTGCTCATTGGGAAAAAAATGAGAGGTTTATAATGAAAACACGTAGTCGTAGACAGTGGTTTTACCATAAAAATCAAACAACTAAAGCACTTAAAGCTTAGGTTTGAGCTAAACATTTCTTTGTCGACAATAAAGAAGTGAATACACTTAATTATCCTCTAATTAAGTGTTTGTTGAAGATTGTTTATAACAAAAATCAACCGCCAAAGTAGCCAGAAATACATATTCACGTTATAACATTTCTGGCTAACTTATATCCTTTTATAATATCTGTTTATTGTCTTTGTTTTTATAAATGTAATCGTTTGCTTATGTTCTAAGTGAGTTGTTATTAATTATAATTATGCATCTTGTGTTGTTATCTATATAAAGATCCGCCAATGATAATGTCGTTAGGAATGGTTGTGAGTGGTATATTTCCAATATAAATATTACCGTCTACGACCAATTTATTCGGTAAAGTAAGAATTTTGCTATTTTGAAGAAATAAATTCCCTTTGACGTAAAGATTATCCGGTAATTTAGTAAGTTGTGTATGGGCAACACTAAGATCGCCGAGTACGCGTAAACCAAAGTTAAGTTCTTTAATGTTAGAGTAAGCGAGATTGATATAGCCTTTGACATTAAGGGCTAACGGTAAATGTTCTATATCACTATATGCCAAGTTAAGGTTACCTTTAACGGTAAGGCTGAGGGGTAATATACCAATACGACTATTTTCGAGATTAAGATTACCATTAACAATTAATGGATCGGGTAAGCGGATATCACCACTGTCTTTTAATGAAATATTGCCATAACTGTCTTGATAATTAAGTAAATGGATCGAGGTAAGTGCAACAGCAGGTTGTACTATAACCAGACATATCACGTATAACAATCGCTTAACAAGCCACATAATAAATAGACCTAGGTATTTTGGGTGATGAACAAGTGTCTGTATCGGTCTAAGTGTCTATTTCTTTAGGATTAGATGACGCTGTTGATGATAATTTACGGCTATTTTTGTTTGTCTCCTTATTCAATGTATAATCAGCGCCCATTTGATTAAGAGCGGGATCAGTGATGAATAAAGATGTGTTACTTGAACATATTCAGCAGCAATTAGAGCTAACCTTAGATATTGCCACAGAAGCAGCAATGCGAGCTTATAACACGGCAACAGACGATGAAAATGTCGCTGAAAATAAATATGATACCTTTGCACTAGAAGCGTCTTATCTTGCACATGGTCAAGCACAACGTGTCGTGGAATGTAAGGCTGATATCAGTGCATACCAACAGTTACTTGCAAAAATGCCAACTCAGCAACATTCGGTTGTTGTTGGTCATTTAGTTTCTTTAGAAGATCATCAAGGTGCGCCTAAATTAGTCTTTTTAGGACCCGCAGCGGGAGGGTTGAAATTTATTATAGATGGTGAAGAAGTGATTACTGTTACGCCCAGTTCTCCGTTTGGTGAAGCATTACTTGGACGAGAGGTTGATGAAGAAGTAGATATTCATATTGGTAGTAATATCGTCTTGTTTGATGTTATTAATATTGTTTAATCATGACTAATTTACCTCACTGTTCATGCTTATCATCAAAAGTGTGAATTAGTTAAGAGTTACCACCATCTCGATAGCAGTAGAATCATTTATTCTGACACAAAATTATGAGCATAAAGGTTATGCCTAATACTAATTACGTGGAGTAATGATGCAACCTGCTTATGCTAATTTAATAGAGCAATTACGCCAGAAAATTGATGAAAAAAGAATTGTTACTGATCCAACGTTAATGTTGGCTTATGGTACTGATGCCAGTTTTTATCGTTTATTACCGCAATTAGTTCTACAGCTTGATACGCTTGATGAAGTTATTTTTGTCATTAAAACCTGCTATGAACGTCAAATTCCAATGACTTTTCGTGCCGCAGGTACGAGTCTTTCTGGTCAAGCTCAATCAGATTCAGTGTTAATTACATTAACGCGACGTTGGCGTGATTATAAAGTGCTTAATGATGGCGCTCAAATTTGGTTGCAGCCGGGGCTTATTGGTGCTGAAGCTAATACTATTTTAGCGCCATTTGGACGAAAAATTGGTCCTGATCCTGGTTCGATTAATAGTTGTAAGATTGGTGGTATTGTCGCTAATAATGCGTCAGGCATGTGTTGCGGTACTTCTCAGAATAGCTACCGTACCATTGCGGGAATGACGGTGGTATTAGCGGATGGTACGTTACTTAATACGTTAGATATCAATAGTATTGCTGCCTTTAAAAAAAGCCATTCTAAAATGGTTTCAGAATTAAAGTTATTGGTGAGTGAATGTCAGGCTAATCGTGTTTTAACCGATAAAATTCGCCATAAATACCGCTTAAAAAATACCACCGGATACAGTTTAAATGCGTTGGTGGATTTTGATGATCCGATCGATGTGTTGCAGCATTTATTTATTGGCTCAGAAGGTACATTAGGTTTTATTGCCGATGTAACTTATAACACCGTTGTGAATCATGCATTTAAAGCGTCAGGATTGTTTGTGTTTTCTGACATAGAACAAACATGCCTTGCGGTAAGTCAATTGAGTAAAACCCGTGTCGCGGCGGTAGAGTTAATGGATAATCGTTCATTGGCATCTGTGGCAGAAAAACCAGGCATGCCACGCTTTATTGCTCAATTAGGTCTTGATGGCAATACTGAAGCGGCGGCATTACTGATTGAGTTACATGCTGAAGATGAACACGATTTACAG
Source organism: Photobacterium iliopiscarium (assembly GCF_003026395.1). Classification (GTDB taxonomy): domain Bacteria; phylum Pseudomonadota; class Gammaproteobacteria; order Enterobacterales; family Vibrionaceae; genus Photobacterium; species Photobacterium iliopiscarium. Next base: position 327,328 of record NZ_PYOO01000001.1, on the reverse strand, counting down.
CTTCAAAGTGATGGTATACAACAGATAATCAATGTTTTTTCACCCATTGAACAAGTAGATTTCAGCCGTGATCCTCATGTTTGTGAGCAATTATGGGGTATTCGTAAAGAGCTGTTTCCTGCGGTGGGTGCGGTACGAGAAAGTGGTACAACAGTCATCATTGAAGATGTCGCCTTTCCTATTGCTCAATTGGCTCCAGCGGTTCGTGATTTGCAAACACTCTTTGTTAAATTTGAATACCATGAAGCTATCATTTTTGGACATGCTTTAGCGGGGAATTTACACTTTGTCTTTACACAAGCATTTGATACACAAGCTGAAATTGAACGTTACAGTGCGTTTATGGATGCTGTTGCCCAATTGGTTTCGGTTGATTATCAAGGATCATTAAAAGCAGAGCATGGTACTGGTCGTAATATGGCACCGTTTATTGAACTTGAATGGGGGTATGAGGGCTATCAGTTAATGTTGGCTATTAAAGGTATTTTTGATTCTGGTAGTATTTTAAATCCTGGTGTGATCATTAATGCAGATAAAAAAGCCCATATTAAAAATTTGAAAGCCATGCCTGTTGCTGATGAGCTTATTGATAAGTGTGTTGAATGTGGTTTTTGTGAGCCAGTATGTCCTTCGCGTAATTTGTCGTTAACGCCACGTCAGCGTAATACCGTATTTCGAGAAATATCACGCTTGCGACGCAGTAATGATGATCCTGCTCGTTTAGCTGCAATGGAAAAAACATATCGTTATTATGGGCTTGATACATGTGCTGGTACGGGCTTATGCGCTGAACGTTGTCCTGTTGGGATTAATACGGGTGATTTAGTGCGTAAATTACGTCAAAATCATACGCCAAAAGCCAAGAAAATTGCGTCATGGACAGGGGCTCATTTTGCAACAGTGACGGCTTCTGCGAAGGCGGGATTAATTGTTGCTAGTCAGATGCATAAAGTACTTGGCACAGATAAAATGCTTAAGTTAACGCATAAAGCTTACCAATTATCAGGTCATAAAATACCGCAATGGACACCGCATTTACCATTAGCTGCGACTAAAATAACCCCTCCAATTATAAGTAATATCACTAAAGAGCGAGTGGTTTATTTCCCTAGCTGTGCGGCACGAAATATGGGGGTTGAAGCACAAGCAAAAGATATGCGGCCACTAACAGAAGTAACAATTTCGCTGTTAGAAAAGGCTGGTTATGAGGTTATATTACCTGAAGATTTAGACAATCAATGTTGTGGCATGCCCTATATCAGTAAGGGGTTTCCTGAAACAGCACAGGTAAAAGCGCACCAACTTGAAAATGTATTATGGGAAGCGTCGCTACAAGGCCAATATCCGATATTAATGGATACTAGTCCATGTGCTAGTACCAGTAAGCAATATTTGCGTAAAGAATTGACGATTTATGAGCCCTTTAAATTTGTAGCCGATTTTGTTTTACCAAGATTGAAGATTATTCCGCAAGCAGATCCTGTGATGTTACATATTACTTGTACCTCCAGACGTGAAGGATTAGCGCCTATCATTGAGCGTGTAACGAAGGCATGTGCAATGCAGGTGATTATTCCTGATGATATAACGTGTTGTGGTTTTGCGGGCGATAAAGGTTTTACGAAACCTGAACTTAATGCAAGTGCACTCGCGCCGTTAAAAGCACAAGTCCCTGCTGGTTGTAGTGAAGGATATTCAAATAGTCGTACGTGTGAAATTGGATTATCAGAACATAGTGGTATCGAGTATCGTTCAATTTTATACTTAGTGGATAAAGTGAGTTACCGTTATTAATCATTAATAGTTTATTTATGATAAACAACGCTCGAATTTTATCTTTTATAAAACCTCAATATATATTGGGGTTTTGTTTTTAGATTTGCCTAAATTATATCGCAATAAAGAGAAACTTTATTTTAGTGAACGTATTCGTTACAAAGCGATTAAAAAGTGGGCGTAAATAAATATGGTTATTAAGTTCTTATATTTAAACTAAAACACTAACCTGAATTGAAAATACTCTGATTAAGGTTATTTAATCACGTAAAATCACTAATTTAATGCTTTTACTCTAATTCATATTAACTAATAGCTGAAAATCCCCATTATTATACAAGTTTGTATTGATTATCATGGTGTTCTGCACTTGAAAGCAGCGGTATGCAAGCTTATTATTTCAAGGCTTTAATTGTTGTTGTTATATTTATACCAACGTCATAACACTATTATTAATGTGGATATGTGCTAATTATGAATAGAAAAAACATTTTCAGCTAAAATAATCCCTATCATCTAGACTCAAGTTTAGCTAATGATTAGCTAAATAGGATAAATCCATGGCAACGACAGATATGGCTCAAACAGAACCGTCAAATTTAGAAAAAAAGTCAAATAAATTCCGCAATTTAATTGTTTTTGTTGTTATTGCAGCATGTTTAGCTACCGCCGGATACTTTTATATTCGTCATCAAAAGTTATATCCAAGTACGGATGATGCTTATATACATGCCAATATTCTTTATGTTGCCCCACAAATTAGTGGCAAGGTATTAAGTGTTAATGTTGAAAATTATCAACATGTTGCTGAAGGGGATTTATTAGTTAAGATTGATCCCGCATCTTATGAAATTCAGTTAGAACAAGTAAAAGCGGCTTATGAAGTGGCTACTCAACAAAATAAAGCAACGGATGATGCAATTTTAGCCGCCAGTGCTAATGTTCGTGCGGCTGATGCAAACCTTGTTGATGTTCAAAAAACTTACCATCGAGTAATGGATTTAGTCAGTCGTAAATTATTACCCGCACAACAAGGTGATGATGTAAAAGCTAAGTTAGCCGGTGCGCAAACGTCACTGGAAGCTGCTCGTGCAAAAATGTCGCAATTGATTAACCAACAAGGTGCTAAAGGCGATGAAGCACCACAGGTAAAACAAGCTGCTGCTGCTTTAAGCCAAGCGACGTTAAATCTGTCTTATACTAATATTTATGCACCATATGATGGTGAATTAGGTAAGATCAGTGTCCGTCCTGGTAGCGTTGTTTCTCCAGGTTTAGCGATGATGCCGTTAATTGAAGATAATACCGCATGGTTACAAGCGAACTATAAAGAAAAAGACATTGGTTTGTTAAAAATAGGCATGACAGCAACTGTCGTTTTAGATATGTATCCTGATGTAACATACCACGCTAAAGTTGAAGCGCTTTCACCTGCGAGTGGTTCGTCTTTTTCATTATTGCCTGCTGAAAATGCAACGGGTAACTGGGTGAAAGTACCACAGCGTTTTCCTGTACGAGTGAAGTTTATTGATTTGAAAAATAAGCCATTACTTCGTGTTGGTGCGAGTGCAAATGTTATTATTGATACCCAATCAGAGACTAACTAATGAGTCAGTCAGTCACACCAGCTAACCGTTTATGGATCACCTTAGCCGTTATGTTATCAGCGATCATGGTATTGCTGGATATGACGATTGCCAATGTTGCTTTACCACATATGATGGGGGCATTAGGGGTTACATCTGAACAGGTTACGTGGGTACTTACTTCTTATTCAATGGCAGAAGCGATTTGTATACCTCTTGCAAGTTATTTTGCACTTAAATTTGGTGTGCGCAGATTACTGATTGTTTCAGTGGTTGGTTTTATCATTACTTCGGCTTTATGTGGTCAAGCTGATAGCCTTGCTGAAATGGTTACCTTTCGTATTATGCAAGGTGCCTTTGGTGCCTCTGTTATTCCATTAGCACAATCAACGATGGTGCAAATTTATCCCGCAAATCAGCGTGGTAAAGCAATGGCATTATTTAGTGTGGGTATTTTACTAGGTCCGATTTTAGGCCCAACTGTCGGTGGTATTATCACTGAGAATATGGACTGGCGTTGGATTTTCTATGTTAACGTCCCTGTCGGCGCATTGTGCCTAACATTAGTTTATCTGTTTGTTAAGATTGAAGGTAAAGGTGAAACTAAACTAGATTGGCCATTAGTTATCGGTATGACTATTGGTATTGGTCTATTACAAATGGTACTTGATAGAGGTAATGAAGAAGGGTGGTTTGAATCTAACTTTATTCTATTTTCATTGATCATCAGTGCAATTGCTTGGGTATTCTTTATTGTACGTTCATGGCGTACAAAAGGGGATATTGCCCCAATGTGGTTATTAAAAGACCGCAATCTTGCCGTATCATGTTTGATTATGGCAGGTTTTTCTATGGGGCTGTTTGGTATTACTCAATTACAGCCTATGATGTTGGAACAGTTGTTACATTACCCCGTAGAAACAACAGGGTTTGTGATGGCTCCGCGAGGATTAGCTTCCGCTATTGTGTTATTAATAATGGCACAATATATGGATCGATTAGATCCACGAATGCTGGTGGCGGTAGGGCTTTGTTTTAATATTTTTGGTACTTATTTAATGATGCAGTACTCAATGAATATTAATTTTTATTGGGTATTAATACCGTCAATCATTCAAGGGATGGGAATGGGGTTGGTATTTGCGCCGTTAAGCCAAATGGCATATCGAACGATAGATCAAAAATATGCTGTCGGTGGTGCGGTGATGTTCAATCTTTGCCGAACTATTGGTAGTTCATTTGGTATATCAATCGTAAATACGTATTTTAGTCGTACTCAGCAGCGTGAGTGGCATGCGTTAGGTGCTGATATTACAGCAACGAATCCAATCTTACAGCAGCAGGCAATGCAGCATCATACGACGGTGACTGATCCTAATTTCATTGCTCAAGTGAGTGCATTATTACATCAACAATCGACATTACTTGCTTTCGTCTATACGTTTGGTTTTTTGATGTTTTCTTATGTTGCACTATTACCATTATTGGCTTTATATCGATTTAAAAAAAATGCAGTTAATGGGCATTAATCGGGCTATTTTTATTTGTTGAAATATTAGTATAAAGGCAGATATTTTGCCTTTTTTCTTGGCTATAATTTGGTCATAATAACTTGATTTTATTATTACTGTTATTATTTATAGCCAGATGAAACTATGGTTGCTGATAGTGGTGCTTTCTTTTTATACGGTTGCCAAAGCGGACCTATAAAAAACTTTACAAACACATAGTTTAATGACAATATATGCTTACTCTGTAGCTAGAGTTATTGATTGAGAATTAAGTTAAAGAAAAACCCTTAGAAGCATCTTCGTTATTGTTGTGTAAGCTAGTGTTTCCCTTCGCTTTTCATCGTCATATATAGTAACTCAAGCTTCAGTGCATCGCATTTTGCGATAATTTTAAAGAATTTATATAAGGGACACATCATGTCTAACAAATCAACTGGTCTAGTAAAGTGGTTTAACGAAGAGAAAGGTTTTGGTTTTATTACTCAAGACAATGGCGGCGCTGACGTATTCGTTCACTTCCGTGCAATCGCTTCTGAAGGCTTCAAAACTCTTGCTGAAGGCCAGAAAGTGTCTTTTGAAGTAGAGCAAGGCCAAAAAGGTCTTCAAGCTGCAAACGTTGTAGCTCTATAATTTTATAGTTAATCTATAAAATTTGATAAAAGCGTAAATAACTCTGTTATTTACGCTTTTGTAGTATCTGGGGTTTGTATTTAATCACCGCGTTAATTTCTTCTGCTAATGTATCATTTCCTGCACTGTTTTCGTTCGAAATACTTTTACCTATTTGATATAACATCTTAATTATAATCAAAGCATAATATTAGTTGTTACTTTGAGTAAAACTAACTAATCGACCATCATAAGCACAAATTATACTAATAACAGCTCTCTTAAATATCTGTGGGCAATGATAAGTCGTTTTTAAAGATTGTATTTCATCGAGTATATTACATTCAAATTCTGGTGGATAAACGACATTAATTGATGATGATATGCCCGTTATTGTTTGATTTGTTAGATGAAGTTCCTTCCAATATTGCATGTTATTCCTTTGTGAGTGCAATGTGTTTTTTAATGGTATTGTATTCTGTATATGAATGGTAGCTGTATTTTACATTGAATGAATAAACAGAATGATAAGCGGTATCTGGTGATGATGAAGTATAAATTACTTATAATTAGGAGGCAGTAGAGAGATATATCTAAGAAGTCGATGGTTAAAAGCCACTCTTAGTAAAGTGGCTTCAATACACTAATTGTTATTATCGTGCATTTGTTGGTGCGATAAGGCGAGCTTTACCAATAACGTGGGCAAGAATGTTATAACCGGCTAATGCGGGTGATGCATTTTCAGGTAATTTAATATTGGCAGTATTTAATGCATAAACTGTAATTTGATAATTATGTGGCTTAGCTTTTGGCGGTGGACATGCGCCACCGAAGCCTTTAAAACCAAAGTCATTTGTTACCATACTTGCACCTTTTGGTAGTGCTTTACCACCAACAGTACCAGCTCCTTCAACAAGTGAATGTACATCAGCCGGAATATTGATCACACTCCAGTGCCACCAACCACTTCCTGTTGGTGCATCTGGATCATACATGGTTACTGCAAAACTTTTCGTTCCCGCTGGAACATCGGTCCACGTTAATTGTGGTGATTCATTTTTACCTGTACAGCCCCATTGGTTAAACAGTTGCTGGTTATTTAATGTTTGATTATTGGTAATATTTTGACTGGTTAATGTCATTGCGGCTTGTGACATAAAAGTAGGTAGAGCAAAAAGCAGCGCCACAGTGATTGTTTTAATTTTCATTATTATGCCTATGGATGGTTAAAATGAATGTTATTCTAATGTTTCATCATGCTAAATAGTAGAATGAAATATCTTCTACATATAATGTGTTATTAGTTACAATAGCTCAAATCAATAGAACTGCATCGATAGTTGAGAAAAAATCACTTAAGGATTAAATGTGAGATCATTTCCCCCTTTAAAAGGTATTATTTATTTTGAAGCCTCTGCAAGGTTACAAAGTTTTAAGCTAGCAGCTGAAGAATTATTTGTCACACCAGGTGCAGTGAGCCATCAGATTCAGACTCTTGAAGGATTTATAGGTCAAAAATTATTTATTCGACAGCATCGTGGTATTAAACTAACTAACGCGGGAGTACGTTATTTTAACCGTATTGGTTTGATTTTAAGAGATCTAGATCAGGCGACAACAGATATTGGCTTTGTTACAAAAACGCAGAAAATAACAGTATCGATACCTCCTACTTTATTAAATAAGTGGTTATTGCCGCGAATTAATTATACTTATTTAAGTGAAAATGATATCTCTGTTGTTTTTGTTGATACCATTGAGATGTTAGATTTAAATAAAGAAAAAATAGATATTTCAATTCGTTATAGTATTGATAAGCCAAATGAAAAATATTGTCGATTATTGTTCCAAGAACAGATGGTTGCTGTTTGTGCCCCTGATTATATTGATAAACCCATTACAAAAAATTCGATGGAATTATTATTTACAAGTACTTTGATCGAAACAACAAATAGGTTAATTCAATGGGATTTAATTTTAGCGAACAATCATATTAAATCTCATCCAAATCAAAGTAAGATCTATTTTCAGAATTCAATGCATGCGATTGAAGCGGCAATACAGGGAATTGGGATTGCATTTGTAAATCGTATTTTTATTGAGTCGTATTTAGAGCAAGGCGTTCTTATAGAAGCTATTGATATGAATATTATACAAGATAAAATTCCGAGTTATTATCTCGTCAGTAATTATGAAAAAATGCAAGATCCTGCAACTCAACTTCTTTACCAAGAAATTGAGTCATATATTGATAATGATATTATAACCGTTGATGTTAATTTATTTTAACGGCGGTTAAATGTGTGGATTTTAATTCACTCAATATGCATGGCTGTATCTGTAATTGCATCATTGTTCTCAATATCTTCAAGTAATGCTCTTAATATTGAGATGGCTTGTGGCAATGAATATTCATTATTACAAATTAATGACTGAATTTGTTGTTGATAATCAGATAATTGTCTCATTACTTATCCTTATAAACATGAGTTGTTAATTTTACGTTGTATTTTTCACCAAGAAGAGTATCACGTGCCGCTGACCATGCATTGGCATAACACTGTGCTAATTTAGCATTATCGCTGCTAATAATAGGTCCTTTATCAATGGCTGCTTTTTGGTTATGGCATTGATTCGTGATTTTTTTGTTATAAATCTCACCTTGATTGGTAAAGTTATAAACTTGCTCTTTAGCATTTTTTGTTGCTTGTTGTAGGCAATCAATAAGGCCTTGCTCATCATAATTTTGATTATTAACACAAGATTGAACAACAATTGAATCTGTTGCATTTGCTGCGGTTGAAAATAGTGTACCTACAGTAAGGGTGACGATGATTGTTTTTTTTATGAAGGGATACATAAAGAAACTACTCTGTTATTTTTATATTTACGATAGCAAAGATTATACCTTACGCGGATATCTGATACATAGGAAATAACTATTAAGGTTGTTCTTTGCTGTCTAAACGGTATTACTTGCGTTAAGTTAAATTTTTGTAATCATTTGTTGTACAATGGATAAAAATGGAATTAACATGCAACTTATGGGCAACAATTGGTACTCAAGGATGATGTATGAAAGAAGTAATATTTGAGAATGATGTGGTTCGTCTTTATTTGAATGATATATCATTTAAACCGTTGTTAACAAAAACAGACGAGATTCTTTATAGTCGTAAATCATTATTGGGTGATGAAAAAGCGAAACGTGTTCTTATTGAATCTAATTTACGTCTTGTTGTTAGCTTAGCTAAAAAATATCGAGCTTCTACTTTATTATTGAGTGATTTGATTGATGAGGGCAATATCGGTTTAATTACCGCCGTTGAAAAATTTGATCCAGAAAAAGGTTTTCGGTTTTCTACTTATGCGTCGTGGTGGATTAAACAAACGATTGAGCGTGCCATTCATAACCAAAGTCGTACTATTCGTTTACCCGTGCATGTATCAAAAGAAGTAAATACTATTTTACGTGCTCACCGTGATTTAATGGCAAAAAATAACAATGAACCCTCACCAGAAGAAATTGCTGATTATTTACAGCGTGATGTCAGTGATGTTTCATTTTTAATGACAAATAACCAGCATGTTTTATCTTTTGAGCAAACATTAAATGAAGATGATAATAATTCATTATCCTATTTTGTTGCTGATGAAACGTCTAATTTAGAGCAAGAATTAGATAGCAATGATCTTCAAATTATCACTAAAAAAATGTTATTTACGTTAACAGAACGAGATCGTGAAATTATTTGTCGCCGTTTTGGTTTATTAGGCCATGAACCGCAAACATTACAAGAAGTTGCAGATGCTGTTGGATTAACACGAGAACGGATCAGACAATTACAAATAAAAAATCTTACTCGCTTAAAACGTGTATTGGCGAATGATAATTATGATTTAGAGATGTTGTTTTCAGTTCCAGCATAAAACTAATTATTTTTATTCAAATTAGCAAAGGGATGACGATTGTCATCTTTTTTATTTTTTGATCTATTGATCATAAATACAGAGTTATGCTCCATATCTGTAGATTGCGCTTTATATTGATGAGCATATTATGAACTTATATCCTTGATGATAAAATCATTATCATTCATAAGTTTAGGAGTATTGCTATGTCAACTATCGATAAAAAAGATGAACATGCAGAATTACTGAATGCATTAATATCTCGCCAATCATTATTATCCACTAATAGAATGCAGTATATTGTTTATGCTGCGGCGCTTGCAACTCAAAATAAAAAAGTATTACAAACTATTCAACATCTTGTTGGTGATATAACGATTATTAATCGTAAAGATATTCATCATGCAGTCGTTAGAATGGCCGCGACGAATACTTATTATATGGCAATGCATCATATTGATTTAACGTGTAATACAACCAATGCAATGCAATTAGCGCCTTTAAAAGAATTAGATGTTGAAGATATAACAAGTTACTACTATGCCTGTATTGCTGCATGTTTAGTGAATAAAGGATACAGTTGTTTAAATAATCATATTTTGCTATTACGTTCTTGTAATGAATCTGATGATTCGATCAATATGGCATTAAGATTAGCTGCTTCAGTGTTAACCATGTGTCAATCAAGTTTTAATACCGATTATTTCTTAGATAACACATTGATTTAAATATAGATGAATAGAGTAGTTTAAAAACCGCTAGTCAATTGGCGGTTTTTTATATCATAGACATAAGACATTTAATCCTAGAAACCTTATAAATATTGCCAATTTTAGCTTAGTGCTTTAGCGATCGTTTTAAAACAGAGTGTCAATATATTAATTATTATAAGGATTTAATTTAAGAGAGAATAAATAATATAGACGTAGGTGTTATTTTATAAAAAATGGAGTGATAAGAAGATTAAATTAAGCTAATGGCTTGATGTAATAATAGAATGTCATATGATACTATTCACTAAAATTTTAGTGTTATTCCACCATATATATGGATATACGTTAAATATTAATATTAAAATAACCATTAATCGTTAATGGTATGTTGAGAGATATTGCTGTGATTGATCTATTAAAGGATGTATTGGGATGGACATCAGTGGTGTTTTATATATTAATCACTATATTTAACACGATGAAAGTGACACGTTATGCTGCTTTTGCTTCTGCCACAAATGATACTATATGGTCAGTTTTGATGGGGTGGTGGCCAAAAGTTATTCTTAATCTATCGGTTACAGCGATTAATTTATATCGATATTTTAAAGATTTCACTCAAACTGCGAAAATCATTATTCAATTATTAGCTGCGGTAATGGTTATTGGCATATCATACATTGTTTATGTCGCGATTAATGCGTTTATTGCAGAGCCAACGTTAGCGGTTGGATTACAGTTTGTTGATTTAGGTGTTATTGTTATTGCTTTATATATGACGGAATTAAAAAAATACCGCATATTGATGTTGTTATCTGGTTTTGTTGGGATGGTGGGGTATTTTGGTAATCCCCAGATGATGGTTATTAAGGCATTAGTTATTATTATTATGACGTATAAATTATTTACGACTAGAAATGACACGCCTGAACAACAAGCTGCTGAAAACAAATAAGTTTATAGCAATGAAACGATTGTTTTTAATTGTTTATTGATAGAAAAACGCTCATTGTTTTATACAACGAGCGTTTATTAATCATTAACTTAATTAAATATAAATAAGTTTTATCTAAATTAGATTTCGAAGCTTGCTAGCGCGTCGCCATTATCTAATAGTTGTTGTAATGCTTTCGGTGTACGGCCTTGGCCTGTCCACGTTTTCTCATCACCGTTTTCGTCAACAAACTTGTATTTAGCTGGTCGGCTAGCACGTTTTTTCTTTGTTTTTGGAGCATCACCCATTAATGCGATTAATTCTTCAGGTGTAATTCCCTCTGCTGCAAGCATATCGCGGTACTTCTGCAGTTTTGCTTCTTGTTCTTTATTTTCTGCTTTAGCTGCTTCTTCTTCCACGCGACGTTCTTCAACGACTTGGGTGAACTTTTGTAGACCTTCTTGTAGATCTTCAATAGACATTTCACGCGCTTGAGCTCTTAAAGAGCGTAGATTTAAAAGAGTTTCAATCATGTTATTAATTCTAAATAAAAGTAATTTTGCCTATTGTACTTAACTTTTATAATAAGACACTAAAAATAGTCGCTATAGTTGTAACTAAATCTCATTTTTTCTATTTAATTGTCATTTTTACTACTTTTTATTTAAATTAAAAATCACGTGGGAAGTAATGTGTCTATTTACGTTACTTAAATAATGCGAGTAAGGTTAAATATTAATTATTTCAAATTATAATGATGGTGCTTAAATTATGCACCAATGTTATCCATACCATAAGAGAATAGATAATAACGTAATGGATTCTTTGTTGTTAAATATCCATAGATTTAACTATTAATATTACATTGAGCGCATATGTTATTCTTAATATTAAAGTTAATTAGCATATAATTTTATTATTTGTTTCTATTTGTAACTTAGATGTGGTTTTTATGATTGTAAATTAATCAAAGAGATCGTATTTGTTCAAATAACTGATGATTTTTGTATTGATAAAAAAAATTCATCGTTACCATTGCGGATGTTATTTGTATGATTAGTGTTAAAAGAACATCATATATGTAACTTTTCATGGATGATATATAGCAGTAAGGATATCGTTTGAATACATTACGTAAAAATTTCGAATTAATTGATAAGCCCACATTCTTTGGGGCCTTAACAATGCTGATTTTGGTGGTAGTTCCGCTTCTTTTATTTCCTAAAGAAGGTGCAGAGTGGATTGCCGTTGCTAAAACGTTTATGACAGATACTCTGGGTTTTTTATATTTAGCGCTTGGTATGGCTGCTTTTTTCTTTATGATCTATATTGTTTTTTCTGACATCGGCCAAATTAAATTAGGTGATGCGGATGAAGCACCTGAATTTAAAACCGCATCCTGGGCTGCGATGTTATTTTGTGGTGGTATCGGTGCCAGTATTTTGTACTGGGGTGCTATTGAGTGGGCTTATTATTATCAAAGTCCACCATTTCAATTAGAACCTGGAAGTGAAGAAGCGGTACGCTGGGCTGCAACTTATGGCGTCTTCCACTGGGGACCTATTGCATGGTGTATTTATCTTGTACCCGCCGTGCCTATTGCTTATTTCTTTTACGTACGTAAACAACCTGTATTAAAAGTGTCGGCTGCATTAATGCCTGTTATTGGTGAAGCGCGTAGCCATGGTTGGATTGGCAAAGTTATTGATGTCTTGTTTATTTTTGGATTATTAGGTGGCGGTGCTACAACATTAGGTTTGGCCGCACCATTGATTACTGAAGGTGCACATTATCTATTTGGCACGCCTAAGACGACAGAAACACAGATTATAGTATTGCTTATCTGTACCTGTATCTTTGGATACTCTGCTTATGCTGGTATGGAAAAAGGCATTAAAGTTCTGAGTAACATTAACTTTTGGGGAGCATTAGGCTTACTTGCCTTTATTCTTATTGCTGGCCCAACGATTTTCATGTTAGAAACAGGCCTCGATTCATTGGGACGTATGCTATCTAACTTCTTCATCATGGCAACTTGGGCAGAACCTTTCGGTGGTTATGGTACATTTGAAGATACACACTTCCCACAAGATTGGACTATTTTCTACTGGGCATGGTGGTTAGTCTTTGCGCCAAGCATGGGCTTATTTATCGCTCGTATTTCTCGTGGTCGTACAATTAAGCAAATGGTGACGGGCTCTATCTTCTTCGGTTCGATGGGTTGTTTCCTTTTCTTCATGGTGCTGGGTAACTACGGTTTATCACTACAATTATCAGGTGCTCTGGATGTTGTTGGTATTTTGAATGCAGATGGCGCAACTAAAGCTATCTTCTCTATTCTTGAACAATTGCCATTCAGTACCATTGTTATTGCCGTATTTACACTGTTATGTTTGATTTTTACCGCAACAACCTTTGACTCAATCTCATACATTCTTGCTTCAGTTGTTCAAAATGATGTTACAGAAGAACCTATGCGTTGGAACCGTTTGTTTTGGGCATTTGCAATGTCATTTATGCCATCAGTATTGATGTTTATGGGGGGATTGGAAACATTACAAACGGCGGCTATTGTGGGTGGTTTACCTTTGTTATTCATCACAGTCATGTTAATGATTTCAGCGGTAAAAGCAGCGTCACTAGATTTAAGAAATCAAGATGGTTACGAAGATCCAGTCATTAATATTGAAGAATTGCCTGATGTTGATCCATGGTCAACCGAAGGTATGGCGCTTGCGAAATTTGAACAATTAAAAGATATAGCGATTGAAGCGGCTAATACTGAGCGTGATGCATTGAATGCAATCTGGACGATCAAGAAAACAATTCGTGCCCAAGCATTAGCAAGTGGTGATAGTGGTATTGACTCTGGTGATGTACCTCAAGAATTAGCAGAAGAATTGCACCGCCTAACAGCAGAGGCGATGGCTGCTAAAGAAGCGAAACTTGAAGCATCTGAATTAGCTCAAGAAGCACGGATAGTATTTAACGATATAATGAAGCAGAAAGAAGAAACGTTAGAGCTTGAAGTGCAAAAAGCATAGAGAGTAACTAATTAATTAAGAGATAAATATATAAGGCGATCTTCGGATCGCCTTTTTTGTTTTTATCGGTAAGCAACAATCAGGGTCTATTTAGATATGGTTTATAGAAATGATAACTTTACCCATGATATTGATGTCTGCTTGAGCAATAGCGATAGAAGATTGACCATAATGTAATACGAGCTGATTACCCGGTAAACGTTGAATGTCATTAATCGACATTAAGTTATCAATAGTAATTAAATAACTGCCGCTGATCGGTAAAGTATCATTCTGATCGATGATCATGGTTTTTGACGCGGTTTGTAGCGCCATAAAGTGGTGAGATTCAGTATTAGCATGTTGAATTAATGCTGGATCAAAAGAAAGGGCAGGAAGCGCAGTGAGTTCACCTGACTTTAACTGATAATGAGGCAACATTAATACATTGGATGTTGTTTCATTATTAGTCATTGCTGGAAAAGCATCACCTTCATTTAATAATAACCACCGTAATGACACCCCTGTCGTTAAGTGAGATCGAATAGCGATTTCAAACGGTGTTGTTTCTCTTGAGTGCCATGTAGAGACGGTGCCTCGTGGAATCCCAAAAACATCAGCAAGATCTTGATACTCATCAACCTCTAATACTGAACATAATTTAGATGTGACGGCTTTTCCACCGAGATATGAATAGGTAGAAATAGTAGGAATATGAGATTTATGTATCGGATTAGGTTTCATTTTGAACTATCAACCTTATCAAGGTAATGGAATAACAACAGATTAAGCCTCTAATGCCGATGATAATACGCGCGGGTGACTATCTTAAGCATAATGTTCGGCTAATGTATTTTTTATTAATTATACATTTAGTTTATGTGTTGGTGTGTAAATTTGCTCAGATAGGAACATTGGTGAAACTTATAGCATATTATTTTAGGGTGTTTTGTCACATTTGACTCGTTTATATAGAGGGTATTGGTATATGTATCAATTTGTAGTCATTTATTTTTAGTGGTGATGTGATAGTTAATCTTATACATCCTAAAAGCGAGAGATTACGGTATTCCCCGTACAATCCTAAACATATAAATGATTTAGATATGCATTGTGATTTTGTGAGTATAAAAGCGGAACGTATAAAACGTTCCGCATGAGGTTAGATCGTTAGCATTTGATGAAGCTCTTTCACTTTTTCTGGTGGCATTGTTTTGACTAATGCAATAACAAGGTCATTTACATTTTTTGCAGACGGACTAATGGTATGACTGAAACCTAAAGACATAACGAAAGTATGTCCACATTCGGGATCAGAGCATGAACAATATAAGTCTGCTGCAGCATTTGAAAACCAGTTTGTTTTATTGATACGTGCTTTTCCGCCACACTGAGTACAATGAATACGCATTGCCATTTGAATTACCTGCTTAATAGTGAAGGTAAAAATTCAAGAATCATTTATATAAACAATGTCATTACCCATAAAGAGCTAAATCATGATGAGCATTTAGCTCGACATAGATAAGCTCAAATTTTTACTTTTATAGGAATGATAGTTTTACCTACCGTAATTAACGTTAATCTGCTGTTTTTTAGTTAATGAGATGTCCGCTAATTACGTAATTCTGTCATAAAACCCTTTCTTTTATCTCAAATGGCAAAGTGTTATTCGGATATATTCGGATTCTTGCTGTTTTCCGAGAACATCATAACGACAAATGATGCATCAAATCTTCAAATGAATAATAATCACCGCATCAAGTAAAACGTTGGAGTGACCAGAAATATCAATATTGAAACTCACATCATTAGAGATAGAAATTTGGGGGAGGGGATCCTCATTTACTCTGATTAAACAAGGAATTATAAGATGTATGAGTTATTGGATTGGTTAATAAATAAAATGATATTTGTTGTTTATCTTATCATTGGTCATTTTCAATTCATGACAATAGAAGCTTGGTCTTTGATTATTTCACTCTTTATGGGGATATTCGCTTTATCGTTGAGTTATTGGCATAAGAAAGTTATGCAGCAAATAGCTAGAGAGAAAGGAATATTTATCCATGAGTAAGTTAAGACCAATTTTATGCTCAATTACTGCTGTTATAGCACTCCTTGGTGATGGCGGAGTTAACAATAGTACATTACCCATCGGAAATGTAATTATTGCTGGAGAGAGCCAAGGGAAATTAAAATTAACATATAAAGGATTAAAATTAATAGGAGACTATGAAGGTTGTAGGTTAGATGCTTATCATTGTCCTGCGGGATATAAAACAAATGGTATTGGTAATATTCATAATATAACAAAAAATATTATAGACAATAAACAAGTAGCAAAGGATTGGGTGTTAAATATTCAGCAAGCAGAATATTGTTTGAATAACGTTCTTGGTGATAATCAAATAACACAGGGACAGTATGACGCTTTAACTTCTTTTATTTTTAATACTGGCTGTAAACGATTTTTAAAGAATAAAGATCTTACAGAAACAAAAATATCAATATATGTTAAATCTGGGAAATTGCCACAAGCTTGTATGCAATTATCTCGCTGGATTTATGGCGGAGGTAAAAAGCTAAAAGGTTTGATGAAGCGGCGGATGTCAGAATATTCACGGTGTATTGAATAGGACGTATGTCTATGCGGTTATTATTATTATCAATTATCTTTATTTTATTAGTGAAATTTGAATACATGGATCGTGAATTAAGCTCTTTAATTATAGACAGAGATAATGTTCTACTTATTAATAAATCAAATACGGAGAGTTTGAAATTATTAGTAGATCAGAATAAGGACAGTAATAACTTATTGCTGCAACGAGAAAAACGGAGAGAAAAACAACAAGGAGAACTGCTTGTTACGACAGAATCGTTACGTAAGTTGTTGTATGAAAAGGAACAGTTTAATACTTACTGGCCTGATGATGTTCTTGATTGGTTGCAGCACCCGTATTGAACCTGCACGTATAGAAATTATTCATCTATTACCTGAGCCGTGGTTGATAACGGCATGTAATAAACCCCAATTAGTGGGTAAAACACCAGCACAAACAATTTCAGAAGATCTGCCAAGATTAAAAAACGCTTTATCTAATTGTGCACAACAAGTCGATGATTATCTTCGATGGTATGAAAAACAAAATAACAAAATAACAAAAAAACAAAAAAACAAATAAATTAATCATATAAAATTTAGGGATACTAAAATGACAATTGTAATTAATGAAAGCATCATCTTGAATAATGAAAAATATATTACTGCTATTGTTGATGGTGGTTTGGATGTTAATAAATTTCCTGAAGATTGTACAACGGTACGATTAGGTTCGTCATCTCAGCCTAATATTCCATCATGGGCGGCTTACGGTAATATGCTCTCTTTAGTATCGCCAGGATCGGATACTACAGTTCAAATTTTGAGTGGCTATAATAATGAAGATATAGGCTTTAGAAGTGGTAATAAAAAAACACTTCCGAGCCGTGATTTTGTAAAGTTTTATCATGAAAATAATGTTCCTACAGCTGAAAACGTGGGGGCAGCAGTAGCGTTAACAAATGGTCAACCGGGCTTAGTTTATAATATGAGTACTGATGGTACTTGGTCTGAAGCTATTAATGATGCTCCTCGTGATAATAAAGAATATGTACGTAAAAATGGTACTTGGGAAGAAGTAACTGCTGCTCCAGTGATTAATGAGGGATTAAACAAACCATTATGGGTAGACGCTAGCACGATTGGTATTATTTATAACGATGCTAAAAAAGCAGCGGCCAATGCATTAATTCTTAAACAGTTAACGGCTAAACAAGTTGTACGACTAGCATTTACTGATAATGTTTATTTTGATACTACTGCCAGTGAAATTGTTATTTGTTATGGTTTAGAATTTCATGGTTGTTTAAATAAGAAAATATATTGGGTCGGTTCATCCATTGGTATTAATGGCAATGAGTGCATGAGCGCAATGAGCATGCCTAATGTCGTGGAAATGCCTTATTATTGTGAAACAAATTGTCATCATGTAACGACAGGCAAGCTTAATTTGATTGAGGGTGATGGTTGGGGTGGTTATCGTGGAATTATTTCACGTGACTGTAGCTATGATGGAAGCTTTCGTTATAAATTTATTGGTAAAGAACAACATCCTATAACAGGTAACCCAAGTTCATCAACATATACTTTTAAAGGTGAATATGCCGGTTTTGGTGAGGTGATTTTTGATAATTTAACGTTAACTAATTCACATCATCTAGCATTTTTAGGTGCGAACCAATTCCCTTATGAGCGTATTGTTTTCCGTAATGTTGTAATGCGCAATTGTAGTCGAGGTTTATATTCTGGTGGTATCACTAATACTAATCCGTGGTATTTAGAGGTACAAAAAGCGATGCGAAATCTTGTTGTTGAAGGTCTTGATTGGGAAAATGATGCTGATTTTTGGGCGGGTGAAGATAATAACGCTAGTGCGTATGTTACTCCTGTATTGTGGGAAGGTAACCGCTTAATTTTTACTAATGCGCGTATTCGTAGTGTTAAAATTCGTTCGCATAAAAACAATAAGACGGCGCTTGCGGTATATCCTGTTTATCTTGGTGGTATTCGTGTTGAAATGCATGGTTGTGAAACCATCAATATGTATAACTTCAAGTCTGACGGTAGTACTAACACTTGTATTTTCTTGAAAAAAGTACGTAACGCATTGATTTATAATATTGAATATCGTTTTGAAGAGAATTTCTTCAGTACAATGGCGGATAAATTTAATGTAACACCTGATAATACACAAGGTACATTTATTGCGTATTCACCAGAGCCGGGTGCTCCTTGGAATGACAGTGTGAATTATGGCAGTGAGCCTGCTGAATCAATCGTTATTCGTAATGCAAAGTGTTGGTTACCAAAACTATTACGTACTGCTGAAATATCGACTCAGATTGTGGGAAGTTACGAAATAACGGGCTGTGATTTTGAATCACCAGATAATGGTTACAACAGTAGTGGCAAGGTATCAGGCGCCTTTACATTCCTAACTGTAAATTGGTGGGATAACAGTCAGTATCGCAGTGATAACCAAATGGTTAATCGTCGTGCAATCTTTAAAGGTAATCGTATTTACACTCCGAATAATACGGCGGGTAAGTTAGCTTATATTAGTATTCGAGACATGCGACAATCGCGTGTTGGTAGTTATGTTATTGATATCAGTGACAATGATATTACAGCGAATAGCCTTAAAGAATTACAGTTAACTTGTGCCGCTGGTGATCAATTTAAACCAGAAGATTGTATTATTAACCAGATAACATTAAATAATCGTGTTCATATTGTGGATTCGACAGAAAATAATGTTAAGCCTCGTCATGATGTTTTTGTTACAGGTAATAAAGTACCAAAAGTTATGCGATTGGATCTTGGCGGCAATCATACTTCAACGGCTAAAAATGCATTGTTAGGCCGTATTCAACAGAATATATTTGGTGCTGATATAACAACTGGAAAGTTTAATTTATCATATGTTGAGTTAACGGGTTCAACTCCTGCGGTAACGGTGATGAATGCTACTCGTCCAAGTAATGGGTGTTTAGAGAATAAAATGCATCATTACAATGGCACAATGACAACTAAAGATGGTTGCTTTGATTTCTCAACTAAGATTGAAATTAGTAATGTGAACGTGGACAAAGAAACGTGTACCATTGGTTATTTCCACCCAACGACGCATCTTTGGACTCAAACACAGTGGAATGCAACCAAGAATGACGGTAGTTTTGAGATTCTATTGAACAGCAAAGATCGTTTTGGTAATAATACTGATAAAACACCATTAAAAGCACGTATTGGTCGTCAATCAAATGCATTAACACTATTGTTGTACCCTAGCTATGGTAATAGTAATTATTCTTCAGCATTAAATATGGAATTAAATATTAATCATTATTAATATTTAAGTTAAAACAAAAATTGTCAAGAGGCACATTGTATAATGTGCCTCTTTTTATTTGTTACTTTAAGATTGTCTTATTATAGCAATAACATTTAATTGGTGATGCTAATTTGTTTGTCTGAATTATTGTTAAGAGATACTGTGTAGGTAGTATTTGATAATAACTTTCGTTATATTGAATCTACTTTATAATAATACATAATCTATAAATTTTTATAGCGGTATTTAATTACTTATAATTATAGGTTTTAGTTATGCTATAGAATTTAACTTTATATATATGTATTTATTATGAATCTAGGTGGTATTTATATACAATAATAGCAGGCAGTTTAATGAGTAAAGTAGATTCAATTAGTGATAATAAAGGTTTTTCTCGCCGTTCTTTTCTAAGAAATACGACAATGATAGCGGGTGGTGTGACGGCAGGTATGTTTATCCCTGGTGCTATTGATAAAGTTAATGCATTGGATTTGCTGAAAAATTCAAATCAACCAGAGGTAATTATCACGACTAAAGGTCGCGCTCTGATTGCTAAAATGCAAGCAGAAAAGAAAATCTTACTAATTGATTCAATGATTTTTGCGCATAAATCGCATCTGGGTAAAAGACCAACAGAGAATGAACAGTTACAACCTAATGAAATTGTTCATAATGCTAAAATTCAACAACAAATCCGATTGTCTGAAGATGCTATTGCGTTATCAACGACATTAGACAGTGATGTCGGCCCATTTGAATTTAATTGGAGTTGTTTATATTGTAGTGAATATGACACCATTATTGCGATTACGTACCCTAAATTAACCACTAAAACAGTTGATGGCCCAGGGGTTAAGGGCAATATTTTAATTCGGTCATTTATTTTAAATTATAAGAATATAGCGGACATTACTAATAGTACGGTGATAGCGGCCAGTCCTAATTTTATGGCACACCAACGATTAGATAATGTTGAAAATTCAGCGTTACAAGCTATTATTGACCAACAAGGTCAGGATTGGTTTATTAAAAATGGTTTTATGGTATTACCTGTTGAAGGTGTATATAAAATCATGGCTGGTGTGGCTTATATTTCTGGGCATCGAATTGAATTAGAAAATAATCGTGTTATTGATGCGGCTAATAAACCATTTTATATCTATGTTGATGTTTATAAAAATAATAATGACATTGATGGATTAGATACGAAATTTAATATTATTGTTTCAAGTAAAGATTTAAAAAATTATGTTAATACTGATGGTGTTCATCATTATTATTGTAAACTTTGTCAGGTTATCGCTGATGGTTCAGTGAGTGATTTACGCCCTCAAACGGCAGTTGTCGATAAAGGGTGGGCAGAAGCACAAGATCATCAAGCTATAGAAAGTGTTTCTGGTCTTAAAATATACCCGCTTAGTCGTAATCTTACGGTAGGTGATACGATCCCTGAAGGCTATAACGGCTTACGTATTAAAGATAAAATTTATCGTGTTATTTGCCATGGTAAAGTGAATGAAATCGATACTAACGCGACGTTTGTTATTGTAAATAAAGATAAATATTTTTTACAGCCTTGTATTGAAGGTCAAAGTTATTATTCGATTGATAATCTTGAGCATTATGCACCTTTATCTGACTGGGGCGATAAAATTAATTATGCCGTTGAAATCTGTCGTAAGGGTGGTCTTATTTTATGGATTCCAAATAAAACTTACCGATTTAATAAAACGATTGAATTTAAAGATCTTAATGTTCAATGGGATGGCACTTTAGAGCTTTGTAGTAATGTTGTTGGTGTCGTTCTAAAATATAATGTTAATTTGTCGGGTAATCCTTTTATTATTCGTTCTCGTTCGCTTGATCATTTTGATAAAGCCATGGTAATGCTGACATCATCATCAGAGAAAGTTAATGGTAAATGGAAGACTAAAGGTTGTGTTGAAAATAAAATTAATCAACTAAATATTCTCAATGGTTGGATTGATTATCATGGTCACAGTAATGGTAAAGTTATAGATAAGACCAAACTTACCGGCCGTGGACTAGTATTATTAGCGGGCAGTTGGACCGCAGGATTAACAACTAAACGTTCCCACGAGTATGTTTGGCGTAATTTTGTTTCAGATGTCTATGTTGATGGTTTTGAACAACCTTATGTATTACAAGGGGTAATTGATAATATTACGCCAAATCGTTGGGTCACTTGGGTTAATGGTAATAAATTACATAATTTATGTGCCCGTCGATTTAAGCAAGGCTTCGTTGTTCAATCACCATTATTACGCCCAAATGGAAAAATTGGTGGTGAAGTCGCAGGTAATACGTGTGCGAGTCTTGATTTTCAATGGTCACGTTATAGTGCAGAAGCTTTCCTTGTCTGTGAAGGGCGCAATAACAAATTTGAATTAATGGGTTGGGATGCTCCTGAAACTGCGACGAAGACCATTCAATTTTCACGTGCTAAAACAAATACTTTTCCACCTGGTTATGGTGAGGCCTCTGGCAATATTGTTGAGCTTTATGGGTCAACATTAGGCAAATTAAATGGCAGTGATTTATCACCATTGGTGTATGAATCTAATCCCGGTTTAAATACATTTATAACTGAAAGTTATATTGCACGTAATATTATGCCTGAATTATCACCACCAACGGTTGGTTCGGCATTAACAAACAGTTATATACCTAAGGTTGATAACTTTTTAGCGTTTATTAATAATCGTCCTCGATGTCGAGTAACGTTATTTAAAAATGGAGAGTTACAGCCAAAGGTTGATCTTACACCAATGTTTGATTTTAATCCTGAGTCGGCTGTACGACTTGCGGTAGAGAAAGGCGATGAGTATCAAGTTGTAATATCATTAGATGGATCTATTAATCATTTTAATATGGTCGGTAGTACACTTGGCTACAATAATCTATCAACAGGGATCATTGATATTAATTTACGTGATCGACATAAAAAATCAGTCTATTCTTCTCGCCAACCATTGAAAACAGCGAATGTTAGTGGTTTTATTCATGCAGCTAATATTAAGAGTTTGGTGATAACGTATAACGGTTTTGAAAAAGCGGGTAAATTAAATATCAGCGCGTTGTATGGTCAAACTTATAACAGAAATGCATCACAAGGATTTATGACAGCTGATGGTTCATGCTGGATGCAAGATGATATCAAAATCGATAAACCCGGTGCAGGGGTTGTTGTTCGTGATGAAGTCAATGGCCAACTTTATCGTATTGCCATCGCGAATGGTGAGCTTAAATTAGAACCTGTAAAAAAATAACAGTATAACCGTCTTTAAGCCGCTCTATTTAGTGCGGCTTTTTGTTATTTAGTGGCTACCTTCATTGTATTTTTATACGAAAGGCGCTGTATTTTTATTGATGGTGCAACAAGGTACTGTCAAATGCTAAACTGAGGCATATTTCGTTTAGTGATTATAAAAAGGTAGTGTAATGAACCCAATTATTGCGTTGTTGAAAGAGAATAATATTACTGATGAGCAGATCAATAATATATTCCAGATGTTAACTCAAAACCCTCTAGCAGCAATGGCAACGATTAGCCAACTAGGTTTACCGCAAGATAAACTGCAAATGCTAATGGCACAAGTAATGCAAAATCCAGCATTAATTAAAGAAGCTGTTGAAGAACTAGGTTTAGATTTTTCAAAAGTAGAAGCGGCTAAAGAACAACTACAAAAATAAGTTTATTGATAGCCACATATTTTAGGCCGTATAAACCCCGTATATTTCGTGGTTTTAGCGGCCTTTTTTATGGCTGCTACATTAATGTCTGTATTAGGAAAATTATTATGCTCCCACATTCAATCGTTGAACAGTTACGCCATGGTCGAGTTACAGGGCAAGATTATTTTTTTCGAAGCGGTATTGAAAAAGCGCCAATAGATCAAGTTAAGGTAACTGTATTAGGATGTGTTGGTGATGAACAAGCAGAGCGCTTTCATGGTGGTTTAGAACGAGCCGTGTTGCAGTTTGATTGTGATCATTATGCTCAGTTATCCCACTTATTTCCTAAATCAGCACCCTTATTTAACAATGGTGGCTATGGGGAAAATTTAGTCGTAGCGGGTATGAATGAGCATAATATCTGTATTGGCGATAAGGTTGCTGTTGGTTCAGTAATATTACAAGTGACACAACCAAGGCAACCGTGTTTTAAGCTTAATCATCGTTTTAAAGAACCCACGATTGCACGCTATTCACAACATAATAGTAAAACAGGTTGGTTTTATCGTGTTCTGCAAGAGGGGGAAATTACTCGTAATGATGAAATACAGGTGATTGAACGTCCTTATCCACAATGGACTATTGCTCGTGTACAGCATTATCTTTATGCCGAAACGGATAATTTAGTCGCTACTACAGAACTTGCGTCATTACCGACATTAGGGATGGAGGTGAAAAGTGTTTTCCAACGTCGTTTAGCAACGAACGAGATTGAAAATTGGCATTCACGCCTTGAAGGACTAATTAAATTAGAAATGCGAGTGGTCAAAATTATCGTTCAATCAGCGGCAGTGAAACGCTTTTATTTAAGTCGTACTGATCTTGGTGCTTTGCCTCCGTTTAATGTCGGTGCACACGTCACCGTTAAGTTACCCAATGGCTTAAAATGTGCTTATGCTCTGTGTGACTCTGCAATTGAAGGAGTCTATCAAATTGAGGTTCAACGGGCATGCGACAACCAAGGTGGTTCACAATACATGCATGAGCAGGTAAATATTGGTGATGTATTATCAGTTTATGAACCGGTGAACGAAAAAGAGTGATCAAAGAAGACTCTGTAGCCTGGGTTGTCGAAACAGTGTATTGGTAAAGATGTCATATTAGACTTATCTAAATTAGAATTGTCTAATGTTAAAATTAACGTAAGATAAAGGCTTCTAATATGACGATTGAGCAATAAATAATGCACTTTGATGAAATGAAACAACGAGCGACAGAGGTTTCTGAACTTCTAAAAATAATGGCCCATCCTGAAAGGTTGATCGTACTTTGTCAGTTAATGGATGGAGAAATGAGCGCCAATCAATTGCAACTTAACTCAACATTAAGTCAATCTGCCTTTTCACAACATTTAGCTGTGTTGAGAAAAAACGACATCGTTACTGTTCGTAAAGAAGCGCAATCGGTTTTTTATTCTTTAGCTGATCCGCGTATTACAGCCCTTATAACCAGTTTCCATGATATTTTTTGTGATGAAAATTAAGGTGAGGTGAGTATGACTTTTCAAATACCTTGGCAGTCATTTTTTGGTGGCATGTTACTTGGGTTATCTGCTGTTATATTGATGTTATTTATTGGTAAGACAGCAGGAATCAGTGGCATTATTAATGGTGTGATTAAGAGAGAGAAACAAGAATTAGGGTGGAAAATTGCATTTTTAGTCGGAATGGTTTTAAGCGCATTTATCTTATCCCCCTTGGGCGTAACGTTGCCGACTATTAGTGAACAGAATATAGGTATTGTTTTAATTGCGGGTTTATTGGTTGGCTTTGGTACGCGATTAGGTAATGGATGCACGAGTGGTCACGGTATTGTTGGCATGGGACGTTTTTCTAAACGTTCAATTTATGCAACCTGCGTGTTTATG
This sequence comes from Photobacterium iliopiscarium, assembly GCF_003026395.1. Classification (GTDB taxonomy): domain Bacteria; phylum Pseudomonadota; class Gammaproteobacteria; order Enterobacterales; family Vibrionaceae; genus Photobacterium; species Photobacterium iliopiscarium. Next base: position 301,702 of record NZ_PYOO01000001.1, on the reverse strand, counting down.
ATGTCAGCCATTATTGTTGTATTTATTCGTCGTTTATTAGGTGATTTATAATGAGCAGCTTAAAGATAAACCGTATTGTTGTTGGTGCTATTGCTGGGATTATATTTGGTTCTGGAATGATTATTTCAGAAATGGTTAATCCGCATAAAGTTATCGCTTTTTTAGACATTTTTGGTCAATGGGATCCAAGCCTTGCCTTTGTGATGATAGGGGCTCTGGTTGTGTTTGCACCTTGTTATCATCTGCTTATAAAAAAACGTAAAACAGCCATCAATGGCGATGCAATAGCGCCTAAAAATAGTAATAAGATTGATGCTAAATTAACGGTTGGCGCCATTGTTTTTGGTATTGGTTGGGGACTGGCTGGTTTTTGTCCCGGCCCTGCAATTACTAATTTAGGCGGTGGTAATTATGCAGTCTTTGCTTTTGTTGCTGCTATGATTTTAGGTATGGTTATTGCCAATAAATATTTAGCATCAAGATCTTAATGAATCAGCGATTTGGCTTTTTAGTTTAATAATATAAGAGGAAGATGATGAAAAAATGGATAATATTGGTCGTTGTGATCATACTCGGAACCGGTGTTTTTTACACGGTAACACGTACAGAACCGCCTATAACATTAAAAGAACTTGCAACCCAGCCTCAGCAATGGCAAATCAAAGTACCCGATACAACGGCGAGTATTCATTTAACATCCATAAAGCAATTGCAGCAGCACCCATACCTTATGGGGGAGTATCAAACACCTGATGGCGCTGATAATACAACAATTTACCTTGATATTAATCAGGCTGTTCAACAAGGTAAGTATATTGCGACATCTTTTGTAACCACTAATTCGGGTAGTGGTACATTTTACTATTTATCCGTATTTGAACAGCACAATAAAAAACTTGAAAATCTGACCAATGTGTTTATTGGCGATCGAATTAATATAGAAAAAATTGCCATTGTTAACAATAATCCGCTAATGATTAAAATTGATTATAAAACGCATGGTGAAAATACACCTTATGCTCTACCTGCTGACGTCGCGAAATCACAAATATATCAATTAAAGAATAATCAATTAGTACTACAGCAATAATTGAATTGCCATTGTCATTTTAAAGACTATTTTTCTTCTTTATTTCCCCATAGCCAATATTTATAAATATTGGCTATTTTATATTTTCAATAAAAATGAGCAATAACGACTTATCAATTAATGTTATTTATCGTTATGATGAATAACATTCTGAATAAACGCAACTAAAAGTATTTTTATGCTGTTTGCATTCAATTGTTAAGTGTTTAAAACTGCTTTTATTAATTAAAGTAGTTGTTAAGTGTGAATAATTCACGTGTTGATACAATTTACATCTGAATGACAATTAATATCAATAAACATGTTGACCATATAATGTTAATCATAGAGAATAAATTCCAATTAAGTATGATTGGTTGTGAGGATGTATAAAAAATAGCAAATAAACATTATTCTTCTATTAAAAATGAATTTATATATGATAAAAAAAATACTAATCTTATTCGTAGGATTTAATAGTATTCCTGTTTTTTCGAATGATTTGTTAGGAAATCAATTATTTTCACCTATATCAGAATCTCGAAGAGCTTTGCAAAATAATAATCGTGAGATTGAACAATTATCTGATAAGGGGCAAACGGAACGTTTAATCAAAAATAAGGAAGAAAAAAAACTAATAGCTGAAAATATATTACCTGATTCTAGTATGTGTTTAGAAATAAGTAATGTTTTTTTACAAGGAATCACCTTACTTGATAATGATGATTTAGATAGAATAACAGCCTTACCTACTCAATGCATTACAACTAAAGACTTAAATACATTAGCTCGTGAACTAACACAGATCTATATTAATAAAGGCTATATTACTTCTCGTATTGAATTTATTCAGCCTAATGATCAAGGTGAACTTGGGGTTCAGGTTATTGAGGGTTTTATTGAAGGAATAAAAGGAAGTGATCATAAGGTTAATCCTTATTTTATCTTTCCTGGTTTTGTAAATAAACCATTGAGATTACAGGACCTAGACCAAGGTTTAGATCAGGCTAATCGTCTTCAATCAAATCAAGTTACATTAGATATATTACCAGGAAAGTATAAAGGTGGATCAATTATTATTCTTAATAATAAGTATAGTTCGCCATGGTCAGCAATTGCTAGTATAGATAATTATGGACAAGAAAACACAGGGAAATGGTTGAGCAGAGCAACATTCTCTGTTGATAGTCCATTAGGTATATCGGATTTTATAAGTTTGAATGCAAGTACAACGTTAGAGCCATATTCATATAAATATAGTAGAGCGTATAACTTATTTTATTCATTACCTTATGGGGATTTTACATTCAGTAGTTTTTATAGTTATTCAGAATATCTAATAAAGCAACCGCTTCAAAATACAATTATTACACTTAGTGGAGAAACACAACAATATGGAATTAAAAGTGATTATTTATACTATAGAGATCAAAATGATTTATTAACCATTAGCGGGCAATTAGCGAATAAACAAGTAAAGAACTTTTTATTAGACTCTTTGCTTTTTGTTAGTAGTCCTGAATTGACTGTTCTTGAGCTAAGTTTAAATCATTCTCATATTTTTTCTACTAGTGTTTTAAGTTCTAATTTAAGTATAGAAAGAGGATTATCAATATTTGGCTTCGATGATAAAAGAAATATCATTGATAATGAATTTAGTAAGCTAAAGTTATCATTTAATTATAGTTACAGCTTTAGTGTATTTGATTCTATTTACCAATCAAATAATCAATTATTTGCACAATATAGTCCTAATGTACTACCAGGTATTGAGTGGTTAAGTTTAACCGATCGATCTGCTGTACGTGGTTTTAGCAATACGAGTATTTCTGGCGATAACGGATGGTATTTACGAAATACATTATCTCATTATTATTTTATAAATAGTGCCGTAATTCAACCACGATTAGGTATTGATGTTGGACAAGTATATCCACATGGTGAAAGTCAAGGTAACTCAACAGTTATTGGTATGAGTACTGGAATTTCACTTAATTATAAAAAAATTATGTTTGATATGGATATCAGTCATGGAAAAGTTGTGTCGGGATTAGTTTCTAAAAATGAACCAATCACGGCATTATTTAATGTTACTTATAAAATATAAGAAATAGGAAAATAAGAATGAAAAAGAAAAAATTCATATTATCGCCATCAAGTAAAGTGACAGTCGCTATTACGCTTGCAATGATTTCGATACCAACTTATGCTGCCGGGATTATTTCAGGAACAGGTGGTCCACAAGTCTCTACGGCATCAAATGGTGCTGAAATTGTTAATATTGTTAAGCCGAATCAAAATGGTTTATCACATAACCAATACAACCAATATAACGTTAATAAACCAGGAGCCGTACTTAATAACTCACTCATCGCAGGTCAATCACAACTTGCTGGAAAACTTGGAGCAAACCACAATTTACAAGGCCAAACGGCCAACATCATTTTAAATGAAGTGATAACTCGTAATCCTTCATTATTGCTCGGTAAACAAGAAATTTTCGGTATGGCTGCTGATTATGTATTAGCTAACCCTAATGGTATTACTTGTGATGGTTGTGGTTTTATTAACACCAATCGCTCCTCTTTAGTTGTGGGTAATCCCGTGATTGAAAATGGAAAATTAGAAAAATATCAGACAAATAATCAAAATAAATTACGGGTTAACGGCGAAGGGTTAACAACCGCAACTATTTTAGATTTAATCGCGCCAAGTATTTCTGTTAATGGACGAATTCAAGCTAAAGAGATTAATGCAATTACGGGTCATAATGATGTATCTCGTGATACGTTAACCATTACGGAGAGAAAAGGTCTGCCTCATGCAATAGATAGTTATTATCTTGGAAGTATGCAAGCAGGTCGTATTCAAATTATTAATACTGATACAAGTAACAGCGTTAATCTTGAAGGGCAACTTAAAGGTAAAGATATTGTTTCTGTTGATACTAAAGGTAATTTACTACTGACAGCATCAAATATTGAAGGCGATAATATTGATTTGAAAGGTCAAAAAATTCGTTCACAGGGCAAAATAACAAGTAATACAAATAAATATTATGGTGCGAAGAACTATCAGAACTACCGTGGTGGCATTGATATTAATGGACAGACTGATAGCCAACAACTAAAGAAAACAGCATTAGTTGGTAAAAATATTAGTATTATTGCGGCTAAAGATAATCATCTTACAGCAACGCTAATTCGTGGTGATGATGTTTTAATTAAAGGTGGTGATGTACTACTCGATAATCATAAAACTATAAACAAAAAGAGAAATACGAATAATAATTGGTATTATTCTCAGACAAATTACGCTACAACGACAGCAGAAAAAATACAACAGCATAGTACTATTGTTGAAGCGAATAAAACCGCTAATCTAATTTCAACTCAAGGTGACATCACACTTATCGGATCAAAGGTAAAAGCAGGTGAGTCTTTAGCACTTAATTCTGCTCGTGATATTACTTTATCTGGTGTTATAGAAAAGGAGAAAAATGGTCATAATAGAAATTTACGTAATCATACATCAAGTCTGATTACTGGACATTTTCATGATAGCAATGAGGCAGAAACCTTAAAATCATCTGAATTAATTTCTGATGGCGGGCTAGGGGTTAATGCGCAGCAGAGTGTACGATTAAATGCTGCTAAAATTCAGTCTAAGCGTGATTTGATTATTAATGCGAAGAAAAAAATCGATATTAATATTCAAAAAACAGCCAACAATAAAACAACAAAAAATGATAAAACCTATTGGGGAGGGATCGGTGGCGGTAACAATCAAAATAATAGTAATAACAGCACGATTAGTCACCGCTCTGAAATATTATCAGGCGAGCATTTATTAGTATCAGCAGATGACGGCATTAATATTACTGGAAGTAAGGTTTCAGGTAAAAGCGGTGGGTTTGTTCAAACTAAAAATGGTGGTTTGCGAATTGATAATGGAATAAGCACATTTACTGATAACGTCGACAGTCGTAATGGTACTGCGTTTAATATTACTAAAAACTCAAATAAATCGACGCATAATACTCAAACTGTTCATGGTAGTGAATTAGTGTCTGACGCTAATTTAAAATTATTAAGTAAAAAAGATATTAATGTGGTCGGAAGCCTTGTCAAAAGTGCAGGCACTTTAGGTATTGAATCATTAGGCTCTATTAATATTACAGCCGCAAAGCAAGAAGAACAGTTAGATCAAACGAAAACTAAACTAGCTGTTGATGCTTATGCTAAAGAGAGCGGTGATAAACAGTATAAAGCGGGTTTACGTATAGAACATACAACAGAAACAGAGCAGACGCATAAGACGAAACATGTTGGTTCGTCATTAGAAGGTGGAAGTATTGACGTTGCTGCACAAGGTGATGTTAATTTCAACGGTTCTACGCTAAAAACTACTAAAGATAATGCCAATATTAGTGGTGAAAATGTTTCATTTTTAGCAGAAAAAGATAAAACAAATACGACTAAGACTAAAGATACCATCGGTGGTGGTGCGTATTATACCGGAGGAATTGACAAAGCAGGCTCAGGCTATGAGGCTGGATTCTCTAAAGAAAAAAGTGAATTATCCAAGGAAGATGCCTTGGTATCAAAAACAGATGTTGCAGGTAGTTTGATTGTTAATGCTAAAGATAAGCTGACACAAGAAGGTGCTGAACATCAAGTAAACGATCAATATAAAGCAACGGCAAAAAATGTTGATAACTTAGCCGCTATTAGCAAAAACGAAACAAAAATAACGACGTCATCGGGTGGAATCGATATTGGTACTAATATTAATTACAGCGGAGTGACTCGACCAGCAGAAAAAGCCATTAAAAGTGTTGGGAAAGGAGACATTGGTGGTGCTATCGATAATATTGGAAAGACAGGAACACCAAACCTTGGTCTAGATGTTGGTATCAAAGGACAAACGTCTGAAAATAGGAAAGATTCAACAACGGCATCAGTGACTAACATTATTGCTGGCTCATTAGATATTAATGCTAAAGAAACTGTGAATGATGAAGGAACCCAATATAAAGCCAATCGTGGTGATTATAAATTAACGGCTAATCAGCATATAGATCAAGCGGTCGAGAATACTCAACACGAAATGAATAAAGAAACACATGGTTCTGGTGGTCTTCGTGTTTATACGACGACAGGTAAAGATTTAACGATTAATGTTCAGGGTGAGGGCGGAAATTCTTCATTCGAGAATAAAAATTCTCAGGCGGTAACGGGCTCTATTGTAGCTAAAAAAAATATTGATATTAATGTCACTAAAGACGCTATTTATCAAGGTGTAAATATCACATCTGAAAATGGTTCAACGCAGATAACAGCAAGAAGAAATGTTAAATTTGAACAAGCGAATAATACCAACTCTTCATCGTCTGATAAAACAAGTGCCAATGCATCTGGATCAATAGGTACAAATCCTAATGGTAAAACGATGGGGTTAGGACTTGGTGGCGGTATCGAAAAAACATCGTCAGAAACTAAAAATGCCATTACAGGTTTAATCTCTTCTGGTGGTAATCTGGACGTTGTGTCCGGAAATGATATTAATTTCCAAGGTACAAAAGTAAACAGTAATAATGACATATCAATTGTCGCTAAAAATAAAGTAAATGTTGGCGCTGCTGAATCTACATACACCAATAAAGAGAACAATATTTCAGGTAAATTGAATCTTGGTGGTGGTAGTAACGAGACTAAAAAGGACTCAGGTAGCAATGCTTCCATTGGCGGTGCTGTAAATCTTGCATTTAAAGATGAAACATTGGCTAAACAACAGGGCTCTGAATTAAGCAGTAATAATAAAATTAGTATCAATGCAGGATCGAATGATAACGATGCTATTCATGGGGTGGGTAACCAAGTTAAGAGTAAAAATATTACTTTAACGGCGAATAAAGGCGGTATTATTCTTGAATCAGCACAGACAACAGAGCATAAGAATAATTGGGATGTAGCCATAAATGGTAATGCGGTTGTTGGTCAGTCATTTAAAAAAGATGGTCAAGGTAAAGTCGATCCTAATAGTGGTTCAGACACACATAATTTAAATGCTGGGTTAAGCGTGGGTGTTGATAAACTGGATAAACAAATCAACCAGAATGCTAAGATCGACGCAGATAATATTACTATTATAAGTCAAAAAGATACCCGTATTGCTGGCGGAGTACTCAATGGCGGTAAAATTAATGGCGATATTGGTGGTAATTTAAATATTGAAAGTCGTAATGATAGCGAGCATAAAGTTAGTGTTAATGTTGATACGGGTATTGGGCACACTAATACTAAATTACCGAGTATCACAACTAAATTATCTAAAGCTGGCACTGCACATTACTCTAAACCATTGAATGAAAAATTAAATAGTGTCGTTGAGTCTGGTGCAGGTCAGGTGACTGAAAAATATAATGCGTTTGCTCGTCGCCATGATAAATCACAAGATACCGCAGGCACCGTAAGTTTTAATAAGGCACAAGACAAAGTAACATTACCAGAAAAAACAATAGAAAAAGCACCGGAAAAAACCGCATTGTGGGATCGTGGTGCGCGTACCATTGGTAATGGTGTGAAAAGTGCTTTGGTTGAAGATAAAATAAAAGGCCGTAGTGGGCATGCTGGTTTCAGTTTTGATGTTGTGAATAATAATCTAGTTACTGAACACTCAGTAATTCATGCTGAAAAAGGGGTGGATCTTAACGTTAAAGGTGGCACTAATCTTACGGGAGCAAAAATAAGTACTAATAATGGTGGAGTATTGATAGGTGATTCTAAAGTCATCAATAAAGATATGCATGGATATAACCATAATTATGGTGCGAGTTTAGATGTTCCATTTACCGTTGGTGGTGTTTTAAATACGATTACTAAAGGTATTACCAAAGGTGAATCACCAATAACAGCGTCTGTTAATATGAATAAAACAATAGCAAGCGCTGGTATTATGATTAAATAATATTAAATTTTTTGAAAAGTAAAAAGTAAATATATTCGGCTTTACTGATCGTTATTAATACAATTAATTGATTCAGTCATATTCAAATATGATGCTGATGAGTTTATTTTAAACATAAAGGCCACATAAAAGTGGCCTTTATTTATGGTTATTTTTTAATATTATAAATGCCATAGTATTAGAATTGAAGACTGTAAGATTTCATCTATGGTTTCACAATCCAGATATAGGAGGCTTGAGCTAGTCATGTGACTAACTCAAAATTGGATAGAAACGTGTTTAAGGTTTGTTTTATTTAGGTAGGTATTAGGATAAGTAAAGGTATATTCGAATTTTTAGCATCACCCTTCATGATCTTTTCAATATTTATTTATAATAAGGTGGCTTGGGCTTATCCAACACTTCGGATAGGTGTCGGCTGCGCGACACATATCCTTATTTTTCAGGTCACTTGGCGATTATTTTGGCAAAGATGTAATAGATTATACTTGTCAATAACGCACCTACTATGAAAGGCAAGGTGAGATCGAGTTAGAGATTATCAAACTAACATTAAATAACCTGTGAGAATAAAAGGCTACTTAATAGTAGATATCACTTTTTTAATAATTTAATTAAATTAGATTGTGCTTTTGAAGATTGAAGATAGTTATTAACATCTGAATTTAACTTATATAAAAAAGCATTAATATTTTTAGAAAAATAATCTTTTTTATGACCTTGTTTGTTGTTAATCATATAATCTATCAAATCCAAAACTTTTACTTTATAAATTGAAATTGTTTCTACCGTTGTCCCTGATTTTTTGGTTATTTCAATATTTTCTTTTGTCAACTGGAACTTAACCTTATTTTCAGCCACTAGCTTTGGTAAGCTTCGTTTTGATAAATTAACAATACTATTTAATTTTGATGTTATTAAATTACTTCGTGGATAATCAAGAATATTAATTATTTTTGAAACCATATCTAATTTTTCAAGATAACTGCTTTCATATAGAGAAATTGTTTGAACTCTAAATTTATTGGAGTGTATATCTTTTGAGCTAATCTTATATTCAAAAGTATTATATCCTAAAATAATATATAAAAGATCGTCATCAAAAAAATCATACGATGCTTTTATTTTTGAATTTTTAAGTACAAGTGAAACAAATAACTTATAAAATGATGGTGTATCAATATCTTTAACAAAAGAGAGTACATTTTCAAAGGATGAATCATAGTTATTTATAATTAATTCATAAAATTCAGTTTTTAAGCTGGAGTCTAAATCGGATATTTTCCTTGCGGCATGATATTCAAGGATTGTTTTATGGATGAAAGAAAAAAAATCACCATCACGCTTTAATAAACTAGTTTTATCGACTATATCAATATGTGATAAGTCATTATGCTCATTGATACCAAGAGATTCGCATGATTCAGAAAAAACTTTTCTTAAATAATCTTCTGAAAGAACAAGAGGAGCTTTTAAAACAATCATATGAAAACAAGCATGGCAGAATACATTGTGTAATTCATGATTAGTTAAACCTGATTTAGATTGTCGCGTTAGAAACTTAAATCTATCATGTTTATTTATAATGATAGAAAATAATTGACCATAAAATTCAGCTAATGTCTTTGGCTCTGAATCTAATGAACTATAAACTAGTATGAAAATATCCACAATTATTGGAGTTAAAAGTATACTTCCAATTTCTTCTTTTGATTTAGCTGCATCTTTTAATAATTCTTTATATTTCTTGTCGATGTTTTTATTTATATCTATTATATTAAAAACATCATCTAATGTTAGATCTAATAGATTAGCATTTCGTGATGAATCTAGAGATAAAGTTACTTCAGTACCAGGTCTTGTTGTAACAATTGTCTGACAATCATATTTTGAATAGCAATCATTTATAGCCTTTAGTGCTAACTTTCTATATTCATCTTTTACTTCATCAAAACCATCAAAACATACTAATAGTTTATTAAACTGTAAGAGATAAATAATAGTTTCACTTGGAATACTCACACCAAATCTGTCAAACTCTAAACTTATAATTTCGCACACATTATTGTGTTTATCCCAGTCTATATCCCGAAGAGTTATTATTAGTGGGATTCGACCGTTTTCTTCATTTAACTCCTTTTGTACCAACTTTCTTATAATTGTTGTTTTTCCTTGTCCAGCTTTACCTATGACACAAGTTATTTTCCTATTCACAAGTGTAAAATATTCATCAACTAAGTTTTTTTGTCCATTATCACAAAAAACAAACTTTAGCGGGTGATAAATATCATCAATGTGAACATCTACATTATCAGAGTTAATTGTTTTAAACTTTAGATATCTATCTATAACCTTTTCTTCCAGAATAGCTCGTTTTTCAGCATCATTAGGTATAATAATTGAGCTTAATGCATTAGAGATTTCAACATCTCTATTTCTAATTTCAAGTAATTTATCTAATTTTTTAAATAATAGTCCAGAAACATACTTTCCTGTCTCTGTCTCAATAGCTTTAGTTAAAAATGAATCGGTATTAGACATACTTTCTATATCCATATAAATGCTAAAAATTAAATTACCAAAATAAAATACAGCATAAAGGCATTAATAAATAGATAAAATCAACTGTGCTTTTGCACCTAAATAACATTCATTACACTTTCTTGCGCAAAAAAAAAGGATAATAAAAAACTCATTTTTAAACCGCAAGATTAAAATTATTATTAAAACTAATCCAAAATAACGTTAATACAATATAAATGAGTATTTGATCTAACAAGTTTTGGGGCAAAAACGAGCTAACTTGGTTGTTAAACGCTTTAATGTTTCAACATTCTGTAAATAGATTCCCTATCGCCCTCGTGGGCATTTACTGTAGGGAATGACGGTTGTTGTTAAAAAAAGACAATAAAAAAGCCAGAGCAAGATCATTATCTTTCTCTGGCTTTATATAGCTTTATAAGGCTGTTTCAATACTATTTGTTGATACAACCATAACTTGATATTCAATATTTTTATATAAATCAATTTCTTAATAAAAATACAACCATATGTTGATATTATTCAAAACAACCATAAGTTGATATTTTCATAGGTTTATTACTAATTATGAAGATTGATTGTAAGAAAGTTACTTACATCTTTTTTACTGTTTAAGTATATTTATGGCATTAGTATTGAATATTGTAAGATTCTCGCTGTGGTTGAAACAATTCTGATACTAGGGGGATGAGCTAGTATCAGTGACTAACTTAAATGAGACAATTATGAGTTAGCTAACTCACTTGTGGACAGAAATTAGTTAGATAATTTGCTTTATTTAGGATGGTAGGTATTAGAAAAAATAATCAACGCCCGCATCAACTGCCGGAGGTCAGATTGCAGGCGCTTGTTATGTTTAGACCGACTCTAACGGCCTAACAGAGTTTTCATCTATGTAAACATTAATATCTTCAATGTCACCTTGCGATGTAATTGTTAATGGATTATTTGGAGTAATTAACCCTTCAATTATACTTCCACTAGACATTTTAATTTCAAAGCGACAAGGGGCATTAACTTTTATCTTTCCAGGCTTACCAAGCTCAAGTTGAAATGAGCTCGATTTTCCATCTTTAATTGTTCCCATAATATTTTCCCTATTCATAAAGGTTTACTAAACTCGAAAAAACATGACGCCCTTTTAAGGTGTGAGCAACGCAATACCGATGCCGCTGCATATCATCTTAAAAAGTTTGTTAGCATTTTTAGTACGGAGATATATCTGAATGTTCTTCAGTAAATTCATCAATATCATTCTGGTTTAAAAACGAAAACTTGATGGCTTTGTTAAGCATTATTTTTTATAAATTCAATAACACTATCCACTTTTGTCGAAAATGTAACATTATGATGTTTATAGTATTCGATAAGAATTGAGTCTAGATAATACTTATCTAATTCATGTACAGATGGCACAATCCATAAACCACCTCCACTAAAGCCACTTGGACTAACGGGCTTGTTATTGTCCTTTGTTCTTGAATAGGTCATGCATGTGTGAAGTGATGGTAACTTACCCAAGTCTTCCCAGTCCTCAAAGTCATCTTTGATAACACCACCATATGCAAAACCAGAAACTTTAAATGCTGTGGTTCCTAGTAAGGCTTTAGATTGCTTATTTTTAGTGTTAGGAAACCCATGAAGTAGTGCCAAATGTACAGACCCAAAGTTATCATGAGTCACGAGCCTTGACTCATCCAGAACTACAATCTGATTTTCTTCAATAAATTCGTCACTCAGTTCAACAAAGGCTATATCAAAATGATCTTTGACATCATGACTTGAATATATAAATTCCCCCTCTATCTCGACATATTTATTATTAACCCCGAGAAAAAATTGACTCTTGATGTTCAGCACTTGCTGCAAAACATGAGAAGCCGTTACTAGGTAATTTTTACCATCAACTTTAATAACAACACTGGATGCAATAAGATCTGGTTTTTCTCTTTCGTCAGCTACGAATACCGGATAGGTATATTTGTTTGCTTCCTGCTGAGTCTTCGCAATTGCACCATCAATAATTTTCTGCACTTTTTCTTTTTCTAACATTATCTATCTTATATGTGGAAATGCTTAACGCCTTGTTATGTGGCGGACTTTCTAGATTATTGAGACAGTTGCCAAATACATACCTATCCAATACATAATATAAAATACCCAATCATCTAATCGTTCAACAAAGGTTTCTCCTTTCCACGTTTGCTCAGTCCACCCAAGTCGCCCCAATGTTGCAACAGCAAAGCAAAAAGCCGACCCAAGAGCTAGTACACTTTGACTCGTTGGTATACCCAAGTCATAGCAATCCACAATGATACCGACTCCAACTGCACTACCCATAAAAAACAGAGAAAGGAAAAAATTCCTCAGTAATTTCATTGTTTTATTCAATTTTAAAATCCTGACATTTTAATAGAAGAGCCACATAACAGCTTATTAATCAGCATTCTTACTTTCACGCAAAAGAATGCCCCTAAAAACCTACAATCATAATCAATTTAATTCATAAATATCATGATCTTGGTTGCACTATTTTGTTTCAAAGTGTTTATTTGAAATGTAGAAAGTAAGAAATGTATTATGTAACTCATAATTAACTATGAATATATAAATAAAACTAATCCAAAATCATGTTAATACGATATGAATGAGTATTTGATCTAAACAGTAATGGGGCATAAACGAGTTACAAAATTTACGTTGAAAAACCTGAAGTAGGATAGGATAGGGGGGGAATTGTATTAGGTAAATGGGGTTAATCTTTAGAAAATAAGCATCACACTCGAAAGTATATCAATCAGTTTTGTACTTGAGTGTGATGCGAGGAAGAATATACCCTTAATTATCTACTTATTCAGCAGTATATTGATCTTGAACTCGTATAAATGTGGCTCGTTTTTTATCAGCTACTTTTCAGTAGTAATGGGGATTATAGTCCTCAATCGCAATTAAAACAAACAGCCTCTTGGCTGTTTGTGGATATAACTACAATGTTAATGATAAATGTACCTACTCGGCAGTACACATGTGCAAGTGTCAGGTTTTGATGCGTTTTGCGTTATCAGCTGCCTACTCGGCAGTACACAAGTAAGGCATTATTAGCAGCAAACGGACTTTGTTATCAGCTGCCTACTCGGCAGTACACATTTTCTTCCGCATCAGGGGCGGGGATATATTGTTATCAGTTGCCTACTCGGCAGTACACTTAAATCATTATTGCCGAAAAAGAACTGTATACGTTATCAGTTGCCTACTCGGCAGTACACGTTAGTAGCATCAGCAATCACCTTTCCGTTACGTTATCAGTTGCCTACTCGGCAGTACACTAAATCTATTTTTGCTTTTTTCGGTAATTTTTGTTATCAGTTGCCTACTCGGCAGTACACATGCGACAAGCATGGTTAGAAGTAATAACCATGTTATCAGTTGCCTACTCGGCAGTACACTGTAGCTAATTTAAATATAGCTCTTTATTATCAGATGGTTAGATAAAAAACCAATAAGAGACCCTAAATTTTTGCTAGATTATAAAACCCATAAAATCAATAGATTAGGAATAGTCAAAATAAAAGGGTTAAATTATGGGAACAGATTGTAATGCGTGTGCTGTGTTTGCTAATCCATAGCTACTAAAAATAGGTATATTATTGATGCTGATTTCATTAGTTCTTTGAATGTTTAATCTAAATCCATACCCTTTACTTTTACTTTCTTCTGCTAATGAATGATAGTGTCCAATATCGCATTGTTTGTAAATGTTATACTTCTTGTTATCAAAAACCTCACCTCTATTATGCGCTCTTTTAGCAAGCCTCTTTATCTTTCGATGAAAACCAGCCGCTGACGATTTGTCGATCTTTTGATAACGCTTAAAACATGCAAAGTTACATTCAATTGGAACAATCAATGTTTTTGATATATCGAAGTAACCAAGATCTTGCATTTCTTTAAAGTAATTTTGAGTGAGTAGGTAATCTAATGCCATTTTTTCGATGCTTACAAATGAAATCCGATCTCCTACGGTCTCATTACACCAGTTTGGAAAAGAAATACCAATAGAGTGAGTATCATAACGGTAGCTAAAACCGTGTAATATATTGATACACTTAGCTGCTAGAAATTCATTATTGCAATTAGTCGGAATAAATCGAATCGTTTTATAGTACCAATCCATGGTTTATTCTCCTTTATGCTGGAACAACCCGCCTTTGATAAGGTTAGCCATTAAAAAGTGCAGTTCATTTATTGTTTTTTGAGGTGTTTTTTTTCTATTTTTTAATAAAGCTATATATTTTTCAGACTGCTCCAATAAAGAAAAGAGATCTTGATGAGTTGAAGGGGGGCGATAGCAAGTTACATCTTGTTGGTGTACACCGAATCTCCCTATACGAATAGGTTCTTCTGCATTAGGGTACCAATCATCAATCATAAAAATGCCAGCTCCTGCTTTATAGCAGCCTATGATAGGGCTTTTTTGTCCATTGATTGATGTATGTTGAAATATACGGCTAGATTGATGTTTTTTTTCTTTCTTATCTTTTTCAATAAATGCTTGGCTTGGGTAAAGCTCAGCATTTGTTGGTAGAGTTAATTGTGCTTTTATCTCGAAAATAGCGAGGCCATTTTTTGAGGAGAAAGCATTGATGATGAGTTGTTTTAATTCTTGCCATTTGGTATCAGATTGGCAGTCATTATAAGTACTGTAATTTGTTCTAATATCTTCGAAAATGACGGGGTTATTTTTCCAAGGCCAAGGTTTAATTTCAATATTTAGTTGGTACGTTTTTTTCGTGTTTTTCCACAACCATTTTCCTTGACAAATATTGGTTAGAAACCGACCTGCGAGTTCATCCCAACCGATTTTTGACTCATATAATTTGACCAGCTCAATCAAAGTGTTTTTAACCTCAGGCTCGCTACACTTGTAAGGTTTGCGAAGCTCTGAAGAGAATGAAACTGAAAAAACGCATTCAATATGCTCTGCGCCAAAGGGAACGCTACAGAAATCCATATGATGAGGGTTTCCTTGTGCAAGAACTTCAGGAGTAGCCGTTTGTTTAGGGTTTCCTTTAGTATCGTAAGCGAGTGATGCGGTTTCCATTTGACCAAGTACTGTTCGGCTCATAAAAGATAAAGGGGCTTTATTTCCATCTGGCCAAATGGTAAAAAAGCAAACATCGCTGGGATGGATTGATCGTTCATAAGCAAGACTAATAGGGAGCTTCATTATTCATATTCCTTGTCTCTATTGTGGTGTAGTGTGGCTTGTTAATTTGGTCCCAAAACAAATCATGCAAACTTGTATCTTCTTTAATAGTTATTGGTTTGATGAGACCAATGATAGGCTCAGCAAACGCATGTTTGTAGTCTCTTAGGGCAAAAGTGCGTTCTGTCGGCTTTTCTAGGTAATGATATCCAACACAAGTTGGGATTATATTTTGCGATGCTTTTATTTGTTGAATAATGCTTTCAAAGGAATCAATTTTCGCCTTGTATAAGGATAGCCATTGTCCTTGAAAAGTGGGTATTTGTTTAACCAAATCCTTAAAGCTAGAAGATACTTGAATCGTCTTTATGTCATCTATATTTATTCTTGCGTAGCCTCCAGCAAGTCGTTTTGGCAATGCATACAATATTTCGCTTTGGTTGAGGTGAGTAAGATTATTTACTTTGAGAGCCAGACTAAATTTCAGATCACAATGCCATTCATCATGAGTTGCAGGGGAAGATATATTACTTGTCAATTTTATTATACTTTCCCTAGTCATCCCTCTTTTTTGTAAGTGAAAAGTATGAATGCAGATAGCAAATGAATCGACTTTTAGGTTTGAAAAGACCTTTTGCATGTTTCGCTCAAATGCATGAATAAAGCCATAAAATGCGGTTAAAGAGGGTATTCCAATAGTGATGGATGAACTCATAGCAGATGCACCACAAACAGAAATTTGAGGCAAAAGAAGATATTGATTATCAAAGTTCTCATTAGGTTGCTGTGTGTTTGATCTATTTTCAATTAAGGTAAATAGAAATCTAGTTGTTTTTGGATCGTAGGCAAATTGTCTTAAGGATTTTGTATTTGATAGATCGAAATTTAGTTTATGTACAAGCTCTAACTGATTATGTTGTATTGTGTTTTTTTGTAATGCTAACCAACGAGATATCATTTCTGTGATTGTGATTTTTAGTATTTTTAACTTTTGTTGCTTTTGAATGTGAGGCATCATCCAGTTTGAAGAATCAAAATAGTCGTAGAAAGCTTGTATTGAATCTTTAGTTAACCAAGATGAGTTGGGCGATATTTGGCAATGTTTGACATCTTCAAAGCTTATAGTATGACTTAACATGCGTAATGTTCCACCGCAGGTCATCGGAAGTACACCCATATTTGAAGCTCTGCTATAACGGGTAATTTTACTTAACCAATAGTGTTTATGAAGAGACTGATAGCATGAACTCTGCATTGTTTGAGAGGTAACAGGGGATAGAGATAAGTAAGAGTTATTCCCGTCAGGTAATGAAATCTGTCGAACAGAATTAGCACCTAGCTGTACTTCAATACAAGAATTTGGAATTTTTTTAAGTTGTTTTGCTACGTACTTGCGTGTTTTTTGATAACAGCCCAGTTTTGTTAAACGATCCCAGAGAGGATGCTGCTCATCTGTAAGCAAGACGCCCAAGCAACAAATTTTGCCGTGCAAGATAAATTCACTGATTAAAAAATTAGCGACACTGACATCCTTTGAATCATTCGCATAAGCCAAAGTTTTTTGTTTTAATTTTGAAGAAGATAGTAAGTACTTGGGTATTTCACCCATTGGGTGAGCTCTAATTATTCCGGTTGCTTTTATCTCGGGAAATTTAACATTGTGGCTTTGTCGAAATTTCATTGTATTAATACAACGTGACCACCAGTTGTTATCTTTTAATTTTTTTTTACAGTTTTCTCTATCGGTCAAATTTTTTTTTGCGTCTACTTTTGCGGCTAGGTTCGTTAAAATGATGAGAGCGATATCTTCGTTGTCGGTGATATCAATATTTGGACTCAGTGGGCGAAAAGCTCTTTTGAGTTCAACATTTATATCTGATGACGATGAATTAATAATTTTAGCTAGTGTACTCATTGACTACCTCGAAATGATAAATGTTCGATTAAACTCATCGGTTTGAAATTCAGCTAACCAAAGGCAATAAACATCTCCTAGGTGAAACAAGTAATCAGTAAAACTTAATGGTTTATTTGGTTTAGCTTTCCGGCTGGGTTTTAAAAACCGTTGTTCGACCATTAATACAATTTGATCGCACGAGCAATTGAGGAAAATAGAGACTTCTACAGCATTCATTTTTAGATTTGCAAGCCGTCCATTGTTACCCCATAAATTATCATCTATAAATCTCAATAACTCATTAAGCACAATGTTGTACTTTAAATTCCTTTCAGGTAATCGAATACAGTTAAAGAACAAATCTCCCAGTAGATCTTTTAGCTTCAAATTATCATGATGAATAATTGAATGCTCTAAATTAAATTCAATTTTTTGTTGTATTAAATGATGAAAGGATTCAGGCCAACGATGCCAAAAGTCAATAAAGGAAGCACCATCAAACTCTTTTTGAGTAAGGTGAGTCCACCAATGAATTAGACCCCAACGATAGCTCTGGGGCAAGTCAGGCAGTTGCTCGATAGTCTTGCCTGAAAGCCAAGCGGAAGTTTTGCTTTCGGCACTATCTGGATGTTGTTGGTTTGGATTAAGGTACGTATCACATTCTCTGCAAAATCCATTTAAGCCTGCTATTCGATAATCATAATCTGCGCCACATGCGCACTTATATATTAATGGAGTATTATGTTTGTGGCAGTAATTATAACCGTTGAAATGCCATAAATAATGTCCAAAACCTTCCTCATGTAAACATCTTGGGCAACATGGAATAATGTTTTTTCGTAATAATGAGCGAGGAATAACCTCACTACCACGTACTAGAGCGGTTGTTGATGGCGAATATATTAGAGATGTCCTATTTATTGCTAAAGACAGTATCTCAGGTTGCTCATTAAAAGTCATAAGGGCTATTTTGTGCAGTGCTGCTACTCTTGAACCATGATTGTTTTTAGACGAGTAAGGATTGATTGTTTTAATATCAGTAGGGAAAGCCTTAAATCTATCGTGGTTTTCATCTTGTAAATACTTTTTTGTTACAATGAGGAACCGATGGATATCTTCATAGCCATTTTTGTTCGCAACTCTGATGAAAAAACTTTCTAAACTTTCATCTGAATATGGCTCTGGTCTTTGTAGAAACATGGCTTTCCTCCCTGCTAATACTATAGATGAGTATTTAATAACTTCCTGTAAATTAATAAGTTAATGTGTAATTAGTCATTAATTAATGTACTTACTACATTACACATAAACAAAAGCACTGATTACACGAGTGTGATATTGGCCTAAAGTCAGCGCTGAATGTTGAGTTTGAATATCAACACCTTCAGAAATAAACGTATTTTCATTACTCTCCCAATCTATCGTATAGCAATGATCTTCCACTTTGTTATCGATATTCGTTGAATATTGAGTATGCTCTTGGTCTCGTTCACTGTAATAACTATCGTTAAACATCGTTATTCTGGAACAGCTTTCAGGAATATCTATTTCAATTTGTTCAGCAAACAGTACCAAATTACTTTCAGCAAAAGTGTATAGCCACGCTTCTTGATTGGTAGTATTTGTTGTTCGTAATATTCGTCCTAACACTTGGCGAAAGTATAACTCTGTTCGAATATTACTAAGATGGCAGCAAACCTGAAGTCTTGGAATATCAGTACCCTCACTGATCATACCAATACTAACAATCCATTGAGTGGCGCTGTGCTTAAATGACTCAATTATGCTATTTGAGTGTTTGTCTTTATAAGTGACAAGCACACAAGTTTGGTCGAATTGTTGTTTTAATACTTGAATGATTTTTTGAGCGTGTATGATTGAAGCTGCTACGATTAAACCTCCGGCTTTTGCTGATATTTGTCTTATCGTTTCAAGCTTATTAACTGCTAACTCAATGATTGCATTTAGAGCATTATTATTATTAAGTATACAAGAATAATTCGCACTACTATTTTCTAGTAGTGCATTGATAGAATTAAAGTGTTCAGGCTTGGTGTCGCTTTGTAATGAAATCTTATCGCTATCGATTAAAGTAATATTTGGACGTCGACAAACACCATCATTCACTGCTTGTTTTAAAGAATATTGGTAGTTACAAATTACCTTACCTTCAGGGTCAGTATAAGAGAGTAAGCTAATAGGTAGCTTATCAGAACGCCAAGGTGTTCCTGTTAACGCCAGTGTATACAAAGCTGCATGTTGAATATCATGTACTAAGCTTTGCCCCCAGCTATTGCTGTCGGAGTCTTCATCGCCCCCGCAGTGATGAATTTCATCAAAGACACACAATACACGGCGGCGAGAAATCGTTTTCCAAAAATCACGATGAAGGTATTGCATTGATTGGTAAGTCATCGAGCACCCTAGCGTCGCTACTTGACCATTGAAAATACAATCTAAAACATCAGCAAATGTTTTTTGAATGTCTAAGGCAACAGTTCTTGACGGGGAAAAGCAAATAACAAGATCAATCATATTGCTATCAAATAATGCCTTTGCTAAATAGGCTGCCATAAGTGTTTTTCCTGCTCCAGGTGTTGCTTGAGCCAGGAAATGATAATTTCCATTTTTATAATGATCGATGGCGTTAGAAATACACTCACTTTGCCAGAGTCGAAGCATCTTAATTCCTTAAATTTATTGGTGTGATAGTACGTTAGATATAGCTCGAATTTTCCCAACAATAGTCGCTGCGTTTTCTTTTGCTTCAGAATGCAGTTTCAAAGCAAGAAAGGCGGTTTCTGGAAATTGTTCGATCATCGCTTGGTATTGTTCAGTTTCAGCAAGTTTTATAGATAACTCTGCTTCCATTGTGGCTTTCTGTGTTTTCAGATTTTTGATACAGCTTTCTGAAATAGCATCAAGTTTGTCTATTTGATTTTTTACCACCGGCTTCACATGTTGATTTTTACGTGGTTGCTTCGTTTCGAATTTAATTAAGTGGTAGTCATCACATTTTTTAAATCGTTTACCATGTCTGATCCCTGTAGAGGTAAGTACACCTTTATCTTCTAACTCTGTTAAATGCCTTGATGCAAAAAGCCGAGTAGTATTTGGGTTTTTATAGTATGGGAATAACTGCATCAGCAAATCACGAATAGTCGTAGTTTTAAATGGCTCATCATTCATTTTCTTTAAGGCCATCAGAATATCAGGGTGTATTTTTATTAAGTCAGTCATAGAAAATATTATTTTGGTAATTTGCGGATTATAGTCCGTGGTAACATAATCATCAATCTTAGATAGTCTTTCATTTTAGGTATTCCATAAAATGAAAGACTTAGCAAAACTCTTTGGTGAAAATTTGCGCTCAAAACGTCGTGATAAAGGCGTATCACAAGATCAATTAGCATTATTGGCTGATATAGACAGAAGCTATATTGGTAGAATTGAGCGTGGTGAGGTCAACATAACGTTGGAAAAGGCATATCAACTCGCAGCAGTACTTGAGTGTGACGTTAAAGATTTACTTCCCTAAAAGATGGCAGCATATAAATTTATTCTTTTGATTTAATGTACGACAGAATCGCTTGGTGATCACATCGACCTGGCTTCCATGGCTAGCTCAAAATTGTCCAAAAAATGTGTTAGAGCAATTACCGCTGGCACAAAAGAATCAGTTAAATAGACCCAAAAAGTTTCGATCTTTAGTGTTAAAGTTTCAATCTTTATTGTCCGCTGACACAAATACCTTTTTTAAAACTCAATACATCTCGCTATCTATTACTTTTTTGCTGGCGAAGGAATAAAATGCTGTTCTCGTTGTATGTGTGTAGATGCAATGCAAGCTAGTTAGTGTAGGAGAGAAACGGTGTCAGTAATTAATGTAGTTAGCCGGCCATTGTGGGAGGTGTTTTATGGTAACCCCAAAAAAGTAACAACTGTTGGGCGACTGCTAGAAAACCCATTCAAGCCAACTGATGTTAAGTATCAGGAAATCCTAGCTAACATCAACAAAGCAAAACATGATCACGATGAGCATTATCTACGCTGTTCTTTCTGCAACTCCCCGCTTTATGGCAGAAGAAATACTGGAGAAAAAGACAGTAAAGAACAATTTACTTACGCTTTTTGTCACAACAAGCACGCTAAAGACAGTAATATTGAACAGATTAGCTCTTGCCCTTTCTATACGGGTGCCGGTAATGATCTGTATAAGAGTTATTGTTCTGACAAAGAGAATGAGTGGCGAACTAATAGTAAGTACGATGTTATCTCTGAGTTAGAGCGTAGTAAGTCTGTCTTATCTCAAAGTATTATCAATAGCCATTTCATATTTTCTAATGATGATGAAGTTAACACACGCAGAAAGCCGGATATTTACTTTGAGGACCAACAAGCTAACAAATGGGCAGTAGAGTTCTATCGTAGCTGGATTACGACTTATGTTGCCTATAGCCGTGAGGCTTTCTTTAGAAAACAGGGTATTAACCTATTATGGCTATTCCCTGTAGATAATGGAATTAATAGTGCTGCTGTTGAAGATTACATTATGTTCGGCTCTAATAATTCATATCTCGCTATTAAAGAGCAGCATAGAGCCGCCAACAACGTATTTTACTTCGGTGAAAAACAGTTAACGGCAACAAACAAGAATGGCGAACTGACCGTTTTAGCTAAGTACCCTGTTATCAATAAATTAAGTGATAACGAATTTGACGTTGAGTTTTTATCAAAGGAAGTCTCTATTTCAGAAATGTCACTCTCTCCAAATGAGCGACTGCCTTTTGCTGTAGATACAAAGCCAAACTTGATGAATTATAGAAATGACGTCGCTTACCACTTAGTACGACTTAGAAAGGCTTATCGTTACTGTAAAGCTCATCTTAGCTACACAGATATCCCTAGTTCTATTCTGACTGCGCTTAAAGCTGTTAGAGACAATCTAGTTAACTTTGAATTTCAAAATAATCACACTCAAAATCGAGTTAATACCCTATCTTTACGGCTGCAAAGCTATTGCTCAAGGGCTGGAAAAAACGCTAGCTACTCCCGTTCTAAGGCTGCGGCCAACTTACTTACGGCAAAAGATCTTCGCCGCAACCTTACGGTCGTACCATTAAGAAAGTTTAAGCAAGTTGATTTTGATAACCTCAAACGACTGGGTAATTGCATCCCTAATTTAAAGATCACCTCTCAATTTATTTCTATGGGGGAGTTTTACACTGAACTCAACACAGGGATAGAGGGCTTAAATCAACTCAAGCAACAAAGGGTAAATACCTCACATGCTTTGTTGACGTTGCGTAAGCTGGAACGTCGTGTTGGCTGTTTTGAGTATCTACCACAGGAGCATATAAGCAAGACTAATGAGTTGAGGTCTGATCTGGATTTCGCATTAGTAAGTAGTAGAACATCAGCTATTGTTGCCCATTTGAACCAAAAGATAGACAAGGCTATTACACGCTCTTTTCGTCATTACCTTACGACTGATATTAGAAAAGTCCGTTCATTACTTCAAAGTTTTTCATCTCGTATTAAGCCACTAAGTTGCATGTCAAAAGATGATATTGAGCAAATGAACCAAGGTGAAATAACTCAAGCACTAACCTTATTACGCAGTTTGGATCCTGAGTTAGACCGAGCGAAAGGCCGACTCTCTGATGTTCGATATACCGCAGAAAAACGAACAGTTGAACTGCTTCAAAAATCGCTTAACAAAGCAAAAAATCATCATGCAGATATTACGACTAAACTCGTCGCTAAGGAGAACCGCTTATTTCAAGAAAAGCTTTGGCATGAAGAAAGATTGAAGAGGATTAATACTCAAAAAGAAGAGTTTTTAACTTCTTTAAAGCGACTTCACGAACTCTACCTTGTTCTGAAAAATCTTGAACTCTCACCTGGTAACGTGATGCAACGGTTTGATCTTGCGCTCTTACATAACGAAGAAGCGATAATAATATCGAGAAAGATTAATGAATATCTTGATAGCTCTGATAGCTCTGATTGCTCTATCGATAGCGATGTATCGTATCTCAATTACACAGATAAAAACTCTTGTAAACAGTTGGTTGATGAATACTGGTCGATATTTGGAGTGTTTAAATCTGACGCTGATCTGAAACTTGCATCCGAGTTTGATGCATTAACCGATAAATTAGAGTTACTTAATGCTGCAATAAGGAAGAGAGAGAAGAATGTAACAGATCTTCACGCCATTCAATTAGAGCGAGAATCACTACTTAGTTACGTTAAACACTATGGGTTTCAAGCACTAGATGAAAGGTTAAAACGGTCTAGGTGGCACTCTCTTTGCAGGCAGGCGGAGTCATTATTATCACCATCATGGTCGCAAAAGGAGAATGTACGAGGCAAAAATGGCGACAAGAATGCTAATAGAGAGCAACGTGATCACAATGCTTCAGTTTTAACGCAAATTAGGCATCAGGAGCGTGATATACGTCGTTATTGCTCTGTTTATGTTACTAATAAAGGCGTTAAATTAAACTTGAATAGCACTTACGGGCAGCTAAAACGTAATATCAATATCCTTAATGAAGAGCATTTAAGTAACTCAACTAAGTTGATATTAGAGTCAAAGTTGAGTGCGATTAGCGAACTTTACGCTTCAACAATTAATGACCAATGACGATCAAATTTACTACGGCAAGCTATTGCCGTAGTTGTGGGTGTACATTAAAGATTGAAACTTTTCTTCTTCCGAAGCTCGTTTCTATTATGGGTGTCAGAATCCAATTGTAACAATAAAGATCGAAACTTAGGTTTTATCAACATGGCTATCTAGGAAAAGTGTGACAACAAAGTTTGAAACTCATTTCTGTCCAACAACGAGCTAGCTCAGAATTGCCCTTAAATGTCTTAACGTAAATGCATTCATGGCGCCTTTGGAGTGAACTAGATACTGTTAGTTTATACTGCGACTTCCTATAAAGTTTTCTAAATACAGACATTACTGATTTACTTTATTTTCTAATGGAATGGATAATTTTTCGAAGTGAAAGAAAAAGTTTATAGAACTAGGTTGTATACGACAAAGTATATTTTGACGAAAGTCAGATTCAGTTTTGCACTTAATATGTTAGATTCTCGATGTCTATAATTTTAATTAAATAAAGGTATTAGGTAGTGGTTAAGCCCGACTGGAATGTTTTCAAAGCCAAATTTTCTGATAATCCTCAATTTCATTTTGAATGGTTCTGCTATCTCCTTTTTTGTAGAGAATTCAAACAGCCTTATGGGGTGTTTCGATATAAAAATCAATCAGGGATCGAGACTGACCCAATAGAATCAGACGGTATAAATGTAGGTTTTCAATCCAAGTTTTACGACACTTCGTTATCTAGCAATAAACCAGAACTAATTTCTACACTTGTTAAGTCCAAGCGAGACTACCCTAGCTTAGATAAGCTGTTCTTGTATACAAATCAGGAATGGGTGCAAACTTTCCATAACAAGAAAGCGGAGAAAACCGCTGCACAAGCTGATATTGAAAAGAAAGCGCAAGAGTTAGAAATAGAAATTGTTTGGAGGACAGCTAGCCATTTTGAATCAGATTTTGTTACTCAAAATTGCTCAGATCTGAGTAAGTATTTCTTTTTGAATGGCGACTCTATATTAGATTTGATCGAAAAACAGGAAATCCATACTCATTCTATTTTAAAAAGTATTAAAACTACAATGCTCTTCAATGGACAAAAAATATCAATAAATCGAGAGAATATTCAAACAATAATACAAGATGAATCAGTAGCAGTATCGATAGTTTGCGGCCAAGGAGGTGTAGGTAAAACAGTTGAAATTAAGAAGTTAATTCAGGAAAAACAAAGTTCACTTGCACTATTTGCATTTAAAGCTACAGAGTTTGAGTTGAGAGAATTAGATGACTTGTTTTCAGGCAAGTCTGTAAGTGATTTTTTAAGTTTTTTTAGTGATACCAAGAATAAAGCTTTAGTAATAGACTCAGCTGAAAAGTTAATGGATCTCGATAATCAAGAGCCATTCAAAGAGTTTGTAGACTTAGCTGTCGAAAATAAGTGGCGAATAATCTTCACAACCAGAGATTATTATTTCGACGATTTGAACCATCTTTGCCTGGATGTTCTTCAGGTAGTTCCTCAGAAGCTCTATATTTCTAAATTATCCAATGATGAATTGGATAACCTGGCTCATGAGTACAATTTTCAACTTCCGGAGGACTCAAGGCTCAAAGATTTATTGAAGTTACCGATATATCTTAACGCATTTCTAAAATTTTATAATCCTCATGCAGATGTGTCACTGAGTTTCTTTGAATTTAAAGATTACCTTTGGAAAAGAATAATAAAAAATAATGATATTCGAAGGGAGATGGTTTTTTCCGATTTAGCGTTGCGTAGAGCAAATGAAGGTAAGTTTTATATGCCTTTGTCAGGTGTAGATATAGAGGTTGCAAAGACTCTATTGAGAGATGAAGTTCTTGGCGTTGAGGGTTCTTCATTTTTTATCAGCCATGATATTTATGAGGAATGGGCTTTAGAAAAAATAATAGATATGGCTTTTAAAAATAGGCAATCGGTCAAAGATTTCTTTGAGTCTATTGGCTTAGCTTTATCGATTAGACGAAGCTTCCGGCTCTGGCTTTCAGAGAAGTTACGTTTGGACTGCTCGGACACAAAACTTTTCATTGACCAGGCGCTTGAGGAAGAGTTTATTTCTTCTGTTTGGAAGGATGAACTAATTGCAGCAATATTATTATCTGATTATTCATATTCATTCTTCGAAAACTTCAAAAGAGAACTGCTAAGTAGAGATTTAGACTTACTCCAAAGGGTTTCATTTATTTTACGTCTTGCCTGTAAACAACTAGACAATTCAATTCTTAAATTACTGGGGCTAGAGCAATCAGAAACATTCTATTTCACTAAACCCAAAGGGAAAGGCTGGGAAGCGTTTATTGAGTTTCTCTACGCGCATAAAGTGCAAATAGGATTCGAAAATTTAAGAATCTTTTTGCCTGCTTTATATGAATGGAATAGCTCAGTAAATAACGGGGAAACTACTAAAAAAGCGAGTTTGTTATGTCTTGAATACTATGAGCAAAGCGAACCAATGTATTCATATTCTAGAGATGGAAAGTTCATTGATTCAGTTTTAAAAACGATAGCCTACGGCGCTCTAGAGATAAAGTCAGAACTGAGTGCGTTTATTGATAAAGTTTGCCACGCTAAGCAAACCAAGAGAACAAGGTATTATGATAATTTCGCAAAGTTGTTACTTAAAGAGTCGGATGGCATTTACGTAGCAAAAGCGTTACCGAGTAAAGTTTTAGAAATGGCTAGCACGTACTGGCTGAAAGAATATACACCTGACAATCAATATAGAAGTTATAAAGAAAGAGAGCAGATATTTGGTGTTGCTGATGAATTTGACTTTAATTACCACCCTGAAAGCGCGTATCAAACACCAATTTACAGTTTACTGCGTTTTGACTTAAAAATGACCGTAGACTTTGTTATAAAATTCATAGATAAAGTCACTGACAATTTAATCACTTACTATAGTGATTCAGAATTTCCCACAGGAAAGTTGATTATTGATGACACCACTTCAGAAGTAGTATTAGGCCAAGACTTATGGGGAGCATACCGTGGTGCCGATGGAGCGCCTGATATAGTCAAATCAATACTTATGGCGCTGGAGAAATTTTTTCTTGAGAGAGCTAAAGATACAGAGGCAAAATATCTCGAATTATGGCTAAAATATTTATTAAAACATACTAAATCATCTGCTATTTGTGGCGTCGTTGCTAGTATCGTTTTAGCAAATAGAGATAAGCTCTTTAACGTCGCAATGATTTTGTTTGAAGTTAAGGAATTTATCCAGTTTGATATTGCACGAACGGTTTTTGATAGCCAACACAAAAGACAGCTAGAAATGTTGGGGTCAATGTTCGGCGGCTTTCAGCACAATAAAGCTCACCAAGATGAACGAATCAAATCTTGCGATGCGCCTCATAGGACGGAATCTCTAGAATCACTCTGCCTTTACTATCAACTTTTTGGCCGAAAGGGAGAGGTTGAGGAACCTGAAGTTCAGCACAGACAGAATAAAATATGGGCGTTACTAGATAAGTATTATCAAGAAATAGAAGCCGCCAAAGGCACAGAGGATTTAAAACTTTGGAGAATGTCTTTAGCCAGAATGGATAGGAGAAAGATGAATATAATCACGGAAGATATGGGCGATAAGATAGCCTTAAACTTTAATCCTGAGCTTACACCTGACCTTCAAGAGATGTCAGATAATAATCAGCTAAAACAAGAACAAGATTTTAAATATTCACCTTTATTAGTGTGGTCTAGAAGTAAATTAGATCAGAATGAAGACTACAAAAAGTATCAACAATATGAGTCTTCACCCGTAAAAGCGATGGAAGACTTAAATGAGTTGGTAAGTGTTTTAACAGACATGGATAATCCTCCAAGCGATATTTTTATTCACTTTAACCGTTCGACTCATATATATGCTTCAGCTGCACTTTTTAAATATCATTATGAAGACCTTTCCAAAGAGCAGCTATCTTTATGTATTAGCATAGTTGGGGAGGAGTACGAAAAACCTTTCAATGAAAATTATAGATATCAAATTAGTGATGGTTTAGATGCCTGCTTTGCTGTAATCCCCGAAATGTTTAGCCGCTTTCCTGAGCATCGGGCAGCGCTCAAGCTTATATTAGTGGCTGGACTTATAAGAACGGATTCTATAGATATACACGGTTCACAAAGGTTTAGTGCATATGCAATTGCTGCAATCGTTAAGCTGTGGAATGAATTTGAGCAAGAGGTTCGTTCAATTTATCTAGGTTATTTATTATTGAATCCTCTTTACTCAAATCTAATTGAAAAAATCCGACAAGAAAGCTTCGACAAAAAACAATTTGAAGTTCGCTTTGATGGCTTGTGGAAGAGGCTGCTAGAGGAGAATGAATCGATTATTTCGGCAATCGAAGAAAATGGCATCGGAGAAGCGTACAGTATAGATTATGAACAGCTAGATATATTCAGTAAATCGGTTGCAATATTTGTTCTTCCAAATAAAACACTTGGTTGGCCTAAAGAAGCATTCATGAAATTGCTAGATGTATCAGCTCACTCCCTTTTGACAGATGAAAAAGACCGTTCTAATAACTTCCATAGTTCAAAAGAGTTTTTCAAAAAAAGCGCTTATTACATATTAAGTTCAAGAGTTGAGGAAATCTCTGAGCTATTAACCCCATATTTAACCCATTTCGGTTCCTCCGAAGGTACAGCGGACCTACTAGAGGAGTTCGTTCTGGCTCAGGACAGTATTGCGGCGTATGAGCAATTCTGGGAAGTATGGGAGCTATTTAAGCCCAAAGTTTTGGAGTTAGCCCAAAAAGGGTATTTAGGTTACCGCTCAGAAAAAGTTATTAGAGCTTACCTTTTTGCCTTACCTTGGTGGAAACCTGAAGCAAAAAGTTGGCATACATTCACAGCAAGGGATTCTCGATTTTTTGCAGAAATGTCGATTAAACTCTCTCAATCGCCCACTACACTATGTTCAATCGCAAAACTGTTAAACGGCATCGGTAGTGAGTATCTCCCCAATGGAGTGCATTGGCTCGCCCAAATATTAAACAATAATAATTCGTTACTAACTGCCGACTTAGATGACGATACAATTTATTACGTGAATAAGTATATGAAAAAATACCTTTTTCGAGAGCGAGCTAACGTAAGGCGCACACCAGAATTAATGGAAAAAACTCTTACTGTTCTTAATTTCTTAATAGAAAGAGGAGAGGTGTCGGGTTATTTAATGAGAGAAAACATTGTTTAATAACAATAAACCGAATCAATCTTAAGAGAATAACTAGCTGAAATTGAAGCGGACTGTACTCAATATTTTTAGTAATTGCAAAGTGTCTCATACTTGAGCTGTCAATTTGTGATGACAGATTCGACACAACCTGAAAGACTAAATTTGGCTCAGATAAGTATTTCGGCTCTAACCCAGAATTGTCCAACAACGAGCTGATCATTTTGACTAGCTCGTTGTATACAATAAGATAGTTATTAGAATGTTCTTTACACTTATATCAATTACAACGACTTAGTAATACAGGGCTCTTATTACCTTGTACTTTTTCAATCATCTCTGAACGTTCACATTCCCATTTGGTAACAGGATATTGCTGATCCCACGCTTTTCCTCTGAAGAGCCTGTGCCCCAAAACGTGTTGTAGACCAAAGTACGAACATAGATTTGCAGTTAACTTAGACCTACAAAAAGTAATGATGATAAAAAGATAAAACCGGACCCAATTGTTCGCAAATTAGTCGGAATAGAAAGAACTGTATCAGTTGGTTTTATGACCAAAATGTTGGCACCTACAGGAGTATAACAACTGTGCAAGGTGCGGTTTGGGTGAGAGGCGAACCATCCAATTTGCGATCTACCTCGAGTAGGAACTGAATCAATGAATAAGAAAAAATGTCTGTACACGAGTTCAGTCATTCAGTCGGTAGCTAATAACTATGAAAGATTTATTATTCAAAGTGCTGATATCGATCATCAAGGCTTGTATTTGCATAACGACAAAATTTATGCACTAGTGCCTAATCTTTCTGATCTCCTAAAAGAAGAGTTAATTGAACGCTATGAAAAGGTGCTTGTCGTGGGCAGGCCTAGGCCAGAGTTTTGTGGGGATGTTGATAAAAGTGCTGAACGCATTCCATTGAATGACACATGGAAAAAAATATGTCTGCATGGGCACCCGTTCACAGCCCCAGAAGCAGCAAATGAGTTA
Organism: Photobacterium iliopiscarium; assembly: GCF_003026395.1. Lineage (GTDB taxonomy): Bacteria > Pseudomonadota > Gammaproteobacteria > Enterobacterales > Vibrionaceae > Photobacterium > Photobacterium iliopiscarium. Next base: position 271,188 of record NZ_PYOO01000001.1, on the reverse strand, counting down.
AATATTCATTTGCCAGAGAAATATCATCCATTCCACTTTGATTTTAAGTTGGCTACTAACATCTTTGAACTTAAGCTGCGCTTTGAGCCGAATGAAGATGAAACCAACGAGCTAAAGATCCTATTGGCAAGTTTGGGGTATGATGACTATGAGTTAGTCGTGACGGTTGACAAAGCGATACCCGAGTATCCATCAGAAGGTGAAACTGGCAGAAAAACAGTGGGTTATGATCCAAACAGTTTGCTTTTAAAAGCAAAGTCTTTTTTACCTAAATCTTACTCAAAAGTTGTTTTGGATAAATATCAGGAGGACCAAGATTTTTGGGTAGATAACAGAACCAAGGTATTTTCGGACCTTGAATTTTCTCAATCAGAATTTATCCCTACGTCTATTCTCAAGTCAACTAGCTGTTTTGTCGATGCCAGTGTTTTTTCAAGGCAAAACATTCGAGAATATCTGGCACTGTATAAGACGGTGATTATTGCGCTGCCGTTCAATGATAACCCGAAACTTTCGGTAGATTTTTATCAAATGTTCTCAATCAATCGCTTCGAATTGCAGGAGTTGGTAAAAAGGCAGCGGTTAAAATTTACTATCACACAAAATATAAAGCGCTATTCCATTGAGTTAATAACTACGATTCTGGATGTTGATCCCAGTGCGATTGTGTTTCCTAGAGCTTTAGCATCTTCTACTATTATCGGAATGCGAAATCGTTCAGGCATATTGGGGCATACGCTGACCACTGAACAGCAGTTCCATTTTATTCGTGTCCTTAAACAGGAAGGATCTGAAGCTGCGCTCAAGTTAGCAAATTCCGTAAGCAATTCTTGGCAAGATATGGAATATCTTGTGAACAAACTTGGCCCCACGGGAATTTCATATGTTGGAATGGGCCAATTTATGTCAAATATGTATGCCCATGAGGAAACTAGTATGCTGGGTTGGTTAACAGCGAGTTACGAATATTCTTTAGGTCTTGGCGCACATTACGTTCCTTACTATGACCCAAACCATCCAGAATGGCTTAAGGCATGTGAATACATTGGTGGTTGTTATGCCGGATTTCAGAGGCAAAATCCTATTCTTAAAGAAGCAGAGATAGGGATGCTTCTAAATAAAGTTTATAGCATAAATAATGACATGGATGTTTTGGAGCTGGATAGGGTTTTTTCGGGACGGGAAATACCATTTGCTACCGATATACTGGAAAGGTTTTCTAACCTGACCGAAGAAGAGTTATCGCTTAAGCTCATGGAACTAAGAACGGAAATCGGAAAGCTAGAGGCAAACCAAAAGAGATTATCTAAATGGGATCTAACTGGATTCCTTGGAGGCTCTGCGGCTCTAGCTTTTAATCAACCATTTGTAAGTATTTTAGTATGGGGGATGATGGTCGCACCTCGTTTATTGAGTCATACCCATCCACATCTAGAGGTTTTTAATAGATTGTCAGCTATCAATAATCGAACATCTAGAGATGTTGTTTTGATTAAACGGTCGCGTGACCAAGTATCTAGCGTGGTTTCATGATTGAATCAGTGTCGTGCATGAGGTAATTGGGCTAACAGGTTTGGAAGATAGGCAATACTTCAAGTAATTTATATGCTGCTAATTTAGCGAAATGCATGACGCATTTCTGTCCCTTTATGAGTTAGCTACTTGGCTAACTCATTTTTGCCCCAAAACGAGTTAGATCAAATACTCATTCATATCGTATTAACGTGATTTTGGATTAATTTTATTTGCTGTATATATCAACAGTTATAATGAAACGTGGTGATTTTATCGCTTTAGTTCCGTTTTTAATAAGAAATATTTCTTATTAAAAACAGAGGTAAAGCTATAACTAATTGATAGTTAAATAATTTAACATTTCGGTTTGTATTTAATAAGACTGATTAAATACATTTCTTACTTTCTACATTCCCAATAAACATTTTGAAACAAAATAATGCAATCAAACTCATGATATTTATGAATCAAATTTATTATGATTGCAGGATTTAGAAATGTGTTTTTGCGTGAAAGTAAGAATGCTTATTAATAAGCTGTTAGGTGTTCATGAGGTCAGTTAAAGAATGAGTTTCAAAATTAATAGAATTAGCAGCAATAGTCTTGGGACACATTATGGCATTTTACAAAATGGAGAGTTAATCCATCATGAATTTAGTCGTGCGGCGGCAGAAAAAGTACTCGGAAAATTACAGATTGGAAAAACGCTTGAAGAGGCACTTAAACCTGAGCCTGCCCCCAAGCCTGAACGAGTTATCGCTCGATTTGTAAAACCTCAAGTTTCATTGACTAAGCAACATAAAACTCTTGTCACTACAGCGGTAACTGCTGAGAAAAAATTCGAGTATGACCTGGTGGTTTACCGTCAAATTGCGAACTTAAAGGTAAATGAAATCGTTCAAGTGACGAATCGAAAGGGACATAGATCAACAATACATATTACGAATATAGTAAAATTGAGCTGGCACCAACTCCAATTGTTAGTCTCAGGTGGTAGCACTAAGTTCGAGAAACAGTATTTACTTTATAAGGAGTACAGTACAAAACATCGAGCAAATAACGTTTTGAAAGGGATGAGTTTAAGCCAGGCCGAGAGTTCAGAAATTCAAGAGTATATAGGTATTTTTAAGGAAAATGGGTTCTCAAAACACACACAAGTAAATGATTATATAACTAGCAATAACTTGTGGGAACATTTCCCGACGATTCGTTCACTTAACGATCATGGCGAATACAGAGAAATCGAAGGTATTGAGCCTCAGTACTTTGAAGTTGTTTGCCGTATTTTAAATATATCCGGTGAAGGAGGAAGAAGCTTAGATAACTTCAAAAAGTACTAATTTAGAACACACCTAACAGAGCATTATGTAATTAAAGGAGCTTCAGGTGGAAATAGGAAAGTCTTTAGTAGAATCAATTAAATCAGATAAAGTTAGAGGCTTGAGCGCAGATCTTCTAGACTTGGGCATGAAAGAGTTAGTTGAGCACGATGCTCTGAAAGATATCCCATTCTTTGGTGTCATGGTTAAAACTTACGATGCTGCTCAGCATGTACGAGAGGCAATGTTTGCTAAGAAAATATATGAATTTTTAGCTAAGATATCGACTCTAACAGTTGAAGAACGAGCTACAGTGATTAATGAAATTGCTGATAAAAGAGGCGGTATAACAAGAGCGGGTGAAACTATTGTTTCTCTTATTGATCGTTGTGATGACCACAAGAAACCAGAGTTGATCGGACGTTTATTTATTGCGTGCGGTTTGAATGAAATAACTATAGAAAAATTCCTAAAGCTGTCAAATATTATTAATAACTTATACTTAGATGATCTATTAGTACTTGAGAATATTTATGAATCCAATTACTTCAACAAGCAGGAAATGAGTGTTTATGCTTCTGTTGGACTAATGAGCATGTCAATTGCTAAACCTTATGAATATGGTTCAGAGCGCTCTGTTGATATGCTAGCTGAAGCCGTTTTCGAAAATGGTTTTGAGCTTCAATATGATTTTAACGAGGACGCTAGAATAATTGCAAAGCAGTGTTTTGATGTTAGTCCACCTCATCAAGCTACGTTGGATAAATTCTTCAAATAATTACATAACAGATAAGGATATGTGTCGCGCAGTCGACACCTATCCGAAGTGTTGGACAAGCCCAAGCCACCTTAATATAAGTAAATATTGGAAATATCATGAGGGTAATGCTGAAAATAAATTAAGCGTTAACCTTATTTTTCCTAATACCTACCAGTCTAATTAGAGTAAATAATCTAAGCAGTTTCTGTCCACAGATGAGTTAGCTATTCAGCTAACTCAAAATTGCCCCATTATTAGACAGAGCAAATACTCATTCATATCGTATTAACGTGATTTTGGATTAGTTTTATTTACACCATTAACCTAAATCTTCGCCATCTTGCCTTATAAGTAACAAAACGTGACCACGGCAGTGACATCGAATGCATAATAAAAGTAATATTGTCTAATTTTTCAAGCTTTATGTTGTGTAAAAGTAAAAATATTTATTAATAACTGCTAACTGTATAGTTGAAATAGAGAGCTATGAATGAAAAATTTTGAAATTGAATCAATGAAAGATCAGATTCACTTTGGTAAAACTAAGGAGTACTTCGAAGAAGTATTGACGTCTTATCAAGTTGGATCGTATAGGTCATCTGTAGTGATGTTATGGGCTGTTGCAATTTCGGATATTGTTTACAAATTACAGTATCTAGTTGACTTGTATTCGGATGTGGCGGCTGAGGAAATTTTGGATGAAGTTAGGTCTATTCAAAGTGAAGACGCTAGATCTTCTAAATGGGAATTAGGGATTGTTGATCAAGTCTTCAATAAAACCAATCTTATAGATAGCGCAGAATACGAGAATATTCGATATCTTCAAAAGCAGCGACATTTGTGTGCCCACCCGGTACTTAGAGGTAACCTAGAACTTCATAAGCCCAACAAAGAAACAGTTCGGTCTTTGATTCGAAATACGTTAGAAGGTTTACTTATAAAACCACCATTTTATACACAAAAAGTGATATCTGAAATACTGGAAGATCTTGATGAATCCAAAGAAGCTTTGAATACAAGAGATAAAGTTAAAAAGTATATAGAAAGCCGCTACCTGAACAGAATGACAGATGAGGTTGAGTTTTCGCTTTACAGAACTCTTTGGAAACTGACTTTCAAAGTTGCTAACGATAAATGTAATGAGAATAGGCTACTAAACCTAAACGTTATTGGAGTAATAACAAACCGCCACAAAAATAAGCTAGCCGAGCTTATTAGCGCTGATCAAGATTACTACAGCAACATCGCATCAAATGGGCTTCCTCTAGATTACATAGTTCATTATTTGTCAATGAATGAGTCTTTCTATGGGCTATTAACAGAGGATGCAAAATTAAAAATTCAACATGCATCGGAAAGTACAGATGTCGGGCGGACATGTGGTTGGTTTACCAGAGGTGATTTATCTAATCATTTTGATTACTTGACGACTTGGATAGAGGGGGAAGCACATCCTAATTTTTCTGAATCACAATGGAAGTACCTTCTTGAATTGTCAGACAGTGAAGAATGGGAGATGCAATATGCAAAACTGATTTCTTCATACTATTGCTGTAGTGGAGGCTTTAATACGGCAGATTCGAGGTTCGCTAACTGTCTACTTCCAAACTTACAATATTTTAATCAAGAAGCTGCTGAATATTTGTTACAGAAGATAGAAAGCAATAATCAACTGTATAGGAGAAACCGAGCTAGTTTAGATCATAAAAAAGTCAGAGAAAGTTTTAACATATTTTTTCCAAGTGATTTTGATTATTCGCTTTATCCTCATTTTGATGAAAATACAAGACCAGTTGAATAAGGCTGTTAACAAGAGCTTCAGATGGATTCGTAACCGTGTGCTGAACTCGCTGTCACTCAATCATGGCACAAGTTCACTCACCGCTTAATTGTGCGTTAGGTCTAATAGGAGGAATATTGAACGAAGTTGATATAAAAAAAGTGTGTTTTGATTGTGAGTTCTATAGTTTTGGAACAATCAGAGTTTTTGAAAAAAGACAAAGTTATTATGGTACATGGTTGAAGAGAATCACTTTTTTAGGGCTTTTGTCTCCCGTTGTACTCGGAGGTTTTGTTGCAGCCTTCAGTACAGAGAGTGAGGTACTTAAATACATTTTATTGCCGTTATTGAAGTGGTACATTAAATTTGGCCACTACATTATAGGTTTTGCAATATCTCGGCTTATCTGTTAACTACTAATTTAACAAAAGTTATAGCTTATTTTTGTCCAAAAATTAGCTAAAGATCTTACTCTCATCGAAAGGTTTTCTTTTTCCTCTATTGTTGCGCATATAATCTTCCCAACCTAAGTCATTAGGTTGGTCTTGCAACATTCTATCTGTGATCTTGACGCCTTGAGCAAAAGGGTTTTTCCATGTTGAGAGTTTATTGCCAGATGTCAAATTAGAGGCAAATTCCCAGTCGTTTTTACTGATGCAGTTATTGTCGTTTTCAATTGCATTTACCGCAGCATGAAAGACTAAATTTCGAAGTGAACGCATATTTCCTTGCGAAAATGCATAGATTTTTTTTGCTATAGGTTCTGATGCAAGGTTTGATAATTGATCAAAAGGTAAGGCTTCATCTAAACGTCTGAGAAAACCAGCATAAATGCCATAATTATTGATATAACTAAATGGTTTTAATTCAAACTGTATCGAAAAGCGGCTTCTCAGCTGACTGTTTGCTGCCAAGACTACTTTTGAATAGGGCATACCAAAAAGAATGACAGGACATTTTGTCTTATTTATTAACATCTTTAACCAGTCACCAACTCTTGAGAGTATTCTATTTGAAGATTTTTCTACTAAGTGTTGAAATTCATCAATGATAATAAGCTCTATTTTCATTGTTGGTACTAAATCTACTATTCGTTTTGTTAAAATAGCTAAGTCTGATTCATAAAGAGCTAAGGGATCTTCAAGGTAGAGCAGGAGTTCACGAGCGGCATCTACAGGTTTTGCATTCTCTGGTAATTCGATATAAACAACAGGGACAATATCTTGTCGTGCTGTTGAGTCTTTATCATTCGCTTTTAGGTATTTTCTTATAATTGAGGTTTTTCCAACGCCAGATGCGCCATATACCATCATACACGATGGTTCTGCCCCAAATTTAGAGAGCCTTCTGCATCGATCTATATTGTTTATGATAGCAGCTACATCAGGCGTAGATACAAACGCTTTTTTTGCTTTGGTAATTCTTGTAATGTTGTCATCCATAATTTAGATCCTATACATAATCAATATCCCATCCACTACTATCTTCTTTTTCAATATTTTTAGTAGATGTCTTTTGATTATTAGCAGATTTTTTTTCTTTAGGTTGTCGAGCATTAGCAGCCATTTGTTCGTTTTCTTGATATCGAGCAGCACGACGTTTATTTGTTATTGTTGTTTTTTTCTTTTGAATAGATTGATCAACAATTTCATCAATTCTTAATTCAGCATCAATTTCAGAGTCTAAGTTATGTTCGGTAATATTGAGTTCTTGTTTTATTTTTAGGTTTTTTTTATGCATCCATAAAGTTACTGTACTCGCATATTCATAATCAATAGCAGGGACTTTGAAATAAGATTCTGTATCTTCATCAAGAACCCATATGAAGCCCATATTTTCGCGGTTATATTTTATCGCAACTTTATGATTACCTTTCTTACCTCGGTATTCTGCTAATCGTTCACTGCTATAAAAAAGCTCTGTTGCTAGTCCAATCCCTTCTTTTCTTAACATTCGTTTATCTAACTTAGTAAAATAGAAATCAAGTTCTTCGTCGGTACCAAGAAATTCATTCGGAGGCCAATTTTTTTCAGCGTGTTTCCATACTCTATTTGGGCAATTTGTCCCTCTTGAATTTGGTCTAGGATGAAAAATATCAACAAGCCATGTAAGGTATATTTGTTTGATTTCACTTAATGTTAATGAGGCTTCGTCGCTGGAATTGTAGCCCTCTCTTTGTAAGTAATTACTAAATGTTTTACCAGGAAGATCATTAAGTAATTCAGTGTTAGTGGTTCCATACTGCCGTTCTGTATGCGGTTTATTATCAGGTGTTTCTACTCTGTTTTGATGAATGTTTATAAGTAAACTGTCACAAGCAAGAGTAAAGTCTTTAGACAAAAACTCTTTACCATTATCCGTAACAAGTAGGTCAGGGATTCCATAACATAACCACTCATTTTGAATTGATGGATAGTTTTGTAATAGATTATCTTTGCGTTTGATTGCATTTTTTAATGCTAAAGCAACAGACATGTAACTTGGTGGTTCAAAGCCAAGGTAGAAACCAATTACTGATTTGCTATGACAATCTACTAGTTGAGTTAAATAAGGACGACCTATAGGTACTCGATGTTCTTCATGAACAGCAAATAAATCTAACCATGTATGATCAACTTCTACTCGTTCTAGTAAGTACTCAGTTTGGATTTTTTTCCCCATACGACGGAATTCTCGTTTTGCTATTCGATCTCCTTTGCTTGCAGCTAATTTTTCATAGGGGGTGATTTTTTTTACGCGCTTTCTTATGGCTTCATATGAAGGGTAGGTATGCTTTGTTTTATGGGTAAGATTATATTGTCTTACTTTTCTTCTGACTCGTCTAAAAGCTGTACTAACATTGATTTTATTGGCAGAAATTACTTGTTCAACAGCTTGATCAATATAGACTGATATTGTTTTAGGTACCTTCGTGTTTCTATTTCCCTTTTGCTTAGTCTTTGGTACTAAAGATAAAATACTAAAGTTTGATTTTTTATAAGTTAACCACCATCGATAGATAGTAATTGCACTTGGTATTGATCGCTCTCCTTGTTGTTGAAGATCAGCCCGTAAGCGTTCAATTAAAACTAAGTTTATTTCTGAACTTTTATTCAATATATTTCGAAGTATACTTAATCTGAGTTTAGCTTCATTTTGAGCTTTTTTGCTAAATGATGTTAAATCTTGCAAATCATCATTTTCGATAAATGTGAGCTTACTGGAAGCATTTTCGCTATCAGATGTTGGGGTTCCATGAAAACTAGAAAATGATGTTCTAGACATAAGTTGTCTTTAATTCAGTTTGGTTATTCAGAAGAACTCTAAGGTCAGTATTTATCAAGTACTTAGACAATAAATCATAAATCATCGGAATTATATTTTTACTATTACTAAAATGATCAATTATTGTTTCTAGCTTTGTTGAGCCATGTTTATTCAAATACTTAAGAATAGTTGTTTGCTCATAAGTTAATTCAGAATGAGATGCATATCTGTGCATACGTTTTAAGTTTTTAAGAAGAGGAATATGTCTAATATCGTGTTCTTCAATCAATTCAAGATCTACATCAAAAAGTTTTCTCGCATACTGTCTTTTTGCCTCAAACTCTTTAGTAAAACGTTTTGAATTAACAGCATTTGGTGCCTTAACTTCGTATAGAACCATCTCACCACAATAAAATTCGCATAAAAAGTCAGGAACATAAGTACGAATAATTCCATCAATGACATAACTATATCTAATAGGTTGTGAGCAAAATCGAGAGATATTTTTATTAAAATCAAAATGAAAACAGGCATCGAATTCCAATGTCGATTCAACTGAAATGATAGTATTCATTTTAATGCTAACGTAACGATGTATATTTTTCCCACGAGATTTTGTTAACTTTCTAGCTGGTTGAGTAAATGCGAACTCAAGAGGAGAGTCTGTTTGATATGTCGTTGCAGGAGAAGGTTGCATAAAATTGCCTCTTTCACCATATGTAGTAAACTTACATAAGTATGGTCTAAAAAGAGGCAATATCAAGTTATGGTTGTATTAAATATCAGCTTATGGTTGTAAATATCAACTTATGGTTGTTTCAACACTATTTATTGAAAAATATTAAGCTTACTCTTTACCGTAAACGTTATTTTCTTGTTCTTGAACACGGATAAACGTTGTACGCTTAGTTAATTCTTTTAGCTGTGCAGCACCTAAATAAGTACAAGTAGAACGTATACCGCCCATGATGTCTTGGATGGTGAAATTTACAGAACCACGGTAAGGCAATAATACTGTTTTACCTTCAGCTGCGCGGTATGTAGCGACACCACCAGAGTGCTTAGACATTGCGCTCTGGCTCGACATGCCGTAGAACTTCATGAATTGCTTGCCGTCTTGCTCAATGATTTCACCGTTACTTTCAGTGTGGCCTGCAAGCATACCGCCAAGCATTACGAAATCAGCACCGCCACCAAAGGCTTTTGAAACATCACCCGCACATGAACAACCACCGTCACCGATAATACGACCACCTAGGCCGTGAGCAGCATCTGCACATTCAATGATTGCTGAAAGTTGTGGGTAACCAACACCCGTCTTAACACGCGTAGTACATACAGAACCTGGGCCAATACCGACTTTAACGATATCAGCACCCGCAAGAATAAGCTCTTCAACCATATCACCCGTAACCACGTTACCCGCACTGATTACTTTATCAGGAAATTGTGCGCGAACACGTTCAACGTACTCGACAAGGTGCTCAGAGTAACCATTGGCAATATCAATACAGATAAAGATAATGTCATCGGTTAGCGCCATGATGTCTTTGGTTTTTTGGAAATCGGCATCAGATGTGCCTGTTGAAACCATGACGTTATTTAACACTGATGCATCGTTAGCGTTAATGAACTCGGCCCATTGCTCGACAGTGTAATGTTTGTGAATTGCGGTCATTACTTTGTGTTGTGCTAATGCGATAGCCATATCAAAACTACCGACTGAATCCATATTAGCAGCAATAATTGGCACACATGACCATTGACGGCCACTATGTTTGAATGTAAAATCGCGGGTTAAGTCAACTTGAGAGCGACTTTTCAATGTTGAGCGTTTTGGACGAAATAATACATCTTTAAAGCCTAATTTTAAGTCTTGTTCGATACGCATGATATTTATTCCTTAAATCTTATCGAATGTAGCTCAGGTTAAATCGTTACTGGCAGGTAACTTTTTTGCCTTTTGAGCAGGCGCAAAAAAACCGGAGCGTTGGCAGACGCTCCGGTTTTCAGCATTATAGGCAGAGATTTGTTAAATACAACCCTTTAAATGTAAACAAATATATCCCAATGCAAAAAAAATGATTCATAATGATTTCTTTCTTATGGTTAATCTCTTCTTTTTTATCATCTTTTAATGTTGATCCTTTGCTAATCGCCACACAATTTATGTAATTGATGGGTTTGAAAATAAATCAAATTGCAGTTGGTATCTCTTTTTTTAAAGGCTATGATTAAATTTTGGGATAACACAAAGCATTAAATGGGCTGTGGAAGGTTTTACTTGTTTAAGAGACGAAAGAAAAAAAATCAATTTCCCGTTGATTTTTATGGCGAAGAGGGTAGCTGGCGCTTTGTGATCCGTGCTATGTGCCAAGATGAAATCATTGACGCCATGTATTGGTGTGCGCATATTTCATGTCATCGTAAAGAGTTTGATTTGTTGCATATTGCGAGTGATAAATTTGATTGTCGGTATAATTATTCAACCGCAGATTTATCAGATTTACAATTTGGCTTAAGTGGAACACCGCTTAACGTGACCATGATGGGACCGATTGTATTGATGTCGACAATTAAAGAGCATTTTGTTGATAATGAAGTAAATCATGGATCTGAATTATCAGTGTCTGAAAAATTGGTTAATGTAATGGCTTAATTTAAGTCGTGTTACAATAGAAAAACGCTAAATAATAATCGTTATTTAGCGTTTTTTTATGGCTGTTTTTTAAGAAGGTGCAGCAATTAATTCAGACTACGTTCTAATAGTTGTTGTTGATATTGTGCGGGGGTTAGGCCTCGGTTGCGTTTAAATGCTTTACTGAAACTTTGCACATTACTGTAGCTAAGTACTGTCGCTATCATTTCGATACTCATACCTGAGAGCATATATTTTATGGCTAAATTACATAAAATATAATTTGTCATGCTCGTAAATGTCCAACCATTATCATGTAATCGACGTTGTAATTGTTGACGTGATAACCCAATTTTTTCGGCAATAAAATCCAGTGTAGGAAAGCCGTAATAACGTGAATAGTTAATAATTTCAAACATGACTTTAGCCAGATCTAACGGTTGAGGCATGTTGAGTAAATCATCAAGTTGTAAATTTGAAACAAGAATAGGCTTGGTTATTGGTAGTGGGCGTTGATTGCCATGTTCTAACATCGAAAGATTTAACCAAACTTTTGTCGCCGGTGATTGCCATGTGATTGGGCAGCCGAAAAACTGTTGAATAGCCGGATCTATTATTTCAGCACCCGATAACTCTATTTTTAAAGGGACATAATCATCCCCCATGTAGTTACGGGTGACTTGGGTAAATAAAATCGCAATTTTTAAGCTGTCAAAACTCGCCGCACGCCCATGTGCATAGTTATTGTAATATACCCACTTAACAATTTTTCCTGATTGTTGACCATGAAAAGACGCCCCTCCTTGTAAACATGACACACCATAGTTGATCCGTCGAAATGCTAACGCGAGATCAGGGCAAGTCACATACCACTTACCAATTGGCCCTATATGTTCAAATGTTAGATCGGCGGCTATTTTGATCATATATGCTGGATCGTTGGTTAATTCTTCAATCTGTTCTAACCACTGTAAATAATCATTGAAAGGGATCAAAGACATCGGTTCTTTAAGTAATTGAGCAGGAATACCTAATTCAGCTAAGCCTATTCCATAGTGTTTTTGTAAGCCAAGTTCTAATGGTTTAAGAAAGGCGGTTCGAATAAATGCAATATTGATCATGATGTTCTTCTTATGGTGCTAATGGGCATTTTACTGAAATAAGTAGGATTATTATCGTTAGTGTAAGTCTGGTTGTATCAATTATTGGCTATTTTTGATTTAAATGGACTTGAATTATACCGTTAATGTGAGCTCTCTCCATAATGACGGCTATTCATCACTGCATGAGTGATGGCTTATTAACTATTTTAGTTTTGAACCGGAGAATGTGGATGAGCTTATTGAGTATGCCCTTTGTCGATACCAATATAGATACAGTATTAAGTGTTTTTGCGGGAGTAGTCTTAATTGCAACTATTGCCGCCGTTGGAATTGGTTTTTGGAAAATACATGAATTACCGATTCATAAAGCATCGACCAAAGAGCATCACCAAATAGGCTTGATAACAGCCTTAACATGGATTGGCTTTGTGTGGCATTGGGTGTGGGTGTTGGCGGTAATTATTGCATTTGTTGATGGTGAAAAAGCTTTGTGCCGTATTCGAGATATTTGGCATGGGGATCGTTTGCCTGTAGTGCCTGCTATGTCTACAGATGCTATGTCTACCGATGCTATGACGACAGATACGGAGGAGAAATAATATGTTAGAAGGTTTAGCTGTTTGGGCTCTGTTTATCTATTTACTGCGTTTAGTGGGCATGCCATGGAATAAATTCACTCAAGCTTTTGCGTACATCGGTGGCGGCAGTTGGTTAATCTTTGTCTGGTTTGGTTTAATTACTTATGCGCCAATGGATTTATCTGGTGGCTCGTTAGTGCAATCACCACATGTGCAGTTGCGCCCAGCATCGACATCAATTAATGGCCGTGTAAAAGCCATTCACGTTGAGCCAAACAGTAAGGTTACTGAAGGCCAATTAATTTATGAGCTTGAGCCTGAACCCTATGTTATTGCGCTTAACAAAGCACAAGCTAACCTTGATTCTGTAAATGTTGCTCGAGATATGGCTGAGCAAGATATTGAAATGGCACAAGCATCAGAAGTTGCGGCAGTGAAAGATATTGATATCACAACGAAACAGTTGTCAGCAGCAAAAGCGGATTATCGCTTAAAAAGTACCATGTTGGCGCGTTATGTGAAGCAAAATAATGTCGTGAAACATACAATAACAGCAAGTATGTTAGATGAGCAACGTACTGCGGTTGCTGTGGCGAAATCGCAGCAAGTGATGTTGGATTCACAAATTGAAAAAGCCCATATTGCGGTTAAAAAAGCCCAATTAGGAATAGAAAAAGCCCATTTAACCTTAGAGAGTCGTGACGTTGATATTATTACCGCACAAGAAAATGTCGCGAAAGCACAATGGGATCTGGACAATACCAAGGTTTATGCACCAGCTGACGGTTTTGTAACGAATTTTATTATGCGTGAAGGTCAATATGTTGGCTCTGTTCCACGTATTCAAATGTATACCAATGAAAAATATGTATTGATGCGCGTTAATCATCAAGCTATTCGTAATGTAAAACAAGGGCAAATGGCTGAGTTCGCTTCCGCTGTTTATCCTGGTAAGGTGTTTGCCGCAGAAGTTGAAGGCATTGTTGAGGCAACGGGTGAATCACAGGGTAATTTGATTGGCCGTGAAACTAATGTTCGTCAAACAACCGGCGTCAATATAGCCAATAAACACCATTTTGTACGCTTAAAGCTTTATGAAACAGAAGGGTATGATATTCCTGTTGGTTCCGTCGGTTTAGCTTGGGTCAGCGCTGAAAAACCGATCAGTTTTCTTGGTTTTTTAGATGTTATCCGTGGCATTATCATTCGAATGAAAGCACAAGTTTTCTATATTTGGTCAATGTAAGTATTTGTAAATTATAATAATAGCTTTGTATTTTGGTTCACCTGCCGCTGTTTATTCTGTGGCAGGTTTTTTTTATTGCGCGATACGGTTTAATTTCACTAAAGCTGTGTTAAAACTCACTGCTATTGTAATGTTGGTAGTGATTAATAATATCTTCAATCAGTTCTGGTTCTGAAAAATCATCAACAAAATAGCGTTTTTGATCATTTTTAAGGAAAACTTCAAGGTGTGTTTCATCACCATCGACACTAGGGATAAAGTGGATAGCATATTCATATGGCAATTGTTTATCGTTAGTGATCACTAATCTAAATCGACGATCCATACAGTAAATATCAGTAAAATAGCCAGCAGCTGAGAGGCGTTTACTTGCTTTTGTCACTGCTGATTTTGCGATGGTATAGCCCGTGTTATGCGCGGTGATAGTTACCATGACGAAGCCCTCTTTTATTGATGTTATAGGGGTAACGTTTGTCTGTATGACTCGATTTTATCGGGCGAAGACACATGGTTACCAACTAAATAATTCAATCATCGTCATTAGATCTTTTCATCAATAGTTTAGTTTTGATTTTTGCTTATTTTTTTTGAATAACGACTGGATTATGTATGAAAATGTAATAATTATAGCCATTTTGCTTTTTATTATTACATTTTAGTCTCAAATCAGTGTTTTTGTAGATAAGATTTGTACAATAAGAATGAATTTTCAATTGAGAGAAACACGCTATGGTACACAAAACACTTCGTATTATTCCCTTAGTTGCATTATTAGCAACGTCTATAACTGTGCATGCTGACGGTGTAATTCATCGACTTGATAATCAACTTTCTCATATTGAAAATACAATTAATGGAACCCAACGTACTATTAGGCGTTCACAAAATAAATATGACAATACGCAAAGAACCATGACAGAACTTAAAAATGGCACTTATGCAGAGAAAAGAGTGGAACGCGCAGTAAAAAATAAGAAAAGAAGAGCGGTGAATAGTTTGATCCATCGTTCAAATAACGCTATTCGTAAAGCGACTAATATCTACTAATAAGAACGATATGATAGATAAAAAAATGCGGCTACCGTTGGGTAGTCGCATTTTTCATGTTGTGTTTTTATATTGTTAGCAACGTACTTATGATTTTTGTAGGCGTACTTTTGCTTTTTTTCGTTCAGCCGCTAAACATGCTGCTGCGGTAAAAACGACATCCGTTGAGCTGTTTAATGCTGTTTCTGCTGAGTCTTGAATTACCCCAATAATAAAGCCAACAGCGACGACTTGCATTGCAACTTCATTTGGAATACCAAATAAACTTGCGGCTAACGGAATTAATAACAGTGAACCACCAGCAACACCAGATGCGCCACACGCTGATACTGCTGCAACTACGCTGAGTAATACGGCTGTCGCAAGATCAACTTCAATACCGAGCGTATGTACCGCTGCTAACGTTAAAATAGTAATGGTAATTGCAGCACCACCCATATTAATGGTTGCACCTAAAGGAATAGAAACGGAATAAGTATCTTCATGTAGATTAAGATCTTCACATAATCGCATATTTACTGGAATATTTGCCGCTGAACTACGAGTGAAGAAGGCGGTAATACCACTTTCACGTAAACAACGAAATACTAGCGGATAAGGATTTGTTCTGATTTTTACAAATACAATAAGTGGGTTAACAATAAGTGCAATAATAGCCATTGAACCAAGTAATACACCTAATAGATGTGCATAACCTAATAATGCATTAAAGCCTGTTTGAGCGAAAGTGTGCGCAACAAGACCAAAAATACCAATAGGCGCTAGACGAATAATAAAGCGCACAATTAATGTTACGCCATCAGACATGTCTTGGAAAACCTGCTTAGTGGCATCACTTGCTTGGTGTAGTGAGAAACCTAATGCGATTGCCCATGCCAAAATACCAATAAAGTTACCTGTCATTAAAGCGTTAATTGGGTTATCAACCATTTTAAAAAATAGTGAATTAATAACCTCAGCAATACCTTCAGGTGGTGCAATTGACGTCGTGCTAGTAACAAGCGTTAAAGTGGTTGGAAAAAGAAAGCTCATTGCTACGGCGGTAAAAGCGGCTAATAATGTTCCTAATAAATAAAGGAAAATTATTGGTTTCATATTAGTATGAGTGCCTTTTTTTTGATTGGCAATTGATGACGCCACCAAAATAAATACTAATATAGGTGCGACTGCCTTTAAGGCTGCAACAAATAGCCCGCCCAAAGAGCTCATACTTAATGCTGATGATGGGGATATAACGGCTAAAGTAACGCCGGCAATAATACCCACCAATATTTGTATTACTAAGCTGCCATTAGCGACTCTGGCAAGAAAAGGTTGTGGTTGGCTCATAGTTCATCCTGCATTTTTATTGTTGTGTTTGTGTTTGTGTTTGTATTTACGTTTTATATTTTGTAACAGAAACATTTTTTAACAGGATCTGTTTAAAATAGCCAGTCTTCTTTTAATAAGCATACTTATTGCTGTTTTTTAACAATTCTTATTACGTTAACTTCACAATTAAGTAGCAATATGTATATTTTTATTGGCATGTGTCACGTAACTAAAAAATATTAATTAAGATGAGATGTTTAATTGTTAAGGATTAAGTGGTGGTTTTATTTGTAAAGAGGGTCGTTAATGTTATGTTGTTTTACATTTGGTTACAGAAAGTAAAACGCCTAAAATTAATTTATTTTCATGGATGCATCAATCAATATTAAGCGTTTTAATAAGGCTATAAATATAGCCTTATATTTTTTAGTTTAGGTTATTGAGGATCTAGACTTGATAATGTCATCGGTGCCTGTTTTGTTACTGTAAGTTGTTTAGCTTGGGTTAATAATGCTAACAATGTTTGGTTATTCCATGTGCTATCTAATGGTGAATAATGCGTTGCCATCATCGCTTGTACTTCATTATCAAGTTGCTGTAATAGCTGAGGTTGAGTATTGATTGTTCGATATTGCTGCTGACGCCATTGTTGATAGTAAGTTTGTACTTTAATTGGCTCATTGGCATTAATCGCCGCTTCAAGCATTGATGTTATATCTGTTGTTTGTGTCGCTGTTACGGTTGTTGCTATAACAGTTTGCTGACGTTTTTTAATTAATAATACTAAAGTAATTAACCACAATAGGGCAAAAACAAGCGTTGTCCATGGCCATATGCCCGCCGCAGTAATGGTTTTTGCTGAATGTATTGTTGCTGCTGGTGGCGTTATTGTTGCTGGTGGTGAAAGTTGGCTATTTGCGGTTGGATCTGCAATAACATTTAAAGTTAACCCTTTAATTTCGCTACTTTGTTGTTTTTCTGTGGTTGTATTCCACCAATTAATGGTTAATGGTGGTAGTAATACTTTGCCTGCTTGACGAGGAATGATGACTTGTTTTAACGTCATTACACTGTCGCCATTTTCAGTACGATATTCAGGTTTCTCATTATAAATACGTACAGTATCAGGGTAGGTCAGGTTTACATTTGGCATATTACTTTGAGCAACGTCTTTAATTCGCAAAGTAATAGTGCGGGTGATGGGTTCACCAACTTTGGTGGTTACATCATTGTGATTTGAAACCTGTGGTTGCCATGTTTGTTGTAGCTGTAAGTCAGGGGTTGGTAACCATAACCCTTTGTAATCTGTTGGTTTAGGTTTGATGTTTATAGTGATATTTCGAGCATTTTCATTTACTGGTATGGTAATGCCTGAGCTAAAACCATTTGCGCCACGTATTGCGCTACCATTGAATTTTGAACCTTGAATAATGATCTTGCCTGCTTTTTCTGCCGTCAGTTGATAGTTACGCGTAATGACTAAATAGCGGCGGCCATTTTGAACAATATTATGTTGAGCATCTTGACCCACTTGTGACACGGCTAGGCCATCGCCTGATGGTGCACTTAATGAGGCTTGAGATAGCTGCTCACCAATTAATATTTTCACTCGATAATGAATACTTTCACCAACATAAAGTGCATTTTTATCGATTTCAGCAGTGACTTGAACATTGGCTTGATTAGATGCCGTTGCCGTGTTTTTTTGACTGCCTTTAAGTACACTAATTGTAATTGGCGTTGTTTGAGAACTGCCAATTTTAAAGGCGGGTATAGTTGCGGCTCCAACTTTTTTAGCGGCGAGGGAAAGCGTCCAAGTTGTATTACGCGACATCGCGCCATTTATTAATGATGTCGAGCTACTGACACTGGGTTGACCATATGCAAAATCGGGGCTTAATACACTAAAATCGACACTGTTAGGGTTGATTGCGGTATCAACTGAAACCGTTAGCTGAAAGACTTGATTCACGGCAACAACATTTTTTGATACTGTCGCTTCTGCTTGTGCCGCCATGGCTTGCAGGGGCAATAATGCGACAAGCATGGTTAGAAGTAATAACCATGGCGAGCGGTATTTTTTAATCCAATTACTTTTATTTACTGACATTTTCATCTTCTCTATTACCATGATTTATTACTTTGTTGTTGCTTGGCTCTTTGCTGTGCTTGCAACATTAATTGGGCTCGAATTAGCCCCGCGGTATCATCAGGTACTTGCTCAAGTTTTTTCAATATAGGGTTACTGACTGAAAGCACTTGTTGCTGCTTACCGTTTGGTTTGCCTTGCTGCATCGTTACTGCTGATGGTTGTTGGTCTTTACCGTTTTTATCTTGTTGCTTATCTTGCTGTTGAGCTTGTTGTTTCTTGTCCGCTTCTCTCATTGACGGTTGCTGGTTTTCGTTACCTTGCTGACTTTGTTGCTGTTGGTCTTTGTTGCCTTGCTGGCCTTGTTGCTGTTGGTCTTTGTTGCCTTGCTGACCTTGTTGCTGTTGGTCTTTGTTGCCTTGCTGACCTTGTTGCTGTTGGTCTTTGTTGCCTTGCTGACCTTGTTGCTGTTGGTCTTTGTTGCCTTGCTGGCCTTGTTGCTGCTGGCCTTGTTGCTGCTGGTCTTTGTTACCTTGCTGACCTTGTTGCTGTTGGTCTTTGTTACCTTGCTGACCTTGTTGCTGTTGGTCTTTGTTACCTTGCTGACCTTGTTGCTGTTGGTCTTTGTTGCCTTGCTGACCTTTTTGCTGTTGGTCTTTGTTACCTTGCTGACCTTTTTGCTGTTGGTCTTTGTTACCTTGCTGACCTTGTTGCTGTTGGTCTTTGTTACCTTGCTGACCTTGTTGCTGTTGGTCTTTGTTGCCTTGCTGACCTTTTTGCTGTTGGTCTTTGTTACCTTGTTGACCTTGTTGCTGCTGGTCTTTGTTATCTTGCTGACCTTTTTGCTGGTCTTTTTTTCCTGACTGTTCCTTATTTTTCTGCTGTTGTTTCTGCTGTTGTTTCTGCTTTTCAGCTTGCTCAACAATGGCTAAATTCTTTTTAGCATCAGCAAAGTCAGGTTGTTGTTTTAATAGCTTTTCATAAGTTGCTGCCGCTTGTTTATAATCCCCTTTTTGAGCATAAGCATTACCAAGATTATATTGTGATGTTGGATCTTGTAGTGGTTTTAGTGTCGCTATCGCTTGTTCATATTGCTTAGCTTTATATTCAGCAATACCTTTCCACTGTGGTGACGTGAAATCTTGTGCTGCTTGTTTATAATTGCCATCAGTAAATGTTTCATATGCTTGGCGGTTAGTGTTTGTCCATGGGCTTGCTTGAGCGTGATCGATGGGTAACAAAATAAACATTGCCGCAAAAACAACCCCACGACGAAATCCCAGCAACGCTAATAATAACAATGGTATAACTAACCAAAACCCACTGTTTAAACGTTCTTGTAATTCTTTTTCATGACCTTTGTTGCCGCTAGCTAATGGTTTTGCGGTAAAGCTGACAATCGCATTAACATCATTATCAGTTGTTTGTGCCATTTGTAATATGCCACCTGTGCTGTCAGTAATTGACATCAGTGTATTGATATCAATTTTACTGATCACAGGTGTGCCATTTTCTGATAATAAACTGCCATCAGGAAGTTGAATCGGAGCACCAACAACGGTGCCCATTGCCAAAATAGAAACGCGATAGTGAGTCCCTTTTAGATCGGCTAATGCTTGTTTTGCTATAGTTTTAGTTATGCCATCAGTCATTAAAATAATGTCACCGGTATTGTGACCCGCTTGTTTAAGTAACCTTATCGCTTCCGCAATACCTGCTGCCGCATTATTGCCCGCAATGGGCATCACATTCGGTGATAAATTTGGAATTAAATTGCGTAATGTGCTGCTGTCAGTCGTTAATGGACTGACTTCATAGCCATCACCCGCAAAAGCGACCAGTCCTGTGCTGCCTTCTTTCCAGCCGGGTAACATATCTAATGCTTTAAATCTTTCTTGGGTTAAACGGTTAGGTTTAATGTCGGTGGCGTACATTGATTGTGACATATTCATCACGAGCACTCGCGCGCCACTGAGGTTATAGGCGGGCAGTTTTACTTTTTGCCAGCTAGGTCCAGCCATTGCAACAACCGCAATAAGCCAACCTAATGCTAATAAACCGATCGGCCATATTTTGGGTTGTTGTTGAGTTAGACCCAGTTTTTGTGCGAGGTGAGGGGCAATTAAGCCTGAATGCTGCGCTTTGCCTTTTAACCACGGTAGAACGATGATCAAGGGAATGAATGCAGCAAACCATAATGGGTGCATAAAGGTAAAATCAGCCATGACGTTTCCTCATGAAAGCGATAATAACGGATAAAAGCAATGCTAACGTTAATGGATAACGGAATAGCTCATCACGTGGTCGCCACGTTTGTTGAGCATTATTAACAGGTTGAAGTTTATTAATAACATCATAAATTTTGGCAAGTTGCTGTGGGTTACGGGCGCGGAAATATTCACCCCCCGTCATAGCGGCGATCTTGCTTAATGTTTTTTCATCAAGATCTGATGATGGATTAACAACCCGATCACCGAAGAAGCCTTTTTGAATCATTTTATCAGCGCCAATGCCAACAGTATAAATCTTAACGTGGCTTTCTTTGGCAAGCTTTGCCGCTTCAATTGGACCAATAACCCCTGAAGTATTACCACCATCACTGAGTAGAATAATTACCCGCTGTGGTGCTTTACTGTCGATAAAGGTTTTTGTTGCTACCCCAAGTCCTTCACCAATTGCAGTACTTTGACCAATTAAGCCAAGGACAGTACGGTTGAGTTGTTGTTCAACGGTTTTGCGATCAAACGTTAATGGCGTTTGTAAGTAGCCATGATCAGCAAAAACTACTAATCCAAGCCGATCACCTTTGCGTTTAGCAATAAAATCAGCCAGTACATGTTTCACCGCCGTTAAGCGATCAATACTTTGGCCGTCTTTGGTGACCATATCAGGGATTGCCATTGATCCTGAAAGATCGACTGCTAATAACATGTCACGGTGTTCTGGTTTTATTTCTATTGGATCGCCATACCATACGGGGCGCGCTATCGCACACACAAGGCTTACCCAGACTAAAGACATTAATACTTTTCGAATAATAGAACTAGGCTGTTTTTGGCCAACGCCTTGCGGTAACTGAGGTAAATGGATTGCCGCAGGTTGCGCAACGGGTTTACTGAATCGATACACGAGCCAAGCTAATGGCAATAAGGCCCATGCCCATAGCCATACAAATTCAAACATTGGATGACTCCTTAGTGATCATCGTTGAGGTATTGCCATGATCATTGGTTTTCGCGGGCAGGGCATGTTGTAGCCACAGTAATGCCTGCTGTTGGCAATCATTAAATTGCGGTTCTGTTAATGGTGTCGAGGAAAAAAGCCCTTGTTGCCACGATGATTGTTGATCAACAAAACCACGGTATTTAAGTGGTAACTGTTGATCAAGAAAAGTGAGCCATTGCATTCCCGTTAAAGGGGCAATAACAGAACGTGGAAAATAGCTTAATGCGGCTTGTTTCAATAACGTATTAATTGTTGTAACACCATCATCAAAGCGATAGGTCTTTAATATTGCAATTGCTTCTTGCTTCGCTGCAACATGATGATTGCGGCGATGAAATTTATAACCTACAAAGCTTATAATAATAAGGCTGACAATAATGACTACCCACCATCCCCAAGCAAGAGGCCAAAAGCTTGGTTCGGTGTGAAGATGAATATCTGCCAATGGTAATGCTGGTACTGTCGGTGTTGTCATTACCTTACTCCTTGAGAATGAGCACCAAGCTGTTGTAATAATGATTGTGCTGCCGAGAGACTATGTAATGGAATGGCAAGGGATGTTGCCATTTCATGAATAAAATTCTGATGGGTTTGATATTGTTGACTGAGTGAATCACGTGTTTTTTTTGCTGAGAAATCCAGCCATGCTGATTGTTTATTATCAGTTACATGCTCATAGCCACGGAATTGTGTTTGTCCTTGTTCGAGAGGATCATAAATTTGGACAAATTGAATACGATTATGTTGTCGAAGTTGGCTTAAACGACGTTTATCTGTGGCTTTTAAGGTATGAAAATCACTGATAATAACAATTTCGCTGCCTTTGGGGCAGAGATAATGTAACCGTTTTAACGCGATTGAAAAACCATCGTGACGGCTGGTATTGATTGCTTGAAGTGCGTCATGTTGAGCTGAAATTAATGCATTGATAATCTGTAATGGTCCCCGCTGACGGGCGGTAGGTTTACACTCGATGGTGTTAATTCCATTATAAATAACAGCACCGATACGATCTTGTTCATCAATAGCTAACCAACTTAATAAACTGGCAAAATGCGCAGCCTGTACCGATTTCAGCATTAATTGTGAGCCAAACTGCATGCTACTACTGATATCAATAAATAGCATGATCGGTTGTTCACGTTCTTCGGTAAATAATTTGGTATGTGTTTTTCCTGTACGCGCAGTCACTCGCCAGTCAATAGATCGAATATCATCACCTGCCTGATAAGGACGCACTTCAGAGAAGTTCATTCCACGTCCTTTATGACGGCTTTGATGGTGACCATTGAGTTGAGACCAAATGCTTTTAGCGGGTGCCAGCCATCTTACCGCTTGATTTTTATATTGCAGTAGTTCTGCTAGACACACATTGACGCCATCGCTATGGGGTGGCAGCGCTACGTTGATGTGTGTAGTTTTCATAAGCTAGCAACCTGCGAAATAAGTGTTTCAACAACACGATCTGCTGCAATACCTTCTGCTTGTGCTTCATAGCTTAATAATAAGCGATGACGTAACACAGGATAAGCCATTGTTTGAACATCTTCTGGTGTTACAAAATCACGGCCATTTAACCAAGCATGTGCACGAGCAC
Source organism: Photobacterium iliopiscarium (assembly GCF_003026395.1). Classification (GTDB taxonomy): domain Bacteria; phylum Pseudomonadota; class Gammaproteobacteria; order Enterobacterales; family Vibrionaceae; genus Photobacterium; species Photobacterium iliopiscarium. Next base: position 247,734 of record NZ_PYOO01000001.1, on the reverse strand, counting down.
AACGGTCAAGCGCTAATGTTGCACGTGGACTCACTCCCATTTGCAACCATGATTGTAGTTGTTCACTAAAGCGATGAGGTTCGCGTGTCGCCATCACTAAACGAATAATGTAATGCTCGACGTCATCAGCCATATGAATGTTTAAGATTTCTTTTCGTGCGGCAAAAATATCACTTTGGCTAAGACGAACGGGCTCTGCTTTTTCTATGCCAAGTGCTTCACCACGATTAAGGCGCAGAATTTCAAGTTCACTTTCTGCATTAGGGTAATCAACATTCAATTGTAATAGAAAGCGATCTAACTGTGCTTCTGGTAGTGGATACGTTCCTTCTTGTTCGATTGGGTTTTGTGTCGCCATTACTAAAAATAGCTCAGGTAACGGGTATGTTTTACGACCTGCGGTAATTTGTTTTTCAGCCATCGCTTCTAACATTGCCGCCTGTACTTTAGCGGGCGCACGGTTAATTTCATCAGCAAGCACTAATGAATTAAAAATAGGTCCTGGTTGAAAGGTAAATTCAGCCGTCTCTGGACGAAAAATATCAGTACCTGTTAAATCGGAAGGTAAGAGATCTGGGGTAAATTGGATGCGATGAAAATCGCCTTCAATACAATCTGCCAATACTTTTACTGCGCGAGTTTTTGCTAATCCTGGTGGACCCTCAACCAGAATATGACCATCGGCGAGTAAAGCAATTAAAAGCTGTTTTACTAAATTAGGCTGGCCAATAACTTGACTTTGAAGGTAATCATTTAGGCGCTTAAATGTGCTTGCTAACATACAAATATTTCCTTTGGTATTCAAAAGACTGAAGCTGAAACAATTGTTTTTCGGACTACTAAAAATTGATTTAGTTCACACTTAATTATTTATTTGATGAAAAAGTTGTCGCAAAAATAAGGGTATGAATTGAAGAATGATCATTTTTATTTAGATTTTGACTGTATTTGTAAATTTAAGGAATAGCGAATAATTTATAATTTTGTGACTTTTTTGTAACATTTTCGATATTACTATAAGAAATAGCAATCGATACCCTTTGATAATGTCATCCGACCACCGCTGTATATTAAAGAACATCCCTTGGCACTTTAAGTAACAAATAATTAACAATCAGCTAGTGTTAAGAATATAACTTAAAGAGTAATACATTGATAATTAATATGTATTTTTTATTTTGGCCGCTATTAATTATGCGTCCGTTTGTTAAATAATATAGCTACATGCGTTGTTATTGATTATATTGTTAATACGTTGTAGTTGCGACATTAAAAATGTTAACACCTTTGCTTGCCATCTATATGCATCTGTGTTGTTATGTTTGCCATATGCAATGTGTTTATAGCGGCGGCATTATTTTAAAACTGTCGCTCATTAAATGATAATAAAATGTAACAGTGCGTGATTGAGTTTTCGTTTAAAAATGTATTTAAATAAATACGATAAGATCAAAGGAAGGAGCCTTGGAAATGAAAAAAGTAGCATTAGTGACTGGCGCTAAAGGTGGTATCGGATCTTCAATTACTCAAGCCCTAGTTGATGCTGGCTTTCGTGTTATAGCTACCTATCACCCGAAAAGTGAGCAATCAGCTAAAGAGTGGTTTAAGGAAAATAACTACTCCAATGAATCAGTGAAGTTGCTGCCATTAGATGTGACTGACACGGCATTTTGTAAAGAATCATTAACCGCATTATTAGAGCAAGAAGGCCATCTTGATGTGTTGGTCAATAATGCTGGTATTACTAAAGATACCATGTTTAAGCGTATGACTGCTGAGCAATGGAATGATGTAATTAATACGAATCTCAATAGCTTATTCAATGTTACTCAACCTTTGTTTGAGTCTATGTGCCAACATGGTAACGCTCGTATTATTAACATCACGTCAGTTAACGGTTTAAAAGGACAGTTTGGTCAAACGAATTATTCGGCAGCTAAAGCTGGCATGATTGGCTTTACTAAAGCGCTCGCAGCTGAAGGTGCTCGTGCAGGTGTTACTGTGAATGCAATTGCTCCTGGATACACTGGTACACCGATGGTTGAAGCAATTAAACCTGAAGTACTCGAATCAATTAAAGCAGAAATTCCAATGAAACGCTTAGCGCAACCTAAAGAAGTTGCGGCAGCGGTTGTCTTTTTAGCAAGTGATGCAGCGGCATATATTACTGGCGAAACATTGTCAGTAAATGGCGGTTTATACATGCACTAATTGTGGATGTTGTAACAAAGACAAAATAATAAATCATATTATAGAAAGGATGCAAAATATGGCTAAGGTATACATTGTTGCCGCAAAACGTACCCCAATTGGTAGTTTTAATGGTGCGTTAAAATCAGTTTCTGCAGCACAACTTGGTGCGGTTGCAATTAAAGGTGCATTAGCAGAAATCAATGTTCCTGTTGATGCGATTGATGAAGTTATTTTAGGTAATGTTGTTGGTGCTGGTCAAGGTATGGGACCTGGGCGTCAAGCGGCTATTTATGCGGGCTTACCAAATGAAGTACCTGCGTATTCTATTAATATGGTTTGCGGTAGTGGTATGAAAGCATTGATGGATGCTGCTGCACATATTAAAGCGGGCGATGCGGATCTTATTGTTGCAGCTGGTGCTGAAAATATGTCACAAATTCCATTTTGTGCCTCATCGAAGATTCGAGATGGCCAGAAAATGGGTAATCTTGAATTAACAGATCTTTTGGTTGCTGATGGTTTAACGGATGTTTTTAATAACTATCATATGGGCGTAACCGCTGAAAATGTCGTAGAAAAAATTGGGCTAACCCGTGAGCAACAAGATAATTTCGCGCTTTCTAGCCAGCAAAAAGCCATTGCTGCTATTGAAGAAGGACGCTTTGTTGCTGAAATTTGTCCAGTTGAAGTCGTTAGTCGTCGTGAGACGGTTGTTGTTGATACTGATGAATACCCAAAAGCAAATGCTTCTATTGAAGATCTTGCTAAGTTACGCCCTGCTTTTAATCGTGAGGGTTCAGTAACTGCGGGTAATGCGTCGGGTATTAATGATGGTGCAAGTGCAATTATTGTTGCCTCTGAAGCCGCTGTAACGAAATACAATTTAACACCATTAGCTGAAATCGAAAGTTATGCACAGGCGGGCGTTGCACCTGAGTTAATGGGATTAGGACCAGTTCCCGCAGTAATTAAAGCATTAGAAAAAGCAAATCTTTCAATTGGAGATATTGATCTTCTTGAATTTAATGAAGCCTTTGCTGGTCAAGCATTAGGTGTATTCCATGAAGTAGCCAAAGAAACGGGTACTAAAGTGGAAGATTTAGTTGAGCGTGCGAACGTAAATGGTGGTGCAATTGCACTGGGTCACCCTCTAGGTGCATCTGGTAATCGTATTCTTGTTAGCTTACTGCATGAAATGTGTCGTCGTGATAATAAATACGGTATGGCTACATTATGTGTGGGTGGCGGTATGGGTACAGCAGTTATTCTAAAACGTGTTTAAGTAAATAAACTAATACAATCAGTGTGGTATGAATTATTAGACCCACACTTTATTACTATCAATGAGGAATGTTTTATGTATACGGAAATGTTTAAATCTTTTTCTGAGCAAACAGAAAAAACACTAGCACCATACGCAAAATTCAACAAAGTGTTTGCTAAGAATGTTGAGCAATTGACAGAGCTTCAATTGTCAGCTGTTCGTGCTTACAGCGATCTTGGTCTGAAGCAACTTAAAGCCGTTAGTGAAGTAAAAGACATTCAGTCACTAACTGCGTTTAATGGTCAGCAACTTGAAACGCTTACTAAGCTTTCTCAACAGCTTTTAGATGATAGCAATAAGTTCTCTTCTGTAGCGCAAAGCTTTAAAACAGAAGTTGAAGAGTTTGTTGCTGATAACGTTAAACAAGCAACACCTGCCATTTAAGTAACGGCAAATCAGGCTGCATTAATAGCTGTCTGATTGTCTGATACTTATACCAATCAGCCATATAAGACGATTATATGGCTGATTACTTAGTCCAAGTACAGGGTTTTTGTTATGAACAATCACTTCTTTTCGGACTACTTTGCCAAGCTCCAAGATATGAACCAGTTATGGTGGAAAGAGTTAGACTCCGGCAAGGCAGCCATGAACACCCCAGTAACTAAAGCGCTTAATGATATTAACTTGGAAGATGCCACTGAATTTTTAGAAAAAGCGGCTGCTCAGCCTGGCGCTTTAGCTAAAATCCAAATGGATTGGTGGGAAAATCAAGTTAAGATTTGGGAAAATGTTGCCGTTGGTAATACGACAGCAGAAAGTGCCTTTATTAAGCCAGCAAAAAATGACAAACGTTTTGATGATCCTGCGTGGGAAGATGAAGCTTTTTATAATTATATTAAGCAATCATATTTATTATTCAGTAACACAATGCGTGAAACAATTGATTCAATTGAAGGGGTCGATGAAAAAGCGAAAGAGCGCTTAGGTTATTTTTCTCGTCAAGCTATCAATGCGATGGCACCTTCTAATTTTGTAACAACTAATCCGGAATTAGCCAAATTAACGGTTGAAACTAACGGCGAAAATTTGATTAAAGGGATGGAATTGTTACAAGAAGATTTACAAAGCAGTGCTGATGTACTAAAAATTCGAATGACGAATGATAGTGCATTTGAACTTGGTGTAACTATTGCCAAAACTGAAGGTGAAGTGGTTTTTAAAAATGAATTATTTGAGTTAATTCAATATAAACCATTAACTGAAGCTGTAAATAAAACACCATTGTTGATAGTGCCGCCATTTATTAATAAATACTATATCCTTGATTTGCGTGATCATAATTCAATGGTGCGTTGGCTGGTTGAGCAAGGGCATACTGTATTTATGATGTCTTGGCGCAATCCTGATGCATCGTTGAAAGATGTTGATTTTGATAATTATGTCCTTGATGGTGTTGTAAAAGCGGTTGATGCAGTAGAAGACATTACGGGTCAAAAGCATATTAATACGGTCGGTTATTGTATTGGTGGAACATTATTAGCAATAACATTAGCATATTATGCCGCTAAACGAATGCGCAATCGTATTAAATCGGCATCATTTTTTACCACATTATTAGATTTCTCTCAGCCTGGTGAAATGGGGGCTTATATTAATGACCCTATTATTACGGCAATTGAAGCTCAAAATAATGCTAATGGTTATATGGATGGACGTTCTTTAAGTGTGACTTTTAGTTTGTTACGTGAAAATAGTTTGTACTGGAACTATTACATTAATAATTATCTAAAAGGCAATAGCTTACTTGATTTTGATTTATTGTATTGGAATGGTGATAGCACTAACGTTGCGGCAAAATGCCATAGTACGTTGTTACGCAAATTCTATTTAGAAAATAAATTAGTTGAAAATAAAGGTTACAAAGTCGGCGGTGTGTACATTGATTTAAGTAAGATTAAAGTGCCTACATACTTTATTTCTACAGAAGAAGATCATATTGCTTTATGGCAAGGTACGTACCGTGGCGCGCAACAATTGGGTGGGAAATCAACATTTGTTTTGGGCGAATCTGGCCACATTGCAGGTATTGTTAATCCTCCTCAAAAGAATAAATACGGCTTCTGGGTTAATGATAGCAAAGAAGAAAATGCAGATATTTGGTTAGCGGGAGCTAAACGTGAAGATGGTTCTTGGTGGACACATTGGAATGGCTGGTTAACAACGTTTAGCCCGACAGAACAAGTTTCTCCTTGTGCCATGGGTAACGAAAATTATGCATCGTTATATGCAGCGCCTGGTGATTATGTGAAACAAGTATTACCACTTGCTGAATCTTAATCGTAGTAATTTTTTGTACGTTTAGATAGTTAAGCCCAGCGTTGTCTGGGCTTTTTTCTATCTGTTTTTTATTCATAATATGATCGTAATGATATTCTTTGTATAAATTATATTTTGATTGATTTTTATTCATCGATAATGCGGTGTTTTTAGTTTTATTGGCTATATTTTTCAAATAGGTATAACTAAAAATAGTAGGAGTAACTTATGACAAAGATCGTTAGTGTAGAAGGAATTGGTGAAGCTTACGCAGCAAAGTTAGCTGAGATAGACGTAACAACCATTGAACAACTGTTAGCGTTAGGCGCAACACCCAGTGGTCGTAAAACGTTAGCTGAAAAAACAGCAATTAGCGGTAAACTCATTTTAAAATGGCTTAATCGTGCAGATTTATCACGCATTAAAGGCATAAGTACCCAATATGCGGATTTATTAGAATCTTCAGGGGTTGATACTGTGCCTGAGCTTGCACAACGTAATGCGGATAATTTATATACTAAAATAGTTGAAGTAAATGAAGCTAAAGCGTTAGTTCGTCAATTGCCGTCACTTTCGACGGTGGAAGATTGGATTGCACAAGCAAAGCTATTACCTCGAGCGATTGAGTATTAACCTCGTCATCGGTGTAAGTAATTGATAAGAGTAATGAGTATCAATTGTTGTGTATAAGGATAAATTATGCGTTTTTTAGAGCAGGGATGGCTGGTTATTATTGGTGTTATGGGGGTTGTGGCAATCAGTAATGCCAAGCAATATAGCACAGAAAATTTACCAGTGATTCAACCTGTTGCTGAATTTCAGTTAAATACATTACCGCAACGTCATTGTTTATATGCTGGAAAATCATACTCATTGGGCGCTATTATTTCCACGGATAATATTGTATTGGAATGTCGTTCTGAACAAACGATTGAGCTAAATGGTCCTTTAAAATGGGTGGTACGTCAGTCCTCATTGATTCCTGTAGCGCCATAAATAATAAAGCCAGTATCAGATTTTATTTTGTATTGATTACAAAACATGACTGTTTACTGGCTTCATTGATTATCAAGGTGGCAAGGTTTGCCGATTTGATAAATTATTTCGCTAGAGAGCGGCTTTTAAGTTCAAAAATTAACTTTTCAGCACTGCATTCAAATTGGATGCGCGCTGTTAATTCTGTACTTGTTTCATCAACAGGCGTTGTTTCTACTTTAAAGTTAGCATTAACTTGTTTTGCTAGCGTCAGGTAGTTCGCAAGTTCTAATTCTAATGCTTTTTTACCATTTGCAAAAACGTGTACATCAGCAACATCATCATGTTCTTTGATCATAAAGCCCATTTCAGCTGAAACGCCACAAGCATCACAAGGTTGGTATTGTTCTTTTTCTGTAGTCATAACTTTACTTCCTATTAGTTAGTCTTTGCATTTTAAAACGATGCGAGTCAAATCGCTATTGATTAATATGAAAAGTCAGTTTTTAGCGATTAAAGCGTTAAATAAGGGAAATTAATGGTTGTTTATTCAACAGTTGCCATTGTATAAGCGGCAAATATGGTCGAAAGTTTGTTGAAAAGGATAGGCTTCTAATACGCCAAATCCCTCAAGCTGTTTTGCTTTTATTTTATTATTGAGTGGCGTGCTCATACCGTGTAGAAAACGTGTGATTGCCGCCATTGAGGGGGCGCTGCCATTTCGTTGAATAAAACTATCACTCCATACCGTAATTTGTTGATCGGTGATCTCGGGTAATATTGGTAGCGCGGGGAGTGTAATTATTTTACCTCGACAAACTGAGCAATGGCCGCATTGTTTAGGGGCATGATGATCGGCGAAATAGCTGGCTAGTTTATGGCTTAGACAGTTTTTACTTTCAAAGAAAGCAATCATGTTTTCAATACGATGAATCTCGCTGTGCTCTTTTTGTTGAAACAGTTGATATAACGCTTCTGTTTCCGTTTCAATATCAAATTGGTGCTGATTTATTCGGTAAACATCGGTCATTTGTTTACTTTCAAGAGTGATCCACCCTTGTTCGTTTAGATAATCAATGGCCGCCACAACACGTTTTCTATCGACTTGGTAGCCTTGCCATAATGCATCCATATCTAATGTATGCCAAACTCGTGCTTTGGGTGAACAAGCGAAAATTGTTTCAATAAATTGTCGACGTTCACCTTGGAAACGTTGAGCTATATCCTGCTGAGAGATGTTCATCTTGTAACGATAATCAGCAAAATAGGTAAACATTGGTTCAATAATATGACGAATTTCAAGATAAACTAATAATGTTTTAAGGGGTAATAAACGGATGTTACTGTCTTTAGATAGACGACCACTCATTATTTCCCATTGCTGATCTTGTGCTTGTATTTCACGTAAAATATACGCAATAGCATCGCGATCTGGCGTGTCACCAAAAACAAAGTTTTCTAAAACATTGAGCCCTGACTTATTGGCAATAACGGTACATTGTGACATTTCGCCATCACGTCCTGCTCGACCAATCTCTTGACTATAGTTTTCAATCGATTTGGGTAAGTCAAAATGAATCACTTGGCGAATATTAGATTTATCAATTCCCATTCCAAAAGCAATGGTTGCAACAATACAATTGATGTCGCCATTCATAAATTGGTGTTGAATATTATGTCGATGCTCTGAGTCCATTCCAGCATGATAGGCTTGGGCTGGAAAGTGACTACGAGTGAGTGCATCAGCAACTTGTTCTGCTGTGTGTTGTAAGGTGACATAAACAATCGCGGGTTCATTACTACGTTGAGAAAGCTGGTGTTTAAGGGTATCTATTTTCTCGTCTTCATCTGCCGCTAATACCGTTAAATCAAGGTTATTACGGTAAAAACCCGTCACAATAATATTGTCTTTATCAATGGCAAACTTATCCTGCATATCTTGAATTACCGCAGGGGTTGCCGTTGCTGTTAACAGTAGGACTTGTGGAATGTTTAATGCTTGTTGGTAATGGGGTAATTTCAGATAATCGGGACGGAAGTTGTGCCCCCATTCTGAGATACAGTGTGCTTCATCGACGACTAATAGTGAAATTGGAATTTGACCAATAAAATGACGAAAACGTTCGTTTTTTAGGCGTTCTACGGAAATCATTAATACTTTAATTTCACCTTGGCGGATTTGTTGCATCACTTGTTGTGTTTGTTGCCAAGTTTGGCTTGAATCAATAGAAGCCGCTGGAATGCCCTTTGAGGCTAGGAAATCGAGCTGATCTTTCATTAATGCTAAGAGGGGTGAAATGACCAGAGTAAGATGGGGTAATTCAATTGCGGGTAATTGATAGCATAATGATTTTCCCGATCCTGTCGGAAATATAGCCGCAGCAGAATGACCATTGAGGACACGGGTAATTACTTCTTCTTGCCCAAGGCGTAAAGAATCAAAGCCAAAATATTTTTTAAGTGTTTGGTGATACATGTATTAATCCCCGTTAACTATTGATTGGCGGCTATCATACCGTATTGATTTACGGAAAGATAAAAAGCACAACGAAAGTTAAGCTATTTCTGGTGCGGTTATTCTCATTTAAAACGAAGTCGATTCATTGTTGCATTCAAAATTGTTGAGTATGTAAGGGATCACCTTCCTTACATACTGTATTTGACGACACCGTATTGTGATAAACGGGTAGAGAGGATGCGGCTTATTTCATGAGGCTTGGTGATGTAATGGCTTTCTTTGCTAGCTCTTTGGCAAATGCCGTAATATCCGCTTCGATAGCACGAATATGACGAGTTACATCAGCTGTATCAACGTGCACCATTTGGCGCTGTTCCATCACAATATTGCCATTGACGATTGTCGTTGTAACATTGCTTGGATTTGCTTGATAGACCAAAGTGGCATAAGGGTTGTAATTAGGCATCATGTTAGCTGATTGAGTTTCTACAATAATAACATCGGCTTTTTTACCTACTTCAAGTGAACCAATCTTATCGTCCATATGCAGTGCACGAGCACCACCGATGGTCGCGAGTTCAATCACCTGCTCTGGGATCATAATAGTGCGGTCATTATGTTTTAAACGTTGCATATTGGCGGCATAACTCAGTGTGCGCCATAAATCGACTTGATTCGAACTCATTGGGCCATCAGTCCCTAACCCCATAGGAACGCGCTGTTGATACATTTCCCATGCAGGAGCAATGCCTGTCGCACCTTTAGCGTTCGCCATTGGGTTATAGGCGATACCCGCCCCTGATTGTTTGATGAGATCAATATCTGCTTGGTTAATATGGATCGCATGCGCTAATACCATTCGTTGATCAAGCACTCCGATGTCTTTAAGCCAAGCGACAGGGCTCAGTTGTTTTGGATTGTCATTAATACGTGCGGCTTCATTACCAAATTCACCCACATGAATTAATACGGGAACGTTTAATTTTTTAGAGAGTGTATTGATTTGCTGTAGTTTTTGTTTTGAAACGGTATAAGCGGCATGTGGCGCAAAAGCTGGGGTGATTAAAGGATCATGCTGATATTGAGTAATAAATTTTTGGGTGTACTCTAGACCACCATACGGTTGTTTTGCATCAACCACTGGGAATTTAATAACGGTTTCACCTAAAACCGCACGTAGGCCAATCTCTTTGGTTGCTTTGGCCATTTCATCAACATGGTAGTACATGTCTGCAAAGGTTGTTACACCGCTTTGTGCAAGATCAATTGCACCAAGACGAGTGGCTTGATAAATTAAATCACGGCTGAGTTTTTCACTTTCAAGAGGAAAGAAATAAGCAAATAAACGATTTTCGATCCCTTCTTCGCCTAATCCTCTAAAAGCAATCATCGGTAAATGGTTATGAGTATTGACCATTCCTGGCATTACAATCCCATTTTGGGCATCAATGATACGTGTTGCTTGGTATTGAGCTAATAATGTTTGATCACCCACGGCGACAATGGTGTCGTTATTGATGATGACAACACCATTTTCAATCAGCTGTTTTTGACCATTCATGGTAATGATCTGGCCATTTTTAATGATTAAACTTACTTGAGAATCTGGGGGGATGGAGGATAAAGATCCACATCCAGAAATAAGAAGTAATGTTGTTATTAAACTGATTTTTATGTGCATAAATGACCAATGATAAGAAGCGAAAAAATTGGCAGGATTATAAACGCAAATTAATGTAACCAAACAATCCTTTGCTTAAGTTACTGTGTTTTTTGTGAACTTAATCGCTTTGATCATCATGGTTTATAATAAGAGACATGGGGATCTTAAATAATTGTGCTGGTATTAATGATAACCAACCATTTCCACGTGCATATTCAATTAATCCTGTACGACTGGAAATACCATAATCAGAAAATCGAGAAACTAAATTGGCTATTTGTTTTTCAACCGCTTTGGGTGTTCGATGAATAAGTTGTGCTATTTGTTTAGTTTGTCGTCCACGTAATAACCAAAATAAAACAATTTCTTGGGATGGCGTTAATTGTGGTACTAAAGGTCGTGTTGTATGGAAAGATAAATGCGCTTTATCGGTAGCAATAACCTCAATAAACGACGTCATATTTATTAAATCTTTTACTTTATTTGCTGTAAATTGTACTCCCCAAGGAACATCATTAATAATAACGGGTTGTTTGGTAAATATATATGCATCTACACCATTAGCGTAGTTGTGCACATCTATTGTTATTATGGTTTTATTGTGCATCAGTGATAATTTATCTTGCTCAAGAAAAATGTCACTAAATGCAGCGGTATCACATGGTAAGTCACTATCCCTTAATCCCTTTATATCTAGCGGAGCATTAACAAGGTTTCGATAAGCATCATTGGCATATTCAAAAATACCTTCTTTCGATTTTAAGCCTGCTGGATAGGGAGATAATGATAGCATGTGAATAAGTACAGATAAGTATGTTGATTGATTAATATTCACAGGTTCATTCTATCAATAAATTATTTTAATAGTAATATTTGTTAGTGGAGTAAATATCGCTTTTTAGAGTTATGCTATTAAAAACATATAATATTCGATGAGTAAAGAAATAATCGCTAAATAAGAAATGAAATATTGTTTTATTATATTTTAAGTAACGAGATAAGTAATCTATTGATAGAAAGTTGTTTTTATCTCTAGTTGTTTTATGCGTATTGTTTATATGCTACTTAACACTAGAGATAAAAATAGTTTAGTCCAATAATTAAAATGAAAAACCAATACCGCCTGCATTGTCATAATGATTATAGTCTGAAATAGAAATACCATAACCACTTTCAAATATTAAATAACCACGTAAACGTTTATAAATAGGGAAGTTTAACGTTACTTTTTCATAACCACGAGAGAAGCCACTTTCTAATGCATTTCGAACGGTAAAGGTGAGCATGCTCTTACCATTAATATTCCAGTTCATACTGACACGGCCATAGCCAAGGTAGTTATTAATGTCTTTATTATAGTCTTTAGCACCGAAATTGAGTCGTACCCAAGGCTTAATACTAAAGGTTAATGCATCTTTTTTGAAGGTCATATCAACAAAGGCACGGTTCCAACTTCGTTCTTGTTCACCACCACGCCCATTAGATTGATGAACTAAGCCGAATGTACTACCAGCATACTGAAAGCCATTGGTATAGGTTGTTTGAGTGGGGAATGTCCAAAAAACAGACGGTTCGTATTCGGTGTCTCTAAAAAATGCTGATGATGCGTAGGCTTGCCAGTTTGAACGTTGAGTGTAGGCAAAATAGAGTTGATCATTATCAGTTAAAACACCTGAAAATAAGCGATATTTTAAACTGATTTGGAAGTTGACATTATATTTACTCAACTTACCATCTTCAGGGATAATTGATTGATATTCTTTGTGGTTTGGAGATTGTGTGTAATAAAAAGGTAGCACAAAGTTATCTTTATACTGTTCTAAAAGTAGCGTATTAGTACTGGTATAATTTAATGAGTTATTCAGTGTTGAAGGTGCGATTGTGTCAGCATTAGCATAAGAAGCATAGCCATTAGTTACGATAAATAAACTCGCTAACAGGATTTTTTGATGTGATTGTTGCTGTTTGATATTCATTATTATTTTCTATGATTATTGTTTTATCTATTGTTATCATAAGAGCTAAACTAGGCTTTTGTCTATCGATACAAATGCAAACAATGATTTTTCGTAATTTAAAACTAAATAACGAAGAACAGCAAAATAAACGCCTTAATTACATGAGATTAAGGCGTAAAAAAACAAGATTAAATTAGCTGAGCTAACATGGTGTCGTCATAAGGAGTAAGTGCTTGACCTGATTGTATTTTATTAACGTAATCAGGGTTAGCAATTAAAGGACGGCCAATGGCTAATAAATCAAATTTTCCCGCTTCAATAGCATCGCTGCCTGTTTCGGGAGTGTAACAACCGACACCAATCAATGTGCGGTGATAATGAGCACGCATATATTGTGATACGCTGCCATCAAGATAATCAAAATTCATGCTGTCATCAAAAATACCAACATGCAGATACGCTAAACAACGCTTTTCAACTTCAGGTAATAAGTAGTCAAACACCGCACGATCACGGCTATCACCTTCAAGATTGAAATAACCGCCGGGCGATAAACGTAAACCGGTACGATCACGACCAATACGTTGGCTAATTGCATCAATAACTGCAAGTGGGAAGCGTGCCATATTCTCTGGTGTGCCACCAAACTCATCATCGCGTTCATTAGTGCTGAAATGTAGAAATTGATCGATCAAATAGCCATTTGCGCCATGAATTTCTACACCATCAAAACCGGCATCAATAGCATTAGCGGCAGCTTGACTAAAATCGGCAATAAGTTGTTCAATTTCAGCTTTAGTTGCCGGTTTAGGAACCGTATAAGTTAGCTCTCGCATTCTTGGTAACGTTCCTTCAAGTGCTATTGCAGAAGGAGCAAGTACATACTCACCATTAAAAAAGAACGGATGAGCAACACGACCTGTGTGCCATAGTTGTGCAAAGATCTTACCGCCATTGTTATGCACGGCATCTGTTACTTTATGCCAGCCGTTAATTTGTTCGGGTGTAAATAATCCTGGTGTATGTGGATAGCCTTGGCCATCAGCACGAACTAAAATAGCTTCAGAGATAATCAGTCCAGTATCAGCACGGCGAGCATAATAATCGATTATTGCTTGGGTTGGGATTAAATTGTCATCAGCCATACAACGTGTTAATGGCGCCATAAGAATACGATTTTTTAATGTAAGCGTGTCGTTAAGTACAACAGGATGAAATAGGGTATCGAGCATGATTTTTATCTCTAATTTGAATGCCCGTTCAAGTTAGGCTTGTTTGAGGGATCATTCAAGAGTTTTTTGAATGATTGTTCAATATTAAGTAAACTAGCATGAGATAAAGTAAAAGAGAGTGATTATGCGCAGTGCTGAATTTGATCGTGATCGAGTGTTACGCTCGGCGATGGATGTATTTATAACAAAAGGTTATAGCAATACCAGTATGCAAGATTTAAAACACGCAACTGGGCTGCACCCTGGCTCGATTTATTGTGCTTTTAAAAATAAACGTGGCTTGTTATTAGCGGCATTAGAACATTACCGTAATCAACGCTATACGCAATTTGTCACGCTATTTTCTCAATCACCTTCAGTGATCGAAGCTATTACTGCGTATCTTGATCACGTGGTTGATGAGTGTGAACGTGAGCAGATTAAAGATTGTTTATTACAAAAATCACTCAGTGAGCTAGCTCAACAAGATGTAGAAGTCGCTGATGTTATCAGTCATATGCTAAAACAATGGCAGCAAGCGTTAGCAGAGCAATTGTTGTTAGCACAACAGCATAATGAAATTAGTCATGAACGAGATAGTCAACAATTAGCGCAATTTTTAGTGATGGGAATATATGGGATTAGAACGTTTTCACATACTCATCCAGAAGCTGGTGTGTTACGTCGTTTAGCGCAAGATCTTATTGATTATATTAAATAATGGTATTGATAAGAGTGACGGTTATTTACGGTTATAAAAAAGGGAGTGCACATCAATGATGTCACTCCCTTTTGTTTTGTGGTGCTAATTAAGCTGGTGGTGTTTCTTCTACTTTAACGCGGAACAATACCGCATACAGCAGTGGAATGACCACTAATGTTAGGATTGTTGCGAATAACAGACCGAACATAATTGTTACTGCCATACTCTTAAAGAATGGATCTACCAGTAACGGCGCGACACCTAAAATAGTCGTAAATGCACCTAGCAATACTGGTCGAGCACGACTAAGCGCTGAATCAATAATTGCCTGATATGCTGTTTTACCTGCGGCTATTTCAACATCGGTTTGGTCAACCAATACAATCGCATTTTTCACCATCATACCGATTAAGCTTAGGAAGCCTAGAATTGCCATAAATTCAAATGGCGTTTGGAATATCACTAAACCTACTGTTACACCCACTAAAGCAAACGGTACGGTTAGCCAAATCACTAATGGTTGACGCATCGCGTTAAACATAAAGATGACAGCTAAAATCATAGCGGCAAAGCCGTAAGGGGCAGAGCTAGCAAGACCTTCGTTTGCGTCATTAGATGCTTTATATTCGCCATACCATGTCAGTTCATAACCGGGTGGTAATTCAATCGCTTCAATTTTCCCACGTAGATCATTAAATGCATCCGCAGTGAAAACACCCGGTGCAGGATCTGCCTGAACCAGAATAGTTGGAATACGATTAATACGACGTAAGATAGCATCTTCCCAAGCAACGTTTACTGACTCAACCAATTGGCTTACAGGAATTAACCCATTAACCATATGGCTGTAAACTTCAGTATTTTCAATTGCACGTTCATGAGTACGCTCATTATCTGGTGCACGCACGACGATAGGGATTAAATCATTACCTTCACGGTAAACACCAATATTGCGACCGGTTAATGTTTGCGCAATGGCTTGGCTTATTTCTTGGTTAGTTAAACCAAAACGTTGTGCCTTTTCAGTTGAGTATATTGGCTTTATTACAGGAACTTGCTGGCGCCAATCATCTTGAACCGCGATCAAATTTGGATCACTTAGCATGATAGCTTTAGCTTGCTCTGCCAGATCACGTAATACCTTGCTATCTGGGCCTTTAAATCCTGCTTCGATTTTTTTACCGCCGCCGCGACCTAGCATGAATTTCCATACTTTGATTGATGCTTCAGGGTATTTAAGGTCGAGCTCTTTTTGGAGTTCAACTAATAATGGCGCAATATTACGGTAATCATCAATATCGATCAGCAGTTGACCATAGCTTGGGTTTCGAGCTTCTGGTGCATAGGTCAGCATAAAGCGTAAGCCGCCACCACCAATGAAGCTTGAGATATTACTGATACCTGGTTTTTGTTTAACGTCTTTCTCAATGTTAGCAATAAAGGTTTGTGTGTTTTGAATATCAGTACCTTGTGGTAGGTACACGTCCACCACAAATTGCGCACGTTGTGATTCAGGCATAAAACCAGGAGGGACAAATTTTACGCCCCAGATAGCACCAATAAGAGTGGCAACCAGTAATAAACCGGTGGTCTTACGGTGAAGTAATACCCACGATAATAAACCTTTGTAGCCATTGACTACTTTGCTTGGTTTATCGGCCTCTGTTTTTACTTTAACTTTTAAGAATTGGTGACACAGTAATGGAGTAACCGTTACGGCAAACAACCAGCTTAGAAGCATAGAGTAAAGGATCACCCAGAATAACGATCCTGCGTATTCACCCATATCTGATGGTGATAAACCAATAGCACTGAATGCACAAATACCAACAACGGTACCGCCTAACAATGGCCATTTAGTTGCATTAACGACTTCTGGAATAACCACTTCCCGATCTTCGTTATTTTGCAAACGAACTAAAATACCATCAGTAACAACAATCGCGTTATCAACCAGCATTCCAAGGGCAATAATCAGCGCACCTAGAGAAATACGCTGCATTGCAATGTTATCCATTAGCATGATGCATAGCGTACCCGCAACGGTGAGTACCAAAACAAAACCGATGATAATGCCTGAACGAACGCCCATAAATAGCAACAGTACGATAAATACAATCACTACTGCTGCAATTAGGTTATCAATAAAGTTCGTTACTGAATCACGTACAGAATCTGATTGCATTGAGATAACATTCAGTTCCATACCTAAAGGGCGTTGGCTTTCTAATTCAGCGATACGTGCTTTAACCGCATCACCCATATCAACAACGTTACCGCCAGTGACATTTGAAATACCAAAACCAATCGCACGTTCACCGTTATAACGCATTAACATTGATGCGGGTTCTTGATAGCCACGCTTGATGGTTGCAATATCTTGAAGATGTAATACGGTGTGATTATCACCAATACCCACTTGAAGATTTTTTAGGTCATTAAACGAGTTAACATTAGGTGTTGGCATTACAGGAATGCGCATGCCATTGGACGTTAAACTACCAGCAACAGTAACAATATTTTGTTTTTTTAGTACGGATAGAACATTCTCAACTGAGAGTCCAAATTTAGCTAAACGCTCACTGGTGAACTCAACAAAAATGGTTTCTTGTTGTTCAGCTAAGGTTGCGGTTTTAGCAACACCAGGAACAAGTACCAGCTCACGACGTAAACTATCTACATAATCAGATAGTTGTTTGTCAGTGAAGCCTTCACCTGTTACGGCAAAGAATAAGGCATAAACATCAGAGAAATCATCGTTAACAATAGATGGACCTGCGCCTGGAGGTAATTGACGCTGTGCATCAACAACTTTCCGACGTAGCTTGTCCCATACTTGTTGAAGGTCGGCTTGGCTTTTTGCAAACTCAAGTTTAATTTCGACAGTAACTTCAGACATGCCTTGTTTAGACACTGATTTAACTTCTTTCAGTTCTTGCAATGACTGAACAGCACCTTCAATAATATCAGTAACTTCATCTGACACTTCTTGTGCCGTTGCACCCGCGTAAGGTGTGATAATAACGGCTTGGCGAATAACAAATTCAGGATCTTCAAAACGGCCTAATTTTAGATAGCTGATATAGCCACCAATTAGAATGATAGCAATCATTACCCAAACACTGGTGCGCTTGGCTATGGTATAGCGAGCGATATCCATTTCTTACACTCCGTTTTGAGTAGTATCTGTGTATGGGCGAATTTCCATACCATTTTTTAGTTTTGATACGCCAGCAATAACAATACGCTCACCTGCTTTCAGACCAGAAGGCACAGTAATACAATTTTTATTGATAGTGCCCACCTTGATATAGCGTTTTTCAACGATGTTATTACTGCCAACAACCCATACAAATTGTTGGTTTTTATTGTCAGGTACAACGGCTGTTAATGGCACCGTTAGTGGGCTGTTATTTTCTTCTGGGCATTCAGTTAAGCTTGGCGAAACTTTCACTGACATACCCGGTAAGATATTGAGCCCTTTAAGATCATCAAGCCCTAATACAACCGAGAATGTTTGTGTAATCGGGTCGGCTTGGGTTGAGTACGTACGTAAACTTAGTGGTAATAAATGCCCTGGAATATTGTTAATCTCAGCATTGGCTTTATCACATTGCATGCCGGTTAACATTACAATGTCAGGAATGTTAACAACGACTTCTAAATTATCCAGGTTATGCAACGTTAATACTGATGTATTTGCTTGAATTTGAACGTGATTATCAATTAGCTTGCGACCAATAATACCTGAGAAAGGGGCCTTTAATTGCGTGTAAGCAAGCTGGTTTTTTGCTTCTTCAAGTCGATTTTGAGCTAAGTCGTAACGCGTTAGAAGCTCATCAAGATCACTTTTAGAAATAGCTTGTGAGTTTTCATAAATAGATTTACCACGTGAGTAATCTTTTTTAGTGTTATTCAACTCTAGTTGCGCTGCTGAAAATGCCGTTTGCGCATCTTTAGGATCTAATTTAGCGAGTAATTGACCTTTATGTACTTTGTCGCCTTCATTTACAAAAATATGACTCACACGGCCACTGACTTGAAATGATAAATCAGCGCGTTCAGCTGAACGAATAACACCATTAAAGCTTAAGTTAGTGTTTGTTTGTGGCGTTACAATTTCAGTTAACGCAAGATTAATGATAGGTGCGGTGACAGCTGCTTCTTTTTGACTGTCGCATCCTGACAACAGCACTACCGCTAAAGATAAACTCACCGCCATGGCCAGTTTATTAATTGTTAACGATGTCACATTGGACATTGCTGAATGAGTTTTCACCGTGTTCTCCACTATCATTAGATTGATTAATCATGTTCATTGCTAAAACAGCAAACTTAGACTGCATTCTAGTGATAAAAATGAGATTGTAAACTACACAGTGTACTTTTTTATTTCAGATTGTTAGACTGCGCTCATAAACTGAAATAAAAATATATGGGAACCGGGTAAGGATGAAGCAAACTGAACGTAAGCACTTAGCAATTATTGAAGCAGCCAAGGCCGAATTTATAACGCATGGTTTTTTAGCATCGAATATGGATCGCATCTCAACTGAAGCTGCGGTCTCTAAACGGACGCTATATCGTCACTTTGAGAGTAAAGAAGTGTTATTCGTTTCAGTATTGACCATTATTCAAGAATCGGTAGCTGAAAATGTTCGGTATGAATACGATCCTAGTAAAACATTGACTGAACAATTAACGGCAATCACGAGCCGTGAAGCCGATGTGTTATATACAACTTATGGCATTCCGTTGTCGCGCACAATTGTAATGGAATTTTTACGTCAGCCAGAATTGGCATTAAATTTGATTAAAGATTTATACAGCACAAAAGCGATTACAGATTGGTTTCAACAAGCGATTACGGCCGGTTGTATGGTTGATAAAAATGTAATGTTATTAACGAATATTTACATTAGTTTATTTCAGGGACTTCTTTTTTGGCCGCAAGTGATGAATATTTCACCTAACAGTGAAGGTAAAGAGCTTGAAGATAATATTGAGACGATAGTGTCGGTATTTTTAGCGTCGCATATGATCAAAGAAAAACCATAATATTTTAAGCTGATTGTAGTCGTTATGGTGATTCGATAATACTATTGTCGAAAATAACTGCTTAGCGTTATAATTTAAATCTTAGTTGTATTCGAGATATTTTAATCTCATAGAATAACCCTGTGGAATATAGACAAATGAAAAAATTACTTGCAGCTTCAGTTCTTGTGTTTTCATCAATGTCAGTAATGGCAGCACCGCAACCAACCCAAGGTGGTTTTAGTGGTCCACATGAAGCCGCACCCATGACTCAAGATCAAGGGGGATTTAATGGCCCTAGTGCAACCCCTGTATTAAATACAATAAAAGAGGCATCGCATGCTGATGATAATGCAGCGGTGGAGCTTACTGGTTATATTATATCTTCAGTTGGTAAAGAAGATTATATGTTTAAAGATGAGACGGGTGAAATAAAAGTCGAAATTGATAATAAAGATTGGCGTGGAATTACCGTAACACCAACTACAAAAATCACTATTCGTGGTGAAGTAGATAAAGACTGGACTGTACGAACTATTGATGTTGATTCTGTTGTTCTTGCTAAATAATGAATAAACAGTGTCACAAAAAGAAGCCAGCATTATTGCTGGCTTTTTATGATTTATTATTAATTATGCATTAATGATAAATTTTTCAATCACTTGTGCAACACCACTATTATTATTGGTATCAGTAATATAGTTAGCAATCGCTTTGGTTGCTTCGGTAGCATTACCCATAGCAACACCTAAGCCTGCAAATTCGATCATATGATGATCATTACCCGCATCACCCATCGCAATCACTTCATCTTGTTTAATATTTAAGAAATCAGCGAGTGCTTTAACGCCGACACCTTTGTTGCTATTGGTGTGCATAAATTCAAGGAAGAACGGGGCACTTCTTACAATCGTATATTGCTGATAGAGCGTTGCAGGTAATTGAGCAATTGCCGCTTCAAGGCGATCTTCTTCATCAATGATCATCACTTTCATGATTTCTTCATTATCATCTAATTCAGAGAAGTCAGCGAGGGTGATAGTTAAACCATTAATTTTTGCTTCGTGATCGGTGTAGTAATTATGCTCAGGTGTAATCAAACCCTGACGACGAGAGAATGCATGGACATGAACACCAAGATCTTGGGCAATAGCGGCAATCGCTTTAGCATCACTACCGATAAGTGTTTGGCTTCGTACGACTTCTTGACTTGCAACACGTTGTATTAAAGATGCGTTATATGATAATACAAAATCATTATCGCTATCCATATTGAGCTCTTTTAGTGCCCATGTCATGCCTTCAATAGGACGACCTGACGCTAACACAACATAAGTACCTTGTTCGCGCGCAGCAGCAATAGCTTGTTTATTATGTGCTGAGATTGTGCCATCTGAACTCAGTAAAGTGCCATCCATATCGAGTGCAACTAATTTGTACATTGTTATTGTCCATTACTAATGAATATAGGGACTATGATAAGCAATATACGTGATGAAAACGATACAAAGTCGTATTTATCTTTAAACGTTATTAT
Organism: Photobacterium iliopiscarium; assembly: GCF_003026395.1. Lineage (GTDB taxonomy): Bacteria > Pseudomonadota > Gammaproteobacteria > Enterobacterales > Vibrionaceae > Photobacterium > Photobacterium iliopiscarium. The sequence continues at coordinate 226,416 of NZ_PYOO01000001.1, read as the reverse complement.
TCATACATATATATATGTTCAGTATCGATAGTTTTTGTTATTTCTTTTTGGTGTTTGATATTAAGGTTGTTTAGACTAAGCGCATAGAAAACACATCTAAATTATCCTAGAGAAGGAATGTATTGATGTTCAAGCAATTTATAGTGTCGATTGTATTATCAGTGATAGCATTTAGTGCCCACGCCGTTGAATGTGGCAAGGTAACCATTGCAGATATGAATTGGGACTCTGCGACATTTGTTGCCAATGTGGATAGTTTTATTTTACAACATGGTTTCGGGTGTAAAACACAACTTGTACCCAGTGAAACCGTCCTCGCGGCAAAGTCTATTTTGATGCAAGGCAAGCCAGATATTATTCCTGAGATAAGGCGTAATGCGTTACAAGGTGGGCTTGAACATGGCATTGAAAAAGATAAGATTAAATTTGTTGGAAAGGTGTTGTATGAAGGTGGTTTAGAAGGTTTTTGGGTGCCTGAATACATGGTAGAAAAAGAGCCGTCACTGGCAACGATAGAGGGAATAAGAAAACATGCTTATTTGTTTAAACGGTCGGATCTTGGTAATAAAATGCCTTTTTTTAATTGCTCTCCCAATTTACGTTGCCAAAATGCGGTGAAGCATTTGTTTACCGCCCTAAATCTGAAGCAAGTGGGATTTGAACTAACACCCACCGATAATGTCACTGGTTTATCCGGATCGATTGCTCACGCGTATGCTAAAAAATTGCCTTGGATTGGGTATTATTGGTCGCCAACGGCGGTACTCGGTTTCTATAAAATGGTACGGATCGATTTTAATTCAGGCACTCACCGTGAATATTTTAATGAGTGTATAGATAAACCTGTGTGCAAAAACCCTAAAGTGACGATGTTTCCTCCTCATGTTGTCGATACTGTTGTTACGACTCAATTTGCTCAGCGAGCACCAGCTATTATTGACTATTTAGCGGCACGACGTTTTTCAAATCAAGATATGAATCAATTAATGGCATGGAAAGTGAGTCACAATGCTAATGGTGAGCAAATGATGGTGCGGTTTCTTTCTCAGTATGAATCGCAATGGACACAATGGGTTTCACCTCAAGTGGCGAATAAAGTACGACAAGCACTTGCGGATAAAGAATAATCGTCAAGTGTTTTTGACGAGATCACATTGGCTGATATTAAGATAAAGCAAAAAGAGATAGCGTTTATTATCGATGTTTTTTTCTACAATTGAGCGTATTTATTGCGATTAAGATAGCGGTTGGGTCACGAATATTGGCATATATCCTGACTTTTATCATTATAGATGCTCAAATGGAGAGTTATTTAAGACCTACAGTGTTTGATTGTTGTTACTGTTGCTGGATTAAAACGTTCGAGATAAGTAATAATATTAAAATAATAAGTCATGTATCGGTGAGGGATGCGTAAAATGGGGGCAACCAAAACAGTACTCGTTGTCGATGATGATCAAGAAATTCGTGAATTACTTGATGAGTATTTAACTAAAAATGGGTTTGATGTTATTACCGCTGCGGAAGGCGAAGAAATGAAACGGCGTTTAGCAGCCGGCTACCCTGATTTGATTTTACTCGACGTTATGATGCCGGGTGATGATGGTTTTACGTTATGCCAGTATATTAGAAAAAGTTCAAATGTACCGATTATCATGCTAACCGCTGTGTCTGATGAAATGGATCAGATTATTGGTCTTGAAATAGGTGCTGATGATTATATTGCTAAACCATTTAGCCCTCGACAATTATTAGCACGCATTAAAGCACTATTAAGACGCATTAAACCAACAGAAAGTCAGCAGCCCTTAGCCGAAGCTCGATTTATTCTTTTTGCTCATTGGCGGCTTGATACCACCACGCATTGTTTATTTGATCTTGAGAAAAAACAAGAGTTTGAATTAACTGGCGGCGATTATACATTATTGATGCTGTTTTTATCGCGGCCACAAGAAATACTCGATCGCGATACAATTTCCTATGCTACGCGAGGGCGAGATACCTTACCTTCAGAGCGAGGTATTGATGTCGCTTTAAGTCGCTTACGGCAACGATTAGGTGACAAAGGACGTACTCAACGTTTAATTAAAACCAGTCGCGGCAATGGTTATATTTTTACTGCTGATGTGATCTACGAAGACGCATAACATAACAATAATGACGTTGGATAAAGTGTGATCGCTTGTATAGGCATCACACTTTTTTACTATATGGATAATGGTCAATGAATTGGAAAGTGTTATATCCGAAATCATTAGTGTCGAGAACATTGTGGTTAACATTATTAGCGGTGTTTTTGGCGCAAGTGATTGCGACGGGTATTTGGTATACCCAATCAAAACAACGTGATTTAGATGGGCTGCAATCTACATCTGCAAGCATGGCAACCATGTTTGCCTCAACGGTAACTTTCTTTCAATCATTACCGATGCAATACCGTCATATTGTATTAGATCAATTACGTAATATGGGAGGAACCCGTTTTTTTGTTTCTTTTAATGATGAAGAAATTCGGATTGATCCTATCGCAAATTCAGAACAAAAACAGATGGCTGTATCTGTATTTGAAAAAGTGCTACATCAAAAATTGCCACGTTTGTCGACAATAAAAGTTGAATTTTCCCGTCCTGAAACGTTACACGTACTTAAGAATGATATTTTATTGAGCGATTTGCCTCGGTCATGGGTTCATAACACTTTAAGTTTAGAGCCTTTAAATCCACCGATTTTAGTGGTACAGATTGAATTAGAAAAAAATCAATGGCTCTATATTGCAGCATTGCTTCCCGCGCCTTACATGAACTTAAAAGATGAAGTGATCACTCGCCAACAAATGTTATTTTTGGTGTTTATTACCGGATTGTTGTTAGTGTTCACCTACATCATGGTTCGACGCCAAACCAAGCCATTAAAACAATTGGCAGATGCTGCTAATGCGTTAAGTTTAGATATTTATCAACCGCCTCTTAAAGAAGAAGGGGCGACGGAACTGGTAATGGCAACGCAAGCTTTTAATCGAATGCAGTTACGATTACGTCGTTATATTGAAGATCGAGAACAGTTGTTTTCATCGATTTCTCATGATCTAAAAACCCCCATTACGCGATTACGATTACGGGTTGAACTTATTGATGATGATAAAAAAATAGATAAATTTAACCATGATCTTGATGAATTAGAGATGATGGTAAAAGGGGCATTACAATGTGTTAAAGACACTGATTTACACGAAAATATTGTCCCAATTGATTTAAATCTGCTTTTAGCCAGCATTGCTGAGCGCCATAATCATCGGGATATAAAAGTCACATTGCCCACATTGATCATCGCGCCAATTATGGGCAAAGAATTAGGGTTAAAACGTTGTTTAAGTAATTTAATTGATAATGGCGTGAAGTATGGTCATCAGGTGACGGTCGCGGTGATCGATAAGCCGGATAAAATTATTATGACAATTACGGATCAAGGTAAAGGTATTCCTGCATCTTCATTATCGGCGGTATTTGAACCTTATTTTCGTTTAGCGACAGATGCTGATGGTCACGGTTTAGGAATGGGGATTGCACGTAATATCATCCATGCTCACGGTGGTAAGTTAATAATTAAAAATGGCTTAACACAAGGGCTCATTGTGGTGGTGGTGTTACCGCGTGTGTTGCCCGTTGCATTAGCTTAAGGGAAGAAAAATCATGAAACTAGCGTATTTGATATTAGCCGCAGCAGTATCTTGGCTGCCAGCAACATTAGCGCATGCATCGGGACAAGTTGAAGTATTGCATTGGTGGACGTCAAGCGGTGAGGCTAAATCAGTGAAAGTACTCAAGCAAATGATGGAGCAACAACACCACAGTTGGAAAGATTTCGCGGTGGCTGGTGGTGGTGGGGAAAGTGCGATGACCGTATTAAAAATGCGTGCAGTGTCAGGCAATCCACCCACTGCGGCGCAATTGAAAGGTCATGATATTCAAGAATGGGGACGTTTAGGGTTTTTAACATCCCTTGATGACGTCGCTTTGCAAGAAAATTGGGATAATGTTTTACCACCCGTGGTCGCTAATATCATGAAATATAATCATCATTATGTAGCGGTACCCATTAATGTTCATCGCGTTAATTGGCTATGGGTTAATCCTACGGTATTTAAAGCTGCTGGAGCCACTGTACCAACGACGTTAGCTGAATTCTTTGTTGCCGCCGATAAGATTAAAGCGGCAGGATTGATCGCGTTAGCGCATGGGGGGCAACCTTGGCAAGATGCAACCTTATTTGAAAGTATTGCGTTAGCAGTATTAGGTTCAGCTGATTACCGTAAAGCCTTTGTTGATCTTGATATGACGGTGATCAACAGCAATAAAATGGTAGATGTCTTTAAGCAATTTAAGCGGATGAAAGCGTATATTGATCCAGAAGCGGGTGGGCGACATTGGAACTCTGCCACTGAAATGGTTATTAATGGTCAAGCCGCGATGCAATTTATGGGGGATTGGGCGAAAGGTGAATTTGCGCAAGTAGGTAAAATACCGGGTAAAGATTATTTATGTGTTCCCGCACCGGGTACGCAACACCAGTTTACATTTAATATTGATAGTTTGGCTTTTTTTAAATTAAAAGGCACAGAAGTCGATAATATTGCGCAACATGATTTAGCTAAAACCTTATTAACGCCTACTTTTCAGAAGATATTTAATCTGAATAAAGGCTCGATTCCAGTACGATTAGACATGGATATGTCAGCTTTTGATCAATGTGCGCTCGATTCAATGCAAGCCTTTAGACAAGCATCATTATCAGGGGATTTAGTGCCCAGCTTTTCACAAAATTTGGCGACGACCGCCGATGTTCAGTCTGCGATTGTTGATGTTGTGAGTGAGTTTTTTGACCAAAAAGATCCTGATCCTAAATTAGCGCCATCTCGACTTGCGCGAGCAATAAAATCAGCGATATAGTGACAACGGTTTATATAAGGATAAGAACATGAATATAACTTATTTACCTTGTGTTGAAGTAGAACCCACTGTTGAGGCGACTGCAAGTGTTATCTGGTTGCATGGCTTAGGCTCTAATGGTCATGATTTTGAAGCATTATTACCAGAATTACAGTTACCTGCTGATATGCCTATACGATTTATTTTTCCGCATGCCGCGTCTATTCCTGTGACTATTAATGGCGGTGTTGTTATGCCTGCATGGTATGACATTATTTCATTGGATGTGGCACGCAAGCTTAATGTTGAACAACTTATTGATTCTGCTCAATCTGTTATTGATTTGGTTGAGAGAGAAATCAGCCGTGGGATCGCCTCTGAACGGATCATTCTTGCTGGATTTTCTCAAGGAGGTGCGGTGGTCTATCATGCAGCACTGAGCTATTCCAAACCATTGGCTGGGTTACTTACGCTATCAACGTATTTTCCAACGGCGAATATTATTCAATACAGTGAATCAAATCGCCAACTTCCGATTGAGATTATGCATGGCCGCTATGATCCGGTTGTGGTACCTAAATTGGGTGAAATGGCTCGTGATGATTTGATAGCGGCAGATTATCATCCACAATGGCGAACCTATCCAATGGAACACCAAGTGTGCATGCCTGAAATTCAAGATATTGCACAATGGATAACAGCACGCTTAAGCTAGAGTTTAACAAGCGGATAAATGATGAAAACCTATTTATCCGCCTTTAATGGGGGAATGGAATAGTGATTGTTTTGTAGATATTGAACCATGTTAATAAAAATTGAATACATTTAGATAAACAAAAAGATAATGCTGCGCCAGTCACTCCCCAATAATATGAAAATAAAGAAATTAATAATAAGTGAATAATACCTGATGAAAGGGTTATTGTTGAAATTAACAGCGTTCTTTTTTCGTAAAATAAATAGTTATTGATCATCAAATACATGCCACCAAATATTTGACCAAGAAAAATAAAACCCACAATATTGTTACTTATCATGTAATTTTCACCTGCGATGAATGTAATTAAAGCAGAGCCATGAAAAAAGAAAAATATTGATACGGCTAGTAATAAAACAAAATAAATATAGGTTAAAACCCACAGTTTATTTTTGATGCTTTCGTTGTTTTCATTTAATTTTTCAAATAACCACGGGTAATAGCTTTTGTTGATAGCATCAAACACAAAAATAAAAATAGTGCTAATTTGAAATACAACAAGATATGATGAAATAGTAGTAAGACCAAGGATGCCACTAATAATGAATTTATCGGCACCGACTAAGATAAAAATGCCAATTGAATGGGGAACTAATGGAAGACCTACCTTTAGAATATCTTTTATTATTGACATTGATACACGAGAGAAGATAAGCCACTTGTTTTTGACAATAACAAATATTGAATACAAAAAAAAACCGTAGAGATAGCCAATAAGGCATAAACTCTAGACTCTATTTTATCGTGTAATAAATAAAGTAGTATCAATGTAAACAAGGAAGAAAGTATCACATAGCAGGAGTTATAAATTGAATATTGATACGCTTGTTTCCTCATTTGCCACTGCCATAAACAAAATTGAATAAACAGTTGGGCTATAGCGATGATGAGAGCATAGATTAACCATGTTTCTGGTAGTGATAATACTTCAGAAATAAATGACAAGTTAGTTAATAATAGTAACGTGAAAAATGAAATAGAGAAGATCAGTATTATAAGACAGCCACTATTATAGTGTTGAATGTCTTTATGTGTAGTCTCTTTGTCAAAAAATTTTATATTTGAAGCTTGAAAAACATTTAAGTGTATAAAGGATAATAAACCAAAAATTAACGTTTGGAACAATACTATTTGACTATATTCTGGAGCAGAAAGAAAGCGAGTTAAAAAGGGCAATAGAAAGAGTAATGATAAACCATTTAAAATATTGGATATTAAATAAGCTGATGATTTTTTCAAAAAAGACGTCATAGAATATCCTATTCTTATATGATTTCTTGTTTTTACAATACTAATATCAAGCAATATTAATACCAAAAAAAGCATTATTTAATTTATTTTCTAAATTTGAAAAAAAACAATTTTATTCGATACCATAACTGTCGTAAGGATGCGAATTTGTATCGACTTCGTGTCGTTATTTTTATTTTTGAACCAGTTATGTTTGCAAATTGCGACCTAAATTGTTTTTCCCATTGCTCGCCATATCTTTTTGCAAAGCATTTTTCCATCTCTGCCTGTGCTTGGCAGCGATATTCATACGCTGATTCATCCGCAAGATTTAATTTATGTACTTGATTTGTCTTCCAATGTACCCATAGATCACGTGATACAACAGCAGTTAATCCATTATTTAACGCTATGTGCTGAAGCTCAATATCGATACCGTGTCCCCTTTTTAAGTCAGTATTGAAATAAGCGGCATGTTTTTTGTAACAGATAGATAAAAGCTGGTGCGAAACTAGAGTCATAATAGGTTGAGCGGAATAGACAGAACGATAAGGTATGTTGTGATGGGTTAGATCTTGGTGAGATTGTTCTGGACTGATGGTTTCAGTTTCACCACCGATAAGAGAGGCCATCGCAACACCAAAAGATCCTGATAGCTCATCAATAACGTGATTACAAATGGACAGGTAGTTAAGCGTTGGATCAAGTCCAGCACTGGTCGTTATCAATAAATAGTAATCAGAAGGACGATAAGTCATAAGAAATTTGAGCGTCGTGTTTGCTTGCCCAGAAAAACGGACATTAAAAGGCAGTGATAAATTGGTTGAAAGTGCTGGTGGCGCTTTATCTGAACCATTATCAACAACAATGATGTGATCTGGAGAGAAGTTATTCTTAATTAGAATGTTGTACGTCTCATCTGCTTGCTCTGGAAGATTATAGTTAAATATAACACATTGTATTTTCATTAATTATTATCCATAGGTAGCGTTATGAATAGAGTGATGAGTAGAGTGATGATAGTGGATGTATCCTTACTCGATCGTTTAATTGCATTGCTATACAGTGTAGTTAGTTTTCCAGTATGGGTTTGTTATGCAATTCAAAACTATAATCATTGTGGACGATTATTAAGTCGATATGAATATTGCTGTGGGTTTGATTATCGTTTTTGTCAAACCAGTCGATTGGCGAGATTATTGGCAGTTGTAAGAGGCGAATTACATCTTATCGGATTTTCGCCAAAAATTGCTTATAGTAGTGACAATAAGTCTGTAGGTGCTTTTTCTGCACGAGATATACATGAAAATTTAGGCATTACTCCACCGGAATATCATCATTTAAGTGATGATATGGAATTGAAGATGTACTGGTGGAAAAAGATGATATATCCGCTGTTATATGCGTATTCTTTATTGTTTAAAGTGACACATAAGCCCATTAATCAGCGAATAAAATGGTTTGGTATTGAGGTCTTTAATGGTCAACAAAGTATAGCATTAAATATAATTAAACAATTGATTGTCGCAATACCTAAAAAAAACCCAAGCCTAATTGGTTATGTTAATGCTGACTGTTTAAATAAGCTTAAAGATAGCGATAAGTACCGTAAAAACTTAGCTAAATTTAATTTAGTACTACCCGATGGGGTTGGACTTAAATGGGCGTTAAAACTTAAAGGTATTTTGCCTGGTGATAATATCAATGGTACCGATTTTAGTCCTAAAATTTTAGAATTAGCAGCACAAGAAAATTGGTCAGTATTTTTTCTTGGCGGTGAAGGGGATATTTCAAAAAATGCACTCGCTAAATTTAAGAATGTGTATCCTAATTTAAACGTTGCGGGCAGCCATCATGGTTTTTTTAATGAAGATAAATTAGTTATTGATTATATTAATAAATCAAAAGCTCAAATTTTATTTGTTGGATTTGGATCACCCCTACAAGAACAATGGGTTGTTGATAATTATAAATATTTATCAGTTAATATTGTTATTTGTGTGGGAGGGATGTTTGATTTTTATGCAGGGAAAGTACAACGTGCGCCTCTATTGATTAGACAGGTTGGTTTTGAATGGTTATATAGATTATATCAAGAACCAAAAAGGTTATGGAACCGGTATATTGTAGGTAACGCTAACTTTATTTTTTGGAATGTATCACATGCATTAGATATTCGAATGTTTTGTTTGAATGTTTGTTCTCGAACTATTGATGTAGTTATCTCTTTTATTGCACTTATTATATGGGCACCCTTCCATATTATTTTGTACTGTTTATTATTTATTACAGAACGAAGAAATCCAATCTTTAAGCAGGTAAGAGTTGGGAAAAATGGTCAACGGTTCATTATGTATAAATATACAACAATGGACAGTGATATTATTTTAGAAGAAGAAGAATTTAAACGGTATGTGAGTGATGGAATCAGATATAAAAACAAATCAGACCCAAGAATAACAAAAATTGGATTTTGGTTAAGAAAGTTTTCTGTTGATGAGATCCCTCAATTTCTTAATGTATTAAAAGGTGAAATGAAACTGGTTGGGCCGCGACCTGCTCTAGACGAAGAAGTTGAAAAATATACTCAAGTCCATAAATTACGCTTGCTCGTTAAACCGGGAATGACCGGGTTATGGCAAATATCTGGTCGCTCTGAGTTATCATGCAAAAAGCAATTTGAGCTAGACTTAAACTATGTGATGACTCGAACGATAATGCTCGATTTAACTATTTTAATAAAAACTATTCCAGCAGTATATAGTGCTAGAGGGGCTATGTAATGAAATATATTACTATTTTATTAATAATTGGCATGCTCTTAGGCTGTGGTAATAGACAGACAATAGACAGTTATAGTTCAACTAATTGTTTAAATTATTGCAATGAAAATTGTAACTATAATTCAGACCAAGAATATACAAATAGTAATATATATGGAAATATTAATAATAATGTAGATAAGATTTCGAATAAAAATGAAATATTATCGTCAGGTGATGTGTTAAATATTAATATTCTTAATAATGTTACATTATCTAAAAATTATATAATTAAATCAAATGGCAATATTTATTTACCATGGATTGCCCCGATACAGGCTGAAGGGCTATCTATTGATGAACTAAATGAAAAGATATTATCTTCTTATATAGCTAATGATATTTTCAAAAAGAGCAGTTTTTATCCTATCATCACTGTTATAAAATATGCTCCGATTTCAATAAAAGTTAATGGTGAGGTTTTTAAACCTGGTTTTATTATTATAAATAAAAATGATCCGCTATTAAACCATTACAAAGATTTAGGTATTTCTCATACAGAGGATAAGATGCTTACTTTAGCGATTAAACTAGCCGGAGGAATAAAACCGACTGCTGATATAAAAAATGTCAGATTAGTGCGTAATGGTATTAGTTATTCAATTGATCTTAATGGCGTTTTAAGCGATGGTGGCTTTAAAGATATTCCTTTAGCCAACGGTGATGAAATTTATATCGGATCTTCATTATGTGTTGATGCTGATTTAATTCGAGTTTCAAAGATAACGCCAATTGGTATTAAATTATTCTTATCTAATACAACAATTCCCGCAGAAAATAATAACTTAAGTAATATTAATCGGGATACGAGAGAGATGCCTTATGGATCTCGGCTTATCGATGCAGCCTTTGGGGCTAATTGTATGGGAGGAACTGAGTCAACAAATAGTGATCGGGGTGTTTTATTAATAACATCACTTAATAATAATGATAATTTAGTGGCATTAAAAATTAGTACATATGATTTAATTAAATATAGAAATAACCCACATTATAATCCTTATTTAATGAATGGAGACAAGATGGCTTGTTATGATTCAGGTATGACAAATTATTTGGCGATTATTAAGTCATTAACTGAAACATTATTGCCAATTACTCTTATGCATGGACTAATAGGATGGTGATTAAAGCATTAAAATATAATATTTTGTTTTTAATTATAGGTTTTACTTTTATTTGGGGAGTACTTCTTGGATCTTTAGTATTAAAAAATAAATATGAAGGTCGATTAACGATTATTTTCCCATCTTCTCAATCAGATACACGGCTAAAGTTATTAAGTATTGGTGAGATGACAACGAATAATAAATCTATTTTTTCTAATATGAAAATAGATCCAAAGGAAACATATAAAGAGATTATCATGAGTAGTGAATTAAGAGCTGGCATTGCTCATGATCTTGATTTACTATTAGTTAATATCCCTGCTCCAAAAATTACGAACGTACCTCAAACACCATTAATTAAAATATCTATGATTAGTGATCATAAGAAAAACTTGGTATTAATGTTAGATTCATTATTATATAACTTAAATAATAAAATAGAAGATCATAGAACTAAATATATTGAGTTTAGAAATATATCTAATAAAAATAAAATTGATAATTCTAAAGTTGAGATAGACTTGTTAACAGAAAAAATAAAAAACATTAGGGTTGAATATAATCTATTACATGATAATTCTAATGACTATTATTCTGAAAAAATATTTAAGCTTGATGATGTTTTTCGTAATAAGAAAATTGAACTTATATCATTAAGAACAAAACTAGAACAGTTTGAACACGTTTTAAAATTAACAGCAGAAGAAGCATCATTGGCACTATATATTAATTCAGATTATATTTTAAAGCGACTGTATCAAGAAAGAGCAGAAGTATCATCAAAACTGTCATTATTAGCTGCGGTTAGTGGGGCGAATAATCCTGACTTTAAAAATATAAAAGAAGAATATCGCCAATTAACAAACAATATAAATAATAGACTGTCTTTTTTAAATAAAGGCTTAAATGACAATAATACAAAAAGATTAATTCTGAATATAGATATTGATGAACGTTCTGAAATATTTAAAATTTATGTGATAAACAAAATAGAATATCAAACAGTAGTGAATGAATTTAATCAAATTGATATTGAGATAAAAACATTAAAAAATACATTAATAGAGATGTTAGATAAACAAAATCAATTAGAAATGTTAACTAAAAAGCTAGAACTCCATGAGGCTATATATTTTTCTAAATTAAGTAATGAGCAAGCTTATATTGATGATGCTGAATATATTTATCCAGACATTCAGTTATGGGAAAAGGCTAAAATAGTAAATGAAAAAGGAAAATACACGCATATAATAATTATTATTATCGGAATTGTTGCAACTATTATTTGGATTGTTATTTTATGTCTATTTTACAAAAAACAACATTTAAAAATATAGATGAAAAAATAATATATTACACTATAGTGCTTACTTATCCATTGTATTTACTTGGTGGATTATATTTAGTCGGACCTGTTTTAGGTTGGTTTTTATTATACCATGCAGTAATGATTATGCTTAATAATAGAGTTGAAATTAATTATTTAGCAATGCTTTGGTTGTTTTCAATATTATTGATTGAAATTGTTGTTGTTATTGGATCGTTTAATACTGGTCATAGTCTCTTAATGACAATAAAATCAACGATTGGTTGGGCTAAAGGATGGGCATTAATTGGTGTTTTTATTTTTATCGGTGCTATTTTACCTATAAGGTATTATATATTACAACAAGCGGTAATTAATATATTATGGCAAAGTTTATTAATATCACCACTTCTTATTATTGTGGCTTTTCTTGATTTTCCAACGTTGCTTTATATTTCACCTTTGAAAATATTAGGAGGTGGAGGGGAGCAATTTTTTAAAGTGTGGTTATACTGGAACGATTTAAATACGGGTTTACCTCGATGGCAATTATTTGCACCATGGTCACCAGCCTTAGCATTTTATGCATTATTAGCACTATCAATTATTTTACCAAGAGATTCTGATCGGTTAAAATATATTGCTATTTTTTCTTCTATAACCTTGATATTGTTATCTGAATCTAGAGCTGGAGTAATAATATTACTCATATTATTATTTGTTTATTTTGTTAGTTATTTTTTTGATGTTATTTATATTTTAGCTATGATGCTTGTTTCTATTTTGATCTTTGGGGTTTTTTCGGAGGAAATAATTGGAGGGGTAGTAGATTCAATCAATTATATAAATAATATGCGTTCAAAATCTAGCATGATAAGACAGACATTAAATGATATCGGTTTATATCGTTGGTATAATGAATCCTTTTGGTTTGGGCATGGAAATGTTGAACGAGGACCTCATATTGTTCAATTTATGCCAATAGGCAGTCATAATGCATTTATTGGGTTACTGTTTATAAAAGGAATTATAGGTTTGTTGCTTTATGTTATTCCGTTAGTAATAACTACTGTCTATCTGTTTTTTAAGAGTTTTTATAAGCGTGATTATCTATCTGGTTTTTTTGTTATTCTTATTTTCTTTATGTATTCATTTACTGAAAATATTGAAATATTATCGTATTTGATGTGGCCTGGATGGTTGTTTATTGGAATGTCATTAAGAGCATGTTCTTATCGCTGTGATCTTAATGCGATTGACTTTGAAGATAACGGCCAAGCTTTTGTTGTGCGAAAGTGAAGAGACGATGAAAAACCGTCTTAGGTAATATAATTAGGAGTAGACTAGATCCTAAAGTAACAATTGTTCTCGTTGGCTCTTCAATTAATATATTAGGATAGATCCGTATAGCTTTAAATATGTAACAAATAGATTCTTTCTTTTTGTTTTTTATTATAGCCCAACGTGAAATATATCGTAACTGATAAGCGAGTGCTTTATGTCTATATTGTTTAATTAGATTGGGGTTATAGTTTCGTACTTTAGTGTTCATTTTTAACCAATTTAAGAGTTGTTTTTTATAATCAGACGATAATCCTTGAATATTTATTCGATAGACAGTTAGTGGATAAGCTAATCCTTTCATTTTTAGATTTGTGATGGTAAATAGCCGCATCCAACATTCAATATCTTCAGATTGGGTTAATGATTCATCAAAAAATTGCATATCAGAATGGTGTTTTTGACAATAAAAGCCAATTTTTTTTAAGACGACTGTTTTAATCACGGCTGATGATCCATTGCCGACAGGATTTCGGCAATAAAGATCACTGATTGTGATGTTATTTATTTTAGGCGTCTGTTGTAGGTTAATGGATTTATTATCCATGTTTATTAGTTTCGATTGACTATAACTCATCGACACATCAGAATTTAATTGATGTAAATAATAATGGGCTTTTAACTTATCTTTATGCCACAAATCATCGCCATCTAAAAAAGCAATAAACGTGCCTTTAGCATGACGAATACCAGTATTTCGAGCGCCACTTAGGCCTCGGTTTTCTTGCTCGATAAGCCGAAATCGATCATCTTTTTCTATAAATTGTTTGCATATATTAACGCTGTTATCTTTACTGCCATCGTTAACCATGAGCACTTCAAAATTTGAGAAGCTTTGCACTAATACCGATTTTAAGCTATCACATAGATACTCTTCTACGTTGTAGATCGGTATTACAATCGAAAAAAAAGGAGCATTAGAAGAAGCCATATTTCGCCACCAATTCATCAACATGAATATCATTGGATATGTCATTTAAAATATGTCGCTCATTACGAGTGAGTGTAAGAGCCCGTTCAATTACTTGGTGTTCGACTTGTTGAGGTACAATAACAATGCCTTCATTATCGGCATAGACCAGACAATTGGGCTCAACAGTTACATTATCAAGCGTAATTGTTTTGTTGAAATGTTCAACCACCGCTCTATTTTTAACATCTTGGCAGTTATAGCCTTTAGAAAAAACAGGATAATTGAGGTTTGCAACATTCTGGCTGTCACGGGTGACACCATCAATAATGGTTCCGATAGCTCCCGCTCTAATTGCTAGATTTGCATTTAATTCACCAAAATAGGCATAATCTGAAATTTCATTTTCAACAATAATAATGTCATTAGGGACAATATATTTATAGGTATTTAATGCATTGTAAATACCTGCGGGTGATTCGTCTTGGTGTTTTTTACGTAACTTTAATGTTTTCGCACGGCCAAAAATTTTAGTCGGGGTATAAGGTTTAAGTTTTTTTATGACTTGGTTTGGGTAACCGAGTTCATCTAATATATCTGACAATATTGCACTCGATATTGATGCTGAAATATTTTGTAATAAGTGATTTTCTTGTTCTCGTATTCCAGCAGCAATGAGATTGGCTAGTTGAAAATCTTCAGCCCAATTAACATCAATGGCTTCTATTGGTGTTGCGTAGATAAGGTAAGGATTATTACCTATACGTCGTTTTAATGTAAGCGCATGGTCACGATACATAATATACATACCCATGGTTTCTATGATCGTATCATTCAGATCGACACTATTGGGTATATGCTCAATATCATAACTAGGTTGGTTATTATTCCATAAATATTGTTTTTCTTTTTTTACCATCACGGCGCTGTCATATGCTGGGTTATTTATCAGTGTTGCTAAGGTATCTTCAATGGTTTTAATTTCAATAAATGGGCTTGTGCATAGTACTTGTAAATAAATGTCAGCATCAATATGTGAAACTTCATTTAAAAATAAAGCATTACCATCGGTTGTGTTACTGGCTAGCTGAGGTTCTCGTTTCATGATGTGAATAGGAAGCTCGCTAGCGATATCTATAAATTGCTCGCTATCAGTATCAAGCCATACCTCATCAATAGATGGACACTTTATTAGTTTTTCTAACATATTGATAAATAAAGGCTTACCATCAAGTAATTGACTGTTTTTTGATGGTATGCGATCACTATTACCTTTTGCTGGAACAACTGCGACTATTTTCATATTTTCTTCCTGTAAATACGAGTGTATACACCTGAGATATGCTGCGTGTTGTTATGATATACTATAACAATAGTATTAATATTGTGTTGTTGCATAAGTTGTTCTGCATCATGTACTGTATGATTGTCATTTAAGGTTATTGGATTGACCGACATGATTTCTTTTGCTGGAATATTTTGCCAATGATGAGGGTTGTGAGAGATGGCGCGATTAAGGTCGCCTTCGGTAATTAGACCTTGGAGTTGTTGTTGACTACCGACTAATACACAGCCCTGATGACCTGATAATAATTGAGATAATACCCGTTGTAATGGGGTATCTGTATTAATAATAGGTACTGATTGCAACTGAGTTTTAAGGGGTTTTAATGCATTTAACCCTAAGTTGCCATGGGGATGATTGTTAGCAAAAATAGTCTTAGAAAAGGCATGATAGTTAGCAATGGCAATAGTGATAGCATCACCCATGACTAAGGCACAAGTTGTTGACGATGTTGGTAATATGTTGTGTGGATCTGCTTCTTTTGATGATCCCGCAATAAGATTCAGATCAGCTTGCATAGCGACACTATTAGTATGATTTCGTGTTAGCGTAATAATTGGAATATCTCGACGTTTGAGTTGAGATTGGAGTGCGAGTATTTCCGCTGTTTCGCCAGAGTTAGAGATTAAAAAAGCCAGATCATGACGGTTTAATGGTCCTATATCACCATGCATGGCCTCACTTGCATGAAGGAATGTTGCATTAATGCCGAGGCTTTTTATTGAGCTGGTAATTTTATGAGCAATATGACCTGATTTACCGATACCTGAAAATATAATTTGACCACTTTGACGGTGGATTAAATCCATTAGAACGTCAGATTGTGTTGCCGTTAACTGGCGCTGCATATCTTGAAGTGCATTAATTTGTAACGTTATTGAATCTGATAGTAGTGAGTGCATTATATTGTTTGCCTTAAATTTGATTATTATTCTTAAAAATAAGCAAATATTAAGCCAAGAGCATAATACATTATTTATCTGTCATAGTATCAATGACTAATACCGTTTTTTATTCTATGGATATATTTTTATTAATAAGAGCTGAATTTATTATATATAATATTCATTTTGCTTTGCTTTTTGCGAAAATGCACAAAGGAATATTTATTTCGTTGAGAATATAAAGTTATTTAGTTAATTCATATTGTTAGAATAAGTCGAATCACTGAATTAAATATTGATAATTCAGTGATTCGAATAAAATGCGGGTTATTTTTGATAATTAATGATCGGTGGTTAATGCTTCAATATCAGTTGATGTATGTCGACAACGGTTACGAATGTCTAACCATAAGACAGGAATAACAATAAAACTGAGTAGAACTGTTGATAATGGCATTGATAACCAGACCCCTTTTACGCCTAACCATTGTGGTAGAAAATATAAAAAAGGAAGTTGTACTAACATGTTACTGACCGAAATCGCTAACGCTTTGCCTGCTTTATCTACCGCCATAAAATACACGGTTGCTAATACAATTAAACCATCTAAAAACATAGCAAATAAGTGTAATTGAATACCCGCTACCGCTTCATCGGTGAGTGTTGAATTACCACTATTGAATAACCCAATTAATGTATGAGGGAAACTGTATAATAGTGTGAACCATGTAATACCAGCAATAATGGTGACTTTAATCGCTAAATAGGTTGTTTTCTTAATGTTTTTGGGTTGTTTAGCCCCATAATAATAGCTTACTGGTGGTTGCATGCCCTCAGCAATACCTTCAGCGACTAAGTAATACAATGTCATCATATAGCCGACAATCGCAAATGCTCCGACTGTTAGTTCAGTACCATATTGCATAAATTGATAATTATGTAGTGCAACAACAAAGCTTGCGTAAAGGTACATAATTAACACGGATGAACCGAGACTGATAATTTTCCAGCAATGACTCAATTGAATATTCGTTACGGTGAAACGGATACGAAGGGGGGAATATGCCGAACAGAAATACACAATGCCGCCGATAACCGTGATGCTTTGTGCAATGATGGTTGCGATTGCAGCACCTTGTAATTGCCAATTAAATACGCCAATAAAAAGATAATCTAATCCAATATTTGTTAATGCGCCCGCAATTAATAAACTGGTGGCTATTTTGGGACTATCATCATTACGAATCAGCATCGGTATTGCACCTGCAAAAATAGTAACAAATGCAGCCCAACCAAAACTCTCTACATATTGTAAAGCGAGTGTTTTTATACTGTGGTTAGCACCTTGAATCGTTAATAATGTTTCACCAAAATGAACAAATAATCCCAATGCAATAACACTAATAACGGTAATTAATAGTACCGCGTGATCTAACGCTCGTTGTGCATGCTGAGGGTTTTGTTCTCCTCGTGCAATAGAGATCAGAGTGCCACTGCCGATACCAATCATTAAACCCAAGCCGGATAATAAATAGGTAATTGGCCATGCCATATTAATCGCCGCTAAGCCTTGATATCCGACATAATGGCCAACAAAAATGCCATCCACAATTTGATATAGACCAGTGACTAGCATGGCAGCAATTGATGGGATCGCATAACGCCAAAAATTTTGACTGATAGTGAGTGATGGCGATGGTGAGTGAGTTAATGGCATAAAAGTTCTCATTATATTGGTAGCGGTATTATCCTTGTTTCTTAGATTGTTCAAAGATAATATCTATCTTATTTTCGGATGGTTTAAACGGTTATGGATTGGACATTAGATCAGCTCAATGCGTTTGTTATATCAGTAGAACAGGGATCGTTTTCAGGTGCTGCTCGGCGAATAGGTAAAGCACAATCACGAATAAGTACCGCAATCAGTAATCTGGAAGCAGATTTAGGCTTTGATTTGTTTGATCGTAGTGCTCGTTTACCTGTACTAACGCCTGCGGGAGAACAGATGTATGAAGAAGCAAAAGTGGTATTAGCTCAATGTGACCGCTTACAATCGCGAGCGTTAACATTAACCAAAGGCGAGGAAGTATCACTCACTATTGCAATGGATGAAGCGACGCCGACAACCGTTTTTGAAGAGTTTTTTGAGCGCGTTGCTGCTAGATTTCCATTATTGAAATTGACGATTATTAGTGGTTCAAAAGATGATATTGCAAGTCAAGTTGATGATTTAACGGCTGATTTAGGGATTTTATTTTTCAGTAAAACACTGCCTAATAGTTTAGAATTTACCCCTATTTGTGAGTTTAATTCATCGCTGATTGTGGCTAAAAATCATCCATTAGCAAAAGTATCTGCACCTACAATGCAGCAGTTAGGTCAATATCGACAATTATTAATTTGTGATCGAATGGGCTATTACCACACGGATGCACTTTCTGCCAACTACTGGCATATTGATAGTTATTATTCAATTACAGCATTTGTGTTAAGGAATATGGGGTGGGCATTTGTTCCCGATCATGTGTTTAATTATTCAATCTTTAAAGATGGGGTTGTGCGATTATCGATTGAAAATATTCCCACTTCACCTTGGATTGATATGGGATTAGTAAAACGACGCGATCAAGGTAATGGTCCCGTATTGCGTTGGATGTATCAAGAATTGAAGACGATGTTCGCCCAACATAACTAATGAATTTATATTTGTAAATGATAGAACAAAGAATGAAAAATACGGTAACAACAGATCCTCTACCATTAATTGTGGCTGGACCGATTTTACGCAAAGTAACCGCGAAAGAATTAACCCTCTGGCTGGTTACGACTCGTCAATTAGATGCTGATTTTTGTGTTTTTCTGGGGAAAGATGAACAGCCTTTTTATGAGGCGAAATTTGATTTAGCTCATCAAATTCAAATTGGTAAGCATGCGTGGGTTGTACTTGCTCATTTTAACGGTGATTTTCCACAAGATACGCCGCTTGAATATCAGGTGATAACATCGGAAGGTTTGTTAACTGATCTGGTGCCTGATTTATTATACGGCGATGAATTACGATTAAGTGTCGTGATTCAACAGCGAGCTGATTATGTTTTACATGGCTCTTGCCGTAACCCGCATTATTCGAGCAAAGACAGTTTAGTTGCGGCTGATCATAAAGTGAGTACGATAGCCCCAATTGAACGTCCGAGCTTATTAATGATGAGTGGCGATCAAATTTATGCCGATCATGTGGCTGGGCCAATGTTGGATGCGATTGAACAGGTAACAGCATTGTTAGGTTTACCTGATGAGACGTTTGAACAAGCGCCAATTGCAGATACTACCGCGTTGTATCAGCATCCCCATAATATTTATGGCCGTGATAAATTATTACCGCATTATGTTAATGATGAAAGTTGGTGGCGACGTTGTTTACCGACAACAACAACCCCTATTTTTAGTTCTCGCGAATGTGAAAATCATTTAATGAGCTTCAGTGAATTTTTTGCGATGTATTTGTTGGTATGGTCACCAACATTATGGTCGTTTGTCGATCGTGACCGTTTTGTACGCAATGGCTATTGTAATGCGGGGGTTGCGGTATCACAGAAATGGCAGCAAACATGGCAACATGAAGCGCCGATTATTGATGATTTTGTGATGGGGCTAAAGAATGTACGTCGATTAATGGCGCATATTCCAACCTATATGATTTTTGATGATCATGATATTACTGATGACTTTCAGCTTAATCGACGCTGGGAAAAGGCCGCTTACGATAATTTGTTTTCACGCCGTATTATTGGTAATGCTCTGATTAGTTATTGGTTATGTCAAGGGTGGGGTAATGCACCTGAAAAATTCCCCCCTCAGTGTTTAACACTGGTTAGAACGTTTTTTGGACAGCCAACACCACAGGCACAAGATGCATTAGCTGAGTATTTTTATCGATTTGAAGGTTGGCATTACACGATAGCGACGGTGCCTAAAGTTGTGGTGTTAGATACCCGTACACGACGCTGGCGTTCTGAATCACATGCTAATCGTCCGTCTGGATTGATGGATTGGGAGGCATTAATTGAATTACAACAAGAATTATTGCATGAATCGGCAGTGATTATTGTTTCAGCTGCGCCGATGTTTGGGGTTAAGTTTATTGAAACCTTACAGCGGATGATGACCTTGATCGGTCAGCCATTAGTGGTTGATGCTGAAAATTGGATGGCGCATCCAGGTTCTGCTAATACGTTATTAAGTATTTTTACCCATACTAAAACACCCACAACGTTTATTATTTTATCGGGTGATGTACATTACTCGTTTGCTTACGATATAACGCTACGTAATTTGAAAGGGCAATTTAAAATATTTCAAATAACCTGTAGTGGATTGAAAAATGAATTTCCTAATCGATTACTCCGTTTTTGTGATTGGATGGATAGGTGCCTTTATAGCCCACATTCTCCTCTTAACTGGTTTACTAAACGTAAGCGATTATTGATTGAAAAACGAGATCCTGATACTGAGGGGCATCATCGACTAATTAACCAGAGTGCGATTGGGGAATTGTTCCTTGACCAGCATGGCACGCCATTAGTGATCGATATATTAACGGCAGAAGGAACGGTAATTCATTTTCCTGAAAAAAAATCATGATAGCATGATAGTAAGATTACCTTATTTTTACTTGTCATTGACAAATGTATCATTGTAGTATGTTTGTGTTTTAATTGTTAACTATGTTTGTTTTTGGTGCTGTTAGTGAGGTGGTATGCGTTTTTCACAAAAGATTAGTTTTTCGTTAGGCGCATCTTTTTTTCTGCTTACCATGTTATTAATTAGTGTTGCAGGACGTACGTATAAAACCGAAGCGGTTATCGGAAGAGTCGTTGATGTTAATCCGGATTTCTTTCACAAACAGGACCAATTTTATTTACAAGTTATGTCTGATCAAACAAATAGTATGATTAATCTAGATATTCGTGATGATTTATATTGTCCTGTTGGTGCTCAAGTGGTGTTTGTTCAAACAACATGTTCATTATTTGGTGCTAATGTTTATGAATTTATCTCGTGTGGATTTTAATATTTATCAGTCATCAATAATGTATTAGATAATAATATTATTCTGTTTAAAATGTAGTTTAAATAAAATAAATCTTAAATATGATAATTAAAAGCTAGATTTAAAAATGAACAACTTGTTGTTTTTTTGATTTTTTATCAATTGTATGTGATTTTCTTTATTATTTTTAATCAGTAAAAGTAAATATTAAGAAATGTGAATATAATTTCTCGTATTTATGATTTTATTTTTATAAATAAAACAGATTAAATACCGCATAAAGAAAAAAAATGACCTATTATTGACTTTGACATGACGTTAACTAGATATGTTTTTCATACTAATCGTGGATACTGTTAGGGTTATATTTCAATTTGGATTTTACAGGAGTTAATATGAAAAAAAGTATTATTGCTATCGCTATTGCAGGTTTAGTGCTTGTTGGTTGTGATCAAGCAAGCCACGATTCAGCAAAAGAATCTGCGGCTTCAGTAAAAGCAACGGCGACACAAGTAAAAGATGATGCTGTTAGCACAGCGAATGCGGCACTTGATTCAACAAAGCAAGTGGTAAATGATTCTGCTGATGCTGTAAAAAATACCGTTAACGACGCTGTTGATAAAGCGAAAGAAATGAAAAATAGCGTAGTAGACAGTTCTAATGCAGCAATGACCGATTCTAAGCAAGCCGTGGATGATTCTGCTACTGCTGTTGAGAATAAAACCTCTGAATTAAAAGATAGTGCAGAAGATGCAACATCTAACGCTATTGATGCATCGAAAGAAGCAGCAGATAATACTAAGGCTGCAATGGACGATGCTGCTACTGATGCAGCAGATACGGCAACAGAAGTAAAAGATGCAGCAATGGATAAAACAAAAGCAGAAGTAAAAGATGCTGCTGATATGATGAATAAATCTGTTGATTCAGCAGAGAAAAAAGTAACTGATTTAACTAATTAATTTATTGTATTGATTTTTATGTTAAGAGGCCGAGTATTATTAATTAATGCTCGGTTATTCTTTTTTCACAAGGAGTTTATGGTGAAAAAAAAATGTTTATTAGCCGCTATGGTTGTGCTTTCTCTTGCGGGCTGTGACCAAGCAAAAAATAGTGCAAGTGATGCTACTGCTCAACAAGCGGAAGCGCATAATGCACAGAATTCATTAGATTGGATGGGCGAATATACAGGCATTCAACCTTGTGGTGATTGTTCTGGTATTGAAACGAGCTTAACGTTAAATAAAAATGGTACGTTTATTTTAAATGAAACCTATCAAGGCAAAGAAGCTAAACCATTTGTTAATGAAGGTAAATTTAAGTGGAATGATCGTGGTGATACCATCACGTTAAATCTCACAAGTAACAAATCTGTGAAGTATTTTGTAGGTGAACATCGTATTTTCCGGCTTGATCAAAAAGGCCAGCGTATAACCGGTGATTTAGCCGATGCTTATACATTGAAACAAAACGATGATAATTAATTTTTAAGAAAATGCCCTGACGTTTTTTTTATTGAAAATGGCAATCAGGGCATTTTTTGTCTAATAATGCATTATTTATAAATTAAATTATTTTTATAAATCAAAGTGTTATTGTGAACGTTGAATTTCATCATCAACCCAACGTAATAACTGCTTGATTGCTCGTGATAAGACTTGATTTTGGCGCACAATATAGCCCAAGCTGGTCGTCGGGAAATGTGGTAACGGTGTAATGGTTGTTTGTAGATGTAATTTCGAATGTAATGAAAAGCTGGGTACAATGGCTACCCCAAATCCTGCTTCAGCCCAGTCAATTTGCGCGTCAACACTGCCGACTTCCATCACATGATATTTAGCCAGTTGCAAGCTTGGTAATGCTAAATCGATTAATTCACGGGTACGGGTATCATGGCCTAACAGAATTAATGTTGGCTCTTCTGCTGCAAGAGGTGGCTGTTCAATTATAGCTTCTGGATCTTGCGATAATCGTTGCCAACGTTCTAATCCATTCCCTAAAGCACACCACTTAACTTGGCGTAATTCCATAAAATGTAAAGGTTGGCTTTCTTTTTGGGCAATCACAAACCCCAAATCTGCTTTAGCACTTTTTACCAGCTCTGTTGCTTGTGATGAGGTGGTATTGAAAAGAGAAAGGTCAATGCCTGGGTATTCTTTTTTAAACGCCTGAAAAGGGCTGATAAGCAATAAGCGTGAGATAATATCACTGGCTGCAATCGTTAGTGTACCTTGGTTTAACTCATTGATAGCATTGATATCTGCTTGGCAAACTTGCAGTTCCATTAAGGTATTTTCAGCGCTTTTTAGTAATCTCTCTCCCGCCTGTGTTAAGCGAAATGGATTTCTTTCAATTAATTTTACCCGTGTTGTTTGTTCTAATTGTTTTATATGAAGGCTGACATTTGGTTGTGTCATATGAAGTGCTGCGGCTGTCTTTCCAAAATGTTGATGTTTAGAAAGTGCAACGAATGTATTGAGCCAATGCAAATCTATCATTTTTACCTTCTATTTGGTTTCGATGTTATTACCGTTAGTAATATTATCTTAATAAAGACAAACACTAATGTACGCCATATAAGAGATTCTTATCAAGTTAATAACGATTATTAATTATTTTTATTGGGCTATTGAGCATAGGATAACGACATCGCTTTTGAGGAGAATTAATTATGTCGTCTATTGTTGTTGTTGGTGCTAACTGGGGTGATGAAGGTAAAGGTCGTATTGTTGATTTCTTAGCAGACCAAGCTTCAGCGAGTATTCGTTTTCAAGGTGGTAATAACGCAGGTCATACTGTTGTTAATGATTTTGGTACTTTTAAACTACACCAATTACCAAGCGGCGTATTTAATCCTGATTGTATTGCTGTTTTAGGCCCTGGTATGGTTATCAGCCCAGAGAAATTAAGCCTAGAAATTGAAGAAGTAGCAGCATCAGGTGTTGATGTAAAACTTTGCATCTCTGATCGTGCAACATTATGTCTACCATTACACGCACTAGAAGATACGCTAGAAGAAGAACGTCTAGGCGCTGGTGCTTACGGTTCAACTCGTCAAGGTATCGCACCTGCATATGGCGACCGTGTAATGAAGAAGGGTATTCTTGTTGGTTGGTTAAATCAGCCCGCAGTACTTCTTGAGCGTATTCAATTCATGATGGATTGGAAATTGCCACAGCTTAAAGCGTTATATCCTTCAATGGAATTTACGCAAACGGCTGAAGAAATGACAGAGTGGCTTCTTGAAGTGTCTCAACCTTGGCGTGACAGCATTTGTAACGTTACTGAGCCACTAAAAGCACTACAAAAAGAAGACAAAACATTATTGTTTGAAGCACAGTTAGGTGCTGGTCGTGACTTAGTTTACGGTGAATACCCATGGACAACATCATCTAACGTGACAGCAGCTTATGCTGGTATCGGTAGTGGTTTACCAGCACTTCACCCTGAGCGTGTTATTGCTGTTGCTAAATCATTCAGTTCTTCAGTAGGTACAGGTACGTTGATCACCGCAATGGAAGATCAAGACCAATTCCGTGAAGATGCTAAAGAGTTCGGCGCAACAACTGGCCGTCCACGTGATATGGGTTACTTTGATGCTGTTGCAACACGTAATGGTGTTGAACTACAAGCAGCAACAGAAATCGCATTAACCAAGATTGACTGTCTAAGTGGCATGAAAGATCTTAAGATCTGTGTTGCTTACAACGGTGATCACACTGAAAACCCAATTTGGCCTCAAACTGCATCACTAACAGCAGTTTATGAGCAAATGATGGGTTGGGATGAAGACATTACGGGTTGTCGTAAGTTTGACGAATTACCAGAAGGTGCACAACAGTACGTACTTCGCATTGAAGAACTAATGGGTGTGCCAGTTAAAATGGTATCAGTAGGTCCTGAGCGCGAACAAATGATCCTACGTTAATCGTAGCGTAATCAAACACTATAACGGGCGAGTTACTCAGTAACTCGCCCGTTTTTTATTTGTTTCATTTAGATATGACGTAAGTGCAAACGATCAATATAATCTGTGTGTTTATCATTACAATGATTTCTTCCCCCCTTTGACTCTCGACATGCGTTGCGGCTTGTTACGCGCTCAGGTAAGCCTCTTTGTTTGGTAGTGGGCTATTATCAATCGATTTTACAATTTTTACAGCGTGATTTTCCCGTAAATAAATAGGAAATTCTGTAGCGATTACGGGCAAAAAATAAATAACATTTATCGGCAAAAAAACCAATGATAGGCCAGCGTAGTAATGCTAACCATTTTTTCTTTCCTATTGATTTCCAAGCAAGACAAGTGACATCAAGTCCGAGTAATAATTGGGGTGATTGTTGAGGATCAGGGAAATATAATCCATGTAATATTGTAGAGGCGTCAGTAACCTTTATATAAGGGAAGCGTTGATTAAAATCAGGTGCAAGAATATCCTCAAACAGAAGCTGTTGATGGTTATTGTGTGTTTGTAGTTGACGCATTTCAGTAACACAGAGTGGACAACTGCTGTCATAGAATAAGATTAATTTCATAAGATCCTCCTGATACCTATTAATAATAGCGACTAATCAGTATTCTTTTGCTGATTTTATTATTTAAGGTTACATCGACTGTAAAACCTAGGATAATAGTAATTATCTATCGTTAATTTTCGGTTGTGAATGATTAACGAGAAAATTTCAAACTTCTAGGATATTGATTATGCGCGCTTTCGTATTACGAGCCCGTTCTGCTCCAACAGACAGTAAGATGTTATTAGCTTCAGTTGGACAAGATGCTCACACTGAGATTTTGGCTCACGTTTTAATGAATGCTATTTTTGTAGCGCAATCACATCGTGAAGATATTATGGTGCATTTGGTTCTTGAAAGTACTCAAGATTTCTCACGCACTATTAGCTTTAGTTCTAATGATATTACTAATTTATCAGGTTTTCATGAGCAAGCTTGGCTTGATAAAATTGCGCATGCTTTAGATAAATCATTAGGGATGGCGAAAGAACAACAACGTAATGTTGAACCGGGTATTGTTGTTCGTACCATTAGTTTTGAAAAATTAGTGAGTGAGCTGGCAGAAGATTACCAATTATATATGCTCGATAAAAAAGGTGACTTTATTCGAGATATCGAGCTAGCGGCAAATCCTTGTTTTTTACTTACTGATCACATGCCAATGCCGAAAAAGAGCTTTAATAGCTTGAAACGTTTAGGTGCAGAAAAAATCAGTTTAGGGCCTAAAATGCTATTTGCTTCGCAGTGCATTGTATTAATACATAATGAATTGGATTTAACGCTATAATTATAATTGTTATTAGTTGTTAATAAATAAAAGCCGTTAAGTGGTTGTTGATGTTTCAACAGATCATTTGGCGGTTTTTTTATTGTGCTAAAAATGAATTAATATGCAGTAGTTGGATTGTAAATGATTTTTTATGTGATATTGGTTGCGAAAATGTAACTGCAAGTAGATAATGTCGAGAAATGGCATATAATCGTTTGCCATTTTTTATATACGATAATGTCCATTTTATTTATATGAAAATTAAGATACTAAATATGGAGTAAGATTAAGCTTGAGCTTGAGCTTGTTCAGTGTATTTTCAGTATTAAATACCAACGGTATTTCAAATCAAATAACAATTATTACCGTTAGCCTATATGGCCCCTTTATTAGGAAACAATATGCAATTATCCTCTCAGCCTAAAGGGCTTTTTCACCTCATTGCGATCCAGATGTGGGAATTCTTTAGTTATTACGGCATGCGGTCGTTATTAATCCTATTTTTAACGCAAAAACTTTTAATGTCTGACGACCATGCATATGCCCTTTATGGTGCTTATACATCACTTGTTTATGTGACTCCAATTTTAGGTGGCTATTTAGCTGACCGTTATTTGGGTAACTATTGGTCAGTTATTATTGGTGGCTCATTGATGGTTGCTGGGCACGCCGTGCTGAGTATTCCAAGTCATGATAATACGATGCTCTATGCGGCACTCGCATTGATCATCTGTGGTTATGGTTTTTTTAAAACTAACTCAAGCTGTTTATTGGGTGAGTTATATAAAGATCATGAAGACGCACGTGAGTCTGGATTTTCTATTTCCTATATTGGCGGTAATATTGGTTCAGCATTAGCGCCGATATTCTGTGGTTATGCTGCGAGCCGTTGGGGCTGGAACGTCGGTTTTGCCTTAGCTGGTATTGGTATGCTTATTGGTTTGATTATCTTTAGTACTGGGCGTAAACACTTCACGCATGTACAAAAAGCCAATCTACCAGCATTACGTAAAAAGACCGCTGGTTTTAGCCATTGGCAATTGATTATTCTTGGCGTCATTGTTTGTGCTGCGGGTTTAGTCTTTGTGTTACAAGATTTACTTGCGGGTTATATTCTTGCTGTTGTTTTAGCTTTCTCTGCATTACAGATGTTCCGTTTATACCGTAAGAGCAGTACAGAAGATCGTAAGAAATTAAATGCGATTATTTACTTTATGTTGTTTGGTATGGTGTTTTGGGCATTTGATCAACAAGGTGGTAGTTCTATCAGTTTGTTCATTGAGCGTAATATTGATACCGATATCTTTGGTTACCATATTCCAACCGCATTTTTCCAATCAGTGAATCCTGTTGCGGTTATTGTCGGTGGTATTGCTGTTGCTTGGCTGTGGAAAGTATTAGCTGCTCGTCAAATTTCAGTACGGACTTTAACGAAACTTAATATTGGTCTGTTTTTGCTGACTGCGGGTTTCAGCTTAATTACATTATCGTCTAAATTAGCCATGGTAAGCGGTCATACAACATTCTTATGGCTGTTTATTGGTCTATTCTTAATTGGTATTGCTGAGTTGTTTATTGACCCTGTTGCATTATCTGCGATTACACGTATGAACCCTCAAGGTGCAACGGGTACAGTGGCAGGTATTTATATGCTAATGGGGGGCTCGGTGGCTAACTATTTAGCAGCGAATATTGCAGAGCTCACATCAACGGGTACACAAGCAACCAATACAGCAGACTTAATAGCTTCAGCTACACAGTATCACCATGTATTCCAATCAATTTTCATAGTAACAGTGGTGGTATTAGTGCTTGGTTTATTAGTGAACTTTAAAAATCGTAACGAACCTGAATACGATTAATTGCCACTATTAGAAAAGGCCGATAATGAACGCTATTTTTAGCTGTCATTGTCGGCCTTTTTTTCGACTGTTTATCGCTATTTTGTGTCAGGGTTTGGTTGTGTGTTTTGTGATAATATTAACAATAATCGTTAAAGAGTAGAGATAACAGACTATAACAAAGAGTGGTTAAATGAATGATAAAAAGCAATATTCAAAAGTACCAAGTGGTCGATTATCACGGTTAGCTAAGCTTGGATCGTTAGCGACTCGGGTTGCTTCGAGTATGGTTGCTGAGGGAGCAAAGCAATTAGCAACAGGACACCGTCCCCATGTGAGTGAACTGATCTTAACCCCAAATAACGTTAAACGTGTCGCTGACCAACTCGCAGATTTACGTGGTGCAGCGATGAAAGTGGGTCAATTATTATCCATGGACAGTGGCGATTTACTACCACCACAATTAACTGAATTATTGTCTCGCTTGCAGGCAAATGCCAAACCAATGCCCATTAGTCAATTAAATCACTCTCTAGAGCAGCAATGGGGTAATGATTGGCAGCAACAATTTAGTCAATTTTCATTCTATCCGATTGCAGCGGCATCTATTGGACAAGTGCATAAAGCGACAACCCAAGACGGACGTTTATTGGCGTTGAAAATTCAATATCCCGGCATTAATAAAAGCATTGATAGTGACGTAAATAATGTGGCGACGTTATTGAATATTAGTGGGTTAGTGCCAAAGCAAATCGATGTGTCTGAATTATTGAATGAAGCTAAAAAACAACTGCATGCAGAAGCGGATTATTTACTTGAAGCGCAATATGTAAAGCAATACCGTCAATTATTAGCTTCTGATACTCGTTATGTCTTACCGAATATTGCCGATGATCTGACAACGTCACATATTCTTGCGATGACGTTTGTTGGTGGAATTGATGTGGATAAATTAGAGCATCAACCGCAAGCGGTACGAAATCATGTTATAGAGCTCGCTTTTAACTTAATGTTTCGAGAAGTGTTTGAATTTAGGTTAGTACAGACAGATCCTAATTTTGCTAACTATCGTTATGACATTGATACTCAACAATTAGTCTTACTTGATTTTGGTGCTACACGAGTTTATCCACAATATATTTCTGAAGGTTATCGTCAGTTAATGACAGGGGCTGTGACAGATGATCAACCGCAAATGTTAGCCGCATTAAAACAGATTGGTTTTTTCTCTCAGCCAATTGAACCTCAAGCGCAACAGGCGTTATTAGCTCTGTGTTTAGAGGCTTGTGAACCATTGAAGTATCAGGGCGTATATGATTTTGGACAATCAAATATGGTGCATCGCATACGTGATGCTGGTAGCCAGTTAAGTATGAAACAAGGATATTGGCATACACCACCAGTGGACGCCATTTTCTTACACCGTAAATTAGGTGGGTTGTATTTGTTAGCGGCAAAACTAAAAGCACAGGTTGATATCCATAAAATATTTTTATCTTATATGACTGAATAATTATATGGTTGTGCGTCTTTATAGTGAGTCAAGAGGCTCATATTTAGAATATCAGTTATTATTTTGAGTAATTTATACTTAACGCAACAATGATTATACTGACCACTTCTGAAACGAATTTGTATGACAAATGCCCCAAAAAAAGTAAAAAGGTTATGACTGGTAAACACATCTCTTATGCAGTACAAAATATTGACGGATTTTCCTTCGATTCAAGCGACATTTCTAAAATAGCATTGGTGACCGAAGGCGGAGGCCAACGTGGTATTTTTACTGCTGGTGTCTTAGATGCTTTTTTGGAAGCTGATTTTAATCCATTTTCGTTGATGGTGGGCACATCAGCTGGATCACTTAATTTAGCATCGTATATTTGTGGACAATATAAGCACGCATATCGAGTTATTACTCAAGCAACGACAGATCATCACTTTTTTGATGTTTATCGGTTTATTTTTGGTCGCGAAGGGCTCGATCTTGATTGGTTAATGAAACAAACTCGAACTAATCTTGAGCTTGACTGGCAACAAGGGCGCGAAAATATGCGCTCACGAACAGTGCTAGCTTCTGCGAGTGGAATTACAAGTCATCAGGCTGCGTATTTCAATTTAAATAGCGATAATTGGTCGCTGGCATTGAAAGCCTCATGTGCTGTACCTGTTTTAAATAAACAACCAATATATTCTCAAAATGAATTTTGGGTTGATGGGGGGTTATGTGCCCCTATTCCAGTACAAGAAGCGTATGAACGCGGTTATCGTCATATTGTAGTAATACGAACTGTGCCAATAGATACTTCATTTGATCATTGTTGGATGACAAATATTCGTCGTGCTTTAGGGCATTCTAAAGCGGCGGGTATGATTGAAATGTTGTTAGAACATGAAGATAATTACCGAAAAACTCAAGCGTTCTTAAATAATCCACCCGATGACGTTACTATTTTTGAAATTCATCCGCAAAAGCCATTGAGTTCAAAAATGATCGGCAGTGATTTGGCGTCACTTGATATGGATTATCACTTGGGGTATCAATCAGGTACTTATTTTTTAAATACTGTTGGTCGTCATATTAATATTAAAGATGCGCCTTATAAAACTGATTATAAACATGCAACTGAGAATGTTGATTTAATGAAATATGCTTAATTCTAATCTTCGACGGATGCTATTGTAAAAGTGATATTTGAGGAGCCTTTACAAAGAAGTTGCTAATAAATGAACCAGAATAATGTTGAATTTTCAACCAAGGAGTCGCTGTTTACACAGTTAATGGAAAATGACGTTCATAGTATGTGGTTGCAGCGTAAACAAAGTACATTTAGTGGTAAAGATGGGATCCAAATTCAATGGATCAGTGTCACTAATCCTATTAATACCCGCTGTATTGTGATTGTAAATGGCCGTAATGAGAGTTTTTGGAAGTATCAAGAGATTTTCTTTGAATTTTCACGACAAGGTTATGATGTTTATGGTTATGATCATCGTGGTCAAGGTGCTTCTGAACGATTAACGACAGATCCTGAGTTAGGACATGTAGATAATTTTGATGATTATGTTGATGATTTACATGCATTTGTTACTGACGTCGTTAATAAAGAAAAAACCTATCAACATCGTTTTTTATTGGCTCACTCAATGGGCGGTGCAATTACCACCCTTTACTTAGAAAAATACAATAGCCATTTTGATGCGGTAGTGCTGAATGCACCAATGTTTGGTATTTACATGCCTGTGCCGTTAAAGCTGGTGGCATCTTCTATCGCTAAGATCATGGAACATTATCAACACGAACCTGCGTATGTCTTAGGACAAAAACCTTACCACGAAGAGCCATTTGAAGATAACGCCTTGTGCCAAAGTAAATTACGTTATGTTTGGGCAAAGCATTTATATCAAATCCATCCGGAGTTACGTATTGGTGGTCCAAGCTCTCGTTGGTTATGGCAAGCCATTGAGGCGGCAGATCACTGTATTCGAGATGTTGAAAAAATAGACATTCCCATACTTTTACTGCAAGCGGGTAGTGACACTATTGTTGATAATAATAGTCATCAACGGTTTTGTGGTCAGAATAAATACTGTCATATGAAAGTGATACGTAATGCGCGCCACGAAATTTTAATGGAAAAAGACATAATACGTAATCAAGCACTTTGTGAAACGTTGGCTTTTTTTAATCAATTTATAGTGTAAATTGATTGAAGAAAAAATAACGGCTGCATTTATTGATTAAATGTAGCCGTTATTTTTTTTGTAGCAGATAAACTAATTTATTGACAAATAAACTCGTTTTATTGACAGATAAACCAAGATTTAGCGTCTGCTTCGATAATGGCTTTTTTGTGCCATGGCAACGGTGTAGAGATTGGTGCGATACGCACATCACCTTTTATCTTACGTGTTGCAAGTACACGTACACGGTTATCCTTTACGCTCTCAATCGTGCCTTTATACGTCACGCCGTAAGCATCGTCTTTCGACTTTTTATACATACACACAGTCTCACCTACATGAGTCGCAATAAAGGCTGTCTCTTCAGTCCATGCTTCTTCTGCTGGTGGTGGAGTGGCGTCATCAAGTTGCTCAATGGCTTTAGAGCTCATTAATGTACGATGCACAGAATAAGGTTGATAACCTAATAATGCGGCACCATCTACCCATGCTGACTGCGGAATATCACGGTTTTCAATAATACGCATAGTGACGAAAGGGCCACCAGAACAAATATCAGCCCATAGATCAATAGAAGAAATGCGAGCAGCAAAGAGGGGCGTTTCTTGATCTGTATTGGCATGTTGGACACACCACGTGCCAGTATCTAAATTAACCAGTGAACCTTTGTTAACTGAACAAGTCTTGGCGGCTAACTGATTAAATTGTGCCATATCTTGTTGTGCTTGTTGATCGCTATTGGTGCAATAACGGTAGCTATAAGCAAAGGTTTCTTTTGGATAAAACATCCCTTTATCAACAACAACACCATTGCTGCGCGCGCTATCGGCAGCGATGAATTTTTGGGCTGCTGTTTTAAAACTGTAATCAGGTGCCGGTGTTGGCGGTGGTGGTGGTGTTGAACTACAACCCGCAACAACAGCAATCATTGCAGCGAGTGATACGCGAGAAAACAGGGTGTTGTACATTCTGGCCCCCAGAGAAAATGCCTTTTCATATACGAGATAAAAAAGCGCTAATAATAAATAAGTTTATAGGGGACAACAGAAATTGTTAGGAAGCAAGCCATTATTCTGTTAAATAAAACGAGGCTTAATAGATTCAATGAGTTAGTGATAACAAAGATTTACTTATGCTGATTTATATTCGTTAATTATATTGCTCTGGGTGTTATTACAAAATCAGCCCATTAACGATAAACGCCAATGGGCTGAAAAATTTACAGATTATTAAACAAGATTAGTCAGCAAAAGTGTCTAATAGTGTTTGAGAAACGATAAAGTAGTTAGTACCTGTTTTCGCTTCAACAAAATCAAGTAAACGGTCGTAATGGCCGTTACTGTCAGCAAAGATCATTTGTTGCAATGATGTGCTCATAATAACAGGTGATGCAGTTAAACCGATAAACATGGTGCCATGTTCCATCGCATTACCAAACGGACGGTTTTGACGCAGCATTTTGATTTCTGTGTCATCAATGATCACTTTACTTTTATTGTTGTGCGCCCATACAGGCTTCACATCATCATCAAGTTCAATATCATCAAGCTTAGTACGACCGATAACTTGCTCTTGGTATTCAGTTGGCTGCTTGTCCCATAAACCTTGACGGTCAATATAACGTTGAACCGTTAAGTAGCTACCACCTTGGTGAATATCAAGATCGTCAACCACTAATACAGCATTTAGACGTGCTGTATTTTTAGGGTTTTCAGTACCATCAACAAAATCAATCATGTCGCGGCTATCAAGGTATTTAAAGCCTTGAATATCTTCAATTAATGTTGCTACTTTAGTAAATGATTGTGCAAGGTATTTAGCGGCTTGATAGTTTAAATCCATACGTTCAGATTTAATCATGATAAATACATCACCAGGGGTGCTAGGGAATTGGCGTTCGCCATCAACCATCGCTTTAAAATCTTGTAGTAAAGCAGGAACCGGTGTTGTAGGGAAAGCGGTTGACCAACCGTGTTGAGAGACACCTAGTGTAAAGCTAAGATCTGCGTCTGAATCTTTTTGGCCAATGGATTTTTCAATGATCTGAATTTTAGCGAAGGCATCGCTTACGGCTTCGGCATCAATATCTGCTTTAAAAACAAAAGTAAGATATTCAGCAAACGTATTTGGATTTGATAAAGCGCCTGGTTGGGCACGTTCAGATAACATTGCATTCATAATAGTGGACCTTAATTAAAGCTATCTTGTAACGGTACGCTTTTTAGATAGCGAGCTATAGGTAAATTTTTGTAATGTAAAGTTTCACATTTTAGACTGTAAAATGATACCTAATCTGTTGTTAATAGTGAAACAACGAAGTGCATTAACTGTTTATATCGTTAATAATTTTTACTTCTAATGGTATTAACGTGATGGTATGAACTTAGTAGGGTGTTTTATGAGTAAAAGTGGATAAACACATGGGACAAAAGGGCGACATAACGGAATAAATATTTTGCGTTTAAGCATGCGTTATTTGTAAAGCATGAATGATCAAAACTACGCAATAAATAGATCTATTACTAGTCTTTTTTAGTAATTTTATTACGAATATGGCCTTGTTCACAAAGTTGTTGTTATGTGCTTTTTTCAATTAAAAACCTTTGATACTAAGTACTGCATGTCGACACAGGTTTCTTTAGGAGGGTATTGTGTCTATTAACTCTATTGATTATTCAGAAATGTCTGCCGTTTCATCTAAGTGGGAACACAAAGACGATTCAGCAACCAACATCGCAGATAGCAAGAAGCAGCAAGGTGCTGCACGACGACGCATTGAGATGCTACGCGATATTCAAGCAAGTGGGTTAACCCTTGCCGAAGCCAGAGAGTTGGGTTTATTGCATTAAGAATGGGATGAATTAGCGCATTAGCCAACGAGGCGAGGTGCATGTATCAGTTATTCGTTAACCGCATTACAACGTTCCAAATCGTGAACGTACAGCAATGTCAGAGGCAAAGTAAGGCAACTTACATTATTAACGCGAGGTATAAGCAAACTGTTATAGCTCGCACTCTGAACTCTTCCTAGGGATGCTCATCGTAGTGTCCCTTTTTTGTTTAAATACCCCCAAACAATTACCGTCATTCCCTACAGTGAATGCCCGCGATGGCGATAGGGAATCTACTTACAGAGTGTTGAATGTTTAAAGTAATATATGGCTGTCCTGTATTCTTGTGAGTTCACAACTTGTGAACTTTGTTCGTAGGTGCTATATTCACATATAGTGAATTTAGAGGTGTTTATGCACGTAATATCAAGAAAACCTTTTAGTGATGCGGCAAAAAAATACCCGAATGATGCTGCGGCCATTGATGCAATATATAAATCATTAAAAAATAATAACTTTTCAAATCCACTTGAAATGAAAAATGTTTACCCAAGCTTAGATAACTTTAAGTATAAAGATAAATGGTATGTTCTGGATATCGGTGGGAATAATTTACGATTAATGACTTTTATCGAATTTCGAGATAACAGAATGTTTGTTAAGCATATTGTTCCTCACGCAGAATATGACAAATTATGTGCCAAATACGCAAAGGAGTCGAAATGAAAAATTTTAATCAAGTTAAATCAACAGCATTACAATTATTTTCAATGGCTAGTTTTGTCGGTCATATTTCAACGGAAGAGGAATATGCTGAAGCCTTGGCGTTAATGGAAGATCTTATTGAAGAATATGATATCTACAAACCATTAATTGAGGTTTTAGAAGTCTCTATCGAACGTTGGGAAGATCATGCCGATGAATTTGCAGAGTTTAATGCTCGTATTGAGCACTTAGATGATGGTGTAGCAACACTACGTGTATTAATGGATCAGTATCAACTTAAAGCTGATGACTTAAAAGATGTCATTGGTGGTAAAAGTTTAGTTTCAATGATCCTTAATGGTTCTCGTAAGCTAACGAAAGAGCATATTCAAGCTATTTCATCTAAATATAATATCAGCCCTGCATTGTTTTTTAGCTGCGTTTAACCGATAAGGATATGTGTTGCGCAACCGACACTTATCCGAAGTGCTGGACAAGCCCAAGCAGCCTTATATAAGTAAATATTACGAATGTCATGATGAAAAAAACATAGGACACCCATAAATTTCCCTTTAAAAAACAGACAAGAATTAACGCTATTGTCCGGGCTGATTACCGTCATTCCCTACAGTGAATGCCCAAGAGGGCGATAGGGAATCTACTCATAGCGCATTGAATTTTTAACGTAAATATATGGCTGTCCTATATTCTTGGATTTATAATGCTTTTTATATTATGAAAAGATAAATACGGCGTATGTTCAAAGAACAAATTCGGGCAAGTTGTTATACATTAGGAGAATGTTTTGAAATCTCATGAAAATAATTGCGATTGTGTTGGTTGCAAAAATAATATTGATGTACAGCTTCCAAAGGAGTTAGTCGATGAAGTACTAGCAGGGAAAGTTACGTTTTTTACTGGGGCGGGTATTAGCACAGAAGCTCCAACTGTATTAAATATTAACTTTTATGAGCAGGTAGCAAAGGAGATTAATGTATCCGATAAAGACCTAAGCTTTCCGCAAATGATGCAAGAATTCTGTAACCAACCAAATGGACGTATGAAGCTGTTACAAATGATTCGTTCAAGGTTTAAAACCATTGATTCTTTCCCTGAATTGCAAAAAATGGCTACGTCTTTTCATAAATCAATTGGAACTCTTTTCCCTGTTAAAAATATCGTTACGACAAATTGGGATACTTATTTTGAAGACTTTTCTCATGCAACGCCTTTTGTCTTAGATAGTGATTTAGCATTTTGGGAGGTTGCAGACCGCCGTATATTAAAAATTCACGGTTCAATCGATAATCTTTCAACTGTTGTAGCAACAGAGGATGACTACACGGAGTGTACTAGGCGTCTCAATGAGGAGTTGATTGGTGGTATGCTCAAAACCATCTTGGCGACTCAAACAGTTATTTTTATTGGTTATTCAATGCGTGATAGTGATTTTCAAGAGGTATATGGCTTGGTAAAATCTCAAATGGATCTTCTACATCGACAGGCGTATGTAGTGACTCCTTTTGAAGTTGAGGCTGAGCGATTTAGAGAGGCTGGGCTTATTCCAATCGTAACCGATGGAACTTACTTCCTAGAATTGGTAAAGCAAGAGGCAGTTGAGCGAGACCTTTTACTTCCAGATCTTTCCTACGAGCTGTCTTCATTCATACTAAGTGATTTCGCAGATGAGCACATCGAAATGGCTAATAAAGTTAGCAACACTGAATGCCCACAGATCATCTATGCTGCTTGTTACCAAGATGGGGTAATTCATGCGCTTCAAAGGATACAAAAAAATCGATATTCAGGTGAATATTCTCATCCATGTTGGTTACAGAAACTAATTGTTGGATATCAACATATTCAGTCAGAGAAAAGAAAAGTCAAAAGTTATACTGGGGTCGCTTATGTCGAAGGTTATATTCGAGGGCTGATTTATCACTTAGACAACTGTTTTGATAGTGCAGACTTTGAGATTCCAAAGTACTTTGCTTTTGGTGCAAAAGAAGATCTATATACTTTTGAAGACTTTATTAGCTTTGTTAGGTCGAACCCTAACGCTCATAAAGTATCATTAAAGCAAGCAACACAGTATCTTAAATCACTAAATAGCCCTGATGAAATTGTAATTCATCATCCGCCGTGGATCTAATGTATAACAGATGAGGATATGTGTCGCGCAGCCGACACCTATTCAAGTGTTGGAAGAAAAAAACATAGGACACCAAAAAAACATAGGACACCCATAACTTTCCCTTTAGAAAACAGATAAGAATTAATGTTATTGTCAGGACTGATTATCGTCATTTCCTACAGTGAATGTTCTGGAGGACGATAGGGAATCTACTCATAGAGTATTGAATTTTTAACGTAAATATGTGGCTGTCCTATATTCTTTGAGTAACATCACAAAATAGGACTGTGTTTATATACAGTATTTAATGTGTAATTATGATGACTGGATATCTATTCTTCTCTATCCATTAATTGACGGTGTTTTACTATGTTAGATTCAAAAGCAAGCTGCCTTTGCGGTGCGGTAACAATTGTTGCAGTAGACGTTAATCCTAAGTTTTCAGTGTGTCATTGCCAGTCATGTCGAACGTGGGGTGGTGCGCCATTTTTTGCTGTTCAATGTGGTACTCAAGTAACCTTTGAAGGTGAAGAGAACATTAAAATATACCCATCATCAGCTTGGGCATCGCGTGGTTTTTGTTCTGAATGTGGCACTCATTTGTTCTATAAAATAAAAG
The DNA here is from genome assembly GCF_003026395.1 of Photobacterium iliopiscarium. Lineage (GTDB taxonomy): Bacteria > Pseudomonadota > Gammaproteobacteria > Enterobacterales > Vibrionaceae > Photobacterium > Photobacterium iliopiscarium. Next base: position 187,639 of record NZ_PYOO01000001.1, on the reverse strand, counting down.
CCAGTGGTGAATATAATATGCCTGTAGGTTTGTTCCCTGATTTAAACGGGCTAACAATGAATATGCAGTATTTCAGCGATGCCCGCCCTAGTTATTATTGTTTTACTAATCAAACCAAAGAAATGACGACCGCTGAAATCATGGCGTATTTTGCCGATAAAATGTAGATGAGGTGGGTGTTTGTGGGATTAATTTGTTAGTCCATTCGAGTAATAAAGGTTTGCTCGTCATTCACAAAAGCCACAAAGCTGCCGTGATAGATAAACACTCGACCACGTCCCTCAACTAGGCAGGCAAGCTGTGGGTCTAAATCTTCTTCGCTATTCTGGCGTTGAAATGTGCCTGTATCGGTGATTATGCCGCTGAGTGTAGGCAAATATCCATAAGTGCGCTTGGCTTGATCAATCAGGTTCAATTCGCTGGTGGTAGAGAAGCAACCGGGGATCGCACCAGCTTCTTCGATAAATAAAGTTTTCAGTTCTTCAAAAGCTGTAATCACTAGCCAGTCGATGTCATTAACGTGATGGATAAACATAGAGTTTCTCGGTAATTTTGATGCGGAGATTCTATCACTATCAAGGGCTGAATGTAGTAGGGATTTAGTTGCTAAAGGCGGTTGCTGAAAACAATGAAAACAAAGGACAGCCATAATTTTCGCTTTATGAAAACAAAGGACAGCCATAATTTTCGCTTTATAAAATAGACAATTGTTAACGCTATTGTCAGGGATGATGAATGATTTATTTAGAGAGTGAGTAATGTGAGGAAATGCACAATTATAATTATCAATAGTCACTGGGCGTTTACCTTGTAAGATGGGATAGGTAATGTTGCATTATTCACTGAGTCTTTTGACTGTGATATTAAAGAATAAGATAATGAAAATGATAAAAACCATATTTGCTGCTTCTATATTCACTTTAACTTGTAATGTGTTTGCTGCTCCCGTTGAATTTCAGAAAATCCCTGAAATCATGGCTAAATTTGAACATGCTCAAGTTTTTGTAAAGAAAGATAAAACATTAGGACGATTACCCACAGATACTGAAATGGGTTCAGTTTTTCCGACTTATATTTCTGATACTAAAGGTGGTTTTATTGTTGAAACCTCTAACCGTGTGACAAATGATATTGTAATTACGAGTAAAATAACTCCGATTGTTGATAATATTTATAATCAATGGTTAGTTCCTAAGTCTACTTGGGTTAAGACTTATGGTGAGTTACCTGTATCGAGTGAATTTCAATCTTTTAAACGTATTAAAACGATAAAAGCCATTTTGATTGATACTGAAATGCTCAAACTTATGGGAAGTAAAGATGGTAAAACGGCAACCATTAAAGTTAGTTGGAGTGACAATGGAATGACGGTCTATAAAGATGGTTATTTGGCTAATTATGAATATGGTATTGCTCCAGAAGAAATGAAAGAAACATATGAGCGGGTTAAAGAAAACAAATAAAGAAAACAAAGGACAGCCATAGCCTTGCACATCAACCATGAGCTACTACACTTAAGCTTCAAGTTGCTTATGGTGAAACGAATGACTATCTCAAGACGCAAATTGATAGAGCCTCAAATTACGCCTTTTTATCATGTAATTAATCGTTGTGTACGTCGTGCATATTTATGTGGGGATGATCCATATGACGGTAAAAACTATCAGCACCGTCGCGGTTGGATAGTAAATAAAATCAAACAATTAGCCGCTGTGTTTTGTATTGACGTGTGTGCTTATGCGGTGATGAGTAACCATTATCATTTGGTACTTAAAATAGATACGGAACAACAACAAAAGTTAACTTCAGAAGCGGTGATATCACGCTGGTTGCAGTTATTTAATGGTCATCCTATCGCGGTCGATTTTTTAAAAGAAGGGAAAATCAGCTCGGATAAACAACAAGCATTATCAGACTTAGTGGCTGAATGGCAGCAACGATTAGGCAGTATTAGCTGGTTTATGCGTTGTCTTAATGAAGAAATAGCCCGTAAAGCCAATAAAGAAGATCAATGTAAAGGGTCTTTTTGGGAAGGACGGTTTAAGTCACAAGCTCTTCTTGATGAACAAGCGTTACTATCTTGCATGATGTATGTTGATTTAAATCCGATTAGGGCTGGTATTACACCGTCATTAGATCAATCAGATTTTACCTCAATTCAGCAGCGTATTCGTGAACATCACCAAACGAAAACATCGACACAACAATCATCATCAAATACCTCTCGTTTCCAATTATTACCCTTTGTTGGCGCAGAACATCAAGCTAAAAAAGCGGGAATAAACTTTGCTTTTGCCGATTACCTCGAACTTATTGATTGGACTGGTCGCTGTATTCGAAATGATAAAAAAGGCTTTCTTGTACCTAATCAGCCCAAGATTTTGCAACAATTAGGAATAAAAGCAGATGCTTGGCTTGAGCATAGCGAACAATTTATGGAACATTACGCTAACGTAAGTGGTAGATGGTCCCAAATGTGTGCATTCAAACAACATGCTGGCGGGCATTGGTGCAAAGGAAAGTCGGCGAGTCACCAGTTACACCCTAGTTAGATATAGCTTTTTATAATTAGATGAAAATACCGCAATAACTGTCAATATTGTGGGTGTTGTCGATCGTGAAATATAGTAATAGCACCTATTTGACCAATAATTTGAATAATTAGCGGTAACTTTTATAGTAAAAGAGTCTATTTCAGGTGAAATGGTTTATTTTTTAGGATCCAAATATAAGAGCTTAAATATTTGGCTGTCCACAGCTCTGCTGTGGATAATAGGTACATTGATATCGTTGTGCGTATGATTTAATTTGTTGTTATTTATGAGGTAAATGATTAGCGAGATAAAAGTATCTTTGGGGACACTTTTGACACAATGGCGTGTGTTGGTGATGATGAAAAGGAGTAAGATTAGGCCAAAATTTACTATTCTGGATTTACAATGAAGCATATTATCCTTTTAATGTTGGCTGTTATTTCTTTTCAAACATTCGCACAAAGTAGATACGAGTGTACTAAAGGCCAGGCTGAGCGTGATGTTGAAGTGATTTATCATGCCCCAAACAGTAATACCTTGTGTGAAGTTAAATATACTAAAAATCATCACAGTGAAATTTTATGGAGCGCTCAGCATAAAATAGGTTATTGCGAAACGAAAGCGCAACAATTCACTGAAAAATTGGCAGGTTTTGGATGGTCTTGTTATGCAGTCAATAATTAAGTAACAGGGTAATTATTGGTTTTTTAATACGTTTGTTATTGGTATTTCCCTCTTTTGTTATAACAACTGTTGAAGTAAAAACACGGGTTATTCTTACCGTGTTTTTACTTCGAGTGATATTTTTCCCTCAAATATCTGTATTTATTAAAAGTGTTCTTTTATTTCAAATAGCACTTGTAAACTATAGTAATAAAATCATCATTATTAACGTATGAATATGCTCGTATTGTATTGCTGTCTTTAATTTTGATGATAATAATGCCATAAAAATAGTGAGCCAACACTTCGCCACGGAGCCCAATGCGTTACCATGTCACGTGCTTCTTTTGGTGTTGGTTTTGATGCTAATCCTTTTAGCTTTTGTAAACCTAAAAGGACGCCTAAGTCATCGGCAGGAAAAATATCACGTCTGTCTAAAGCAAACATTAAGTAGATCTCTGCGCTCCAGCGACCAAGGCCTCGCATGTTAATGATTGTTTTGATTGCGCGTTCATCATCAAGGTGTTGCAATCCATCGATATCAAAATTGCCTTCTAATGCTGCGGTTGCAATACCTTGTGTATATTCAATTTTTCGGTGAGATAAGCCTGCATCTCTTAATGCTTGTGTTGGAATTTGAATAAATTGTTCTGGGGTGCAAGCTGGCATTAATGCTAATACTCGATCAGTGATTGCTATTGCCACTTTAGTCGATAATTGCTGACTAATAATAGTAAAAAGGAAAGCTTCAAACCCTTTTGGGTAAGTACGACCATCAGGCAAACCATATTGCTTAACCGCTTGTGCTATATCTTGATCGATAAGGCTTAACGTTTCTATTCCTTGGTGTATTAATTTCTTATCCATAATCATTAATCTCAATCTGAAAATATCAATATTCAAAAGTTATTGTTGAAATTATGATGATTAGATGTTGTTGATGCAACTCATCGTTGATATATCTCTATGTGGTAAGGATAAAGAATATAACAAGGAGTAAACATGCATATGGAAACGCAACGCCTTATTCTTCGGCAATGGAAGCCGAATGACTATCGTGCTTATGCTCAGTTGAACGCAGATCCTCAAGTAATGCGCTATTTTCCTGCAATATTGTCCAATAATGAAAGTGATGCGCAAGCTTCTAGAATAGAAGAACTTATAGCACAACGCGGATGGGGATTTTGGGCGGTGGAGTTAAAATCAACCGGGCAGTTTATTGGCTTTGTGGGGCTACATAGTCAAGATGAAACCAGTGGCATTCCTAATGCTCCCTTTATCGAAATAGGTTGGCGATTATCAGCTGAATATTGGGGATTAGGCTATGCGCCTGAAGCGGCAACAAAAGCATTACAGTTTGCTTTTGAGGTTCTTAAAGCTTCGTCAGTTTTTGCTTTCACTGCCTTGCAGAATCAGCCTTCGCAACGGGTTATGGCTAAAATCGGAATGAAAAATACACAGCAGGATTTTAATCATCCTAAATTGGATCAAGGAAATCGGTTAGAGCGACACTGCTTATATGCAATCACTCAGCAACAGTGGCTAGCGATTGTTAATAAACCCGATTAATGAAGCTTACACAGTGTTGTGGTAATGAGCGTTGTGATAACGAAGGAAAGAGCCGATGATTTTATACCAATCAACCCGTGATTTATCAGCGTCAGCGCAGATCACATATAACAATATGCGTACTTATTATGAGCATTATGCTGTTAATTGGGAGCAACCAACAATAGTAGAGCAAATAACCGGGTTAGAAAATTGGGACATAGTGTGTGATGGTGAAGTGGTAGGTGCTATTCGATTAGCTGTTGGTGATGACGAATGCTATTTACGCGATCTTCAAGTTAGCGCTCAATATCAAAATCAAGGTATTGGTGCTCAAGCTATTACGGAGTCTGTTCGATTAGCACGTGAATATGGCGTAAAACAGTTGAGGTTAAGAGTGTTTAAAATCAGTCCTGCTTATCATTTATATACTCGATGTGGTTTTACCATTGCGAGCGCAGATGACCGTTTTTTTAATATGATCCAGAATATTACGTAATAGTCGACGGTATAACGATTGTTAATCGGCAGTACATCATACAAATGTTAGCATTATAAAATGTGAGGGATTGAGGTGTTAATTCTCAAGCCGACTAAACTTAATACGAAAGCTTTTATCCTGAGGTTATTATGAAAGTAATGTTATTGTTGATGTTGTCTATTTTGTCTTTTCAAGCATCAGCACAAGATATGTATGTGTGTAAAGATGGCAGCGCAGAGCGCACTGTTGAGGTAGTTTATAGCCAATCGGGTAGCAAAGTGCCTTGCGAGGTTAAATACACCAAAGCAAGTGGTAGCCAAATTTTATGGAGTGCAAACCATGAGATTGGTTACTGTGAAAGTAAAGCTCAAGCATTTGTTACCAAACTCGATACATTGGGTTTAACTTGTTCTAAGGTAAATAATACCGTAGTAACACAGCCATTGAGTGAGTAGCGTTGTAAGAAGTGTTAAACGGATTAAAAACCTAAGCTTTTAATCCGTTTGGTTTTTTACATTCGTTTAATGTTAACCGCGCATGATATAACACTAATCTGAATCCATAGGTTTTTCCTATCAGCTTAATCAGTAAAAACAGCTTTTATTTTAATAATGATAAAGATAGATTAAATAAATATAATTTAGACTTAGATCTGGACATTTATTATGACAACCATGACAACTCGCTGCCCACATTGTAAAACATTAAACCGTTTACCCCTTGATCGTGTGAATGATGAAGCGACATGTGGTACTTGCAAAGAAAAATTACTTGATGGTATGCCAATTGAAGGTACTGCTGATAACTTTGCAAATTTGATTAATGGTGATAAACCTGTTGTTGTTGATTTTTGGGCCCCTTGGTGTAGCCCATGCGTAGGTTTTGCGCCCGTTTTTGCTGATGTAGCAACCGAGCGTAATGGTGCTGCTCGTTTCGTTAAAATCGATACAGAAGCGCAACAAGCATTAGCAGGTCAATACCGTATTCGTAGTATTCCAACCATTATGGTCTTTAAAGACGGTAAGATGGTTGATATGTTAAATGGTGCAATGCCTAAAACTGCATTTGATGAATGGCTCAATAACGCGTTAACAAAATAATCATTAATGGTCTATTTTGTCAGTCATTAATATTTGCTGGTGGTATATTTAAATTGTAAAAGCCTGGTTATATGAAAATAGCTGGGCTTTTTTGTGCGTTTTTTTCAATGAAATAGTAATAAAAACGCTATTTAGCATGTTATTTGTGCGAATTATGTATAAATGTAAAAAAACACTATACTAAATTTTTAATGTGACCAAGATCTCTATATACTCCCGCCTCGGCCAGAACAATTACGTTCAGCCACCTTATTACAAGCTGTCACTAGGATATGTGAACGACCCACGGAGTTGGACCGGCGTTAACTATAGCTTGTTAATTTAGGTGACTTGTATGTTGTACCATTGGACGAACACCCCTTTAGTTGTTTGCGCATATTGGCGTAATCCCCATCCTTTGTTGATTTTTCAGCAAATGTTTTTCCGATGTCACAACACAATCAATACCTACATTATTCGCAACATCATAGGATGAAATAATGCAGTTGTTAATTAGTTTGGCCGGTATTGTCGTACTGGTTTTATTCGCAATTTTACTTTCAGATAACCGTAAAGCGATCAATTGGCGCACAGTGCTGGGTGCTTTAGTGTTACAAGCGAGTTTTGCAGCATTGGTATTGTATGTGCCTCTTGGCCAAAAAATGCTGGGTGCAATGAGCCATGGTATTGCGGGGTTATTGAGCTTTGCTGATGTTGGCATTCAGTTTGTTTTTGGTGATTTATCTAATATAAAGAAAAGCGGTTTTGTGTTTGCGATCCGTGTGTTGCCATTGGTTATCTTCATTAGTGCCTTAATCTCATTGTTGTACTACTTCGGTATTATGCAATGGGTCATTAAAGTGTTGGGTGGTGGTATTCAAAAATTATTGGGCACTAGCCGTGCTGAATCATTAGTCGCAACGGGTAACATATTTTTGTCACAGGGTGAATCACCATTATTGGTGCGTCCATTCTTAGCTAAAATGACCCGCTCTGAACTTTTCGTTGTAATGACATGTGGCATGGCATCTGTTGCAGGTTCTGTGTTGGGTGGTTATGCAGGCTTAGGTGTTGATCTTAAATTTTTGATTGCAGCCAGCTTTATGGCCGCACCTGGTGGTTTGTTAATGGCGAAAATTTTAGTGCCTGAACAACAAGTACCAGAAGAGCAAGTTGAAATCGAAATGGCGACCAGTGAGCACAGTAATGCGATTGATGCATTGGCTGCGGGCGCAATGAATGGTATGAAAGTCTCGGTTGCAATTGGTACGATGCTCATTGCATTTGTGAGTGTGATTGCGATGGCGAATGCTGGCCTTGAGCAAGTGGGTTATGGTCTTGCGAGTTTAACGTCTGCAATTGGTATGGATACTGCGTCACAATGGTTTGCAACTACGCCACTGAGTATGCAACTTATTCTGGGTTATATCTTTTCTCCATTAGCCTTTGTGATTGGTGTTCCGGCTCATGAAATGATGGCTGCGGGTACGTTCATTGGTGAAAAACTGATTCTTAATGAATTTGTTGCCTTTATGGATTTTGCATCAATCAAAGAGACATTATCACAACATACTCAAGTTATTATTACCTTTGCGTTATGTGGTTTTGCTAATATTGGTTCGATTGCGATTCAGATTGGTTCAATTGGTGTAATGGCACCTGAGCGTCGTAGTGATGTGGCAAAATTGGGTTTTAAAGCCGTAATGGCAGCGACGTTGGCGAACTTAATGAGTGCAACCTTAGCGGGTATTTTTGTCGCGCTATAATGAATACTTTTACTAGATAAACACCCTAGATATAAAAAATAATTAAGCCGTAGTAATCGTTATTGCTACGGCTTTGTTGTATTTAGTTTTCGCTATGTTAAGTCACTATTTATCAAATTGTTTGATTAAGATTGAGGTATCAGCGCGATTAAACCCACGTTGTTGTAGCTTTTCATATTCGCTATCAACTTGTTTTGCTAATGGAAGTTCAACATTAAGTTTTTCGGCAGCATCAAAGCAAATCGCAAGATCTTTACGCATCCAATCAATAGCAAAGCCAAAGTCAAAAGAATCAGCCGCCATGGTTTGAGCACGATTTTCTAATTGCCATGATCCGGCAGCGCCATGTTTTAAGACTTCGGTCATGGTGTGAATATCAAGTCCAGCCGCTTTAGCGAGTGTTACGGCTTCTGATAAGCCTTGTAATACACCTGCGATACATAACTGATTAGCCATTTTCGTTATTTGGCCATAACCTGTTTCGCCCATTAACGTTGTAGCTTTTGCATATTGTGCAATAGCGTGTTTGGCTTTATTAAATACCGCTTCATTACCGCCAACCATGACAGTTAAGCAGCCATTGATCGCGCCAGCTTCACCACCTGAAACGGGGGCATCTAAAAAGTCACAACCAATAGCATGTGCTGCATCGGCAATTTCGCGTGCAACATCTGCTGATGCCGTCGTGTGATCAACTAAAATAGCCCCCGGTTTAGCGGTGACTAAAATACCTTGCTGTCCTTTATAGATTTCACGTACGTCATCATCATTACCCACACAAGTAAAAATAATGTCGGCATCTTTTACCGCGTCACAAGGTGTGAGGGCCATAGTGCCATTGTATTCTTGGGTCCAAGTGTCGGCTTTTGCTTGGGTGCGGTTATAAACGGTGACGTGATAGCCGGCCTTGGCGAGGTGGCCAGCCATAGGATAGCCCATAGTTCCAAGTCCTAAAAAAGCAACGTTTGCTGTCATAGCTAATACTTCCTTGATGTTAATTGTGATCAACTCGTAACATCATAGCAGACTCCATTATTGCGTAAAGTGAGTATTAATTGTATATATTTTGTTCAAACGAGGGAGGTTTACCGATAGGATTAATTATTCGAGATTAATCGCTTGTAACCATTTGGGTTGCCAATTATCATTACACTCACTTTTATTTTATGGATTGGTTCAATCAACCTCAATGTTGTTAGCTGTGTTACGTATGATGTTATTGGTGTTATGTTTAGGAGCAAGTTCATTTGCTTCCGCATCGTCACATACCAATATTATGCATTTCACTTCGACCAATCCTGTTTATACGGATGTTCTTGAAGCACCAGTGCTTAACCCTAAAGTGGTTAACCCAGCTGCGGTGACGATAGATAGAGCAAGTTATACTGAGCAGTTTCTGTATCATCATGAGACGGATCAAACACCGATACAAAAACATCCAACAGATCGCTATGTAAGTAATAACGGTTTACCTGTTTCCTTTTATAGCACCAAGTTAGTATGGAATTTTCCATCACCAACAAATCTACCCCCACACAGTAGTAAACATCATCGCGCTGAAGTGATTAATTTACAAAATATGATTAATATTTCGACACGATCGTTAAATAGTTTTTATCATAGTGCTGATGAAATTGCGCCGACGTTTGAATTAGCCTTTGAATTTCCCTCACTTCCTATACCGATGCTTGCCATTGGGTATGCGGAGCCCCTCAGCCCACAAAGTGATTGGATTTTAAATATAAAACCCTCTTCGTCACGCGTATCCGGCTGGAAAGACTCGAATTTACTCTATTCACATTACGGACATTCGTTCGTTACTGCATAAGACATTACAGGCGCTTGTGTCATTTATGGCATGGTGTGCTTTACTTAGTGATGTTGCTTTCATCTACACATAAAACGTTTTATTAATTTATGTATTAAATCTATCAATAGCTATTACTTAATACTTAATATTATCGGCTGTGAATATGATAATAATGGGTTGTTTTCTTTAATTTAAAGAGAAAAGTTAATAATAATTATTGATGTGTTATCGGTCGCAACAATATGATTTGTTGCTAGATATATGGCTTAAAATAATGAGAAAAAAGAATAATAAACAGATTCTGAATCATTACTCAGCATGGAAATATGTTGTGTTAATTGTGACGGTCTCGATTATGTTGCTTAGTGCTATTCCGACGTGGTATGGCGAAAATGCAGCAGTACAAATTAGTGCGAAAGGCGGCGTAATGCCAACACCTTTTGAGATTCAACGTGTTCTAAAAGAAAAAGGCATTGAAGCCAAAACTATTGAACAGCAGCCAACTCGCACGATTGTGGTGGTTAATTCAACCAAAGAACAAACCAACACTAAAGAAGCGTTAAACAGCATTATTCATAATGAAGATCGTTTAACGTTAGCATTAGAACCCGCAGCACCAAAATGGCTATTAGGCCTAGGTTTTGAGCCTATTAAGTTAGGTCTTGATCTACGTGGTGGTGTGCAGTTCTTACTTGATGTTGATATGAAAGAAGTTTATAAGCAGCATGCCCAGCAGCTGACTGATGATCTTCGTGGTGATTTCCGTAAGCAAGATATTCGTGCTGCACGTTCAGAAATGACCAAGAGCAACCAAGTTATTGTGCGTCTGCCAAGTGAAGAAGCGAATGATAAAATTCGTACATACCTTCGTACTCAATATCCACAATGGCAAGCGAAGAATGGCGAAGGCGATAACTTAGTATTGTCTATGCGTGAAGATGAGCAAACCAATCTGCGTAACCTAACCGTACAGCAGAACTTGCAAACTATGCGTGGTCGTATTGAGCAACTTGGTATTACAGAAGCATCTGTACAGCGCCAAGGTGAAAACCGTATTCGTATCGAGCTTCCTGGTGTACAAGATCCAGCAGCAGCGAAAAACGTTATTGGTGCAACGGCAAGTTTGGCTTTCTACGCTGTTAAGCAAGAAGGTACAGGTAGCACAATGATCATTGACGACAAAGATGGTCGTCCTGTACGTGTTAGCCGTAAGCCAGTATTAACAGGTGATCATATTATCGATGCACGTGCGAGCATGGGTGAGATGGGTTCTCCTGAGGTTAATATTACCTTAGACAGTGCTGGTGGCAGCATGATGTCAGATTTCTCACGTAATAACGTGGGTCAACCAATGGCGACTTCGTTTAGCGAATATACTCGTAACGCGAAAGGTCAAACAGTACAAACCAACAAGATCATCAGTGTTGCGACAATTCAAACTCAACTAGGTAGCCGTTTCCGTATTACGGGTGCAGGTTCATTGGCTGATGCGCAACAATTGGCGTTATTACTACGTGCAGGTTCATTAACTGCACCGGTTACTATCGTTGAAGAGCGTACAATTGGTCCAACATTGGGTGCTGAAAACATTAAGAATGGTTTTGCTGCTCTAGCATTAGGTTTAGGCGTAACACTTGTCTTTATGGCATTGTGGTACCGTCGCTTAGGTTGGGTTGCAAACATTGCATTGATTACTAACATGATCATGCTTTTCGGTTTAATCGCCTTGATTCCAGGGGCGGTATTAACCTTGCCGGGTATTGCGGGTCTGGTATTGACCGTCGGTATGGCAGTTGATACCAACGTGCTTATTTTTGAACGTATCCGCGATATGGTTCGAGATGGGCGCAGTTTTGCTCAAGCAATTGATCGTGGTTTCAGTAGCGCATTTGGTACTATTTTCGATGCCAACTTTACAACTATGATCACCGCAGTGGTTCTTTACTCAATCGGTAATGGTCCAATTCAAGGCTTTGCATTGACGTTAGGTCTAGGTCTTCTAACCAGTATGTTCACTGGTATATTTACTTCCCGTGCCATTATTAACTTGGTTTGGGGTCGTGATTCTCGTCGAGATGTAAGGGTTTAACGCAATGAAAAATTGGATTATTACACACTTAACTAAATTGCGTTATATGACCGGTATCGTGTCAATTGCGCTAATGGTTATCTCGATCAGCTTCATCTGTATTCGTGGTTTAAACTGGGGTCTTGATTTTACTGGCGGTGTTGTTAGTGAAATTCAGATGAACAGTCAAATCACTAGCAGTGAAATTGAACCATTGATGGATGCTGGTTTTAAGCAAGATGTTGTGGCAATTGCGGCAGATGAACCTGGCCGTTGGATTCTACGCTACGCCGTACCACCGAAAGGGGTAACTTACCCAGACATCATTCAAGTACTTGAGCCGCTACATGCACAAGTACAAGTATTAAATACTAGTATTGTTGGACCACAAGTGGGTGCTGAAATGGCATCACAAGGTGGTTTAGCATTATTGGTGACAATGCTTTGTATTCTTGGTTACCTAAGTTACCGTTTTGAATGGCGTCTTGCTGCGGGTGCATTACTTGCCCTAATGCACGATGTTATTTTAGCTGTTGGTTTCTTTGCCATGACGCAAATGGAGTTTAACTTAACAGTACTTGCGGCGATCTTGGCAATCTTGGGTTACTCATTGAATGACTCGATTGTTATTGCCGACCGTATTCGTGAGCTTTTGATTGCGAAACCAAAGCAAGATATTGAAGCAACCAATAATGAAGCAATTATTGCGACGTTCTCACGTACGATGGTGACATCAGGTACGACGTTGATGACGATCAGTTCATTATGGCTGTTAGGTGGTTCATCATTGCAAGGTTTCTCTATTGCGATGTTTATTGGTGTATTAACAGGTACATGGTCATCGATTTCAGTAGGTACTCTACTTCCTGAATTCTTAGGCTTAAAACCTGAACACTACTTACCAAAACCTGAGTCACAAGATCCTTAATCGCTAACGATACATTGTTAATAGTAAGTAATAGACGCCAGCAGTCATGCTGGCGTTTTTTTGTATTGGCTCGAAGAGATAGGTTTATTTTTAGTTATAAATACAAATTATTGCTACACTGAAAAAGAGTTAAATAAGCATGATAAAGGAGATAACATGCAACCTAAAATGATAGCCATATGTAGCATGGCATTATTAGTTGTTGGCTGTACGCATACGAATGACGGTGAGATGCGATTTTTACCCGGTGAATATATAAGTGACGTTAAATACAACAGCATTTATCATTATGGTTATAACCAAGGCTGTGAATCTGCATTGGCAAAAGCCAAAGTAGCAGGGTATAGCTATAATCAAGATATAACGTTAGAGAATCGATCAATACAGTTTACAGATGGTTGGCAACAAGGTTATTCGGCTTGTGAAGCCGGGAAAGAAGTCATGCTATATAATTTGTCAAAAATACAATAAAGCTTTCGATGCATGTCGCTTTTTTATAAATTAAGATTTGTTTTATAATTAAAGACGTTTATTATAGCCAACAAAGAGCATATGTGATTGTTGGCTTTAATTACATTTAGTTATAAGATATTCCATGGTGACAGTAAGATAAAAAAAACAGACCCTATGATCTGTTTTTATTATAATGGTAAGCTAGCCAATATTTTTCATTATTAGTTTTGATTATTTATGCAGCAATCGCGATAACTTTTTGATTATTAAATGCAATATGAGTTACAACATTAATTTCGGATAATAATAAATAACTATCGAGTTTATTGTTGTTCAATTCAATTACAATTTGTAAATGGTATTCAACCATTTCCCTGAGGTATGAATAACAATTCTTAGTATCACTACACTGTAATTGTTTATAGCATCCTTCTTTTGCATATACCCAAGCATTGTATGTGCATTTATCATTTTCTATTTGTGCGATAAATTCCGCAATATTTTTCATACTTAATCCCTTAATGAACCTATCTATGCTATAGACATCATTAGTATGACGTAAAGAAACTAAACTAAAACTACATATTGATAGTTAATATAGATAATGTGATGTAGATAAGTGTTTTGAAGTAATAATGATGCTTGCGAATAACTCAGATTAAAATAAATTAAGATTAAATGGATATAATTTTAGGTATACTTATTAATAAAACAAACATTTATAAATATTACTATTATTAATGAGGTTGGTATGACAGAGCTAAAAACACGTTGTTATTGGGCTTCCCACTCGGAGTTAGAAGGACAATATCATGATAATGAGTGGGGTGTGGTGAATAAAAATGATTGTTATTTATTCGAATTTTTAACATTAGAAGGCGCTCAAGCAGGGCTTAATTGGTATACCATTCTAAAAAAGAGAGCGAGTTATAAAGAAGCCTTTGAGGGGTATGATATTGATACACTGGCGTCTTATAGTGATCAAGATATTGAAACGCGAATAACTGAAATTATAGCAACGTATGATGTCGTTAGGCACCGTAGTAAGTTACGTTCAGTGTTTACGAATGCACGCGCAGCCCAAGCGTTACAACGTCAATACGGTAATTTAGCAACGCCACTCTGGCAATTTGTTAACCATAAACCTCAATTAAACCAGTGGTCTTCAAAAGATCAAGTGCCGGTTACTACTGTCGAATCATTGGCTTTGAGTCAATTTTTAAAACAGCATGGGTTTAAGTTTATTGGTAATATAACCTGTTATGCTTTTATGCAAGCTGTTGGAATGGTGAATGATCATACGATTAATTGTCATTGTTATCATGGCATTTCAAATGACACAATAAAGTCGTTATAAATATAAAAAAGATCACATTTAATGAGTTAAATTCGTTATCATAATCGAATCCATTTTTCCTTTTTTATGGGGCGTTATGTCTAAAACGGCAGTTAAGTTAATTCAGAAAGTGACCTGGGTTGGGTCTATTGCAAACATTGCTTTAGCATTTATAAAAATTACTATCGGTAAACTTACGGGTAGTCAGGCACTTATTGCCGATGGTGTACACAGTTTTTCTGACTTGGTAACTGATACGGCTATTCTAATTGGATCGCGTTATTGGACAGCACCCGCCGATAAAGAGCACCCTTATGGTCATGGTCGTTTTGAGACGTTAACTAATATTTTTATTGGTTTTATCTTGGCTATTGTAGGTATTGGCATTGGCTGGGATTCATTACATTCAATCAACAGTAAATCACACTCAGAACCGGGTATGTTAGCGTTTAGCGCAGCTGTGATATCTATTGTTGTCAAAGAAGTGCTGTATCGTTGGACAGTTATTCAAGCTAAAAAAATCAATAGTCGAGCTTTATATGCTAATGCGTGGCACCATCGTTCAGACGCATTAAGCTCACTGCCGGTTGCTATTGCAGTGATTGCAAACTACTTTTTCCCCACATTCCATTATTTAGATCAAATTGCCGCTTTAATTGTGACAGCGATGATACTCAAAGCATCATTTGAAATACTATGGCCTGCCATTTTAGAATTGACTGAAGCTAACGCTGATTCTGATATTGAAAAACAAATTCAAGCATATGCAGCTGAAGATAAAGATATTAAAGAAGTTCATGAGATAAGAAGTCGTCGTACAGGCAGTATTATTTTATTAGATTTTCATTTACTGGTTGATCCTGAAATGACAGTTGACCGTGCACATAATATTACCGAAAAATTCACAACACATTTATTAAATGAATTAGATGAAGTTGCCGATATTATTATTCATATTGAGCCATATAATTGTCAAGAGCGAATGCTAAATCCATGTTGCGATGATTGTGGTGATAAAAAGGAATTATAAAATAGGTTTTTTTAATAACAAGACCGATGATTAAAGCGGTCTTGTTATTATGCCATTACAATACAATGATTTTTTTATTGTAATGCTAATAAGATTAATTAACCGTATTTTGTAACCATTTATCAATATCCATCAATACATCATTATGGTACGGATATTCAATGGATAAGTTATTGATAGCTGTTGTAATGGCAGCTGTATTATAAGGCAGATTGAGTAATCGCTGTTCTAATAATTCTAACGGTGCGGGATCAAGACTGTCCGTAAATAGTTTCACTTCAGTGATCACACCTTTATTAACATCAAGGTGTAGCTCTATTCCTCCCCAAGTAAAACGTTCATCTAAGCTATGTGTGAACTGTGGTGTGTTACCAAAATTCCAGTCCCAACGGCTAAACTTAGCAAAGGTTTCATTAAAACCGGCTAATTCAGGCAATGCTTGTGGTGAAATATGTTCAGCTTGAGCATGTTCATTATAGTAATCACAAAACGTCTTAATAATGGCATCACACACCATTTTATGATCAATATTTGCGACTATTTGATTGAGATTTGTTACGCGTGAACGTACTGAGGTGATCCCTTTTGCCGCAAGTTTCTTTTTATCTGGGTTAAGGTAATTTGCCAGTTGAGTTAAATCCGCACTCAATAATAATGTGCCATGGTGAAACCCACGATCCATTGTTTCGCGGTATGCTGAGCCTGAAAACTTACGCTCTCCTTCAATATCTTCTACAACTAAATCATTACGACCCGTTGCTTTTCCTTTTATACCTAATTGTTTTAGCGCGGTAAGTACAATTTCAGTTGATACTGTTTTATTGTAATCAGGCTTTCCTGCCATAAAAGTAAAGTTAGTATTGCCAAGATCATGGAAGACTGTACCACCACCACTTTGGCGACGTGCTAACGTAATGCCATCTTGTTCCATTTTTAGTGTATTACATTCTTTCCATGGGTTTTGTGCTCGACCAATAACAACTGTATTGTCATTGCGCCATAAAAATAACACCCGTTGATGAGGGGACATTGTTCGGAAAATAGCATCTTCAACAGCAAGGTTGAACCATGGGTTAGTTGAGTCTGAAATCAGTACTCTAATTTTTGGCGACATCATGCATACCTGACTAAATGTGGATGCAATGAATTTACCTTGTGATGTGAAAGAGGTAAAGCAGACAATATAAAACAAAAGATGTTGTTGGAAAGCGTTAGTATAAAAAAACCAAATCACATCCTATAAACTGGAACAAATGTGATTTGGTAACATGTTTTTAATTATGGCTCGCCTAGAGAATTTTGTTGTTTTCTAGATCATGAAATGAGAATAGCATCACAAATTTGGAATGAAAACAGCGATAATTGCAAGGTAAGGTTACTATTTGTTGTTGGTTACTGCGATTAATGTAACGAATAAGTAAATGGTTATGGTGAGTTGTGTGGTGTGAGAATAGTAAGGAGGAGGGGAGATGATAAATAATAATCAGTAAGAGCATGGATTGATCACCATGCTACCTCTAATCTATATATGATATGAAAATATTAT
This sequence comes from Photobacterium iliopiscarium, assembly GCF_003026395.1. GTDB lineage: Bacteria > Pseudomonadota > Gammaproteobacteria > Enterobacterales > Vibrionaceae > Photobacterium > Photobacterium iliopiscarium. Next base: position 170,397 of record NZ_PYOO01000001.1, on the reverse strand, counting down.
GTCGAACTAGATTAGTTACTGATTGTTCGTTGTTTGTTCTGTTGGTGTCGGTTGACTTGTTTGGTTAAATACATCATAAGTGATGAAGTAGCCAATCAATAAAATGAGGGGAATAAATTTTATCCACTTGTTCATAATGATACCCAGCCAAAAAATGTTCGGCTACCATACCAGTCTTCTTCTGTAGGTAAATAACCATTAATGAAAAGTTAGGTTTACATTAATGGTGGTTACGATAAGTAAACGAGTTAACCTAATGAATTAAAGGTTGCTTTATGCTCTTATATTTTACTGTTATGAATAAAAAAAGCCGACGTATCGGCTTTTTTTTAATAAGGGGTATTAATTAACAATCAATTAAAAATAAAGGCGCATCACTGATTCAGCAACACAGGCAGGACGACGGCAGCCTTCGATTTCAACGGTAATTTCTTGTACTATTTCTAGGCCACGTTTAATCGGTGTTACGGATTGAATTTTTGTTCTTGCACGAATATTCACGCCAGATTTAACTGGGTAAGGGAATCGAACTTGATTTAAGCCATAATTAACGGTCATTTTTGCAGATGGAAATTTGGGACTTGCAGGATCAACACTTTCTGTTAATACAGAGAGGAGTGAAAGCGTTAAAAAACCATGAGCAATGGTTGTTTTAAAAGGAGATTCTGCCGCTGCTTTTTCTGGATCAGTATGGATCCATTGATGATCGTCTGTCACATTAGCAAAATTATTAATACGTAATTGATCAACAGTTAACCATTCACCAACATGGATTTCTTCACCTAATGATGCAGTGAGTTCATTCATGACTTTGGTTGCTTCAGGATGCATTTCAATCTCAATGGGTTCAGATACTGTGTCACCATTAGATATTGATACAAGGTTATGATCTTTTACCCAAGTTGCAAAGTGGCTGCTATTAGCCTTATTGAGAAATTCGATCCAATAATCACGAATTGATGGTGATAGCCAGTCTTTAAATTCAAACTGGTGATGTGATAACACTTCACGTTTACGTTTGATAAAATCGACTACTTTTACTTTCATAGAGCATAACCTTAGTTTGAAATGCCACACTTTGGTTTGGGGCAGGGCATTGTAGCTATTATTTACAGTAGTACAACTGGTATTTTTTATAACAAATACTTATAAGACTCATCGGATGAGTTAATTTTAAAGGATGTTGATGCTATTACGCAATAATTAAATGGCGTTTTTTTCGATTTTTATAAATCAAGGCAGGTAATCGCAACCAACGTCGCTAAATATTACTTATGATTATAATAAACCATCAGTTCTTAACTGAGGCTGAAATTAATTTAATAGGTACAGGCTATAATAGAAATACTGACCTCATATTGATCATGGAGGAAATAGCTGATGGCATATGAAGCTAATTTTGATGGGTTAGTTGGACCGACACACAATTATAGTGGGTTATCTGCGGGTAATATTGCTTCGCTAGCTCATCAATATCAAGTCTCTAATCCTAAATATGCGGCACTGCAAGGTTTGAATAAAATGCAATCGCTAGCGGATTTAGGACTCATTCAAGGTGTGATCGCGCCACAGATGCGACCTGATATAAAAATGTTACGTCGATTAGGTTTTAGTGGCAGTGATTATTCTGTATTACAACAAGCGTCACAGCAGGCACCTAAGCTATTAACCAGTTGTTATTCAGCATCCAGCATGTGGGCAGCTAACGCAGCAACAGTGTCTCCATCAGCGGATACACAAGATAAGCGTGTACATTTAACGCCTGCGAATTTAGCGAGCCATTTTCATCGTTCAATTGAACATCAAACAACGGCACGTATTTTGGCAGCGATGTTTAATGACGATAATCATTTTTGTCATCATCCACCATTACCAGCATCTGAACAGTTAGGTGATGAAGGTGCGGCTAACCACACCCGTTTTTGTATGCAACATGAAGATCAAGGGCTTGAAATGTTTGTTTTTGGGCGTTATGGCTTTGAGCATAATCAACCATCCCCATCTTGTTATCCTGCAAGGCAAACTTATGAGGCCAGTGCTGCTATTGCGCGATTACATCAGTTAGATCCTCAGCACGTTATTATGGTGCAACAAAATCCATTATTGATTGATCAAGGTGTATTTCATAATGATGTTATTGCAGTTGGTAATCAACAAACGTTACTTTGTCATCAATATGCTTTTTTAAATCAATCTGACGTCTATGCACAACTCCAACAAAAAATGGCAGGGGGGCTTTCTATTATAGAAGTACCCGCTAATAGGGTGAGTGTTAATGATGCGATAAGTAGTTATTTGTTTAATTCGCAATTAGTGACGTTGCCTAATGGTGATGTGAGTTTGATTTTACCGCAGCAATGTCGAGATAACCCTCAAGTGTGGCAATATGTTCAACAGTTACTACAAGCAGATCGTGGCATTAACCGGGTTGATTTATTTGATTTAAGTCAGAGTATGCAAAATGGTGGGGGTCCGGCATGTTTACGTTTAAGAGTGGTACTAACAGAGCAAGAACAGCAAGCGGTTAATCCTGCTGTATTACTGACGGCTACATTATTTAAACGCTTACGAGAATGGGTTTATTTACATTATAGAGATCGATTAGTAGAAGCTGATTTAGTTGACCCATCATTATTATTGGAATCACAAACAGCATTAGATGAACTGACTCGTATTCTTAATTTGGGATCCGTTTATGATTTCCAACGAGAATAATCCGCAGAGTAATTTATAGACTCTCTGCGGATTATAAAGGTAATGGTATTATTTTTTATTAAAGATAGTTGATGCGAAGCTTTTCAGGTTATTGATATCCATTAAATCATCAATACTATGAATTTCTCCCGCTGGCTGCATGAGCAAGGTATGATCAATCTCTCCACCTGGGCTCGCTTGATCGATCATGGTTGGCAAGGCATCTTGAAGGCCAATAATAATATCAGCATCTTCCATATTAAGTTTAGAGGCTAATGTGGTTAGCTTTTCTGTACCAAATAGGGTGGTAATGTTAGTGGCTGAAATATTTGCATTAACGTCATTACTAAGCCATGACGTAGCAATGTGAGATAAATTAGACTGATGGAGATCCTGAATAACAGCTTGAAGATCAATGTGTTGACCTTGAGCATTACCACTTAATAATTCAGAGAGTGCTGAAAAAATACTATTTTCATCGGTAGTTTGAGTATTTGCACGTGATTGATTGAAAAATTGTGCCCCAAGACGAATAATTTCTACCATATTCATACTAAAATCCCTTGCTTGATAAGATTATTATGCAGTTACTAAAAATCGTGATATATAAATGCCTCGCACAAAATCTAATAAGCTCATGTTATATTTTCTATTAAGTCTATTTCTCACGACTATTAATAAGCATGTTATTAATAATAATACAAAAATAAGATTAAATTATCAGCATTTTATGACATTTTAATGTGAGAACAGATTTTTATTGTTATCGAATATTGGATATAGCAACGTTGAGCTAGGCATGTAGTGATAAATTTATTTATAAGAATAATTAAGACAATGTGCGGCAATGCTTGACCTGTTTTAGAGCAAACAGAGATAATGGTAGTCATTAACCAATGAGTGGCAGAATCACTTATTGCAACGAAGAATTGATGGAGTTTCAATGGCAAAGCTAAGCCTACAAGAGCAAATGCTAAAAGCGGGTCTGATTGATAAGAAAAAGCTAAAAAAAGCCGGTAAGACAACGAAGAAATCACGCACACAAGCAAAAGAAGCAAAAGCTGCTGTTGAGGAAAATCGTGTCTCTCAACTTGAGAAAGATAAAGCGCTTAACCGTCAACGTGATGAAGATGCACTGCAAAAAGCATTCATCTCACAAGTAAAACAATTAATTGAAATGAACCGTTTAGATCGTAATAACGGCGATATTGGTTATAACTTTACTGACGGTACTACCGTTAAGAAAATTTATGTTGATAAGTTAATGCAAAAGCAGCTTGTTAATGGTCGTCTTGCGATTGCACGTTACCTTGATGGTTATGAAGTTATTCCAGCCGCCGTTGCTGATAAAATTGCAATGCGTGATCAAGAATCAATTGTGCTTAATAATGTGGTTGATGACAGTATTGTTGATGAAGATGACCCATATGCAGATTTTGTCATTCCAGACGATTTAATGTGGTAAATATTACGCACGATAGAAAAGCCTCTTTTGAGGCTTTTTTTATATTTAAAATATTTGGCAAGAGGATGTTTTAAGTATTATGGTTTTAAGTGTGTCGATAAAAAGTGTTAATACGCTCAGATAAAAGTAATCGTTTGCTCATTAAATGTTGTTTCATGATAGTTGTAATTTAATCCAATAGGGCATATTTTAATGAGAGTATTTATCATTTGCATTGTTGCTGCGGTGATAAATAATAAATAAATATATGATGATAGTGCTGATGAAGATTGTAATTATTCAGGGACTATTATTACGTTGCGATGATAAACGTACTAGGATAACAATAATGAATAATGAAATAACACGTTGGCTGCAACGTGATTCTGACCCTAAATCACGTCAAGAATTACAACAATTAGTGGCTGATAACGCCACGACAGAATTAGCCGATCGCTTTAATGGGCGTTTAGCATTTGGAACAGCAGGCTTGCGTGGCATCGTCGGTGCAGGTCCAAATCGTATGAATCGATTAGTTATTCAAGAAACAGCGACAGGGCTTGGTCAGTATTTACTTCGTACCGATAGCAATGCTGCTCATAAAGGGGTGGTGATTGGTTATGATGGTCGCCCTGATTCGCGTCAATTTGCTCACGACACCGCCGCAGTATTAGCAGGCCAAGGAATTAAGGTTTATCTCACGATTAAAGTGGCGGCAACCCCGATTGTGGCTTTTGGGGTTAAACATTTGCATACCGCTGCCGCTGTTGTTGTTACTGCTAGCCATAATCCGCCCGCTTATAATGGTTTTAAAGTGTATTGGAATAACGGCGCGCAGATTATTCCACCTCATGATGCCGGTATTGCTGTTGAAATAGATAAAGCAACCCAATCTGATTTACATCTTATGGATTTAGCTGAAGCTGAAGCAAAAGGCTTATTGGTATGGCTAGATGATGCTTATTATCAAGATTATCGACAAGCGATAAATGCGACGCCATTATTAAATAATCATCATAACCCACAAGCGATTAGTCTTGCTTATACTGCCATGCACGGTGTCGGTGCAGAGATGGCTGAAACACTACTTGCTGATGCAGGTTTTACTCACGTTTATAGTGTTGCTGCGCAACGAGAGCCTGATGGCGCTTTTCCTACGGTGAAGTTTCCCAATCCTGAAGAGCCCGGCGCAATGGATCTTGTGATAGCAGAGGCGAAACAACATGGGGCTATTTTAGCTTGCGCAAATGATCCTGATGCTGACCGTTTTGCCGTTGCTGCACGTTGTGCTGATGGTGGGTTCCAAATGTTAACGGGTGATCAGGTTGGTACATTATTTGGTTATTATCTACTTAACCATGTGCAAGCATCTGCGCATTTAGTGGGTAATACCATTGTGTCATCAACCTTATTAGGCAAAATAGCCACCGCGCTTGGAGCACAATATTACCAAACATTAACAGGTTTTAAATGGTTAACCAATGTTGCTATGGATCGTCAAACTGATGATCATCAATTCTTATTTGCTTACGAAGAAGCCTTAGGTTACACCATTGGTAATACCGTATGGGATAAAGATGGGTTATCTGCATTAGTAGCCTTTGCGCAATTAACGGCGGAATTAACCACAAAAGGGCAAACAGTTTGGGATCAGCTAGAAGCTATTTATCGTGAATATGGTTTATATCTTAATGCGCAACGTAGTATTGCCCTTGATCCAACAGCAGCTCCTATTGGGGATTCATTGCGTGCAATGCCACCACAAGCGATTGCAGGATTAGCAATTGATAGTACCGAAGATTTTAAAACCTCATTACGTACGTTTGCCGATGGTTCTGTGGAGGCGATTGATTTACCGATCAGTGATGTATTGATCTATCATTTAGAAGATGGTGCACGTGTTGTTGTACGCCCTTCAGGGACTGAGCCTAAATTGAAGTGTTATTATGAAGTGGTAGAACCGATGAGCCAAGAAGAGACATTTGAACATGCTCAACTACGCGCACAAGAAACTATGGATCGATTAATTGCTCAACATCAAGCATCATTGTAATTCAAGTCGTTACAATGTGGTAAAGCTGAACTCTGATTGATTTTCAGTGTATAATCGCAACAGTTTTAATTTGTTTTAGATAACCAAGGGTTTACCATGCACGATCTTAATATATCGTTACCTGATGATTATGAAAAAGAGCCAGAATTACCGATTCCATCAATTGATGATCAAAAGAAAATTGTGGCAGAGCTTAAGCGTTTAGAAGCCGCGGGTGAATTAACCCCTGAAATTTTACACGCATTCATGACAGGTGAGCGTTTACCTGAATAAGATCATGTGATCTTGGCGTAATAAAAAGCCTCTTACTGCTTCAATCATTAATGAAGAGCAGTAAGAGGCTTTTTTATGGATGCTTAATGTGAGATTTAAAGCGCGTTGTGATAACCCCAATTATCATTATGCGCTCTCAAATTAATTGTTTGTTACTGAATCAAAACGGTAATCAACAATATTAAACTTACGTGCGACGATAGGTAATCGTGCCATTATTGTTGTCATGATTAAAATTAATAATGTTGGTAGTAACCAGCTTGCATGCGCTTGGTATAGCGGTAACGTGTCGTTAAATAATTGGTTAAGATCTGCTGGCATTTTACCTAAAATGCTGATGGCATCGATAGTACCAAAGATCATTGCAGTTACTAATACCGAAGTATGCGTTAATGTTGAAACATTCACTGTTGATGCGGTTAATGATGCTAATACTAATGCAATGGCGATCGGACATAGTACCAAGATAGCGGGTAAGCTGACTTTCAAAATATCATTAAGACCGAAATTAGCAATAATACCGGTTAATACCACTATAATTGTTGCTGTAAACCCAAACGAAGCTTTGAACGTTTGCTGGTAGTATTCAGCGCAAGCATTGGTTAAACCAACGGTGGTGGTTAAACATGCCATGATAATAATCGCGGCTAATATCCATTGACCATAAGCGCCAAATTCACCCGCGACATAACGGGTTAAGATCACACTGCCGTTCATGCCATGGGTTGCGATTGAGGTTGACGTAGCACCAACATATCCCATAGCAATATAACAGCCACCCATAAGGACAAAATAGATCATTGCCACTTTAAATGAGATGTTTGCAATGCCTTTTTGTGACACAACGCCTTTCTCTTTAATGGCATGAATGATAACCCAGCCAAAACCAACGGCTGCGATAGCATCCATGGTCATGTAACCTTGGATTAAGCCACTAGTAACAGCACTATGTTGATAGTCTCCATAAGGTGCCGCAGGTACACCAAGTGGAGAAAAGAATGCGGCTAGTCCTAAACCTGCTAAAAGTAAAATCAGTGCAGGCGTCATTACTTTACCGATAAAACTGACTAAATTGCCTGGCTTAAACGCTAAAATTAAGGTTAAAGCTGAAAATATAATAGAGAACGCAACGAGATGATCGGCTTTGAAAAAAGGTTTTAATCCCATTTCATAAGCAACGGTAACTGCTCGTGGCATACCAAACGCAGGGCCAATTGCGGTGAACAATAGCACCCAAAAAGTTGTAGCTAACCATTTAGGTAATGCTTTAGTAAGGTTTTTAGTGCTACCAATACGACCTAGAACAATAATAGTAAAAGCAGGAAGCCCAACAGCGGTGACTAAGAAGCCGCTCATAGCAGATGTTAGTGATGTACCTGCATCTAAGCCCATTGCTGGGGGGAAGATCAGGTTTCCGGCACCTAGAAACAGGGCGAAGGTCATTAGACCAATAGCGAGTAAGTCTTGTGTTTTCAAATGTTATACCTGCATTGTGGTGAATATTGAACAGTAATTAATAACTTAACGGTGTAAGTGTTATTTTGCTGTTTCTTCGTTTAATAATGGTTCCGCAGGATTGCTGAAAGGAAGATATGAAGAGTTGAAACTATCTTCCATCAGCATGGCTGACGGAAGCTTGTCCGCCAGCCTAGCGAATAATCACTAGGATAAAAGCGGAAATAATTCGAGATGTTTTTTTTATCGTTATAGAAGCTGAATCAACCCAAGCGTTAGCCGCCATTGTCGATGCTAAGTGTTTTTGTGTTCTATATTCAAACTGCATTGAATGCATAATTTAGCAACTTCTATTAGTAAATACGTGAATTACGAGTTAAAAATATAAAGAAAACTTAGTGTTGTAAATAACTTTTTTCAAATTTTTTTTTATAGATGTAATAAAAATAAGATTAAAGTGTTTAATATTAATTAGTTAAATGATTATCGTGCATTAGTTTTCATTTTGGTGGCAATATTAATTAGTTTTGTTGTTAGTTGTCGTTATTTTTAATGTGAAATGTAAATGACAGGGTTAGTAATGTACTAACCCTATCAATGATAGGTGGGTGTTAACGGCTTAGTTTACAACAACATTGTTGGTGCTTTTATACTCACGAGAACACAATTTACTAATGACAATAGTAATGCCAACAGGGACTAACCAAGAAGCGTGTGAGCTAAATAATGGTAGCCAGTGTTCGGCAAGTGATACGATTGTTGCGGGCAGTTTGCCTAAAATATTTAGCGCATCAATACTACCAAAGAGTGTTGCTACAATGACTACCGTAGTTTGACTGATAGAGACATGACGTTGTTCTGGTGTTGAATGATTACGGATGAAAAAGGTTGAAATAATTAATGAAATTGAGATCGGACATAAAATTAAAATAGCAGGCAGACTTACTTGAATTATCGTTTCTAAGCCAACATTAGAAATAATTGCCGTAAGTACCATAATAATGGTCGCACTGATTTTAAATTTTACGCCGTAGGTGTTTTTATAATATTCACCATTAGCATTAGTTAAACCTACCGTGGTAGTTAAACACGCCATTAAAGTAATTGTTGCTAATAATAGTTGACCTAATGTTCCAAATTCCCCCGCAGCATAACGTGTCAGAATTTCACCGCCATTGGTAGCTTGTGGTGCGATTTCAGATGATGTTGCGCCTAAATATCCCATAGCAAGGTAACAAAGTGACATAAGAAATGCGTAAATCAGGGCGATGCGAAGCGTGTAGTAAGAAATGGCTTTGTCGCATTTAACACCGGTATTACGAATCGTTTGAATGATAACCCATCCAAAAGCGACAGCAGCGATAGCATCTAATGTCATGTAACCTTGAATAAGTCCATTAACGGTTGGTGCTTTGTGGTAGATTTCAATTGCGGTTGTTGGTGCGCCTAATGGATTGACGATTGCTGAAATGGCCAATAATGCCAACATTGCAATTAATGCGGGTGTCATTACTTTACCAATATAATCAACAAGTTTTCCGGGTTTCAACGCTAAGACTAATGTGAGAGCACAAAAAACAGCAGAGAAAACCATTAATCCATTACCCGAATAAAAAGGTTTTATTCCCATTTCATAGGCAACGGTGACAGCTCGCGGTAATACAAAAGCTGGCCCAAGTGTTGTTAATACTAAAAACCAAAATGAGCGATCCATCCATTTGGGTAATGCTGCCGTTAATTTGTCAGCAGAAGATAAACGCCCAAGAACAACCAGTGTTAATGCGGGTAAACCAACGGCAGTCAATAAAAACCCAGCAATAGCAATCAGCCAGTTTTCACCAGCTTGTTGTGCCATAAGCGGTGGAAATATTAGGTTACCAGCACCGAGAAATAATGCAAAGGTCATAAAACCGATGGCTGCAAGTTCTTTTCTTTTCAAATGACATACCTTAATTCAAATAAAACAATCTGAGTCAGTATGCTGGAAGAGATAATTTAGAAGTGAAATTCATATCCGCCAGCGTTACTGACGAATAAATTAACCGTCAGCGTCAGAGAATGACGACGACGACAGAGTTTAGCGTACAAGCAATCTGTAAGGTTGCTGTAGTTGTAGCATCCAGATTGTTGTTAATGTTATGAGACATAGCTTATACGCTCTAAGAAAGATGAGGCTCAAACTTAATCGGTATTGACGCGCTTGTAAAGCATGATGGGGAAATAAACATTATTTTTTAATCTTGAGTGACCAAATGCTACATAAACAATGGGATTGTCGTCATCATAAAATAGCATCTGGTTGTTTATGTGAGTGCAATTATTATAGATTCAGCAGTTGTGTTTGTAATTCAGTTAATGAAGAAACGGTATAAGTAGGATTAATGCCTTCTGGTCGTGGTTTTTTTTCAGCATTGAGCCAACACGTATCCATACCTGCGTTGATACCACCTAAAATATCTGAATGTGGGTTATCACCAACCATTAGAATATTCTGGCGTTGAGTCATGCTCATTTTTTGACAAGCATAATCAAAAATTCGAATATCTGGTTTTGCTACACCTACTTGTTCTGAAATGATAAGCACATCAAAAAAATCTTTAAATCCGGTACGCTGTAATCGAATCTCCTGTAGTGCAGTAAAACCATTGGTAATAATACCCAATTTTGCATGTGGCTTTAACGCATCAAGGAGTGATTTTGCACCTGTTAATGGCGTACAAATATCAGCCATCGCCATTAAAAAATCATGATTAAGTTGCTCAGTTGATAGAGAAAGGGTTACAGCCCATGATTCAAAACGAATATTTTGTAATTCAGTGGCTGAAATTTTTCCATTTTGATAATCAATCCATAATGGTTTATTAATAGCTTCATAACGTTCGAAATCAGTATTGGTAAAGGTGACATTGTGACGAGAAAACATCAGTTGAAGGCCGCGAAATGCGTCAAAGTGAAACAAAGTTTCATCAGCATCAAATAAAATCCATTGGTACTTCATTAAATGTCACTCTCTATTTTATCGAATAAAAAACATGCGCGATTAACGCTTATTGAGGCGGTTGTAGTTTACTTGAAATATAAAACTATAAGCCAGTAAATCACCGTTAATGTGTTTATAAAATACAATGAATAAGTTTAATCTATGAATTTTTCTTATTGATATAAAATTTTTATTGAACTTAATAGTGTGATATATGTCTACTTATACCATAATCATATCATCTCTTTAAGAGTGAAAACGTAGCCAATTGAGGAAATAAAATGGGCATTTTATCTTGGATTATTTTAGGTTTAATTGCTGGTGCATTAGCGAAATGGTTAATGCCAGGTGAAGATGGTGGCGGTTGGATCGTAACAATGGGACTTGGTATTGGCGGTGCTTTTGTTGGTGGCTTTGTTGGTCAATTTATTGGCCTTGGTCATGCAACGGGTATAAATATTGGCAGTATCATTACTGCAACGCTAGGCGCTTTCATTTTGTTATTTGTTTATAATCGATTTATTCGTTAATAATCATAATATTAGTATTGTTAGTTATCTTGAAAAGCGAATCGTTTCTTACGATTCGCTTTTTTTATGCGTCTATTTTTTGAATATATAAAATATTGTCCTAGAAAACACCTTTTCAACTTTAGAATGATATTTTTATATAAATATTATCTTTGTTGATTTTTTAATATTTATGCGGAAAAGACTATTTTTTTGAATCTTGTGGCTAAAAAGTGATGACATTAACCTTTGGTGTTGCATAAATGTTAGCTGTCGAGCTTAAAGATGTGATTTTTTTTCGCTAAATTAAAAAAGATCGATCACACTGTGTTCAGATTGTTAATGAGTAAAATCATTATTAATCGTTATAAGAATCAGCTGAATTTATAAAAGCTGATATAGCAATTAGCTATTAATCATAACGTGGAGCACAAGATGGAAAAGGGACTTAATAAAACTAAAATAGCGAGCATTATTGCTGGTTTTTTATTAACGAGTGCAGGCGCTCAAGTACAGGCAGCCCCAAGTCATAATAAGAACGTGATCGGTTATTTAACCCAATGGGAGGCATGGAAAGGTACTAATGCTGGTTTTTCGGTAAAAGGTGAAGCGACCCATTTAAACGTAGATATGGATATCTATTCAATTCTTAATTTCTCATTTTTTGGTGTCGCTAAAGACGGAACCTTACACAGTGGTGATTTACGAAATAAGCAGATCTATAAACCAGGTAGTGTGCAAGAGCCGGGACCATTATTACATCCCGATGTATATTCAAGCTGGGATTTCCATATTTTATGGGGTGAATTGGAATATATTCATCAATTCCCTGTTGATGAACCATGGGATGCTGAAAATGCAGAAAAAGTAAAAGCCCAAGGTTTTGTGAAAAGTGGTAATGGTTGGCGTCATACACCAACAGGCATTGAAGGTAATATGCCTATTCCTCTTAAAAAAGAAGGTGGTGCACCGGGTCTGATTGATCTTGCTAATCAAAAAGGCGTTAAGGTCATGGCATCGTTAGGGGGATGGAGCATGTCTAAGCACTTCCCTGAAATGGCGGCAGATCCTGTTAAAAAAGCCCGTTTCCTTAAAGATTTAGATAAGTTAATGGCATTAGGTTTCCATGGTATTGATATTGACTGGGAATATCCTGGTTTTGGTGGCATGAACTTCGCAGGAGATCCAACAGATTTTGCTAATTTTGAACAATTAATGGAAGATATCCGTAAGCGTATTGGTCCTGATAAATTACTGACCGCTGCATTTTCCGCATCAACGGCTAAACTTGAAGGGTTTAATTGGCCACGCCTCGTTAAATCAATGGATTACTTTAACATGATGACGTATGACCTTAACGGGGCATGGTCAAATGTTACCGGTCATAATGCGCCATTGTATCCATACCCAGAAGAAGAATATGCTGGATTAGATTTAGAAACTCTTCGTATTTGGATGGCAGAGCAAGGCATTCCATCAGAAAAAATTAACTTTGGTGCTGCGTTTTATGGCCGAGGGGTTCAAACCACAGAAGCTGAAGCCTATTTAGGCGCACCAACGGATAAGCGTATTTATAATATGTCTGTTGATGGCCCATTACTCAGTGCCGTTGATGTTGATAACTGGAAAGAGTTTGAAGGCTCACCAAATTATAACTACATTGTTAAAACTGCTGGGTGGGAACATAAGTGGGATGCGAATGCAGAAGTCCCTTATGCTGTAAAAGGTAAATATTTCTTAAGTTATGACGATGTACCTTCGATTAAGAAGAAAGCACAATATATTGTTGATAATGATTTAGGTGGCGTAATTGTATGGCAAGTTCATGGTGATATTCAGTGTGAAGGTACTTTTATTAACCATGGCACTAAGTTAAAAGAATGTACTAAGCTTAGTTCCCCGTTAGCAGAAGCGATCGATGACGTCTTTAGTGCCAATACTGTTCCCAATACTGCACCTGAATTAACCGTACCGAGTGCGCAAGTCGCCATGGCTGGTGAGACTATCAGCTTTATTGTTTCAGCAACTGATGCTGATGGTGATCGTTTAAGCTTTAGTTCGAGCGAAGCCCAAGTGGCTGATAACGGCGATGGCACTGCAACGGTTACTTATACAGCGCCTAATTCAGCGATAGACACAGTGACTTCAGTAATGGTTAAGGTAACTGATGGTCGTAAAAGTGCAACGAAATCTGTTGTCATTAATGTGAAAGGTTCTGGTGTTGTTGAAAATACAGCGCCTGAATTAACAGTACCAGCAACGGTTGATGTCGAAAGTGGTCAGAATGTTGTTATTACAGTAACAGCGACAGACGCTGATGGTGATGCATTGACTTATTCTGCATCAACGGGTGAGGTGGCTATTACTGAAGGCGGAGCAAAGATTACTGTTACCGCACCCACAGTTACAACCGACACGACAATGAATGTTGTGATTACCGTTTCTGATGGCAAAGCCTCGACTCAACAAACTGTTGTCGTAAATGTAATTGCGGATGGTGGCGCTATAGGTGATACGTGGAATGCCGATACTATTTATAACAGTGGTGATACCGTGGTTTATAACGGTATTACATATACTGCACAATGGTGGACAAAAGGAGAAGCGCCTGGAACATCATCTGTATGGATAGAAGAAGATACGGGTGAAGTGGGAAGTTGGTCTGCGTCTAAAGTTTATAATGGTGGCGATGAAGTGCTTTTTGATGGAAATAATTACCAAGCCAAATGGTGGACTAAAGGTGATCAACCTGGTAACGCTAATGGCCCTTGGGATCGTATCTAACCTTATTTAATTAACGCTAATAGCGAATTAACAATTAAAGCCCCATAGCGTGATTTATTACTGTATGGGGTTTTCTTTTATATTCATCGTCTGTATTGAAAATATATAATTAATGGCATTGTTGTTTAAACAAAGAAATGCTGTGTAGCTATTAATAAGCGATAATGTTCCTACTATAATTACGTTCACTATTAAGTGAACGTAATTATTTAACTAATAATGTTTCAATATTAATTTTATTTAATCTATAGCGTAGGTGTTATGTGTTAATTAGTGTTTGTATGAATAATAACCATAAAGTCATAGTGAAGTTTAATTTGTATCAAATGTGATAGTTAAAGTGTGTTTATTATGATATTTTATTAAGTATTAATATATAAATATAAAATATATACCTCCATTTTATTGATTTGGATTATCAATATTTAATGAACATAAGTTTATTAAATATTAATGAATTAATTACTAATCAATTTATTAGCAATATATATGATTGTTGCATGATTAGATCTATATGTGGATAAGTTAAAATAGTTAAATGAGGGATTATGAAAAATAGTAAATTACGTCGTATTGTTTTCGAATTAAAAGCAAATCTAAAACATTGTAAATATGGTCTTAAAAATAAAGATTCGTTTAAATGTAGTAATGAGTTAAGTCCTATTACTGGACGGTTCTGGACGCATCAATATCAATTAGCATCAGGTATTCAATCAGATAAGTATTTGTCTGAGACTTATTATCATAATCGTGTTGAAGGTAAGCTTAATAACTATACTGTTGCTGGTTATCTTGATCACAAAGGCTATATTGATACTGTATTAGGTTCACATACAATAAAATGTTTGATTAATAAAATCTCTAATTGTATTTATGATGAAAATAATGAAATAATCACTATTTCTCAAATGGTTGATATTTTAACAGCAGAAGATGGACGTGAATTTGTTGTTAAAGTAAGTTCTGGTACTGGTGGTGGTATTGGGGTAACAATTGGTACATTTGCAAAAGTTAAAACAACGATTGAAAAACTATTAAATAATAAGACTGATTTTATTATTCAACCATTAATCTCTCAGCATCCTGAGCTAAGTAAATTTAATCCGACATCAATTAATACTTTACGATTAATGACAATGCGTTGTCATGGTGAAATTCATTTTGTTTCTGCAATTTTACGTATGGGTAATGGTGGCCGTGTAGATAATGCGTCTAGTGGTGGCATCTCTATTGGTATGGATATTTTTGGGAAATTAAATAAACGTGGATTTAATTATTCGTTAAATAAAATTTTCTATACTCATCCATTTTCAAATATTGATTTTGCTGATGATCATCATGTTCCTCATTTTGATGAGATTGTTGCATTAGCAAAAGAAAAGCATAAGAATTTAAAGAGTCAGGATTTGGTGTCATGGGATTTAACAGTAGATCAAGATGGCGTTATATCTATTGTTGAATATAATATTCTTTGGTCTGATATTAGTTTCCACCAAGCGAATAATGGGCCTGTTTTTGAACCATTTTTTGATTTTATTAAAGAATTAAATACTAAAAATCCAAAGAAAATAACAATTTAATATTGTATTTTATGGTGCTGGAGCCCGTATGATTGATTATCATACGGGCTTTTTTTATGCTTTTATGCAGCTTGTGGTTGAAGGTAACCTAACCAAGCTGTTTGATAAAGTTGGTGTGATTGTTGACGTAGTTGATTAATTTGTGCTGTTTCAAATTCAGACAATGGGCGCTGTTGCTGTTGTGCTAAACGTTCGATATGTTGAATTTTTTCATAAAGATCATGTTCTGAACCATTTTTTATGGTTGATATTTCATCTAAGTGTAGCTGAACTTCAGTAATAATTTGGCTGTGAGGTAAGCGAACTAAGACGTTTAAATCACGGTAACCTGATGGGGTCGGATTTTTAAAACGATTCTTTACACTAACAATTGTCGCTTCTTTTGCGAGTAGTTCATAAGCTTGTACTAGTGCTGGTATATTTTTAGCAACAATAGAGCCTCGTGCAATATCGGTTATTTTATCTGTTTCACCTTGCAACTCGGTCGCGATTTTTTGCTGTGAACGTTGCACTGATTTAATTTCAGGAATAATAATATTTGTTGTTGATGCTAAGCTGACACTCTGCAGTAAGGTTTGTAACTCAATTTGTGCATGAGTTGACGCTAAGTAAAGCGAATCAAAATTACGAAAGGGTTGACGTAAGTTATTATCTTTCCATGATTGAATACTGTATAGACCACTTAAATCACGCTGAAAAGCTTTACGGCTTGCTTGTGTTTGGCGTGTTTGTGATTGATCGTGGGTATTAAAAGCGGGAGCGATCGCTGGAGCCGCTACAACAGTGCGGCTAAGCATGCAAAAAAGAACAAAACTTGTACGTAAAACAGATTTTATGTTCATTAAACAACTCCTAAAAATACTGCAAATGCAATATCGAAACATACTAAAACGGGTAGAGCTAAAAGGTGGTATGTTAGTTGTAATGTGCTATCTGTTTACATGTTAGTAACTTTACCTTGAATGGGACTTGAATACTGTGCTGATATTCATATTTTTGAATTATTTATTACAGTTTATTTACATTATTGATAATCAATAAGCGGATATGTAACAACAGTAACCGTTGTTTTGCATATGACATGTGAGTTTTGTCATAAATGATGTTATCAAATAGAGGTAAAATACGGCATAGTAATGAAATAACTATCCATGTCTTATGAAGGGAATAAAATGCAGGAAAATCTATTAATTGGCTTCGTTGTAATTTGGTTAGGTTTAACTGTCGGGAGTGTGATGTTATTCCAGCGTGGTAATGATGTAGTGAAAAAGCGACGTTTATGGCCAATTTATACTGTGTTTAGTAATGTTGTGATTGGTGGTTTTATTATTTTTATGCAGCCACCAGTGGCATGGATGATTTCAATATTGATCTTACTCGTTCCGGTTACTTTATTGACGATTAGATCAACAAAATTTTGTGATAGTTGTGGTCAAGCAAGCCGTTCTCCTTTTTTTATGAAGCCGCCACAAACGTGTAGTCATTGTAAAAAACCATTATAAATGATGTGATAACATGATAAAAACCACTGTCATGATGATATCAGAGAGTGGTTTTTATACTTCAGTTTTAATCGTAAGTGGAAAGTGATTAAATTGAATTCCCGCTAAGCCTGAGATCATAAATTGACGAATGTTTTGATGATCATTATTTTGTGGGTATTGAAGTACATCATTACGATAAAAGGTACCAAAACAAGCCAACGTTTCAGCTTTTGATAACTGATGCAGTTGTGAAAATGCAAATATTTTACACGATCCTTCGTTAGTACCTGCAATATTAAGAATAGTATTATCTGTTGTGCCATTTATAAATTGAGTAGGTTGATAATAATAGTGTTTATTGATAATGGTTATAATATCTTGAAAATTAATATCATTTGGCATGTTTTTGATTTTTTCAATAATAATATTCATATCCTTCCTTATAATTATAAATGCATAAAAATAAGGCTAGCATAATGGCTAGCCTGTTGAAAAAATATTAATTAACGGCGTTTATTGGCTAATGTTTTTAATTCGTAATCCAGTTCGTCTGGGTAGATAACAAGGCCTTCTTGTTCTGGAATAGGAAAGACAACAAGAGCAAGTTCATCATCTTCTAAGCCATGAGTCCAGCGGCTGTGCCATTTGTTTAATGAAATTGCCTCCGCTTTGCATGTTTCCCATTCGCCTGTTGCCCATGCTTCTGCAAATTCTTTATTTGGCCAAACAGGGACACAATCTTCATCGTCAGTATTGAGCATAACGCATCCATGCTCATCGATAAGAATCCATATTTCACGATTAGCAACAACTTCTTTTACTAAGTGTTTGTAACGTTTTTCAGCATCAAAACTTTGAATTGTTTCAATCATTGCAGCATCTAATGGCGTCGACATACTGTAGTCCTATTTATTATGCATGTTCTTTATAAGCAAGGATAAAACAAAAGTTGAGTAACGTCTTGTGTTATCCGCGATTTTTTCTCTAGTAATAGATGTTGCGGTTATTTTAAAGATGTCTAAATAGTTGTATTTTTATGGGAAGTTTAATGTACAAAAAAACAATAAAATTCAAGATATTATTTTTTTATTTTTTTAAAAGATAAATAAATCATATGAATTTTTTTGAGATGTATTTCATTAATCTAATGAAATATAACAAGTATATAGTTATTAATGTTATTAATTATTTAAAAGTTGACTGTTTTTGTTGCTATTCTTAATGTTGAAACAATGCAAAACACACTGAAATTACCTATATTTTTTAATATAAATTAAACATAGTTATTTTCTTAAAAGGTGACTCTAATGGTGGCTGTAAATGATAAAAAAAAGAGTAATGGACGTCTTGTTGCCATGGGGTGTACTTACGAGCCTTGGATTGCATTATTAGAACAAGCGGGTTGGAAAACACATTGTTGCTATGATTTACGAACGGCTGACGCGATATTAGAAGAATATAGTCCGTGTGTTTGTATCGTTGATTTAAGTAATAATGACTTTAGTTTAAATAGTATTTCTCAACGAGCGAATAAAACTAAACATGTAAAATGGATTGCTATTATTAAAAAAGAACAATTAAGAATTGATTCTATTTGCCAGTTTATAAATAATTTTTGTATTGATTTCTTTTCTACACCAATACCATCAAGTCAATTATTAGATACCGCTGGACATCAATTGGGCATGTTAGAAATTGAATCAACATCTTCAGTTGAGGTTAATCATCAATGTGAAATTGGATTATTTGGTGAATCTAAATCGATTAAGCATTTGAGAGATATGGTAAAACGGGTGTCGATTACCGATGTTAATGTTTTATTGAGTGGTGAACAAGGTGTTGGAAAAGAGCTGATAGCTAAAACGATTCATAATTTAAGTAAACGCCGTAATGATGATATAACCGTCATTAACTGTTCTTCATTATCGGAAGGTGATCACCGAGTTCGTTTTTTAGAACCGATCCAAGATATAGACTATAGCGATGTGATTAAGAACGGAACCGTCTTATTAAATAGTGTCGAAGAACTCTCTAAGCCATTACAGTTGAAGTTACTTAATTATTTACAACAACCAGAAAATGGCAAATTAAATGATCAAGAATATTTTGATGTTAGAGTTATTACATCATCAAGTATTAACTTAGAACATGCTGTGAAAAATGAGATATTTAATGAAGAGCTTTATTATCGATTAAATGTATTTAATGTTGCAGTTCCAACTTTAAGAGAACGTGGTGCGGATATAATATTATTGGCAGAACATTATTTACAACAATTCGCTAAAGAATATAGTACGCGAGCAATGCATTATAGTGAAGATGCCAAGCAATTGTTATTACGATATAACTGGCCTGGAAATGTACGAGAGCTAATTAATCAAGTTAAGCGGGTTTCACTATTAAATGATGGTAATGAAGTGAGTTTAGAACATTTTGATTTACCAAAAAAAAGCAGTAATAAGCAGAGCTTACGCACAATAAAAGATGAGGCTGAAAAAGGTGTTTTGGTGACGATGCTTGAAACACATAAAGGACAAGTTGCATCTGCTGCAAAAGATCTTGGTGTTTCTCGTGCGACGATGTATCGCCTACTTAATAAGCATAATATTATTCCAGATGTGCGTTATTATAATAGTAATTATATGGCTGAATAGTCATGCTTTTTTTAGTGGATTAATCGTCAAAGTAAACAATAGTGGGCAGTGATCACTGAGTGTGAATTTTGAAAGTTGTTGTTTATTATAATTAATTTGATGTTGGCTGAGAGCATTGATATTTGTTGTAGCAAAAAGGTGATCAATCAGTTTTCGGTAAGTGCGATAGCGTGATTTTTTATTCGTTAATGTAACGGTGCAATGAGCATTAATCGGTGCAGATAGCTGATTAATCATAGCTGGGGTGTTGGTTATTTTTTTTATGAAATGTTGGCTGTCGATGATCTGGTGATTAATATCACCTACAATTATTAACGATTGTGATGTTTGTTGTTGAGAATTCATCCATTGCTTAATTAAAGCCAGTTGTTGTGTGAGAGTTTTGCATGCTTTGCTTTTTTGTTTAGAGAGTTGTTTATCAGTAAAACAACCGGATTTAAGGTGAAGGTTAAGTAATGTAATCGGTTGTTGATTAATAACGATTTTTATAATACTGCCATAGCGTAATTTGTTTTTAAAAGGCTTTGGAATACCCATCGCTATTGCTGGAGAACTGAGTTGCGATAAGTCAGTAATATCATCGACTATAATATGATGCTTAACTGCAAATCCTGTGTATTGGTTATTTTTTTTGAAATTATCTTGTGAATTGTTAACACGATCTGAAAAGTAGATTTGGTATTTTTGTGGATCAACCACTTGATGTAAAGCATCAGCATTGTCGACTTCTTGAAATGCAAGAATATCAGGTGAGTAGGTTGTGAATAATTGCCGTAGAGCCTGATAATCAGTAGCAGATCGAACAACCGGCGATGTTGGCTTTGTTGATAGCCACTGCATATTCCAACTCATTAAAGTAAAAGGTTGTGCGTGACTTTTATTTATACTGACAGAAAATACGATGAAGAATAGAGTAGCAAAAGAGAAATAAGACATAGTTATTATGGTCGTTATAATTAATAGAACCTTGACTGTGCCTGATATTATTTAAATACCGCATTATTTATAATTTGTTAACATGATAATGCAATAGTCATTATGTTTAAGTGTAATTATGTCCTTACACATTTCATTTTTTATGTGCTGCTATATTTATTTCGACCTGATTCTTTGGCGTTGTAAAGGTGACTATCAGCGGTATCAATTAATTGGTTTGGACGTTGATTCATTTGCCATGAGGCAATACCTTGGCTAACAGTAACAAAATCATTTATATGCGAGCATGGATGTTCAATAGCTAATGTGGCTAAATTTTGTTGAATACGTTCAGCTACACGACGTGCACCGTTTATATCAGTATTAGGTAATAACACTACAAACTCCTCACCGCCATAACGCGATACAGTATCGTTATGTCTCATTAAGCTATTACGAATTGTTGTCGCGACAGATTTTAAGCAGATATCTCCTTTTACATGCCCTTGTGTATCATTAAAAAGTTTAAAATAGTCAATATCAATTAAAATAATAGACAGTGGAATATTGTGATGTTTAGTGTTAATAATTTGTTTATCAATAGTAAAATCAAAAAATCGACGATTATTTATTTGGGTTAATTGGTCTGTAAACGATAATTTAGCGAGTTGTTTAAGTAAGCGCTTATTATCATGTTCTTGTGTAATGCGTGCAGTAAACCATTTAAAAAGTAGCTGTCTGCCAGATTCTATAATAATCAGGGTAATTGCAAGTTTTGTGAAAGCAAACAATAGGTCAAAGCGAGGGTCTGTAATACTGTACCATGTCGTAAAAATTAATATAGGCAGGGTTGCAAGGTAGACGGCAGCGCGGTAAGTATAAAAACTGAGTAGAACGACAAGAAATAAAAGATTACCGACTATTTCGACAATAACATAGGCATGTCCTAAGTTATTCAGGTTAATAATAGCGCCTCCCCACGTAGTACCAAACAATAATGCATAAATGGATGAGATGATTTTGTAGTGGTTGAGTGTCTTATTATGCGCAAAAAACAGCCAACCAAAGGCAAATAGCAGTCCTTGAATGGCAAAATTTACCGTTGTTAAAAATAAATTGTTATTTTCTTCGTGAACATAATCAATCCAAATAACAATAGTAATTAATAGTAATGTAATTAAAGAAACTTTAGATGCCCAGATAAAGCCAATGCGTAAATTTTTATATATTGTATCGTCAATACGAGTATTTAGTGATGAAAAATACATTCGGTTACATCCATAGTTATTGTGTATAGAATAGTCTCAAGAATTACTCGAAAGGCAAGTGATTTTTTTTAAATTTTCACTGAATGTGATAATAAATTTATTGACAATGAAGTTTACAAATAAGCTTACATTCAAAATTTTGGGGCGGCTCATAATCATCGTTCACAAGACAAACTGCTCGTGATAAAAATTGATCTCGATCAATGTTTCTTTGCGCCAGATCGCGCTTAATACCCCACATCTTGTTGCTGAACACAAATAGAACACTATATTTTGTGGTTATGTGACACTGTAATTTTTTGTTAGATTAGGAGCCTGGTGTGAAGCCTGTAGTAATTAAGCGTGACGGTTGCCGTGTATCTTTTGATGTTTTACGCATTAAAGATGCCATTATTGGGGCAGCAAATTCTATCAGCGATTCTGAATCTCATACTATGGATGAGGCTTACGCAGTATCTGTTGCCAAAGCCGTATTAGTACAATTTGCCGGTACTGATAATGTTGATATTCACGCTATTCAAGAAGCGGTAGAAACACAGCTTATGGCAGGTCCACACAAGATTGTTGCTCGTGCTTATATTGAATATCGTCATGATCGTGATATTTCTCGTGAAAAGAAAAGCCGTCTAAATAATGAAATCCGTGGCCTAATTGAGCAAAGCAATGCTTCATTATTAAATGAGAATGCTAACAAAGACAGCAAAGTAATTCCAACCCAGCGTGATTTATTGGCAGGAATTGTCGCTAAGCACTATGCAACTCAACATTTATTACCTCGTGATATTGTTAAAGCACATGAAAGCGGCGAGATTCACTATCATGATTTAGATTACTCACCGTTTTTCCCAATGTTCAACTGTATGTTAATTGATCTTGATGGCATGTTAACGCATGGCTTTAAGATGGGTAATGCTGAAATTGATACACCTAGATCAATTTCTACGGCAACCGCGGTAACAGCACAAATTATTGCTCAAGTTGCGAGCCATATTTATGGTGGTACAACGATTAACCGTATAGATGAAGTGTTAGCACCTTATGTTACGGTCAGTTATTCTAAGCATTTAGACGTTGCAACCGAATGGGGTATTGCTGATCCTATTGCTTTTGCACAAGCGCGTATTGAAAAAGAATGTTATGACGCATTCCAATCATTAGAATATGAAGTAAATACACTACACACTGCAAACGGTCAAACTCCTTTTGTAACATTCGGCTTTGGTTTAGGCACATCGTGGGAATCGCGTTTAATTCAACAATCTATTCTTAAAAACCGTATTGCAGGTTTAGGCAAAAATCATAAAACAGCAGTATTTCCTAAGCTTGTTTTTGCGATTAAAGATGGTCTGAACCATAAATCTGATGACGCCAATTACGATATTAAGCAATTAGCATTAGAGTGTGCATCTAAGCGTATGTACCCTGATATTCTAAACTATGACAAGTTAGTTGAAGTAACGGGGTCGTTTAAAACCCCAATGGGTTGTCGTAGCTTCCTTGGTCCTTATGAAGAAGATGGTAAAATTATTCATGAAGGTCGAAATAACCTTGGTGTAGTAAGTATCAACTTACCTCGTATTGCGTTAGAAGCGAAAGGTGATGAAGCCCGTTTCTTTGATATTCTAGATGAGCGTTTAGCATTATCTCGTCGTGCGTTAGATACACGTATTACACGTTTAAATGGCGTTAAAGCACGTGTGGCTCCTATCCTTTATATGGAAGGTGCTTGTGGTGTACGTTTAAAAGAAGACGATGATGTATCTGAAATCTTCAAAAATGGCCGTGCATCAATTTCATTAGGATACATTGGTATTCATGAAACCGTGAATGCATTGTATGGCAATGAGACTCATGTTTACGATAGCGAAATGTTACGTGAAAAAGCAGTTGCGATTGTTCAACGTTTACGTGATGCGACAGATGCATGGAAAGAAGAGTCAGGTTATGGCTTTAGTCTTTACAGCACTCCAAGTGAAAATTTATGTAGCCGTTTCTGTGCTCTTGATGCGAAAGAATTTGGTGTGGTTGCTGGCGTAACTGATCGTGGCTTTTATACCAATAGTTTCCATTTAGATGTTGAGAAAAAAGTAAACCCATACGATAAAATTGACTTTGAAATGGCATATCCAGATGTCGCTAATGGTGGTTTTATTTGTTATGGCGAATATCCAAATATTCAACATAACCTTGAAGCGTTAGAAAACGTGTGGGATTACAGCTACACTCGCGTGCCATATTACGGTACTAATACACCGATTGATGAATGTTATGACTGTGGCTTTACCGGTGAATTTGACTGTACGAGCAAAGGCTTTACGTGTCCTAAATGTGGTAATCATGAGCCATCACGCGTATCAGTAACTCGCCGTGTATGTGGTTACTTAGGTAGCCCTGATGCACGTCCGTTTAACTTTGGTAAACAAGAAGAAGTTAAACGTCGCGTTAAGCATATGTAATTATTGGGGGAATACAGTTATGAATAAGTTTAAAAAGTTAATTCTAGTTCTTTCTGTTTTTGTTCCAATGCTTTCATCAAATTCTTTCAATGTTGAAAATTCTTTTAATATTGATATGAATATTATTGGTCCTATGATCTTGATAAATTCAACTATCAATATCATTTAATATAATGGAGCACTATAGGTGCTCCGTTTTTTTGATATAAGTTATTAGATATGAATTACCATAATTACTACCCTGTAGATATCGTTAATGGCCCAGGCACGCGTGTAAGCTTATTTGTTGCTGGTTGTGTTCATCAGTGTAAAGGCTGTTATAACCAAAGCACATGGCGTTTAGATGCTGGTCATCTGTTTACGCAAGAGATGGAAGATAAGATCATTAACGATCTTAACGATACTCGTATTAAACGTCGCGGTTTGTCTTTATCTGGTGGTGATCCATTACATCCTCAAAATGTAGCAGCGGTTTTGAAATTGGTGAAGCGAGTACGTCAAGAATGTGCAGGTAAAGATATCTGGCTATGGAGCGGGTATTTATTATCAGAACTTACTATTGAACAGCAGCAGATCGTTGATATTATTGATGTGTTGGTTGATGGTAAATATGAACAAGCACAGCGAAATCCTTCTTTGGTATGGAAAGGCAGTGAAAATCAGATCATTCATTATTTTAAGCTTAATAACTAAAAGAGACTCATTAAATAAGTAGATCTGCTTGATGCAATGTCACGGGTTGTTTTATATTTGTTTTGTTAATGTTTCTCATTTGTTGCCTTGTTGAACTTATCCACTGTTTCTGTGTATAACTATGGGAAAACATAATAAATAATCATTCGTCTATTTTAATTATTTTATTAAGTGGCTTTGATTTTTAAATTAAAAATCTTTGCTCTTTATTAAAAAAGCATTATATTCAACGCTATTGAATACAATGCTTTTAAAGCCGAATAATTATGCCAATTTTTACAAGGATGTCTCAGTTATCTGTTAATAAATATCTGGTCGCAGCATCAAATGTTTTTTTAATGGCATTACCATTGGTATTAATATCAACATTTTGTGAGTTAATAGCGTTAATTTGTGATTATTTTAGTTTTAGTGATTTTGGAAAAACAGTTCATTATGTAGGCCAAACAACTGGAATGATGATTCCTATTTTGGTTAATTTTTATTTGGCGACTTATTTATCTGCGGTGAAACGTATACCAAAAGGTATTGTTATTGCCACATCATTAACTGTATTCTTTATTGTTTCTTACCAATGGGATTTAATATCACCATTAATACCTCTGCCTAATAGTTTTCCAATATCATTACTTACAGCGTATATATCATGTGAAACCATCGCTCAATTAAAAAAAGTAAGACTATTTAAAGTAAAAACAGATCAGTCTTTTATTGATATTTCTATGAGTATGCTGGCTGGTTCAATTACGACTATTTTTATGGCTTTATCTGTAAGCTTTTTATTTCGTAGTTTATTTGAAAAATTAGCAGCATTAACCTCCTGGTCTTTTATTCCACGATTAGATCCAACATCATTTGTTGATGGGCTTATTTATGAAATATTACGAGGTTTGTTTTGGGCTATAGGTATTAATGGTCATAATATACTGCATTCCTATAAAACAGAACTGTATAATATTACCTTAGTGAATATTACTGAATGGCATAATTATGGTATTGATTTAAATATTTTAAGTACTAATTTTTATGACTTTTTCACGGGGATTGGTGGTAGTGGAAACATGCTAAGCTTAGTGCTTTGTTTGTTATTTTTTGCTAAGAGTAAAGGGTATAAATTATTAGCTAAAGCGGCATTATTACTTTGCTTGTTTAATGTCAACGAGCCTATTTTATATGGCATTCCCGTTATTTTTAACCCGATTATGATTATTCCTTTCTTATTAGTGCCTAGTGTGAGTTTTGTTATTGCTTATGGTGCTATTTATTTGGGAATTGTGCCGCCCTTAAGTGAGGTTCATAGTTGGTTGATGCCACCGTTTGTTAGTGGTTATATGGCGACGGGTGGTGCAATATCTGGTGCGGTATTACAATTATTTTTGGTTTTAATTGGTGTTGCCATCTATCTACCATTTTTTAGGTTGATGGATAAACGTAGTTTAGGTATTGGTGTTTCAGATATATTTTCAAATCGTTTATTTACCAGTGATGAAATTGAAGCCAAAACACGTTTAACTAGTTTTATTCCATCGCTACATAATAATCTTCGCGATCAGCGGGAAATTGAAAAGTTACAAGAAAGCGGTGAGTTTATTCTTTATTATCAGCCTCAAGTTGATATTAAGAATAATTGTATTGTTGGTTGTGAAGCTTTAATCCGTTTTAGGGATAATAAAGGTAAAATATTACCACCGACATTTATTTCTGCTTTTAATCAGTTAGGGTTAATGCCAGAATTAGATTTATGGGTATTAGATAAAGCAGTACAAGCAGCAGAAAAATTCATCATTATTAACCCTAATTTTAAATTGTCTGTTAATATTTCACCTGACACTATTTTATTAAAAAACTTCGTCAACATTGTAAAAGATCGTATTACTAATAGTTCATTGTCTTTTGATCATGTAGAGTTAGAGTTTACAGAAGAATTATTAATTTTAGATGAAGAAAAAGTTGCTAAAATAATGACAGAATTACAAATGTTAGGTATTTCTGTTG
This sequence comes from Photobacterium iliopiscarium, assembly GCF_003026395.1. Classification (GTDB taxonomy): domain Bacteria; phylum Pseudomonadota; class Gammaproteobacteria; order Enterobacterales; family Vibrionaceae; genus Photobacterium; species Photobacterium iliopiscarium. The sequence continues at coordinate 143,160 of NZ_PYOO01000001.1, read as the reverse complement.
CTTTAGATGATTTTGGTACAGGGTATTCATCATTAGCGTATTTATCACGATTTGAATTCGATAAAGTTAAGATTGATCGCTCATTAGTATTAAACATTGATAGCCAACGTGGAAAAGAATTATTTAAAATCGCAGTGCAATTAGGGAAAATAACGCAAGCGGATATTGTTGTTGAAGGGGTGGAAAAACAACAAGAATTAGATTTTATTGCCTCACTCGGTGTGCGCTATATTCAAGGTTTTTATTTTTATAAGCCTATGGCAGAAACTGAATTACTTCTGCGTGGCCTATTAAAGCCGCAACAGTGTGAAGTTGCTGATAATTAAGGCGCTATAAGGTAAATCGTTATCGTAAAGACGGTTCTACTTCCATATTGAGCACTTATACGGTAAATTCGCTCTCCTTTTGTGCTTTATTGGGGACGTTATGTCACGTACTATTGTTTATACCTACAAAGAAGAAGAAAAGCGCTTAATTTTTTCTTTTGATATACACCGTAACATTCATGAAGCGGTAGCTGCTGCTGAAGGTATTGATCTAACGACATTTCTAAAGATGGAGCAGCAAGTTGAAGCGGTCTCTACGTGTAGTAAAGCCGGTCGCGAATACCGAGATAGTTATTTCCGCAAGTTGGGCTTTGGTAAAATAGCGCTTGCGAAAAAAGAAAACCGCGGTGTTGGTGAAAAATAAAATATTCATAAAAAAAGCTGACTTAATGTCAGCTTTTTTATTGTTGTTTATTTATGTTAAGTTAAGTAACGTTAATCTAATTCGTTATATTTTTTAGCAGAGCCATAACACTTACTTATAGGGTATTTGGCGGCATTTTGTTGTATCTTCTCTTGGCACGCCTGCATTACATCAATATCACATTTATCCGCTAATCGAAGTAAATACATCATCACATCAGCGATCTCTTCGCTGGCATGTTGTTTTTTTTGTGGTGGTAATTGCTGGCTTTGTTCTGGCGTTAGCCATTGAAAAATTTCTATTAGTTCACCCACTTCGCCACTTAATGCCATTACGAGGTTTTTAGGTGTATGAAATTGGTCCCAATTTCGTTGTTGAGCAAATTCAGCAAGCGCATCTTGTAATTTTTTTATGTCATTAGCTGAGGTTTCAACCGTAATGGTTGTCGGCATGATTGTTTCCTAAAGAGTGACGGACAATAAACATAATAGCCTAACGACGAGAAAGAATACGTTAGGCTATATATTGATTAATGGCTGGGTAGTATCGCTTTTTTGTGACGAAACATAGCGGGCAGTGCTTCAACTGTACAAAAGATTAACCCTAACCAAATTAAACCAAAACTGATGGCTTTCGTTTGATCAAATACTTCACCAAATAAGAATATGGCCAATAAAAATTGTAAACTTGGTTCAATATATTGCATTAAACCCACCATCGTTAAACTGGTGCGATTCAAGGCGAGGGCAAAAAATATTAGTGGGGCGACCGTAACAGGAGCGGCACCTGCATAAAGTAAGAAAGTAGTCGTACCAGAAGTAAGGGCAACACTATCGCCACTGAAATACAGCCATATCATATAAATAAGGGCAAAAGGGGTGAGTATTGCCGCTTCAATTGTTACAGAGGTAAGCGCATCATATTTAATGTATTTTTTTGTTAAACCATAGACGGCAAAAAAGCTTCCCATAACCAATGATAACCAAGGTAATTGACCGTATTGCCACACTTGGTAACCAATGCCTAAAATCGCGAGGATAACAGCAATAATTTGTGCTTTAGAGAGTGTTTCTTTTAGAAAGAACATCGCCAATGCAATTGCGAATAAAGGGTTTATAAAATAGCCTAAGCTTGCTGCTAATACTTCGCCATGCGTGATTGCCCATGTAAATGCATACCAAGATACGCTCATGATGACACCTGCAAAACCACACATTGCTAATGATTTTTTATCAGCGAGGATGTCTTTGATTGCAGGGATTGGCTGTCGAAGTAATACCATGACAATTAACATTACAGGTACAGAAAAAATAAGCCTTAATGCGAGTAATTCATTAGTATTTGCTTGAGGTAAGTATTGGTAATAAAGTGGTAATATTCCCCAAAGAATGAATGAAAATGCCGCTAGCATATTACCTGCACGACGTGATTGCATGTTGACACCTAAGATTTAAAAGTAGTTGTTGCCTCAATATCATTGCAATATTGAGAAGATTTAATAATGAATGATCAAAATGGCGCTCAGGCCTAAGATACCATCCTCGTGTAAAATAATGACATTCCCTGCCATTTTGTCACTGAATTTTTATAAGTCAATATACGCTATGAAGAAAAAAGATTTATTGATATTGTTCATTTTTTCTTGATACTACATAAAGAACGATGACTAAATAATAATGCTGCTCAGGTGTTTTTTTGGTAAAATACTGAGGTAGGGTAAAGGTTGATATATTTAACCGATAAGGCCATATTATGGCATTTTAATTGAGAGAAAATGATGACTAAATTAACCGCAGATATCCAAGCAAATAAAGCTTTGTTCGTAACAGAAACACAAGCAACACGTGTTGTTTGGAGCCTTCGCAACGAAGAGGGTGACTGGTTATCTGTTGCATCATCTGAATTTGAAGACTCTGAAGTGATGCCTTTTTGGTCAAATGAAGTTGATGCAAAAGTGCAGTGTGCTGATGAATGGTCTGAGTTCCAACCAAGTGAATTACCATTAGATATTTTTCTTGAAGATTGGATGCTTACGCTAGTAGAAGATGGTGTTTTAGTTGGTTTAAACTGGAATGAATCACTTGAAGGTGTTGAATTAGAGCCTTCAGAAGTGGCAAATCTTTACCTATAATTATTGTATTAATTATAAAATACTGACCCTGTGAATAATAATTTTTTATTTTATAGGGTTTTTATCTTATTGATAATAGAGATAATTACATAGTATTGTGAGTTATTCTACATGTTATTAATATTGACTTTAAATATCTCGCTTTTAACACTAAAAGATTTACAGTAGATATCGATGGTATTTCATCATATTTATTTCTTCTATTGTATTAAATTTAGCTTGCACTATGGTGTGAGCTTTTTTTTTGCATTCAATATAATAGTGATAATTTTATTACTATATGTTCGTGCTTTGTTTATTAATATTCACAATATATATTCCTTTTAATAATGTGATCATGTTCATGTTGTATTCTTGAATAGTATAATTCTTCATGTATGATCAAAAGGATATAGATAATAATATATAAAACAATTGAATCAATGCCACAGTTATTCGTTACTGCTTACGCTAGTATGATGAATGTAGCTATAATATTTAGTTAATTGTATTGAATATATTTATCTCCACTGATGGATTGCAGGATAAATCGTGAAGAACGGATTGATTATAAAAAAAACGATATTAATTTTATTAGCCTTGGTATCAATTGTTGGATGTGCATCATCACCAACGGACACCAAGACGACGCTCAAAACGCTAACGCCGACACCTAAGCATGAGATTGCGAAAACATTACCGGTTAATAACGGTATGTTTGATGGTGTTTATCATAATTGGAAGGGGACACCATACCGTTATGGTGGTTCATCTAAAAAAGGAATAGATTGTTCGGCTTTCGTGCAGGTTGGCTATTCTAGTGTTTATCAAAAATTACTACCTCGAACAACCTTGGAATTAGTTAAAAAAGGGAAACAAGTTAAACGTAATAATGCTAAAGAAGGGGATTTAGTCTTTTTTAGGACTGGGCGTAATTCGCGCCATGTAGGGATTTATTTAGGTAATTCAGAATTCTTACATGCATCACAATCTAAAGGCGTTATTATTTCACGTTTAGATAACCCTTATTGGCGACGCCATTTTTGGCAAATACGCCGTTTAGATAAATATTAATAAGTGATCCAGCGACGCATTATTCATTTTCAAGGGAAAGAGAATATGCGTCGCTGGGTGTTTATTATTTCAGATCAACCCATGCTAATCGGGCAAATAATCCTGGTGGTGTTACCAATCCTGCCGTTGTGCTTTGAATTTTACCATTTTTAATCAGTAATATAGTCGGTGCTCGTGATAGTTTCCACTGGCGTGTTAAGGCTCTGGTATTATCATTTACAACTGGAAAGTTATATCCTTTCGTATTCAAATAAGCATGTAAACGACGATCATCACCCGATTGCATGGCAATAGTTACGATTTTAAGATCTGTCCATTGTTGGTTGTTTAGCCAGTTAATAACGGGAGAGACAACTTTACAGCTGCCACACCATGTTGCCCAGATATACACCAGTACGGTTTGATCATAACTGTCTCTAAAGATATCGACTTTTTGATTATCAATCGTAGTATAAGTGGGCTGTGATGTTGATATCTGCATTTTATCTAAATTACGATTGCGCCATGCTTCTAATGCGCTACCTGCAATCATAGCCATAATGATAAGTATAATAATACTTTGAATCCATCGCCATCTTGTATGACGAGGTTTTCTATTGGTATCTGATGACATTATTTACCCGCCTTCTTTAAAGCGTCAAGAACACTATCACTTGATAAAATAACCGGTAACTCAATACCTTTTGGTGCATTAGGACCGTAAACAATATTAAAAGGCACACCAAAACGACCGTGAGATTGGAGGAATCCAGTTACGTAATCTGAAGGTTTAGTCCAATCACCACGCATTAGAACGATATTTTTATTATCCAGTGCTGAATATACCGGTTCTTGTAAAATCACCCCGATTTTATTGGCTTTACAAGTGATACACCATTGCGCTGTTACATCAACAAAAACCGTTTTACCTTGTGCGACGTCAGTTGCTATTTGGGCTGTATCTAATGGGATCCAGTGATGATCTGCCGGAAGTGGTGTTGACCATTTATTGGCGGTTAAGCTACCTGTAAATAAACTAGCACCAGCGCCAAGTAACATGACAGCTAAGGTGATAATAACGGTTTTACGTCCTTTTTTACGGCCTAATAGCCATAAGATAGCCGCTAAGATAACAGCACCTAACCCCCATACAACAGTCGCATTAAAGAAGCTGGTCATTAAGCTTAATAACCATACTGATGTTGCTAACATCATTAAGCCAAATAGCGTTTTAATACGATCCATCCATGCACCCGGTTTTGGCATTAATGTCGCTAATTGTGGGAAAAGAGCAATGAGTAGCCATGGTGCGGCCATTCCGATAGCAAGAGCGGTAAAGATAGCAAATAAGGTGACTAAATTTGCACCTAAGGCAAATGCAACCGCAGTACCTAAGAAAGGAGCACTACAAGGCGTTGCAAGTAATGTTGCAAACATACCTTGAATGAAATGCCCTAGATGTGAACTATCACCTTTAGTAGCTAACCATGTATTGGTATTACTTGAGAGACGAATTTCAAATAACCCCAGCATATTTGTGCCAAATAACACCGTAATCGCGATCATTGCACCAATAAACCATGGGCTTTGGAATTGAATACCCCATCCTAGCGCTTGGCCTGACAGTTTCATTGCTGTTAAAAATGCAGCTAATAACCAGAATGAAACAATGATCCCAGCAGCAGATGCCAAAAATTGAGTTCTAATTTGACGACGCGCCAGTCCTTGAGCTGAAATAACACTGCTTAATTTCATTCCTAAAACAGGTAAGACACACGGCATAATATTAAGAATCAAGCCACCAAGTAAGGCTAGGCCGATGACTTTTAATAAATTACTATTTGTCGTTGGAGTGCTAACCGGAAGATCCGTTGCTGTTGCTGTCATTTCAACCGCGACATCATGGTCACCAATCGTTACATGAAGGGGTTGTCCTACTAATTTAGGCGTACCAAACCAACTTGTCACAGGTAAGGTGGCGTAAAGTGTATCGCCTTTAATGATCGTTGTAGGTTTAAGGAATGAGGTGTCTTTAGCGGCTTGTGTATCGCCATCAATAATAACATCTGGTTGTTGCCAGCCCATGGTGTTAGTTGCAACTACGGTTACTTTTTTTTCTGCTTTATTATAAGAAAGTGTTTTTAACGTGATTAAAGATGATGATTTTGGAACCTGACTTTCCCCTTTATTATACAAAAACATAGCTTCTGTTGATGGTAGTAATTTATTGGGGGTGAAATCAAAGGAAAGTTCGTAATCGGTTAATACACAAATACTTGTACATGATGACATGGTTAGTTTACCAGAGAGAAATACTGGTTTATTCATGTCTTTTACATGGATGGAAAGCGGAAAAATAACATCATGTTTGTAACCCAGCGTTTCAACGCCTAAAAACTCATAACGTTTTGGTAATGGCCATTGCCAATCAACTTTAGCAATATTAGATGACATATCCCAATTGATACTCGGAGCAACACCACCTTCACCCGGTGATCGCCAGTACGTTTTCCAATCAGTATCAAGCTTTACTTCCAGTAAACCTTGAACGGTATGCTTGGCCAGATCTTGTTGACCGGTAAGCATCAGTCTTACTTCAACAGGAGGGTGCTGTGGATTCGTTACCCAGCCCGTACTGTGCTGTGGCGTTGCTGCTGCTATTGATGAAAAGGTAATGCCAAACAAGGTTATGAGTAAGGCAATGGTTAAATAAAAATGCTGGTATAACTTTTTCAATCTAGAGCTCCAAATAAACAACGCACAATGATGATAAATGTCATCGTATCTGACGTTGTTCTATATGTAATTTTCATGTTGGATTAAGGTATTGTCTGCGTTAAAGCGCTAAGTCTTTATAATGTTATGCATGAGACCGACAAGAAGCAGAGTTTATTTCAATAAAGATAAATACAGCTATATTGTCGGTAATTTATGCCATTAGAACAAGTCAGGAGTATGGTAAAGACCACGGTTAATGCTATTTTAAAGTTATAACATATAACGTTGTTATACTTTTCTGAACAGTAGCTTGATACGAGTACGTAATTTTACTTTATTGTGATTTTTTCCTAAGTAGTATGATTGCATAAATTGACATCGCAGCAATTCTAACTTGGGGTTAATCTGTAAAGGTGAGGTGGTTATTTCATTCTCCAAGAGAAGATCACTTTGTGTTTTAGCTTGTTCATTGCTGTAGCTGTAATCAATGCCGGACGCACCTTGTACCATTAGCCATAAATGCGTTAAGGCTAAAAGAGCGTTATGATCTTGATGGGTGAAATTAGCCGCATGATCATGACCTATTGTATTATTAAAAACAGTTTGCATTTTTGTTGCTGCTGTCTGTTGATGTAGCCATTGTTGTTGAGCTTGCTGGTGGTGTAGGGTCATAAACCCAAGCAATAAGTCGATTGTTGTACTATTTGGACGTTGTTGGCAAACATGATCAAAATGTGCTGATGATGCTGTAATAAATTGATCTAGCTGTTTTTTTATTAGTGTATCAATGGGCAAATCAGCCATGCCAAGTAATAATAATTGCTGTTCTAATGTTGACATGTTTATCAGTTCTTATTGAGGAATGATGAAAGAGTAGCATGTTCAGAGATTGCGACAGAAGGATTAAATAAGATTGACTATCAGTTAGTTTTTATTGGAAATAAAATAATCAAATTTGGCTTTTTATGTACGGCTTGTTTGTTGCTATTGTATAAAAAACACTACAGTTAGAGTAATAGTGGTGTGTTAGTGGTATTTATAAGAATAAAAAAGGGATTAACTAATTATATTCCGTTGAAACTTATTGCTTAATGACATTAATAAACAATCTTATATGGTTAGGATGTGGTAATATAAGCAACGATGATACTAAAAAATCATCATCTTACGGTGATTTTACCACCGTTATTGGCACTGATTCAGGTTAATTCAGTGCTCAGTTAGTTAATGATTTCCTTATCTATAGATAACAGTTTAATTTAAGTGATAGTGACTATTTGTAATTGTATCTTACTGATATTTATTGCATTTATGGTGTTTGTTAACATCTGGATTAGCTGTTTAGGACGTTGGGTTATTGTAATGATTAATAAAGAAACAATTGTGAATAAAAATAATAAATTTATTGTTGGTTGGCGTGAAGTCGCCACTTTACCTGATCTTGGTGTTGATAATATCCATGTTAAAATTGATACAGGAGCACGTAGCTCTTGTCTTCATACCTTCAAAATTGAAGAATTTACTCAAGATGATGAATTATGGGTGAAATTTTGGTTACATCCTATCCATAATAATACTGATGTTGAACAGGTTTGTATGGCAAAAGTTGCTGACAAGCGTGTTGTAAGAAATTCTGGTGGCGATGAGCAACTGCGCTACTTTATTGTTTCAACCATTGATTTTAATGGTCAACGATGGCCAATCGAAATATCGTTAACAAGCCGTGATAATATGGCTTTTCGAATGTTGCTTGGACGAACATCTATGCATGGTCGTATTATTGTTGATCCAGAAGCCTCCTACCTAATTCAAAGTAAGGAAAAGTAATAGTAATGAAAATCGGTATCTTATCTCGTAATCAGTCATTGTATTCAACGTCTCGCCTTATTGAAGCGGCAGAGCAACGTGGCCATGAAATCAAGGTGATTGATGCACTTCGTTGCTATATGAACATTAATTCTCAAAAACCATCAATTCACTTTAAGGGTGAAGATTTGGTGGATTTTGATGCCGTTATTCCACGTATCGGTGCATCAGTGACGTTTTACGGAACAGCAGTATTACGCCAATTTGAAATGATGGGTGTTTATACAGTTAACGAATCTGTTGCAATTAGTCGTTCGCGCGATAAATTGCGTTCAATGCAGTTATTATCGCGTAAATGTATTGGTATGCCAGTAACAGGTTTTGCCAGCAAGCCAGATGATGTTAAAGATTTACTTGATATGGTCGGCGGTGCACCAGTAGTGATTAAACTACTTGAAGGTACACAAGGTATTGGTGTTGTACTGGCAGAAACACGTAAAGCGGCTGAAAGTGTTATTGAAGCATTCATGGGCTTAAAAGCAAATATCATGGTGCAAGAATACATTAAAGAAGCGGGCGGTGCTGATATCCGTTGTTTTGTTATTGGTGACAAAGTGATTGCAGCAATGAAACGTCAAGGTGCAGAAGGTGAATTCCGTTCTAATCTTCACCGTGGCGGTAGTGCAGCGTTAGTTAAGATTACTCCTGAAGAGCGTAAGACAGCAGTTGCTGCTGCGAAAATTATGGGATTAAGCGTTGCTGGTGTTGATTTACTGCGTTCTGAGCGTGGTCCACTAGTGATGGAAGTTAACTCATCACCAGGTCTTGAAGGTATCGAGAAAGCAACAGGTAAAGATATTGCCGGTATGATTATCGAATACATTGAAAAGCACGCATCTAAAAAAACAGCACTACGTAGCAAAGGCTAAGTAAGTACTGTTCTTTGTATTATAAAGCCCTTCATGGTGATATCCATGGAGGGCTTTTTTTATAAGTGTTTTTTATAAGTGTTTTTTATAAGTGTTTTTTATAGGTGCTTTTCTATTGGTAATGCGCCAGCAAGCCATGCCCCCATTTTTAGGATTGTGCTGCTGTCTGGCTCTGAGTCAAATTGCTTACCATTGGTATCATCCGTCCAGATAATGTCATTATTGCTATCTAATGATAAACGATAAGCACTTTTTTCTAGAAGTTGATCTAAATCAGCATAAAAAATATCAGAAAATGGTTTTGAATCAACAATCACGCCTAGCTCAGTATTTAGATACGCTGATCGAGGATCAAAATTGAACGAGCCAACAAAGACTTTTTTACGATCAATAATAAATGTTTTAGCATGTAAACTTGAGCGAGAGTTACCTAACCATGAGTGCTTTTTCTTAATATGAGGATCGGTTTTGATTTCATATAATTTGATCCCATTTTCAAGCATTTCTTTACGGTATTTAGCATACCAACCATGCACGGCAAACACATCATTTGACGCTAATGAATTAGTTACAATGGTAATATTTAAGCCACGTTTAGCCGCTTTTACGAGTGCTTTAACACCAGGCTCTGTTGGTACAAAATACGGTGAGATAAGTAAAAAATCCGTTTTTGCTTGGCCAATCATGGTTGATAAATGGTGTAACAATAAATCATCTTGGCTGTGTTTTACTTTGTAAGGGGTGTCATAAACAAGTTCAGCATCAGCCCAATAAAATGGCAATGTTTGATTAGATAATTTTTTTGCCATTGGGTGTTGTTTTAGAGAACGCGCATAATCAGAGGTTAAATATTGCTTTTGCGCTTTTTTCCATTGCTGTAATTGGGCGGTGGTTGGCAAGTGGGCATCAGTGACTAACATTTCAATTGGTGTTGCGGGTTTACTGTTCCAATACTCGTCAAATTGACGTGAAACCTGAGGAATAACTTTCCCCATCATTAATAAATCAAAGTCACCAAATTCAACGTTATTATTAGCAGAGAAATACTCATCACCAATGTTACGTCCACCTGTAATGGCAAATACTCCGTCGGCAATGATCGACTTATTGTGCATACGACGATTTAGGCGATCAAAATCAGTTAAAAAACTTAATGGTTTAAAACTACGATTACCAAAAGTATTAAACAAACGGACTTCGACATTAGGGTGTGCAGATAAATTAGCTAAGAATTGATCATCACGTTTTTGCATATCATCTAAAAGTAGACGTACACGTACTCCGCGTTCTGCTGCTTGATATAAGTACCACGTGAGTAAATGACTAGTGGCGTCATCGCGGTAGATATAATATTGCACGTCCACTGTTTTTTGAGCGCTTTCAATAATAGCTAAACGAGCAAGTAGTGCCGCTTGACCATCACCTAATGGGTAAAAAGCCGTTTTATTCGGGTTAGATTGAATATAAGGTAATGTTTTTTGTAGTAAGGTGGTGTTGTAGTTATCAACGTTACTGTATGTTGCTGTTTTTGTCGTTGATAATGGTTGCGCACAACCGATTAACGTTAAAGTACTTACTGCAATAAATGAATGAGTACAAAATTGCTTGAGATGACGAAAAGTGATCATTAGAAAACATGTTTCTGAAAAAAGTATGTCGATTTTACCTGTAATTATGGTGAAGTGCTTTAGATAAGTTGTAATTTGTAAAACTTTTAAGATGAAAGATAGTTGTATCTGATTATTACTTAGTTATCTGTCAGTGTTGACACTTTTTTAGCTATAGAAAAGTCCAAAACAAAATATCTTGTTTTGGACTCCAATTTTAGTCAAGCGGGTTAGAACGCTTAATTAGCCAGTTGTTGTATGCCATGCCATTGATAATGATTATTAGGCTTTTTGCTCACAATACCTTGATCAAGCAATTGATGAAAAATAGCATCAACTTCATCTGTTGTGAGTTTGAGTAATTTGCTTACAGCACGTTTACTGCAATTAACCTGGTTTTTAGTTAACGCTTCAATCGCTTGTTCATACGCTGTTTTTGGTGGCTCTGGTTCAATTTCTTCTATAATAATTTCGTCAGCATCATCAACATTAGTGATTGATGATGTGCCCACCATTGAGGGATCAAAATGACTTAACAATTGTGGTTGGTCGTGCATGTTATAACCATTAACTGACAATAACTGTTGGCGTTTGAATTGGTAACGGAAGCGATTTTCTTCACCAATTAATCCCACAAAAAATGCCGCAAAGAAATCGAGCAAGACAGACAAGAAAATAACCAGACCAAGTTGCGCGGCTTGATTACTGACATTGAATGTTGTTGCTAGGCTATCAATCAGTCCAAGTACCGAACCTTGACCAACAATCGGTGTTGTATCACGCTCTATCGCAATTTGTTGTTGCTGTTTGCGTAATGCTTCATTTTCTTTTTGGATTCGTGTAACACCAGAAGCGATACGTTCCATTTGGATATATTTTTCAGCCGCAACATTGTTAAGATCAATTTGTTTTTCAATTGCTTGAATTTGCATATTAAATGCATTGATTTTACTTTGCTGTACATTAGCTTCACTGTACGCTTTATTGGTTGCACTGTTAATACCACCAATAGAGCCGCCGATAGAAATGGCAGCTAATACAGCATAAAAGGTAAATGCGGTAAATGTGCCACTGTAGTTGCGTCGTGCTTTACGCTCTCCAACTTCGTACCATGCGAAAAATTTCCCTAATTCAAAAATGACAGCTAAGCCACCAAAAAGGAACTTCATTAAGGGATCATCATCAATAGATAAAAACAACAACAGTGAAAACACAATTGAAGCAAGAATAGCGGCACCTGTGAAGCTGTAAACACTCCACATTGCGAAAATCCCTTTAGGGAAACGAACGGGTATATTTTGGTTGAAATGCATAAAAATATCTAAGTAAGGAGCATTTGTTCAGCTGGTCGCATAATAGCGACAAGCACATAAAAGACTTCTAGGATACAGTAAAATGCTTGTTAACCCCTTATAAAATGTGACTGTTAAAAATTCGGCGATTATAATTTAGTCACTATTAAATTTATCGTTCAAAGAATAGACTAAAAGTGTAAATTTAATAATGCTTATTAATAATTGCTAACATATCAGTGATGATAATGTTTAATTTAAGCACTATAAAATTAATGAAATAGATAAATGCATCGGGATTTATGTCTACACTTACAAGATAATTATTGTATAAGGCATGGGTTATGTTTTTTGTTAGTCAACATCAGCGTCTCGATCAACAACAAAATAATAATAACGGTATTGCTTTTTTTGATCGTGAATTACCCAATAAGATACTGCTGCATTCAACATTTATTTATGAAAATGAAGGGTACTTTCAATGTGTATGGGAAGCTGAAAATAGAGAAATATTATTGCAATATATTAATAAAATAGTTGGTGGTGAGTATCAAACGGATTGCTATGGCATTGATCCTTTTACAGCAATTTCGTAGTTTTCTAGTGATATCGTTACCAAGTTGTGATTATATTTTTTCTAAATCGTATTGTTAGTGTTTTATTTGTGGTTATTTTTTGTTTGCATTAATAGTGAAAGTGTCTTTTGTGTGATTATGGTCACTTTCATTATGCATAAAGAGTGACATTTAGCGCAAAAAAATATCCTATTAATAATATTATCCATACCATAAATAAATATTAATAATATAACTTATGGTGTGAGTGATGAATAAAAATCCTGTCTGTATTGCTATGCTTGTTGCTGGTTTGTGTGTGAGTTCGTTGTCTGTTGCTGCCGATTTACCTAATATCAAAATTTTAGCAACGGGTGGAACCATTGCCGGGGCTGGACAATCAGCAACAGAATCTGCTTATACGTCGGGTCAAGTTGGTATTGAATCATTAATTAAAGCTGTGCCGTCAATGACAAAAATTGCGGATGTCAGTGGTGAGCAAGTGGTGAATATTGGCTCGCAAGATATGAATGATCAAGTGTGGCTTACTTTATCTAAGCGTATCAATGCATTATTAGCGCAAGATGATGTTGATGGTGTTGTTGTCACTCATGGTACTGACACCATGGAGGAAACGGCTTATTTCCTTGATTTGACGATTAAAAGTGATAAACCAGTTGTGCTTGTTGGCTCGATGCGACCATCAACGGCGATGAGTGCTGATGGTCCTGCTAATTTATATAACGCTGTTGTGACGGCTGTTGATAAAGATTCAAAAGGACGCGGTGTATTAGTTGCAATGAATGATACTGTGTTAGATGCGCGTGATGTAACAAAAACCAATACTACAGCGGTTGACACTTTCCGTTCACCTAACTTTGGTTCATTAGGTTATATTCATAATAGTGATGTTATTTATCAACGTGCGCCAGAGCGTCATCATACAACAGCAACACATTTTGATGTATCGAAGCTAACCACCTTACCAAAAGTAGGCATTGTTTATAATTACTCTAATGCGTCAGCGTTACCTGTAACTGCGTTAGTGAATGCTAAATTTGATGGTATTGTCAGTGCGGGCGTGGGTAACGGTAATATGTATAAAGCTATTTTTGATGAATTAGCCAAAGCAAGTAAAGAAGGGACAATGGTTGTGCGTAGTTCACGAGTTCCTACTGGTTCTACGACATTAGCGGCTGAAATTGATGATGCGAAATATGGTTTCGTCGCAGCAGGAACGCTTAATCCACAAAAAGCACGTATTTTATTAATGTTATCGCTAACGCAAACAAAGAACTATAAAGATGTACAGCAGATGTTTCAGTATTACTAATCGTCATATTTAAATAAATGAAAACACAACAAGACATAATATTAAGTCTTGTTGTGCTTTATATTACTATTAAATAATGATTATTTTGTGCTAGCTTGTAGATCGCTGATTGCTTTTTTAAGTGCATCAGGGTTGTAGCCATTAATAATAGTAATATTATCAGTAGTAATGTTTTTACTCGGCATGACGATTAATGCAGGTGTTCCTTGGAAACCTAACTTACCAAATAACTCAAAGTTATTCATAAAGGTATTATTGGCATCAAATTTAGACACATCAACACCAACACTGGTCGCAATAGTATTAACATCTTTCTTGGTTAAGTGACCTTCATCTTTACCTGTTGCAAATACGGCATTATGGTATTTAGCATAAGTTGCGCCGCCTTTTTGTTGGTAAATCCAATTACCCATATCAGCCGCATATTTTGAAGCTTCCCAGCGTGATGCGAAAATAGGGGTTTCTTTAAAGATGAATTTCACATCTGGATTTTTTTCTTCTAATTGCTTAACCGTATCGGCAATTTTAGAACAATACATACATTGATAATCAAAGAATTCAATGACATTCACTTTAGCGTCTTTAGGGCCAATGAAGGGGGTCGTCTTATCATTTATAAGTTGGTCTGCGTTTGCAATGACGACTTTTTTAGCTTCAACCTGTTGAGCTTGCATTTGTTGCTGTTGTAATGTCTGAGAGGCTTTTACTAAAACATCAGGGTGATTGATAATATATTGACTTGCAATTTGTTCAATTTGTGTTTTTTGTTGAGCAGTAAAGTCACTATTATTACTTGCTGTTGTTGTTTCGTTACAGCCTGTAAGTAATGCACCTAGCATAAGGGGTAGAAGTAATTTTTTCATCGTATTCTCAATCACTATAAATGTTTATGGGTTAGAATATTTGTTAGAGTAATAATAGAATAAATTAGTTCAAGTTTTTTCAGCTAAATGTTAATTTTTAATAATTTAAAGTAGTGATTGTTATTAAATTTAGTTAAGTTTCATTTATGTCGTTATATGCTTTTTTTTGCGTTTACTTTTTGTGAAACTTATATTCCATATGAAATAATAATGTAATGTGATAACTATCACTTTATATATAAATATGAATCGTTAGATTATCAATTCAATTTTTTTGATTATTGATTCTAAAATGAAAAAGACATTTACTGCGATTACTATTTCTTCTTTGCTTGCTTTGAGTCTTGTTTCTAGTTCTGTAATGGCTGCACCAAAAGTACCAGCGACTGAAACAGGATATAGCACCATTCAATTAACACAAATGGGACAACCTAAAAGTGTTCATTGGGTGACTGTAGATCAAATTGCTCAACAATTAAAAGGCAAACCACCAATGGCGGTAGGTTTTGATGTTGATGACACTGTATTATTTAGTTCCCCTGGTTTCTATCGTGGCAAACAAGTCTTTTCTCCAAACAATTTTAGCTATTTAAAAGATCAGAAATTCTGGGATAAAATGAATTGTGAGTGGGAAAAATTCAGTATTCCAAAACAAATTGGTAAAGAGTTAATTGCTATGCACCAAAAGCGTGGCGATGATATTTACTTTATCACTGGTCGCGATCCTTCAAAATGTGAAATTACTACGCAATATTTAAAAGATGTGTTTGGTATTAAGCATATGAATAAAGTTATTTTTGCGAGTTCGAGTAAAACAACCAATACTAAAACACCTTACATAAAAGCTGAAAATATCAAAGTATATTACGGTGATGCTGATAGTGATATTACAGCTGCACGTGATGCGGGTGCTGTAGGTATTCGTGTTATGCGTCCTGCTAACTCAACCAACCGTCCTATTGCTAAAAATGGTATCTACGGTGAAGAGGTTATTGTTAACTCTCAATACTAATTGTTACGCATAATATTTGCATTTTACTAAGATAATAATTGCCTGATCTATTATAAAATAGGTCAGGCATTTTTATATTTATATTTTGATGAGTACGAGCAACAAAGTCGTCATTATATTATACGTCGTTGTTTGCTTTGGTTGATGCTGATTACGGTATTGAGTGTGGTAGTATAAAGTAAATATAAAACAGCATTAAAAGAGGTGAATATCAATGCTAGTGATTTCTAATGCTGTGAGTTTGGGTGATTGGGAGATTGAATTAACAGCTATTCGTGCTCAAGGTGCGGGTGGACAAAACGTTAACAAAGTATCAAGTGCGATTCATTTACGGTTTGATATTAATCGATCTTCTTTGCCTGAATTTTATAAAGAACGATTATTGAAGTTATCCGATAGTCGCATAACAAAAGATGGTGTTATTGTCTTAAAAAGCCAACAACATCGTACTCAAGAAATGAACCGAGAAGAAGCTTTATCACGCTTAACACAGTTGATTCAGAGTGTAATGACGGTTCAAAAAGCGCGCCGAGCAACAAAGCCAACCAAAGGCTCTCAAGTGCGAAGAATGGACAAGAAAAATCAACGAGGTAAGACAAAACAATTACGTGGTAAAGTAGATATGTAACTATAAATGTCAGGCTGAATTGTTGCTATATGTACCACTGCATATTTAATGTGATGTTGACTGCATAATTGCGTTTGTTGTTAGTCGTTGTTGTTACTATCTATTAATATCTTACAATATTATACGGTTGGTAAAGCACTCGTTACTAACAGCATTACATAAGCTAATAAGTTGGTGAACAAGGATGTTTGAAAAAAAAACGTTACAATTATTACAGTTGTTTTATCGTGAAACTGAACGTGTACGCTTACTTGATATTGATCATTTACCACCATTAGGTATTGAACATCAGTCTGTAATGAACCAATGGTTAGAAACTAAACGTAATTTTCAGCGCGATGAAATTTATCAACAATACTGGATAAAGACTTGCAGTGCTGGCTATATCACTGAATTACGGTTACATGCTGATGGTACTTTAGATGAATTTACGTTATTTAATCGCCTTCATACGCAAGGACATTGGCAATTAGTTGATGGTGTTATCGAGATAGAAATCATTAAAGGTGATAACTGTTATCGTTGTGCCGTATATGCCAATCGTTACGTTAATATTCATTCCGCCATCGAATATAAAAATGATCAACTTCATTCCTATTTGAAATTGGCACAAACCCGTCCAATTCAGCGATAGATAATCACTTTTTTGTCTAACAAAGAGGCTTCCAATAGTGATTAAAGTCAGTACACTGAAATCAATTACTGAATATATTAGGGCATAAGGATGAGTAAAATAAAAACAGTAGCGATTGTTGGTGGTACACATGGAAATGAATTTAGTGGTATTTATTTATTACGTAAATGGCAGCAACCAACAGCAGTAGTGCGAGATAGTTTTAGTGTTGAAACTGTCTTTGCTAACCCTAAAGCTCACGATGACAATAAACGTTATGTTGACCATGATTTAAACCGTCAATTTAGTTTAACTGACTTAGCCAATAATGATTTGGCAAGTTATGAGCAGAGTCGCGCTAAAGTGATTAATCAACAGATTGGTCCTAAAGGCGATGCCCGCGTTGATTTTATTATCGATTTACATAATACCACCAGTAATATGGGGCCTTGTTTAATTTTATTGCAATCTGATAGTTTTAATCGTCAGATGGGGGCATACGTTAAAATGCAGATGCCTGATGCGGTGGTGGTATTTGAAGATCATACTCCCGTTGAACAAAACCATTTCCTTAGTTCTATTGCACCACAGGGCGTTATTGTTGAAGTTGGGCCGCAGCCGCAATCTGTGATCCGTCAGGATATTCTTGATTGGATGGATGAGATGGCAACCCATATTCTTGATTTCGTGCATTTACATAATACTGGTGAACTCTTATCGTTAATTCCAAGCTATGAAGCCTTCCGTTACCATGAAACGTTATCATTGCCTGTAGATGAGCAAGGACAGCGTATCGGCATGGTACATCGCTTAGTGCAAGATAATGATTTTAAACCGCTAAGTAATGGTGATCCAATCTTTACTTTGTTTGATGGCACTGAAGTGAATTGGCAAGGTGATTACGAGGCTTATCCTCATTTTATCAATGAAGCCGCTTATTATGATAATAATCTAGCGATGTCTTTGGCGAAGAAAATTGTGATGGAAACCCATGGTTAATTTGTTTGGGTGATAGCTAATTAGTAGGTACGATTACGCCTCAGGACACTGAGGCGTAATAAAATGGCTCACTGTGATCTATTTGATGATTTAACAACGACAATCGGCCGCTCATCGATAATGGCAACGTGTGAATCAACATCAAATACCGACCAAATTAAAGATGGTGTAATCGTCGTTATTGGATCGCCATAAGCAAACAATTTTCCTTGGTGCAACGCGGCCACTTTGGTTGAATATTGAATGGCCAAATTAAGATCATGAATCACCATTAATACACAAGCTTGGCTTTCTTGACTGTATTTTCTTACAAAATCAAGAAGCTTCATTTGGTTATGCATATCAAGCGCCGATGTCGGTTCATCAAGTATCAGCACTTTCGGTTGGTTAATAACGGCTTGCGCAAGCCCCACCATTTGGCTTTCACCGCCAGATAATTCAGTACACACTTTATTGGCTAAATGTAAAATTCCCATTTGTTTTAATAATTGTAAACTTTTTTCTGCACTGTTCGCTTTAGCAAATAAAGAATGTGATCCCATATTTAACGTGGTGATCAATAATTCAACCACGGTAATGGTGGCTGAAATACGGTGATCTTGAGGTAAGTAGCCAATATTCTCTAATGTTAACGGGTTTCCATGCAGTAATATTTGATGTGAATGTTGACGTAGATTTTGGGTAATATGACGCAGTAAGGTTGATTTACCAGCACCATTTTTACCGATAATCGCCACCATTTCGCCTAAAGCAATGGAGGGTAGGGATAAGTTATCTAAGATTACGTTATCGTCAAATGTGACTGAAATATCATTAATTTCAAGTGCCATTAAAAACGCCCCCCTTTTTTAATGATCAGATAAATAAAGAAAGGAATACCAATGATCGACATCACCACCGTTAGCGGCAAAATAATACCGGGCATAATGCTTTTACTGGCAATAGAAGCAAGTTCTAGTAATACTGCACCGACAAGGAATGATGCAGGTAGGAAGTAACGTTGATCTTCGCCTAATACCATACGGGCTATATGGGGAGCAACGAGTCCGACAAAGCCAACCGCACCCACAAATGAAACCGCTAGAGATGTGATCACTGATACCAATAATAAGGTTTTAATGCGCAGTCGCTTAACGTTTACTCCCATTGCTTGAGCACGTTCGTGACCGATTTTAAGGGTAGATAACTGCCAAGCATCTTTCATCATAATCAATAATACAATCGGTAACACAATCGCAAGGACGGTGATTTTTGCCCAACTGCCGCGATCAAGTGATCCCATTTGCCAAAATACTAATGTTTGTAGCTGAGTTTCACTGGCAACATATTGCATCATGGTCAGTAAACTGTCGTAGGCAAACATTAACGCAATACCAAATAGCATTACGCCTTCAATTGAAATTCGTTTTACTGATGAAATAGCGGCAATTAAAAAGGTGGTTAGTAAGCACATAATAAATGCCATTAACGCTATTTGATATTGTGGTGGAATGAAGGGAATCGCAATAGCGTTCGTGATCACTAATGATGCCCCAAACCCTGCGGCGGCTGAAACGCCAAAAGTATAGGGATCGGCAAGAGGGTTGTTTAATGTGGTTTGCATTTGTGCGCCAGCTAAGGCTAAAGCACCACCGATTAATGGTGCCATTAATGCCATGGGCATTCGAATATCCCAGACAATAATTTTACTGGCAATATCACTGGTTTGAGGATGAATCAATGCGTGGATCACTTGAGCAAAAGTTAGCCCTTGTGAGCCAATGAAAATATCCGCAATAACACAAATAATACTGAGTACAAAAAAAACAGCTAAGGCGATTTTTTTGTTACGGTTACGAATGTTATGTGTGTTTAACTCAAGTAGGATTGAGGTCATTACTGCATAGCCTTAAAGTTATTCTGACCAAAATCACCACTGATTTTGCGATGACCAAATTGCTTATTCATTTCTTCAAAGGTCTGTTCTGGATTCAGATTTTTAAATACGTTGGGATGGATCCATTTGGCAAAGTATTCCATGGCGACTAAGTTATACGGTGAGTTATAAAATGGCATATAAATCGAATAAACATCTTTGGTTTGATAAGCACTGACAGCTTGTAACCAATTACGATCCATTAATGCTGATGTGGCTATTTTTATCGCGGTGGGATTAGGGGTGTAACCTAATGGAATGCCATGCGTTGGCTGACCCTTATCATTAATCCAGCCAGTGGTTTGCATAATATAAACATCAGGTTGAGCTGTGATCACTGTTTCTGGTGACATTTGCCCAGTTACTGCGCCTTTTAGTGGTTTATCTGCAATATTAATCGCTTTTAAGAACGGAATATAAGCGCCCATATTACCGCCTGCAAATGTGCGACAACAGGAATCGCTGTAACCGGCCGCTCGCTCAATAAAGACCTTTTTGGGCTTCAGGTTGGGGGATTGGGCTAGCGCTTGCTCAATATTGGCAATATGAGTGAGGTAATAATGAGCAAATGCTTGTCCTTGTGCCCCTCGGCCGACGGCTTTCGCTACCGTTTCAACCGATTTTACAGTGTTCTTAATTGGGTTTTCACGAAAATCAACCGCGATAACTTTAATGCCTGCTGCGTTTAATTTTTTTAATAAACCGTTATCTTGCGCTAATTTAATATTAGATAAATCAACGATAAATAAATCAGGTTTCGGTTTTAAATTAATGAACCGTTCAGCATCAAATTCACCTGATTTTATCAATCCAATTTTAGGTACATGCTTGAGTGAAGGATATTGTTTGATGTAGTTGGCATACATACTGGGTGCGGAAAACTGCATATCATCGCGTGCAGCAACAAGGTGTTTGGCTGCATCTTGTTGATAAATAATTTCAAGTAAAGGAAAAATACGGCTAGTTGAGAGGGCAATATTTTGTGGCTGGTGGTCAAAGGTAATAGTACGCCCAGCCACATCAGTAACGGTAACCGGATAAGCAGCTGCAAAAGAGTTTAATGACCAAAAAGTAGCAGCACAAAGTGTAAGGAATTTTAGTTTAGTTCTCATAATGATACCCACAGAGAATGATTTCGTGAATAGTAATGATAATGCTTATCATTTTAAACTAAGATAAATGCAAACTTATACTGCAAAATTGAATGAGTTTGATTGTTATTTGTATTTATACGTGTAAATTGCTTGAAATTGTTAGAAAAGATTTGAGATTTAGGTCGCAGTATGAAAAAGTCGGAATACTTGGTTTTATCAATCAAAAAACATAACAATATTGATTATAATAAAGTTATTAACCATTACATGCCTTAATGTTCAGCAGTAATGAGAGATAACAAAGAGGAACGGCTATGTCATTAGTTATACCAATGGTTATCTTTATGCAGCAACATTTAGTCGCTGAAGGCAGTACACTTGTTGCAAAAAAAATGCAGTATGATCTTAACAGTCGACAACCCTTTTATGGTGTTAGCCTAGAAAAGCGTCATAAAATATTTCAATTAGCGATTACACATACCAGTATTGATAATATCGAAAACTATCACCGCTTATTATTGTGGTTATGGTCGGGGGTTTATCGAGAAGAACGCTATTTAGCCTTAGATGCTGGTGAGTATTATTCTGAATATCAAACGTTAGCCTCTTTTGATGTGTATCTTGAAATGTTAGCAACGGCGGATAATATTGATATTTTAGATCGTCTTGTGTCTAATTTGATCGGTAAGGTGATACTTCAAGAAAAAGACTTAGAACGTTACCTTATACAATGGCGTGAATCTGATAGTGTATGGTTAAAGCGGGCGTCAGTATTAGCGCACTTACACCATAAGCAACAGACGAATGTAGTGCTGTTAACGGAGACTATTTTATATCTTGCCGCTGATAAGTCATTGCTAGTACAGCAAGCGATGGGGCAAGTGTTAAATGCTTATAGTCAAATTGATTTCACTTTTGTTGATAATTTCATCAAAAATAATATGGCATTATTAACGCCACTGTGTCGACGTGAAGCAAGAAAACTCACAATGGTGGTAAATAGCACAGTTGATTAAAATTCCCGATGTTTGATAGTTTGTTGCTATCTATATGGTGTGATTTTTGCTACAACACCTAACGAAATTAACGTCTATTCAATTATGGGTAGGCGTTATTGTTTTTTTATGTTTAGTGTGGGTTTTTCAATGCAATTATATCAACAAGATGCCGTCGAATGGTTGTCTTCATTAGCGGACAATAGTATTGATCTTTTGATCACTGATCCTCCGTATGAGTCGTTAGAGAAGCACCGTAAAATTGGCACAACCACGCGACTAAAAAACAGTAAATCTTCAAGTAACCAGTGGTTTGATATTTTTCCTAATCAACGATTTCAAATGCTATTAGAACAAGCCTATCGTGTTTTAAAGCCAAACAGCCATTTCTATCTTTTTTGTGACCAAGAAACCATGTTTTATATTAAGCCTATTGCAGAGCAAGTTGGGTTTAAGTTTTGGAAACCGATTGTATGGGATAAAGTCGCAATAGGAATGGGATACCATTATCGAGCTCGTTATGAATTTATTCTTTTCTTTGAAAAAGGTAAGCGTAAATTATCTAATTTGTCTATTCCTGATGTGCTTGAATTTAAGCGTGTTTACCGTGGCTATCCAACAGAAAAACCAGTGCCTTTGATCGCAACGTTAATTGAACAAAGCTCAGTTATTGGTGATGTTGTCGCTGATCCCTTTTTTGGTTCGGGTTCAACGTTAGTTGCCGCGCAACAATTACAACGTCAAGCATGGGGTAATGATATATCAGATGCTGCGCACCAACATTTGCGTAGTCGAGTACAGCCAACATGATAGTGGCTGGTTGATTTAGGCGATTGATTTTGGTTGTTGGTAAGGGTGCAGTAAATGAAGAACTTTGATATAAATTTATTACGTATATTAAACGTGTTGTTGGAAGAACAAAGTGTTACAGCTACCGCAGCACGACTTCACCTCAGTCAATCGGCAGTAAGTAAACAGTTAGCAAAATTACGTCAAACCTTTGCAGATCCTTTATTTGAACGGACACCTTATGGTTTACGGCCAACGCCGAAAGCGCTCTCATTGTCTGATTCTGTTTATGACATTTTACAACAAATTAATCAATTAACACGTGCAGAGCTGTTTGATCCAGCACTTAGTCAGCGTCAATTTCATATTGATTTAGTCGAAACGGCATACTCATTAACATACCCTCGATTTATGCCGCAGATGCTACAGCAAGCCCCAGATATTAGTTTAACCAGTAAAACTTGGAATGATGATAGTTTACAGCGATTACTACGCTGTGAAATTGACTTTGGGATTGGTATTTTTGAGTGGGATGAACGTTCATCCAGTCATTATCGTAATGTACCCTCATCGTTAAATTATATTGAGCTAGCACGTGATTATCCAGTGTGCTTAATGCGTAAAGGACATCCGGCATTGAGTGAGCCGTGGAATTTAGATGCCTTTTTAAAATACCGTCATTTACAAGTTAGCATTGGCGGGTTAAAGCGGTGGCTGCTTGATGAAATTTTAGCGCTTGAGAATAAACAACTCGATAATGCGGTTAATATGACGGATTTTTATGCCGCAGCGAAGTTATGTGAGCAAAGTGATTTATTTATGTGTTATCCCTCAGGACCCGCACTTGCGATGATTGAAAATACCGAATTGATCATTCGTCCTATTCCTATTGAATTAGAACCAGGTGGTTATCTGTTATTATGGAATAAACATTTTGATTTAGATCCTAGCCATCAATGGTTACGGCAACTTATCACTAATGGAGCTAACGCCAGCTTGAGAAAATAAAGGATCACAAATGAAAATTCATTGCTCATGTTTTATATATAGAAGAGGCTAGTATATTAACCTTAATGGCGTATCGTATTTAAATATAGCGTAGAGATTATATTTAAATAATAAAGGTTGGTTATTATGTTACCTGAAGATAAAAAACTATTAGATCAAATACTGACTCTTGAAGGTAAGGATCTTTCGCGGTTAACGGCGGCGGAAAAAAAGATTTTTGATACATTTAAAGCGCGTGAGCATGAATTTGGCGTGAGTATTGATGTTGCCACTGAAGCACCTATTGGCGATTTAGGCCAAGGCACATCTGAATATGATATCAATGAGCAAGAAAAGCATTATCCTCGTGAAATTATTATTAAACAAGATTGAATACACCTTCTGTCGTTATAGGTAACGGCAGAATAGTTATTTGAATTTTATAAATATTTAATAGTATTAATAGATTAAATAAAAAACATAAGGCAATGATTGATTTTTAATTAGTTAAATTGCATTTTGAGCTTATTAATCATGATATAAAAATACTATTATTCATTTTGGATTCATCTTTAACGCTTAATATAATAGATATCGAATCTGCTTATTTATAGCCACAGTTTTTAATTTAATTTTAAGTTATGTAAATACGCATAAGAGGTTGATATGAAACGTTTAGCGATGGCAATCACAGGTATTGTAGCCGTTACTTGTCTAAGTACTGCTGCATGGGCTGACACCAGTATCCAAACGATTAAAGTATATGAAAACCCAAGTATTACTTCTCCGGTGGTTGAAACCATAAAGTCTGAGATACCATTAATTACTATTTATCAAAATAATGGTTGGGAAAAAGTGGGTGATACAACTAATGGTAATACGGGTTGGATCCAAAGTGTCGATCGTCAAATGATAGCAAAAGCGAATACTAAGGTTTTACCTGATCAAACGACCAATACTATAAAAACTAAAGATGGTGAGAAGAGTGTAACTAAGGGTGTATTACAAACACCACAAGGTCCATTCCATTATGAAATTGTGCAATTTCAAGGCAACAACCATAATCAAAAGGTAGATAAATCCCTTTTTGATGCGATGCAGAAGCAACAGCTTGACATGAATCAAGCCTTTGCAAATTCTTGGAATACAATGGGTAGTCCAAATAATTTTAATACCATGCAAGCGAATATGGCGAAGTTAATCCATCAGCAACAACAGCAAATGTTAATTATGCAAAAGCAATTTCAGCAAGCTGGAATTACTTCACCAACACAACCTAAACTAAATGTTCATTTAACAACGAAAGCTGCTGTTGCAACACCAGAAGTTGTACCAGCTAAATAATATTTAGTTAATGGTATTAAAAAGCCGTGTATTTATCTCTAAATTTATAAGAGGTAAATAAGCGGCTTTTTATCTATTTTATTTTTATTTATTTTAATGCTGAATATTTAAGGAGAAATCACTATTGAATGGTTTTCCTTTTAAGTTTGTTGTTACACGAATAACATTTTCATGCTCAAGTTTATGACAGCCAATAGTTGTGTTTGCTGCGTAAATATCAGCACCGCTATTCACTGAACATAATAATTGGAATACGTTGACGTCACCTTCTTTTGGTACGTAAGTTTCTGGGAAGGTAATATCATAAATACCTTTTGACTGTTTATTTACTGTTATTTGGCCTTCTGCTATATCTGGGCCTTGAGTAACATTCACATAACTCAGATCGTTATTATATCTAACGTGAACGGTTACTTCATGCGAAGTGCGTGGGTATACTTTTTGTGGCGGTTTTGGTGGGTTTTTTATATTAATGAAGTCGATTGGTTGACTGATATCAATACTTTTTATATAAGCGGTGACATTATTTTTTTCGTCAATTTTAAATCCCATCCAAGGGTAGCGATGAGTAATATCGATACTTTCATTACTGACTTTGGCCAGAACTAAAGGTTGATCTCTTACGAGATCTGCAATTCTGTCTAATGTATAACTAATTTCTTCACCGTATTTGTTACGTTCTTCGTCCGTTGCATTAATGGCCTGATCCCATTCAGTACGTAATACTTGTTGTTCTGCTTCGGTACAGACGGATTGTCCATTAGCATTGATGATTGATTGAGATACGGCTTTATCACCAAAAAGATCATCCATATCATCTAAACTAAACTGATCGCGTTCTATTGT
Source organism: Photobacterium iliopiscarium (assembly GCF_003026395.1). Lineage (GTDB taxonomy): Bacteria > Pseudomonadota > Gammaproteobacteria > Enterobacterales > Vibrionaceae > Photobacterium > Photobacterium iliopiscarium. The sequence goes on along the minus strand of NZ_PYOO01000001.1, from coordinate 116,983 downwards.
GTATTGCTGTATTTTTTTTGTATTGGGTGATTGTCTTAATATATAACCACCGACTGCTTCATTATATCGGCGGGAAGAAGATAGTTCTACATATCGAGTACCGCTACAATCAGGTGTTTTATAATAAAATGTATTGGCAATGGCACTAATGTCAGCAACCTCTCCCACTATTGGAACGATCTCTCCTTGTCCATTAATAAAGCCATTCCAATTGTCTCGATTAATATTGGCATAACTTCCATTATCAGTCATATATGGAAAAGCATCACCATCTGATGTATAGCCAATAAAATGGCCATTATGGTCTTGATAATAATTACTATTTTCTGCACTTAATGCATGAAGTGAAAAGCTTGCTAAGCTGATATTTATAATAGTCATTAGTATCTGTTTATTTTTTTTCTTCATTATGTGTATTCTTATAGGCTGTTAAAAATAAAGTGTTATAGTCATTTAATGAGCATCGGTACGCATAATTATTATATGTCAATATATTGACGTAGTAGTTGTATTTTACTCTCATTATCTTTCTTTATATTAACAGTGTGACTATTTTTAGTTATCAAATGCTTTAGAATAATAATTAATACGAATACTTATGTGGGGGTAATGGGTTATTAATTACTTTATTGCCTGTCTATAATGAAGATGTTTAGTTGTAATAAATATAAGAAAATTGAAGATTTACTATCTTTAAAACCTCTTACTTTATTTATCTAAATATAATAGTAAGAGGTTTTATTTTTATATTAACGTTGAAGATTTAATGAAAAATCACTATCAAAAGGTTTTCCTTTATAGTTCGTGGTTACACGAATAATATTATTATTATTTAGTTTATGGCAACCGATGGTAGTGTTTGCTGCATAAATATCGGCACCGCTATTAACAGAACATAATACTTGGAAAGTATTTACACTACTTTTTTTCGATAAGTAATTTTCAGGGAATGAAATATCATAGACGCCTGTTGATTCTTTATTTACTGTTATTTGCGATACAAAAATATCAGGACCTTGGGTAATGTTAACATAACTAAGATCGCCAGTATAACGAACGTGAGCTGTAACATTATGAGATGTACGTGGGAATGATAACTCTTCAGGTGGCACTGGTGGTGGTGTCTCTCCGAGAATCAGTTCAATACCATGGCCAAAACGAGCAGCTTTTATATAACCTATAACATTATGATTTTCTTCGATATCAAATCCCATCCAAGGGTAGCGGTTAGTCATATCGATACCATCGTCACTAACTTTTCCTAAGACTAAACGATTATTCATTGCTTCTTCAGGGATTGTGTCAATTATATAATCAACTTTCTCGCGATTCGCTTCTAGTTCTTCTGCTGGCCCATTTTCTACCAAATTTATTGCCCAATCCCACTGATCTCTAAGTTCTTGTTGGTGGGTTTTAGTACAAATAAATTTTCCATTTTCATCGATTTTTGATTGAGATACACCTTTATCACCAAACATATCATCACCCACATTATCCATACTAAAGGGTTCATGTGTGACAGTATATTGGGTTATTTTTTTTGTTGTTGGTGACTCTTTTAATATTTCAGTCTCAAACGGATCTTCGTGATAATAATGATAGAGCTTTAATTTTACATATCGAGTACCAGTACAATCTGAAGTTTGGTAATAAAAGTCATTTGTAGTGTGATCTACGTCTAAATAGTTTCTGAAAGTCATTATCTGGCCTTTTGTATTTATAAAACCATTCCAATCATCTCTAGAAATTTGAGCACGATCACCTACCTCTGTCCATGTTGGAAAAAAGTAAGGATCTGTAGTATACCCAATAAAAACTCCGTCATAATCTTGATAATAATTGCTGCTAGCTTCAAGGCTTAATGCATTAACTGAAAAGCTAGCTAAACTGATATTTATAATATTAATTAATAACTTCTTATTCATTATTTTCATTGCTTATATCCATAAAAGTAATTTAAAATAAACTATAGTTTTGTGTAACTTATATTTAACAAATAGTATATATTAAATTTTACATCAGATGAAGATTAATGCTATTAATTCTTTATTTAACAATGGCTTGGTATTTATTTATCTTATGGTTCAATAGGAGTAAATATTTGTTGTGAATAGTTTTTATTATATTTTTAGAATTAAATTTTAGTAATATATAATGACTAAAATTTTTATTTTTTTGAATAACGCTAGGATATTATTAATTATTATGATCACAGATATTCATTGCCATTTAGAATCGGTTGCACCTGAAAATATAGCTTCTTTTATTGCGGCGGGTAATAAAATAGGAGCGGTATCAATGACACTTAATAGCGCTCAGCAACTATTGAAATTAAAGCGACAATATCCTAATTCGATTGAATTGTTTTTAGGTATACACCCTGAAGTTACACCTGATGAAGCTATGATAGAAGCGGTGATTGCGTTGATCCATCAGCATCATACTTTGTTGAGCGGTATTGGTGAGATTGGTATACCGTTCTTTTATCTTGATGATAAAACAGCAACTGAAAAGCGACATATAAAACAGCAAGGTACACAACTAATGGCTCGGTTTGTTGCTATAGCTGCGGACTATGACCTGCCGGTTAATTTGCATGTGGTGGAAGATGACATTGCGCTAGCACTTCCTATATTGCAGCAATATGATGTTGAAGGCGCTTTATTTCATTGGTACGAAGGTACTACGACACAATTAGCCCTGTTACAGCAACAAGGACATTTTATTTCAGTGAGTCCGTGGATTTTTGTCGATGATCATTATTGGCAATTTGTGCAGAATATACCGCTATCGATGATGTTAGTTGAATCTGATGCGCCATGTAAATATAACGGAGAGGTTGGTGAACCGAGTATGGTGGTTGCTGTGATCGCGGCTTTGGCTAAATACCATCAAATGCCGATAGCACAATTAACAGCAATATTAGCCGCTAATACTCAGTGTTATCTTCGAAAAGAGGGAAAAAAGGTGAAGATGGTTAAGTGATAACCTAAACGACAGTCTATTTTTATATAAAGCTGATTGATAACAGCGTAGGATGAAACAAATATAAAAATAGGGTGCGCGTAGGTGCACGTATAGAAAATTATGCAATTAACAGCAAAAGCCTCACAAAATCGTGCTTTACTTATTTCAATCCAAACACCGCAGTTTAAAGGTGATGAAGCCAAAGCATCACTGGCTGAATTAGCTCGTCTTGTTACCACGCTTGGTTTTAAAGTTGTTGGTACTCAATCACAAAAACTCAGTTCAAACCAACGAATGAATGTGCTTGGTTCAGGTAAGATGGCTGAAATAGCGCATCTTACGGGTAATCAAGGCTTTGTTGACGATTTTGACGATGATGATGACATTGTTGATGAGATGCTTTTTAGCGAACTACCGTCTGAAGATTTACCCTTTGGTAGTGCTGATGTGGTGGTATTTGATTGCGATTTAAGCCCATCACAATTGCGTAATGTTGAAAATCAACTGGGTGTTGAGGTTTTTGATCGCACCGGTATTATTATCGAAATCTTTAGTCGTCATGCGCGTACTCGAACTGCACGACTACAAGTTGAAATTGCACGTCTTAATTATCTAGCGCCACGTTTACGTGAGTCAACCAGTGGTAATAAAGAACGCCAAATGGGTAAGGGTGCGGGTGAAACTACACTTGAACTTGATCGTCGTAAAGTTCGTGATCAATTAGCTGAATTAAGACGTGAATTAGTCAGTGTTCAAGATGAACTTAAAGGCCGACGTACTCAACGTTCTGAGCTTTTCTGTGTCGCATTAGTCGGTTATACCAATGCAGGTAAGTCATCAATGATGCGTGCATTAACGGGCAGTGAAGTGCTGGTTGAAAACAAATTATTTGCCACACTTGATACGACTGTGCGTGCTTTACAACCCATTACTCAACCGCGTATTTTAGTGTCTGATACGGTTGGTTTTATTAAAAAGCTTCCGCACGATTTAGTGGCGTCATTCCATTCAACATTGGCAGAAGCACATGATGCTTCTTTATTGTTATATGTGGTTGATGCATCAGATCCTTCTTTCCGCTCGCAACTTGATGTCGTCCATGAAGTGCTACATGAAGTGGGTGTTGACGATATTCCTAAGCAATTGGTGTTAAATAAATCAGACCAATTGAGTGAGGAGGAGCAACAAGCATTAATGGTTGAGTTTCCTGATGCTGTTATGACATCAACCCGTAATCCTGCTGATATTGCCAAGCTACATCAATATATCGTTAATATTGCACAAGATGAGATGACTGAAGAAGAAATCATCGTGCCATATACTGCAAATGGTATTATCGGTGAAATTCGCTCAAGCATGAGTGTGACAAAGGAAGAGTATGAGTATGAACATATTATTTTCACTGTACGCTCAAACCCAATTAATTTAGCGCGTCTTAAAAAACAGATGCAGAATAAAGACTAAGCCTAAATAATACGGCTAAGTTTTATGTCTTATACCATCATAAAATACGCAGCAAATAATAGGCTGCGTATTTAAAATGAGCGATGATTCGCTCATTTTTTTTCTTTGTGCTCGCCTTTAAAGCCTAAAAAAGATAACTGTTTTTTTGCCGCTTCTGGTGGGGTGTCGTTGTTATCGCTATCATTTTCTTCTGCGGCAGGATGTGTTGAAAGTGGCAGTAATCTAAATATTGCAAATCCACCTTCTTTACGTACAAACGAAATTTGACGGTGTAAAAGGTTATTACTTGTTTTTGTTGCCGCTAAGGTTTTGTCATTGACCAATGCTAATGGGGCAATCATCGCTTGGCAATGATAAAGCTTGTAATTGTAATCATTAAAGAAACGGCAAGGTTGATCAAGCGTAAATGTCTCGCCTTCAAGTAAATGACGACTATTCTCCACTGCGTTATTAATGTCAGTGATGTTAGCGGCAAATGCACAAGCAGTGGTAAAGCTAATGCCCGTAATCACTAATAAGCTAGTGGAAATGATTTTTTTTAGCATAGAGTATTCCTAGTTTAATCTAAGTTGAATGCAAAAAAGCCAATACCGAGGAATAAGGATATTCACTGATATTGGCTTTATTATAAACAGGGTCTGATCTAGCTTAGGTTAAGCTGCTGCAAACTCATTCAGTAATTCTTTTTGGCGATCACTAAGGTTAAGTGGTGTTTCAATGATAAGTTGAACGATCAAATCCCCCGTATTGCCTTTACGATCAGTAACGCCTTTACCTTTTAGACGGAATTTACGACCAGTTTGTGTGCCTTCAGGTATTTTCAAACTGATTGCGCCACCTAATGTATTGACTTCCACTTTACCGCCTAAGGCTGCGGTAACAAAATCAGTGGTTGCTTTACAAAGTAGGTTATTACCTTCGCGAGTGTAGCGTGGGTGTGGACGAATATTCATCTGAATATAAACATCACCCTGAGGACCACCGTTGATACCAGGATGACCTTTACCGCTTAAACGGATACGACCACCTTCTTCGATACCCGCTGGAATTTTGATGTTAAGTTTTTTATTGGTTTGGGTACTGCCTTCAAAAACAGGGAGATCAATAACGCGTGATGCACCACTGATCGCATCTTCAAGATCGATTTCCATTGTGTATTGAAGATCTTCACCTTTTTGAGGGCGGGTTGAATGACGACCACCAAAACCACCTCGGCCACCACGTGCATTGGAGAACATATCGCCAAACGCACCGCCAAACATATCTTCAAAATCCCCATAACCAGCTTGCTGGCCAAAGCCTTGTTGACCACCTCGACCGCCACCCATACCTGGATTTTCAAACGCATCATGACCAAATTGATCGTAAGCTGTGCGTTTTTCTTTATCCATTAGGATCTCATAAGCCGCTTTTACTTCTTTGAATTTATCAGCTGCGGTTGGATCATCAGGGTTTTTATCTGGGTGGAACTTCATTGCTAGCTTTTTGTAAGCTTTTTTAATTTCTTTGTCAGATGCAGTTTTGGCGACACCAAGAACTTCATAAAAATCGCGTTTTGACATTGGTAACACCTCTTATCCCTAGCGGGACAACTATCTGGAACATTCTAAATCATGCAATTAAACATATGATAACGAAAAATGGCATCATACTTAAACAGTTAATGATCTAAAAAGGCACAGATAGTTAGCCTAGTGGGATTATCTCTCTATTGTAATCGTCGAAATGGGCGAGAGATAAAGATCTCTACGCCCATTGTTTTTGTGAAGTTTTTACTTTGTGCGGTCGATTATTGATCTAACAATGTATCGATATAGCAACAATAGTGTCTTACTTCATTTCTTCAAACTCAGCATCTACAACGTCATCATCTTTCGCATTTTGTTGCTGGTTTGCGTCAGATTGTCCTTGAGTATTTGCTTGGGTTTGAGCCTGAGCATGTTCCATTATTTTTTGTGCTGCTGTCATTAACGCTTGAGTTTGGGTATCTATTGCGGACTTATCATCACTAGATTTAACCGCTTCAAGTGCTGTAATAGCAGCTTCAATGTTCGTTTTTTCTGCTTCAGGGAAGCTATCTCCCGCTTCAGCCATCTGTTTCCGAGTGCTATGAATCAATTGATCCGCTTGGTTACGTGCAGTGACTAACTCTTCAAACTGTTTGTCTGCGTCTTTGTTCGCTTCTGCTTCTTGTACCATCTTCTCAATTTCAGCTTCTGTTAAACCGCCAGACGCTTGAATCGTGATCTTTTGTGCTTTGCCTGTTGCTTTATCTGTGGCTGATACATTTAAAATACCATCCGCATCTAAATCAAATGTAACATCAATTTGTGGCATACCACGAGGTGCAGCTTGGATACCTTCAAGGTTAAACTGACCTAATGATTTATTATGTACCGCTTGTTTACGCTCGCCTTGAAGAACATGGATCGTTACTGCATTTTGATTATCTTCAGCAGTAGAGAACACTTGATTCGCTTTCGTCGGAATTGTGGTGTTCTTATCAATCAAGGTTGTCATTACCCCACCCATGGTTTCAATACCAAAGGATAGTGGAGTTACATCAAGCAATAGTACATCTTTTACATCGCCCGCTAACACACCTGCTTGAATGGCTGCGCCCATCGCAACAGCTTCATCTGGGTTAACGTCTTTACGCGGTTCTTTGCCAAAGAAATCAGTTACTACTTTTTGTACCATCGGCATCCGTGTTTGACCACCCACTAAAATCACATCAGTAATGTCATTTATAGTTAGGTTAGCATCTTTTAATGCTGATTTTACAGGGTCTAGTGTGCCTTGTACTAGGTCTTCAACCAGTGATTCCAATTTTGCACGTGTGATCTTAACATTCAAGTGTTTAGGACCGGTCGCATCGGCTGTGACGTAAGGCAGATTAACATCAGTTTGTTGTGCTGACGATAATTCAATCTTCGCTTTTTCAGCGGCTTCTTTTACACGCTGCATTGCTAATGGATCATTTTTAAGATCGATGCCTTGGTCTTTCTTGAACTCGCTTACAAGGTAGTTAATTAAACGGGTATCAAAGTCTTCACCACCAAGATGAGTATCACCATTGGTTGCTAATACTTCAAACGTTTGCTCGCCATCAACGTTATCAATTTCAATAATAGAAATATCAAACGTACCACCCCCTAAGTCATAGACAGCAATAACACTGTCACCAGCTTTTTTATCAAGACCATACGCTAATGCTGCGGCTGTTGGTTCATTGATAATACGCTTAACATCAAGACCTGCAATACGACCTGCATCTTTTGTTGCTTGACGTTGAGCATCGTTAAAGTAAGCCGGAACGGTAATGACTGCACCTGTTACTTTTTCACCTAAGTATTCTTCTGCTGTTTTCTTCATCTTCTTTAAAATTTCAGCAGAAACTTGTGGTGCGGCCATTTTTTGACCTTTTGCTTCAACCCATGCGTCACCATTATCAGCCTTAATAATTTTGTAAGGCATGATATCAAGATCACGTTGGATTTCATCATCTTCAAAACGACGACCGATTAAACGTTTAATCGCAAACAAGGTATTTTCAGGGTTAGTCACGGCCTGACGTTTTGCGGGTTGGCCGACTAAGGTTTCACCATCGGTGTAGGCAATGATTGATGCCGTGGTACGCTCACCTTCCGCATTTTCAATAACACGTGGTGTACCGCCGTCTAAAACAGCAACACAAGAATTCGTTGTACCTAGGTCAATACCGATAATCTTACTCATATTTATTATTTCCTTTGTGCGTTGCATTGATTAGTTTTTCTTATTCGAACGGCGAGTTATAAGTATGCCATTAAGGTCCATGAAAATCGTTCATGTGGGCCTTGGGAATAAGATTAATCAATCCAACTAAATTTTTTGAATAACCCATAATAGGGCTGAATATTGACGGAGCTATTAGCGACCCACATTAATAATGCATGACGAATAAAGCCAATAGCTCAACGTTATTATTACGAGAGGAGCACTTACAACTGATGAGGTTTACTCGGCAGTCGGTGCTACTGATGCTGATTGACCAATTGCAATTTTACGCGGTTGCATTGCTTCTGGTACTTCACGGAAAAGGTCAATATGTAGCAGACCATTTTCAAGATTAGCACCCACAACACTTACGTAATCAGCAAGTTGGAATTTACGTTCAAAGTTACGCTCAGCAATACCCTGGTAAATAAAGTTCTTGTCTTCTTCTGGTGCACGAGTACCAGTCACAACAAGCATATTCTCGTTTTGAGTAAGATCTAAACGTTCTTCAGAGAAACCAGCAACTGCCATAGTGATACGGTAGTTATTCTCATCCGTTTGTTCGATATTGTACGGAGGGTATCCCGTTGCTTGGGTTTTAGTGTTGCTTGCTTCAACAAGGTTAAACAAGCGATCAAAACCAATAGCATGACGGTATAGGGGAGTGAAATCTACATTACGCATAAAAACTATCCTCAATAATAAGCAATAGTCTTAGTTGATTGTTAAGTGTGTCGTTATCGACAGGGCGACTTAACAGCTAACTAAGTGAACCAGTCCGTTACAGGATCTTGATTCGTTATATAAGTGCTAATAAGGTATTCCCTAATAAGGCGAATCTTAGTAGCGGTTTGAACTCCATCTGGCAGTTCATGTAATTAATATATGCTTCCGGTGAGTTACCGTCAACACTTTTTGATTAGTTTTTCTAATATTTTGTTGCGATTTTTACTAACGTACTGATTTTGAAATATTATCAGCACTAAAAAATTGTACTCTGTTTTATTACATAAGAGATAACAGTTGATAATCTAATGTCATTCAACTGTATTTCTGTTCTTGCTCTTATATATATAAGGGCGGAAAACGTATTTTCAAGACTGAATCAAGTAATACGTCGCTTAAATGAAATAACGTTAATTTTCTGTTTTGCTTATCACATGGTGAATAATTAAATAGAGGGGATATGGTTTTTTAACAATGACTGCGAACTACGACACACTATCTATTATCAGTAAATAGTAGAGATCAAAACTGTGACCATTCGCATTATTTATAGCGTGATAACGTTTACAATTGGTTACAGTATTTATCATGGAGTTACATCATGTCGTCTTACTTAGGGTTATCAAGCATAGATATTGCAGTCTTTGTTGTATATGTGTTAATTATTATCGGGGTCGGGTTATTCGTTTCTCGTAATAAAAAAGGTCAGACTAAAACCACGGAAGATTATTTTCTAGCGGGTAAATCTTTACCGTGGTGGGCGGTGGGGTCATCATTGATTGCTGCAAATATTTCAGCCGAACAATTTATTGGAATGTCAGGCTCTGGCTATTCGATTGGACTCGCTATTGCTTCTTATGAATGGATGGCGGCACTGACGTTAATTATTGTGGGTAAATATTTTTTACCTGTCTTTATTAATAAAGGTATTTACACCATTCCTGAATTTGTTGAACAACGCTTTAATAAAAACTTGAAGACTATTTTAGCGGTGTTTTGGATTGCACTGTATGTGTTTGTAAACTTAACCTCGGTATTGTATTTAGGCGGGTTAGCACTACAGACTATTCTGGGTATTCCTTTGATTTACTCTATTTTAGGATTGGCTCTTTTTGCATTGGTTTACTCAATTTATGGTGGTTTATCCGCAGTCGTATGGACTGATGTTATTCAAGTGTTCTTCCTTATTGTCGGTGGTTTAATTACAACCGTGATGGCGGTATTGTATATTGGTGGCGCTGATGGATTATTTGGTGGTTTATCTCGTATGGCTGCCGCAGCTCCTGAACACTTTACAATGATCCTTGATCAAGACAATCCGCAATACATGAATTTACCGGGTATTGCAGTCTTAATTGGTGGCTTATGGGTGGCGAATCTTTATTACTGGGGATTTAACCAATATATTATTCAGCGTACTTTAGCGGCAAAATCTATTGGTGAAGCTCAAAAGGGTATTGTTTTTGCAGCATTTTTAAAACTCATTGTACCGTTCCTTGTGGTTATTCCAGGTATTGCAGCTTACGTTATTACTCATGACAGTGCTTTACTTGCCGGTCTAGGTGATATTGGTCAAACAAATATTCCTAGCTTTGCTCACGCAGATAAAGCATACCCATGGTTAACGCAATTTTTACCGATTGGTCTAAAAGGAATGGTTTTTGCTGCACTTGCTGCTGCGATCGTGTCATCGCTCGCGTCAATGCTGAATTCAACCGCAACTATTTTCACGATGGATATTTATAAAGAATATATTTCACCTAATTCTAGTGATAGCCAATTAGTGAATGTTGGCCGTGGTAGTGCAATTATTGCCTTGGTTATTGCATGTGTCGTTGCGCCAATGCTAGGTGGTATCGGGCAAGCGTTCCAATACATTCAGGAATATACAGGATTAGTTAGCCCAGGTATTTTAGCGGTTTTCTTATTAGGTTTGTTCTGGCATAAAACGAACAGTAAAGGGGCGATTATTGGGGTGTTATTATCAATTCCATTCGCTTTATTCTTGAAGTTCATGCCATTGAATATGCCGTTTCTTGATCAGATGATGTATACCTTATTATTTACTATGGCAGTGATAGTACTGGTAAGTTTAGGTAGTGCAACATCATCATCAGACGATAAAGCAATTGATTTAGATCCAAACATGTTTAAAACCGATAAGATGTTTAATATTGGTGCCTATGCCATTTTAATTATTCTTGCTGTGCTTTATTCTGTGTTCTGGTAATAACATTAGCGTCATGTTAAATAAAGATAGCGAATCATGAGGTTCGCTATCTTTTTAATATCGTTAATGAATACGACACTTATTTTGTTATCGATGGTAACGATTACAAAATAATAGTTAAATGACACGAGTGATTATTGATATGTCTGAAACCTTGATTCCTAATATTGTTGAGTTTATGGGAGCGGTTGATCCGTTTGATAAGCTAAACCCTAAAACATTACGTGATGTCGCGGGAATGATCACTATTCGCTATTTTGGTAAAGGTGAGGTGATTGATTTACAAGAAAGTGATCAACTGTATTTATTGCGAACGGGCGCTGTTGAACAACGCAATCTTGATGGTACGTTACGAGCAAAATTAGCAGCGGAAGATTTTTTTGGTTTTTCTCGATTAACTCAGCAAGAGACCAATACCGCCAGTGATCCTTATACCATTACGGTTATTGAAGATACCCTAATTTATTGCTTGTCTATTAATGCATTATTAACCAAATTAAATGATCAGCCGAATGCTTTAGCACATTTTGCTTCACATGCACAAAGTCGTCTTCGCAGTGGATTAAATGTTGTGTGGTCACAACATGAAAAAGGGCTGTTTTTTAAACCGATTATGGACGTGCTTAATCCTCATATTGTTTTGGTTGAAAGTACTCAAACCATTCAAGCGGTTGCTAAAGCGATGCATGTGAGCACGAATTCATCTTGTGCCTTTGTTATGCAACATAATGAATTTATTGGTCTGATTACAGATAAAGACATGACGAAGCGCGTCGTTGCTGAAGGTATCGCTATCACCGAGAACATTGCCGTCGTTATGACGAAAACGCCTTATAGTGTTAAACGTGAAGATTTGGTGATCACGGCGGCATCGTTGATGATGCAACACGGTATAAAGAATATCCCTGTGGTAGATAATGGCGTTCCAATCGGATTAATTACCCCCTCTGATTTAGTTCAAAACCACCGTATTCAAGCGATCTTTTTAATTGATAAAATTAATAAAATTGAACGTCTTGATCAGCTGGCAAAGCTTGCTATTGAACGACAAGCTATTTTTGAAGCCTTGGTTGAAGCGAAAGTGACTGTTAGTGTTATTGGTCAGGTCATGGCAATGATCATGGATGCTTATAATCGTCGGTTAGTGATGATGGCAGAGGCATATTTAGGGGCCGCACCTTGTGAATATTGTTGGATTGTTGCCGGTTCTCATGCCCGTAATGAAGTTCATATGCTGTCTGATCAAGATAATGCGTTGATTTTAGCAAATGATGCGACTGATACAGATAAAGTCTATTTCCACCATTTAGCGATGTATGTCAGTAAGGGAATGGCGTTGTGTGGGTATGAGCTTTGCAGTGGTCGCTTCATGGCCGTGACGCATAAATGGTGTCAGCCACTCGCAGTATGGAAAGCGCACTATCAAAAATGGGCGGTAAACCCTGAATATGATTTATTATTGGAAATGAGTGTCTTTCTTGATATGCGTTATGTGACGGGTAATCAACAGCTGGTCGATGAGTTACAAGCGTGTATGTGTAAACAGCTGGTTCATAATGCGCGTTTAATCTCAGCCTTGGCTCGTAATACGTTGGTACAGAAAACACCGCTGAGTATTTTTAGAAATTGGGTATTAGTAAAAGAAGGTGAAAATGCCAATACGCTTGATATTAAAAGTGCCGCATTAAGTATTATTGTGAATTTAGTGCGTGTGCAATATTTACAGTTGCTATCACAATTATACAGCGCAGAAGGAAGTGTTGTGTATAAAACCAATACCGAAGAAAGATTACAGGCATTGTTTGAACATAATGTGATAAATAAGGCGACGTTCAAGGATTTATTAGCGGCATTTCAATTTATTAGTCAGATCCGCTATAGCCATCAACTGCAAGCATTACAGCAAGGTAAAATACCTAATAATCATATTAACCCTAATGCGTTTAATAGTTTTGAACGCACACATCTACGGGAAACGTTTAAGTTGATCACCAGCTATCAAGAAGTCATTAAAATGAAATTTTGTTAAGCATGAAGAATAATCATATTTTCAGCCGATCTCCGTGGAGTGTATGGTGGCAGCGCTTATTGGGAAATCCATTAGGTGATTTGGAACAGCGACGAATAACGCTGTTACAACAGCGGCCTGACTTACCTGATTTTATTCAAGCATTGTTTCGTGCGCCGCTACCTCAATCATTAACAGTGATTAATCAATGGCCATTGTTAGCGATTGATTTTGAAACTACGGGCTTTGATGCTCAGCAAGATGATATCTTATCGGTAGGCTATGTTGCTATGCAGATTAATGCGATTGATCTGAGCACCAGTGTCAGTGAATTAATCAATTCAAGTGCAACAATTAAACCTGATAGTGTGGTGATCAATCATATTGATCATGCGCAATTATTACAGGGACAGCCACTTGATGAGGTGATGATGCGATTGCTGGTGGCTTTGACGGGAAAAATAGGTATTGCTCATGGTTGTTTTATGGAACAAGGTTTTATCAGTGCGTATCTACAACATAAATATCAATTAAATGATTGCCCGCTACTGTGGCTAGACACGTTACCTTTGTATCAATCTTTATATAATAATCAAATATCACACCAAGATGCGCGTTTAGGCAGTGCGCGGCATAAGTTAGGTTTACCTGAGTATCAAGCCCATGATGCCTTGTTTGATGCTATCGCATGTGGTGAATTATGTATGGTGTTGGTACATAAAATTTACGGTAATAAATCCCCGACGCTTAGTCAGTTACTTAAACGTTAGTGTTACTTATTTTAAGCTTTAGATCTTAGTTTAAGATTTAGGTGCCTTTCTTTATTCATTCACTGTCGCTGTTATTCTGCATTGATCACTTAATTGCACATCTAAACAACACGCTATGCATAGATGCTCTACACTCAAATTAAAGCAATAGTGTGTTTTGGTTTGCTAGTAAGGGATTGGATAGCATGGGTGTCATTATAAGACGCTATTTACCAGTAGTGATTTTATTGCTGTTTGCAGGATTATCGGCCGGATTATTATTAAATCGGCCTCAGCCTCAGCAAAAATTGATTGAAAATATTGTACCAGTGCTTGATGTGATGCAAGTGAAAAAGCAGCAATTACGTTTTAGTATTCATTCTTATGGAATGGTAAAGCCTAAGCATCAAGCAGAGTTAGTGGCACAAGTCAGTGGCATTGTTAACCGCTTAACGCCTGCTTTTGCTGTTGGGCAATTTGTGCAAAAAGGACAGGTGTTAGCGTATTTAGACGACGATGATTACCACGCTGATCTTGCTCAGGCGCAGGCAACGTTAGCTCAAGCAAAAGCGAAACTTGAACAAGAAATCGCCCATGGGATTGTAGCAAAAAAGAATTTACAGCATGTGGCCGTCGCTAAGCAGTCAGCGTTAGGATTACGCATTCCACAACGAAAACAAGAACAAGCGAACGTTAAATTTGCACAAGCAGCATTAGCCCGTGCCCAACGCAATGTTACCCGTACAAGTATTACCGCGCCCTTTGATGGTTTAATTACAGAGAAAACCGTTAATATTGGCACTCATGTCAATGTTGGCGAGCAACTTGGGCGCATATTTGGTACAGATATCGCTAGAATTCGTCTTCCTGTGACACCACAAGCTTTTTCATTCCTCGATACAAACGCACTCAATACTCACGTTATATTAGCCTCAGAGCGCCTTGGTCAGCCTTATCAACATTGGCAAGCTGACTTTATTGGTACTGAAGGGATCATCGATCAGCAAAGTCGAATGGTTTATCTCATTGTTGATGTGATCGATCCTTATCAATTGCAATTATCTCGTTCGCAACGAACGGATATTCTAAAATTTGGGACGTTTGTTACCGCAAATGTTGCAGCCAAGCCGATTGATAACGCCATTAAATTACAACGTCACATGGTGAGAAATGATCATGTAGTCTTGGTTGATAGCAATGGCTTAACTCAGATGCGGAAAGTCGTTATTGCGCGTACTGATCTTGATCATGCTTATATTAGTGCTGGATTAGATGAAGGTGAATTAGTGTCACGAACTTGGCCTGATAATCATTTAGATGGCACAAAAGTGACGCCAATCTTAAATATTCCTTCATCATCAGTAGCACAAACACAAGCTCATTCTAAAGCTACTGAGAACGGAGAGTAAGGAATGGAATCATCAGGGATCATTGCTTGGTTTACGCGTAATCATGTTGCCGCTAATTTATTGATGCTGCTGGTGATGATCGGTGGTTTATTTTCAATCAATCTTATTAATAAAGAGATATTTCCTGCCTTTGGTACTCATAAAATTACTATTGCCACTCAATATACAGGGGCTGCTGCGGCCGATGTAGAACAAGGGATCATTGTTAAAATTGAACAAGCTATTGATGACCTTGCTGATATTAAGCGGGTGACGGCTGTTGCCAACCAAGGAAGTGGGGTTGTTACGGTTGAACTTGATAATGATGCTGATCTTAATAAAGTTTTAGATGAGGTAAAACAGCGGGTTAATAATATTACGACATTCCCTGCTCAAATGGAGCCGCCCTTGATTCAACGGGCGGAATTTATGAGTAATGTGATGTTTTTATCAATATATGGTGATTTGAGTGATCGACAACTCAAACGTTATGCTCAAGTTGTAAAAGATGAAATTATTCAGCAAACCAGTGCGACAGCGGTGACGGTAAGCGGAATAAGAAATGATGAAATAGCAATTGAAATAGCCGCACACCAACTGCGTGATCATGACGTTACCATTGAGCAAATTGCACAGGTATTACAACAACGCTCATTGGATTTACCCGCTGGTGCAATTAAAGCCCAAGATGGTGATGTATTAGTTCGCACCACAGAACAACTTTATCAAGGCGATCAATTTGCCAATATTGTTTTACGCACGAACGCGGATGGAAGTCGATTACGCCTGTCTGATATCGCTACCGTCATGGATGGTTTTGTTGAGCAATCGGTGCTTAATCGGTTTAATCAACAACGTGCTGCGGTGATACAAATTCGAAATCTTCCTAATCAAGACGCAACGCTCATCTCCCAGCAAATCAGTGATTATGTGACGAATAAAAAGGCGCAATTACCCGCTGGCATTCATATTGATAAATGGGCTGATATGTCACACTACCTTGAAGGGCGGCTTAATATGATGCTGTCTAATATGGTGTATGGCGGATTATTGGTGTTTATTATTCTCGCTATTTTTCTTGAAGTGAGATTAGCGTTTTGGGTAATACTTGGGTTGCCTTTTTGTTTTCTTGGCACGTTACTGTTTATGCCATTTGAGATGATTAATATCTCCATTAACTTATTGTCGTTATTTGGGTTTATTCTCGTACTGGGGATCGTGGTTGATGATGCGATTGTTGTTGGAGAAAGTGTTTATTCAGAAGTAGAACAAAAAGGACAAACGGTTAATCATGTTATTCAAGGGGCGAAGCGAGTCGCTATTCCTGCAACCTTTGGGGTATTAACGACCATGGCTGCATTTGTGCCAATGCTGTTGTCAGATAGCCCTCGCACTGAATTTTTTAAGGCCATTGGATGGGTGGTTATTTTATGTTTAACTTTTTCCCTGATTGAATCTAAATTAATTTTGCCCGCCCACTTAGCTCGATCGCGCTTAGTACAACAACGATCTTGGAACAATCCTATTGTGCGAATGAAACAACGCTTTAATCAGGCGGTAAATAAGTTTATTCATGTTCATTATCGACGTTTTATTGGTTTGGCCATCGTGCATAGATATAGTGTCTTAGCGACATTTGTTGGTGTGTTGTGTTTAGCGTTGGCATTAGTGTTCAGTGGACAATTACGGTGGGTGTTCTTTCCTAAGTTGCCGTCTGATTATATTCAAGTGCGGGTGGAAATGAATGATTCTAATTCAAAAGCAAATAATATTAAGGTTATTAATCAATTAGAACAGGCATTGTATAAAACTGATGAAGAAATTTATCAGCAGCAGGGTGTGCATGTGGTGAAGCATAGCTTTGTTAATATGCGAGATAACAATAATATGTTTGTGTTGGTTGAATTAGAAAAAAGTGAAAGTTTACCGATCACTAGCTTTGAGATTTTAAATAAATGGAAACAATATATTCCACCATTATCTGGTGTTAAAACTATTGCATATGAAGCATCTATTGATCGTCAAAAAAGTGATATTCAATACCGTTTGCAAGGCGAGAATAGTCAGCAACTATTACAAGCGGCTACGCAATTAAAACAGCAACTTGAACGTTACCAAGGGGTATTTAATGTTGAAGATGATTTATCCGCGCCAACACAAGAGATTAATATAAAGTTAACGCCAATTGGGAAAATCTTAGGTTTATCCGTCGCGAATCTGACCAATCAAGTTCGACATGCTTTTCATGGTATTGAGGTTCAACGTATTTTACGCAATAACGAAGAAGTGAAAGTGATGGTACGTTATCCTGCTGATGAGCGTCGTAGTGTCGGTTATTTACAAAATATGAAAGTGGTTTTAGCTAATGGTACGTTGGTGCCATTTTCTGAAGTGGCAACCATTGATTTTATTTCAGCACTAAACAGTATTAATCGGGTAGATAAACGTCGAACATTGATCGTTAGTGCAAATGTTCACAAAGGTAAAGCTTCTCCATCTGAGATATATACCATTATAAATAAAGATTATTTACCGTTATTACGTCAGCAATATCCAACCGTTAACATTCAACTTGATGGGCAAGCAAAAGAAGAGTCTGAAACGAAAGTTAGCCTATTTCGTGATGCGGTATTAGCACTGGTTGCTATTTTTGCATTAATGGCGATTCCATTGCGATCATACAGCCAACCGTTGATCATTATGTCAGTGATCCCCTTTGGTATTATTGGTGCCATTGCTGGGCACTATTTTGCGGATATTTCACTTAATTTACTGAGTGTGTTTGGTATTTTGGCATTGTCTGGTGTAGTGGTGAATGATTCTTTAGTGCTGGTGGTATTTATTAACCGTGCTTTGGAACAAGGTATTCCTCTTTATGATGCCGTTATTGATGCTGGGTGCTGTCGTTTTCGTGCCATTGTACTAACGTCACTAACCACCTTCTTTGGCTTGGCGCCTATTTTACTTGAAACGAGCTTGCAGGCACAGATTGTGATCCCTATGGCAACATCATTGGCATTTGGGATCTTATTTGCAACAGTAGTTACTTTACTATTAGTGCCTGCTCTATATTTAATTTTGAATGACATCAAACAAGCTTGTCGGCGTTTATTACATTACTGGTGGCGTCCACAGCTTGATAAATAATGTCTTTTTTAAAAACCAAAGCCAACTCCAGCGGCAATGCCTGAGTTATGTTGACTATCATCAGAAGCGGCTAAAGTAACAATGGCATGTTGGCCAATATCAAATTTACCACCAATGGCCATTGCTGATTGGTTGCCATAATTTGCGACACCCATACCAAGAGTATAATGATAACCTTGGCGCATTGGGATTGATGTCATCGCCATTGCACTTGCAATACCCGCATTAGCTTGATCGTGTACTTTTTGAATGTCGTGAGTTAGTAAGTTCACTTTTTGATCTGTATATTCATTCGCGGCAGATAACGTAGCCGCTGATTTATTATTGGTATAAGTATTGGCTTGTTGTACTGCGTTAATACTTTGCTGATGGCTGTATTTATTTGCAGTGGTGAGTGTTGTCGCGGATTTATCATTAGTATAACTATTGGCTTGTTTTACCGCATTAACACTTTGTTGCTGGCTATAATTATTCGCAGTGGTGAGTGTTGTTGCAGCTTTATTATCAGTATAAGTATTAGCTTGTTGTATTGCGCTGACACTTTGTTGATGACTATATGTTTTTGCTTCGGTTAGTGTTGAAGCTACTTTTGTATTAGTATAATTTTCTGTTGTTTTTATTCCTTTATTTAATTGACTGACATTAACTGCATCGGTATCGGCGATACCTGCACTTACATGCTCTAAACGACGTTGGATTCGATTATTACCAAAGGAGACTTGACCATCAGTTGATTGTGATTGGTTACCTATTGCAATTGAACCTCGAGTACCTGTGGCATGGGCATAATTACCAATAGCAATATTGGAGGTTGATGAACGAGCGTTTGTACCTAATGCGGTAGAATAGCTACCATTAGCTTGGGCGCCAGAGCCAAAAGCAACGGCTGCATTACCAATCGCATGTGCTGTTGATCCAAAGGCTTCAGCTTGAATGCCTTTAACAATAGCCCCTGAGCCAAAAGAAGATGAACTATTACCGTGAGTATTTGCGTTTGAGCCAAAAGATGCAGATTGATCGCCTACAGCCGTTGCGGCAACACCTATTGCAACCGCAGCATCACCTTGAGCGATAGCTTGATAACCTTCAGAAACACTTGAATTACCCTGAGCACTGGCGTTAGGACCAACTGAAATAGACGTTGTACTGTTTTTCACATTGGCGTCATTACCAATAATGACATTATTTGATTGAGCCGTTGGCGTTTCAGCCATACTTGATGCAGATAAAATAGCAAGTATTAAATAGGCTAAGTGATGTTTTTTCATAATAGAGCCCCTTGTTTCTATATAGAGATAGTAGAGCAAGAGGATGCATGAAAGTTAGTAGCAGAATTTAAATAACAGAAACCAAAACTGAACAAAGCATAATCAATGGTAGAATGTGATTTTTTATGCTTTTAAAAACGGTATAAAATGTATTTAAATGGGTGCTTATGCATTTGTTGTGTGTTGATTTGTAATTTTTTCAGTATCAATAAATATTACTTGTTTCTAATTGTGGCTGTTTAGTGCTCAAGATGACTAATTATTGTTGTTTGTCTTATTGTGATGCTTTTTTTTCGCTGCGTTTTTATGTGATAAACACTCACTATAATCATTAAAGCCTTTTTTCTGGCATTCAATAACCTTTTTTTTCATTTTATTTAGTTCAGTGTTATTACGAACGGAATAAACATTACCGTTGGTACAAGTAATTGAAATTACGCCATTGGGTTCAAAATTATAGCCTTCAACTTCACTACCACAGGGATTAAATCCAATCCCGGCTCTTACACTAACTTTGGTTGGAATTGTACGTACACTTTCGGTTACACACCCTATTAATAATAAAGAAAACAGGCTTGTGATAATAAATTGTTTCATATGGTAAGTGTGCTTTGAGTGAGAATTAATAAGAAATATATTATAAATGAAATGATAATGAATATCTTGTTATGGACAGAGAATTAACAAAAGTAAAACATGCGAATATACTTTTAATTAAGAAAGCGCGTTTTATCCGCATATTTTAGTATTTTAAAAAGAATTATTCTTCGTCACTATTAATGATAGTAACGGGACCATAATAATGATGGTGATGATGCGTTGTATAATGGTGATGGTGTGTTTCTTTATGCGCAGCACCAACACCACCATGGATATGATGTCCATGTGATGGTTCATGTTCACGATATTGTTGGTGATCTTTATCATGTTTGTGTTTTTCATTATCCGCATAATGATGTTTCATTGTTTCATTGTTTCATGCGTTGATTCTTTTGTTTTTTGAGTTGCCATAAATACCTCTATTTTATGATATATCTGGACTCAGTAAGCGTAGTTCATTTTTAAATAGAAAGGGTTGTTTGACTTTTTTTTATGCACTTTTGAGATGTAAATAAAATAATTTTAATTTCATTTTTAACGTAACCAGTTGATTAATATTATTTTTCAAGTTTATTCGTGGTTGTATGGAAAAGAGATAGTTATTCTTTATGATCTAAAAAAGAGCATTAATTAATATTGTTGCTATATGGAATTAATGTTTTACATTCAAATTGTTCGCAGAGTCACACTGTAAGTGCTATAACGTTGGCTGTTTAATGATACGGAATACAACATGAATCTCGATGAATTTAAAATATTATCAGTAGTGCTTATTTTTATTACTACTGTACTTGCGGGATTGTATCCGTTTCTGCGTAAATTTAAAACGACACGACCATTAGAATCACCGGCGGCAGAAGCCTTGGCATCGGGTGTTTTTCTTGGTGCTGGTCTGATTCATATGCTGGGTGATGCCTCAAAATCATTTTTAGATCATGGCATTGAATACCCGATAGCGTTTGTATTAGCCGGCAGTGTATTCTTATTATTATTATGGTTTGAACACTTAGGTCGTCGTTTAGATGAACATGGCGACAGTAATAGCCCTGCGTTTGCTATTCTCGCAATGGTTATTTTATCCATTCATTCGTTACTTGCAGGTACTGTGCTTGGATTAAGTGGCTCTATTACTATGATGGTGATGATTCTCATTGCTATTTTAGCGCATAAATGGGCGGCAAGTTTTTCATTGGCAGTGCAATTAAGTAAAAGTCGACTGTCGTTACGCCAATCTTTAATTATGTTTGCGCTCTTTAGCATAATGTTGCCTATTGGGGTTGGGTTAGGATCGGGGATTTTAGAATATACTGATAATTATCCATTATTAGAGCCGATCTTTTATTCATTAGCTGCGGGCACATTTTTGTACCTTGGTACATTGCATGGCTTAAAACAATCGACGTTGGTTGATAAGTGTTGTGATTTAAGAAACTTTACCTTTGTTGTGATTGGTTTTGCATTAATGGCCGTGGTTGCTATTTGGGCTTAATTTTTTACCATGCGAATATCTTGTCTTATTGTCCGCGTTAGTTCCTTTTAGCTAACGCGGAACAGCCTTTTCTGAGCAATAATCCTACTGTTATTACATAATTACGTACTTGAGTGAAGAACTGATGTGCTAATTATTCAAAAGTTGATCCTCCTCACGTGCAATGGGACAAATGTCCTCATCTTAGATAAATATACCTTTTACAATTGCTTCAAATTATTAATAAGAACAAAAGGATTAACGGATGGACTTTCTTGCTTGGTTTGATATCAATAATACCCTTGTTAATTTTCCAATCGGTGACGGCTATGCAATGTCATGGATTGAAGCCATTGGTACTGTCTTTGGTCTGCTATGTATTTGGTTTGCCAGTAAAGAAAAAACCATAAATTTCTTTTTTGGTCTTATTAATGTCACCTTATTTTGTATTATTTTCTTCCAAATTCAATTGTATGGATTGTTGCTACTACAAGTGTTTTTCTTTGTTGCTAATGTTTATGGGTGGTTTGCATGGACAAGACCAACCAGTGAGGGTGATAACTTAGAAGTTCGGTGGTTAAGTAAGCAAAAATTAGCTATGACAGTGACGTTAAGTGTGATTGCGATTGGGTTGCTAACGGTTTATATTAACCCTGTGTTTTTTGCTTTAGCTAATTTAGCGGTAGATGTGTTA
Organism: Photobacterium iliopiscarium; assembly: GCF_003026395.1. Lineage (GTDB taxonomy): Bacteria > Pseudomonadota > Gammaproteobacteria > Enterobacterales > Vibrionaceae > Photobacterium > Photobacterium iliopiscarium. The sequence continues at coordinate 94,515 of NZ_PYOO01000001.1, read as the reverse complement.
AATGTTTTCGGTGCTAATTTAGCGGCTCCAACATTACAACCTGGCGCGTTCCCATTTTGGGATGCAACTATGACCGTACTGTCTATTGTTGCTCAAATTCTGATGACACGTAAGTATGTTGAAAATTGGATTGTGTGGGTGATTATTAACATCATCAGCGTCGGTTTATATGCCGCACAAGGTGTGTATGCACTTTCTATTCAGTATGCGATTCTGCTCTTTGTTGCTGCGAATGGCGCCCGTTGCTGGATTGCAATTGCTAACAGAAATAAACCACAAGCTAAGAAGGTTATCGCATGAATCAGCAACCACACTTATTAATCAGCCACGGTCAGATTGCCACTGGTATTTTAGTCTGCGGTGAGGCAGATAGGGTTAATCGCATTGCAGAACGTTTCTTAACAAATAGTGTGTTAATTGCTGAAAATCGTGAATACCGTATCATTAATGGCGACTATCAGGGTAAGCCCGTTACATTGTGTAGTACGGGGATGGGCGCACCATCAATGATTATTGCTTTAGAAGAACTCAAACGCTGTGGCGCTGAATATATTATCCGTGTTGGTTCAGCAGGGGCACTGCAATCAAATATTGGTTTAGGTGAACTCATTGTTGCCGAAGGTGCAGTGAGAGATGAAGGTGGCTCTAAAGCGTATATTCCAAGTGAATTTCCGGCTATTGCTGATCATCAATTGGTTCACTTATTAAAAACGGATTTATCGCAACAGAATATCAACTATCATAGTGGCATTGTACGTTCTCACGATAGTTTTTATACCGATGATGAAGACAGTATTTGTGAGTATTGGCATAAAAAAGGCGTATTAGGGGCTGATATGGAGACTTCTGCCTTATTAACGGTGGGTCGTTTACGTCAACTAAAAACAGCCGCAATTTTGAATAACGTGGTGCTTTATCAGCAGAATGTAAGTGAAGGGATTAGTGCTTATGTTAATGAAGCTGAAGATATGATTAAAGGGGAACAGTTAGCTGCCCATACTGCGCTGAATGCTCTTATTAAGGTTGTTTAAGTCTATTTAATCACCAAATTAATAGCCCGATTTTTATAAATTGGGCTATTTTAATGTGCACTATACATTTTCCTATTCAGTGTCATAAAAACCCGCTATCTTGATTTAAAATGAAATAACAGTGATATGCGCAATGCAATTGACTCCTTCCACCTCAATCCGTTTTAGTGATTACCTAACCCAACATTATGCGAGCTTTCGCCAAGCACTATATAAGTGTCAAATTGGCAGTAAACGCTACCAAATCGGCGATGCTATCATGCAGCAAGGCCAGGATATTACTCAGTTAATGATTGTGCCTGTTGGACGAGTGTCGATGCATATTTGTGCTGTTAATGGGCGTCGTTTTCAATTAGGAGAGATGGACTGTAACTATAATGTCTTTGGTGAAATGGAGTTCTTTACTAAAACACCATGCCAATGGTCTGTTGTTGTTGAAGAAGCGATAGAAATTGATATTCTTGATATAAAAAAAGTAGAGAAATTACTGTTAGAATGCCCTGAATTTAGTTTGTTTTTTGCTTCTGCATTGGCGCTGGATTACCAAGACTCGCTTGATATTTACACTTATCGTTTATTACATCCCATTACTTACAATATTGCATTTGATTTACTTCAGCACGCCAGTAATTCGATGACCCTTGGTCGATTTAATAAAGCAGATAAAGAAGCTGAACGGTTTGGTACATCAAGCCGTGCTTATCGACGCGCATTAAAGACATTGATTCAGCAAGGATTAGTTGAGAAACAAGGTTCTGAGCTTATTATTGTGGATTTGGCTGGGTTACAGAAGTTTGTAGATCACTTTGAAGATTATGAATTATCGTAAGTTGTTTCTGAGTTTTTAAAATAACAATGGCGACTGATTAAGCCGCCATTGTTTGATGTTATTACTTGATATTTATGATTACGCATAATGTTATGCGTTGATAACTTATCACGGCTCAGCTAGACCTATTTCTGTTCAGCTAATAGATCAATAAAGAACGCGTATTCTAGTGCATCTTCACGTAATGCTTTAAAACGACCCGATGCGCCACCATGACCTGCTTCCATATCAACTTTAAACAATAGACGGTTATCGTTCGTCTTAACATCACGCAGCTTAGCAACCCATTTCATCGGCTCGAAATACTGTACTTGTGAGTCATGTAAACCCGTAGTCACTAATAGGTGAGGGTAGTCATGAGCGGTAATATTATCGTAGGGTGAATAGCTCAACATATAGTCGTAGTATTCTTTGTGGTTTGGATTACCCCACTCATCATACTCGTTAGTTGTCAGCGGAATTGATTCATCCAGCATGGTGGTAACAATATCAACAAACGGTACATGTGCCGCGATACCGCAGTAAAGCTCAGGTGCTTGGTTGATAATCGCGCCCATTAATAAACCACCCGCAGAGCCACCGACAGCGAAGATCTTGTCTTTAGCGCCATAGCCTTGTTCTACTAATGATCGGGTAACATCAATAAAGTCATTAAAGGTGTTTTGCTTGGTGAGTTTCTTACCATCTTCATACCAAGGGCGGCCCAACATTTCAGAACCACGAATATGCGCAATCGCATACACAAAACCGCGATCTAATAAGCTTAAACGAGTTGATGAAAAGCTTGGGTCAATGATAGCGCCGTATGATCCATAACCATATTGATACAACGGGTTAGTGCCATCTTTTTTAAAGCAATTTTTACGATAAACCAGTGATACCGGAACGGATTTACCGTCGCGAGCAGGCACCATAATACGTTCAGAGTGGTAATTATTCGCATCAAAATCACCGAGGATTTGTGCTTGCTTGAGTACTACATTACTGCCATCGTTAAGATTAAAATCGTAGTGAGTACCTGGTGTGGTCATGCTTGAGTAATACAGGCGTAATTTGTCTGAATCAATCTCTTTATTACCGTAAAGATAAAGTGTGAATGCTTCATCGTTGAAATGTAATTGCTGCTGCTGTTGAGTGTGCAGATCATGCACAGTAATGCGAGTTAAGCCATTCTCACGCTGCTGATATACTAGATAATCATTAAAGATCTCGTAATCTTCTAGCATTGCCCCTTCTTGAGCAGGGATCACGTCTTGCCAATGATCTTTATTGGCGATATCAGTTGTAGCCACTTTCATTAAACGGAAGTTAACCGCTTTATAGTTAGTGTGAATATAGAACCAGTCATCAAGCTTGGAAATGCTGTATTCCAAGCCAACTTCACGATCTAAGAATGAGATCGCTTGCGCATTGGCATCGTTAGCATCAATAAAAGAGACAGCACTGGTTTCTGTGCTTGAATGCCAGATATAGATGAGTGAGTTGTCTTTACTTTTACCAATTGAGGTATAAAAAGTCTGATCGGTTTCTTCAAAAATTAACTGATCATCAGCTTGTGGTGTACCTAAGCGGTGACGATAAACCTGATAACCTAATAAGGTTTGTGGATCTTTGTGAATATAATAAAACGCTTGGTTATCATTTTGCCAAGCAACAGAGCCACAGGTTCCCGTGATTTCATCAGCAAGATATTGACCTGTGGTGATATTTTTAATTCTAATAGTATAAATACGACGGCTTACAGTGTCTTCACCATAAGCTAATAAATTTTCATTAACACTAATACTGACACTGGAAACATCATAGTAATCATGCTCAGATGCGAGTTGGTTAAGATCAAGTAATACTTGTTTATCGGTGCCCGCAAAATCAGTCGCACGTACTGAAATAGGGTATTCATTATCGCCAGAGACTTCACTTGAATAGTAATAACTGCCTTGCTTTACAGGGACGGTATTATCATCTTTAATAATACGTCCTTTTAGTTCATCAAATAATGTCTGCTGTAATGCAGTGGTGTGTGCCATTACTGCATCTGTGTAACTATTTTCAGCATTTAGATGCGCGATGATCTCAGGATCAGTGCGGCTGTCATCTCGCATCCAATAGTAATTATCAATACGCGTATCATTATGGATGCTCATCTCATGGGGGATTTTCTTAGCAACAGGGGCTGTCACGGCCTGAGTGTTGCTATTACCATGAGATGTCGCTGATGTTGTGTCGTTCAAAGTGTTGTCCTTTTGTGGCTACTGGGTGAGATAAACCACTGAGTAAAACCAATAGATACAGCAATATTATTTGCTTTGATGGTAATAATCTTGGGGCTATTGGTGGCTTTTTCAATCCTTCGTTTTACAAAATAGAATGACTAATGGCTACATGAATTGAAGATGCTTATTGAGAGGAGAAAGCAGAACAGTAATTGATGTTTTCATTATTGAGTTATCTAACTGAAGTTATTGGTTTTTATATGATTTATAAAAGAGGGTTACATTTATATTCTTAACATATAAGAATGAATAAAAACGGCTAATCAAGCGTGATAAAGATCACAAAAAATACAGGGTAACTATTTATGATGAAATAAGATTATGATCGAATAAATTGTTATTAAATGAAAAAAAGACGTGTTATTGCAGTAAGTGTACTGATTTTTGCTGGGCTGATTGGTGTAAGAGATCTGTATATGACGTTAGAACCTCAACATGAGGTTAACGTTAATGGTAAAACACTACATTTAGGTCAGGTATATTCTCAACATTTATTGTCGACGGTTGTTATTACGAGTAATGAAGAAACACTGCTAACGGTAACCGCACCGATTACAACGATCGTTAAACAACTCACAACCGAACTCAATAATGATGTAAATGAGGCAAATAAAACGCTTTCTGCTGGTGAAAAAATGCAGTTATCAACAGCGTATTTTAATACTAATATTACTCTTCATTTATCAACCGTAGTGACTTATAACACTCAGCATTATGCGTCAGTTTCAATGCCATTAGAGACGGTAGCCGTTAATTATACCGTTAATGATGCAGTGCAATTTAATGATATTATTGAGTTAGTGCAACGTTATCAAAAGAGTACTCAGAAGATATTTAATAATAATTGTGATTTTATAAACTAGAGAGTTACAAGCAATCATAATAGGAATCAAATACCGTTATTAAATTGATTACCAGTAAAATTGTGATGATCGTTTGATTCTGAAATTTTATGATTGTTTGTTTTTAAAGACCATAGATACTTTCATTTACTTTTGATTTTAATTTAAAGAAAATATATGAAAGTAAGTAGACGTTCATTTATCCATTATGCAGCTTCAATGTCTGTGTCTGCCGCAGCATTAACCAGTATGGGAGTGATGGGGCAACCGATAGCGCCTAAAAAGAATAATGTGTTGTTTATTGCCATTGACGATCTTAATGATTGGATTGGTGCTTTAGGTGCGCATCCACAAGCAAAAACGCCTAATATTGATCGTTTGTTTCATCGTTCAACTGCGTTTATCAATGCTCATTGCCAAGTGCCTGTGTGCGGACCTTCGCGTACAGCTTTATTAACGGGAATGAGCCCAACGACAACAGGGCTATACACCAATAAAGAGCTAGGTATAAAACCATTTTCGCCTGTTGCTGAGTCTGTTTTAGGTAGTTCTCCCGTCTTACCACAGCACTTTAAAAGTAACGGCTATTACACCATGGCATCAGGGAAAATATCTCATCATGGTACTGCGGATTTTCGTCATGCAGAGCAGTGGCATGAAGAAGTGCCACTCTATGTTATCGGCCCTCGTGATGCGCATATTTTTGCCAATGGTTACGGCTATGGTTCATACGGTAAAGATGATCATAAATATTATCCATTCCCTGTAGGTGGGGGACAAATTATTCAATCTGAACACTATGGCCCAGGTACACCGGGAATGTCTTTATGCAGTGGTGCGTTAGAACGACGGGATATTCCTAATGGTGGTGTTATGCCTGATGAATATTTTGCTGATTGGACGGTTGAACGGCTTAAGAAAACCTATGATAAGCCGTTTTTTATGGCGTGTGGCTTTATTCGTCCACATGTACCTTACACTGCCCCAAAAGAGTATTTTGATTTATTCCCACTTGATGATGTGATTGTGCCTGACACAATAAGCAAAGAAATGGCTGATATTCCGTTATACGGTAAAGCGTTAGCATTGGGGATCATTCCAAATGGTGATGCAGCAGCGGTTGAAAAAACAAAGATGCGTAAAGAGCTAGTCCAAGCTTATCTCGCCTGTATTGCTTTTGTTGATGCACAAGTGGGTAAGTTGCTTGATACCCTAGAAGCCAGCCCACATGCAAATAATACCACCGTCATCTTTTGGGGCGATCACGGCCAGAATTTTGGTGAGCACATGAATTATCGCAAGCAAACTTTATGGGGAGAATCAACGCGAGTGCCGCTATTAATCAGCGAAGCAGGGCAGAAGCAAGGGCAAGTATGTCGCCAAGCGGTAAGTTTGCTTGATGTTTATCCAACTCTGGTTGAGATGTGTGGTTTACCGAAAGTTGCCACTAATGAAGGTATTTCACTGGTGCCATTACTTCGAAATCCAAACTTTGATCGTAAAATTCCTGTCGTTACTACTTATGGTTATCAATGCCATGCGATTCGTGATCAGCGTTACACCTATATTCGTTATCGTGATGGTGGTGAAGAACTTTATGATCGCAGCGTTGATGCTGACGAACATCATAATTTAGCCGCCGATAAGCAATACCAAGCGATTAAAACCAAGATGGCGCAGTGGTTACCCAAAAATGAAGTATTACCGTTTGGAATGAAAGACTTTGATAATGAGGGAGGTGATTTTATTACCAAGATCCTCGCTAAATTTGAAAATAACGGTATTCCAGCATACTTGCAGTAATTCCAAGTAATGAAAAGCCACTGTGTTGTTGACGCGGTGGCTTTTTTATTTTGGGACAGCCATAACTTTGCACATCAATAATGAGCTACTACACTTAAGCTTCAAGTTGCTTATGGTGAAATGAATGACAATCTCAAGACGCAAATTGATAGAGCCTCAAATTACGCCTTTTTACCATGTAATTAATCGTTGCGTGCGTCGTGCTTATTTGTGTGGAGATGACCCATACAATGGCAAGAACTATCACCATCGTCGTGGTTGGATAGTAAATAAAATCAAACAATTAGCCTCTGTGTTTTGTATTGATGTTTGTGCTTATGCGGTGATGAGTAACCATTATCATTTAGTGCTAAAAATAGACATAGAACAACAGCAAAAGCTAACCCCTGAAGAGGTAATATCGCGTTGGTTACAGTTATTTAATGGTCATCCTATCGCGGTTGATTTTTTAAAAGAGGGTCAAATTGGCTCGGATAAACAACAAGCACTATCAAATTTAGTGGCTGAATGGCAACAACGATTAGGTAGCATTAGCTGGTTTATGCGTTGTCTTAATGAAGAAATAGCACGAAAAGCCAATAAAGAAGATCAATGTAAAGGAGCTTTTTGGGATGGGCGGTTTAAGTCTCAAGCGCTACTGGATGAACAAGCGTTACTATCTTGCATGATGTATGTTGATTTAAATCCGATAAGGGCGGGTGTTACACCATCATTAGAGCAATCAGATTTCACCTCGTTCCAGCAACGTATTCTTGAATATCAGCAAGTTAAAGCCTCTAGTTCAAAGAAAGAGCCATTAAGTGTTAACCAATTTCAACTATTACCTTTTGTTGGTGCTGAGCATCAAGCTAAAAAAGCAGGCATAAACTTTGCTTTTACTGATTATCTCGAACTTATTGACTGGACTGGTCGGTGTATTCGAAATGATAAAAAAGGCTTTATTGCACCTAATCAACCCAAGATTTTACAGAAAATGGGAATAACACCAGATGCTTGGCTTGAGCACAGTGAACAATTTATGGAACATTATGCCAATGTAAGCGGTAGATGGTCCCGAATGTGTGCATTCAAACAACGTATTGGTGGGCATTGGTGTAAAGGAAAGTCTGCGAGCCATCAGTTACATCCTAATTAAACATAGTTTCTTATAATTAGATGAACATACTGCAATAACCGTCAGGATTGTAGGCGTTGTTGATCTTGAAATATGGGAATAGGGTTGATTTAACAAATAATCATCAATAATGAGCTGTAAGTTTTAGCTTTGGGGTTTATTGCTGGTGGAATGGCTTATTTTTGGATAGATCTGTCTAAGTAAAGATATGGCTGTCCAATTTTTTTCAAGCTAAAACCGCAGGGATAAACTTTGCTTTTGCCGATTATCTCGAACTTATTGATTGGACTGGTCGCTGTATTCGAAATGATAAAAAAGGCTTTATTGCACCTAATCAACCCAAGATTTTACAGAAAATGGGAATAATAGCAGATGCTTGGCTTGAGCATAGTGAACAATTTATGGAACATTATGCCAATGTAAGTGGTAGATGGTCCCGAATGTGTGCCTTCAAACAACGTATTGGTGGGCATTGGTGCAAAGGGAAATCAGCGAGTCATCAGTTACATCCTAGTTAAATACTTTTTATAATCGAAAGAAAAAACTGCAATAACCGTCAGGATTGTGGGTGTTGTCGATCCTGAAATATGGTAATAGGCTTGATTTAACAAATAATTATCAATAATGGGCTGTAAATTTTAGCTTTGAGGGTTTATTGCTGGTGGAATGGCTTATTTTTGGATAGATCTATTTAAGTAAAGATATGGCTGTCCAATTTTTTCGTTTTTTAATATTGAAGGAATAGCACCTTTATAACCTATGAAACCGAGAGTTGAGAGCTGTAATGCAACTGAATTTATATGATTTGAGTCACATTAAATGAAATCGTTTAAGAAACAACAGGATTGGTTAATAAATAAGATTGTCAAAAGAGAAAACATAAATAGAATGAATGCATAATTTTACTTTTTGATATGCATATTAATTATGAGCCTGATTGATTCTTTAATGACTTATTTTCCAATAAAATCAGCTGATTCCCACTCAGTGTCTCAAAAGCAACTTGGGTTAGATTTTATTCATACTTATATTCATCAAAATGGTGAATGTGACATTTTCTCAAAAATCGTATCCCATCGTATGGCACAGATCCAAACCTGTGAAAATTATAGCGGAAATTTACACCAAATATTTACCAGTGATATATCTAATCAAATATGTGGTCATGAGCTCTTAGATGGACTACCTGAAATTTATCTTGATATAGAGAAACTCGCTATTTCTCTATTCGGTAATATTTTATATTGCTGGGCTGAATATGAATCATATAAAATTATTAGCCGTGTACAACAATATCAAAACAACCATATGGCGGCGCTAAATAATGTACATACATGTGCGCCAAATGAGTTTATTTCAGAAATTGTAATGCATATTGAAAAAGATGAACGTCTATTTATGACTCATCATTATAATAAACCGATGCTTCTGTCTGATGCGATTGTTTTAACCAATATTGAAACATTCATAAAAGAGCAGCACTGGTATGAAATGCTGTTCTATTTAGAATTATCACAAAAAGGCCAACATTTTGTTATGTTACAAGGTGATGAAAGCGGTTTAGCAACTATCACTTCGACGGCATTGATTCAAGGTTGGGAACTAAGAGACAATTGGCTGACATTTGATCCATTTTTCCAAAATAGCCGCTGGCAAGTTGATGTAAATGAAAAGAAATTAAATGCACTACGTCAGACAGGAGTTTTTTCTGATGCGCTTAGCTTTACCTTTCATCCATCTAGTATCTTGGAATTTGAATCTCAATTAGTCGATACACTAATTGATTATAAAGCCATTTGCGAGGTATTAAGATTGACGGTTAGTGGACCGTTAGCTAAACGGTCATTCTTTTTGTATCAGTGTCAAAAAATGATAGCTCAAGCTCTTTGTGAACGAGGTTACGATATCGTCTTTACTATTATTGAGCAGCCTACAATGATCTTGTTTTATAATGCATTAAATCAAGACCCTCATCTAATGCCATCTTACATTAATACCGGTTATCAGGATGTTAATGGAAATGGCTGTATTACGTATAAAGGTTTTTGGTTAACAAAATGCATAAACGAAGGTTTTAAGAAAAATAGCTATAAAGATTATAAAAAGAAAATTGTAGCTATGCGTAAAGTGATGAGAGAGACAGTTAATGTCTGATATTTTTTATTTATTTTTATCCATGTCACGAGTCGCATTATTATTTTTTGCAGCTAGTATTGTTTTAGTTTGGATTGGATATTTTGGCTTTACTTTATTTACCTCTCGGTCAGGTGTTAAACAGAGCGTGTATTATCCCTATTTAGCTTATTCTATATTTATCGTCTTATGGATATTGTCTAACGCTTATTTTCAATCAGCATTACTTACTTTTTTTAGTGAAAATACGGCTGTTAAAATGGCGCTTTTTGCTAATTTTACCTCTTTTGCTGCTTTTATCTGTGCTTATATCTTCTCATGTAGTTTGATTTCTATACGCTTTAATAATAAACTTTTATCACACCAGAAATTAATTTGTATACTTGTATCACTTTACTCTTTGATTGTTAATTTATTACCTAACCAGACAGTTATAGATGTAAAGATTATAGCAGCAGGGGATTTTGCAATTACATTTGGCCCACAAGCATCAGTGCTTTTTTTTTGTGGTGGGGGGCTTTTAATATTAACGTTTCGTAATTTTCTAATTTATAATCGCTCTAATTCTGTTCTTATACAGAAAAAATCTCAGTATATGATTATGGGTATGGTCATCTTTATGATAACCACACTGATAGTGCATTCGTTTGTTCCTTTTGCTATTGGTGATTTTTCCCTTGCTTGGCTACCACCGACACTGGCTATTTTTGAAACGCTTCTAATAGGGTATGCGTTGCTGTTTAATCGGTTCTACTCTCTACGTTATATTATATTTCAATGTGTTAGTATATTAAGTAATCTATTTCTTTATTTGTTAACTTATTCATTTTTTTCAACTCTTTTTTTTGGTAACGATCCGCTATTTATTATTTTATTAATCGCCTTAGTAGGATTTAGCTGGCAATTATCATTAGCTCAAATTAAGCGAGGGGTTAATCGATTATTCTACGGAAAGGATGGGAATCCGTCTGAAAATATTCAAAATGTTATTTTTCATTTTCAGCACTCAACTGAGCACGGTATTATTCGTCTAAACGAATTGCTTAATACTAAGAGAGGACAAATTCTAAATATTAATAGCTATTCTGAATTTGCAGCATTTAAAAAATATTTTGCAGGTAATTACTCAGTATTGGTAAAAGATGAATTGGAATTTCAGATTCAGTATGAAACTCATACCGGGCTTAGTAATATTCGCCAGCTTAAACAAGATATGGATGCCAACAATTCAGCATTGGTTTTACCTATTGTGGGTCTAAATAGTGATATAACACATCTCTTTATGGTGTCAAAAAAAGACCATAATAGTTTGTTCTCCAGTGAAGAAATTGAGGCTCTACAAGTTCTATTTGAACAAGCTAATCAATACATCCGCTCAGAAGAACAAGTAAGGAAATCACAAGTATTAGCGGGTTCTATCGCCCATGAGATTAGAAATCCATTATCAAAAATTCAATACCATTTTGAGCGTATTGATACTGATTTATTTAATGTCAGTAATAACTCGGTACATCCTTTTTTAAATGAACAAATGAAAGATTTCTATAAAGAGCTAACTGAAAGTAAAAAAGCGGTTCAGCTTGGTAGCCGATTTATTGATATTATTATTGATGAGATTAAAGGTAATAGCATTAACCCACAGACGTTTAGTGCACATTCAGCTAGTCGATTAATAGAACAAGCGTTGAATGAATATGGCTTCGCTGGAGATTCTCATCAAGCTAGAGTAATAGCTAATACTCAAAATGATTTTCAATTTTTGGTGAATGAGACTCTATTTAGCTTTGTGATATTTAATCTAGTTAAAAATGCAGTTTATTATTTTTCACAATACCCATTGAGTACGCTTTCTATTCATCTTGAATGTGGCGAATTAGAAAACTACATCATTGTTACCGATACGGGACCAGGTATTGCTGATAATGCCATTCCACATATTTTTGACGAATTTTACACCTCAGGAAAAAGTAATGGCACAGGGCTTGGATTAGCATATTGTCGTCGTGTAATGAATGCTTTTGGGGGGAATATTCACTGCCAATCAAAATATGGCAGCTATACTCGCTTTAGATTAACTTTTCCTATTATTAATGAAGAACATATTCCTGAGAATTTGTTTAAGGAACTAAAAGAAGCATTAACTGGCAAACAAGTTCTGGTGATGGGTCAAAAAGAAAATACCACTCTCATATCATCTCTACTTTCTGGCTTTAATATCCTTGTATCTACCTTTGATAACTGGGAGAGTGCAGCTAAACATATTGTTAATAACAAAGTGGATTTTGCGATTTATGATCTTTCTTTATCGCCAACGCAATTTGAAGCATTTAAGAACATCCGTTCGGGTGATTTTGGTAGTAACGTACAGAAAATTCCATTAATTGCATTGTCCTGTGAAAATACAAAAAATACCCATTTTGATACTAATATTTTTCAGGGTGACTTTAAGGTCAGTGACAGTCCGATGTTATTTGCTCAATCATTAAAATTACTGGTCGACAGTGGATCACTCAAACCTCTAGGACATTTGATTGGAAAACGTGTATTAGTTGTCGATGATATGCAAGTTAACCGAATGCTGGTACAAAGCTATTTAACTAAAGAAGGGATCATTGTATTACAGGCTAATAGTGGGAATGATGCATTACGCATCGTCGAGCAAGAATTACCTGATCTCATTTTGATGGATATCCATATGCCAGAAATGGATGGACTGGAAGTGACTCAAATCTTGCGACAAAAGGGCTGTAATATACCTATTATTGCTCTGTCTGGTGAATATTGTAATAAAGTAACGAAAGATATTAATCAATATATGAATGATCATCTGATGAAACCTATTATTCGCCAACAACTGATACAAAAACTTCAGTATTGGATTCCTGAATCAGAGGCCAAGGAAATGATTGTAAAACGAGATGATTGTATTAATCACTCCATATAATGGTGATTTTATATGAATAAGTATGTGAGCTTAAAAATTCACACAAAATAGTCGTCAGTTTTAATCTGCAACGATAGGTTCAAACTACCGTGAATGCCCGCGAGAGCGATAGGGAATCTACCGCCCGCGCGTTGCAGAGTTATTATTTTCATTGGTGCTTGTAACCCTCAAGCTCGCGGTGAATAGATTGTGGGTAGCCATCATTTCTCTATTTCCAAAAATATATGACTGTCCTATGTTTCTAAAAAAATTACTTGCCGAATCTTATACCGCATAAACATCATTACCGTTCAGGTTTCTATAAAGGATCTGCTGGTAAGATGGAAACAGACAATATACAAAAGGCTATAACCAACATGAGGTTCAAATGATCCGCTGAAAAAGCAGGACTTAATCATCATTTGGTTATCGCTATTAACGGGATAAAGGTTACATGTGCATAATGATCGGAACATCATTATATAAATGCGATTTGTAACCAAAGTCATTGCAACACTAATCAAGAACGAAAAAGCACTCACCATTTTTGTGGTAGTGATGGATAGACTCTGCAGGACATTAATTACTCAGCGAAGTCAGTATCCTATCTAGTCGCTTTTTTATACCGCGCTTTTAGTAAGTAACTATAAATAAAATATTCTTATGACAATAATCAAACAGCTTTCATTAGCAGCAACCATCGCTGCATTATTTACCTCTAGTACAGTATTTGCCACACCTAGCAACAATGCAATGAACACTATGCCTAATAGTGATTACTTCGCGGCAACACAATACAAAGCAGCTCAAGCTCCACTCAATAGTTTCGGTGCTATTGATGTAAAAACCAGTATTCCAGAAAATATACAAGTGCCTGCTGCACCAGTAGAAGCTGGTGGCAATAATGGGATCCCAGAAACACTGGTGCAAAAATGGGTTCAGGCAGGAATATTCTCACCTCAAGTTGAAGCACGCGCTTTCATTTTAATGGATGCCAATACGGGACAGATTATTGCCTCTAACGATGCTAACATGCGTATGGCCCCAGCCAGCACCACTAAGTTAATGCTCATGTACATTGTTGAGCAAAAACTGGCCGACGGTGTAATCTCACTCGACTCAAAAGTACAAGTACCAGAAGTCGCGTGGCGCACGGGTGGCTCAAGAATGTTCTTAAAGCCCGGCTCTTTTGTTTCAGTGAAAGATCTTATCTCAGGTATGATTGTTGAATCGGGCAATGATGCCGCTGTAACACTGGCAAATTACATAGCGGGTTCGCAATCTTCATTCGTTGCAATGATGAACGCGACAGCCGTTAAGTTAGGTATGCACAATACCCACTTTACCACTGTCATGGGTCTGCCTGCGCCAGCACATTTCTCAACCGCTTATGATCTTGGGCTGCTCGGACAACACATCATGAACGACTACCCTCAATACTTTCATTTTTTCAGTCAAAAGTATTTTGAATACAATCATATCCGCCAACCAAATTTCAATCGTTTATTGTTCACTTATCAATATGCGACGGGCATGAAAACAGGCAGTACAGAAGCGGCAGGCTACTCGCTGGTAAGCTCTGCTGAGATACCCAATAACCCAATGAAGTTGGTTGGCGTTGTTCTAGGCACCAAATCACTGAATGATGTTGCCGCTCAAAGTAAGGCACTATTCAATTACGGCTTCCATTTCTTCAAGCAAGACACCTTGTATGCGGCAAACAGTAAGCTTTCTGAACAAAAGGTTTGGGGAGGAAAACAAGATATTGTCTCTCTAGGCCTTGATAAGCCACTAACCTTGGTTCTTCCTTCCAGTGTTGATGAGAAAGGTCTGGTAACTAAGCTTCAAATTGACCGTGATATCAAAGCACCGGTTGAGAAGGGTGAGAAATTAGGCGAAATTACCGTAACCTATAAAGATAACGTTATTCAATCAAAGCCACTTGTCGCGCTCAACAGCGTTCAACAAGGCGGCTGGTTCACTCGAACTTGGGCAAGTATCTCATTATATTTCCATAACTTGCTAGCATCTTACGGTCTGTAAACTTTAAAATAACCGCAGCAGCCATCATACAAATAAAGCCAATACTCTTAGTCGAAAGTGAATAAGGTATTGGCTTTTATTTGGATATAACAATGCCTAAAAAATAATGGACACCCATAACTTTTTATCTCGCTGCTGCCATTCTCAACAACACATGCCCGTGTCCAAATGACGTCATTCCCTACAGTGAATGCCCGCGAGGGCGATAGGGAATCTACTACCCGCGCGTTGTAGAGTTATTTTTTCGTTGGCTTCTCTAATGCTTAAATTCGTGTTGAATAGATCACGGTTAGTCCTCAAAAAAATATGGCTGTCCTATGTCTTGTATTCAGGTGAATAACGTTACAGCTGTTATTCTCAAAAACACATGCCCGTATTCAAATGTCGTCATTCCTTACAGTGAATGCCCGTGAGGGCGATAGGGAATCTACCATCCGCGCGTTGTAGAGCTATTATTTTCGTTAGTGTTTGTAATGCTCAAACACGTGCTGAATAGATCACGGTTAGTCCTCAAAAAAACATGGCTGTCCCATATCTTGTATTCAAATTCCGTCATTCCCTACAGTGAATGCCCGCGAGGGCGATAGGGAATCTACTATCCGCGCGTTGTAGAGTTTTATTTTCGTTGGTGTTTGTAATGCTCAAATGTGTGATGAATAGATCACGGTTAGCCCTCAAAAAAATATGGCTGTCCCATGTTTTTCCTCAAAAATACTTTGAAACATATATTTGCAACCAACAGCATGATACTTATGAGTTAAATGGAATATTATTAGCGTAATTTATGAGTGTGTTTTTGCGTAAAAGTAAGGATGCTTATTAATGAATTGTTATATTTACAGAAGGATTTTATATATGTGGCAAGCAAGACGCAGATATTTAGATGGTTATGAAGCAAAGCCATTTAATTCAAATACGGATGATAGTCAGGCTCAAAGAGATAGGGCAAGAATCATTCATTCTTCTTCATTTAGGAGATTACAGTCAAAGACTCAAGTTTTAGGAATTGGTGAAAGTGATTTTTACAGAACACGACTAACTCACTCATTAGAAGTCGCACAGATTGGATCTGGAATCTGCGAGCATTTACGTGAAAAGTATAAGGGTAGAGAAGATTATCTTGAGTGGATTCCAACACTAAGCCAGATTGAAGCAATTTGTTTAGCTCACGATATAGGGCATCCTCCATTTGGGCATGGTGGAGAAGTTGCTTTGAACTTCTATATGAACGATCAAGGTGGTTTTGAAGGTAATGGGCAAACATTAAGAATTGTTAGTAGGCTTGGTGAGTATTCTCCAGATTGTGGTTTAGACTTAACTCGTAGAACAACGTTGGGGTTATTAAAATATCCAGTATTACATAAAGAAGTAGCGGATTACTCCAGTATATGTGGTTGTAAAAATAAGATTAATATTGATGGCTATAAACCACCAAAGTGTATTCATGATGATGATAGTGATATTTTAGATTGGATTCTTGATGGAATTCCTGAAAATGACAAATTGTTATTTAGGACACCAATAACTGATGAGGATGGTGTTTCTGGAGCACAATTTAAAGGTTTTGACACATCAATAATGGAGTTGGCTGATGACATTTCTTATGGAGTTCATGATTTAGAAGATGCATTGGCTCTACAATTGGTAACTTTTAAACAATGGAATGATGAAGTTATAACAAAGATGGGAAGTGATAATATCATACATGGTGATATTGATTTCTTTAATGAAAAACTCTTTTCAGAATCAAATAAAGACCGTAAGCATGCAATTAGTAAGTTAATCGGTTATTTTATACCTAGCATTGAGGTGTATGAAAAGACCGAGTTTGAAACGCCATTGCTTAAATATCAGGTAAAAATGTCTGACGAAGCAAAATCATTGCTTAAACTATTAAAGACGTTTGTATTCAAGAATGTAATAAAAAGACCAGAAGTTCAAACTTTAGAGTATAAAGGGCAACAAATGGTTCTTAGTTTGTTTGAAGTTCTGCAAGAAAATCCCAAGCGTTTACTTCCTGTATCTACTTATAAAAAGTATCAACATTCAACGAATAAAAAACGAGTAATATGTGACTATATTTCAGGTATGACAGATAGTTATGCTACTAAGTTGTATCATAAGCTATTTAGTCCTGATATAGGCTCTATATTTGACCGAATGTAAATAGAAATACTGGGCACCCATAATTTTATCTAGCTGTTGTCATTCACTGTAGGGAATGACAAAGGTTGGACACTGGCAAGTATTGTCGGGAGAGTAACTATACTTGGGCTGGCTTGAGAAAAATGTAAAAATATATAGTACCCATGCTTTTCTTTATTCCTATTCAAAGACATCATCACCGTAAAGTATTCAAAAAAAGCCGCTAAAAAAGCGGCTTCTTTATAGTAATGCTACAACTACATATTCTGATTCAAATCATCAGCGCTGTCAGAAATATCCTGCTCGCCAATAAAGCCACCCGTCTGATGCGCCCATAATTGTGCATAAATTCCATTTTGCTGTAATAACTCAGCATGAGAGCCTTGCTCAATGATTTGACCTTTATCAAGAATGATTAACAAAAAGAATGGAGACCCATAACTTTTATCTCTCTGCTGCCATTATCAACAACACATGTCAGTGTCAAAATATCGTCATAAACCAGATAACTGTTCGTTGTGAATACATTGATTTAATTATAGAATCAGCAAAATTTATATGCATGTAAAGATATATTACCTGAAGGATTAACTGTTATGGCAAGGCCACGAGTTTTCGTTAGCTCAACATACTACGATTTAAAGTATGTTCGTGCCGATCTTCAACGTTTCATTGAAGATCTAGGATATGATCCTGTCTTAAATGAGAAAGGGCATATCCCTTATGGCTCAGATGAAAAATTAGAGACTTACTGTTATAAAGAAATTGAGCTCTGCGATATTGTTATCGGTATTGTAGGTGGTCGATATGGATCTGATTCACATCACAATAAAGGCTACTCAGTTTCTAACGTAGAGCTTCAAAGTGCAATAAAGAAAGGAAAGCAGTTATATGTTTTCATAGATCATCAGGTTATGACTGAATATAGGACCTACCAAGCGAATAAAGATAATGACACGATAAACTATGCTTCTGTCGACGACCCAAAAGTATTCAAATTTATTGATGAACTATTTAACCTTCCAAACAACAATCAGATCCAATCATTTAACTCAGTAATGGATATTACTTGTCACTTAAAAGAGCAATGGGCTGGCTTATTTCAACGGCTTTTAAGTGAAGAATTTAGAAAGCGTGAACTTGATATTATCGATGAAATTAACTATACATCGTCAACTTTGAAGTCACTAGTGACTTATTTAACTGAGGAAAAAGAAAAGGGTAATACGACAATAGAAAATATTCTTTTGAATAATCACCCAGCTTTTGAAGAGTTACGTAAAAAAATATCTTTAGGCCACAGAATTTTTTTCCAAAATAAAAAAGAGCTTAGGGAAATACTTGATACGGTTGGTTACTTTGATTGTGACTTCTTTGGAGAGGGCAATATAGACTATGTAAAGAATGGCATAAATTTAACCATCTCAGATGATATCTTTGACGAGCAACAGAACCTAAAGATTTTCACCCCTGAAAATTGGAAAGATGAGTACATTTCTACCAAGACTTGCTCACCGCCTCCACCTCCGTCAAGAGCACCAAGACCACCAAAACCACCAAAAGCTACAGATGATGATATACCGTTCTGACGGAACTGAGTAGATAAAAGAGATTAAGTGAAAGCTCTTAATTATTAGGGCTTTTACTTTCCAACTGAGTTAAACATTTTTCATAATAAGGAATAGGCACTTTATCCGTTTACGATAAAGTAACGGATATTTTATAATATGTGATGGTTCTTTTTTTGGTTATAAATAATCATTTTTGGATCTACTATCTAATTATATTTATACTCTTTTATATAATATCGTCTCCTCCACGATTTATATAATCTGGATACTGTTAAATATATGAAGTTTTTAGCGTTAGGGGACGAGTATGGGTATTTATGGTTTTAAAATCGTTTCTAGTGAAACATAAAACAACCATATATTGTTGAAAAAATAGAAATAATGGCTACCCGTGATCTATTCACCACACGTTTGAGCTTTACAAACACCAACGAAAATAATAACTCTACAACGCGCTGTGAATAGATTCCCTATCGCCCTCGCAGGCATTCACTGTAGGGAATGACAAAGTTTGGACATTGGCAGGTGTTGTCGGGAGAGTAACTATAGTTGGACAAGCTAGAGAAAAATGAAAAAATATATAACACCCATATTTTTCTCAATTCCAATTCAAAAACATCACCATAAAGCATATAAAAAAAAAGCCGCTAAAAAAGCGGCTTCGTTATAGTGGCACTACAGCTATATATTCTGATTCAAATCATCAGCAGCAACTGAAATATTTTGCTCGCCAATAAACCCACCTGTCTGATGCGCCCATAATTGCGCGTAAATACCGCGTTGCTGTAATAACTCAGCATGAGATCCTTGCTCAATGATTTGACCTTTATCGAGGATAATCAAACGATCCATCGCGGCAATGGTCGATAAACGGTGTGCAATCGCTATGACGGTTTTGCCTTGCATCAATTTATTGAGGCTTTCTTGAATGGCCGCTTCAACCTCAGAATCTAACGCTGATGTAGCTTCATCTAGAATCAATATTGGTGCGTTTTTAAGTAATACTCGTGAAATAGCAATTCGTTGACGTTGACCGCCAGACAGTTTAACGCCACGTTCACCCACTTGAGCATCATAACCGACGTTACCAAAGGAATCGGTGAGCGTTTCAATAAACTCATGGGCATGTGCTTGGTGTGTTGCCGCTAATAAACGTTCTTCACCAGCATCAGGCGCGCCATAGAGAATATTTTCACGAATGGAGCGATGCAGTAATGAAGTGTCTTGGGTGACCATACCTATGTTACAACGTAACGAGTTTTGAGTGACAGAGGTAATGTCTTTGCCATCAATGCGTATTTGTCCGCCTTCAACATCATGGAAGCGCAATAATAGGTTAACTAAGGTTGATTTACCTGCGCCAGAGCGACCGACTAAACCGACTTTTTCACCGGGCTTAATGTTGAGGTTAAGATGGCTGATCACGCCTTTGTTCTCGCCATAATGGAAGCTAACATCATCAAATTCAATGCCACCTTGAGTGACGTTTAATGGTTCAGCATCAGGGGCATCTTCAATCGCAATTGGCTTTGATAAGGTTTTCATGCCATCAACTACCGTACCGATGTTTTCAAATAATGCGCCGACTTCCCACATGATCCACATCGACATGCCGTTGATCCGTAATGCAAGGCTGATAGCTATTGCGATTGCACCCACTTGAATTGCACTGTGCATCCATAAATAAATCGAGATCGCAGAAATGGCAAACAGCAGGGTATAGTTAGTTAATTGAACACAGAAGTTAAACCCTGTTACTAATCGCATTTGTTGATGCACAGTGCTTAAAAAGCCTTTCATGCCTTTTTCAGCATATTCAGTTTCACGTTGATCGTGAGAGAATAATTTAACTGTTGAAATATTGGTGTAGCTATCAACAATTGAGCCCGTCATCGTTGAACGTGCGTCTGCTTGTTCTGCTGCAATGTGTTTAAGTTTAGGTACAAAATAAAGTTGAATACACACATAAGCGGCTAACCAAAACAGCATTGGTAACATTAACAGCCAATCCGCTTGGGCTAAAATAACCAGCGATGAGGTAAAGTAAACCGCAACATAAACAAACACATCAGCAGTTTTCATTACTGTTTCACGTACAGCAAGCGAGGTTTGCATAACCTTGGTCGCGATGCGGCCAGCGAAATCATCTTGGTAGAACGACACACTTTGTTTGAGTAAATAACGGTGCGCGAGCCAGCGAATCGACATTGGGTAGTTACCCAGCAACGATTGGTGGGTGATTAATGATGAAATCAATACCAGTGTTGGCATGACGACTAAAATCACTAATCCTAACCAAAATAGACTGGTACCATTTTGAGCCAGAAAAGTATGTGGATCACTTTCGGTGAGCCAATCAACCAATTTTCCCATGAAGCCGAACAATACCACTTCTAAAATAGCAACCGTTGCACTAAGCATGGCCATTATAATCAATGGCTTTTCAAAACCACGGCTATAGTAGCGACAAAAAGCGATAATACCCTGTGGTGGTTGCTCAGGATCTTGTTTCGGAAATGCTTCTGTGAAATTTTCAAAGCGTTTAAAAAAGCGTTTAAGCATGGTTCACCTAAGTTGATGAAAGGCGCAATAAGCAAATTAACGGAAAGTAGAGATGAGTATTATGCCGTGGTTAACGACGATTATTTAATAACAATAATGGAAGAAAAAGTGTTGTTATTGTATGCATTACTTTAATCGGACTCAACAATTGTGATATTTTTAATGATGAAAGTATTAACTGGATAGCAAAAAAAAGGTTATGGCAATGCAATGTTGTAATAACCACAATTAAATAGAATAACGATTGATAGTCGTTATAATAAAACATTAATAAATCATGGTGTTATTTGTTCTTTATTGTCAATAACGATCCATTCTGTTTACAGTGTAAAACAATAGGTAATATATGAAATATAAAGGCACTGTTGTGCAATGGAATCATCAAAAAGGCTTTGGCTTCATTCAACCTCAAGCGGGGGGGGGAGAATGTGTTTTTTCATATTAGTGCATTGAGTGATCGTCAAAGTCGACCGCGGATGAATGAACGTGTTTCTTATGAGCTAAGCGTTGATAATAAAAATAAAAAGTCAGCGAAATCAGTCATGTTTGTTAAAGCACATTCAGGACTTGATAAATACACCGCGCCAATGAGTAAGGCCCAAGGATTCAGTGTGTTGTTCCTCGGTTTGGTTAGCCTTTGTGTGTGGTTATTTCAGTGCTCGTATTGGGTATTAATTGGTTATGTCTGTTTGAGTATTGTAACCTTTGCTGTATATGCCCATGATAAGCGAGCAGCACAAAAAGAGGCATGGAGAACCAAAGAAGCGAGCTTACATTTATTGGCATTAGTAGGTGGTTGGCCTGGTGCGTTATGGGCGCAGAAAATCCTGCGGCATAAATCGCAAAAACAACCGTTTAAAGCGATTTTATGGTTAACGATTTTTGTCAATATTAGTGTCTTTATTCTTGTATTTACACCGCTAGGACAGCAATGGTTGCATAACTTTATTGCTTCTATCGGGTATTAATGACTACGCTGTTGATGCTTGCAATGTAGGCACTAATAACCAAAGGAGAAGTAACGGCTTCTCCTGTTTAGCTTTAAATGAAAACAACGATAAAGTCTTCATTGGGGATGGTTAGTGCGAAACAGTTTTTGATAAAAGGTTAACCACTAATACACCCGCAATAATTAATCCAATACCAACAATAGCGGGTAAGTCTAAACGCTGACCATAAGCAAAATAGCTAATGGTTGCGACCAGAACAATGCCTGAACCACTCCAGATTGCATATACAATACCCACTGGCATGGTTTTTACGGTGACAGACAATAAAAAGAAGGCAATCGCATAACCAGTAATAATAATCACACTGGGTACGAGTTTCGTAAATTGCTCTGCTTTAGGAATAAATGATGTGGCAATGACTTCAAAAATGATGGCAATGGCTAATGCAACCAGTGGTGGCATTGAGGTTAATAATTTAAACATGTGAAATTTCTGTACTGATTGGAAATACGTATTTTAAAGGGATTTTTTGTATTCGACTAGAGTAAATTTACGTAATTGATATTTGCATTGTTTCAATAATGCGCAGAGATATGCAATGCATTTTGCTATAATAATTGTTTTTTATTAACGGGTAAATATTCCAAAAAAGGATATTAATATATAAATGCAGGATGGAAAGGTATTATTTGGTGATATATATTAATATGTTTTGAGTGTTTGATGTTGGTATATAACTTGCTTTGTATATATTGTCATTGCTTATTTTTACAATGGAAGTAGAAATAAAAGATGGAGCGAGAACAGTATGTTTTATTATTTCCTTTTTGTAGCCGACATTATTAATAATGTCGGTTTTTTTTATTTGAAAATTGTACATTTTTAATTAATTCTATTTTGGTTACATTTAATGATAGAATTTAACAATCATTGGCTGTTTGCTATTGAGGCATATTAAACAGCTAAATTATAATATTCGGTGGAGGTCGTTAGTATGAATGGATCTGTAATACGAAATTTGAGCTTAAGTTCAGTTATGCTGATTGTCGCATCAGGGTGTGCGAGTCCTGAGGTTGCTAAAGAAACCGTAATCGCGGATACGCAACGACCAGTGTTAATTATCAAGCCAGTTGAGTATAAAAAAGAAGTTAAACCTATCTCTGTGCCAACATCAACATCAACGGCAACATCAAAGTCAAAGGTTATTGATGGTAAAGCGTCTTATTATGCCAATATGTTCCAAGGGCGAAAGACAGCCAATGGACAAATTTTTGATCAAGGTAAGCTTACCGCCGCCCACCGTACATTGCCTTTTGGTACCAAAGTAAAAGTAACTAATATCAATAATCATAAAAGCGTCATTGTTACTATTAATGATCGTGGTCCTTTTATTCGTGGACGTATAATTGATCTATCAAGCTCGGCATTTAAGGCTATTGGTAACCCTCGTACTGGTGTATTAAACGTTACTATGGAAATTTTAAAATAAGCGTATTGAGAGATTGATCGCGAGATTGATTATTGAGGCTGAGCCATATAATAAAAAAGAGCGCATGAGCGCTCTTTTTTGTCGAACAGTGATAATGAGATTAGAAATCTTCGTCGTCACCACTGAAATCACCACCAAAGCCGCCGTCGGTATCACCAAAACCGCTATTGTTGGCAAAGGTATCGTCGTTGCCAAAACCACTGTCGTCACCGAAACCTGAGTTACCAAAGCCGTTGTCATCACCGCCGAAGCCTGAATCACCAAACCCACCGTTGTTATCGCCAAACCCTGCATCACCAAAACCACCAGTGTAATCAGAAGCAAAGCTGTTTGAGTCATCATTTAAGAAGCTTTCATTATCAGCTTGTGGATCTGTGGTTGCGTCTGCTGCTGTATCTGTTTGTGCCGTGTCGGTTGCTGCGGTATCTGTTGCCGCATCTGCTGCTGGCGCTGGATCGGCCGCTGCTGTTTCTGCTGGTTTATCATCAAACAGCATATTACTGATCACACTACCTGCAACCATACCCGCCGCGACACCTGCTGCTGTTTGCATGAAACCACCAAAAGCACTTGGTTGGCGAACTGGTTGTTGTGGTGGTTGTGGTGGCGCTTGACGAGAACCACCAAACATACGGCTCATAGTGCCACGGTTTGATTCTTCTTTGTAATATTCAGCGTTTTTCTCTAGGTAATCGTTCTTTTCTTTTAATTGCTTTAATGCCATTTCTTGTACAAGAACAGCTTGTGTTAGTTTGTAAATAGCATCTGGTTGTGCGCCAATTTCAGTGTTAATAAATTGCTCTGCGTCCGCATCTTTTTTGCTTTCAGGGCTTTTTTGAAGCTTAGCAGCAACGCTTTGAATCAGTTCTTTTTCTTGTGGAGTCATGATTATTACCTTCTCAATACCCTGTCATTGGTAGGGCGTACCGTTGCTTGGTCGATAGTTGTTTTGTTAACATCAACCTTGCTAAATAAGATTATTCACAAATTATAGTATTCCCATACCGATGTTGAATAGATGATGAATACACCATCATAATTTGTAAATCGAAATAGAATGCGCGAATACTGTATTACGTTCGCTGTACTACATCTACAGTTTGCTACAAGAAATTTAATTTAGTTTGTTACTATCTGTAAATGGGTACTGAAAAATGTATTATCAAGCGTAATAATACAATTTATTGATTGACAGGTAATAGGCTTTTATCATTGAGCGCTTTGTGTAGTGACCGTGTTGCTTATTATAAAGGCGGATACGGTAAGACAAAGGGGAGGGGGAAGATTGTATTACTAACGAAGAATATTGTTATCGTGACGCCAATCCATGATTGTCCATTCTTGCATTTGGGCATGCATCGCTAGCATGGGATCAGGATTAACGGCAAAGGGTTTATTGACTAAGCTAAGTAAGGGTAAATCATTGATTGAATCACTGTAGCCATAACTGCCTTTGTAACTGTGTTTTTGTTGTTGTAACCATAGCTTTAAACGTTCAACTTTTCCCTCTTTAAAACTTAATATGCCAGTTGTTTTTCCAGTATAGACACCGTTGTTTTGTTCTACTTTAATCGCAATAACATCATCGATGCCAAGGGCTGCGGCTATTGGTTTAACCAGATGTTCGCTCGTTGCTGAAATGATTAAAATATGATCACCTCGTTTTCGATGCCATTCAATACGATCAAGTGCCTGAGGGTATATTGCTGGAGTAATAACCTCATGAATAAAATCATCAACCAGCTGTTTTATTATGTGAGGGGTTTTTCCTTTTAGCGGTTCAAGCGTTGTTGTCATGTAACTCGCCATATCAAGCGTGCCTTTAGCATAGGCAGCTATCATGGCTTGTTCATGAGTCAACAATGAAAGAGGAGCCAGTCCTTTTTTAACAAGAAAATGGATCCATAAGCGAGCTGAGTCTGCGGCGATAAGTGTTTCATCTAAATCAAAAATAGCAAGATAAAATGGCATTGCTACTTTGATGTTCATGGTTGTTTGAGTTGTAAATGACAAATTTAATTCCTTATTTTTCGCGTTGTTATATTTATAGTTAATATGTAATGAGTTTTAGAGTAAAAAATAACGATGACATTTTCATGATGCTTAAATGTTGTTTTTATTACATTCGATGGATAAAGTTATTCGTTAGAAAGTATGGGTTATGCAATATAAAAATGATCTTATGTTCTTTCTATCATTGAGGGTGTACTTTAAATCTTACAATATAGGTCTATTTAAAAGGAATGACGATGAGTAATACCATAGTTACTATTATTGCGAGTTGCATCAATGATCTTGATCTTGCTGTTGAATTGGCAGAGCAGCAGGTTGTTGTTACTGATATTGAGCAAATCCAAATTCAATTAGCGAATAACACTACTGTCGTCTTTCAAAAAGATGCGGCCTTACAGCATTATCTAAATACGCTTTTAGGCACAAATTTAAAGCGTGTGTTTAGAAATAATACTCATCAGCTTAATCACTTAACGGAAAAATCAGTCAATATAGATGGCATATTATTATTATTAAAAGACGATGGTGATTGGTTACGGATGCAATCTGACGGGGGAACGTTAGCAAAGCTTTAATGTGATAAGCGTTATTTGCGGCCAATCTAGAATGAATGCGATAGATTGGTCATTAAATGACATGTTAACTGATCACTTCGCATATACGCTTATTATTGGTGTAATAGTAGCGGTGGTGGCTATCGGGTGTTTTGTCTGCAAACGCTTTATCAATAACATAGGGTGTACCTTTAGCAAATAACCAGATGAATTGCTCAATGGCTTCATCAAATTGCGCTTCAGTCGCGTGCAGAACGGGACGTGAAAATTTAAATTGAGTGATCATTGTTGTATCGACTATTGCACAACGCTCAAAGTCATTAAAGCCAAGTCGTTTGAGATCGGGCTGTGGTATTCCGCCGGGTACCATGTGAGAGGGTACTGTCAAAACAGCTTGAGTAAGATTCATCGTATATTCTTCCTTATAATACCAATCTATCTATATATAATTTTAACTGAGTTTGTGGCTTCTCTCTAGTTTTAAATATAAATAATCGTATTCAATATAGTATGGAACTTATTAATATAAGAGGGGAATGATTAATTGCTAATAATATTTGAAATCAGTTAATTATTCGTTTTTTAGAATGAGTTCGTATATATTCAATGAACGTTAGATTTAAGGATAAATCATGTTTATTAAACAGACTAAAATTGCGTCATCTTTATTATTTTTATCTTCAGTTGTTTCTTCTTCTGCTTTTGCGACTTCATCCGATATACCGACAACAACCCTTTTTTACGGTGGCCCCATTATTACAATGGAAAAGGCACAACCAATAGCAGAGGCTGTTGTCACGAGTCAATATGGCAAGATTGTTTATGTAGGCTCTGAGAAAGAAGCATTAAAACAATACCCTGATTCTAAAAAGATGGATTTGAATGACAAAGTACTAATGCCTGGTTTTATTGAACAACATCTACATCCTTTCTTAAGTGCATTAACATTAAACATGCCAGTTATTGCACCAGAAGAGTGGCAGTTACCCAACAAAACATGGCCAGCAGTAACAAATCATGATGATTATATTGCTGCGCTCATGGAGCAAGAAAAAGCATTAAAAGATCCTAATGAAACATTATGGACATGGGGATTTAATAACTATTTTCATGGTGAATTGTCACGTCAAGAATTGGATAAGATCTCAAAGACCCGTCCAATTGGGGTATGGCATCGCTCTGCCCATGAGTTTTATGTTAATTCAGCTTTTATTGAAAAATATAAGTTAAACCAAGCGGATGTAGATAAGCTTGGTAAAGAAGTTGCCGCTCAAGTTTATTTAGATAAAGGACATTTTTTAGAAGGTGGCGCATTAATTTATTTATTACCACGAATTGGGCGGGATCTTGCGAATAAAGAGCGTTTTACCGCTGGACTAAAGCAGATGGTAACCATGTTACATCAAAAAGGTGTAACGGCTTATAACGAGCCTGGTGCTTTTATTCCTGATTATATGATTGATACTTATCTTGATGTTTTAGGTAGTGAATCAACGCCTATGTATTCATTTTTTACACCTGAAAGTAAAACGCCTTATTTTACAAAAGGGAAAGAGGGTGTCTTAAAAGAAGTTGAGAGGATTACAACGACGCTCCCTGAAACGGGAAAAGTTCGCTATTTTGATAAACAGATTAAATTATTATTTGATGGTGCGATCATTTCACAATTAATGAAAATGAAAGACGGTTATCAAGATGGACATCATGGTGAATGGATTCAAACACCAGAAGATGTTGAAGCGATCACTAAGATCTTCTGGGAAAACGATTATCAAGTATTAGTGCATGTAAATGGTGATCTTGGGGTTGAAAAACTCATTGGCATTTTAGAAAAACGCCAAGCAGAATACCCACGTAAAGATCACCGTTTTACCATTGTTCATTTTGCTAACTCAACCGATGCTCAAGTGAAGAAGCTAAAATCTTTAGGCGTAATTATTAGCGTTAATCCTTATTATGTTACCGGTTTTAGTGAAAAATTTGGAGAGGTCGGTTTAGGTAAAGAGCGTGCTCATGCGATGGTACGTTTAGCAACGATTGAAAAAGAAAACATTCCACTCTCACTTCACTCTGATGCTCCTATGGCTCCATCTGATCCATTGCTGTTGGCGTGGAGTGCAGCTACGCGCATTACCAACTCAGGGAACGTCGTACGCCCTGATTTAGCTTTATCTCGTGATGCAGCATTGCGTGGTATTACGATTGAAGCGGCTTACTCTTGGGGACAAGAACAAAACTTAGGCAGTATCAAAACAGGTAAGATTGCAAACTTTACCATTTTAGAACAAGACCCTTATAAAGTTGAGTTGAAAAATCTAAAAGATATTCCTATTTATGGTACTGTTTTTGAAGGGAAATTATTTCCAATTGATAAATAACTATTAATGAAGAGCTTGAAAGAAGAGCTTTAATTCATAGTGCTTAATAAAAAGTACAGTTATAAATAAAAGTTATAGAAAAACCGCCTTCAAAGAGGCGGTTTTTTATGATTGATGGTCAGATAATTAATCTTTAACCCATTGATCATTTACTTTTTTCATTGATACGGTTTCATTAACAGTATCAACGGTTTGTCCTGCTTTGAAATCACCGTATTTTGCACTGAATGCAACAACCATAACTTCAGCGGCTAGGTTATTTTTTAATGTATGCAAAGCTGATGTCATGTCATCTTTTGCTGTGTCAGCCGTCGTATCTGTAGTCTTTGCTGCTGGCGTTTGTGGTTTAGTCGTTAGTGCTTTCATTGAGCTTTTAAATTCGTCTAAGCTTTTATTTGCAACTAAATCGTAGCTTACTTCTGCTTTGTAGTCTGTTTTAGTATCAAGTAATACTTTAGTAATCTTAAGGTTCTTCACTGCGAAAGGTGTTGTTTTTGCAGTAATACCTAGATTAGGTTGCTCATATTGACTTGTTTGAACAACATTAGTAATTGTGGACTCGTCAACTTTATCACTACAACCCGCTAAAAATAGTGTTGATGCGATAGCTGCGGCTAAAACAAATTTTTTCATTAATAATGCTCTTTGCTTGTAATAGATACCCAGCACAAGGTGTTGAACTGGCGTTTATTTATATTATACGTTACATCCAGTTTTATTATTGGATAAGTAATAATAGCGTTTTATTGCTTAATACTTCTATCATTATACTAATATTTCAAAATTGAACAACGTTTTATATTCTGATGTTGGTAATGTTTATTTTGCGATGCCACCTTGAGTGAGTTTTTTAGGATCTAATAATGATTCAAGCTCGGTGCGACTTAAATCTGTCTCTTGTTCTGCAACATCAATAATTGGGCGCTGTTCTTTATAGGCTTTTTTTGCAATAGCCGCCGCTTTTAAATAGCCAATCACTGGATTTAAGGCTGTGATAAGAATCGGATTTTTACTCAGCGCTTGTTTGAGATGTTCATTCCGGACGGTAAACGTAGCAATGGCTTTATCTGCTAATTGCACCGCAGTTGTGGCTAATAAAGTAATACTTTGCAATAAATTATAGGTAATAACTGGCAGCATTACATTGAGTTGGAAATTGCCAGATTGACCTGCAACGGTAATTGTTGCGTCATTACCGATGACTTGTGCTGCCACCATTGCTGCCGCCTCTGGGATCACGGGATTTACTTTACCGGGCATAATGGATGAACCGGGTTGTAGTGGCTCTAATTCAATTTCACCTAGACCGGCTAATGGGCCAGAATTCATCCAACGTAGATCATTGGATATTTTCATTATGGCAACAGCGAGGGTTTTTAATTGACCAGATAAAGCAACAACAGCATCTTGGCTGCTCATGCTATAAAAGAAATTGCTGCTAGTCGTAAATGGCACGGCGGTTGCAATCGCAATATTTTTAGCAAAAATAGCAGAGAAATGTGGGTGAGTATTGATGCCCGTTCCAACTGCCGTTCCACCTTGAGCTAGTGCGGATACATTTTCTAAAGCTTGCTCAATACCATACCGCGCATGTTCAATTTGACTTTTCCATCCGCCTAATTCCTGTCCAAACGTAATCGGCATCGCATCCATTAAATGGGTACGGCCTGTTTTTACACAGTCGCGGAGTTGCTGACTTTTATTTTCTAATGCTTGTTCTAAATGTTTTAATGCGGGTAATAATTGCTGGTGGCAGGTTATGGCAGCACTTACTTGGATTGCGGTTGGAATAGCATCGTTGCTACTTTGACCTCGGTTTACATCATCATTAGGGCTAATTGTTATGCCTAGTTGTTGTGAGGCTAGGGTTGCAATCACCTCGTTAGCATTCATATTTGAACTGGTACCCGATCCTGTTTGAAAGACATCAATCGGGAATTGATCGTAGTGAGCACCGTCAATGATCAGCTGGCAACTGTCGATAATGGCATGTGCAGTTTTATCATCTATCAATTGTAATTCAAGGTTAGTACGCGCTGCCGCTTGTTTTACATAGGCAAGCGCCTGAATAAAAGCATGGGGCATGGTTAAATTACTCATCGGGAAGTTATTAATTGCACGTTGTGTTTGTGCTTGATAAAGCGCGTCTTGTGGGACTTCAACGTCACCCATGCTATCAGTTTCGATACGATGTAATACGGACATAATGTTATCCTTTAAATTGGTGAAGTTTCATAATAGTAATGGACGTGGATTCGACGCTATTGTTACTTCTTACTATTAGACGATAAGTTATTATAGGCCACTGTTTAAGTGGATTTTTATTTATATCATAGTTTGCTAATACACTGTTATTTGCTGTGATATCAAACTGTTTTTATAATGTATTGTGTGTAGTGCATAATAAATAAAAATAGATATTTTCTGATTCATGGTGCAATTTTTGCTTATTTTAAAAGAGGAAAATATTTCTTTGGTTAATGTTAATACTAGCAATAATGCTATATAGGAGGGGAAATGATCAGACGTGTCAAAGTGCTATTTATTAGTAGTGGTATGTGTTGTTTATTACAAAGCTATGTTGTTCATGCAGATCCAGTAGATACAACCGTGGTTAAAATGTTAAGTGTTCCAAGTGCCATGAAACAACTTGAATCTGATGGTTATTACGATTTTAGAATGATTAAGATTGAACGTAAGCATAATGAAATTGCAGTAAAGGCGCGTAATAGAGTCGGTGATTCAGTTGAGCTAGAAATGGATTTATATTCTGGCATTATTTTACATGAGAAAACACACGGTGAAGAAATACAATAAAGTATGCAATGGATAAGCAAGGGGATTGTGTCCTTACTTATCCATTGTGATGCTATTCTTCGTCGTCAAATATTCGGCCTTCTAGGGAGTATGGATCGTTTTCATCATATAAATTATGATGGCCTCGAATACGTTTAAGTGTCTTTTCAAGAGCCTTAGCTTGTTCAAAATGACCTTCTTGATAGGCAATAGATATTTTTTGTTCCATATCCTCAATTCTATCTTGGTTATTCATTCTAATCCTCCCGTTTAGCGACTATTAAATATAGCGTCTTATTTATCTTATACTAAAATTTCAAATAATGAGTTGGGTGAATGATGAGATTTGATTAGTTGATTAGTCTAATTAAATAAAAGCATTCATATTTAAGCTTGTTTTATTACGTGGTCTTATCGTTAACACAATGTGTCATCATTATTTTCTACAATATAGATTTGTTGTTTTTTCTTATTCTTTTGGCGTGCTGTTTGCAATACATCAATCGCTTGCTGCAATACTGCGGCGGTTGTTTGCTCGGTATTCGCACTACACATCCCTGCGCTAACACTGACTTTGATGGCTTTTTTTCGTGGTTTCTTAACTGTTGTTGCTATTTGTTGTGGCTGAGGTTCGATTATTATGGGTGCTATCGTGTGTTTTTCTGAGGTAATAGCTTGTTGCAGTTGTTCTATTATGGCCTGACAGTCGGCTATTTTTTTATGCTCAAAAATCACAATAAACTGCTGCGCGACAAAATAGAGATGTGGGGATAGTTGAGTTTGCTCCGTTAAGATGGCGGCAATAGAACCTTGTATATCATTAATTGCTTGTGACTGATGCTTGTTAATGATGGTGGTTGGATTATCAATATCGAATACTGCAATGGTGTAATTGGCGGGTAATTGCGTTAACGCTTGTGCTAGTGCTCGGTGGTCTGCCAGTTGCGTTAATGGGTCACGAAAGCTTTGTTGATAGTGAGTATAAGTGAGATCGATTAATAGAAATAGCGCGCAGAGAATAAAGGCACTGCTTGAAATTAACTGGTAATGAAAAAAGATAAAAGTGGTTGTTGTTAATAAGCTACAGATAAAGATATGGCGATCAATTCTACGGTGATATTTAACCGCTAATGCACCAGCAGCACAACACACGGCAAGGTTAAAGATAATTAAAAGTAATGGTAGCGATGAAATGTTGTGGTAAGTGAAGAGGTGGATGTGCTGCCAGTTTGAAAAGTCTTGTTGATAGAAATAACCAATGGTGGCGCCAATAGCACATTGGATCATAAGCAATAACAAGAGGACGCCAGTGCCAACAGACAGTAATTTAGGTAAATGGATAAAACGCAATAAAAAGAGATTAATGGGTAACAAGGTTGCTAAAAGACAAAAGATTAATTTAGTGTCGGTATTCACTAATGATATTTGTAGCCAATAAAGAATAACGCTATAAGCGACCAACATAATAATGGCAATAAACCCGCTTTGAGCTTGAGGTTGCTTATAATTTAAGATAACAACAGCACCCAGTAATATAAAAGGAAGATTGATCCATAACTGTGAATAGGTAACGACAAACGGAGTGAAGAATGGATGAAAAATAATCATCAGAGCGGTGATAAGTAAGGGCAGTATAAAACGTGTATTGGGTGAGTGTAGGCGAGACAATAACAGCATTTAACAGTGAGCCCTAAACAGAAAACGTAATAGGCTATTAAGATAACAAATAAATAACGACAATAATTCGATACTGTCGCCATTTTTTGGTGTTTACACTTGAGCGGTAATGACTTGTAGAGAAAACGGTGTGTTATTTAATGAGGTAAGGAAATAATTGACGCATTTGTTCTGGGGTCAAGTTTTCAACACATTCGATATTACGATCTGGAATGGCTTCTGGGTTAGGGTAGTGCTTAATCACTTTTGCCATGCTTTCTTCACGAATAAGGTGAAATACCGGATAAGGTGAACGGTTAGTCAAGTTTTCTGCATCATCAGGTTCTGCACCATAGAAACAGTAATCAGGGTGGAAACTGGCAATTTGGTAGGTGCCACTTTTACCTAATTGAACCACTAGCCCTTCAATAAGATCAAGGAATTGATTGTAGTCATCAAATTCTTTAAATAAATAAGGAGCAACCACTAAAATCGTTTCAAGGGTTTCTGGTGGGGTTTCGTCTAACTCTTTGAACTGCATATAAATGGTTTCAAGCAGATCATTTTCATTATCGTCTTCGCTGACAAATATTCTGATTTGTTTATTGCGATTAGGCTTGGCGGCAAAA
This sequence comes from Photobacterium iliopiscarium, assembly GCF_003026395.1. Lineage (GTDB taxonomy): Bacteria > Pseudomonadota > Gammaproteobacteria > Enterobacterales > Vibrionaceae > Photobacterium > Photobacterium iliopiscarium. The sequence continues at coordinate 60,781 of NZ_PYOO01000001.1, read as the reverse complement.
GGGCATAAATTAAGTCCGATGACGACATCTTCAAGCCATTGTTTTACTTGTTGCTCAATAAGTTGACAATTTTCTGATGTGTTGTTTATTTGATTATTGTTTTCAGGCATATTATTTGACATTGAGGGCTGACTTCTATTAATTATTTATATTGGAATAATAGTGTGCAAGGTGTAAAAAAGGCCAGCATTAACTGGCCTTGTATTGCAGTAAAGCCGATTTACAGCGTTATGCTTTTTCTGGTGCGTCTGTAGCTTTTTCCGGCACTGGTGTGACTTGTGGTGCTGGATATTGTTGTACAGGCTTTGCTACTAATTGACGTGTAGCCGCGCGAACTTCCGTTAGCTTCACATCAAATGTATCACCTAGTTGGTATTCTTTAACACCATCAATATTGATAATGCCAAGCTCACCGCTACATACAATACGTTCTTTGTTATCAACAATTAGCGAACCTGGAATAAATGCCGCTGCGCCATTTTCAAGTAGGCGTACACGCATACCTGCACGGTTAATATCAAAGATTTCAGCTTTAAAGACAGTTTCGTTTTTCACTGCATCTTTAAGTAAACGTACGTATAGCCAATCAGATACATCACGTTCTGCCATACGATGACGACGACGGTGATTAGCAATCTCATCACCTACGTTATCATCTGGTTTCTGTGTTGGCTCATTGCCTGTGATTAATGCTTTAAGTAAACGGTGATTGATCATATCGCCGTATTTACGAATAGGTGATGTCCATGTTGCGTAAACATCTAGACCCATTGCATAGTGCGGTGCTGGTATATTAGCCACTTCACTATAAGCTTGGAATTTACGTAAACGGTTATCAAGATAAGTGCTATCTAGTGTATTTAACCAACGACGTAATGCACTAAAACCTTCTAAAGTAACAATTTCTTCTTTAGTAAATGGTGCTTCTGCGTTAGTAATAAATTCCATTGCAGTATCAAGTTTTTCTTGATGAAAACCGCTATGAACGTTAAATACACCCGTTGCAAATTTTTCTTGTAAAGCACGACCTGCACAAATGTTGGCAGTGATCATCGCTTCTTCGATCATGCGATTAGCAATACGACGTAAATCGGTATGAATCGCGACTACGTCGTTATCTTCACTTAACTCAAAACGGTAATCTGGACGATCTGGGAATACCACCGCATTTGCCATACGCCAATCAGCACGTAATGTTGCAAAACCTTGTAGAGCAACAATTTGTTGTTCTATCGCTGCGTTTGGCATCCAATTATCACAATGCCCATTTTCAAGGAAGTCAGAAACATTGTCATAAGATAAGCGGCCTTGAGATTTGATCCATGCACCAAAGAACGTGATGTCATTCTGAATAACACCCGTATTATCGATAGAAACACGGCAGCATAGAACTGGGCGTTTTTCATTTTCGATAAGCGAACATAATTCGTCACTTAGCTCGCGTGGCAGCATTGGAATGTTACGGCCAGGAAGATAAATGGTAAACCCACGTTCACGTGCTTCATCGTCCATCTTATCGCCAACGGCAATGTAAGAGGTAGGATCAGCAATCGCAATGGTGATTTCATAGCTACCGTCATCTTTAGCGACAGTATATAAGGCATCATCCATGTCTTTAGTTGATTCGCCATCAATAGTAATGAAAGGTAAATCTGTTAAATCTTGGCGCTCAATACCGTCATCAAGCATGGTCCAACTATCTTGAGGTGCAGGTTCTGCATTCGGTAGTTGATGACGTGCAAGAGTGACCCACCAAGGTGCAATTTTGTCATTACTGTCAGTGATTTTTTGATTCACTTCGCAGAAAAATGGTTGATTGCTACCTGCTAGAGGGTGTTGAGTAAGCTTAGCAACAACCCAATCACCTTCTTTTAATGTTTCAGGATTAAGGCCTTTTATGGCACGTGCTTTAATCGCTTCTTTTAATTGAGGGTGATCTGGAATGACATGTAGGCGATTACGGATCAGTTTCACACGCCCAATAAAGCGTGTAATCGCTTGTTCAACAAGCTCTTGTGGTTCAGCAACTTCACGCTCTTTTTCAGTACGAAGAACGGCAATAACACGATCACCGTGCATAACGTTTTTCATATATGTTGGCGGAATGAAGATGCTTTCTTTGTTATCAGTTTCTAGAAAGCCAAAGCCACGATCCGTTGCTTTGATGTAACCTTCCTTTTTAGGAAGTGTTTCTTGTATTTGCTTTTTTAGCTGTGCTAACAGCGGGTTATCTTGAAACATTATGTCTGGTCTCAGATTATCGACATAGACACTATACGTTTTTGGACATATAAAACCAAGATTTGACTGTTTTAATTTTCATCTTGTATCATGATTTATCTTACAATCAATGAGTTATATTTTATATTTTGCATTTTGTGTCATAAAGTAAATATTTAATGACAACATATGATAATAAATATAAATAATAAAGAAAATATCAACTAGAAACAGAAAATAACCTTAAAACGGCATATATAGCTTTTTTACGTTTTGGTAGCACTAAATTCACATAAATCAATGTTGATTTGTTTGTTTAAAATCATTATAAAACAATAGGTAATAGTGTCTATTGTCGATAAATGATCGCGAAGGGTAAAAAATCAAAAAAAACACTTATATAAAGAAGGAACAAAAAAAGCGGTAATATAAAAACGCTAATAAAAGATTACCCTAATCTAATGTCAAAATTAAGTTTAATAGATTAAGTTTGGCAGCAGGGTTAACTATTGCTCTTATTTTCAACAACATAGTCATTTGATAATCTGTATAAAATTAAAAAATGTTTGTCAGATATACTATTTGTTCAATAAATAGGTGTTTGTGAGTTATTTTGTGACGTTGTTCAATTTTTTCTGGCTTTTTATCAAGTATTAGCCCACAATACGCCACTATTAGTCGAGGCCCGTGCTAGTGGTTGCTGTTGCAGAACCCTCTGTAGCAAAGGGGCCCCGTTTTTAAGTTGATCATATATTGGGATCCCAATGCAAGAAACTGTTACAGAATTTCGCCAACTAGATTTGGCCGACACACTATTATCCGCACTAGACTCTATGGGTTTCGTTTCGCCTACACCTATCCAGGCGGCGTCAATACCTCTACTTCTAACTGGTACGGATGCGCTTGGTAAAGCACAGACGGGTACTGGTAAAACAGCAGCGTTCTCGTTGCCTGTACTGAATAAAATTAATCTTTCTCAGCATAAGCCACAAGCTATTGTTATGGCTCCAACACGTGAGCTTGCAATTCAGGTTGCTGCAGAAATTAAAGTTCTTGGTCAAAACATCAAGGGACTTAAGGTTCTTGAGATTTACGGTGGTGCTTCTATCGTTGATCAAATGCGTGCACTAAAAAATGGTGCTCACATTGTTGTTGGTACACCGGGTCGTGTTAAAGACCTTATTACACGTAAGCAACTTCACCTAGACGAAGTATCTACTTTCGTTCTTGATGAAGCTGATGAAATGCTAAAAATGGGTTTCGTTGACGACGTTACTTGGATCATGGAACAAGCACCAGAAACTGCACAGCGTGTACTTTTCTCTGCAACTATGCCTCCAATCGTTAAAGAAATCGTTGATCGTTTCCTACGTGATCCAGCACGCATCGACGTTGCAGGTGAAAACCGTACTGTTGCTCAAGTATCTCAACAATTTTGGATTGTTAAAGGCGTAGAGAAAGACGAAGCAATGAGTCGTCTTCTTGAAACTGAAAATACAGATGCATCAATCGTATTCGTTCGTACTCGTCAAGATACTGAGCGTCTAGCTGATTGGTTATCTTCTCGTGGCTTTAAAGCTGCGGCACTTCACGGTGATATTCCTCAGTCGCTACGTGAGCGTACTGTTGATCATATCAAACGTGGCGTGATTGATATTCTAGTTGCAACTGACGTTGTAGCACGTGGCCTAGACGTTGCACGTATTACACACGTATTCAACTATGACATCCCATTTGATGTTGAATCATACATTCACCGTATCGGTCGTACTGGTCGTGCTGGACGTGAAGGTAAAGCGATCCTATTGGTTCGTACTAACCAAATCCGCATGCTACGTACTATTGAGCGTGTTACTAAGTCTCGTATGGAAGAAATCCAACTTCCTCTACGTGATCTAGTTGCTGCATCTCGTCTAAACCGTTTAGGTGAAGAACTAGCTGCACAAAAAGAACAAACTAATGTAGATGCATTCGTTGAACTAGTAGCTAAACTACAAGAGTCAATTGATGTTGATGCAGCAACACTAGCAGCAATGCTTCTTCAGCGCCAGCAAGGTAACCGTCCTTTATTCTATAAAGGTCCAGATCCAATGCTAGCAGCTATTGAGCGTGAATCACAACGTCGTGAGCGTCGTGGTGATCGTGATGATCGTGGCGACCGTCGTGGTGACCGTCCTGATCGTGGCGAACGCCGTGGTGATCGTCCTGAACGTGGTGGTGAGCGTGGCGAACGTCGCACTTTCAACAGCGCTGATTGGGATACTTACCAGTTACAAGTTGGTCGTGAGCAAGGTGTTCAAGTTAAAGATATCGTTGGCGCAATCGCAAACGAACTTGGCTTAAGCAAAGAGTTCATCGGTGCGATTAAACTTGCTCCTTCACACACTTTTGTTCAACTTCCTAAGAAGATGACAGCAGAAGTTACAGCACAATTGAAGAAACTACGTATTCGTCAGAATGACGTTCAAGCAGTTGTTGTTGAAGGTGAAGTGTTACGTGAACATCGTCCACGCACTGGTAACCGTGATGCAAACCGCAGTGGTGGTGAGCGTACTGGTCATCGTGGTAGCCGTGACGGCAATCGCGAAGGCAACCGTGGCGGTGAACGTGGTGGCGAGCGTCGTTTCGATCGCAACCGTGGCAACGACACTCGTGGTGGCTACCGTGGCAACCGTGATGGTGCAGCAGCACGTCCAGCGGGCGACCGTAAACCACGTACTGATGCATAATTTGCGCTAGTGTGATAAAAAGCCAGACGAAAGTCTGGCTTTTTTTATGCCTTTTTTTGAGGTATAGAGCTAATTAATTAACGTTACGACTAAGATTTATATCAGTAACACGTTTTAATAAATATTCTTTAAAATTAGCGCAACGGACCGGCATATGTTTTCTCGGTTTGTAATATAAACTTAATTCAAATTCACTACTGATATAGTTATTTAACACTGAGACTAATTTATTTTGCTGTAAATCTTCTTGGATTAAACTGTAAGGTAAATAAGCAATCCCACCACCAGATAACGCGATATTTTTTAAAATCTCACTGTCATCAACTTCCACTGTCCGTGAAATTTGCACTGAATTATATTCACCATCTTGCTCGAAAATCCATCTGTTTCCTCCCACCAGTGTGGTCGCAAATAAACATAAATGCTTTTTTAAATCGTTAGGTATTATTGGTTGTCCGTAACGTGCAATATAAGCGGGAGAACAACATGCTTTTAGCGGTTCACGTAATAAAGTACGTTTAACTAGCAGACTATCTTTATCTTGAAAGCCTCGATACGTTGCATTAGCGCGGATTGCAAAATCGACTTCATGAACATTATCCACCTCAAATGCCGTCTCAATGATTACAAAATTAATATTCGGGTTATCACTGACATATTCACCGATAATGCTACTTAAATAATATTTAGCAAATAGTGGGGTGGATGCCACTTTAATCGTGCCACTATCTTCCTGGCTAAGTGTTTGAATTTCATTAAGTATTTCGTTAATTTGAGTATTAATTTGTGTAAAACGTTGAAATAAATGTTGCCCCGTCTGGGTGATAGAAATTTTACGGGTTGTGCGTTTTACTAGGCTTATCCCCATCGTTTCTTCAAGTTCAGTGATCCAACGGCTACCCGCCGATGGTGAAATGCCGTATTGCTTAGCCGCTTCGGTGATGGATTGACATCGAACAACATGAAGAAAAAAAATGATTTTATCTAGCATTACTTTCTCTGTATCAATAAGTAAATTGGTATTAACGAACAATGATTAGAGTATACTAAATATGCGTATTGTTGCATTGTTTGTGGTTAGATTTAATTATAAGTGTGTCATTTTTGCAATTGTGTCTTGTTATATTGAGGCTAATGTTTAAATGAAAGTTATCTAAACTAGAGATTGAGCACTACGTTTTAATTTGATTATAAGACGATAATATAAGGGAAAATATATGCTAACAGGTAAGGTTTGTCTCGTCACAGGTGGAGCGCAAGGAATTGGTCGTTGTATTGTTGAAACCTTTGCTCGTCAAAATGCAACTCGTGTCATTGCTTGTGATATGAATATGGGCATGATGGCTGATTTAGAACAACAGTTCCCAAACGTCACAGCATTAGAGCTTAATGTTTGTGATCGAGAAGGGGTTGCTAAAGCAGTAAAACAGTTAACAGAACAATATGGTCATATTGATGTTTTAGTCAATAATGCAGGAATTACACGTGATAATTTGATTGATAAAATGACCGAGTCTGATTGGGATCTGGTTATGGATGTTAATCTCAAAGGTGTCTTTAATATGACCCAAGCGATTGCTCCAACGATGATGCAAACAGGCAGTGGTTCCATTATTACTATGTCATCTGTCGTAGGTACAGACGGAAATATAGGTCAAACTAATTATGCGGCAACGAAAGCGGGCGTTATCGCGATGACGAAATCATGGGCGAAAGAATTTGCCCGTAAAGGTGCACAAGTACGTGCAAATTGTATTGCTCCAGGGTTTGTAGAAACGCCGATGACTATTGATTTACCCGAAAAAGTGATTAAGCATATGACGTCAAAAACACCACTAAAGCGCATGGGTAAAGCTCAAGATATTGCTAATTGCGCATTATTTTTAGCGAGTGCTCAATCAAGCTTCATTACCGGACAAGTATTGAAAGTTGATGGTGGTCTTGTTATTTAGTGATGAACTATGATTAAACGTTATTCTAAAATCATTGTGTTTATTGGTACCTAATAGCAATAGATGCAATGATTTTTATATAATAGGGCAGGAATAAAAGAATAGAAATGATGATTTTCTCTGTGAGATCTTTATTTGTGTTATTTTATTGTAAAATAAGGATGATTTTGAAATTAAAACTAATATTTAAGCAAAAAAAGCCTTAAAATGCTACGGTGTTAAGTATATTTTAGCGGTTATGTATAGTGATATTTTCATCATCTACACTGTGGTTTATAAGCATTGCGTGTACGCCATTATCGGTTACACTTTTTTTTTGGTCACTTAAGCAAAAAAAAATTTGGTTGAATATAACAGCCTTAATGTTTGTGTTTGTTGCTAGCGGTTTGATTATTGTGCAACAGTACGAGGATTATGCTCGTTTTACAGATTGTATAAGTAAAGGCTTTAACTACAATGCTTTTTCAGCAGAATGCAGCTTAGTTTTACATGATAATTAATCATATCAGCTCATTCCTTTGAGCATTAGCTGTTTTTTACGACAGACTGATTCTTTATCTCATGCTTGCGACAATTACATGAGTAGAGTGGAATAAAGCGTAAATAGGCATTCCTAAACGTAATGTTTCATCCATTAAATCTTGATTATCAACAAAAGCACAAATACTGATTTCGTCGGTTAAGCTAATCGTAATTTCTGTTGATTGGCGATCTTGCTTCATTGCCGTGATTGTGCCGAGTAATTGGTTATCAAATCGATCTCGCTTTCCATGAATTAAATTTTCTTCGCTACAAATTGTAATTGCTGGACCTTTGATTAACGTGACTACATCTTTATTTTGTTTGAGGTGTAAACGTAGGGTACTGCCATGGGTGATTGTTGCTAGGATATTATGCTGCTCGGTAATGGCAATGGTAACGACATCATGTAAATCATGGGTTTCAATTGCGTGAATATGGCCAAATAATTGATTACGCGCGCTGGTTTGTAATGAAAAGCGACTCATAATACCGAGTAGACTATCTAATGGTGCATTTTCATCGTTAAGTGCTTGTAAGCCCATGTCTTGAATTTTATTTAAAAGATCATACATCTGGATCAGACGTTGACCAAATCGTGTTAGTGTCGCACCACCACCACCTTTACCGCCTTTCTCACAATTAACTAACGGTTGTTCGTTGTTATTATTCATATCTTTAATGGCATCAAAGGCTGCTTTATAGCTAATGCCTGCTAATTTAGCGCCCTGACTAATAGAGCCTGTGGTATCAATGGCTTTTAATAGTGCGATACGACGTGGATTGGCAAACATCTTATTATTCATTTGTAGTGTTGCAATGGCAGTAAGATTCATGGTCTTATTCTCATTCTTATTAGGTGTTTTTTCTATGTTATCGCATTTTGTGAAAGATTTTAAATCTAATAATAGAGATTGTTAGTTGTAACGATAATAATGGACAAGTATTTGAGTTGGCGCAAAAAAAAACCTTACTGATGAAGAACATCAGTAAGGTTTAATCAGGTTAAATTGTATTATTTTCCTGCGATATTTAAGCGAGAGAAGCGTATTTTAGGAGCATAGAAACTGCGGCTATAGTCATTATCAAGTTGGTTTCCTACAGCATCAATTTCTTTGATCATTTGGTAGAAATTACCGGCAACAGTAATACCACGAACTGCTTGTAAGCGTTGTCCGTCACGGCAGAGAAAACCACTCGCACCAAATGAGAAATCACCACTCACGGCATCTGCACCTGAATGAACCCCTTGTAATTCAACTAACTCTAAGTATTCTCCAGCAGTAATTTCCGCATCAGAACTGCTACCTGCACTGATGACGGTGTGGCTTCCTCCAACACCTAATCCACCTTTAGCCGATCGAGAACCGTTTGCTGTATTCTCAATACCAAAGTAACTCGCTGTGTGACTATTATGTAATAAGCTCTGTAACTTACCGTCACCAATCAATCGTGTGTCGCGGGTTGCAAATCCTTCGCTATCAAAGGCTTTAATTGCAAAGCCGCCATTTACATACGCCGTATCAGTTATGGTTAGCAGTGGGCTCGCAACTTGAGAGTGAAGCGCATCACGCCAAGGGTTTATTCCTTTCATGGCCGCTTGCCCTGATAGACACATGCCATAGGCTGAAAATAAATTACTCAGTGCACTGAGAGTAAATATTACCGAATAATGTTTACTCGCAATGGGTGCTCCGTCTAATAATGCTTGTGCCATGTCATAGCCATGGTTAATACAATAAAACGGATCTAATTGATGAAATAAACGCCCAGATGACATTCCACCATGCATTGCTTGTTTACCGTCTTTTTCATATAGAGTGTAAGCGTAGCAATACGTTGAACGCTCATTATGACTGCATAATGTTCCTTCGGTATTGGCTAAAATGACATGGTTATCGGATTCAGCAAAACCATTATAAGGCGCGCTCTTTGCGTGAGGTTTAGTGACTACTCCTTGTTCTAATGACAATGCGAGAGCAATTTTATCATCAACCGTTGCGGTTTCAATTTGATAAACTTCGGGCTCAATGGTAGCTAGACGGCTATCAAGACAACTGATTTTTTGATGTTGATCTTGTTGAGAGTATTGTGCGTTGATTAAGGCATTATTGACCATTAAATCAAGGCTAGCGAGATCCAGTGATTCAGAATAACTGGTAGCGGTGCGCTGATCTTTAATCACGCGAACACCAATGACTTGACCTGACGTTACTTTATATTCGTCAAGTTCACCTTGATTTGCTTTTAATGAAAAATTGTTACTACGGTTTGCAATAACATCGGCAGCGGCATCTTGCGCTTTAACCCGATCAAGTACGTAATCAATGGCTTGTTGTAGTGCATTTTGATCTGTCATTAGTTGCCACCTCCCACAAGAATATTATCCACTTTCAATGCCGCTTGGCCGACACTTGTTGGCACCGAGCCACTTACCGAGCCACACATACCAGCCGCGAGTGCAAAATCATTACCAATCATGCTGATTTCTTTCAATACTTTAGGGCCAGTGCTGATTAAGGTTGCTGATTTTAGTGGCTTAGTGATTTTACCGTTCTCAACTAAATACGCTTCTTGGACGGCAAAATTAAACTCACCCGTACCCGGTTGAACGGAGCCGCCGCCCATTTTCTTAGCATAAATACCGCGTTCAACACTCGCAAGCATATCATCGAGAGTGCTTGTGCCAGGTTCAATAAAGGTATTACGCATACGTGAAGTTGGGGCAAACTTATAAGATTCGCGACGACCTGAACCGGTACGTTCAAAGCCTGTTTTTAAGCCCCCCATACGATCGACCATAAAGCTAGTTAGTTTACCGTCTTTAATCAGTTGAGTACGTTGGGTTTCCATGCCTTCATCATCAATGTTGATTGAACCCCATTGGTTAGTCATGGTGCCATCATCGACAGCATTCACTACTGAATTGGCAATTATGTCGCCCATTTTATCGTAAAAAACGGAGGCTTTTTTAGCGACAGAAGTGGTTTCAAGTAAGTGGCCACAGGCTTCGTGGAAGATCACGCCACCAAAGCCATTACCAATAATGACGGGCATTTCACCTGATGGACAGGCTTCTGCAAACAGCTTGACCATTGCTTGCTGTGCAACATCATGGCCTAACTTTTGTGCGTCAAGGTGAGTATTAAATTCCCACCCTGTAAATGCACCCGGTGCTTCGTAACCTGTTGATTGCTCAGAACCATTTTGTGCAACAGCATTAGCAGAAATTCGAGTGTAATGGCGCGTGTCACCAATATGAAGACCCTCTGAGTTGAAAATCTCAATTTGCTGTTCACGTTGCGCAACGCTACCTATAAATTGGGCGATTTTTTCGTTTTCAGCGCGGGCTGCTTGATCTGCTTGGCGTAAAAAGGCAATTTTAGCCGCCATATTGGTGTCTTGGCTTAGCGGTAATTGACAGCTATGTTGATTGTTATAACGGCTTAAATTTAAAGAACCCGCGGTTAATATTTGGTCGCGTTTATCTTTTGCTGCAAGTAAAGACGTGACGCGTTTTAATTCTTCTTCGTCTGTACTATTAGTGTAGCCGTAGAGGACTTTATGTCCAAAAAACAGACGGATACCAATACCAAAATCAATGCCTGAGTTAACTTTATCAATTTCAGCAGAGATCAGTTGAACAGAACTTGATTGATGATGTTCGACAAATAATTCAGCAAAATCAGCACCAAGAAATAGTGCGTGATCAATGACTGTTTTAGCAGTATTAGGGTTTAGCATTTGTGCTCCCTTCTTTTTATGAGCTCTATTTTATAACCTAGCAGTAAAGTGATAAAATTTCTCACTATTACTGCAATTGGTATGAGCGATGAATCTATAACGACGGATTAATTAGATTATTTAGCTACCGTATTTGCAGTGATTGAACACAGAATATTTTCCAGTTCATCCCACGGTAAGATCTCACTATCAATAACTTCAATACGCGATTCAAATCCTTCTAGTGAGAGTTCATTTACTGACACAACTTGATTAACAACGTTAAAGGCAAAACAACCATTTTCAGTATTTACCACGGCTTTAATACGGTTAGCACTAAGGTTGGAGAATAAGCTAAATAATTTTGAGAATTCAAATAATTGATCAGCGGCAAAGAACCAGCCGCAACTGTGGTATCCCTGACCATGATTTTCTTTACGAATAAATTGTTGTCCTGGCGCTAATTCTAATTCTGGTAGTGGTTCTGCTTGGTCGTGACCATGATGGTGGCTATGTTGTGCTTGGCGGTCTGTTCGCTCAATATCTAACCATTCAAGTTCAAGTCGGCCATGTTCAACTTCAGCAATGAGTGCTTTTTGAGGTTCGGCTTTTTCCATTGCAGTTTGGAAAGTGTATAAATCAAAATCGTCACATTGATCGATTTTGTTGGCAACGACAACATCAGCCAGTGCGAGTTGGTCTTGAAAATTAATATTGTCGGTATAAATGTTCTCTGCAAAATGGCGCGGATCAACGACCGTGATAGTTGCACGTAAATCAACATAGTTACGGTAGCTTTCTGAGGTTAATTTATGAATCACTTCTTTAGGGTGGCCTAAACCTGTTGGTTCAAGTAATAAACGGTCAGGTTTTTGTGCTAGCAGTGCATTAATACCCACTGACATTGGCAAGCCTGCCACACAGCACATACAGCCACCAGGGACTTCTTTAATAATCGCCCCTTGCTGTTCTAAAATAGCACCATCGACGCCAACATTGCCAAATTCATTGATTAAAATTGCCCACTTTTCATGTTCAGGCTTACGTGAAAGCAAAGAAAGAATAGCGGTGGTTTTACCTGCGCCTAAGAAACCAGTAATAATATTTGTTGGAATGCGTTTCATGTTTTTACTCAATTCCTAAACGATGGAGTACAAAAATAATAATGCCAGTTTACGTGAGCAGCACTAAAGTAACTAGTATAACTGGATGAAGCGTTAGTTAAGTGCCGTTTTTGACTGCAAAAATGGTGCAAACTAAAAAAAGGTGGGTATGTTATAACGTTTTTGGCATGATTAATTATTCAATGAATAGACGGTGAATATGAATGATTAATTGGTTTATTGTGAGTTCTGATTCGATAAAAAAGATAGGTCATGATACGACCAATAATTGTCTTTATATTGATTTTGGTCAGCGTGACGGGTATGAAGTTTATACCAATGTATCGTTATATGCTTTTTATCACTTTTCGTTAGCGGTATCGATTGATGAGTATTACCAGCAGGTGATTCGAGTAAATTACTCAAGAAAACCGCAATGTTATTAGTGGTAACTTTGTTATCATTTTAAACGGCGTATTGAGTTGAAAAATATATGTAAAAAGCATAATTTAATTTATTTATTAAAATAACAAACATTGTAATATTTTCTTATTCATAAGTATTTATATGTAAATGTTATTTATCAATAAGTGAGCTAAAATGAGTATTGCTCTTTTGACAGAAGATGAGTTTCTATACCAGAATCGGATCAGTCAGCAGCAGTGGCAAGCGAGCCAAATCACATGGGCAACATTAAAAGCAATAGGTTTATGTCATGAAAAACGAACCGAGGCATTAAATGTAACTGCCGAGTCTTATGCGCGTATTATTCAACAATGTTCTCATGTTCATTCTGTACGTTGGCGAGTAAAAAAACCACAGCATCTTATGGAAAAAATTGTTAGAAAAACACAGCCACATAGTGCGACATTTAAAGCTAAATATCTGGGTATTAATCAATATAACTATGATGCCATTGTTACTGATCTTATTGGTGTACGTGCGTTGCATCTGTTTAAAGATGATGGATTAGCCATTCACGATTATTTAATGAGTAAGTGGCAATATGAAGAGCCACCTGTTTATTATGTTCGAAATGGTGATGATGATGTTTCTGCTGAATTACCCGCAGATATTCAAGTCAAAATACACCCAGCAGGTTATCGGTCATTGCATTATGTGTTTGGTAGTGAATTACAACAACGACCTATTTTTACTGAAGTACAAGTTAGAACTATTTTTGAGGAAGCATGGACAGAAATAGATCATAAAATACGTTATCCTAATTTTTCTACTGATGCGGAAATTTGTTCTTTTTTATTAATATTTAATCGTCTTGTTGGATCTGCTGATGAAATGGGATCGTTTGTAAGACAACTGGCTGTAGAAGCAACACAGCGACAACAAACATTGATGGCATTGTCCAATGGAACAGAAACCAATGCGAGTGATGTAGAAACACTATTTCAAAGGTTAGAAGAACAGTCTGAAAAACAGCATAATTCTCAGTTGGTTATAGATCAACTTCGTCTGCAAGTGATGCAATTACAAACGGATAAAAAAGCGTTACAGCAATCAATCAACGCTAATATATTAACGTCGGTAGCGACAGTAAGTCAGCGTTGTTGTAAAGCTTCTGAGTTGTTAGATAAATAGTTGTTCTATCTCTTTTTCGGATGGATTCTAGCTTGTTAATAGCAAAAAAACATTTATAGTGGTATGCATAAAAGTTATCAATTATAAAAATAAATGTACTGAGGAAATTTTTGATGAGAACGCGGTTGGATCGTATTCGCCATGCGGTTTGTTTTGAAGTTATTGGCTTAATCTTATTGGTGCTTGTATTAAGTCAATTTGGGTTTGATGGTAGTCATGTTGGTGTTGTCGGAATTGCGTTTTCAATTTTAGCAACAGGGTGGAACTATATTTATAATATATGGTTTGACCGTATGCTTTATCGTCGTTATAAAACAGCGGCGAAAACGACTATCATTCGTATTCTTCACAGTATTGGATTTGAAGCTGGCCTTCTTTTTGTGACTATTCCGATTTTATCTTGGGCGCTAAAAGTGACATTATGGGAAGCTTTTGTGCTTGATATTGGAATGGTACTTTTTTATCTTATTTATGCATATGTTTATAACATTGCTTATGATCGCTTATTTCCAATACCAGAAATGCAACAAGATTAAAATTGAATAATGTAAAAAAAAGCCCCTAATGTTGATATCATTAAGGGCTTTTTTATTGGCACATTATATTAATGATCAACATAAAAACTATAACAATTTTTACCTTTTTTCTTACTGTCATAAACCGCTTGATCTGCATTGTTGATCAATTGTTCGATATCGTGTGTTTGGTTATCTGTCACTGCGACACCAATAGATGCTGAAAACGGAATGACGATATCACCATTACTCACAGAACCATTAAGTTGGCTAATAAGCATTTCTAATATATTGATTAAATCTGTTTCATTATTGAAACCACTGGTTAATACAATAAATTCATCGCCACCAAAACGACCAATTAAATCGATTGGATTATTAAAAAATGACTTCACATGTTGAGCAAAGATACGAATAACATCATCGCCGTAATAGTGACCTAGAGTGTCATTGATGGTTTTAAGGTTATCAAGATCAATAAAAAGTAGTGCTAATTTTTGATGACACTTTTGAAGCGTAATGTTTGCATGTTGAATGAAATACTTACGGTTTAGTAAATTTGTTCGAGAGCAATAGACACCATCTTTAGTTGTGCTAATGATGTTTTTAAAATGATGATTCATATCGATATTACTGTTTTTTGATAGTGATTGAATCGGAATAATAGAGGTGCTTTCTTGAATAAATGCATCTATCGGGGAGGTGATGATAGATACTTTTTTCATTAGGTAATAGCCAATAGCGATTGATGCGATAATAGAGATAAAAATATTAATAATCATAAAAAGAACTTTATCTTTTAAATATTGATTATAGTTAAGTGTTGTAACTAAATACCAAGGGGTATTTTTTAATGGATGTAATGATAATATTTCAAGTTGGTTTTTATTATTTATAACATGATAATTAAATGTACTTTTATCATTAATATTATGTAATATTTGTTTGTTGCTTAATGAAGAATAAATATTATCTTTCTTGAGTGTATTAGTGTCTTCACAGTTATTAGTGTCTTTGCAGTCAGTTAAGATGCTATTTTTGATGCTGGTATTTTCTTGGTAAGCTAACGCATAATTGATCTCTGCATATGAAACAGATGCAAAAATAGTTCCTTCCTTTATAAGGTTATTGAAATAGTTACATATTATATAGACATAGCTGTTAGAAATAGGGGAATAAATTAAATTACTAATGGTTAATTTTTTTTGCTGTATTGCTTGTTGGAAATAATGACGATAGTTTATATTTTCAATATTTTTCCGATAGGTTGTTGCTGCATTACCCTTAATATCGGTAATGCCTAGTGTTTCGATATTAAATGCTTCTTGGTAAGGACGAATAATTTCAATTTTCTGTGATAATAATGACATATCTTTCATGATAACATCATTAGAAATTGCAGTTAGTAGGTCAGTGTGTTTGCTAATGATGGTTAAAATATTATTTTCTGTTACTGCTCTATTCCGTATAAGTAATTTTTGTATGTTGTTATATTGGTTATAAGACCAATAGCTAAGATTAAATATAACTAATAAGCTTAAGCATAGTAAAATGTATTGAGTTATTTTCTTTTTAATACTATGACTAATGTTCATGAAGTGGTGTCTTTTTATCAGGTAATGTATTTATACATATTTAAAGGTTATTTTACTGTTTTTGAAATGCGAGTGGAAAGTCTTTATTTGTAACAATTTGTCATACTTGAGGCTTAAAAAGGTATAAAAGTTAATAAGTTAGTACCTGACAGTATTTTTGTATGAAAAAATCGCTTTTTATTGGATGATTATTCTTTATTGAATGAAGCATCACAAATCAGCATTTAAAAGAAGAGCAAAATTTTAAATCAGCAGTTGTTAAATGTAATGCAGCATAAAGCAAGAATACTGTTATAATGTATACCGTTCAAAATAAAATACTGTAGTAAAAGATAGCAATGAGTTGTCATGAGTAATCGAGGTATATAAATAATATATAACAATTGCTTATATTAATAACTTGATTTTTATGGTTAATTTTTTGATGTTTAATACATTAGTTGTAATTATTTTATTGAGTTTTACTATGATTAAATAATTTGCATATCCTACAGTAATCGTATGCAATACTATAGATTATTAGTGAAAGAAATGATGGTGTTTGGGGTGGTCAGCGAGAGATTTGCTGGGTATTTGTCTATTTTTTGAAAATGATTTTTAACATGTTAGTAAACTATACTATCAGATTTATTTGTCATGGGTGATGTACGTTGAGTAAACAAAGAAAACTCGCACGAAAGGCGGTTGACGTGCAACAATCGATGATGATTGCGTGTGAAGAGTGTGGGTTAGTTGTTGATATCCCTAATTTAAATGAAGGTGAAAAAGCAGCGTGCCCTCGTTGTGGTCATACTTTAATAAAAGCCGTTAGTTTGCCTTTTCAACGCCCAGTTGCTTACGGTATCGCGTGTTTGATCATGCTAACATTAAGTCTTTCATTTCCCTTTTTATCTTTTACTGTTAATGGCATGGGGCATCAAATTACGCTATTAAATGCAGCGGAAACATTACAACATTTTGAAAATAGCGTATTAGCTATTTTATTAATGACAACAGTAATTATCTTTCCTGCGGCCTATATCGTGTTAGTTTTATATCTTTATTATACGGCTAAAAAAGTAAAACATATTGGTCATATTATTCATGCGCGTAGTTGGATTAAATTTTTATGTCGAATATTATTTAAAATTCAACCATGGCTAATGGTTGATGTGTTTTTAATCGGTGTGTTAGTTAGCCTTGTTAAAATTTCAGCGTTAGCACACATTGGCTTAGGTAATTCGTTTTGGGCTTTTTGTCTTTATAGTGTATTAGTTGTTAAATGTGTTTCGTTAGTTGATAGAACATGGTTGTGGGATCAATTTTTTGCCATGGTTCCTGTGTCAGGGGTTCATGATGGTGATACACACATGGATAATAACCATGTTGGATGTCATGCTTGTAATCAAATAAATCCAATGCCAACAACCCATCATGCACGTTGTTTACGTTGTGATAGCCGATTACATGTTTTCGATGCTAGCCATTCATTGCAATATGCTTGGGCGTATTTAATTGCGTCTATCGTTTTTTATATTCCTGCTAATTTGTATCCAATGATGTATACCGTGAGTTTAGGCCAAACGGAAGGCTCTACAATTTTAGGCGGTGTAGTATTACTTTGGAAAATGGGTTCGTGGCCAATTGCATTAGTCATTTTTATGGCCAGTATTTTTATTCCAATGGCAAAAATGTTTACCTTAGCATGGTTGTATTTCTGTGCGGGTAAACAAGACGATAATTCTGCTAATGTCGCTATTAAGCGTTTGAAATTATATCGCATGACCGAATTTATTGGTCGTTGGTCTATGGTTGATATTTTTGTGGTTGCCATCTTAGTGGCGTTAGTACAGTTACAAAATGTAATGGCAATCTCACCAGGGCCTGCCGCATTATGTTTTGCAATTGTGGTGATATTTACGATGCTGTCAGCCATGAGTTTTGATCCACGGGTATTTTGGATACCTAAAGGTAAATCATATAAACAAGATTCAGAGTTAGATGCTACTGAATCCAATTTAGTAGTGCCTAGTGTACATAAATGAGAAAGCAGATTATGAGTGATAACCAGCCGATTGAGGCTAAAGTGCAACGTTTGAAACAAGTATCACCAATATGGATTGTTCCGTTGGTTGCGTTAGGTATTGGCCTTTGGATGTTTATTCAATATCTAAATAGTCAAGGTCCTGTGATTACGATTCGGCTGCCTAATGCCTCAGGTATTGAAGTGGGTAAAACCGCGATTAAATCGTTAAACGTTAAAGTCGGCGTAGTAACTAAAGTCCAATTAAGTGAAGACTATAGTTACATTACTGTGACGGCTCAAATGGATAATGATACTGGGCGTATGCTTAAAAATGACACGCTATTTTGGGTCGTTAAGCCACGCATAGGTAAAGGTGGTGTGTCAGGTTTAGATACGCTTCTTTCTGGTTCATATATTGAAATGCAACCGGGCGAAGGTAAAGAGGACAAGCATCATTTTGTTGCGTTAGATGTCCCACCAGTTGCTCCTGCTGATGCCAAAGGATTACGGGTTATTTTAACCAGTCGTCAAGCGGGTAAGTTAGGCGTTGGTGATCCGGTTCTTTATGATGGATTTACGGTAGGTCGTGTTGAACAAGTTGGTTTTGATATCAACAGTAAACGTGCTAATTATCAATTATTTATTTTTGAACCTTATGATCGCTTAGTGCGCACAAGCAGTAATTTCATTTTAGCTTCTGGTGTTCAAGTTAAGGTTGGAGCGGAAGGCTTTAATGTTAAAATTGGCTCATTAGAATCGTTAATCACAGGTGGGGTAACATTCTCTACGCCAGCTGATGATCAAGGCTCATTACAATTAAAGCAAAAATCATATTATCGTTTATATAACAATATTGCTGAAGTTCGTGAGAAAATGTTTGAACAACATCTTGATTTTGTAATGTTATTTAGTGAATCTATTCGCGGTTTAAAAGCGGGTGCTCCAATTGAATATCGTGGTATTCAAATTGGTACGGTACAAAAAGTGCCATTACGTTTACCAACAAGCCAAGAAGGTTTCACGAGTAAGCAGATTCCAGTCTTAGTACGAATTGATCTTGGTCGTGTTTATGATCATACCGATGAAGGTACATTAACGTCATTACATGAAAACCTTGAAAAAGAATTTAAGAAAGGTTTACGGGCAACATTGAAAACGGGTAATTTGCTGACGGGTGCATTGTATATTGGCACTGATGTCTATAAAGGTGAAAAGCCAGTTAAGACATTGGAATATGATGGTTATGATATCTTCCCAACCAAAGCGGGCGATTTAGCTGAAGTACAAAAACAGCTAACAAATTTATTGAATAAATTTAATAAACTGCCTGTTGAAGATACATTAAATTCAATGACAGCAACGTTAAAAACATCTGAAAAAACCATGGCAACAATGCAAACGACGATCAATGATTTAGATCGTTTGTTAAAGCAAAAAGATACCCAAGCATTACCTGGTGATGTTCGTGATAGCTTGAAGCAGATTCAAACAACACTTAATGGTTTTGGTCCTGATGCTGCACCATATCAAAACCTTGAAGGCGCCTTAACACGTTTTGAAGCAGTAATGACTGAGTTACAGCCTGTGTTACGCCAACTAAATGAAAAACCAAATTCACTTGTATTTGGTGATGAGCAAACAAAAGATCCAGTACCTGTTGGAGGTCGTTAATAATGAAAAAGTGGTTAATCATCGCAATGGCTACTTTAGCCGTAACGGGTTGTAGCAGTGCGCCTGAAGGTGTGAATACCTTCTTGCTACCAGCGGGTAAGACATTGACAGTATCGCATGTTAATAATCAACCATTATTGATTGTGCGTCCGGTTGAAGTGGCAGCACATTTATCGGGTACGGGTTTAGTGTATCAAACGTCGGCAACCGAAATCGTGGAAGCTCAGCAAAATTTATGGGGTGAGGCGTTAGCAAAACAGTTAACCCGTCGTATTACTCATGATTTGCGCCAAAAGCAACATCGGTTGTGGGCGACACAGTTAACACCGACATTATCAACGACGGGAGCCCCGCGATTACAGGTACGTATTAACCAGTTTAATGGTGTATATACCGGCGTTGCTAACGTTGCGGGTGAGTGGATGATTATTGGTGCAAGTGGTGATTTACAAACAGTACATCCATTTGAGTTTAGTGTGCCATTAACGGCTAATGGTTACAGTGCTCAGGTTGAAGCTTTATCAACGGCTGTTGGTGAATTAACAACGCAAATAGCAAATGCTGTGAAGTAAGTTTATTCACTTAAAAAGAAGCCCACAGGTTAATAGCCTGTGGGCTTTTTTATTACTTTTAGTATGGTAGCGCTACCTTATGAAAGGGGTATTTATAGCTTAGAGAGTCCCGCTTTATTGGTGTGCTTGTAAAAACGTTAATGCATCATCCATAGTATTAAAAATAGTATGTCCTAAAGCGCGAGTTTCAGTATCAGGTTCTACAAGGTCGATAATTTGTAACGTAGCCATATTGGCAGCGACTGCCGCTTTAACGCCGTTATTTGAATCCTCAAAGGCGATACATTGATTAGGTTCAATATGTAGACGTTGTGCCGCAAGAAGATATATTTCCGGATTAGGTTTACCCTGAGTTACTTCATCGCCACAGGTTATGTGTGAGAAATATGTTGATAGTCCTGCGAGATGAAGTTTTTTCTGTGCGAGAGTTTTGTGAGTAGACGTGGCGACAACCATGGGGATCTTTTTCGTTTGTAACCAATCTAATAATGCGATGACACCTTGCTTAACCGGAATAGCTTGATGTTCAACAACGGCAAGGTAACGTTGCATCCAGCGAGGGTGAAAAACATTATAATCCAATAGGTTACCGTAGCCTTGTTCAATAATAGGTTTAATCCCAGCTTGATTACGTCCAATAATAGAGAGATAAACATCTTGTTTAAAGGGAATATTCATCTCAATACATGTTTGTTTAAAGGCGGTCATACACACTTGTTCGGTATCAAGCAATAATCCATCCATATCAAAAATTGCTGCACTATATTTCATCATATTCTCAGTGTGATTATTTTGTTAGACAGTTTCGCATAATATTAAAACCCAGAATAGACTATTTATAATAAACATAAATAATTAATTTATGATGATAATTTTATGGGGTATTTAAAGAATAGGTTGTGTATTTTTTATTTGATAATAATATATCTTCGTTATTTATACATATGTAAATAATATTATTTTAATTAAAAAGGAATATATCATGACAAACCATAACCTATCTAAGCCACTACCTGACTTTATAAAAAAAAATTGAATTTCATCTAGAAGAGCTTATTTATCCAAGAAAGAACCAACAACATTTAGTATTAGGTAAAAAACCGACAGAAAATGGTGTTTTATTACAGAGTAATGACTATCTTGCCATTTCTAATCATGATCATATTCGAGAAGCATATATAGAGTCGCTTAGTAATAATAAAAAAGACATTGTTATGTCGGCTATATTTTTACATAAAGAAGATGATCATTCATTTGAGCATCAGTTAGCAAGTTATACTGGGTTTGAGCATTGTATTTTATCTCAATCTGGATGGGCGGCAAATGTGGGATTAATTCAGACGATCTTACCTATAAATACACCTGTCTACATTGATTTTTTTGCTCATATGTCATTATGGGAAGGGGCTCGGGTTGCGGACGCTCAGATTCATAGCTTTCTACATAATAATATTCGTCATTTAGAAAAGCTAATAAAGCGTAATGGCCCAGGACTTATTTTAGTTGATTCTGTTTACAGTACCTTAGGTACAGTCGCGCCTTTAACTGAGATTGTCGCGTTAGCCAAAGATTATGGTTGTGCTATTTTGGTTGATGAGTCACATTCATTAGGTACGCATGGACCAAAAGGTGCAGGGCTCGTTGCAGAATTAGGTTTAACCGATGATGTGGATTTTATAACCGTTAGCTTAGCGAAAGCATTTGCTTATCGCGCAGGGGCGATATTGTGTAGTAACAAAATTGGGCAAGCATTACCGTTTGTTGCCCGTCCAGCTATCTTTAGTTCTGCGTTATTACCCCATGAAATTGCGGTATTAGAGGCGACATTGAATGTGATTAAAAACAGTGATGATCGCCGCGCACGATTGGTAGAGCAAGCTGACAAATTACGTTATGGCTTAATTCAACTTGGATTTAATATTCAAAGCCAATCTCAAATTATAGCCCTTGAAACCGGTAATGAAGACAATACTGAAATAATGCGTGATCATTTAGAAAATATGAATGTTTTTGGTTCTGTTTTTTGTGCGCCTGCAACACCAAAAAATAAAAACCTTATTCGTTTTTCTGTTAATAGTGAATTAACCGATCAAGAAATAGAGGTTATATTAAAAGCGTGTTATTTGATGAAAATTGAATTAGCATCATAATTATTACTAATATATTCTAATAGTTAAATAGATGGTATTAAAATAGTAAATAATATTAAGCCTGCTAATAGTATTTAGTAGGCTTATTTGTTTTTAATTATACAGATTTTTATATTATTAAATATATACTTCCAATGTATTTTTGAGTCAATATTAATACTTTAATGAGTAAGGAATACGATTATTTTAATTAGTTGTTGATATTGTTTTTTGCCGCTGTAGTATTTATTACAAGATTAACGATTAATTATTTAACGAAATTAAATAAACATGCATATGTTATTTAAGGGGTATTCATGCAAAAGAAAAAATTATGCCTATTATTAGCTATGTTTACAGGAAGTGTAAATGCTGCTGATTTTGAATCACCATTAATTTTACCTACAGAGATTGCTCATACAGAAGTTGCATCACAATGGGCTGTTGGTCATTATCAAAATATTAAGCAAGCGAATCGAGTTTGGAATAATTATAATATTGATATTAAATTGTCACCGGCTACTATTAGTTATCTTGATTATCCTTATGAGACAATTGAAGAAGTGTCTGACAATATTAAACAAATGATCGCAAATGACCCAAGTATTATTAATAATACGCTAACGACTTTTGCATCACAGGTTTCAAATACAACTAAGGGGCATGCACGCTCACCAATGGGATTTGAAGATCTAGAATCAATGAATAATGCTCAATTGATCCTAAGTGCTGATAGTGTAATAAATAGCCGTTATAAATTTGTTTATGCTCATGAAGTTGGACATACTTTTGGCGCTAAGCATACTGAGGCGAATACTGTTGGTAGTACTGATGCTCTGTTTAAAAACGCTTACGGCACCAAACAATGTAATGCGGAAGGAACAACCAGTTTAATGTCTGGCTTTAGCAGCTATAACTCAGCAAATGGCTTACCGTTTATTAATGGTCAAGCGGGTTGTGATCAAGGTAGTGGTGATGTAGTGAGTTTGCTCAATAAAACGGCATTAGCAAAAGAAGGCCTAACTGATTTAACTCACGTTCAAACACTTGCCGCGGTAGTACGCGAAGATATCAATGCCCAACAATTTGAAGTCACACTTACTAGAAGCAAAGATATTGATAACGCGCAGCAAGCAATGGTTTATGTTGCGACTAAAGTCAGTGGTAAGCAACAAGCCGCTCTAGCACCTAAAGAGGTGTGGTTTAGCGCAGGTAGTAAAACTGCGACGTTAACATTACCTTTTGATCAAGTATATCCCTTGTTTGATAATGCTGCTTCTAACCAAGGTACGTACTTAGTTGCCGTGACTAAAGATGAAGTAGTGCCAACGGATATTAACCTATTGGATCACAATACACAGTGGCCATTAAATCATGACAAAAAAGAAGGTTCAGGTGGTAGCTTGTCTTTATTTTGGGTGATAATGATGTCGCTGGTGGCTTATGGCCGTCGTAAAATAATGTAATTAAGTGGTTAGGTGAAAAGTAGGTGTATATAAAAATAACATCTACTTTTTAATGCTGATTTTAACCGTTTAATCATTTAACCATTTATGAACAGTATCTAGTAAGATTGTTTTTGAAGATGGTTTTAGTAAAAAATCAGTGACTCCAATATGCATTAAATGTTCTCTATGCTCTTCATCTAAAGATCCTGAGTAACAGATAATCGGAACGTCTTTATGCGAAGAATATTGGCGATTGGTTCTAATTTCTTTCGTTGCATCTATACCTGACATGATCGGCATTTGTGAATCCATTAAAATGAGATCAACGGTAGATTCTTGCAAATAAGTGAGGGCAGTGCGTCCATTATCAGCTTCAATAACATCATAGCCAGCATTTTTTAATAATATTCCAGAATATAAGCGTAATGAAATGTTGTCATCAACGATCATTATTTTAGCTTTGGTTGAACATATTGTTTTTAATGAGATATTATGGGACGTTTTTTTTGTGAAAATTTGTGTTGTTAATTTTTTTTGTAATTCATCAACATGATTATATTCGAATAAATAAGGTTGGTGTGTTTTTGAAAGTATTAGTTTTTTCACATCATCTTTGTGACGGATAAAGATGACTTGTATCGTAGTTGTTGCTATATGATTATAGAGTTTAGTTAATAAATTACTTTCTATTGATGTTAGATCAATGATAATACAATCATAATTATTATTATCAATATTTATGATATCGTAATTAAGTGTTTTTTTAGAATGGAGTTTGAAGTTATAAAAAAATGCAAGATGATTAATATCTATTAATTGTTGTGGCTGATTACCTAAGAATAATATTTTCTTTGTACTCATTAAGTCATATTGTATTTTATCTATTATAGGTGATGTGATCATTGGTAATCGAATAATAAAGGTTGTAGATATATTCTCAGTTGAATAGCACTCAATACTTCCTGCAAAGGCATTAATGACTTTTTTGCAGAAAGATAACCCTAAGCCCGTATTATTCTTTTTCCCTGACGTATAATATTCAGTGAAAATATTTTTAATTAACGATGATGGAATGCCTTTACCATAATCTTTTATACTTATAATCGTTTCATTCTTTTTACTATAAACAGAAATGATAATTTTAAAGTTTGGTTTGTCTTTGTAATAAAAAGAGTTTTTTAATAAATTAAAGAAAACATAGCGTAATAAAATATCATTTCCAAAAAACAGATTATCTGTGTTTATTTGAAAAAACACTAATGCTCTGTCACTTTTCTGTTGGTAGCCATATACATTAAGTGCATTATTAACCACATCGTGAATTGAAAGATAATGGAAAGAATGTGGTGATATTTTTTGACTATCAATCGAACTAAGTAACAGATTTATGGTGCTGTGGCCATTGTTTATGATAGAGATATTGTCTTGAATGATATCACGTAATTTGTGTATTTCGGCATTAGATATTAGACGGTGTTGTTGAGGATCATCTGTTAACGTTTCTGGAAGCAGTTCTAGCAAGACTTCTTGAGAGGCATATAAAGCACCAAGAGGATTTCGCATTTCATGAGCAATACCGCTACTAAATGAACGTGAAAATAATTGTTTGCTCTCGATTTCAATGCGATTACGATAATTAAAACAAATACCGGTTAAATAAGAAAAGCTGAAGACAACCAGGTATGAGTAATGAAATCCAATGCCAATATTTGACATCGACATATACCCCAATACTGCGGCACTGAATGCTGCTATTGTGGTAAATATCAGAATAAGCAACCAATCATAGATAATAATAATGGATAAAAAGATGGCAGCCATAAAAGACATTATCCATTCAACGGTCCATTCATTACGTATCATCATATAACAAAAGAAAAACGGCAAACAAAAGCAAATACTGAAAACAAAATGTTTCTCTTTATATCGAGAAAATAGGCTTGGCATGTAAGATTTAATAGCAAAGGGTAAAAAGAGGAATGCGCAGACTAAGCGTAATGGTAAGTTTTCATAAGGCTGCGGAAAGAGATAAGTCCAAATAAAATAATAAGCAGGGAAACCTATACTACCAAATAGCCCGATAAAAAATAAATTCGGTTCAATATAACGGTAAGCGCTGGTTATTCTTTGCTTAATGCTCATTTTGTTTCACGTGAATATGGATGACTATTGTTAATATTATCTGTGTGGTGAATCATTAGCAAGTTTTTACTTTTTGTTGTGCTTGCTAATTGTTGACTAATAAAGATGAGTTAAAAACTCTGTTTGTGACTTTTAAAGTGTTATGGTGACGACTTATCATTTTGGAGCGTTTTAATGTCTTTCTTTACCGCTTTATTTTACGACAATGTAATGAAATATACCGAAGAAGCTTGTTTGGTTGAATGGCGTCGAACCTTGCTTGAAAGCGTAGATGGTAATGTATTGGAGATTGGCGCGGGAACAGGGGCGAGTTTAGGTCTTTATCCACAAAAGCCTTCGTTAGCGCTCTATTTGTCTGAGCCTGATCAACATATGCGAATGCAATTAGAGCAAAAATTAGGTTCACAATCGAAAATTAAAGCGACAGTATTATCGTGCTCAACTGAGCATATTGACAGTGATGATGATTTTTTTGATTATGTCTTTGTGTCATTAGTGTGTTGTTCTGTTAAAGATGTGGCTGCGTCATTACAAGAAATTAAGCGGGTTCTTAAACCAAACGGGCGATTTATTTTTTTAGAGCATGTTGCTGCTGAGCCAAATTCTCGTTGTTATCATTGGCAACAACGGTTGAATTTTATTTGGCGTCGAGTTGCAGATAATTGCCATCTTAACCGAAATACAGAGCAGTCAATTATTGATGCAGGCTTTGTGATTGAAGATATTCAATATGAAAAAATGCGCAAAATGATTGCCGTCGTGCAGCCAACCATTAGAGGTATTGCGCGTATAGCACCTGAGTAATTAGCGCTATATCGCTTACATGCTAGAACTAAGCATAAAGCAGAGAAAAGAGTGCTGAACACTCTTTTCTCTAAATAACTATCGCAAGTATTATTGTACGATTTCGCCACTTTCAACCACAGTTTTACGTACGACATCAGCAAATTTTAATGCTTCATCACGCACTGTTTTTTCATTCACCGTCAGAATATTACGATTTTCCATAAGCAATTTACCGTCAACCACTGAGTGCTTAACATTGGTTGCATACGCTGAATACACCAAGGCAGAGTATGGGTTATAAACAGGGATCATGTTGGGTGCTTTAGTATCAATCACGATAATATCAGCCAGTTTGCCCACTTCTAAAGAGCCAATTTTATCTTCCATGTGTAATGCACGTGCAGCGCCAATGGTTGCCATTTCAATTACATTGATAGGAGGCATTGCCGCGCGATCTTTATTAACGAGTTTGTGTATTTTAGCTACTTGGTTAAACTCATCAATCGTGCTTAGGGTGTTACCTGACATCGGGCCATCAGTGCCTAAACCAATACGTAACCCATCGTTAAACATTTTCAATGCAGGTGCGACGCCTTTGGCTGATTTGATATTTGCACTCATGTTGTGGGCGACACCAACATCGTGCTTTTTCAAAATAGCGATATCTTCATCATTAGCATCAATGACGTGCGCGGCTAAGAAGTTTGAATTAAGTGCGCCAATCGATTCCATGTATTTAATCGGCGATAGGCCGCCTGAACGCTTAGCTATCACTTCACGTTCACGATCAGATTCAGCAAGGTGCATCATTACGGGCACATCATGTTTTAGCGATAGTTTAGCAATGGTTTGCAGGGTTTCAGTTGAGTTAGTATATGGGCCATGTGGTGCAAATGCTGGTGTAATACGCGGGTGATCTTTATATTGTTCAATAAAGTTGAGCGTGTATTTAATACCATCTTCTGGCGTTTTAGCACTTGCCACAGGGAATTGAATAATGGTTTCGCCTAAGATGGCACGCATACCTATTTGATCGACTGTTTTAGCCACTTCATCTTCAAAGTAATACATGTCAGCGTAAGTTGTTACGCCACCTTTAAGCATTTCTACGTTGCCAAGTTGTGCGCCAATACGGACCATATTACGCGAAACCAGTTTCTTTTCTAGCGGGAAAATATAACGGTGTAAACGATCGGGCACGTCATCGGCCATTGAGCGAAAAACGGTCATTGATGCGTGAGTATGGGAGTTAATGAGGCCAGGCATAACAATATCACCATCCGCATCAATGGTTTTGATTGCTTTGTATTCACTTATATTCGAACCATCAGTAACGGCATAAATCTTATTGCCTTTTACTGCGACTAAACCATTATCAAATACAGTTTTGTCTTGATCCATGGTGAGCACTGTCGCATTTTTTATTAACAAATCAACATTTTCGATGGCATAAGCTGATGTGCTAATAAGCGAAGTAGCAGCAAGAGAAACAGCAAGTAACGTTTTTTTAAACATAGTGAATTACCGAACCGATGGATTTTCGCCGATAATACAGTGCAATAAATGAATGAAAATAACTATTTTATTGATTACTTCTATTTGTGATCAAGATCTTGTTGGAGTGATGAATGTAACTCAGAAATGGCATAAAAACGCTCAATTTTGCAAATAGAAATCGATTGCTTGTTTGATTTTGGCATATTTAATATTGGATGGTGGATTGCTTATATGGGTAAATATTACTTTTGGGCATAAAATTTATACTTGGTAAATGTCGATATGTACATTACTATATATCGAAATATTATGGAGGTTGTTATGTCACTTAAATCTGCGGTTATTACTGCTGCTGTATTATCTCTTTTTGCACAACCCGCTTTAGCTGCTGATAATGTTACTGTCTTCGCTGCATCATCATTAACCAATGCGTTAAATGCTATTGCGGCAAAATATCAACAGCAGACGGGGGTTGAAACTACATTATCATTTGCATCATCATCAGCCTTAGCGCGTCAAGTTAGCCAAGGCGCACCGGCTAATATCTATTTATCAGCCAATGAAAAATGGATGGATTATGCAGAGCAACAAGGGGCAATAGCGGCCAATACCCGTAAAGATATCGTTAGAAATAGCTTAGTGATGGTTGCTCCTTTGGCGTATCCACAAAATAAAATCAAAGTAAGTGCTAATTGGAATTTAGCCAAAGCATTAGATGGTACCCGTTTAGCTGTTGGTGATCCTAACTATGTGCCTGCTGGTATTTATGCAAAACAAGCATTAGAATTTTTAGGATTATGGAAACAAGCACAACCATTATTAGCCAGTGCCAATAATGTGCGTTCAGCGCTGGTGTTAGTTGAACGAGGGGAAGCCCAATTAGGTATTGTCTATAAAACGGATGCTGAAATTTCTAAAAAAGTAAAAACAGTGTATCAATTCCCAGCCGATTCACATAAACCGATTGTGTACCCAATGGCACTAGTAAAAGGCAATGTGACGCCAGCTGCAAAAGGCTTTTATCAATATTTACAACAGCCTCAAGCCGCTGCGATTTTTAAATCTTATGGCTTTGATCAGGTTACAAAATAGTCGCGCGGTTTGTTAAACGTATAATAGTCATGGGTCAATGATAAGGTACTGAGTGAAAGCTTAGTGCCTTTTATGCTTTATTTTTGATTATGTTTAAAAATACAGCGAATAAGGCACAGAAATCAAATCATTGCTGACTGACGGCCAATGATTACCTATGCTATTGCTATAACGAATAAAAGTTTACAGGATTGTTGTTAGTGCTTACTGAATATGAATTAGAAGCGTTATATTTAAGTTTAAAAATTGCCAGTGTCGCGGTAATTTTCAGCTTACCATTAGGAATTGGTTGTGCGTGGTTATTGGCTCGTCGTCAATTTTGGGGTAAGTCATTATTAGATGGGCTGATTCATTTACCATTAGTGTTACCACCGGTGGTTATTGGTTACTTATTGCTGATCACTATGGGGCGTCAAGGTACTATTGGTAAATGGCTTTATGAATGGTTTGGCTTTACCTTTAGCTTTAGTTGGCGAGGTGCGGCACTTGCTGTCGCGGTGGTGTCGTTTCCATTAATGGTGCGTTCAATTCGATTAGCCTTAGAAGGTGTTGATAAAAAACTGGAACAAGCGGCTCGTACTTTAGGCGCTTCTTCTACTCGAGTATTTATGACAATCACTTTGCCATTAATGATCCCTGGCATTCTTACAGGGACAATTCTAGCCTTTGCGCGTGCATTAGGTGAGTTTGGCGCGACGATCACTTTTGTGTCTAATATACCGGGTCAAACTCAAACCATTCCTTTAGCAATGTATTCCTTTATTGAAACCCCCGGTGCGGAAAGTGAAGCGGCAAGGTTATGTATCGTCGCTATTGTGATTGCATTATTATCATTGTTTGCGTCTGAATGGCTAACTCGTGTGGCGAGAAAACGATTGGGGGCAGTGTAATGAGCACTAACATAGCGCAAAAGCGATTAAAAATGTGTTTTACTCAGCAATTAGGTGATCTTGCTTTAGCTATTGATCTTGATGTTCCTATGCAGGGTATTACGGCTATTTTTGGACGCTCGGGCGCAGGAAAAACCTCATTAGTGAATGTGCTGAGTGGGTTAAGTCATCCTGACGATGGCTATATACAGCTTGGTGATCGTGTCTTATTCAATAGCCAGCAAGGTATAGCGTTAAGTGCTGATAAACGTAATATTGGTTATGTATTTCAAGATGCGCGTTTGTTTCCACATTATACGGTAAAAGGTAATTTGAATTACGGCGTTAAACATACCGATCAACAACATTTTGATGATGTGGTTAATTTATTAGGTATTGCACCGTTATTATCACGTTATCCCGCTTCGTTATCTGGTGGTGAAAAACAACGGGTAGCGATTGGGCGAGCATTATTGACCAAGCCTGATATGTTATTAATGGACGAGCCTTTAGCGTCATTAGACATGCCACGCAAGCAAGAACTGATGCCTTATTTGGAGAAGTTAGCCAAAGAGGTTAATACACCGATTATTTATGTGACCCACAGTTTAGATGAGATTCTACGCTTAGCGGATTCAATGGTGATGTTAAACCAAGGCAAGGTACTGATTTCAGGGCATGTGAATTCTGTGTGGAGTTCTCCTGAAATGCGGCCGTGGTTGCCTGCAAAAGAGCAGAGTTCACTATTAAGTGCGCGGGTCAATATTAACCATTCCCGTTATGCATTAACTCAAGTGATGTTGAGTCATGATGCTTCATTATGGGTGACACAGTTACCTCATCAGCGAGGAGAATGGATACGCGTCCGTATTTTTTCTAATGATGTATCCATTGCTCGCCATTATCCTCAAGCAAGCAGTATTCGTAATATTCTTGCGGCAAGGATAGATAAAATTCATCATGCTGAAGACGAGCGCGTGGAAGTAAAATTACGTATTGGTGAAACCCATTTGTGGGCCAATATTACTGCATGGGCAGCAGATGAATTAGCACTTAAAGTCGGTGATCAAGTTTTTGCTCAGATAAAAGGTGTCAGTGTCACCAAAGATGATTTAGCTTAAAATGTTATAAATAACAGTATGATTTATAATATCACCAGCATCACAAACAAAAACAGCTGAATTAAATAAATCATAGCCATTTTTCGTTTCAGGTATTGGTCAACATAAAACTGTTGATGCTGCGAAGCTATGTGGTGGTGCCGATAATGTTGCTAAAGTTGAAGTGCAACAAACGTTCGTTAACGGTCTATTGAGTGTCGTTACATTACACCACGCCAAGCTCGCGTATTCTGTAAGTAATAGTCAGTATTTGCATCATACCAAGCCTCCAGCAGTGGAGGCTTTTTCTTTCCTGTTGCATCTCATTTCTGAAAACAAGCCATATCGCATATTGCTATATATCGCACTTTGCGATAATCTGGTCTAAAATTCATAGCAAAGGGTTAATATGCGTGCGGATCATCACTACAACTCGAATTAAACAGGCAATGTTGATGTACCCACAGTGGCGGGTTGGGTTGACTCTCTGGCAACAGACATTCAATCGAGCAGGCTTAAAGTTTGAATCTTTTGCTCAAATTAAAGATCTTTGGCGTACACAAAGTGGCTGGAATGTTGATCGTGTCCCTGCACGTAAAGTAGGTGAAACGGCTTTTAACGGTGACAATTACGACCTTTACATTTTTGACGTTCATAAGAACGACTGTCGTATTTTGGCTCGTATTGATAGCACTCGCAGCAAGATTTTTATTCGTGAGATTTTATCTCACGCAGATTATGACAAATGGATTAAAAGTCATATATAAGTAATCACCTCCGTATATTTTGGAGCAGTTATGATTAAACACCATGAAAATGTTGGATTGAACACCGCAAATCTAAGCGGCATGTTTGAGGCAATGTCAGATGTCCTAAGTGACTACGCACAGAATGCCCTAATTTTATTTAACTATTCAACGAAACCAATTGAAACTGAAGCGGAAGTGCTAGAACGCGCTGAATTAATGGACGAGCTAATGGATATGGCGACCTCTGAAACTGATGTTTGTATGGTTTATGCCCATGCAATTTCAGACCGCATCGAAGAATTTGAAACGAACCATTTAATTATGCCTAAAGTTCCCGCTGTAGAAATGCTAAAGGGCTTGATGGATATTAAGGAGCTTAAACAATCTGATTTAAAACATATCGCGCCTCAAAGCGTGATCAGCGATATTTTAAATGGCAAAAGAGCTATTAATTTAGCTCAAGCAAAAGGCTTCAGTGAGTATTTCAATTTACCTTTTGAAACCTTCATTGATTAATAGCCGCCGTGCTATCGCTAATAAAACCGCCGAGCATGGCGGTTTTGTTTTATCTGGCCTTTAATCACCGCGCTGACTCTTGCCACTATCTCAATATTCTCGGTTAGCTGTCGGCTAACAAGATAGTCTGATCGACCACAATAAAAATTGTCCAGATACAAAAAAGTTTGATCAATTTTGAGCTTTAAAGTCGCTTGGTAGTTAAGGTACGACAGAATCGCTTGGTGATCACAAATGGGTTAGCTATTAAGCTAACTCATAATTGCCCCAAAATTACTTAGTGCTTTTACTCGTTCATATTACATTAACGTGATTTTGAATTAGTTTTATTGGCTGTGTACCTGTTTCGTTATAACTAGATGCAGTAATTTTGACTGATTAGCAACATTCCTTACTTACCACATTCCCCAAAAAACACCTTAAAGCAAAATAATGTAACCAATCTCATGATAATTATGAATTAAATTGATTATGATTATCGGGATTTAGGGCATTCTTTTGCGTGAAAATAAGAGTACTTACTAATAAGCTGTTAAGTGCATAAGGGGAAAGTATGGAATTACACGATATAATTCAAAGAAATAAAATCGAAGAAAAATTTGATAAAAGTGTCAGTTTTAAACAGTTTGGTATGGAAAGTATCAATGAAATAGCACGAATAGATCCAAATATATTGTTTGAGATTGGTGCTCAGGCTTGGATGTTATTTGTTGAATCCGGAGTGAAGGTTAACCCACAGAAACTAGCTGCTGATTTTGATAATAAGAACCCTCTAATTTATCAAAAAGTAGAGAAAGTTATTAAACGAAAGGTAATTCAAGATTTATCTTTTACATATGCAAAAGTGGATGACCCTGATATAAATAGCGAAGGTTGTATACAATTGTCACTTTGTAGAATGTATCCAAATGATTTATATATTGCCGATGTTGTGTTTTATGATCCTTATAAGCCTGTGACGGAGAAGAACAAAAAATATGAATTACATTACTTTAAATCATTAAACCTTTTCGCTTTCCATCTTGAAAAAATCAAACTGTACTGTAAAGAAAACAATATTGCGCGAATCACTTTAACAACTTCATCTAATGAACAAATTCCGTACTTTGAAGCTTGTGGCTTTAAAATAGAAGACAACGGTTTTGCTAAAAATGCATTGGCGTATGGTTGGAGTGTACCTATGTATTTGTGGTGCGCTTAACAGATGCATCAACACGATTTGCTACATTCGGTATTCTAGGTTTAGATGGTAAATTTGAGCTTAATCTGCATGGTAGCAAACGTGTTATGCAGGCGTTATGGCTTTCCCTAATTCCATACAAATAAAAGGAAATAACATGAACGTAAATGCATTAAAAGAGATTATCGAAAATCATGAACACTTATTGGTAGAACGTGCTCAAAGTATGGGACTTGAAGAAAGATCAGTGCAAGTTGCGGCGTTAATTGTCGATGATCGTGGGTACGATGCTTTAGTTGGTCGCCAAATTTGGGTATTTGATAATGCTGTTCGACCTCTAGTCGAAGATGTGCCTTGTAGCGGATACCAAGGCTTATTTGGCGAAGATCAGAACGAGTGTCCAAATATCCTTGACGATGAAGATCTGGTTGAATGCTACCAAAACGAATCTTTTCTATGTGAAGCTTGCCAAGGAAATGCTAATAGTGACTCCGATGCACGAGATAGTTTCATGCGCGAATAAGCTCAAAGCCATAGCAATCTGTTTAAGAGTGATTCGGCACACGTAGCATTTTTATTATGCATTGGTTTTAGTGATTAAGGTAGCATGCGGAAGCATCGGTATTGCGAGCCTCACACATTAATTGGACATTAGTGATTTCGAGGAAATAGGTTAATCATGATTCTTTATAAATATATGTCATTTCAGTCTGCTTCAAAGGTAATGAAAAATGACTCAATAGGTTTTTCTTGCTTAGAAGACCTTAATGATCCATTTGAAGGTACAGCTATCTGTTTTGAAGAATCAGAAACATTAAGTAGTAAGCTACAGAAAAATCCACACCGTAATCGCTTAAGTCGTAACTATGGTGTGTTGTCTCTTACGCGTAACCCGCTTAATCCTATGATGTGGTCACATTATGGTGATGATCACAGAGGTGTCGTTATTGGCATTGATATGAAAAAGGCTAACTTGCTGGATGAAAACTCATGTGTGATTCCCGCGCAATATGGCGAGATAGTTTACACATCAACTATGCCACAAAACATGCTCCCGACTTCAAGTGTTGAGTCATTAATATCTGTAGGAACAGAATATAAGTGTTTCAGACATCATAGTTATGACCTGTTTAAAAATGCGTTTCTCATGAAAGATCTAACATGGGGATACGAAGAGGAGGTGAGGGTTGTAAAAAATATTAATGGCTCTCATAAATCTCGTTACTCAACATGTGAGTTTGAGAATGAAGTCGGAAAATGGAATCAAGTAACAATTCTGGGGCGACCACTGTATTGCTTATCAATTCCCAAAGAATCAATAGTTGAAGCATATTTAGGTTGTTCTAGCTACAGTAATGTTACCCGCTTAGGTATGGATAAAGATGATTACCTTAATATCCGCAAAGCTTGGCAATCAAGTGGTGTAAATGTTCGAATTAGTACGTCGTAAAGAAGGGACTTGGAACTTAGAAGTTTCTGACTACAAAATTTAGAAAGTAACTAACAAACGCTTAAGGTTTTAAGATACTTTTTCTAATCTGATATAAGCACATTAGAGTAACTGCACTAACGCATTTATGTCCAAAAATTGAGCTAGCTCGAATGGCTAGCTCAAATTTGTCCAAATTTTAGTTAGTCAGAACGGCTAACTAAAAAATGCCCCAAAGTGAGAAGCTGATTCCCCCCCCTCGCAATTTGAATTAGTTGCCCTTATACCCAGAACATTAACGTTGTGACCCAATTTATAATCCACTTCAGGTATAAAAAGAGCCAATATCAAGTTATGGTTGTATCAACAAATCTTAGCTGTGACTAAAATGTTCATTAGGTGATTTGATTACTCGTACTAGAAAATGATGAATAATCCAAATAGCCATTGAGGTTAAAATGACAGCAACCAAAATAGAACTAAAGCGATAAAAAATAGCAAATACCGCATCTTTTTGATCGGGAATCAGTGATGTTGTCAAAGGAACCGTTAATGCTGACATAGCCGAAAAAGCAATGCTGGATTTGATGGTGCCAAGGGCGAGCCAAGAACAAAAAAATCCCGCAGCAATAGCATAAGCTATAATGAAAAGTATGCCATTATCAGCCCAGGAATAGAGCCCTATTTGGATACATAACCCCGCTAAACACCCTAGAAACGTGCCTATAATACGTATTTTTGATGCCGCCAGTGAGCCAATTAATGTCATCGGTGACAGTACGATCAATATTGATGCTTGCGCTGATAATGAATCATTCAGATCGCCAAATTGAAATACCAAAAACGCCAACATAGCGATGATCCAACCCAGTGCGGTTTGTCTTATCATGCCGATATGATCGTAACGTTGAACATTATTGGTGGTGTCACTTACAGTATCTATTGTTGCTTCAGTTGTGGGTTCTGGAAAAAAATAATAAGCCAGCGCACAGATAGGCACTGTTACAATCGCACTACACCATAACGTTATTGAAAAGTCTTCTAAATCAAAACTGCTGTAGCTGGCAAAGTTAAGTGCTATCGAACCAACGAGTAGGCCAATAAAGCCAAATAAATAACTACTTTTATGGCTCATCGCGATACATTTTTCAAGAAAGAATATGCCAACAATAATGGTTAAAAGTAGGGGGGATGATTGGAAAAAACCGTTAATAAAGCTTACTTCAAGTGTAACCCAAATAACACCCACCACTAATTGTACGTAGCTATCCCAGTGCCAATGATCGGAATTCATCATGATATTAATGGGCAATAAGGCAATAAAAAACCCATATGACCAACCAAAGATCATACTGATAGCTAAGCCTACGACACAGCCAAACCAAAGTCGCATTGTTTTCATAAGTTATGACTCCGAAAATTAATTACTTATCGCATTACTTATTGATATTGGTTTAGTAAATAAAGTGCAGCACACTGGCTAAATGGATTTCTATTTTAGCTAACAACTGCCATACCAGATTGTTTTTCGGGTAGACAACAACGGTGGCACGTGAGCCAACAAATAACTGTGGAGGTAAAGGTTGCTGACTGATGAAATTGACACGTACTCGCTGTGCATCACGTACCCAACGGTTGCTGGTTTCAATACTTGTTAGATGTCCATTCGCTACTTGTTGTGCTGCGGCGACACCAAAGTCACGATTATTAATAGTTAATGGGAATACTTGACCCGGTAATGCATCGTAGGCGACATAAGCCATAGAATGAGAATGAAATTTAGCGATAGATTTTTCTCTAAAGTCTGCTGCTACCCACATAGAATCGGTTGGAATAAAGGTTAACATTGGCTGATTAGCATTTGCCATTGTGCCTACATCAACTTGAAGGTTAGTGATCACGCCATTACTTGGTGCTATTACTTGTGTATGGGCTAAATTCAGTTTGGCTTGGGCTAAGGTGTTTTCAGCCGCAAGTACAACAGTACTTTGACCGTGTTTAGGCCCTAACTGGGTTTGTACTACCACCGCTTGTTGTTTCGCCGCGGCTAAATTAGCTTGGGTTGTTTGGTTTTTAGCATAAGCACTATCACGCATTGATGCAGAAACGAGTTTCTTTTTAGCTAATTTGTTTATTCGATTAAAGTCATTATGAGCATTATTATAATTAGCTTGGCTGGTGGCAATATTGGCTTGAGCAACACTGGCTTGGGCATACAGCGCTTGTTCTTGCTGATGTGCTTGCTCTAAAGCCACTTGTGCTTGATCGACCGCTAAACGGTATTTTTGATCATCAATACGAAACAGTAATTCGCCTTTTACAACGGCTTGATTATTTTTAATATCAACTTGTGTAATTGTGCCTGAAACTTCGGGTGCAATTTGTACTACATAACCTTGCACACGACTTTCACTGGTTAACGGTACATATCTATCGGCAATAACAATGTAGGCCATAAGTAGAATAAAAATAACGATTAGACATCGCATCCAATGTTGAAAAGTAGTATGAGAATTAGGCATGAGATATTCCAGTGATCACAATCAAGCTGATCAGTATAAGAAGAATTAACTTGATTGAATACTGCGACAAATGTCACACTTGTGCGTTAAATATAGGACAATGTAAGGAGGACTAATGAAAGCATCAATGGATGATTTGTATTTATTTATGCTAACAGTACGACATGGCGGGATCAGTGCGGCTGCAACAGCACATGGATTACAACGATCTAAAATTAGCCGCCGTTTACAAGAATTAGAAAAAGCGCTCCATTGCCAGTTATTAATTCGTACCACGCGCCATATAGAATTAACCGAAAATGGACGCTTATTGTATCAGCATATTAATCAGCCATTAACGGAAGTGAATCACGCGATTAATTTACTTGAAAGTCAGCAAAACAGTTTACAAGGCGTTTTACGCTTAGCTGCGACAGCATCGTTTATTTCATCACCGATGTTTGCTGAAGTCTTAGATACTTACGCGAACCAGTTTCCATTGGTGCGAATAGAGTTACTCTATCTACAGAAAAGCGTTGATTTAGAAAGAGAAAATATTGATCTACAGTTACTACCGAATATGGCTGAAATTATTAATGTAGATTATGTACAACAAGCTTTTTTAACCTCAAGTAATGGTTTATTTGCATCATCAGAATATTTAAAACAGCATAGTGAGCCAAAAACAATTGCAGAATTACAACAACATTGGTTATTAGCCAGTCGTTATAATTCAACCTTGCTACAAGAGGGGACGCGGTTACGGTTAATGTCTGAAGATATTAATATGATTCAGCAGATGGCTGTGTTTGGACAAGGTATTGCATTATTGCCCAATATTTTAATGCAAGAATCTTTATTACAAGGAAAGTTGGTGCAAGTGCTAACGGATGTTAATTTCTCAGATATTATGATGACCGTTGTGTATCCATCACGGCGTTTTTTACCTGAAAAAACGCGCGCAATGGTAACGTTGTTACGTGAGAAATTTGCAGATCAATCATAAATAGGATGATTTTGATGTTAAATACTATGAATGATTATTTATTTCACGTGTAAATTTAATTTTATCAACGGCTGCGACCCAAGAAGGGCGGTTGATATAATGACCAATGATCAATGCGGGAATGACAAAGAGGATATGTGATAACGCAAGATGTATATTTGATGCGGCTAATACGGTATTACCGCTAGCATAATTGAATAATGCAATGGTACCAAAAATAACACCGAGAATACTTAATATAAAAAATCCGACGACACTAAGTCCAAGAATGTCTCGAGAATAAAGTTTAAAAAGGTTCATTAATTAACTCCTAACCTCGACGGTTTGTTATTGTTAAAAGAGTAAATAAGGGCGATTTGTCCCTGTGGTTTTATTACTATGCGCCTTCAGAATAAGAGTAATATTGATCTTGCACATAAATTAATGCTTACAGATTTAAATTGTCGATAAATACATTTTTTATATTTATTGGGACATTGTGATGTTTAATTTATGTGGCATTAACCAACTAAATGCGGTGGAAAAATGGGCTTTGGCATCGTTATCGATCACTCTTCCGTGAGATAAAATAATACGTTCAAAAGGCCACGTAAGGATTTCTTGAATTGATTGGCGTAATTGAGTGT
Source organism: Photobacterium iliopiscarium (assembly GCF_003026395.1). GTDB lineage: Bacteria > Pseudomonadota > Gammaproteobacteria > Enterobacterales > Vibrionaceae > Photobacterium > Photobacterium iliopiscarium. The sequence goes on along the minus strand of NZ_PYOO01000001.1, from coordinate 21,511 downwards.
GATTTTGAAAAGTGATCCGCCAATACCATGGCATTGCTGGCTTAAAATAACAGCCATTAATAACAGAAAGCGCAAAAGTAAGAGGGTGATGACTGTCTACCATCCATGCTAAAGCATCACCGACAATCAGTGTTTTTGAGAGTGGATCACAAAAAGCAATTTCTTCCATCCTGTCACTACCACGAATCACCGTTTGCAATAGTTGTCCTCGCCAATGAAGTGGTGTTTTATTGCCCAGCGCATCATCAAAGGTGAGATCGCTACGCTTATGGATGAGTCCTGGAGGGGCATAGAAATAAGCTTGAGGGTAAGCTAACCACCAATCGGAGAGATAAATATTGTGATTTTTGTTTGGTGTTACCACATAAGCAATTTCACCTAGTTGGCTAATTTTCTGCTGTAAGGTAGGTGTTATTTCAATCGGGGAATGGATAAAGAGTTTGTTGTTATCTAATCGAATAATCGTCATTCGGTGACCCATAGGCGCACCCGCTACGCGGTATGGCATATCATAATACCAAATCCGATCTTTACTCCATTCAATAAGAGTGTGATTTTTGCTCATAAGCATCATAACGATTAATCAATAGGTAATGATCATCATATGATTAATTTAGCGACGGTCAATATTTTTGTTACATATTTGTTCATTATAAATAACAACATAAAAAAATAGCCACCGTAATAAACAGTGGCTATTAGATTGTACAATTTAGACTCGCGTCGGTGTGATACTAGTTGTTGGTTGTTTCTGTTGTGGTACTCGACGCGGCTATTTCTGATGTAGCATTGGTTGCCGCTTGATCCATTCTTGCTTGTTCTTCTTTGGCTTTATGAATCATTGGTGTGATTGTTGAACCTTGCACGATAATAGAGAAAATAACCACGGCATACGTCATTAATACAATAATCTCTTTCACATCAATATCAGGACTAAAACCAATAGGGATCCCACTTGGAATTGCCATTGCCATTGCGAGAGCTAGGCCACCACGTAATCCCCCCCACGTTAATATTTTAATCGATAATGGGTTATAGGTGCGGTAGCGGTTAAATATTTTATAAGCATATTTAACGCTGAGGTAACGGCTTAATAGGACTAATGGTATAGCTATCACAACCGCTACGATATCAATCGCATGGAAATTGAACGTGATCATCATTAAGCCGATCAATAAGAATAAAACCGCATTTAAAATCTCGTCAGCAAGTTCCCATAAATGTGATATTTGATGAGCGGCTTCTTCGGATAGGGTATTACGGGTCCAGTTACCAATAATAATACCCGCAACTACCATTGCAAGCGGTGCTGAGACTTCAATATGTTCACTGACGACATAACCAAATGTTGGGATTAAGATCGTTAAAATTAAGCGGAACATATTGTCATGTGAGCTTTTAATCAAGAAGTGGAACACCACCCCAATAACGGCACCAAATGCAATGCCGCCTAAAGCCTCACGAACAAATAATAGCGCGGTGCTAGAGATTGTTGGGGCAGTTTTACTGAATGCAATTTCAAATAAGGTAACAAAAATAACTAAGCCAACACCATCGTTAAACAGTGATTCGCCTTCTATTTGAGTTGAAATACGCTGTGGTGCTTTGAGTTTTTTAACGATAGCTAATACGGCAATAGGATCGGTGGGTGAAATTAAGGCACCAAATAAACAGCAGTAAATAAAATCAACATCAATAGTACAAAGTTTAAACAGCGCCCATAACACAATCCCAATAAAGAAGGTTGAAAATAGGGTACCGATCAGTGCTAAAAATGTGATTTCAAATTTTTGATCTTTAAGGTGAGGCAATTTAATGTTTAATGCACCAGCAAAAAGAAGGAAGCCTAGAACACCTTTTAGTAAGAAGTCATCAAAGTTGACTGCCTGTATCATCTGAATGACTTCATGCTCTTCATTACGAGGAATATAGCCGAATTTACTTAATATTAAGAGAGTCAGTGATATGGCAATTGACCAGCCAGTGATGGCAATAGTCGGTTGAAACTTACCGATACGGTGGTTAATAATTGAGATAAAGACAGCAACGGCTGCCATTATACAGACGGTGTCATAAGCTGACATGAATAATGTGCTCCACTAGGTATCAAATAAGTTGTCGTTGGACAGCTGTTAGCATAATTATCTGATGTTGTGTGTAATAAAAAAGAGTTATAAATAAACGGGGTTTAATTTATATTCTCTATAAATATGTTTTTATATTTTGATGATATCAAACATAAATTGTTTATATTGTTTTGGAATGTAAAGTTCCATTTTTAGTAGTGATAAAATTATGTTTATAAAAAGATAAAAGAGAGATGAAAAATAATGGGCAGGTTGAAGTAATTAAAACGAAGGAAGGCAATAAAAAGTTGTTACGAGCTAATATTTAACAATCCATTAGCTCGTAAACAATAGATGAAGATGATAGATGTTATGCTTTTGCCGCAGCAATTAATAAACCAGGATTGTCACTAATAATAGTACTAACACCCCAACGGGTAAATTTATCCACTTGTTGAGGATCATTCATGGTCCATATTTGAAGCACTTTTCCTGCATCAGTAATTTCTTTAGCGAGTTTTTCATTCAGTAAATGATGATCTAAATGAATACTGTAGAGATCAAGTTTGGCATCTAAACGGGCAATGTCTGGCACCCAGTCTTCAATGATTAAGCCACGACGAACTTCTGGCCACAGTTTTAAGCAGTGCTTAACCGCATTATAAGAAAAACTAGAAAGGATCAGTTTATTAGTATCAAAACCATAATCTTTAATCGTTTCAATAGTTTTAAGAACTTGCAGTTCGACCTCGTCTTCATAATGAACTTTGATTTCAAGGTTGAGGCTGAGTCCATAATCATCACAAGCTTGCAGTAACTCGACTAGCGTTGGAATAGTAGCATCTGCAAATTCAGCACTAAACCAGCTTCCTGCATCTAATTGTTTTAATTCAGCGAGTGGTTTATGACGAACACTTCCTGAACCATTGGTACAACGACGAACACTTTTATCATGAATAATAACGGGAATTAAATCATCGCAAAGTTGAGTATCCGTTTCTATCCATGTAGCGCCAGCATCAGCAGCTGCTTTCATAGATATTAATGTGTTTTCTGGGGCGACTGCGCGCGCGCCACGGTGACCTGCAATCATCACTTCTCCAACCTACATATTATTCTCTCAACATAGAGAGTTACGGGTGAAATTTTATTGGCTTTACTTTAATTCGCAAGTGTTTAAATACGAATAATGATATCTCAATTGTTGTGTTTTAGCGTATGCCAACAGTGGTTAAGTCTATTTTGTCGTCAAGCTGACTATTTTTAAGTAATTGGTTTTGTATCTGGTGGTGGATTGGATTAGTATCTTCGCCCGTTGCGTCATTTTATTGAGAATAACACTGCGCTTGTGAATGATAAAATAACGTTTGCCCCTTAAATCTGAAACAAGGATATTCGAATGAAACTTTCTACGCTAGACCAACCCCTTTTCGATCACCTTTACAGCGATATTCGAGAGTTTCGTTCCACCTTCGACTTAGATATTGAAAATCCAGCCAGTTTAGATGCTCAAGCTGATGCGTTACATACCTCTTTAGCCGTTGAAGAGATGACAGAGCTTGCAGAAGCGGATTCATTGGTTGAACAAGCCGATGCGATTGTTGATTCTGTTTATGTTCTTATTGGACGTTTGGTGCATTTAGGCGATAAAAAAATCACTGATAATATTGGTATTAGTTATTTGATTGATATTTTATTGCAAATGTCTGAGCGTCTAGGATTCACGTTCATTGATTGCTGGAATGAAGTCCACTCAAGTAACATGAGTAAAGTCTGCTGCAACCAGCAACAATATGACGAGACTGATGCTTTTTACGCCAAGCAAGGTGTTGCATTAATGGCGAGTACTAAAGGTGATTATATCATTGCTAAATGTGCACAAGATGTTGAAGTTAATGGCAAGCTGATCCGTACTGGTAAAGTCTTAAAGTCTGTTTATTATCGTCCTGCCGATCTTGTTAAATTAGTTATTCGTTAATCTACGTTATAATGTTATTTCTTTGAATCCTCGCTATATGGCGGGGATTTTTTATTGGTATGAAGTACAAGGCTGAAGCAGATGCTCGGTGCTTTTTGCTAACGTTTTATTTAAGCTATTATTATGAACGCAAAAACAATGACACTTCCAGCGTCCCGCAGTTTAGCGCATCAATTGTTCACCATGACATGGCCAATGTTATTCGGTGTATTGTCACTGATGAGTTTTCAATTAGTCGATAGTGCATTTATCGGTCAGCTTGGAATTTTACCTCTCGCCGCGCAAGGCTTTACATTACCGATGCAAATGCTTGTTATTGGATTACAAGTCGGATTAGGGATTGCAACTACTGCCTTAATTTCACGGGTATTAGGTAATAATGATCATCACCGAGCGCGTCAATTAGGTGGGGTGGTGGTGATTCTTGGTGATATTGGCATCATGGCGCTGTGTGCGGCAATCTGGTTTGGTCGTCATCAGTTGTTATGGTTACTTGGTGCGCCTGATAATGTCTTTGGTGTTATTGATAGTTATTGGCCCGTATGGCTAACAAGTGCATGGTGCGGCTCGATGGTGTACTTTGCCTACAGTATTTGCCGTGCCAACGGTAATACCTTGTTACCCGGCATTATGATGGTGATCACCAGTGTGATTAATATTGGTTTAGATCCACTGTTTATGTTTACCTTTAATATGGGTATCAATGGTGCGGCATGGGCGACCATTGTGTCGTTTAGCATCGGGATGCTGGTGGTGTTTCCATTATTATTTAAACGCCAATGGTTGAGTTTTGATTGGCGAGGGCTTGCGGTTTATAAAGCGATTCAAGAATTAGTTCACATTATGGCACCAGCAATGCTAAGCCAACTATTACCTCCTGTTTCTGCTATTTTAGCCACAAAGCTGGTGGCTGGTTTTGGTGCGGCAACCGTTGCTGCTTGGGCATTAGGTTCGCGATTAGAGTTCTTTTCATTAGTGATTGTGCTTGCATTAACCATGTCGATGCCACCGATGGTGGGGCGCATGCTTGGTCGTAAAGACATTGCCAGCATTGAAAAATTGATCATGATTGCGGTGCGTTTTATCTTGGTTTGGCAAGTTGTTATTGCCGTCATACTCTTTTTAAGTGCTCAACCGTTAGCCCAGTTATTAACAACCAATACTTCAGTACAACAAATTTTAATGATCCACTTAACGCGAGTGCCTATTAGCCTTGGCGCATTAGGTATTTGCATGCTGATGGTTTCCGTCTGTAATGCGATGGGATTACCGATGCGTGCGTTGTTGATTTCTGCATTACGATTATTTGTGTGTTATCTGCCTGTGTTATGGATTGGTGCGCATTTCGCGGGTTTGTCGGGGCTGTTCACTGGTGCAATGTTAGGTAATATTGCCGCTGGACTCTGTGCTTGGGTGTTTTACTGTCAAGGGTTAACCAACATTCGAAATAAATACCGAGTTACATCAATGGCGTAACGGTTATGATAATGTGCGATATCCCAGATGTATTATTTGGGCGTAATAATAAAATAACGAAGTAACATTCACTACACGTGTTAACCAAGAAAGGATACCGACAATGCAAACATTCGCTATTGATGGTCAGCAGATGACTTACCGTGATCAAGGAACAGGTCCAGTGCTTGTCTTTGGTCATAGCTACTTATGGGATAGTGCAATGTGGGCACCGCAGATCGCGGAGTTAAGCCAACATTATCGTTGTATTGTGCCAGATTTTTGGGCGCATGGTGGATCTGACAGTGCGCCGTCAGCAACACGGACATTACGTGATTATGCTGATAATGTGTTGGCATTATTGGATCATTTAGAGATTGAAAAATTTGCTGTGATTGGTTTGTCTGTGGGAGGCATGTGGGGTGCAGAATTAGCCCTTAAAGCGCCTGCGCGAGTGACGGCATTAGTGCTAATGGATACCTTCTTAGGCTATGAGCCAGAAGTAATGCACGCGAGATATTTTGCGATGTTAGATACTTTACGCGATCAGCAACATGTTCCTGCGCCATTGATTGATATGATAGTACCATTATTTTTCCGTCGGGATGGTCATCTTCATAACCCACAATTAGTCAGTGCATTCCGTCATTCTCTTGCACAGTTACAAGGTGATCGCGCAGTGGCAGTGTCTGAGATGGGACGCATGGTGTTTGGGCGTCGTGATACGTTTGATGATATCGAGCAGCTTACCGTTCCGACATTAATTATGTCAGGTTTGGAAGATAATCCACGTCCACCACTTGAAGCACAATTAATGCATGATGCGATTGATGGCAGTGAATATGTGCTTATTCCTGATGCTGGGCACATTAGTAACCTTGAACAACCGCAATTTGTGACTGAACAATTACAGCGTTTTTTAAGTAAAGTATTACCTGCGTAACATTCAGATTCTAAGCCCAGTGAGTGTGCAATGCCTCACTGTGGCTTATTTTATTAGTGCGCTAGTGGTGGTTGGCTGTGCAGTTGAATAAATTCAATTGAATGATGGTTGAATGCTTCTGGTTGTTCGACATTACATACATGACCACAATTTGATAATTGAGTTAATACACTATTTTGATGACGTTTAATCATCTCTTTGACGGATTTAATAAACATATAATCATGCTCACCCATTAAATATAGGGTTGGGATGACAAGTTCTTTTTCCTTAAAGTATTTCATAATCGGGTTAACATCTGTCGCTAATTTGAACCACCGCTTAAATTCTTGCTGGCAGAGTTTTTTAGCTTCTCGAATAAATAAATGGCGAGATTGACGTTGGTTTTTTTGTGGCATAACGACATAAGCAAATATACGGTATAACCACATATAGGGCAGGATATGTTTGCTCAGATTGCCCAAACTAATTAACACTTGAGATCGTGTATTTAAACGTGTTATCGCACCACCTAATGTCATTGTTTGAACCCGTTCTGGCGCCAGTTCAGCCAGATGACGAATAATAATGGTGCCTAATGACATGCCGACAAAATGGGCTGATTCAATCTTAAGGTGATTAAGCACATCGATAATATCTTTGGTCACCATTTTAAATGTATATTGGTTATCCATTACATCTTGAAACATGGTGTTAGATTTACCATGACCACGCAAATCTAATAAGAGTAAATTAAAATGCTGTTTGTAGGCTCTTATTTGCTTAAACCAGATAGCAGAACTTCCCCCCGCACCATGGACAAATACGACCCACTCTTTACTTTGTTTATGAGGGTATGTTTTGTAAAACAGCATGTTATCCAAATTCTTCTTCCTTCCTTGAGAATGGCTTAGCATAGTAACATGAGAATTCTTACGTGCGCCTGTCTTATTAGGTATCAAATAATGATAATTGGAAGTTAGTCGTATTTAGTTGATCACTTCTTCATCGTCATGCGGAATACTATTAACAATTAATCGTTTAATAATATGCGGCACAATAGAGTAGATCGGCATTTGTTTTAAACGGCCACGAAATCGCAGTGATTTAACCGCATCACGATAACCCATGTTGCGGTGCAAAGGAAATTGGTAAATAAACGCATCAATAAACCGTTGTTGATAGAGCCAATAGGATAATTGATGTGATTTTTGTTGTTTAAAATAGGTTAATACATTTTCAGGAACAGTTAAATTAAATAAACGCTGACATAAACTAACGGCGAGATAAAGGCTATTATCATTGCCGACTTGTTGGTGAAGTTGAATTAAATTATGCCAAAAAGTCGCGTCTTTACTAAAATAAACAAACTGTAAATATAAGCTGTAAATATCCCGTAAGCCATAATGGTAATCAATTTGATGAAATAACATAATCGCTTGATGAAGCACCATCGCATCTGGCGATAGTAATGTTGCAGGCTCGCACAATGGCGGTGATAAATGGTGGTGCAACAAAGGCGTTGGATCGAGTTTATTGATCAATGTTTTGGGTAATAATTGAAAGTGAATCGCCAGCTCAGTACGGCGTTGTTTGTGGATCAATGGCGTGGTTTGCTGTGCCCAACGACGATAAAACGTTTCTTCATAATCAGCGATATTTTTATAGCGCCAGCCGTTATCTAATAGCGTTTTTTCAACGTTAGCAACATGTTGTTGTGGAACGTAAATATCAATATTATTTTTGATTCTGCCAGCAAACATATCGTTATTAAGGAACTGTAGTGCGCTACCGCGTAAGTAACGCCATGAGTTAATAACCCCTTGTAATTGTTCAGTGAGATGTTGATGTTCAAGTAATAATTGTTGTTGTTGTTTTTGATAGCTGTGAAACCCAGACAATAATTGTTGCTGGGTGTGCAGAGGAAGATCATGTTCGATGTGCGCTCGATCACAACACGCCTTTAATTGCCCTAATAACGATAGGTGACGAGCTTCAGTAATAATTTGATAACTAATTTTTTCATCAACATTCAGTAATATATTAGGATTGTTGAGGACATTTATGAGCAATATTTTTGACATTCATCCTGTTCCTTATCCCTGTTTTATGTTGATGAAGATTGTGTAGCGGTGTTCAAAGTAAGGTGAAAAGCCTTTTTATTTTGCATTATTACAAGGGCAGTGGGTAAGTAAAAAAGACTAAATGAAGTAAGTTAAATGCAAAATGAACCACGATCGCGACCGTTATCTTCTTAGTCCAATAATAGCTTAAACCATAAAGTATGCCAGCCAATGTCGCAATAATGATAAATAATGGTCCACCAGCAAAGTGCGCAAGTCCAAATAAAACACTCGCAATAATAATCGCCATCGGTGGTGCTAATTTCTTACATAGCAGTCCTTGAATATAACCACGGAAAAGCACTTCTTCGGCAACACACGTAAATATCAAATTATTAATCGCAAAGATCCACCACCATGACGGCAAGGTGAATTCAGGCTGTACCAGTTGTAATGCCCATGCTAATAACGGTAATGTGATTAATCCGCCACCAATAATACTTTTTTGCATGCGTGAGAGCGAAAGATGATGCCAGTTATATTCGTTATTGCTTACTATATTGGGCACGAGTAGTAGCAGTGCAAAAATAAGCATGGGTTTATCGATATTAAAGTAAAGCGTAAACGGTCGACTAAGTGGGCCACTATTGACGTGATCAAGTACCAATAAATTATTGATACCAGGGTACAAGTGCAGAATTAACCCAATGATCCACAAAACAACAACCATATGACCTGCATAGATCAGTGGCTTAGATTGTTGTTGAGCGGTAAAACGGGCAATCACGATACCACTGACCATAATGGCAGCGCCAATCACCGTTAAGATGTTCAACATCACTGCGGTGATCAAGGTCAGTAGTAGCGGTATGCGCCAAGACGTTGTTTTTGTTAACGCACAACCGATGCTGATTGCCAATAATAGCCATACCAACATGGTCGGTAAAATAAGATAATTCATAAAAAAGGAGTGATAAAAAATGATAATCGTTATCATATACACCAGATTGATGATTATTCAAACGTATTTTTTATGAGTTATTATCCACATGATCAATTGCTAAGATGATTGGCGACTTATAGATAGCCATCATCTGTGGTTACTCTCCCTTATTATATCAACATGGAATTAGGAAATGACGGATACATTACAATCGACAACACGTGCATTAATGGTACAAGGTACGACGTCAGATGCAGGTAAAAGTGTGCTGGTGGCTGGATTATGTCGCGTGTTGGCACGCCGAGGTATTCGTGTGGCACCGTTTAAATCACAAAATATGGCATTAAACAGCGCTGTGACCAAAGATGGCGGTGAGATTGGGCGAGCACAAGCCGTTCAAGCTCAAGCCTGTGGTATTGAGCCTAGCGTGCATATGAATCCTGTCTTACTTAAACCCAATACTGATGTTGGTGCACAAGTGATCGTACAAGGCCACGCTTTAGCTGATATGGATGCTGTGGGTTTTCATAACTACAAGAAAGTGGTAATGACGCCGATTATGGAATCATTCACACTGTTGCAACAACAGTATCAAACCATTGTTATTGAAGGTGCGGGTAGTCCTGCTGAAATCAACTTACGTGAAAATGATGTGGCAAACATGGGCTTTGCTGAAAAAGCCGATGTGCCGGTGATCATTATTGCAGATATTGATCGCGGTGGGGTGTTCGCTCATATCTATGGCACGTTAGCGTTATTGTCTGAATCAGAACAAGCACGGGTCAAAGGTTTTGTTATCAACCGTTTCCGTGGTGATATTAAGTTACTGGAATCGGGTTTAGAGTGGCTAGAACAAAAAACAGGTAAGCCAGTATTAGGCGTGTTACCGTATTTACATGGCTTAATGTTAGAAGCTGAAGATGCGATTAACTGCCAACAAGTTGATGCCGCTGATCATCAATTAAAGGTGGTAGTGCCTGTTTTAACCCGCGTGAGTAACCATACTGATTTTGATCCCCTGCGCATGCATCCTCAAGTTAACTTGCAGTTTGTCGGCAAAGGTCAGCCTTTTCCTGCCGCCGATTTGATCATTATTCCAGGCACTAAAAGTGTACGTAGTGATTTAGCGTTCTTACGTGAACAAGGTTGGGATAAACAGATCCAACGTCATTTGCGTTTAGGCGGCAAAGTGATGGGTATTTGTGGTGGTTATCAGATGTTAGGTGAAACCATTGCTGATCCGCATGCGATTGAAGGTGAAGCGGGGGTTAGCCAAGGTTTAGGGTATTTATCTATTGCTACCACCATTGAGAAAAACAAATGCTTGCAACAAACAGAGGGCACACTAACCATGCCTAATCAAATGCCTGTTACCGTTAAAGGTTATGAAATTCATGCGGGTGTTACTCAAGGTGTGAGTGCCAATGCGCCAGTGCAACTAACAGATGGTCCTGATGGTCAATTAGGCTGTGATGATCAAGTGTTTGGCACCTATTTGCATGGTATTTTCGAACAACAAGGTGCATGTGATGCTATTTTACGTTGGGCTGGTTTAGAAGCGACCCAAACTCCTGATTTTGATGAAATTCGTCAGCAAGGCATTGATCGTATTGCTGATACTATCGAAGAATACATGGATCTCGCGGCTATATGGCCACAATGGGCTGATAAATTTAAGCGTTAATTAGGCTATTTTGCACAGCTTATTTTACAACGATAGTTATTGCATAAGTTACTACCAACAACCACTGTTGGTAGTAACAATGAACTGATTTATAGCGTGGTTAAGCAAAAATCAGCCGTAACCACAAGCCTATCGGGGTTGTTGCACCGGTTGTTATTGATGAAATCTGACCATTTTTAATGATTATGATTGAAGGTGTCGCAGTAACGCCCCATTCTCGACCAATTTTACCTGTTGGATCATTGATGACCGGGAAATTGTATTCTTTATACTTCATAAATTGGGCAACCCGTTGGTTCTCGCCAGATGTAACCGCAACTGATACCACTTGATGATTATCTGCAAGCCAATCAACACTAGGGCTAACCAGTTTACACACTGAGCACCATGTCGCCCAAAAATAGAGTAATACGGGTTTTTCATCACTCATCTTTTTAATATCAACCCATTGCTGATCCAGTGTATTTGCCGCTAATGTAGGGATCACGTCTGATGGCATATCTTTACTGCGCCAAGCATCTATAGCGATAAAAAAGAGTGATAAAATAAGCACCAGTTTTATGATTTCTTTTGCTTTTAGCCATAGCTTAGTTGCTACATTGGTCGCTTTTTTAGATTGGTTTTTTTTAGTTGTCATTATTATTTTCCCCTTCCAAATTCTAGTGTTTGCATCGCCGTATCGTGGTTGAGTAATTCCGTTAGCATTAAACAGAGTTGTGCTGGTGGATGGGTTAACATGCCTGTTTTTAGCGATGGTGTAGCGACAGGGATCGTCGCTAGAAATAGCACTGATACTAACGATACCGTAAATAAAACAGTACTAACAATTTGATTTTTAAACACAATATTGCTCCGTGAATAATTATATAAAAAGATATAAGTATTAGGAGGGGCTGTTATCACACACTATGATGCCTTGGTTTTTTAAGACGTAATAATGATCGATCTTCAGACCCTGATTGTGTTTATTCTTGAAAGGTACAAAAAGCTAAATGTCGCCGTACACCATAGGAGGTTGTTGGCTCAGGAGGGAAGTACTTAACACCCGATTGCTTTAATATCGCTGCAATAATAACAAGGGCGAGGATAAACATTGGAATCGCAAAATCAATGTTAATCGTGTTGGCATTAACAAGATGCTCACTATTGCTGCATTGTGTTTCTAGATCTGAGTGTGTTTGTGGATGAGATTGAAGCTGTTCAGTTGCGTCAATTGTCGGCGCTAAAGAACATAATGTAGAAAGGCCTAAATTTTGAGAAATACACACCAATAGCACAATACTCACTAAAATCAGTGACCATGAAGCGAGTGTTTGACGCTTATATTGTAAGAGTGAGAATTTCAAAAATTAACTCTATGGTGAAATATTTAACAGAATAATATCATATTTAGCCCATGATAATTAATCAATATTTAAAGTGTTATTAAAAGTAAATAACATCAAGTACACCTGAACATTAATTTTCAAAATATAGCTGTTCTATTTTTGTTGTTATATGTAAAGATGTTCACTTCTTAAAAAGTACATTTTCGAATGCATTTTTACATACTGCGGATATTGTTATGTTATGAAATCGTCTACCACTCGACTCGATCGTTTTATAAGTCAACATAGTATTTACTCTATATCAGACACTCGTCTTTTGGTTGCTCAGAAAAGGATCATCGTGGATGGAGAAGCCGCACATTCAACGCATCAAAAAGTGACTCAATTTATGCATGTTGAATTAGATGGTCACAGCCTTCAAGATAATAAACCGATTTATATTATGTTGAATAAACCGCAAGGTATTGTCAGTGCGACCAAAGATTCTAAGCATACAACCGTATTAGATTTAATTGATCATCCTCAAAAAGATGAATTACATATTGTTGGGCGGTTAGATTTTAATACGACAGGGTTAGTGTTGTTAACTAACGATGGCGCATGGTCACGTCAAATAAGTCTACCTGAAACCAAACTCGCAAAAGTATATGAAGTGACTTTATCAAAACCTGTTACTGAGGAATATATTACCGTGTTCAAAGAGGGGATTTATTTTGGGTATGAGAATATCACCACTAAGCCCGCGCATTTAGAAATCGTCTCAGAGTATCAAGCACGGCTTTCATTGGTTGAAGGGAAGTACCATCAAGTGAAACGTATGTTTGGCTTTTTTCAAAATGAAGTATTAGCACTGCATCGTGTGTCGGTAGGGCATTTATCGGTAGCTGGGCTTGAAAGTGGTCAATATCGAGAGTTTTCGATTGATTAAAAACAGATAAAATAAATCCGACTTATTTAAGTCGGATTTATGTATAAATAAGTGTGATCTTATTTACTTCGCAGGCACTGCCGCTGGTGTATTATCTTTTAGCCATGTTTTCATAAAGCTAATTTGTTGTTGTTGTGATTTGATAATACTTTGTGCGAGAGTCTTCGTTGATTGATCTTTTAGATAAGGCATGATGACTTCTGCCATTTCTACTGCTGCTTCATGGTGAGGGATCATACCCGCAACGAAATCAACATTTGGGTGACCGGTTAATTTAACTTCCATCATGTTGTGCATGATTTTCATTGATTTGGTCATCATTTCTTGTGAGTTAGCAATATCACGTTGTGCTAGTGGTATTTCTTTGTGTGTTGCTAGCCAATGCTTCATATAAACCACTTCTTCTTTTTGTGATTTAATAATATTAAGCGCTAATTTATGCACCGCAGGGTTAGTCAGTGTTGGTAGAATTGATTCACTCATCACAATCGCACCTTCATGGTGAGGAAGCATACCCGCTATAAAATCTAAATCAGGATCACCCGTTAATTTTAACGTATGCATACCTGCCATTGCCGCCATAGAGTCTTTCATCATCGTTTGTGATGCTTGTAGACTAATGACAGTTTTAGTTGGCATTACATTACTGTGATCGACCACATTTTCACTTGCAAATGCAGTGGTAGAAAGTAGTGCTGACAAAACAATAGCTAAAGATAATTTTTTCATGATGAGCTCGATGTGTGTTTGTTATTAGGATGACAGCATAAAGCTTCCACTACAGGGAAGGTCAAGCCGATAATGCTATAAATATTCACCTTTAAGCTGGCTTACGGGTTTATTTTTAAATAACCAATGTATCGTTGTATTTACAATTATAAAGTATAAGTTCCAGTTAAAATAATTAGTACTCTAACTAAAATTTTCGTTTGATGCCTATCTTTGCTACAATCCCGCGGTTGTTTTTAAAGGTGGGTAAAATGAAATTATTGTATTGGTTAGATGAGTGGCTAACACACTCTCGTTCACAGCAGCAAGCGCAACTTCCAATGTCAGGAGGGGACTTACTTGATGATATGTTTGTTAAGTATGAGTTTGTTGATGTAAATAAGCCGCTACTGTTTACATTTTCGCCTGCGGGAACCAACGTACAACAACACGATATTGATGAGGATTTTGCACCTTGGGGATTCCACCTCGCTAAAAAACAGAACGTGAATGTTATCTCTTTTCAACATTTAGGAAAGAGTAATTGGTTTCGTAGTCGTAACTTAATTTTCTTTCTTGAACAGTTAACTACGTTACTTGAACCGTTTAGCTATCGTTTAGGCTATGGTCTAAGTCGTGGTGGTTTTGCGGTGGGTGCTTTTGCCAATTTATTGCAACTTGATCAAGTTTTATTATTTCATCCTGTGAGTACTAAGAATAAAACCATCGCCCCGTGGGATGATCGCTCTAGTACTGAACTAGCGCAGCAATTTGATTGGGAAGGGGATTATCATGATCTTAATTTAGGTAAAGCTAAAGGCTATATTATTTATGATCCCACCAATAATATTGATCGCTTACACGCCAAACGTTATCCAGAATTGACCCATTTACGTGTGTTTGGAATGGGACATGGCACGCATGCCACTTACCTCAATAAATTTGGTTTTTATAAGCAGGTTGCCGTCGATTTTATTCGCCATCAGCAACTTGATATTGCTCAGTTTCGTCAACAAACAAAAACATTACGCTTTAAAGAAGATTATTATCAAAGCCTAAGTAAGGCCAATGCATATTCAGAGCACCGATTAGGGTTATTGAGTAAAGCGCATAATATTTTGATTGATGAAAAAGAAGCGCATGTACAAGAGCATCAAGCTCAAATTGATGTACAACCTTTGATTGATATTGCCTTGAAACATCAAGATGATCACCCACAAGATGCGATTCAATTGCTAGAGATGGCGCAACAACTGGTTCCTAACGATCCATTAGTTGAATATAAATTAAGACAGCTACTGTAAGATAATCCCGTTAAGACTGTTATTGATTACTATCACCACATCATTCATTAATATTCAAAATCAGGAATGATGTGGAGATTGATATCAGTGTTTATTTACTGTTAATCATTGTTTGTGTCGTTGTTGCGATTGTCTTGAGATATAACATGAATAAGAAACAGATATTCTGCTGAATACGTTTTGCGATATTTTTTGAATCGTCAACCGCATATCTGTGAATACAAGGTGGAGTGTTACGGTATAAATAGTTAATATTATCGGTAATTAATAAATGCCGTAGCTGGTGTTTTAAATTATTCATATCCAATAATTCTGTCATCAGATAATCGTAAATATGATGAATATTAATAGCATTGAATGATATTTTTTTATCGGTGATATTAATAAATCCCTTTGTCATCACCATCACTTCTTCTGACCAGCGCGTAGGATCATACTGACGTGCAAGGTAATGCGCAAAAGCAAAATAGCCATAGTCACTATTCAGGTTTGTCAAAGTAGTCTTATCGCGGTTCACCATATCAACCCAGCCATCAATATAGGGTGCTAATTTGGCATGAAAATAAGCAAAAAATTGTGAATATGAGCCTTTTATTTTGACTAAATCAAGGGGCTGTAAGGTCAGTTCAGCGTTTACTTGAGCAACAAGCAAATCTGTTGTTAATGCTATTGTAGCTTGTGATGGTGCTATCGTTATATTGTTCATATCTATCTTCGCTAGCTATACAATCGTATGATTATTAAAATATTTTTATAGGGTGGGATTAGACAACGATTAGTAGTGGTGTTTTGTAGCCTAGCTCGCAAAAAATTAAAATAATGAGGCTGTTTAGTTGCACTTTTGACTGAATGGTTAAGTTATAATCTATACGAAGTAAAGTCGGGCGTATATTTATTGAAACTCAAATTTATATCAACCCTAATAATTAGCTGACCATTTTTTAAATCATTAGATTTCCTATCACTATTGTTATTACGCTCTGTTGAAAAATAATACGGTTTATTATTCGTCATCTCGGAAGTAAGGTACGAGCTATCCGTGATCTAATCATTGCGCGCTTGAGCCCTAAAGACGCCAATAAGAACTTATTAAAATAACAATAATAATAACGTTACGACATGTTGATGATAGATTCTTGATCTTGTTCTGTAGGGAATGATGAATAATCAAGTTCGTACATTATCACGATAATTACACGGGTTATTATCCGTCATCTCGGAAGTGAGGTACGAGCTATCCGTGATCTAATTATTGCGCGCTTGAGCCTTAAAGACGCCAATAATAACCTGTTAAAACAACAATAATAATAATGTTACGACATGTTGATAGTCGATTCTCGATTTCGTTCTGTAGGGAATGACGAATAATTAAATGCGGACATCATCACGAAAATAACATGGTTTATTATCCGTCATCTCGGAAGTGAGGTACGAGCTATCCGTGATCTAATCATTGCGCGCTTGAGCCTTAAAGACGCCAATAAGAACCTATTAAAACAATAATAATAACGTTACGACATGTTGATGATAGATTCTTGATCTTGTTCTGTAGGGAATGATGAATAATCAAGCTCGTACATTATCACGAAAATAACATGGTTTATTATCAGTCATCTCGGAAGTGAGGTATGAGCTATCCGTGATCTAATCATTGCGCGGAAGATAGAGAATTTATTCACAGTAAATATATGGCTGTCCTATGTTCCACAAAAAATTAAAATAGTAAGGATATTTAGTTACACTTTTGACTGAATGGTTAAGTTGTAATCTATGCGAAGTAAAGTCGGGCGTATATTTATTGAAACTCAAATTTATATCAACCCTAATAATTAGCTGACCATTTTTTAAATCATTAGATTTCCTATCACTATTGTTATTACGCTCTGTTGAAAAATAACACGGCTTATTATCCGTCATCTCGGAAGTGAGGTACGAGCTATCCGTGATCTAATTATTGCGCGCTTGAGCCTTAAAAATGCCAATAAGAACCTGTTAAAACAACAATAATAACGTTATGACATGTTGATAGTCGATTCTTGATCTTGTTCTGTAGGGAATGATGAATAATTAATTTTGGATATCATCACGATAATTACACGGCTTATTATTCGTCATCTCGGAAGTGAGGTACGAGCTATCCGTGATCTAATCATTGCGCGCTTGAGCTCTAAAGACGCCAATAAGAACCTGTTAAAACAACAATAATAACGTTACGACATGTTGATAGTCGATTCTCGATTTCGTTCTGTAGGGAATGATGAATCACCAAGTTCGTACATTATCACGATAATTACACGGCTTATTATTCGTCATATCACAAGTGAAAAACTGGACACCTATAATTTTTTATCTACCTACTGTCATTCCTAATCGAGAATTATTGGGAGGGATATAGAGAATTCACTCACAGCGTATTGAATTTATAAAGTAAAGATATGGCTATCCTATGTTCCATATTCTTTGACTCTAGTAGAAAAACTGGAAACTAGATGGTAAGTGCCCGATTTTGTGATTACTATCGGGATTTATAAGTAAAAAAATATCTGATTTATAATGTTTTTTATATTATTGCGAGATAAATACGGGCGCATGCTCAAAGAACAAATTCGGGCAAGTTGTTAATATAATAAGTTGTTAGGTTTATGGAGGAATCAGTGTTATACAAATATTTGGGCGGTCAACGCATTGAAAAATTCATCAAAGAGAGACAGCTTAGGTTTACTCAACTTCAGGCATTAAATGACCCGTTTGAGTCTAGTGTTTTATTGCAAATGGAAGTGGAGGATGTTGTAAAAGCGGAGACTCTTGAAGAGATGAAAGCTAAACGTAAACAGCAATTCCCAGCAAAAAGCGCGCAAATAGATACTCAATTTGAGCGTATGCAGCAAGCTTCAGATTATCTGAGCCTACCTCATGTTCAGGGGGAAATGGTTACGAACTATCTATCGAGTTTGTTTGGTATATTGTCGCTTTCAAGAAACCACAGAAATATGCTTATGTGGTCACATTATGCTGATTCACATACAGGGTTTGTTGTTGCGTTGGACGAAAATCATAGTTTTTTCAGTGATAGTGGTCGTGAAGAATTTAATCCACCTTTAAAGCGCGTTACTTACCGACATAATAGAAAGATTTCTGAATTACCAACTTTGGATAGTTTGTATTGCGAGAAGTCGCTAGATTGGGCATACGAGGAAGAGGAGCGTTTGTTTAAGGACCTTGAAATTTGTGAAAAACAAAAATCTACGTGTGCCTTTGATTGCTCAATTTATCTCCATGAAGTCCCACTAGAATGTATCAAGGAAATTTATTTTGGAGCTAATATGAAAGAAGAACAATGCTTTGAATATCGGAAGTTAATTTCTGAGTCAATGCCAAATGTTTCAGTTTACAGAGCTTCGATTAGCCCAGAAGAGTACTCCCTGAACTTTACGGAATTATAAACCTAACAGATAAGGATATGTGTCGCGCAGCCGACACCTATCCGAAGTGTTGGACAAGCCCGAGCAACCTTATATAAGTAAATATTGCGAATGTCATGAAGGGTGGTATTGAAAAGAAGTCGAGCGTTATCCTTGGCGTGAACCAATCAATTTAATTTATTGATTTATAATTAGATCCTCTTTAATTATTACGCGTTAATGCCATTATCCTTATTATTTTACGTTTTTATCTGGGTCGAAAAATCCCCGCTAATTGCATGACATGCTGACAGCATGGACAAAAGGGTTGTGCCGTTAAACGGACAACTTTTTGTTGTGAGGGCAACGTCAGTTGCCCTGCTAACATAAAGGCATATTGGATCACTTGAAGTTGTTTCTTCTCATGTCCTCGTAATAAACCATAATCACGAACTCGCCTTAATCCTTTTGGTAATACATGTTGCAATATCAGCCATAGAAACTGTAATACAGGTAAAGTGCGTGTTTTCATTGTTTTTGTTTGATTATCTTTATATCGAAATGTCACCTGATGATCATCGAGATAAAGAATGTCTTTATCAGCAATTACACCCCGATAAAGGTATTTCGATAAATACAATAATGCAGGTTTTCCATGACCAACATAGCGACAATCTACCACCCATTTATTTGCTAATTTGTCAGGTAAGGGGAGCTTGAGTACGCTGGTGATATATTCCAGCAATCTAGCTCGCCATACTTTCGCTAACGCAAAAGCATTAAATAGGTACTTGTTTTTACACTGTTTCCATTGCCGCTTGTTTTCATCAAATCCACCGCCAGTGATCACCATATGAATATGAAGATGTAAGTCTCGACGACGATTATGAGTATGTAACACAGAAGTAAAACCTATTTTATTGCCAAGATGTTTATTGAGAAACGAAGGACACCCATAATTTTTTATCTACCTACTGTCATTTCTAATCGAGAATTATTGAGCGGGAGATAGAGAATTTACTCACAGCGTATTAAATTTAATATAAATATTGGACACCCATAACTTTACCTTTAGAAAACAGATAAGAATTAACGCTATTGTCAGGGCTGGTTATCGTCATGTTCTATAGTGAATGCTCTCGCAAGGGCGATAGGGAATCTACTAACCGTATGTTGAGTTTTAAAGTAAAAATATGGCTGTCCTTTAT
The DNA here is from genome assembly GCF_003026395.1 of Photobacterium iliopiscarium. Lineage (GTDB taxonomy): Bacteria > Pseudomonadota > Gammaproteobacteria > Enterobacterales > Vibrionaceae > Photobacterium > Photobacterium iliopiscarium. The sequence goes on along the minus strand of NZ_PYOO01000001.1, from coordinate 1,523 downwards.
TTTTTTCCGATTTTGTGATTACTATCGGGATTTATAAGTAAAAAAGTATCTGATTTATAATGTTTTTTATATTATTGCGAGATAAATACGGGCGCATGCTCAACGAACAAATTCGGGCAAGTTGTTAATATAATAAGTTGTTATGTGAATGGAGTAAATATGATTATAGATAAACCTTACCATCGAAATTATAGATCAATGGTTAATAGCCCAAATTCTGGATATAGTGGATGGGCTTATATTGTTGATAGAGAGTATTCTCAAAATCCGACTCATTACATTAGAGCTTTCATGATGTTACAAGATGATTTACAACAAATCTTTGAGTTTGTTGAACCGTCGGATACCAATTTGAATACGCATAGTTTTAGAATTCATGAATTATTGATGAGAACGTGTATTGAGATTGAAGCTAACTTTAGAGCAATTTTGAAGGAAAATATCTATACGCCAGTTGATCATAAAGGAAAATCTAGGTCTGAAAATAGTTGGAATATTAGAGATTTTCATAAAGTTAATATAAGTCATAGGTTATCATCGTATCGAGTTCAATATCCTGTATGGGATGGTGAAAGTCATACATTTGAACCTTTTAAACAATGGGTTGATGGAAGCTCATTGAATTGGTATCAGGCTTATAATGCCAGCAAGCATGATCGTCATGATAATTTTAATAAAGCAAATCTTAATAATTTACTTAATGCCTTTGCTGCGTTACAGATTTTGATTTCATCTCAATTTAAAACGGAGAGTTTTTCGGCAACACGAAGTTTAGGTATTATGATGGACTCTTACCACCAACTGAATTCTGGAATCGGAGGGTACTTACTAATTGGTTTTCCTTCAGATTGGCCTGAAGAACAAAAATATTCCTTTGATTGGTCTGTATTGAAAACAGAAGCAGAACGTTTTCAAAAATTTAATTACAACGAAGTCTAGATTCACATAACAAATGCATCAACACGATTTGCTACATTCGGCGTTGTCAGTTTGCCTTTAGTTTCAGTGATTAAGGCGTTAAAATTCAGCTAAGTCTGCATCGTAGAAAACGTGTTATGCAACCAGCGAAAATTTCGATTTAATAGTTAAGGAAAATAAATGGTAATTCCAGTAGCAAACTCTCCTGATTTGGAGTTTGAAAAATTGTGGCTACAATGCCTTATAAAAATAGGGACTGGAAAAAAACATAGGACACCCATAACTTTTTCTTTAAAAAACAGATAACTATTATGCTATATCAAGGCTGATTATCGACATTCCATACGGTGAATGTCAGTGAGGGCGATAGGGGATCTACCTGTCCACATGTTGTAGTGTTTATGTTTATCTGCGAAATTTAATATATTTAATTGGCATCTTTAAGGCTCGATCACGCGTTGAGTAGATCACGGATAGCCTCAATGGTATGGACTCCCCACCTTACTGACATTGTCAGCTAAAGTTATAGTGTCAACCAAAAAGGAGCCCATACCATGAATAAGCCTAGCACTATTTGTATTGATCTCGCTAAAAACGTTTTTCAA